>NZ_CP150981.1:0-2760674 GCF_049532735.1 Kocuria sp. KSNUG
ATGGCATCACGCAACACATCGGGCCCTGAGCCCACCTCGGTCCTGGGCAACATCATCGCGTTCATCGCGGTTGCCGTGGTCGCCGGAGTGGTCGTGGCCGGGCTCCTGGTTCCCCCTGCCGCGGCCGCCGGAATGGCCGCCAACGCCTCCATCGGCTGGTTCAAGTCACTGCCCGCCGAGATGGAGTCGGGCCCGGTGTCCGAGGCGTCCACGGTGGTGGCCAAGGACGGCACCGAGGTGGCCAAGTTCTTCGCCCAGAACCGCGAGCCCGTGCCGCTGGAGGAGATCTCCCCGAACATGGTGGACGCCATCATCTCCATCGAGGACCGCGACTTCTACGAGCACGGTGGCGTGGACCCGTGGGGCATCGCGCGTGCCATGGCCAACAACCTGGTCAACCCGGGCGCCCGACAGGGTGCCTCCACCATCACGCAGCAGTACGTGAACAACCTCATCATCGACCAGCAGGTGCGCAACGGTGAGGAGACGAGCACCATCGGCGCCGACAAGGGCGTGGTGGACAAGGTCAAGGAGATCAAACTCGCCCTGTCCATGGAGCAGGAGAAGTCCAAGGACGAGATCCTCGAGGGCTACCTGAACATCGTGCTCTTCGGCGGCTCCAACTACGGCGTGGAGGCGGCTGCCCAGTACTACTGGGGCATCCCCGCTTCCAAGCTCAGCATCGCGCAGTCCGCCACCCTGGCCGGCATGGTGCAGTCCCCCAACTACTACGACCCCCAGGTGAACCCGGAGGCCTCCACCCAGCGGCGCAACGTGGTGCTGGACACCATGGTGCAGACCGGCGCCATCACCCAGGCGGAGGGTGAGAAGGCGTCCAAGGAGCCCATGAACCTGGATGTCCACCCCACCAGCTCGGGCTGCTCCGCGGCGGAGTCCGCACCGTACTTCTGCGACTACGTGGAGAACGAGATCATGCAGTCGGACGTCTACGGGGCCACCCCGGACGAGCGTCTGGCCACCCTGCAGCGCGGCGGACTGACCATCCAGACCACCCTGGACCCCAAGGCGCAGAAGGCCGCGGAGGAGCAGGTCAACGCCACGCAGCCCAAGGACAACAACCCGGACAACGTCTCCACGGCCCTGGTCTCCCTGGAGCCCAGCAACGGCCACATCGTGTCCATGGCGCAGAACACCAACTACTCCGCGGCGGAGGGCGACTCCAACACCACGTACAACTTCAACGTGGACAGCTCCATGGGGGGCGCCGGTGGGTTCCAGGTGGGCTCCACGTTCAAACCCTTCACCCTGGCCGAGTGGATCAACTCGGGCAAGGGCGTCAAGGCCAGCATCGACGCCCGGAAGCTGAACTACCCCGCGGACTACAAGTGGAAGGCCTCGTGCCTGCCCAACGGGTACAAACTCGAACCCGGGACCAATGGCGAGGGCCTGACCTTCCAGAACGCCACACCGGGCTACAACAAGGTGATGGACGTGGACTACGGCATCTACAACTCCATCAACTCCGCGCTGTACGCCATGGCCGCGGACCTGGACCTGTGCGCGATTGGCGAGATCACCCAGGCGCTGGGCATCCACGACGGCAAGACCGGCGATCCCGTGGACACCACGGTGCTCTCCTCCCTGCTGGGCGGTTCTGCGGACATCTCCCCCATGACCATGGCCCGGGCGTTCTCCGCGTTCGCCAACGACGGGGTGATGTGCGAGCCGCGCGCCATCACCAAGGTCACCGACAGCACCGGGAAGAACTACGATGTCCCGGCCACCGAGTGCGAGCAGGTGATCAAGAAGGAAGTGGCCCAGGGCGTGAACTACGTCCTGGAGCAGGTGATCGTGAAGGGCTCCGCGTATCAACGCGGGATCGGGCTGCCGAACGCCTCCGCCGCCAAGACCGGCACCACCGACAACTCCACCCAGACGTGGATGCTCGGCTACACCAAGGGCTTGTCCACCGCCTCCTGGGTGGGCAACTACGAGTACGGCTCGCGCTCCCTCAACGGTCTGAACATTGGCGGCAAGACCGGCGGTTCGGGCACCGACTGGGTGGACGGCGCCACCTACGCGGGTGCCCAGTGGCAGAACTACATGAAGGCCGTGGCCCCGAGCTACAACACGGCGCCCTTCTCCGATCCGCCCGCCAGCGTGCTCTCCACCAAGAAGTGACCGCCACCTCCGAGACCGGCACCGCCCCGGCCGCGCGATTCGTCGCCGCGGCCGGGGCGGGCCTGTTCGCCGCAGGAGCGGGCACGCTCGCGTGGGCCTCGCTGGTGGAGCGCCGGCGCTTCCAGCTGCGGCAGGAGACGGTCCGTGTCCTCCCGCCGGGGGCACGGCCGCTGCGCGTGCTGCACATCTCGGACCTGCACACCGTTCCGGGGCAGGAGGCCAAGAAGCGCTTCGTGCACTCACTGGCCGCCCTGGAGCCGGACCTGGTGGTCGATACCGGGGACAACCTCTCCCACATGAAAGCCCTGCCGTACCTGCTGGAAATCCTGGAGCCCCTGTTCCGCTTCCCCGGCGTGTACGTCCCGGGGTCCAACTGCTATTTCGCGCCGCGCCCCAAGAACCCCGCGCGCTATCTGTGGCGCACCACGGCCAGCGAGAAGAAGGACGAGGCGCCGCGGCTGCCCACCGAGGACATGCACCGGGCCTTCGAGTCCCGCGGCTGGGTGGGGCTCATCAACCGCTTCCGGCGCCTGGAGGTGGCCGGCACGGTCCTCGACTTCTCCGGCGTGGACGACCCCCACCTGAACTACGACCGCCACCCCGGATTCCCCGAGGGCGAGCCCACCCCCGCGGACGTGCGGATCGGGGTGGCCCACGCGCCGTACCTGCGGACCCTGGACCGCTTTGCCGCGGACCGCGCGGACATCGTCTTCGCGGGCCACACCCACGGAGGCCAGGTCTGCCTGCCCGGGGGGCGAGCACTGGTCAGCAACTGCGACCTGGACCCGGCGATCTGCAAGGGGCTCATCGAGCACCGGGGCGTCCCCGTGAACATCTCCCAGGGACTCGGGGAATCCCGCTTCGCCCCGGTGCGGCTCTTCTGCCCGCCGCAAGCAGTTCTGGTCACGCTCACGGACTGAGGTTCTTCCCATGGCACCGTTCCGTCTCCCCCTCCCCATCCACCGGCACGACGACGCCGCCCCGGCCGCCCCAGCCTCCCCGCTGGAGCGCGCGGTGGCCAGGATCGAGCGGGAGTGCGGCAGCGGCGTCGTGGTCAGCGGGGAGCTGGAGCGGCGGGCCGTGGCCCACGACGCCTCCCACTACCTGCTGCAGCCCCGAGCGGTGCTGCGCCCGCGGGACGAGTCCGAGGTGGGGCGGATCTTCGCCGCCGCCGCAGAAGCCGGTGCGGGGCTGACCCTGCGCTCGGGCGGCACGTCCCTGTCCGGGCAGGCCGTCACGGACCAGCTGCTCGTGGACGTGCGCCGACACTTCAAGGGTGTGGAGGTCCTGGACCAGAGCGCCCGCGTGCGCGTCCAGCCGGGCGTCACGGTGCGCCAGGTCAATGCCCGGCTGGCCCCGCACGGGCGGTCGCTGGGCCCGGATCCGGCGAGCGAGTCCGCGTGCACGCTGGGCGGAGTGGTGGCCAACAACTCCTCCGGGATGGCGTGCGGCACGGAGTTCAACACGTACCGCACCCTGGAGTCCATGGTGATCGTGCTGCCCTCCGGCACGGTCCTGGACACCGCCGCCCCGGACGCCGGCGAGAAGCTGCGGGCGCGCGAGCCCGAGCTGTTCGAGGGTCTGCTCCGGCTGCGGGACCGCGTGCGGGGCAACCCGGAGTCCGTGCGGACCGTCGAGCGGCTGTTCGCCATGAAGAACACCATGGGCTACGGGCTGAACACGTTCCTGGACCACGAGGACCCGGTCGCGCTCCTGGAGCACCTCATGATCGGCTCCGAGGGCACGCTGGGGTTCGTGGCGAGCGCGACCCTGCGCACCGTGCCCGTGCACCCGCACGTGGCCACCGGCCTGCTGGTGTTCCCCACGGTGGTGGCCGCCACGAGTGCGGTCCCGGAGCTGGTGGGCTCGCACTGCGCCACGCTGGAGCTGCTGGACGCCACGTCCCTGGCGGTCTCGCAGCGCACGGGGCTCGCCCCGCCCGCGATCATGGACATCCCCGTGGACCAGCAGGCCGCGCTGCTCGTGGAGTACCAGCACGACACCCCGGACGGGGTGCGGGAGCTGGCGGAGGCGGCGTCGGCCACGTTCGATGCGCTGGAGCTGACCGGGCCCGTGTCCCTGACCACCGACGCCCGCGAGCGCGCGAGCCTGTGGACCGTGCGCAAGGGTCTCTACACCACCGTGGCCGGCAACCGGCCGCAGGGCACCAACGCGCTGCTCGAGGACGTGGTGGTCCCCGTGGACCAGCTGGGCGGGACGTGCGAGGAGCTCACCGGGCTGTTCGACGCCCACGGCTACCGGGACTCGGTGATCTTCGGCCACGCCAAGGACGGCAACGTCCACTTCATGCTCAACGAGCAGTTCGAGGATCCCGCCCAGCTGCAGCGCTACGAGCGCTTCACCGAGGAGATGGTGGACCTGGTGCTCGGTCGCGGGGGCTCGCTGAAGGCCGAGCACGGCACCGGGCGGATCATGGCGCCGTTCGTGCGGCGGCAGTACGGGGACGAGCTGTACCGGGTGATGGTGGAGCTCAAGGCCCTGATCGACCCCGGGAACCGCTTCAACCCCGGCGTGATCCTCACCGAGGACCCGCGGGCCTACCTGCGGGACCTCAAGACCGCACCGCCCGTGGAGTCCGAGGTGGACCGCTGCGTGGAGTGCGGCTACTGCGAGCCGGTGTGCCCGTCCCAGGACCTCACGCTCACGCCGCGCCAGCGCATCGTGGGGCGCCGGGAGATCGCGCAGGCCGAGGAGCGCGGGGACACCGCCCTGGCCGCCCGGCTGCGCCGCGAGTACGACTACGCCGGGTTGCAGACGTGCGCGGTGGACGGCATGTGCGTCACGGCGTGCCCCGTGCACATCAACACGGGTGACCTGGTGCGCCGGCTGCGCGCGGAGAACCACTCCAAGGTCGCGGACCTCGCGTGGGGGGCCGCCGCCCGCTCGTGGGCCGCGACGTCCGCGGGGGCGTCCTTCGCCCTCACCCTGGCCTCCCACATGCCCGCAGTGCTGCCGGTCTCCGCAACCGGAGCGGCCCGCGCCGTGCTCGGCACGGACACGGTCCCCCGCTACAACGCCACGCTCCCGTCCGGTGGCGGCAACCGCTCCCGGTTGACGACGCCGCCCGCGCACCTCCCTGCCGAGCGCCCGGCCCGTGGGACGGCGAGCGAGCCGGGCACGAGTGCCGCGGGGACGGGTGCGGCAGAACCGGGGGCGAGAGCTCCCCGCGGCGACGCCGCGGCGTCGGGCTCCACCCGGCGCCACCCCGTCCGAGCCGTGTTCTTCCCCGCGTGCATCGGGGCGATGTTCGGCACGGTGACCGGTGAGGGCCCCTCGGTGTCCGAGGCGTTCCTGCGGCTGTGCGAGCGCGCCGGGGTGGCCGTGCGGATCCCGGAGGGCATCGACTCGGCCTGCTGCGGCACCCCGTGGAAGTCCAAGAGCCTGCCCACGGGCTACGCCACCATGACGGAGCGGACCCTCGGGATGCTGTGGGAGGCCTCCGAGCACGGGCGGCTGCCGGTGGTGTGCGATGCGGCGTCCTGCACCGAGGGGCTCGAGACCATGCGCGAGCTGGCCACGGACCACCCCGTGTACCGCGAGCTGCGCTTCGTGGACGCCGTGACCTTCACCGCCGAGCACGTGCTGCCCGGTCTGGACCGGGGAGCACCCCCTGGAGACCCTGGCCGTGCACCCCACGTGCTCGTCCGTGCACCTGGGCGCCACCGAGGACCTCCTCCGGGTGGCCCGGGCGTGCGCGCGGGAGGTCACCGTGCCCGTGGACTGGGGCTGCTGCGGCTACGCCGGGGACCGCGGGATGCTGCACCCGGAGCTCACGGCCTCGGCCACCCGGCGCGAGGCCGCAGAGGTGCGGGCCGGTGATTTCGATGCGTATGCATCGTTGAACCGGACGTGCGAGCAGGCCCTCACGGAGGCCACGGGCCGACCCTACGAGCACGTGCTGCAGGTCCTGGAGCGGGTCACCCGCTGAGCGGGTACCTCGCCTGACACCGAGGCGGGCGCGGGTCCCCGCCGCCACTGCCCACCGGGCTGGCCATGGCATCTCGCGCGGGCAGGCGGCGAACCGGGCAGGCGACGGAGCAGGACGGGCGCGGCTCAGGTGCGCGGCGGCGTCGTGCCCGGATCCGGGACACCCCGTGCCGCGGCGCGCGCCACCGGGACCGCGGAGACCCCGCACACCAGGACCCCGAAGAGCAGGCACCACACGAAGCCCGTGGTGGGCTCCACCCCGGCCCAGCGGGCCACGGCCGGCGCCACGAGCGACAGCACGAAGGGCACCGCGAAACCGGTGTAGGTGAGGGTGTAGAACACGCCGATGAGCGCCCCGAGCTCGTGCGGGCGGGCCATGAGCTCCACCTCGCGCAGCCCGGCCACCATCATGAACCCGTAGCTCACGCCCAGCACCACGGCCGTGGGAACCGCGAGCCAGCTCAGGTGCCAGGTCACCGTCAGCGCGCCGAGGACCAGGCCCACGCTCGCCGCGCCGAGCCCCGTGACGGACAGCGGGAGCCACCCGTGGCGTGCGAGCCGCGCCGCGAGCGGCTGGACCAGCACGCCCGTGAACATCACGGCGGCCGCCACCACGCCCAGGTAGGCCACGGGCCAGCGCACGGTGGCGAGGAGGAAGGACGGGATGCTCGCGAAGGCGATGGTCGCGGTGCCGAACACCCACGGCGCCCACGCCGCAACCACCCAGAAGAACCGGGACGTGCGTGCCACGGCAGGGACCAGGGGCCGTGACGGGCGCGGGCCGCTCGCGGGCGGCTGGGTCTCGGGGACGTTCCACACCAGCACCGCGGCCGCCACGGTGAGCACCATGTGCACCACGAACGGGGTGACCTGCGGCGCGGGCAGGAACTGCGCCAGCAGCCCGGCCGCGAGCGGCCCGGCGCCGAAGCCCGCGGAGAGCACCACGGTGGCCCGCCGGGGTCCGGCACCCGGGCGGTCGGTGCTCAGCTGCTTGACCCACGCGGACCCGGACGCCATGGCCATCCCCACGCCGAAGCCCATGATCCAGCGGCCCACGTACAGCAGCCAGTCCGAGGTGTGGGAGGCCGCCGCGAGCACCAGGGACGCCACGAGCACCACCGCGAGCGCGGGGCGCATCACGGCGCGCCGGCCCCGGTGGTCGGAGACCGGGCCGAGGACGAGCAGCGCGGGCACCAGACCCGCCGCGTAGATCCCCAGCATCCCGGTCACGAAGGACTCGCTGAGCCCGTCCTGCGAGCGGTAGACCTCGAGCATTGGCGCGAAGAGGTTGGCTCCGAACCCCACGGTGAACATGGCCGCACCCACGCGCCACCACGTGCGAGGGGTGACGGCCGTCACGGCGGGATTCTCCATACGAGCGAGGGTACCGGTGCGGCGCGGGGGAATTTCGCATTCCCCGGACCCTGACGCTATGCTGGAGCAGTTGTTCGCGGGCCCACCCGTGCAACTTCCGGGATGTGGCGCAGCTTGGTAGCGCGCGTCGTTCGGGACGACGAGGTCGCAGGTTCAAATCCTGTCATCCCGACCGAAATCCCCTTGCTCCTCCGCAACCGGAGCAAGGGGATTTTTTCATGCCGCCGCCGCATCCCGGCGTGCCGTGGTGGAATCGGGGCATGACCTCCGCACCCCGTTGCCGCCCGTTCGCCCAGGTGGACGTGTTCTCCGCAGAGCCCTTCCTGGGCAATCCCGTGGCCGTCGTCCTGGACGGCGCAGACCTCACGGACGAGCAGATGGCCCGGTTCGCCAACTGGACCAACCTCTCCGAGACCACGTTCGTGCTGCCGCCCACCTCCCCCGACGCGGACTACCGGCTGCGCATCTTCACGCCCGACCGCGAGCTGCCCTTCGCGGGCCACCCCACCCTGGGCTCGGCCCGCGCGTGGCTCGCGGCGGGGAACACGCCGCGCGGTGACGTCATCGTCCAGGAGTGCGCCGCGGGCCTGGTCCGCGTCCACCCCTCGGACGACGCCGCCGCCCTCGCCTTCGAGGCCCCGCCCACCCTCCGCTCGGGTGACCTCGCACCGGACGTGCTGGAGCCGATCACCACCGGGCTTGGTCTGCGCCCGGACCAGGTGGTGGCGCACCAGTGGGTGGACAACGGACCGGGCTGGGCCGCCGTTCTGCTCCGCTCGGCGGACGAGGTGCTCGCACTGGAACCCTCCTTCACCGCGCTCGGTGCGCACAAGGTGGGAGTGCTCGGTCCCGCCCCCGAGGGCTCGGAGCACCGCTTCGAGGTGCGCGCGTTCGTGCCCGGGGCCACCGGGTACGAGGACCCCGTGACCGGCAGCGTCAACGCGAGTCTCGCGCAGTGGCTCGTGCGGACCGGCCGCGCCCCGCAGGACTACACCGCACGCCAGGGCACCCGGATGGGTCGTCGGGGGCTGGTCCGCGTGAACGCGGATGCCACGGGTGCCGTGCGCGTGGGTGGGCACTGCACGGTGTGCGTCTCGGGGAGCGTGGTCCTGTGAGCGCGCGGCTGCACGTGGTCTTCGACGGGAACTGCGGTTTCTGCACCCGCGCGGTGGGCTGGGTGCGACGCCTGGACCGCCACGGACGGATCGAGCTGCACGCGTGGCAGCGCCCGGGCGTGCCGGAGCGCTTCGGACTGACCCCGCAGCAGTGCGACGCCTCGGTGTGGGCGGTCCCCGCCGGGCCCGGGGACCCGCAGGGCGACGGCGGGCACGCGGTGAGCGGTGCCCGAGCAGTTGCGAACATCCTTGACACAGCCCTGGGCACACGCTTCTTCGGCGCGCTCTATGGCCTGCCGCTGGTGGCCCGCACCCAGGAGACCGTCTACCGCTGGGTGGCCGCTCACCGAGGACGCTTTCCGGGCGTCACCCCGTGGTGCGAGCAGCATCCCGGGCAGTGCGGTGCCGTTCGCTGACCGGCGCCTCCCCCGTCAGGCGGGCAGAGCGTCCCGCAGCGCGCGTGCGGCGGCGGTGACGTCGGTGGCCTCGGTGACCGCCCGCACCACCACGATGCGCTCGGCACCGGTGTCGAGCACGGCGGGCAGCCGAGCGGCGTCGACGCCCCCGATCGCGAAGAACGGCGTGTCCCCCTCCTGCTCCGCGGCGTAGCGGGGCAGTTTCAGGCCCACCGCGGCCCGTCCCGGCTTGGTGGGGGTCTCCCAGACCGGTCCGGTGCAGAAGTAGTCGAGTCCGGTGTCCGCGAGAGCGGCGTCCACCTGCGCGGGCGAGTGGCACGAGCGGCCCAGCACCACGTCCGGACCCAGCACCGCACGGGCCTGCTCGGTGGTGAGATCCCCCTGGCCCGCGTGGAACACGTCCGCGCCGGTCAGCAGGGCCACGTCCGCGCGGTCGTTCACGGCGAACAGCTTGCCGTGCTCACGGGCGACGTCGGCAAGCACCTCGATGGCCTCGATCTCCGCGGCCGCCTCGAGCGTCTTGTCCCGCAGCTGGATGATGTCCGTCCCGCCCTCGTACGCGGCGTGCAGGAACTCCCGCAGGTCACCGCGCTCCCGCCGCGCGGTGACGCACACATAGAGCCGCGCGTCCCGCAGCTTCTCGCGGCGTCGTCGTCCCTGGTCCTCGATCTGTGCCATGCCGCCATCGTGGCACGAACCGGCGGCGGACGCGCACGGCGAGCGATCTGCTCCCCGCGAATCCCCCGGGGACGTGGGCCACGGGGAGGACTAGACTGGCGGCGTCGTCCGGCGGCCATCCACCGTGCCGCCCGACGAGTTCCACGGGAGCCCGCACCCGTCCGCACGGACCACCGCAGCGGGCTGAGAGGGCGTGAGGCGCCGACCGGTCACCTGATGCGGATCATGCCGCCGGAGGGAGGAAGAGATGCCCGAGAACACACCCACCCACGTGGTGGTGGCCGGGGCCGGTCTGATCGGGCTGGCCACCGCGCTCGAGCTGCGCCGCCGCGGGGCCGCCGTCACCGTGGCGGATCCCCAGCCCGCGTGGGGAGCCACGCGAGCGGCCGCGGGGATGCTGGCGCCCGTCGCGGAGACCCAGTACGGCCAGGAGCGGCTCTACCCCCTGATGCGCGCGTCCGCCGAGGAGTACCCCGGCTTCGTGGAACGCGTGGCGGCGGCCACGGGACTCGCCACGGGCTACCGCACCGAGGAGACGCTGGTGGTCGCCGCCGACGCCGCGGACGCCCGTTCCCTCTCCGACCTCGCCTCCCACCAGATCGCCTCGGGCATGGACGTGGAGGAGATCTCCACGCTCGAGGCCCGCTCCATGGAACCCGCACTCGCCCCCAGGCTCGGGGGTGCCGTGCGCATCGTCTCCGACCGCCAGGTGGACCCGCGGATGCTGGCCGCCGCGATGGTCGAAGCCCTGAACGCACCACAGGCCGAGACGCTCCCGGGCGCTGCCGACGCCGGTCCGGTCACGTGGCTGACCCACCGGGTGGAATCGGTGCAGGTGCCCCGCAAGGGCCCCCGCAGGGTCGAGGGCGTGTTCCTGGACAACGGCGAGCGGGTCCCCGCGGACGCGGTAGTGGTGGCCTCGGGGCTCACGGCCAACACGATGGGCGGGCTGCCCGAGGACCTGGAGCTGCGGCTGCGACCCGTGTTCGGCGACATCCTGCGGCTGCGCGTCCCCGACTCCGTGCTGGGCCCCGGCGAGGAGCACCTGCTGACCCGCACGGTGCGCGCCCAGGTCATGGGCCGCCCGGTCTACATGGTCCCGCGCGTGGACCGCACCCTGGTGGTTGGTGCCACCAACCGCGAGGACGGCCGGGAGTCGGTGCTGGCCGGCGGCGTCCACCAGCTCCTGCGGGACGCCCGCGCCGTGGTCCCCGCGATCGACGACTGCGACGTCCTGGAGATGATGGCCCGGGCCCGCCCGGGCACCCCGGACGACCTCCCCTACCTCGGGTCCACCTCCGTGGCCGGGCTGGTGATCAGCACCGGGCACTTCCGCCACGGCATCCTGCTGACCCCGGTGGCCTCGCGCCTCGCGGCGGAACTCGTGACCGGGGTCGTGGACCCCGCGGTGGACCACCAGCGGGACAGGGAGTTCCTCGCCGCCACGGATCCGGGGAGGCACTCCCGCCCGAACGACGACCTGCACGACACCACCGACTTCTCGGGAGGACTCGCATGAGCGCCCCTGCACCGCACACACCAGAGACCGGCGCCGAGACCGGTTCTCCGGACACCGGCCAACCGCTGACCACCACGGGCGAGCCCCCCGCACCGCGGCACCACGGCCCGGGCACCGCGAGCATCAACGGCTCCCCCGTGGAGGTCCACGAGGGGTTCACCCTCACCGATGCGGTGGCCCAGCTGACCGGCCGGGAGATCACCCCGCAGGGCACCGCCGCGGACGGGCACCCCCTGGGGATCGCCGTGGCCGTGGACGACACCGTGGTCCCCCGCTCCCTGTGGGCCACCACCGCCGTGGCACCGGGGCAGTCCGTGGAGGTCGTCACCGCGGTACAGGGAGGCTGAGCATGACGGACAAGGATCTGGGCACCACCCCGCTGACGGTAGCCGGGGTGGAACTGACCTCACGGCTCATCATGGGCACTGGCGGACTCACGGACCTCGCGATGCTCGAGCGCGCCCTGCTGGCCTCGGGCACCGAACTGACCACGGTGGCCCTGCGCCGCTTCTCCCCCGGCCCGGCACGGCCGGACCCCGCCTCGGTTCCCGGTGGTCCCGGGGCCGGTGCTCCCGGGGTCGGCGCGGACGGAGGCGGCCCGCACGGAACGGGAGGCACCCGTGGGACGGGCGCGGCGGCGGCGTCGTCGGGGGCACCGCAGGACAGCCTGTACGGGATCCTGCGCCGCCACGGCATCCGGGTGCTGCCGAACACCGCCGGGTGCTACACGACCCGGGACGCGCTGCTGACCGCAGAGCTCGGGCGCGAGGCGCTGGAGACGGACTGGGTCAAGCTGGAGATCATCTCCGACGAGGACACCCTGCTGCCGGACGGCGTGGAGCTGCTGGACGCCACCGAGAAGCTCGTGCGGCGCGGCTTCAAGGTCTTCGCCTACACGTCCGACGACCCCGTGCTCGCGCTGCGCCTCGAGGACGCCGGGGCCAGCGCCGTGATGCCCCTGGGAGCGCCGATCGGCACGGGACTCGGCATCCTGAACCCCCACAACATCGAGCTGATCGCCTCGCGCGCCGGCGTGCCCGTGGTGCTGGACGCCGGCATCGGCACCGCGTCCGAGGCGGCACTGGCCATGGAGCTGGGGTGCGACGCCGTGCTGCTCGCCTCCGCCGTGACCCGCGCCCAGGACCCCGTGGCCATGGCGCACGCCATGAGGCACGCCGTGCAGGCGGGTCTGCTCGCGCGCGGCGCGGGACGCATTGCCCGGCGCACCCACGCCCTGGCGTCCTCCCCCATGGCCGGCCGGATCGGCGCGGACGAGGACGCTCCCCGTGGGGACTGGCCCGCCCGGTCCGTGGCCGAGGCCGCGGGGGACGTCACCCGATGAGCGCTCCCTCCCCGTTCGACCCGCTGGTGGCACCCGCCGCAGACCTCACGCGCGAGGAGCTCGAGCGGTACTCGCGCCACCTCACGCTCGCGCAGTTCGGCCCGGAGGGGCAGCGTCGGCTCAAGAACGCGCGCGTGCTCGTGGTTGGGGCCGGTGGCCTGGGTGCGCCCGCGCTGCAGTACCTCGCCGCGGCAGGTGTGGGAACCCTGGGCATCGTGGACGACGACGTCGTGTCCGTCTCCAACCTGCAGCGCCAGGTGATCCACACCGTGGCGGACGTCGGACGGCCCAAGGTGGAATCCGCCGCGGACGCCGTGGCCCGTCTCAACCCGCTGGTCAGCGTGCGGACCCACGACACGCGGCTCAGTACCGAGAACGCCCTGGAGATCCTCGGGCAGTACGACCTGGTGCTGGACGGCGCGGACAACTTCGCCACGCGCTACCTCGTGGCGGACGCCGCCGAGCTCACCTGCATCCCCGTGGTGTGGGGCTCCATCCTGCGCTTCGATGGCCAGGTCTCGGTGTTCTGGGCGGGCCACGGACCGGTGTACCGGGACCTCTACCCGGAGGCGCCCCCGGCCGGTTCCGTGCCCTCGTGCGCGGAGGGCGGGGTGCTGGGCGTGCTGCCCGCGACCATCGGCTCCGTGATGGCCACCGAGGCCCTCAAACTCCTCACCGGCCTGGGCGCGCCCCTCGTGGGCCGGGTCCTCGTCCACGACGCGCTCGCCCAGACGTGGCGCACCCTCACCGTCCTGCCGGACCCCGAGCGCGAGCCCGTCACCGACCTCTCGCGGGTGTTCGTGGCGTGCGGCCTCCCCTCCCCCGACGACGACGGGGCGGACCGCGGGGACGTCTCGCCCACTGCCCCCGGGGCCGGTGTGGGCACCCCGCCGGCCGCACCGAGCGCCGTCGAGACCGTGGACGCCAGCGAACTCGCCCGGCTGCTGGCGGCCCGCGAGCGCGGCGAGACCGCTTTCACGCTCGTGGACGTGCGCGAGGACTGGGAGCGGCAGCTCGTGTCCATCCCCGGTTCCGTGGCGGTGCCCCTGGACCGGCTGCTCACCGACGGCGTGCGAGCACTGCCCGCGGGCACCGAGGGTGACGTGATCCTGCACTGCAAGGCCGGAGTCCGCTCCGCGCAGGCCCTCGTGGCCCTGCGCGCCGACTACGCCCTGCGGGAGGACGATCTCAAGCACCTGGAGGGCGGCATCCTCGCGTGGGTTGAGGCCGTGGACCCCTCGCTGCCGCGCTACTGAACAGGGCAGGTGGCACGCGCCGCGTGCGCCACCTGCCCACACACACCGCGGCTCACCAGCCGGCGCACTGCCAGCGCCGCCCTCCACGCAGAAAAAGTGCAGATATTGCCACCTACCGCTTGGTAGATGGCAATATCTGCACTTAATCCCCCGGGTGTGAACCTGGGCAGCAGCCCGTGGATGTGTGGTCTCCAGGGCAGACCCAGGGCCCGGCTGCGCGGGCCCCTCAGCCCAGCAGGATCACGTCCAGCGTGCGTGGCCCGTGCACACCCTCCACGCGCTCGAGCTCGATGTCCGACGTGGCGGACGGTCCCGAGATCATGGTGGTGGGCGCGGTGGGCTCCACCCGGGCCATGGCCTCGGGGATCAGCTCCACCACGGAGTCCAGCGGCACGATGCAGATGTGGTGGTCCGGCACCAGGGTGATCGCGCGGCGCCCCTCGTCCGGGCGCCCGGACAGGAAGATGGTGCCGGTCTGGGCGCAGGACACCGTGGAGGAGGTCACCACGGCGTCCACCTGGTTGAGGTCCCGCACGGTCAGCGCGGAGGCCTTGCGACCGTCGTTGGGGTCCACGATGGCGCGGCGCGCCGCGGTCTCCTCGGGCAGCAGCGCGGTGTCCAGCCCCTCGGGGATCACGTAGCGCGCGGACGCCCCCAGCTGCGTGGCAATCCGCTGCGCCACCGTCTGAGCGGTCTCCCGGTACACGTTGGCCTTGTAGTCCAGCAGCCGGTCCTCGAGCATGTCGACGATCTCGTCCCGCGAGAGCTCCGAGGTGTGCCGGTAGTCCCGGGGGACCTCGGGGGCCTGCGGGCGGTCGGAGAGCGCGCCGTGGAGCCGCTCCAGGATCTCGGTCTTGGCGTCCGCGCTCATGCCTGCTCTCCGTTCTGGTCCCCGTGCTCGGCGTGGCCGTTGGGGGCGTCGATGTTGTCCTCGTGCGGATCGCCCGTGGCCTCCTGCTGACCCCCGGCTGCTGCATCAGGACCGGCACCCGGGGTGGCGGCGTCGTCGCCCGTGCCGGCGGCCGTCTCCTCGGTGCGCGCGGCCTTGGACTCCCGCTCCGGCTGCGCGCCGGTGCCTCCCGCCACGGGGCCCGACGCCGCGGCGTCGCGGCCCTGGTCCCCCGCGCCGCTGCGCTGGAGCCCCGAGGCCGCCGTGACGCCGTCCTGCTCGAGGCGCTCGTCGGTCTCCCCCTCGTGCTTCTTCCACCAGTTGCGGAAGGACTCCTTGGGGGGTTCGGGGATGTCCCGCTCGTCGGTCCAGCCGCCCACCACTCCGGGCAGCCAGCCGATGGCGTGGTCGCGGCCCGCCACCAGGCGGCCCATGGGCAATCCACGCTCGGCGAGCGACATCCGCTGACCCGAGGACATCACGAAGGACGCCCCCTTCATCATCGCGTCCATCTGCGTGGGCAGGCCACGGGAGGGGACGGCCCGGCGCATCCTGCGCCCGGCGCGGCGCGCCCGCGAGCCCAGCTGGGACAGGGACCCCTCGGAGGGCGCCGAGTCCTGGCCGCCCTGGCCCCCGTCCGCGGTGAGGGACTTCTCCTCGCGCCAGTCGTCGGCACCGCCCACGGCCGGGTCCTCGGTGGCGGGGGCCGGTTCGGCCCGGTCCACGCGCTGACCGTGCTGGGTGCGGATGTCCTCGTCCCGCAGGTGCACCAGGATCTCCGGGATGTTGATCTTCACGGGGCACACCTGGTAGCACGCACCGCAGAGCGAGGACGCGTAGGGCAGGGAGGCGTTCTTCTCGGACGTGATGCCCGTGAGCTGCGGCGAGAGGATCGCGCCGATGGGTCCGGGGTAGGTGGAGCCGTAGGCGTGCCCGCCCGCGTGCTCGTACACCGGGCACACGTTCAGGCACGCCGAGCAGCGGATGCAGTGCAGCGCGGAGCGCCCCTTGGGGTCCGAGAGCACCGCGGAGCGACCGTTGTCCAGCAGCACCACGTGGAAGTTCTTGGGTCCGTCCCCCGGAGTCACACCCGTCCACAGGGAGGTGTACGGGTTCATCCGCTCGCCCGTGGAGGAGCGCGGGAGGAGCTGGAAGAACACCTCGAGGTCCTGGTAGGTGGGCAGCAGCTTCTCGATGCCCATCACGGTGATGAGCGTCTCGGGGAGGGTGAGGCACATGCGGCCGTTGCCCTCGGACTCCACCACGGACAGGGTGCCGGTGTCAGCGATGCCGAAGTTCGCACCACTGATGGCCACCTTGGAGGTCAGGAACTTCTCCCGCAGGTGCTGCCGCGCGGCTTCCGCAAGAACTCGGGGCTCGCTCGTGAGCTCGTCCGTGACCCCGGGCATCTCGCGGCTGAAGATCTCGCGGATCTCCTCGCGGTTCTTGTGGATCGCGGGCACCAGGATGTGGGAGGGCTTGTCCCGCCCCAGCTGCACGATGAGCTCGGCCAGGTCCGTCTCCGTGGCGGTGATCCCGTGCTCGGAGAGGTGCTCGTCCAGGCCGATCTCCTGGGTGGCCATGGACTTCACCTTGATGACGTCCGTGGTGTCCTGCTCCTGGACCAGGCGGGTCACGATGGCGTTCGCCTCGTCCGCGTCCCGGGCCCAGTGCACGACGCCGCCGCGTGCCGTCACGTTCGCCTCGAACTGCTCGAGCAGCTCGGGCAGGTTGACCATCACGGTCTCCTTGATGGCGGAGCCCGCGTCGCGCAGCTCGCTCCAGTCCGGGACCTCCCCCACCACACCGGCGCGCTTGGCCCGGATGGTGTGGGTGGCGTGCCGGATGTTGGCGCGCATCTGCTCGTTCTGCAGCTCTTTCCTGGCGGCCTTGGGGAACGCCACCTGCGCGTGCAGGTTGCCCTGCCCGTGCACGGGGCGCACGGACGGCATGCCGAGGGACGTGACGCTCATCGAGTTGCTCCTGCCGTGGTGGCCGGGCTCGCCGCGCGGCGGCCGGGCTGGGGGATGGACAGTTCCACGGGGCCTTCCACGGTCAGGGGGTTGGACCGGGTGGACGCGAGGATCTCCGCGAAGTGGACGGTCTGGACGTCCACCTTGCGCTTGGAGGCCGCCCCGCCCAGGTGCATCAGGCAGGAGGCGTCACCGCCGGTGCACAGCGAGGCACCGGAGCCGCGGATGTTGTCGAGCTTGGCGTCCGCCATGGCACCGGAGACGTCCGGGTTCTTGAAGGAGAAGGTGCCGCCGAACCCGCAGCACTCCTCGGCGTCCGGCAGCTCGTGGAACTCGATGTCCGCCACGGAGCGGACGAGGTCCTTCTGGCGGTCCCCCAGTCCCAGCAGCCGCATGCCGTGGCACGAGGGGTGGTACGTCACGGGGTGGGGGAACCACGATCCCAGCTGCTCGGCGGCGTCGGTCACGCCCAGCACGTCCACGAGCAGCTCGGAGAGCTCGTAGGTGTTCCCGGCGACCATCTCGGCGTCCTCCGCCAGCGCGTCCTCGCCGCACTCGCGGGCGACCATGGGCTGCTGGTGGCCCAGGGAGGCCACGCACGAGCCGGACGGTGCCACGGCGACGTCGTAGTCCACGCTGGTGAAGGCGCGCACGTGGTTGCGGATGACCGGCACGGCGTCCTGGAAGTACCCGCTGTTGACGTGCATCTGGGAGCAGCAGCCCTGTCCCTGGGGGAACACGACCTCGTGCCCCAGCCGCTCCAGGATCCGCACGGTGGCCAGCGCCACCTTGGGGTACATGGCGTCCACGATGCACGTGGCGAAGAGCGCGATTCTCATGTGTGTGGTCTCCCAACCGTCTGCGCCGGTCATGCTGTGCCCCGGTCCATCTCTGTGGCCAGACCAGGCTACGCCCGTGAGTCCGGTCACAACAACGCGCAACCCACCCCCGGGACAATTTGCCGGAGGGGCCCGCGGGGCCCGCACCTGCTGGCGCGCGGCTCCTTCAGCGTGTGACCTGGATCATGTACGCTGTGTGGTCGGACCACTGTGGTCTGACCACTTATCGTACGACCGGTCCCGGACACGGCGCACGCCGCCCCGCCGGGACCTCCCTCTCGATCCGGGAACCACGGTTCCGATCCGGCCCCACCCTTGGAGAACCCGTGAACACATTCACCGCCGCCACCGATGCCGTGGCGGGCAGCGTGGGCTGGTCAGCCCTGGTCGGCTGCCTGCCCCTGCTGACCTTCTTCGTGATGCTGCTCGCCTTCAAGGCGAGCGCCTACGTGGCGGGGTTGACCTCGCTCGCCGTGGCCCTGCTCGTAGCGATCTTCGGCTTCGGGATGCCCGCGCAGCTCGCGCTGCTCTCCGCGACCCAGGGAGCGGTCTACGGCCTGTTCCCCATCGTGTGGATCGTGGTCATGGCCCTGTGGTTCTACCAGGTGACCGTGCTGTCCGGGCGCTTCGAGGACCTGCGCACGATCTTCGACACCATTGGCCGCGGGGACCTGCGCATCCAGGCCATGCTGATCGCCTTCTGCTTCGGCGGCCTGCTGGAGGCCCTCGCCGGCTTCGGCGCCCCCGTGGCCATCACCGCGACCATGATCCTGTCCCTGGGCCTCAAGCCCCTCAAGACCGCCACCGTGGTGCTGATCGCCAACACCGCCCCCGTGGCCTTCGGCGCCATCGCCATCCCCATCACCACGGCCGGCACCCTCACGGACCTGGACCCCGCGCACATCGGCGCTGTCGTGGGTCACCAGGCCCCGTTCTTCGCCTTCGTGGTCCCGTTCATCCTGCTGCTGATCGTCGACGGCGCCCGCGGCCTCAAGCAGGCCTGGCCCGCAGCGCTCGTGGTGGGCGGCAGCTTCGCGGTGGCCCAGTGGTGGTGCGCCACCCACTTCTCCTACGAGCTCACCGACGTGGTGGCCTCTCTGGTGGGACTTGCGGCAGCCGTGATCCTCATGCGCTTCTGGCGGCCCAAGGGCGCGGAGGAGGTGCGTGCGGACCTCGGCGTCAGCCGCCCCGAGAACGCCGCCGTGCTCACACCGGCCCGCGTGTGGATGGCTGTGCTGCCCTACGTGCTCGTGGTGGTGGTCTTCGGGATCGCCAAGCTCTGGACGGCGGGAGTCAACGTGCCCAAGGCGCTGGCCTCCACGGACGTGAAGATCCCCTGGCCGGGACTGCACGGCCACCTGCTCAACGCCCAGGGTGATCCCATCTCCGGGACGGTCTACACCCTCCAGTGGCTCTCGAGCCCCGGCACGCTGCTGCTGTTCACGGGTCTGGTGGTGGCCGTGGTCTACGCCGTGTTCAACCACCACGGGATGTTCCGCCTGAACATCGGCAACGCCCTGGCCGAGATCGGGCGCTGCTTCTGGAAGATGCGCTTCTCCGCCCTGACCATCATGTCCGTGCTCGCCCTGGCCTACGTCATGAACTTCTCCGGTCAGACCCTGGCGATCGGCACGTACGTGGCCGGGCTGGGCGCGGCCTTCGCGTTCTTCTCCCCGGTGCTCGGCTGGGTGGGCACCGCCGTGACGGGATCGGACACCTCCGCCAACGCCCTGTTCGCCAACCTGCAGAAGACGGCGGCTCTGGGCTCGGGGCTGGACCCCTATCTGATGACCGCCGCGAACACCTCCGGCGGTGTGGTGGGCAAGATGATCTCCCCGCAGTCCCTGGCCATCGCGGCCTCCGCCGTGGGGATGCAGGGCAAGGAGTCGCAGATCTTCCGTTCCGTGCTCCCGTGGTCCCTGGGCATGCTGCTCGCGCTGTGCTGCCTGGTGTTCCTGCAGTCCAACGTGCTCGCGTGGATGCTGCCGGCGGCCTGAGCCGGCCGAGTACAGTGAACAGCCTCGGCCCGCCACCGCAGCTCGCGGTGGCGGGCCATCGCACGTCAGGATCCGGGGAGGGACCATGAGCACTGCACCCGCCTACACGGTGGTGCTGGACTGGCTCGAGCAGCAGCTGCGCTCGGGAGGGCTGCGCGTGGGTGACAAACTGCCCGCCGAGCGCGCCCTGGCGGAGGACTTCGGCATCTCACGCGCCTCCGTCCGGGAGGCCGTGCGAATCCTCGCGGCCATGGGGCTCGTGCGCACCGCCACCGGCTCGGGTCCGCAGTCCGGCGCCACCGTCATCTCGGACCCCTCGGCGGCCCTGGGCTGGGCGCTACGGATGCACATCGCCACCCGCTCCCTGCCGGTGGCAGACGTGGTGAGCGCCCGCATCCTGCTGGAGACGCAGTCGAGCCTGGACGCGGCGTCGTCGCAGACCGGGGAACGGGACCGGGTGCTCGCGGAGGCCGAGCAGATGCTGAACCGCATGGAGGACCCGGAGGTGGGGGACGAGGAGTTCCACACCCTGGACGCCCAGTTCCACCTGCACCTCGCGTCGCTGGGCGGCAACGTGGTGCTCGAGACGATCATGGCCTCGCTGCGGGAGGCCACGATCGGCTACGTCCAGGAGACCGTGGCGGCCACGGCCGACTGGCCGGGCATCCGCGAGCGGCTGCAGGAGCAGCACCGGGAGATCCACCGGGCCACACGGGACCGGGACGGCGAGCGCGCGGCGCGGCTGCTGCGTGAGCACATCATGTGGTTCTACGGCCACGCACCGGAGGCGGCCGGCACTGGAGCGCACCGGGCCGACGAGCACTGACCCGGAGGCACGCCGGCACAGAAGAACCCCGACGCCCCCTGGTCGGAGGACGCCGGGGCCAGGCTCGTGTCTGCCCTGGACCGCTGACGCAGCGGGGACCCTCGGAGCTGCACGTGAGGTGATCCAGGCCCCACGGAACTCGTTCGGTCACACAGGGGACACGGGGACCCCCGCTGCGAACCCAGCGATCCGCTCCGTCCGGGATGCGAACGCCGTACAACCGTTCGTCCCTGCGGAGCGCGTGGACATCTCATCGGATGTCCACGAACCACTTTGCCGCACGGGGAGCCCGAACCACCATGGCCATTCGGCCAGACTTGCGCGCCGAAACTGGGCACGGACTGTGAGTCAGCGCGGCCCCGGGGTGGTGTCCGCGTCCAGCTCGGGGTGCACGAGGCCCCACTGGATGCCGGAGATCAGCACCTGCACCCGGTCCCGCACGGCGAGCTTCTCGCACAGGTGGGACACGTAGGACTTCACGCTGCCGTGGGACACGGTCATCCGCTCGGCGATCTCCGCGTTGTTGAGCCCCTTGGCGATCCACTCCAGCGTCTCCTGCTCGCGCGGGGTGAGCTTGGGCGCCCCCGGGTGAGGACCCGGCGGCGGGGACATGGCCGCCTGGGTCAGGGCCCCGCGGACGCGCCCCCGCCGCACGGAGGGCACGGGGACGTCGCCCAGCACGTTGTTGGCCAGGGAGTTCGCCACGGACGGGGACAGCGCCAGCTCGTCCTCCCGGATCAGGGTCACGGCCGAGACGATGTCGTCGTGCCGGGCGTCCTTGACCAGGTAGCCGGAGGCACCCGCGCGCAGGGCCGGGACCACGTACTCGAGCGTGGAGAACGTGGTCAGTGCCAGCACCCGGGTGTCCGGGCACTGCGCCACGATCTGGCGCGTGGCCTCGATCCCGTCCATCCCCGGCATGCGGATGTCCATGAGCACCACATCGGGGGACAGTCGCAGACTCTCTGCCACCGCCTCGGCCCCGTCGGAGGCCTCCCCCGCGACCTCGAACCCCGGCTCTGCGCGGAAGAGGTTCGCGAGGGCGTCTCGCATGAGCGGATGGTCGTCCACCAGAAGAAGCCTGCACAAATCCATGAAACGATCATAAACTTGCGCACATGACTCAGCATTCGCAGGGCTTCGACACCGCGGCCGCACCTGCCCGCCGCCTCTCTCCTCTCCGCGCGGCGGCTGCTGCCGCCCTCGTGTTCTCCATGCTCTTCGCCTCCGCAGGACCCGCCCTGGCGGTCTCCTCCGGTGACTCGGTGCGCGGACCGGGCCACGCGCTCTGCCGCTTCTTCCCCATTTACTGCAACCCTCGGTGAGTTCCGCCCCCGCCGTAATGGACGGGGTCCACACCGCACGGGCCGGTGGGCTGCCCAGCTGGCTGCGCATCGCCCTGGTGCTGTTCGCAGCCGTGGCGGCCTTCGACGACCTCCACCTTCTGGAGTGGTCGGCATTGCCCCCGACCGCGGCCGCCCTGGTCTCGGCGTGGATCGTGCTGAGCTACGGGGCGGTCGCCCTGCTCGCGTGGTCCGCCGCGGCGAGCGCCCTGGCCATCGTCCCCTCCTACGCCCTGTGCCTGGTGCTGGACGAGTACTCCGTGGCCCTGCTGTGCGGCTGCGTGGTGATGGTCGGCGCCGTGGCCATGCTCGGCCGCGCGGCACTGGTCGCTCACCTTGCCGTGACCGCCGCCTGGGTGGCGGTGACCGCCTGGGTGCTGGAGAGCTCGGACTTCTTCTGGGCGCTCGGCATCCCCCTGGGCATCGCCGCGCTGATCGGCGTGGCCGTGCGGTTCTTCCTGGGGCAGTACCGGCTCAACGCCCGTCGGCTCGCCGTCATGGAGGCCACGCACCAGCGGCTGAGGGAGCAGGAGCGGCTGGCCCTGGCACGCGACCTGCACGATGTCGTGGCCCACGAACTGACCCTCGTGACCATGCAGGCCGCAGGCTCCCAGCGGCAGACCGATCCCGCCGAGCTGCACCGCACCATCGACACCATGGACGCCGCGGCCCGCTCCGGGCTGACCGAGCTGCGCACGCTGCTGCACATCCTGCGGGACTCCCCCGGCGCCGATGACGCCGGGGCGGCCGCCGAGGATCGGGGCAGCGCCTCGGGCCTGACCACCGGTTCCCTGCACGGCGTGGTCCGGACCCTCGAGTCGAGCCTGCGCCAGGCGGGACTGGTGCCGGAGTTCGAGGTGGGCGAGGGCGTGGACGACATCCCCACGTCCATCCGCGGCACCGCGGCCCGGGTGCTGCAGGAGGCCTCCACCAACATGATCAAGTACGCGCCCGCGGGGTCACCCTGCCTGGTGCGGCTGGGTGTGCAGGACTCTGCCGTGTGCATCCACACCCAGAACCGGGTGTCTCAGGGTGCCGCGGACCCGGAGCGCCACGAACTGGCCTCCGGCTTCGGTCTGCGGGGCATTAGGGAACGCGTGGCCCTGCTGAACGGCCAGGTGGACTACGGCCCGCAGAACCACGTGTGGCACCTGGACGTGCGGATCCCCGTCGCGTGAGCGGACCAGGCGCGGAGCAGACCCGCCGCGGTGAGGCTGCGGTCGGGGCCGTGCGCGGCGTCGTGCTGGGCATCCCGTCCGGGACCGTGCTCAGCTACGGGGACGTGGCCGAGCTGGCGCAGCTCGGAAGCCCCCGGCTGGCGGCGCGCATCATGAGCTTGGGCCAGGCCGGCGAGGACGTGCCGTGGTGGCGCGTGGTGCGGGCCGACGGCACTCTGCCGGACCGGCTGCAGATCGCCGCGCGAGGGCACTACGAGAGTGAGGGAACGGCCCTCAGAACCACCTCCGCGCACTGGGTGCAGGTGGACATGGCCCGCGCCCGCTGGAACGGCTGACGCCGCAACCCGAGGGACCGACGCCGCTCTCCCCCGCCTGCGCGCGGGGCTCAGGCGTCGGCGGGGCCCGTCACCTCGAAGAAGCCGCCGCGGGGGTCGAACGCCCGACCCGTTAGCCGTTCGTAGGCCTCCACGTAGCGTTCGCGCGTCTTGGCCACCACGTCCTCGGGCAGCGCGGGGACCGGCCCGTGGCCGTCCCAGCCGGAGGCGTCCGAGCGGAGCCAGTCGCGCATGTACTGCTTGTCGAAGGACGGCTGGGAGCGGCCCGGCTTGTAGGTCTCCATGTCCCAGAACCGCGAGGAGTCCGGGGTCAGCACCTCGTCCCCCAGGGTGATGGCCCCGCGGTAGGAGTCCAGGCCGAACTCCACCTTGGTGTCCGCCACGATGATTCCCCGTTCACGGGCGATCCGCTCGGCACGCGTGTAGATCTTCAGGGAGAGCTCCCGCAGCCGGTCCGCCACGGAGTTGCCCACCACGTTGGCCATCTCCCGGTAGGTGATGGGCTCGTCGTGCTCACCCAGCTCGGCCTTGCCCGTGGGCGTGAAGATGGGCTGCTCCAGGCGGTCGCCGTCCTGCAGCCCCTCCGGCAGCTCGATCCCGCACACCGCGCCCGTGGCCCGGTAGTCCTTGAGCCCGGAGCCGGTGAGGTAGCCGCGCACGATGTTCTCCACGGGGAACATCGAGAGGTTCTTGCACACCACGGCGCGCCCGCGCACGGACTCGTGGACGTCCGTGGAGAGGATGTGGTTGGGGATCCCGTCCAGCTGCTGGAACCACCACAGGGACAGCTGCGTAAGGATCGTGCCCTTGTCGGGGATCTCGGTGGGCAGCACCTGGTCGAACGCGGAGATCCGGTCGCTCGCGACCACCAGCACGGCGCCCGCGCGGTACTCGGCGTCGTCGTGGATGGCGGCTCCCGTGGCCGCCAGGCGGGACTCGTCCGGGACGTACAGCTCCCGGACCTTGCCCGAGTAGACGTGCTTCCAGCCGGGGATCTCGCGGGGTGTGCCGTGCTCGCTCATGCCTGCTCCTCTGCCGCGTCCGCCGCGGGCCGTCCGTCCACCGCTGGTGCGTGCTCCGCCCCGGGGGACGACGCCGCCGGGGTCACCGGGGTCTCGATCCGCCCCTCGGACGCCGCGAGCGCGATGTCCGTGCGGTAGTGCGATCCGTCCAGGGTGATGTGCTCCATCCCACGATAACCGCGCTCCCGCGCCTGCCGCAGGTCCGCGCCGCGGGACACCACGGCGAGCACCCGGCCGCCGGCGGAGACCAGCTCACCGGCCTCGTTGCGGTCCGTGCCGGCGTGGACCACCCAGGTGTCCGCCTCGCGGGCGGCGTCCTCCAGTCCGGTGATCACGTCCCCCTTGCGCGGCGCACCGGGGTAGTTGTGCGCGGCGAGCACGATCGTCACGGACGCCCCGGGCGCCCACTCGAGGGCCCGGTCCTCGTCGAGGCGTCCCCGGGCGGCGTCGAGCAGCAGCTGACCCAGCGGCGTCTGCAGCACGGCCAGGACGGACTGGGTCTCGGGGTCCCCGAAGCGCGCGTTGAACTCGATGACCCGTGTGCCCCGGGAGGTCACGGCCAGACCGCAGTAGAGCACGCCCGTGAACGGGGTGCCGCGGCGTCGCAGCTCGTCCACCACGGGGCGGGCCACGCGGTCCACGACCTCCTGGGTGAACCCCTCGGGCAGCCAGTCCAGCGGTGTGTAGGCGCCCATGCCACCGGTGTTGGGGCCCTGGTCCCCGTCCCGCACGCGCTTGAAGTCCTGCGCGGGCTGCAGGGGCACCACGTGGGTGCCGTCGCTGAGCACGAAGAGCGAGACCTCGGGGCCGTCCAGGAACTCCTCCACGAGCACCGATCCGCCGGCGTCCAGGCACTCCCGGGCGTGCGCCTCGGCGCGGTCCCGGTCCTCCGTGACCACCACGCCCTTGCCCGCGGCCAGCCCGTCGTCCTTGACCACGTAGGGCGCGCCGAACTCCTCGAACGCCTCGCGCACCCGGGCGAGGTCCGAGGTGGCGACGGCGCGCGCGGTCGGGACACCGGCGGCGGCCATGACCTCCTTGGCGAACGCCTTGGAGCCCTCGATGCGGGCGGCCTCGCGGGACGGGCCGAAGACCGGCATCCCCGCCTCGGTGAGGGCATCCGCGACACCGGCCACGAGCGGCGCTTCCGGACCGACCACCACGAGGTCCGCGGCCAGGTCCCGCGCGAGCGCCACCACGGCCTCCGGGTCCTGGGCATTGAGCGGGTGCACGGGGACGTCCTGCGCGATCCCGGCGTTGCCGGGGGCCGCGTGGACCTCGCTGACGTGGGGGTCCCGCAGCAGGGACATGATCATCGCGTGCTCGCGGCCGCCTGGGCCCACCACCAAAACCTTCACGCGCTCAGCGTATCGGCAGGGGCCCCGACGCGGGGAACGGCGGCACGAGGCCCGCTGTCATACTGGGGCCATGCAGACTTTCAGCTCGGACCAGGCCGTCGAACTCGCGGTGGTGCAGCGCAGCGGATACGTGGAGTCCCGCCACAGCGGTTCCGCCGTGGTGCTCGCCCCTGACGGGTCCGTGGCGTTCTCCGTGGGCGCCCCGGAGGAGACGATCTTCCCCCGCTCCACGCTCAAGCCGTTCCAGGCCATCGCCTCCATGAAGGCCGGGGCGGCGCTGCGGGGCGAGCAGGTGGCGATCGCGGCGGCGTCGCACACCGGGACGTTCGACCACCTGGATGCCGTGAGCTCCATCTTGAAGGCCGCGGACCTGGGCCCCGAGGCCCTGCAGTGCCCGCCGGACTGGCCCGAGGACGAGGACACCCGCGCGTGGTTGATCCGCACCGAGCGCGGCAAGAACCGGATGTGCATGAACTGCTCCGGAAAGCACGCGGCCTTCCTGCTCGCGTGCGTGACCAACGGCTGGCCCACGGACTCCTACCTGGATCCGGTCCACCCGCTGCAGCAGCTCGTGGTGGAGACCATCGAGGAGTTCTCCGGCGAGACGGTGGCCCACCTGGGGGCGGACGGCTGCGGAGCGCCGCTCACGGCCATCTCCCTGACCGGTCTGGCGCGCATGTACTCCACGCTGGGCCGCGCCGCGCGCAACATCCAGGCGGACGCCCGCGCCGCCACCGTGGCCACGTCCATGCTCGACTACCCCGAGTACGTCCAGGGTCCGGGCCGCTCCAACACGGTGGTCATGGAGGAGCTGGACGTCATCACCAAGCTGGGCGCCGAGGGCGTGCTGGGCCTCGGCACCCGCTCCGGCTGGTCCGTGGCCATCAAGATGCTCGACGGCTCCTCCCGCGCCAACTCCCTGGTGGGCCTCAACCTCCTCGTCCACGCGGGCGCCATCTCCCGGGCCGACGCCGACCGCGTCCTCGCGCGCGTCACGCACCCCGTCACCGCGGCGGGGCAGCCGGTGGGCGCCATCGAGCTCGCCCAGCCGCTGCTCGACCTCATGGCCTGAGGACAGCCCTGGCATGCGACGCAGGATCAATCCCGCGGACGGCTCCCTCGCGCTCGCGCGCTGGCGCCGGGACCCGGAGAACGCGGACCGGCGCACCACCGCCACCGCGGTGCGCTACTGCCTCGAGGAGCTCGGCTCCCGGGCCGAGGGCAACTCCGTGGAGGTGCGTGTGCCGCCCTTCGGCGTGACCCAGTGCGTCCCCGGACCACGGCACACCCGCGGCACCCCGCCCAACGTGGTGGAGACGGACGCGGCCACCTGGCTGGCCCTCGCCACGGGCGCCGAGACCTGGGCGCACGCGGTCGCGGAGGGGACCGTGGCGGCGTCGGGAACCCGCACGGACCTCAGTGCGTGGCTGCCGCTGTTCGGGTGACACCAACTCCCAGCGGATCGCCAGCCCGCCCTCAGCGGGCTCGGCGCGCGGTCCCCGGAACGCGCGATAGCCTGGAGACCATGAGTTCCGCGAGCCCCGAAACCCCCGACCGCCAGCCGCAGTCCGTGTCCCGGACGCAGGAGGTGACGGTGCGCCGCGCCCCCAACCTCCTGGCGTTCGTGGCCACCGGCGCCGCGGTCGGTGCCCTCGTGGGGCTCCTCGTGGGGGCGCTTGGCCCGGGCTCGATCGCCTACACCCGCGCCGCGATCATCGGCTTCTTCCTCATGATGTTCCTGATCCTGGGCGCCACCCTGGGTGCCGTGGTGGGCCTGCTGCTGGACCGGGTCTCGTTGAAGCGCTCACGGAACGCGTCCGCCGAGGTCGAGGACGTTCACGAAGGCGGGCACCGCACGCACTCGTGAGAGACTGTCTCTCGTGGTTCGAGCTGACGGAAAACTCTCCCATGACCTTCTTCCCGGTGAGAAAGGCCCCCAGGACGCGTGCGGCGTGTTCGGCGTGTGGGCTCCCGGCGAGGACGTCGCCAAGCTGACCTACTACGGTCTCTACGCGCTGCAGCACCGCGGGCAGGAGTCCGCGGGCATCGCCACCTCGGACGGCGAGCGGATCTCGGTCTACAAGGACATGGGGCTCGTGTCCCAGGTCTTCGACGAGACCACCCTCAACACCCTCAAGGGGCACCTGGCCGTGGGCCATGCCCGGTACTCCACCACGGGCGCCTCCCACTGGGCCAACGCGCAGCCCACCCTGGGGGCCACGCCGCACGGCACCCTGGCGCTCGCGCACAACGGCAACCTGACGAACTCCGCGGAGCTCTACGACCTGCTGCTGGACAAGTCCGGGTTCCCGTCCCGGGGCGAGATGGCGCGCGGCAACACCACGGACACCGCCCTGATCACGGCACTGCTGGCCGAGCACCCCCTCAACTCGCTCGAGGAAGCAGCCATGAAGCTGCTCCCCCAGCTCGTGGGGTCGTTCTGCCTCACGTTCATGGACGAGACCACCCTCTACGCCGCCCGTGATCCGCTGGGTGTGCGCCCGCTCGTGCTGGGCCGTCTCGAACGCGGCTGGGTGGTGGCCTCCGAGACCGCCGCGCTGGACATCGTGGGCGCCTCCCTGGTGCGCGAGGTCGAGCCCGGCGAGTTCATCGCGATCGACGAGAACGGGCTGCGCTCGAGCCGTTTCGCGGAGCCCACGCCCGCCGGGTGCGTCTTCGAGTACGTGTACCTCGCGCGCCCGGACACCACCATCAACGGCCGCTCGGTGTACGAGTCCCGCGTGGAGATGGGGCGCCGGCTCGCCCAGGAGCACGCCGTGGACGCGGACCTCGTGATGCCCACCCCCGAGTCCGGCACCCCGGCCGCGATCGGCTACGCGGAGGCCGCCGGGATCCCCTTCGGCCACGGCCTGGTGAAGAACTCGTACGTGGGGCGCACGTTCATCGAGCCCTCGGACACCATCCGCCAGCTCGGCATCCGGCTCAAGCTCAACCCCCTGCGCTCAATCGTGGCTGGCAAGCGCCTGGTGGTCGTGGACGACTCGATCGTGCGCGGCAACACCCAGCGTGCCCTGGTGCGGATGCTGCGGGAGGCCGGGGCCGCGGAGATCCACGTGCGGATCTCCTCCCCGCCCATCAAGTGGCCGTGCTTCTACGGCATCGACTTCGCCTCCCCGGCCGAGCTGATCGCCAACGGCCTCACCGTGGAGGACGTCCGCGCCTCCCTGGGCGCGGACTCCCTGGGCTACATCTCCGAGGACGCCATGATCGAGGCCACCGCGCAGTCCCGCGGCAACCTGTGCACGGCGTGCTTCTCCGGCGAGTACCCCACGGCGCTGCCCAAGGCGGACCGCCTGGGCAAGGCCGTCCTCGAGGCTCCCGGTGCCCACGCGGAGCCCTCCGCGGACCTCGTGGAGCCCCTCACCGACCGACCCGACGACGCCGCCACCCAGGAGACCCGCGCATGAGCCAGCAGCCCCACGAACCCCAGTCCGTCACGTACGCGAGTGCCGGCGTGGACGTGGACGCCGGGGACCGCGCCGTCGAGCTCATGAAGGCCGCCGTGAAGGCCACCCACACGCCCGGCGTGGTGGGCGGCGTGGGCGGGTTCGCGGGTCTCTTCGACGTCTCGGAGCTCACCGCCTACCGCAAGCCGTACCTGGCCACGTCCACGGACGGGGTGGGCACCAAGGTGGCCATCGCCCAGTCCCTGGACATCCACGACACCATCGGGTGGGACCTCGTGGGCATGGTCGTGGACGACATCGTGGTGGTGGGCGCCAAGCCCCTGTTCATGACCGACTACATCGCCACCGGCAAGGTGGTCCCCGAGCGCATCGCCGGCATCGTGCGGGGCATCGCCGCCGCCTGCGAGGCCGCCGGCACCGCACTGGTGGGCGGGGAGACCGCGGAGCACCCCGGCCTTCTCGGAGTGGGCGAGTACGACGTCGCCGGCGCCGCCACCGGCGTGGTCGAGGCCGACGAGCTGCTCGGCCCGCAGCGCGTGAAGGACGGGGACGTCATCATCGGCATGGCCTCCTCCGGCCTGCACTCCAACGGCTACTCCCTGGTGCGCCGGGTCATCAACGTGGCCGGCTGGCAGCTGGACCGGCAGGTCAGCGAGCTGGGCCGCACCCTGGGCGAGGAGCTGCTGGAGCCCACCCGCGTCTACGCCGCCGACGTCCTGGACCTCGCCCGAACCTTCCCCGTCAACGGGGAGGACGGTGCCACGGGCCACGGCGTGCGCGGCTTCTCCCACGTGACCGGCGGAGGCCTGGCGGCCAACCTCGCCCGCGTGCTCCCCGCCGACCTGCAGGCCACCGTGGACCGTTCCACGTGGTCCCTGCCGCCGGTCTTCCGCCTGGTGGCGGAGCTGGGCCACGTGCCGCAGCCGGACCTGGAGCGCACTCTGAACCTCGGGGTGGGCATGGTCGCGATCGTGGACCCGGCAGTGGCCGACGCCGCCGTGGCCCACCTCAACGAGCGCGGTCTCCCCTCGTGGGTCATGGGCCGCGTGGGCCCCGTGGACCCGGACGCCGCCCGGCACGGCACCGACTGGGTGCAGGGCGCCAAGGGCGTGGCCGGTGGCGGCGTGCTGATGACCGGCGACTACGCCGACTGACCGACGGTACGCAACGAACCGCCCACACGGCGGTGTGGGCGGTTCGTTGCTGTGCTGAAGTCGAGCGGCGCGCTCACCGCGCCGGACGCCGGGTCAGTCGTAGTCGGAGTACTTCTCCACGTAGGTCGAGTAGTCGTCCTCGTCCTCGGGTCGTTCCTCGTGGTCCACGGCTCGGGAGGACGGTGTCGTGCCTCGCAGCTCACGCTGCAGGGCCGAGTAGTCGGTCTGCGGGCTGAAGTACTTGATCTCCCGCGCCTGTCGTGTCGCCTTCGCCTTTTGACGGCCGCGCCCCATGGCGTGACCCCCTCTGCGTCTCGTGTCCGGTGGGCGGTGCCGTGTTGAGCACACAGAACGGCCCCGGAGTGTCTTGTCAGTTTTTCGTGAGTCCAGGGTACATGTTTTGAACGCTTCTCGCGTACCGGCCACCTGTGCGTTCACCCCCGGCCGATCCGGGGCTGCGGGGGTGCGGAGCCGGGCCGGTACAGTGGAACGGCCCGGGCGCCCCGACCCGCGCGCCGCCGCCCCAGAACGCAGGTTCCCATGAGCTCCTTCCCCCGCCAGGACCCGCCCGCCGGCAGCCGCTACCCGCACGACACCCATCCCGGTCTGGTGCCCGGGGTGTCCGTGGAGGAGCAGCGGGTGCGCTACCGCACCGACCGCATCACCTTCGGCGTGGCCGGTGCGCTGATCATCGGCTTCGTGGTGTGGGGGGCGGTCTCCACCGAGTCCCTGACCACCGTGTCCAAGGGTGCGCTGGACGCCGTGGTCACCTACGGCGGGTGGATCTTCACCCTGCTGGCCGCGGTGGTGCTGCTGTTCCTGCTCTACGTGGGCTTCTCGCGCTACGGCAGGATCCCCCTGGGCAAGGACGACGAAGCGCCCGCGTACTCCATGGGCTCCTGGATCGCGATGCTCTTCGCCGCGGGCATGGGTGTGGGGCTCATCTTCTTCGGCGTGTACGAGCCCGTGTCCTACTACATGAGCCCACCCCCGGGCCGCGCCGAGCCCGAGAGCTACCACGCGATGCACTCGGCGATGGCCCAGACGATCTTCCACTGGGGGCTGCAGGCCTGGGCCATCTACGCGCTCGTGGGCGCCGCGGTGGGCTACGCCGCCTACCGGCGCGGACGGCCCCTGCTGATGTCCGCGATCTTCGGGCAGCGGGCCCACCTGAGCGTGGGCGGGCGGCTCATCGACATGTTCGCGATCGTGGGGATCCTCTTCGCCACCTCCGCCTCCCTGGGGCTGGGCACGCTGCAGATCGGAAGGGGGCTGCAGATCGTCACCGGCATCGGGGAGGTGGGCAACGGTGTGCTGATCGGGATCATCGCGGTGCTCACGTGCGTGTTCCTGGTCTCCGCCGTCTCGGGGGTGGCCAAGGGCATCCGCCGGCTGTCCAACATCAACATGGTGCTGGCCGCCGCGCTGGCGTTCTTCCTGTTCGTGGCCGGTCCCACCGTGTTCCTGCTGGACTTCATCCCCTCCGTGGTGGGCACGTACTTCGGGGAGATGTTCCAGATGCTCTCCCTCTCCGCGTCATGGGGCCCGGAGGCCGAGCAGTTCATGCGCTCCTGGACCCTGTTCTACTGGGCGTGGTGGGTGTCCTGGGCCCCTTTCGTGGGGGTGTTCGTGGCCCGGATCTCCCGAGGCCGCACCCTGCGCCAGTACGTGAGCGTGGTGCTGCTGGCTCCCACCGTGATCTGCGTGCTGGCCTTCTCGATCTTCGGCGGCACGGCCATCTGGCTGCAGCGCTCCGGCACGGACATCGCCGGAGCGGCCTCTCCCGAGGACATGCTGTTCCGGGTGCTCGACGCCCTGCCCCTGTCGCAGCTCACCCCGGTGGCCGTGATGGTGCTGCTGGTCATCTTCTTCGTCACCTCTGCAGACTCTGCGACCCTGGTGATGGCGTCCATGTCCCAGCAGGGCAAGCCGGTCCCGGACCGCAGGATCGTGGTGTTCTGGGGCCTCGCACTCGCGGGCGTCTCCGCCGTGATGCTCGCGGTGGGCGGCGCCGATGCCGTGCAGGGCCTCCAGGACCTCGTGACCGTGGCGGCCCTGCCGTTCGCGCTCGTTCTGCTGGCCCTGATCCCGGCGTTCCTGCGGGACCTCTCCACCGACCCCATGAGCCTGCGCCACCGCTACGCCCGCACCGCGCTGGAGAACGCCGTGCGCCAGGGCATGGGCGAGCACGGCGACGACTTCGCCCTGCAGGTACGCCACGAGCCCGGGCCCGCGGCGGCGGGCCACGACGTGGACTCCACCGGCGAGCGGATGAGCTCGTGGTACCGGCGCACGGACGAGGACGGTCGCCCCGTGGCCTACGACTACGCCCGGGACAGCTACGTGGAGCCGGACCCGTCCGAGCACCGCTGAGGCACGACGCCGCCCTCCCACCGCGTGTGCCCGCCGCCCCGCGGCACGCGGTCCCCGCCCGGCGCCCCGCCCGGCAGGGAACCGGACCGCACGACGAAGCGCCGGATCGGATGTGCAGGAATCCGATCCGGCGCTTCTGTCTCGGGTGCACGGGGACACGGGCTCCCCGCGCCCCCGGCTCACGCGGAGGTCACTCGTCCACGATCTCCGCGTCCACGATGTCGTCGTCCCCCATGTCCCGGGAGGCCGCGGAGCCGCCCCGTTCGGTCGTGACCGTGAGGCCGTCCTCGGCCACGTCCGGGTCCACGTCCACCACCACGGTGTCGCCGTCCAGGATGGCCCCGGACAGCAGGCCCTTGGCCAGGCGGTCGCCGATCTCGCGCTGCACGAGCCGACGCAGCGGGCGGGCACCGTAGGCGGGGTCGTAGCCGGTCATGCCCAGCCACTCGCTCGCCGCGGGCGTGACCACCAGGGCCAGGCGGCGCTGCGCGAGACGTGTGGCCAGCTGGGCCACCTGGATGTCCACGATCTTCGCGAGGTCCTCGGTGCTCAGCGGCTCGAACATGATGATGTCGTCCAGCCGGTTGAGGAACTCCGGCTTGAAGGACGCGTTCACCACGCCCATCACGGCGTCGTTCTTGGCCTTGTCCTCCAGGGTGGGGTCCACCAGGAACTGGCTGCCCATGTTGGAGGTGAGGATCAGGATCACGTTGCGGAAGTCCACGGTGCGGCCCTGGCCGTCGGTCAGGCGGCCGTCGTCCAGCACCTGCAGCAGGATGTCGAAGACCTCGGGGTGGGCCTTCTCCACCTCGTCCAGCAGCACCACGGAGTACGGGCGGCGCCGCACGGCCTCGGTGAGCTGACCACCCTCGTCGTAGCCCACGTACCCGGGAGGGGCACCGACCAGCCGGGAGACGGAGTGCTTCTCCGAGTACTCGGACATGTCGATGCGGATCAGGGCGCGCTCGTCGTCGAACTGGAACTCCGCCAGGGACTTGGCCAGCTCGGTCTTGCCCACGCCCGTGGGGCCCAGGAACATGAACGAGCCGATGGGCCGGTCCGGGTCGGAGATGCCTGCCCGGGAGCGGCGCACCGCGTCCGCCACGGCGGTCACGGCCTTGCGCTGCCCGATCAGCCGCTTGCCCAGGACGTCCTCCATGTGCAGCAGCTTCTCGGACTCGCCCTGCAGCATCTTGCCCGCGGGGATGCCCGTCCACGCCGAGATGACCTCGGCGATGTCGTCCGCGGTGACCTCCTCGGACACCATGGTGTCCTCGTTCAGTCCGCTCGCGTCCTCCTGGGCCTGGGCGGCGTCGAGCTCCTTCTGAGCGGCGGGGATCTCGCCGTAGAGCAGGCGGGAGGCCTCGCCGAGGTCACCGTTGCGCTGGGCGCGCTCGGCCTGCGAGCGCAGGTCGTCGATCCGGGCTTTGAGTTCGCCCACCTGGTTCAGACCGGCCTTCTCCGACTCCCACCGGGCGTTCAGCGCGTCCAGCTCGGCCTGCTTGTCCGCCTTGTCCTGGCGCAGGGCGGCCAGGCGCTCCACGGAGGCGGGGTCGCTCTCGCCGTCCAGCGCGAGCTCCTCCATGGTGAGGCGGTCGACGGCGCGGCGCAGCTCGTCGATCTCCTCCGGGGCGGAGTCGATCTCCATGCGCAGCCGGGACGCGGCCTCGTCGATCAGGTCGATGGCCTTGTCCGGCAGCTGGCGGCTGGGGATGTACCGGGTGGACAGCTGGGCCGCGGCCACCAGGGCGGAATCCGCGATCTGCACCTTGTGGTGCGCCTCGTAGCGCTCCTTGAGCCCGCGCAGGATGGCCACGGTGTCCTCCACCGAGGGCTCCCCCACGTAGACCTGCTGGAAGCGGCGTTCCAGGGCGGCGTCCTTCTCGATGTTCTCGCGGTACTCGTCCAGCGTGGTGGCACCGATCAGGCGCAGCTCACCGCGGGCCAGCATGGGCTTGAGCATGTTGCCGGCGTCCATGGAGCCCTCGGACGCACCCGCACCGACCACGGTGTGGATCTCGTCGATGAACGTGACGATCTGCCCTTCGGACTTCTTGATCTCGTCCAGGACGGCCTTGAGCCGCTCCTCGAACTCACCGCGGTACTTGGCACCCGCCACCATGGACCCGAGGTCCAGGGAGATCAGGGTCTTCCCGCGCAGGGACTCGGGGACGTCCCCGGCCACCATGCGCTGGGCGAGGCCCTCGACCACGGCGGTCTTGCCCACACCGGGCTCACCGATCAGCACGGGGTTGTTCTTGGTGCGCCGGGAGAGCACCTGGACCACGCGGCGGATCTCCGAGTCGCGCCCGATCACCGGGTCCAGCTTGCCGTCCCGGGCGATCGCGGTGAGGTCCGTGCCGTACTTCTCGAGCGACTGGAAGGTGCCCTCGGGGTCCGGGCTGGTCACCCGGCGGTCTCCGCGCACCTGCGGAATGGCCTCCGCGAGCGCCTCGGCCGTGACGCCGGCACTGGAGAGTGCCTCTGCGGTCTTGTCGTGGCCCGCCGCGAGTCCGTACAGGATGTGCTCCGTGGAGACGTACTCGTCCTGCAGCTCGCGCGCGTAGTTTTCCGCGGACTGCAGCGCCTGCAGGGCACCGCGGCCCAGCTGCGGCTGGGCGGTGGAGGCCCCGGAGGCACTCGGCAGTGCCTTGATGAGCGAGCTGGCCTTGAGGGACACGGAGTCCGCGTTGGCTCCCGTGGCCTGCAGGACGGCGACGGCCACACCGTCACGCTGGTCCATCAGGGCCTTGAGCAGGTGGGCGGGTTCGATGGTGGGGTTGCCCGCCGTGGCGGCGTTCGTGGCCGCGGCGTTCAGGGCCTCTTGAGACTTGGTGGTGAACTTGGTGTCCACGGCATCTCCTTTGCTTGACTAAAGGTTTGTCACTTGCCTTGAGTCTACTCCGCTCAACCTCAGAAGGGAAGAGTTTTCCCCAGGTTGTTCCGCGGTCGGCTACCCCGCCCAGACCCCGGAGGACCCCCTGCGGTGGCTGCCCAGCAGGTGCGTGTCCACCATGCCGATCGCCTCCATGAGCGCGTACATGGTGGTGGGCCCCACGAACGCGAACCCCCGCCGCTTCAGCTCCTTGGACAGCGCGGTGCTCTCCGCCGAGACCGTGGGCACCTCCGCGAAGCGCACCGGCTCGGGCGTGCGCTCTGGCTGGTAGGACCACACGATCGCCACGAGACCCTCACGCTCTCGCAGCGCCACGGTCGCCCGGGCGTTGGTCACGGCCGCGCGGATCTTGCGCTCGTTGCGGATGATCCGGGCGTCCCCCATGAGCCGTGCCACGTCCGCCTCGGTCATCGCGGCCACGGCGTCCGGGTCGAAGCCGTGGAACACCTCGCGGAACGCGGGCCGCTTGGCGAGCACCGTGCGCCACGAGAGCCCGGCCTGGAACCCCTCCAGCGCGATCCGCTCGTACAGCCCGGCCTCGTCCCGCACCGGCATGCCCCACTCGGTGTCGTAGTACTCGCGCAGCAGCGGGTCGGTCGCGGCCCACACCGGCCGGGCCAGGCCGTCCTCGCCGATCACCAGGTCCGGGTTCCCGTTCACGACTTGCCCCGGTTGTCCCGCGACCCGTCGACGACGCCGCCCAGCCCGTCGCTCCCGCACCGACGTCCCGCCTCCCGGCCCGGGGATTCTGTATCCGCGGCCGTGCGCCTCGCGGGCCCGTGGTCTCCGGGAACCACGGGGCCCGACGACGTGCGGCCCGTTGCAGGGGCGTTGGCGTCGGCCGGGGCAGTGATCTCGAAGAGCGCGCACTCGGCGTCGTAGTAGGCGCGGCTGAGTCCGAGCGACCGCATGCCCAGCCGCCGACAGACCGCCTGTGAAGCCTGGTTGCCGGGGTGGGTCACGGCGACCACGCGTGCGACTCCCGCGGAGAGGGCGTGATCCAGCACGCCCCGCGCTGCCTCGGTGGCGTACCCGTGGCCCCACGCCCGGGGGTGGAGGTGCCACCCGATCTCGATGTCGCGGGCGGTGTCCGCACCCGAGTCCGGAATGGGCTTGAGCAGCAGGGTCCCCAGGGGCTCGCCCTCGTGGGTGCTCACGAGCCACACGCCGTGCACGGGGTGGCTGCCGTGCAGCTCGTTCCAGCGCTCGATCTTCTCCCGCGCCGCGGCAAGGGTCCGCACCCGCTGGGTGCCGTCTCCGAGCCACCGCTGCACCTCCGCACGGGAGTAGAGGTCCAGGATGAAGGGGGCGTCCGCGGCGTCGTAGCCCCGCAGGGTCAGCCGCTCGGTGCGCAGGGCGACGGTCACCGCTGCTCCCCCGACGAGGCCGCCCGGTCCGCCCGCGCCTCATCCCCGGTCCCGCTCGCGGGGCCCCGCGGCGCGGTGCCCGCGCGGGAAGCGGCAGCGGCCCCGGAATCATGTGGCGTGGCAGGGCCCGGGACGTCCTGCTCCTGGTCGCGCTCGAGCCGGTCCAGGCGCTCGTCCTCCGTGAGCGGCTCACCCCGCAGCCTGCGCGCCGTGACCCGCAGGTCCGTGACCGCCAGCAGCACCAGGGCCACCGCCATGGCCACCGAGAGCACGCCGAGGATGTTCACGAATCCGTAGCCCAGTTCGAGGTACTCGTCCCCGGCCACATGGGTGAACACGGAGCGCATGCCCTCCGGCGTGGAGTCCGGGAGGAAGAAGCCGAAGCCCCACGTGATGACCCACGAGGCCACGGCCGTGGCGATCGTCCGCCCGGTGACCGCGTGGGAGGGGTAGTTCAGGCTGTCCCGGCGGAACAGGGCGGCCGCGACCACGTGCAGCACCAGGAGGGGAAGGGCGAGCGCCACCGCGTACACCGGGGTGAGGGCACCCAGCAGCCCCACGATCCCCCGGCCGAAGCCCACCCAGAGCGCCAGCAGCACGGCCATGACCACCATGACCACGGGGAAGCCGCGTGAGAACGCGGACCCCGGCCTGGACGGGACGGCGGACGGGTGATCCGGGGAGCTCATGGACCCATCGTAGGACGGCGGGGATGTCGGCACCGGCGCGTAGCGTGGAGAGCATGACCACCACAGACTTCCCTCGCGCAGTGCTCTTCGACCACGACGGAACCCTGGTGGACACGGAACCCCTGTGGGAACTGGGCAAGCAGCGCCTCGTGGCGGCCCACGGCGGTGAGTGGACGGACCAGGACACGCAGGACACCCTGGGCCGACCGCTGGCCGCCACGGTGCAGCGCCTGGCCGAGCTCGGGGTGCCCGGCACCCCCGAGCAGGTCTTCCGGGAGTTCTTCGGCGTCCTGGAGGAGGTGCTGGAGCAGAACCCGCCCACGTTCATCCCCGGCATCCGGCCGCTGCTGGAGCAGCTGGACCGCGCGGGCATCCCCGCGGCGATCGTCACGAACGCCACCTCCGAGGTGGCGCGCTACACCGCGGGCCTCGCGCCCGACAACCTGTTCCGGGTGATCATCGGGGACGAGGAGGTGGCTCAGGGCGTCAAGGCCAAGCCGGACCCGGATGCGTACCTCGAGGCCGCCCGCCGCCTGGGCGTGGACCCCGAGGACTGCGTGGTGCTCGAGGACTCCCCCTCGGGAGCCGCCGCGGGAGTGGCCGCCGGCATCACCACCGTGGTGGTGCCCGGTGTGCAGCAGGTTCCGGAGGGGCCGGGCGTGGTGCACGTCCGCGAGCACGCAGACGTGACCCTTGAATTCCTGCGCTCTCTGCGCCCTCGCTCCTGACGCCTCGGGCCCCGCGCACCATGGCCCGGGGTCCCGCCTCTGGTGGCCTGGGTACCCGCGCCCCGCCACCACTAGACTGGCCCCGTTCCAGCACGCCGGACCGCACCGGCACAGTGCGGCTCCGCCCGGCCGAGCTGAACTCCCGCGGGCACCGCACGACCCGCGGGCCGCACCCGCTGCTCCGCCGCAGAACGCCATTCCCGCAGCACCGCACCGAAAGGCAGCCATGACGTACCCCCAGGCCGTTCTCTTCGACCACGACGGCACCCTGGTGGACACTGAGCCCCAGTGGGCCCAGGCCAAGCGGGCCGTGGCCGAGCACTACGGGCAGAGCTGGAGCGTGGCGGACGACCACGCCACGCTGGGCGGCACCGTGCAGGACGCCGCGCGCACGTTCGTGGACCGGGGCGCCCCCGACTCCGTGGAGGAGATCACCGAGCGGCTCGCCCAGCACGTGCTCGAGAGCATGGGCGACGAGATCCCCTTCCTGCCCGGCGTCCGCGCCCTGCTGGACGAGCTGCGGGACGCGGGGATCCCCGCCGCGATCGTCACCAACGCGCTCACCGTGATCGCCCGTCACACCGCCGAGGGCGCCCCGGAGGTGCTCACGCGGATCGTCTCCCACGACGACGTCACCCGTGCGAAGCCGGACCCCGAGCCGTACCTGCGCGGCGCGGAGCTGCTCGGGGTGGAGCCGCGCAACTGCGTGGCCGTGGAGGACTCGGACCCGGGCGTCCGCGCCGCGGTGGCCGCGGGCATGACCGTGGTGGTGGTCCCGGGCGACAAGCCCGTCCCGGACGGGCCGCACCGCGTGTTCGTGGACTCCCACGAGGACGTCACGCTCGAGTTCCTGCGCTCGCTCACGCCGCCGGCCTGACCCGCACGCGCCCGACCGGCGCCAGAGCTCACTGGGCGCACGCGCGCCCTGCGCCGCCAGGGCGACGACGGCGCGGGACGCCACACACGCCCCCCGTCACGTCAGGGAGACAACCGTGCGTTCCGCCCCGGAAGCACGGACCCCGGCAGCAGAGAACCCCCGGCTCGATGACGTCGAGCCGGGGGTTCTGCTGTGGTGCACCGGGGTGTCAGCGCGCCGACTGCCCCGAACGGTTGTTCTCACGACGCCGCTGCGCCGCCGCCATGGCACGGTCCGGCACCTGACCCGCTGACGGGCCACGCTGGGCGGAGCCGCCGCGAGAGGAGCGGGAGGATGCCGTGCGTCCGGAACCGGACCCGGCGGCGTCGCCGGAACCGCGACGCGGGGACGAGGACCGGCCGCCGCCGTTGCGCGCAGGAGCGCCGCCGCGGGCGGAGTCGGTGCGACCGCCGCCCGAGCGGCCACCGCTGCGGCCGGATCCCTGACCCGCGCCCTGCTCGGAGCGGGAGGCAGAGCCCTGGCCGGAACGCTGGGCACTGCCGCGCCCGCCACCGGAGCGGCCACCGCCCTGACGGGAGCCGCCGGAGCGGCCACCCGAGCGCCCGGTGGAGCGGCCGCCCGAACGGTTGCCGCCACCGTTCTGCTGGGTGGGAGCCGGTGCGTAGGCCACGAGCTCGGCCCGCTCACCCACGAGCTCCCTGACGATCTCGGAGTCCGGTGTCACTTCGTCCACGCGGGGCGTGACGCCGGCCTTCTTCATGAGCTTGTTGACGTCCGAGCGCTCCTCGGTGGTGGCGATCGTGATCACGGCACCGGAGGCACCGGCGCGCGCGGTGCGCCCGGAGCGGTGGAGGTAGGACTTGTGCTCGGCGGGCGGGTCGATGTGGACCACGAGCTCGACGTCGTCCACGTGCACGCCGCGGGCGGCGACGTCCGTGGCCACGAGCACGCGCACGTCACCGTCGGAGAACGCCCCGAGGTTGCGGTCGCGGGCGCCCTGCGAGAGGTTGCCCTGCAGGTCCACGGCGGGGATGCCGGCCTGGCTGAGCTTCTTGGCCATCTTCTTGGCGCGGTACTTGGTGCGCGTGAACATCATGCGCCGGCCCGTGCCGGAGGCGAGCGCCTCGATGAGGGCCTGCTTGTCGTCCGCATGGGTCACCAGCACCTGGTGGTCCATGGTGGTCACCGCGGCCTGGGCGTTGTCCGCCGAGTGCAGCACCGGGTCCTTGAGGAACTTCTTGACCAGCACGTCCACGCCGTTGTCCAGCGTGGCGGAGAACAGCAGCCGCTGCGAGCCCTGCGGGGTCTTGGAGAGGATGCGGGTGACCACGGGCAGGAAGCCCATGTCGGCCATGTGGTCGGCCTCGTCCAGCACGGTGACGCGGACGTCTTCGAGCGTGAGCAGGCCCTGCTTGATGAGGTCCTCGAGACGCCCGGGGCAGGCCACCACGATGTCCACGCCGTTGGCGAGCGCCTTCTCCTGGTGCTTCTGGGAGACGCCACCGAAGATCACGGTGGTGTTCAGGCCCGCGGCCTTGGCGAGCGGGGCCACGGTGCGGTCGATCTGGGTGGCGAGCTCCCGCGTGGGGGCCAGCACCAGACCGGTGGGGCGGTTCGCACGGCGGGACACCCGGCTGGAGCCGGGGGCGAGACCCGCGAGGCGGGAGACCAGCGGCAGCGCGAACGCCACCGTCTTGCCGGAGCCCGTGCGGCCGCGGCCGAGCACGTCCCGCCCGGCCAGGGAATCGGGGAGGGTCTTCTCTTGGATGGGGAAAGCTTCCGTGATGCCCACGCGGGCGAGATCAGAGGAAAGCGCCTCGGGCACACCGAGGTCTTCGAAAGAATGAGACAAGGAACGTCTTTCAGGGTTGGTCCGCGCAAAACGATTTCACGCGCACGCGCCACACGGGGCGCGGTCTGCGCGCCTAGGACCGGCGCGCCTTCTACCCCGCGCTGTGCACGGGGGAACTGCTCGAGTCTACACCCCACGCGGTGCCCGCACGTGCGAGCCGCCTCACACCCGCCACGACAGCGCGGCTCACACCGCGGTGTACCCACCGTCCACCAGGAAGTATGAGCCGGTGATGAAGGAGGCCGCGTCCGAGAGCAGGAACGCCGTCAGCTGCGCCACCTCCTCGGGCGTGCCCAGCCGGCCCATGGGGTGCTTGGCGATCAGCTCCGCGAGCACCTGCGGCGGGAGGTTCTTCAGCAGCGGGGTGTCGATGTACGCCGGCCCCACCGCGTTCACGCGGATCCCGCGCTGCGCGTAGTCCACGCCGGTCTGCCTGGTGAGCCCCACCAGCCCGTGCTTGGCGGTGGTGTAGGCGGAATTGCCCACGGTGGTGGCCACCGTGGAGTGGATGGAGCCCACGTTCACGATCGCCCCGCCCCCGTGCTGCTCGATCACCGGCAGCTGGGCGTGCATCCCGTAGGCCACACCGTGCAGGTCGATCGCCACCGTGCGCTCCCACGCCTCGAGGTCGGTCTCCCCGAGCGCCTCGGTCTGTCCGCCCACACCGGCGTTGTTCACGGCGTAGTGCAGCCCGCCGTAGGTCTGCACCGCGAGTTCCACGGCCGCGGCGGCGTCGTCCCTGCTGGAGACGTCCTGCCGGATCCCGGCGGCGTCCCCGCCCGCGGCCATGATGGCCTGCACCACGTCGTCGATCCCCGTGGAGTCCACGTCCGTGACCACCACCTTGGCGCCCTGCCGGGCCAGGTGCATGGCGATTGCCGCCCCGATCCCGGAGGCCGCTCCGGTGACCAGCGCTGTGCGTGAGGTGAACTCTGACATGGGGACTCCTGGGCGTCGATCTCCGTGCGGATGCCCCCAGTCTCACCCGGGGCGGGCACCCCCGGCCAGGGGGTTCACGAATGAGTCAGGGCCGGGGCGACGCCGCGGCGTCACCCCGGCCCCGCTGCGGACCGTGCCCGGGACGCTCAGTCCTCGTCGTCGGCCTTCTCGGCGTCGTGCTCGGCGCGCAGCTCCTGAGCGGCCTGCTCCTCCTCGGCCTTCTGCTCGCGCACCACCTCGGTGAGCAGCTTGGTCATCTCCTTGGCCACACCGGCCGCGGACTGGGGGTTCTGCCCGGTGACTAGGCGCTCGTCCACCTGGACGTTCTCCTCCCAGTTCTCCGCCACCTTGACGGTGGCGCCCTGCTCCTCGAGCTTGTCCTGCAGCAGGTAGGGCACCGTGTCCTTCTTGCCCACTTCCTCCTCCTCGGCGGTGGTGAACGCGGCCACCTTCCGTCCGGAGAGCAGGTTCACGCCGTTGGAGAGCTCCACGTCCACCAGCCCGGACGGGCCGTGGCACACGGCGCCCACCACTCCGCCGGAGTCGTAGACGGCGGCCACGAGCTTCTGCAGCCCCTCGTTGCCGGTGAAGTCCCACATGGTGCCGTGCCCGCCCACCAGGTACACGGCGTCGTACTGGGCGGGGTCCACCACGGAGACCTTGGGGGTGTTGTAGAGGGAGGCCTTGGCGGTCTCGTCCTGCGTGAACTCCACCTGGACGGGATCGTCCTCCTGCACGGCGTCCCGCGGGGGCTGACCGCCCGCGATGGAGGCGAAGTCCACGAAGTAGCCCGCGTCCCGGAACACCTTCCACGGGTGGGCCGCCTCCGCCACGTTGTAGCCGGTGGCCTCGCCCGTCTCGCCCAGGGTGTCCTGGCTGGTCAGGACCAGGAGGATCTTCTTCATGGTGGTGATGTCCACGGGTTCTCCTTTCGTGAGCGCGCGGTGCGCGCAGCGTGGCACCACCCTAGACAGCGCCGCGCGGACCCGCGCCGGCCGTTCGCTGTGGGCATGGAGCCTGCCCCGACCCCCGGAAAGTCCCCGCTGTTAGCATGTTCAGCGATCCCCGGTGGAGGTGCTCACACCCCCGCGAGACCCCCGCCGCTCCACGACGAAAGGCTCGATCATGCGCATCTCCAACGCCATCCTGCGCGGCGTCCCCGGCGCCTACCTGCTCCAGTCCGGCTACGGCAAGCTCAGCATGGACGCCCAGTCCGCCGAGGGCCTCCAGCAGTTCGCCGCCACGGGCGTGCCGCAGTTCGCGGAGTGGGACCCCAAGACCTTCGCCACGTTCGTCGCGGGCTCGGAGCTCGCCATCGGCGGTGCGCTGCTCACCCCGTTCGTGTCCAAGCGTCTGGCCGGCGCGGGGCTGCTCGCGTTCAGCGCCGGGCTGCTGTCCATGTACTTCCGCAACCCGCAGATGACCCAGGAGGACGGCATCCGCCCCTCCGAGGCCGGCATCTCCCTCTCCAAGGACGTCTTCCTCTCCGCCATCGGCGCCGCGCTGGTGATGCAGAAGAAGTAGTCCCACCCCGTTCCACCACGACGCCGCCCGAGGGCCTTCGCGCAGAAGGTCGCCGGGCGGCGTCGTCGTTTCCCGTGGGCCACGCGGGCGCGTCTGCCGCGGAACGGAAGGCGACTGCTAAGTTGGTCACCACTTCGACCCGCGTCTCACGGAAAGCTCCGTACCCCCCATGGAATCCCTGCAAAGCAGCTTGGACACCGTTCGTGACCTGATCTGGGGGCCGTGGTTGCTCCTGCCCCTGCTCTTCGGCACGGGCGTCTTCATGACCATCCGTCTGCGCGGCATCCAGCTCCGCCTGTTCACCAAGGCCATGAGCCTGGGGTTCGGGCGCCGCTCCCGCGCGAGCGGCGAGAAGGGGGACATCTCCTCGTTCGCGGCCATGTCCACCGCGCTGGCCGCGACCGTGGGCACCGGCAACATCGTGGGTGTGGCCGCCGCCATCTCGATCGGCGGGCCCGGCGCGCTCTTCTGGATGTGGATCACCGCGCTGTTCGGCATGGCCTCCAAGTACGCGGAGTGCTTCCTGGGCGTGCGCTTCCGCACCCGTGACACCGCGGGCCAGCTCACGGGCGGCCCGCAGGTCTACCTGGCGCGCGGCATCCCCAACAAGTTCGGCCGGTTCCTGTCCGTCATGTTCGCGGTGTGCTGCGTGGTGGCCACGTTCGGGATCGGCAACATGACCCAGGGCAACGCGATCGCCTCCAACCTGGAGCACTCGTTCAGCGTCCCGCCCGTGGCCACCGCGGTCGTCCTGGGCGTGGGCACCGGCCTGGCACTGGTGGGCGGCATCAAGTCGATCGCCAAGGTCACCACGTTCATGGTGCCGCTCATGATCGTGCTGTACATCGGCTTCGGGCTCTACATCATCGCCGTGAACTACCAGGGCATCCCCGAGGCCGTGGGGCTGATCCTCTCCGGTGCGTTCACCCCCATGGGGGCGGCCGGGGGCTTCGTGGGGTCCACGGTGCTCGTGGCCATCCAGATGGGTGCGGCCCGGTCCCTGTTCTCCAACGAGTCAGGGATGGGCACTGCCTCGATCGCTGCGTCCATCGCGCAGACCAGCCACCCCGTGCGCCAGGGCCTGGTGTCCATGACGCAGACGTTCGTGGACACCCTGGTGGTCATCTCCATCACGGGCTTCGTGATCCTGACCACCGGGATGTGGACCGAGGGGGATCCCGCGACCATGACCTCCCGCGCGTTCGCCACCGGGCTGCCCGGCGAGTGGGGCGGCACGATCGTGACGATCTGCCTGGTGCTGCTCGGCTACTCCACGGTGCTCGGCTGGGCCTACTACGGAGAGCGCAACGTGGAGCGGCTCGCGGGCGCCCGCGCGGCCATCGTGTACCGGGTGATCTTCTCGGTCGCGGCCGGCCTGGGTGCCCTGGCACCCCTGGCGCTCGTGTGGACGTTCTCGGACATCATGAACGGGCTCATGGCCATCCCCAACCTGATCGGACTGGTGCTGCTGTCCGGGCTGGTGGTGCGGGAGACCAAGCTGTACCTGGACCACGACCCGAAGTTCAACGCCACCACGGAGCAGATCAACGAGTTCATGGGCACCCACCCCGGGGCGCTGGACGCGCAGCTGCACCACACGGTGGACCTCAGCTCCCCGAACCCGGCGCTGTCCGAGACCGGTTCTGCGCCGGGCCCCGAGGCCACCACGGGCCGCTGAGCCGCGGCGTCGCCTACTGCTCGGCGGGGAGCTCCCGCACCTCCACCACCTGGGCGATGGTGTGGGTCTCCCCTGCCGCCAGGCGCACCGGGGAACCCATGACGTTGCCGGCCTCGACGCACAGCATGGTCTTCCACTCGTCGTCCGCGAAGTCGCTCATGCCCACGGCCTTGTCCGCCCACGGGTTCCACACCACGGTGCTGTCCGAGCCCTCCTTGCCGATCACGAGCTCACGGCCGAGCGCGGGATCCGCCACGCGCACCTCGCCGCGGTGGGCGAACACGGCGTCGGTCTCCCCCGTGAGACGCAGCTCGCCCTGCTGGACGCGCTGCTCCTTGGCCACCTTGTCGTAGAAGGAGGCGCCCTCCAGCCCGGACACCGTGATCCGCTCGGAGTCCCCCACGTGCAGGTAGGTGTGCAGGGCCTCCTCGACCTCGACGGTCTCCGTGCCGGTGTTGGTCACAGTGAGCTCCAGGCGGAGTGTGCGCCCCGCGGTCATCCGGAAGCGTGCGGAGAAGTCGTGGGGGAACGCCGCGCGCAGCTCCGGTGCGACGTCCTCGGAGGTGAGGGCGAACTCGGCGAAGGGGTCGCCCTGTTCGTTCTCGCCCTGCTCCGCGAGGGTCCACTCCGTGATGCGCGCGAAGCCGTGGGCGGGCTCCATGTCCCCGGTGCGGCCGGGGCCGAACCACGGGAAGCACAGGGGCACACCACCACGGATGGCGCGGCCCGTCTCGTTGTACGCGCGGGAGGACACCCACAGCACGGGCTCGTGCCCCTCGGGGGCCCAGGACAGTGCGTGGGCTCCGTAGCTCAGCACCGCTCCGTGGCCGTTGGCGCCGGACAGGGTCAGGGGTTCGGGCAGTCGTGTCATGCCTCCACCTAAGCACGCTCCCCGGTCCTTGCCGAGGAGCACCACGGCAGGTTACCGCCGGGTTACGAGTCGCTGGGTGCCGCCGTCTCCGGTGTGGAAACCTCCTGCTTGAACCACTCGAAGGCCTGCTGGTGGGACTCCGACCGACGCACGAAGAACCAGGAGACTCCCAGCACCGCGAGCCACACGGGCACCGCGACGAGCCCGGCGGCCGTCTCGGCGTCCGTGCTCAGGGCCCACACCACGAAGGCGAAGAACGCCATCACCACGAAGCACATGGGCACACCGCCCGGCATCTTGAACTCCGAGGCGGCATGGCGCTGCGGGAACTTCCGGCGGAAGCTGATGTAGGAGATCAGGATCATGGTCCACACGAAGATGAACAGGGTGGAGGCCACGGACGTGATCAGCGTGAACGCCTCGATGATCGAGTCACCGGCGTAGAGCACCGGGATGGTCAGCAGCAGCACCAGGGCCGTGAGGAACAGGGCGCGCACGGGAACACCCACCTTGTTCAGTCCCCGGAAGAACCGCGGCGCGCTGCCCTCCGCGGAGAGCCCGAAGAGCATGCGGGACGTGGAGAACACCCCGGAGTTGGAGGAGGACATCGCGGAGGTCAGCACCACGAAGTTCACCACGGAGGCCGCCGCTCCGAGTCCGGCCAGGGAGAACATGGCCACGAACGGGGACTGCTCCGGGTCGATCGAGCGCCACGGGGTGACCACCAGGATGGCCAGCAGGGAGCCCACGTAGAAGATGAGGATGCGCAGGGGCACGGAGTTGATGGCCCGGGGCAGCGTGGTGTGGGGGTCGCGGGCCTCTGCGGCCGTGGTGCCCACGAGCTCCACGCCCACGAAGGCGAAGACCGCGATCTGGAACCCCGCGACCACGCCCATGGCCCCGTTCGGGAACCACCCGCCGTCGTTCCACAGGTTGGACACCTGCGCCACGTGCCCGTCCGGGGACGTGAAGTGTGTGAGAGCCATGATCGCCCCCACCACGATCAGCGCGAGGATGGCCACGATCTTGATCAGCGCGAACCAGAACTCCATCTCGCCGAAGCTCTTCACGCTCATGGCGTTGAGCAGGAACACGATGACCAGCACCGCCACCGTGGGCAGCCACAGGGGCACCGTGGGCCACCAGAACTGCACGTATCCGGTGATGGCCACGAGCTCCGCGACCGCGGTGACGATCCAGCAGAACCAGTAGGACCAGCCCACGAAGAACCCGGCCCACGGGCCGATCAGGTCCGCGGCGAAGTCCGCGAACGTCTTGTAGTGCAGGTTGGACAGCAGCAGCTCGCCCATGGCCCGCATCACGAAGAAGAGGAAGAAGCCGATGGTCATGTAGACGAACACCACGGCGGGTCCCGCGAGGGAGATCGTCTGGCCCGAGCCCATGAACAGCCCCGTGCCGATGGCACCACCGATCGCAATCAGCTGGATGTGACGGTTGCTCAGACCTCGGGTGGGTCCGGAGTGGGCATGGGGCGACGACACCGCGGTGGAGCTGTTGGTCATGGCTCCCGAGGGTACACGGGCAATCCTGGACGTCGTGGCCCGGCGCACACCGCGCCGCGGTGCCCGGGGATGGAGTCGTGGCACGCCCTGCGGGAACCGCGAGGGCCCCGTGCCGCCCGGAGATTCCGGGGAGCACGGGGCCCTGGGGTCGAGCGGAGTCACCGCGCGAGCACCCCGATCCGGGGGCTCCCGCCGGCGCCACGCCGAGGAGCGGGGTCAGCGCACGCGGGCCGATCTCGCGGTCCCCGGCAGCACGTAGCTGTCGATCGCGCCGGGGTGGCCCTCCATGAAGCCGTCGATCTGCAGCTTGGAGGCGCGCAGCTGCGGGTCGTTGCGCAGGTAGTGCTTGGTCTCGCGGGCCACCAGGCCGGAGAGGATCACCAGCCCGATGAGGTTGGGGATGGCCATGAGCCCGTTCATGAGGTCCGCGAAGGACCACACGATGGCCAGGGGCACGCTGCAGCCCACGAACACCACGGCCGAGAAGAACACGCGGTAGGGCATCACCGAGCCGCGGCCGAAGAGCCGCTCCATGCACCGCTCGCCGTAGTAGGCCCAGCCCAGGATGGTGGAGTACGCGAACAGCACGAGCCCGAGGGTCACGATCAGGTGCCCCCACGTGCCGGGCAGGCCGTGGCTGAAGGCATCGCCGGTCATGGTGGCGGCGAACTCCTCGCCCTGCTCCCACACGCCGGTGGTCACGATCACGAGGCCCGTGCAGGTCACCACCACGATGGTGTCGATGAAGGTCTGGGTCATGGAGACCAGGCCCTGCCGCACCGGGTGGGTGGTCTGGGCCGCGGCCGCCGCGATGGCGGCGGAGCCCATGCCGGACTCGTTGGAGAAGATGCCGCGTGCCATGCCCATCTGCACCACCACCATGATGGCCGCGCCGGTGAACCCACCCACGGCCGCGTGGCCGGTGAACGCCGAGGTGAAGATGGTGGCGAACGCGGCGGGCACGGCCTCGATGTTGACCGCCAGGATGAACAGTGCGCCCAGCACGTAGAAGAGGATCATCACGGGCACCAGCGCGGACGTCACCTTGCCGATGGACTTGATGCCGCCCACGAGCACGAGCAGGGTCATGACGGCCAGCACGATGCCCGTGATCCACACGGGCACACCGAAGGACGCCTCCAGGTTCGCGGAGATCGAGTTGCCCTGGGTCATGTTGCCGATCCCGAAGGAGGCGAGCACCGCGGCGACCGCGAAGAACAGGGACAGGAACTTGCCGAAGCCGTTGGGGATGCCGCGGAACAGGTAGTACTGCGGGCCGCCGGAGATCTCCCCCTTGGCGTCCCGGGAACGGAAACGGACGCCCAGGAACGCCTCCGAGTACTTGGACGCCATGCCCAGCACACCGGTGACCCACATCCAGAACAGGGCGCCGGGGCCACCGATGGAGATGGCCGTGGCCACACCCACGATGTTGCCGGTGCCCACCGTGGCCGCGAGCGCGGTGGTCAGTGCCTGGAACTGGGAGACGTCCCCTCCGGGAGCGTCCTTGTCCTTGCGCTCGAACAGGGCGAGCCGCAGGGCGGGGATCAGCTTGGTCACCTGCAGCCCCGCCAGCCGGGCGGTCAGCAGGATGCCCGTGCCGAGCAGCAGAGGCATCAGGACGAACGGTCCCCACACGACGCCGCCGATGGTGTCGAGGATGGTCTGGAGCGAATCGAGCATGGAGGTGTCCCTCGTTCGAGCGAAAGGCGCGGAGCCACGGATCAACTGTGAAGCAGGTCACTGCTGGGCACAGTGAACCACATCACGCGCCGTTCCCGGCGCCCATTCGGCTTCGTTGCGTGGGTGTTGGGGCACGGGTGTCACGGGACGGGCACGACGACACCGCGGGGCCGGTCCGCGCCCACCGGCCGCGCAGCAGCTACCGCCGAGCTGCGAGCACCAGACCCAGCGAGAGCACGGCGCACACCGCCATGCACACGAGCATCGGGACGGCGGTGAACTCTCCCCCGAGCCCCGTGAGCGGCGTGACGGCGCCCGCCATCGCGAACTGCGCCGTGCCCACCACGGCGGCACCCGTGCCCGACAGTCCCCGGGCCTGCGCCCGGCGCTGCGCCAGGGCCACGGAGTTGCCCAGCACGAAGCCCATGCAGGACTGCGCGAGGAAGATCAGCACGAGGGTCGCGGTGCCCACCACGCCCAGCAGGGCGAGCACGAGGTTGAGCGTGGAGAACACCGCGAGCCCACAGACCCCGGCGAGCAGCAGGGGCTCCGGCGCACGGGATCCCACGAGCCGCGTGTTGAGGATGCCCGTGGCGATCGACCCGCACGCGTTCACCGCGAAGACCACGGAGTAGCCCAGCGCACTGAACCCCAGCACGTTCTGGACCACGAACGAGGACGCGGAGATGTAGGAGAACAGCGCCCCGAACGCGAAGGCGAACCCCAGGGCGTAGAGGGTGAACCGCCGGTCCCCCACCACCCGCACGGCGTTGCGCAGGATCCGCCCCACCCCTCCCGCCGCGCGCGCGTGGCGCGGCAGCGTCTCCGGGATGACGAACACCGAGCACGCGAGCATCACCGCCCCGAAGACCGCGAGCACCACGAAGGCGGTGCGCCAGTCCGCCACGGTGGCGATCACCCCTCCCGCGAGCGGGGCCACCACGGGCGCCAGGGAGGTGATGAGCGAGAGCACGGAGTACATCTGCGCGGCCCGGTGTCCGCGGGCGACGTCCGAGACCACCGCGCGGGCGATCACCACGCCGGCTGCTCCGGCAATCCCCTGCAGCAGCCGCAGCGCGAGCACCACTCCGATCCCCGGCGCCACGATGATCCCCACGGAGGACAGCAGGAACACCAGGTTGCCGGCGACCATCAGCCGGTGGCGCCCCACCACGTCCGAGAGCGGGCCGAGCAGGAACTGCCCGGCCGCCATGCCCACCATGTAGGCGGTCAGGCTCAGCTGGACCAGGCTCACGGGCGTGTCGAACCACTGCGCCATCCCCGGCATGGACGCGAGGTACATGTCCGTGGCCATCGGGCTCACGGCCGAGAGCACGCCCAGCGAGCCCACGAGCGCGATCCGGTCCCAGCGCGGTGGCAGCCCCAGCCGGCTGCGGACGGCTCCGGGTTCGCCGGGCGCGGACTCGTGCGGCTCGTGGTCCTGGGGCATGCGGTTCTCCTGCGCGGCGCGGGCGGCGGGTGGCCCTCCATCGTAGGGTCCGCCCGCCGCACCGTGACCTCCCGTGGCGGCCCGCCTAGGATGTCCCTCGATGGAATCCAGCGATCAGACACCCCAGGCTCCCCCGAACGACGCCGCCCTGCCGGCCTCCCCTGCCGAAGCTCCCGAGGGCACCGCGACGCCCGCGGCCTTCCACCGCCAGCCGTACTCCTTCGTGCGCCGCGGCGACCGGCTCTCCCCCAAGCGCCAGAAGGCGTGGGACGAGCACGCCGGTGAGTGGGTCCTGGACATCCCCCGCGTCATGACCGACACCTCCGTGGACCCCTCCTACCGGCTCGACCACGGGGCGGTCTTCGGACGGACGGCCCCGCTCGTGGTGGAGATCGGCTCGGGACTGGGTGAGGCGATCGTCGCGCACGCCGCGGCGCACCCGGAGCTGGACCACCTCGCGGTGGAGGTCTACAAGCCCGGAGTGGCTGACCTGCTCATGAAGGCCGCCCAGGCGGGGGTGACCAACGTGCGTGTGGCGCAGGCCAACGCCCCCGAGGTCCTGGAGCACATGCTCGAACCGGCATCCGTCCGCGAGCTGTGGGTGTTCTTCCCGGACCCGTGGCACAAGACCCGCCACCACAAACGCCGCCTGGTCTCCCCCGCCTTCGCGGAGCTGGCCGCGCGCGTGCTCGAACCGGGCGGGCTGTGGCGGCTGGCCACGGACTGGCAGGAGTACGCCGTGGTCATGCGCGAGGTCCTGGACGCCGCAGACGCCGATTTCGAGAACGTCCACCCCGGACCGGCCGCGGACGACGAGCACCCCGAGACCGGGTGGGCCCCGCGCTGGGACGGCAGAATCCTCACGAGCTTCGAGCGCAAGGCCACCGAGGCCGGACGCGTCCCCCGGGACCTGACCTACCGGCGTCGCTGACCGGGACGACCTAGGGTGGTGGCATCCGGTCCCCGACCCGCAGGAGCTCCCATGCCCGATTCCCACGACGCCGACGCCGCGCCGGAGGGCGGGAGCTCGTCCGGGCAGGCCCCCGGTGCAGCTGCCCCTCGACGGGGAATGGCCGGCGCCAAGACCTTCCTCTCGGAGATCACCTACCCCCACAACATCCATCCCGCGGTGGTCCCCGGGGTGTCCGTGGAGGACCAGAAGGTGCGCTACGGCGTGGACAGGGTCGTCGTGGGTGTGGCAGGTGCGCTGATCCTCGCGTTCATCGCCTGGGGACTCGTGGACACGGACTCCCTCACGGCCGCCTCCACGGCGGCACTGAACTGGACCATGCTGAACATGGGGTGGGCGTTCAACGTCCTGGCCATCGGACTGCTCATCTACCTGGTCTACCTCGCGGTCTCGCGCTACGGTCGGATACCCCTGGGGCTGGACGGGGACAAACCCGAGTACTCCACGGCTTCCTGGGCCGCCATGCTCTTTGCGGCGGGGATCGGGATCGGGATCATCTTCTTCGGCCCGTACGAACCCATGACCTACTTCCTGTCCCCCCGCCCCGGCTCCGCGGATCCGGGAACGGTGGACGCCATGAAGAAGGCCTCGGCCCAGGCCGCACTCCACTGGGGGCTCAACGCGTGGGCCATCTACGGTCTGGTGGGCGTGGCCGTGGCGTACACCTCCTACCGCCGTGGTCGCGTGCCCCTCATGAGTTCCGTCTTCGCCCCGTTCTTCCGCAACGGCAACACCGACAACGCCGCGGGGCGCACGATCGACATCCTCGCCATCGTCGCCACACTGTTCGGCACGGCTGCCTCGCTCGGAATCGGAGCGCTGCAGATCGCCCGGGGTGTGGAGGTCTTCACCGGACTCGGCACCTCCGGCAACGCCGCCGCGCTGCTGATCATCGCGGTGCTCACCGCGGGGTTCATCGCGTCCGCAGTATCGGGAGTGGCCCGGGGGATCCGCTGGCTGTCCAACATCAACATGGTCCTGGCGATCTCGCTCGCCGTGTTCTTCTTCGTGGTGGGTCCCACCGCGTTCCTGCTCAACTTCGTTCCCTCGGTGATCGTCACGTACTTCGCGGAGCTGCCCGAGATGCTCTCCGCCTCCATGTCCGACGGCCCGGAGATGCAGGAGTTCCTCTCCTCCTGGACCACGTTCTACTGGGCCTGGTGGGTCTCCTGGGCGCCGTTCGTGGGGATCTTCGTGGCCAAGATCTCCCGCGGGCGCACCATCCGCCAGTTCATCCTGGGTGTCCTCTTCATTCCCTCCACCATCGTGGTCCTGGCATTCACCGTGCTGGGCGGCACCGCGATCCACCAGCAGATGCAGACAGGCTCGATCGCGCCGGACAACACCGTGGAGAGCCTGCCCGCGCCCGAGGAGATCTTCTTCACCGTGCTGGACGGGCTGCCCGGGGCCGGGATCATGGCGGCCGTGGTGGTGGTCATGCTCGCCATCTTCTTCGTGACCACGGCGGACTCCGCCTCCGTGGTGGCGTCCCAGATGGCGCAGCGCGGCAACCCCGAGCCCAAGCGGCGAGTCACGGTGTTCTGGGGACTGTGCATGGCGGGGATCGCCGTGGTGATGCTTCTGCTGGGCGGGGAGACCGCGCTGACGGGCCTGCAGAACCTCATCACGGTCACGGCGCTGCCGTTCACCCTCATCATGTTCGCCATGGCCGTGGCGTTCCACAAGGACCTGCGGCGGGACCCCATGATCATCCGCGAGCAGTACTCCCGCTGGGCCGTGGACAAGTCGGTGCGCCACGGGATCGACGAGTACGGTGACGACTTCACGTTCTCGGTGGAACGGGCGGAGGACGGCAAGTGGGCCACGGGGGCGGACTTCGACTCTGCTGCACCGGAGGTCACGGACTGGTACCGGCGCACGGACGAGGACGGCAACCCCGTGGACTACGACTACGAAACCGGTGAGTTCTCCGCGCCGACCCGCCAGGAGGACCCACCGCACGGGCAGAGCTGACCCCACCACGACGTGGCGGAGCCCCGCACCACAGCGTGGTGCGGGGCTCCTCCACGCAACGGGCCGTTCCGGCACCCTCAGCTCGTGCGTCGGCCGCGCCGGGTCTCACGGGCCGTCTTCCCGCCGCCCGCACCGTTGGACGTCACTCCGTGCTCCGGCTTGGCCGGGCGGTACAGCATCAGCGCCTGGGACACCTTGCGCGCGGGTCGACGGGTGCCGCGGGCGATCCGCACCACGTCCCCCTCGGAGCCCGCGGTGAAGATCATGTCCCGCTCGCGCCGCGCCTCGCGCTCCCGGTCGAGCTCCTCGCTCAGCTCGGTGACCCGGGACTGCAGCGCCTGCACCTGGTTCTCCAGCTGCATGATGCGCTTGATCCCCTCCAGGGACACCCCCTCCTGGGAGAGCTCCTGGATCTGGCGCAGCTTCTGCACGTCCATCTGGGAGTAGCGCCGCGCCCTGCCCGAGGCGCGGGACGGCGTCACGAGCCCCATGCGGTCGTACTGGCGCAGCGTCTGCGGGTGCATGTCCGCGAGCTCGGCGGCCACCGAGATCACGAACACGGGCTGGGTGAAGTCCAGAGCCATCTCAGACCGCCGCCTCCTCGCTCAGGGCCGCGCGGGGGTCGAAGCCCTCCGTGGCCCGGGCGAACTCGCGCAGGGCGTCCTGCGCGGCGTCGTCGAGATCCGCGGGGAGCTGGACCTGGACGGTGACGATCATGTTGCCCGTGGTGGACCCGGACGTGAAGCCCTTGCCCTTCACACGCATGCGGTGCCCGGAGGACGTGCCCGCCGGAACCTTGAGGTTCACGTGACCCTCGTCCAGGGTGGGCACCTGCACGGTGGCCCCCAGACCGGCCTCGGAGACGGTGACCGGGACGGTGACGTGCACGTCCTGGCCCTCGCGGGTGAAGAAGGGGTGTTCCTTGACCTTCACGGTCACCAGGAGGTCGCCGCTGCCGCCCGGGCCGGAGTGGCCCTTGCCCGCGATCTTCAGCCGCTGCCCGTCCTTCACACCCTGCGGGATGCGCACCGTGGTGGTCTGGCCGTTGCCCCGCCGCAGCTTGACCGTGGTGCCACGGTAGGCCGAGCGCAGCGGGATGGTGGTGGTCGTGTGGATGTCCTCGCCCTTGCGGGGCGGGGCCTGGTACCCGCCGTAGCCGCCCTGGCCGCCGAATCCACCGCCGGTGCTGTACCGCGGGTCCCCGCCCTGCGCGCCGCCGAACTGGGCGAAGATGTCCTCGAAGCCGCCTCCGCCGCTCGACGTGGTGTAGCGCCTGCGGCCGCCACCGCCGCCGTTGAACAGGTCCCCGAAGATGTCCTCGAAACCTGCACCCCCGGCGCCGCCCGCGGGGCCACCGGCCGTGAAGCGTGCACCCGAGCCCATGGCGCGGATGGCGTCGTACTGCTCACGCTCCTCGGGATCGGACAGCACCGCGTTGGCCTCGGTGATGTCCTTGAACTTCTTCTCCGCGGCCGCGTCCCCCGGGTTCTGGTCCGGGTGGTACGTGCGGGCCAGCTTGCGGTACGCCTTCTTGACGTCCTCCGGTGATGCGTCCTTGGAGACGCCCAGCACGCTGTAGAAATCCTTGTCGATCCAGTCCTGACTGGCCATGACGCCTCCTTTCTGTGAGATCTTCCTCGGTAGAACTCGGGGCGGGTCCCGTCATGTGGACCCGCCCCGAGGAGTTGGTGCGCCCTACGGCTGCGCCGCGACGGCCACCTGGGCCGCGCGGACCACCTTGGCACCGACCTTGAACCCCGATCGCAGCACCATGGACACGTGGTCCGGCTCCACCTCGTCGGTGGGCTGCTGCATCACGGCCTCGTGGACGGTGGGGTCGAAGCTCTCCCCCACCTCGCCGATGCGGGTGAGCCCCTTCTTGCCCAGGGCGTCCTCGAGCTTGGTGGCGATCGCCGCGAACGGGCCGTCCTCCAGGTCACCAGCCCTGCGGGCGGCGTCGATGTCGTCCAGCACCGGCAGGAGCGCGGAGATCAGCTCACCCGAGACGAAGTCCCGCAGCTGGTCCTTCTCCCGCACCGTGCGGTTCTTGTAGTTCACGAACTCCGCCTGCAGGCGACGCAGGTCCTCGAGGCGCTCGTCCGCGAGGCGCTGGGCCTCGGAGTCGCCCTCCGGGGCGGCGTCGCCGGTCGACGACGCCGCGTCCGCGGACTCCGCGTCCTGGGACTGGGGGGTGTCGAGGATGTCGTCCACGGTGAGCCCCCCGTCCTGGGATGCGCCCTGCTGGTGCTGAGCGGGCTGCTCCGGATCCTCCGGCACGGGCTGGCCGTGGCCCTCGGTGTTCTCGGAATCGCTCATGCTCACTTCTTCCCGTCGTTGTCGTCGTCCACGACCTCGGCGTCGACGATGTCGTCGTCGTCCGATGCCTGGGCGCCCTCGGCGCCCGCGGCACCCTCGGCCTGGGACTGGGCGTACAGGGCCTCGCCGATCTTGGTCTGCGAGGTCTGCAGCTTCTCGAACGCGGTCTTCACGGCGTCGTCGTCATCGCCCTCGAGCGCGGCCTTGACGGCGTCCACGTCCGCCTGGACCTCGGTCTTGACGTCCTCGGGGATGGCGCCCTCGTCGTCCTTGATCAGCTTCTCCACCGAGTACGCGGTCTGCTCCGCGTTGTTGCGGCGGTCCGCGGCCTCGCGGCGCTGCTTGTCGGCGTCAGCGTTGGCCTCGGCGTCCTTGACCATGCGGTCGATGTCCTCCTTGGACAGCGAGGTGCCGCCCGTGATGGTCATCGACTGCTCCTTGCCGGTGCCCTTGTCCTTGGCGGACACGTGCACGATGCCGTTGGCGTCGATGTCGAAGGTGACCTCGATCTGCGGCATGCCGCGCGGAGCCGGCGCGATGCCGGTCAGCTCGAACGTGCCCAGGTTCTTGTTGTCCCGGGTGAACTCGCGCTCACCCTGGAAGACCTGGATGGACACGGACGGCTGGTTGTCCTCCGCCGTGGTGAAGGTCTCGGAGCGCTTGGTGGGGATGGCCGTGTTGCGCTCGATGAGCTTGGTCATCACGCCGCCCTTGGTCTCGATGCCCAGCGACAGCGGGGTCACGTCGATCAGCAGCACGTCCTTGCGGTCACCCTTGAGCACACCGGCCTGGATGGCGGCGCCGATGGCCACGACCTCGTCCGGGTTCACGCCCTTGTTGGGGGCCTTGCCGGCCATCTCCGTGACCTTCTCGGCCACGGCGGGCATGCGGGTGGAACCACCCACGAGCACCACGTGGTCGATGTCGGAGACGTTGATCCCGGCCTCGGTGATGACGTCCTTGAACGGCTTCTCCGTGCGGGCCAGCAGGTCCTTGGTGAGGTCCTCGAACTTGGCGCGGGAGAGCTTCTCGTCCAGGTGCACCGGGCCCTCGGGGGTCACGGACAGGTACTGCAGGGAGATGGTGGTGGAGGTGGCCGAGGAGAGCTCCTTCTTGGCCTGCTCCGCGGACTCCTTCAGGCGCTGCAGGGCGATCTTGTCCTTGGACAGGTCCGCACCGGTCTTGGACTTCACCTGCTCCAGCAGCCAGTCCACGATCCGCTGGTCCCAGTCGTCGCCGCCCAGACGGTTGTCACCGGCGGTGGCGCGGACCTGGATGGTGGAGAAGTCGTCCTCGTCCTTGCCGACCTCCAGCAGGGAGACGTCGAAGGTGCCGCCACCGAGGTCGAAGACCAGGATGAGCTCGTCCTCCTTGCCCTTCTCCAGGCCGTAGGCCAGGGCCGCGGCGGTGGGCTCGTTGACGATGCGCAGCACGTTCATGCCGGCAACCTCACCGGCCTCCTTGGTGGCCTGACGCTCGGCGTCGTTGAAGTACGCGGGGACGGTGATCACGGCGTCCGTGACCTTGTCGCCCAGGTAGGACTCCGCGTCCGCCTTGAGCTTCATGAGCGTGCGGGCGGAGATCTCCTGCGGGGTGTACTTCTTGCCGTCGATCTCGGTGGTCCAGTCGGTGCCCATGTGGCGCTTCACGGAGGCCACGGTACGGTCCACGTTGGTCACGGCCTGGCGCTTGGCCACGTCACCCACGAGGGTCTCGCCGTCCTTGGAGAACGCGACGACGGACGGGGTGGTGCGCGCACCCTCGGCGTTGGCGATGACGACGGGCTCGCCGCCCTCCAGCACTGCGACCACGGAGTTGGTGGTACCGAGGTCGATTCCTACTGCACGAGACATTCTCTGTCCTTTCGTTGTTGCGGGGCGGTCCGGGGTCCCGTGGGGGTGTCGACCCGGACCGTCAATCCTTGAGCTTTCAAGACTCAAGTTTACTCGTTGAGTCGGTGGTGTCAACTTAAGTTGAGTCGTCTTCACTCAAGAGCGTGGGGACCATGTCGCCCGGAACCCCGCGCGTGAGTTAGGGCGCCTACCGATTCGGCGTTACAATCGGGGGTTTGTACGCCCAGGGCGAAACATTGCCCGATTCCGGGCGCACGCCCACCACGTCCACGGGAGACCACACACCTTCACGAGATCCCACACTCCCCCGCCGCAGTCAGGAGAACTGTCTTGAGCACGCCACCGCATTCCCCGGAATCGGAACCGCAGCAACCCCCCGCCCACCACGGCTCCTCCGCCGGACCCGCGACCCGCAGCAGGCCGCGACAGATCTTCGACGAGCTGACGTACCCCCACGGCATCCACCCGGCACTGGTGCCGGGCGTGGGCGTGGAGGACCGCAAGGTCCGCTTCTCCACGGACAAGGCGGTGTTCATCATCACCGCCCTGCTGATCGTGGGGTTCATCGCCTGGGGCGTGCTGGGGACCGAGAGCCTCTCCGCCGTCTCTGCCACCGCGCTGGCCTGGGTCACGGAGAACACGGGGTGGTTCTTCATCCTGCTCTCCACCGCGGCCGTGTTCTTCATGCTCTTCATCGGCTTCACCCGCACCGGACGCATCAAGCTCGGCCGTGACGACGAGGAGCCCGAGTACTCCTTCTTCTCCTGGCTCGCGATGCTCTTCGCCGCCGGCATGGGCATCGGGCTCATGTTCTACGGCGCCTTCGAGCCCATGACCTACTTCGAGAGCGGGATCCCCGGGTTCTCCCACGTGGCCGAGGCCGGCGAGGAGTCCATGGCGGTCTACGCCCTCGTGCAGTCCGCCTTCCACTGGGCGCTGAACCCCTGGGCCATCTACGCCGTGGTCGGCGTCTCCGTGGCCTACGGCGCCTACCGCCGCGGCCGCGCGCCCCTGATCTCCCGCGTGTTCACCGCGCTGCTCGGTCACAAGCGCGTGGACGGCCCCCTGGGCAAGCTCATCGACGTGTTCGCGATCTTCGCCACCCTGTTCGGCACCGCGGCCTCCCTGGGCATGGGCGCCATGCAGATCGGCTCCGGCATCTCGATCGTGGGTGGGATCGGCGAGCTGGGCAACAACGCCCTGATCATGATCATCGCGCTGCTGTCCGTGGGCTTCATCATCTCGGCCGTCTCGGGCGTCTCCCGCGGCATCCGCTACCTGTCCAACATCAACCTGACGCTCGCGTTCATCCTGGCGCTGTTCGTGTTCTTCGTGGGCCCCACCGTCTACCTGCTGACGCTGATCCCCTCCACGTTCTCCACCTACATCTCCGAGTTCCTCTTCATGACCGGCCAGTCCGCGGCGTGGGGACCCGAGAGCGCCGAGTTCTCGAACAGCTGGACCGTGTACTACTGGGCCTGGTGGCTCTCCTGGTCCCCGTTCGTGGGCATGTTCATCGCCAAGATCTCCCGTGGCCGCTCCATCCGCCAGTTCGTGACCGTGGTCCTCGTGGTCCCGGCCTCCGTGTGCGTGCTGTGGTTCATCGTCTTCGGCGGCTCGGCCATGTACTTCGCCAAGAACGGCGCGGACCTCTCCGTGGAGTCCGGCGCCGAGTCCATGCTGTTCGGCCTGTTCGACCAGCTGCCGCTGACCGGTGTGACCTCGGTGCTCGCCATGGTCGTGATCGGCATCTTCTTCATCACCAGCGCGGACTCCGCCTCGGTGGTCATGGGCACCATGACCCAGCGCGGGCGCCCGGAGCCCAGCAAGTGGATCGTGGTCTTCTGGGGCGCGTGCCTCTCCGGCATCGCGATCGTCATGCTCCTGGTGGGCGGCGACGACGCCCTGGCCGGGATGCAGAACCTGGTGATCGTCTCGGCGCTGCCGTTCGCGGTGATCATGGCGTTCATGATGGTCGCGCTCTACCGCGACCTGCGCAACGACCCGGCCACCCTGCGCACGCGCTTCGCCGTCTCCGCCGTGGAGAAGGCCGTGTCCACGGGTCTGGCCGAGCACGGCGACAACTTCGCGCTGCAGGTGGAGCACGCCGAGGGCCACCGTGCCGCGGGCGACTCGTTCGACTCGCACGACCCGGCGATCACCGAGTGGTACCGCCAGACGGACGAGAACGGTGACGAGACGGACTTCCAGTACAAGTCCCGCTGGGTCTCCTCCGCGGTGGACGACATCGTGGAGCAGACGCCCGAGGGCGAGGCGCCGTGGGAGCAGACCACTCCCCACAACGCCAACCAGAAGTAGTGCGGGGGCGGTGACGCCCTCCTGAGAAGCACCACTCAACGGGGTGCACGTCCGCGGACGTGCACCCCGTTGCTCATGGGTGGGCGGCACCCGTCAGTGCTCTTCCGTCTGCCGGGAGTCGGTCAGCGTGCGCAGACCCACCCCGGCCAGCACGACCACCAGCACCGCGAGCAGCGCGAACGAGATCTGCTGCGAGTGCACGAACGCGAGGACGGTGGCGGGGTCCCACGCGCCGGTGGGCAGGGCGGTGCCCACCACGGACGCCATCACGGCGCCCACCAGGGCGAGCCCCACGGCGTTGCCCACCTCCTGGGCGGTGTCGTTCATGGCCGAGCCCATGGAGGTGTGACTCTCGGGCAGCGCCCCCATGAGCGCCACCGCCCCGGTGGTCATGATGGTCCGCATGGCGGCGGTCATCATGAGCATCCCCAGCGCGCACCACACGAACCCGTGGCCCACGGCGTAGACCCACACCCCGAGGCTCGCGAGCAGCAGCAGGACCGCGCCGGTGGAGGTCCGCCGGTGCCCCCAGGCCGCCACCGCGCGGTCCACGAAGGGCCCCGCCCCCAGCATGCCCACCACGAACGGCAGGTTGGCGAGCCCGGCCTGCAGGGGGCTCCACCCCCAGGCGAACTGGTAGAGCTGGGTGGACACGAACATCACACCGGCCATCGCGGTCATCACCGAGGTCTGCAGGATGGCCGAGCCCCGCACCGTGGGGATGCTCAGCAGGGACAGGTCCAGCATCGGGTCCCCCGCGGTGCGCTCCCGCCACACGAAGCCGGCGAGTGCGAGCAGCCCTCCCGCCAGGATGCCCAGGGTGCGCAGGTCCAGCCAACCGAACTCCACTCCCGCGGTGAAGGTGTAGAGCAGCAGCCCCAGCGCCGCCACGGAGAGCACGGCGCCGGGGACGTCCGTGCCGCCGCCACGACGCTCCTCGACCCGGTCCGGGGACAGCCCCGCGCGCACGCCGATCCACGCGACCAGCGCCACGGGGGCGTTGAGCACCAGCAGCATCTGCCACGGCATGTGCTCCAGTGCGAGTCCCGCCAGCGTGGGGCCCAGGGCGAAGCCGATGAGGGAGACGGTCATGACCAGACCGATGGCCCGGCCCCGGAGGTCATCACGGTCGAACAGCCGGAAGAGCAGGGACATGGTGATGGGGGCGATCAGCGCCGCGAAGGCTCCGGAGACGGCGCGCACCGCGATGAGCTGGGCAGGGGTCTGGACGAGCAGCACGGCGAGCCCCGCGAGTCCGAACAGCGCCAGGCCCCACGAGATGGTGCGGCGCCTCCCGAGGCGGTCCCCCAGAGTACCTCCCACCATGAGCAATCCGCCCAAGGTGAGGGAGTAGGCGCCCACGATCCACTGCAGGTCCGTGGGGCTGGCGTTGAGGTCCCGCCCGATCACGGGAACGGCCACGTTGAGGATGGAGTTGTCCACCATCTCCACGAGCTGGGTGAGGCAGAGTCCCAGCAGCGCGGGCCATGCGGCACGCAGGCTCTGGGGTGCGGTGGCGGCGCGGTGCCGCGCGCCGCCGGCGACGAGTTGGGTCATGAGAGGTCCTTCCACAAGTGTCGAACGTTGTTCGAGAATCGAATTGTGTTCGAGAATAGAACGATGTTTGATTCCGCGCAACACCCTGCGTACCGTGAGCCTCATGGCAGACACCCGTGGACCCGCCGCAGAACCCTCCCCCGATCAGAAGACCGCAGCGCGACCCCAGGAGCCTCGGGACGGCGCGCCCGGTCCGCGAACCCGCGGGGCAAGTGCCCGAGCGGGCGGGCGGCGTCGTGCGTCCCTGTCCGTGGAGGCGATCGTGGACACCGCGATCGCCATGCTGGACCGGGACGGCGCCGCGCGGCTGACCCTGCGGGGGCTGGCCGCCGAGCTCAGCAGCGGCGTGGCGAGCCTCTACTGGTACGCGTCCGGCAAGGACGAGCTCATGGCGATGGTCGCGGACGAGGTGCTGGGCCGCGCGCTGGCCCAGTTCGAGGAGCTGCGCGCGGCGGGGCGGAGCACGCCCGAGCAGTTCGCCCAGCTGCCGGCACCCGAGCCGGACCCCCGCACGAGCGCCGGGACCCGGGAAGCGCTCGTGGACCTGCGCCGGCTCTCCCTGTGCCTGTTCGCGCAGATGCTGGAGCACCTCTGGCTCGCGGAGCAGCTGATGCACGCGGGCCCGGACGAGGAGAACGCCCTGCGCACGTGGGAGTGCACCGGGCAGATCCTGCAGCGCATGGAGCTGAGCACCTCCCAGCAGTTCCACGCCTCCATGGCCGTGACCAACTACGCGTCCGGGATGGGCGCGGAGATCTCCCAGCGCCAGGCCCAGCGCCACGAGCAGGACGCCGAGCAGATGTTCCGCGAGCAGCTCGAGCGCTGGGACCACGCGAGCACGCAGGACTTCCCGTTCGTGCACTCGGTGCTGGGTGAGTTCCGCCGCCACGACGACCGCGCCGAGTACGCCGCGGGGCTCGACCTGCTGCTCTCGGGCATCGAGCGCCAGACGTGGGCGGCCCGCCCGGCACGGTGACAGCCTCACCGCCGACGGATTTTTCGTACAGTGGTGGCCATGATCGAAATCGTCACGGTGTGCACCGGCAACATCTGCCGCTCCCCCATGGCCGAGGCACTGCTGCGTCGCGAGATCGGGCGCGCCGGACTCGATGACGCCGTCACCGTGGGCTCCGCCGGTGTGAGCGACGAGGAGCACGGCAACCCCGTGGACCCCCGTGCCGACGCCGTCCTCGCGGACAACGGTCTGGAGCTGCCGGAGCACAGCGCGCACCGCGTCACGGACCGCGAGCTCGCGGACGCGGATCTGCTGCTGGCCATGACCGCCGAGCACGCCCGCAGGCTGCGTCAGCGGCTGCCCGAGGGCCACCCGGACACCGTGCGCCTGCTGCGCAGCTTCGACCCGGCCGTGGACCCCGAGCACACGGACCTGGACATCGCGGACCCCTGGTACGGCGGGTCCGAGGACTTCGACACCGCGTGGGAGCAGATCAGCGCGGCCGTGCCCGGCGTGGTCTCGTGGCTCGACGAACGGGTGTCCGCATCGTGATCACTCCCGACGAGGTGTTCCAGCCGGAGGAGATCGCGCACTTCCCGGACGGGGTCAACCTGGCGCGGCTGCTCCCGGCGGCCACGCGCAGGCCCTGCCTGGTGGGCATCGACGGGCGGTCCGGGGCCGGCAAGACCACGCTCACGGACCAGCTCGCCGCGGTGCTGCGCCGCTCGCACGACGTCGTGGTGTTCCGCCTGGAGGACCTCTACCCCGGGTGGGACGGCCTGCTGGCGGGCATGGCCGCCTACCGCACGGAGATCCTCGAGCCACTGCGCGCCGGCGAGGACGCCCACTGGACGGCGTGGGACTGGCTGACCAGTGAGCCGGGCACGCCGCGGCTGACCCGCACCGCCGAGATCGTTCTTCTGGAGGGCGTGGGCGCGTGCCACCGCGAGGCCCGGATGCTCCTGGACACGTCCGTGTGGGTGGAGCTGCCCACCTCCCAGCGCCGGCGGCGGGCGCTGGAGCGTGACGGCGCCGCCTACGAGGGCCACTGGGACCAGTGGGCCGCCCAGGAGGCGGAGTACCTCGCGGAGGATCCCGTGTGGGAGTGCGCGGACATCATCCACCCCGGCCCGTCCTCGGAGGACCCCACCCCGGAGGACCGGGACCCCTCATGACCGCGCGAGGCGGCGCGGCCGTGGTCATCTCGCCCGCGGGCGAGCCGCGGCTCGTGGACCCGGACCGCCCGCTCGTGGGACTGGAGGACCAGGCACTGACCCGCGGGGACGGCGTGTTCGAGACGATGCACGTCCTGGACGGGGAGGCCTACAAGTTCGCCGCCCACCACGAACGGCTGTGCTCATCCGCCCGCAGCGCCGGACTGCCCGCTCCCTCCGCCGCCACGTGCCGCACCGCGCTGCGCATGGTGCTCGATGCCGCCGGGCCCGGCTCCCGGGACTCCTCCCTGGACCTCGGGGCGGAGCACGCGGTGAAGCTCAGCATCTCGCGGGGTGTCCCGGGCGGCACGCCCTGGGCGTGGCTCACCGCCTCCCCGGTCCCCGCCACCACGTTCGCGGCACGCCGCGACGGGCTGGGAGTCCTGCTCCTGGAACGCGGCCACGACCCCGCCGAGGACGCCGATCTGCCGTGGCTGCTGCCCGGCGTGAAAACCCTCTCCTACGCGGTGAACATGGCCGCGGTGCGCCACGCGCGGGAGAACGGCGCGCAGGACGCCGTGTTCATGACCTCCTCCGAGCACCGCATCCTGGAGGGGGCCACGTCCTCCGTGGTCTGCGCGCGCACCACGCCGGGTGCCCCGCCCACCCTCGTCACGCCGGAACCGTCCCGCGGAATCCTGCCCGGGACGTCCCAGGCCCGGATCTTCGAGACCGCCCGCGCCCACGGCTGGGCGGTGGACCACGGCCCCCTGCACCCGCGGGACCTGCTGCGGGCGGACGCCGTGTGGTTGACCTCCTCGGTGCGTCTGGCCGTCCCCGTGACCACGGTGGACGGGCACCCGGTGCCCACGGACCCCGAGCTCACGCGCACGCTCACCGGTTTCCTGGTGGGGCGCCGGCTCCCGCCTCCGCCCGCGCACCAGCAGACCCGCCCCACACCGGACGACGCCGGCGGCGGCCTCACTGCCAGATGAAGCGGTGCGTGCCCAGCGCCAGGGAGATCACCAGAGAACCCACCGCGGTGAACAGCACGGCGGCGCCGACGAGGACGTCCACGCGGCTGTAGTGCAGACTCCGGGCCCACGTGCGCGGTCCGGCGCCGAAGCCACGCGCCTCCATGGTCATGGCCAGGCGCGTGGCGCGGCGCAGGGACTGGACGAGAAGCGCGAACGCCTGACCGCCGAACTCCTGCACAGCGGCCACCGGACCACCCCGACCCCCCGCGCCGCGCGCCCGGCGGGCGGACGCGAGCACGCTCCACTCGGTGATCATGACCTCCACGAGGCGCATGGCCGCGAGGGCCGCGAGCACGAAGCGAGCCGGCAGCCTGAGGGTCTGTGCGAGCCCGTCCGCGAGGTCCGTGGGATCGGTGGTCAGCAGCACGGTGATCCCCGGGAGCGCGATCGCGAGTCCGCGCAGGGCGATCGCGCCGCCCGCGGCGAGGGACCCGGTGGTGATCGTGAGCCAACCGACGTCCACAAGGACCGCGCCACCCGCGGGCGAGAGCATCGCGGTGCCCCATCCGCTGATCAGCGCGGCCACCGCGAGGGGCCACAGCAGCCGCAGCAGCCGCCACGGGCCGAGCCCCACACCCGCGAGGAGCACGAGCTGCCCCGCGAGGGCCACGGCGTTGGTCACGGGGTCCGCGCTCACCACGATCACGAGCGTGATGAGCAGCGCACCCAGCAGCTTGACCACCGGGTTGGCGCGGGCCAGCAACCCCGTGCGGGGGCCGAACATGGACGGTGCCACGGGCGTGCTCATGCGCCGAGCCTCACGTCCTGCGCCTGCAGCGCCGCCACGAGGTCGTGGTCGTGGGTCACCGCGACCACCGCGGTACCCCGGTCCATCTCCGCCACGAGCAGGTCCACGAGTTCCCTCCAGGTCTGGGCGTCCTGACCGAACGTGGGCTCGTCCAGGATCAGCACGCGCGGGGCCGCCGCGAGCACGGTGGCCACCGACAGGCGGCGCTTCTGGCCGCCGGACAGGGTGAACGGGTTGGCGTCCGCGAGCTCCTCGAGGCGCAGGCGACGCAGCAGGTCCTCCACCCGGGCGGCGTCGTGCTCCGGCAGCTCGTCTCCCGAGGCCCCGGCGCGGCGCAGCAGCTGACGCGGTCCGAACTCGAGCTCCGCGCGCACGGTGGGGCGCAGGAACTGGTGCTCGGGGTGCTGGAAGACCGTGCCCACGCGCGAGATCAGCTCCCCGCCGTCCCACAGCGAGGGGTCCTGCGGCGCGCCGTCCGCGAGGGCCGCGGAAGCCCGCACCGTGCCGCGCACGGGGACGAGCAGACCGGCCAGTGTCAGCGCCAGGGTGGACTTGCCCGCCCCGTTCACGCCGGTCACGGCGAGCGCACGGCCGGCACGGACGTCCAGGCTGATGCCCTCGGCGGCCACGGGCGCGTCCCAGCCGTCCAGGGGGTCCACCGCCGGATCCACGCCGCGCCGCCAGGCCTTCCGGGCACGACGCCGCCGGCGTGCGATCTCGCGCCGCGCCGGCTGCACGCGGGAGACGGCGAGGTCCCGGGCGCTCAGCAGCACCTGCCCGGCGTCCTGGCCGCGGGTGTCCGCCGGGGCGGGGGCGCGCGTGGTCGGAACCCACCCGGGCACCCACGTGCCCTGCTCCTGGAGCAGGTGGCGGGCGTCGTGGAGGGTCTCGCGGGTGGGGCCGTCGAAGGCCACCCGGCCGTGCTCGTCCAGCACGATCACCCGGTCCACCACGGGTTCCCACAGGGCCACCCGGTGCTCCACGACCACGAGCGTGATGCCGTCCTGCGACACCGCCTCGGAGACGGCCCGGCACAGCTGCTCCGCGCCCTCCTGGTCCACACTCGCGGTGGGCTCGTCCAGCAGCAGCAGCCGGGGCCGCATGGCCATGACGCCCGCGAGCGCGAGGCGCTGCTTCTGCCCGCCGGACAGCGCGGTGGTGGAGTGCGCGAGGGGCAGCGTCAGCCCCACCCGCGCGAGCGCCTCGTCCACACGGGGCCAGATCTGATCGGGGGGCACCGAGATGTTCTCCAGCCCGAACGCGACGTCGTCCCCCACGCGGGAGAGGATCACCTGGGTCTCGGGGTCCTGGTGCATGAAGCCCACGGCGCCGCGCGCGTCCCGCGGGTCCGTCCCGTCCACGCTCAACCCACCCGAGCGGGACTGCCCGTCCGGGTCCTGCTCCACGCCCGCGAGGGCCTGCAGCAGCGTGGACTTCCCGGCACCGGAGGGCCCCAGCAGCAGCACGCGCTCCCCCGGTTCGATCACGGCGGTGACGTCACGCAGGCTCGGGTCCTGACGGCCGGGGTAGTGCCACCCGAACCGCTCGAGCCGGACGGCCGCGCCCGCGGGCACCGGCTCCGTCCGGTCGCCAGGCCCCGCCGCGACGGCGGGTTCCGCCGCCCCTGCAGATTTCTCCGGTCCTGCAGGTTCCGCCAACCCTCCAGATCGCGCCGGTCCCGCAGATGTCGCCGGTCTCCCGGATTCCGCCGCGTCCACCGGTTCTGCGGAGTCCCTGGGTTCCGTGGTGTCCCCGGGTGCCGTCGGTTCCGTCATCGACGGCGCGTGGCGCCGGAGGCCAGCGCCCCGAGCACCCCGGTGGCCTGCAGCGCCCGCACCACGAGCCACATCAGGGCGCCGGCGATCACCGCGCCGGAAAGAGTGGTGAGCGCGGCGTAGACGACCTTCTGGTCCAGGGCCCACTCGTAGTTGTACATGATGTTCTCGCTCACCCCGAGGAACAGTCCCGAGAGCGCACCGGCCGCCGTGGCCACGGCCAGGCCGAAGCGTCGGTAGCCGGTCAGGAGGAACACGAGCTCCACGCCGAGGCCCTGGATGAGCCCGGAGATCACCACGGTCCACCCGAAGTGGGTTCCCAGGAAGCCCTCCAGCACTGCCGCGAGCAGCTCGCAGAACAGGGCCGCGCCGGGCTTGCGGATGATGAGCGCCCCCAGGGTGCCCGCCACGAGCCAGCCGCCCGAGATCAGCCCCGCCGAGGGCGGATACGCCACCGAGGCCGTGGCGACCACGGGGTACAGCAGGTTGGACCACATCCAGAAGATCACCGCGCACGCGGCGGCCAGAACCGCCGCCACCACGATGTCCACGACCCGCCAGGACTGTGGGCGGGCGGTGCCCCGTGCGGTTCCGGTGGGGGTGCTGCTGAGCTGTGTCATGGGAATTCCTCCTGAAGGTTCCAGGAGGGGAAGAGCCCCGCGCACCGTGGCGGACGGGCTCTTGAGATGCTCGACTCCCTAGCGCCGGTATGAACCGGATCAGGTTCGAGGGTCTGCGCTCACGCGCACTCTCAGCGCCGCGGTGGCGCTCCCCTGTCGTTGAGCCACCAGTCTAGACCACCACGGCGGTCGGCCGGGGCGCCTGGAGCGCCCCGGCCGACCGCCGTGGTGAGAGGTGAACGCCGTGCGCCGCACCCCGGTCCCGGCACACTCCCGCCGTGAGGGCGCACCGCGTGGCGCATGACCCTCAGCAGCGGGAGTGCCGCCGGAGCAGGACTCAGATCTCGGCCTGCGAGGACTTCGTGGAGTCGTTGTCGTCGGACTGCATCTTGGCCACCTGGCGGGAGATGCCCACCTTGATGACCGTGGCCACCACACCGGTGATCACGGCCCAGATGATGATGTCGCGCCAGGCCTCGTCCTCGTCCGGGTTCTTGGCGGGGGGCTCGTTGCCCGTGATCTGCTTCCACGCCACGGTCATGGCCTTGTTGGCCACGGCCACGCCGCCCAGGGAGGCCACCGTGCCGAAAATGTCCATCGCCTTGTTCATGGGAATCTCCTCGGTTCTCGAAAGTGCCGCCGGCGCGTGGTGGCCGACGGCGTCGTGCTCCCACCCCAGCATACGAACCCGTGCGCCGGGGTGGCGCCACCTGCCCGGGTGGCGCCGCTCCGTGTGTCGTCAGTCGGGGCGGTCCTCGCCGGCCCGGGCCACGACGTCGCGCAGCTCGTCCGCCACGAGGTTCTCCTCGTGCAGGTGCTTGGACCGGTAGGCCGCACGGCCCACCATGTGCGCGGAGACCGGGACCGTCAGCAGCTGGAAGATCCACGCGAGGACCAGCAGGGGAATCATCCGGGGCTCCCCGCTGGCGAGCGCGAGCGCGGTGAGCAGCAGGAGCAGCCCGAAGACCTGGGGCTTGGTGCCCGCGTGCATGCGGGAGAGCAGATCGGGGAAGCGCACGAGGCCCACCGCGGCCGCGAGCGACATGAACGTCCCCGCGACCAGGCACACCACTGCCGCCACGTCCGTCACCGTGTGCCAGTTCATGAGCGGTCCAGCCCCACGTTGCGCGCCACCGTGACCGAGCCCAGGAATCCCACGAGGGAGACGATCACGAGCAGCACCAGGTTGTCCGTGTGGCGGTGGTACACCATCTCCACGGCCAGCGCGGCGCCCACGATGGCCAGGAGCACGTCCGTGGCGATCACCCGGTCCAGCAGGGACGGCCCCTTGGCCAGGCGGTAGATGGTGCCCGCGGCGGCGAGCGCGAGGATCACGCCGCACACCCACACGGCGACGTCGAACAGGGTCATGACCGCTCCTCTCCGGGCCCGCTCCCGGCCTCGTCCATGTCTTCGGTGGGGGACTCGACGGCTCCCGTGGCCTCCGTGCGGTCCGGGTCCCCCTTGACCGGCAGCAGTGCCAGGTCCTCCCGCGAGCCCATGATCCGGATCCAGGCCGCCTCGATGTCCAGCACCGAACGGCGGAACGCCTCGGCCTGCTCCGGCGTGGCGATGTCCAGCACGTGGAAGTAGAGGATGCCGTTCCCCCGGTCCACCTCGACCACGAGCGACCCCGGGATCAGCGCCATGGTGTGCCCCACGGCGGTCATCAGCAGATCGTTGTTCTGCCGCAGCGGCACCCGCAGCACCGCGTTGTGCACGCGCGGTCCCTGCACGAGCGCCACCCGGAACACGTGGATGCTGGCCCTGGCCACCTGCCACACGAACGTGACCACGAACAGGGCGAAGTGCAGCACGTTGAAGCGACCGGACAGCCGGACCGGGGGCAGCACCAGTGTGCGTGTGACCAGCAGGGCCAGCAGCAGCCCGAAGATGAGGTTGCCGGGGCTCCAGTCGCCCCACAGTGCTCCCCACACCACCACGAGCCACAGGATCAGCGGCAGCTCGGCCCGCAGGGAGTTGCGGGCCTGGCGCCGGACGGCGGACGTGCTCATGGTGCCTCCTCGCTCACGCCGCCCTCGCCCACGGGGGCCAGCACGGCGTCGACGTAGCGGTCCGGGTGCACCAGGTTGTCCGCGGCGCTGCCCGCAAGGTCGAACAGCGGACCCGCGAAGACCGTGAGCGCGACCCCCACCACCACGAGAGCGGTGGTGGCCCCCACCATGGTCCTGGGCAGCAGCACCACGTCCGACCCGCCGGACAGCATGCTGCCCGGGTTCCCGGTGACCACGCGCGAGTTGCGCGGGTGGTGCCCCTGGGCCGTGGTGGCCCGCAGCACGGGATCCGGGTACTCGGCATCCTCCACGCGGCGCAGGAACACGCGGTTCCACACCCGGATCAGCACGAGCAGCGTGAGCAGCGAGACGAGCACGGACACGCCCACCAGCAGGTAGTCCAGCCAGGTGCCGCTCGCGATGCCCGCCTCGAGCAGCCCCACCTTGCCCAGGAAGCCGGAGAACGGCGGGATGCCACCCAGATTCAGAGCTGGGATGAGGTACAGCACTCCCAGGAGCGGCGAGATCCGCAGCATCCCCGCGAGGCGGTCCACGTTGGTGGACCCGCCGCGGCGCTCGATGAGCCCCGCCACCAGGAACAGGCTCGTCTGGATCACGATGTGGTGGGCGATGTAGTAGACCACGGCCGCCAGAGCCTGGGGGGTGCCCACGGCGATCCCGAAGATCATGTAGCCGATGTGGCTGATGAGCGTGAAGGACAGCATGCGCTTGATGTCGATCTGGGCCAGCGCGCCCAGGATGCCCACGAGCATGGTCAGCAGGGCCACCCACATCAGCAGCCCGTTGATCTGCCGGTCCGGGAACAGCAGGGTCTCGGTGCGGATGATGGAGTAGACGCCCACCTTGGTCAGCAGCCCCGCGAACACCGCGGTCACCGGCGCGGAGGCCGTGGGGTAGGAGTCGGGGAGCCAGAAGGACAGCGGGAAGACCGCGGCCTTGACCCCGAACGCGATCAGCAGCATGAGGTGCAGCTGCAGCTGCGTGCCCTGCGGGAGGTCCGCGAGCTTCACGGAGAGGTCCGCCATGTTCACGGTGCCGGTGGCCCCGTAGATCATCCCCAGGGTGATGAGGAACAGGATCGAGGAGATCACGGAGACCACCACGTAGGTCACGCCCGCCCGGATGCGCTGCGCGGTCCCTCCCATGGTGAGCAGCACGTAGGAGGCCGTCAGGAGGATCTCGAAGCCCACGTAGAGGTTGAACAGGTCTCCGGCCAGGAACGCGTTGGAGACACCGGCCACGAGCAGCAGGAACGTGGGGTAGAAGATCGAGATGGGGCCCTCGTCGTCCCCGCCGGCCACGCCCTCGCTGACCGCGTAGACGAGCACCGCGAGGGACACGACCACCGACACCACGAGCATGAGCGCGGAGAGCTGGTCCACCACCATGACGATCCCGTACGGGGCCGCCCAGCCGCCCAGGTGCACGGCCTGCGGACCCTGGTTCCACACGTCCGCGAGCATGACGGCGTCCAGGAGCAGGGTCAGTGCCATGGCTCCCACGGTCACGGTGCGCTGGAGCCTGTTGCGGTGCACGATCACGAAGTTCAGGGCCGCGCCCAGGAACGGGATGAGCACCGCGAGCGGTGCCAGCTGCGCCAGGTCAGTGCTCATGCGGATCCCTCCTGTCCGTGCGTGGCTGCCTCTCCACCCTGTGGTGGCCCGGTGACTCCGAGGCCTCCTCGGCGTTGTGGCGCGAGGGCGTGAAGGGGGCCTCCGGGGTGGCGAACTCCGAGGCGTCCTGCGGGATGGCGTCGTCGTCCTCGGCGTCGTACGAGGACTGCTGGGCCACGCGACGGTCCTCGAGGTCGTCCTGGATCTCGTCCCGGCGGGCCAGGATCCAGGAGCGCCAGATCATGGACAGCAGGAACGCCGTGGTGGCCAGGGAGATCACGATGGACGTCAGCACGAGGGCCTGGGGCAGCGGGTCCGAGTACTCGGAGGGATCCAGGGACGAGTCGTAGAGCGGTGCCGCGCCCGGCACCCCACTGGTGTGCAGGATCAGCAGGTTCGCTCCGTTGGTCAGCAGCATGAGGCCCAGCAGCACGCGCGTGAGCGAGCGCTCCAGGAGCAGGTACACCCCCACGGAGAACAGCACTCCCATCACCACGAGCAGGGTCAGGTTGACGGTCACGGCCGCACCTCCGAGGTCTCGTCCCCCGAGACCATGGAGCCCTCGGGGGCGTCCGGGTCCTCGGAGCGGGTGGCGGTCATCACGGGTCCGTTGCGGGTCAGCCGGATGCGGGAGCCCCCGCCCGTGCGCTTGCGTCCGTCCTCGACGGCCGAGCGCTCGATGCGCTCGTCGATCCGCCCGCCCAGCGAGCGCAGGATGTCGAGCACCAGACCCACCACGATCAGGTACACGCCCACGTCGAAGATCAGCGCGGTCACGAACTTCACGTGGCCGAACAGCGGCAGGTCCCACTCGAACGTGTAGCTCTCCATGACCGCGCCGCCGAAGAACAGGGGCGTCAGGGCGTACAGGGAGGCCAGGGCCAGTCCGGCACCGAGCATCCACCCCGCGTTGACGGGAGTGGCCCGCTCGAGCTCGTACCGGCCGCCGGCCAGGTAGCGCAGTGTCAGGGCCAGGGAGGCCATGAGCCCTCCGGCGAACCCGCCCCCCGGGTCGTTGTGCCCCGCGAGCAGGAGGTAGAGGGAGACCAGCATGAACGTGTGGAAGAGCAGGCGCGCCACGACCTCGAAGATGATCGAGCGCCGCTCCGGGGCGAGCGTGCGTCCGGCCAGCAGGAACGGGTCCGCGTCCGGGCGGGACGAGAAGCGCCGGGCCACCTCGATCTCCTGGGTCCTGGCCTGCGTGGAGTGGGCCGCGGAGTCCGCGCCGCGCAGCGCCTGCAGCCGCCGGGTGTCCAGCTGGTGGCGCTCGCTGCGCAGCCGGTCGCCGCGGCCCTTCACGAAGATCAGGGAGGCGATCCCGGTGGCGGCCACGGTGAGCACGGAGATCTCCCCCATGGTGTCCCACGCCCGGATGTCCACGAGGATCACGTTCACCACGTTCTCACCGTGGCCCTGCTCGTATGCCATGGACGGCATGTCCAGGGAGATCCGCTCCGCGGTGCGGGAGGACATGGAGAAGGCGGCGAGCGCCATCATGAAGAGGCCGAAGACCACGGCGAAGACGGCGCGGAAGACCCGGTGCCCGGCCTTGCGTCGGTTCCACAGCGGCCCGGGCAGCGAGCGCAGCGCCAGCACGAAGGCCACCAGGGAGATCGTCTCCACGAGCATCTGGGTGAGGGCGAGGTCCGGGGCGCCGTGCAGCGCGAACAGCAGGGCCAGCCCGTAGCCCGTCACGGAGACCAGCAGCACCGCCAGGAACCGCTTGCCCGCGGTGAGCACGAGCAGCGCCGCCACCACCATGGCGATCCCGGTGGCCAGCTGCGCCGGGGAGTCCGCCACGCGGAAGCCCGCGAGGGGCGGGGTCTCGAACCAGAACAGGGCCACGAGCGGCACCACCACGGCCGTCACGAGGATCACGGACAGGTAGAACATGAGCGAACCACGCTGGGTGCGTCCGGTCAGCCACACCGCCACGATGTCCAGCACGTTGATGATCCAGCGGTACACGTAGTCGCCCGAGGGCAGGGAGGGGAGCCGCCGCTGGAAGCGGGCGACCGGTCCGCGCGCCCTGTGCAGCAGCAGCCCGGCCACGATGATGAACGCGGAGAAGCCCAGCGCCGGGGTCAGCCCGTGCCACAGCACCAGGTGCACGTGGGACTCGGCGGCGTCGGGGAACAGCTGCTGGTAGGGGACGATCCCGGCTTCGAGGGGTGCGGGGAACAGCCCGAGCACCACGGTGGCTCCGGCCAGGACCATGGGGGCCATGAGGAACGCCCAGGGCGCCGGGGTGAAGTCGCTGATGACCGACTGGCCGTCGGGGGCGGCGTCGAGATCCGAGAAGGACGCGGACTTGCGGGCGAAGCCGCCCCACAGGAAGCGGGCGCTGTACGCGACCGTGAGCACGGAGCCGACCACGGCGCAGACCAGGGCCACCGCACCGGGGAGTTCGGCGACGTCCCCCCAGAACGCGGTGAGCACGGCCTCCTTGGCCACGAAGCCGAGCAGGGGCGGGAACCCCGCCATGGAGGCCGCGCCGATCACGGACACCGTGAACAGCTTGGGTGCCATGCGGCCCACGCCCGAGAGCCTGCGGATGTCACGGGTCCCGGCCTGGTGGTCGATCACACCCACGGCGAGGAACAGGGTGGCCTTGAACAGGCCGTGGGCCATGACCATGCCCATGCCCGCCATGGCCGTGTCCGCGGTGCCGAAGGACACCACCGCCGTGATGAACCCGAGCTGGCTCACGGTGCCGTAGGCCAGGATGAGCTTGAGGTCGTGCTGCCGCAGCGCCGCCCAGCCGCCGAAGATCATGGTGCCGAGCCCCAGGGTCAGCGTGAGCGGCAGCCAGTACTGCGTCTCGGCGAACCCGGGGGCGAGACGGGCCACGAGGTAGATGCCCGCCTTCACCATGGCCGCGGCGTGGAGGTAGGCGGAGACCGGAGTGGGCGCGGCCATCGCGGCGGGCAGCCAGAAGTGCGTGGGGAACAGCGCGGACTTGGTCACCACGCCCGCGAGCACCAGCACCACGGCCACGTCCACGGTGGTGGAGCCCAGCATCTCCGGGGCCGCCTCGAGCACACCCGAGATGCGGAACGTCCCGGCCTCGGTCCCCAGCATGATGAGCCCCACGAGCATGGCCAGTCCGCCCGCGGTGGTGATCACGAGGGCCTGCAGCGCGGCACGCCGTGCGGCCAGCTTGGTGCGGGAGTAGGAGATGAGGAGGAAGGAGAGCACCGAGGTGATCTCCCAGAAGACGAACAGCACCATGAGGTCGTCCGCCGTGACCAGCCCGAACATGGCGCCGGCGAACGCCACGAGCTGCGCGGCGAACGAGCCGATGTCCTGCGCATCCGCCTTGAAGTAGCGCGCACAGTACGCGAGCACCAGGGCCCCCACGCCGAGCACCAGCAGGCACATCATGTAGGCCAGGGCGTCCATGCGGAACGACAGGGTGATCCCCAGCTGGGGGATCCACTCCAGGGTGGTGGACCAGCCGTGCTCGGGGCCGTACACGCGCGAGGTCTGGGACAGCAGCCACACGAGGCCCACCAGGGGCGCGAGGGCCACCACGTAGAAACCGGAGCGCCCGGTGCGCTTGAGGATCGCGGGTGCGAACAGTGCCATGACTCCGTGGAGCAGCAGCACCGGGATCATGGGGTCCCACCTTTCGCGCCGCTGTTGGAGCACACCGGTTCCCAGGAAAGGCGCAGCAGACACGCAGGGGAAGCGGGGAGTATCGTCGAGACCTCATCGTAACAAAACCAGTGGTTGACATGTCCCCGACCCGGTCCCGGTGAACTCCCGGAAACATCTCTCCCCCGGCCCGCCCCGGCTGCGGGCCGTGACGCGCACCGCACCGTAGGGTGAGCTCCATGACCGCTGAGCGCACGAGCACGGCCCCGCACGGCACCACGGAACCCGTCGAGGGAGGTTCTCGCGCCAGGGTGCTGATGTGGTGTCTCTGGGACACGGGCGCCTCCGCCTACAACTCCGTGATGCTCACGTTCGTGTTCACGGTGTACCTCACGAGCTCGGCCTTCGGGAGCCCCGAGTACACGTCCACGGTGCTGAGCATCGGCATGACGGTGGCGGGGTTCGCGATCGCGCTCACCGCCCCGATCGTGGGCCAGCGCAGCGACACCCCCCGCTCCCGCGCCTCGTTCCTCACGTGGAACACCGTGGTGCTCGTGGCGTGCACCGCTCTGGCCTTCTTCGCCCGGCCGGAGCCCTCCTACCTGTTCCTCGGCGTGGCGCTCGTGGCCGCGGGCAGTGTGGCCCAGGAGTTCGCCACCGTGGGCTACAACGCGATGCTCCCCGCTCTGGCCGGCCCCGCACGCATGGGCAAGATCTCCGGCTGGGGATGGGGCGCGGGGTACGTGGGCGGGATCTTCGCCCTGGGGTTCGTGCTCTTCGGCTTCGTCACGCCGGGGTTTCTGGGCATCCCCACCGAGGACGCACTGAACTACCGGGCGGTGGCGCTGTTCAGCGCCGCGTGGATCCTGGTCTTCTGCCTGCCCCTGCTCTTCGCGGCGCGCTCCATGCCGTTCCGGGCATACGACGGCGAGGTGCACGGCCCGTCCCCCGCCTCGACACCCACGCTCGGCGGTCTTGCAGGGCCCGACGCCGCCCCCGCGCCCGAGCCGCGGCACCGGCGCGGGATCGTGGGGGCCTACCGGGAGCTCTTCGCCACGATCGCCGGGCTGTGGCGGGTCTCGCGCGGCACCGTGTTCTTCCTGCTCTCCTCCGCCGTCTACCGGGACGGACTGGCCGGTGTCTTCACGTTCGGCGGCGTGCTCGCGGCCGGCTCGTTCGGCTTCTCGCTCACCGAGGTCATCGTCTTCGCGGTGGCCGCCAATCTGATCGCCGCCCTCGGCGCGTTCGTGGGCGGCTCGCTCGACGACGCCTTGGGTCCCCGCAAGGTGATCATCGGTTCGCTCGTGGGCGTCATGGCGGCCGGGATCGTCCTGCTGTTCTGGCACGGCAAGCCCGCGTTCTGGGTGTGCGGACTGGCGCTGTGCCTGTTCGTGGGTCCGGCCCAGGCGGCGTCGCGGACGTACCTGGGGCGCCTCATCCCCCCGGGGCGGGACGGGGAGATCTACGGGCTCTACGCCACCACTGGCCGCGCGGTGAGCTTCATGGCCCCGGGTCTGTTCGGCCTGTTCGTGTCCCTGATGGGCGCGCAGATCTACGGGATCCTGGGGATCCTCACCGTGGTGGCCGTGGGGCTGGCCCTGCTGCTGGTGACCCCCAAGCCGCCCGAAGGGCTCACGACGGCCCGCGTGTGAGGGGCTACTCGATGACCGTGCGGTGGAAGTTCACGTGGCTGCGGGACGCCGTGGGGCCGCGCTGGCCCTGGTACCGGTTGCCGTAGGCACCGCTGCCGTAGGGGTGCTCGGTGGGCGAGGAGAGCTGGAAGAAGCACAGCTGCCCCACCTTGGAGCCCGGCCACAGCTTGATGGGCAGGGTGGCCATGTTGGAGAGCTCGAGCGTCACGTGGCCCGAGAACCCGGGGTCGATGAACCCGGCCGTCGAGTGCGTGAGCAGCCCCAGCCGCCCCAGCGAGGACTTGCCCTCGAGACGCGCGGCCACGTCCTCCGGCAGCGTGACCTTCTCGTAGGTGGCCCCCAGCACGAACTCCCCCGGGTGCAGCACGAACGGCTCGTCCGGGGCCACCTCCACCAGGCGGGTGAGCTCGGGCTGCTCCTGCTCCGGGTCGATGTGCGCGTACTTGTGGTTGTCGAACAGCCGGAACCAGCGGTCCAGGCGCACGTCCACGCTGGCGGGCTGGATCATGGCGGGGTCGCAGGGCTCCAGGCGCACGCGTCCCGAGTCCAGGTGGCGGCGGATGTCGCGGTCTGAGATGAGCACGACTCCACGGTAGTCCACGGGCCGCATCCTCGCCGGGGCGTCGAGGTGCCGGCGGAGGACGTGGGTGGGAAACAGCACCGCACCCGAACGTGTTGTACAGTGGTGGGCGTTCGATCCGGAGCCGCTCCCGAGCGCTCCCTCCGAACCATGCGGCTGTAGCTCAATGGTAGAGCGCACGCTTCCCAAGCCTGATACGCGGGTTCGATTCCCGTCAGCCGCTCCGCACCGATCGGTGAACGCCCCGGGTACCTGCCAAGGTCCCGGGGCGTTTCCGTCGGCGGCCTGCCGTCCCGCACCTTTCCGGCCCGGGGCGCACCGGATCCCACTCACCGCACCAGGAGCCACCATGCTGCGCACCATGTTCACCGGCAAGATCCACCGGGCCACCGTCACCCAGGCGGACCTGCACTACGTGGGTTCCGTGACCGTGGACCAGGACCTGCTCGACGCCGCGAACATCCTCCCCGGCGAGCTCGTGTCCATCGTGGACATCACCAACGGCGCCCGGCTCGAGACCTACACGATCGCGGGCGAGCGCGGCAGCGGGGTGCTGGGCATCAACGGGGCTGCCGCCCACCTGGTGCACCCCGACGACCTGGTGATCCTGATCGCCTACGGACTCATGGACACCGCCGAGGCACGGACCTACGAGCCCCACGTGGTGCACGTGGACGAGCACAACAGGATCGTGGCCCTGGGCTCGGACCCCGCGGACGCCGTCGTCGGGGACATGGTGCGACCGCCGCACGCCCTGGAGCACGACGCCGCCCGGGAGGACGCCGCCGTCCCCGGCGCCTGATGCTCCTCGCCGGGCGGGCCCGTCGCCACCGCGGGGCAGGGGCGGCGTCGTTCCCCCGCCGGGAAGCGCGCCGCGAACCCGGCCGCCACCGAGGTGCCGAGATCCCCACGACACCCCGCCCGCGGGCGAGCACTGCACGCACCATTCCCGAACCGAGGAGCCGCCGGTCATGACAGGAGTGCTCTCCGGGTTCTTCATCGTGTGGGCCGTGATCGGGCTGGGCTACGGCATCGGGCGCCTGGGCGTGCTCGGCGCGGACGCGCAGCAGGTGCTGTCACGGCTCGCGTTCTACGTGGGCTCCCCGCCGCTGCTGTTCCTCACCCTGTCCGAGGCGGACGTCCACCAGGTGTTCTCCGCCCCGTTGCTCGTGGCGGCCGGCTCCGCGTGGCTCACGATGCTCGGCTACGGCCTGGTGTCGCGCTTCCTGCTGCGCCGGGACGCCTCCACCGTGGTCATGGCCTCGCAGGCGGCGGGCCAGGTGAACGCCGCGAACCTGGGAATCCCGATTGCCATGTTCGTGCTGGGGGACGCCTCCCAGGTGGCCCCGGTGATGCTGTTCCAGCTGACCCTGAACACTCCGCTCTACCTGACCGCGATGGACACCCTGACGGGCGGGCGGCGCCCCACGGTGTCCTCCGTGCTGCGGAGCATCGTGACCAACCCGCTGATCGTGGGCTCCGCCCTGGGCATCCTCTGCGCGGCCACGGGTCTCACCCTCCCCGACCTGGTCCTGGAGCCCGTGCGGATCGTCGCCGGCGCCGCGGTGCCCGCGATGCTGCTCGCGTTCGGCATCTCCCTGGTGCGCGCGCCCCCTGTCCGTCCCCGGCGCGCGCGTGGACACCCTGCTGGCCACGGGAGCCAAAGTGGTGGTCCACCCGGCACTGGCCTTCGCCCTCGCGTGGGCGCTGGGTCTCACCGGGCCGGCCCTGTACGCCGTGGTCGTCATGGCCTCCCTCCCCACCGCCCAGAACCTCTACGTGGCCGCGGTGCGCTACGACCGGGCGACCACCGTGTGCCGGGACACCGTCCTGCTCACCACGGTGACCTCCATGCTCACGATGACGGCGGTCGCAGTTTTTCTCTCCTGACGTCGAGTCACACACCCGGCGTGACGCGGGCCACCCGTAGACTGGGCGGACGCTGGATGGGCCACGGCACACGTGTGATGACGGGCCTGATCACCCAGCACATGTGCTCGCCAGGGGAGGAACCACCGTGAAGTCCACTCACCACTCACAGAGGGCCGGGAAACCGCGCACCGTCCGCAGTGTCGCGGCCGCCGCGGCCGCGTCCGCCATGCTGCTCACGGGGTGCAGCGGCGGGGAGGCCGGCCCGCCCACGCTCACGTGGTACATCAACCCCGACGACGGCGGACAGGCCGTCATCGCGCAGGACTGCTCCGAGGCCTCCGGCGGGAAGTACACGATCCAGACCTCCCTGCTGCCCCGCGACGCGTCATCCCAGCGCGAGCAGCTCGCCCGCCGCCTGGCCGCCGGCGACACCTCCATGGACATCATGAGCCTGGACCCGCCCTTCGTGCCCGAGCTCGCCGAGCCCGGCTTCCTGGCCAAGCCCCCGCAGGACGTCGTCGAGGCCACCACCAAGGACACCCTCGAGGGTCCCCTGCAGGGTGCCACGTGGAACGACGAGCTCGTGGCCATCCCGTTCTGGGCCAACACGCAGCTGCTGTGGTACCGGGACTCGGTGGCCAAGGCCGCCGGCCTGGACATGTCCCAGCCGGTCACGTGGGACCAGATCATCAAGGCCGCACAGACCCAGGACAAGTACCTGGGCGTGCAGGGCACCCGCGGCGAGTCCATGTCCGTGTGGGTCAATGCGCTCGTGGAGTCCGGCGGCGGCCAGATCGTCACGGACGGCGAGGCCGGTCAGGACGCACAGGTCAACCTGGACTCCGAGGCGGGACAGAAGGCCGCCGAGATCGTCGGGACCATCGGCACGGAGGGCCTCGGCGGCCCCGGCCTGGCCACCCAGGACGAGAACGCCTCCATGATCCAGTTCCAGGGGGACAAGGGCTCGTTCATGGTCAACTACCCGTTCATCTACTCCGCGTCCAAGGCCGCGGTGGAGGACGGCTCCCTGGAGCAGTCCGTGGTGGACGACATCAAGTGGACCACGTGGCCCCGTGTGGACGCTGACACCCCGTCCGCTCCCCCGCTGGGTGGAATCAACCTCGGCGTGGGCTCGGCGTCCGAGCACCAGGACCTCGCGTGGGACGCGGTGCAGTGCATCGTCTCCACCGAGCACCAGGCGCAGTACTTCGCCACCAACGGCAACCCGCCCTCCTCCGCCAAGGCCTTCGACGACCCCGCGGCCAAGGAGGCGTTCCCCATGGCGGACACCATCCGCACGTCCCTGGACGCCGCCAGGCCCCGACCGCAGACCCCGTACTACAACGAGATCTCCACCGCGATCCAGCAGCACTGGACCCCGCCCAGCGAGGTGAACGAGAACACCCCTCGTGAGACCACCGCATTCATCGAGGAAGTCCTGAAGGGAGATGCGCTGCTGTGAGCACCACGGTCGATTCGCGCACCCGCGCCACCGGGACCGGGAAGCCGCGCAAGAAGGCGCAGCTCTCGGACCGGGCCCGCTCCGAGCGGAAGCTGGGGTGGCTGCTCGCCGGTCCGGCGTTCGTCATCATGCTCCTGGTCACGCTCTACCCGATCGTGCAGGCGCTGTGGGACTCCCTGTTCTCCTTCCGACTCACGGCACCCGGGGACAAGGAGTTCGTGGGCCTGGACAACTACGTCACGGTCTTCTCGGACATCGTGTTCTGGCGGGACCTCGGGGTCACCGTGCTCATCACCGTGGTCACCGTGGTGGTCGAGCTCGTGCTCGGCCTCGCGCTCGCCCTCGTGATGCACAGCGCGGTCAAGGCCACCCGCGGGCTCCTTCGCACCGCGATCCTGGTGCCCTACGGCATCATCACCGTGGTCTCCGCGTTCGCATGGTTCTACGCCTTCGACATCACCACCGGCTACGTGAACAACTGGCTCTCGTGGCTGCCCATGATCGGTCCGGAGTTCAACTGGTTCGGCTCCGCCGGTCCGGCTCTGTTCGTGATCATGGCCTCGGAGATCTGGAAGACCACGCCGTTCATCTCCCTGCTGCTGCTCTCCGGGCTGGCGCAGGTTCCCGGCGAGCTCACGGAGGCCGCGCGCGTGGACGGCGCGTCCGCGTGGCAGCGCCTGGTGCGGGTGATCCTGCCGAACATGAAGGCCGCCATCATGGTGGCCGTGGTGTTCCGCGCGCTGGACGCCTTCCGCATCTTCGACAACGTCTTCATCATGACCCAGGGACAGTACGGCACCGAGACGCTCTCGCTGCTCGCGTACCGCACGTCCATCGGTCGTCTGGAAATCGGCCTGGGTTCGGCCATCTCGGTGATCCTGTTCGCGTGCGTGATGCTCATCGCGCTCGTGGCGATCAAGATCTTCAAGGTGGACCTGACCGGTGGCTCTGGGAAGGGGAAGTGACCCGCCATGCTGAGCACTAAACAGAAGATCGGTTGGGCCGTCATCTCCGTGGTGGTGCTGGTCTACGCACTGTTCCCGGTGCTGTCCATCCTGATGACGTCCTTCAAGTCCCCCTCGGACCTGAACTCCGGGAAGTTCCTGCCCACGGAGTTCGTCACCGACAACTACGAGCAGATCTTCGTGGGGGACGCCAAGGACCTGTTCCTCCCGGCGCTGCGCAACTCGATCGGCATCTCGCTCATCGCCACCTTGATCGCCGTGGTGCTGGCCACGCTGTGCGCCTACGCCATCGCCCGGCTGGACTTCCCGGGCAAGAAGCTCGTGCTGACCACCGCCCTGGTGGTCTCCATGTTCCCGGTCATCTCGATCGTCACGCCGCTGTTCAACCTGTGGCGCCAGGTGGGGCTCTACGACACCTGGCTCGGCCTGATCATCCCCTACCTCTCGCTGACGCTGCCGATCTCCATCTGGACGCTCGCGGCGTACTTCCAGCAGATCCCGTGGGACCTCGAGCGCGCGGCGCAGGTGGACGGCGCCACCACGTGGCAGGCCTTCCGCAAGGTCATCGTGCCGCTGACCCTGCCGGGCGTGTTCACCACCGCCATCATCGCCTTCTTCATCGCGTGGAACGACTTCGTCTACGGCATCGGACTGACCTCCACCTCGGCGGCCCGCCCGGTCCCCGCGGCCCTGGCGTTCTTCACGGGTGCGTCCCAGTTCGAGGACCCGGCCGGCGCCATCGCGGCCGCGGCGATCATCGTGACGATTCCCGTGGTGATCCTCGTGCTGGCCTTCCAGCGCCAGATCGTCTCCGGTTTGACCCAGGGCGCCGTCAAGGGCTGAGCCCGGCCCCTCCACACGCTCAGACACAGTAAGGACTGACACAACATGGCAGCTATCACCATGGAGCACCTCGTCAAGAAGTACGACGACGGCTTCCCTGCGGTCAACGACATCTCCATCGACATCGCCGACGGCGAGTTCCTCATCCTCGTGGGCCCCTCGGGCTGCGGCAAGTCCACGCTGCTGCGCATGGTCGTGGGGCTCGAGGACATCACCAGCGGGGACCTGAAGATCAACGGCGAGCGGGTCAACGACCGGCAGCCGCGCGAGCGCAACCTCTCGATGGTGTTCCAGAACTACGCCCTCTACCCGCACCTCTCGGTGTACGAGAACATCGCGTTCCCGCTGCGCCTGGCCAAGGGCCAGTTCAGCAACGACGAGATCGACCGGAAGGTGCGCGAGGCCGCGGAGACCCTGGACCTCAACGAGCACCTCGAGCGCAAGCCCGCGAACCTCTCGGGCGGTCAGCGCCAGCGTGTGGCCATGGGCCGCGCGATCGTGCGCGACGCGGACGCGTTCCTCTTCGACGAGCCGCTGTCCAACCTGGACGCCAAGCTCCGGGGCCAGATGCGCACGGAGATCGCGCAGCTGCAGCGCCGCATGGGCATCACGTCGATCTACGTGACCCACGACCAGACCGAGGCCATGACGCTCGGTGACCGGGTGGCCGTGCTCAAGCGCGGTCAGCTGCAGCAGATCGCCTCCCCGCGCGAGCTCTACGAACAGCCCGTGAACCTGTTCGTGGCAGGGTTCATCGGCGCCCCGTCCATGAACTTCATCCCGGCGCGCATCGAGGGCGGGACGTTCCGCACGCCCATCGGTGACATCGAGGTTCCGGAGCGTGTGCAGGCCAGGCTCTCGGGGGCTCCCGAACTCGTGCTGCTGGGGCTGCGCCCGGAGCACTTCGAGGACGCCAAGTTCGTGGACGAGGCCAAGGTGGGCCACGGCACCATGTTCGACGCCGAGTTCACGCACACGGAGTGGCTGGGCAACCAGCAGTACGGCTACATCCACTACCAGCAGGACGACACGGTCCAGCACAAGCTCAACGAGCTGGCCCAGGAGCTGGACGCGGACGAGATGCCCGCTCAGGTGGTCGTGTCCCTGGACGCGTCCTCCCGCATCCGCGGTGGCTCGAACTCCAAGATCTGGCTGGACAGCCGCCGCATGCACGTGTTCAACCCCGAGACGGGCGAGAACCTCACGCGCGACGCCGAGGCCGGAGCGGAGCTGACCCGCGAGGCCAACGAGGAGCGCGAGTCCGAGATCGCACGCGCCCGGCAGCGCGACGGGGCCGCCGCGACCTCCGGTGCTCCCGTCCGCGAGGGCCAGGGAACGGACGGCGGCAGCAGCGCCGCCCGCTGACCCCGACGAGTCCGGCAGCGCCCGGTCTGCACGAGAACGGCCGGTCCCCCGCGGGGGACCGGCCGTTCTCGTGCGCGGGTGTTGGGGCACCGCCTCGTCAACAGGCACCACTCACGGCGTCGCCGCAGAATCACCCCGCGCCCGGGAAGAACGCCCACCCCACGAGGGCGACCACCACGGCCACGAGTGCCAGCGAGGAGAACGCGTAGCGCACCCGGGGAAACCGCACCCACCAGGAAACGAGCCGGGGCCAGTGCTCGCTGACCTGAGCGGGGGTGGCCCGCCTGAAATTCACGTGCTGGGCGCCGCTGAGCCGGGCGATCTCCTGCAGGGTCCTGACATCCCACACCGTGCCGTCCAGGGACAGGGCGCAACGTCCTGCGGCGGTCACGAACCACAGGTGCGGCCGGCCCTGGGAGCGCCCCTCCCCCGCGTGCGGCGGGAGCAGCGCCTCCACGGTCACCACCTGCGGAACCCGTTCCCGCGCCACGGCCCGGAATCCCACCCACCGGGACGCCAGCACGTGGCTCTGCGTGAGGACCACGAGCGCCGGGCGGAGGTAGCCGTAGCAGGCCACGGCTCCCACGAGCGCCAGCAGCACCAGCAGCACCAGGGCGAGGCCGCCCGCGCGGCGGACGTAGATCATGGCCACGGCCAGACCGACGAGCGCCAGCGGTGGGCACGCGGCCAGCACCCGCCGCCCATAGGATCCGATGCGCGGGTGGAACACGTGCTCGGGCTCCCCGTACCGGGGCGGCACCTGTCGGACGGTCTCTGCCATGTGCTGCCTCCGCGCTGGCGGTTCGGTGTGGGGCTCCGCCCTGGGACGGATCTGCGGTGGGGGCGACGCCGCGGCGTCGCCCGGTCCAGCCTAGTGGCACCTCAGCGGACGGGCACCGGGGCCGGTCCCTGCCGTCGCCACGCGCCCCGCCGTCCGAGGACACAGGATCCGGCCGAGGCCCTGCGGCACCATGGTCCAGCCACGGGCCCGCCGTCCGGGACACGGGTCCGCCCCCGGCCCGGTGATCCACTAACGTGAAGATCCATGGAACGCAGCGATCGCATCATCAGGGCCGTGGGGGCGTGGTTCTTCCTGATCGTGCTGTCGGTCGCGGCGGCGGCGGTCACGATCGCCCTGGTGAACAAGTACCAGTACGGCCCGGAGACGGATGTCCGCGAGTACTTCCAGGCCCTGCAGGACGGGGACGGCGGCAAGGCGCTGGGGTTGCTGAACGCCCAGGTGCCGGATTCGAACGCGGCCCTGCTGGACGGGGACGCCCTCGCGGAGGCGGGCAGCCACCTGGAGGACGTCGAGGTCTCCACCGTCTCCTCCGACAAGGACCGTGCGGTGGTGCGCGCGAGCTACCTGCTGGACGGGGAGCCGGCCTCCTCGGAGTTCACGCTGCACCCGGCCGAGACCCAGTGGGGGTTCTTCACGGTGTGGGACTTCGACCCCTCCACGCTGCCCACCATGACCGTGTCCATGCCCGGCTCCACTGCGGTGGACATCAACGGCGCCTCCGTGGCGCTGCCGGACTCCTCCCGGGACTTCGCGGTGTTCTACCCCGGGGTCTACACGGGGTCCTACAGCTCCCCCATGATCACGGCGGAGCCCCGCGAGGTGCCGGTCAGCGACGAGGACCAGCACACCACCATGGAGCTCACGGCCGTCCCGTCCGAGACGATGAAGCAGCAGGTGGACGAGCAGATCCACGCGCACCTGGACCGGTGCGCGGAGCAGGACAGCCTCTACCCCGAGGGGTGCCCGTTCTCCTACGACTTCCCGGGCCGGATCCAGGGTGAGGTGTCCTGGAGCATCAGGGACTACCCCCGGCCGGAGGTGCGCCTGGCCGGACCGCACGCGGACCAGTGGTCGCTGCCGGACAGCAGGGGCACCGCCCACATCGAGTTCACCGCGGTGGACCTGTACGACGGGCGGACGTCCACGGTCTCCGAGGACGTGCCCTTCACCTTCTCCGCGGGCCTGAAGGTCACGGGGGACCAGGCCACCGTCACCCCGAAGTAGCGTCCCGCCGCAGGGTCAGCCGGTGCCCCGGTGGCAGCCGGTGCCGCGGGGTCAGTCCGTGCCGCGCAGCTCGAGGGTCAGCTCACCGGGCGCCTCGGGATCCACGGTGAACGGGATTCCCCAGTCCTGCTGGTAGAGGTGGCACGCGGCGTGCTCTGGGATCTCCCCGTCCGGGGAGCCGTCGCACGCGGCCGCGCGGGCGGTCACGTGCAGGACTCCTTCGGTGACACCGTCCGCGAGGCGCAGCGTGCGGGTCAGGCCCTGGGACGTCCCGCCGCCCTCGACCAGCGCGTCCTCCGGGGAGGAGGAGACCTTCAGCTGGGTGGGGTCCCCCCACCGGGTGTCGAGCTTCTGGCCCGCCGGGGCGGAGAAGCGCACCGCGAGCGCCACCTCACCGGGTGCCACCGGGGTCCGCTTGCGCTGCACCTGGGCAGCGCCCTCGTCCACGGTCTGCGCTTTCTTGGGCACGGGGACGCGTACGAGGCGGTGCGCGTTGGTCTCCACGACCACCAGCACGGGCTCGTCGTGAGAGGTGTCCAGCAGCACATCCGAGGGCTCGGCGAGACCGCGCGTGAGCGTGGAGACCTCACCGGTGGCGGGGTCGTAGCGGCGCACAGCGCCGTTGTAGGTGTCCGCCACGGCCACGGAGCCGTCGGGGAGCACGGTCACCCCCAGGCAGTGCTGCAGGCGCGCCTCGGCGGCGGGACCGTCCCGGAACCCGAAGTCGAAGAGCCCCAGCCCCACGGCGGACTCCACCGCCACCTCGGCGGCGGCGTCCACGGCCGCGGGTGCCCCGGAGCCGGTCGGCGACGCCGCGGCGTCGGTCCCCGCGGGGGCTTCCTCGCCGGCCCCGACGGAGAATCCGGCCGGATCGCCCACGGCCGTGGGTGCGCCGGAAGCCGTGGCTGTCTCAGAACCGGTGGGCGACGCCGCGGCGTCGCCGACCGCGCACCGCACCCGGCGCAGGGCGGAGGACTCCGAGTCCGCGACCCAGAGGTCCCCGTGGGCGTCCTGGGCCAGCCCGGAGGGCTGCGCGAACCAGGACTCCCGGGCGGCGCCGTCCCGCAGGCCCTCGTCCCCCGTGCCGGCCAGCACGGCGAGCGCCCCGGTGCGGGGGTCGAAGGAGAACAGCTGGTGGGTTCCGGCCATCGCGACCACCAGGGTGTCGGCGGCGTCGGACCACACGAGGTCCCACGGGGAGGACAGCGCCACCTCGGTGGGATCGGTGCCGGTGATGACGTTCGGGTCCGTGCCGCGGGCCCGGGCGTCGTCGAGCAGCCGCTGCACGCCGTTGCCGGCGAGGGTGCGCACGGAGCCGGAGCCCAGGTCCACACCGCGCAGCCGGTGGTTCACGGTGTCCGCGACCACGAGGTCGTAGCCCACCTCGGCGCGGACGTGCGCCGGGAGCGTCGCGATGCCCTGGGGCTCGTTGAAGCGGGCGAGCTCGCGTGGGCCGTCCACCCAGCCGCGCGTGCCGTCGCCGATCGCACGGCGCACCGTGCTCAGGTCCGACTCGAGCTGCACCAGCCGGTGGTGGCCGGTGTCGCTCACCATGAACGAGCCGTCCGGCAGCCCGACCACCTTGCCCGGGAAGCGCAGCTCGCCCTCGGGGCGCGGGCGCGGCACGTAGGGTCCGTCCCCGCGGTGCAGCGTGCCCTTGGCCTCGTGCTCGGCCACGAGCTCCGCCACCAGGGACTCGAGCCCCGACACGTGGCCCTCGCCGGAGAGGTGCGCCACGATGTACCCCTCGGGGTCCACGACCACCAGGGTGGGCCACGCGCGTGCGGTGTAGGCGTCCCACGTGCTCAACTCGGGGTCGTCCAGCACGGGGTGCGCGATCTCGTAGCGGTCCACCGCGGCGGCCAGGGCGTCCGGGTCCGCCTCGTGCTCGAACTTGGGAGAGTGCACCCCCACGGTCACCACCACGTCCGAGTGCTTCTCCTCGAGCGGGCGCAGCTCGTCCAGCACGTGCAGGCAGTTGATGCAGCAGAAGGACCAGAAGTCCAGGATCACGATCTTCCCGCGCAGCGCCTGCAGGTCCAGCTCCTGGCCCCCGGTGTTGAGCCAGGCGCGGCCCGTCAGCTCGGAGGCGCGAACGGGGGTGTTCATGCGTGCAGCGGTCACAGGGGTCCTTCCACGGAAATCAGGGGGTCTCTCAGGATCCAACGCTATCCGCGCGTCCGCACTTCCCGCGCATCGCATGACGCCCCGCACACCGGCCCCCGCTCCCGCGGCTCAGCGGCGGGGCTGGTCCCGCTCGGCGAGCTCGGCCATCATCTCGTTGTACGCCCGCAGCTCGGCGTCGTCCGTGCGGTCCGCCTGCCGGTCCACGCGGCGGTTCTCCTTGCTGCCCTCCATGGCCCACAGCACGGCCATGATCACGGCCAGCAGGAAGGTGGGGAACTCGCCGATCCCCCACATCAGCATGCCGCCCAGCTGCTGGTCCTCCAGTGCGCTGGGGCCCCACGGGCGGCCCATGTTGCCGAACCACGAGGCCTGCAGCACCGTGGTCAGGCTCATGATGCTGATGCCGATGAACGCGTGCGCGGCCATGGTGGCCAGCAGCAGCACCAGGCGCATGGGATACGTGGGGCGGTGCGGGATGGGGTCGATGCCGATCAGCACCAGCGCGAACATGTACCCGGTGAACAGGAAGTGCACCATCATGAACTCGTGGCCCACGTGGTAGCGCAGCGTGAAGCTGAACAGGTCCGTGAAGTAGAACAGCACGATCGAGAACGCGAAGTTGGCGGCGGCGAAGATCGGGTGCGTCACGACCTTGCCCCACGTGGAGTGCACGAGCCGCAGGATCCACTCGCGGGGCCCGCGGGTGCCGTCTCGGCGCGGTTCGAGCGCCTTGAGCACCACCGTGACGGGCGCGCCGGAGACCAGGAACAGCGGCACGATCATGGTCAGCGTCATGTGCTCCACCATGTGGGCGGAGAACAGCACGCGCGCGTAGATGGCCACGCCGCCGCACGTGGCGTAGAGCAGCGCCGCGAGGCCCACGAACCAGGACGCGGTGCGCAGCGGGGACCACGTGTCGCCGCGGCGCCACACCTTCACGGCCGCCCACAGGTAGACCACCGCGAAGAAGGCCACCACGGCCACCCAGAACCAGTCCCAGCGCCACAGCGTGAACCAGTTGCTCAGCGTGGGCTCCGGAGGAAGCTCGTACCACGTGAGGATGCGCGCGGGTGAGGCGTCGGGTTCCAGCTCCTCCGGGACCGGAGGAGCCGTGCGGCTCAGGGCGGTCGCGATGCCCATGAGCAGACCCATGAGCACCACCTCCACCACGATCACGCGCCACAGGGTGGCCGTGCGGGACCGGGAGCCGTCCGCCACGCCGGGGATCAGCCACTGCCGGTGCGCGAACCCGGCCGCGGCCAGCAGCACGGTGAGGCCCAGCTTGCTCAGCGCGATCAGTCCGTAGGGGGTGCTCAGCTGCTCCCAGGACCCGATCCGCACCGCGGCGTTGACGATCCCGGAGAGCAGCACGAGCACGTAGCAGCCCAGGGCCACGGCGGAGTACCGGCGCAGCACCACAGCGAGCAGCGGCTCCGTGTGCGTGCTCCCGCCGCGGCGGCTCACCACGGTGGTCTCCCGGGAGAGCAGCGGGCCCACCCAGATCAGCACGATGAGTCCGCCCACCCACAGGCACACGCCCAGCAGGTGCAGACCGAGGGAGTTGACCGCGCCCATGTGGTCCGCACCCCCGGCCGCATGGCCGGTCAGGGCGAGGGCCACGAGGGCCACGAAGGACAGCGCGAGGGTGCAGAACAGCCCCAGCAGCGAGCGCACCCCGAACACCAGGGTGGTGACCACCGCCGCGACCATCACGATCACGGCCTGGGACTGTCCCGTGGCCAGCCCGGTGATGTAGTGCAGCAGCTCCTGGGTGTAGCTCTCCCCGCGTCCGAAGCCCGAGCCGGAGACGTCCGCGTACGTGAACACGAGCACCGCCACCGCGGACACCGTCCACACCACGGAGGCGGCCTCGACCAGCCGCAGCACCTCCCGGTAGACCGGGTGCTCCGGTTCGCCCTGCTGGTCCCTGCTGTTGCGAGGAGGGCGCTTGCGGGACGTGTCCGCGAAGCGCGGCACCACGCCGATGGCGAGCAGCAGCCCGCCCATGACCACCGACATCGCGATGTTGTGCACGGTCTCCACCACGGGCAGACCCCACCGCACGAGCGCTCCGGGGTCCGCGACCTGCCGGGGAGCGGCCGCGCCGCCGAAGACCAGCGCGGCCGACATCCCGATCATCGCCGCCACCAGGACCACCGAGATGGTCCACGGGCTCACGCTGACACCCCCGTTCTGCGGGGGTGCCGGCGTGCTCTTCCGGGCCGGGGCGGTGTCCCGGCTCCGTGCGGTGGTGCTCATCCTGGTGCTCCTCCGGCCCGTGGGTCGATCGCTCTGGTGCTCGCGGGGCGTGGTGCCCCCGGGCTCGTGCTCGGTGCTGTGCGGCTCACGTGAACAGCGCGTCCCCGATGAACCCGCCCGGCTGGCAGCCCGGCGGGATCGCGAAGACCGCGGACCCGATGGGAACGGTCCACGTGTTCAGCATGTCCAGCTCGTCCAGCCGCTTCTGGATGGGCACGAACTGGCGGTCGGGGTCCGACTGGTAGGACGCGAAGATCAGTCCCGTGCTGGACACCCCTCCGGCCACGTCACCGGAGCGGCTCTGTCCCGAGGCGTCGCTCACCGCCAGATCATAGTTGTAGACCCTGCGGAAGATCTTCTCGTCCGGGTTCTCGCTCCGGGAGCGGCGCACGTGGCTGTAGGAGGAGATGACCGGGAACCCCAGAGGCCCCTTGGCCTCGAAGTCCGGTTCGTCGTGCTCCTGGCTGCCCGTGAGGGGCGCGCCGTCCGAGAGCCTGCGGCCCACGGCGTCCTCCCGGGCGGGCGTGTCCGCCTCGTCCCACGTGTCCAGGTTCATGTGGATGCGCCGGATCACCACGGAGGTGCCGTCCTGGATCCAGGGCGTGAAGCCGCCCTGGCCGTAGACCACCTTCTCGTGGTCGCTCTCCCCGGGATAGGGGTTCGCGGTGCCGTCCACCTGACCGAACAGGTTACGCATGGTCTGGCCGTCCGGGGTGGCTCCCACCGTGTTGCGGAAGCCGTCCTGGACCCACCGCACGCTCGCGAACGAGCGCGAGTCCTTGAGCAGCACCCGCTGGGCGTGGGCCAGGGTCAGCTTGTCGTCGCAGCACAGCTGCAGCAGCAGATCTCCCTGGTTCCACCGGGACTGCAGCTTGTCCACGCCGAACGCGGGCAGGGGCCGCAACCACCGCGGTGCCCGCGCGGGGTCGATCAGCTTCACCGTGCGAGGGCCGAAGCCCACGGTCACGGTGAGCCGCGAGGGGTTCTCCGCGAGCCAGGGTTCCTGGTCGTTGAGGGGAGCCTGCCCCTGGGTGAGCGCGGCGGCGTCGTCCGTGAGCACCCGCAGCATGCGCCGCAGGGAGTCGCGTGTGGCCCCCTCGTCGAGGTCCAGGGCCACGAACGCGCAGAACGCCTGGGGCAGCGTGGCCACCCCCGCCTGGCGCGCGCCGTGGAACGGCTCGGTCTTCAGGCCGGGGCGGGGCTCGTCCTGCGCCGCGGAGAACCGGGGGTCCCCGGCGCCCAGGGCCGCGGCGGAGACCGCCCCGAGACCCGTGGCGCCGGCGCCGGCGACCGCTCCCGTGAGGAGCGACCGCCGGCTCCACCCCGAGGAGGGGCTGCGATCAGTGGGCATGGCATTCCGGAAGGGCAGAGGAGGACGGCGACGCCGCACCGGTGTGGCCCGCGTGGTCCTCCGTGGCGGGCGAGGACGTCATTCCCTCGCCGTCATCGGCGCCGTCCTCGTGCTCGTGCTCGTGCGAAGCGCCGCTCTCGTCCTCGGCGGGCGCGTAGTTCTCCTTGGCCCCCGAGTAGTCGCGGACCGGTACGGTCACGTCCTGTGCCCCGCTCCCGGTCTCGAGCTGCAGGGTGAGATCGCTGCCGGCCTGCAGCGAGCACGTGAGGCCCATGAGCATGATGTGGTTCGCGCCGGGCTCCAGCTTCACGCTCTCCCCCGGGGCGATCGTGAAGCCACCGTCCTTCTCCTGCATCTGCGTTGACCCGCTCGAGGCGTCCATCGCGGTCTCGTGCAGCTCCACGTCGTCCGCGATCCCGTCCGCGGAGGCGCCCTCCAGCGTGACCTCCTGGTCCGAGGTGTTCGTGACGGTGCCGAACACCGCCGTCATCCCGGACGGGGCGGCCTTGGCCCAGCCCTCGCTGAGCTCCAGGGGGCCTGCGGCCGCGCTCTGGCTCGCCGAGCCCTGCCCGGAGTCCGACGCCGCCTGGTCACCGCCCTGCGCGGAACATCCCGTGAGGGCCGCGAGCCCCAGGCCGAGCGCTGCCGCGGCAGCGAGGGCCCGGTGGACAGGTCGGCCGGACAGCGCCGGGGTGAGGGTGGTCGTGGTGGTCTGGTCGTCCATGGTGTGTGTCCTTCGATGGGATCTGTGGACCGGTCGCGCACGGGCCTGCGGTGCACCAGGGCTGCCGAGCCCGCTCGCGCCGAGCGCCGCTCGGTGTGCGGAGCCGAGAGACTTCGGGGCTCCCCTGCGGTGGGGAACCGCCGAGCGCAGTCTCCACGGGCCGTGGGAGAGGCGACGGGAGTCGTTCCCCGTGCCCGCCGCGCGCTCCGTGCCTGCCGCCTGGGGACCCCGGGCCGCGTCACCCGTCACGGTGCGAGCATCGGATCAGAGGCGGTCACCACGGCTGGAACCGTGGCGGGTGCACCCGCGCTCGCCGTGGCTGTCGCCGGTGGCCTGTGCTGCCCGTGGCTGCGTCCCGGCGCTCCCGCGCCCGTTTCACATGCCGGTCTGAGTATGAACAGGTGGACCCGGTGTGGACCGGGAGGATGAATCGGGGGCTCAGCGCTGCTTGGGGCGCGTGGCGACCACAAGGATCACGAGGAGCAGGATCAGGGCCAGGACCCCGCCGATCACGGGGAGAACCCAGCTGGGGATTCCCGTTCCGGTCACGGTCTCCTCGCCGGACGCCGCCGCGGAGTCCTGCGATCCCGAGGTCACGGGCGCGGGGGACGCGGTGGTCCCGGCGCCCTCACCCACCGTGTAGGTGAACGTGCCCTCGATGGGGTGCCCGTCCTGCGAGACCACGCGCCACGTGACGGTGTAGGTCTCGTCCGTGTCCCCGCCCTCACGCAGCGGCTGGGACACCTTGGTGTTCTGCACCGCGAGCGTGCCGCGGGTGACGTCCGTGCCCCGGGAGTCGGTGACCCTGATCTCGCCGCCGATGTCCTGGATCTCTCCGGAGAACGTCAGCTCGAGCGTGGTGGGTGCCTTCTCCAGCGTGGCCCCGGCCTCGGGGTTGCTGCGCACGAGCTCGTCGTGGGCCGCCGCAGGGGCGGCCGGCGCCAGCACGAGTGCCAGCGCGAGCAGGGCGGTGCACAGCGCCGGCAGAACGGCGCGCAGCCCCGCGCCGGGGGCGGTGGACCACGCGGGCGACGCCGCGGCGTCGGCCCCGTGGCCCGACGCGCCGGCCGAACCTGTGGTGGGCATGGACAGTGGGTGGTGTGTCATGGGGGTGCTCTCCTGCGCCGGTGGGCGCGTTCGTGCCGCGAGCTGCGGCGAAGCGGATGCGATGAACGCTGACGGCGGCACCGGATCCGCGGGGTGCAGCACCCCGGGCGATGCCTAGGCCGTCACCGGGGGCCCCCGGTAGCCGCACACGGAGGGCAGCAGCAGCTGGTCGCTCAGCGACCGCGGCGAGGTCCAGGAGACGCGTCGAGGTGCCGTGGCCACAGGACGCAGCACGGGTGCGAGAATGCGCTGGATGCGCAGGGACAGGGAGCCCAGCAGCCGGAAACCCGCCACTTCGCCGTGGCGGAGCAGGAGGTAGGTGGCCACTGCCGCTATCACGTGGGCGGCGAGCATGCCACCGCCGTGGTGGCTCACGGGGGCCACGGAGATCACCACGGCGGGGCCGTCCACCGCCGCGGCCACGTGGTGGTGGGTGTGGTCCACGGCAGTCATGGCACCGGCGGACTGCGCGAACAGCGTGTGCAGCAGCGCCTGCGACAGGACCACGCTCAGCGCCACGCACCAGCGGGAGAGCATGCGCCCGGCCAGGAGCATGCACAGGGGTGCGGCCAGGCACGTGGACAGCGCCACGATCATCAGGGAGGGCCAGGTGCCGTCCACCGCCGCGTGCGAACCGGCGGCCAGAGTGGTGGCCACGACAGCGGCCACCCAGCCCCGGGCAAGTCGGCGGGCACGACGGGACACCGAACACCTCCGGGGCAGACGCAGTGGATGGGACTTCCATTATGCGCCACCGGGGCCCTGACTTCGACCACCAGCGGACACGCGAAGGGACCGCTCACGCGCAGTGCGTGAACGGTCCCTTGAACGGGGGCGGGTGCTGAGACCCGCTCCGCGCTACCTCACTTGGAGGAGACAGCAGCCTTGAGCTTGGAGCCCGCGGTGAGCTTCACACCGTGGCCGGCCGGGATCTGGATGGCCTCTCCGGTCTGGGGGTTGCGGCCCTGGCGAGCGGCACGGTCGGTGCGCTCCACGGCCATCCACCCGGGGATGGTGATCTTCTCGCCCTTGGAGACGGAGCTCTCGAAGACCTCGAAGAGGGAATCCAGCACGCCGTTGACGGCGGCCTGGGTGTTGCCGGACTTCTCGGCAACCTCGGCAACGAGTTCGCTGCGGTTCATAGCCATGTGCTTGTCCTCCTGGACTAGGTGGGCGTTCTCTGGGGAAGGCACGACCGGGGGGTCGGCTTCCGGTGCAGAAATTACCAGCTGGACTTGTAGATGCCGGGCAATTCGCCGCGGTGAGCCATGTCGCGGAAGCGCACGCGGGAGATCCCGAAGCGCTGGAAGGTGCCACGGGGACGGCCGTCGATCTGGTCGCGGTTGCGCACGCGGATCGGGGAGGCGTCACGGGGGAGCTTCTGCAGACCCAGGCGGGCCTCCTCGCGGGCCTCGGGGGACGCGTTCTCGTCCACGAGGGTCTTCTTCAGCTCAGCGCGCTTGGCCGCATAGCGCTCGACGATGACCTTGCGCTGCTCGTTCTTGGCGATCTTGGACTTCTTGGCCATGGATTCAGCGCTCCTCGCGGAAATCGACGTGCTTGCGGACCACCGGGTCGTACTTCTTCATGACGAGGCGGTCGGGGTTGTTGCGGCGGTTCTTGCGGGTGACGTAGGTGAACCCGGTACCGGCCGTGGACTTCAGCTTGATGATGGGACGTACGTCCTTGTCCTTGGCCATCTCAGATCTTCTCCCCACGTGCGATGAGCTCGTTGACCACGGCATCGATGCCGCGGGCGTCGATGACCTTGATGCCCTTGGCGCTCAGGTTGAGCGTGACGTTGCGACGCAACGAGGGCACCCAGTAGCGCTTCTTCTGGATGTTCGGGTTCCACCGGCGCTTGGTGCGGCGGTGCGAGTGCGAGATGCTGTGGCCAAAGCCCGGCTGGGCCCCGGTCACCTGGCAGTGCGCTGCCATAGTGTTCTCCTCCAATGTCCAATGTCGACGAAATGACGGCACGCATGGTGGCCGCCGGGCGGTGCTCCGCCAGCAGCCGTGGCCACGAGTGATCCGCCACCTCAAGAAAATGCCACCGTTCGCGCGCCGGGCGTGATGGGTCTCTGCCCCGCGGCAGTACCGGTCAGGGCACTCGCTACGACGAAGACGGTGAAGATCAAGGCGCCGGTAGATGGACTCCACCACACGACAGCCTTAGATTCTAGGCTTCTGCGGGCTCTCTCGCAAACGCGGAACGCAGAACGGTGCGATTGAGCGCCCCTCGATCGTAGCCGGTGCCCCGCCCTCGGCCAATTCGGCGGCGAAAAGGCACGCGGGGCGGCGGACCGTCCATGACCCGGCCCACCGCCCCGCGTGTTTCCTGCGATCCCATCCCCTCACCCAGGAGATTAGGTAAGGCCAGTGTTACCTAATTCCTCCCGTGAGGCAAGCTTCGTGGCCCACCGGCTCAGGAGGCGCCCCGGAACGGGTCCGCCTGGTCCCGGCGCTCGGGCTGCACAGGAGCCTTGACCTCCGCGGTGCGCCGGTGGGTGCCGAGCGCCCCGTTGACCACGTCCACCAGCGAGTTGACCCGGTCCAGCTGGGGCAGGGAGCCCAGCATCACCGGGCGGCCCTCGGCGTCCGCGAGGGGCACCCGCCAGTTGGGGTACTCGTCGCTCGTGCCGGGCTGGTTCTGGATCCGCTTCTCCCCCACGGCGTCCACGAGGGAGACGTTGAGCAGCAGCGAGGGCGCATCGCACAGGTACCGGTACAGCGCCTCGATCCTGCGCCGGTCCTGCGCCCCCTTCCCCTCGGGGAGGTAGCCCGCATCCGCGACGGCGGTGAAGAACGTGTCCAGCTGCTTGCGAGCCTCCTCCCGTTCCTCCTCCGGGGAGCGCGCGAGCAGCCCGAGGTCCTCCCGCAGCTGCAGCTGGACCCCTTCGAGATACCCCGGGGTGGGTGGCAGGTCGTGGGTGTTGACCGAGGCCATGCACAGCTCGCGGTAGCGGGACGGGTCCAGCGGCACGTCCCCGTCCATCTCGAACCACAGGATGGACGTGCCGAGCACGCCCTTGCTCCCGAGGTACTCCCGCACGCTGTCCTCCACGGTGCCGAGGTCCTCGCCCACGACCACCACGCCGGCGAGCTCGGCCTCCAGTGCCAGCACCCCCACCATGGCCTCGTGGTCGTAGTAGACGTACGTGCCGTCGGAGGCATTGTTGCCCTCGGGGATCCACCACAGCCGGAACAGGCCCGCGACGTGGTCGATCCGCACGCCCCCCGCGTGCCGGAAGATGGTGCGCATCATCTGCCGCCAGGGGCGGTAGCCGAGCTCCGCGAGCTTCTCCGGATCCCACGGGGGCTGGCTCCAGTCCTGGCCCAGCTGGTTGTACATGTCCGCGGGGGCACCCACGCTCACCCCGGGTGCCATGGCCTCCTGCAGGGCCCACGCGTCCGCACCGTGCTTGTGCACGCCCACCGCGAGGTCGTGCACCACGCCGATGTCCATGCCCGCCCGATGGGCCGCACGCTGGGCGGCCTCGAGCTGCTCGTCCAGCAACCACTGCAGCCACACGTGGAAGTCGATCCGGTGGGCCAGCCGGGTGCGGGCCTCCCGCGCGCACGGGGCCTCGGGGGAGCGCGCCTCGTCCCGCCACAGCGGCGAGTCCTCCCCCAGCTCCTCGCGCAGCGCGCACCACAGGGCGAAGTCCTGCAGCGGCTGCCCGGCCTGGGCCACGAACGCCTCGAGCTGCTGCTGGCGGTACGGCGAGCGCCGCACGGTGTAGAGCAGCTTGAGTGCCGTGAGCTTGGCCGCGTACGCGGCGTCGCGGTCGATCGTGGAGGGGTCCAGCACGGCTTTGCGCTGGATGGCGGCCAGGCGGTCCACCACCTCGCGGTCCGCGGGGCGCAGGTACGGGAACTCGGCCACGTCCGCCACCCGCAGGTAGAGGGGGTTGAAGAACCGGCGGCTCGAGGGCAGGTACGGGGAGGGCTCCACGGGCGGCTCCGGCTCCGCCGCGTGCAAGGGGTTGATGAGCACGTAGTCCGCGCCCTGCACACCGCTGATCGCCGCGAGGGAGGCCAGGTCCGAGAGGTCCCCCACGCCCCACGAGCGCGAGGACATCACCGAGTACAGCTGCGCCATGTACCCCCAGCGGCGGCGCCCGCGCAGCCGGTCGGTGGTGCTCAGCCGGCGCGGTGTCACCGCCACGTCCACGGCGCTCTCCTCGCCCGAGTCCGTCACGGCTTCCAGGCGGTACCAGCCCAGGGGAAGCTCCCGGGGCAGCTTGTACTGCACCCGCTGGCGGGTGACGCCGTCCACCTCGCGTGTCTCGGCCTCCGCCCCGGCAGCGGGGTGCAGCTCCCGAACCTCCTCCGGCTCGTCCTCGGGCCACACCCGCACGCGCGCCGGATCGCCCTGGACCGTGGTCACGGCCACGCGCGCGCCCTGCTCCACCTCCGTGATCACCACGGGGGGAAGCAGTCGGCGCCACGGTGCCAGCTCGCGCTCGCGCAGGGTGCGAGCGGCGGCGTCGTCGTCCGTGACGTCCGCGCCCAGCGCGGTGAGCACGCTGCGCAGCGTCTGGTCCGGGACGGTGACGGTGTCCCCCTCGAACCCCCGGTACTCGGTGGCCACACCGTACTCGGCGGCCAGTCGCTGCACCGTGCTCTCCCCTGATTTGCCTGCGTCGTCAGCCATGCTCCCACTCTAGTCAGCCGGCTGAGCTCCCCGGCCCGGGCGACGACGCCGCCTTGCATCCCCCGCGGCCAGGGGCACCCCGGGGCGTGGTTGACTGAGGTGATGCAACCGACCCTGCCCGGCCCCGACCCGTCATGGCGTCCGCGCGCCGTCGTCTTCGACTGCGACGGTGTGCTCATGGACACCGAGCGTGCCTGGGCGCGCGTGCAGCACCGGGTGGCGGAGCAGGTGGGCGTGACGATCGACGAGCGCACCGAGGCCGGCCTCATGGGCCTGTCCGCGCGGGACATCGCCGCCTTCATCGCGGCGCGCGCCCGGGAGTCCGCCGGCGCGTCCGCTCCCGGCGAGGACGAGATCCACGACCGGCTCGTGGGCACCGAGGCGGACGTGGTCGGGGCGACTATGGACCCGCTGCCCGGAGCGGTGGAGACGGTGCGCGCCGCGGCGCGCCACGTCCCGGTGGCGGTGGCCAGCAACTCCACGCGCGCCATCCTGGACCGCAAGATGCACGCAGTGGGACTCGCGGACGTCCTGCAGACCTGGGTCAGCGCCGAGGACGTCCCGCGCGGCAAGCCCGCGCCGGACATCTACGAGGAGGCGGTGCGCCGCCTGGGGGTCGACGCCGCGGACACCCTGGCCGTGGAGGACTCCCCCGCCGGCGCCACGGCGGCCCGGGCCGCGGGCCTGTGGGTGCTGGGCGCACCGCTCGGCCACAGCGAGCCCATGGCCACGCACTTCCTGGTGGAGTCCCTCGGGGACCCCACCCTCACGCCGATGCTGCGCGCCTGGGGTCTGGCCGACTGAGCACCGCGGGACCCACGGCGTGCCACCCGGACCCCGGGTCCCGCGCGGCGCTCAGCTGTTCCAGAGGCCGTAGGTCTCCGCGAGCTCCGACACCTTCTTGGCACGCGCGAGGCGGGGCAGGTAGGAACCGTCCGCTCCCCCGTGTCCCGAGTTCGCCTGCTCGATCATCTCCCGCGCCCACCGGATCTCCTGGTCGCTCGGCGCCAGGGCGTGGTTGATCGCATCGGTCTGGGCCGGGTCCAGGCACAGCTTGCCGGTCATGCCCATGGACTGGGTGACCTTGCACGCCGCCTCGAGCTCGTCCCCGGACACGCCGTTGCTCGGGCCGTCGATGGGCCCCGGCAGCTCGCCCACGCGGGAGGCCGTGACCAGGGTGGAGCGCGCGAACGCGAGGGCCATGGGATCCCCCGAGGCGCCGGTGTCCTTGCGGAAGTCCCCCACCCCGAAGGCCAGACGGAACACCCCGGGCGCGCGGGCGATGTCGTAGGCGTTCATGAGACCCACGGCGGACTCGATGAGCGCGACCACGGGGGTGCCCGCGCGGCTCATCATGGCGGTCTTGGTGATGTGGTCCGGGTGCTCGGTCTTGGCCAGCACGATGCCCCGCAGGTTGGGCACCTCGGTCAGCGCCGCCAGGTCCTTCTCCCAGTGCGGGGTGGTGATGTCGTTGATGCGCACCCACGCGGACACGCCGTCCTGCATGGCGGCGACCATCTCCCCGCGAGCGCGGTCCTTGTCCTCCTCCGGGACGGCGTCCTCGATGTCCAGGACCACGGAGTCCGCCTCCGAGGCCATGGCGGGGGCGAACAGAGAGGTGTCCGCCGCTGAGGTGAGCAGCCACGTGCGGGAGAGCCGTGCGGGAAGTGCTGCTGCGCGCTGGTTGCGGTACGGGGCCATGGATCTCCTCGATCGGGTGCGTGAACGGTGGACGCCGGTGGCGGCGCCGGGGTGGTTGGTGCTCTGCGCGGCCGGGGACCGCCCGGCCCGGGCGGGGACACAGCGCGCACAAGCCGCCTCAGGGGTGGTGGTGTGCGGAAGTGCCGCGGGGATCAGGCGCGGAGCACCCGCTCAACCCTAGTGGCCCCGCGCGGGGCCGGTCCCGAGGGGTGGGCACAAAAGGCCCCGCCCGGGATTTGTGCGGTTCCCACCACCGCACGCCGCGCCGGATCAGCCCAGCAACAGCTCAACGCCCTGCCCGCTCAACCCACCGTCCGCTCAGCCCCCGCCCGCTCAGCCAGGACCGGCTCAGCCCAGCGCTGCTCAGGAGGCCAGAGGGGTGTGCTCCGGGGCCACCCGCTCCTCGGCGCGCACCGGGCCGGGGGCCGTGGCGCCGGGCGCGAACGGCGAGCCGCCGAGCGCCTCCCGGCCGTGCGGCGTCGTCCAGGGGGAGAGATCGGGGCCGAGCGGCACGATGCCCGAGGGGTTGATGTCCCGGTGCACCACGAAGTAGTGCTCCTTGATCTGCTGGAAGTCCACCGTGTCCCCGAAGCCGGGGGTCTGGAAGAGGTCCCGGGCGTAGCCCCACAGGTTGGGCATTTCGGTGAGCTTGTTGCGGGAGGCCTTGAAGTGGCTCACGTAGACGGGGTCGAAGCGCACCAGGGTGGTGAACAGCCGCACGTCCGCCTCGGTGATGTGCTCCCCCATGAGGTAGCGCCGCGTGCCCAGCCGGTCCTCCACCCAGTCGAGGGCGGTCCACAGCCGCTCGTACGCGGCGTCGTAGGCCTGCTGGGAACCGGCGAAGCCGCAGCGGTACACGCCGTTGTTGATCTCGGTGTAGACGCGCTTCATCACCCGTCGCATCTCGGGAACCAGCTCGGCGGGCCACAGGTCCGGGGCACCCTCGCGGTGGAACGCGGTCCACTGGGTGGCGAAGTCCTCGGTGATCTGTGGGAAGTCGTTGGTGACCACCTGCCCCGTGGGGACGTCCACGATCGCGGGCACCGTGATGCCGCGCGGGTAGTCCGGGAACCGCGCGAGGTAGTTCTGCTGCAGCCGCTGCGTGCCGAGCACCGGATCCCGGCCGTCGGGGTCCAGGTCGAAGCGCCAGGACCGGGCGTCGTGCGTGGGTCCGGGCATCCCCACGGAGATCGCGTCCTCCAGGCCCAGCAGCCGGCGCACGATCAGCGTGCGGTTGGCCCACGGGCACGCCCGCGCCGCGACCAGCCGGTACCGCCCTGCCTCGACCGGCCACGCGCGAGCGCCGGGGGCGAGCTCGGCGCTGTCCGGCTCCGTCACGATCCGGTCCTCGATGTACGTGGTGTCCCGCGTGTACTCCTCCCCCGCGTGGACGTAGAGCCCCGCGGTGGAGTGGGTGGTGCTCGTGGTGGGATCCGTCATGGCGTCCTCCTCCGGTGGTGTGACTTGATGATACGTCACGCTTTTTCCGCCCCCCCTGGCCCGCGACGGTCCCGGGCCGAGCGGACTACAGTGGCGGTGTCCAGCCCGTTCGCGGCACGGTCCGCACGGCACCGCCGACCACACCCTCGGATCGCCACCATGAACCCCGATCAGCGCCCCCGGGACGAGCACAACTCGCCGGATCTCCGCGCCGTGGACCCGCACGCCCAGAACCCTCGTGCCCGGAACTCCGCCGCCGAGGGGGCGGACCACGGCACCCCCCGAGATGGCGACCCGGGACGCAAACCCGACCACGCTCCCTCCGGTCCGACCACCCCGCAGGACTCCGTGACCCGCCCCGGCGCCGCCGACCGCCCGCAGTACGGCATCCGCGTTGATCCCGCACAGACACCGCCTCAGGACCCGGGCGGGGCGCCCACCAGCAGGACCGCCGCAGCTCACGGCCCCGCGCACGGTGCGCGGGCGGCGTCGCCCACCGGGTCCGCGCACGACGCCGCCCCGGCCGGCTCCGAGGCCCGCACCACCGCGACCCGCGCCGCCCGGAGGATGGGCCGAGGGCTCTCCTTCACCGTGATCATGCTGGGGCTGCTCGCAGGACTGGCCCTCGTGGCCATGGACCTGTGGTTCGGCTGGGTGCTGGGCGCGATCCTCGTGGTGCTCGGCGTCCTGGGGTACGCGCTCGTGCAGACGCGCGCCCTGCCCGTCTTCCAGGATCCCGGCGAGCCCGAGCGCCGCTCGTGGTCCAAGCTCTGGCTGATCCCCGCCGTCCTGCTCGTCCCCGGCTTCGCGTGCCTGGGGATGGCGTTCGTGGTGCCCTCGTGGCTCGGCCCGTCCGTCCCCGCCGACCTGCTGGACGACTACGTCCTCGCGTTCATCGTGGGAGGGATGACCATGGTCGTGGGCGCCGGGCTGGGTTTCGGGCTCGTGGCGACCGCCCGCTTCACCCGCCCCGACGACGACGACTCGCCCCTGCGCCCCACGGACTACGCCGACCGGCTGCGTGAGCGCGAGCGCGGCACCGGCGGCACCCACTACGATTCGGACTGGATCAAACGCGACCCCCGCGCCTGAGACACCCCCCTCCCGGCACGGGGTGCCTCCCCGAGGAAGCAGCAGAGCATGGACAGCACATCGAGCAACCGCACCCCACCCTGGCTGAACGCCCGGGAGCAGGAGGTGTGGCGGGCCTTCCTGGAACTGTCCCGCAGCATGGAGCGCGCCGTGGACCGGCAGCTGCAGCGCGACAGCGAGCTGTCCGGCTCCGAGTACGAGGTCCTGGTCCCGCTCTCGGAGTCGGCCACCGGCGAGCTGCCCTCCCGCGAGCTGCTGCGCATGCTCGGCTGGGAGCGCTCGCGGCTGTCCCACATGCTCTCCCGCATGGAGCGCCGCGACATGATCCGACGCTCACCCAGCCCCACCGATGCCCGCGGCCTGGTGGTGGCGATTACCGAGCACGGGCGCAGCTCCATCACCCGCGCGGCCCCCGCCCACATCGCCATGGTCCGGGCCGCCTTCGTGGACCAGCTGACCGAGGACGAGAGCACGGCCCTGCTGAGCATCGCCCACAAGGTGGTTCCCCGTCTGGGGGATCTGAAACTGGCCTGAGGCGCCGCACCGGGCGGGAGGACTCCGCGCCTCACCCGGTGCGGTCCGTTCGGGAAGGAGCCGGAAAGGCCCGTTAACAGGGGACGGGTCCTGCCACTTGGGGGATCGGCAGGACCCGTCGGACATCCCGAATCTGGGGGAGATCGGGACGCCGGCCAGCCGGGGGATCATCCGGGTGCGCATTTGGGGGGATGCACCCGGGCCACTTCGGCCGACATCACCACTTTATGCGGCAAGTCCATCCAGACGCAAGTAAACCCGCAAAACAGCGCTGCAACCGGCCTCTGACCTGCACCGTTGCGGAACGTCGCTCGCACCGTCGAGCCACGGAGCAACGACCGCCTCGTCCTTCTCCCCCGTTCCCTGTCCCCCGGGTGAGCCACAGGGTCCGGGTGCTCCGAGGCGCCCCGCCGGGAGCGGAGACGGCCCGGATGAGCCCATCCGGCCCGCGGACACGCTGCGGTGGCCCGCGCAGCTGCCGCCCGGCGGGAGTCAACCGCGCGGCCCGGACCCGTCAGCGCGCCGCAGGGCTCGTGCCCGTGGCTCCCGCGGAGTCAACCCACCCCAGTGCAACATCCAGGAAAGCCCGCAGCCGGGCGGAGCGGTCCTCGTCACGCCAGGCGAGTGCGAGGTCGATCTGCGGGGACCCCTCGAGCTCCGCGTACACGACCCCCCGCAGCTGCAGGGCCCGCACGGACGCGGGAACCAGCGCCACCCCGCCTCCCGCCGCCACGAGTGACAGCATGCTCGCCGTGTCCTGCGCCACCTGCCCGATGCGCAGGGGGAGCCCCGCGGCGAGGAACAGCTCCTGGGCGGCCCGGTGCAGCGGTGACCCGGGCGGGTGCGCAACCACCGGAAGACCCTCCAGGGCGCCCACGCCAACCGACGGCCGCGCGGTCAGCGGTGCGTCGACGGGCAGGGCCACCACGAGGGGCTCACGCCCCACGACGCGGTGGCGGATGCCCGGCGAGGCCACGGGCGGGTGCAGCAGTGCCGCGTCCAGGCTCCCGTCCCGCAGCCCGGACTCCAGCGCCGGTGACGGCAGCTCACCCCGCAGGCTCAGGGTGACGCCGGGCAGCCCCGCCCGCACCGCGCGCGCCAGCTCCGGGACGACGTCGTACGCCGCGGCCCCGGCGAACCCCAGCCGGAGCACACCCGTCGAGGCGTCGCCCTCCCGCCGGACATCGGCCTCGAGCAGCTCGAGGTCGTGGAGGACCCGCCTCCCCCGGTCCAGCAGCTCCTGACCCGCGGGGGTGAGGTCCACCCTGCGCGTGGTGCGGTCCAGGAGTCTGGCACCCAGGTTCTCCTCCAGCTGACGGATCAGCAGGGACAGCGCCGGCTGCGCCATGTGCAGCCGCTCGGCGGCCCGGCCGAAGTGACGTTCCTCGGCCACCGCGACGAAGCAGGTCAGCTGCCGGATCTCCATGTCGGGCCACCTCCTCGGGTCCGGAGCCACGGCCTCCCGGCGGGCCGCCGAGAACGTGCTCCAGCCAGCCCACCCGGGCCGTTCCCCGGATGCGTCACACCGCTGCCGCCCGTGGCACCGGGTGCGCGGTGCGGTCAGGAGTCCAGGAGCTTCTTCTCCAGGATCTCCTCCTTGACGGCCCGTCGCAGGGTCTTGCCGAGCATCGTGCGGGGAAGATCGTCCATGGCGATGATCCGGCGGGGGACCTTGTACCGGGTGACCTTGTCGTAGCAGTGCTGGCGCAGGGCAGCCTCGTCGAGGCTCACCCCGGGTTCCAGCACCACGGCGGCCACCACGGTCTCGTTGCCGTCGTCGTTGGGGATCCCCACCACGGCGGCGTCGGCCACGCTGTCGTGCAGCTTCAGGGCGGTCTCCACCTCGGTGGGGGCCACGTTGAACCCGCCGGTGATGATGACCTCCTTGATGCGGTCCACCACCCGCAGGAAGCCGTCCTGGTCCACGGTGACGATGTCCCCGGAGCGCAGCCAGCCGTCCTCGGTGAAGAGCTTGGCGGTCTCCTCCGGGCGCTTCCAGTAGCCCTGGGTGGTCTGCGGGCCCTTGACCAGCAGCTCGCCCTCGCCATCCAGCGGAACGTCCTCACCCGTCTCCGGGTCCACCATGCGGATGTCGGTGCCGGGGAACGGGATGCCGATCGACCCCGCCCGGCGGTGGTCGTTGAGGGGGTTGCACGCCACCAGGGGTGAGCACTCGGTCAGCCCGTACCCCTCGATCAGCATGCCGCCCGTGGCCTGCTCCCATGTGGCCACCAGGGGCACGGGCAGGCTCATGGCACCGGAAACCGCCACACGGATGCCCGAGATGTCCTTGCCCTGCTCCCGCGCGGCGTCGAGCACCTTCTGGTACACCGGGGGAACCGCCGGCAGCACGGTGGGCATGGACTTCTTCATGGCCTTCAGGATCAGATCCGCACGCACCGTGGGGAACAGCACCAGCTTGGCCCCGAGTGACATGGCGAACGTGAGACCCAGTGTGAGCCCGAAGGCGTGGAACAGGGGAAGCACGCCGTAGACGACCTCGTCCGAGGAGCTGTCCAGCCAGTGCTGCCCCATCAGCGCGTTGGACTCCAGGTTCCGGTGGCTCAGCATCGCGCCCTTGGGCTGGCCCGTGGTGCCGGAGGTGTACTGCAGCAGGGCGATGTCCGTGGCACTCGGGCGGGGGTGGTCCGAGCGCAGGGGCGCGGAGTCCAGGAGGGACTTCCAGGCGATCGTGCCCGGAGCGGCGGCCGTGAGCTCGCGCCGCTGCTCCGCGAGCTTCTTGAGGGGCAGCCGCAGGCCCAGGCGCATGGCCGCGGGCATGGCGGCGGTGATGTCCACGGACACCACGTGCTCCACGGCCAGGTCCTTGGGCATGCTGGTGATCCGCGACGCCACCTTGTCCCACGCGATCACCACGCGGGCACCGTGGTCCTCGAACTGGTGGCGCAGCTCGGGGGTCGTGTAGAGGGGGTTGTGCTCCACCACGATCGCACCGAGCCGCAGCACGGCGTAGAACGCCACGATGTGCTGGGGGCAGTTGGGCAGCACGATCGCCACCCGGTCCCCGGCCTGCACGCCCAGCACCCGCAGCCCCTCGGCCACGCTCTGCACCTGCTCCCCGAGCTGCGCGTAGGTGGTTCCCGCGCCGAAGAACTCGACCGCGGTCTTGGCCCCGTGCCGCGCCACGGACTTCTCGAGCATGTGCACCAGGGAGGTCTCGGGCAGGTCCAGGTCCCGAGGGACCCCGGGGTCGTAGCTCGCCGTCCAGGGTCGGGTCGCCAGGAAGTCACGGGAATTCACGTCAGCCATGACAGCGAGATTACCCGCCCTGCGGCAGGCGCCCCGGCAGGCGGGGCACCGCTCCTGCCGGGCGCCCCGCCCTCGATAGACTTCGGGGGACCCGCCACAGGACTCCCCGCCGAATCGAGGCCCCCGCATGTCCCCCTCCTCCGCCCGCGACCCCTTCGACGACGGCAACGCGCCCTGGACGGGCGGACACGGCTCGGCGCGGCCCGACTCCGCCTCCCAGGACACCCGGCCCCTTCCCCGTCCCGACCACCGGTCCGGTCCCGACGGCCAGCCCGGGTCCGCCGCTGCGCAGGAGGCCCGCACCGCGGCCGTTCCCGCCTCCACGGCGGACGACGCCGCACGGACCCGCCCCCTGCCCAGCGCCCCTCCCACGGGCCGCACCGGCGTGGCCTCCGGGCGTCTGCACCCCCGGGACCAGCACTCCGGCCCGGCCAACCCGGTGGGCGACGACCACCTCACCCACCCCCAGGAGAGGATCTCCGCCGAGGCGTCGTGGGACACGATGCGACCCGCGGTCCGCCCCGGAGGCGCCTCCGCGGCCCCGCGTCTCACGGCGGAGGCCCTGCGCGCCCGGCAGCGTCAGCGTTTCGGGGGTCTGCAGATCGTCCCCGGGCTCATGGGGCTGCTCACGGCGGCGGCGCTGGGTGCGCTGCTGACGGCCCTCGCCATCCTCGCGGGCCCCGCCGTGGGCCTCGACACCGGGCTCAGCGCGGGAGACGCCCTGGCGCGGGCCTGGAACGAGCCGGGGTCCGCGCAGCTGTGGGGCGGCGTCGTCGTCCTGGGTGCGGTCGAGCTGCTGTCGATGCTGGCGGGCGGCTACGTGGCCGGGCGCATGGCCCGGTTCTCGGGAGCCGCGCAGGGGGTGTGCGTGTGGCTGTGGTCGGTCGTCGCCCGGGCCGCGGCCTCCGCCGCCGCGCTGCTGTGGGCGGGACAGGCCGCCGTGGAGGACGGTTCCCGCTGGGTGGCCCAGGAGATGATCGGGGCGAATCCAACCGTGGGTCTTGTGGCGATCGGCGGGCTGCTGGTGCTGGGTCTCGTGGGCGCGGTCCTCGGCGGACTGTGGGGAATGTACTACCACCGCAAAGTGGACGCTTGGAGCATTTCGCATGCAATGAGCCAGTAGACTTCCGTACTGTCGGGGGCCTGGGCTGGGCCTCCACAGGGGAGTACGGAGGAAACATCCATGCCTTCAACACTCGTCGCGATCGTCGACGACCATGAAGTGGTTCGGGAAGGTGTCCGCCTGGTGTCCATGACATCGCTGGCGGACGTCAAGCTGGTGGGGTCCTCGGACTCCGTGACCACGCTGCTGGACCAGTTGGGCCGGGACCCGGAGAATCCCGCCCTCACGGCGCAGGGGGCCAAGCGCATCGAGTGCGACGTCGTCCTGCTGGACCTGTCCCTGGCGGACAAGTCCCGCCCCGCGAGCAACGTGGAGCGGCTGCGCAGCGCGGGCATGAAGGTGCTGATCTTCAGCATCGCCGAGAACGCGGCACTGATCAGGGAGGCCCTGCGCGCCGGCGCACTGGGCCTGGTGCGCAAGTCCGACCCGCTGGAGCACGCCATCGAGGAGGCGCGCGCCATCGCGGACGGCAAGCCGGTGATCACCAAGGAGCTGGCCGCGGCGATCGACGGGGACGTGGAGTTCTCGCGCGCGGCCCTGTCCCCGCGCGAGCGCGAGACCCTGCGGCTGTACGCCTCCGGGTTCGCGCAGGTCCAGGTGGCGCGGCGCATGGGCATCAAGCAGTCCGCGGTGAAGACCAACATCGACAGGATCCGGGAGAAGTACGCCCGCATCGGACGCCCCGCGCCCACCAAGATCGATCTGCGCATCCGCGCCATCGAGGACGGTCTGGTGGATCCGGAGGACGACGTCACCACGGCTGAGAAGAAGCTGTGACGAGCACCCCGGGCACCCCGTGACCCTGCGCGGCAGGAGCTCGGGGAGCAGGGCCCGCTCCTACCGCGTGGTCAGCACCCAGCTGCGGTGGAAGCGGTTCTTCGCCACCACCGCGCCGGGGAAACTGGGGGTCTACACCTACCGTGCCCACTGGCTCGCGATGATCGGGGTGGGGGTCTTCGGGGTGACCCACCTGATCGAGGTGTTGCCCATCTTCGCCCAGCAGCAGTCGCACCTGCACGGCTGGTACAGCATCTTCCTGGCCGCGCTCGGTGTCCTGACGGGTCTCACCCTCTACTACGGGCTGCACCACTCGGTGCGCCCGTGGGTGTTCCGGGCGTACACCGCGGTGGTGGCCGCATCCATCCTGACGCTGCCCCTGGCCTACACCGGGGGCATGCTGCCCCAGAACCCGTGGATCTCGGGGTTCATCATCCTGGCCTCCGGGGCCGCGGCCGTGCTGTGGAGTCCCGCGGCCGCCGTGCTGTACACCGTGGGGATCGAGGCCGTCTACGCGACTGTGGCCAGTCAGATCATCTCGGTCACTCCCACGGCGGAGTCCTGGGTGGCGGCGGGACTCTCCCGTCTGGTGTTCGCCCTGACGCTCATCATGATCATCACGGTGGGCAAGCGTGGCACCGAGCGCATGGACCGCAACTACGCCGAGGCGCTGTCCGAGACGCTCGCCATGACCCGCAGCCGGTCGGAGACGGAGGACCAGGAACGGATCGACCGTCTGATCCACGACAACGTCATGGCCGCGCTGCTCGACGCCTCCCGCAACCACGGGGTGCTGCCCCGCAGGACCCGCGAGCTCGCCGCGCGGGCCCAGGATGTGCTGGCCGAGGAGTCCAGCCGTGCCTCGGGCGCGCACACCGTGATGGTGCACGACCTCATGGACGAGCTGATGGAGGCCCTGTCCCCGTGGCGGGACCGCGTGCGCTTTACCAACCTGCGGGCGCCCATGCGGCCCGTCGGTGAGCCCCGAGTGTTCGTCCCCGCCTACGTGGCCCACGGGCTCACGCAGGCCGTCACGGAGGCCGTGTCCAACAGCGCACGGCACTCCGGCAGCGCGATCACCACCGTGGCCATGGAGGGCGAGATCTGCGAGGCGAGCCCCATCAATCCCGAGGGCTTCTACCTGCGCTTCATCATCAGCGACAACGGCCGGGGCTTCAACTACCACGACGTGCCGAACCGCAGGCTCGGTGTGCGCGTGTCCATCATGGAGAACGTGGACTCCATCGGCGGGGTGGTCCACCTGGACTCCGCCCCGGGCCGGGGCACCCGGGTGGACCTCGTGTGGCCCAAGGACGTGGTGGCATGAGCGAGGTCACCCGCCCGGTCTTCGCCCACCGCTTCATGGGGCTCCTCGTCCTGGCCACGTTCGGCGCACCGTTCGTGGACGCGCTGCGTCACCTCGAGGACGCGACCTCCAGGTGGGCGATGTTCGTCTCCCTCACGGCGTACGCGGTGTCCGGGCTGATCATCGCCCTGCCGGCGTGGGACGGCCGCCGGTTCCACGTGGTCCCCACCGCGCTGAGCGCCACCCTGTTCCTGGTGGCGGCGCAGCAGGGCTACGCGGCCACTCCACTGACCACGGACGCCGGGCAGTCCCCGTGGTTCCACCTGGGGTTCATCGCCGAGCTGTTCGCTCTGGGGATGCGTCGCAGACCGGGATGGGCGCTGCTCGTGTGGCTCGGTGTGACGGTCATGTCCGTGCTCCGCTGGCCCGTGGTGGACGGGGTGCCCCTCCCCATCGAGGCCTACCACGTGGTGGGTGTGGCCGTGATGATCGTGACCTGGATGGTGGAGCGGCAGTACACCTTCTTCATGAACCGGCGGGAGGAGAGGCAGCGGATCCTCGAAGCCGCCCGCAGCAACGACGAGGTCGAGAAGGACATGCGCCACGCCTCGAGCCGCCGCGTGGACGAGGTGCGCCGCCTCGCCGGCGGTCTCCTGGAGCAGATCGCCCAGGAGTCCACGGTGGTCACCGACTACGACCTGCAGCAGTTCCGCCTCACGGAGGCGCAGCTGCGGGACAGCATCCGTGGCCGCTCCATCGCCACCCCCCACGTCCTGGAGCTCACCCGGGCGGCGCGTGCCCGCGGGATCACGGTGGACATCCTCGACGAGCGCGGCACCCCGCCGTCCGACGCGGTGCTCTCCGCCACCGCCCGCCAGCTCTCCGAGATCTTCGCCCACGTCCGCTCGGGAGTGGTCACGGTCCGCGCCCTGCCCCCGGGCGATCCCGCCGCCGTGTTCATCGTCCACGACTCCCAGAACCCCGACGACGACCCCCTGGCCGTGGAGATCGAGGACGTCACGGGCGCCGTGTCCACCTTCTGACCGGATGCCGCCGCCTCCTCCGACCGGGCGTCCTCCGGCGGGGCCGGTGATCGACGCCACGCACCGTGCACCGCGCACTTGCCAGGCGGCACCCGTCCTCCGGCTCGCCCGGGCGCGCCCCGCGGCGAGCGCCCTGCACACCCGGGTCCTCAGCCGCAGTCACCATCCCGCACTCCACAGAGCTGCCGCCCCACGGCACCGGGGCCTCACGTGCGTCCTAGCCTCCTGCCATGACGACGACGGCACGTTCCCTCCCCTGCCCGGCGCAGCCACCAGCCCCGGCACCAGATCCCCCGGCTCCCGGGCCGGCGCTGCCCACGTCCGGGACGCTCCCCGCGGCCGGCGGGAGCCATCAGCGCCCCACCGCCAGCCCCCGCGACGCCTTCCGCTCAGTGCTGTGCGGGGACGGTGTGTCCCGCTGCCCCTGGGCGCTCGGCACGGCCGGCGCACTCGCGGACCACGACGACGAGTGGGGGACCCCTCCGAGCACCCCCGCCGAGCACTTCGCCGCCCTCATGCTCGAACTGGTCGACTCGGGGCTGGCCCGGTGGTCGCAGTCCGCACGCCACGGGGCCTGGTACCTGCACATGGCCCACCTGCGCCCGGAGCGCGTGGCTCTGTTCGACGAGGACGACGTCGAGGACCTCCTGGTGACCGCTGACCTGATCCGCAACCGGGCCAAGATCGAGGCGGTGATCCACAACGCGGAGGTGTGCCAGGACTGGGACGTCACCCGGTGGAACGAGCTGCTCACCGAAGCCCAGGTGCCACCGGCGGAGGCACCACCGCAGAACGCGCTGGACCTGCCGGACAGCACCGCCGCGTCCCGCAGGCTGTCCCTCACCCTGCGCTCCCACGGGATCGTGCTGGTGGGTCCGGTGACCGCCCACCGGTGGCTGCAGCGGATCGGGCGGGCGCCCGGTCACGTGGCGGGGTGCTTCCGCGCCACGTGACACGCGCCCGGGACGACCCGTCCGTTCCCCGCTGCGGCGAGGCACTCCGGGCGGTGCCGCGGTTCACGGCGCCCGGCACGACGGAGGGGCGCCCGGCGCGGCGGAGGGGCGCCCGGCGCAGCGAGGGGCACCCGCGTGTGCCGCGGGTGCCCCTCGATGCGTCTGCGCCGTGCCCCGGAAGGGCGCGGTCAGCCGTGACTCACTCCAGCAACAGGGCCGGCTCCTCCACGATCCGGGCCACGTCCGACATGAAGCGGGCAGCCAGTTCCCCGTCCACCACGCGGTGGTCGAACGAGCCGGAGAGAGTGGTGATCCAGCGGGGAACCACCTCCCCGTCCATCACCCACGGCTTCTGCTTGATGGCCCCGAACGCCAGGATGCCTGACTCCCCGGGATTGATGATGGGGGTGCCGGTGTCCGCTCCCAGGACACCGATGTTCGTGATCGACAGCGTGCCGCCCTGCATCTCCGCAGGCTGCGTGCGCCCGGCGCGTGCCGTCTCGGTGAGCTGCTGCAGCGCCACGGCGAGATCGCGCAGGGAGAGGTCCTGCGCGTCCTTGATGTTGGGCACCAGCAGACCCCGCGGCGTGGCCGCCGCGATCCCCAGGTTCATGAAGTGCTTCACGATGATCTCGGTGTCCGACCACGTGGCGTTCACGTCCGGGTTGCGCTCTGCGGCCCAGATCACGGCCTTGGCCACGATCAGCAGCGGAGAGATCTTCACGCCCTCCATGCGCGGGGACTGCTTGAGCCGCTTGACGAACTCCATGGTCCGGGTGGCATCCACCTCCACGAAGATGGACACGTGCGGCGCGGTGAACGCGGACTTGACCATGTTCTGGGCCGTGGCCTTGCGGACGCCCTTGACCTTGATCCGCTCGACCCGCTCACCGTTCTCGCGAACAGCCACGGGAGCCGCAGCACCGGACGAGGCTCCAGACGCACCGCTGCGCTCGGCGTGGGCCAGCAGATCGCGCTTGGTGACCTGACCCGCCTCGCCCGTGGCCTCCACGTCCGCGAGGTCGATACCCATCTCCCTGGCGGCCTTGCGCACGGGGGGCTTGGCCAGACCGGGTCGCCGGGGCACCACACCACCCGCGGGGCCCGTGACTGCGGTGGTGCCCCCGCCGTCCACATCGGCCGGGGCTGGGACGGGTGCAGCGCTCTGCGCGGGGGCCTCCTCGCGCTCCTGCGGGGCGCCGGAGGCCGGGCGGTTGCGGCGGCGCCGACGCACGGGATCCGCCTTGGGCCCCGAGCCCACGAGCGCCTGGCCCTGGGGCTGCTCCTCGCCCTCCGGCGAAGCGGCCGCACCGGCCGCAGATCCGGAGGCATCGGCGAGACCGTCCTGGGGCACCGTGCCCGTGTACCCGGGGTCGGTGCCGCCCGCGGGGGCGTCGTCGCCCGAGCTGACCGTGATGATGGGCGTGCCCACGTCCACGGTGTCGCCCTCGGCCACCATGAGCTCCTGCACCGTTCCCGCGTACGGGGAGGGCAGCTCCACCACGGACTTCGCGGTCTCGATCTCGACGAGCACCTGGTTGACGGACACGGTGTCGCCCTTGGACACCTTCCAGGCCAGGATGTCGGCCTCGGTCAGCCCTTCGCCCACGTCGGGCAGTGTGAAAACCTGGGACATCTGTTCTCCCTCCTGGGGACACCGCACTCGTCGTCGAGCGCGGTGATGGTCTGAATGTCTAGTAGGTGAAGGAACGGTCGAGTGCGTCGAGCACCCGGTCCAGATCCGGGACGTAGTGCTCCTCCACCGCGGCCGGCGGGTACGGCATGTGGAACGCTCCCACGCGCAGCACCGGGGCCTCGAGCGAGTAGAAGGCCTGCTCGGTCACGCGCGCGGCGATCTCTCCGCCCAGGCCGCCGAACGTGGGGGCCTCGTGGGCAATCACCAGGCGACCGGTCTTGCGGACCGAGGCGGTGAGCGTGTCGAAGTCGATCGGCGAGATGCTGCGCAGGTCGATGACCTCCACGCTGCGCCCGTCCTCCTCGGCGGCATTCGCCGCGGCCAGCGCCACGGGCACCAGGGGACCCCAGGCCACCACGGTGGCGTCCTCGCCCTCCCGGATCACGGCGGCGGAGAACGGGTCCGTGGGTTCGGCGGTCTCGTCCACCTCGCCCTTGAGCCAGTAGCGGCGCTTGGGCTCGAAGATGATGACCGGGTCGTCGCTCGCGATCGCCTGCTGCTCCATCCAGTAGGCGTCGTGCGCGTTGGACGGGGTGATGATCCGCAGCCCCGCGGTGTGCGCGTACAGCGCCTCCGGGGACTCGGAGTGGTGCTCGACCGACCCGATGACGCCGCCGTACGGGATGCGGATGGTCATGGGCAGCTTGAGCTTGCCCTCGGAGCGCGCGTGGATCTTCGCCACCTGCGTGGTGATCTGGTTGAACGCGGGAAAGGTGAACCCGTCGAACTGGATCTCGCACACCGGGCGGTAACCGCGCTGCGCAAGCCCCACCGCGGTGCCCACGATGCCCGCCTCGCCCAGAGGGCTGTCCAGCACGCGGTGCGCACCGAACCGGGCCTTGAGCCCCTCCGTCACGCGGTACACGCCGCCCAGGGAACCGATGTCCTCCCCCATGAGCATGACCTTGGGGTCGTCCTCCATGGCTCGCGTGAGCCCTGCGGTGATGGCCTTGGCAATGGTCAGCTTGCTCACGCGCCCGCTCCTTCCGGTTCCGAGTTCTGGGCTTCGTCCGCGACGTCGAATCCGGCCTGGTACTCCAGGTACTCGGCGCGCTCGGCGTCCACGAGCGAGTGCGGTTCGGCGTAGACGTGCTCGAACCGGTCCACGAACTCGGGCGGGGTCATGGCGAGGACGTCCGCGCGCATCCGGTTCGCGAGGTCGTCGTTCTCCTGCGCCACGGTGTCGAAGAACGAGTCATCCACACCGTGCTCGGTGCGCAGGTGGACCTTGAGCCGCTCGATGGGATCGAGCAGGCCCCACTGGTCCTCCTCCTCCCGCTTGCGGTACTTGGTGGGATCGTCCGCGGTGGTGTGCGCGCCCATGCGGTAAGTCTCGGCCTCGATGAGGACGGGGCCCTCGCCCTTGCGAATCTTCTCCAGGGCGTAGCGCGTGGCGGCCACCACGGCCAGGATGTCGTTGCCGTCCACCCGCAGGCCCTCGAAGCCGTAGCCCGCCGCCCTCGCGGCGAGGGGTCCGCGGGACTGCGTGGAGAAGGGCACGGAGATGGCCCACTGGTTGTTCTGGATGAAGAACAGCACCGGTGCGTCGTAGGACGCCGCGAAGACCATGGACTCGTGGACCTCGCCCTCGGTGCTGGCACCGTCCCCGAAGTACGCGACCACGGCATCGGGGTCGGTCTCCAGCGGCGTTCCGGCATCCTCGGCGGCCTTGCGGTCCATCATGGTGCCCATGGCGTACCCCACGGCGTGGGGTGCCTGAGAGCCGAGCACCACGGTGTAGAGGTTGAGGTTGTGCTTCTCGGGGTCCCAGCCACCCGCGGTGTGTCCGCGGAAGTAGCGCATGAGCTCGGAGGGCTCCACGCCGCGCTCGAAGGCCACGGCGTGCTCGCGGTAGGAGGGGTAGAGCCTGTCGGTGGGCCGCGTGGGCCACGCGGAGCCGATCTGCGCGGCCTCCTGGCCCCGCAGGGGCACCCAGAGCACCAGCTGTCCCTGGCGCTGCAACGAGGTGCCTTCCTCGTCGATCCGCCGCGACATGGTCATGGAGCGGTAGAGATGCTTGAGGTCATCGACGGTGATGTCCTCCGCATAGGGGGTCAGGAGCGGGTTCTGCGTGACGACGCCGCGCTCGTCCAGCAACTGGTGCCGGGGGAGCGTGCTCTGCACAGCACCCGGATGGGTACGTGGTTCCATGGTCGGTCTCGGTCCTTCCACTGTCTTCATGACCGGAGGATCGCCCCGGTCATGTCGAGCCTTGCGAACACAGGTTCTCGGGGGCGCTCCGCGTCCTCGGTGCTGCCGGGGTGTCGGCATGGTGAGGGGTACGGGAAGGTCGCGCAGAGTTCCAGGAATCGGGCGTTCGCCTCGGGTTCACCAGAGCCTACACGGGCGCGGTTCGAAGTGCCGCAGGTCACAAACCGGGCGTGTTCGCTCGTGGTAACTGACGGGAATCCGTGAGAACCCGGCTCTGCGGCACCCCCGCAAGTGCGCTGCGACCCCCGGGCTCCTTGTGCAGGGCGCAGCCCCGCGGGACCGTGCCGCGCGACCGCCCTCCCTCCGCCCCGACCGACCAGCACGACCCCGTGCAGCGCCGACCAGGACGAACCGTTCCTCGCTCCACCGGCTTCTGCGAGAACTCCCAGACAACCGGGCGGTCGCGTGCGTGGCGTTGGCCCCGTCGGGCCGAAATCGGCCTGCCCGGCCCACCGCTCCCCGACCGGCGTGCCCAGATCCGCGTCCACCGGGTCCCCGCCGCGGTGGCCGGACTGACGCGGGCTGCGGGTACCAGCCGTGGGCGCGGGCGCCTCACGCCCCCGGGCAGCGACGCCTCGCCCTCACCGGGCCGGCGGCGCACCGCCACCCTGGACCCTCTCCCCCTCCAGGCCGACGTGCTCCTCCCACCCGGCGTACACGTAGGTCTCGGTCCGGACTCCCGGCCCGTGGGGAACGGCTGCGGCCAGCTGCCGCTCGTGGGCCTCCACGGTCGGGTTGCCGGACCCTGAGATGCCCTGGGCTCCCACGACGTAGAGGTTCATCTCGTGCGCCGCGGTTCCCAGTGGCCCGCCCTTGTAGCCCACCGCGCCCGCGTAGGGCGTGTTCACCCGCACCGTGGACCGGCGTCCACCGTCCGGGTTGGGCACGCCGTCCAGGGTGGGGACCAGGTCGTCGACGTGCTCCACGGCCATCACCGAGGTCTCGGCAGGAATGGCGAAGTCCCCCACGGGGGCGCCGTACGTGGTGACGGCCTGGACGTCGTAGCGGCTGCGGAACTCCTGGTTCGCGGCGAGCCCAGCGGCGTCGATCCCGCCCAGGCTGTGGCCCGTGAGCACCACCGTGTCCCCGGGGCGGATGCCCGCGTCCTGCAGGGCCTGCAACGCCATGCGCTGAGCCTGCGGGAGCTCGGTGAGGGAGTCCGTGGGGGATGCCGTCATACCCTGGCCGATGCCCTTGAGGTCGTGCACACCGGGCCCGTCCGACCACTGCTCGGTCCCGGTGAGAACCACCGAGTACGCGCTGCGTCCGTCCGCGCCGGTGGCCTTCTGCACCATCACCGTGCTGTTCTCCACGGATTCGCCGCTCGCGTCCGCGCCCGAGACGATGTTCTTGGCGTCCTTGAGGGCCGCGGCCGTTCCGGCCACGGTGGTGGGCACGGCGCCGTCGTGGCGCACACCGGCGGGCAGGGGCCTGCGGGGCAGCGGCGTCATGTGGTGCTCACGCGCAGTGCGCGGGGTGACTCCCGTGAACACCTCTCGCCGCGCCGGGTACAGGGGATGGTCCTCCTCCAGGTTGCGAACCACTCCCCCGAGCGCCGCCCCGGTGCGTTCCGCCGGGTTCAACCGACGGCCTTCGCGATACAGCGCGTACACACCGGCCGCCCCGGGCACAGCCATCGTCATCGCGGCCACGGCCACCTCCAGTTCCGAGATGTCCGCGCCGTCCGCGGCAGGAGGTTCCTCAGCAAGGGACCCCTCCGTCACCCTGCGACCGGCGGTCGAGAGCCGCTCCACCGCGATGTTCCGCAGCTGCTCACCGATCGTCGGGCGCCGCCCCGTGGCCGACGCCGCGGGGCCGGCTGCCGCGCCTGACGCCCCCTCGGCCGCACCATCCTCCGCCGTAGCGCCGGACCCGGCCGCGGCGCCGTCGGGCCACGGCAGCTGGAGGGCCCCGTCCAGGAGGTCGTCCAGGCCCGGACCGCGGACTATCGCGTCCGTGCCGTGGGGACCTCCGCCGCGGACCAGGAGCCCGAAGCCGGTGAACCGGACGTCGTCCCAGAAAGCCTCGGGGCTGTCGATCCCGGCGCGGGTGAAGGCCACCTCGAGATCCTCCACCGAGCGTGCCATGTCCCGCAGGAACGCGACTCCCGCTCCCGGCCAGGGTGCCTTCAGCTGCTCGGCGCTGAACGCCCCGGTGATGGTCCGCTCGGCCGCCTCGTAGCGCTGCGCGGCCACCTCGAGCTTCCGGGCCGTGTGGGAGACCTCCGCCGCGTGGTCCAGCACACCCGTCACGAGCAGCCCCGACACCACCGCCGCGTCACCCAGCAGGGGCTCTCCGGTCAGGGCCCACAGCTGCGCCTCGACCGCGAGCGGCGTGAGGGTGGCCGCCACCTCGCGGCACTCCGAGGCCACGCGCGAGAGGTCCCCGCACGTGGCCCGCATCCCGTCCGTGTCCACCGTGGTCCCGCCGCCCACTCCCGCGCCGCTGTGCACGACCATGGTTTCCCGTGCGCCGGCCACCGCGGCCGCGACGTCCTGCTCGGACTCGAACCCCTCCGCCGCGGGACGCGACGCCGCCGCGTCACCGTACAGCTCACCCTGCAGATCCTCCGCGGGACCGCGGAGCTCCGTGACGGCTCCACCCGGCGACGCCGCCTGGCGGGGTTCGTGGGCCGGTGGCGCCGGATGCGTCGGGCGGCCCGCACCGTCCACGGGGCTCACGGCCGACGCCCCGCGGGTGCGGTCAGGAGACCCGGCCCCAGGACGGCCCCGAGGGTGGACAGCAGCGGGGCGCCGATTCCCGCCGCGGTCTCGAGCTCCGCGAGGCGGTCCGCGAGCGCGGTCGCGGACCAGCGCAGCGTCCGGGAGACCTCCCGGCACATCGCGATGTCCTCGCCCAGTCCGGCCACGTCTTGCTCCACCCGAATCTTGAAGAGGCGGGCGCCCGGTCCGCACCAGGTCCCGTGCACCTCTCCGGCCTCGGCCACCCGGGCACGCAGGACGCCCAGGTGCTCGGCGGCGTCGTCGTACCGCTGGGCGAGAGCCGTGAGGTGCTCGTGGACCAGTCCGCTGATCCCGGGGAACGCCCCGGGCGCGGCGGCGAGTGCCGTGGGTGTCATGTGGTGTCCTCTCCGCACTGCGCGGACGGGGGGCTCGTCGCGCGGGACCAGGCTAGAAAGCCGTGCGGCGGAGCGAGAGCCGCCCGGTGGGGGCTGGGGACTCGGGCCTCCCGGGCCACCCCGGGTGCCCGGCGGTGCAGGCCCCTCGCCGCGGCACCTCGCACCGGGCGGGCGCCCCCTGGCCCGTGGAAGAATGGGAACCATGTCGAATGCCGCGCAGACCCTCCCGTCCGGACGAGTGGCCCTGGGCCAGCAGAGCCCCGCCTTGGCGCTGGGACCGCTGGACGGCCGCTACCGCCCGCAGACCGCCCCCCTGGTGGACCACCTCTCCGAGGCCGCGCTGAATCGCGAGCGAGTGCACGTGGAGGTCGAGTGGTTCATCCACCTGTGCGCCCAGCGCGCACTGGCCGGCCTGGAGCCCCTCACGGCCGAACAGGAAGCGGGACTGCGCGCCATCGTGACCGGCTTCGACGCCGCCGCCGTGGCGGAACTCGCGGAGCTCGAAGCCGTCACGGTCCACGACGTGAAGGCGGTGGAGTACTTCATCGGGCGGCGCCTGCCGGAGCTGGGCCTCGGGCACCTCACGCCCCTGGTGCACTTCGCGTGCACCTCCGAGGACATCAACAACCTCTCCTACGCCCTGGGCGTCAAGGACGCGGTGGAGCAGGTCTGGCTGCCCGCGGCGCGCGGTCTCGTGGCGGCGGTCTCCGCCATGGCCCGCGAGGCCAAGGCAGTGCCCATGCTCTCCCGCACGCACGGCCAGCCCGCCACGCCCACCACCCTGGGCAAGGAGCTCGCGGTCTTCGCCCACCGCCTGGACCGTCAGGTGCAGCGCGTGGCCGGCACCGAGTTCCTGGGCAAGCTCAACGGCGCCACCGGAACCTTCGCGGCCCACACCGCCGCCGCACCGGACACGGACTGGCCGGGGATCTCCCGCTCGTTCGTGACCGGCCTGGGGCTCACGTGGAACCCCCTGACCACCCAGATCGAGTCCCACGACTGGCAGGCCGAGCTCTACTCGGACGTGGCGCGCTTCAACCGGATCCTGCACAACCTGTGCACGGACGTGTGGTCCTACATCTCGATCGGCTACTTCCAGCAGATCCCCGTGGAGGGCGCCACGGGATCCTCCACCATGCCGCACAAGGTCAACCCCATCCGGTTCGAGAACGCGGAGGCCAACGCGGAGATCTCCTGCTCCCTGCTGGACACCCTGGCCGCCACGCTCGTGACCTCCCGGTGGCAGCGGGACCTCACCGACTCCTCCTCCCAGCGCAACATCGGCGTGGCCTTCGGGCACTCGCTGCTGGCCATCTCCAACGTGGTCAAGGGCCTGGAGCGCCTGGACGTCGCGGAGGCCACCCTGGCGGAGGACCTCGACCAGAACTGGGAGGTGCTCGGGGAGGCCGTCCAGACCGCCATGCGGGCGGAGGCCGTTGCGGGCCGCGAGGGGATGGGCAACCCCTACGAGCGGCTCAGGGATCTGACCCGCGGACACCGCGTGGACGCCCGGCGCATGCGGGAGTTCATCGCTGGGCTGGGGCTGTCCGAGGAGACCGCCCAGCGCCTCAGCGCACTGACCCCGGGCGGGTACACCGGGCTGGCGGAACAGCTCGTGGACTCCTACGGCCTCTGAGCCGCGGCAACCAGCTCGCGCTCCCGAACGCCTCGGCCGTGCGCCGAGACGTTCGGAGAGGCGCTCTCCGAGGCGGTCTGTGCAGAGTTCACGTGCTCGGTGGTCCAGCGGCGGACCAGCGCGGGCACGTTGGTGGTGATCTGCTGGACCCCCAGGGCCAGGCACACGTGGGTGTCCGCGAAGGTGTCCACCGTCCACACCCGCAGCACGGATCCGCGCTGGAGCCACTGCTCCACCAGCCGGGGGTTGTCCCGCACGAACCGGATCCCCGGCCCCGCGAGCTCCACCTCCCCACGGGAGATGAGGGGCACCCCGGGAGGCATCACGAGGCGCATGCCCGCGCGGCACACGGCGGCGGTGGCGGTGCCCACGCCGAGACCGGCGCGCACCGACTCCACGGTGGACTGAGAGACCAGCTGGCACACGTGGCGCGGTGGCACGTGGTCCAGCACGTGGCGCACGGCATCCGGGTGGAAGCTCATGATCGAGACCGTCACGGTTCCGAGCATCCCGGTCTCCGGGTTCCAGCCGCGCCGCATGAGCAGCACGAGCAGGGCCTCCTCCAGCCCGTGGCCGTACGGGCTGGGGTGCTTGGTCTCCACGGCGAGGCCCATGGGACGCCCGGCGGCCAGCAGCAGGTCCAGCAGCTCGTCCAGCGTGAGCAGCTGCTCGTGGGCCGCCCCGTGGGACGGCGGGATCTCCACACCCTTCCACGAGGTGAAGTCCAGCTCCCGCAGCTGCGCCAGGGTGTGCTGGGCCACTGGCCCGGAGCCGTTGGACGTGCGGCCCAGCTGGGCGTCGTGGTGCAGCACCAGGTGGCCGTCACGTGTCAGGTGGACGTCGCACTCCACGCCGTCCGCGCCGTCGGCGATCGCCTGGACGTAGGCCGCCCGGGTCAGCTCCGGATAGCGGTGCGAGGATCCGCGGTGCGCGTAGATCAGAGGACGGGCGGGAGGACGTTCGGTCGAGGCAGCCACGGCCCCACGGTAGGAAGCCGCGGCGACGGGAGACCGAGCACCAACTGACGCGCCAGTAGCCTTGGGATGACGTCCGCGTGAACGAACAGGCGCCCCGAGGACGGTGGTCCCCGGGGCGCCCGCTCCGTCACGCGGCCTGCAGTGTCACTCGCGCCCGGTGGTGGCGGTCTCCAGGGCCTCCTGCTGGGAGGCTGTGGTCCCGCCCTCGAACGCCTCTGCGCGGTCCCCGAGGGTCAGGTTGGGAGGGAACTGCTCCGGGAACTCCCCGAACGCCTCGTCGGCGGACTTGATGACCTGACGGGCCATGGCCAGGTTGGCGCCGCCGCCCACGAACGCGCCGATCCCGAAGGGCAGGGCGCGGCCCAGCATGGCACCGGACTGGCGGGCGATGAAGCGCTTGACGAACATGCTGCGGATGGACCGGCCCACGTCGAAGAACTTGGCGTTGCTGCCGGACTTGCCCATCATGAGCCCCCACTTGTTGGAGATGCTCTTGCTCGTGGAGGAGCTGGTGAGCAGCTGGCCCATGAGCGCCTGCCCGTCGTCCCCGAGCATCAGGGCCATGACCATGGTGCGGTTCTGGTCCTCGTCCTTGGGCTCGACCCCGTGCAGCTCCGCGACCGCCTGGGCGTAGAGCGCGGTCGCCTCGAGGTAGCCGGTGACGGCCACCGAGGACAGCCCGAAGGAGGTCAGGGTCCCGATCCCCCGGATCGCGGCGGTGGCGCCCACCGCGCCGCCGCCCGCGGTCACCGAGCGCACGTAGAGCTTGCGTGCGCGCTTGGCGAGCTGCGCGGGCGTCTCGTCGGGGTGCTGCCTGCGCATGTGCTTGATCATCTTGACCACCCAGGGCCGCTGGACGCGCAGCGCGTGGTTCAGGAACTTCTCCACGCCCGGCGACGGCTGCCCGTGCTCGTCGAACGCCTTGTTCAGGGGGTTTACGCGCATCTGTGTCCACTCCTCGAGACGGATAGGGGCTGCTCGGCGGCCGAGGCCGAGCACATCGGACTCACTATGGCACAGCGCTCGCGGCGGCGCGCGGGCCCGCGCACCCCGTACGCCCAGGGCACACAAGCCCCGGGCCCGGCAGACGGCACGCTCCGGGGCGGGTCCGCGCACGAAGTCCTCCCACGCGTTCAGCCGTCGCAGCAGGTCCGTCTTCTTGGAGGCGTGCCCGGACATCCGCTCGAGCACCGAGGACAGGGTGCGGATGGCCTCCACCACGAAGGGCCCCTTGTTGAGCATCACGCACTCGGCCTGCTGGCCCTGGGCGGCGTCCGTGATCTCCGCACGGGAGGGCAGCCCCTTCTTGGCGAGGGTCTCCAGCACCTGCGTGGCCCAGATGACGGGAACGTGCGCGGCCTCGCACAGCCACAGGATCTCCTGCTGGACCTCCGCCATGCGCTCGAAACCGGTCTCCACGGCCAGGTCCCCGCGGGCGATCATCACACCGGAGTCCTGCCACCGCATGGCCTCGAGCAGCACCATGGGCAGGTGCTCGAAGCCGCCCACGGTCTCGATCTTGAGCGTGATGTCCACCGAGTCGGCCCCCAGCGCCTGCAGCTCGGCCAGGAGGTCTGCCACGTCCTGGGCGCTGCGCACGAAGGACATGTTGACGATGTCCGCGTGCTGGACGACGAACGCCAGGTCCTCCCGGTCCTTCGCAGTCAGCGCGGGGATCCGCAGATCCGTGTCGGGGAAGTTGATGCCCTTCTCGGCCTTGAGCTTGCTGCCCGCCGGGCTCGCGTGGGTGATCTCCACGTCCATGTGCTCGGCGTGCACGTGGCGGATCACGCCACCGATCTTCCCGTCGTCCAGCCACACGCGCTGGCCCGCCGCGGCGTCCTGGAACGCCTCGGGCAGTGTGCACCCAACGCGCACCGGGGACGGTCCGCCCACCGGGACCGGATCCGTGCTGTTGAGCAGCCGCAGCGTGTCCCCCGTGGCCACGCGGAGGTACTGCTCGGTCTCCGGCAGCTCCCCCAGGGTGGCCTCGGAACCGTCCCGGGTGCGCAGCACCAGACCCGTGGCGAAGTAGACGGTCTTGGAGAACTCCACCAGCACGGCGTCGTCGTGGGTCTCAACGACCCGCAGGGTGCGACCGGAGTCCCGCGCGTCCCGCAGCTGGAGGCGTTCGCCCACCGTGCGCTCGGCGAGCCACTGCTCGGGTGCGACCGCCACCGCGGGGACGTCCTCCGAGTGCTGGGCCCCGAGCCACAGGCGAGCGGGGCGGATCACGTGACCCGTGGCGTCCCGCTCGGGCTTGATCTTCTCGACGCGCGGCCCGGGCTCCACGGGGCCGGTGCGCACCTTGGGCCCGGCCAGGTCCATGGCGATGCGCACGTCCGTGCCCAGGTCCGACGCCGCGGCCCGCAGGTGCTCGATCATCCTGGACCACTCCTGCGGTCCGTCATGGGCGCAGTTGATGCGGGCCACGTCCATGCCGGCAGCCACCATGCGGGTGACGAGCGCGGGGTCCTGGGCCGCCTCCGAGGGCATGGTGACCATGATGCGCGTGGCCCTGCCCTCCGGCGCCTGGCCCACCAGCCGCACGGTGTTCCGCGCCAGCGTGACCGGTCCGGAGCGCAGGTCCTCCCCGGGGAGCAGCCCGGGGTCGAGGTCCGGCAGCTGAGGGTCCGGTAACCCCGCCACGGCGGCGAGGGTCCGGGCCACGGCGGTGAGGTGCTCGGCCACGCCCGACTCCATGCGCCCCAGGGATGAGACGCCCAGGCCCGCGAGCTGGATCTGCAGGTCCCGGACGTCCTCGGAGCGCACCGCGGTGTAGTCCACCAGGTTGACCGCGGAGTGCCGGTGGCGGGGGGCCACCCCGTTGATGCCCTCGAGCCGTGCCTCGCGTGCCGCACGGATCCGCCGCAGCAGCTCGCGCACCCGCTCCAGGCACAGGGCGGCGCACTCGGCCCGCGGGGGGATCTCCTCGGACTCCGTGACGGTCATGGTTCTCCTCGTGTGGCGGGCTGCGGGTGCCCCCACCGTAGGCGGCGCAGGTCAACCGGAGGTGAACAGCCTTGGCCGCGCGGTCTCAGTGGGTGCTGAAGTCCGTGTACTGCCCCGTGGCGGGACCGAAGTGCTCGTCCACCGTGATCACCGCGCCCGGGGTGTCCCGCGAGATCAGCGCCTGCAGGAATTCCCCCACGGCCCAGCGCGGCCCCTCGGCGACGACGCCCACGGTGCCGTCCTCGTTGTTGGTCGCGGTGCCCGTGAGCCCCAGCTTCTCGGCCTGCCGCCAGCACCAGTACCTGAACCCCACGCCCTGAACCGTGCCGTGCACCACGGCGGTGAGGGCGATGACCTCGGTGAGGTCCAGGGACTCCTGGCCGCGGCCGCCGGAGGATTCGGGGTGGATCGATGGCGTCTCCATGCTCTCAGCCTAGAAGACCGCCCGGTGTGCGACACCCCTGCCGGGGTGTCGCACACCGGGCGGTGCGGACTGCCTGATCGCGGTCCGAGCTGCTGCGGCCGCGGCGGGAGCCCCGGTCAGTCGAGCGAGTCGACGGCCTCGGCCACGGGGGTGTCCCCGTCCGCGAACTCGATGAACTTCTTCGCGGTCCCCTGCGGGTCCGCGAGCACCCGGGCGGCCACGAGGGCCACGTTGCCGCGCGCGGTGTCGTTGGAGTCGCCCTCCCCCGCCCTGCCGAGCGCGATGGCGCCCGAGGCGGCGTCGTCGGTGAGCATCCCGGGGCCCAGGATGGTCCAGGTGAGCGAGCTGGCGCGCAGGTGGTCGTCCGCGTCCGCCTTGGACTGGGCGTACGCGTGGAAGTCGTTGTCCTCCGGGACCCCGTGGTCCTGACCCGCCCCCATGTAGGAGACCATGACGTAGTGCTTCACCCCGGCGGCCTCAGCGGCGTCCATCGAGCGGATGGCCGCGTCCCGGTCCACGGCGTAGGTGCGTTCCGGGGATCCACCGCCTGCACCGGCGGACCAGACCACGGCGTCCTGGCTGGACAGCAGCTCCGTGAGGGCGGCCACGTCCATGTCCTGGACGTCCGCCACGACCGGGTTCGCCCCCGTGTCCTCGATGTCCTGGCGCTGCTCCTCCTTGCGGATCACGGCATTGACCGTGTCCCCCTGTGCGGCGAGCAGCCTGCTCAGCTGCAGCCCCACCTTGCCGTGGCCGCCGATGATCGTGATCTCAGTCATCTCGAAGTCCCTCCTGTCGGAACGAATCCTGCCGGGGCCGTGTCCGCCCCCGGGCCACGTACAGCGGTGGGCGGCACGCGAATATTCCGCGGCTCCCGCACCACCGGTCGAGCCCAGCGGCGTCGTGCGTTCTGAAGCCCGCCTCAGCAGCTCACGGTGGTGGACAGGCCCGAGGTCAGCTTGCGGACCAAGCCCTGGAGGTCGGCCTGGAGGTGCTGGACCAGACTGTCGGAGATCACTCCCACGAGGCCGTGGACGATGAAACGGTCGCACTCGCCCTCGTCCTCGCCCGGGGCCGCCCCCTGCTGCTCGCGCACGTCCCGCAACCCGGCGACCGCGTGGTCCACCACCGCGTCGCGCACCATGAAGCATCCCGGTCCGGACAGCACGGCGCGGTAGAAGGCGCGGAACTGCTCGACGTGTCTGGCGATGGGCGGCAGAACAGCGTCCCAGGGGCTGCCTCCCGCCGCCCGGGCCGCATCCAGGTCCAGGGGCACCTGCTCGAGCAGGGACTCGGTGGTGCGGCGCAGCACCTGGTCGCGGGATCCGAAGTTCTCGTACACGGCCTTGCGGCTGACTCCCGCGGCATCGGCGATCTCGGTCATTCCCACCTGCGCGCCGCGGTCGGCCACCAGGGCCACTGTGGCTCTCACCACCGCTGCGCGGGTGCGTTCGATCCGCCGGTCCATGTGCTCTCCCATGAATTGTCGAAACCAGGGCCCAGTCATTCAACTCCTCACGGGGCGGATGCGCGACAACCTAAAGGGTGGGACCGGGGCTCTGCGGGCGCCCCGGGGTGACCGCCTCCACGAGGAACAGCTGGCCGGTCCCCGTGGCCGTCACGGTGCACGGTCCGCCCAGGCGGATGAGTGATTCCCCTGCCCTCACGCGGGTTCCCGCAGCGGGCCGTGCGGCGCTCCCCGCCCCCGGGGCCTCCTGCTCGGGGTCGACGACGCCGCCCGCCCCGGTGCGTGCGGCGGTCACCTCGTCCGCCTCCACGCGGTGGGCGCCCACCTCCAGGGAGCCCTCGGTGACGAGCACCAGGCACGTGTCCGCGATCTCCCGCACGAGCGGCGTCTGCGGGGTGACCCGGGCGCAGAGCAGGGAGACGGCCGGGTCCCACAGGGGATAGCGCACGGCTCCGTCCTCGGCGGTGCGCGCCACCAGCGGCGTCACGGGCTGCTGGGTCTCGGCCATGACCCGCAGCAGCTCGGGAACGTCCACGTGCTTGGACGTGAGCCCGGCGCGCAGCACGTTGTCCGAGCAGCCCATGATCTCCACGGCCGTTCCGCTGAGGTAGGCGTGGACCTGCCGCGCGGGGGTGAACAGCGCCTGCCCCGGGCTGAGGTGGACCACGTTCATGCACAGCGCCACGAGCAGACCCCGGTCATCAGGATGGTGGTGGGTCAGCAGCCGGATGAGCCGGCGCGCACGCTCGCCCGGGCCCTGCTCGGGGGACAACGACACGGTCCCCTCTTGTGCGGACGCCGTCGTGTCGGGCGCGGGGGCGGCCGCGGTGACGCTTTCGCGCACGGCGGCCGCGGCGGCGGCGTCGGAGAGCTCCAGCGCGTGGCGCAGCGGGCAGGGGGAGGCCGCCGCCGTGGCGAGCCATGAGAGACCGAGGTCCTCGGCCACGACCGAGAGCTGCTCCCGGCTCTGCTGTCCCGCGAGCAGCCACATGTCCGTGAGGGCCACCACGGTCTCGGGCTTGGCGTGGGGGTCCTTGTAGTTGCGGTGGGGGGCATCCAGGGCGACGCCTGCAGCGTTCTCCCGCGCAAACCCCTCGCGGGCCTGCTCGGACGTGGGGTGGACCTGGATGGACAGGGGTGCGTCGATGGCCAGGATCTTGAGCAGGAACGGCAGGTGGGGGGCCAGCTCGTCGAGCCCGCGCTGCTGCCCGCCCACGCTCACGCGGGACGGTGCGCTGGAGTGCGCGCCCATCCACAGCTCCGCCTCGGGCTCTTCAGTGGGGCCGGGACGGCCCTGCATCTCGGCGAGCACCGAGCAGGACCCCCAGGCGTAGTGCTGGATCGGGTTGCTCATCCTCAGGAACTCGGCCATGGCTCTCATGTAACCACAGCGGCCCACGGATGCCCGGGCACCCCCGGATCCGCCCGCGGACACCCTCGGGGGCTCCCGTAGAATCATGCACCGTGACCACTGACCTTTCCTCATCATTCAAGGCCTACGACGTCCGCGGGATCGTGGGCGAGAGCATCACCGCCGAGAGCGTGCGGGCCACCGGCGCGGCCTTCGTGGACGTCCTGGACCTCACCGGCTCCTCCGTGGTGGTGGGCGGGGACATGCGCCCCTCCTCCCCGGAGTTCATCGAGGCCTTCGCGGACGGCGCCACGCGGCGCGGCGCGGACGTCACGGTGATCGGCAGCATCTCCACGGACGAGCTGTACTTCGCGTGCGGCACCCTGGACTGCGCGGGCGCCACCTTCACCGCGAGCCACAACCCGGCGCAGTACAACGGCATCAAGATGTCGAAGGCGGGGGCTGTGCCCGTGTCCTCGGACACCGGCCTGTACGAGATCCGGGACACCGCGCAGCGCTACCTGGACTCCGGGGAGATCCCCGCGGCGGATCACCGCGGCCAGGTGACGCGCCGGGACGTGCTGGGCGACTACGCCCACTACCTGCGCTCGCTGGTGGACCTGAGCGGCATCCGCCCGCTGAAGGTCGTGGTGGACGCCGGCAACGGCATGGCGGGTCTGACCACCCCCGCCGTTCTGGGGGATGCTCTGCTGGAGGCGCTGCCGCTGGAGATCGTGCCCCTGTACTTCGAGCTGGACGGCACGTTCCCCAACCACCCGGCCAACCCGCTGGAGCCCGCCAACCTGGTGGACCTGCAGAAGGCCGTCCGGGAGCACAGTGCCGACATCGGCCTCGCGTTCGACGGGGATGCCGACCGCTGCTTCGTGGTGGACCAGGACGGCGAGCCGGTCTCCCCCTCCGCCGTGGCCGCGATCGTGGCCGAGCGCGAGATCGCCCGGGCCCGTGCCGCGGGCGAGGAGCACCCCGCGGTGATCCACAACCTCATCACCTCGAAGGCCGTGCCCGAGCTGATCGAGGCGAACGGTGGCCGCGCCGTGCGGACCCGCGTGGGCCACTCGTTCATCAAGGCCGTGATGGCCTCCGAGCACGCGGTCTTCGGCGGTGAGCACTCCGCGCACTACTACTTCAAGGACTTCTTCAACGCGGACACCGGGATGCTCGCGGCCATGCACGTCCTGGCGGCCCTGGGCGAGCAGGACGGCACCCTCAGCGACCTCATGGACCGCTACGACCCCTACGTGGCCTCCGGCGAGATCAACTCCGAGATCGAGGACAAGGCCGCCGCCGTGGACCGCGTGCGCGCGCACTTCGCCGCGACCGATCCCGCCGTCACGGTCGAGGACATGGACGGCACCACGTTCACCCACCCCGAGCAGGGCTGGTGGTTCAACCTGCGCCCCTCCAACACCGAGCCCTTCCTGCGGCTCAACGTGGAGGCCCCGGACACCGCCGCCGTGGAGGCCGTCCGGGACACCGTCCTGGGCATCGTGCGCCAGGGCTGAGCACCCCGGGCACCACCTCCGTCTCCCGGCAGGTACGACGACGCCGCGCAGCCCACTGGGCCGCGCGGCGTCGTCCGTGCTGGGGCGTCAGCTGTTCTTCAGGCGCTCCTCCAGGCCGGCGCGCTGCTCGAGGATGACCTCGGGGACGTCGCGCAGACGGGTGAACCACTCGTCGATGCCGGGCAGCTCCGCGAGCCACTCGTCCTTGTCCACGCGCAGAGCGGCGTCCAGCTCCTCGTCGGAGATCTCCAGGCCGGTGAGGTCCAGGTCCTCCTTGCGGGGCAGGATGCCCACGGGGGTCTCCTGGCCTCCCGCAGTGCCCTTGAGGCGCTCCACGATCCACTTGACCACGCGGGAGTTCTCACCGAAGCCGGGCCACGCGAAGCCGCCGTCCGGGGTGCGGCGGAACCAGTTCACGTAGTAGATCCGCGGCATGTTCTCCTCGCCCATGCGGGCGCCGGTGTCCAGCCAGTGCTCCAGGTAGTCGTTCGCGTTGTAGCCGATGAACGGGAGCATTGCCATGGGGTCGCGGCGCACCACACCCACCGCGCCCTTGGCGGCGGCGGTGGTCTCCGAGGACAGCGTGGCGCCCTGGAACACGCCGTGCTCCCAGCCGAAGGACTCGGACACCAGGGGCACCGTGGTCTTGCGGCGGCCGCCGAAGATGATCGCGGACAGCGGCACACCCTCGGGATCGTCGTACTCGGGGGCGAGCATGTCCACCTGCTTGATGGGCGTGCAGAACCGGGAGTTGGGGTGCGCGGCGGGACGCCCGGCGTCCGGGGTCCAGTCGTTGCCCTTCCAGTCCGTGAGGTGCTCGGGGACCTCGTCGGTCATGCCCTCCCACCACACGCCGCCGTCGTCCGTGAGGGCCACGTTGGTGAAGATGGTGTTGCCGCGGGCGATCGCGTGCATGGCGTTCGGGTTGGTGGACCAGCCGGTGCCCGGTGCCACACCGAACAGCCCGGCCTCGGGGTTGACCACGCGCGGGGTGCGGTCCTTGCCGAAACGGATCCAGGCGATGTCGTCACCCACCATCTCGGCCTTCCACCCGGGAACCGTGGGCTCGAGCATGGCGAAGTTGGTCTTGCCGCACGCGGACGGGAAGGCGGCCGCGATGAAGCGGGAGTCACCCTCGGGGTCGGTGACCTTGAGGATGAGCATGTGCTCCGCCAACCAGCCCTCGTCGTGGGCGATCGCGGAGGCGATGCGCAGCGCGTAGCACTTCTTGCCCAGCAGGGCGTTGCCGCCGTAGCCCGAGCCGAAGGACCAGATGGCGCGGTCCTCGGGGAACTGCACGATGTACTTGGCGGGGTTGCAGGGCCAGGGCACGTCCTGCTGACCCGGAGCCAGCGGGGCGCCGAGGGAGTGAACGCACTCCACGAACGGGGCCTTGTCCCGGGACATCTTGTCCAGGACCTCGCTGCCGATCGTGGCCATGATGCGCATGGAGCACACCACGTAGGGCGAGTCGGAGATCTCCACGCCGTACTGGGGCTTCTGAGCATCCAGGGAGCCCATCACGAACGGAATCACGTACATGGTGCGCCCGCGCATGGCACCGGAGAAGCGCTTGTTCAGCGTCTCCTTCATGACCTGCGGGTCCTCCCAGTTGTTGGTGGGTCCCGCTCCCTTCTGGGTCTTGGTGCAGATGAAGGTGCGCTCCTCCACACGCGCCACGTCCTCGGGGTCCGAGAACGCCGCGAAGGAGTTGGGGAACTTCTCCTCGGACAGCCGCACCAGGGTGCCCGCCTCGACCATCTGGTCGGTCAGCTGCGTCCACTCGGCGTCTGAGCCGTCGGCCCAGTGGATGCGGTCGGGCTGCGCCAGCTCCGCGATCTCCCGCACCCAGTCCACCAGCTCGCGGTAGTCCGTGGGGGGATTCTCCAGCGACTGCCGGACCTCCTGGTTGAGTTCCGTGGTCCCGGTGCTTGCTGTGCTGTTGTCAGCCATTGACATGTCTCCTCGTTGAGGCCGTCGTGCGTGCCGCGCCCCCTGGGGGCCTGACCCTTCCGGTCCGAGCGCTCCACGTCGCTGTGGAGCGGCGCCGGGGTCCAGGCTCTCCTGGGTGGCACAGGGGTGTGGGCCGAGTCTATCGCGGGGAGGCCGCGCCCCGTCCCCCATGACGGCGCGGTGTGCCCCGGGCCGTCCGTTCCACGATTTGTCCATGGGGGCCCTCGGGTGTAAGTTGTTACCCGTTGCGCAGCCAGTGGTTGCGGAACAGAGGCGCCCGTAGCTCAACGGATAGAGCATCTGACTACGGATCAGAAGGTTGGGGGTTCGAATCCCTCCGGGCGCACTTCCTCAGAACCCCGCATCCCCGGATGCGGGGTTCTTGCGTTGAACGCCGCCCCCGCGGCACCGGCAGGATCGAGATCCCCCTGACTTCCCCCCGCACCTCCCCCGCCGCACGGTTCGCGGTGGCGGCCTCCGCCCTTGCACTCGCCCTCACCGGGTGCGGCACGCCGGGCACTCCGGCACCGTCTGCGTCCTCCACAGGCTCCGCCACCACACGGAGCCCGACGCCGCCGCCGGCCCCCTCCGCCACGCCCGCCACCTCCGCGAGCCGCACCGCCGCGCCCGGGCCGGGCGCGGCGTCGTCGTCCGCCGGGGAGCACCTCGCCGAGGGACACCCGCGCGATGCCGCGCCCGGCACCGCGCTGGCGGCGCTGGACGATATCCCCGTGAAGGGCCGTGCCCCCAAGACCGGCTACTCCCGGGACGAGTTCGGACCGCGCTGGGCGGACACCGACCACAACGGCTGCGACACCCGCAACGACGTGCTGCGCCGGGACCTCACGGGGATCGACGTGAAGCCCGGGACGCACGGCTGCACGGTCGCGGCCGGTTCCCTGCTGAGCCCGTACACCGGGGTGGCCACGGCCTTCACGGCGGGGCAGGACACCAGCTCCGAGGTGCAGATCGACCACGTGGTCGCGCTCTCCGACGCGTGGCAGAAGGGCGCCCAGCAGCTCGACGCCGCCCGGCGCACCGAGCTCGCCAACGACCCCCTCAACCTGCTGGCCGTGGACGGCCCCAGCAACAACCGCAAGTCGGACGGGGACGCCGCCACCTGGCTGCCGCCTGCCACGGGTGAGCGCTGCGAGTACGTGGCCACGCAGATCGCGGTGAAGAAGAACTACGAGCTGTGGGTCACGGACGCGGAGAAGAACGCGACGGTCCGGGTGCTGGAGGCCTGCCCCGGCCAGCAGCTGCCGCGTGCGCGCCAGTGGCCGGCGCCCGTGGACGAGCCCGTGGACGAGCCCGTCGCGGAGGTTCCTGCCCAGCCCGCGGCCCCCGCGCAGCCGGCACCACCCGCCGCACCGGCACCCGGGGCACCACCCGCCAACGCCCCCTCCGGGGACCTCTACTTCTCCCGGTGCGTGGACGCGCGCGCCGCCGGGATGGCACCCCTGTACGCGGGCTCCCCCGGGTACCGCACCGGTCTGGACGGGGACGGGGACGGGGTGGCCTGCGAGCCCAGGCGCTGACCCGGGACGGCCCGGGTGCCCGGCGATGGTGTCGCGGCGCGGGACCCCCGAAGCGCAGGCCCAGGGGTGCCGCCCGTGGCACAGATCGTCATTCCGCCGCCGGGCCGTGGAGCAACGCGCACAGTGAGCGCGCCGGCCCCCTCACACCCGCGGGGCGTGGAACCGCGTGAGCCGGGCGTCGGCATCGTCGAGCAGGGCCCAGTCCCCGGCAACCTCCAGCACCGCCGTTCCCGCGGTGGGGAACCCCGCGGCGGCGTCCATCATGGCGTCCTGGTCCGAGTCCCGTGAGGCCAGGCGCAGCACGGCGTCCAGGACACCGGGCATGTGCGCGACCACCAGCAGGGTGCGCACGGATTCCGGCACGTGGTTGACCGCGGCGAGCAGCTGCGCGTCCGAACCGTTGTACAGCGAGTCCCACAGCTGCGGGGTGGGGGCCCTCTCCCCGAGCTCGTGGCACACCCACGTGACCGTTTGTCGGGTGCGCAGGGCCGGCGAGACCAGGATCATCTCGGGCGGTGCGTTCTCCGCCAGCCACGCACCCGCCGCCGCGGCCTCCCGCGCTCCGCGGGGCACGAGCGGACGGTCGTGGTCCGGCACGTCCCGCGGGAAGTCGGCTTCCCCGTGGCGCATGATCACCAGCTGCTTGAGGTCGTGGCGCGTCATGCGTGCCAGTCTGTCACGGGCCGCTCACCCCGGCTGGCGACGCCGCCGGGCACCGTTGCGGGCGGCGTCGTGCGCGGCGCGCGGCATGGGCAGTGGCGTCCTGAGTGCGCACAGTGGTTGCACCGGCGGGGCGTGGAGTCTCGGCCGGATGAGCCGGAAGGCCGTCAGATGGAGTACTCGGGGGCGGCCCACACGACCACTTCGGGGTGGTCGTAGAACCGGTAGCCCTGCCCGCGCACGGTGCGCACCGTGTTGGCCAGGCGTCCCAGCTTGGAGCGCAGCCGCCGGACGTGGACGTCGATCGTGCGTTCGGAGGGGATCTCCTCGGCATCCCCCCAGAGGCTGTCGAGCAACTCGGTGCGGCCCACGGTGCGGGTGCCGTTCTCCACCAGGTAGTTGAGCAGCTCGAACTCGCGGTGGGTGAGGTTCAGCAGGTCCCCGTCCAGGAACACCTCGCGGCGGGACAGGTCGATCAGCACGCCCACGCGCTGGTGGTCGATGCGACTGCCGGCACCGCAGGCCGGCAGCGGGGTCAGGGGCTCGATGACCGGGTCCGTGAAGGTGGGGTCCCCCAGTGCGCTGCGCACGACCTCCAAGTCCGTGCCCTCGGCGTTCACCGGGGCGAGGGCCACGGCCGCGTAGGAGTCGGACTCGGGAACCGTGGAGCGGATGTGCTGGCGGATCTCCTGCACCAGCTGGACCAGGTTGATGCCGCGGTCCGCCGCGGCCTGCTCGTCCACGCCCACGTAGAGCACGAAGCCCCGGGCCTCCGTGGGCTGCTGCTCGAGCACCGCCTGCGCCTCGGGGCGGGCCTGGGGCGCGAAGTCCGCGGCCACGGAGCGCAGGTGCCGGTGGTCCTCCGACCCGATCGGGGCGCGATGGGTTCCACGAGTGCGCGCGGCGGGCTGGGCGCCGGGCACACGGTGCCGCTGCGAGATGTGGACGTAACCCGGTGCGCCTGACATTCCAACCCCTGCCTCGTTGAGCCCCGTTCCCGTGAATTCACTGGAAAACGGCGTTATCGTCCATGTTCGGCGACACACGACTCCACTGGCAAGTAATATACGCGCGATTTTCTCGCATCGTGAGATGGGACACGCCCCCGGTTACTCCCAGTGGAAAACTGCTTGCTTTTCCCGCCCGGATGGGGTCGGACGTCCCGCGAGTGGAGAACTGGGTGGGCTCAGTCCACCACGCCGTACAGCCGGTCCCCGGCGTCCCCCAGGCCCGGGACAATGTACGCGTTCTCGTCCAGCCGCTCGTCCACGGACGCGAGAACCACGTTGACCTGGCTGTCCCCGAGCTCGCGCTCCAGACGCTCCAGCCCCTCGGGCGCGGCCAGCAGGCACACGCACGTGATCTCCTCCGCGCCGCGGCGGTAGAGGAACTTGATGGCCTCGCTCAGGGTGCCACCCGTGGCGAGCATGGGGTCCAGCACGTACACCTGGCGGCCCGTGAGGTCGTCCGGCAGCCGCTCGGCGTAGGTGATGATGTCCAGGGTGGTGTCGTCCCGGGCCATGCCCAGGAAGCCGACCTCGGCCGTGGGGACCAGGCGGGTCATGCCCTCGAGCATCCCCAGGCCCGCGCGCAGGATCGGCACCACCAGCGGACGCGGCCGGCTCAGAGCGGTGCCCTGCGTCTCGGCCACCGGGGTCTGGATGGTCTTCGGCTCCACGCGCACCTCGCGGGTGGCCTCGTAGGCCAGCAGCGTGACCAGCTCCTCCACCAGCTGGCGGAACACGGGGGAGGACGTGTCCTTCTCACGCAACACGCTCAGCTTGTGGGCGACCAACGGGTGATCCAAGACGGTGACTCGCATACCCAGAATCTAGCAGTCGCGCCCAGCGGACGGGGTTGCGGCGGTCCGGGGCCACTCCGAGCACCTGAACGACGCCGCGGCGCCCCTCCCGTCGCGCCGCACCGGGACACCTGCCGCGGTGCCGGCCCGAGTCGTCGACCGGAGGTGGCGGCCGGAGGCGCTGGCCCGGGGGTTCACCGGACACCACCGGCGCCGTGGACCCCGCCGGCGGGGCGTCACGATGTCGTCACGGGCCCACCCTCCTCCGCCGGTGCCGGGAGGCCGTGCTCTATTCTCGGGGGGAACACAGTGTGACTTCACAGACATCCCGTGCACGGCAACCCTCGGAAGGGGCACCACACATGGCGGCTCCCGTTCTCGAAACGGAGAACCTGGTCAAGATCTACGGCAGGGGCGACACCAGGTTCGACGCCCTCAAGGGCATCAACCTGGAGATCGGCAAGGGCGAGTCGGTGGCCGTGGTGGGCAAGTCCGGTTCGGGCAAGTCCACCCTCATGCACCTGCTGGCCCTGCTGGACGGCCCCACGCACGGCGTGGTGGCGCTGGAGGGCAGGCCCACGGGCGATCTCAGCGCCAAGGAGCTCAACGAGCTGCGCAACTCCGCGTTCGGCTTCGTGTTCCAGCAGTTCTTCCTGACCCCCAACCAGAGCGTGCTGGAGAACGTCACGCTGCCGCTGAAGATCGCCGGTGTCCCGGCATCCGAGCGCAAGCGCCGGGGACTGGAGGCGCTCGAGCAGCTGGAGATGGCGGACAAGGCGGACAACAAGGCCACCGATCTCTCCGGCGGCCAGAAGCAGCGCGTGGTGATCGCGCGCGCTCTGATCAACAACCCGTCCGTGATCTTCGCGGACGAGCCCACGGGCAACCTGGACTCCGCCACCTCCAAGGTGGTGGAGGACATCCTCTTCGGTCTCAACCGGGACCAGGGCATCACCCTGGTGGTCGTCACGCACGACGAGGACCTCGCCCAGCGCTGCTCGCGTCAGATCTACCTGGTGGACGGTGAGGTGGTGCCGAACCCCGGCAAGAACACGAGCGGCGTCGCCGAGCAGGACCGGGCGCAGGAGCACCCCTGGGCCCAGCAGCCCGCCGGGGTCCAGCAGGTCACGGAGCCCGCGACCGGCGCGATCGTGACCCTCACCGAGGACGACGCCGCCGAGATCGCCCGCGCCGCGCAGGAACCGTCGCGCCCCGGCAGGCACGCGGCCCCCACCAGCACCACCGACCAGCCAGGAGCCACCGCGTGAAATTCATCGATCTGCTGCGCACGGCGATCGGCAACACCTTCCGGTCCAAGGCGCGCACCGTCCTGACCGTGATCGCGATCTTCATCGGCTCGTTCACGCTCACCCTGACCTCGGGGATCGGCACCGGCGTCAACGACTACATCGACAAGACCGTGGCCGCGTTCGGCAACGAGAACGCCCTGTTCGTCCAGAAGGTCTCCGAGCAGTCCACCCCCGGCTCGAACGAGGAGGACGGACCCACCGAGTACAACCCCGACGAGGCCGACGTGCGGCTGGGCTTCGGCTCCGTCAGCGGGCTCACGGATTCGGACATCGACAAGATCGAGAAGATCGACGGCGTGGGTTCCGTGGACCCCATGTACCTGGTCACCCCCAAGTACCTGGAGTCCGCCGACGGCAAGAAGTTCAAGCTGAGCCTGGGCTCGCCCCCCGAGGCGGACGGGCTGCAGCTGGAGTCCGGTGAGGTTCCCGAGCGCGCCAAGGACGAGATCCTGCTCCCGGCCTCCTGGGTGGAGCCGCTGGGCCTGGGATCGAACCAGGACGCCGTGGGCAAGACCGTGAAGATCGCCATCGGCAACGCCGTGGACCAGGACAAGACGTTCACGGCGAAGGTCTCGGGCGTGTCCCAGGCATCCCTGGCCGGCTCCTCCGACAACCCCATCCCCTCTGCGGGCCTGAACAAGAAGCTGTACGACTACCAGGCCTCGGGCAGCCCGCGGAAGGTGCCGAACTCCTACTTCACCGCCACGGCCACCGTGGACGACATGTCCAAGGTGGGCTCCATCAAGTCCGCGCTCGCCGACGAGCAGATGCGGGGTCAGACCGTGGAGGACCAGCTGGGCATGTTCCGCGCGGTCATCAACGGCATCGTGTGGATCCTCAACTCCTTCGCGATCATCGCGCTGCTCGCCGCCGGCTTCGGCATCGTGAACACCCTGCTGATGTCCGTGCAGGAGCGCACCCGGGAGATCGGGCTCATGAAGGCGCTGGGCATGAGCGGCGGCAAGATCTTCGGGCTGTTCTCCCTGGAGGCGGTCTTCATCGGCTTCCTGGGTTCCGCCATCGGGGCGGCCGTGGCCGTGGCCGCCGGAAGCATCCTCAGCGGGGTGCTGTCCAACGGGTTGCTGTCCTCGCTGCCCGGACTGAGCCTGTTCCTGTTCAACCCCGTGAACATTGCCCTGATCATCCTCTCGGTCATGTTCATCGCCTTCCTGGCCGGCACCATCCCCGCCGTGCGGGCCGCCCGCCAGGATCCCATCACCGCCCTGCGCTACGAGTGACCCCCCACACCTGCACCACCACTCGCACCACCCGATGAAAGGACGGCAGTCATGAGCACCACTCCGAACGAACCGCAGAACCCGCAGTCCGGCGCCCTCGGACAGCCCGGCCCGGGACAGTCCGGCCAGCCCATGCCCTACGGCCAGGGCGCGGTCAACGGCGCACCGCAGGGTGGCCCCAACGGCCAGCCCTCCGATCAGCAGTACGGTCAGGCCGGCGGGAAGTACGGCACCGCGGAGTACAACCCCGGCCAGTACACCGGCACGATGGAGCGCCCCTCCACCGTGGACCGGTTGCTGAAGCTGACCCTGATCTCCCTGGGCATCTACGTGCTCAACGGCATCGTGGGTCTGATCGCCTCGGCGAACGTCGACTACCTGCAGTACTTCAAAGACAAGGGCCTGAGCACGGAGATGGCCACCAAGGCGGCTGACCAGGCCGCTGGTGTCGGAGGCACCGCAGGCACAGTGGTGGGTCTCGTCGTCACCGCGGCCCTCTACCTGCTGGTCTACACGTTCCTGAAGAAGGGCAAGAACTGGGCCCGCATCCTGGGCACGGTGTTCGCGGCCATCGCGATCCTCTCGTCCCTGTTCAGCGTGTTCGGTCTGGGCATCTACCCCGCGCCGTGGAACATCATCATCATCGTGCTGGTCGTCGCCAAGCTGATCGTGGACATCCTCTGGATCGTCACCGCGTACAAGGCGCCCACCTCGGCCTGGTTCAACCAGAACCGGGTCCAGCGCTGACCCTGATGTCTCTTCCGCACACCGCCAGGTCCATCCAGCTCGCGGGCTGGATGGACCTGGCGCTTTCCGAGGCGGCACTCACGGCGGGGTCCGGGGACGTGCCCATCGGCGCCGTCGTCCTGGACGCGGACGGCCGGGTCATCGGCACCGGCCGCAACCGTCGCGAGGAGTGCGGCGATCCCACCGCGCACGCGGAAGTGCTGGCCCTGCGCGAGGCGGCCGCACAGCGCGGTGAGTGGCGCTTGGAGGGATGCACCCTCGTCGTCACTCTGGAGCCGTGCGCCATGTGCGCCGGGGCCATCGTGCTGGCGCGCGTGCCCACCGTGGTGTTCGGCGCGTGGGACCCGAAGGCCGGGGCGTGCGGCTCGGTGTTCGACATCGTGCGGGACCCCCGCCTCAACCACTGGGTGGAGGTCACCGGGGGCGTCCGGGAGAGCGAGTGCGCCGCCCTGCTGCGCGAGTTCTTCCGCACCCACCGCTGAGCGCCGCTGACCGCTCCGCGGCACGACGCCGCCCCCGCGCGGCCTCGCCCCCGACCCTCCGGCGCCCCGGCATTCCGTAGCCAGCCCGCGCCAGCTCCCACCGCACCGGCCGATCCCCGCCTCACAGCCAGGCACCCCGACGCCGCCGCGGACCGTGCCAGCACACGGCTCCGGTTTGGAGGGGTTGCGTCCCGGCCTGTAAAGTGCTGGGAGCTGGTGACGTGTCCGAGCGGCCGAAGGTGCATCACTCGAAATGATGTTTGGTGTCAAAGCCAACGTGGGTTCAAATCCCACCGTCACCGCCACTGTCCCGATCAGGGACTTCGAGAACACCCCGAACCTCAGGTTCGGGGTGTTCTTCGTTGCAGGGGTGCGCCACGCCGCAGCGCCTCCAGGAAGCCCGAAGGATGAAAAGGGCCCGCAGGGATTGCCAGCCTGCTTATCAATCGGATAGAACTTGGGCATGGGCCGCTCCGGGATCGTGAGATTCCTCCACACAGCAGCCGGCATCCTGAGCTACCCCCAGGATCCGCGCTCTTTCGCACAACTCTTCGGCGCACTCTCGAGCGCCCACTACACGCGCGGGCGGATCACCCGCATCCACCGGGAGACGCCCGACACCGTGACCGCCTTCTTCACCGCCGGCGACGGCTGGATCCCGCACCGCGCGGGCCAGTGGGCGCGGATCGGCGTGGAGGTGGACGGGAAGCGGATCTGGCGCCCCTACTCCCTCAGCGCTCCCGAGCACGGCGACCCCTCGATCACCGTCAGGGCCCAGGGCACCGTGTCCGAGCACCTCGTCCACCGGGCCGCTCCCGGGGATGTGCTGTACCTGGAGCGCCCGGAGGGTCAGTTCATCCTCCCGGAGATGCCCACGGAGCTGCTCTTCATGGTGGCCGGTTCCGGCATCACCCCGGTGATGTCCATGCTGCGGACCCTCATGCCTCGCAGACCGGATCACGACGTGGTCCTGGTCTACGTGGCCAGGAACCGGGAGTCGTGCATCTTCCACGACGAGATCCTGGAGCTCGCCGACCAGTTCCCCGGCCTCCGCCCGGTCCTCTGGTTCACCGAGGAGCGCGGCAGGCTCGACGCCGCGGACCCGGGTGAGGTGGGCGCGCTGTGCCCCGACCACCGGGCGCGCGCGACGTACGCGTGCGGCCCAGACTCCTTCGTCACGGCCGTGGAGGCACTGGGGGAGGTTTCCGGCCACGCCCCCGTGGTGGAGAGGTTCGATGTGGCGCGCGCAGCCACCGGCGGGCGCCCGGGAGAGATCCGTCTCCAGCGCAGCGGCCTCACCGTGGCGGTGGGTGAGCGCGACACCATCCTGGAGGCCGCCGAACGCGCCGAGCACCCCTTGCCCCACGGCTGCCGGATGGGCATCTGCCACAGCTGCCTGATTCCCATGACGGACGGAGCGGTCACCAACATCCGCACCGGTGAGCTCCACCGGGAACCCGGGCCCATCCAGACCTGCGTGACGAGGCCCTCCCCCTACGCCGCATTCGACGCCTGACACCCGCCACTCTCCCCTCTCCGCCGGTACCGATCCCTCCGGCCTGCACCCCTTGAACAAAGGAACCCCCATGACGCTCACCTCAGCCACCCCCACCCCGGACACCAGAACAGCGCCGCGTCCACCGGGTGATCCCGGCTCTTCAACTTTGAGCGTGGTGGGGCCCTGAAGTAGGGCTCGCGGCCCTACGCCAGCATGGGTGTTGTCTAGACATCTCATGAGCGAGGACCGCGAGCGTGCACAAGCCTACGTTCGACGTCGATGCGGCGTCGATCCTGTTCAACCTGTCCGGTTACCGAGTCGTCTCGGCCACCCCTGGCGTCGGCGTTGAGCAACCGCGGCAGGTGCTGATCGAGACGACCACGAGCGAGGGCGTCTGCCCCTCCTGCGGGGTGCTGTCCTCGCGGATCCAGGCAAGACCTACCCAGCGCGTGAAGGACGTGCCGTGCGGGGGTGAGCGGCTCGACGTGCTCGTGCGCAAGCGCCGCTACGCCTGCCGTGAGTCGTTGTGCCCGCGGCGGTCGTTCACCGAGGAGACCGAGCAGCTGCCCGCGCGGGCGAGGGTCACGACCCGGCTGACCGAGCAGGTGATATCCGCCTGCCGGGCCGAGCCGCGGGCGGTGTCCCGGGTCGCGCACGAGGCGCACCTGTCCTGGCCCACGGTGATGCGGATGCTCACCACCACCCTGGACCTGGACACCGGCGTGGACCGCCGGCACGTGCGGCACCTGGGGATCGATGAGCACCGGTTCCGCACCGTGCGCTACCTGCGCGACCCGGACACCCACGCGGTGAAGCGGGTCGAGCCGTGGTCCATCGTGTTCACCGACCTGGACGACGGCGCGATCCTGGACGTCGTCGACGGCCGCCGCGGCAAGGTCGTCACCTCCTGGCTCGCGGCGCGGCCGCGGTGGTGGCGCCGGCGGGTGCAGGTCGTCGCCCTGGACATGTCGAGTGAGTTCCGGGCCGCGGTCCGCAAGGCACTACCGCGGGCGAAGGTCAGCGTGGACCACTGGCACGTGGTGCGGCTGGCCAACGAGATGGTCACCAAGGTGAGGAGGCGCCGGGTGTGGGAGCTGCACGAGCGCCGAGGGCGGGCGACCGACACCCCGTGGAAGTACCGCAAGCTGCTCACCTGCGCCGGTGACCGGCTCACCGTCCGGCAGCGCACCAAGCTGCAGCAGATCCTGGCCGAGGACGTCGAGCTGGCCGTCGCGTGGGGCATCAAGGAACACGTCCGCCAGGTCCTCACCGCCACCGACACGCCCTCCTTCCAGCGGCACTGGGCCCGCCTTGAGAGCGCCGTGCGAGCCACCCACCTGCCCGAGCCGGCCGCGCTGTTCCGGACCCTGCTGGCCTGGCGTCGTGAGCTGCTCACCTTCTGCCGAACCAGGGTCACGAACGCTCGCACCGAGGCGGCGAACCTGACCGCCAAGACGATCAAGAGGGTCGGGCGCGGGTACCGCAACCATCGGAACTACAGATGCCGCATCATTGGCTATGCGCCCCGACCGATCGCGGCGTGAACACCCAGCACCACGCTCAAAGTTGAAGAGCCGTGATCCCCTGAATCTCACGCGGGCGGAACTCGACGACCTCGCGGCACAGCTCGACGCCGTGCGGGAGGACATCTTCTCCCAGCGCGGGCAGTCGGACGCGCGATACATCCGCCGTGTGGTGGCCCTGCAGCGCGGCCTGGAGCTGACGGGGCGCGCGTGCATGATCTTCTCCCGGCACAAGCCCCTGTGGTGGAGCGGCGTGGGCTGCCTGAGCGTGGGCAAGATCCTGGAGAACATGGAGATCGGGCACAACGTCCTGCACGGTCAGTGGGACTGGATGAACGACAAGGAGATCCACTCCACCACGTGGGAGTGGGACTTCGTGGCACCGTCCGTCGGCTGGCAGCGCACCCACAACGATCTCCACCACACCTGGACCAACGTGCTCGGCAAGGACCGGGACGTGGGGTACAACGTGCTGCGCATGGACCCGGACCAGCCGTGGCGGCCGGTGAACCTGCTCAATCCCGTGATCAACCTCCTCCTGGCCCCGGCTTTCGAGTGGGGGATCGCCATCTACGACGTGGAGCTGGACCAGTTCCGCGCCGGGACCAAGTCCGGCCGAGCCACCTGGGAGGACTTCAAGCGCGTGATGAAGAAGCTCGGGCGGCAGTCCGCGAAGGACTTCGTGGTCTCGCCCCTGCTGGCGTCCCTCACCGGGTCGGGGAAGGCGTCGATCAAGGGCTTCCTGGCGGCGAACGTGATCCGCAACATCTGGGCGCACGCGGTGATCTTCTGCGGCCACTTCCCGGACGGTGCAGAGACCTTCACGGAGGACGAGGTGGAGAACGAGTCGCGGGGGCACTGGTACCGGCGGCAGGCCATGGGATCCGCGAACATCGACGGCTCCCGCCTCATGCACTTCATGAGCGGCAACCTCTCCTTCCAGATCGAGCACCACCTGTTCCCGGACATGCCCTCCAACCGGCTGGCCCAGATCGCACCGCGCGTGCGGGAGATCTGCCAGCAGTACGGGATCCGCTACACCTCCGGTCCGCTGCCCCGCCAGGTGTTCCAGGCGTGGCGCAAGGTGTTCCGGCTCGCCCTGCCCTGATCCCGCCCGGTGTCCGTGGCAGGAGCTCGGCTCACCGAGAACTCCCGCGGGACAGGCGCGAGCTCGCACTACGCGCCGGTAGGCGTTCACACGGCCCTCCCCCTAGGGTGTAATCCGGCACACACTTTGGCCGTGGATGGGGGTGTCCCCTGGGATGCGCCGCGCGCCCACGGCCCGGACAGGAAGAGGATCAGCGCATGAGCGACGAGCAGCCCGTGGGCCACCTGGGCGTGAACGGCGAGGACACCCCGGACGCCCACTACATCCGCACCGGTGAGCACAGTTTCCGCACCACCGTGTTCACCCAGGGTGCATGGAGCCCCCAGGAGCAGCACATGGCGGCGTCCTCCGGGCTGCTGGTGCACGAGATCGAGCGCAACCACCCGCGCGAGGACATGATCCCGGTGCGCTTCTCGTTCGACATCCTGGGGTTCATCGCCGGCGGCGAGATCGAGGTGCACACCCGCGTGCTGCGCCCGGGCAAGACCATCGAGCTGGTGGAGGCCACCATGAGCAGCGGCGGGCGGGACTGCATCCGGCTGAGCATGTGGCGGCTGAAGACCTCGGACACCCAGGACGTGGCGGGCGGGGAGATCGAGCCGCTCACGCCGCTGGAGCAGTGCGAGGAGCTGAACATGTACGAGCAGTGGGGCGGCGGCTACATCGGCTCCCTCGAGGCCCGCGTGGCGCGCATGCCCCGCCCGGGCAGCGGCGCGGGCTGGCTGCGGATCAGCAAGGCCGTGGTGGAGGGCGAGGAGTCCTCCCCCACCGCCCAGTTCATCAGCGCGGTGGACGCCGCCAACGGCCTGGCGCCCCGCGTGGAGATCGGCCCGTGGGCGTTCCCCAACGTGGACCTCACCATCCACATGTTCCGCGCCCCGGTCTCCGCGTGGGTGGGCCTGGACACCAACGTGGAGTTCGGCGGGGACGGCGTGGGCCTGACCCACTCGGAGCTCTTCGACGAGCAGGGCCCGATCGGCCGGGTGGCCCAGGCGCTGACCGTCCGCCGCATGGGCTGAAGCCCCGCTGCGCGAACGACGCCGCCCGCCCCGGCGGGAGCGGGCCGGTTCGGCAGTGCGGTCCAGGCCCCTGGCTGGCGCCCCCGGTGCGATGCACCCCCCCGGCCGCGCCCCGAGCACCCCGGGCGGCACGGGTGGCACGGGCGGCACGGGACCCGCGTGCGGAAGCCGGCCGGGCGGCGTCGTGCGATGACGCGGGGTTTGACGGGCGCTCGTAGAATGGCGGCTGGTTCCCAGAACAATTCGGCCGGGGCGAGTGCCCCAGGAGGTCCAGGCGAGTGAGCAGCATCCAGATCAACGTGACCGACCGCGACGGTGTGCGCACCGAGGGTGTGGAGTGGAAGGACTTCGAGTCCCTCATGGAGTGCCTCACCCGCAACAAGTTCCCCATCCTGGCCACGTGCGGCGGCAACGCCTCGTGCTCCACGTGCCACTCGTACCTTGACCAGGAGACGTTCGTGAAGACGGGCGGCACCAACGAGGAGGAGGAAGACCTCCTGGAGATGCTGGACGACACCCGTCACGACAACTCCCGCCTGACCTGCCAGGTGGAGTGGTCCGAGGACCTGGACGGCGCGGAGATCGAGATCGCCCCGGAGTGGTGAGCGCCCACCGCTGAGACGAGCACGGCCACGCGCGGAGGAAGAGAGAGCAGCATGACGGTCCTGCGGGACGATCTGACCACGCGCGCGGCGTACGTCTCGGACGCCTCGATCTACCGCAGGCTCCCCGCCGCGGTGGCCGAGCCGAGCTCGGTCGCGGAGATCCGCGAGCTGCTCGCCACCGCGCGGGAGAACGGCTGGTCCGTGGTCCCCCGCGGCGGCGGCACGTCCGTGGCGGGCAACGCGATCGGCGAGGGCCTGGTGATCGACACCTCCCGCCACTTCCGCCGCATCCTGGAGATCGACCCGCAGGCCTGCACGGCGCGGATCGAGCCCGGGGTCATCTGCGACCAGCTGCGGGAGGCCGCCTCCGAGTTCGGCCTCACCTACGGCCCGGACCCCTCCACCCACTCGCGCTGCACGGTGGGCGGCATGGTGGCCAACAACGCGTGCGGCTCCCACTCGGTTGCGTGGGGCACGAGTGCGGAGAACCTGGTCTCGGTCACGGTCATGCTGGCCGACGGCCGCCTGGTCACCCTGGACGCGGGCGGCACCTCCGAGCCCGCCCTGACCTCGCAGCTGGAGCGGCTGCGCAACGACCACCTGGCCATGCTGCGCACCGAGCTGGGCCAGTTCCCGCGCCAGGTCTCCGGCTACGGGCTGCACTACCTGCTGGGCGAGAACGGCTTCGACACCGCCAAGGCCTTCGCGGGCACCGAGGGCACGTGCGGGATCATCACGGAGCTCACGGTCAAGCTCGTGGCCAAGCCCGCGCACACCGCGCTGGCGGTCCTCGGGTTCCAGGACGCGATCGACGCCGCGAGCGCCGCACCCGCGCTCCGGGTCTCCGGCGTCACCACCATCGAGGGCATGGGCTCGGACCTGCTGGCCGCCCTGCGCACCCGCCCCGGCCAGGAGCAGGCCGGTTCCGAGCTCCCGCGCGGGGGCGGCTGGCTGTACTGCGAGGTCGCCGGGGACACCCCCGAGCAGGCGTACGACGCCGCCCGGAGACTCCCCGCGCTGGTCGAGGAGACAGTGGTGGACTCGGTGGTGGTCGGCGACCCTGCGCAGGCCCGGGCCCTGTGGCACATCCGTGAGGCCGGAGCGGGCATCGTGACCCGCCTGCCGGACGGCGGCGAGGCGTGGCCCGGGTGGGAGGACTCCGCGGTGCCTCCGGCCCGGCTGGGCGAGTACCTGCGGGACCTCTACGCCCTGCTGGAGGAGATGGATCTGCGCGGCATCCCGTTCGGCCACTTCGGCGAAGGCTGCGTGCACATCCGCATCTCCTTCGACTTCAACTCCGAGCACGGGGTGGCGCAGTACCGGGAGTTCATCGAGCGGGCCGCCGAGCTGGTGCACCGCTACGGGGGCTCGGTATCCGGCGAGCACGGGGACGGCCGCGCCCGTTCCGAGATGCTGAGCACCATCTACACACCGGAGGCGCTGGCCGCGTTCGCGCGCTTCAAGCGGATCTTCGACCCCGAGGGCGTGTTCAACCCGGGCGTGCTGGTGGATCCGGAGCCGCTGGACCGTGGCATCCGCCCCGGACCGGGTGCGCGCACGTTCGAGCTCACCCCGGTGCACGCCTTCTCCCACGACAACGGCTCGTTCGGCCAGGCCGTGAACCGCTGCGTGGGGGTGGGAGCGTGCCGCTCGGACTCCGGGGCCATGTGCCCCTCCTTCCACGCCACCGGGGACGAGGTGCACTCCACGCGAGGCCGCATGCGCTCACTCGCGGAGATGCTGCGCGGCGAGCACCTCACGGACGGCTGGAAGTCCAAGGAGACCTACGAGGCCCTGGACCTGTGCCTGTCCTGCAAGGCGTGCGCCACCGAGTGCCCCGTGAACGTGGACATGGCCACCTACAAGGCCGAGTTCCTGCACCACCACTTCCGGCAGGGCCTCCGCTCGTTCATCGGCCGGGACCGCCGGCCCATGGCGCACCTCACCATGGGGTGGATGCCGTGGCTCATGCGGATCGCGGCCCGCGTGCCCGGCTCCCTGCGCGCGGTCAACGTCCTGGAACGCATCCCGGCCGTAGAGGCACTCACCAAGAAGCTCGGCGGCATCGAACCGCGCCGCGACATGATCCGCTTCAACGACACCCCGTTCACCGCGTGGTTCCGCGCGCGCTCCCAGCACGCGGGCCACGTTGCCGGGAACGACGCCGCCGGTGCGGCTCCGCGCGGAGGCGGCCGTGCGGCGTCGTCGGTCCGCAGTGCCCAAGCGACTGGGATGGCGGGGGCCGATCCCGCCGGGCGCCCGTCCGTGGTGCTGTGGCCGGACACGTTCACCACCTACTCAGCGGACGGACCCGGCAAGGCCGCCGTGGAGGTCCTGGAGGCCATGGGCTACCGCGTGCTGATGCCCATGGGGGACGTGTGCTGCGGGCTCACGTGGCACTCCACGGGTCAGCTGGACATGACCCGGAAGGTGCTGCGCCAGACCCTGGACGTGATGGCACCGCTGCTGGAGGCCGGGTACCCGGTGATCGGGCTGGAGCCGTCCTGCACGGTGATGCTCCAGCACGAGATCACCGAGCTGCTGCCCGATGACCCCCGGGCCCACGTGGTGAAGGGCCTCACCCGGACCCTGGGCGAGTTCGCGGCGGCCCACCTGGAGGCCGGCGGGGACTGGCCGTTCGAGCCGCTGGAGACCCGGCAGGGTCCGAGCAGCGCGGTGTGCCAGGTGCACTGCCACGAGAAGGCCATGGGGGACTACTCCCCAGAGCTCACCGTGCTGGAGAAGCTGGGCGTGGACACCTCCGTGGTGGGCGGCGGGTGCTGCGGGCTGGCCGGGAACTGGGGCTTCGAGCCGGGGCACTACGAGATCTCGCGGACACTCGGCGAGCGCAACCTCTTCCCCGCGATCCGGGCCGCGGAACCCGGGGCGATCGTGCTGGCGGACGGTTTCTCGTGCCGCACGCAGATCGCCCAGGGCACGCAGGCCGACGCGGTGCACCTCGCAGAGGTGATGTGTGCCGCATTGCCGACGAAACGTAGGACACTGTCACCATGACGACCTCATCGCCCGACCCCCGGGGCACCCACAGGCACTCCCGTCCGCTGCTCGCCGCCACTGCCCTGACCGCCCTGCTGGCGCTGTCCGCGTGCGGTTCCTCCGGCGATGAACCGTCCTCCGGCGACGCGAGCTCCGCGAGCTCGAGCACGTCGGCGAGCCCGTCCGCGTCCCCGAGCCCGACCACGTCCCCGAGCGCGACGAACGGTTCCGCATCGGCCACGCCGGCGCCGCCCACCGCCTCGACCGAGACCACCCAGGCCGAGGACGCCTCCAAGCCCCAGCCCACGGAGACCCGCATGGCGTCGGCTCCGGAGGTGGGCATGCCCACCGCGAGCCCCTTCGACAAGGAGAAGGCGGACCAGCAGGCCGCGGGTGCCGTGTGCAACGCGTCGAACCTCAGCGGCACCGCAGCCCCCTCCAACGGTGCGGCCGGGCACACCATCACGACCCTCACCCTGACCAACAAGGGCTCCGCGCCCTGCACCCTCAACGGCTACCCGGGGGTCTCCTTCGTGGACGCGGGCGGAGCCATCGTGGGCGCCCCCGCCTCCCGCACGGAGGCCCCCACGGCGCCGGTCACCCTGCAGCCGGGAGCGTCCACGAGCACCAGCGTGAGCATCACCAATCCCGGCGTGATCGGGCAGGTGTGCAACCCGCACGACGTCACGGGCCTGCGCATCTACCCGCCGGGCAGCCACGAGTCGCTCGTGGTCTCCTACCCGGGTCAGGCCTGTGGCAACCCCAAGGTCTCCCAGCTCCAGGTCAAGGGCTTTGGATCCTGACTCGGTCCTGAACCTCTTCTCCCCCGCGACCGCGCAGTGGTTCGACGCCGCCTTCCACGGGCCCACGGCGGCCCAGCGCGGCGCGTGGGAGGCCATCTCGGCGGGCCACCACGCTCTCGTGGTGGCCCCCACCGGTTCCGGCAAGACCCTCGCGGCGTTCCTGTGGTCCATCGACCGGCTGCTCGCGGTCAAGTCCCCCGCGGGTTCCCCTGACGGGAGCTCACGGGGCGGCACCGCCGCCCCGGGCTCCTCCGGGGACGACGACGCCGCGGCCGCCCCTGCCGAGGACCGCACCTCGGTGCTCTACATCTCCCCGCTCAAGGCCCTGGGCGTGGACGTGGAGCGCAACCTGCGGGCCCCGCTGATCGGGATCACCCAGGCGGTCAGGGCCGCCGGGGGTGAGCCCCCGGGGATCTCCGTGGGGGTCCGCTCGGGGGACACCCCCCAGGCGATCCGCCGCTCCCTGCTGGCCCACCCGCCGGACATCCTCATCACCACCCCCGAGTCCCTGTACCTCATGCTCACGTCCAAGGCACGGGAGACCCTGCGCCACGTGAACACCGTGATCATCGACGAGGTGCACGCGGTGGCCGGGACCAAGCGCGGCGCGCACCTCGCGGTGAGCCTCGAACGCCTGGACGACCTGCTGGAGGAGCCGGCCCAGCGGATCGGGCTCTCCGCCACCGTGGAACCCGTGGACACCGTGGCCGGTTTCCTGGGCGGCTCGCAGCCCGTGGACGTGGTGCGCCCGCCGTCCGAGAAGGACTGGGACCTCACGGTCTCCGTGCCCATCCCGGACATGACCGTGCTGGGCGGGGCGGCGACGTCGCCGTCATCGGACGGCTCCCCGACCCTGGACGGGGACCTGGGCGGGTCCGGGCAGGCCACGGCGTCCATCTGGCCGCACGTGGAGGAGCGGATCGTGGACCTCGTGGAGGCCCACCGCTCCACGATCGTGTTCGCGAACTCCCGCGGGCTCGCGGAGAAGCTCACCGCGCGGCTCAACGAGATCCACGAGTTCCGCATGGAGAACGCCGCGGAGCAGTCCCCGGTCGGCGAGCGCTCCGGGGACCCCGTGGCCGTGGGGGACGCGCTGAACCACCTCTTCGCGGAGAGCGCGCGGCGCGCGGCCGGGGAGGAGGGCGCCGGGCCCGAAGGTCCCAACGGTTTCGCGGTCGAGGGGGACGACACGCCGGGCACCCCCGGTGCACCCTCGGACGGTCCCGGCCGTCACGGGCGAGCCCCCGGCCACGCAGCGCCGTTCGGCGCCCCCGGGGACGGGACTGGCGCGCCCGACGGCCCGGGCGGCGTCGCCCGCCCTGCGACAGGCGACCGGGAGCCCGCCGCGATCCCCCGGCAGAGCAACCGGCACGAGGGGGCTTCCCCGGTGCTCGCGCGCGCCCACCACGGCTCGGTGTCCAAGGACCAGCGCAGCCTGATCGAGGAGGACCTCAAGACCGGGCGGCTGCGGTGCGTGGTGGCCACCTCGTCCCTGGAGCTGGGCATCGACATGGGCCACGTGGACCTGGTGGTCCAGATCGAGTCCCCGCCCTCGGCGGCCTCCGGCCTGCAGCGCGTGGGGCGTGCCGGGCACCAGGTGGGTGAGGTGTCGATCGGGCGGATCTACCCCAAGCACCGCGGGGACGTGCGGGACGCCGCGGTGATCGCGGAGCAGATGCTCGCCGGGAACCTGGAGCCGCTCTCGGTGCCCGCCAATCCCCTGGACATCCTGGCCCAGCAGACGGTCTCCGCGGTGGCCGCGGAGGACGTGGACGTGGAGGCCTGGTACGACACCGTGCGCCGCAGCGCCCCGTTCCGCTCCCTGCCGCGCTCCGCGTACGACGCCGTGCTGGACCTGCTTGCCGGGCGGTACCCCTCGGACGAGTTCGCGCAGCTGCGCCCGCGCCTGGTGTGGGACCGCGAGACGGGAACGCTGCAGGCCCGCCCCGGTGCGCTGCGCCTGGCGACCACGAGCGGCGGCACCATCCCGGACCGCGGTCTGTTCCCCGTGTTCCTGGTGGGCGAGCAGGACTCCAAGTCCCCCAAGCGCGTGGGCGAGCTGGACGAGGAGATGGTCTACGAGTCCCGCGTGGGGGACATCATCGCGCTGGGCGCCTCCAGCTGGCGGATCGAGGAGATCACCCACAACCGGGTGGTCGTGGCCCCGGCGCCGGGTGTTCCGGGCAAGCTGCCGTTCTGGCACGGGGACGGGCTGGGGCGGCCCGTGGAGCTGGGGCGCGCCGTCGGGCGATTCACCCGGGAACTGGCCGGTGCCGCGAACGCTGAGGCCCGCGAGCGCCTGGCGGTGTCCGGGCTGGACGAGTGGGCGCAGGACAACCTGCTGGCGTACCTCGCGGAGCAGCGCGAGGCCACGGAGCACGTGCCGGACGACCGCACGCTCATGGTGGAGCGGTTCCGGGACGAGCTCGGGGACTGGCGCGTGGTGCTGCACAGCCCGTTCGGCACGCCCGTGCACGGCCCGTGGGCGCTGGCCGTCCGGGCCCGGCTGGACGAGCGCTGGGGTCTGGACGCATCCGCCCAGGCCGCGGACGACGGCATCGTGCTGCGTGTGCCCGCCACGGACGAGGAGCCTCCCGGGGCGGAGCTGTTCCTCTTCGAGCCGGAGGAGCTCGAGCAGATCGTCACCGAGGAGGTGGGCGGTTCCGCGCTGTTCGCGTCCCGGTTCCGGGAGAACGCCGCGCGTGCCCTGCTCCTGCCGCGCGCCGATCCCGGCAAGCGCACGCCCCTGTGGCAGCAGCGCCAGCGCTCGGCCCAGCTGCTGGACGTGGCCCGGAAGTACCCGCAGTTCCCCATCATTCTGGAGACGGTGCGCGAGTGCCTCCAGGACGTGTACGACGTCCCCGCCCTGCTCCAGCTGCAGCGGGACCTGGCCGGGCGCAAGCTGCGGGTGGTGGAGACCACCACGGACTCCCCCTCGCCCTTCGCGCGCACCCTGCTGTTCGGGTACGTGGCGCAGTTCCTCTACGAGGGCGACTCGCCCCTGGCCGAGCGCAAGGCCGCAGCACTGTCCCTGGACCCCGCCCTGCTCAACGAGCTGCTGGGCCGCGCCGAGCTGCGCGAACTGCTGGACCCCGAGGTCATCGAGACCACCGTCCTGCAGCTGCAGCGCCTCGCCCCGGACCGCCGCCTGCGCGGGGTGGAGGGCGCGGCGGACCTGCTGCGCCTGCTCGGGCCCATGACCGCCGACGACGCCGCCCTGCGCCTGCGGGGGGACGGTTCCGTTCCGGTGGGGTCGCCGGCCGCAGAGTCCGAATCCGCCGCGGGCAACGGCCCCGGGGTGGGTGCCGCGGAGCCAGACGCCCCGGCCGCCGACGCTGAGGCTTCGGGCGCCGCGTCGTCCGCGGTACCGGAGGCGGCGAGCACCCCCGTGTCCGCCCTGATCGGGGACGAGGGCGGCCCGGGTGACGCGGCGGCGTCGGGCGGTCCTGACGACGAGGAGACGGAGCGGGCCGAGGACCCCGCGTACCGGGCGATCTCCCCCGATGCCGCGCGCGAGCTGCTGGACACCCTCGTGGACACCAACCGCGCGATCGTGCTGCGCGTGGGCGGGCGCGAGGTCTACTGCGCGGTAGAGGACGCCGCACGGATGCGGGACGCCCTCGGGCAGCCCCTGCCCATGGGGGTGCCGCTCGCGTTCCTGGAACCGGTGGCGGATCCCGTGGGGGACCTCGTCTCCCGGTACGCCCGAACGCACGGGCCGTTCAGCGTGGCGGAGGCCGCGCAGGCCCTGAGCCTGGGCCCGGCCGTGGTGGAGTCCGCGCTGCGGTCCCTGGGCAAGCAGCGCCGCGTGAGCGAGGGGGCGTTCCGTCCGAGCGGTGACCCGGCGGCGTCGGACTCGGAGTGGTGCGACATTGAGGTGCTGCGGACCCTGCGGCGTCGTTCGCTGGCGGCCCTGCGCGCGGACGTGGAGCCGGTGGACCCGCAGGCGTACGCCACGTTCCTGCCCGCGTGGCAGCACGCTGTGAAGGGGCACCAGCTGCGGGGGCTGGACGGGGTGCTGACCGTGATCGACCAGCTGGCCGGGGTGCCGATTCCGGCGTCCGCGTGGGAGCCGCTCGTGCTCGCGCAGCGCGTGGTGGACTACCGGCCCGCCATGCTGGACGAGCTCATGGCCACGGGCGAGGTCATCTTCTCCGGCGCCGGGTCCCTGGGCGGCGAGGACGGCTGGGTGGCCTTCCACCTGGCCGAGTCCGCGGAGCTCTCGCTGCCGCCGGTCGCGCAGCTGGACGCCGCCGCGGACGCCCTGGACTCCGCGCTCGAACGGGAGCTGCTCACGGTGCTGCAGGGCGGCGGGGCGTACTTCGCGTGGCAGCTGGTCCAGCCCCTCGCCGAGGCGGGCGTGAGCGTGGACATGGCCCAGCTGCGCACCGCGCTGTGGAACCTGCTGTGGGCGGGGCTCATCACCAATGACACGTATGCGCCGGTGCGCGCGCTGATCTCCGGCGGGCACTCCGCGCACAAGACGCCCAAGCGGCCGGGGCGTTCCCGCTCCGCAGGGCGCCGGGGTGCGGCCCGGCTGCGCGCGGTGGGCCGCGGGCCGGCCGGTTTCGACCCCGCGGGTTCCTCCGGCGACGCCGCCCCGTCCGGCACGCGCGTGGTGCGCGCCTCCGGGGGCGGCGAGGAGCGCACGACGGCCGGGCGGTGGTCCGTGCTGCGCCCCGAGCCTCTGAACCCCACCGTGCGCGCGCAGGCCCAGGCGGAGCTGCTGCTGGACCGCTACGGCATCCTCACGCGCGGGCCCGTGGCGGTGGAGGACGTGCCGGGCGGTTTCTCGACCGTCTACAAGGTGCTGCGCGCCCTGGAGGACGCGGGGCGGGCACGGCGGGGCTACTTCATCGAGGGTCTCGGGGCCGCCCAGTTCACGCAACCGGCAACGGTTGACGTGCTGCGCAGCTTCACGGACGACGACGCCGCCCGCAAGGCCGAGCCCCAGGTCCTCGCCCTGGCGGCCACGGACCCCGCGAACCCGTACGGCGCGGCACTGGACTGGCCGGAGGCGGTGGTGCTGGAGTCCAGCACGAAGCACCGGCCGGGGCGCAAGGCCGGTGCCGTGGTGGTGCTCGTGGACGGCGCGCTGACCCTGTACCTGGAACGCGGTGGGAAGACGGCACTGGCCTTCGTCTCGGACCCCGCACTGCTGCACCTCGCGGCGGAGGCCGTGGCCGGCCTGGTGCAGCGCAAGGCCGTGGACTCCCTGGTGGTGGAGAAGGTCAACGGGGACTCGGTGCTGTCCTCGGAGGAGCTGGTCACCGCCGTGCGGGACGGACTGCTCGCGGGCGGCTTCTACCAGACGCCGAAGGGCGTGCGGATGCGGGCGCCGGTTGGTGGGGGCAGGTGACGACGCCTTGGCGGGGCGCTACTTCCGAAAACTCCACGTAGTACCACTTTGATACCATTTCGGGTATGGCAATGACATTGAGACTGACAGAGGATGACGAGCGGGCGCTCGCGGAACTCGCCGAGGCAGAAGGCATCAGCAGGCAGGAGGCCACGGTCCGCGCCATCCACGAGGTGGCCGCACGTCGTGGTCATGAGCGTCGAGTCACCGATTCCTCAGGACGGGCGCGCGCTCGCTATGCCGATGTGCTGGACCGCCTCGGCCGATGACCGAATACCTGACCACCGAGGATCTGCTGGCGCTGATCGAGGACCTCGGTGTCGGTCCGCTGCGCGACCTAGGACTGCTGGATGCCGCCGCGCACCGCCCTGCCACCGCGCTGTGGGGCCATGAGGCATATCCCTCACTGGATGAGAAAGCTGCTGCACTGCTGGAGTCACTCGTTCGCAACCACCCGCTGGTTGATGGGAACAAGCGCCTCGGCTGGCTGGCCACGGTGGTGTTCTTGGACCTCAACGGAGCCTGGATGGAGGCCCCCGACGACGCCGCCTACGAACTCGTCGTCGCCGTCGCCAGCGGGCGGTCCGATCTTGCCCAGACCAAAGCGATGCTGCGCCGCTGGCACTGATCCGCCTCAGGTGTTGGCTGCTCACGCCCATTAGTCCCGGACTTCATCCAGGGATGCATCCAGCAGAACCTCACAGACATCGAGCTGACTCACGAGGGCCAGCGCTCTCTTGTCTGACACACTTCGTCCATGCCGTTGAACATCGCGCGACTCTCTCCAGCGGAAGGCGGTGGCTTCTCCGCGGAGGGTCTGGGTCGCGCTCGATGGCTGGTGCTCTCGAACGGGCTCGATGCCGGGGGACGCTCGGCCACGGATGTCGCCGTAGACGTGCTGGCCGTTCTGGTCCTGGGTGCGGGCGCCGACCAGATGGGCGTGCTAATGACGTTGTCCGGGCTCGGATTCCTCGTCTTCGGCGTCCCGATCGGCATCATGGTGGACCGCCGCCTCAGCCCTGTTCTCCTGTCGGCGACCGGCATCGCAAAGGCGGCCCTGCTCAGCACGCTCGTGCTCGCCTGGGCGGTAAACGCTCTCACGTTTTTCCACCTCGCAGCGGTCATGTGCCTCCTGGGGGTACTCACCGTGCTGGCTGAGACCACACAGACGACACTCGTTCCCCGCGTCGCGCCCCCTGCCCATGTGCCCCGCTTGGCGGCACGACTCGAATCCGCCGATGCGGCTCTGGGGCTGATCGTGCCCGCAGCCGCCGGTCTCGCGGTGGCGAAACTGGGATCGGGACCCGTTCTCGCCCTCTCTGCAGCATTTCTCCTGGCAGCCGGGCTGGTGGCCCTCAAGGTCCGAATGATCTCTCCAGCGCAGCGCGAAAGCGCAAAATCCGGGATAGCCAATGCTGAAGCCGCCCTCTCCCGGTGGGCCCGTTTCTGGAGGGATGCCGTCGAAGGATGGAGCGTCCTCCGCAGCGCTCCCGCACTATGGCTACTCGCCCTGAGCGGCACGGCCAGCAACCTGGGTATGTCACTCTTCGTACCTGTGGAGGCCGTCTGGATCCTCACCGATCTCCGCATGGGGCCGGAGTTCCTCGGCTTCCAGCTCACTGCGGGTTCAGCCGGTGCACTGGTGATTGCCGCTATTGCCAGCCGTTGCATTTCGGTTCTCGGTGACCGCGGATGCATCCTCACTGGCTCATTCGGATGCGCGGCGGCCGTGGGGCTCCACCTGATGGCATATGTAGACCGCAGCCACGCGGGGGTCTACCTGCTCGCGGGGTCCGCCCTGTGGGGGTTCATGGTGGTGCTCAACAACATCACCCAAGCAACGGTCTTCGCACGCGCCTGCCCGGAGGGGACTCTTGGACGCGTAACCGCCCTTCGACGCATGCTCACGCGCGGTGCTGTGCCCTTTGGCACCCTCGCAGGTGGCGCCATGGGCGCAGCTTTTGGCACATGGTGGGCTCTCCTGGGTTGGCAGATACTCGCCGTAGTCTCGCTGGCACTGTCGAGCATGGCCTTTCGTCATCTGTCGAAAGCGCCCACGCACACCTCATAGCCGCGGATGAGTTGCGCAGCTCAGGCCATCGTCCCGGTCAAATTCGCCTGGCGGACGTCCCGCGCAGTTCACTGACCACTGACTCCCGCGACCGGCGGACGCACCGATGTCGACCGCATCACCGCGATGCCGCACTGCTGGCACCGCTGGCACTGTCGGTGCAGAACGCGTCGAGAACGCCCACCTATGCGCTTAGTGCCACCCGCTCTCGCCTCACTCATTTCCCTTGCGCTTGTAGTAGCTGTCCCGGACCTTCTGACCGGCCTGCCGTTTGAGGTCTTGCACGTCGTCGTCGAACGTCTCGTGCGTCATCTGCTTGAACCGACGCCATTTCTCATCGAACTCGGCCTGGGTGTCACCCGGCTGCCAGGACTTCGACAGGATCACCTCACCCGCGGTTGCCACGGCATACGCGGCGCCCAGCGCCACACCGCCCCTCAGACCGCCCAGGAGGAGGGCGCCGAGACCCAATCCCACGAGGGCATGGATCAGCACGGGCAGCAGTGCATAGTCCCACCCTCCCGGGGCGGAGAGCCGCCGCCTCACCACGAAAGGCCGCTCCGCCAGGGTGGTCAGGACTTCCCCGATGAGCACGGCCGCGATGGCCACGACGATGAGATTCTCCACGGGTACCGCTCGCAGCCACCCCGGAAGAGTCGCCAACCAGAGCAGGAGGACGATCACCGGCACCTTGAGGGCACCCATCATCAGGTGCCCGGACAGTGGCGCCCACAGGGGAGGCGGGGTCCAGTTCTCGGGATTTCGCGCGGTTTCGGCGGTCCTCATGCACCGTTCTCGTGGCCGACGGCGGGTGCTTTGCGACTGCGGATGAACATCATGCTTGAGCCAAGACCCGCCACTGCAAACACCAGGAAACCGATCACCCGCAGGTAGAACGTGCTGTCCGTGTCCGCGAAGTATGCGACCACGAGACCCGCGAGCGCCACAAGTCCCAGGCCCACGGCCAGCGCGCGGGTCTTCTCCTGCCCCAGTGCAGTGCTTTTCTCAGCAGACATTCGGTTCTCCTCACGTCGGAACGAGCTATCCACGACATCACGGTTCGAGACCGTCCACAATGGCCATTCGGCCACTCGTGAGGAGTCACGGCATACGCTGAACACCCCACCGCGAACCGAGGAGACCCCGTGCCCGAAGGTGATTCCGTCTACCGCCAGTGCAAGATGCTGCGCGAGGCGCTGGAGGGCGCCGTGATCGAGAGCTCGGACTTCCGGGTGCCCGCTCTCGCCACCTCGGACGTGTCCGGGCGCACCGTGGTGGCGGTGGTGCCGCGTGGGAAGCACATCCTCATCCGGCTCTCCGCGGCCCCGGACGCGAAGCAGATGAAGTCCGGCGCCGAACCCCTCACCCTGCACTCGCACCTCATGATGGACGGCACCTGGCGGGTCTTCGACCGGCAGCAGGACGACGCCGCGCGCCCCGCCGGGCGCAGGAGCCGACCCGGCGCAAGCCCCTACCGCCCGCGCGGCCAAGTTCGGAGGGGTGGCAGCGTGCGCTCGGCGGCCGAGGCGCGCACCCGGCTCAGTGCGGACGTGTCCACCGGGCAGGGCTCGCACACCATCCGAGCCATCCTGCGCACCAAAGAAGTGGAGGCCGTGGGCTTCGACGTCAAGGACGTGCGCCTGGTGCCCACCCGGCTGGAGGATCAGGAGCTCGTGGGCTACCTGGGCCCGGACATCCTCGGCCCGGACTGGGACCTGGAGAAGGCGCTGGAGCGGCTGAGCGCCCAGCCGGACCGCGCGATCGGCACCGCCCTGATGGACCAGCGCAACCTCGCGGGCATCGGCAACGTGTACCGCGTGGAGACCCTGTTCATGACGCGCACCAACCCGTGGGCCCGCGTGGACTCCCTGCCGGAGGGCAAGCTGCGGGAGATCGTCACGCTCGCCCACAAGCTGCTGCACCTGAACAAGGACCGCTCCATGCGCTCCACCGTGGGCCAGGCGCCGCAGGGCCGCCCGCTGTTTTGGGCGTACGGCAAGGACGGTCAGCCGTGCCGCCGCTGCGGGACGCAGCTCAAGCGCGGGGAGATCGACGACGCCCTGCTCACCGTGGACCCCGCCCCCTCACGCACCGCGGTGCAGCACCTGCGCACCATCGCGTGGTGCCCCCGTTGCCAGGCCGCGGCCTGACACGCCACCGCCCCGCGGACCCGCGCCGAGGCAGGGAGTCCGCGGGGCGGCATCGTCGTGGAGGGACGGGTCAGTGCGTGATCCAGGTGCGGTTGGTGGTGCGGGACCAGTGCACCGTGTAGCCGTTGGAGAAGCGCTGGCGCACCTCGGAGCCGGAGCGGTACTCGTCCGTGACGGGATAGCCCAGTCCGCGCTCGTAGCCGCGGGCCTTCCAGGCCTTGCCGATCGCGCCCGTCTCCTTCACGGCGTGCGCGCCGCTGCGGGGGGACCAGAGGATCTTCCACTGTGCGCCGTTGGGGGCGCGGAAGTTCTGGTACACGCCCCCGCCGGGAAGTCCGCCGCGCTCGGGCGTCACCGGGGTGCCGATCACGGCGGCACCGCCCAGCGCGTTGTACCGGGCACGGATGCCACCCGTGACGGAGTAGTTCGCGGCGGCCGCGCCCGTGGGCGGCTTGGACTGCGGCGCCACCGGGCCGCCCGTCACACTGGTGCGGGCATCAGCGGGTGCCCGGCCGGCGGGGTAGCCGTACGAGGTCACGGTGCCGACCAGCCGCCAGCCCTGACCCGTGCGGCCCAGGCTGCCGTCCACGTAGGTGAGTCCGATGCCCACCACTTCCATGCGAGGATCCGTGAGCACCTTGTTGTGCGCGGGCGAGCCCTTCCACCAGTTGGTGAGCTCCGTGACGTTGTTCTGCCAGGACAGGGCGTGGATCTCCCCCGCGGCGTCGTAGCCGGCGGCCCGGGAGTCGGTGAGGAACGTGTTGGTGTGGCTGATGACTTCCTGGTTCACCAGCCGGTTGGACTGGCCCTGGGCGATCCCGGACAGGGACGGGGAGTACTTCACGGGCTTGAGACCGCGGGAGGCCCGGTGGCTGTTGATCTGCCCGAGCATCTTCTGGGCGTCCGCGTTCCGGGTGCCGGAGGACACGGAGACGATGTCCGAGGAGGAGGCGTTGGCCGCTGGCGCGGTGAACAGGCCGCCGGCGAGGACCACGGCGGCCGCCGCGGTGGTTGCCGTGAGCGCCGTGACGGCGCGGCGGAAGGAGCTCTGCCCGGTGCGGACAGCGAGGTGGCGAGGAGGCATGTGGCGTCGTTTCGTCTTCGGGCGCGCAGGGGTCCCGTCGCGGGATGCGGCGGGGCGGTACACGCTGCGGGGACAGCTCGCGTCGGCAGGCGCCGACAGGTGCGGCGCACGTCCGATGGCGGCGTGTGCGTCGTGGGCCCGGAAACGGGGGGGAAGACCCGCGGGCAACGGTACCCCGGCAGGGCATCTTGGAGTGCGGCCCATCACATGTTACGCAATCGTTACGTGACGGCCCCGGTGGCGGCCGCGTGGCTGCTCGGCGTCAGGCGCGAATCGATCCGCACGTTCCGTCCCGTGCGGGGGTGCACGAACTCGATGGAGCGGGCAATCAGCTGCAGGGGGTTGTCCGGGTCCTCCACGTCGAATTCCTCGCGCGGCTGCGGGTAGAGCCTGTCCCCGCGCAGCGGCAGCCCGAGCGACGTCATGTGCACCCGGATCTGGTGGGTGCGCCCGGTCAGCGGGGCGATCTCGTACAGCCCCCATTCCCCGTCCACGTCCTGGAAGGTCTCCACGCGGCGGATGTCCGTGACCGCATTGACCTCCCCCGGTTCCTCGAACGCCTGCACCACACCCTGGATCTTGCGGATCCTGGACTCCACGCGCACGGGCTCCTCCCCTACGCGCTCGTTCACGCCCGCCACGGCCCAGTACGTCTTGCGCACCGTGCGCTCCTGGAACATGCGGTGGAACGCGCCGCGGTCCTCTGCGCGCTTGCACAGCAGCAGCACTCCGCCGGTGGAGCGGTCCAGGCGGTGCAGCGCGGAGATCTCGTCGTTGCCGAACTGGCAGCGTGCGGCCACCACCACCGAGCGCCGGACGTTCTCCCCCTTGGGTGTGCTGCACAGCCCGTGGGGCTTGTCCACGGCCACGATCCACTCGTCCTCGTGGAGCACGTCCAGCGTGACGGGCGGGGCGTCCTCGTCCGGCACGGGGCGGTGGAACCACACTGACACCCCCGGTTCATAGGGGGTCGCCGGGGTCACGAGGACGCCGCCGTCCCCGACCACGCGGCCGGCCGCCACCTGCTCGGCGAACCACGCGGCGTCGTCGGGAAAGCGGGCCCGGACGTAGTCCACCGCGGTGGCGGGCAGACCGGGGAGAGAGTCGAGCACGGGGTCCGGGGCGCCCGGGCCGGGCATGCGCACCCGGGTGGGCCCCACGCCGCGAACGGTGGGCAGGGGTGGGGTGACCCGGCGTCTCACTGTGTGTCCGACCCGGCCGATACCATGGCGAGGAACCTAACACACCACCGTGAGGCGGGACCGTGAGCGAGAACAGCACCCCGGAGCGCGTTGTGCTCCTGGACGAGCAGCACCAGCCGGCCGGGACCGCCCTGAAGTCCGAGGTCCACACCGAAGCCACTCCGTTGCATCTGGCGTTCTCGTGCCACGTGCTGGACCCGGACGGCCGGGTGCTCGTGACCCGCCGGGCGCTGAGCAAGCGCACGTGGCCCGGTGTGTGGTCCAACAGCTTCTGCGGCCACCCGGGGCCGGACGAGTCCTTCGAGGACGCGATCGCCCGCCGCGCCCGCCAGGAACTGGGCCTGGAGATCCGCAACCTCACCGTGGTGGTCCCCGAGTTCCAGTACCGCGCCACGGACGCCACCGGCGTGGTGGAGAACGAGTTCTGCCCCGTGTTCGTGGCCGTCACGGACACCGACCCGCGGCCCGCGGAGTCGGAGGTGGCCGAGTACGCCTGGACCGCACCGCAGGACATGATCGCCGCGGTCGAGTCAGCCCCCTATGCCTTCAGCCCGTGGCTCGGGGACCAGGTGCGGGAGCCGGCGCTGCGGGAGGCGCTGGGCTGATAAGGGCGCGCCTCTCCTCTACACGCCCCTGCGAAGGGAGACGAGAAAGCGCCGTCATTGCCTCGCCTTATCTATGCTTCGCCTATGACAGCTCGCGATGCTCCTGATCTGCTTTTCTCGTTCGGCACGCTCTTGGATGACCCCGTACAACAGGCCGTATTCGGCGCATCCGTCCCCTCCCGCCGGGCCACGCTTGCCGGGCACGACGTCGTCGACGTGGTGATCACCGACCCGCATGTGATCGAGGTGAGCGGGTCCGCCGTTCACAAGGGATTGCGGCGCCGCGCGGACGCAGCAGTGGGCGGTGGCGTCCTTAAACTGTCTGCCGAGCAGCTCGCCCAAGCAGATGCCTACGAGGTGGATGCCTATGTAAGAAGACGGGTGCGCTTGCGGGATGGAGACGCCGCCTGGGCGTACGTCGCCGCAAACCCGCTCAAAGCAGCTGAGCGGATCGCCGTGACCGGGGACAGTATCGCCTATGGACGGACCGACCTGGCCGGAGGCTGGGCGGCGCTATTGGCTCAAAGTCACATTGGCGCGGACGAGGCAAACCATCGGGTGTTCCAGCTCGCCATCCCCGGTGCCACTTTGGCGGATACTTTTCGCCGGGCACTTGACGAAGTCGACCGACGGCACGCCGACACTGTCTTGGTGCATGCAGGCATCAATGACCTCGCGGATGCCAATGTCGGTCGGCATTCCCCTGATGACCTGGTGGAAATCATGGGCGTCTTGTGCACCCACATCGAGGATCGAGGCGCGCGGCCTGTGGTCCTTGGGCCCACCTGGACGGATGAGCAACGGGCGGCGCGTGAATTCGGACTTCATCTCGAACCTGGCGCTCTACGAAATTACCGGGACGAGCTTATGAAGTTCGGCGAGGCCACCAACCGTGATGTCCTAGATCTATGGCCCGCCCTGGAAAACCGGCCGGATCTGATCTCAGACGGGGTGCATCCCACTCCGGAGGGGCACGCAGCCCTGTTCGTAGCGCTCTGTAAAAATAAACCGCCTAAAGCCTAACCCCCGCCATGCGCGAGACCAATCAACTGCTGCCGCACCAACGTAGGGATAATGTCTTTGACACATCCCGCTATACGAAACACTTTCCCAATTTCCAGGTCAGTATGAAGCGTCAGGCCATCGAGAAGATCCACACGTGGGGCTGAGCCGCGCTCAAGCGGGTTCTGGGGCCCCACCGCACCCCGGCCCCGTTAGGCTTCTGCCACACCCCGCCACGTCCCGCAGGAGCCCCGCCATGTCCGAGTCCCCCGCCCACCGCGCCGCCACCGCCGCCCGTTCCGTGGACCGGCTGTTCGGCTCCCGTGCGTTCCGCGTGCCGGGCACGTACCTGGGCGCCGTCGCGTTCCCGCACCCGCGCCGGGGCCCGTGGCACTACTGGTGGCAGGCGCACCTGCTGGAGGCGTTCGTGGACGCCGCCGCCCGCGAGCGCGCGTCCGGCCAGCACGACGCCGCCGCCCGCTCCCGGTCCCGCGCGCACCAGCTGCTGCGGGGCATCGCGGTGCACAGCGGCGGCCGGGTGACCAACAACGTGTTCTTCGACGACATGGCGTGGCTGTCCCTCGCGCTGGGCAGGCTGCGCCACGAGGACGTCGCGGCCACTGGCCGCACCACGCGCACGGTGCAGGACGACGGCGTCGCGCTGGCCAAGCGGCTCGAGTCCGGGTGCGACGAGAACCTGGGCGGTGGGGCGTGGTGGAACATGACCCGCGACTACAAGAACACCGCCTCCACGGCCCCGGTGGCCCTCACGTTCCTGAGGATGCATCGGGTGGACCAGGCCCGTGCGCTGCTCACGTGGCTCTTCGACACCCTCTTCGACACCGAGCGGGGAGTCTTCCTGGACGGCATCCGCATGGTCGCCGCCGGCTCCGGCTCGGAGATCACGGCGGTGGACCGGCACGTCTACACGTACAACAGCGGCCCCGTGCTGGGTGCCGCGCTCGAACTGGCCCGCGTGACGGACGACGCCGCCGAGCGCGAGCTCTGGCTCTCCCGCGCCTCCCAGCTCGTGCAGGGGGCGGCGCAGCAGTTCACGGTCCCCGGCCCGCACGGCGCGCCCGTACTCACGGGGCAGGGCGGCGGGGATGCCGGGCTGTTCACGGGGATCCTGGCGCGCTACCTGGGCTGCGCGGCGTCGTCGTCCGAGCTGGATGCCGAGGCACGCCGCACGGCGCAGGCGCTGGTGTGCGACACCGCGGACGCCCTGTGGGACGGGCGCCGCGAGTTCGACCCGGACGAGGACTTCTCGAATCCTGGCACGAGCGGCGGCGAGACCGTGGCGGTGTTCTCCCCGGAGCCGTCCCAGCACGCGAACCAGGCGCAGCGCACCGGCGCGCCCGTGGAGCTGAGCACCCAGGTGCAGGCGTGGACCGTGCTGGAGGCGGCCGCGCGTTCGGCTGACCGCTGAACCGGGCCCGCCACGCGGAGGGACTCTGGCCCGCGGGGGTGTGCCGGGGGTAGAAACGAGGCATGAGCTCAGTACGCACCCCGGACCCGAACCCTGGTTGGCTCAGCGAGGACGACCTCAACCGAGCCCGCGCCACGCTGCCCATTGTGTACGTCCAGGCCATTCCCGTGCGCCTGGACCCCCTGGGCTGCCTGTCCGAGATCGGGTTGCTGCTGACCGCCAACGACGAGGGCCGGATGGTCCGCACGTTCGTCTCCGGGCGCGTGATGTACCGGGAGACGGTGCGCGCCGCGCTGCTGCGCCACCTGGAGAAGGACCTGGGCCCGCTGGCCATGCCGCAGATGCCCTCCACCACCGTGCCGTTCGCGGTGTCCGAGTTCTTCCCGTCCCCGTCCGAGACCGGGCTGACCGACGACCGCCAGCACGCCGTGGCCCTGAGCTACATCATCCCTGTGCGCGGCGAGTGCGAACCGCGCCAGGACGCGCTGCAGCTGTCCTGGATGACCCCGGATGAAGCACTGTCCCTGGACGTCCAGGAGGAGTTCGAGGGCGGGCGCGAGGACCTCATCCGCCAGGCGATCGCCCACGCGGGCTGGGGTCGCTGAGCGCACCCCCTGGGTGCCACGACATCCCTAGCCCCCTGACTGCAACAAGGTTGCGCCACTTGATGACCCGGAGCTGGTGACGGCTCCGGGTCGTCGCGTGCTCGCGCAAGTTACCGGCCTTCCATTGACCGGTACACCCGATTGCCCGTAGCTTGTGGCAACCGGGTTGCACTATTTGCAACCCCCGACCCCTGGGGGATCCATGACGCACGATGCTTCAGCTCCGCAGGTCACCTCCGCGGGAGGCCCGCCGCACGCCGCGGCCGCCGTCTCCGCCGGGACGCGCCGCCGGGTCATCGGAGCCAGCTTCATCGGCAATTTCGTGGAGTGGTTCGACTACGCCGTGTACGGCTACCTGGCCGCGACCATCGCCGTGGTGTTCTTCCCGGAGTCCGATCCGCAGACGGCGCTGCTCGCGACCTTCGCGCTGTTCGCCATCTCCTTCTTCGTCCGGCCCGTGGGCGGTTTCTTCTGGGGCCACCTGGGAGACCGGCTCGGGCGGCGCACCGCGCTGTCCCTGTCCATCCTGATCATGACCGGCGCCACGTTCTGCATGGCCCTGATCCCCGGGTACGGGACCATCGGGATCTTCGCCCCCATCCTGCTGCTCGTGGTGCGGATCGTGCAGGGCTTCTCCGCCGCCGGTGAGTACGCGGGCGCCTCGGCCTTCCTGGTGGAGTACGCCCCGGCCCACCGCCGCGGGCTCTACGCCGCGGTGGTGCCCGCGAGCACCGCCGCGGGCCTGCTGTTCGGCTCCCTGTTCGTGGCCGCCCTGACCGCCGTGCTCTCCGGGGACCAGATGAACGTGTGGGGCTGGCGCATCCCGTTCCTGCTGGCCGCCCCCATGGGTCTGATCGGGCGCTACGTGCGCACCAAGCTCGAGGACACTCCCGTGTTCCAGGAGCTCGCCCAGGAGGACGAGGTCATCCACGCCCCCATGCGGGACATGTTCCGCCACCACTGGGCCACGCTGCTGCGCGCGTGCGGCGCCGTGCTGCTCAACGCGGTGGGCTTCTACATGCTGCTCAGCTACATGCCCACGTACCTGTCCGAGGAGATCGGCTTCGGCAAGACCGAGTCCTTCCTGGCCACGTCCCTGGCGCTGCTGTCCTACATCGGCTTCATCTTCCTCACGGGCCTGGCCTCGGACCGCTTCGGGCGCAAGAAGCTGCTCATGGCCGCGTCCGTGTGCTTCGTGCTGCTGACCGTCCCGCTGTTCCTGCTGCTGGACGAGGGCTCGTTCCTGGTGGTGCTGCTGGTGCAGGTGGTGCTGGGCGCCATGCTCACGCTCAACGACGGCACCCTGCCCAGCTTCCTGGCCGAGCAGTTCCCCACCCGCATCCGCTACAGCGGCTTCGCGGTGAGCTTCAACCTGTCCAACGCCATCTTCGGCGGCACCGCGCCGTTCATGGCCACGCTGCTGATCTCCGCTTTCCACAGCGAGCTCGCCCCCGCCTGGTACCTCATGGCCGCCGCCGCAGTGTCCTTCGTGGCCGTCGCCCTCTCCCACGAGACGCACCGCGAACCACTGACGCACTGACCCACCCCTCCCCCAGACCGCACCGCCCTCGGCCCCGCTGCACGGTGCGGGCAGCGCGGGAGCACCGACCCACCCCCACCGGGGCAGGGGCGGCGACGCCGCGGCGTCGCCGCCGTCCCGGCCCACCAGACCCACCACCAAGGAGGATCATGAACACGTCACCCGCCACCGATGTCTCGGAGCTCGCCCGCCTGAAGGTCATGCACAACGGCCAGAAGGAGCAGCTCACGTTCTCCGACGCCGAGTTCGAGCGCCGCCTGGACGGGCTGCGCCGGATCATGGCGGACAAGCAGCTGGACGCCGTGATCCTCACGAGCCACCACGGCATCAAGTACTACTCGGACTTCCTCTACACCACGTTCGGGCGCAGCTACGCGCTGGTGGTCACCCCGGAGGACTCCGTGACCGTGACCGCGAACATCGACGCCGGCATGCCGTGGCGCACCAGCTACGGCGAGAACGTGGTCTACACGGACTGGCAGCGCGACAACTACTACTTCGCGCTGCAGGAGGTGCTGCGCCAGCGCGGGATCACCGCCCGCAGGATCGGTGTGGAGGACGACGCCCTGCCGCTGCTGAACCGGCAGCGCATCCAGGACGCGTTCCCGGACGCCGAGCTGGTGGACGTCTCCCTGGAGTCCATGCGTCAGCGCATGTTCAAGTCCGCGGAGGAGATCGCGGTCATCAAGGACGGCGCGCGCATCGGGGACCTGGGCGGTGAGGCCATCCGCAACGCGATCCGCGAGGGCGTCACCGAGTACGAGGTGGCCCTGGCCGGGACCGAGGCCATGATCCACGAGATCGCCACCACGTTCCCACTGCGCGAGGTCCGGGACACCTGGGTGTGGTTCCAGTCCGGACTCAACACGGACGGCGCCCACAACTGGGCCACCACACGCCGGCTGCGGCGCGGGGACATCCTGTCCCTGAACTGCTTCCCGATGACCTCCGGGTACTACACCGCCCTGGAACGCACCCTGTTCCTCGGGGAGCCGGACGCCCGCTCGCGCGAGCTGTGGGAGATCAACGTGGAGGTCCACGAGCGCGGGCAGGAGCTCATCAAGCCCGGCGCGGTGTGCCAGGACATCGCCCACGAGCTCAACAAGATCTACGTGTCCCACGGGCTGCTGGCCAACCGGACGTTCGGCTACGGCCACTCGTTCGGCGTGCTCTCCCACTACTACGGCAGGGAGGCCGGGCTGGAGCTGCGCGAGGACATCGACACCGTGCTGGAACCGGGCATGGTGATCTCCATGGAACCCATGATCACCATCCCGGAGGGTCAGCCCGGTGCCGGCGGCTACCGCGAGCACGACATCCTGGTGATCGGGGAGGACACCGTGGAGAACATCACCAGGTTCCCCTACGGCCCCGAGCACAACATCGTGGACGCGTGAGATCCCCTTCACGCACCGGGGCGGTGCCGCGTGTCTGCGGTGCCGCCCCGGTGCGTGCGGGAGAATACGGAACGCCATGACTTCTGCGACCAACGACTCCCGCACCACTCCCGTGGTCTCCAACGCCATCGGCGTGCTGCGCTGCTTCACCGTGGACGAGCCGCACCTGGGCGTCACGGACATCGCCGGGCGCGTGGGGCTGCACAAGTCCACCGTGTCCCGGATCCTGACCAGCCTGGAACAGGAGAACCTGGTGGAGCGCGATCCGCAGTCCCTCAAGTACACCCTGGGGCTCGGGCTGATCACCCTGGCCGGGCCCCTGCTCGCGGAGCTGGACGAGCGCCGCGTGGCCTACCCCGTGCTGCAGGAGCTCACGGAGCGCACCGGTGAGACCAGCGCCCTGGTGGTGTGGAACGGTACGGAGACGGTGTGCGTGGAGCAGATCCCCAGCCCGCGGGAGATCAAGCACACCATCCCCCTGGGCACCCGCTACAACTCCGCCCCGAGCTCCACGGTCCAGGTGTTCCTGGCCCACCAGCCCCAGGAGCGGGTGCGCGCACTGCTGCTGGCCGGCACCCTCACGCACCACTCCACGGCCGACGCCGCCGTGGACGCCTACCTGGGTGAGCTCGCCGAGGTGCGCGAGGCCGGGGTGGCCGTGAACTACGGCAGGACCTCAATGGACGAGATCGGGGTGGCCGCACCTGTCTTCGACCACCGGGGTGAGCTCGTGTCCGCGGTGGTCATCGCGGCCCCGCGGTACCGGGTCACGGAGGACCAGGTGGCCCTGCTGGTGACGGCGTGCACGGATGCCGCCCGGGAGGTCTCGCAACGGCTGGGCCACGTTCCCCCGGCCGGCTGAGACCCGGGGCCCAGGAGACGGCGCACCGAGATCCCGGGGGCGCCTTGGAGACGGCACGCCGGGGCTCCGGTGACGACGCCACGCGGCGGCCCCGAGCGGCGTCGTTCCCCTCGCCGGCACGTGCCCGGGACCCCTTCGGCCACCGGACCCGGCACAATGGTCGGGTGCCCACCACAGATCCCACACCCCCGTTCAGCTTCGCGCTCCACACCCGGCTGCGTGACAGTCCCTCCCTGCCCGAGGAGCGGGTGCGGGAGAACGGCGGGCAGTTCCAGGCCCGCACGGGCACCATCACCACCCCGCACGGGCAGATCCAGACCCCCGCGTTCATCCCCGTGGCCACCCAGGCCGCGATGAAGGCGGTGCTGCCCGAGTCCATGGCGGCCGAGGGCGCGCAGGCCATGCTGGCCAACGCGTACCACCTGTTTCTCGAACCCGGCGACGACGTCCTGGACGAGGCCGGTGGGCTGAGCACGTTCATGAACTGGCCGGGCCCCACGTTCACGGACTCCGGCGGGTTCCAGGTGATGTCCCTGGGCTCGGGGCTGGGCAAGGTGATCGACATGTCCACCGTGGCCAACCCCCTGGGGGACTCCCAGATGGCGCCCGGCCAGAAGCGCATGGCGCGCGTGGACGACGACGGCGTGTGGTTCCGCTCCTACCTCAACGGGGACCTGCACCGGTTCACCCCGGAGGTCTCCATGCAGGTGCAGCACAACATCGGCGCGGACATCATGTTCGCGTTCGACGAGCTCACCACCCTCCACAACACCCGCGAGTACCAGGAGACCGCCCTGGAGCGCACCCGGAAGTGGGCGCTGCGCTGCGTCGCGGAGCACCGCCGGCTCACGGATGAGCGCGCCCACAAGCCCTACCAGGCGCTGTTCGGCGTGATCCAGGGCGCCCAGTACGAGGACCTGCGCCGCCAGGCGTGCCGGGACCTGTCGGAGATGGGTTTCGACGGCTTCGGCATCGGTGGCGCGTTGGAAAAGTCGCAGCTGGGCACGATCGTGCGCTGGTGCACCGAGGAACTGCCGGAGAACACCCCCAAGCACCTGCTGGGCATCTCCGAGCCGGACGACATCTTCACCGCGATCGACAACGGCGTGGACACCTTCGACTGCGTCTCCCCCACCCGCGTGGCCCGCTCCTCCGCGGTCTACTCCCCCACGGGCCGGTTCAACCTCACGAACATCCGCTTCAAGCGGGAATTCACGCCCATCTCGGACACGTGCCCCTGCTACACGTGCACGCACTACACGCGCGCCTACCTGCGGCACCTGTTCAAGTCCAAGGAGCGCAACGCCGCCACCCTGGCGTCCATCCACAACGAGCGCTTCGTGCTGGACCTCGTGGCCGGCGCCCGCGCCGCCCTCGAGGCGGACACCTACTTCGAGTACCGGGACGAGTTCCTGGGCACCTACTACGGCACCACCCGGCCCAGCGCCTGACGACGACGCCGCGGGGCCGGCTGGTGCCGCGGCGACCGCCCACGCGCGTCTCGCGAGGGCGACAACATCTCAGAGCGCCGTGGGAATGCCGGCGACAGCCACGAGCTCCTGCTGCGACATCCCCGCCCGGTCGATGATGGGCATGGCCCGGGCGATCCGCTCCTGCACCGCCGGGATCTGCAACGACGCACTGTGGGCAGCCGGCGTGTCCCAGACCTCGGTGACCCACACCGCGTCGGCGTCCTCCGGGTCGCGGGCGACCAGGTAGAGGCGGCATCCCGGCATCGGTTCGCCGCGCTCCTGTTCGCTCAGGATGCTTGCCAGAGTGTCTCCCTCGCCCGGAGTGGATCGCAGGCGGCCGTGGAGCATGTAGAAGGAATTCTCACCGGTGGTCTCGATGTCAGCCATGTCACAACCGTAGCCCCCAGGAACCGCGTTGAACCTCCCCGGACCGCAGTCCTGCAGGGCGGACCTCGCAGGCATGCGCCGCCCCGACGGCGCGACCGACGTCCTGTCACGGTGGCCTGCGGGCCGGACCGGTCTGGCCGCGAGTCCACGCGGGCTGTCCGGATCACCCCTACTGGACGCAGTGAATCTGGCCCCGCTCCCCCGCGTTAGACTTCCGTGAACTTCTTCAACCCGCCGGGAGTCCTCTGCACGCGGATCCACGGCCCCGGTGGGTCCACCCGATGCCCCGCCGCAGCAGGCGGGGGTTCAGGGATCCGCAGGTTCGAGGGCTTCACGTGTTGAGCGAGACCAGGCGCATCCCGGCCACGGGACCGCTCTGCCGCGCCGCGCGCTCGGTGACCTGGGCCGCGCGAGCCGGCGGCAGCGGCGTCGTCGTCCGCGCGGTGGCCGCGGGACGGAGTGCTCGAGCATGAGCGCCCAGCCCGACTACACCGTCCCCGGCGTGCTGCACCGCGTGAGCGCGTGCGCCGGGATGATCCTGGCGCCGAACCCCGGGCCCATGACCCTGGACGGCACCAACACTTGGATCCTCTCCGCCCCCGGAACCGGGCCGGAGCACCCGAACTACGGCCAGCACCCGTCCGCGCAGGGGCGGGGCGAGTGGCCGGGCGCGGACGTCGTCGTGGTGGACCCGGGGCCCCTGGACGAGGAGCACCTGCAGGCCGTGGCCGCCACCGGCAGGGTGGTGCTGATCCTGGTGACGCACCGCCACGGGGACCACACGGACGGCATCGACCGCCTGCACGAGATCACCGGCGCGCCCGTCCGCGCGGCCCTGCCCGAGTTCTGCCGGGACAGCGGCGAACCCCTGCGGGACGGGGACTGCGTGCTGGCCGCGGGCGTGAGCATCCGCGTGCTCGCCACCCCCGGGCACACCTCGGACTCCGTCTCGCTCCTGCTGCACCACGACGAGCCGGAAACCATTCTCACCGGCGACACCGTCCTGGGACGCGGCACCACCATGATCGACCACCCGGACGGCACCCTGGACGACTACCTGCACACCCTCGAACGGCTCGGCACACGCTCAGGTGCCATGGGCCTGCCCGCCCACGGCGCACCGCTGCCGGACTTGCAGGACGTGTGCGACGAGCTCGCGGAGCACCGGCTGGAGCGGCTGGAGCAGGTGCGCGGCGTCGTCGCGGAGCTGGGCGGGCGCGCCACCGTGGAGACCGTCACGGACGCCGTCTACGCGGACGTCCCCGCCGGGGTGCGCCGCGCGGCCGAGCACTCGATCGCGGCCCAGCTCGCCTACCTGGACCGCTGAGCCCGGCGCACGACGACGCCGCACGCGCCGTTCTGCGCGACCCTCAGCCCTGCAGCGGGGCGGGCTCCGCGTAGCTGGGCTCGCGGCGCTTGATCCACGCGATCGCGGCGTAGGTGACCGGCATGATCACGACCTCCACGAGGCACTTGTAGACGTAGCCCACGAGCACGTAGTTGAGGAACCCGGACCACGAGTCGATGCCGATGATGGGCGCGGCGATCGTGCAGAAGATGACCGTGTCCACGAGCTCGCCCACCATGGTGGAGGAGATCAGCCGCGCCCACAGGTGCTTCTCCTGCGTGCGCTGCTTGACCTTGACCATCACGTAGGCGTTGAGCAGCTGACCCACCAGATAGCCCAGCAGGGAGGCCACCACGATGAGCGGCACGGGCCCGAGCACCGCCTCGAAAGCCGCCTGGTTCTCGTAGAACGGGGCGGGAGGCAGGATGATCACGATCCAGAACACCACCGAGGCGAACGCCCCGAAGAAGAACGAGGTGAGGATCGCCTTGCGGGCGGCGCGGAAGCCGTAGACCTCGGAGACCACGTCCCCCAGCACGTAGGCCAGCGGGAACAGGAAGAACCCGCCGTCCGTGATGACCGGGCCGAACTGCACGCCCTTGGTGGCGCCGATGTTGGAGAGCACCAGGATCACGCAGTACGCCGCGAGGATCACGTCGAAGTACGTGCGGGGGCGGCGGGCGAAGGCCGGCTGCGCGGTGGCAGCCGGGGACGCGGCGCGCGCGGCGGCGTCGTCGTTCGGCGCGGTGGAGGAGACGGAGGCGCGGGGCGGGGTGGCGTGGGAAGACACGGGTGTCCTTGGGGTCGTCGCGTGCGGTGAGGGGACGTCGCCTGCCACCCGACGTCGCGCACCAGTGTAGTGGGGCGTTCGAAACTCGCGGGGCCGGTGCCGGTCGGAGCACAATGTGGAGCATGAGCGAAACCACACGCAACCAGCCGCCCGTCGCCATGACCGTCGCGGGCTCCGAGGCCACCGGCGGCGCCGGGGCGCTCGCCGACATCAAGACCTTCACGTCCCTGGGGGTCTTCGGCTCCCTGGCACTGACGTGCATCGTCGCGTTCGACCCCGAGAACGACTGGGGCCACCGCGTGACCCCCGTGGACCAGCAGACCCTGGCGAACCAGCTGCAGACCATCACCGCGGCCTACGACCTGGACGCCGTGAAGATCGGGATGCTCGGCCACCCGGACACCATCCGCACCGTGGCCACGGCCATGAAGGAGCTCGAGCCCCGTCACCTGGTGCTGGACCCCGTGCTGATCTGCAAGGGCCAGGAGCCGGGTGCGGCCCCGGACACGGACCAGGCGCTGAAGGCGGAGGTGCTGCCGCTGGCCACGTTCGTGACCCCCAACCACTTCGAGTCCCTGTCCCTGTCCGGGATGGCGTCCATCGACTCGGTGGAGGACCTCAAGGAGGCCGCGAAGCGCATCCACGACTCCTCCGGCGCGGCCGTGCTCGCCAAGGGCGGCGTGCGGCTGGCCGGTGCGGAGGCCGTGGACGTGTTCTACGACGGCTCCACCCTGGAGGTGCTCACCGAGCCCAAGGTGGGCGAGGTGCCCGTGTCCGGCGCGGGTTGCTCGCTCGCGGCGGCCGTGACCGCGGAGCTCGCCAAGGGCGCCACCCCGCTCGACGCCGCCCGCACCGCCAAGAGCTTCGTGACCGCCGGCATCCGGCACCGCCTGGGATCGCACCTGCCGTTCGACTCCCTGTGGCAGGGCGGATACGCCGCTGAGGCGTAACCGCACAGCGCCACCGAGGTTCCTGGGAGCCTTCGGGGAATGCCCTGTTCCGCGGGGCATTCCCCGATCCCACGGGGTGGAATGGACATCGAACCCGCACGAGTGGTCAGCGAAATCCAATTTTGCTGACAGAACAAGGTAAGGTGTCGTCATGCCCCGCATCACAGCTCCCAGCAATGCCGCTCAGCGCGAGCGGACCCAGCGCGCGATCCTCGACGCGTTCGGCGAGCTGCTGTACAGCAACGGGCTCACGGACCTCACCATGACCCGCGTGGCCAAGACCGCCGGGGTGGGCCGCACCGCGGTCTACAACTACTTCGCGGACATGGGCGAGCTGCTGGTGGCCTACGCCCTGGACAAGACCGAGCGTTTCGTCGCGGACCTGAACCGGGACCTCGCGGCCACCGAGAACCCCGTGGACCAGCTGGGCGTCTACATCCAGCACCAGATCGAGGACCTCAGCCGCCGCCACCTGCCCCCCGGCCAGGCCATGCGCACCGTGCTCTCCCCCGAGGACTTCGCCAAGCTCGGCGAGCACGTGCAGAAGCTGCAGGGCGTGCTCGCGGGAATCCTGCGGCGCGCCATGGACGAGGGCTACCTGCCCGAGGGGGACACCCACGAGCTGTCCCAGCTGGTGCACGGTTCCCTGACCTCCACCGCGGACCGCACCACCTCCGTGGAGAGCACCCGGACCCAGCAGGAGCGCACGATGGCCACCGTCCGCTTCATCCAGCGCGGCCTGGGCGCACAGTTCGACGCCGACTTCCACCCCGTCCGGCTGCCCCAGCAGCCGCCGCAGCTCAGCGCGGTGTCCTGATCCCGGGACCCCGGGGAAGGCCCCCGCGCCACACCGGTGCGGGGGCCTTCCCGTTTGGGATCACACCGGCGCCGGTGCGAATGCCCTGTGCTGCCTCGCGCCGCCGTGCAGTGCAGGTCGTCGCGTCTCACCGATGACCCACAGCCTCGCGCTCGATGCACACCGAAACTTCACATTGCGGTCATGACCTGGACCGATGCAGCTCTTACTCTCGTGCGCACCAGTTCCGACACAGGGAGTAGCCATGAAGAACTCACTCACCGCCCTGGCAGCCACCTGCCTCGTTCTCCCCCTCGCGTGCGCCACCCCCGCGCTCGCCTCCACCGCCGCGCCGGCGTCCGGAACCGCGGCGACGTCCGGGGCTGCCGCGGCGGCAGCGGCGTCGTCGTCCGCGAACGGCCAGCAGGGGCAGAAGGCCCAGCACGGGACCGCGCCGCTGCGCGTGGCCACGTACAACGCGTCCCTGAACCGCGGTACGGAGGGGCAGCTGCTCCGCGATCTCAGCACGCCGGACAACGAGCAGGCGCAGAACATCGCGGAGGTCATCCAGATCAACGCGCCGGACGTGGTGCTGGTCAACGAGTTCGACTACGTGCCGGGCGGCAAGGCCGCCGAGGCGTTCCGTGACAACTACCTGTCCGTGAGCCAGAACGGCAAGGCGCCCCAGGACTACCCGTACTACTACACGGCCCCCGTGAACACGGGCGTACCCTCCGGCATGGACCTGGACCAGAACGGCACCGTGGGCGGGGCCGGTGACGCCTGGGGCTTCGGCCAGTTCCCCGGCCAGTACGGCATGGTCGTCTACTCCAAGTACCCGATCGACCGGGACCAGGTGCGTACGTTCCAGACCTTCCGCTGGCAGGACATGCCCGGCAACGAGATGCCCACGTCCTACTACACCCCGGAGCAGCAGAAGAAGCTGCGGCTGTCCTCCAAGTCCCACTGGGACGTCCCCGTGCGGGTGGGCGGCAAGACCGTCCACGTGCTCGCGGCCCACCCCACCCCGCCGAGCTTCGACGGCCCCGAGGACCGCAACGGCCGCCGCAACAACGACGAGATCCGCTTCTGGTCCGACTACGTGGGCTCCCCGTCCCAGTCGCGCTACATCTACGACGACGCCGGGGCGCGCGGTGGTCTCAAACCCGGCGAGCGCTTCGTGGTCCTGGGTGACTACAACTCGGACCCGAACGACGGCGACTCCTACCCCGGCGCGATCGACCAGCTCCTGACCAGCTCCCGGGTCCGCGATCCGCGCCCCACCTCCGCCGGCGCCGTGGAGGCGGCCGCGCTGCAGGGTGGCGCCAACCGCACCCACGTCTCCGATCCCGCGTACGACACCGGGGACTTCTCCGACACCCCCGCCCCGGGCAACCTGCGGACGGACTACGTGCTGCCCTCCAAGAATCTCCAGGCGTGCCGGAGCGGGGTGTTCTGGCCGAAGCTCGGCGAACCCGGCTCGGAGCTCACGAGCGACCCCGCCGCAACCACCGACCACCACCTCGTGTGGGTGGACGTGAAGGTCCCCGGCAAGCACTGACCGGCTCCGGCCGGTTCCCCGCCTGCCGGGGTGGGGGCGCAGCGTGCCGTCGATGGGACGCGCGCCCCCGCCTGATGGGCGACCTTCGCGCTACGAGGCCACGGCAGTTGTCCACACATGGCGTCCCGGGGCCATGACCGAGGAGCCGGCCCCGGGGAACCCACCCCACGCCTGCTCCCCGCGTGACATGGCTCACGAACAGTTCACTTTTCGGTCATGACCTGGCCTTTTGCTCTCCCTACGCTCACTGGCAGCAGTGCTGGACCGGACGGACCGCTCGAACCCTCTCGACCGTCCACCCCTCGTCGGAGCCCCTTCCACAGCCCATGCCCAGGAGATCACCGTGCACACACCCCACTCCCCCGCCCCCGCCGGCGCAGTGCGCCGTGGCGCTCTCGCCATCTCGCTCAGCGCCGCGCTTCTCACCACAGGACTCGGTGCCGCTCCCGCCATGGCCGCGCCGAGCACCACGAGCATCGCCGCCATCCAGGGCACCGGGGAGAGCACTCCCCTGGCGGGCCGGACCGTCACCACGGAGCCCGCGGTGGTCACCGCGGTGTACCCGCCAGGACCCGGATCCCTCGGCGGGTTCGTGATCCAGACGCCGGGCTCCGGAGGGACGATCACCGGGACCACGGCCTCCACCGGGCTGTTCGTCTACACCGGGCAGGCTCCCGTGACCGTGCAGAAGGGTGATGCCGTGCAGGTCACCGGCACCGCCGGCGAGTACAAGGGCCTCACGCAGCTCTCGGGGAACGTGAGCGTCAAGAAGGTCGTCAAGAAGGTGGCACCGGTCAAGCCGGTCACCACCGACTGGGCCTCCACCGTCTCCTACCGGGAGAACTTGGAGTCCATGGTGTACCAGCCCCGGGAGAACTACCGGGTGGCGAACACCTACGGTGTGGGTCGCTACGGAGAGCTCGGGCTCTCGGCGGGCTCGGCGCTCCCAGCCCAGCCCACCGACGTCGCCCTGCCCGGCAGCCCCGAGGCCGAGGCGCAGGCCGCGCGCAACGAGGCCATCTCGGTGACCCTGGACGACGGCACCAACCGTGGCTTCGCCGCGAGCCCCAAGCAGGAAGCGCGTACCGTGCCGTACCTGGATCCGCAGAACCCCGTGGAGGTGGGCGACCGCGCGAAGATCACCGCCCCCGTGATCGTGGACTACCGCCACGACTCCTGGCGCCTGCAGCCCACGTCCCCGATCACCCGGGGCACCGAGCCCGCCCGCTTCACCCCCGCCTCCGACAAGACCCCGCGCGTGGGGGGCCAGATCTCCGTGGCCTCGTTCAACGTGCTGAACTACTTCACCACCACGGGCCAGCAGGAGAAGTGCAAGGGTGGGAACTACTCCACCGACGGCACGTACAACGTGGCCCAGGGCTGCGACGTTCGCGGCGCCTACGACGCGGCGGACCTGCAGCGCCAGCAGGCCAAGACCGTGGCGGCGATCAACCAGCTGGATGCCTCCGTGGTGGGGCTCATGGAGATCGAGAACTCCGCGAAGCTCGGGGAGGAGCCGGACGAGGCGCTGGCCACCCTGGTGGGTGCGCTCAACGGCGCGGCCGGCTACGAGAAGTGGGCCATGGCCCCCGTGGACGCCTCCCAGCTGCAGCCGGTGGCGGACCAGGACTTCATCACCAACGCGATCATCTACCAGCCCGCCGAGGCGACCCTGATGGGTGACACCCAGGCACTCGGTGCCGAGGCGAGCGCCGGCGGGGCCTTCGAGAACGCCCGGACTCCGTTGGCCGCGTCCTTCACGGCCACCCAGGGCCAGGGCCGCGGCTCCAACGCCCCCATCACCGTGGTGGTCAACCACTTCAAGTCCAAGGGCTCCGGGCCCAAGGACGGCCCCAATGCGGATGCCGGTGACGGGCAGGGCGCGTGGAACGCCGCCCGGGTGGCCCAGGCCGAGGCGCTGGTGGACTGGATCCCGGAACTCACGGACCGAGTCGGCTCCGAGGACGTGGCGCTGCTGGGCGACTTCAACTCCTACACGCAGGAGGACCCCATGCAGGTCCTCTACTCGGCTGGCTTCGTCTCCGCACCCGCGGCCGCCGAGCACACCTACGTGTACGGCGGGCAGGTGGGCTCCCTGGACCACCTCCTGGTCTCGCGGAGCCTGCAGCAGCGCACCACGGGCGCGGACGTGTGGAACGTCAACTCCGGCCAGTCGCCGCTGCTGCAGTACGCGCAGTACCGCACCACCGCGCTGGACTACTACCGCCCGGACGCGGCGGCCTCCTCCGACCACGACCCTGCCATCGCCGGGTTCCGGGCGGGCCGGTAGCAGCTCGCTCCGGACGACGTGCCCCTGTGGCCGCCAGCGGGCGGTCGCAGGGGCACTGTCACGCCCCCGCAGTCTGCACGGTCGGCTCGTGAGGTTTTTCCATGAGCAATCATGTGTAATTTTCACTCGCGAACCCACGGTCCGCCGTGGGCGGGGCTACGATCCTGCTGTTCTGATCACCCTTGGGCGCAGGAACGGATCGGCCGGGCTGTCGATCATCGAGCACTGCAGAATCCCCAGTGCGCCCCCCTCTGCAAAGGACCCACCATGGTCGCCACCGCACCCCTGCGCCGTTCCGTCGCCGCCACCGTCCTCGCACTCGCCCTGGCCGCGGGTCTCTCCGTGGCCGACGCCGCGCCCGCCGAAGCCGCGAGCTCCGCCAAACCGTGCACCGCAAGTGTCTCCGTCAAGAACCCCCGCCAGTGGACCACCACGGTGGTGAACGTGTCCCGCGTGGGCGCCAACGCCAAGGTGACCACCCGCGCGAAGTACAAGACCACGACCAACACCAAACAGGCCAAGGCCTCCGCCCGCGGCACCGCCGCAGTGAAGTACCCCATCGCCGGGGCAACCCCGGGCCGCACGGTCTGGGTGGACGTCACCGCCGTCTCCGGCAAGACCACGTGGAAGTGCTCCACCTCGTTCACTCCCCGCCGCAAGTAGTTCCCGTCCTGGCTGCGGGGCCCGTGGCTGCCGCAGCCAGAGAGGTTCCCGGACCGGCACAGCGATTCCTCGGGTGCGCCACGTCAGCGCCGGGGGCGGCATGAAAAGGCCGCAGGTCCTACAAGGACCTGCGGCTCCGAATGACACGAGCCGCGACAACGTGAACGTTGTCGCGGCTCGTGTCTGCTGCGGAGGATGGGGGATTTGAACCCCCGAGGGCGTTAACCCAACACGCGTTCCAGGCGTGCGCCATAGGCCGCTAGGCGAATCCTCCAGGCATGCACGTGTTCCGCTCTCGCGGGGCACGTGCGGCATTCAGCATAGCCGAACTCCCGTCCAGCGCGCGAATCCACGACCGGCAGATTCTCCTCAACGGCCCGAACGCCACCCCAGGTTGGCACGCTCGCCGTGATGCCATCATCCCTTGACCGCGCCGCCGGTGAGACCGGAGACGATGTACCGCTGCAGGAAGAGGAAGAGCAGAACCACCGGGATGGCCGCCAGCATGGCTCCGGCGGTGAACACACCCCAGTTCTCTCCGAACTGCACGGACACGAATTGGTAGAGCCCCACGGCCAAGGTGTACTTCTCCGGGTCCTGAAGAACGATCTGAGCCAGGAGGAAGTCGGAGAAGGATGCGATGAAGGACAGCATGCCCACGACCACCAGGATGGGAGAGACCAGCGGCAGGATGATGGTCCAGTAGATCTGGGCGTGGGAGGCCCCGTCCAGCGTGGCCGCCTCGTCCAGGTCCCGGGGGATGGTGTTGAAGAACCCGTACATCAAGAACGTGTTGGCTCCCAGGGCTCCCCCCAGGTACACGGCCACGAGGCCCATGCGGGAGTTGAGACCCAAGAACGGGTACACCTCGGATATTCCGAACAGCAGCAGGAAGATGGCCACGAAGGCGAGCAGCTGGGGGAACATCTGGATCACGAGGAGCGACATCAGTCCACCGCGGCGGAAGCGGAAGCGGAACCGGGAGAACGCGTAGGCGGCAGCCGCGCCCATGAGAACGGTGCCCACCGTGGTCGTCACCGAGATCACCAGTGAATTGCCGAACCACTTCAGGAACGGGTTCTGCGGGTCATTGAGCAGGTCGTGGTAGTTGGCGCTCGTGACCTGAGCGAACAGCTCGTTGGAACCCAGCAGGGACCCCGTGGGGGACAAGGACGCGGACAGTGCGTACACGAGGGGGAACAGGGCGAAGATGCACGTGGCGATGGCAGCCACGTGCTTCCAGCCACCACGCGCAAAGCGCTGGCCCGGGCTCAGCCGAGAACGGGCACCCCTCCGCGCGGGCAGTTGGGCCTGGTGGGAGCGCTTGTTGGAGACCTCGGCGCTGGCGGCGCTGGACGTCGATGAAGTGGACATGTCAGTTGATCTCCTCGAGAGCCTTGCTGCGACGGAACGTCAGGGCCGAGACCACGGCGACCATGATGAAGATGAGGATGGACAGCGCAGACGCCACGCCGTAGTCGTTGGTGCCGCCCTGGAAGGCGATCTTGTACACGAACGAGATGAGGATGTCCGTGGCGCCCACCCCGGTGGTGGACTCCAGGTCCTGGGGCCCACCCCCCGTCAGGAGGTAAATCACGTTGAAGTTGTTGAAGTTCATGGCGAACGAGGCAATCAGCAGCGGCCCCACGGCCACCATCAGCATCGGCAGGGTGATGGACCGGAACTTCTGAACACCGCGGGCACCGTCCATGTCCGCCGACTCGTAGAGCTCCGACGGGATGGACTGCAGCGCCCCCGTGGTGACCAGGAACATGTAGGGGAACCCGAGCCACGTGTTGACGAGGAGCAGGGACACCTTGGCGAGCCACGGATCATCCAGCCACGGCACGTGCGCCCCACCGAGCAGCACGTTGTTGATGTACCCGAAGTCCGTGTTCAGCAACCCCGCCCAGATGAGGATCGAGAGGAAGGCGGGGAAGGCATAGGGCAGGAAGATGATGGCCCGGTAGACGTTGCGGAACTTGAGGTTCTTGTCGTTCAGCAGGATGGCCAGCATGAGGCCCAGGAAGAAGGTCAGCGCCACGGAGAGGATCGCGAACGTGAAGGTCCACAACGTGACGGACACGAAGGGACCACCCAGGATCTCGGGATCGAAGATCGTGGCGAAGTTCTGGAACCCCACGAACACCCGCCAACCGGGCTTCAGCTCCTCACCGTCGGGACCGACGAACGCCCCCTCGCCGTTGTCGGCGTACACGGTCCCGTCCTCGGAGACCATGGCATTCTGTGCCTCGTCGTAGACGAGGGTGGGGTTGTAGGCGTAGGCGGTGCGGCCGTCATCCGTGCGCAGCGCACCGTCCTGGGGTTCACCCGTGGCCGGCACCCGGAGAGCCATGAGGTCCTCGGACGAGGCATTGATGCGCTCGCGGTCCAGGACCTCGTACCCGGCCACCGATTCGACGGTGGTGCCTGAAACTTGCGCGTCCGCCGCAGGAGCCAGCGGCTGCTCCGCCGTTCCCACGAGGACCTTGCCGTCCTCCACGGTGGCCAGCGCGAGCTCGCCGTCCTTGCTCAGGACGGTGACCTCGTACTGCGGACTGCCCTCAACCCTCTGCTCGTACGTCCGGGTCAGCTGTCCGATGGCGGCTTCCTTGGACGAGTTGTGTCCGTCGCCGTAGTTGGTGAACGCCGTACCCGCCGTGTAGAGGAGGACGAAGACCTGGAATACCAGCAGGAAGAGAAGGCCAGGGTAGAGATACTTGGCGGGCAGGAGCTTGCGCGTGGGGAGGAAGTAGACCAGGTCCGCCACCACCAGGGCGAGGACCAGGAACGTCAGGATTGCCCAGCTGCCCGCGGCCCATGCGGAGAGGATGCCGAAGAGCCCGAAGGCGTTGACCAGCGCCATCAGCACGAGCTTGACGAGGAAGCCCGCACCGAACCCCCGGGAGTGGGACTGCCGAGCCACGCGCTTTGGCTCGGGGACGCCGGCGCCGGTGTTCTGCGCCGCGAACCCCGCTGGGGGCTGACCTGTGTTCGTGCTCATTGGATCTGCCCTTCGATGTTGGCGATCATCTGGTCCCACAGCTCCACGGGCGCCCCGTCGCCTTCCACAATGCCGTTCTCCGCGGTCCCCCAGAAGGACCACACGGCACCCATGGCCGGGATCGCGGGCATGGGCAGGGCGGTGGTGGCGATTTCCGCATAGGAGGTGCGCAGCGGATCGTCACTGATGTTCTCGATGGCGGTCTTGCTCGCCGGCGGACGCCCCGTGCTCTCGTACAGGCTGTCCTGGGCATCCGCGCGCGTCAGATAATTGGCGGCGAAGTCCTGGGCGGCCACGGGGTTCTGTGCATTGGCGTTGACGAAGAAGGCACGGACCCCCGCAAAGGGGCGTGCCTCCTCGGGGCCAGCCGGAGGCACCGGCAGAACCGTGACGTCCATGCCGGCCTCCTCGATCTCTGCGACGTCCCACGGCCCTGCGATGTGGTACGGCGAGTCTCCCTTGATGAACGACTCCTTGGCGATGTCCGGAGTCATGGACGTGCGCAGGTCTCCGCTCTTGCCCAGGTCAGCGAGGTACTCGGCGAACTGGTGCCCCTGCTCGCCACCCATGGCCAGCTCGTCGGTGTACTCGCCGCTCTTCTCGCGCTTGAATACTTCGGCACCGAAGGACGTCTGCAGGGGATAGAGGTGGTAAGGATCTCCGGCGTCAGGGTCCTGGCTCACCGTGAAGGGGTAGGAGACACCCTGCTCCTTCATGACCCTGTGTCCGTCTGCCCGCAGATCGTCGAAGGTGGAGGGCTCCGCCGTCGTGAGCTCGTTGTTGCGCACGAGCGCCACACTCTCCACGCCGTAGGGGACGCCGTAGCTCACGCCGTTGTACTTGACGGCGTCCTGGGCGTTCTTCGTGAAGTCCTCACCGGCGTCCCCGAGCTCCACCGGAGCAACGACGCCGTTGGCGGCCAGCTGCCCCAGGTTGTCGTGCGGAGACACGATGATGTCCGGGGCCTGCCCGGTGGGCGACTGCGAGATGAAGTTGGAAATCGCCTGAGCGTTGATCTCTCGCTGCACGAACCGCACATCCACACCTGTATCCCGGGTGTACTCCTCGGCAGTGCTCTGCAGGCCGGGGATCTCGTCCTCACCGGCCTGGACGATGATCTCGCTGCTGCCCGCTCCGAGAGCTGGCGCCCCGGGGGTGGAGGAGCACCCCGTGAGCAGGAGGGCAAGGGAGGCGGCGGCGGCGGCGGCCCAGCGTCGGGAATGAATCATGGGATGAATCCTCATCGGTGGCGGTGGCACTCGGGGTGGGGCAGCGGCGTCGGCAGGAGAATGCCGGGAACCTGTCAGTCCGGGAGGCGACGCCCCCCGTTCGCGTCGAAGAAGTGGATGCGTTCCGCGACGGGAGCCACCCACACCGTGGCGCCCACGGCGGGGGGTGTGCGCCCCTCGGCCCGCAGCACCACGGGGCTGGGAGGCGCGTCCTCATCCGGGTACCCCTGCGCGGCGGCCGCGGACGGCTCAACACGGACGACGGTGTTGGCCGCGGTGAGCGGAGCCAGATGGCCGTAGACGTAGGCGTCCGCCCCGAGCTCCTCCACCATCTCTACGGCAATGGGCAGACCGTGGCCGTCCGAAGCCGGGAGCAGGTCCTCGGAACGGATGCCCACCGTCACGGAGTCCCCTGTGATCGCCTGGCACTGATCCCGGGTCAGCGAGAGTTTCATGGAGCCCAGCGTGAGGTGGTCGCCCTCGACGGGAACACGGAAGAGGTTCATGGCGGGTGATCCGATGAAGCCCGCCACGAACTCGCTGTTCGGGTGGTCGTAGAGGTTGCGCGGGGTGTCCACCTGGACGAGATGACCGTCCTTGAGCACCGCCACCCGGTCTCCCATGGTCATGGCCTCGACCTGGTCGTGGGTCACGTACACGGTGGTGACCCCGAGGCGCCGCGTCAGCGCGGCGATCTGTGTGCGCGTCTGGACGCGCAGCTTGGCATCCAGGTTGGACAACGGCTCATCCATGAGAAACACCTGGGGCGAGCGGACAATGGCCCGCCCCATGGCCACACGCTGTCGCTGTCCGCCGGAAAGCGCCTTGGGCTTGCGGTCGAGATAGGGCGTCAGGTCCAGGACGGCGGCGGCCTCCTCCACGCGGCGACGACGCTCGGCGGCGTTGACCTTCGCGATCTTCAGGGCGAAGCCCATGTTTTCTGCCACGGTCATGTGGGGATACAGCGCGTAGTTCTGGAAGACCATGGCGATGTCGCGGTCTCTGGCGGGAACATCCGTGACGTCACGGTCGCCGATGAAGATGCGACCGTCTGTCACCTCCTCGAGGCCCGCGAGCATGCGCAGCGTGGTGGACTTGCCACAACCCGACGGGCCGACCAGAACCAAGAACTCCCCATCGGCGATGTCCAGATCGAGATCCGTCACGGAAGGTCGCTCGGCGCCCGGGTATTGGCACGTGATGTGGTCGTAGGTGACAGATGCCATGAGCCGGAGCTCCTTTCTCGGGATCCCGCGGGTGACCGGGTGCCCCTCGGGGACCCTCACGGCAGATGTGACAGTGAGGTGCGTCACTCAATATAGGTGGCGCTCAATCGGATTCACGGGCGGCACGCCCACGGCCCCCAAATCTGTCCGACATGACTCCTCGCCGAGGCAGTGGCTGGGACCGCACGGTACGTGGCGCGGGTTCGAACTCGGCGCGCGCTTGGGCTAAAGTAGTGGCCAGCCCCTCGTGTGGCGCCATCTCGTAAAACTCCCCCAGGGCCGGAAGGCAGCAAGGGTATATGGGCTCTGGCGGGTGCACGGGGGGTCTTCACGTTCCTGGCTCCCCATGTGCACGAGCCCCCTGAGGGCGTCTGCGACCCCCGCTAGAGTCTTGTCTGTGACTACCGCCCTGTACCGCCGCTACCGCCCGGAGACCTTCGAGGACGTCATCGGTCAGGAGCACGTGACCGAGCCGCTGATGACCGCGCTGCGCAAGAACAGGGTCAATCACGCCTACCTCTTCTCCGGCCCCCGGGGCTGCGGCAAGACCACGTCCGCTCGCATCCTCGCCCGCTGCCTGAACTGCGCCGAGGGGCCCACGGCCACCCCGTGCGGACGGTGCGAGTCCTGCCAGGACCTGGCCCGGGACGGTGCCGGCTCGCTGGACGTCATCGAGATGGACGCCGCCTCCCACGGCGGCGTGGACCACGCGCGTGACCTGCGGGAGCGCGCCACCTTCGCACCCGTACGGGACCGCTACAAGATCTTCATCATCGACGAGGCCCACATGGTCACGCGCGAGGGCTTCAACGCACTGCTGAAGATCGTGGAGGAGCCGCCGGAGCACGTGAAGTTCATCTTCGCCACCACGGAGCCCTCCAAGGTGCTCACCACCATCCGCTCCCGCACGCACCACTACCCCTTCCGGCTGGTGCCGCCCGAGCCCCTCATGCGCTACCTCGAGCAGCTGTGCCAGGAGGAGGGCGTCACCACCGAACCCGGTGTGCTCTCCCTGGTGGTGCGCGCCGGCGGCGGGTCCGTGCGCGACTCGCTGTCCGTCCTGGACCAGCTCATGGCGGGCTCGGACGAGCGCGGGCTCACCTACGACCTCGCGGTCGCCCTGCTCGGCTACACCCACGCGGCTCTGCTGGACGACGTCGTGGACGCCTTCGCCGCCGGGGACGCCGCCACGGTGTTCTCCTCCGTGGACCGCGTGATCCAGACCGGGCAGGACCCCCGCCGGTTCGTGGAGGACCTGCTGGAACGTTTCCGTGACCTCGTGGTGGTCAACGCCGTCCCGGATTCTGCCGCCAACATCCTGCACGGGATGCCCACGGACCAGATCAACCGCCTGCGCAACCAGGCCACCCAGCTGGGCGCCGCAGAACTCTCCCGCTCCGCGGACATCACCAACGAGGCGCTCAACGAGATGACGGGGGCCACCTCCCCGCAGCTGCACCTGGAGCTGCTGTGCGCCCGCATCCTGCTGCCCTCCGCGGACGACACCACCCGCGGCATCACCTCCCGCGTGGACCGGCTGGAGCGGCGCCTCAGCATCCCGCGGGGCGCCGGGATCCGGCAGGGCGGCCAAGAGGTGCCCGCTGCGTCGGGAACGGTGGAACAGAGCGACGCGCCCGCAGCTCACGTACCCGGTGCTCCCGAGATCGCACCCGTGGCCCCCGACGCGTCGTCGGACCCCGACTCTTCTACGGCTCCCGCCCGTGAGCCCTCGGACCCGACGCCGTCCGGGCCCGTCCGGCAGGACGGCTCGGAACCGGGCCGCTCCGCCATGACCACACCGGACATCGCCGAGCCCTCGATCCCCGAGGACGAGGCGGAGGATCCGCAGGGCAGCGAGCACCCCGCCGCCGGTGACCCGGTCCCGGAAGAGGCTCGCGGTCCCCAGGGAAGTCACCCGCCCGCAGACGGGACCACGTCCGACCCCGAAGCCGCAGCACAGAACAACGCGTCCGACCGGCCCCGTTCCGAGCGCGAACGCGGTGGATCCGCCACGGGTCGTCCCGCCGGTCGAGACACCGCAGCAGCACCGGGACAGCAGGCTGCTGGTTCTCAGCACGCCGAGCACTCCGGCGGGAGCGACTCCGGCGGGGGCGACGCCGCCGCCAGTGACGTCACGAGCGGCGAGCTGGAGCTGCTGCGCTCCTCCTGGCCGGAGATCGTGTCCGCGCTGGCGGAGATCCGGCGTGTGGCCTGGGCCATCACGGTGCGCGGCACCCCCATCGCCTACGAGAACTCCACGCTGCGCATCGCCTTCGAGGGTGACGGCGACATCATGAACTTCCCCCGCTTCGAGGCGGACGTCCGCGCTGCCATCCAGAACGTGGTGGGTCTGGAGTGCGGGGTCGAGGCTGTGCGTCCCGGGGACACGAGGGGCCAGGGCGGCGGCGCAGACGGACCGTCCGCCGGCCCCGGGAAGGGCCCTGGCGGGCGAGGTCCAGCACCTCGCGCCCCTCGCGGTCCTTCTGCCACGGACCCGTCGTCCTCCCAGGAGCAGCCGGACTACTTCCGGGAGCCGGAGGGCTTCGGAGTCAACCGACGGCGGCAGGCACCGTCCTCCGATGAAGCGGGCCCCGGGTTCCCGCAGGGATCGTCCGCGCCACCGTTCCGGGAAGGGCCCGGTGGGCAGCCAGCCCCACAGGAGGCGCAGCCGCGCGGGTCGCGCGGCTCCGACACCGCACCACCGGAGGACGACGAACCGGTCACCTCGTGGTCCGTGGCCGCAATCCCCCAGCCGGGCACCGAGTCCGGAGAGAGCCGAACGAGCTCCGAACCTCAGAGCACCCAGGCACCCCGGGAGGCCGAACCCACAGACACCGCGTCTTCCTCGGCGCCGCCGGTCGACTCGTCGTCCGGAGCAGCCGAGGATCCCGGCACCGCCACAAGCCCCGATCCCCGGCCCGGAAACCCGGCACCGGACGGCTCCGGCTCCCCCACCGGTGAGCCCCTCGCCCGTGACGGTCGTGGGCGCCGCGCACCGGGCGCCGCGGCCATGGACGGGACCCAGAGAAGCGAGCAGGCAACCGGTTCCAAGATCGGCGCGGTGGGGTCCGCTCACGTCCCCGACCCTCGGGACGGCGGCTCCGCCGAGGGAACCCAGGACGACGACGCACTGCGTCCCAGCCCTCACGGTGGGGGTCGGCAGGACCACGGCCCGTCGACCGCCCCGGCTCACCGCCCCTCCGCCGACCGCGGTCCCGAGTACTGGAGCCCCGAAGAACCGCCCCCTCCACTGGAGGACGAACCCCCGGCGGACATGTACGACGAGCCGAGCCCGTCGGCGTCGCCGGCCTCTGCCCCTGCCGCGCCCTCCGACGCCGCGGAGAGCTCCCTGGGCAGCACGGGCGGCCCGGGAACCCCGCGTCGCGGCTGGCGCGAGCGCCACGCGGCAGCCATCGCGGCGGCCAGCAGAGGATCCGCGAACATCGCGCCGCCCAGCACCCGCAGCCCCGGCGTGGACGAGGAGAACTTCGTCCCGGGCGCGGACGACGAATCCCTGGAGGACTCGTCCCTGTACGGGAAGGCCGCGATCGAACGCATCCTGGGGGGGATGCTCATCGACGAGCGGGCGCACGACGCGAGCCAGTGACCGGCGCGCCACAACGGCCCGCCCGGCACCACAGGACGCCACAGCGTGCCGCGCACCGAGCCACAGGGCCGCGTAGCCGCCCTCCCGCGACACTGCCCCGCCGCACCACCGTACGGTGACCCGCCGGCCCGCGGCTCCGGCCACCACCATCTTCCTGAAGGAGCACCGTGTACGAAGGACCGGTCCAAGACCTCATCGACGAGCTGGGACGCCTGCCCGGCGTGGGCCCCAAGTCCGCGCAGCGCATCGCGTTCCACCTGCTGGACGCGGACAAGGACGAGGTCCAGCAGCTCGTGGACGCCATCTCCACGGTGAAGACCTCCGTGTCCTTCTGCGTGGTCTGCGGCAACGTGACCGAGCAGGAGGAGTGCGCCATCTGTCGGGATGCCCGCCGGGACCGCAGCGTGATCTGCGTGGTGGAGGAGTCCAAGGACGTCATGGCCATTGAGCGCACCCGCAGCTACCGCGGGCTCTACCACGTGCTGGGCGGCGCCATCTCCCCGCTGCAGGGAGTGGGCCCGGACCAGCTGCGCATCCGGGAGCTGATGACCCGGCTGTCGGACGAGACGGTGCAGGAGATCGTCCTGGCCACGGACCCCAACCTCGAGGGCGAGGCCACGGCCACGTACCTGTCCCGACTGCTGAAGACCCTGGGCATCCGAGTCACCCGTCTGGCCTCCGGGCTGCCTGTGGGCGGTGACCTGGAGTACGCGGACGAGGTCACACTGGGCCGCGCGTTCGAGGGCCGCACTGTGGTCTCGGAGGCCACGTAGGGCACCGCGCTGGCCCGCCGGACAGTGCGCCTGCCTGCCCGGAGCCGCCCCGTGATCCCGTGATCGGCGGTTCCCCGAACCAGTAGCATGGAGCAGAATCCCCGAGACCGCCCGCCCGCACAGGGCAGGTGCCCGTCCGCGAGAGGAATGCATGAGCCTCATTGTCCAGAAGTTCGGCGGCTCGTCGGTCGCCGATGCCGACGGCGTCCGCAGGGTCGCCCGGCGAGTGGCCGAGACCCGCAACGCCGGCAACCAGGTGGTCGTGGTCGTCTCCGCCATGGGCGACACCACCGACGACCTCCTGGACCTCGCCAACGAGGTGGCCCGCAAGCCACCCGCCCGCGAGCTGGACATGCTGCTGACCTCGGGTGAGCGGATCTCCATGGCGCTGCTGGCCATGGCCATCTCGGACCTCGGCGTCCCGGCGCAGTCCTTCACGGGCTCCCAGGCGGGCATGATCACGGACGGCGCCCACGGTGCGGCCAAGCTCGTGGAGGTCAGCCCGCTGCGGGTTCAGGAGGCGCTGGACAACGACAACGTGGCGATCATCGCCGGTTTCCAGGGCATGAACCGGTCTTCTAAGGACATCACCACGCTCGGCCGTGGCGGTTCGGACACCACCGCCGTGGCGCTGGCCGCAGCCCTCAAGGCGGACGTGTGCGAGATCTACTCGGACGTGGACGGCGTGTACTCCGCGGATCCGCGCATCGTGCCCTCGGCCCAGAAGCTGGACCGGGTCTCCTCGGAGGAGATGCTGGAACTGGCGGCGAACGGCGCCAAGATCCTGCACCTGCGCTGCGTGGAGTACGCCCGCCGCTTCAACGTCCCGCTGCACGTCCGCTCGTCCTTCACCCACAACGAGGGCACCTGGGTCCTGCCCAGCCCCGACGAGATCCTCACTCCCCAGAAGGAGATCCCCTTGGAACAGCCGCTGATCGCCGGTATCGCTCATGATCGCAGCCAGGCCAAGATCACGATCGTGGGCGCACCGGACCACCCGGGCATCGCCTCACGGATCTTCCGCCTGCTTGCGGACTCCGAGGTGTACGTGGACATGATCGTGCAGAACGTCTCCACCGGCGAGCACCCGCTCACGGACGTGTCCTTCACCCTGGACGAGTCCCAGGGCACGCTGGCCATGAACCTGCTGCGCGCCGCCGAGGAGAAGATCGGCTACACCCGCCTGGACTACAACAGCGAGGTGGGCAAACTGTCGCTGGTGGGGGCGGGCATGAAGACGAACACGGGCGTGGCCTTCCAGTTCTTCCAGGCGCTCGCGGACGCGAACATCAACGTGGACATGATCTCCACGTCCGAGGTCCGCATCTCGATCGTGACCTCCGTGGACAAGCTCGACGAGGCCGTGCGCGCCGTCCACACGGCCTTCGACCTGGACTCCAGCGAGGAAGCGACCGTCTACGGGGGCACGGGGCGCTGACCCCGGCGCACCTGCCATGACCACACGCCCCACGCCTGCCGAGGACCCACTGGCCCTGTCGAACCAGCTGTGCTTCTCCCTGTCCGTGGCCTCGCGCATGGTGGTGCACAGCTACCGCCCGGTCCTGGAGCCGCTGGGCCTGACCCACCCGCAGTACCTGGTGATGCTGGCCCTGTGGGACCGCCACCCGCGCACGGTCAAGGACCTGGGTGAGCACCTCATGCAGGATTCCGCCACGCTCTCCCCGCTGCTCAAGCGCCTGGAGGCCCGCGGGCTCATCACCCGGGAGCGGGATCCGGGCAACGAGCGCGCGCTCGCCGTGACCGTCACGCCCGAGGGTGCTGCGCTGCGGGAACGGGCCGTGCAGGTCCCGGAGGAGATGATGCGCCGGCTGCGGGTCACTGCGGAACAGGTGCAACGGCTCAACGAAGAGATGCACCTGCTGATCGCCACCGCACAGGAGAACGCGCAGGAGAACGAGGAGGACGGCACCCGTGCGTGAGGTCCTCAGCCGGGAGGAGTGGACCCGGAGGGAACGGGCCCACCAGGACCGGGTCTCCCGCTGGACGGAGCCGTTCCTGGAGCGCCGTTCCCGCGGGGAGAAGCACCCCGTGGAGGACTTCCTCTTCACCTACTACACGCTCTCCCCCGCGCAGTTCACCCGCTGGCACCCGGGCCCCGGGGTTGTCCTGCTCGGCGCCCCGGAGCGCGCGGACTGGAAGTTCTACCGCCCCGCCACCGCCGCGGAGCTGGCCGCCGTGGCCGCACGGGAGGCCGCGAGCGGCGTCGTCGTGGATGCGCACGCGTTCGTGGCCAAGCGGGAGACGGCGGTGAAGTTCACGCGCGAGATCCTGGCGAACACCGCGGCCAAGTCCGGCACGTTCGACTGCTTCGGGCTGCACGAGTGGGCCATGGCGTATCGCGCGGACGAGAACGGCGTGCGCCACGAGAACGCGGCGCTGCGCCTGGGCGCGAGCGGCACCGATGCCGTGGTGGAGGGCCACCGGATCCGGTGCTCGCACTTCGACGCGTTCCGCTTCTTCCAGCCGCAGGCCGTGGAGCGCAACGAGCTGCAGCCCACGCGCGAGGCCCAGCGCACCATGGAGCAGCCGGGGTGCCTGCACGCGAGCATGGACCTCTACAAGTGGGCGTACAAGCTGCTGCCCGCGGTGGACTCGGAGCTGCTTGCGGACTGCTTCGAGCTCGCGTGGGACGTGCGCGTCACGGACATGGAGGCCTCCCCCTACGACCTCGCGGACTGGGGCTACGAGCCCGTGCGGATCGAGACCCCCGAGGGCAAGGCCGAGTACGTGCGGCGGCAGCGCGCGTTCGCCGCACGCGGCACGGAGCTGCGGCACCGCCTGGTCTCCGCCACGGACCGCATCCTGGCCGCCGCCGCGTGAGCTGGCAGCAGGTTCCCGACGCCGCCGCGGTCACCCGCGCGCTCGCGGGGCCGTCCAGTGCGGTCCCGGTGCGTGTGGGGGACGCCTCCCTGGTGCTCACGCGGGACTCCGCGGGGTTCCTGCGGGCCCTGCGCAATGAGTGCCCGCACCAGGGCGCCACCGTGTGCCGCTCGGCGGAGCAGGGCGCCGATGCGCTGGAATGCCCCAACCACTACTGGGTCTTCGACCTCGCGGGCACCTTCCAGGGATCCCGGCTGGCCCTGGAGATGGGCCGCACCGCACCCCCGGACCCGGCCAAGAACCTGCCGGAGGTCCCGTGCCGGGAGGTGGCCGGTCTCGTCGAGGTGGACGTGTGAGTCCCGCACCGGCTCTCCCCGGGGTGGGCCGGAAATCGAGAGTTGCGGTCCGCTGATGCCGGAGCGGGTCGCGGGCACCCACTAGAGTGGGGAGCGCAAGCTCGCGGAGCGTCGTCGTCGCCCGGGGAACGCTCCCGGACGCGCCCGACGTGAGACGGCACCGACTCCGCGCGCCCCACAGTTCCCACACCGCGTACAGGAGCGTTCCATGGCCCGAATCGTCGTCGACGTCATGCCCAAGCCGGAGATCCTCGACCCGCAGGGCAAGGCCATTGCGAACGAGCTGCCCCGCATCGGTCTCAGCGGCTTCACCGAGGTCCGCCAGGGCCGCCGCTTCGAGCTCACCGTGGAGGGCGAGGCCACCGAGCAGGTGCTCGCGCAGGCCCGCGAGGCCGCGGAGAAGCTGCTCTCCAACCCGGTGATCGAGGACGTGGTCAACGTCAGCGCACTGCCCGAGGAGCACTGAGCGTGGCCCAGAACCTGACCGCCGAGCAGACCCCCCTGGTGGCGGACCTCTCCCAGCCCGCCCCGGACTCCCGCCTCGCGGCCGTGCGCGTGGGCGTGGTGACCTTTCCCGGCACCCTGGACGACCGCGACGCCGCCCGCGCCGTGGAGATCGCCGGCGGCACTGCCGTGCCGCTGTGGTACGCGGACGAGGACCTGCAGGGCGTGGACGCGGTGATCCTGCCCGGCGGCTTCTCCTACGGCGACTACCTCCGGGCCGGCGCGATCGCGCGCTTCGCCCCGCTCATGGACAAGATCGTGGACGCGGCGAGCGCGGACGGCGGGATGCCCGTGCTCGGGATCTGCAACGGCTTCCAGGTGCTCACCGAGGCGCACCTGCTGCCCGGGTCCATGATCAAGAACGAGCAGCTGAAGTTCATCTGCCGGGACCAGGGCCTGCGCGTGGAGAACGCGGACACTGCGTGGACCGGTCGCTTCACGGCCGGCCAGGAGATCGTGGTGCCGCTGAAGAACCAGGACGGGCAGTACGTGGCGGGCCAGCGCACCCTGGACGAGCTCGAGGCCGAGCACCGCGTGGTCTTCCGCTACACGGGCGGCAACCCGAACGGCTCCCGCAACGACATCGCCGGGATCACCAACGCGCAGGGCAACGTGGTGGGGCTCATGCCGCACCCCGAGCACGCCGTGGAGCCCGGTTTCGGCGCGGACCTCTCCGGCGCCGGCACCGTGGGGATGCGCGAGGGCACGGACGGGCTGGACGTGTTCGTCTCCGTCCTGGAGCGCCTGACCCGCTGACGGACGACGACGCCGCGGACCTGGGCGGCGTCGTCGTGCCCCAGCGCACGGCAGGCCGACCTCCCCTCCGCCGCGAGCGGGCCACCGCCACCGCGCAGCACCCACCAGCCACCACGAACCGGCGTGAGCGCACCTCACGCCCCACCCGTTCACGTAAGGGACCCGCAGACGTCATGAGTGAAACGCACTTCAACCTGGACACCGTGGAGCACGCCACCGCTACCCCGGACACCGAGCTGCCCTGGGCCGAGCTGGGCCTGAACGAGGTCGAGTTCGAGCGCATCAAGGAGATCCTGGGCCGCCGCCCCACCGCGGCGGAGCTGGCCATGTACTCCGTGATGTGGTCCGAGCACTGCTCCTACAAGTCCTCCAAGGTGCACCTGCGCCAGTTCGGCGAGAAGGTCACGGACGAGATGCGCCAGAATCTCATGGTGGGCATCGGGGAGAACGCCGGTGTCACGGACATCGGGGACGGCTGGGCCGTGACGTTCAAGATCGAGTCCCACAACCACCCGTCCTACGTGGAGCCCTACCAGGGTGCGGCCACGGGCGTGGGCGGGATCGTGCGGGACATCATCTCCATGGGTGCCCGCCCCGTGGCCGTGATGGACCCGCTGCGCTTCGGCGCGATCGACCACCCGGACACCCAGCGCGTGGTGCACGGGATCGTGGCCGGCGTGGGCGGCTACGGCAACTCGCTGGGGCTGCCGAACATCGGCGGCGAGGTGGAGTTCGACCCCTGCTACCAGGGCAACCCCCTGGTCAACGCGCTGGCCGTGGGCGTGATGCGCCACGAGGACATCCGCCTGGCCACCGCCTCCGGCACGGGCAACAGGGTGGTGCTCTTCGGAGCGCGCACCGGCGGTGACGGCATCGGCGGTGCGTCCGTGCTGGCGTCGGAGTCCTTCGACGACTCCAAGCCCTCCAAGCGCCCCGCCGTGCAGGTGGGTGACCCCTTCGCGGAGAAGGTGCTCATCGAGTGCTGCCTGGAGCTGTTCAAGTCCTCCCTGGTGGAGGGCATCCAGGACCTCGGGGCGGCGGGCATCTCCTGCGCCACCTCCGAGCTGGCCTCCAACGGGGACGGCGGGATGCGGGTGAACCTGGACGAGGTGCTGCTGCGCGATCCCTCGCTGACCCCGGGTGAGATCCTCATGTCCGAGTCCCAGGAGCGGATGATGGCCGTGGTCACCCCCGAGAAGGTCGAGGCCTTCGAGGCGGTCATGGCCAGGTGGGACGTCGAGTACTCGTGGATCGGGGAGGTCACGGACACCGGCCGGCTGGTCATCGACTACCAGGGCGAGGTGATCGTGGACGTGGATCCGCGCACCGTGGCCCACGACGGCCCCGTCTACGAGCGCCCCTATGACCGCCCCGCGTCCCAGGACGCCCTGCAGGAAGCGCACTTCACCGGCTCCCCCGAGGACGCCGCGCGCCCGTCCGGTGCGGAGCTCGGCCCCGCGCTGCTCGAGCTGATGGCCTCCCCCAACCTGTGCTCCAAGGAGTGGGTCACCAGCCAGTACGACCGCTACGTGCAGGGCAACACGGCCATGGCCATGCCCGACGACGCCGGCGTGGTCCGCGTGGACGAGCGCAGCAACCTGGGCGTGGCCCTGTCCACGGACTCCAACGGCCGCTACACCCGCCTGGACCCGTACCACGGCGCGCAGCTCGCCCTCGCGCAGGCGTACCGCAACGTGGCCACCGCGGGCGCCCGCCCCGTGGCGGTCTCCGACTGCCTGAACTTCGGCTCCCCCGAGGACCCGGACGTGATGTGGCAGTTCGCGGAGGCCGTGCGCGGTCTCGCGGACGGCTGCCAGGCCATCGGCGTGCCCGTCACGGGCGGCAACGTGTCCCTCTACAACCAGACCGGCGGTGTGGCCATCAACCCCACCCCGGTGGTGGCCATGATGGGCGTGTTCGACGACGTCACGCGCCGCACCCCCTCGGGCTGGCGCGAGGACGGCCAGGCGGTCTACCTCATGGGAGAGACCGCGGACGAGCTGGACGGCTCCGAGTGGGCGCGCATCCGCGGCCACCTGGGCGGCACGCCCCCGCGCGTGGACCTGGACCGGGAGCGCGTGCTCGCGGACATGCTGATCAACATGTCCCGGGACGGCATGATCGACGCCGCGCACGACGTCGCCGAGGGCGGGCTCGCCGCCACGCTCGCCGAGATGGCCCTGCGCTTCGGCGTGGGCGCCCGCATCAGCCTCGGCGAGGTGGCCGAGCGTGACGGCCTGGACCTGTTCACGCTGCTGTTCTCCGAGACCCAGGCGCGCGCCGTCGTGAGCGTGCCGCGCTCCGAGGAGGTCCGCTTCCGGGACATGTGCACCGTGCGCAACTATCCTTTCGCAAGGATCGGTGTCGTGGACACCGAGAACGGATCCCTGGACTTCCAGGGGGAGTTCGCGGTGCCGTTGGACGAGCTGCGGGCCGCTCACGAGGACACGCTGCCGCGGCACTTCGGCTGAGCTCCGCGAGTGAGCGGGCGGCACGAGAGACTTTGGAGGGTGTGGGAATGGTGGACGAGCTGCCGGGCGACGAGCCCCCGGGGCCGATAGTCACGCGTCGGCTGGAGCTGCGGCCGTTCACGCCGGACGAGCTGGAGGCCGTCGCCTCGGGCACCTCCCTGCCCCACTTCGCGGAGGGCTTCCCCTCGCTGCAGAACCAGGACTGGGCCCGGGACGCCGTGGCCGCCGGGCAGCACTACTTCATCGAGTCCCGGTGCGCGCAGCGGGCCGTGGTGGAGCGCTCCTCGGGCCAGGTCATCGGCGCGGCGGGGTTCACGGGACCCGCCATGGACCACGAGCTCGAGGTCGAGGGGTCCCTGGTGCCGCAGCACCGGGGCCAGGGGCTCGCCACCGAGGGGTTGCGCGCCCTGCTGGAGGAAGCCTTCGAGGATCCCGACGTGCGCGCGGTCCAGGCCTCGGTGCCCACGGGCGAGCACCCCGCACACCACGTCCTCGCGCGGTGCGGGTTCCAGCCCCTGCCCTCCGACGGCACGGAGGACTCCTACCGCCTGCCGCGCCCCTGAGCCACTCCCGTGAGCCCCTGGATACCCTTCAACCTGCTGCCCGCGGACACCCTGCCCGAGTGGATCCTGGTGGCCCTCGCGGGGCTGGACCTGCTGCTCAAGATCGTGGCCCTGGGCTGGATCCCCCACCGGCGCCGCCCGTCCGTGGCGCTCGCGTGGTTGTTGGCCATCTTCCTGGTGCCGTACGCGGGGATCGTGCTGTTCCTGGTGCTCGGCTCCGCCCGCCTGCCGCGCAAGCGCATGGAGCAGCAGGCACGGATGAACCACGTGATCCAGGAGAACACTCCCCCGGGGGTGGCCGTGGACCGCGAGCTGGAGCGCTACCCCCAGTGGGTGCGCACCACGGCGGAACTCAACCAGAACCTGGGCGCGCTGCCCATGGTGGGCGGCAACCACTTCGAGATCCTTCCCGACAACCACGAGAACATGGCGCGGATGGCCGCGGACGTGGACGCCGCCACGGACTACGTGCACTTCGAGTTCTACATCGTGGCCGTGGACCAGGTCTCCCGCGACCTGCTCAACGCCCTGATCCGGGCCCACGAGCGGGGCGTGCGCGTGCGCATCCTCATCGACCACGTGGGCTCCCTGGGATACCCCGGCTACGCCGAACTGGTCAAGGAGTTCGACCGCTCCGGTGTGCCGTGGCGCCGCATGCTGCCCATCCGCCCGTGGCGCGGGGAGTGGCAGCGCCCGGACCTGCGCAACCACCGCAAGATCCTGGTGGTGGACGGCCGGGTGGCCCACACGGGCTCGCAGAACATCATCCACCGCTCGTACAACAAGCGGAAGAACATCCGGAAGGGCCGCCAGTGGCGTGACCTCATGATCCGTTGCACCGGCGCCGTGGTCACGGAGCTCAACGCCGTGTTCGTCTCCGACTGGTACTCCGAGACGGACGACCTGCTGCTGGACGAGTCCCCCTCCGCCCTGGAGCCGAGCCCCGGGCCCGCGTACGCGCAGGTGGTCCCCTCCGGGCCCGGCTTCGAGACCGAGAACAACCTGCGGCTGTTCAACCACCTGATCTACAACGCCAACCGCCGGGTGGTGATCTCCAGCCCGTACTTCGTGCCGGACGAGTCCCTGCTCCATGCCCTCACCACGGAGGCGCAGGCCGGGGTGCAGATCCAGCTGTTCGTGGGGGAGACCTCTGACCAGTTCCTCGCGCAGCACGCCCAGAACTCGTACTACTCCGAGCTGGCGCGCGCCGGTGTGGAGATCTACCGCTACAGCTCCCCCACGGTGCTGCACGCCAAGTTCGTGCTCGTGGACGACATCGTCTCCGTGATCGGCTCCTCCAACATGGACGAGCGTTCCTTCGCCCTGGACCTCGAGGTCTCCGTGATGATCGTGGACCGGGAGTTCCGCGCCCGCATGGAACGCGTGGTCGAGGACTTCACGGCGTGCTCCACGCTCCTGGACGTGGCCGCGTGGGAGCAGCGCTCCCTGGGGCGCAAGTACGTGGAGAACATCTGCCGCCTCACCTCCGGCCTGCTCTGACACCACCCCGGACGACGACGCCGCGCGGCCCGGTGCGGCGTCGTCCGTCCCCTCCGCATCGTCCACTCCGAGCTGCCCACACGGAGCCGGGCGGCCCGGGTGGGGCATGAGGGGCCGGACCGCGCCGGGGGTGTGCCCGCGTGCGCGTTCCGCGCCCGGGTGCGCGAACGCCGTCGCCAACCCGTGAGATCGGGGCGGCGACGGCGTCGTCGTGCGCGGTGGGCACGGGGCCCGGTGCAGGTCAGTCCGCCACGAGCACCGCGCGGCCGTTGACGGTGCGGTTGCGCAGTCCCTCCAGGGACGCGTTGACCTGCTCGGCGCTGAGCGGGACCTCCACGATGGGCGGCCGGGGCAGGTCCACGTCCTGGGCGAGCTGCACGAGCTCCTTGAGCTCGGGGAGGCTGCCCACGAAGTTGCCGCGGATGTTCAGCAGGTTGAACGCCGCGAGCGCGGTGGGGAACGAGTACTGGCCGCCGAACAGCCCCACGCTCACCAGGGTGCCGCCGTTGGCCATGGCGAACAGCGCGGCGCTGGAGGTGTCCCCGTTGTTGACCAGGTCGATGGCCGCGGCGATCTTCTCCCCGCCGGCCGCGACGATGTCCTTGACCAGGTTCTCCCCGCCCACGGTCACGGTCGCGGAGGCGCCAACCGCGGTGGCATTCTCCAGGGCGGCCTGGCTCATGTCCACGGCCACGATGTTCTCGTGGCCCAGGGCCTTGAGCACGGCAATGGTCATGAGCCCCACGCCGCCGGCGCCGATCACGGCCACGGGCTTGTCCGCGGGAACCGGCATGATCTTCTGCACGGCGGAGAAGGACGTCAGCCCGGAGCACGCGAGCGTGGCGCCGAAGGACGGGTCGATGTCGCCCAGCGGGATCAGGTAGCGCTCCCCCGGAACGTGCACCTCCTCGGCGTAGCCGCCCCTGCGCTGCACGGACAGGTTGCGCTTCTTCCCGCTGCAGTAGTTCTCGCGGTCCTCCCGGCAGGCCTTGCACTCGCCGCAGCCGATCCAGGGGTAGACGATGTACTTGGTGTCACCGGGCTGCACGGTGGCGTCCGGGCCGGTGGCCACCACTTCCCCCACGATCTCGTGGCCGAGCACCACCGGGTACTGGGCACCCGCGGCGGTCAGTTCGTAGTGGCCGGCGTCGCCGAGGTCGAAGTAGCCGTCCTGACAGTGCACGTCCGAGTGGCACACCCCCGAGTGCGTGACCCGGACGATGACGTCCGTCCCCTCCAGGGCCGGGCGGTCGACGTCCATCTCCTCCGCCGGGGAACCGGGCTCTGCGTGACCGAAGACCTTCATGGTTGCTCCTTCGCAGCATATTCGGATGTGCACTTCACATGTGGGCTGCACTGTCACTGTAGGCCGCGTCACACAGAGGCAACACCGGTTCGGGGCATCATGTCGACTCTGGAGTAACAACTGCGCACGGCGGCCCGGGCGCTGCGCCAGCGCACCACGACGCGGCGGGGCTGGGGCAATCGACGCGCGGGGCGGGACTGCGGGGCCGAGCGGCGTCGTCCGCCGGTGTGGCACACGGCGGTCCGGCGCCCCGAGGCCTAGTGTGAGCCGCATGACATCACCCGCCGTGGACGAGCATGGCCGCCCAGAACCGCCCCAGCGCGGAGACGAGACCACCACCCTGTTCGGGTTCCTGGACTTCCTGCGTGCGACGATCCGCTGGAAGACGGAGGGACTGAGCACGGAACAGCTGCACAGCAGACCGCTGCCCACCTCCATGACACTGGGCGGGATGCTCAAACACCTCGCCTACGTGGAGGACCACTGGTTCTGCCACGTGCTCGGCGGGCGTGAACCGTGCTCACCGTGGGATGCGGTGGAGTGGCAGCAGGACCCCGACTGGGACTGGAACTCGGCCCCGGACGACGACGCCGCGCAGCTGCGGTCCCTCTGGTCCTCAGCCGTGGAGACGTCTCGGCAGCGGTGGGTCCTCTTCGCCGCGGAGCACGCCAACCCGCTGGACGCCCCGGTGAAACGGCCCGTTGGCGGAGACATGAGCGCGCGCTGGGTGATCACCCACATGATCGAGGAGTACGCCCGCCACTGCGGCCACGCGGACCTGCTGCGGGAGGCGCTCGACGGAGTCACGGGGGACTGAGCGGACGGCAGACCGGCCCGTGGTACTGGCGGGGCCGCGGGGACGGCTAGCGGGACGCCGTCTGCCGCGCCTCCCGCACATCCCGGCGGATGTTCACACCGGGGCTCCGCGCTCAGCTGTCCCGCTCCAGCAAGCCCTTGTACCGCTCGGTCGTGAGCTTCGAGAACAGCAGCAGCACGAGAGCCGAGACGACGCTGACCAGCACGAGCCCCACGGACCACGGCACCCACACGGAGAAGAGCGCGGCAATCACCAGCACGAACACGACGGCGGAGCAGATCTGGGTGGCCACTGTGTTCCGGGTCAGGGCCAGGAATGCGGCGTCCACGAGCGTGTCCACCAGCATGAGCACCACCAGGACCACGCACGTGGCCAGGAACTGAGCCAGCAGGGTGAGCGGCCCGGTGGCCTGGTGTTCCCCGAAGACCTGCCACAGCACCTGGGGAGCCATCACCGCCAGCGGGATCCCCGCCAGCACCAGACACAGCTCCGCCAGCGTGCCCCACTCCTTGGCCGTGCCGCTCATGACGCACTCGTGAGCTTGATGGGGAACGCGCGCGTGTACCCCTCGGCGAGGTCGTCGTATCCAGGCTGCATGGTCTCCACGCTCACACACCACGGCCGGCACCTCAAGAGCGGCGCAGCGCAGCCGCCCCCGAGCACGACACCCGGACGTGCGCGCGGGACGCACCGCAGCGGCGTCGTGCGACCCCCGGGGCGGGTGCCGTGTCCGGTGCGCAACGGGCATGACCGCGTGTGACCCCGGGAACTGATGACCCTCCCGGGGAGCTTCTAAGATGGCTCAGTGATGAACCCCGCCACCCCTCCCTCGCGCCAGGGCACCGCACCGACCGCTGCGCCGCCCCCGCGCCGGGCCGCAGACGCCACCGCCGGCGACGACGCCGCCCCGGCGACCACGGGCGCGTGGCAGGCCTCGGTGGGAGCGGCGTCGAACGCAGACCTGAAACTCGCGATGGCCGCCTCTGGGACTGTGCTGAGCGTGTTCACCGTGGGACACATGGCGGGCAACATGCAGGTCTACCTGGGGCGGGAGCGGTACAACCGCTACGCGCTGCTGCTGCGCCACGCGGGCGCGCCGGTCCTGCCCGCGAACACCCTGCTGTGGGCGGCGCGGATCGGGCTGCTCGCGAGCACGGCCACCCACGTGGCCGCCGGCACGGACCTGACCCTGCGGGCTTGGCGCGCCGAGGGACGCACCGTGGCGGGAACCGTCCGGCAGGTCACGCGGCAGGTCGCCACGGTGGTGGACCGGCGCCCCCGCCTCGCGCTGCCCGGGCGACCCACGGGCGCACCCGAGCGGTCGACGGGCACAGCAAAGGTTTACCGTCGCGCCCCGTTCGACGGCGCCTTCCTCCCGGGCCGCTTCGAGGCCGATGCCCCCCGCCGTCGCCCCCGGGGACGACGCCGCTCGGTCCCCCAGGTCATCGCCCGCTCCATGCGCTCCACGGGTGCGGTGCTCGGCCTGTTCGTGACCTATCACGTGCTGGACCTGACCACGGGCACCCGCCCGGCGGCCTCGCGTGCCTTCAAGCACGGGGACGCCTACGGGAACCTGGTGGGCAGCCTCTCCCGGCCCGTGGTGGCGGTGTTCTACACGACCTCCATGGCGGCGCTGGCCGGGCACATGGTCCACGGGCTCCGCACGGCCGCGCTGGACACCGGGCTCACGACCACGGCCCGGCGCGTGCACCGGGTGGATGTCGCCGCGAAGGCCGTGGGCGCCGTCGTCGCCGTGGGCAACGCGAGTATTCCCCTGGCCGTATCCTTCAAGGTGGTGCGCTGATGCTGCTGACCGTGCACGTGTGGCGCCAGGCGGACGCCGACACCCCCGGGGGCTTCGAGACCGTCCACCCCGTCCAGGCGCGCGAGGACATGAGCGTCCTCGAGCTGCTGGACGCCGTCAACGAGACCCTGGAACGCCAGGGGGACGAGCCCGTGAGCTTCGACGACGGCTGCCGCGAGGGCATCTGCGGCAAGTGCGGCGTGACCGTGGACGGCGTGCCGCACGGCCCGGACCGCAACAGGGCCTCGTGCATGCAGTCCCTGAACGCCTACCGGGACGGGGACGAGGTCTTCCTCGAACCCCTGCGCGCCGGGGCGCTGCCCGTCACGAAGGACCTGGCCGTGGACAAGAAATCCCTGCGGCGTGTGTCCAAGGAGGCCAAGTTCCCGGTGGCCATGAAGGCGCTGAACACCGCCGGCTGCATCAGCTGCGGCGCGTGCATCGCCGCGTGCCCCAACGGTTCCGGACAGCTGTTCGTGGGCACCATGCTCAAGCACCTGCCGCCGCTGGCCAAGACCCCCGAGGAACGTGACGAGCGCGCCGCCAAGGTCCTGGACGCCGCGGACCGGGAGTTCGGTCCGTGCTCCCTGCTGGGGGACTGCACCGAGGTGTGCCCCGCGGGGCTGCCGCTGGAGAACCTCACGTCGGTGGCACGGGAGAACCTGCACCGCAGCTTCCCGGACCGGTACCCGGCACCCGGAGGGCCCACCGAGCGCTGAGACCCGACGGCACCGCCCCGCCGTGGCGGGCCTCACCCGCCGTGGGCGCGGCGGCTGAGGCCCGGGAACGGGAGCCATGCCTGCCCACCGCGCGGAGCAGCGGCGCGTGCGGAGCCGCCAACTGCCACCACCACAGCCTCCGGATCCCACCGCCGCAGCGCGGCCTGGAAACGGTCCTGCAGGGTGGTCTTCGCCGCAGGGCATCCGTGGCACGCCCCCTCCAGCGCCACCGTCACCGTGTGGCCCTCCACTCCGGAGATCTCGATGCGCCCGCCGTGGGCGCCGGCCACGGGGGCGACCTCCCGCTCCAGCACGGTGTGGGCCAGCCGACGCAGGTCCTCAACGCCCAGCTCCCGGGGCTCGGAAGTCGCGACATGCTCCACGACCGCGCCCCGCACCCGCCCTGCGGCCTCCCGCCAACTCCGGCCCGGGGCCAGCGTGGTGTCGATCCACCCCGCACCGCCGTCCAGCGCCACGAGTGTCCCGTCCACCAGCAGCCGGGCCAGCCCCTCACCGGGATCCGTCGCGACCCGCGCGAAGGAGTCCGTGCGCCCGGTCAGCACCCACCGAACTACTGCGGGGTCCTGCTGGACCTCGGGGTGCAGGGAGACGTCCGCGGCTCTCACGCGACCACGAGCCCGGTGATCCAGTGGCCCAGCCACGCGCTCCCGTAGGCCAGCGCGAACATGTAGACCACGGCCAGTGCCGGCCACTTCCACGAGTTGGTCTCCCGCCGCATGGTCGCCAGCGTGGACACGCACTGCATGGCGAACGCGAAGAACAGCATGAGTGCCACGATGGTGGGAGCGGTGAACACCTGCTCCCCCTGGTGGGGTCCGTGGGTGTAGGTCATCTGCTGCAGGGCCTCACCCGGATCCTCCGGGTCCTCCGCCGCGGCCACCTGCCCCATGGTGGAGACGAAGACCTCGCGGGCGGCGAAGGAGCCGATCAGGCCGATGTCCACCCGCCAGTCGAAGCCGAGGGGCTCGAACACCGGCTCCACGGCGCGTCCGGCCATCCCCGCGAACGAGTGCTCCATGACGTAGGACTGCGCCTCGGCCTCGTCCATGTGCGCGGTCTCGGCCTCACGCGCGGGGAAGTTGATGAGCACCCACAGCACCGCGGTGACCACCAGGATGATGGTGCCCACCTTCCGCAGGAACATCCACACCGGGCTCCACACCGCGCGCAGGATTCCGCGCAGCGTGGGGATCCGGTAGGGCGGCATCTCCAGGTAGAACGGCAGCGCCCCGCGCCGCAGCAGGGTGGCCTTGAAGATGCGCGCCACCACCAGGGAGGCCAGACCGCCCAGCAGGTACATGCCGAACAGCGCGGCGCCCTGCATGGAGAACGGACCCAGCCGGGCGTCGTCGGGCACCAGGAGTGAGATCAGCAGGAGGTACACGGGCAGCCGGGCCGAACAGGTCATGAGCGGTGCGGACATGATCGTGGCGATCCGGTCCCGCGAGGACGGCATGGTGCGCGTGGCCATGATCCCGGGCACCGCGCACGCTGTGGAGGACAGCATGGCCACGAAAGCGCGCCCGTCCAGGCCGCTGCGGGCCATGATCCGATCCATCAGGAATGCCGCACGGGACATGTACCCCACGGACTCGAGGATTGAGATCATGAGGTAGAGCAGCAGGATCTGGGGGAGGAACACGAGCACACCGCCCACACCGCCGATCAGCGCCGTGCCCACGAAGTCCGCCGCGAAGCCGGACCCCAGGGTCTGCGCCCCGAGCTCTCCCCAGTGGTCGAACACGGCCTGGATGGCGTTCTGGATGGGTGCGGCCACGGTGAAGATGACCTGGAAGAAGCAGAACATCACGGCCAGGAAAACGAGTGTTCCCCACACGGGGTGCAGCAGCACCCGGTCGATCCTGGAGGTGGCCACGGACGCCCACGGAGCCTTGTACTGCGCGGAGTCGAGCACGGAGCGGATCCACCCGCTCAGCTGCGCGTCCTCCCCGCACGGCGGGGGGACGAGGGCCACGGGCCAGTCGGCGGCGCCACCCAGCAGCTCGCGGACCTCCGCCACACCGCGGCCCCGGTGGGCGACGGTCTCGACCACCGGTACACCGAGCGCGCGGGAGAGCGCCGAGATGTCCACGTCCCCGCCGCGGGCCCGCAGCTCGTCCACCATGGTGAGCACCACGGCCGTGGGACGCCCCAGCGCCAGCGCTTCGGCGCACAGTCCCAGGGACCGGTACAGCGTGGTGGAGTCCATGACCACGAGAAGTGCGTCCGGCGCGGCGTCGCTGTCCAGCCGACCGTGGAGGTGGTCCAGGACCACCTCTTCATCCGGGCTGGCCGGTTCCAGGGAGTACGTCCCCGGGAGGTCCGTCACGGTCACGGACCCGGACGGCGTCCGCGCCGTGCCGCGGGAACGGGTGACCGTGACACCGGGATAGTTCCCCGTGGCCGCGGACAGCCCGGTGAGCCGGTTGAACAGGGAGGACTTGCCGGTGTTGGGGGAGCCCAGGAGCGCAACCTCCAGGGTGCCCTCCAGGGTTCCCACGCCGCTCCCGGTGGAGCTGTGGCAGCTCACGACGCCGCTGCCACCGGCTCCGCAGCCACCTCACCGATCCGCACGGCCCGCGCCTGGTCCGTGCGCAGACAGACCTCGGCCCCGCACACACGGAAGAGGATGGGACTGCCCATCGGGGCGCGGCGCAGACACGTGACCTGTTCTCCCTCGCGGAACCCGAGAGCCCCCAGGCGGCGGCGCACCACGGGGTCCAGGGCGTCCTCGAGGAGCGCGATGCAGGCGTCCTCGCCGGGCTTCACGTCGCACAGGGTGGCGCACGGCGACGTGCTGCTCCCCCGCTGGTTGCGCTTCATGTCCACGACCCCCGAGTCCGGCTCTGCTCGCAGGAGGCCGCACCGACCCCCGACTGCTCTTACGTCAATTCTGCGTTCCAGAATTCTCTAAGGCAAGCCTAACCTGCACCGCGCCCGCACCGTCCTCACCCCCGAATGTGACCTGAGGGCGCACCGAGGGCATTCCCTATGCTTGGAGGGTGGCCGGGTAGAATCTTCCGCCGCACACCGTGCCGCCGCACCATCCGACCACTCCGAGGAGCTGCTCTCGTGTCCGCCAAGAAAACCACCCAAGTCGCCCTGGCCTTCATCGGCCTCATGGTGGGCGCAGGATTCGCGACGGGACAGGAGGTCATCCAGTACTTCATCTCCTTCGGCGTGTGGGGCCTGGCGGGCGCGCTGCTCGCTGGCATCCTGATGGTTGCCGCCGGTGCCGTGATCATCAACATCGGCAGCTACTTCATGGCCGACGAGCACCTGGCCGTCTTCCGTTCGGTGTCCGCCCCCGTGATCTCCCGGTTCCTGGACATCTCCGTGTCCCTCACCCTGCTGGCCATGGGCATCGTGATGCTCGCCGGCGCCGGTTCCACCCTGGAGCAGCAGTTCGGACTTCCCGCATGGATCGGCTCCGCCGTCATGCTGGTCATCGTGATGCTCACGGGCCTGCTGGACGTCAACAAGGTCACCAACATCATCTCCGGGGTCACCCCTCTGATCTTCCTGGCCGTGATCATCGCCTTCGGATACGCGGTCACCCAGCTCCCCGTGGACTTCGCCGCGCTCAACGACCTCGCCGTCCAGGCGGACTCCCCCGTGAGCCCGTGGTGGCTGTCCGCCATCAACTACACCTGCATGGCTCTGATGCTCGGCGTGTCCATGTCCCTGGTGATCGGCGGCAACACCCTGAGCCCCCGGGACGCCGGACGCGGCGGACTGCTGGGCGGTGCCGTCTACACGGTGCTGCTGCTCATGAACGCGTTCGCCCTGCTGGTCACGTTCGAGTCCGTGGGCGAGGCCGACGTCCCCATGCTCCAGCTGTTCGAAACCATCCACCCGATGGCGGCCCTCGCCATGGTGTTCGTGACGTTCGTGATGATCTACAACACCTGCATCAGCATGTTCTACGCCCTGGGCCGTCGCGTGACCGTGAACCACCGCAAGCGCTACGTCCCGGTGTTCCTGGGGCTGTGCGTGGTGGGTTACCTGTTCAGCCTCTTCGGCTTCGACACCCTGATGAGCGTGGTCTACCCGATCATCGGCTACGTGGGCATGGTCCTGGTGGTCGTCATGTTCATCTGGTGGATCCGCAACCGTGAGGCCATCAGCGCCGAGGCCGGGCGCCGCAACCGCATCCGCGCGCTCATGACCATGCGCGGTGACGACAGCAAGGAGTTCTCGGAGTACAACGAGAACCAGCTGCGCGACGCCACCGAGGAGTCCCCCGCGGACAACGACACCCTCACCGGTGCCATCGAGGTCCAGGTCGAGCGTGAGCTCGGCGGGGACAAGCAGTCCTCCTGACGACGCCGCTGGGTCGCCTCCCACAGCACCGCAACCCGCTCTGCACACCCTGCAGGACATGACGAAACCCCCGGCAGCGGCCGGGGGTTTCGTCATGGACGGGAGCGGGCGGCGTCGTGATCCGGTGCGGACGGATCCGCCGTGCGCCCGCGGGAGGGTTCAGCCGCGGGCGGTGTTCTTCTCCTGCGTGCGCTGCTCCCAGAAGATCGGCAGGGTCACGGTGTCCGTGCCGTCCCAGGCGGAGAGCCCGTGGATGCCGGGGATGTCACCGGCCTTGAACACGGGCTCCACGCCGGCCTTGCGCTGCTCCATGTAGTTCTGCAGCACCTTGACGGCCACGCCGGAGAGCATGACCAGGGCGATCAGGTTCAGCGTGGCCATGAACGCCATGAACAGGTCCGCGAGCGACCACACGAGATCCAGGGCCAGCACCGAGCCCATGAACACGCTCACCAGCACGGCGAAGCGGTAGACGTTCATGACGGTCTTGGACTGGGTCATGAACCGGACGTTGGACTCGCCGTAGTAGTAGTTGCCGATCACCGAGGACCACGCGAACATGAAGATCGCGATGGTCAGGAAGTGCACGGCCCACTCGCCCAGCTGCATGCCCAGAGCGGTCTGCGTGAGGGACGCACCCTGACGCTGGTCCCCGTAGCTGGGGTTGGACAGCAGCACGATGAACGCGGTCACCGAGCACACCAGCATGGTGTCGAAGAAGACGCCCAGGGACTGCACGAAGCCCTGCTTGGCGGGGTGGGAGATGGACGCGGTCGCACCGGCGTTCGGGGCGGAGCCCATGCCGGCCTCGTTGGAGAACAGGCCGCGCTTCATGCCCTGCACCACCACGCCGATCAGACCACCGGTCACGAACTCCTGGATGCCGAACGCGCCCTGGATGATCATGGCGAACATCGCGGGGACCTCGGTGATGTTGAGGACGACCACCAGCAGGCCCAGGAAGATGTACATCACGGCCATCACGGGCACGACCACCTGGGTGACCGCGGAGATGGAGCGGATCCCGCCGAAGACCACCGCGGCGGTCAGCACCACCACGACAAGGCCCAGCACCACGCGCAGCCACATGTTCTGCCCGTTGGTCACGTCGATGTTCAAGGAACCGGCCACGGCGTCCACGATCGAGTTGGACTGCACGGAGTTGAACACGAAGCCGTAGGTCACGGTGATGATGACGGCGAACAGCACGCCCATCCACCGCTTGTTGAGCCCGCGCTCCATGTAGTACGCCGGACCGCCCACGTAGCCGTCCGCCGTCTTGATCTTGTAGAGCTGGCCCAGCAGGGACTCCACGAACGCGCTCGCGGCCCCGATCGCGGCGATGACCCACATCCAGAACACGGCGCCGGGCCCGCCCAGGGTGATGGCGATGGCCACGCCGGCGATGTTGCCCGTGCCCACGCGCGCCGCCGCCGAGACGGTGAACGCACGGAAGGAGGAGATGCCCTTGCGGCCGCCCTCCTCACCCGGCGGGTCGGTCAGCACGCGGAACATCTCGGGGATGCCGCGCAGCTGGATGCCCTTGGTGCGGATGGTGAGGTACAGGCCCACGCCGATGAGGATGGCGAAGACCACGTACCAGATGGTGTCGCCCACCGTCTGGACGAGCTCGGTCAGTGCTTCCATGGAGAACTCCGGGATCTACGGGAGGTCCCGGGCCACGGGGCTGGTCCAGCCTTCTGAGGGCCCGGGCGGGAAATAGTGTGTGCTGTCGCACCAATTCAGCACACAGTATCCGATTCCTGCCCGGGTTCAGGGGACCTCAGGGGCGAGCGGTCGAGATCAGTCCTCGACCACGCGCACCGCACCCTTGTCCGCACTGGTCACCATGGACGCGTACGCCTTCAGCGCCTTGGACACCCGGCGCTCGCGCGGCCTGGTGGGCTTCCAGGGGGCATCCCCCTTCTGCTGGCGACGGCGCGCGAGCTCGGCGTCGTCCACGTTGACCCGCAGCACGCGGTTCTCCACGTCGATCTCGATCTCGTCCCCGTGCTCCACGAGGCCGATGGCCCCGCCCGCGGCGGCCTCCGGGGAGATGTGCCCGATCGACAGCCCGGACGTGCCGCCCGAGAAGCGGCCGTCCGTGATGAGCGCGCACGTCTTACCCAGGCCCAGGCCCTTGAGATAGCTGGTGGGGTAGAGCATCTCCTGCATCCCGGGGCCGCCCTTGGGGCCCTCGTACGCAATGACGACGATGTCCCCCTCCGTCACGTTCTTGGAGAGGATCTCGTGCACGGCCTCGTCCTGGGACTCCACCACGAACGCCCGGCCCGTGAAGTGGAACAGCTCGGGGTCGATGCCCGCGGTCTTGATGACCGCGCCGTCCTCCGCGATGTTGCCGAACAGCACGCACAGCCCACCCTCCGCGGTGTAGGCGTGCTCCACGGAGCGGATGCAGCCCTCGGCGGCGTCCACGTCGTGGTCCTCGTACTCGTTGGCCTGCGAGAACGCCTGGGTGGTGCGCACCCCGCCGGGAGCCGCGAGGAAGAAGTCGCGGGCGGCGTCGGACGCCTTGCCCGAGCGGATGTCCCACTCGTCCAGCCACTCGCCCATGGTCTGGGAGTGCACGGTGTGGACGTCCTCGTTGAGCAGCCCCCCGCGGCGCAGCTCGCCGAGGATCGCGGGGATGCCGCCGGCGCGGTGCACGTGCTCGATGTGGAACTTTGTGGAGTTCGGCGCCACCTTCGCCAAGCACGGCACGCGGCGGGAGAGGGCGTCGATGTCCGAGAGGGTGAAGTCCACCTCGGCCTCCTGCGCGGCGGCCAGGATGTGCAGCACGGTGTTGGTGGAGCCGCCCATGGCGATGTCCAGGGCCATGGCGTTCTCGAACGCGGCCTTGGTGGCGATGTTCCGCGGCAGCACGGACTCGTCGTCCTGCTCGTAGTACTTCTTCGCGGACTCCACCGCTCGGCGACCGGCCTCCAGGAACAGCCGCTTGCGGTTGACGTGGGTGGCCAGCGTGGTGCCGTTGCCGGGCAGGGAGAGCCCCAGCGCCTCGGTGAGGCAGTTCATGGAGTTGGCGGTGAACATCCCGGAGCACGAGCCGCACGTGGGGCACGCGTTCTCCTCGATCTGCGCGAGCTGCGCGTCCGTGACGGACTCGTCCACGGCCAGGGACATGGCATCCACCAGGTCCACGCGGTGCTCCACCACGCCCTCCACACCCTCGCCGGACTCCATGGGTCCGCCGGAGACGAACACCACGGGGATGTTCAGCCGCAGCGCCGCCATGAGCATGCCCGGGGTGATCTTGTCGCAGTTGGAGATGCACACCAGCGCGTCCGCGCAGTGGGCGTTGACCATGTACTCCACGGAGTCCGCGATGATGTCCCGCGAAGGCAGCGAGTACAGCATGCCGTCGTGGCCCATGGCGATGCCGTCGTCCACCGCGATGGTGTTGAACTCCTTGGCCACGCCCCCGGCCTCCTGGACCGCGGACGCCACCAGGTCACCCATGTTCTTGAGGTGCACGTGGCCGGGGACGAACTGCGTGAACGAGTTCGCAATCGCCACGATCGGCTTCCCGAAGTCCTCGCTCCCCATGCCCGTGGCCCGCCAGAGGGCGCGCGCTCCCGCCATGTTGCGGCCGGTGGTGGACGTTGCTGAACGCAGCTGCGGCACTGTGGTTCCTTCCCGAAAGACAGTGCCGGGGCGGGCCGTCGCTCTCCAACCCCGCCCCGGCACACGTGTTGCGCCCCAGCCTACGCGCGGCCCCGGGGCGGGTTTCACATCGCGGTCACGGATCTCACATCCCGGACTTTAGTTGCAGGCACCGCTCCTCCCGCCGACGACGCCGCACGGCCAGCTCCCCGCCCCGCCTCACCGTTCTCCGCCGTGCAACCGCCCCGCTGAGCGGGCTTGCTCCCCTGTGCCGCGATCCGCAGCGTCTGAGGTGCAGTTCTACCCGGAATTTCCGCGAAATCCGGGGCAGAACCGCACCTCAGGCGTTCCCGCCCCAGGGGCTGCGAAGGCGCCCCGCCCGCGGGAGCCTCCGAGCGGCGTCGTGCCCCGTGGTGCGGCGACCCCGGCGGCGGTTCCTAGACTGGGGCGCAGACCACCGAAACCCGAGAGCCCGCGGCGGACGCGGGATCAGGAGAGACATGGGCAAGCACAAGAGGACACCCCGCCCGCACGACGGCGCCGACTTCGCGGTGGACCTGGAGGACGCGCGAGATCCGCTGGTGATGACGCTGGACATCGGTTCCACCGCGACCCGCGGCTCCCTCTACGACGCCACCGGCACGCCCGTGCGCCACTACCGGGACAAGGTTCCGCACGAGTTCACCACCGCGTCCGACGGCACGTCCGTGATGGACCCGGACCAGGTGGTCGGGGAGATCACGGAGATCCTGGACCGCGTGTGCGACCGGCCGGAGCTCGCGGGGCGCGTGGGCGGCGTCGGGCTGGACTCCTTCGCATCCTCCCTGGTGGGCGTGGACGCCGACGGCGAGGCCGTGACCGAGTGCTTCACGTACGCGGACTCCCGGTGCGCGCCGCAGCTCGCGCGGCTGCGGGAGGAGCTGGACGAGCGCGAGGTGCAGCAGAAGATGGGCGCGCGGCTGCACACGAGCTACCTGGCGCCGCGCTTCCGGTGGCTGCGGGAGACCCGGCCGGAGGACTTCGAAGCCGCGGAGCGGTGGCTGAGCATTGGCGAGTACGTGTGGCTGCGGCTGCTCGGGACCACCGCCGCCGGCACTGCGACCGCAGCGTGGACGGGGCTGCTGAACCGGCGCTCGGGCAACTGGGACCAGCGCATGCTCCGGATTGCGGGGATCACCGAGGAGAAGCTGTCCCCGATCCTGGAACCCCACGAGCCCCTGCCGGACGTGGACCCCTCACGCGTGCAGCGGTGGCGAGGGCTCTCGGAGGCGCGGTGGTTCGCGCCGGTCGCGGACGGGCTGTGCGCGAACATCGGGGTGGGTGGCACGGACGAGCGCACCATCGTGGCGTCCGCGGCCACCTCCGGGGCCATGCGCGTGCTGCTGCACCACCGCCCGCAGGACATCCCGCCGGGACTGTGGTGCTACCGCATCGACTCCTCCCGGTGCCTGCTGGGCGGGGCGCTCAACGACGTGGGGCGCGCGGTGAGCTGGTTGCAGGACACCTTAGCCCTGGACACCGAGGTGCTGAACGGGATCGCCGCCGCCCCCGTGAGCGCCGAGACCCCCGGCGTGCTGCCGTTCCTCACGGGTGAGCGCTCCACGGGGTGGGCGGGCAGCGCGCGAGCGGTGTTCTCAGATGTCTCCGCCACCACGGACGCACCCGCCATGGCCCGCGGGATGCTCGAGGGAATCGCAGGGTCCTACCGCCGGGTCTCCGACGAGCTGGAGAGCGCCTCCACGGGCGTGGAACGGATCGTGGCCGCCGGGCGGGTCACCCAGGAGCTGCCCTCGTGGCTGCAGATCCTGGGCGACTACCTGGGCACTCCCGTGATCCACCAGACAATAAAGCGCTCCACGTGCCGGGGCAACGCCCTGCTGATGCTGGAGTCGCTGGCGCCAAACGTGGAGCGGTCCTCGCCGGAGCCCGCGGCCACGTACTCCCCGCGTGAGGCGGCGCAGGAGCACTACCGCCTGGTCCACGAACGGTTCGAGCGCCTCTACGGGGCCACGGTGGCGGGGGGCTGAGAGCGGCACGACGACGCCGGCCCCCGCCTTTCCAGCAATCAGCGGCTCCCGTGCCCCCATCCTTGCGGGACGGCACCCAGCAGCGGGATGCGCTGCCCGTCGAGCGCCGGGAGGTCCGCCAGGTACTCACGGTTGGAGGTGTGCAGGCGGTCGGGCTCTGTGGGCCAGCTGCCCAGGACCACCCCGGCCACGTTGACTCCGCGGTGCAGCAGGGCCTCCAGGCTCAGCAGGGTGTGGTTGAGGGTGCCAAGGTCCGGGCGGGCCACCAGGACGGTCTGCGCACCGAGCGCCTCCTCCTGCTGCAACGCTGCCGCCAGATCGGCAATCGTGCGCCGGTCTCCATCCAGCTCCACGAGAACGCCGCCGCTGCCCTCCACCAGCACGAGGTCGTGGGATTCTTGTAGTTCCAGGATTTTCGCCACGTGGGCCGTGATCGGCAGCAGCTCCACCCCGTCGATGGCCGCGGCGGGAGGGGGCGCCATGGGTTCGGTCAGCCGCTGCCCCTCCGCAATGGTGAGCGCCTCTGACGGGACGCCGGCGGCGCGGGCCAGCCGGGCGACGTCGTGCACGTCCCCCGGGTCGTCACCGCGCATGCCGGTTTGCTGAGGCTTGTAGACGGCGATCCGGCGGCGCCCCGCGTACCAGCCGGCCACGGCGAGAGCAGCCGTGGCGTAGGTCTTGCCCACGTCGGTGTCCGTTCCCGTCACCACCACGGTGCGCGGGAGCGACAAAAAGATGCCGTTCAAAGGATTTTTCATGGTGTCTCCTGCCCGTTGCTGATGTGGTGGCGAAGGACCGTAGCGAGGACCGCCCACGCCCTGCGTGCCGCGCCCGGGGACGTGCTCCCCCTGGGCCACCGCTGGAACAGAGCGCGTGGACTCGTAGCCCGGGACCGCTCACGGGGTGACCGGGTCACCCCCGGACACGTCCGCCAGCACCTCCCGGACGTGATCCAGCGCTCCCGACAATTCCTGTAATTCCATGTTTCCTGGCGCCGTGATGCGCAGGCGGCTGATGCCGTCCGGCACCGAGGGCGGACGGAAACAGCCCACCGCGACACCCCGGGCCCCCAGCTGCTCCGCGGCCCGAACCGCAGACTCCGGAGTGACCATGGGCACGGACTGCACCGCCGCCCTGGCGTGCGGGATGTTCAGCGCGGACGCCACGAATCGCGCCCGCTCGTGCAACCGGGCCGCCAGCTCGGGGGCTTCCCCGATGATCCGCGCGGCCTCAGTCGCGGCCGCCGCGGACGTCGGTGCCAGGGCCGTGTCGAAGATGAACGGGCGAGCCGTGTTGACCAGGTGCTCCCGCAGGGCGGGTGAGCCGAGCACCGCCCCGCCCTGCGCGCCCAGCGCCTTGGACAGCGTGAGCGTCAGCGCCACGTGCGGGGATCCCGCAAGCCCGAGCTCGTGCACGAGCCCCCGCCCTCCGCCGGCCACGCCGATGCCGTGCGCCTCGTCCACGAGCAGGAGCGCATTCTGCCGCTTGCACGTCTCCGCGAGCTCCCTGAGCGGTGCATGATCACCCCACACCGAGTAGACCGATTCCACGACCACGATCGCGCGTGTCTCAGAGCGCTCGGCCAGCAGTTCCGCCACGTGCGCGACGTCCGAGTGCCGCGCGATCCGCACCGGCGAGCGGGACAGCCGGGCCCCGTCAACCAGCGATGCGTGCGCGTGGGTGTCCGAGACGATGAGCGTGTCCGCGTCTCCCAGCGCAGTGAGCACGCCGGTGTTGGCGGCGTACCCGCTCGAGAACGCCAGCGCCGCGGGCTGGCCGGTGAGCGCGCACAGCTCCCGTTCCAGCCACTCGTGGATCCCCAGCGTGCCCGTGACCAGGCGCGAGGCGCGTGATCCGGTGCCGAACTCCTCCAGCGCCGCACGGGCCGCGGCCACGACGCGCGGGTCCCGGGAGAGCCCCAGGTAGTCGTTCGACGCCAGATCCACGCAACCGCCGGGGAGGCACCGCAGCCGACGCCGCAGTCCCGCCTTCTCGGCTCTTCAACTTTGAGCGTGGTGCTGGGTGTTCACGCCGCGATCGGTCGGGGCGCATAGCCAATGATGCGGCATCTGTAGTTCCGATGGTTGCGGTACCCGCGCCCGACCCTCTTGATCGTCTTGGCGGTCAGGTTCGCCGCCTCGGTGCGAGCGTTCGTGACCCTGGTTCGGCAGAAGGTGAGCAGCTCACGACGCCAGGCCAGCAGGGTCCGGAACAGCGCGGCCGGCTCGGGCAGGTGGGTGGCTCGCACGGCGCTCTCAAGGCGGGCCCAGTGCCGCTGGAAGGAGGGCGTGTCGGTGGCGGTGAGGACCTGGCGGACGTGTTCCTTGATGCCCCACGCGACGGCCAGCTCGACGTCCTCGGCCAGGATCTGCTGCAGCTTGGTGCGCTGCCGGACGGTGAGCCGGTCACCGGCGCAGGTGAGCAGCTTGCGGTACTTCCACGGGGTGTCGGTCGCCCGCCCTCGGCGCTCGTGCAGCTCCCACACCCGGCGCCTCCTCACCTTGGTGACCATCTCGTTGGCCAGCCGCACCACGTGCCAGTGGTCCACGCTGACCTTCGCCCGCGGTAGTGCCTTGCGGACCGCGGCCCGGAACTCACTCGACATGTCCAGGGCGACGACCTGCACCCGCCGGCGCCACCACCGCGGCCGCGCCGCGAGCCAGGAGGTGACGACCTTGCCGCGGCGGCCGTCGACGACGTCCAGGATCGCGCCGTCGTCCAGGTCGGTGAACACGATGGACCACGGCTCGACCCGCTTCACCGCGTGGGTGTCCGGGTCGCGCAGGTAGCGCACGGTGCGGAACCGGTGCTCATCGATCCCCAGGTGCCGCACGTGCCGGCGGTCCACGCCGGTGTCCAGGTCCAGGGTGGTGGTGAGCATCCGCATCACCGTGGGCCAGGACAGGTGCGCCTCGTGCGCGACCCGGGACACCGCCCGCGGCTCGGCCCGGCAGGCGGATATCACCTGCTCGGTCAGCCGGGTCGTGACCCTCGCCCGCGCGGGCAGCTGCTCGGTCTCCTCGGTGAACGACCGCCGCGGGCACAACGACTCACGGCAGGCGTAGCGGCGCTTGCGCACGAGCACGTCGAGCCGCTCACCCCCGCACGGCACGTCCTTCACGCGCTGGGTAGGTCTTGCCTGGATCCGCGAGGACAGCACCCCGCAGGAGGGGCAGACGCCCTCGCTCGTGGTCGTCTCGATCAGCACCTGCCGCGGTTGCTCAACGCCGACGCCAGGGGTGGCCGAGACGACTCGGTAACCGGACAGGTTGAACAGGATCGACGCCGCATCGACGTCGAACGTAGGCTTGTGCACGCTCGCGGTCCTCGCTCATGAGATGTCTAGACAACACCCATGCTGGCGTAGGGCCGCGAGCCCTACTTCAGGGCCCCACCACGCTCAAAGTTGAAGAGCCGCCTTCTCCCGCTGCTCGCGTCGGTCGCAGAGCCAGTCGTCGAGCGGTCCTGCGGCATCCACTGTGCGTGCGGAAGCAGCAGCAGTCATGACCCGGCCTGCAGTTCCACGTGCTGGGCGGCTCGGAGCAGGGCGTAGGAGATCGTGCGGACCTCCTCGTCCGTGCACACGTACGGCGGCATGGTGTAGAGCAGCGTGCCGAAGGGGCGGAACCACACCCCCTGCTCCAGCGCCGTGCGGGTGAGGGCCGCCGGATCGGGTGCTTCGTGGAACTCCACGACCCCCACCCCGCCGATCACCCGCACGTCCTTGACCACCGACAGCTCAGCCGCCACAGGAAGGATCTCGCTGAAGGCCGCGGACAGGCGTGCCACGTCCTCCGACCATGTCTCGCGGAGCATACGAACTGACTGCAAGGCCACGGCGCACGCGAGCGGGTTGCCCATGAACGTGGGCCCGTGCATGAGCGCGCGCTGCTCGGACGCGGTGATCACCTCCCCCACGACTGCGGAGACGAGCACCGCCGCCAGGGTCATGTACCCGCCCGTCAGGGCCTTGCCCACACACATCACGTCCGGGACCACATCCGCCCACTCGCTCGCGAACCACTTGCCGGTGCGCCCGAAGCCGGTGGCAATCTCGTCCACGATGAACACCAGGTCCAGCTCGTCCGCCAGGTCCCGCAGCGCCCGCAGGCACGTGGGGTGGTAGGTGCGCATTCCGCCCGCGCCCTGCAGCACGGGCTCCACGATGATCCCCGCGAGCTCACCCCGGTGCTTCCGCGCGGTGGCCCGAACGTCCTCGATCCACTGCGTCACGCTGCCCTCGTCCGCGTGCCACACGGTGCCGTCGGGCGTGGTGGCCGCCGGCGGGGGCGCCACGAACAGCTGTTCCGCCACCAGCCCCGAGAACTCGGCATGCATCCCGCCCTCGGGGTCGCACACGCTCATGGCCCCGGTGGTGTCCCCGTGGTAGCCGCCGCGGACCGTGAGGATGCGGCGGCGCTCCGGGCGCCCGCGGGCCGCCTGGTACTGCACGGCCAGCTTGAGGGCCACCTCCACGCTCACCGATCCGGAGTCCGCGAAGAACACGTGCTGCAGCTCGGGCGGGGTCACCTCCACCAGCAGCTCGGCGAGCTCCACGGCGGGCCGGTGCGTGAGGCCGCCGAACATCACGTGGGAGAACTCGGTGACCTGGTCCACGACCGCGCGGTCCAGCTCCGGATTCCGGTATCCGTGCACCGCGCACCACCACGAGGCCATGCCGTCGATCGCCTCGATGCGCTCACCCTCGGGGCTCACGAGCGTGAGGGTCACGCCCTCCGCCGCCTCCACGGTGTACGGGGCGGGGCCGTCCAGCGCGGCGTACGGGTGCCACAGCAGCCCGCGGTCCCGCGCGGCAAGACTTTCCCCGGGAGGCATATCTCCCACGGGGCCGGGCTCAGGCATTCGGCGCCACCGACGTGCCCGCACCACGACGCCGCACGGTCGGGCTCAGCTCCACCCGCACCCTGGTGTCGTCCTCGTCCCGCTCCGGGCCGTCCCCCGAGCCCAGCAGCGCCGCGAGGGCCGGAGACATCCCGGTGCCGGTCGGCGCGGACGACGCCGCGGTGTCGCGGGCCCGCGCCCGGTCGCCAGTGTTTCGGGAACCGGCCTCGCGGGAGCTGTCGACCGCCTCGACCGGCCCGCCCCGGGACACGTCAGCGGGGATACTCGCACCCTCGGGCTCAGAACCGTCACCGGACGCGGCCCCGGAACCAGCGGCCGATCCGCACACGGACCCGCACGGCGTCGTCGTCCGCTCCCCCGAGCCCTGCTCCGCACCGCTCCCCTGGGCCGCCGCCGGGCCGACGTGACGGTCCCGGGACGGATCCGGACCGGCCCCGAGGACGGTGAACCCGGCGTCGGCGATCATGGCCAGGTCCGCCTCGGCGGCCTGGCCCTCGGACGTGAGGTAGTCGCCCAGGAACAGCGAGTTGACCACGTGCAGGGCAAGGGGCTGCAGCGAGCGCAGGTGCATCTCGCGCCCGCCGGCCATCCGGATCTCCTTGTCCGGGCATACGAAGCGCACCACGGCGAGGATCTTGAGGCACTTCTGCGGGCTGAGCTGCCACATGCCGGCCAGGGGCGTGCCCTCGAACGGCATGAGGAAGTTGACGGGCACGGAGTCCGAGCCCAGGTCCCGCAGCGCGAACACCGCCTCGACGAGCTGCTCGTCCGTCTCGCGCATGCCCACGATCAGCCCCGAGCACGGGGACAGACCCGCGTCCTTGGCCCGCTCCACGGTGTCCACGCGGTCCTGGTAGGTGTGGGTGGAACAGATGGACTCGTAGTTGGACTCGGCGGTGTTGAGGTTGTGGTTGTACGCGTCCACGCCCGCGCCACTGAGGGACTCCGCCTGGCCGTCCTTGAGCAGACCGAGGCACGCGCAGACCTCCACGTCCGGGTGCTGCTCCTTGAGCGCCTCCACCGTGCGGGTCACGGTGCCCACCTCGCGGTTGGAGGGCCCGCGACCGCTGGCCACGAGGCACACGCGGCTGGCCCCGCCCTTGATGCCGTACTCGGCCTGCTCCACGGCCTGCTCGGGACTCAGCCACGAGTACTTGAGGATGTCCGTCCCGGCATTCAAGCGCTGGGAGCAGTAGCCGCAGTCCTCCGCGCACAGCCCGGACTTCAGGTTGACCAGGTAGTTCACCTTCACGGTCATCCCGAAGTGCTCGCGGCGCAGGCGTGCGGCGGCCGCCACCAGATCCAGCATGCCGGGATCGTCGGTGCGCAGGAGTTCGAGGGCTTCGTCCGGGGTCACGGGGGTGCCGGCGAGAACGCGCTCGGCCAGCTCTGCGGGGTTCTTGAACATTGTTCAATTATTGAACGGCGTTCAGGAAAGTCAATTCGTGACGGGAGCACGCGCGCCCATCGGGACGTACCCGACGTCGTCGCCCCTCACGGGCGGTCGCGCCTCGCAGAACGCGCCACCACGGGCAGGCCGGGCGTCCGAGCCTCCTCAGTGCCTGCAGGGCCCCGAACGACGGCGCCCGCACAGCACACATCCCACCCACCCCAACTCGGTAGAGTTTCCGCGGAACCCACACCCGGGCACGAGAGCAGGGAGGCACGCCGTGGCACTGGACCGCAGCCAGGTGGTGGATGCCGCGTGGCACATCCTGCAGACCTACGGCCTCGGCGACCTCTCCATGCGCCGCCTGGCCAGGGAGCTGGGCGTCCAGCCCGGGGCGCTCTACTGGCACGTGGCCAACAAGCAGGAGCTCCTCGCGGTCCTCGCGCAGCGCATGGTCGCCCCGCTCGAGACCCCCTCGGTCCGCCCCGCGCACACCGCGGACGACGACGCCGCCGCGCGCCTTCTCATCGCCCGGTTCCGTTCCGCGGTGCTCGCCGTGCGGGACGGCGCGGACGTGGTGAGTGTGGCGCACGCCCTGGATCCATTGGGGATGCAGCCCGTTCCGCTGCTCATCACGGCGCTGACGGACCGGGGCATGACCCCGGAGGACGCCGAGACGCTGGCCCTCACGCTCACCCGCTTCACCCTGGGATCCGTGACCGCCCAGCAGACCCGCGAGTCGATGGACCTGCCCACCGCCACCATGGACGCCGAGTTCGAGGCGGGCGTGCGCGCGATCCTGGCGTAGCGGCGGCGTCGTGGGCCGTGCGAGGCGTGGCCCGGCAAGCAGGACGCTGTGAGGTGGAGTAAATGCAGCATCGCGGCCGCGAATCTGCATCTGCTCCGTTATTGCAGGCGTTGAGAGGCGGACGTCCGCATGGTCCTGGTGCAGCGGCGGCGCCCCGCTGTCGTGCGCGAGCAGGACGGGGAAGAATGCCCGCATGACGACGACCTCTTTCACTCTGCGAGTGCCTTCGCCCGAGGACGCCCCGAGGATTGCTGAGGTCCACGTGCAGTCCTGGCGGGAGACCTACACGGGACTCGTGCCGGAGCACTTCTTCGGGGACGCCGCCCGGCAGGCGCGCCGGAAGATGTGGTCCCGGATGCTTGCTGACCCCGCCGTCCGTGACCGGCTGCGTGTGGCCGAGGTAGGCGGGACGATCGTGGGGTTCGCGGGTGCGGGCCGCCCCGAGGAGGAGGACCCTGCACGGGAGCTGGCCCTGCGCATGCTCTACGTGCTGCGGGACCACCACGGCAGCGGGGCGGGGCAGGCACTGCTCGACGCCGTTCTTGGCGAGGAGCCCGCGCAGCTGTGGGTGGCCGAGGCCAATCCCCGCGCAATCCGCTTCTACGAGCGCAACGGCTTCCGCGCGGATGGAGCCTCTTTGACCGAGCCCACTCTGGAGGACCTCCGCGAGATCCGCATGGTGCGCTGAGGCGCGAACCCCCGCAAGGTTGGAACAGCACCGCGCCCCCGCGACCATGTCTCGGCCGCCGGGCTCAGAACCGGGAAGAGGACCGGGACCACCGTCTGAGGCCATAGACGTACCACTCCAGCCCGCCGACCTCGCCAGTCGGGCCAGCACCACCAACCGCCCACCCCCGGACCGTGCGTCGTCCTGCCGGACATGACATGTGCCTGCACGCTGCCGCGATGGCCCGACGACAGGCACGGCCACCCATCAGACGATCTGACTAAAATCAACCACGGAGAGATATACACGGTCTCTAACGGGTCATCGCAGCCATGGGAGGACATTAATTGTTTCTATTCACCAAAGCCTCTAGCTTAGTCTTCGGCCTCCTGGTCGTAGTGGCCACCAACAGTATCCCCGAACGAGATCCTCAAAACTCCCTGGTCTCCACGTGAAAACAACCTAACATCCGCTAGGCGGCACCATGTTCGGGCACTCTGACGACAGGTTCGATATAGGTAGTGGCGGCAGGCGGGTATAGTCCCGTCACGGACTGTACCCTGCCTGCCCGACAGCAAAACCAGTCGCCCTTTCAAATTTTCTGCGGCGAGCTTCGCAACCCTACCCGCAGTCGAAAGCGAGCCGCCCGCACGCCTAAAATAACTACCCTCGTAGCTTACCCAACAATACGGGCCCCGCATAAACACATAGGGGTACTATTCTCGTTGACATAATTCGCATCTCAAAATAAAATGCAGGTATTTTCACCCCGCTATGGTACAGGCTGAAATTAGGTACCTACACCTCCTTATTTTCGACTAAAACGAGCGACTAGCTCGAGAATTTCAGTACCTTTAAGTTGGTGGGTGGAATTACCCTGCCTTATATAAAAATTTCCATCCCAAGATACAGGAAGGGACATCGATTTTGGACGGAGGGCCCAAATGGCGTAACCCATGTAGTCAAATACGGAAAGCGTGCTTGCAAGCTGAGATGCAAAAGCCCCATCTAATTTAGATTTTTTGATTCGTTGAACTAGCCACTGCATATGTTGGTCCCTGTTCCACCCAAGAGCCGCTAGTTCATGCTCAGTACCCGTGACAATAAACTCACCCACTTCAAGCGGGTTGATCTTGTAGAGGCTAACTATTCTCTTTGCATGCTGAGGACGGTCCGCAACTCCAAAAAATATAAAGCCCTCTGCATCAGTGGAATGGTTTGCCATGGCCGATGCCGTACGGAGAACTGCCTCAAAAGCGTCCTCATCAAATATCTTGGATTCATCTAGACGTGTAAAACCCTGCTTTAACTCAAACAAAGAATGCTCGGTGAGCGCCATCTGCATTTGAATTTCGAACTCTGTTGCACTCTGCCGCGTACGCTGAGCGATCGGATCGTTGCTTTGTGCAAAGTACTGTTGAAGTACTGCCTTGATAGAATCGAACAATGGGCGCTTTCTGTTTGCCCCCCAATTACCTCCGCCAGCCGGCACAGTGAGATCCCTGTCCCAGAACCCCTCTAACTCTCTAGTCAATCCCGGCAGGTCAGATAATTCATTTCCTTGAACAAGGAGTTCATGGAGGGAAACAAAAACTGCATGGAAATAACGAGGGATTCCCCGAGGATTCCTTTGGGTTATTACCCAAGACGCCCACGGTTCTCCCGATTCAATAATAGTGTTTTTTATTATATCGAGAGTTAAAGTAAAGCTCTTCTCAATATTTTTTGTCCCAAGAGAATTTATGCGCTGAGCAACCGCACCTTCGGAGGTTGATGCGTTACCATCTCGTCCATATGCAGAGTTTCGGTAGGCACTTCCACTAACAGCCAGTGGATCGAGAATAATATCAAGAAGAATATCAAGAACCAGTTCTTCGTCTCGGGACTCGCGAACTGCATCTTTGTCGAGGATTCCGTTTTTTACCCAGAAGACATCTTCGCTTGGGATCCCGTAGGGCAGGTCTCTGTTTGTAATACTAATTTTAGGCATCTCCGCGAGGGGTAACATTTCAGAAAGCGTAGCATCTCCCCGAATGCTAGCGCTGATTCGTCTCACGAGGCCCGCCAGCTCGGACGTAACGCCCGCCTGACGAATTTCCTGCAAGCTTAATTTGCGCCCCGATGAGTTGATACGCCTAAAGACTTCGTCTACGGAGTCTTCTGTAGCAGAGCGATAGGTGGAAACCGGGAGTTGATAATTAACGATATCTACGCAAGTTTTTCTATCGAGGAGCGGCTCACGCTGGATGAAATCTCCCTCGTCGCGTCTCAACTTCGTGTCAGCCAGGGTGTCGAGATCAAAATATTTCCCGTTATAAGGGAATTCATTTTCGATAAACGAAAATATTGAGTTTAGGCGTTGTAGACCATCTATAATTTCGAGCTGGGGCAAGTTTTTGATCGAATTTTCTGCAAGCAAAACCAGCGGAATAGGTAAGTTACTGCGAATTGAGTCAATAAGCGCCTGTTTTTCTTCGACACCCCATACCAGTTTGCGCTGGTACCTCCGGTTTACAACAAAGTTGTTCTGCGCGTATTGCGTATAGAGATTTTGTAAACTTTGACCTAGAACGGTCAGTTCAGTTGCGTTTGACGGCGCCACGTCGTCACCTCTTCAGATTTGCAGTTGATTTCATATTATTTGAAATGGTCAGTTTTTAATCATGAAATTCAGCCCATTCCAGTATTTTCCAATGTTAATAATTATCTTACTGGTATCCGGTTTCGCAATTTTTCTAGCGAAATAAAATGCAAATAGTTTTTTGGAAAGCACCTTCACCCATCGGTCGGGGCAATAGCTGGGCCCATCGGTTCTACGAACTTATAGGGGCTGCCGCTTCGAAACCGCGCTACGGGAGCGTGTCGCGTTGGGAATTTTTAGAACGCTAGACGAGTGCGCTAATCCCCCGAACCCACCACCAGCATGGTGGCCCCGAAGACCAGACCGGAGACGATGAGCACCACGGTGGTGTAGCTCAGGATGTCGCGGATCTTCAGCCCGGCGATCGCGAGCAGGGGCAGGGCCCAGAACGGCTGGATCATGTTGGTCCACTGGTCGCCGTACGCCACGGACATGATGATCACGGACGGGTCCACGCCCAGGCGGGCGGCGGCGTCGAGCAGGATGGGTGCCTGGATGGCCACCTGACCGCCGCCGGACGGGACGAAGAAGTTGACCAGGCCCGCGGAGAGAAAAGCCAGCAGGCCCAAGGTCTCCGGGGTGGCGACCGCCACGATGGAGTCGGAGAGCACCTGGATCAGCCCCGTGGCGGTCATGATGCCCATGATCCCGGCGTACAGCGGGAACTGCAGCAGGATGTCGCCCACGTTCGCGGCGGCGTTCTTCACCAGGGCCATGACCTCGAACGCGTTGCGGGACAGCAGGAAGATCAGGGCCAGGAACATCCAGTTCACGATGTCCAGGGTGACGCTGCCGCCGCCCGTGAAGTGGATGATCAGATAGGCCACGAGGGCGAGACCCACCAGCAGGGTGGGGATCCGGGAGGCGTCCAGGCGGTCGGCGGGGGCCTCGATGGCGGGCTCGGGGATCTGCTGCTCGGACTGCGCGAGCGCCTCCGCGGTGATGCTGTGGGACTCGGGGACGGCACGCGGGGCCACGAGCCACAGGGCCAGCGCCACGAGGACCACGGTGACCACCGCTGCGGTCATGTTCCACCAGGAGAACGTGGTCTCGGAGACGGGGATGACGTGGCCCACCTGCTTCTCGATGAAGGAGCCGGGAGTGGCCGCGGTGAGCGGGCCCGAGCCCGAGTACCCCATGTGCCACACGGCCATGCCGGAGAAGCCGGCGGCCACGAGCATCGGGAAGCTCACGGGGGTGCCGCGCCGGGAGAACTCGGCGGCCACCTCGCGCGCAAGCAGCCCGCCCACCACCAGTCCGAAGCCCCACGTGATGAGGCACGCCACCGCGGCCACCACGAACACGAACACGTACGCGGCCAGCGCGGTCTGCGGCATGGCCGCGAGCCGCCCGAGCAGCGCCCGCACGGGCCGGGTGCTCGCGAGGGCGTGGCCCAGCAGAAGCACCAGGGCCATCTGGGTCATGAACGCGAGCAGTCCGGAGAGCCCGGCACCCCACCCCTCGATCACGGTCACGGGGCTCGCGTCCGTGAGGAGCAGCGCCATGACGCCGACCACCGCGGTCAGCACGATCGCGAAGATCAGCGCGGAGGGGATGAACCGCTCCACCACGTAGTTGACGGGGCGCATGGCGCGGGCCAGGACCGGTTCGGACGAGGCCGCTCGGGCCGGGGAGTGCTGCGGGGAGCTCATGGGGGTTCCTCAGGGGTGGTTCGGATCAGGTACCGCCCCGATCCTAAGGAAAGTGACATGCGTTACATGGCGTGCGCGCAGTGTGACGGCCTCGCGCGTCTCCCCGCCTCGTGCGCATCCGCAGTCCCGCCCGTCCCCCGCCTCGTGCCACGTGCCCACGACGGCGCGGCGCGGGCCCACGAGGCCCCGCTCCCAGCCCGTCCGCTCACGCCCGGTCGCGCGCCGTGACCTCCGGGCGGCGGGAGCCATCCACTCGCGGCACTGTGGCCCGGTGGTGGCCGAGGAACAGCAGCACGATGAGGGCCACGTCCACCACGTCCCCGCCGTAGTACATGAGCTGCGCCCCAACCTCCGCGTCCGCGAGCCCCACCCCCGCGGGCGGATGGGCGAACAGCCACTTGGCCAGGATGGAGTGGGCGGCGATGAACAGCACCAGGACGGCCGCGCGCACGCGGAAGGACGAGCGGTGCGGATCCGGATCCGGCCCAGCGATCGAGGCGGTGAACACGTACCCGGCCAGGAAGATGTGCGTGTGCACCACCGCGTGGCCGAGCGCCGAGGCGTGCATCCAGTGGAACAGCCCGGTGGTGTAGAGCAGCCACAGCCCGCCCACGTTGAGCACGGCGGCCACCGCGGGGTGCATCACGAACCTGATCCACGGGAACCGCAGCACCCGCGTGACCCTCCGGGCCCCGGCCGTGGGCAGCCCGCGCAGCAGCACCCGCACCGGGGCGCCCAGCACCAGGAGCAGCGGCCCGATCATCCCCACCAGCAGGTGCCCCACCATGTGCATCGTGAAGCTTGCGTGACCGGCCTGGGCCACGGGCCCCACCAGCCCGGCACCCACGCACGCCAGTCCCGCGAGGAAGCTGACCGGGCGCCAGGTGGCCACGCCGCGTCGCCCGCGCCCGGCCCACAGGCACCAGCAGTACGCCACTGCGGCGAGCAGCACGAGCGCGAGGACCAACCACTCGAAGAGCGGCCACGGGGCGGCCACCGCGGCGTCCGCGTGCCCAGCGGCACCACCACCGTGCTGCCCGTGGCCCCCGTGCCCCTGCTCCCCCGCGTGCACCGCAGCCGCGAGAAGCCCCGGGGGCGCGGAGAGCGTCAGGAACCCGGGGAGGATCAGAATCCCCGAGCCCATTACGCCGCCCGGTACGCCCGGGCGCCGCGCCGCATCACCAGGTACCCCACGAGCATGAGAACCACGGCCGTGCCGTTCCACACCAGGTCGTACGGCAGCAGGTCCACGCCGTAGCGGATCTGGTGGATGCCCAGCAGCTTGTGGTCCACGATCCCGTCGAAGAGCTGGAAGGAGCCGACGCCCAGGATCACCGCACCCACCCAGTGGGGCCAGTGCACCCCGCCACTGCGGCGCACGTCGGCCAGCATGAACAGACCCCACACCGTGATGAACCATGCAAACGCATGAAAGAAGCCGTCGGTCACGAGAGCGACCTCGTGCGTGGAGAGGTCGTAGAAGTGGTGCCACTGCAGGCCCAGGTGGAAGATGAACAGGTCGATCATGGCCGCCGCGATCCCGCAGCCGAACAGGAACCCGGACAGCGCGGCCCGCTTCCGGGTGCGGGTGACGTCCGGGGTCGACGCCGCCCGGTCGGCCGTCCTCTCGCTCCTCACCGATCCTGCGGACGGGGCAGCGGGTGTGGATTCCGGATGTGCCATGTTCCCTCCCGAGTCGCGCGGTGGCCCGTGGTCGGACGCAGCGCGCGTGTCCCGAGCGGGAACCGCACCGCCGCCCGCCGTCGGACCGCTTGCCCTCATCAGCCTACTGACGCGTGCGCTCCGTGGCACGGGTCTCGCACCCGCAGCGGCCGACATGACGTGTCCGCCCGGACCTGCGGGGCCACCACCCACCCCCGGGCCCGACCCTCCGCCCATGCCCCGGGCCACGAGAACGGGGTGCCCCGCTCTGGTGAGCGGGACACCCCGTCGGTCGTGCGGCGCCGCCCGGCGGCACCACTCGTGTCAGCGGCTCAGCAGCAGCGCCTCACCCTGACCGCCGCCGCCGCACAGCGAGACCGCGGCCTTGCCGGAGCCGCGCCGGGCGAGCTCCATGGCCGCGTGCAGCGCCAGGCGGGCACCGGACGCACCGATGGGGTGGCCCAGGGCGATCGCGCCGCCGTGGATGTTGACCTTGTCCATGTCCACCCCGAGATCCCGAACGGACTGCACGGAGACCGCGGCGAACGCCTCGTTGATCTCGATGAAGTCCAGATCCGCCGCGGTCCACTCCGAGCGGGACAGGGCGTGCTCGATCGCGCGCGAGGGCTGCGAGTGCAGGGACGTGTCCGGCCCGGCCACCTGCCCCGGCTTGCCCACCACGGCGAGCCAGTCCAGGCCGTGCTCCTCCGCGTAGCCGCGCGTGGTCAGCACGAGGGCGGCGGCGCCGTCGGAGATCGGGGAGGAGTTGCCCGCGGTGATGGTGCCGTCCTTGGTGAAGGCGGCCCGGAGCTTGCCCAGCCCCTCGGCGGTGGAGTCCGGGCGCACGCCCTGGTCCTCGGAGACCGTCACGGGATCGCCCTTGCGCTGCGGGATCTCGATCGGCGCGATCTCGTCCGCGAAGACGCCGCTCTGCTGCGCCTTGCCGGCCAGCTGGTGGCTGCGCGCGGCCACCCGGTCCTGCTCCTCACGCGTGATGGAGCGCTCGGAGTTGCCGGTCTCGGTCAGCTCTCCCATGGGGACCTGCAGCTCCACGTCCACGAGGCCGTCGTGGGCCAGTGAGTCGGCGAGGGTCATGTCCCCGTAGGACGTCCCCTTGCGAGCCCCCAGCGCCAGGTGCGGGGCGTTGGTCATGGACTCCATGCCGCCGGCGACGACGACGTCCGCCTCGCCCGCGCGGATCATCCGCGCGGCCTCGGTCACGGCCACCAGCCCGGACAGGCACACCTTGTTCAGGCTCATGGCGGGCACGGTCATGGGAAGCCCCGCGGCCACGGCGGCCTGCTTGGCGGGGTTCTGCCCGCCGCCGGCCTGCACCACGTTGCCCATGTAGACGTAGTCCACGTCCTCCGGGGCCACACCCGCGCGCTGGAGGGCGTGCTTGATGGCGTGCGCCCCCAGGTCCACGGCGCTCTGGGACGCGAGGGCCCCCAGCAGCTTGCCCTGCGGGGTGCGCGCCCCGTTGACGATCACGATGTCATTGGCGTTCTCTGTCACTGTTCCTCCTGAACGGGTACGGAATCGGGGGTCACGTCCACCAGATCCACCCGGTAGTTCGCTTCGGTCTTCTCGGCCACCTCGGCCTCGGTCACGCCGGGGGCCAGGGTGCGCAGCACCAGTCCGGCCTCCTCGACGTCGAACACGCACAGGTCCGTGATGATGCGGTCCACCACGCCCACCCCGGTGAGCGGGAGGTCGCACTCGCGCTTGAGCTTCGCGGAGCCGTCCTTGGCCACGTGCTCGGTGAGCACCAGCACGCGAGGGGTTCCGGCCACGAGGTCCATGGCGCCGCCCATGCCCTTGACCATCTTGCCCGGGATCATCCAGTTGGCCAGGTCCCCGGTCTCGGAGACCTGCATGGCGCCCAGGATGGCCATCTTCACGTGCCCGCCGCGGATCATCCCGAAGGACGTGGCGGAGTCGAAGATCGCCGCCCCCGGCTGCAGCGTGATGGTCTGCTTCCCGGCGTTGATGAGGTCCGGGTCCTCGTCCCCCTCGTACGGGAACGGGCCCATGCCCAGCACGCCGTTCTCGGACTGCAGCACCACGCTCACGCCCGGCGGCAGGTTGTTGGCCACGAGCGTGGGGATGCCGATCCCCAGGTTCACGTAGTCGCCGTCCGCCAGTTCCGACGCCGCGATGGCCGCCATCTCGTCGCGTGTCCAGCTCATGCCGCTCCTCCCTCGACGCCGCCCGCGCCCTGCGCGTCTGGCCGAGGCCGGGTGGTGCGCTGCTCGATCTCCTTGGGCGCTCCCGAGTACTGCACCACGTGCTGCACGTACACCCCCGGGGTCACGATGTGGTCCGGGTCCAGCTCGCCGGGGGCCATGATCTCCTCGACCTCCGCGAAGGTGACCCTCCCGGACGCCGCGCACACCGGGTTGAAGTTGCGGGACGTGCGCCGGTAGACCAGGTTTCCGTCCGTGTCTCCGCGCCACGCGTGCACCAGGGCCACGTCCGCCACGATCCCGCGCTCCTGCACGTACGTGCGGCCGTCGAACTCGGCGGTGGGTTTGCCCTCCGCCACGGGTGTGCCCACACCGGTGGCGGTGTAGAACGCGGGGATTCCCGCGCCGCCGGCCCGCAGCCGCTCCGCGAGGGTGCCCTGGGGGTTGAACTCCACCTCCAGCTCACCCTCCAGGAACTGGCGCGCGAACTCCTTGTTCTCCCCCACGTAGGAGGCCAGCACCTTGGAGACCTGGCGGTTCTCGAGCAGCAGCCCCAGACCCTTGCCGTCCACGCCCATGTTGTTGGAGACCACCGTGAGGTCCTTGACCCCGCTCTCCCGCACCGCCTCGATGAGATCCCGCGGGACACCGGAGAGCCCGAAACCGCCCACCGCGAGCGTCATGCCGTCCCGCAGGGTCTCGGCCAGCAGCTCCGCCGCGCTGTCTCTGAGTTTGGACATGGCCACCCTTTCGCATTGTGTGCACGTGTGATCCGCATCTCAGCGTAGACGGTCCGCGTCCCGGCCGCCGAACGCGTGGCGCGGCAGGTGCGCGGGCGGCGTCGTCGGCTCAGGAGGCCATCCAGCCGCCGTCCATGGCGTAGGAGGAGCCCGTGACCATACCCGCGGACGGGCCGGCCAGGAAGGCGATCAGCTCGCCCACCTCCTCGGGCTCCACGAGGCGCTTGATCGCGGACTCGGTGAGCATGATCTTCTCGACCACCTGCTCCTCCGGGATGCCGTGCGTGGCTGCCTGGTCCTTGATCTGCTTGTCCACCAGCGGGGTGCGCACGTAGCTGGGGTTCACGCAGTTGCTCGTGACACCGTGCGGCGCACCCTCCAGAGCCACGGCCTTGGAGAGCCCCTCGAGTCCGTGCTTGGCCGCCACGTACGCGGACTTGAACGCGGACGCCCGCAGCCCGTGCACCGAGGACACGTTGACGATCCGACCCCACCCCTGCTCGTACATGTGGGGGACGGCGGCGCGGATCAGCAGGAACGGGGACTCCAGCATGAGGGTGAGGATCCGGTGGAGGTCCGCGGGGTCGAAGTCCTGGACGGGCGAGACCTTCTGGATGCCCGCGTTGTTGACCAGCACGTCCACGTCCAGGCGCAGCTCCGCGAGCGCGGCGGTGTCCGTGAGGTCCACGGCCCACGCCTCACCGCCCACCTCGTCCGCGAGGCGCTGGGCGGCGTCGTGGTCGATGTCCGCGACCACCACGTGGGCGCCGCGCGCGGCGAGCGCCCGGACCGCGGCGGCTCCGATGCCGCTGGCACCGCCGGTCACGAGCGCCTTCTTGTCGTTGAGAGTGGTCTCGGTCATGTCGGGTGCCCTCACTCGCGGTGGTCTTTGCTCCAGGGTACGCAGGCCCGCCCCCGCCCGGAACGGTGCGGTCCTCGCGGCCAACCATGTCAGGACCGGGCGAGAGGTCGAGACGCCGAGCCCCTTGCACCCGACGTAACATATACGATTTGATACACGACACAGGTGACGCGGTTCACACCCAGCTCTACACTCACTTCACGACCAATTGGTCGGTTAATGCGTGACCCATCCGCCACTGGCACCCCACGGACTCCGGTCCGACGATCCTGGAGACCCCACATGGCAACCACCACAGCGCCCGCGCAGGGCCGCACCATGTCACGAGAAGAGCGCAAGGTCCTTGCGGGAACCCTCGTGGGCACCACCATCGAGTGGTACGACTTCTTCATCTACGCGCAGGCGGCCGCCTTCATCCTGGCGGCCCACTTCTTCAACCCCCTGGGGGCGGAAAACGCGCAGCTCGCGCAGGTGGTCTCCTGGGCGTCCCTGGGCATCAGCTTCCTGTTCCGCCCGCTCGGGGCCATCGTGGCCGGGCACATCGGCGACCGGTTCGGCCGCAAGGTGACCCTGGTGATGACCCTGTTCGGCATGGGCGCGGCCACCACGCTGATCGGCCTGCTGCCCACGTACGAGCAGATCGGCATCGCGGCACCCATCCTGCTGATCCTGCTGCGCATCCTGCAGGGCTTCTCCGCCGGCGGCGAGTGGGGCGGGGCGGCCCTGATGTCCGTGGAGCACGCCCCCGTGAACAAGCGCGGCCTGTTCGGCGCCTACCCGCAGATCGGCGTGCCGATCGGCATGCTCATGGCCACCCTGTTCATGTTCTTCCTGACCACCACCCTGACCCCCGAGCAGTTCGAGACCTGGGGCTGGCGCGTGCCGTTCCTCTTCTCCATCGTGCTGATCTTCGTGGGCTGGATCATCCGCCGCTCCGTGGACGAGTCCCCGGTGTTCCTGGAGATGCAGCAGCGCGCCAAGGAGTCCTCCGCACCCCTGGGCCAGCTGTTCCGCAAGAACCCGCGCGAGGTGCTCCTGGCCGCGCTGATCTTCGCGGGCAACAACGCCGCGGGCTACCTGGTGATCGCGTTCTTCGCGTCCTACGGAACCAAGGCACTGGGCATGTCCCGCCCCGAGACGCTGATCGCCTCCATCGTGGGCGGCGTGGGATGGCTCATCTTCACCATGCTCGGCGGGTGGATGTCGGACCGGATCGGGCGCAAGCTCACGTTCCAGATCGGCTACGGCATCATCATCCTGTGGGCCATCCCCATGTGGTGGATGCTCAACACGGCATCCCTGCCGCTGTTCGCGCTGGCCATCTTCATCCTCACCATGGGCCTGGGCCCGTCCTACGGTCCGCAGTCCGCGATGTACGCGGAGCTGTTCCCGGCCCGCGTCCGCTACTCGGGCGTCTCGATCGGCTACGCGCTCGGCTCGATCATCGGCGGCGCCTTCGCCCCCATGATCGCGGAGCTTCTGCTGGGCCGCACGGGCCAGGCCTGGACCATCGGGCTCTACATCGCCCTGCTGTCCCTGGTGTCCTTCATCGCGGTGTGCTTCGTGAAGAAGTCGGACCAGGGCAAGGACCTGCACGTGGCCGAGGTGCACGAGGAGTACGTGCGCTCCCACCCGGGCGAGAGCGTGGCCCCGGTGGCCGGCGAGCCCGAGACGGGCACGGACGCCGCACGCCACTGAGCCTCGCGCTCCACAGCTCCCGGTCGGTGTGCACTCGGGGGCTGACCGGTTCCCCACCGCGGGCCCGGCATCCGCCCAGGATGTCGGGCCCGCGGTCTGTCCGGATGGAGGCTGACATGCACGGTCACCGATTGACGTGGCTCACACGATCGGGGAACCTGAACTAGAACGAACGGTCAGTTATTGCGCCCCTGAGGAGATGCCATGTCCGAGATGCCCCACGCCTTTCTCGTCGGAGGAGCCCGCACTCCCGTGGGCCGCTACGGAGGGGCCCTGTCCTCGGTGCGTCCGGACGACCTCGCCGCCCTGTGCATCCGCTCCGTGGTGGAGGACTCCGGGATCGACCCCTCCCTGGTGGACGAGGTCATCCTGGGCAACGCCAACGGCGCCGGTGAGGAGAACCGCAACGTGGCCCGCATGGCGTGGCTGCTCAACGGCTACCCGGACACCGTTCCCGGGATCACCGTGAACCGGCTGTGCGCCTCGGGCATGTCCGCGATCACGATCGCCTCGCAGATGGTCAAGTCCGGTGCTGCGGACATCGTGGTGGCCGGCGGTGTGGAGTCCATGTCCCGCGCCCCGTGGGTCATGGAGAAGCCCACCACAGCGTTCGCCAAGCCCGGCGAGGTCTACGACACCTCGATCGGCTGGCGCTTCCCCAACCCCGCGTTCGTGGACGGTCCCCTCTCCCGGGACGGCAAGATGACCTACTCCATGCCGGAGACCGCGGAGGAGGTCGCCCGCGTGGACGGCATCTCCCGCGAGGACGCGGACGAGTTCGCCGCGAAGTCCCACCGCAAGGCGCTCGCGGCCATCGCGGCGGGGCACTTCACGGACGAGATCGTCCCGGTGGAGGTCAGGGGTCGCAAGGGTGCGGTCACCGTGGTGGACACGGACGAGGGCCCCCGCGAGGGCTCCACCACCGAGGTGCTCGCCAAGCTGCGCCCCGTGGTGAAGGGCGGCTCCGTGGTCACCGCCGGCAACTCGTCCTCGCTCAACGACGGCGCATCCGCCGTGATCGTGGCCAGCGAGCGTGCCGTGACCAAGTACGGTCTCACCGCCCGGGCCCGGGTGGTGGACGGCGCCTCCGCCGGTCTCGCGCCCGAGATCATGGGCCTGGGCCCGGTGCCCGCGTCCGAGAAGGTCCTCGAGCGCGCGGGCTGGTCCGTGGGGGACCTCGGCTCCGTGGAGATCAACGAGGCCTTCGCCACGCAGTCCCTCGGCTCCATCCGCCGCCTCGGCCTGGATCCCGAGATCGTCAACCGGGACGGCGGCGCCATTGCCCTCGGTCACCCGCTGGGCTCCTCCGGCTCGCGCATCGTGATCACCCTGATGGGCCGCATGGAGCGCGAGCGCACCGCCAAGGGCCTGGCCACCATGTGCATCGGCGTGGGCCAGGGCGCCGCCCTGCTGATCGAGCGGGTGTGATCCGGCCGTGACGGACACGAACACCACGCACGACGACGCCGCACGCGACCCCCGCGCGGACGGCACCACCGCAGCGTCGTCCTCGGAGAACGGGAACACGGCGGGGGCCGCCGCCCCCGGCACCACGGCCACCGGCGGCTCACCCGCGGCAGCCATCGCGGAGGAGCAGGCAGCGGGCGGAACACCCGCGTGGGCCGCGGACTTCGAGGCGCTGCGCGTGAGCGAGCGCCCGGACCGCCTGCACGTGGCCCTGGACCGCCCGGACGTGCGCAACGCGATCGACCAGGTCATGGTGGACGAGCTGCACACGGTGTGCGGGCACCTGGAGCGCGAGCCGAAGATCATGGTGCTCAGCGGCACCCGCGTGAACGGCAAGGGGATCTTCGCCTCCGGTGCGGACATCGCCCAGCTGCGCGAGCGGCGTCGTGAGGACGCCCTGCGCGGAGTGAACTCGCAGATCTTCGACCGGATCGCCAAGCTGCCCATGCCCGTGGTCGCTGCCCTGGACGGCTACGCCCTGGGCGGCGGCGCGGAGCTCGCGTGGGCCGCGGACTTCCGGATCGGCACGCCGCGCCTGAAGGTGGGCCAACCGGAGACCGGGCTGGGCATCATCGCAGCGGCCGGTGCCCTGTGGCGGCTCAAGGAGCTCGCGGGGGAGGCCCTGGCCAAGGACATCCTGATGGCCGGGCGCATCCTCTCCGCGGACGAGGCCCTGGAGGCCCGCCTGATCACCGAGATCCACGAGCCGGACGAGCTGCTGACCGCCGCAGACGCGCTCGCGGACCGGATCGCCGCGCAGGACCCGCTGGCCGTGCGGATCTCCAAGCGGGTGTTCGCCATGCCGCGCGAGGCGCACCCCCACGTGGACGAGCTCGCGCAGGCCGTCCTGTTCGAGTCGCAGGCCAAGTTCGACCGCATGCAAGCGTTCCTGGACCGCAAGAAGGAGCCCAAGAAATGACCGAGAAGACCGAGTCCGCTGTTCCCGCCACCGTGGGTGTGCTGGGTGGTGGCCGCATGGGCGCGGGCATCGCGCACGCGTTCCTGATCGCAGGATCCCGCGTGACCGTGGTGGAGGTGGACGCCCCCGCCGCGGAGGCGGCGAAGGAGCGCGTGGAGTCCGACCTCGCCAAGTCCCTGGAGCGCGGGAAGATCGACGGCAACCTGGACGTGTGGACCGAGGACTTCGCGGTCAGCGTGGACTACGCGGACTTCGCACAGTGCGACCTGGTGGTCGAGGCCGTTCCCGAGCTCTGGGACCTCAAGGTCTCCTCCCTGCAGAACGTGGAGGCCAACCTGCGTGAGGACGCGTGGCTCGCCTCCAACACCTCGTCACTGTCCATCGACGGGCTCGCCGCCGAGCTGCAGCGCCCCGAGCGCTTCTGCGGCATGCACTTCTTCAACCCGGTTCCGGCCTCCAAGCTCGTGGAGATCGTGGTGGGCGAGCGCACCGGGCAGGACATGCAGGATCTCACCGCGCAGTGGGTCGCGGGGCTCGGAAAGACCCCCGTGACCGTCAAGGACGCCCCCGGCTTCGCGTCCTCCCGCCTGGGAGTGGCGCTGGGCCTGGAGGCCATCCGCATGGTCGAGGAGGGCGTGGCCTCCCCCGAGGACATCGACAACGCCATGGTGCTCGGCTACAAGCACCCCGTGGGTCCGCTCGCGCTCACGGACATCGTGGGTCTGGACGTCCGGCTGGGGATCGCCGAGTACCTGGAGAAGGAGCTCGGCCCCCGCTTCGCTCCGCCGCAGCTCATGCGGGACATGGTGGAGCGCGGTGAGCTGGGCAAGAAGTCCGGGAAGGGCTTCTACGACTACTCCTGACGCCGCGCGCACCGTCCGAGCACGGCAGAGAGGTGTTCTGCACTGCAGCCCGCCACCCGGAGCTTCCGGGTGGCGGGCATTTTCCTGTCACGATTCGATCACAAACGGTTGCACACGCAAATCTCGTGCTTCAGGGTGGAGCATGTCCCACCTGAAGGATCCGGGCCCCCACCCGGAGGGGAGAAAGGGGCCGGCGCCGGTGTTGGGAACCGGCGCGGGGAGATGGGGGGAGAACCGGGGTTGGGACCCGGAGGGGACGAAGACGAGCGGCTCGCACAGCAGTGCGTGGGCCGCTCGTTCTCGATCCCGGGCCGCCCACCTCCAGGGCCGCCCGCGCTGCGTCACCCACCAGGACACCCGAGCTGCAGGCCTTGGACTCCCGCCCGAGGGTGCCGGGACGATCGGGCGCGAGCGCACGGAGCAGGAGCGAGGCGGGCGACGGTCACGATTGCATCACAGGTGTTGCTATTGCAAACACCACGTCGCAGGGTGGAGGTGTTGGCAATCGCAGGTGATCCATCCGCAAGGTGAGAACCATGAACAGCCATAAGCTCAAGATCGTGACCGCAGCCGCCGTGGCCGTCCCGCTCCTCGTGGGGTGCGGGCAGGGCGGGGAGTCCGCCGAGGCGAGCAGCCCGGCCGCGTCGCAGACCCAGGCCGCAACGGCGTCGTCCGCACCGGCCAGTCCCGCCGCCACGACCGGCGGGGGCGACGCCGCCGGCTCGCCCGCAGCCAGCGCCGCGCCCTCCACGAGCGGAGCACCCGGCTCCGGTTCCGCTCTGCCGGCCGTGAAGGATCCGTGCGCCGGTGTCTGCGAGGAGACCGCCCGCGTGAAGGTCCAGCACCCCACGTTCGGTCCCATGGAGATCGTGTCCTACACGCTGACCACCGTGCCGGACACCGCCCCGCAGGGGAAGCGGCCCAGCTACGCCGTCTACCAGAACGGGCAGTCCGTGGGATACGCCTCCTCCCCGGAGAAGACCACCGCCGTCTCGTTCGGCGCCGAACCCATGATCGGCGACCAGCTGTGGGAGGTGGACCCCAAGAGTCCCGTGGACAAGTACGGCAACGTCTACTTCTCGGACAGCATGGGTGTCACCGTGATCAGCCCCACGGAGAAGGGCTACGACTCCCACGGCACGCTGCCCGGGTCGGAGAAGTCTCAGTACCCGTTCGAGCAGGCTGGCGTGACGATCGACGCCGCCGGGAAACCCACCGTGACTCAGAAGGTCGTGGGCTCGGACGGCGTTCTCACCGGGGAGACCGTGCAGTGGACGTGGAACGGGTCCGCGTTCGTGGCCCAGAAGTAGCGCCCACACCCCTGGCAGGCAACGCCTGACCAGCGACAGGAGAGGAGCGGTCCCGCTGCGGCGGGTCCGCTCCTCTCGTCTGCCGGATCCCCGGTGGGCCGCCCCCTGCCCCGCGCCGGCTCGGGCGTCAGCGTTCCACGAGGATCCCGTCCTCGTCCGCCCACAGGGTCTTGCCGGGCCGGAAGGTCACGCCGCCGAAGTTGAGGATCACGTCCGTCTCTCCGAAGTCGTTGGGCGAGGACTTGCGGGGGTTGGTGCCCAGCGCCTTGACGCCGATCTCCAGGGTGCCGAGCTCCACACGGTCCCGCACGGGGGCGTTGATCACCAGTCCGGCCCAGCCGTTCTGCATGGCGGTGCGTGCCACGTTGTCCCCCAGCAGCGCGCAGTTCATGGAGCCCTGCCCGTCCACCACGAGCACGGCACCCTCACCCGGGGTCGCCACCAGCTTCTTGACGTCCACGTTGGACTCGAAGCACCGCACCGTGCGGATGGGGCCGGTGAACTGGTGCACACCCCCCACCGAGATGAACTGGGTGGTCACGGACTGCAGCTCGTCGCCGCGCTCGTCGTAGAGGTCGCACGTGGAGATGGTCATGGGACTGGCCTTTCGTCGCGGACGGGGCCGCGCGGCGTCGTCGCCCCCGGAGTGGCCCGGGTGCGATGGACCCGACGGCGCCCCGGGACGGAACACGCACGGGCCGCGGACGGCAGGCTACGCGGCAGTAGGAATGTGATGGAGGTTACGCGAGGTCCTCGTCCAGTTCAACGGCGGGCGCGTGGCGCTGCAGGAACCGGAAGACCTCCGTCTCGTCCACTCCGGGGAACGCTCCGGCGGGCATGGCCGCGAGCATGTGGGTGGCCGGACGCGCCGAGGGCCAGGCCTGCCCCTCCCACTGGTCCGCGAGCGCCGGGGAGGGCTGCTGGCAGCACGCGGGGTCCGGGCACGTGGAGGTGCGCCGGTAGGAGGTGGCGCGGCCACGGAACCACTTGACGTGCTCGTAGGGCACCCCGAAGGAGATGGAGAACTCGCCGTGCTCGGAGCCCTCCACACGCGCCGAGCACCAGTACGTGCCGTGGGGGGTGTCCGTGTACTGGAAGTGGGACAGCAGCCGGTTGGTGCCCGAAAACGCCTGGCGGGCGGAGAAGAACCGGCACGCTCGCTGACCCTCCACGGCTCCGCTGTGGTCCGTGGGGAACTGCAGGCCGTCGTTCTGCCACGCCTTGTGGATGATCCCGGAGGAGTGCACCTTCTCGAAGTGCGTGGGGATGTCGAAGTGGTGGGTCATCAGGTTGGTCATCCGGTGCGCGGCGGTCTCGTGGGACACCGCGAACGCGTCCCGGAGGTCGTCCACGGACAGCTCCCGCTGAGACTTGGCGCGGGCCAGCAGGTCCACCGCGGATGCCTCCGGGATCATCAGCGCCGCGGCGAAGTAGTTGGTCTCAACGCGCTGCTCCAGGAACTCGCCGTAGTCCGCGGGCCGGCGGTGCTCCAGCAGGTGGTGCCCCACGGCCTGCAGCAGCACGGACCACGGGGAGCCCGCCCCGGCGGAGGTGGGCAGGTAGAACCGCCGGTTGCGCAGGTCCGTGACGGAGCGCGTGGAGTGCGGCAGGTCCGGAACCTGGTGGATCTCGAAGCCCACGTGCTCCACGAGCCGGGAGATGTGGTGCTCGGACAGCGGCCCGCCCGTGTGCTTGATCGCGGCCAGCAGCTCCGCGGCCATGGTCTCGATGCGCTCGAAGTAGTTGTTCACACCCTGCATCCGCGCGCGCAGCTGGGTGTTGGCGCGCCGGGCCTCCTCCGGGGTGGCGGCCTGCTCCTCCAGCCGCTGGCCGAGCTGCTGCTGCAGGGCGGCGAGCGCCTCGAGCGTCTCGGTGCTCATCCCCGGACCCACGCGCACGGTGGGCAGCCCGAGGGCCGCGTACATGGGCCCGCGCTGCACCCGCTCCACCTGGATCTCCAGCTCCATGCGGCGGGACGGCGCCTTGGACCCGAGCAGCTGCTCCACACCCATGTCCAGCGCACCGGCCAGGGCCGAGAGGGTGCTGAGCTTGGGCTCGCGCTTGCCGTTCTCGATCAGGGACAGCGCACTGGGTGCCATGCCCACGGTGCGCGCGAGCTCCTCCAGGGTGATCCGCAGTCGCTTGCGGCGGTACCGGATGCGGCGCCCCAGCACGATCGGGTCCGTGGGGTCCCCCGCCTCCTCCGGCGGCACCGGGGACGGCGTCCGTCTGCTCGCCCCGGTTCCCGCTCCGGCGCGTGAGCCCCGCAGGGCATCGCGGCCCCCGGAGGACGACGCCGCCGCGCCGGGTGCCGCGCGTTCGGCACCCCTGCCGTCCCGGCCAGTGGCGGCCGCCGAGGGGGTCCGCGACCCCGCGGTGCCGCGCGCGGCGGGGGCCCTCCGCCCGTCGGTGTCCGCGGGGGTGCGACCGGTTGTGGAGGGGGAGGGAGCGGCGTCGACGGTGCGGCGCCGCCTGCGGGGGCCTGTGGTAGGGGTCATACCCCGAGTTTAGAACCAATTTTCCCAGGCGTGAAGAAATGCGGTTCTTCACTCGCAAAACCCCTTTGCAGGGGTGCAGATCGCGGCAAAAGTAGAACTCATCAAGTTACCCGGGCGGAACTTCCCCGTACCGCCGGGACGACCGATCGAAGGAGACCGAGATGAGCAGCGAGAACAGCAACCTCCGCAGCGCCGCCGAGCTGGCCCGCGACTGGGAGGAGAACCCCCGCTGGGCGGGCGTGACCCGTGACTACGCCCCCGAGGAGGTCCTGCGTCTGCAGGGCTCCTTTCGAGAAGAGCACACCAACGCCCGGCGCGGCGCGGAGCGACTCTGGCACCTGCTCAACTCGGAGGATTACATCAATGCTCTGGGCGCTCTGACCGGCAACCAGGCGGTCCAGCAGGTCAAGGCCGGGCTCAAGGCCATCTACCTCTCCGGCTGGCAGGTGGCCGGTGACGCCAACCTGGCGGGCCAGACCTACCCGGACCAGTCCCTCTACCCCGCGAACTCCGTTCCGCAGGTGGTGCGCCGGATCAACAACGCGCTCAAGCGCGCGGACCAGATCGAGCACGCCGAGGACGTCCACACCGTGGAGAACTGGATGGCGCCGATCGTCGCGGACGCGGAGGCCGGCTTCGGCGGACCGCTCAACGCGTTCGAGCTCATGAAGTCCATGATCGATGCGGGCGCGGCCGGCGTGCACTGGGAGGACCAGCTGGCCTCCGAGAAGAAGTGCGGCCACCTGGGCGGCAAGGTGCTGATCCCCACCCAGCAGCATGTGCGCACCCTCAACGCGGCACGCCTGGCGGCGGACGTGGAGGACGTCCCCAGCATCATCATCGCCCGCACGGACGCCGAGGCCGCCACGCTGATCACCTCGGACGTGGACGAGCAGGACGCCGAGTTCATCACCGGCGAGCGCACCGCGGAGGGCTTCTACAAGGTCCGCAACGGCATCGAGCCCTGCATCGCCCGCGCCAAGGCGTACGCCCCGTACTCGGACCTCATCTGGATGGAGACCGGCACGCCCGACCTCGAGCTCGCCAAGCAGTTCGCGGAGGCCGTCCACGAGGAGTTCCCGGACCAGATGCTGGCGTACAACTGCTCGCCGTCCTTCAACTGGAAGAAGCACCTGGACGACGACACCATCGCCAAGTTCCAGCGCGAGCTCGCCGCCATGGGCTACCGCTTCCAGTTCATCACCCTGGCGGGCTTCCACGCCCTGAACTACTCCATGTTCGACCTGGCCCACGGCTACGCCCGCAACCAGATGAGCGCCTACGTGGACCTGCAGGAGCGCGAGTTCGCCGCCGAGGAGCGCGGCTACACCGCCACCAAGCACCAGCGCGAGGTGGGCACCGGCTACTTCGACCTGGTGTCCCAGGTGGTCAACCCGAACTCCTCGACCATCGCTCTCAAGGGCTCCACCGAGAGCGCCCAGTTCTGAGCCGCCCAGCGGCCACGGACTGAACCGGACCCGCGGGGGTCGCAGCACGGTCATTGGGGCCTTTGACTTCGCACCCGGACCCCCGCGTTCACCCCGTCCGCACCGAGGGGCTCCTCAGCCCTCCCGCGGACGACGAACCGCCCCGGCACCGCAACCCTGCGGCGCCGGGGCGGCTCTGTGCGTGCAGGCGCGCCGCCCCGGGCCGGCGGCGACGACCGGGTGCGGCCGGGAACTGCCCACGGTGACCCGTCGGCCGCCCCAGGTCCCGCGCGCACTCTGAGCCACAGCTCAGGAGCTCGGCGCGTCCTTGAGGAAGTTGGTGATCCGCACCGTGCACAGCCGGCGGCCGGTGTCGATGTGCGTGATGACCACCTCGTGGCTGGTCATGGTGCGGCCCAGGCGAATGGCCGTGGCCACCCCGCGCACCCGCCCGCTCGTGGCGGAGGCGTGGTGGGTGGCGTTGATGTCCACGCCCACGGCCACCTTGCCCATGGTGGAGCCGTGGATCACCGCGGCCCACGAGCCCAGCATCTCCCCGAGCGCCACGGACGCACCGCCGTGCAGCAGTCCCAGCGACTGCCGGTTGCCCTCCACGGGCATGGTCGCCACGATCCGCTCGGCGGACTGCTCCTCCACCTCCACGCCCATCTTCCGGTCCAGCTCGCCCAGCTCGATGCTCCAGGGGTCGAACGCCCTGCCCTTCTGCTCGTCCGACGACGCCGCGCGCCGCTCGTTCTCCACGCGTGCGTCCGCGGGGGTGGGGTCCTCGTGCATGTCTGCTCCTCGTGTCGTGGGGGCACGACGCCGTCCGGGTGCGCTCGCTGCGCACGGCGGCCGAGCGGCGTCGTGGGCCAGGCGGGCCCGTGCTGCAGCGGGCGGCGGCCCAGTGCGGTCCGGGACCGGCGGTCCCGTGGTGCTGTGAGGCGTGGGCCCGGGTGACGGCCATGGTGTGCCTGTGTGACCTAGGTTATCCTGGGGGCAATACTGACCGATCGTTCGGCTAACGGCCGCGACAGTCCGGAGGACCCCGCGTGAGCACCCAGAACCAGGCAACCGACACCCCGCAGCCGCAGATCCTGCCCAGCTTCGTCAAGGGTGAGTGGTGGCGCCCGGAGGACCCGCAGAAGGTCGCGGACGTGCGCAACGCCGCCACCGGCGAGCTCGTGGCGCGCGTGAGCACGGACGGGATCGACACCGCCGGTGCCGTGGAGTACGCGCGCACCGTGGGCCAGACCTCCCTGGGGGCCCTGCGGATCCACGACCGCGCGCTGATCCTCAAGCAGCTGGCCCAGTACCTCGGCGAGCACAAGGAGGAGCTGTACGAGATCTCCGACGCCACGGGAGCCACGGCCAAGGACCACCTGATCGACATCGACGGCGGCATCGGCACGCTGTTCACGTTCTCCTCCAAGGGGCGCCGCGAGCTGCCGAACTCCAACGTGGTCGTGGACGGCGCCGTGGAGCAGCTCTCCCGGGACGGTTCGTTCCTGGGCGAGCACATCTACACCCGGCTGCCCGGCGTGGCCGTGCAGATCAACGCGTTCAACTTCCCCGTGTGGGGCATGCTCGAGAAGTTCGCGCCCGCGTTCATCGCCGGGGTGCCCACCATCGTGAAGCCCGCCACCCCCACCGGGTACGTGACCGAGGCGTGCGTGCGGCTCATGCTGGACTCGGGACTGCTGCCGGAGGGCTCGCTGCAGCTGATCTCCGGCTCCGCCCGGGACCTTCTGGACCACCTGGACGCCCGCGACCACGTGGCCTTCACCGGTTCCGCCGCCACCGCGCGGTCCCTGCGCGCGCACAGCCACGTGCAGGAGAAGGGCGTGCGCTTCACCGCGGAGACCGACTCCCTCAACGCCGCCGTCATGGCCCCGGACGTCACCGAGGACTCCCCCGAGTTCGAGGCGTTCGTGAAGTCCGTGGTCCTGGAGATCACCGCCAAGGCCGGTCAGAAGTGCACCGCAGTGCGCCGGGTGATCGTGCCGCAGGAGATCAAGCCGGCCGTGGTCGCGGCGCTGCAGGAGCGCGTCGCTCAGCGCGGCGTGGTGGGCGATCCCCGGGACCCCGCCACCACCGTGGGCCCGCTCGCGTCCGAGGACCAGGCCTCCGAGGTGCTGCGCTCCGTGCGCACCCTGATCGACGCCGGCGCCACGGTGGAGCTGGGCGGACCCGAGGAGCTGTCCTCCGTGCCCCAGGACGGCGCGTTCTTCCCGGTCACCCTGCTCTCGTTCGACGACGCCCGCACCCCCGCCGTGCACGAGGTCGAGGCGTTCGGCCCGGTCACCTCCGTGCTCGGCTACTCGGGTGACGTGGCGGACGCCGTGGAGATCGCCGCCCTGGGTGGCGGTTCCCTGGTGGCCACCGTGTGCACCCACTCCCCCGAGCTCGCGGCGCAGTTCGCGTCCGGGATCGGTGCGCACCACGGGCGCGTGCTGTTCCTGGACCGCGACGACGCCAGGACCTCCACCGGTCACGGCTCGCCCGTGCCCCACCTGGTGCACGGCGGACCCGGCCGTGCCGGCGGTGGCGAGGAGCTGGGCGGCGTGCGCGCCGTGAAGCACTACATGCAGCGCACCGCCGTGCAGGGCTCCCCGGACCTGCTCACCGGGATCACCGGTCAGTGGCACTGGGGCGCCACCGCGAACACCGTGACCCGCGAGGACGTGGAGAACGGCACGGGCGAGCACCCCTTCCGCAAGTCCCTCCAAACCCTGCGGATCGGGGACCAGTTCGTCTCGGACCTGCGCACCGTGAAGCTTGAGGACATCCTGGAGTTCGCGGAGAAGACCGGGGACACGTTCTACGCGCACACGGACGAGGAGGCCGCCACGGCCAACCCGTTCTTCCCGCGCCGCGTGGCCCACGGCTACCTGCTGGTCTCCTGGGCCGCCGGACTGTTCGTGGAGCCCGCCCCGGGGCCCGTGCTCGCCAACTACGGGCTGGAGAACCTGCGCTTCATCACCCCGGTGACCTACGACGACGCCATCCGCGTGACCCTGACCGCCAAGAAGATCACCCCGCGTGTGACGGACGAGTACGGCGAAGTGGCGTGGGATGCCCGGCTGACCAACCAGAAGGACGAGATCGTGGCCACCTACGACGTCCTGACCCTGGTGGCCAAGCAGTGGCCCGTGCCGGAGGCCTGAGCCCCGGCGCAGGTTCCGCCGACACCCCGGACCGCACCTGAACGTTGAGGCCCCGCGACGACGCGTCGCGGGGCCTCGGTGTGTGCCGACGGCCGTCGCGCGTGCACTGCCGGGCAGCGTTCCTGGCGGGCTGGCCCGCTCAGCGCATGATCGCGAGCGTGGTGCAGCCCAGGTCCGCGGTGGGGCGGAAGCCCAGGGAGCGGTAGAGCTTCACCACGTGACGGTTCCAGAGGGGATCGTCCGTGGTGATGTAGACCTGGCGGATGTGCGCTGTCTCGGCCAGCACCTCGGTGAGCAGCGCGCGTCCGATGCCCTGGCGCTGGTGCGCCGGGTGCACCAGAAGGTCCTGGATGTAGGCAACCGTCACACCGTCGCCCACGACCCGGACCAGGCCCACCAGCTCCCCCGCGTCCCATGCGGAGATGACCAGCCACGCGTTGCGGATCATGGGCCCGAAGTCCTCGGGGCGCCGCGTGTAGGAGCTCCACCCCACGGCGTCGTACAGACCGATCAGCTCGGCGGGGTCGAAATCTCGGGAACGGGAGATGTCCATGAGCTCACCCTAGGCGGGTGCGGGCACCTGCCCTCGGTGGGAGCGCCGGCTACGCCCGCAGGCCCGCGAAGACCATGGTCACCACGGTCGCGGCCAGCTGGTCCACCGTCCCGGAGCGCCCGGGCTGGTACCAGTCCACGATCGAGTTGACCATCCCCAGCATGAGGCGCGGCGCGGACTTCCCGGAGATGTCCGAGCGCAGCTCGCCCAGCTCCTGGGCCTCACGCACCAGGTCCTCCAGGTTGCGGGTCAGGGTACGACGCCGCTGCAGCGCCGCCTCCTCGACCTCCGAGTTCCCGCGCAGCCGCAGCAGCAGCGTCACGTAGGGCATCTGCGCCACGAGCACCCGCACGGAGCCGTCGAGGATCCGCTCGAGCTTGACCACGGGACCGCTGTCGCTCGCGAGCACCTCCGCGAACACCGCCTCGAGGGCGTCCAGGGCGCGGTCCAGGGCCTGCCCCAGGATCTCCTCCTTGGACTCCACGTGGTGGTAGATCGCGGACTTGGAGATCCCCAGGTGCTTGGACAGCATCCCCATGGACGTGGCGTCGTAGCCGTAGCGGTTGAACACGTCCACGCACACGGCCAGCAGGGTCTCGCGGTCGTAGCCGGGACGGCCGCGCCGGGGTGCGGCAGCGGCGTCGTCGGCGGTGGTGCGTTCGGGGGACATGGGCGTGGGCCTCGATCTTCCGGGGGACGGGATGTTCAGGTTACCGGTTCGTCACCTGGCTCCCGCCCCCACGGAGGACCGGCGGCAGGGCGGAGAACTACTTGTCGCGACGGTCGTACACGCGGCGCAGCTTGCCCGAGGAGCGCTCCAGGGTACCGGGCTCCGCGATGTCGATGGCCGCGCTGGAGCCGATTTTGGTCTTGATCTCGTGCTGCAGCACGCGCCCGGCCTCCTGGGCCTCCTCCACCGTGGCGTCCTCGCGGCGCTCGATGTGGATGGTCATCTGGTCCATGCGGTGAGGCCGGGTGATCTCCAGCGTGAAGTGCGGGGACAGCGCCGGGATCTTCAGCGCGAGCTCCTCGATCTGGGACGGGAACAGGTTCACGCCGCGCAGGATGATCATGTCGTCCGAACGCCCCGTGATGCGGCCCATGCGGCGGTGCCCGGGGCGCGCGGTGCCCGGGAGCAGGCGGGTGAGGTCGTGGGTGCGGTAGCGGATGATCGGCAGCGCCTGCTTGGTCAGCGCTGTGAACACCAGCTCACCGGGGCGGCCCGTGGGCAGCACGGTGTCGTCGAACGGGTCGATGATCTCCGGGCGGAAGTGGTCCTCCCAGATGTGCGAGCCGTCCTTGGTCTCGAAGGACTCGCCGGCCACGCCGGGGCCCATGACCTCGGACAGCCCGTAGATGTCGCACGCGGTGATGTCGAAGGTCTTCTCGATCTCGTGGCGCATCTCCTCGGTCCACGGCTCCGCGCCCAGCACGGCGTGCTTGAGGGACGTCTCCCGCGGGTCGAAGCCCAGCTTGCGGAACCCGTCCGCGATCGTGAGCAGGTAGGTGGGCGTGGAGAGGATGGCCTCGGGGTCGAAGTCCCGGATCAGCTGCACCTGCTTCTCGGTCTGCCCGCCGGACATCGGGATCACCGCGCACCCCAGGCGCTCGGCGCCGTAGTGGGCGCCCAGGCCGCCGGTGAACAGGCCGTAGCCGTACGCGTTGTGCACCTTGTCCCCGGGCTTGATCCCGGACATCCGGAAGCAGCGGGCCACCAGGGAGCCCCACGTGAGGAGGTCCTCCTCGGTGTAGGCCACCACGGTGGGCTGACCGGTGGTGCCCGAGGACGCGTGGATCCGGCGGATCTCGGACATGGGCGTGGCGAAGGACTTGAACGGGTAGGCCTTCCGCAGGAACTCCTTGTCCGTGTACGGGAACTTGGCCAGGTCCTCCAGATCGCGGAAGTCGTCCGGGTGCACACCGTGCTCGTCGAAGAGCTCTTTGTACGCGGGGACGTTCTCGTACGCGTAGTGCAGAGTCCAGTTCAGCCGCTCGGTCTGCAGGGCCTCGATCTGGTCCCGGCTCATCAGCTCCTCCGGATCCGGCTGGGACGGATCCTGGGAGGCCTCGGGGCGGTACGGGTTGGGGACGGAGCACGACGTCATGGGATTCACGCTTTCTGGCGAAGGGGCACGGTGCGGCTGCGGCCGCGGAACTGGGCGATCACGTCCCCGTCCTGGGTGGTGACGGTGATGTCGCACAGGCCGCTGCGTCCGGTGGTGGCGATCTGGCGGCCCTCCGCCACCAGGGTCTGCCCGGGCTGTGCGGAGCTGAGGAAGTTGATGTCCACACCCTGCGCCACCGTCATGGAGGTGCCGTCAGGGTCGGGGTCGTTGCAGGTCATGGCGAAGCAGGAGTCGGCCAGGGCGAAGATCATGCCGCCGTGGGCGATCCCGAAGCCGTTGAGCATCTCGTCACGCACAACCATGGAGATCACGCAGTGGCCAGGGTCAGCACGCTGCACGGTGATGCCCAGCCACTCGGAGGCGCGATCCCCCGTGAGCACCGGATGATGTGGCACCGGGGAGCTCCTTCCGATTTTCAGAACGATCGGTCAGTAGACAACCGCGAATTGTGACGTGTGTCAACAAGTCTGCGCTCCGTTGCAGCGCCGCCACCGTTGACGCACCCCCTGACCGAGGGCGAAAAATGTGTTGACGGCCACACCGGGGGTCTATATTCTGAACGAGCGGTCAGTTATTATCGTCGGCAGCGTACAGAGTTCATCCTCCGCTCCCATCTCACCCGTGAACCGAGGACACACCATGACTGAGCAGACCACCACTGCGGACCAGGCGGCCACCACCGCCGAGCAGCAGCACTTCGACCACCTCATCAGCGAGGACTCCCGCGTGGAGCCCCGCGACTGGATGCCCGAGGCCTACCGGAAGAGCCTGACCCGCCAGGTCTCCCAGCACGCGCACTCCGAGATCATCGGCATGCAGCCGGAGGCCAACTGGATCACCCGCGCCCCGAGCCTCAAGCGCAAGGCCGTGCTGATGGCCAAGGTCCAGGACGAGGCCGGCCACGGGCTGTACCTCTACTCCGCCGCGGAGACCCTGGGCACCCCGCGCTCCGTGCTCAACGAGCAGCTGCTCAGCGGCAAGGCCAAGTACTCCTCGATCTTCAACTACCCGGCCCGCACGTGGGCCGACATGGGTGCGATCGGCTGGCTCGTGGACGGCGCCGCGATCTGCAACCAGGTCCCGCTGTGCCGCGCCTCCTATGGGCCGTACGGCCGCGCGATGGTGCGCATCTGCAAGGAGGAGTCCTTCCACCAGCGCCAGGGCTGGGAGATCCTCTACGAGCTCTCCCACGGCACCGAGGCCCAGAAGCAGATGGCGCAGGACGCCGTGAACCGCTTCTACGGCCCCGCTCTCCAGATGTTCGGCCCCCCGGACGCCGACTCCCCCAACTCCCAGCAGTCCATGGAGTGGAACATCAAGCGCTTCTCCAACGACGAGCTGCGCCAGCGCTTCGTGGACATGATCGTCCCGCAGGCCGAGGCCCTGGGCCTGACCCTGCCGGACCCGGACCTCAAGTGGAACGAGGAGCGCGGGCACTACGACTACGGCCAGCTGGACTGGAACGAGTTCATGTCCGTGATCAAGGGCTCCGGGCCCTGCAACGTCCAGCGCATGAAGCGCCGCCGCGAGGCGCACGCCAACGGCGCGTGGGTGCGCGAGGCCGCCGAGGCCTACGCCCAGCGGCAGGCCCGCGAGACCGCGGAGGCTGCGGCAGCGGCGTCGTCGGCCGAGGCGAACGAGGACTTCACCGTCATGGCGGGGCGCGGCTCCGCCGAGCTGATCGGAGCGTGAGCATGAGCGAGAACCAGAACGGCAACTGGCCCCTGTGGGAGGTCTTCGTGCGCTCCTCGCGCGGGCTGTCCCACGTGCACGCGGGCTCGCTGCACGCCCCGGACGCCACCATGGCCGTGCGCAACGCGCGTGACCTCTACACGCGGCGCAACGAGGGCACGAGCGTGTGGGTGGTCCCCGCGGACGCGATCACCGCCTCGGACCCGGACTCCAAGGGCGGCTACTTCGAGTCCGCGCAGGGCAAGAGCTACCGCCACGCCACGTACTACACCAAGAGCGAAGGGGTGAAGCACCTGTGAGCGCCTTCGCCTCCCACGACTCCGCCACCAAGCAGTCCGCGGGCGTCGCCATCACCGCCGAGGACATTGCGGAGACCGGCGGCAGGGCTCCCGAGGCCGTGGCCCAGTACGCGCTGCGGCTCGGCGACGACGCCCTGATGCTGTCCCAGCGTCTGGGCTGGTGGATCTCGCGGGCACCCGAGCTCGAGGAGGACATCGCGCTGGGCAACATCGCCCTGGACCTCATCGGCCACGCGCGCTTCCTGCTGACCTACGCGGGCTCCGCGTGGGGCAAGACCGAGGACGAGCTCGCGTACTTCCGCAACGAGGAGGAGTTCCGCTCCGTGCGCCTCGTGGAGCAGGAGAACGGGGACTTCGGCCAGACCATCGCGCGTCAGCTGCTGTTCTCCTTCTACCAGTACGAGCTCTACTCCGCGCTGCAGTCCTCCACGGACCAGACCCTGGCCGCGATCGCGGACAAGGCCCTCAAGGAGGTGGAGTACCACCAGGACCACGCGGCCCAGTGGATCCTGCGCCTGGGCCTCGGCACCGAGGAGTCCAAGCGGCGCATCCAGGACGGGCTCTACTACATGTGGCCCTACCTGGACGAGCTGTTCGCGGACGAGCCGCTGCACGACGAGCTCGAGGGCGTGGCCGTGCGCCCCTCCACGCTGCGCGAGCGGACCATGGACCGCGTGACCGCGCTGCTGGCCAAGGCCGAGCTCGAGGTCCCCAACGTGGCCCAGGCCCGGCTGTCCGCGGAGCCCCGCGACGGCGCCTACTCCGAGTACCGCGGGTACATCCTCGCCGAGATGCAGTGGCTCGCCCGCCAGCATCCCGGCGCCACGTGGTGAGTTCCGTGTTCTCCCGCGTTCCGCCCCGTTCCCTGCCGCCCACCGGTGGCGTGGCACCCCGTGAAGTCCCCCTGGGGCCCTCGCGGCGCCCGGACGACCCGGCCGACGCCGCCCTGTGGGACGTCGCGGCCACCGTGTGCGACCCCGAGATCCCCGTGCTCACGCTCGAGGACCTCGGGGTGCTGCGGGACGCCGTGGCCGGGGAGGACGAGACGGTGGTGGTCATCACCCCCACCTACTCCGGGTGCCCCGCCATGGACACCATGGCCGCGGACCTCGAGGCGGCCGTGACCGCCGCCGGCTACGAGAACGTGCGCGTGGTGCAGGTGCTGCGCCCGGCGTGGACCACGGACTGGATGTCCGCCGAGGGCCGCGCCAAGCTCAACGAGTACGGCATCGCACCGCCCACCGGGCGCACTGCCGCCGGTCACAACTCCGGGCCCGTGCGGTTGAGCCTGGCCGTGAAGTGCCCGCGCTGCGAGTCCCTGCGCACCCACGAGATGACCCGCTTCGGGTCCACGTCCTGCAAGGCCCTGTGGGTCTGCGACGACTGCAAAGAACCCTTCGACTACTTCAAGGTGCACTGATCATGAGCGAAACCGCGGACACCTCCACGCTGGAGGACGCCACCGAAGCCAGCGCGGGCGGCGGCAAGCGCCGTGCCGTGTTCAACACCCTCACGGTCTCCGAGGTGCGCAAGCTGACCTCCGACTCCGTGGAGGTCACGTTCGACGTGCCCGAGGACCTCGTGGCGGACTACGACTACCTCCCGGGTCAGTACGTGGCCATCCGCGCGCAGATCAACGGCCACGAGGTGCGCCGGTCCTACTCCATCTGCGCCGACCCCACCCCCGGTGAGATCCGCGTGGCCATCAAGAAGGACATGGGCGGCGTGTTCTCCACGTGGGCCAACGAGCAGCTGGCCGCCGGTGACACCCTGGACGTGATGAACCCGCAGGGCGCGTTCACCTCCAAGGTCAACATCACCTCCATGAACGATCCCGAGAAACTGGCCGAGAAGGAGGTGGCCAAGAAGCGCAACGTGCACCTGGTGGCCTTCGCCGCCGGTTCCGGGATCACCCCCATCATGGCGATCGCCCGCGCCCTGCTGCGCGTCTCGGACACCGCCCAGATGGACGTGATCTACGCGAACCGCTCCTCCATGGACGTGATGTTCGCCGAAGAGCTGGGTGACCTCAAGGACAAGTACCCCGCGCGCCTGGCCGTGCACCACGTGCTGTCCCGCGAGCAGCGGATCTCGCCGCTGATGTCCGGGCGGATCGACCACGACAAGCTCGAGGAGCTGCTGGACCGCGTGATCCAGGTGGACTCCGCGGACGAGTGGTTCCTGTGCGGCCCGTTCGAGCTCGTGCAGCTGTGCCGGGACGTCCTCAAGGAGCGAGGCGTGGACGAGTCCCGCGTCCGCTTCGAGCTGTTCACCACGGGCAAGCCCACCGCTCCCCAGGGCCAGCAGGGCCGCCCGGTCGTGGCGGACCCCAAGGGCGAGAACTACACAATCGTCTTCAACCTGGACGGCACCTCCGCCCAGGTGGAATCCCCCAAGTCCGCCGCGGAGACCGTGCTCAACGCCGCTCTGCGCGTGCGCCCGGACGTCCCCTTCGCGTGCGCGGGTGGGGTGTGCGGCACCTGCCGCGCCAAGGTCACCAAGGGCGAGTTCGAGATGGACGAGAACTTCGCGCTCGAGAAGGACGAGGTGGACGCCGGCTACGTGCTCACGTGCCAGACCCGCCCCACCTCGGACGAGCTGCGCGTGGACTTCGACGCCTGACCCACTCCCCTGACGACGACGCCGCGCTGGGCCCCAGGCGGCGTCGTCGCCGTACCTGCCGGCTCGCGTGGGGCGCGCACCGTGCGGACGCGGCGCGCATGCGGCGGCGCGGTGCCGGTGCGTGGGCCCGCTGGGCCAGGACGACAATGACGCCCCCGTCAGCCGCTGCGCACTGTGCCCCGCCGAGACCCCGGACACGAGACCCGAACCCCGAGGAGAACACCGTGATCGACCTGACCATCGAGGACGAGATCGCCCACGTGGTGCTCAACGCACCCGAGAAGATGAACTCGCTGGACGAGTCCGCGCTGCACGAGTTGACGGATGCCTACACCGAGGCGGAGGCGGCCGGTGTGCGGGCGCTGCTGCTCACGGGTGAGGGCAGGGGTTTCTGCGCAGGCCGGGACATCTCCGGGGTGGATCCGGCCACGGACGACACCGAGGGCTACCTCACCGGGACCCTCCAGCCGTTGCTGCAGCGGATGTCCTCGTTCCCCGCGCCCACGTTCGCGGCGGTGCAGGGGGCGTGCCTGGGTGTGGGGCTGGGCCTGGCGATTGCCACGGACGTGGTCTACGTGGCGGAGAACGCCAAGATCGGCTCACCCTTCGCGAACCTGGGGGCCACGCTGGACTCCGGCGGGCACGCACTGTTCACCGAGCGGCTCGGCGCCCACCGCACGCTGGACCTCATCTACACTGCGGAGCTCATGAACGGCGCGGAGGCCGTGGCGTCCGGGCTGTTCTCCCGCGCGGTGCCCGCGGAGGAGCTCATGGACTTCACGCTCACGCGGGTGCGCCGTGCCGCCGGCGGGGCCACGCAGGCGTTCGTGGCGTCCAAGGAACTCGTGGCACAGATCCGGGACCAACGGATCGGGCTGTGGGAGTCCATGGCCGCGGAGAACGCCGCGCAGACCGCGCTGTGCGCCACGTCCGACTACCGTGAGGGCTTCAAGGCGTTCCAGGAGAAGCGAAAGCCCGAGTTCACCGGCAGGGGCTGAGCAGGGCACCCGTGGACGCCCTGCTGCATTTGCTCCGCTAGTGCACAAATCCGGCGCCCATACTGCGTTTGCTCCGCTAATGCACGCCGTGCGCGGTGGCGCGGGCGCGCGCACCGGGGTCTTCCCCGTGCCCTACGCTGAACCCCATGGCCGCCACCCGAGACAGTGAGACCGCACGGCGTTCCTCGGGGCGCACGGACCAGCCCCTCGAGGACGAGCTGGTCGAGGAGTTCAAGAACACCGTCCAGGAGGGCACGGACCGGTTGCACCGCACATGGCGGGCGCTGGTCGTCACGGGGCTGTTCGGCGGGATCGACGTGGGGCTCGGGATCATGGCCATGCTCGCCGTCATGGACGCCACCGGCTCCAAGCTGCTGGCCGGAACGGCGTTCGGGATCGGTCTGCTGGCCCTGCGCCTGGCCCACTCGGAGCTGTTCACGGAGGACTTCCTGCTGCCCATCAACGCGGTGGTGGCCGGCCACGGCTCGTGGTGGGCGCTGCTGCGGCTGTGGGTCGTGACCCTGGTGACCAACCTGGTGGGCGGGTGGGCTTTCATGTGGGTGGTGGTTGCCGCGTTCCCCGATTTCTCCACCACGCTCGTGGAGGTGGCCACCGGGTACGTCTCGGACGGGTTCGGCACGGAGACCGTGTGCCTCGCCCTGCTGGCCGGTTCCACCATCACCCTGATGACGCGAATGCAGCAGGGTACCAACAGCGACATGATGACCGCCGTGATCTCCCTGATCGGCGGTTTCCTGGTGGTGGGCCTCGGCATGCTCCACGGAGCGCTGAACTCGATCGTGATCTTCGGAGCCATGCACGCCGGGTGGGACTACTCCTACCTGGACTGGCTCGGGTGGTTCGCGTGGGTCATCCCGTTCAACATGCTGGGCGGACTCGTGATCATCTCGCTGCCCCGCCTGGTCCGCACCTGGGAGCTGCTCATGGCCGAGCGACGCGGCGAGAAGATCTCGGACGCGGAGCCCGCAGACGAGTGACGGGCCGGACGGGTTTAGCCGTCCGCAGATTCACCCCGCCACCCGTGGAGCCGCACAGCACTGGTGGTTAGCGTGTGACCATGACGACTTCTGTGTTCGACCTCGACGCCTTCGACCGCTCGGTCCGCCCCCAGGACGACCTCTTCCGCCACGTCAACGGCACGTGGTTGCGCACCGCGCAGATCCCGGACGACAAGGCCAGCACCGGTGCCTTCGTGGAGCTGCGGGACCAGGCCGAGCAGGCGGTGCGGGAGATCATCACGGGCGCGAGCGCGGACGGTGAGCGGACGGCGTCGGCGGCGGAGCAGAGCGCGGAGACCAAGATCGCACTGCTGTACCGCTCCTTCATGGACACCGAGCGCATCGAGGAGCTCGGCGCCGAACCGCTGCGCGAGGACCTCGATGCCGTGGCCGCGATCGACTCGCCGCGCGCGCTGTCCCGCTGGTTCGGCACGGCCATGCGGCGGGGCATCGGCGCAGCGCTGGACATCGACCTGGACTCGGATCCGGGTGACCCGCAGCGCAACCTCGTGTTCGTGGGCCAGTCCGGGCTGGGCCTGCCGGACGAGGAGTACTACCGCGAGGAGCAGTACGCGCAGATCCGTGAGCAGTACGTGACGCACGTCCAGACCATGCTCGAACTCGCGGGGTTCGACGACGCCGCGCAGCAGGCTCGCGCGGTTGTGGACCTGGAGACGCGCATCGCCTCCCACCACTGGGACAAGGTCACGGTCCGGGACCTCACCAAGATGTACAACCCCATGAGCTTCCAGGAGCTCACGGGCCAGACGCGGAACCTGGACTGGAACGCGGTCCTCGAGGGCATGGGTCTCACGCCGGAGCACCTGGCCACGGTGGTCAACGCCCAGCCGAGCTTCTTCACGGGCCTGGACGAGCTGCTCACCCAGGACGAGATGGACGCGTGGAAGTCCTGGGCCCGCTGGCACGTGGTCTCCTCCCGCGCCGCGTACCTCTCGGAGCCGTTCGTGGCCCAGAACTTCGCGTTCTACGGCACGGTGCTGTCCGGGACCCCGCAGCTGCGCGAGCGGTGGAAGCGCGGCGTCGGGCTGGTGAACGGCGCGCTGGGCGAGGCCGTGGGCAAGCTCTACGTGGCGGAGCACTTCTCCCCCACGGCGAAGGCCCGCATGGACGAGCTGGTGGCCAACCTGCTGGACGCGTACCGGGACTCCATCGAGAACCTCGACTGGATGACCGAGGGCACGCGCGCGGAGGCGCTCAAGAAGCTCTCCGGGTTCACCCCCAAGATCGGCTTCCCGGACAAGTGGAAGGACTACTCCGCCCTGGAGATCCGCGGGGACGACCTCGTGGGCAACGTGGTGCGCACCACCCAGTTCGCGGTGGACGAGCTCGCGCGCAAGGCCGGGCAGCCCGTGGAGAAGCACGAGTGGCTCATGACCCCGCAGACGGTCAACGCCTACTACCACCCGCTGCGCAACGAGATCGTGTTCCCCGCCGCCATCCTGCAGCCCCCGTTCTTCGACGAGACCGCAGACGACGCCGTGAACTACGGCGGCATCGGCTCGGTGATCGGCCACGAGATCGGGCACGGCTTCGACGACAAGGGCTCCACGTGCGACGGCGAGGGCCGGCTGCGCAACTGGTGGACCGACGAGGACCGCGCGGCCTTCGAGGAGCGCACCGCCCGCCTCGTGGGCCAGTACGCGGCTCTCACCCCCGCCCAGTTCGGTGACGACGACGCCGCGCCGCACGTCAACGGCGAGCTCACCCTGGGCGAGAACATCGGAGACCTGGGGGGCCTGTCCATCGCCTACAAGGCATGGAAGCGCGCCCAGGAGAAGAGGCCGACGCCGGACACGGAGAGCATCGACGGCTACACCCCCGCGCAGCGGCTGTTCATCTCGTGGGGCTACGTCTGGCAGGAGAAGTCCCGGGACGAGGCCCTGCGCACGCGCATCGCCACGGACCCCCACTCCCCCGCCGAGTTCCGCGCCGGGCAGACCCCGCGCAACGTGGACGCGTTCTACGAGGCGTTCGACGTCACGGAGGGCGACGGCATGTGGCTGCCCGAGGAGGAGCGCGTCACCATCTGGTGACCCTCCCCGGGTACGACGACGGCCGGTTCCCTCGCGCTCGAGGGGACCGGCCGTCGTCGTCACGGACTCGTGGAGCCGGCCTGCGGTGTCCCACGAAACCGCCCGGGCGGGAGGCGGGGCACCTCACGGGTGGGTGCCGAGTGACAGGGTGTGTGCGGCGGTGCCGCGAACCTGCCCAGCGCTCCGCCCTGGAACGTCAGACCGAGGAGTCCGCCACGCTCGGCATCTGGGTGATGAACACTCCCCACATCACCAGGATGAACACGAGCCAGAGGATCACGAGCACCAGCATGACCAGCCCCACCCAGCCCAGCACCTTGCCCGCGGTGGCTCGGCCGCCCAGCTTCTCAGCCTTGTTCGCCTGCCACAGCGCGAACGGCGCGAGGAGAGGGAGGACGGTGACGGACAGGATGCCGAGCACCAGGGACGTGTCCGTGCTCCTGGTGGCCTCCGCGTAGCGCTGCGCGTCCTGGGGGCAGCCGGGAACGTACTCCCAGCGCCCCGCCGGCTGGGCGTAGGGGTGGTACTGGTTGGTGTCCACGGGCACGCCCCGAGCTTCCTGCGGATCCACGGAACCGTGGTGTCGCTGCGGGCCGCGAGGGACGTCCTCGTGGTTCCGGGGTTCCCGGGTCGGCTGGTTGCTCGAACTCATGGTGCGTCCTCCAGGACGTAGGTATTTGCGAGTGCGACCATCCTCTCCCGGGTTGCTCCCAGGAACAAGGAGCCGGGACTGGGCACCGGTCGTCCGCTCCGGATCCGCCGTACGGCATACCATCGGGGGAGGAGCACCCCGAGGAGGACCGTGAGCCATCCCGAAGACCCGGACGCGCGCCGTCGTGACCCCGTGAGCCGCCGCCTGCTGCGCGGCGGGACAGAGCCGGACCCCCGGTTCACGCTGGCCAACGAGCGGACCTTCCTGGCCTGGATCCGCACCTCCCTGGCCTTCCTGGCCGGGGGCATCGCCGTGGAGGCGTTCACGGGCGACATCTTCGACCTGGCACTGCGGAAGGTGCTGTCCATCGTGCTACTGCTGCTCGGCATGCTGCTCAGCGCCGGAGCCGCCGTGCGGTGGATCAAGGTGGAGCGGTCGATGCGGCACAAGACCCCCCTGCCGCTCCCGCTGATCGCCCCGTTCGTGGCAATCGGCGGGGCCATTGCCTCCGGCGTCCTGGTGGCCGTGGTCCTGGCGCGATGACCTCCCCACCGGCCGCGAACGTGTGCGGGCACGACGACCCGGGGCTGCAGCCCGAACGCACCGTGCTGTCCTGGGGCCGCACGCTGCTGTCACTGTGCGGTGCGACCGCTCTGCACCTGCGGTGGCTCCCGACGCACGGCGCCTTCGTCCTCAGCCTGCTCATCGTGGCCCTGAGCCTCGCGGCCGGTATCTATGCCACTCAGCGCATGCGCTATCGCCGCTCCGTCACCGGTATTGCCACTGACGAGATCACCCCCGACGCCGCCTCTGTCCTCCTGACCGCCGCGGCCTGCGTGCTCCTGGGACTGCTGGGTATCGTGGCCATCCTGTTTTTCTGAGGAGTTGTCACCACTTAGGCGGGTCCGGGCGTGGGAATGCCCCGCGAGCCGGACGGGCCGCGCATAATGGCGGACAGCCGCAGAACCGCTGCGCGACCCCGGATCCACAATCCCTGGGAGGACCCAGTGTCTTCATCTTCATCCGGCGGCGGACACGCCGGGGCGGCCACCACGCCACCCCACGCCACTGTCAACCGCCAGCCCGATCCGCAGCAGCCCGGCCAGGGAGATCCCGCTGACGGCTCGCTGCAGCGCACCCTGAAGTCCCGCCACCTGACCATGATCGCCATGGGCGGTGCCATCGGCACCGGCCTGTTCGTGGCCTCGGGCAACTCCATCAACACCGCGGGCCCCGGCGGCGCGCTGGTGGCGTACGCGGCCATCGGCCTGATGGTGTTCCTGCTCATGCAGTCCCTGGGCGAGATGGCCACGCACCTGCCGGTGGCAGGCTCTTTCGAGGAGTACTCCACCCGCTACATCAGCCGCTCGTTCGGCTTCGCCATCGGCTGGAACTACTGGTACAACTGGGCCATCACGGTGGCCGCAGAGCTCGTGGCCGCCGCGCTGGTGATGCGCTACTGGTTCCCGGACGTTCCCGCGTGGATCTGGTCCGCCGTCTTCCTGGTCATCCTGTTCGCACTCAACGCCCTGAGCGCACGCGCGTACGGCGAGGGCGAGTTCTGGTTCTCCCTGGTGAAGGTGATCACCGTGGTGATCTTCCTGATCCTGGGCGTCCTCATGATCCTGGGGATCCTGGGCGGCCCCTCCCCCGGGTTCCACAACTGGACCGCGGGCGAGGCGCCCTTCGTGAACGGGTTCACGGGCATCATGTCCATCTTCATGGTGGCCGGCTTCTCCTTCCAGGGCACCGAGCTCGTGGGCGTGGCCGCCGGCGAGGCGGAGAACCCCGGCGAGACGGTCCCCAAGGCCATCCGCACGGTGTTCCTGCGCATCCTGCTCTTCTACATCGGCGCGATCACCGTGATCGGCTTCCTGATCCCCTACACCGATCCCAGCCTGCTGGCGAGCGACGTGGAGGACGTCTCCATCTCCCCGTTCACGCTGGTGTTCGAGCACGCGGGTGTTCTGGCCACGGCCTCCGTGATGAACGCGGTCATCCTCACCGCGATCCTCTCGGCCGGCAACTCCGGCCTCTATGCGTCCACGCGCATGCTCTACGCCCTGGCGAAGAGCGGCAAGGCCCCGCGCTTCCTCGCCACGGTCAACCGCCGCGGCGTGCCCATGCACGCGCTGCTGGCCACCACGCTCATCGGCATGTTCTGCTTCCTCACCACTCTGATCGGCGAGGGAGAGGCGTACGTGTGGCTGATCAACGCCTCCGGTCTGGCCGGGTTCATCGTGTGGATGGGCATCGCGTGGAGCCACTACCGGTTCCGCAAGGCCTACGTCCTGCAGGGCGGAGATCCCAAGGACCTCACGTACCGGGCGCGCTTCTTCCCGATCGGGCCCATCGTGGCACTGGTCATGTGCGCCATCGTGATCGTGGGACAGGGGTACAGCATCTTCACCTCCGGGGACGTCAACCCCCTGAGCCTGCTGTCCTCCTACCTGGGCCTGCCGGTGTTCCTGGCCCTGTGGCTCGGCCACAAGCTGGTCACCAAGGACAAGCCGGTGGACCTGCGCACTGCGGACGTGACCCCCGGGCACTGACCTCGGCACCCAGCGCTCCGTGGCGCGGCTCGGTGCGCGGGCGTCGTCGTACGACGCCGCCCGCGCGCTCGCCCAGGCCGGCCACCCGCCCCGCGGGAACCGTCCCGCAACGGGAGAACCGCCCCGTTCTCTGGAGAGAGCGGGGCGGTTCCGTGTCTGCGGGCGGACGGGTCAGTCCGCGATCAGGTCCCGCACCACGATGGTGTCGTCGCGGTCCGGCCCCACGCCGATGGCCGAGATCCGGCAGCCGGACATGGCCTCGAGCGCGTGGACGTAGTCCTGCGCGTTCTTCGGCAGGTCCTCGAGCGACCGTGCTCCCGTGATGTCCTCGGTCCACCCGGGGAACGTCTCGTAGACCGGCTTGGCGTGGTGGAAGTCGGACTGCGTCATGGGCATCTCGTCGAAGCGCTGACCGTCCACCTCGTAGGCGACGCACACGGGGATCTCCGTGATCCCGGTGAGCACGTCCAGCTTGGTGATGAACAGGTCCGTGAAGCCGTTGATCCGCGCGGCCTGGCGGGCCATGACGGCGTCGTACCACCCGGTGCGGCGGGGACGGCCGGTGTTCACGCCGAACTCCCCGCCCGTGGTGCGCAGCCGCTCCCCCATCTCGTCGAAAAGCTCGGTGGGGAACGGGCCTGCCCCCACCCGGGTGGTGTAGGCCTTCTGGATTCCGATCACGCGGGCGATGCGCGTGGGGCCCACACCTGAACCCACGGAGGCGCCGCCGGCCGTGGGGTTGGAGGAGGTGACGAACGGGTAGGTTCCGTGGTCGACGTCCAGGTAGGTGGCCTGCCCACCCTCCATCAGGACCACCTCGTCGCGGTCCAGGGCCTCGTTGAGCAGCCGGGTGGAGTCCACGATCATGGGGGACAGTCGCTCCGCGAAACCCATGAAGTACTCCGCGATCTCGTCCACCTCGAACGCCCGCCGGTTGTAGAGCTTGACCAGCAGCTCGTTCTTCTGACGCAGCGCACCCTCGATCTTCTGCCGCAGGATGGATTCGTCCAGCACGTCCTGCACCCGGATGCCCAGGCGCCCGACCTTGTCCATGTAGGTGGGGCCGATGCCGCGCCCGGTGGTGCCGATCGCGCGCTTGCCCAGGAACCGCTCGCTGACCTGGTCCAGCGTCTGGTGGTACGGCGCCACGAGGTGCGCGTTCGCGGAGATCCGCAGGTGCGAGGTGTCCGCGCCGCGCGCCTCGAGACCGTCGATCTCCTCGAAGAGCGCCTGGGGGTTGATCACCACGCCGTTGCCGATCACGGACGTGGCATTGGGGCTCAGGATGCCTGCGGGGAGGAGCTTGAGCTCGAACTTCTCGCCGCCCACCACCACGGTGTGCCCGGCGTTGTTGCCGCCGTTCGGCTTGACCACGTAGTCCACGCGACCACCGAGCAGATCCGTGGCCTTACCCTTGCCCTCATCGCCCCACTGGGCGCCGACGATCACGATTGCTGGCATGGAATCACTCTCTGTGCGGGTGCGGCCCCGGGGGCCGGAGGAACCAACGGCCCAGTCTACCCGGAGCGCCCGGGAGGCCCGTGTGGGCGGGGCGCCGCGACCCGATCGGCGCCGGGGATGCTACTACCGCGCAGTACCCAGCTCATTTTCAGGTGTAACACAGGTGATTTTTACGAAATCGTTGCTTTTCACTGCAGAACAGCGTACCCTGGGGGCACTGTGATGCATCTCACGGCATCGCCCCCAATGTCAAAGGACGAGACATGAATCACGAAACACGAGCAGGTCGCGGCAGAGCCGCCAAGACCTGCCTGGCTACAGCCCTGGGCCTGTCGCTGGCCCTGGGAACGGTGCTGCCGGCCAGCGCCGTGGACATGACCCCGGCACCCAAATCGGATGACCTCAACACCCAGAACCCCGACAACCTCATCAGCTCCGAGCTGAAGAAGGCCGAGGGTCAGGTAGCCGTCTTCGTCCAGCTCAAGGGCCAGAGCGCCTTCGAGGCCACGCAGCCAGCAGGCGTGCGCACCGGGGGGCAGAACCCGGTCCAGGCCGCCGCCCAGGTCCAGGCCATCCGCCAGTCCGTGGACAAGGCCAGCACCACCCTGGCCTCCGAGTCCGGCTCCGAGGTGCTCTACACCACGGCCAACGCCATGCGGGGCGTGGCCCTCCAGGGCGATGCCGCCAAGCTGCGCGAGCTCGCCAAGCGCTCCGACGTCGTGAAGGTCTCCAAAATCGTCCCCAAGTTCCGCAACAACGCGGGCTCGGTCGTGGACACCGCCACCCTGGACTCCTGGACCCAGACGGGGCAGACCGGCAAGGGCGTCAAGGTCGCGATCATCGACTCGGGCATCGACTACACCCACGCAGACTTCGGCGGACCGGGCACCGCCGAGGCCTATGCGAAGGCCAAGGCGTCGAACGACCTGCCGTCCAAGGACTCGGGGCTCTACGACCCCAAGAAGTTCGTGGGGGGCTACGACCTCGCCGGTGACGACTACGACGCCCGGATCCCCACCAGCGTGGCAAAGCCGGACAACAACCCGCTGGACTGCGAAGCAGGCGGTCACGGTACGCACGTCTCCGGCACCACCGCCGGCTACGGTGTGGGCGAGGACGGCAAGACCTTCCGGGGCGACCACACCAAGCTCACCAAGGACCAGGTGGGCAAGATGAGGATCGGTCCGGGCACCGCCCCCGGGGCCGAGCTGATCGGTCTGCGGGTCTTCGGCTGCGAGGGCTCCACCAACCTGGTCATCGACGCCATGGACCGTGCTCTCGATCCCAACATGGACGGGGACTTCTCGGACAAGGCGGACATCATCAACATGTCCCTGGGCTCCGACTTCGGCCCGGCCGACGATCCCCAGAACGACCTGATCGACGCCCTGTCCCGACAGGGCATCCTCTCCGTCATCGCGGCGGGCAACGCCGGCGACTCCCACGAGATCTCCGGTTCACCGGGCAGCGCGCGTTCCGCCCTGACCGTGGCCAACTCACAGGGCAGCACCGCCGTGCAGGACAAGGCCGAGGGCCTGTCCCCGGACAGCGCCAAGGGTGAGCTGATCGGCTCGTACAGCGGCAGCTTCAACTACGCGGGTGCCAAGCCCGAGCAGCTCGAGGGCAACGTGGTCGTGGCGCCTCAGGACAACAAGTTCGGCTGCAGCCCCTTCTCGCAGGACTTCGCGGGCAAGTGGGTCATGCTCGACTGGGAGGACAACGGCCCGTTCCCGTGCGGCTCGAAGGTCCGCTTCGACAACGTGGCCGCTGCCGGCGGCAAGGGCGTGGTCCTGGAGTCCGACTACTCGGTGGACCCCTCCGCCATTGCGGGCAACGCCAAGATCCCCGGTCTGCTCATGAGCAAGGAGTCCGTGGCCAAGATCAAGCCCGCGGCCCAGGCCGGCGGCGCCAAGATCAAGATGTCCCCGGAGTGGATCGGTGCCGCCAAGGCGCAGACCGGCCACAAGGACCAGGTCAACGACTCCACGTCCCGCGGCCAGCACGGTAGCAACGGCGTCATCAAGCCCGACGTCGCCGCGCCCGGCACCGCGATCGGCTCGGCCGGTGTGGCCCAGGGCAACGGCGTGGCGGTCATGACCGGCACCTCGATGGCCACCCCGCACGTGGCGGGCATCGCCGCTCTGGTGCAGCAGAAGCACCAGAACTACAGCCCGCAGCTGCTCAAGTCCGCCATCATGAACACCGCCGTCCACGACGTGCACGCCGCGAACGGTGCGACCTCCGCGGTGGACCGCGTGGGTTCGGGCCGTGTGGATGCACTGCGCGCCGTGAACCAGGACGTGATGGTCTACGACAAGGCTGATCCCGCACTGGTCTCCTCGACCTTCGGCGTCACCGAGATCAAGGACGGCAAGCAGAGCTTCTCCCGTGAGCTGGTCCTGGACAACGCCGGCGGCGCCGCGCACACCTACAAGGTGCGCTTCGACGCCTCCACCGACGTTCCGGGTGTGACCATCTCCGCTCCGAGCTCCGTGACCGTCCCCAAGGGCGGCAAGGCCACCATCAAGGTGACCGCCACCGTGGACCGGGCCCAGATGAAGAAGACCCACGACCCCTCGGAGGCCGTGACCCAGCTGGGAGAGGCGCGTCAGTTCCTGGCCACCGAGTCGGGCCGCCTGGTGCTGAGCGAGAACGGCAAGGACATGCGCCTGCCCATGTCGATCGCGCCGAAGCCGTCCGCGGACATGCGCGTGGACAACGCCAAGCTGGACCAGTGGGACAAGAACAACACGAGCAGCGTCTCCCTGGCCGGCACCGGCCTGGACCAGGGCGGCTGGAAGTCGGCCGTGGGTGCCTTCGAGCTGGGTGCGAAGTCCGCTCGGATGGACGCCACCGACCTTGCCGGCGGCAACTCCCAGTTCGCGGACCTGCAGTACGTGGGAACGTCCTCCAACATCCCGCAGCTGAAGGCCGAGAAGGGTGATGTGGCCAAGGACGGCCTCATCAACTTCGGCATCTCCAGCTGGGGCAACGCCTCCACCATCAAGCCCGACGTGGAGGTGGAGATCCCCATCGACACCTCCGGTGACGGCCGCCCCGACTACTACGCGGCGCTGAGCCGCGTGGACGGTCTGGACTACCCCGTGGTGAATCTGTACGGCTACGTCAACGGTGAGCTCACGGTGATCGACAGCCAGCCGCTGAACGGTTCCTGGGGTGACGTGGACACCAACACGTTCGACACGAACGCCATGGTGATGCCTGTCAGCGCCGCCAAGATGGGCATTGATCCCGCCAAGGCCGACACCAAGCTGACCTACCAGGTGAACACCTACTCTGCGAACGTCAACGGCGCGGTGGACCGCTCAGGTGCCATCACGTACAACCCGGTCAACCCGAAGGTCTCCTTCCGCGGTGAGAAGTTCAATGCGTCGCTGTTCAACGACCAGCCCGGCAAGAAGCTGACCGCGCACCGAGCGTCCAGCTCGACCAAGGGTGAGGCCCTGTTCCTGCACCTGCACAACGCCACCGGGGACCTCTCCGGCATCAAGGCGGGCCAGGACGGCGCCAAGGCCGAGGTGAAGACCGTGCAGTCCCCGGCGGCACCGCCGGAGACCCAGAACCCGATGTTCAAGGACGTCCCGAAGAGCCACGTGTTCTACTCCGAGATCTCCTGGCTGGCCAACAAGGGCATCACCAAGGGCTGGCCGGACGGCACGTTCCGCCCGGGCCAGTCCGTGCAGCGTGATCAGATGGCCGCGTTCCTCTACCGGATGGCCGGCTCGCCTCAGTACACCCCTCCCACGAAGTCTCCCTTCAAGGACGTGCCCACCAGCCACGTCTTCTACAAGGAGATCTCCTGGATGAGTGAGCAGGGCATCACCAAGGGTTGGCCGGACGGCACGTTCCGCCCCGGTCAGCAGATCAGCCGCGAGCAGATGGCCGCGTTCTTCTACCGCATGGCAGGTTCGCCGGCCTACACCGCCCCCGCGAAGTCCCCCTTCAAGGACGTTCGCACCAACCAGGAGTTCTACAAGGAGATCTCCTGGATGAACAGCGTGGGCATCGCCAAGGGCTGGCCGGACGGGACCTTCCGTCCCTACGAGCCGGTCAAGCGCGATCAGATGGCTGCCTTCCTCTACCGGTTCGACCAGATGAAGTAGCCCACAGGGACGGGTTGCGGCACCCCCGCTGATCCGCCCCGTCAACCGCAAGGGCCCCGTGACCTCCACTCCAGGAGGTCACGGGGCCCTTGGCGTGGCAGTGGGACCAGGTGCGCGGCGAGCGTACGACGCCCGAAGGTCAGGGTCCCGGGCCCCGTGACCCCCGCCTACCGCCCGTAGAGCTGGGCGGCCTCGTCCCGCTTGGCCCGGACCGCCTCGGCAAACCCGGAGGGCGCGGCAAGCGCCTCGAGTCCCACGGGGTCCAGCTGCTCCCCGGCATGCCTCACGGTCCACTGGGAGCCGGCCTCCACCACGGACTGGTGCTTGACGTCGTAGTACCCGGGCTTGCCGCTGAGAGCAACCCCCCGGGCGCCGTGCAGGGCGGCGATCAGATGGTGGTGGAACCGGGTGGTGAGCCACACCTGGTGCGGGCCGAAGGTGAAGTCCCCGTCCCACGCGGCTTGGAAGGGGATGAACCCGTCCGGTGCCACCACGTCCCGCAGCCGGTCGAAACCCACGTAGTCGTCCCCGGGAATGGCCTCCAGGTAGCGCACGGATTCGCGGGGCAGATCCCACCGCTGCAGCTGGGCGCGGGCGAATTCCAGCATCCTCTCGAGTGCTCCCTCGGCCAAGGTGTCGGATTGGATGCACAGCACCACTTCCGTGGGCGTCCACGGTCCGTCCGCCCCGGCGCTGACCCTGCCCCCGCCCTGGTCGCCCAGCAGGCCCAGGGTTCGCGCGTGGCGGGGATCCTCTGCGAGGAGGAAGGCGTCGTCGAACCCCAGGGGAATCCCGGCGGCGTCGGCGCTGGGACGGTCCCGCACACTGAGGTGGTCCAGGTCGGAGAGGGGATCGCCGGCGAAGGGCATCAGGCCCTGGCCCGTGGCGAACAGCCGTGCTCCGGAGAGTTCGCGGACCGTGCGCATGGCGTCGACCACCTGGAAGTTCTCCGGCCAGTTCGCGTGCAGCACCCCGCCACCCAGCAGGTGCACCGTGCCCGCTTCCCGCAGCGCGAGCAGACCGGCGTCGTACTTCGGGGAGCCGAGGTCCTCGATCAGGCTGCGCATGGAGCGGTCCAGACCGTGGAACCTCTCGTGCATGGCTCGGAACACCGTGTTGACCACGTGCAGGCGCGGGTGCAGTCCTCGCAGCAGGGCGGTGACGGTCCCCGGTTCGCGCACGTCCAGCCACACGTCCGTGGTGGGCGCCACCCTGGCGAGGTGGTTGACCCAGGCCGCGGCGATCAGCTCGTCCCCGAAGTTCGGGTAGCCGGCCCAGGAGATCAGGTAGATGGGCTGCCTGCGGGTGCGAGGGACGCGGCGGTGGTCCTGCAGAAGATTGCGCATGACCGCAGACTACCGACGGCCCGGATCCTCCGCTCGACGTCAGGGCGGTGTGACCAGCGGCAGTGGTGGCGTGGCGGACGGCTGCGCCGGGGGCTCCCCCGGGCGCCGCAGAACCGGGGCACCGCCGCGGTCAACGGGCCGCGGTTGCGCGCCGCCCGCCGTGCCGACGACGCTGTCCCCCGCCGGCGTCGACGGCTCCGCCCTGCCCCGGCCGGTGGCCGACAACGGCCCGCTGGGCGTCCGGGTAATCTTTTCTCCCATGACCTCCCCGCGCGCTCCCCACCATTCTCCCGCCGAGTCCCCGGGAACCGGCTCGGGCAGTGTGATCCACGGGGGCAACCGGGAGCACACCCCGCACGTGCCCTCGGGCCCTGAGCACGGCAGCTACCTCAAGCCCCGGCACCTGGTGATGATGGCGCTCGGCTCGGCCATCGGCACGGGGCTGTTCGTGGGCACGGGTGCCGCGATCCAGACGGCCGGTCCCGCCGTGCTGATCTCCTACCTGGTGGCGTGCACACTGCTGGTGCTGGTGATGCGGGCCCTCGGTGAGATGGCCGCGGCGGACCCCTCCTCCGGGGCGTTCTCCACGTACGCCGGCAAGGCACTCGGGCCCACGATGGGCCGCGCGCTCGGCTGGCTGTGGTGGGCGCAGATCGTGGTGGTCGTGGCCGCGGAGGCCACCGCCGCCGCGCAGCTGGTCACCGAGATGTGGCCCTCCCTGCCGCAGTGGGCGTGGGCGCTGATCTTCATGGCGGTGTTCACCGTGATCAACCTGGTGCGGGTCGGAACACTGGGCGAGGCCGAGTTCTGGTTCGCACTGCTCAAGGTGGCGGCCGTGGTCGGGTTCCTGGTGGTGGGCGTGCTGCTGCTGATCGGCGCGCTGGACGTGCCGAGCCCGGGACTGTCCAACCTCACCGAGCACGGCGGCTTCATGCCCAACGGCCTCACGGGTGTGGCCTCCGCCCTGCTGGTGGTGGTCTTCGCCTTCGGTGGCACCGAGCTGGTCACCATTGCCGCAGCGGAGACCGAGGATCCCCAGAAGAACGTGGCCGATGCCATCCGCACCATCCTGGTGCGCATCCTCATCTTCTACGTGGGTTCCGTGTCCGTCATGGTGCTGGTCCTGCCGTGGGACAACGAGGGCCTGTCCTCCAGCCCGTTCGTGGCCGTGCTCACCGAGGCCGGGATCCCCGGCGCGGACGTGCTCATGAACATCGTGATCGTGCTGGCCCTGCTGTCCGCACTGAACGCCAACATCTACGGCAGCTCCCGCATGCTGTTCTCCCTGGCCCGCCGCGGCTCGGCCCCGCGCGCGCTGGCGAACACGACGCCGCGCGGTGTGCCGCGTGCGGCGGTAGTCGCCTCGGTGGTCTTCGGCTTCATCGCCGTGGTGCTGAACTACCTGTGGCCGGAGACCGTGCTGAACGTGATGCTCAACCTGCTGGGCTCCACGTGCCTGGTGGTGTGGGGCATCGCCCTGGTCTCGCAGATCATCCTGCGCCGGCGCATGGACCGCGCTGGTGAGTCCTCGCCGCTGCGGATGTGGGCCTTCCCGTGGCTCTCCTACTTCGCGCTGGCCCTGCTCGCGGCCATCGTGGTCATCGGACTGCTGGACCCGGCCGTGCGCATCCAGTTCATCGCCACGTTCGTGCTGGTCTGTCTGATCGCCCTGGCGTGCAAGCTCTTCATCCGCAACGACGACGCCGCCCGGCCCGCTCCCGCACCCACCTCCTGACCGCGGCGCGGGACCCGGTCCAGGGCGCGAGCCCTCCGGCCACGGCACCGGCTTGCGCCGGCGAGGGGGGCGGTGGACGCGGTGGGCGCCCCTCCATGACACCGGCACCGGCCGCCGCAGGGAACGTTCCCCGCGGCGGCCGGTGCCGGCGCGTCGTCGTGCGCGGTGCCGCACCGCGCGCGTGGTGCAGCCCGAGCCGCGGCGCTCAGACCGCCGAGGGCAGGTCCGGGAAGGTCTCCGCCACGCCCGGCGTGTGGAGCTTGCCGCCACGCGTGGAGAGCCCGGTGGCCAGAGCGGCGTCGGACTCCAGGGCGGCGTCGATGCCGCCGGCGAGGCGCATGACGTACGGCGTGGTGGCGTGCGTGAGGCCCTGGGTGGCGGTGACGGGCACCGCACCCGGGAGGTTGGCCACGCAGTAGTGGCGGATGCCGTCCACCTCGTACACGGGGTCGTGGTAGGAGGTGGGGTGGGTGGTCTCGAAGCAGCCGCCCTGGTCCACGGCCACGTCCACCATGAGGGCGTGCGGCTTGAGCAGGGACAGGTGCTCGCGCCGCACGAGCTTGGGGGCGGCGGCACCCGGGATCAGCACGGAGCCGACCACCACGTCCGCGCGGGGCAGCTCCTCCTCGATCCGGTGGGCGTCGCTCATCAGGACACGGGCGTGGGGGAACAGGGCGTCCAGCTGGCGGATGCGGTCCCCGTTGGCCTCCAGGATGGTCACGTCCGCACCGGCGCCCACGGCGGCGCGTGCGGCGTGCTCGCCCACGGTGCCGCCGCCGATCACCAGCACGGTGGAGGGGACCACACCGGGCACGCGGCCCAGCAGGATGCCTGAGCCGCCGGCGTGGAACTGCAGGTGGTGCGCGGCGTTGGCGATCGCCAGGCGCCCCGCGATCTCGGACATCGGGCGCAGCAGCGGGAGGGTCCGGCCCACGCGCACGGTCTCGTAGGCGATGCCGGTGACGCCGCTGTCCAGCATGGCCTCGGTCAGCTCACGGCTGGCCGCGAGGTGCAGGTACGTGAACACGGTAAGGTCGGAGCGCAGGAACCCGTACTCCGCGGGGATCGGCTCCTTGACCTTCACGAGCAGCTCGGCCTGGGCCCACGCCTCCTCCTGGGAGGTGAGCTGCGCGCCCGCCTCGCGGTAGTCGTCGTCGGAGAACCCGGCCCCCAGACCGGCGCCCTTCTCCACGAAGACCTCGTGGCCCTGGGCGGTCAGCGAGGTGACCATGGTGGGGGTGAGGCCCACACGGGCTTCTTCGGGCTTGATCTCGCGGGGGACGGAGATTCTCATGACGGCACGCTCCTCGTGGGAAGTCCATGGGCGGCGCGCAGCACGAGGGGATGTACTCGGACTCCGCGCTGAGCCCCTGATGTGTCCCCATTGTGTCCCACGGGACTGACAGGGAGCAGGGGCCCTCCCGAATGTGACCGAGCGCCCGCCCCCACACGGGAACGGGCGCTCGGGAGCCGCACGGCGCGGCGGAGACAGAGGTCAGCGGGCCTGGATCTGCGCCGCCGCCTCCGGGTCCGAGTCGTTCAGGAACTTCTCGATCCGGGCAGCCTCGTCCGACTCACCGATCTGCGCGGCGGCCTGGCCGAGCGCGGCGAGCGCCCGCAGGAACCCGCGGTTGGGCTCGTGCGCGTACGGCACGGCGCCGTGGCCCTTCCAGCCGTGGGCGCGCAGCGAGTCCAGGCCGCGGTGGTAGCCCACGCGCGCGTACGCGTAGCCCTCCAGGGTGCGCCCGTCCGCGAGCGCCTCCTCCGCGAGGATCGCCCACGGCAGCTGCTCCTTGGGGAACGCGGCGGCGAGGTCCTCGGCCTCGTCACCGGCCTCGAAGCGCGCGGTCATCGCCTCGTTCTCCTCCAGGTGCGTGGGCTCCGGTTCGTCCAGCAGGTTCTTGCCGAGCAGTGCCACGGTGGTTCCTTTCCACGGTCGTGCGGGGTTCGCTGCCACTGTACGCACGGTTCACGACGCCGCTCCACAGCACGGCGGCGCCCCGCACGCGGACGTGCGGGGCGCCGGAGAGAAACGTGCGGGCTACTTGATGGACGTGCCCGCGGATCCGAGGTCCTGGCAGGCCTCCACCACGCGGGCGGCCATGCCGGTCTCGGCCTCGGCGCCCCACACGCGGGGGTCGTACTTCTTCTTGTTGCCGACCTCGCCGTCGATCTTCAGGACGCCGTCGTAGTTGCTCAGCATGAAGCCGGCCACGGGGCGGGTGAACGCGTACTGGGTGTCGGTGTCCACGTTCATCTTGATCACGCCGTAGGAGACGGCATCCGCGATCTCCTGGGCGGTGGAGCCGGAGCCGCCGTGGAACACGAGGTCGAACGGGCGGTCCTTGCCGATCTTCTTCCCGACCTCGTCCTGGATCTCCTTGAGCAGCTCGGGGCGCAGGCGCACGTTGCCGGGCTTGTAGACGCCGTGGACGTTGCCGAAGGTCAGGGCGGTGATGTAGCGGCCCTTCTCGCCGGCGCCGAGCGCCTCGATGGTCTTCATGCCGTCCGCCACGGTGGTGTAGAGGGAGTCGTTGATCTCGCCGACCACGCCGTCCTCCTCGCCGCCCACGGCGCCGATCTCGACCTCCAGGATGATGTGCGCCTTGTTGGTGCGCTCCAGCAGCTCCTGGGCGATCTTCAGGTTCTCGTCCAGGGCGATCGCGGAGCCGTCCCACATGTGCGACTGGAAGATGGGGTCCTCGCCGCGGGCCACGGCCTTCTCGGACTCGGCGAGCAGCGGAAGCACGAAGCCCTCGAGCTTGTCCTGCGGGCAGTGGTCGGTGTGCAGGGCGATGTTGACGTCGTACTTCTTGGCCACCTCCCGGGCGAACGCGGCCATGGCCAGCGAACCCGTGACCATGTCCTTCACGGAGGAGCCGGACCAGTACGCCGCACCGCTGGTGGAGGCCTGGATGATGCCGTCCGAACCGGCCTCGGCGAAACCGCGGATCGCGGCGTTGAGCGTCTGCGAGGAGGTCACGTTGATGGCCGGGTACGCGAAGCCCTTCTCCTTGGCCCGGTCGATCATCTCGGAGTAAACGTCAGGGGTTGCGATGGGCATGGAGTGCTCCTTCTTCTGGGTTCCCGATGCACGGTTGGACCGTGGCCTGAGGCCTGTTCCCAGTCTAGGCGACCAGGGGCCTGGCTCCTGTGGCGCGGATCATGATTCGACCGCCGTCACATGCTTTTTTGCAGGTCCGCGGCGGGCACGACGCCGCCGCACCAGCACCGCGCCCCGGTCCCGCGTGTTTGCGGTACCGGGGCGCGGCAGCTCAGCTCACGGCCTCACAGCCGCCAGCACGAGCTGGTTTGCGGGATGCCGTTGAAGCGGGCGTCCAGGTAGGCGAGCATCGAGGGGATGCCCTCCACGTAGCCGCCCAGGTGGGTGGGGGTCACCAGTGTCTGCAGGGACACGTTCGTCCCGGCGGTGCACCAGCTCTTGGCGAGGTTGCGCCCCGCCTGGTAGGGCACGACGTCGTCCGCGAGCCCGTGCGCGACCCGCACCGGCACGGCGGGGTGGCGGCCCGTGGCACCGTTGTCCTGAGCCTTGAGGTACCCCTTCAGCTCGGGGTCCTCGAGCAGCTGGGAGAACGAGCGGCCGTCCGCCGTGAGGGTCGTGGAGGGCACCAGGGCTTCACCCAGGACACCCCCGATGACGCAGCTCTCCTGCGCCTTGTCGTAGCGCTTCTGCCCCTCCGCGTTGAGCTTGCTCCGCACGTCCACCCCGGAGTCCTGGGCGGCGCCCATCACGTAGAAGGACAGGCCCGTGAACAGGCTGGAGTCGATCTTCTTGCCCGTGGCCACGAGGTCCGCGGGCGGGGCACCCACCCACGCGCTCTTGATCTTCAGCTCGGGGGCGTACTGGGGTGCCATCTCCACGGCGGAGGCGGTGGCTCCGCCACCCTGCGAGTAGCCCACGGCGGCCACGGGCGTGGTGGCGTCCATGCCCTTCACGCCGAGGCGCTGCGCGGCACGCACCGCGTCCAGCACGGCGTGGCCCTGGTCCACCCGGTTCATGTAGGTGTGGGCGCCCTCGGTGCCCAGGCCGATGTAGTCCGGGACCACCACGTTGTACCCGGCGTTGACCAGCCCGGCCAGGCTGATGCCCTCGTAGTTCATGCCCATGGCCAGCTGGCGGGAGGGGGCGCACGGGTCACCCATGCCCTGCGTGCCCGGGGACAGCACCACGAGCGGGCGCGGACCGGCTTTCTTCCAGGCGGCCTTGGACTCCAGCACCGTGCCGGTGGTGGGCACGGCCTGGTTCTTGCTGTTGGTGGTCTTGTACATGATGCGCGTGGAGGACGCGTTGGGCTTGATGAGCTTGACGGGGTCCAGGTAGAACGTGGACGGCTCCGAGCGCACCACGTCCCCGTCCGTGGCCGGCAACTGGGCCGGGGTCTCGTAGAACGCGCCGCCCGTGGTGGCGGAGAGCTTCTGCAGCGCCTGCCCCCGAGCCACGTCCTCCCACGTGAGACCCTCCTCCTGCAGTGCCTGGCCCTGGGCGGAGCGTGGCAGCTCCGAGAAGCCCCCGACCGGCGGCGGACTCGCCGGAGTCTCCGCATGTGCGGACTGCAGACCCGTCAGCAGCAGGCCGATCCCCAAGGCAAGAGCACCCGCTGAGCGTCGGAGGGGCATGGGCCGTGCAGTCGTTGAAGTGGGAGCCATGTGAACCTCCCGTGATGTGACGTGACTCACGTAACTGTACGGCAACTTGGAAACCCCGGCCAGGGTCCGAAAGACCACGTGTTGCCCCTCATTTGCATGCAATGACATGGGCTTGTATGGGCCATCCACTCCCGCCCTCGAGGGCAGCACACCCGTTCAGACACCACGGTGCCGACCACCCGAGGGGGTCGCACCCTCCGGTCAATTTGAAGCAGCACAGGAAAATTACGTGTAGAAACTACTGCTTTTCTTATGCATCAGACGCCGGGAGCATGGAGACATGACCACCTCACACACCGCCTCCCCGTATCTCAACGTCCGCGCCGCCCAGTGGCGCACCACCCCCGGGCGGGCCTCTGCCCACGAGCTGCACCGCAGCATGACCGGCTACGCCCCCACCGCCCTGCGCGAGCTGCCCGCCCTGGCCGCGGAGCTCGGCGTGGGCCGGGTGTTCGTCAAGGACGAGTCGGACCGCCTGGGCCTGCCCGCCTTCAAGATCCTCGGTGCCTCGTGGGCCGTGTGCCGCACCGTGGCCCAGCGGATCGGGCTGCCCGCCGAGAACATCACCGTGGAGAGCCTGCGGGACGGTCTGCGCGCTGCGGGCTCCCCCCAGCTCACGATCGTCACCGCCACGGACGGCAACCACGGCCGCGCCGTCGCCCGCATGGCCGCCCTGCTGGGCCTGCGCGCCCGCGTCTACATCCCGGGCGGTGTGGGTGACACCGCCGTGCGGGCCATCGAGGCCGAGGGCGCCCCGGTCGTCTTCGGCGGCCCCTCCTACGACGACGCCGTGGCCACCGCCGCGCGCTCGGCCGCCGGTCCGGACGAGCTGCTGGTCCAGGACACCTCGTGGCCGGGATACGAGGAGGTGCCGCGCTGGATCGTGGAGGGCTACATGACCCTGTTCGCCGAGGCCGACGAGCAGCTTGCCGCCGCGGGCGCCCACGGCCCGGACCTCGTGGCCTGCCCCGTGGGGGTCGGCGCCCTGGCCCACGCCATGGTGGACCACTACCGGGGCGTGGCCCGCAGCACGGCGGCCCTGCTCACGGTGGAACCGCGCACCGCGGACTGCGTGGCCCAGTCCTTGCGGGCCGGTGAGCCCGTCACCGTGGACACCTCTGCCCCCACCATGATGGCCGGACTCAACTGCGGCACCCCGTCCGGGATCGGGTGGCCCACCATCCGGGACGGCGTGAGCGCCGCCGTCTCCGTGACCGAGGACGAGTGCCGCCGCGCGGTGGGCGACCTGCAGGGACTGGGGCAGGACTCGGGACCGTGCGGAGCGGCGTCGTTGGCCGGGGTGCGCGAGCTGCTGGGCGCGCCGGGAGCGCGCGACGAGCTGGGGCTGGACAAGGACTCCGTGGTGCTGCTCATCAGCACGGAGGGGCTCGGCGCCAACCCGTTGCCCGCCGCGTGACACACTGAGCCACGAGACAGGGGCCTCGGCCCCGCAGCGCCTCTGACGGGGGCGTAGCGCGCACGGCGACGCCCCAGCGTCGTCACCCCGCGCCCTGCCGTCGCACCGAAGCGCCGTACCGACCGGACCCGCCCGAGAGGAGACCCCGTGCTGAACGTGGACCGGCTCAGGATCCTGGCCGAGCTCAGCCGCCTGGGCACGCTCACGGCGGTGGCCGAGACCCTCTCGTACAGCACGTCGGCGGTGTCCCAGCAGTTGCACCAGCTGGAGAAGGACGTGGGTGCGGCGCTCGTGGAACGGGTGGGGCGGCGGCTCGTGCTGACCGATCAGGGCACCATCCTGGCCGGGCACGCCCGCACGATCCTCGCGGACCTGGAGCGCGCGGAGGCGGACGTGCTCGCCGCCGCGAGCGAGCCGCGCGGCACGGTCACGGTGGCGGCGTTCCAGACGGTCGCAACCACCCTGGTGCCGGCCGCGCTGGGCATCCTGCGCCGCGAGCACCCCGGGGTCGAGGTGGTCTTCCGGCTGGGCGAGACCGACGAGGCCCTGGCCGCACTGCCCGGAGCGGGCGTGGACGTGGTCATCGCTGAGAGCTACCCCGGCGCGGTCACGCCGCCCACGCCCGGGGTGGTGCTGGTGCCGCTGCTCGAGGATCCGCTGCGGGTGGCCATGAGCGCGGAGCGGGCGGCCCTGCTGGACCCGGGCCAGGACGTCCTGGCCCAGCTGGCCGACGCCGCGTGGGCCGGCGAACCGCAGCACACCCCGCCGCGCGCGTGGCTGGGTGAGCAGTGCCGACGCCGCGGCTTCGAACCGCGCGTCACGTGCGTCTCCGAGGACCTCTCGGTGCAGGCGGCGTTCGTGGCGGGCGGGCACGCGGTGGCGGTGCTGCCTGAACTGGCACTGGGCTCCGCTCCCGAGGGGATCGTGACCCTACCCCTGGGTTATCCCCCACCGTGCCGCACGATCACCGCGGCGTGGCGGGAGAGCGCGCGGAACCACAGAGCGGCGCAGGCGGTGCTGGAGGCGCTGGGGAAGGTTGTTCAGCCGACCCGCTGACCGAACACGTGCCGGCGGATCCAGGCGTGCATTGTTACCGCGGCCGCGGCCCCCGCGTTGATCGAGCGCGTGGAGCCGAACTGCTCGATGGCCAGCACCGCGTCCGCCTGGTCGACGAGCTCCTCGGAGACCCCCGGGCCCTCCTGGCCGAACACCAGGACGCAGCGCTCGGGCAGCTCGAACGTCTCGATCAGCTGCGAGCCGGGGACGTTGTCGATGGCCAGCACCGCGAGCCCCTCGCCGCGCGCCCACTCCACGAACTCCGCGACGCTCGCGTGATGGCGCACGTGCTGGTAGCGGTCGGTGACCATGGCCCCGCGACGGTTCCAGCGGCGTCGTCCGATGATGTGGACCTCGCGCGCCAGGAACGCGTTGGCGGTGCGCACCACGGAGCCGATGTTGAAGTCGTGCTCCCAGTTCTCCACCGCCACGTGGAAGGCGTGGCGCCTGGAGTCCAGGTCCGCGATGATCGCGTCCATGCGCCAGTAGCGGTACGGGTCCGCCACGTTGCGACGGTCGCCGTTGCGCAGCAGCTCGGGGTCCCAGTGGTCTCCAGTGGGCCACTCGCCGGGCCAGGGGCCCACGCCGACCACGCGGTCAGCGGGAAGCTCCGGCTCAGTCAAGCCCCAGCTCGTCCTTGGAATAGGCGTACAGGCACGGCACGCCCGCGGTCTCCTCGATGCGCTCCTTGGCGCCGGTGCGGCGGTCCACGATCACGGCCACGGCCACCACGTTCGCGCCCGCCTTCTGCAGGGCCTCCACCGCGGTCAGCGCGGAGCCACCGGTCGTGGAGGTGTCCTCCACGACCACCACGTTGCGACCCTTCACGCTGGGGCCCTCCACCTGGCGGCCCATGCCGTAGGATTTCTGGGCCTTGCGCACCACGAACGTGTCGATCGCGCGGTCCTGGTCCCCGGCGGTGCGCATGATCGCGTGGCCCACCGGGTCAGCGCCCATGGTGAGGCCGCCGGCGGCGTCGAACTCGATGCCCGCCTCGTCCAGCAGACCCAGCATCACCTGGCCCACGTAGCGGGAGGCTTCGTGGTGCAGCGTCACCCGCCGCAGGTCCACGTAGTAGTCCGCCTCGATGCCGCTGGCCAGCGTGACCCTGCCCCGCACCACGGCGAGGTCCTTGATGAGGTCGCGCAGGCGCTCGCGGGCGGTGTCCAGGTCCACGGGAGAGAAGTCGGTGCTCATGCGCCCAGCTTACGGGCCCGGGCGGCGCGGCAGCGGGGACGACGCATACCCGGAACGCTGGTGCGGCGCGGGCGGGCGACGGGGCACCCTGGGGACCCAGCACGCCACCATGAGTGTCGCCTCACACGCCCTCGGCGCGTAGACTGAATCAGTACATCTTCCACTGATTCACAGGAGTTCACCGTGCCATCCCCCACCGTCGGACAGCTCGTGGGAGCTGCCCTGGCAAGCTCCAACATGAGCCAGCGCTCCATTGCGGACGAAACTGGCATTGCCCAAGCGGCCATCTCCCGCATCATCAACGGAACCCGCCAGGCCAAGACAACCGAGCTCATACTGATTGCCCAGGCAACTGGCCACACCTATGCGCAGCTGACGGGTGGCGGAATCGCCGAAGACCAGATCTCCTGGGCCGCTCGTTCCACCGAAGGTTCCGGCATGGCTGACATGAAGAAGGCCGTCATGGACTTCATGGATCTTGACGCGTACCTGACCGACCAAGCCATCTCGACCGCGGTGTGACCCCGTGCCGCACCAGGTAGCACATGAAAAAGAGGCTCAGATGGCCGCCCAAGGTTTCCGGGAACGGAACAATTTGGGCTCGCACCCGCTGGGGGATCTGATCCCCATCATTGAGCGGGCAACGGGCATAGATGTGGCCGTACTCGCCGCTGGCCCTGATGAACACGGTTTGGCGGCCAGGTCCCCTGAGACGGGAACAACGTTCATCGTGGTGGCAGCAACCGACAATCCCATGAGGCAGCGAAGCAGCCTGGGTCACGAGTTGGCGCACGTGGAGTTCGAGGACTGGATGCCGGGCCGGGAACTCGAGAAACGTGATCCCGTCGAGGTGCGCGCGGATGCTTTTTCGCGTCACTTGCTGCTGCCCCAGGCTGCCATTTACGACGTCTTCGGAAATCGGCGCACCGTGACCGAAGCAGACCTGTCCATGCTCGTGCAACTGTTCCAGGTGTCCCCAGCCATCGCGGCCATCGCTCTCCATCAGGCCGGTCTCGTAGATGCTTCGCGGAAGAGCGAATGGCTCAAGATGTCAACACCGCAACTCGCCGCACGACACGGCTGGGGTGACCAGTACAAAGCGCGGCAGGCGGAGTCCCGACAAACCAGAGCCCCGCGGCGTCTGCTGGCACGAGCGATCGAGGGATATGCGGAGGGTGTGGTGTCGGTTCAGACCATCGCCCGGTTGCGAGGTCTGCCAGCGAACGTCGTGGAAGACGAGCTGGCCGAGTCCAACGTCATGCCGCGCACACAAGAGATAGTGCGAGACGATCCTCGAAGCCTCCCCCAGGCCCCCGTGGACCTCGCGTTCTTGGACGATCTCGACGACTCGAATGGCACTGCATGACTACCCGGCCGATCGTTGACGCGGGCCCGGCGCTGAACTTTTTCGCCGCAGGCCACGAACGCCTGTTCTTCGCGTGCATGGGCGGCGTCAGCGTTCCCGAGACAGTCCGGGACGAGGTCTTGGGCAAAGCCGCACGCGACAGCAGGTTCCAGCACGCACAACGAGTGGTGTCCAAGTTGCCGGAACAGCTGTGGCAGGTTCTGCCCGATACTGTGACGAGCGACCTCGACCAGGTCATCGTGCGACTGGAACGCATGCCCATGACGCAACGGCTCCGAACACGCAGGGACCTCGGGGAAACCATGGTGATCGCCCACGCCGTGGCGGCCGCCCAGAAGGGCCAGGAAGTCTGGATCCTGATCGACGAGATCCGCGGCACGCAGGTCGCGTCCGCAGAAAAACGCCGCCTGGAAAGATTGCGCCACGGCGACTCATCCGTGGGCGCCCTCAAGATCATGAGCACCGAGCAGGTCCTGGAGGCCGCTGTTCCACGCGGACTCATCGAGAACCGTGGTTCCATGCGGAAAATCTACGGACAGCTGCGCTCCTTGGACGACGGGCTACCACCCATCGAGAGCACGGGGTTGCTGACCAGGGAACTGTGGCGGAGGTCACCACCAGCATGATGTCCGGCTTGCCCGGCACATCGTTTGCGGCGTTTCCGTGAGGCCTCGCTCACGCGAGCAGCACGGCGACGGGGCCCGCTCACCCCACGTGGACGGCCGCGCGCAGACCGGACTCGGCCCGCCGAGGTGCCGTGGCAGGGGAACCCGAGCAGCGGCGTCGTCAGCGCACGGGCCTCAGCCCAGCCTGCCGCCGGACTCGCGCAGGTAGCACGCCGCGCACAGGGACTCGTAGGTCACGGCCACGCCGTCGATGGCCACCTGGTCCCCCTCGAACACGAAGTCCTCCCCCACCTTGCGGGTGTTGAACACCGCCTTGCGGCCGCAGCGGCAGATGGTCTTGAGCTCCTCGAGCGAGTGCGCGAGCTCCATGAGCCGCTCGGAGCCGGGGAAGGACCGGGTGCGGAAGTCGGTGCGGATGCCGTAGGCCATCACGGGAACCTCGGAGAGCACCGCGATGCGCAGCAGGTCGTCCACCTGCTCGGTCTCCAGGAACTGCGCCTCGTCCACGAGCAGGCAGGCCACGGGCTGGGCCTCCACGTGCTCGAGCAGGGCGTCCGGGTCGTCGCCCAGGGCGTGGCGCTTGAACAGCCCCGTGACGCTTTCTCCCGGCGGGATGAGGAAGTCCACGGAGCGGGTGACGCCCAGGCGGGAGAGGATCTGGTCCTCACCCTTGGTGTCCACGCGGGGCTTGGCGAGCAGCACGCGCTGCCCGCGTTCCTCGTAGTTGTACGCCGCCTGCAGCAGCGCGGTCGACTTGCCGGAGTTCATCGCGCCGTAGCGGAAGTAGAGCTTGGCCACGGTCGGTCAGTCTATCGACGCGCGCAGCCACGCCGTCGACGGGCGCGGCCAGCGCTGCACGCGGCCGTCCTCGCAGGCGACCTCCACGGCGTACTCGAGCTCCCCGGAATTCGAGCCCTGCGGCAGGTGGGCCGTGTACTCCCCGTTCAGTGCGGTCTCCCGCATGGGAGTGCGGGTGGCCTCCGCATCGCCCGCCCGGCGGCTCAGCAGGGTCACCGTCTTCACCCGGGTGCCGCCGCAGCCCTCCGCGCGCACGCGCACCAGGGAGGGGTTCTCCGGGCCGGGGCGGCGCACGGACACGTGCACCATCTGCGGGTCGAACACACCTCTCACACGGCAGTGCAGCACGTCCCCGTCCCGCCAGCCGGTGGGGCCCGTGTTGCGGGGATTGCGCACCGCGTGGGGCTCCTTGTCGAAGGAAAACGTGTACCCACGGACCTCGTAGCCCGGCATGGCCGCGCGCCACTGCTCCAGGGCGGTCTCGTCCTCCGGGATGCCGTAGCGCGGCACGTAGACCACCTTGTTGAGGACCACCGAGTTCACATAGGGCGCGAGTCCGCCGTGGGGGCTGATGCCGGTGTCCATGCGCAGGATCTCGAAGGGTCGCCCCCAGCGGGTCAGCAGCGGTTCCAGGTGCTCGGTCACGATGGCGTCGTAGCGCGCCCGCAGCGGGTGGTCTGCGGGCGGGCGCAGCACCAGCAGCCGCTCCTCGTCCAGGACCTTGAGCAGGCAGTCCGCGTGCTGGATGCCCCAGTTCTCGTAGTCGGGCAGCACCACGTGCTCGCTCATGCCCGTTGCAGCGGAGGCGTCCTGGCGCACCTCGTCCCACGTGGCGCCGTCGAACGCGTTCTCGGCCACGAGCACCTGGGTGCTGATGAGCAGGTCGTGGCCGTCCGAGAGCACGTTGCCACCCGTGAAGGCGTGCGGGAGCTTCTCGAACGGCAGCCCCAGCGCCCGTGCGAGCGCGGGCTGGGCCCGCTGGTCCACGGGCTCGTACTCGAGCGCGGCGAGGGGTTCACGGTCCGCGGTCTCGAGCGGGGCGCCCGGCTCGTGGGCCGTGAACGGGGTGGCGTAGACGTACCGCGGGCCCACGCACCACAGCTGACCGTGCTCGTCCATCACCGGGTGCGGGCCCCAGTCGCGCACCCACACGGCGTCGTCGCCCTGCGGGGCGCGCACGAACGTGACCCGGTCCGGGGAGACGCCCTGGGACGCGAACCACGCGGCGGCGTCGTTCTCCGAGGCGGCGTCCGTGACGAGAACCCAGAGGTGCTCGTCCAGCGCGAGGTCCCGCAGCAGGGCTCCCGGCAGGGCCGCGGGCCACGTGACGAAGGCCCCGAGCGCGGGCTCCCATTCGGCGACAAGTCTTTTCTTCACGGAACCCAGCCTTTCACGCGGAGCCTGGATGTGGGCCGCACCACGTCGCAGTGGTCCCGAAGTGCGAGACCGGTGACGGAGCCCTCGCGGGTTCCGACGCCGGTCCGGACGCCACGGCGCAGCGGCTGCGTCAGGCCGCGTGCACGCGACCGGTGGACGCCTGACGACGGCGCCCCACGATCACCAGCACCACTGAGCTCGCAATGAAGATCAGCAGCGGGATCACGGAGCCCTCCAGGCCGAAGGTGCCCCCGGTGAGCAGAGCGGAGCTGCCCTCGTGCGGGGTGTAGTGGGCCACGGAGGTGCCCACCTGCGCGTGGGAGACCGGCGCACCCCACAGGTTGCCCTGGCTCCAGTTCCAGAAGGCGTGGAACGCGCACGCGCCCCACAGGTTGCCCGACACCCAGACCCACAGCCCCAGGAACACGGCGACGGCGCACAGGTTGCCCCAGGCAACCCAGGTGAGACCGCCGTTGGCGCCGTGCAGGACGGCAAACACGATGGTCTGGATGATCATGGCGGCCACCAGACCCCAGCGGGGCGCCACGGCCTGCGTGAGGAAGCCGCGGTCCGCGATCTCCTCGGTGGAGCCCTGGATGGCGAAGCCCACGAGCAGCACGAGGGCGGGAAGCAGCATGCCCCACGTGGGGCTTCCCAGACTTGCGGTGCCCAGCAGCAGGTTCACCAGGACCGTGAAGGTTGTCAGCGCCACCCCCACAACGGCACCGATCAGAATCTGCTTGCCAGCCGGGCCACGGAAGCCGAGCGACGCGACGGGGCGCTTCTCCTTGAAGCGCACCCACGCGAAGAACATGAGCATGGGCAGCAGGAAGCTCGCCGTGAACAGCAGCTGCCCACCGAAAGTAGTCGTGGGCAGCATGAGCGCCAGCGGGGCCACGGGCAGCTGGCCGAGACCCATGATGAGCAGGGTGACGATGATTGCCACAACGGGACCCGTGGGCCGGCGGGCCTCGGACATCCCCTCCACGGCGGGTCGAGCGGTGCGGGCCCGGGGTGTGGTCTGCACCCCGGGCGCGTGGTCCGCACTGGATGCGGTCATGGGGTTCTCCTGAGGATGTCGGAACATGGACAGGCGTGCGCTCGACAGCCTAGACGGCCTGCGGTGCGGACCTCTCGGGCGCCGCGACCGTCAGACTCGGCGGGTCGGAGCGGACCACCGCGCCGCCACGAGGGCGATCCCGAGGGAGACCACCGCGACCCCGAGCATCGTGGCGGCCCACGCCCAGGGGGCGAGCGCCGCGGGGAAGGCGATGAGCGCCGTCGTGAGCGCGCCGGAGAGGAACTGGGTGGCGCCGAGCAGTGCGGAGGCCGCACCCATGTTCGTGGTGGCCGAGGACATGCACAGGGACATGAACGCGGGCTGGCACGCGCCCACGCCGAGCAGCCCGAACCCCACGCTCAGGGCCAGCAGGAGCAACGAGTCCGTGAAGACCGCCGCGCACGAGGCCAGGATGCCGCCCGAGACCATGACGAGCATGCCGAAGACACCCAGCTGGCCCGTGGTCAGGCGGTGCGCCAGGCGGTGGCCCATGACGGCCCCGCCCACCGAGGCGAAGCCCGTGACGCCGAAGATCATGCCGAAGTCCGCCTGCCCCACGCCGTAGTGGTCCTGGTACACGTAGGACGCGCCCCCCAGGTAGCAGAAGAGGTAGACGTACGTGCCCGCCAGCGCACCCAGGGGCACCAGCATCCGCCGCGAGCGCAGGTGCCCGGCGTAGGCGCGCAGCACGGGCCCGAAGGCCAGCGGCGTTCGACGCTGCGCGGGAAGGGACTCGGGCAGCCACCGGGCCACGACGCCCAGGGACGCGGCCCCGATCAGCGCGAGCACGAGGAACACCGGGCGCCACCCGAAGTACTCGCTGATCCACCCGCCCACGGCCGGGGAGATCATGGGAATCGCGGAGGTCACGGTGACGAGCACGGCGAAGGCGCGGGTGGCGGCGTCGCCGGAGACGCAGTCCCGAACGGCCGTGTTGACCGCCACGAACGCCATGGCCGCTCCCGCGCCCTGCAGCATGCGCGCCACCACGAGCACGGTCATGGACGGGGCCACGGCGGCCAGCAGGCAGCCGACGACGAAGATGGCGAGGCCCAGCAGCAGGGGACGACGCCGCCCGAACGCGTCCGTCACGGGCCCCGCCACGAGCTGCCCCGCGCCGAGCATCACGAGGTAGCCGGTGAGGGTGAGCTGGACCAGCCAGGACGGCGCGGCGAACTCGGCGCCGATCTCCGGCAGGGACGCGAGGTACATGTCGATCGCGAAGGGTCCCACGCCCAGCACGGCGGCCAGGGCGAGCAGGAAGGAGCGGGGCGGCCCCGCGGGGGTGTGAGTCACCTCAGGAGTGTCGAGAGCTGCTGTCATGGCTGAGCTTGCCTTGTCGCTGATTCTGCCCGCGCGGCGGGTGGCACCCGTTGAGGATATAGCATAGTTGTACGCCCGTACTAGTTTTGGGAGTGATGATCATCGCAGGCACCCAGGCCCGCGCCGTGGCGCGCAGGGCGGACATCCTCGCGGCCGCGTGCGAGCTGCTGGCGAGCGGCGGCACCGCGGCCGTGACCCACCGCCAGGTGGCCGAGAAGGCGGGTGTGCCCAACGGCTCCATCCGCTACTACTTCGCCACCCGGGACGCCCTGCTGCGGGCGTGCGTGGAGGACATCGAGGCCCGCCGGGACGCGGAGGCGCAGCGGGCGCTGACCGAGGCGTCTGCGGACCCCGACCAGCCCAGTGCGGAGGTCACCGCGCAGCGCATGCTCCGGGTCATCACCGGCAGGGGGCTCGGGGACGCACAGCTGCGCGGCACCCTGTGCTGGCTCGTGGACACCACCCGCGAGAACACGGAGCTGGCCACCGTGCTCGCGGAGGAGCGCGTGCGGCTCGAGGCCCAGGCCCGCGAGCTGCTGCGGCTCAGCGGGTTCACGGCGATCCCCGCCGAGCTGGTCATCTCCCTGGGCGAGGGCGTCATGTTCAAGCTGCACGTGGAGAACCGTTCGGACATCGCCCGGGAGACCGTGGCGGCCATGGCGGAGCTGCTGAGCTACCGGAGGGACTGAGCTACCGGCGGGACTGGGCTGTCGGAAGAGTTCACCGAGCATTCACCTGGCCAGCAGCTTGCCGTCACCTTCTGCCGACACAATTCGCTCTTCGATTCGCCCGCCCACCCCGGAATGCGCTCCAATGGACGGTGATGTCCACTCTCAGCGTGTCCCTGATCCTGCTGGCCGCCGTGGTGCACGCGGTCTGGAACATCCTGGCCAAAGGAATCCGCGGCAACGGGACCCTCTTCGTGTGGTGGTACGGACTGGTCTCCTCCGTGGTGCTGATCCCCGTGAGCCTGCTGGAACCCGGGGCGTGGCAGTCCTGGGGGTGGCCGCTCGTGGGCGCCGCCGTGGTCTCCGGGCTGCTGCACACCGTCTACGGCATCGCCCTGCAGACCGGCTACGACCGCGCTCCCCTGGGCGTGGTCTACGCCGTGGCCCGCGGCACCGGGCCCATGATCACCATGATCGTGGCCGTCCTGTTCCTGGGCGAGCAGCTCTCCCCCACGGCCGCCGCCGGCGCCATCGCCGTGCTCGTGGGCGTGGCCGTGGTCGCCACGTTCGGCACACCCACGTCCACGCGTGACGACGACGACGCCGCGCCCGCCCGAGGCTCCGCCCTGACCGGCGTGCTGTGGGGTGCCGCCGTGGGCGCGTGCATCGCGGGCTACACCCTGTGGGACGACCACTCGATGGCCACCCTGGACCTGCCGCCCGTGCTGTACTTCGCGCTGACCTCGGTGGTCCTGGTGCTCACCCTGACCCCCAAGGCGTGGCGGCAGCGGCAGGAGATGGCGCACTCGTGGACCGTGGACCGCAACCGGATCATCGCGGTGGGCCTGCTCTCCCCGCTCGCGTACATCCTGGTGCTGTTCGCCATGCAGTCCACCCCGGTGGCGCTCGTGGCTCCCCTGCGGGAGTCGAGCATCGTGGTGGGCTCACTGCTCGCGTGGTGGATCTACAAGGAGAACCGCCTGGTGCCGCGCCTCATCGGCTGCGCCGCGGTGCTCGCGGGCATCGCGCTGATCTCCGCCTGAGGCGGCCCACCGCCCGCCGCACCCCCGGGGAGGCGGGCGCTCGACGCCACCGGGCGGCGTCGTCCGACCAGGCACGATGAGAAACTTGCCGCGGCATGGAATAAGGCCCCCGCCCGGCTCGGTTGAACCGGACATGACCACGATGAAAGCGCAGACATATCAGCAGTACGGCGACACCTCCGTCCTGGAGCTCACCGACCAGCCCATGCCCAAGGTGGGCCCGGGCGAGGTCCTGGTGCAGGTCAAGGCCGCGGGCATCAACCCCGTGGACTGGAAGGTGATGTCCGGCGGACTCGATCCCATGATGAACGCCCAGTTCCCGGCGATCCCCGGCTGGGACGTCGCGGGCGTCGTCGTGGGCAAGGGCTTCGACACCCCCAGCGTGTCCGAGGGCGACGAGGTGATCGCCTACGCCCGCAAGGACTGGATCCACGGCGGCACGTTCGCGCAGTACGTCACGGTCCCGGTGCGCACCCTCGCCCCCAAGCCGGCGGCCCTGAGCTGGGAGCAGGCCGGCGGGCTGCCGCTCGCGGGACTCACCGCCTACCAGGTGCTCACGCGGCTGGGCCTCGCGGAGGGCAAGACCGTGCTGATCCACGCGGCCTCCGGCGGCGTGGGGAGCATGGGCGTGCAGATCGCCACGGCCTTCGGCGCGCGGGTGATCGGCACCGCCTCGGCCAAGAACCACGACTACGTGCGTGAGCTCGGCGCCGAGCCCGTGGAGTACGGCGAGGGCCTCGCGGAGCGCGTGAAGGAGCTCGCCCCGAACGGGGTGGACATCGTCGCGGACTTCGTGGGCGGCGTGGTGGAGGACACCCTGGCCGTGCTCGCGGACGGCGGCCAGCACGGCTCCATCGCGGACCCCGAGGTGGCGAAGCACGGCGGTCACTACATGTGGGTCACCCCGGACGCCGAGCAGCTCGCCGAGCTCTCCCGCCTGGCCGACGACGGCCAGCTCACCGTCCGCGTGGACCGCACTTTCCCGCTCGAGCAGCTCCCGGACGCCTTCACGGCCAGCCAGGAGGGCCACGCCGTGGGCAAGATCGTGCTGACGGTCGACTGATCTGCACCGTGCTCCCCGGGGGCCGCGCCGACCTCAGCGGCACGACCCCCGGGGGCTTTTTCCATCCAGGCCGGAGCCACGAGGCTCCGGCCACCACCTGACGATGCCTCGTCACGGATGACCGTGGCGAGGCATCGTCGTGGGCGGGGCCGTGCGGCGTCGTCGCCCGGGTGACTTGTGGCCCGGGCGCGGCAGGCGCGCGGCAGCGAGGATCAGCGCGGCGCCATGCGCAGGGCGCCGTCCATGCGGATGGTCTCGCCGTTGAGGTAGTCGTGCTCCACGATCATCCCGGCGAGCTGCGCGAACTCCGCGGGCTGGGCCAGGCGGTGCGGGAACGGCACGGACTCGGCGAGCGCTGAGCGGAAGTCCTCCCCCACGCTGCCGAGCATGGGGGTGTCCACGATGCCGGGGGCGATCGTCATGACGCGCACGCCCTTCGAGGAGAGGTCGCGGGCGGCAGCGATGGTCAGCGAGTGGACGCCGCCCTTGGACGCCGCGTACGCCGCCTGCCCGATCTGGCCCTCGAACGCCGCCACGGACGCGGTGTTGATCACGACGCCGCGTTGGCCGGCCTCGTCCACCGGCTCCTGCGCGGTCATCACCTCGGCCGCGAGCGCGAGCACGGTGAACGTTCCCACCAGGTTGATGCGCACCACGCGGTCGAAGAGGGCGAGGTCGTGCACGCCGTTGCGGCCCACCACGCGCGCGGACGGGCCGATCCCTGCGCAGTTCACCACGGTGCGCAGCGGGGCGATCTCCGCGGCCCGGGCGACGGCGGCGCGCACCTCGTCCTCGTTGGTCACGTCCGCGGCCACGTACGTCAGGCCCTCGACTTGGGGCGCCTTCTCGATGCCGCCCGGCAGGTCGATGCCCACGACCTTCGCTCCGCGCTCGATGAGCTGCGCGGCGGTGGCCGCTCCCAGCCCGGAGGCCGCCCCCGTGACGATCGCCGAAGTACCCCTGATGTCCATGTCCGCTCCTGCCGTTGTGGTGCGCGGCGCACGACGCCGCCCGTTTGCTGTCCCGGCCGATCGTACGGGCCCGGGCTGGGGAGTTCACCTCGGGGGACTCCCTCGACCCCTCGATATTTCCCGTGACACGGACCACATCCGGGCGGGTTCCTGCAGTACGTTGGGGGGAAAGTTCTCACCCGGACCCCTGGCGGCCGCACGGCCCCGGTGAACACCGTGGTTCACGGGCGCGGCACGGGGTCCCCGCACTGGAACGAGGATCCCCATGAGCGAGACCACCGCACCCCAGACCGCCGCGTCCGGGCAGTCCGTCACCGAGCGTTTCCGCGCCGCACGGGACCAGCTGCTGCGCCTGCGCACGGACCTGGACGCCGCCCACGCCGAGTTCGAGTGGCCGCGCTTCGACACCTTCAACTTCGCCCTCGACTGGTTCGACGCCCTCGGCGCCGGCGAGGAGGCCGACCGCGAGGCGCTGGTGATCGTCGAGGAGGACGGCACCCAGACCCGCCGCACCTACGCCGAGCTCTCCCGGCGCTCGTCCCAGCTCGCCACGTGGCTGCGCGGCCAGGGGGTGCAGCGCGGGGACCGGGTGATCCTCATGCTCGGCAACCAGGTGGAGCTGTGGGAGACCATGCTCGCGTGCACCAAGCTGGGCGCACCCATGATCCCCACCACCGTGATGCTCGGGGAGAACGACCTCCGGGACCGCGTGGAGCGCGGCAACGCCTCGTGGGTGGTCACCTCCCACAGCAACGCGCTGAAGTTCGCGGACGTCCCCGGGGACTTCACGATCATCCAGGTCCCGGATCAGCCGGACCACCGCGTGCGTCCCACCTCCGGGGCCTTCGCCTCCCCCTCCGCGGACGACGACGCCGCCCCGGCCGGTTCCTCGGGCCCCGGCACCTCCGGGGGCACCGCCTCGTCCACCTCCGGCGCGGACACCTCCTCGGGCACGACGTCGGGGAATGCCGCGAGCACCGTGGACGGTGCGGGTGGTGCGGAAGGCGGCGCAGCGGCGTCGTCGTCCGGGAGTGCGGAACTGGCGCCGATCGGGGAGCACCGCGTGCTGGACTATGCACGGTCCTTCAACGGACCGAAGACGTTCGAGGTGCTCGAGCCCTCCCCCGCGGATGCCACGCTGCTGCTGTACTTCACGTCCGGGACCACCTCGCTGCCCAAGCTCGTGGAGCACACGAACACCTCCTACCCGGTGGGGCACCTGTCCACGATGTACTGGATCGGGCTGGAGCCGGGGGACGTGCACCTGAACGTGGCGTCGCCGGGGTGGGCCAAGCACGCGTGGTCGAACTTCTTCGCGCCGTTCATCGCCGGTGCCACCGTGTTCCTCTACAACTACACGCGCTTCAACGCCGTGGCGCTGATGGACCAGATGGAGCGCGAGCACGTGACCTCGTTCTGCGCGCCGCCCACCGTGTGGCGCATGCTGATCCAGTCGGACCTGTCCCACCTGAAGAACCCGCCGCGCAAGACCGTGGCCGCGGGCGAGCCGCTGAACCCGGAGATCATCTCGCGTGTGAAGGCCGCCTGGGGCACGGACATCCGGGACGGGTTCGGGCAGACGGAGTCCTCTCTGCAGATCGCCAACACCCCGGGCATGCCCGTGAAGCCCGGGTCCATGGGCCGGGCGCTGCCGGGCTACGACGTGGTGCTGATCGACCCGAACACTGACCAGGAGAGCGAGACCGAGGGTGAGCTGTGCCTGCGGCTGGACCCCCGGCCGATCGGGCTGACCCCCGGCTACCACGGGGACCCGCAGAAGACCGCGGACGCGTTCCGGGACGGGGTCTACCACACGGGCGACGTGGTCTCGCGGGACGCCACCGGGGTGTTCACGTACGTGGGCCGCGCGGACGACGTGTTCAAGGCCTCCGACTACCGGCTCTCCCCGTTCGAGCTGGAGTCCGTGGTGATCGAGCACCCCGCCGTGGTGGAGGTGGCCGTGGTTCCCTCGCCGGACTCGATCCGTCTGGCGGTGCCCAAGGCGTACGTGGTGCTCGCGGACGGTCACGAACCCACCGCGGAGACCGCCGAGAGCATCCTGCACCACTGCCGCGTGAACCTCGCCCCGTACAAGCGCATCCGGCGGCTGGAGTTCGCGGAGCTGCCCAAGACCATCTCCGGGAAGATCCGCCGGGTGGAGCTGCGCCGCCGGGAGGCGCTGCTGCACCCGGACACGCTGGGGGACGCCGGGGCGGCGGCGGGTGGAGCGGGCGAGTCGACGAGCGAGACCGGTTCCGGCGACTCCGTGGAGTACGCGGACACGGACTTCCCGTCGTTGCGGGGTGAGTGAGTCTGGAAACTGACATCTGCCCGGTGTGGCACGAGGACCTGACGGGCGGACAGCTCTACCAGTTGGAACAGCTCTTCAACGCGGAGTACCGAGCCGACGAGGGCGCGTGGAACCCTGACGCGCCCTACGGCTACGCTCCCGCCGAACTGCACGTCATGGCAGTGGAGGGCGGGAGGGTCGTGGGTCACGTGGGCACCCAGCGACGGATGATTGTCGTGGGTGACCACGACGTGCTGGTTGCGGGCACCGGCGGAGTGCTGGTCTCCCCCTCGCATCGAGGCCAGGGCCTTGGTGTGCAACTGCTCGCTGAAGCTCAGGACGCCGCCCGATCCACTGCGCCGGCCGACTACGGATACCTCGGTTGTCGAGAGGAGGTGGTCCCGTTCTACGAGTCGTGTGGGTACAAGCGCCTTGAGGTCACCGAGCGGTTCCGTTCCCGTGGCGGTTCCGGTCACACGGTGGAAGAAACAGGCGCCCCGGTGATGGTGTGTTCTGGAACGCGGGATGTGGACACCTGGCCCAATGGCCGTATCGATCTCCGAGGTCGCTGCTGGTGACTCCCTGCAGTGCTCCCGTGGGGCGACCGGTCCGCGTCACCCCGCCTTCCACACCATGACCCCGTCACACTCTCGCCCGGGGACCGCCAGGAACCCTTCGGACTCATAAAGGTCTCTCGCACGGTTGCCGTCCTCCACGGAGAGGCTGACGCGGTTGTGCCCGCGGGCGGCACTCTCCGCGAGAAGCCGTCGGAGCAGCCGACGCCCGTGCCCGGCACCCCGGCGCTCGGGGGCCACCCACAGACTGGCTTCTGGAACGTCAGCGGAAACGAACCCGTACCCGGGATTTTCCGTGCCCAGGAACTGCGCCCAAGCCACGCCGACGACGCTCGAAGGGTCCACCATGATGAAGCCGAAGTCTCCGCGCTCCGGTTCGAACATCGTGTAGTGGGCGATTGCGGGATCGGCGAGAACGTCCTCGCGCGAGAAGCGTTCTCCGCACCAGTTCATGTTGCCCAGGGTGGCCTCACGCAGAGCGTCGCCGTCCCGACTCGACAGAGGACGGACCGGCGAGAGGTCTTGGTGGTGCATGGGACACTCCTTGGGGGATCGTGAGACCCCATCGGTGAGGCACTTCTCGACGAGCCCAAGACCCGACCGTACCGCCCAACCTCTCACTCGTAGCACGGAGAATCATCCATGGGAAAGTCGCACAACTTCTACCACCGGGCGTGCGACATTGCCGCCGGGGAAGACATCGTGGGCATCACCGTCGCGGAGGACGGTCGGGTGACGCTGGAGTACGGCGAGTTCCCGGAGAACCTGCGGTGCAACTGGGCGGGGTTCCTCTACGACCTGTCGCTGACTCCTGCCATGCTCGACGACCTGTACCCGGACCTCCGAGTCGTCTCAGCGCACCTGAAGGAGGGGTACGGGCACGTCGTGGTGTCGGACGGCGTCTCACGGCGTGAGTACCGCCGCGAGATCGTGCCCGTGGATCGCGGACATGTGGTTCTGGAGGTCACTCCCTTCGACCCGACTGTCGAGCCGCAGAGTGGCAACCCCTACTGGGACGCCCCGACCCCCACGGGCTTCATGGAGGAGCTGCGAGGAAACTTCCCGGACGGCGATCCCCGCGGTGAGCACCTCAGGGCCGTGTGACCGCTCCGGGTGTCAGCGCACCTGCTCCAGCTCGCGCAGCAGGGCCTCCGAGTCGGGGACGTCGAAGAAGGCCACGGGCGAGTCTCGCCCCGGTGAGAAGATCTCCATACCGCTGTTGAGGTAGCCCTTTTGAAGTCCGGATGCCCCGAAGATGATCTCGACATGCACCCCGTCACGGTGTTTCCTCACCTTCACGGGCACATCCTTCACCCGGACGTCCGAGACGTTGCGTCCACCCTCCACCACGATCGCCCGGGTGTCTGTGAGGCCGTAGACGGTACGTCGCTTGCGCCGAGCTTTGACGAGGAAACGTCCGACCATCTGGTAGAGGCCCACCACCACGAAGAGCAGCCCCACGAGAACAAACCACCGGGGCTTGCCTGAATTCAGGACTATCCACGTCCAGTACACGGCGAAAGCGCACCACAGGACGCTGAAGGGCACGAGGAACCCGTCGGACGGCATGAAGTGGACGCGCGGGTCAGGTTGACCGGACCACAGAAGTTTCTCGCCGGGACGCAGATGGGGTTGCAACCGCTGCTGGGGGTTCTCCACACCCGGAGTATGGCACCCATCACCCCCGTACGATGGCGAGACACGTCCTCAGCACCTGTTGTCCCGTGTCCCGTCAGATGCAGGTCTGTCTTGGCTGACTCTGCGAGTCCGATCCGGACCCCCCGCATGGGAGTGAGCGCCTCGAGCGCTGGGGCATTTCCCGCGCGCCAGGGTGGTGACCCACCGCGTCTCTCCGTCGACCACGGTCTCCGTAGGGGCCATCCCCAGACGGCGGGCGATCCGCTGGGACGCCTCGTGCTCAGGGTGGATGTGAGCCAGGACCCGGGACACCCCCTTCCGCCGGAGTTCTTCGATCAGGAGGGCGGCTGCCCGAGCGGCGTAACCCCGGCCCTGCCAGGGGACCCCGACGACCCAGGCGATCTCCGCAGGCGAGCCGTCCAGCGGAACGGTGGCCTGCACGTAGCCCACCGCCTGTTCCTCCGGCCCCACCACCACAATGCGGTTGAGCCACAGTTCACTTCCATCCGAAGAGTGGCCACGGGTCTGCACGGCGTGCTGCCTCTCCAGGCCGTCAATGCTCGGGGGCTCGCCGCCCGTGTAGCGGTACAGCTCCAGATCGGCCAGGACTGCCGCCATCTCAGGGGCATCGGTCACGCGCAGAGGCCGGAGGGCGATTGAGGTCGTCATGGGTCGAATTTATAATCCCGACAATCTCCAGGTGGCCTCTGAAGGGTTCATATCGCCGGCATCCCCAGTCGTGGGTGACCGCCACGAGTTCGCTGGGATATCCTCCCTCGCATGAATGAATCCAGCGTGGGCGCGCTCATCGTTATCGTGATGTCCGCCGTGGTGGTGGGCTTCGTCTACGCGGTCATTCGAGCGGCGGCATCGGAACCTGTGGACCGCAACGGGTTCATCGGCATCCACATCAAAGCCACCCATCGCAGCGATGAGGCGTGGCATGCCGGACATGCCGCGGCCCTGCCCGTGTCCCGCACCGTTCTCCTGGTGGCGCTGGCCGTGGACCTGCTGTGCCTGGCCCTGCTATTCCTCGGGCCCGAATGGCTCGTCCCCTGGCTGGGGATAATCCCCTCGATCGTGCTGGTCCTGGGTTTGTTTCCCATCGTCAGCGCCGCCAAGAATGGCGCCGACGCCGCACCCCCAGCGCCCGGCCCCTGATCACCCTCGCTTCCGGACCGCCACGACGCCACCGATTGCCACTGGGCTCAGCGACGGCGCACAGCTCGAAAGCGTGGGGAGGCAGCCGGGCACCGCGCGGCGTCGTCATCCCGGGAGATGCACCGGCGCGACGGGTCAGACCGCGATCAGCCAGTAGATCCCGCCCAGGAACACCACCCCGTACGCAGAACCCACGATCAGCTGCGCCCAGGTGTGGGCGCCCAGCACGTGACGGCTCACGCAGACGGCCACCGCCACGGGGATGAACAGCAGACCCCACGGACCCCACGCGACGGGCAGGATCACGGCGGTGCCGCCCATCATCATCCCGTGCACCGAGATCTTCCACCACGGGCTGACCAGGGCCACCACCGCGCTGGCGGCGAGCGTGGCGGTAAGCAGGCCCGTGATCTCCACGGGCCCGTGGAATGCGAGAGTCACAGCGAGGAACGCCGCCACCAGCAGGAACGTCCCGATCATCACCGGACGTCGGTGCTGCTTGACGCTCACGTGGTGGTCGGTGAGAACACCCCGGCGCGACAGCACGGTGACGGTGGCCAGCGAGACCCCGCACACCGCGAGCGCCGCGGCCACACCCCACGCTAGGGAGGCGAGGGTGCCGTGGGCACTCCACGGGAGGACGACCAGCAACGCCGCCAGCACAAGGGGTGCCTGGAATACCTCGGAGAGGGCCACGGCCCAGGCGGGTGCCCGTTCAGCCGGGGCGGGGACCGGGCGCAGCGTCGTCGGCCTTTCGTGGCTGCTCACGGGCGGCCCGTCAGAAATCGAGCGTCTCGTACGTCTCGTGCTCGTTGTTCGCCAGCGCCGGGATCGCCTGCCCCACGCCGAACTGCGCGAAGTGCGCCGAGCACACGTGGGCCTTGAACGCGGCCTTGTCCTGGTACACCTCGAAGATGCGGAACACGGCGGGCTCCTCCGGGCTCTGGTACGCCTGGTAGTAGAGGTTCCCGGGCTCCTCGCGGGAGGCGGGCGAGAGCTCGGCGAGCGCGGCGCGCACGGTCTCTTCCTCGCCGGGCTTGGCGGTCCAGGTGGCGCTGCAGACGAAAGCCATGGGGTGTCCCTTCTCGACGACGACGCCGGGTGCTCACCGGCCCGCTCATGCTATCGGCCCGCGGGTGGGCACCAACCGGCACGTGGGGTCCCGTTCTGCTGTCCCGCGCCGTCCGGTGCTGTCTTGCCCCCTTGCCGACATCCTCGAACCGGATGAGGATCGTCGAAGCACCCGTCTCCCGAGAGGAACGACCCCGTGTCCACACCCACAAGCGTTCGCATGTTTAACGAGTACGGCTGCAACTGGCCGTTCTGGGCAGAGGACGGCCTGCTGGAGCAGGATCACTTCCCTCTCCCGCCGGACCTGACCCAGGACGTCCTGGCCTGGACCCGGAACTTCAACCAGCACTTCGACCACGAGAAGGGCTGGCCCACGGAGGAGCAACGGGATGCCAGCCACCGTGAGGGCGAACGGCTTGCGGAAAGGGTGCAGGACGCGGTGGGCCCCGGAATCACCATCGAGCTGGACCTGTGGGAGGCGCGCATGAACGAATCTCGTTCGCCCCGGTGGAGGCGGGGTTTCCGCCCCCACTCGGAGCGTGCGTGAGGCCCCTGCCTGGTTGATCGCGCAGGCACATCCTCTCCACCGCGCCACCCAGGGGACGCGCCCGGGTTCATCATTTTTTCAGGATTCTCCTCTTCTTCCCTCAGGATGTAGGTCATGATTCGCATCGAGCACCTCACCAAGCGCTACGGCGGATTCACCGCGGTGGACGACATCTCCTTCACGGCCCGGCCCGGCCGGGTCACCGGTTTCCTGGGGCCCAACGGCGCGGGCAAGTCCACGGCCCTGCGGATGCTCACCGGTCTCACCCCGGCCAGCTCGGGTGAGGCGCTCGTGCTGGGCCACCGCTACGCCGAGCTGCCCAACCCCAGCCGGCATGTGGGCGTGATGCTCGACGCCGCCGCACAGCATCCCGGTCGCACCGGCCGCGAGGTGCTGCAGCTCGCCGCCACCATCACGGGTGCGGGCAGGGCACGGGTGGACGAGATGCTGGAACTCGTGGGGCTGGAGCCCTCCGAGGCGTGCCGCCGTGTGAAGAACTACTCCCTGGGCATGCGTCAGCGCCTCGGTCTCGCGGGCGCGCTATTGGGCTCACCCCAGGTGCTTGTACTGGACGAACCCGCCAACGGCCTGGACCCCGCGGGCATCCGCTGGATGCGCGGTCTGCTCCGGGACTTCGCGGACCGGGGCGGCACCGTGCTGCTGAGTTCGCACCTGCTGCACGAGGTGGAGCAGGTCGCGGACGACCTCGTGATGATCGGCCACGGCCGGATCGTCGCCCAGGGCCGCATGACGGACCTGCTCGCCACCCGCCCCGGCTGCGTGGCCGACGCCGAGGACCAGGCGGCCTTCGCCACCGCGCTGAGCACCGCGGGCATCACCTTCTCCGGGCGCGCGGACGGTGCCGCCGAGATCGAGGCCGACGCCGCCCGCGTGGGTCGCGTAGCGCTCGACGCCGGTGTGCCCCTGACCCTGCTGCGCCCCGCGGACGGCACCCGGCTGGAGGACATGTTCCTGCAGCTCACCGCGGACACCGCCCGCGACGAGCAGGGGCGGGGCGGCACCCCACCCGGCGCGGCGGCGTCGTCCGGCGCCACACCGCCCGCGCAGCCGTCACCCGCCCAGGGAATGCCCGCCCGAGAGGAGCCCACCGCATGAGCACCGCAACCACCACCACGGCCCCCTGGGGCCATGCAGAACCGACGGGCCGCGGGCTGTCGTTCCTCACCCTGCTGCGCGTGGAGCTGCGCAAGCAGGTGGACACGCGCGCCGGGCGCGGTCTGCTGATCGCGATCGGCGTGCTCACCGCCCTCGCGCTGGGGCTCACCGTGTGGCTGACCCGTGAGGAGGGTGCGGACCTCGCCGGTCTGTTCGTCGTAACAATGACGCCGCAGGGGTTGCTGCTGCCCGTGCTGGGGATCATCACGGCGTGCAACGAGTGGAGCCAGCGCACCGCCCTGATCACGTTCACGCAGGAACCCCGCAGGATCCGGGTGGTGCTCGCCAAGCTGCTCGCAGCACTCGTCCTGGGGACGATCGCCTTCGCGGCGGCGTGGGTCCTGGCACTGCTCGCACACCTGATCTCTGCCGGGCTCTCCGGCAGCCCCGTGAGCATCGACCTCGATCCCGGGCAGCTGGCGGGCCAGTGGCTCACCCAGATGCTCGCCCTCCTGCAGGGTGTGGCATTCGGGCTGGCGCTGCTGTCCGTGCCGCTGGCCATCGTGGCCTACTTCGTCCTGCCCACCCTGTACTCGGCAGCCGCTCTGATGGTCCCTTCTCTGCAAGATCTCGGGGCGTGGGTGAACATGACCGCGGCCTCCACCCCGCTCATGGAGGGAGTGGACCTCACTGCCACAGAGTGGGGTCAGCTGGGAACGTCCTCGCTGCTGTGGATCGGGGTGCCGCTGCTGATCGGCATCTGGCGGGTGCTCACGCGCGAGGTGAAGTAGGCGCGCCGCTCGGCGTTCCTCTTCCGGACACGAGGGCCGGTCCCCACCCTGCCCTGGGTGAGGACCGGTCCTCTGTGCTGGGGCTGCCCGTTTCTCGAGGTCTCCCTGGACAGTCAGCGGCGCCTGGCGGGTTCCGCCCGTTCCAGGCGCACGACGGTGTCCGCGAGCTCGGCGACGTCCGCGTCGTCGTGCGTGATGACCACCGCGGTGCGCCCGGCCAGCACGCGTTTCAGCACCTGTCTCATGCGGGGCCGGGCCGCCACGTCCAGTGCGCTCATGGGCTCGTCCAGCAAGATCACGCGCGGATCCGCAGCCAGCACGCGCGCGATCGCGACCCGCTGCGCCTGCCCTCCCGAGAGCTCATCCGGGCGCCGCTGCACGAACTCCTCCGCGCCCACCTCCCGCAGCCATGCCCGGGCACGACGCCGCCCTTCCGCCCTCCCTGCCCCGCTCGCCCGCGGCCCGAACGCCACGTTGTCCAGCACGCTCAGGTGGGGGAACAGCAGGGGTTCCTGGGCCATGAGGGCCACTCCCCTACGGTGCGCGGGGACCCACACGGGCCGGTCTCCGGTGTCCGCCCGGACCACACACCGCTCCCCCACCTGGACCGCGCCGCGATCCGGTGCCACCAGGCCGGCGACCACGCCGAACACCGTGGACTTCCCCACCCCGTTGGGCCCGAGCAGCGCCACGGTGGTGCCCGGCTCCACGCTGAACTCGGCGGCCACACCTCGTGGTTCGTGAGTGACGTCCACCCGCAGCCCGATGGGGTGGTGGGACCCCTGCGCCGGACTGCCAGCTGAGACCGTGGGCGTGGCCGACGGCGCATCGTGGGTTTCCTGTTTCTGCGGCAGCGACGCGAACGGGGTACGCCCACCCATGGACCGGGACTCCTCTGACGCGGTCGGATCGGCAGGCCCTTCCCCGCCCCCACCCGGGGCGGCGGCATCCGCACGCGACTCCGGATCGGCCTGACCGCTCGGTCCACCGGCGCCATCCCGCCCCACCCACCGGGTGAGGTTGGCGCGGAAGCCGGCGCCGCGGCGTCGTCGTGCGGGCGTGGTGAGGCTGACGACCAGCAGCGCGACCAGGACGAGGAGCAGGGAGAGGGCCACGGCGGCGTCGGGGTCGGTTTCGCGCTGCAGGTAGATCTCCAGCGGGAGCGTGCGCGTGACGCCCTCCAGGCTGCCCGCGAACGTGAGGGTGGCGCCGAACTCGCCCAGGCAGCGCGCGAAGGACAGCGCGGCGCCGGAGAGCACGGCGGGCAGGGTGACCGGCAAAGTCACGCGGAAGAGCGTGCGCGTGGGGGAGGCACCCAGGCCCGCGGCGATCTGCTCGTAGCGGGTGCCCGTGGTGCGCAGCGCGCCCTCCAGCGAAACCACCAGGAACGGCAGGGCCACGAACGTCTGCGCGAGCACCACCGCCGTGGTGGAGAACGCGATGTCCACGCCCAGTGCCGCGAGCGGCGCGCCCAGGAAGCCCGTGCGCCCGAACGTGTACAGCAGCGCAATGCCGCCCACCACCGGGGGCAGCACGAGCGGCAGCAGCACCAGCGAGCGGAACACGGTGAGGCCCCGGGCCGTGGAGCGCGCCAGCACCAGGGCCAGCGGACAGCCCAGGACCACGCACAGCGCGGTGGAGACCACTGCCGTGCGCAGGCTCAGCCACAGCGCGGCAAGCGACGACTCACTCGTGAGCAGCTCCCCCAGGTGCGCCCAGTCGATGCGCAGGAGCATCCCCACCAGGGGCAGCAGGATGAGCAGCGCACCCACGGCCGCCGGGAGCAGAACCCACCGCGGGGTGGCGGAGAACCGGCGCGTCACGGGGCGCCGAAGCCCGCGTCCCGCAGCACCTTCTGCCCTTGCTCACCCGTGACGAGGTCCACGAACTGCGCGGCAAGCTCCGGCTGCTCGGAGTCCTTCAGGGCCACGATCGGGTAGTTGTTGACCGCCTCGTCCGTCTTGGGAATGTCGATGGTCGTGACCTTGTCCCCGGCGGCCCTGGCATCCGTGACGTACACGATGCCGGCGTCCGCCTGACCGCTGGTGACCTTGCCGAGCACGTCCGTCACGGCGTTCTCCTGGCTCACGGGTTTGAGCTCCACGCCGTTGGCCTTCTCCACCGTCTGGGTGGCGGCACCGCACGGCACCTCGGGGGCGCACGTGACGAGCTTGACCTTCTTGTCCAGCACATCCTGCAAGCTCGTGATCCCCGCCGGGTTGTCCTTGGGCACCACGAGGGTCAGCACGTTGGTCGCGAAGATCTTCGGCTCCCCCTGGGCGAGGTCCGCGTCCGTCAGCTTCTTGATGTTCTTCTGGTCCGCGGAGGCGAACACGTCCGCGGGTGCGCCCTCGGTGAGCTGCTGCACGAGCCCCGAGGACCCGCCGTAGTTCACGTCCACGTCCACGCCGGGGTGGTCCCTCTCGAACTCCTCCGCCAGCTGGTCGAAGGACTGGGTCAGGGAGGCCGCCGCGGACACCCGCAGGGTCTTGTCCCCGCCCCCGGCCTCCGAGGACGACGCCGCTGCATTGCTTTCCCCGCTCTGCCCACCGCAGCCGGTGAGCACCAGGGTGCCCAGACCCACAGCGGCCACGAGGGCGGTGAGGCGGCGTCTACCCGCGGTGCCCGGTGTCTTCTGCTCTGCGCACGCCATCATTTGCGCCCCTCCGTCTCCACGATGACCGCCGTGGACTTCACCACGGCCGTGGCCACGGAACCGAGTGCGAGCCCGAGGTCCTCCACCGCCTCCGTGCTCATGAGCGACACGATGCGGTGCGGACCGCACTGCAGCTCCACCTGGGACATCACGGGGTCGGACTTCACCGCGGTCACCAGCCCCACCAGCCGGTTGCGGGCCGAGCTGCTCACGCGCGCGGGATCCTCGGGGCTCACCGCGGTGCGACGCGCCAGCTCGGCGAGGTCCGCACCGTCCACCACCAGGTGCCCCGTGCCGTCCTTCTGCCCGGGAAGGGCACCCTGGTCGATCCACCGCCGGACGGTGTCGTCGCTGACACCCATGAACGAGGCGGCCTGAGCCACACGGAGAAAGGTCATGAGCGCATGTTATCCGCAGATGCGGGCCCCCGGGGCAGAAGGACCCGCAGATGCGGACCCAGATGGTGCCGCGCCGGTGGACAGCTGGCCGCTGGTGCTGCCTAGTGGAGTAAAAGCAGATCCGCAGCCGCATTTCTGCGTTTGCTCCGCTAATGCAGACCACCCCGGGGCGCGCAGGTCACCCCAGGAGCACCCCCCCGGGCAGAACGACGACGTCGCTCCCCACCTTCCGGGGAGCGGCGTCGTCTGCGCGTGCCCTGTCAGCACATCATCTGCGCCACAGGACGGAGCCCGGGCTCACTCGTGGGAGAAGTTCGGCTTCCGCTTCTCCGTGAAGGCCGCCATGCCCTCCTTCTGGTCCGCAGTGGAGAACAGCCCGTGGAACACGCGGCGCTCGTACTGCAGTCCCGCGGCCAGGGTGGTCTCGTACGCGGTGTTGACGGTCTCCACGGCGTGCTGGGCCACCGGCTTGGACATGCCGGAGATCTTCGTGGCGACCTCCAGCGCGGTGTCCATGAGGGAGTCGGCGGGGACCACACGGGAAACGAGTCCGGAGCGCTCGGCCTCCTCGGCGTCCATCTGGCGGCCGGTGAGGATGAGGTCCATCGCCTTGGCCTTGCCCACTGCGCGGGTCAGCCGCTGGGTGCCGCCCATGCCCGGGATGACGCCCAGGGTGATCTCCGGCTGCCCGAACTTGGCGGTGTCCGCGGCGATGATCATGTCGCACATCATGGCCGCCTCGCAGCCACCGCCCAGGGCGTAGCCCGCGACCGCCGCGATCTTCGGCGTGCGCAGCCGGGCGAAGGTGTCCCACGCGGAGAAGAAGTCCTCGCGGTACATGTCCGAACCGGTCTTGGAACCCATCTCCTTGATGTCGGCGCCCGCGGCGAACGCCTTCTCGGAGCCGGTCAGGACGATCGCACCGATCTCCGGATCGCGGTCCAGGTCGGTGGCGGCCGCCACGAGCTCGGTCATGGTCTGCACGTTCAGCGCGTTCAGCGCCTTGGGACGGTTCAGCGTGATCACGCCCACGCGTCCCTCGCGGCGGACCAGGATGGTTTCGTAGGTGTTCTCAGTCATGTGGCCAGCATCTCACGACGCCGCCGCGCCCCGCCTCACACGCACGGGTGACGGTCCGCCACCGCATTCGGCCCGGAACGCTGCCCCTCTGTTGACACGACAGATGCCGCACATGATGCGCCCCTGCCATCCTGGCCAGGTGCGGGGTGACGGTGAGGGACTCGCCGAGGCGACCCAGCGGCGTCGTGGACCGGGGGTCCGTCACACCCCTGAAACACGCGGTCGCTAGCATGGCGGCATGCGTGAATTGCAGGCACAGATCATCGCCGAGCTCGGGGTGGCCCCGCGGATCGACCCGGAGACGGAGGCGGCGCGGCGCGTCGACTTCCTGTGCGACTACCTCCGGGCGACGCACACCAGGGGCTTCGTGCTGGGCATCAGCGGCGGCGTGGACTCCACGCTCGCGGGACGGCTCGCGCAGCTGGCCGTGGAGAAGCTGCGCGAGGACGAGATCCCCGCGGAGTTCGTGGCCATGCGCCTGCCCTACCGCACCCAGCAGGACGAGGACGACGCACAGGCCGCGCTCGCCTTCATTGAGCCGGACCGGGTGGTCACGTACGACGTCGCTCCGGCCGTCGACGGGTTCGAGGCCGCCTACGCCGCGGCCACCGGCGAGCAGCTCACCGACTTCACCCGCGGCAACACCAAGGCCCGCGTGCGCATGACCGCGCAGTACGCGGTGGGCGGGGACCACAACCTGCTGGTGATCGGCACGGACCACGCGGCAGAGTCCATCACCGGGTTCTTCACCAAGTTCGGGGACGGCGGAGCGGACCTCCTGCCGCTGGCCGGACTGGACAAGCGGCAGAACCGGCAGCTGCTGGAGTACCTGGGGGCCTCGGAGCGGCTGGTCGGGAAGGTCCCCACCGCGGACCTGCTCAACGACAACCCCGGGCGCACGGACGAGGACGAGCTGGGCCTCACGTACGAGGACATCGACGACTACCTCGAGGGCAAGGACGTCCCCGTGGAGGTCGCGGAGAAGCTGGAGCAGATCTTCCTGCGCTCCCGGCACAAGCGCACCGTGCCGGTCACGCCGGCGGACGGGTGGTGGCGGGAGGAGCACCCCGCTCGTGCCGGAGCAGGTCTTCCCCGGGGAAGTGAATCGCCGGAACCCCCCAATAGCAAGTACGCTGATTGATGAGTCATCAATAGATGACGTTCCCCAGCAAAGGAGAACCCGCTATGCGTAAGACCGCAGCTGCTGCCGCTCTGTCCCTGGCCATCCTGTCCGGCGTGTCCGCCCCGGCCATGGCCGCCACGGAGAGCCCCGCTCCCGCCTCCACCCAGCAGGAGGACGAAGGCCACGGCAACGCCGGCCTGTGGGGCCTGCTCGGTCTCGCCGGTCTGGGTGGCCTGCTGAAGAAGAACAAGACCGTTCCCGTGGAGCGCAACCACAACGTGGGCACCACCGACCGTACCCACAACGTTGGGGCCACGGACCGCACGCGCACCGCGGGTTCCACGGACCGCACCCCCAACGCGGGCAACACCAATGTGGACGGCACCGACCGCACCGGTCGCTGATCATCACTCCGCTTGGCAGTTCTCCAGATCCGGGACTGCGGCCAGGGGCTCACTCGTTCACGAGTGGGCCCCTGCGCCGTCCTCGGCTCCGGCGCCCGGCGTGGTTCCACCTCCACGCGGCCCGTGCGGGCGGCAGGGGGGCGGTGGGTCACGCCGACGGACGGGTGGTGACGGGAGGGCTGAGCCCCTGCCCGGCGACGGAGGACCAGCCCCCCACTGCTATGCGTGGGACGCGGTGTTCCCTGATCCGGCAGCAACCGCACCCACCCGGTAGTGGCGGTTGCGGACCGCCAGCAAACCACCGGCCAGCACCGCTGCCAGCACCGACGCGGTCAGTACGGCCACCTTGGCCTGGTCCCCGGCGGCCGCGGACGGGTCGAAGCTGAGCTCCGCGATCAGCAGGGACACCGTGAACCCGATCCCGGCCAGCAGCGCGATCCCCACCAGGTCGATCCACTTGTAGGACGGGTCCAGCTTCCGCCCGGTGAGCACGGTGGTGAGCCACGTGGCGGCAATGATGCCCAGCGGCTTGCCCAGGACGAGGCCCGCGATGATGCCGAGCGTGACGGGGGCGGCGAGCGCCGTCGTCAATCCGTCCCAGCCGCCCACTGCGACGCCCGCGGAGAAGAACGCGAAGACCGGCACCGCGAACCCGGCGGACAGGGGCCGGACGCGGTGCTCCAGGTGCTCGGCGAGCTCCACGGGCTCCCCGGACGCCTTGGCCCCCATGACGGGAACGGCGAAACCGAGCAGCACGCCCGCGACCGTGGCGTGGATCCCGGCCTCGTGGACCAGGGCCCACGTGACCACGGCCAGCGGCACCAGGATCACCCACGCGGCCCACGTGCGGTGCGCGAAGAAGCGGGGGAAGCGGTGCGCCAGCAGCCCGAACGCGGCCAGCGGGACGAGCGCGAGGAGCAGCGGGAGCACGTGCACCTCGTCGGTGTAGAAGATCGCGATGATCGTGATGGCCAGCAGGTCGTCCACCACCGCCAGGGTCAGCAGGAACAGGCGGAGCGCGCTGGGCAGGTGCGAGCCCACGATCGCGAGCACCGCCACGGCGAAGGCGATGTCCGTGGCGGTGGGAATCGCCCAGCCGCCCAGGGTCTCGGGGTTCGTGGCGTTCACGGCCGCGTAGATCAGCGCGGGGACCACGACGCCGCCCACGGCCGCCGCGATCGGCACCGCCGCCTTGCTGAGGTCCCGCAGGTCACCCGCGACGAACTCGCGTTTGAGCTCCAGACCCACGAGGAAGAAGAAGATGGCGAGCAGCCCGTCCGCGGCCCAGGCGCCGAGGCTGAGGTTCAGGTGCCACGGCTCGTAGCCCACCTTGAGGTCACGCAGGGCGAAGTAACTCTCCGCGAAGGGCGAGTTGGCCCAGACGATGGCGATGACGGCGGCAACCACGAGGAGGATGCCGGCCACAGTCTCGCGGCGCAGGACGTCCTGCAGGCGGGAGAAGACGCCACCCGAGGGGTGGTCGGGCTCGCACGGGGGCTCAGGATGGTTGAAGAAACCGGGCTCCGAGACGAAGCCGGTGGACTCTTCCTGCGCCACGGGCTCCGGGGATCCGGGCTCACGGAGGGCAGGGGTGGTCGTGTGGTGCAGGGGCATGGAGTACTCCAGTGTCGACGGGCATCACGCTTGTTTCCGCCGACCAGACTTCCCGGCACACCAGCCATCAAGGGTAGCAGGGCGGTTTTGCGTGGCGCACTCGGGGCGGCTGCCGGACAGGAGCCGCCCAGCACTCCGTTCGGCTTTTCCGTCGCGGCAGCCCGGGAGACGAGGCGTTCTCACGAGCATCTGCCTACGGTGGGGGCATGTTGAAACGGAAATCCACGGGCTGCCTGATTCAGGGTTCCGTGATGGCGGCCCTCTTCGTGATCACCTTCGTCGGAGCGCGGGAATCATGGCTGCTCATGACCATGGAACTGCTATTCGCCGTCATTTTCTTCTCCAAGGCGGTGAAGGAACGGCGTGCGGAAATCGAGGCTGATCGGCGTCGCGAGGCGCGCCGCCCCGCGAGCAACGGCCTGTCCTGACCGAGCCGCCACCGGCAAGACCGGCTACTCCGGACTGCGGCGCGGTTGTGGCTTGGAAGCACGAGCTATCACCAGACTGATTCCCCACAGGAGCAGGACCAGCGCCGGAACGAGAGTCATCATGGACGGCTCGTCCACGATCGTCACGCCGCCCACGTTCTCCCAGGTGCACATGTGGCCCAGTGGCACCCAGCTCCACCCCGCCTCACCGTAGATCGAGCTTCCGTCGCCCAGTTCACAGGACAGGGATCCGGAGTACAGGAGTCGCTCGGCCACGAGTCCCGCGATCCAGACGAGCAACGCGGCGAGCCACAGCACCCATCCGACGTTCCTCGCCCGTGAAGCGCCTGTTCGATCTGACATTCGCCCGTCTCCGTTCTGGTTGCCGTGCGCCGCCGCCGAGCGCCGCGCACAGCACCGGTCAATCGGTCCCACCACTTTTCTATCAGGGTTCCCTGCGGCCCCGTCCTTCCCCGGTCAACCCACCCCCTTGATCCTCGCCAGAGCTCCCTGGCTACACTGACCACCAGTGACACGGGGTGCCGCCACCCTTCCCTCTCAGCCCACCGGGCACACAGATGGGGAAGTCAAAGCGGCTGAGATGACACCCGTCGAACCTGTCCAGTTAGTACTGGCGAAGGGATGTCACGGTCGCACCGCGCAGGTGGCGCACCGCTTTCTTCGCCGTGAGCCACAGGAGTGAGCATGCGGATCGAGAACACCATCGTCCTGGTCACCGGCGGAGCCCGCGGGCTGGGGGAGCACCTCAGCCGGGCGTTCGCGCGCGAGGGGGCGCGCGTCGTCGCCAACTACCACGCGAGCGAGGACCGCGCCCGGGCCCTGGTCGCGGAGCTCGGCGAGGACCGCGCCCTGGCCGTCCAGGCGGACGTGACCGACGCGCAGCAGGTGCGGGACATGGTCTCCCGGGCCCGGGAGCACTTCGGCGCGCCGATCACGGTGGCGGTGAACAACGCCCTGGTGGACTTCAGCTTCAACGGGGACGCCCGCCCCACCCTGGAGAACCTGACCGCGGAGAACCTCACGCAGCAGTTCCAGGGCGCCGTGATCGGGGCCCTCAATGTGATGCACGCGGTCACCCCGGGCATGGCGGAGGCCGGTGAGGGCCGCATCATCAACATCGGCACCAACCTCTTCCAGAACCCCGTGGTCCCCTACCACGACTACACCGCCGCGAAGGCCGCCCTGCTCTCCCTCACCCGCACCGCCGCCAAGGACCTGGGCCCGCAGGGCATCACCGTCAACATGATCTCCGGCGGCCTGCTGCGCACCACGGACGCGAGCGCCGCCACCCCGGACGAGGTCTTCGACTTCATCGCCGCCGGCACTCCCCTGGGCCGCGTGACCACCCCGGAGGAGTTCGCGGACACCGCCCTGTTCTTCGCCTCGGACTGGTCCCGCGGGGTCACCGGCCAGAACCTCGTGGTCGACGGCGGGCTGGTGATGGACTGACATGGCCGCCCCCTCCGCGCACGACGACGCCGCCCGGCCCGCTCCCGAGCGCACGGCACCTGCCGGGGGCACGGCGTCGGCACCCGCCCCCGAAGCCGAGCCGACGCCGCGGACGGTGGCTGCGGCGTCGTCGCCCACGAAGGCACCGGCCCGCCGCCTCCACCTCAACGCGTTCCTCTACGGCACCGGCCACCACCAGGCGGCGTGGCGCGCCCCGAACTCCTCGGTGCACCGCCTCACGGACATCAGCTACTACGAGGAGCTCGCGCGGACCGCCGAGCGCGGCCTGTTCGACGCCGTGTTCTTCGCGGACGGCCACAGCGTGGGCGACGTCTCCGGCGGACCCCACTGGTCCCTCGAACCGCTGACCGCACTGTCCGCGATGGCGCGGGCCACCGAACGCATCGGCCTGGTGTGCACGGTGTCCTCCACGTTCTTCACCCCGTTCCACGCGGCCCGGATGCTCGCGTCCCTGGACCACATCTCGGGCGGCCGGGCGGGCTGGAACGTGGTGACCTCCATGTGGGACGCCGAGGCCCGCAACCACGGCTACCGGGCCATGCCGCCCAAGGACGAGCGCTACGAGCGCGCCCGCGAGTTCGTGGAGGTGGCCCGCGCCCTGTGGGCCAGCTGGGACGAGGACGCCGTCACCGCAGACCCCGAGGGCCGGTGGGCGGACCCCTCCAAGGTCCACCGCCTGGACCACGAGGGCCGACACTTCCTGGTGGACGGACCCCTCACGGTCCCGCGCTCCCCGCAGGGCGAGCCGGTGCTGTTCCAGGCCGGCGCGTCCGGGCCCGGCAAGGCCCTGGCCGGGGACTTCGCGGAGGGGATCTACGCCGTGGCCTACGACCTCCCCGCCGCCCAGGAGTACTACTCCTCGGTCAAGGCGGAGGTGGCCCGGGCCGGGCGCGATCCGGAGTCCGTGGTCGTGATGCCCGGGCTGGTCACCTACGTGGGCCGCACCCACGAGGAGGCCCTCGCCAAGCAGGACCGCGTGGACCGGCTGCTGCCCGTGGAGCAGTCACTCGCGCAGCTCTCCACGTTCGTGGAGCAGGACTGCTCGGGCTGGGACCTGGACGCGCCCGTGCCCCCGCTGCCGCCCCTGGGGGAGTTCACCGGTCCGCAGGGCCGCTACGGCACCATCCTGCGGATCATCGAGGCGGAGAACCCCACGGTCCGCCAGCTGCTCGGGCGCCTGGCCGCCGGCGGTGGGCACTGCACCATGGTGGGCACCCCGGAGTCGATTGCGGACCGCATGCAGGAGTGGTTGGAGAACGGCGGCGCGGACGGCTTCAACCTCATGCCGCCCGTGCAGCCGGACTCGCTCACGGACTTCGTGGACCTGGTGGTCCCCGAGCTGCAGCGCCGCGGCCTGTTCCGCACCGAGTACACCGCCACCAGGCTGCGCGGCCACCTTACCCAGGGCTGACGCCCTCCGCACGACGGCGCTCCCGTGACGGGCGTGCGGGGGCCGGCCGTGCGGCGTCGTCGTACGCCGGGGACGTCAGAGCAGGGGGCGCAGCGGGACCAGCAGGACCTCCGCGACCCGCGCCATGGGGTGGCGCTCCCGCCACTGGGGGGAGGTGAGCTCCTCGCAGTGCTCGCTGTCCGCGAGGAAGACCTTCTCCATCTGGGCGGCGAAGTCCGGGTCCACGATCTCCACGTTGGTCTCGTAGTTGAAGGACAGGGAGAGGCGGTCCAGGTTGGCGGTGCCCACGGTGGACCACTGGCCGTCGATCGTGGCGGTCTTGGCGTGGATCATGCACGCGCCGTAGAGCAGGATGGTCACCCCGCCCTCCAGCAGCTGGCCGTAGAACCCCCGGGACACCCAGTCCGAGAGGATGTGGTTGGAGTCCTTGGGGACCATGACCCGGACGTCCACCCCGCGGCGCGCGGCGTCCAGGAGCGTGTCCAGCACCTGCTGGTCCGGGATGAAGTACGGGGTGTTGATCCAGATGTGGTGCTGCGCCCGGTCGATCGCGTTCATGTACATCTCACGGATGGGGTACACGATCTGGATGGGCAGGTTCGCGTTCACCCGCACCTCGGGATCCCAGCTCTGCGGCGGGACCCACTCGATCTCCTTGTCCGGCTCGCGGTCCTCGTTCCACACCGTGGCGATCGCGTTGCGCAGACCCCACACGGCCGGGCCGACCTCACGGATGTGCGTGTCCCGCCACTGCCGGGAGTACAGGGAGCCGATGTTGAACCCGCCCACGAACCCGATCTCGTCATCCACCACCAGGATCTTGGAGTGGTTCAGACCCGAGAACCGCAGGGGGCCCTTCCAGAACGGGCGGCGCAGGAACGGCACGCGGAACACGTGGATGTCGCTGTCGAAGGAGTAGAAGGTCTGCGGGATGACCAGGTTGGCAAAGCCGTCGTAGATCACGAACACGTCCACGCCGCGCTCCACAGCGCGGTTCATGCCGTCCAGGAAGCGCTGCCCGATCTCATCGTTCTTCCAGATGAACGTCTCCAAGTGGATGGAGCGCTCTGCGTTGTCGATGGCCTCGAGCATGTCCTCGTAGACGTCCTTCCCGGACGTGTAGATGGTCAGCTCCGAGTCCTGCACCTGCGCCGAGAACGTCCCCGGACGCGGCGCATCACGCTGCTTGCGCCCGCGCTGCTGCCACCAGTCCACCCCGGCCAGCGACGCCACCACCACGACCTGTGCGGCGAGCAGGGCCCCCGCTCCGACGCCCGCGGTCTTGAGGAGGATGCGGCGTTCTCTGATCTGGGACAGCACGTTCGTGGGGGTCATCCCGCCACACTACTGCCCCGTGTTCCCGGGCGTCCCGCCTCCCGCCTGGGATCCCGGTGGAAGTCCCCGGGGAATCGGCTCCGGGCCGGAGGTGGTCCCCCACGCCTGAGGCGTGTGAGCACGACGACGCCCGCGGCGGGGAGCGGGGCCGCTGTGAGCGGCAATCACGAGCGGGGGTGCTCGGCGCGTCGGGCGTCTCGCCTCCGGCGGGGCGTGAACGCGGGGCGGCACCCCGCCCGTGGGGCGCGGGAGCACGACGACGCCCGCGGCCCGGGCGTGCGGCCCGCGGGATCCTCCGGTGGGGGTGCTCGGTCCCCTGGGCGTACCGACCTGTGAGGCCCGGCGTGCAAGGCCCGACCGTCCCAGGCCCCACGCGCCGCACCGGCCCCGTGCGTGGGACCCGGCCCAGCGGCGTCGTGCCCCGTGCCTGCGGCGGCCGTGGACCGTGCGGGGCGCCCTGCACGGTTTCTCCGGTGCGGCGCGGGTGGCTACGGTGGTGCCCATGAGAATTGCCACGTGGAACGTGAACTCCATCCGCGCCCGGGCCGACCGCATCGAGGCGTGGCTCGACCGCTCGGACGTGGACGTCCTGGCCATCCAGGAGACCAAGGCCAAGGACGAGAACTTCCCGTGGGAGCTGTTCGAGTTCGCGGGCTACGAGGTGGCGCACTTCGGCGTGAGCCAGTGGAACGGCGTGGCCATCGCCTCGCGCGTGGGGCTCACGGACGTGGAGCGCACCTTCCCGGAGCAGCCCACGTTCGGCAAGCCCGGCCAGGAGCCCGCGCAGGAGGCCCGCGCGATCGGCGCCACGTGCGGCGGCGTGCGCGTGTGGTCCCTCTACGTGCCCAACGGCCGCGGCCTGGAGGACCCCCACATGCCGTACAAGCTCGAGTGGCTGCGGGTGCTGGAGGGCCACGCCAAGCAGTGGCTGCAGGACGATCCGAACGCGCAGATCGCCCTGGTGGGTGACTGGAACGTGGCCCCGCAGGACGACGACGTGTGGGACATCCAGCTCTTCAAGGAGGGCGGCTACACCCACGTCAGCGAACCGGAGCGCGCGGCGTTCCACGCGTTCATCGATGACGCCGGCTACCAGGACGTGGTCCGCCCGCGCCACCCCGGCCCCGGCGTCTACACGTACTGGGACTACAAGCAGCTGCGCTTCCCCAAGAAGGAGGGCATGCGCATCGACTTCCAGCTGTGCTCCCCCGCGCTGGCCGCCCGCGTGCAGGACGCCTGGATCGACCGGGACGAGCGCAAGGGCAAGGGCGCCTCGGACCACGCGCCCGTCGTGATCGAGATCGACTGATCCCGTGCCCCTGATCAACGCGGGCAGCGCCTACCGCAGCATCACGGGCCCGCCCGTGCGGTTCGCGCTGCGCGTCTACGTCCCCCAGCAGGACCTGGACGCGCACTACGCCCCCGGCATCCCCCGCGCCCTGGACCCCTTCACCGGGGGCGTGCACGAGTTCTCGGAGCAGCTCGCCCGCATCGCGGACACCTCCCAGTCCCTGCTGCCCCCGGCCCGCGAGCCCCTGTGGAGCATGCCGTTCTCCACGGCTCCGGCCGGGGCGCGGCGGTTGGCGGGGGTGCCGGGGCCGTCGGGGGCCCCGGGCGCCTCCGGTTCCCCGGGCACCGCGGGTGCTTCGGGTTCCCCGGGCGCTGCGGGTGCTTCGGGTTCCCCGGGCGCTGCGGGCGCTCCGGGTTTTGCGGGTGCCCCCGGCGCTCCGGGCGCTTCCGGTTTTCCAGGCCATCCGGGGGCTGCTCGCATCTCGGGTGTTGCAGGTGCTGCAGGTTCCGCGGGGGCTCCGAGCGCCTCGGGGCCCGCCGGCGCCCCGGGTCACGTTCCCGGTGCGTCCCCGAACCACCCGGGGGACTTCCCCGTGTTCCACCCCACCCAGCGCCTGCGCCGCTCCCTGCGCCTGTTCACCGCCGCCGAGAACGAGGACAGCGCCCAGCTCCTGCCCCTCCTGGTCCCCGAGCAGGAGGTGGAGGACGCCGCCAGGGCCACCTCCACCGAGGCCTTCCAGCCCGTCTACACCCGGGAGGCCGCCTACGCGATCCCCCTGGCATGGTTCGCGGCCTTCACCCCAGCGGACCATGTGGCGTCCCAGCACTCCGGGCACCAGATCCACCGGTTCATCGCCCCCGCGGACGCCGCCGCGCAGCGCACCCTCCAGGCCGCACAAATTGTCGACGACGCCGGACGGGCCGTCTCCGGCGACGCCCCCGAGGACGACCTCCCGGACGAGGCCCGACAGGCCGCCGCCTTCGCCCAGGACCTCACCCGGTTGAGCCGCTGGCTGGGATCCTTCAGCTCCGCTTCCCTGGTGAGCCTGGACTACGGCTCTCTCGCGGACCGGATCCAGCCGGACGAGTCCCCGCAGGACATGGCCGACGCCCTGGACCTGCTCCGTGAGGGGGACTTCGGATCCGCAACCGCGGCGCTGCGCCGCATCTTCAGGCGCTGGGCCCCGCTGGCGCAGTTGCAGCAGGCGAACTGACCCTCAAGAGCCGAACCGAGCGCCGTCGCCCCCTCGCTCTCAGCACCCGGGGGCAGGTGCTGCATTTGCTCCGTTATTGCAGATTCAAGGCCGTGTGGCTGCGTTTACTCCACTAGAGAGCACGGTGCGGGCTACCCAGACCCTCTTGTATGCGCGAGAGCCACGTCATCCTGCGGGTCGGGGAGCGAAGGTCGTCCCACGTGAGGACAGAGACGTCCCACCCCGCGTCGCGCAGGAGGGACAGGCGGTACATCTCGTCCCGGTACTGGGACACCTCACGAGCATGGACGCCGCCGTTGTACTCCAGGGCCGTTCGTGCACCTGGCCATGCCAGGTCCAGGAAGAACGTGCGCCCTGCGATCGTCACCTGGTGGTTCAGGGACGGCTCGGGCAGGTCGTGACGGGCAATGAGCAGCCGGGTCAGGGTCTCCGCCGCCGACCAGCACGGTGACCGGGCATCACGCCACGCGCGGCGCAGCCGGATGACACCTCGGGCGGCTGGAGGGAGCTGGTCCAAGCTCTCCTCCAACTCGTCTCGTGTGAACTGCACCGGGCGGGACGTGCCAGGGACAGCGAAGCGGGTGGACAGCAGCGCGTCCAGGCATGCGGTGATCCGCCACGGAGACAGCGCGGTGCTCATCCGGGACAGCATCTCCAGTGGATGGGCAATCCTGCTGCCCCATGGGCCCTCGAGGCTGGGCAGACCGTGGGACATGGCAATGCGCACTCCCTCCTGCTTGGACTGAGCGCGGTGATCAGTCCAGAGAAGCTCAACGCAGTGGTTCGCGGCGTTCAGTGAGGCGGCACTGAACACAGCCTGGCGTTGACCACGCGACTGGTGGGGCCGGGCAAGCACGTCCTGCACCCACGCCTCACTTCCGCCCACGGGGAGCCGCAGCAGCTCCAGCCCGTGCAGGCCGCTCACCAGAAGCCCGGACTCGGGCCGGCACAGATGCCGCTGCAGGAGAACAGCTCTTTCCACCGCCGTGAGCGGCTCGTCCCGGAGCACCCACAATCCCCGCGCGAGTCGCTGCACGCCCGGGCTGGCGAGCAACTGTGAGGCGCGTCGGCCGGTTTCCGCCGTGGGAACCACCAGTGGCTCGGCGGGAAACGGGGCTGGACGCTGCTGGTACAACACCATGCCCGAACTGTAGGTTGACGTTCGGTTGACCGGGGCAGGTTGTCCACAGCCCTGCTCCACACCCCCCTCTGACCGGGGCTCCACCGCCTCTCTGCGCCCTCGCCCCCGGGGGGTTGGACGCTGTCTAGTGGAGCAAATGCAGCTGGGGGTCCTATTTTCTGCACTAACGGAGCAAATGCAGCTGGCGGGTGGCAGGCGGTCACGTGTTCGGGCGGGGCGGGGCGGGTGGCGCGCAGAGGGTTTGGCGCCCTTTGGCACGTGGCGGCCAGCCGTGGGTAGCCTGGAGCGCGTGACTCTCTCCCAGACCTCCTTCCCCGCCCCCTCCGGTTCCGAGTGGTGGCGCGACGCCGTGATCTACCAGGTGTATCCCCGCTCCTTCAAGGACTCCAACGGGGACGGCATGGGTGATCTGGGCGGCGTGACCGAGAAGCTGCCCTACCTCAAGCGCCTGGGCGTGGACGCCGTCTGGCTCTCCCCCTTCTACCTCTCGCCGCAGCACGACGCCGGCTACGACGTCGCGGACTACCGCACCGTGGATCCCCGCTTCGGTTCGCTGGAGGACTACGACCGGATGCGGGAGGAGGCCCACCGGCTGGGGTTGAAGATCATCGTGGACCTGGTGCCCAACCACACGTCCGAGGACCACGACTGGTTCCGGGCCGCCCTGGCCTCAGCCCCTGGTTCACCGGAGCGCGCCCGCTACATCTTCCGGGAGGGCAGGGGCGAGAACGGCGAGCTGCCGCCCAACAACTGGAAGTCCTTGTTCGGCGGTTCCGCGTGGACCCGTGTGCCGGACGGCCAGTGGTACCTGCACCTCTTCGACTCCTCCCAGCCGGATCTGGACTGGAAGAACCCGAAGGTGTGGGAGGAGTTCCGCGCCATCCTGCGGTTCTGGCTGGACCGCGGCGCGGACGGCTTCCGGGTGGACGTGGCCCACGGGATGATCAAGGCCGAGGGCCTCCCCGACTGGGACGAGCAGGTCCACATGGTGGAGGGCACTTCCGCGGAGGACACCACCTCGGACCACGGCGCAGCTCAGGACAGCACCGCGGACGCCACGTCCTCGGACGCCACCGAAGCGGCACCCCCCGGACCGGAGACGGTCGGCGCCGAGCAGGCGGGCGGGGCCGGAACCGGATCGGGCGACGTCGTCGGAGCTCAGGACCCCGCGGACGCGGACGAGCCCACCAAGACCATGGACACCGGCCCGTACTTCGACCAGGACGGCGTGCACGAGATCTACCGCGACTGGCACCGCGTGCTGCAGGAGTACCCCGGGGACCGGATGCTGGTGGTCGAGGCGTGGGTGAGCCCTGCCGAGCGTCTGGCTCGCTACGTCCGACCGGACGAGGCCCAGCAGGCGTTCAACTTCGACTTCCTGATCTCCGGCTGGCACCGCGACCGCATGCGGGACACCGTGGACATCTCGCTGCGCGCCAACTACGAGGTGGGTGCGCCCTGCACGTGGGTGCTCTCCAACCACGACACCGTGCGCCACGCCTCCCGCTACGGCCTGGGCTCGCGGACGGCGTACCCCAACGGCATCGGCGCGCAGGACGAGCAGCCCCACCACGGACGGGGCCTGCGCCGGGCCCGCGCAGCCGCCCTGGTGGAGCTGTCCCTGCCGGGCTCGGCGTACGTCTACCAGGGTGATGAGCTGGGCCTTCCGGAGCACACGGCCCTTCCCGACGCCGCCCGTGAGGATCCCACGTTCCACCGCACCGCGGGCGCGGAGCTGGGGCGCGACGGCGCTCGGGTACCTCTCCCCTGGTCCCCCGCGGGCGAGGGGCTGGGTTTCGGCCCGAACCCGTGGCTGCCGCAGCCGGAGTCCTTCCGCGAGATCACGGTGGACCACCAGGAGGGCGACCCGCAGTCCACGCTCAACCTCTACCGGCGTGCCCTGCAGGTGCGCGGGGAGCTGGGCCTGGGCACCGCGGACTTCAGGTGGCACGAGCTGAGCGACGGCCCGGAGGGTGTGCTGGCGTACGTGCTCACTTCCCGCGAGGGCCGCACGGTGCTGGTGGCGGCGAACCTCGGGGAGAGTGAGGCCGAGATCGTAGAGCTCTCGCGCGGCACACTGCTGCTCACGAGCGGCCAGGACGCGGTGATCGGAGACCGCCTGACCGTGGACAGCGCGGTGTGGCTGGAACTCTGAGGTCCTGACCCGGGTCCGAGTGTGCGTGACGGCCCCGGATGCGCCGGGTTCCCGGGGCGGGGTCAGCCGGTGGGCGGCATCTCACCGGATGCGCTGGCGCCCGGGCTCGCAGAGCAGTGGGACTGCAGCCAGGCGTCGGCGGGGGTGAGGGCCTGCTGGATCTTGGCGGCCTCGGAGGGCTCCAGGGCGTCCCCGGCGCCGTCGAGGATTCGCTCCACCTCCTCGAAGGCCGGCTGCACGGCGGAGGGCAGCTGGGCAAACATCTGGTCCGCGGAGGCGCGGGCCTCGTCCAGGTCTCCGGCGTCCTGGCTCTCGTGCTCACCGTCGTGGCCCAGGGGCAGCAGCTCCACGCCACTCACGGCCTCAGCGACGTCGAAGCACTCCTGGGTGCTCGCGGAGGACGCGGAGCGTGAGGCCGTGGGCCGGGCGCTCGTGACCGTGGAGCTGGGGGCTGTGGGGGAAGTCTCGAGGGCCGTGCCGGAGGGGTCCTGGGCACTGCACCCGGTCAGACCGGCGGAGAGTGCCGCCAGCACCGTGGTGGCACACAGCACGCGCATCCGCCGTCGCATGGCCAGCTCCCTCTTCCGCGCGGAACCCACTGCCCTGGGCCCGTCCATCGGTGACCACGGTAGGCCCGCAACCTCGGTGTGGGCTGAGGGTCCGGTGCGAGCACGCACGGCGAGCGGGGCCGTAGAGGTGGCAAACGGCGTCGTTCCCACCGCGCGGGGGTGGGGGCTGAGACGCTCGGCACGCGAACAGCGTGGGGGGATCACCCCGAACAGCAAAGAACCCCCGCGTGTAGAAGCCACGCGAGGGTTCAGTGGCTCCGACCGGCGTCGATCCGGTGACCTTACGATTTTCAGTCGTACGCTCTACCAACTGAGCTACAGAGCCAGGCACGCACCGGGAGGAAACCTCTCGATGATATGCCGCGACGGCGCGAAAAGTTGCCTTTTCATCGCCGCCTGAGCGACCCTGACGGGACTTGAACCCGCGACCTCCGCCGTGACAGGGCGGCGCGCTAACCAACTGCGCTACAGGGCCTTGGTTGTTTCCAACGAGTGGATATCCTACCAGGACGAACGACTCACTGTGCAAATCGTGTCCCCGGCGGTGCTCCGAGTGGAAACCGTACCCCCAACGGGATTCGAACCCGTGCCGCCGCCGTGAAAGGGCGGTGTCCTAGGCCGCTAGACGATGGGGGCCAGAACTCCGTCCGACAGCACACAGGGCACCATGGGACGATGAACCTTCAGTATCCTAGAGGGAAACCACCCGTTCCACAAACAGGCGTGATAAGGGTGGACCCGCCCGGGCGGAGTGGGCCGGGCGGACACAGGCGGCCCCGCGGGACGCGGCCGATTCCCCGGGCAGTGCCACGCAGCGCTGGGGGCCGATCCGGCGCATCGCACCCCGGGGCTGCATGCCTCCTCCCCGCTGGTGACACGGGTGGAGCCGCCCCGGTGCGGACAGCTGCAGGCTAGACCGCCACCTCGGGGCGGTCCGCCAGCCGCGGGTCCTCGAAGGACGGGACGATCATGACCGGCCCGGTGCAGTGGTGCAGCACCCCCTGGGACGTGGAGCCCAGGAGCATGCCCGCGAACCCGCCGCGACCGCGCGTGCCCGTGACCACCAGCTGGTTCCGGGCGGAGCGCTCCACGAGGGCGTCGATGGGCGATCCGTCCGCGAGCTCCCCGGTGATCTCGAGCCCCGGGAAGTGGCCGCGCAGCCACTGGACGCACACGTCCAGAGCGGCCCGCACCTCACCGCGCAGGTCGTCGAAGTCCACGGGAGAGGGCAGCCAGGCGTAGGACCCGGCATCCGAGGGCGCGGCGCACAGCACCGTGAGCGGCACCCCCAGCTGCTCCGCCTCGTCCGCGGCCCACAGCATGGCGGCGCTCGCGTGCGGAGAGCCGTCCGAGCCGACCGTCACGCCGTCCACGAAAGCCGGGCGGCGGCTCACGTTCTCACTGACCCGGTAGTCGGTGCCCCACTGCAGGGGGATGATCCCCACGGGGCAGTGCGCGTGGGCGGGCACCGCCGTGGACACCGAACCCAGCAGCCGGCCCAGGAACCTCCCGTGGCCCCGGGACCCCAGGACCAGCAGCTGCGCATCCCTGCTGAGGTCCACGAGCACACCGGAGGGGTCCCCGGCCTGGACCGTGGACCGGACCTCCACGTCCAGCTCGGCCACGCGGCGTCGGGCGTCAGCCACGAGCTCCTCCACGGCGCGGTTCATGGCGGCGTCGTCGAACGCGGCGTAGCCCACGTCGAACGTGGACCCCCCGATCATGGGCACCGTGTAGGCGGTGACCACGTGCAGCGGTGCGCCGCGGCGCCGTGCTTCCCGTGCGGCCCAGTGCAGGGCGCCCAGGCTCTGCTCGGAGCCGTCCACTCCCACGATGATCTCGGCGTCTGGTGCCCTCACTGCTGTTCCCTCCCCGACCGTGGATTCCTGCTCCCAGCCTAGCCACCCGGTCACCGGCGGCGGGGCTGCGGTGAGATGATGGGGACGTCCGGATCGCTGCGACGACGCCGCGGCGCACGTCAGGCCCGCACCGTGCGGTCCCGGCCACGCGACACGGCCAACCCCCGCGGTTCCGGGCGCCCGCGACGGCTGCGACGCACGCCGCAGGCAGAGCGTCAGCGGTGCGCCGGCGCGGGCGAGGGCACGTGCAGTGCCGGCACGGATGAGGATCGAGGGGGCTGAACGCCCCCGGAACGGAGACGAGCCGTGAGCACACGCGGAGCACCGGGCATGACGGCCCGGGTGAAGAACGGCACGTGGCGGTCCTGGGGAGGCAACCTCACCGCGGATCCCACGGTGCGGGTCCGTCCCACCACCTCGGACGAGGTGCTGCGCGTGCTGAGCGAGGCGCAGGAGCACGGGCTGAGCCTGCGCACTGCCGGCTCCGGCCACAGCTGCGCGCCTCTGGTCCCCACGGAGGGCGTCCTGCTGGACACCTCCGCCCTCAAGGGCCTGGTCTCCGTGGACGAGGACCACCAGCGGGTCACGGTGTTCGCCGGCACCACGCTGCAGGAGCTGAATCTGATCCTGGAGCAGCACGGGCTGGCGCTGGCCAACCTCCCCGACTCCTCGCACATGAGCGTGGGCGGCGCGCTGGCCACGGGCACCCACGGCACGGGCCTGGGGCAGCCGTCCCTGGGCGGTCAGGTGATCGGGCTGAGCCTGGCCACCCCCACCGGTGAGCTGATCTCCTGCTCGGAGACCCACCGCCCGGACCTGTTCGACGCCGCCCGGGTGCACCTGGGCGTGCTGGGCGTGGTGGTCTCCGTGACCCTCCAGTGCGTCAGCGCGTTCCGGCTGCACTGCGCCGAGTTCCGCGAGCCGCTCGGTGCGCTGCTGGACACCCTGCAGGAACGGATGTCCGCCGCGGACCACGTCGAGTTCTCCTGGATGCCCGGGACCACCACGGCCCACACCCGCATCCTGAGCCGCCTGCACCGCCTCCCGGACTCCTACACGCGCCCCGCCTCACCGATCTCCCGGGCGCTGCGCCGCGCGGACGACGCCGTTCTGCGCACCTCCTTGACCGCCGGGCTGGGCCGCGTGGGGAACCTGATCCCGCGTGCCGTGACCGGGCTGAACCGCATCGAGTCCCTCGCGGAGAGCTCGCGGCGCTACACGGACGTGTCCTACAGCGTGTTCACGGTGGCCCGTCCGGTGCGCTACGTGGCCGCCGAGTACGCGCTGCCGCTGGAGGCCACGGCCTCCGCGGTGCGGGAGCTGAAGGTCCTCGCGGACGCCCACGTGTACGACCTCTCGTTCCCCCTGACCGTGCGGTGCTCTCCGCCGGACCCCGGGTTCCTGTCCCCGGCCACGGGGCGCTACACGGGGTGGATCAACCTGCGCCAGTACGGCAGGCGCCCCAGCCAGTCCTTCCTCACCGCCGCGGAGCGGATCCTGGTGGAGCACGGCGGCCGCCCCCACTGGGGCACGCTGCACACGCGCACCGCCGCGGACCTCGCACCGCTCTACCCGCGCTGGGAGGAGTTCCTGGCACTGCGGGCGGAGCTGGACCCCCACGGGCTGCTGCTCAACGAGCACACCCACCGCGTCCTCGGCGTCTGATCCGCACGGTCGACGCCGCGGGCACGGACCGGGGGTGCACGCACGGCCCCCGGCCGGGGCAGGAAGGTCACCCTCACCCCGGGGACGGTGCTGGCGGCGTCGTTCCCCCAGCAGCACCCGCGCGCCCCGACGCCGCGGGGCGGGGCGGGCAGCCCGGGCGCACCCGGTGCTTCCCACCCCGCCCCACCCCGCTCCGTGGACGATGCGTGAGGCGAGGGCCTACTGGCCCGAGCCGTTGCGGGAGACGGAGATCATCTCGTCCCGCTCCACCACCTTGACGCGCTCGCGGGGATTGCCCTCGGCGTCGTGCGAGGACTGGCCCAGGCTCTGCTCGTACTCGTCCAGGGCGAGCCAGCCGTCCCACGTGGTGTACTGCACGTCCTTGGACTCGAGCAGCTCCACCACGGCCTGGGGGTCCGGGTTGTCCGGATCGGCCAGGGAGGCACGGTCCGCCACGAGGTGGGTCACGGTCTCCAGGGCGTCGGACTTGGTGGCGCCGATCAGCCCCACGGGTCCGCGCTTGATCCAGCCGGTGGCGTAGACGCCGGGCACCGGGGTGCCGTCCGCCTCCACCACGCGGCCCTCCTCGTTGAGGATGACCCCGCGCTCGGGGTCGAAGGGCAGCTCGGGCAGGGGGGAGCCCAGGTAGCCGATCGCGTGGTAGACGGCCTGCACCGGGTACTCGGTGTACTCGCCCGTGCCGGTCACGGAGGCGTCCCCGTTGAGGCGCGTGCGCTCCATGCGGATGGCACGGACCTTGCCGTCCTCGTCCCCGAGGATCTCGTCCGGGGTCTGCAGGAAGTGCAGGTGCAGCCGGCGGGACGCGGTCTTGGGGGTCTCGTCCTCACGCCACTTCTGCAGCGTCTTCATCATGACCTTGGTCTGGTTGTTCTCGGTCATGGCCTTCTCGGAGGCCTCGTCGAACTGGAAGTCCTCGTCGTAGACCACGATGTCCACGTCCCGGGACTTGGCCAGCTCACGCAGCTCCAGGGGCGTGAACTTGATCTGGGCGGGGCCGCGGCGCCCGAAGATGTGCACGTCCGTGACCGGGGACTGCTTCAGCCCCTGGTACACGTTGCCCGGGATCTCCGTGACCAGCATGTCGTCCGCGTGCTTGGAGAGCACCCGCGCCACGTCCAGCGCCACGTTGCCGTTGCCAATCACCGCGATCTCCTTGGCCTCCAGCGGCCACGTGCGCGGGTAGTCCGGGTGGCCGTCGTACCAGGCCACGAAGCGGGCCGCGCCGTAGGAGCCGTCCAAGTCCGCTCCGGGGATGTCCAGCGGGGCGTCGTTGACGGCACCGGTCGCGAAGATGACGGCGTCGTAGTGGGTGAGGAACTCGCCCAGGGTGATGTCCCGGCCGTACTCCACGTTGCCGAAGAACCGGATGTCCCCGCGGCCCAGGATGGAGCGCAGCGCCGTGATGATCCCCTTGATGCGCGGGTGGTCCGGGGCCACGCCGTAGCGGATGAGCCCGAACGGGGTGGGGTAGCGGTCGAACAGGTCCACGCTGACCTCGAGCTCGCCCTCGCGGACCGCCTCGGTCTTGGTGAGCATGTCCGCGGCGTAGATCCCGGCCGGGCCGGCGCCGATCACGGCCACGCGCAGCGGGCGGGAGGTGGGGGTTGTCACGGTGGTGATTCCTTTCGACGCGCACACGGATCCCGCGTGCAGACAGGGACTGGGATCAACGGTAGTGAACTCAGGTCAGTCCTGCCTAACCACGCAGCCGCCCCGGAGGCGGAGCGACGGCTCCGGGTCCTGGCGCCACCGGCCCGCCTGCCCCACCGGACTGGGGACCGTGGCGGGCGCTGCGGCACGGTGCGCGGGCGGCGTCGTCGTAGTATTTCTACACAAACACCCCCACCCGTCCCGTTCGGCGCGGCCAGCGCCCACCCGTGAGGATCTGCATGTCGTCTTCCACCCCGCCCGCTCAGCGCAGCGAGCCCCGAGGCGGGCTGGACCGCTTCTTCTCCATCACGAGGCGTGGCTCCACCGTGGGCCGCGAGGTCCGCGGCGGCGTGGCCACGTTCATCGCCATGAGCTACATCGTGGTGCTCAACCCGCTGGTGCTCGGCTACGGCCCGGACGGCGCCGGGAACACCCTGGGCGGCGAGCGCGTGGCCGCCATGACCGCGCTGGTGGCCGGCGTGCTGACCATCCTCATGGGTGTGTGGGCCAGGTCCCCGTTCGGCATGGCCGCCGGGCTGGGCGTGAACGCGTTCCTGGCCGTCACGATCGCCACGAACCCCGGGCTCACGTGGCCGCAGGTGATGGGTCTGGTGATCTGGGCCGGCGTGATCATGGTGGTCCTGGTGGTCACCGGGTTCCGCACGGCGGTGTTCAACGCGGTGCCGGACTCCCTCAAGACCGCGATCGTGGTGGGCATCGGGCTGTTCATCGCGCTGATCGGGTTCGTGAACGCCGGCTTCGTGCGCCGCATCCCGGACGCCGCCCACACCACCGTTCCGGTGCAGCTGGGCACCGGCGGTGAGCTCTTCGGCTGGCCCACCCTCACGTTCGTGGTGGGCCTGCTGCTGACCGTCGCGCTGATGGTGCGCAACGTCAGGGGCGGGATCCTGATCTCGGTGGTGCTCACCACCGTCCTGGCGCACGTGCTGGAGGCGGTCTCCCCCAGCGGCTCCTCCGTGGACAACCCGCACGGCTGGTCGCTCGTGGTGCCGTCCTCCCCGGAGGCGCTGTTCGCGGTGCCGGACCTGTCCCTGCTGGGCTCCGCCGCGCCCATCGACGCCTTCCGGGAGCTCGGCGGGATCGCGTGCGCCCTGCTGATCTTCACCATCCTGCTGTCCATCTTCTTCGACGCGATGGGCACCATGGTGGGGCTGTCCCGCCAGGCCGGGCTCGAGGACGCGGACGGCCAGATCGAGAACGTGGACCGCGTGCTCCTCGTGGACGCCCTTGGTGCCGTGGCCGGCGGCGCGGGCTCCGTGTCCTCCAACCAGATCTTCGTGGAGTCCTCCACGGGCATCGCGGACGGCGCCCGCACCGGCCTGGCCAACGTGGTCACCGGCGTGCTGTTCCTCGCCGCCATGTTCCTCACCCCGCTGGTCAACGTGGTCCCGTTCGAGGCCGTGGCCCCCGCCATGGTGGTGGTCGGCTTCCTCATGGCCCGCAACGTGGTGGCCATCGACTGGGCGGACCTGGGCGTCGCGATCCCCGCGTTCCTCACGTTCGCGGTCATGCCGTTCACGTACTCGATCGCCAACGGCATCGGCGCGGGCTTCGTCTCCTACGTGTTCATCCGCCTGGTGCAGGGCCGCGCCAAGGACGTCCACCCGCTCATGTACGTGGTGGCACTCGCGTTCGTGGCGTTCTTCGGCATCGGCGTGATCGAGGGCTGGGCGAGCTGATCCACTTCTCCTGACGACGACGCCGCTCGCCGCCTCCCACGGGCCCGCTCCCGTGAGGCGCGGGCGGCGTTCGTCGTGATGCCCGTCAGGCCGCGTCCGGGCCCTCGGGGATCGGATCCGCGGGCTTGTCGAACCACGGCCGGGTGTCCGCCGCGAGCTCGCGGCACCACACGGTGTCCTTGTACTGGGCCGGCAGGGAGCCGCCGAGCAGCTCGCGGCCCAGCGCGGCGGCGTCGGCGGAACCGGCCGCGGGCAGGGGTGCGTGCGAGGCGGCGAGCACCACGTTGCCGTAGCGGCGGCCCTTGAGCATGGGGGCGTCCGCGACCGCGGCGACGTGCTCGAAGACCTCCAGCAGCGCCGCGATCTCCGCCCGGGTGCCCTTGAGGTTGCGGGTGTCCCCCACGTTCAGCAGGTACAGCCCACCCGGGGCGAGCACGCGGTCCACGTGGCGCGCGAACTCGAGCGTGCGCAGGTGCCCCGGGGTCTGCTCCCCCGCGAAGACGTCCCGGATCACGATGTCCCGCGAGTCCTCGCTGAGCGACTCCGTGACCGCCCTCGCCTCCCCCGGGCGGATCCGCAGCAGCGGCGCCCGCGGCAGGTCCAGCCACTCGCGCACGAGGGTGGCCAGGGCGGCGTCGAGTTCCACGACCACCTGACGCGCCTGCGGGTAGCGCCACGCGAGGTAGCGAGCCATGGAGCACGCGCCGCCGCCAAGGTGCAGGACGCGCAGCGCGGTGGGGTCCAGGTGCGAGCCGACGTGGTCCTCGAGCACCGTGGAGAACCAGCGCATGTACTCGAACTCCAGCTGGTCCGGGCGGTCCGGGACGATGTGCGAGGACGGCACCCCGTTCACCCGCAGCACCCACGCGCCGGGCACGTACGTGTCCTGCTGCAGCTCCACGGTGCCGGTGTCCGTGACCCAGGTGCGCTCCACGAGCCCCGGCGCGTCCGACGACGCCGCGGCGCCGGTTTCCGCACGGCCGGCCCGTTGGGTGCTCTTGCTCTTCCTGCTCACGAGGTGCGCGGGGCCGTCACTTCCGACCGGCGGCGTCGGAGCTCGTGGTGCCCTCCGGGCCGGTGGCGCCATCCGAGGCGGGGACGCCTTCGGAGGCGGCGGGGCCGTTCGAGCCGGCAGTGCCCGAGGTGATGCCGCGGCGTTCCTGCGAACGGCCCAGCTCGTGGCGGGATAGCGCGGACTCCAGCCGCTCCAGCTTGCCCGTCAGCTCGCCGGTGTGGCCCGGGCGGATGTCCGCCTTGAGCACCAGGGACACTCGTGGCCCGTACTCGGCGACCGCCGCGGTGGCCTCTTTGACCACGGCCATGCACTCGTCCCACTCACCCTCGATGGTGGTGAACATGGAGTCGGTGCGGTTGGGCAGCCCGGACTCGCGCACCACGTGGACGGCGGCGGCCACGGCGTCGTGGACGGAGGCATCGGGATTGTCCCCACCACTGGGGGAGACGGAGAAGGCGACCAGCATGCATCCAGTCTCCCACTGGGATGCAGGGAGCGCGACCCCCTGGTGCGGCACGGACCCTGCCGGCGGATCACCCCGGGGCTCGGACACCCCCGGCAGGAACGACGCTGGTCAGAGCACAGGATTCAGAGTGCGTCGATGAGATCACGGACCAGTTGAGAGGCAGTGGTGTGACGCGCCTGCGCCGCATCGTTGAGCTTCGCTCGGCGCGCGGCATCCAGGCGGAGGGTGAAGGGCCGTGCCGCAACCCCCACGCTGATCGGGCGCCCGGGCACCGACGGCCCCTTGTGTCCTCCGGTGAACCCCTCTGCGGACTCCGCCTCCTCGGCCCACCGTTCCATGTCGTCATCGGTGAACGGCACCCCGTTCACATCCGTGTAGCGGTTCATGTTCCTACCTCCTCAGCCCGACTTCCACGAGCACCTTGGTTGTCACTGGCATCGCGTGGAAAACCAGCCATCCGTCCGGTTCGTCCTCCACCGCGATGTACTCCAGCAGTCGCCCGCCGGCGTCGGCACCGACGCCCACCCACTGGACTGGCGTGGTGTCCCGGGCGCGGGATCGCAACGTTCCCTCAAAAGCCTCGATCACCTGGTCCACCGTGACCTCCGGGTGACGCGCGACGACTCGCGAATGCACGTGCACTCTCATGACCACCCTCGCCCGCCCAATTTCGTATGACGCAAGGGTAGTACGAAATACTCCGGCATGGTACGGGTCACGTCGTGCGACCCGTTCTGTCGCCGAACTCACCACTGCTCGCGGGTCGGCACGGGGACCGCTTCCCTAGACTTGGAGACACAGCCGGACGCTACCGAGGGAGCACGTTCCATGACGCAGGGCATCTACATCTCCGCGATGACGCCGCAGAGCGGCAAGACGCTGGTGGCGCTGGGGCTCACGGACACCATGTTCAAGCGCACGGACGCCCTGGGCTTCTTCCGCCCGGTGTTCGACGGCACCTCCCCCGAGGACGATCCGGTGCTGCAGCTCATGAAGCGCACCTTCGACCTGCCGGACTCCCGGTGCCGGGGCGCGGTCTCCCTGGAGCGCTGCCGCGAGATCCTCGCCTCCGGTGAGCACGACGAGCTCGACTCCGCCGCCGTGGCCGTGTACTCCGAGATGGCGCGGGAGTGCGACGTGATCGTGGTGGACGGCACCGACCTGGTGGCCCACAACGCCGCCACTGCGGAGTTCGACCTCAACGCCCGCCTGGCCAACGACATGGGCTGCTCCGTGGCCGCCGTGATCGGCGCCCACGAGTCCGAGCGGGTCAAGGACGTGCTCAACGCCGTGGACGTGACCCGCACCGAGCTGCGCCAGGCCGGGTGCGACATCTACGCCGTGATCGTCAACCGCGCGGACCCGGAGCACGCGGAGCAGATCCGCCGCGAGGCCAAGCCCGGCAACCACAACCTCCCCGCGTACGTGATCCCGGAGCTGCCCGCGATCTCCAACCCCACCGTGGCCGAGCTCGTGGACGCCCAGGGCTACGGCACGGACTTCAACTCCTCGTCCCTGGACCGCGACATCAAGGCCGTGAAGGTGGCCGCGATGACCGCGGGAAACTTCCTGGACCAGATCGCGGACGGGGACCTGGTGATCACCCCCGGGGACCGGACGGACGTGGTCTCGGCAACCCTGGCGTCGTCGTTGGCGCCCACGCTGCCGGTGCCCGCCGGAATGCTCCTGACCGGGGGCTTCCGGCCCTCCGGCGCGGTGGGCGCACTGCTGGGCGCGGCCCCGTTCCCCGTGCTGACCACCGAGCGGGACACGTTCACCACCGGGCAGGCCGTGGCGGCCACGCGCGGCACCCTGGCCGGCGCGCACTCCCGGAAGATCGCCGCGGCGCGCGGCGCGTGGGCGGAGCACGTGGACAGCGAGGAGCTCTCCGGCCGCCTGACCCTGCCGCGGCCCGTGAAGCGCACGCCGCTGCGCTTCCTGCACGAGCTCGTGGAGTCCGCGCGCGCGGACCGCAAGCGGATCGTGCTGCCCGAGGGGGACGACCCCCGCATCCTGCGCGCCGCGGAGCTGATCCACCGCCGCAACTTCTGCGACCTCACGGTGCTCGGCGATCCCGAGGCCGTCCGCGCGCTCGCGCAGTCCGAGGGCATCGAGCTGGACTTCGACGCCGAGGGCCTGGACCTGGTGGACTTCCAGCACGACGACGCCCTGCGGAACAGGTACGCGGACGAGTACGTGCGGCTGCGCTCCCACAAGGGCGTGAGCAAGGACCAGGCGCTCGAGCGCATGCTGGACGGCTCCTACTTCGGCACCATGATGGTGCAGCTGGGGGACGTGGACGGCATGGTCTCCGGCGCCGCCCACACCACCGCGAACACCATCCGCCCGGCCCTGGAGTTCGTGAAGACCCGGGAGGGCGTGAACATCGTGTCCTCGGTGTTCTTCATGCTGCTCGCGGACCGCGTGCTGGTCTACGGCGACTGCGCCGTGAACCCCAATCCGGACGAGCAGCAGCTCGCGGACATCGCCCTGGCCTCCGCCCAGACGGCGCGCGAGTTCGGCGTGGACCCGCGCGTGGCCATGCTGTCCTACTCCACCGGCGGCTCCGGCTCCGGGGCGGACGTGGAGCGGGTGCGCGCGGCCACCGAGCTCGTGCGCGCCGCGGACCCGGACTTCGAGGTGGAGGGCCCCATCCAGTACGACGCCGCCGTGGACGCCTCGATCGCCAAGTCCAAGCTCCCGGGTTCGCACGTGGCAGGGCAGGCCACGGTGTTCGTGTTCCCGGACCTGAACACCGGCAACAACACCTACAAGGCCGTGCAGCAGTCTGCGGGCGCGGTGGCCGTGGGCCCCGTGCTGCAGGGGCTGCGCAAGCCCGTGAACGACCTCTCCCGCGGGTGCACCGTGGACGACATCGTCAACACCGTGGCGATCACCGCGATCCAGGCGCAGACGCTCTGAGGCGGCCGCCCCCGGGAGGACCGGGGGCGGCGTCGCCCGCCCTCACATCAGGGCGGAGGTGAGGCGGAAGACGCTGTTGAGGTAGCGCTCCCCCACGGAGCGGCCCTTCCACTTCTCGCCGGTGAGCACCGTGGAGGCGTCCCGGTACTGCTGGGCGAGGTCCTGCAGGCTGCCCACCATGTCCCCGCCGAACGCGAGCAGGCTGATCTCGTAGTTCAGCCCCATGGAGCGCATGTCCATGTTGGACGAGCCCATCACGGACATCTCGTCGTCCACCACCATGAACTTGGTGTGCAGCACCTCGGGGCTGCGGTACTGGTAGATGATCACGCCCGCGTCCAGCAGGGCCTCGTAGTAGGAGGCCTGGGCGTGGCCCACCATGAACTGGTCCGCCTTCTCGCTGGTGAACAGCTCCACGCGCACCCCTCGGTAGGCGGCCGTGGTCACGGCGGCCAGCAGGGACTCGTCCGGGATGAAGTACGGGCTGCACAGCACCAGGCTCTCCTGTGCGGCGTCGGCCATGCTCGCGAAGAGCCGCTCGTTGGGACGCGTCTCGAAGCCCGGCCCCGAAGGCAGCAGCTGCATGTAGTTGCCCGGGCCGTCCGGGCCGGTCACCGGGACCGGGGCGTGCGAGGGGACGAACGTGTCCGCCATGATCCGCTCGTTGGTCTCGCTGTACCAGTCCACGGCGAAGACCGCCTCGATCTCCTCCGTGATCTCACCGGTCAGGCGCACCATGATGTCCACCCAGCGGCGCCCGATCTCCATGTTCTTCTCGGAGAGGTAGCTGGAGTCGATCATGTTCTGGCTGCCCATGAACGCCACGTTGCCGTCCACCACCACGAGCTTGCGGTGGTTGCGCAGGTCCGGGCGGCGCAGCTCGCCGCGCCACGGCCGCAGCGGCATCATGAGGCGCCACTGGAACCCGGCGGCGTCGAACCGCTTGCCCAGATCGCGGTACCCGGGGTACTTGCGGGACCCCAGCTGGTCCAGCAGCACACGGACAACGACGCCGCGGCGCACCGCCCGCTCGAACGCCTCGAAGAACGGGGCCGTGGTCTGGTCCCACGCCATGATGTAGACCTCCACGTGGACGTAGTCCTGCGCGGCGTCCACGGCGTCCACCATGGACGCGATCACGGCGTGCTCCTCCGTGAGCAGCTCCACGTGGGTGCCCGTGACGCACGGCAGCCCCGTGAGCCGCCGGTTCATGTGCGTGAAGGACTCGAGCCACCGCGGGGGCTCTGCGCCCTCGGGCAGGTCCGGGTACTGCTCCAGGCCCTCCGTGAGGCTCTTGTTGGCGTCCTCCTGGATGCGCATCCGCCGCCCCCGCACGTAGGGGCTGCCCAGCATGAGGAACAGCGGCAGGCCCACCACGGGCAGCACCAGGATGATCATGAGCCACGCGGTGGAGGAGGACGGCCGCCGGTTCTCGGGCACCACACCGATGGCGATGATCTTGATGCTGTAGTCGATGATCAGGTAGATCGTGGTGGCGAAGACCGTCCAGTCCATGGGTGCTCCGTTGCAGCGAGGGACACGTGTTGCCCCATGGTAGGGCCCCGGCCTGTCACCGGGCGGCAAGGAGTGGGTCGTGCAGGGGCCACCCACCGGTCACTCGGAGCCCGCACCGTGCGTGAGATCATGGGAGCAGCTCTCCCGCACCGTCGCTCCCTAAGGATCTCGTCATGCTCGTGCTCGTCGTCAACTGCGGCTCCTCCTCCATCAAGTACCAGGTGCGGGAGGTCACCCCGGAGGGCTCCGAGCCCAGCGCCTACACCTCCTCCATGCCGGCGATCGACGAGAACGTGCCCCTGGCTACGGCCACCGCGGGCATGGCCGGCGGTGAGGTGATCACCAAGGGGCTGATCGAGAACATCGGCACCTCGGACGTCGAGGACCACACGCAGGCCCTGGAGATCCTCGCACAGCGCCTGGACGAGGAGCTCGGCGGGCGCACGATCGACGCCGCGGGGCACCGTGTGGTCCACGGTGGTGAACGGTTCTCCGCCCCCGTGCTCGTGAACAACGAGATCATCCGCGCCATCGAGCGGCTCGCTCCCCTGGCCCCGCTGCACAACCCCGCCCATGCGCTGGGGCTGCGGGCCATCCAGAAGACCTACCCGGGCATGCCCCAGGTGTGTGTGTTCGACACCGCCTTCCACCGCACCATGCCCGAGAAGGCGTGGCGCTACGCGATCCCCGACAGCTGGTACGAGATGGACGGGATGCGCCGCTACGGCTTCCACGGCACCTCCCACGACTACGTGACGGGCAAGGCGTGCGAGTTCCTGGGGATCCCGCGCGAGCAGTTCAACGCGGTGGTGGCCCACCTGGGCAACGGCGCCTCCGCCACCGCTATCCGTGAGGGCCGGTCCTTCGACACGTCCATGGGCTACACGCCGCTCGCGGGACTGGTGATGGGCACCCGCAGCGGTGACCTGGACCCCTCGGTGGTCACGGCCATGCTGGAGCGCAACCCCGAGCTGAGTGCCAAGGACATGAACCGGATCCTCAACAACGAGTCCGGGCTGCAGGGCGTGTGCGGGGACTCGGACATGCGCGCCGTGCAGCAGCGCGCCGAGTCCGGGGACCAGCGGGCCCAGCTCGCACTGGAAATGGCCGCGTACCGGCTGGCCAAGTACATCGGCGGCTACCACGTGGCGGTGGGCGGCGCGCAGGCCTTGATCTTCACCGCGGGCATCGGGGAGAACTCCCCCGAGTTCCGGACCCTGGTGTGCGATCAGCTGGGCGCGCTCGGCATCGCCCTGGACCCCGCGCTCAACGAGCACCCCGACGGGGACGTGGCCCGGATCAGCGCACCCGGCTCGGCCATCGAGGTCCTGGTGGCCGCCACGGACGAGGAGCGCGCCATCGCCGAGGCCACCGCGGCCCTCGTGTGGGAGCGCGTGCAGCACTGACCCGTCGCCGGGTCCCGCGGCCCGGATCAGCGGGACTTGGTGACCGGCTCCTCGGCGGACCACGGGAAGACGATCCACTCGTCCGTGGACTTCCAGGAGAAGTCGGGGCGGACCTCGGAGCGGGGCTTCTCGTAGATCACCGCGGAGCGGCACTCGGCGCCGTAGCCGCGCAGCAGCTCGAGCACGAGGGCCAGGGTGCGCCCGGAGTCCACGACGTCGTCCACCACCAGGACCTTCTTGTCACTGATGGACTCGGTGTCCAGCATGGGCGCCAGCAGCACCGGATCAGGCAGGGTTTCGTGCACGTCCGTGTAGAACTCGACGTTCACGGCGTCCGAGAGCTTCACGCCCATGGCGTAGGAGAGGGACCCGGCGGGCAGCAGACCGCCCCGGGCCACCGCGATGATGATGTCGGGGACGAATTCCGAGTCCACGATCTGCTGGGCGAGCTCGCGGGTGGCACTGCCGAACCCTTCCCAGGTGAGGATTTCCTTGTTGTCCAGTTCGGTGGAGTCCGCGTGAAAGGCCATTCCCGTAGATTAGTCGGTTTTCCCGCACGCGCGCCGCACGTGGCCCGCCCCACCTACACTTCTTGAGGCCACCTCCACCCCGCCACGATCGAGGATCCTCATGTCCAGCAGCGCAGCACCCGCCCCCGCCGCGGAGCGGGCCTCCCGCCCCGAGGACGAACGGCTGGGTGCCGGGCGCACCGTGGTCTACGCCGTCCAGCACATCCTCACCATGTACGGCGGGCTCATCGCCGTGCCGCTCGTGGTGGCCGGAGCCGCGGGGTACGACGCCGCCACGACCGCCCTGCTCGTGGCCGCAGCCCTGTTCGTGGGCGGGTTCGCCACGTTCCTGCAGGCGTGGGGGCTGCCGCGGATCGGCTGCCAGCTGCCGCTCGTGCAGGGGGTGTCCTTCACCGGAATCGCCACCATGCTGTCGGTGCTGGCCACGGGCGGTGGCATGCAGTCCGTGATCGGCTCCATCATGGTGGCCTCCGTGTTCGGGTTCCTGATGGCCCCGTTCTTCGCCCGCGTACTGCGGTTCTTCCCGCCCGTGGTCACGGGGTCGATCATCACGACGATCGGCATCACCCTGGTGCCCGTGGCGGCGTCGTGGTCCATGGGCGGGGACGAGAAGGCGCCCGGGTACGGCTCGCTGGCGAACATCGCCCTGGCCGGGATCACGCTGCTCGCGGTGCTGCTGCTGTCCAAGTTCGGCGGCGCGGTGCTGTCCCGCCTGGCCATCCTGGTGGCGATCGTCGTCGGCACCGTGGTGGCGTGGGCGCTGGGGATGGCGGACTTCTCGCAGGTGGGGCAGGGCCCGTGGTTCGCACTGCCCTCGCCGTTCCACTTCGGCCCGCCCACGTTCCACATGGCGGCGATCGTGGCCATGTGCATCGTGATCCTGGTGAACATGGCGGAGACCACCGCGGACATCCTGGCCCTGTCCGAGGTCACGGGCTCGCGCATCGACTCCGCGCGCATCGCGGACGGGCTGCGCGCGGACATGCTCTCCTCCGCCGTGGCACCCGTGTTCAACTCCTTCACGCAGACGGCGTTCGTGCAGAACGTGGGCCTGGTGGCCATCACCAAGGTCAGGAGCCGCTACGTGGTGGCACTGGGTGGCGTGTTCATGGTGCTGCTGGGCATGCTCCCGGTGCTCGGCCAGGTGATCGCCGCGATCCCGCTGCCGGTGATGGGCGGCGCGGGCTTCGTGCTGTTCGGCACCGTGATGTCCTCGGGCATCCGCACCCTGGCGCGCGTGGACTACCGCGGCGGCATGAACCTGATCATCGTGGCGGTCTCCCTGTCCTTCGGGATGGTGCCGATCGTGGCCCCGGACTTCTACGCCGCGTTCCCGGCGTGGGTGGGCATCATCTTCTCCTCCGGCATCTCCTCCGCCGCGGTGGCCGCCCTGGTGATGAACTTCTTCTTCAACGAGCTCAGCGTGCACAAGCGCACCACGGAGGCCATGGGCATGGGCACGGTCGGACTGCGCGTGCTCTCCCCGCGGGAGGCGGGCGCCCTGCAGGACGGCGACCAGTTCGTGGACGGCCGCCTGCTGGACGCCCAGGGACGGGAGATCCCGTTCGCGTCCTCCCAGGAGCAGTACGAGTCGGTGCGCGAACGCATCAACGCGGGAGAACTCACCTCGCTGGACGAGATCCGCCGCGCGGTCGTCGAGTAGACGACGACGCCGCCCCCGTCGGCGCCCCTCGTAGGCGTCTGCATGTGCTCCGCTAGTGCAGAAATCGACGCATAAATCTGCACTGACGGAGCAAATGCAGAGGTGAGTCAGGGGCATCCCGCACGCCCCGGGCCGGTCAGCTCAGCGGCGGACCCGGTGGTACGCCGCCGCCACGTCCTGCGCCCTGGGCAGCGCCAGGTGTCCCGGGTGGCCGCGGTGGAGGGCCAGGGCGTCCAGTCCGTCCCGCGCCACCCGCTCCAAGGCATCATCCACCAGGCGGGTGAGGGGTGTGCGGCCGTCGGCGGTGCGCTCCACCTCTTCGATGAGCCGCGCGATCGCCTCCGTCTGCGAAGGGTCCACGAGCTGGCTCAGGGCGGAGAGGTCCACGTCCTCGCGGCCCCGCTGGATGGTGTCGAGCCCGCGGGCCCGGGCCGGCTTGTCCCTGCCGCCCCGCTGAGCGGCGCCGTGGCGCGGAGCGGACCGGGCGGCGTCGTGCCCCGAGGCCCGGGACGCGGCGTCCGCCGAGACACCGCCGGGAACGTGCGGGCGGATCTCCCCGAAGGACTCCGCGGGACGCATGTCCTCGGGGCGCGGGAAGTCCCGCACCACCTGCCGCGCGCGGTCGGTGACGTCCACGGCACGGTAGGCGTCCATGGCGATCACGAGGTCCGCGACGTCCAGGAATGCCCCGGAGCCGCCCGTGACCAGGATCGAGGACACCCCGCGCTCGGCGTAGAGGGCGCCCACCCGGTCCACGAACGGGGTGATGGGCTCGCGCTCGCCCGGGACCATGGCGCGCATGCGCTCGTCCCGGACCATGAGGTTGGTGGCGCACGTATCCTCGTCCAGCAGCAGCACGCCGGCCTCCGCCTCCACCGCTTCCACCGTGGCCGCCGCCTGGGACGTGGAGCCGGACGCATTGGACGTGCTGAAGTCGCGGGTGTCCGCGCCGGTGGGCAGGTTGGTGATGAACGGGGACACGTCCGTGTGGGACACCGACCGTCCGTCCTCCGCGCGCACGGACACGGCACTCGGCAGGGTGACCACGCGCTCGCGGCCGTCACCGGGCACGTGGCTGTAGACCCCGCGCTCCAGCGCCTGCAGCAGCGTGGACTTGCCGTGGTAGCCGCCACCCACGATCACCGTGACACCCTCCGGCACGCCCATGCCGCTCACGGTGGAGCCGTCCTCGAGCTCGAGCTCCACGCGCAGCCGCGACGGGGTCTCGAACGGCACCGCCCCGTGGGCGAGCGGCTCGTCCCGGTGACCGGAGGCGCGGGGCAGCACGGCGCCGTCGGCCACGAACGCCACGAGTCCGCGCTGGGGCAGCTGCGCGCGCAGGTGCTGGGCGTCCAGGTGGGAGGTCACGTGCGCCTCGAACGCGGCGGGGTCCAGGTTCTCCCAGCGCAGCGCACGCTCGACGACGCCCGGCAGCACCTCGGTGAGCAGCCGGTGCGCGGCGTGGCCCTTGATGCGACGGCCCGCGGCGGGCAGGGCGATCTCGCAGCGCACTTCCACGGCGCCCGGGTCAGCGGTCTGCGACGACGCCGCCCGGCCGGCCCCGCGCGCCCCGCCCTCCGAGACGGCGTCCCCTGCCCCGCACAGGCCGGCCTCGCGAGCCGGGGCGGGATCCACCGCGTCCCCGGGGTCCGGGACGATCACGGAGGAGCGTTCGAGGATCTCCTGGCCCGTGCGCTGGATCGAGATGCCACCGGAGTCCTTGCCGCCGCGCGGGCCCAGCTCCCGGGCGGCCCGGGCGAACTCACGGGTGAGGAAGTCCCCGGCCGCCACGCGGGCGTCCCGGGTGGCGATCAGCTCGGGCGGGATCCCGGTGTCGGCCAGGCTGACCCGGATCCGAGCCAGGGACGGCGGGGCGTACGGGTCCGCCTGCACGCGGTCCACGATCAGCTCCACGTCCCCCAGCCGCCACGAACCCTTGAGCTGCTTGTAGGCGCCGTAGCTGCCGCCGTCCAGGCGGCGGAGAGTCTGGGCGAGGTCCGTGCGGGGTGAACTCATGGGTCCATGGCACCACATGAACCGGGGGCGCTGCACTCGCCGCCGCGCGGCCACTCCCCTGGCGCGCCACCGCGCGGCGCAACGGCCTCGCGGTCAGGGTCTGCACTGTCAGGGGCTGCGCGCGACGAGCTGGTACGTGTGCCAGTGCTTGGGCCCGGAGAACGCGGGGCCGTCGCGCTCCTCCTCGTGCAGACGCAGCACCTCCAGGCCGGTGACCAGCTCGTCCACCTCGTCACGGGTCAGGAACGTGCCGTCCCCCGCGGCCCAGTCGTCCCGGTCGCCGAAGAGGTCCACCGCCAGGACGCCTCCCGGGCGCAGCGCCCGGAGGACGGCGCCCCACAGCGCGGGGAAATCAGCGCGCGGAATGAACGGCAGCGAGACGCACGCGAGCACCAGGTCGCACGGCGGCAGCTCGCGCAGGTCCTGCAGGCGGGCCCGGGTGTGCTCGATGGCGCGGTCCGTGGCGAGCTCCGCGATGGTCTCCACCACGGTGGGATCGGCGTCGAACGTCTGCACGAGCCAGCCGTGGTCTGCCAGAAAGGCGGCCTCACGCCCCGCCCCGCAGCCCAGTTCGACGGCGCTGCGTCCCTCACCGGGTCCCGCCGCCTCCGCCGCCAGGCGGGCGAGAGGCCGGATGCCCCGTCCGGCCTGGGCGGCGTTGTACCGGCCCCAGTGGTCCGCGTCCACGTGTCCCATGCGGACCAGTATGCGCCGCCCACCGGCTCAGGCGTCGCTCCTCCGCTGCACCCGCCCCAGCACCAGCGCCGCCACGAAGCACAGCACGTAGGCTCCGGCCACGGCGGCCCAGCCGGCGGTGAACGCCCCCGTGAGGTCGACGAGCTGGCCCACCACCACGGGCCCGAGCGCGAAGCCCAGGTACATCCCGGTGGCCACCAGTCCGGACGCCACACCGATCCGTTTCTTGGGCACGGCGGCCACGATGCCCGAGTTGATCACTACGTTCGCCGCCAGGGGCAGTGCTGCGTGGAAGGCGACGCCCAGCCACATGAGCCAGTGCTGCTGCGTGGTCTCCGCGAGCACGAGCAGCCCGAGCCCCACGATCCCGCCCACGCTCATGACCTGGATCAGCGGCGCGGGCCTGCCCAGTTTGCCGGTCACCCGGCCCCACCCGATCCGGCTTCCGATCCCGATCACACCCATCACCCCCAGCAGCAGCCCGGCCACCGTGACGGTGTACCCCATGGCCCGCACCGCGAACAGGGACGCGTACACGTTCACGCCCTGCGTGCCCACCGCGTTGAGGAAAGACGTCAGCGTCAGCAGCCACACCGCCGGCGGCAGCGCGCCCGACGACGCCGCGGCGCCCCTTCCCGAGGCTCCCGCACCCGCGGCGCGCAGCCCGGGTCGTTCCGGCGAGACCTGGCCGGGGTCCGGGTTCACGCCGTCGGCCACGGCGTCGGACAGTTCCACGGGGGCGGACTCGAACGGTCCCCCATGGGTCGGCTCGGGCAGACCGGCGGAGGGGCGGTCGCGCGGTGGTGCGGGAGCGCGCCCCGCGGCGGAGGGAGCGGGCGGCATCGTCGTCGGAGTGATCTCGCGGGCGCGGCGCTGCAGCCGGGTGACCACGGTCCACCCCGTGACGAGCAGGGGAACGCACAGCAGCGCCCCGAACAGCGCGGCACCCCGCCAGCCGAGTGCCGCGCCCACCACCGGGAACGTGAGGCCCGCGACCAGCAGACCCACCTGGACCCCGGACTGCTTCCACCCCATCCACGCGGAGCGCTGGGTCAGTGGGACGCGCTGCGCGACGATCCGGTTGGTCACCGGGTTGGAGAAGGACTGCGCGAGCCCCGCGACCATGGCCGCGACCAGCAGCACGGCGTAGGACTGCCACGTGGCGCTGAGCAGGAACGCCACCAGCACGCCCCCGAAGATCAGGGTGAGCTGCACGCGGGTGTCGATGCGGTCCGCGAGCACCCCGAGCAGCGGCGCGGCGAGACCCGCCACCACGAACACCGCGGTGATGATGAAGCCGTACTGCCCCTCGGTGATCCCGTAGCTCTCCACGATGGTGGCGCTCAGCGCACCCACCCCGTAGTTGAACACCGGCCCGGCAGCCATCGCGGCCATCAGCACCGCGAGCAGGATGCCGGGGGCCTTGCGCGTGGGCGCGGGTGGGATGCGGGTCACAGTCGATCACTGTAACGGGGGCTCCTCCCGCGGCATCACGGGTTCACGGCATCACGGCATCACGACGACGGTGCGCAGCGTCCCGGGCGCCGGTCCCGTGAACTCACGCCCCAGCTCCTCGGGCGCGATGGGCCCGCCCAGCACCTCGTCCCACGGCAGCCCGTGCGCTCCGGAGGCCAGGAAGTCCACGGCCTGCCGCAGGTGCCGGGGTTCGTAGTTGTGCACCCCGGTCACGGTGCGCCAGCCCCGCACGATCCACTCGGGGTCCACCGCCACCGTGCCCGCGGGGGCCACGCTGCCGGCGAGCACCGCCGTTCCGCCCAGGTCCAGGGCGTCCAGGCACGCGGTGACACCGGCAGGGTTCCCGGAGAGCTCCAGGGCCACGTCCACGGTGCCGAGCTGCGCGGCGTCGTCGGCCACCTGCGCGGCACCTACGGCGCGGGCGGTCGCGCGGCGGTCCTCGTGCAGGTCCACGGCGCACACCTCCGCCGCCCCGCGGTCCAGGGCGGCGGCCACGGCCACGGTCCCGAGCATGCCCAGACCGGAGACGAGCACCCGCCGCCCCGAGAGGTCCCCGGCGCGCTCCAGCATGGCCATGACGGTGGCCACGGCGCACCCCGCCGTGGCGGCCACACCGTCCGGCAGGGAGGCGGGCACCGTGACCACGGCGATCCCCGCGCGCAGCAGGATGTGGGTGGCGTAGGTCCCCGACAGCGGCCAGTCGCTCGCGAGCGCCTCGTGCCCCACCTTCCGGACGCTCTCGCACTTGGCGGTGAGCCCCCGGCGGCACGGGGTGCAGTGCCCGCACGTGCTGGTCACGCCGAACACCACGCGGTCCCCGGGTTCCAGGAGCGCGCCGCCCACCGTGCGGGCGCCGTTGCTCGCGGTCACCACGCCCACGCCCTCGTGTCCGAGCACGGAGGGGCACGCGCCGGAGCGGCGTCCGCTGATGGTGTGCCGGTCCGAGCCGCACACCGTGGCGGCCGCGAGCGCCACGACCGCCTCGCCGGGTCCCGGCTCGGGCACGGCGAGCTGCTCGGCGCGGAACTCGCCGCCGCCGTGCCAGACCCACGCGGTCGCCGTCGTCCCCGCCGCCTCACCGGAGGACTGGACGGGCGCGGACGACGACGCCGCCCCGCCGGGTGCCGCGCAGCTCACCGCTCGCCGACCGGCGCGCTGGTCAGGACGGGGTGCGTGGGCAGCTCCGCGACCGAGCCCAGCACGATGTCCGCCTCCAGACCCTCGAAGTCCTCGCGGGTGAGGTGGCCCGTGAGGACACCCACGGAGGTCACCCCGGCGCGCTGGGCGGAGACGACGTCCGACGCAGTGTCCCCGGTGCTGACCACCTCGGCGGGATCCGTGACGCCCAGCTCGGACATGGCCCGCTGGATCATGAACGGCTCGGGGCGGCCCGCCGGCACCTGGTCACCGGCCACGGAGACGTCCACCACGTCGCCGTCGTCCCAGCCCAGTGCCCCCAGGATCAGGTCCGTGATCTCGCGGGAGAACCCCGTGGTCAGCGCCACCGACACACCCTGGGAACGCAGCTCGCGCAGCGCGTCCTCCACCCCGGGCAGGGGGGTGGGCGGGTTCTCGGTGTAGGTGCGGCGCAGCTCCTCGCGGAACCAGGACCAGGCCCGCTCCACGGTCTCCTCGTCCGCCTCCACGCCGCCGATGCGGAGCAGGTTCTCGATGGCCCAGTGCTTCTCGGTGCCCATCCACTCCTGGAACTGCTCGTCCGTGTAGTCGGCACCCTCCCGCTCGGTGGCCTCGCGCAGCACGCGGTAGACCTCGTCCCGATCGTCGATCGTGGTGCCTGCCATGTCGAAGACGGCCAGTGTGATCATGATGTGCTCTCTCTTTCGTGTGACGTGCGTGGGGGCCGTGCCGCGGGTCAGCGGACCGTGGAGCGCAGCCACAGGGACAGCGCCTCCACCGCCAGGACCACGGTGACCATGAGGATCAGGATGGTGGTGACCACGTCGAACTGGTTCACCCGGGACGCGTTGAGCAGCAGGAAGCCCACGCCGCCGGCGCCCACCACACCCAGCAGCGTGGCCGCGCGGATGTTCGTGTCCAGGAGGTACATGGTGTGGGCCACGAAGGCCGGGGCGGCCTGGCGCACGGTGGCCGCGAAGAACACCTGGGGCTCCGAGGCCCCGGCGGCGCGCATGGCGTCCTGCACGGCGGTGTCGGTCTCCTCGAGGGAGTCGGCCACGAGCTTGGAGAGCAGGCCCACCGCCCCCACCGCGAGCGCGAGGGTTCCCGCGACCGCTCCGAGACCGGTGACGACCACGAAGATGATGGCCAGGATCAGCTCCGGGATGCCGCGGATGACCACGATGAGCACCCGGAAGAACGTCCGCACCGCCTTGTTCGCAACCACGTTGTTCGCGGCCAGGATCCCGATGGGAAGTGCCAGCACCGCTCCGAGCACGGTGGCCGCCAGGGCGATCTGCACGGTGACCACGAGCGCCTCGAGGATGACCTCCAGGGATCCCCCGGTGGACGGCGGCAGGAAGAGCCCGAGGGTCTCGGGCGCGGCCAGCACGCCCTGCCAGATGGTGCTCCAGGAGAGGTCCACGCGGTGCAGGGACAGCCCGAGCAGCAGCAGGACCACGGCGGCGGACACGAAGCGCTGGACGCGGTGCACGGTCCACGGCGGGGTCAGACGCACGGGGGTCTCCCGCCCGCCGTCGAGCCGCGCGAACAGGGAGTCCGCCCAGGTCCCCCGGCGCACCGTGGCTCCGGAACGGCCCAGCAGCGCCGCGCGGATCGCCCCGGAGGTCAGCTCCACCGCGATGCACAGCACCAGCACGATCAGCGCGAGCGCCATGCCCCGCTGGTAGTTGAGGGTGCGCAGGGCGTCGGCGATCGCCAGTCCGATGCCGCCCACGCCCACGTAGCCCAGCAGCACGGAGGTGCGCAGGTTGATGTCGAAGCGGTGCAGCGCGGTGGCCACGATCTGGGGCAGCAGCACCTGGGGGATCGCCGCCATGATCTGCTGCCCGCGGTCCGCGCCGACGGACTCCACGGACTCGCGGGGACCGTCGTCGAGCTCCTCGATGGCGTCCGCGTAGAGCTTGGCCACCATCCCCACCGAGTGGATGCCCATGGCCAGGATGCCCGCCGTGGCGCCCAGCCCGAACATGCGCAGGAACACGATCGCGAGGACCAGGTCCGGCACGGCGCGGGCCAGCACGATCAGCGTGCGGGCGGTGCCGCGCGAGACCCGGCCGTGCGTCGTCGGCCTGGCTGCGGCCAGGGCCAGCGGCACCGAGATCATCACGGACAGGAACGTGGCCAGGAAGACGATGGCCAGGGTCTCCAGGATCAGGCCCACCGTCTCCGCCACGGGCGGGAAGTCCAGCGGGAACATGCGGCGCGCGAAGGCCACCGCGTTGTCGAGCGAGTCGACGATCGTGCTCACGTCGATCCCGAGCGAGCCGAGGGACCACACCCCCGCGACGAACAGGGCCGCCATGGTCGACGCCGCCGCGATCGTCCCCGGCCGCGGCGCCGGTCGCGCGGGCACCGCCGTGGCGCCCGGGCGCTGCTGGGTCTGCGTCACGACGCCGCCCTCCCCCTGCTCCGGGACGCCCGAGACGTTCTCGTAGATCCGTGACGCCTGCACGGCGTCCATGCCGCGGGTGCTCTGGTTGAGCACGATCCGCCCGCTGCGCAGCCCCACGATGCGGTCCGCGAAGTCGATGGCCAGCTGCACCTGGTGCAGGGAGCTGATGACCGTGAGCCCCTGCTCCTGCGCGATCTGCTTGAGCAGGGACATCACCTCGTGGGCGGAGACCGGGTCCAGGGAGGCCACGGGTTCGTCCGCGAGCAGGATCCGCGGGTGCTGCATGAGCGCCCGTGCGATCGCCACGCGCTGCTGCTGACCGCCGGAGAGCGTATCCGCGCGCTGGTGGGCGCGGTCCGCGAGACCCACGCGGTCCAGCTTGGCCATGGCCTCCGCGCGGACGTCCTTGGGGTACATCATGAGCGAGAGCCGCGGGCCCCGGAGCGAACCGAGCCGCCCCGTGCACACGTTCTCCAGCACGGACATGGGACCGATCAGGTTGAAGGACTGGAAGATCACGCCGATGTCCTTGCGCAGCGCGCGCAGCCGGCGCCCGGACAGCGAGCTGACGTCGTTGCCCAGCACGTTCACGGTGCCGGCGCTCGCACTCTGCAGCCCGTTGATGTGGCGCAGCATGGTGGACTTGCCGGATCCGGAGAGCCCCAGCAGCACGGTGATGGCTCCGCTCGCGAAGTCCATGGTGACGTCGTCGAGGCCCAGCACGCCCCCGCCGAAGTCCTTGGTGACGTGGTCGAAGCGGACGGGTGCGGCCAGCGTCGGTGCCGGGGTGAGCACGGCGGGTTCCACGGGAACGGTGTTCATGGTCATCTCCTGTTCCGCTCAGCCCGCGCTGTGGCAGGCGTCGGCGTCGGTGGCGGTGCAGATGTCACGGATGGTGTTGTAGTCCTCGTCCGTGACGGGCAGGTAGCCGTACTCGATCTCCTCGGGCAGCGTGCACTCCTCCTCCGAGGTGCAGATCCCCGCTTCCACGAGCGCGGGCTTGTTCGCCTTGTCCCGGATGGCGGTGGTGATCTTCTCCGCCATCTCCGGCTCCAGGGTGTCGGTGTTCAGGGCAATGGGGTCCTCCGGGATGGGCTCGGACTCCCACACGGGGCGCAGCGCGCCCTTCTCCACCTGCCCGGAGTCCTCCAGGGTCTTGAGCATGGTGTCGTGGGCGAAGGCGGCGTCGCACTGGCCGGACTCCAGGGACAGCAGGGACGCGTCGTGGCCGCCGGCCATCACGGCCTCGAGGTCCTCCTCGATGTCGATGCCCTCGTCCTTGAGCCCCTTCATGGGCACCAGGTAGCCCGAGGTGGAGGCGGCGTCCACGAAACACACCTTCTTGCCCTCGAGGTCCGAGAGGTCCTTGATGTCCGAGTCCTGGCGCACGTAGGCCAGCGACGTGTAGGCGGGATCCTTGCTCTTGTCGTTGGTGGGCGCGGCAATGGCCTCGGCGTTGACCCCCGAGTCCTTGGCGATCGTGTAGGAGAACGGTCCGTAGGAGGCGATGTCGATCTGGCCGGCCCGCTGGCCCTCGATCACCGCGGCGTAGTCCGAGGCGTTCTGGAACTCCACCGTGGCGCCGGTCTCCTGCTCCAGCAGCTTGGTGATGGCGGAGTAGTCGCTCTCCAGCGACGTGGAGGACTCGGCCGGGACGGCGGCGAACGTGATGGTGTCCTTCTGGGAGTCGTCCGAGCCGCAGCCGGTCAGCAGCGGGACGGTGGCGGTCAGCAGAACGGCGGCCGCGAGGCAGCGGCGGCGGGAAGTCTTCACAGGGATGTCCTTCTGTGCGGAGGTGCGGTGAGGTGGGTGGCGCGGTGTGGTGCCCGGCAGCGTGCGCGGAGGGCACTGTGCGCAGATCGAGGATCAGGAGGCGGTGGTGCGGGGCGGCCCCGCACCACAAGTCTGAAGCACCTCGCCGTCACTTGTATATACAAATTGGGGTTGTTCACCCACACTTCACCGAACCCTCACGCGAGGGTCATCCGCGGGGCGCAGAAGGCCCCGCGGCAGCCCTCGATGAGCCCAGTCCGCAGGCACCGGGGCTGTGCGCATGCAGGGGCGAGGGATCGCGGTGGGGTGCCCCGGCGCGGCCCCAGGGACCGTCGGTACGCCAGACCCCGGGATCAGAAGCCCGGAACGGACCCTCCGGACAGGGCGAGCTCCGCAATGCCGAAGGACAGCGTCATGCCGATTCCGGACGTCACCACCACCACGGTGGTGCGCGGATCCGGGCGCTCCAGGACCAGGTTGGTGGCGGCGCTGTCCGCGTAGCAGCCGAGCCAGCGCTGCTTCACCACCGGCCGCCCGATCCCCAGGTAGCCCGTGGCGCGGTCCAGCAGCAGATCGCCGAGCTCCTCCTCCACGAACGGTTCCGGGCTCACGTCGTAGGCGTGGCTGTCCCCCACGAGCACCCCACCGGGGATGGCCGTGGCCATGAGGTTGGCCTTGCACGCCACGAGCTCGGGCTCCCGCTGGGCCAGCTCCTCACCGAGTGCCGCCGCCGAGGGCATGGCCGTGAACCCGTCGTAGCGGGCCAGCGAGGTGCCCGTGAGCAGGGCCAGCTCCGCCGGCACGGAGCCGGGGCGTTCGATCAGGCACATCACCAGCGTGCACGCCCGCACCCCGTGGCGCTCGGCGATCTCGGGGAACATCTGCTCCACCTGGACCCCCGGGCACACCACGATCTCGGCGGCGTGGATCTCCCCGCGACTGGTGTGGGCCACACCATCGGCCACGGCGAACACCCGCGTGCGCCACGTGAACTCCACCCCCTCGGAGGCGAGCCAGCGGGCCAGCACGGGCGCCGCCTCACGCGGGTTCACGCGCATGTCACGGGGCAGGTGGGCGCCGGAGTGCGCCCGCAGCTCGGGGTTGCCCACGGCCCGGGCCACCTGTTCCCGGGTGAGCAGCGTGACCTGATCGGAGCCGCGGTGCGCCGCGAACTCCTCCAGCACGCGGGCCTCGGTCTCCGTCAGGGCGGGGATGTGGGTTCCGGACTCGGCGGCCCAGAAACCGGCGGCCCGGGCGGCGTCGAGCCACCCCTCCCGCGCGGAGGCCGCGACGTCCTGGATGACGTCCGCCTGCGCCGTGAAGCACGCGTGGCCGAAGTTCTGGATGGACGCGCCCACGGGGCGGTCGGCGACGTCGACGACGCGCACGCTGCGTCCCTGACGGTGGGCACGGAAGGCGGTGGCCAGGCCCAGGATGCCGGAGCCCACCACGAGAAGGTCTGTTGAGGTTTTCACGCCCCCGATGCTAGGTGCGCCCCGGACCGCCGCGGCCGTGTTGTATATACATTTAAAGGACCGTTCACCTGACCGTCACACGCCGTCCACGCACGGAGTCCGTCCTGCCGCCACCCTGGGACAACCCGATATGTTTGCGCTGACAGTCCCCGCCCCCTGATCCGAGAGCGACACCATGAAGACCGCCCTGCAGCAGCACCGTGAGATCGCCGCGTACCTGCGCACTGCGATCCACCGCGGTGAGTTCCCCCCGGGCGACCCGCTGCCCTCCGAGGCGCAGCTGTGCGAGCAGTTCCACTCCTCGCGCGGGCCCGTCCGTCAGGCCATGGCCACCCTGCGCTCCGAGGGACTGATCTCCTCCGGTCGGGGGCGCCGCACCATCGTGTTGGACACCGTGCCCACCCAGTCCTTCGACGGCGTGATCTCCTACTCCGAGTGGTGCCGCCAGTCCGGGTTCGAGCCGGGGCAGGTCACGCAGAGCGTCACCAAGCACCAGGCGGGTCCCGTGCTCGCGGCAGGGCTGGAGATCGACCCCGCGGACCAGGTGGTCACCGTGTTCCGGCTTCGCCTGCTCAACGGGGCGCCCGCCATGGTGGAGCGTCTGAACTACCCCCTGGACGTGGGGCGCCACGTGCTGCTGTTCGACACCGACTCAGGGTCCATCTACCAGCACCTGCTCGAGTCCGGGGTGGACGTGAACAACGCCACCCGCACGATCGACGCCGTGGGCGCGGACCCCGAGGACGCCCGCCTCCTGGAGGTCCCCGAGGGCACGCCCCTGCTGCGGGTGCGCCGCCGGGCGTTCACGAGCGAGGGCAGTCCCATCGAGTTCTCCGACGACCGCTACCTCCAGGGCACCGCGAGCTTCACCCTGAACACGGTGCGCGGGAACCCTTCTCCGCTGTCCATGGTCAGCCCCTGACCCCTCCCCGGGACGCTTCCGGGGCTGCCCCCGCCCGTTCCCGGTCCCCTCACGTAGGCTCGTGCCCGAGAATGCGCACGAGACCACGGAAGGCGGACACCATGACCGAGCCACTGGATCCGGAACTCGCCCGGGCCCTGCAGGAGCCGGCGCGACTGGTGCGCGCGGACCCCGCGCTGCTGGACGCCGTCCGCCGGGTGGGCTCTCCCGCCCAGGCCGAGCTGGCGCGCCGCGCCTCGGACGCGGACACCGTGGAGGACCGGTACGCGGCGGCCGCCATGCTCGCCGCCCTCTTCGGCGACCGCGGCCCGCTGGACCAGGCGGCCCACGGCTACGGGAGCACCCCGCCGCTCGAGCTTCTCGCGCTGGCGGACGTCCCGGCACTGCAGCCCGCCCTGCGGGAGTCGCTGTCCTCCCCCGTCCGCACGGGCCTGCTGGAGTGGGCCACCACTGCCGACCCCTCGCGGCCTCCCCTCGAGCTCGCCATGGCGGCACGGGACCTCGGGCTGTCCGACGCCGCGGTGCTGCGTTCCGTCGCGGACCGCGCCGACCAGGTAGCCCAGGGCGCAGGACGTGCACAGAAGGGCCCCCTGACCCGGTTCTCCGAGGTGCTGCGCGCGGCGGCGGACAGTGCGCAGGGTGGCGCGGCGGCGTCGTCGCCCGCGCCAGCTTCCCGACCGTCCCCGCAGGATCCCGTGCTGTCCCAGGGCCCCGCGGTCACGACCACCGGCATCCCGGCCTCCGAGATGCTGCACGACGACGAGCTGGACGAGCCCGCCCAGCCCAGCGGGCGCTACCCCGGCGAGGGCGTGCCCGTGCGCGACTCCATCGCGGGCCCCGGCGCGGGCGCGCCGCGGGAGACCTGGGATCCGGGCAGCGCGGCGGGCCCCGCCGGCTCCCGCCCCGAGCCCCAGGACGGGTACGACGCCGCCCGCGCGCCCGGTCCCGCCGGCTCGCCCGACGGTTACGGCCCGCCGGTCCCCCCGCGCCGGCCGTCGACCAACGAGCTGTACTACGGGGCGGGCAGCGAGCGCCACGCTCCGCGCGACCCGAACAGCGAGGAGACCCGGAACGAGAACCGCAGTGTGGCCCGCAACTGGGCCATCACGTTCGCGGTGATCGTGGCGATCATGGTGCTGCTGGTGATCCTGCTGTAGTCGGGCCCAGAACGAATCCCGCTGCAGTCCCGCGGCGAGCCGGTTGCCGCGGGGCGGCGATCAGCGGTGGCCCGAATCCTCCTTGCCGCCGCGGAACGCGGCCCCCGCTCCCAGTGCCGCACCCAGGACGGTCCATACGAGCAGCCACCCGACGCTGAAGTCGACGTCCTCCACGCCTCCCGACGGCGTCTGCTTGGACAGGGTGATGTTGAACTCGGCGCGCAACCAGTAGAGCAGGGCGCCGAACAGCGCGAAGCCGATGACGAGCAGGGCTTTTCTCATCTCCGCACCCTCTCACACGCCCTGCCCCACTGACCGGACCGCGCGGCGTCGCCCCGGGTAGCGTGGCCAGGATGACTACTGAGCAGAACGGCACCGCACCCTGGCAACACGGCGTGGTGGTGCGCGGCGCGCGCCAGAACAACCTGCAGGACGTCTCCCTGGACCTGCCCCGGGATTCCATCGTGGTGTTCACGGGGGTGTCCGGCTCGGGGAAGTCCTCGCTCGCGTTCGGCACGCTGTTCGCGGAGTCGCAGCGGCGCTACCTGGAGTCCGTGGCGCCGTACGCGCGGCGGCTCATCGACCAGGCGGGTGTCCCGGACGTGGACGTGATCGAGGGGCTGCCGCCCGCCGTCGCCCTCCAGCAGCAGCGCGGCGGGGGTGGGGCGCGCTCGGACGTGGCCACCGTGACCACGCTGTCCAGCCTGGTGCGGATGCTGTACTCGCGCGCCGGGTGGTACCCGCCGGGGCAGGGCATGCTCTACGCGGAGGACTTCTCCGCGAACACCGTGCAGGGCGCGTGCCCCACGTGCCACGGCATCGGGCGGGTGTACGAGGTCACCGAGGACACCATGGTCCCGGACCCGAGCCTGACCATCCGCGAGCGCGCCGTGGCCTCCTGGCCCGTGGCGTGGGCCGGACAGAACCAGCGGGACATCCTCGTGTCCCTGGGCTACGACGTGGACACCCCCTGGAAGGACCTGCCGCAAAAGGACCGGGACTGGATCCTCTACACCGAGGAGCGCCCCACGGTGGGCGTGTACCGCGGGCTGAGCCCGAACCAGACGCGCAAGGCCCAGCAGGAGGGTGTGGAGCCCACCTACCAGGGCACGTTCATCGGCGCGCGGCGCTACGTGCTGGACACGTTCGCCAACGCCAAGAGCCCCAGCACCAAGAAGCGCGCGGCCCAGTACCTCACCAGCGAGCTGTGCTCCGAGTGCCACGGCAAGAAGATCAAGAAGGAAGCGCTGTCGGTCACGTTCGAGGGCCTGGACATCGCTGAGTTCTCCCACCTCCCCCTGGAGCGCCTCGCAGACATCGCGCGCGCCGTGGCCGCGGAGGGCTGGACCCCGAGCGAGGCCGGGCACCTGGCGGACCACGTGCTGGACGCCGAGTGCCGCGAGGCCTCCACCGCCGCCCGGGTGGCGCAGGGAGGCGCGGCGCACGACGCCGCCCCGGACGTCCGGCGCACCCCGAACCTCTCCGTGGAGAAGCGTGCCGCCGCCCAGCGCCTGGCCGCGGACCTCGTGGCGCGGCTGCAGCCCATGATCGACCTGGGCCTGGGCTACCTCTCCCTGGACCGCACCACGCCCACCCTCTCCGGCGGCGAGCGGCAGCGGCTGCGCCTGGCCACGCAGCTCTCCTCCAAGCTCTTCGGAGTGGCGTACGTCCTGGACGAGCCCTCCGCCGGTCTGCACCCGCGCGACCTGGACGCGCTGATCGAGATCCTGCACGGGCTCAAGGACCGCGGCAACAGCCTGTTCATCGTGGAGCACTCCCTCACGGTGATCCAGGAGGCGGACTGGCTCGTGGACATCGGCCCCGACGCCGGCGAGCGCGGCGGACGCGTCCTCTACAGCGGCGATCCCCGGGGCCTCACGGACGTCCCCGAGTCCGCCACGCGCCGCTACCTCTTCCCGGAGCACGCCACCGCTCCCGCCCCGCGCGAGCCGCGCACGCCACGGGGCTGGCTGGCCCTCGACGGGGTAACCCGCAACAACCTGCGCGGCCTGGACGTGAGCTTCCCCGCCGGGTGCCTCACCGCCGTCACGGGCATCTCCGGCTCGGGCAAGTCCAGCCTGGTCAGCCAGGCCCTGCCGGTCCTCGTGCGCGAGCGCCTGGGCCAGCGCACGGGCGAGTCCCCGGAGATCACGGGCGATCCGGAGTCGGACCTGCTGACGGCCGACGACGCCGCCGAGGACGTCCGCGGGAAGGTCACCTCGGTGCCGGAGGGCGTGCGCCGCGTCGTCGTGATCGACCAGAAGCCGATCGGCCGCACGCCGCGCTCCAACGTGGCCACGTACACGGGGCTGTTCGACGACGTCCGCAAGCTCTACGCCGCCACGGACGAGGCCAGGACGCGCGGGTACAAGGCCGGGCGGTTCTCGTTCAACGTGGTGGGCGGGCGCTGCCCCACGTGCGAGGGCGAGGGCAGCGTGATGGTGGAGCTGCTGTTCCTGCCCAGCGTGTACGCCCCGTGCCCGGACTGCCACGGCACCCGGTACAAGGAGAGCACCCTGGAGGTGCTGTGGCGGGAGCGCTCCGTGGCGGACGTGCTGGGCATGAGCGTGGACCAGGCGCACGCGTTCTTCGAGGGCGAGGGCTCCATCCACCACAGCCTGGGCGTGCTGCGGGACGTGGGGCTCGGCTACCTGCGGCTGGGCCAGCCGGCCACGGAGCTCTCGGGGGGTGAGGCCCAGCGGGTCAAGCTCGCCTCCGAGCTGCAGCGAGCCTCCCGCGGGGACACCCTCTACGTGCTGGACGAGCCCACCGCAGGGCTGCACCCGGCGGACAGCGACCGCCTCATGAACCACCTGCAGGGGCTCGCGGACGCGGGCAACACCGTGGTCATGGCCGAGCTGGACATGCGCATGGTCGCCCAGGCGGACCACGTGGTGGACATGGGCCCCGGCGCGGGAGCGGACGGCGGCCGGGTGGTCGCCGCGGGCACCCCGGACGACGTCGCCGCGCACGCGGACAGCGCCACGGCACCGTACCTGCGGGGTGAGCTCGGCTGAGACCCGCCTGGGCGGCTGCGCCCAGCCCCCACGGCGAGACGCTCTGCGCCGGGGGCCCGTCAGTGCCCACGTCCTGGCCGAGTGGGCGCGGGGCCGGCCGGTCAGGTTCGAGCGAGGCCCGCCCCCCGTCCGAGGCCTCGGGGCCGCTTCCGTGAACACGCCGTTCCTGGCGCGCCGCGAGGCCGGACGGCGGATCCCGCACCGGGGACAATGAACGCATGAGCATCGACATCCGCCCCGAAGACCCCCGGGGCTCCGCCGCCGTCCGCGCCCTCGTGGCCCGCGCCTTCACGGACGCCGAGCACAGCGCCCCGCCCGTGGAGGCGGACGGCGCCCCGGGTGAGGCCACCCTCGTGGGCTGGTTGCGCGGCTCCCCCGCCCACGACCCCCGCTTCGCGCTGACCGCCCACGACGGCGCGGACCTCGTGGGGTTCGCGATGGCCACGTGGGGCCGCTGCGGGGGCGAGGCCGTGCTGGGTGTGGGCCCCGTGGCCGTGGATCCCGCGCGGCAGGGCGAGGGCATCGGGTCACGGCTCATGACCGCTCTGGTCGAGCGCGCCACCCGCGCCGGGCAACCGGCCCTGGTGCTGCTGGGTGATCCAGGGTTCTACTCACGTTTCGGGTTCCTCCCGGCCTCCCGGCTCGGGATCACCGGGGAGCCCGAGCGGGGCGAGTTCTTCCAGGCGGTGCCGCTGGGGGACGGCGGCGTCGTGTCCCCGGACGAGTACCGGGGCCCACGGGGCCCCTACGAGTACGCCGAGCCGTTCTCCCGCCTCGGCTGACCCGGGATCCACGCCGTGTGACCCGTGACACCGTAGGGTGGTTCCCAGAAGGGACGTCGGGGCGTGGCAGCACCCCGGCACGGGGGTCCTGACACGGCTGCCGCGTGCGGGGGCGCGCCGGGGGTGACCGTTCTACGGGGTCCTCCCGGGGTCTCCCACGGAACGGGGGGACATCGACATGACCGAGCCAGGCAAGCACCGCGCCGCGCACCGCGCAGAGCGGGGAGGGCAGGGCAGATCTCTGCTGTGGCTCGCGGTGGCGGCCGCGCTGGTGCTGATCCTCAGCACGGCCTTCTCCATCTCGCGCCTGGACTCTGACGACGACGCCGCCGGTGGTTCCGAGGCGAGCGGCGCCTCCGGGGCGGCGGGCGCGGAAGGGGGCGAGCCCGTCGTCGTCGGTCCCGCAGAGACCGGGGCAGGGACGTGGGCCGCGGTGCTGCAGGACCCCGCCGTGGAGCTCGGCACACCGGGTGAGGACGCCGGGACGCGTGAGCTGATCTCGCGCGCACTGGGCGAGGTGCAGGACGGGCAGGCGGACCGCGCGGACACGGAGCAGGCCATGAAGCGGCGCGCCCGCACCGAGGGCGATGCCGCACCCGTCCAGACCGCGGCGCAGCGCCTGGACCAGGTCGCGGCGGACCCCGCCCCGAGCACACCGGCGCCTGCGGACCCGAGCGCGCCCGCCTACGCCGCGGGCGCGGAACACCCCGCGGCCACCGTGGTCACGCGCGGCGAGTGGGACGACTACCGCGGCCGGCACGCGGACACGGCGCTCGTGGCGAGCACCCCGGGCGACCGTCCGGCCTCCGAGGCGCCCACCGCGGACGACGCCGCCCTGACGCAGGCCCTGGGGCAGTGGAAGCACCTCGCGGAGCCGTTCCACGCGCTCGTGGCCATCGACACGTCAGGTTCCATGGGCACCCCGGCGCTGCCGGACGGCTCCACCCGGATGGACCTCACGAAAGCCGCCGCCTCCACGGCCGTGGGACTGTTCCCGGAGCACGACGCGCTGGGGCTGTGGACGTTCGCGCGCCACCTGGACGGGGACAAGGACTACCGCTCCCTGACCCCGGTGCGGGAACTGTCCGCCCCGGTGGACGGCGCCACCCAGCGGGACCAGCTCGCGCAGGAGGCCCAGTCGTTGACCTACGTGCCCAAGGGCTACACGGGGCTGTACGACACCACGCTGGCCGCCTACCGCCAGGTGCTGCACGAGGACGCCCCGGACCACCTGCGCACGGTGATCGTGCTGACCGACGGCATCAACCAGGACCCGGGATCCATGGGCCTGGACGAGCTGCTCGCCACGCTGGAGAAGGAGCAGGACCCGGAGAACCCGGTGCGCATCATCACGGTGGGCATCTCCCAGGACGCGAACGAGGACGTCCTGAAGCGGATCGCGGAGACCACGGGTGGGTCCTCCCACATCGCCACGGCGCCGGAGGACATCGAGAAGGTGTTCGTGGACGCGCTGACGGGGGCGTGAGGGGCGCACGTCGCGGACGCGGGCGGCGACGCGTGAGGCGCGGTTCTGCCAAGGATTTCCACAACTTTGCGGGCAGAAATGCACCTCACACGCTTTAGACACTGGGACTGTGGCGCATCCCGCTGAGCTGGACCAGGGACGCTACTGAAGTGGCCGCGCTCGTCACATCATTCCGAGTCAGAGTCGCTGCAAGGAAATCACCTACCTTAGGAGGATGGAAGAGACTGAGAAACAACTGATTGCGTCTTGGCGCGCTGAGGAGCGTGCGCAGCCAGAGGGGTGGGATTTTTCCGATCTAGCTGATCGGATGACGGAGTCGCCCGAGCCTTGGGATCTTGCGGCGATTTACCGGACAGCGTTGGCGGCTGCAACAAGCGTTCTCGACATGGGGACCGGCGGAGGCGAGTTCTTGAGGTCATTCAGGGACGCACTACCACCAGACACGATAGCGACAGAGGGGTGGCCCCCTAACCTGGCAGTCGCCCGAGAGGCACTTTCGCCTCTGGCCGTGGAGGTCTTCGAGTACAAAGCACCGGACAAAGATGTCGACTCGGTCGAAATGCCCTTTTCGGACAATCGATTTGACCTTGTTCTCAACCGGCACGAGTCGTTCTCCCCTCAGGAGCTCGCACGCGTCCTGGTCAAGAAAGGACAGTTCATCACCCAACAAGTTGGTGGCGACGAGGCCCATGAGCTGAAGGCATGGCTCGGGGACCATGACGAGTTGCCGCATGTCAACATCACAACCATGCGGAGGGATCTCGAGACTGCTGGGTTCCACGTAGCCGAGGGAGATGAGCACGTGGGTGCCTACGAGTTCCGAGACGTCGCCGCGCTCGTGGCGTACCTGCAGCTGGTGCCGTGGGAGACGCCGGATGACTTCACAGTGGACCGCTACGCAGACCGACTTCTGGCGCTCCACCGAGAGACCTCCGGCGGCCCTGTGCGGCTCACGCGCAAGCGATTCTGGCTACGAGCAGTTCGTCAGTGAACTTCTTCCCCAGTTGCCCCGTTGAATATGCTCCCCGACACCTGCTTATGCCAGTGCCCTTCTATCCGGCGGGCAGGGCCTCGAGGGTCTCAGATGCCAAGTTCTCTCCGCAGGGCCACGTGGGAAACTCGCGACTCCTGCTCCGTGCGCGCAGATGCCGCGGCCCGGACATCGGCCACATCCTCAAGGGCCGTCACCGCACGGTCGTAGAACTCGGGCGAGACCACCACGGCGCGTCGTCCCGCGCCCAGCGAAGTGATCTCCAAAGGCTCGCGCTGCGCGGTCGCAATGTAATCACTCTGCTGGTTGCGGAACTGGGAAAGCGTCACGGAGATCATACCGAAAGCGTACAACTTGTACGTTTGCAACGCTGCTGGTGGGGGCAGTGATGCATGAAAAATATTTAAATGGTGTTTCGGCTTTCTCCCCACGGACTAGCATGCGGACATGATTGAGACCCCTCGCCTCCTACTTCGCCGACCCCGCCCCGCTGATGTCGATGCGGTCTTTGCATACCGGTCCCGAGCAGATGTCGCCCGCTACTTGAGCGCAGGCACGTGGACCCGCCAGAAAACTGACGAGGAACTTGATACCTATGCCGGTGCACAGCTGAATGGACCCGGCGACGAATTGGTGCTCCTGGCCGAGCTCCGCGCCACCCGGGAGGTCGTAGGCGAGGTAGGACTGACGTGGACCGACGCGGAGCACACCGCCGAAATCGGGTACGTGTTCAACCCTGCTTATACGGGAAAAGGCCTGGCCTCCGAAGCTGTCGCCGGTGTTCTCTCCGCAGCCCTTGGCACGTGGGGCTTTAGCCAGGTCAGTGCGCGAACTGACGCTGACAACCGAGCCTCCCGCCTCCTGTGTGAGCGGGTGGGTATGACGCTCACTGCCCGCTCTTTGAGCACAGATGGGCGAGATGTGGAGGAAGTCGTCTACACCACATCCGGCGTGTAGTGCTCTCTGTATGGGACCAGGACGCGATCAAGCCCCCGCAGCCACTAGTTCCGCTTTGAATCCTGCGGAATTCTCCAGCCAGCCAGCGTAGTGCTCAGGACCGCCGGCATGGGGATAGCGCTCCTGGTACAGGGGCCACCAGCCGTGCTCGGGGGCAACTCTCATGATTTCATCCACGCGTTCAGAGGGGCCCGCGATGAATGCGAGATGGTTCACGCCCGGGGCTCGCCGGTCGTGAACAGCACCGGAAAGGTTTGGCGAGGTGGTCAGCGTGAGATAAGCGCCCCCTGCTGACCAGGACTCGCCCTCAACCCACTCGTCCGACTGGCTGAACCCAAGTTGCTCGAGGAGCCAACCCCACTCGGACCGCGCCTGAGCCAGATCAGCGACCCACACTTCGACATGATGAAATCCCGTCATGGATCCATGGTGACATCCTCGCAAAGAGTGGCCGAACGGCCATTGTCCCGCCCCCCCACCGCGCTCCTACCGTGGTGGGATGGCTACCACTACTTCATCCCGAACCCCCTGGCTCCTCGTCCTCGGCGTGCTCCTGGCCGTCGCCGCGGCGGCTCTGATCACCTTCACCGACCTGGCCTGGCGCGGCCTCATCGGCTGGCCACTGCTGGTGGTGGCGGTACTCCTGGTGGTGTCCGGCGGCATTCGTCGCGGTCAGCAGCGAAAGGACTCCCACCGGGCCTGAGACCCGCGGAGCGGTCCGTGCGTCGCGGGATCGCACCGCCCGACCGCACCCGGACACGGTACGAGCCGCGCCCCCGGTCTTCCGGGAGCGCGGCTCGTGGTCGGTCAGGCGTCAGGCACGACGCCGCCGGGTCACCGCACCAGCTCGTCCACCACGCGCTGCATGGACTGGCTGTGGTTGCCGAAGCGGTGCATGGTGATGGACACGGCCTGCTCCGCCAGCATGTACATCATCTCCACGCGCCCGGTGCCCACCACGTCCTCGGTGATCAGGGCGATGTCCGGGTGCTCGGCGCGCACCGCGTAGAGGTCCTTGAGGTCCTCCTCGGAGCCGTCCCACGGGGAGATCACGCGGACGCGGGCGCCGTGGCGGACGTCCAGGGCGTCGTCGTCCAGTGCGCGCAGGTCCGAGAGCTGACCCAGCGGACCCAGGGAACCGGTGCCCAGGGCGTGCGCGAACTCGGCGTCGGACGCCGGGTTCAGCACCGTGGCGAAGAGCCCGTTGACGGCCTCCGGCACCTCGGTGGCGGCGCTGAGGATCACCTGCGAACCGGAGCGCACGGCGGCGAGGCCCACGCGCAGGATGTCCGTGAGGGACGCACCCTCCTGGGCGCGCACCACCACGGTGCGGGGGCGGTAGCGGAACAGGTTGGCCTCGCTGCGCAGGGCGGTGGGGTCCTTGACCTGGCCGAACTCGCGCTGCCACTCGGACTGGTCCGACTGCGCGGCGCGGCGCAGCCACACGAGGTCCTCGTCCGAGATCAGCGGGGTCACGGCGTCCAGCGCGCGGTGCACGCGCGGGTCCAGGACCCACGCACCGGCCGCACCGCGGTCCGTGCTGGAGGACGAGAACCCGGCGCGCTTCCAGCGGCCCAGCGACGCCAGGTAGTTGGGCCCGCCAGCCTTGGCGCCGAGGCCCACGGAGGAGCGCTTCCAGCCGCCGAACGGCTGGCGCTGCACGATCGCACCCGTGATCCCACGGTTCACGTAGAGGTTGCCGGCCTGCACGGAGTCCACCCAGCGCAGGATCTCGTCCGCGTCCAGGGAGTGGATGCCCGCGGTGAGCCCGTAGTCCGTGGCGTTCTGCAGCTCCACGGCCTGCTCGAGGCTGTCCGCGGACATGAGCCCCAGGACGGGGCCGAAGCACTCGGTGAGGTGGAAGAAGGATCCGGGCTTCACACCCGTGCGGATCCCGGGGCGCCACAGCCGGCCGGAGTCGTCCAGCTGCTTGGGCTCGATGAGCCACTCCTCACCGGGCTCCAGCTGGGTGAGCCCGCGCAGGAGCTTCTCCGAGGGCTGCTCCACGGTGGGGCCCACGGTGGCCTGCAGGTTCACCGGCCAGTCCACCACCATGGAGGAGGCGGCGTCCACGAGCTGGCGGCGGAACCGCTCGGACGTGGCCACGGAACCCACCAGGATGCCCAGGGACGCCGCGGAGCACTTCTGCCCCGCGTGGCCGAAGGCGCTGGAGACGAGGTCCCACACCGCCTGGTCCCGGTCCGCGCTGGGGGTGATCACCAGGGAGTTCTTGCCGGAGGTCTCCGCCGTGAGCGGGCGCTCCGGATCCCACGACGCGAACAGCTGCGCGGTCTCGTAGGCGCCGGTGAGCACCACGCGCTCCACGTCCGGGTGGGAGATCAGCGTCTTGCCGGCCTCACCCTCCACGGCGTCCACGAGCTGCAGCACGTCGCGCGGCACACCGGCCTCCCACAGCGCCTCGCACACCGCGGTGGAGCAGCGGCGGGACTCGGGGGACGGCTTGTGGATCACGGCCGAACCGGTGGCCAGGGGTGCCACGGTGGTGCCCGTGGGGATGGCCAGCGGGAAGTTCCACGGCGGGGTCACCACGGTCACGGCGTGCGGCACGAAGTCGCCGCCGTCCACGAACTCCAGCTCCAGCGCACGGCGGGCGTAGTAGCGGCAGAAGTCCACGGCCTCGGAGACCTCGGGGTCCGCCTGCTCCAGCACCTTGCCGGTCTCCGCACCGGCCACGGCCATGAGGTGGCCTCGGCGTGCGGCGAGGATGTCCGCGGCGCGGTTGAGGATCTCGGCGCGCTCACGGGCGGGGGTGTCCGCCCAGCGCTTGCCGGCGCTCTTGGCGGTGGCCACCACGTCGTTCACGGCCTGCACGGCCTCGTCCGAGTCCTGGTCCATGTCCTTCAGCAGCTCGGGCACGGCCACGGAGGCGTACCACTCGCTGCTGCCGATCTTCTCGGCCAGGGTCTCCGCCCAGCGCTGGTTGGCGGGCACGGAGACGTCCGTGTCCGGCTCGTTGCGGAACGGCTCGTCCAGCGGGATGGTGGGCTCCGCGCCCACGGTCTCCGCGCTGCGGTCCTGCACACGACGCGGCGAGGGCACCTGGGGGTCCTCCTCCAGGTCCGCGAGGGCTGCCCGGAAGCGGCCCTCCTCGCGCTGGAACACCCAGTTGTCCGGGCCCAGGTCGAAGATCCCGGACATGAAGTTCTCGTTCGCGGAGTTCTCCTCGAGCCGGCGGACCAGGTAGGACACGGCGACGTCGAACTCCGCGGGCTTCACGGCCGGCACGTAGAGCAGCAGCTGGCCCACGTCCGTGGCCACGGCCTCGCTCTGCGCGGTGGCCATGCCCTGCAGCATCTCGAACTCGATGCGGTCGGTCACGCCGCGCTGGTCCGCGAGCAGGTGCGCGAAGGCGATGTCGAACAGGTTGTGCCCGGCCACACCCAGGCGCATGCCCGTCATGCGCTCGGGGTGGAACAGCCACGCCAGCACGCGCTTGTAGTTGGTGTCCGTGGCCTGCTTGGACTCCATGGTGGCCAGGGGCCAGCCGTGCATCTCGGCGTCCACGTTCTCCATGGCCAGGTTGGCACCCTTGACCAGGCGCACCTTGATCTGGGCGCCGCCGTCCGCCACGCGCTGCGCGGACCACTCGGAGAGCCGCTCCACGGCGCTGAGTGCGTCCGGGAGGTAGGCCTGGACCACGATGCCGGCCTCGAGGTTCTTCAGCTGCGGCTTGTCGAGCAGCCGCTTGAACACCTCGATGGTCAGCTCCAGGTCCGAGTAGACCTCCATGTCCAGGTTGATGAACATCTTCCCGGTGCCCTTGGTGGCCGCGGTCTCGTACAGCGGCAGCAGCCGCTCCACCACGCGCTCGGCGGTGCGCTCGAAGCCCCAGTGGGACAGCTGCGGCACCACGGAGGAGACCTTCAGGGAGACGTAGTCCACGTCCTCGCGGCGCAGCAGGCCCTCGGCGTCCGCGAGGTGCTTCTTGGCCTCGTCCTCGCCCAGCACCTCCTCGCCCAGGAGGTTGATGTTGAGCCGGTGGCCCTGCTGCTTGATGTTCTTCACGGACTTGCCGAACGGCCCGGGGCGGGCGTCCACGACCATGTGGCCCACCATCTGGCGCAGCCGGGTGCGGGCCGCGGGGACCACCACGGAGGGCAGCGCGCCGGAGAGCACTGTGCCCGCCTGGATCTGCGCGCGGTCCGCCACGGACATGGACTGCGGGGTCAGCTTGGTGATGTCCTGCAGCGCCTTTGCCGCAGCCTTCGTGTCCTCCGTGCGGATCACGCGGTCCACGAAGCCCACCGTGAACTCCAGCCCGTTCGGGTCCTGGAGCACGGCGGCCAGACGGTCCTCCGCGGGGTTCTTCTGCTTGTTGTTGCGCTGGTTCTCCTGCGCCCGCTGCAGCCAGGTGCGCACGAGGTCCACGGCGGGATCGGCGAGGGCGTGGGGATCGGTTCCGGTATTGACGGTGCGTGCCATTGCAGCGCCTCCCAAAGTCTCGGCCCGGCAAGGGTGCCGAGGCACTCCCTCGGCCACCAGCCGAGTCACACCGGGCCCGGCGTAGCTGGTGCGCTCACGCTACCGTGCGCCTCCGGGAGGCAAGTAATCGCAGGCTGTGCGACGCCTGCACATGACGCGCGGCAACAGCACTCCGGGCACCTCGGGGTCACGACGACGCCGCACGGCCACCTCCCACGCGCCCGGCACCCGGGTGCCGAACGCAGAACACGGCCGGCGCGGCGTCGTGCCCCCGTGCGTCAGGAGGCGTCCGGGGCGGTCTCCGCCTTCAGGATGTCCAGCACGCGGATCAGGCGCAGGTGCGCCTCCACCTGCGGGAAGTTGCCCGTGGCGCGGCGGTGGGTGGGCGAGTACGTGGAGGGCAGCAGGCCCAGCTCGTTGGCGGTGCCCAGCGCCACGTCCGTGAGCCGCACCGCCTCCTGGGTGTGCCCGCACAGCGCGAGCTGCTCGGCCAGCTGCAGCGTGGCGGAGACGGACGGCGCGGACTGGCCCGCGAAGCCGTCCTGGCCGATCGAGGACGCGAACGCCTCGACGTCGTCCAGGTCCGTGAGCTGCGGCAGGTTGCGGTAGCGGTGCAGCAGGCCGGAGCGGTCCGTGAGCTCCCTGCGGATGCGCTCCACGGTGCCGAGCATGCGCTCGTCGTCGTAGGCCACGAAGCCCACCATGGGCAGCTGCAGCAGGGAGGCGTCCACGTCCGTGGAGCCGTAGTACTGCACGAACGAGCCCACCTGGGGGTCGTAGCCGCTGGTCCAGACCTCGTGCGCGAGCTGGTCCCGGTGCTCCTCCCAGGTCTCCACGTCACCGGGCAGACCGTGGATGCGCACCGCATCCACACCCGCCTGCATGGCGGCCCACATCATCACGCGGGAGTGCGTGTAGTACTGCGGCTCGCCGCGCATCTCCCAGATGCCCTGGTCCTTCTCCTCGTAGTTGGCCACCACGGCGCGCAGCAGCGCCTGCTGCAGCGGCCACGAGAGGTGGTCCTCCTGCACGCCGCGCCGGCGCAGCATCTCGAAGACCCGCAGCACGTGCCCTGCCACGTCCGACTGGTAGTGGCTGCCGGAGGAGTTGCCGTCACGGACGGGGCGCGAGCGCTCGTAGCCCGGCAGGTCCACCAGCCGCTCGCGGATCTGGGGGGAGCCGTCCAGGGTGTAGATGTTGGAGGGGTTGTTCACGTCCCCGGCCACCGCACGCAGCAGCCAGTTGCGCAGCTGGGCGGCCTCGCGGTCGTGACCGTGGTCCAGCATGACCTCCAGTGCCGACGCCGCGTCCCGGGGCCACGCGAGCCGGTGGTCCCAGTTGCGGTCCGCGCCCACGACCTCCGGAAGGGACGTGGTGGGGGCACCGATGAGTCCGCCCGTGGCCTGGTGCATGAGCCCGCGCACCACCAGCAGGCTGCGCCGGATCAGCTCCTCGGGCTCGTCGTCCGTGGCGGTGAGCCGGAAACCGCCCAGGGAGGTGCCCTCCTGGTGGGGGCGGTCCCCGTGGCGGCCCACGTCCCGCGCGGAGAGGCGCTCGGAGGTGTCCAGGTCCTCGGCGTCCGCGCCGGAGGCGTGCAGCGCGGGGGGCTGCTCGTCCGGGTCCGTGTGGTTCATGGCGGCGGGATCCGTGAGGGGGTCGTAGGGCTCGTAGCGCTCGGTCCACTCCTGCCACAGGTTCACGGTGGCCGTCAGCGTCTCGTTCACGTCCACCGCCTCCGGGGGCACGCCGTGGGACGGGAACCACGTGAGAGTGAAGTCCCGGGTCTGTCCGGCCGCCACCGTGAAGGAGCCCGCGTGGCGGCGCTTGGTCCTGTCCGGATCCGCCTCCGGCAGCGGGTCGCCGTGGAAGACCACGGAGTCCGGTCCGGCCATCCCCACCAGCACGGACTCGGCCTCGGCGTCCTCCGACTCGTCCTCCAGGACGTCGAAGCGGCTCAGCCACGGCACGGACGAGCCGTAGTTGAAGCGCAGCCGGATGTCCTGGAACATCTCCACCTCACCCGTGAGGCCCTCCACCCGGCGGATCAGCTCGGTGCGGGCGTTGAGCGGCATGAAGTCCGTAACGCGCACCGTGCCGGTGTCCGTGGACCACACCGTGTGCAGCACGAACGTGTTCTCCGCGTAGAAGCGCTCCACCGCCACGACGCCGGGCAGGGACATGTCCACCGCGGCGTCGTCGTCCACCGCGCAGTAGGGCGCGAGCAGCCAGCGGCCGTGGTCCGGGGTGCCCAGCAGGGCGCCGAACAGCGCGGGCGAGTCGAAGCGGGGCACGCACCACCAGTCCACCGACCCGTAGCGGGAGACCAGCGGCCCGCTGCGCATGTTGGACAGCAGGGCATAGTCCTCGATCTTGGAAGCCATGCCCCCAGAATCTCACGAACGAGCGGTCGGCTCACGCTGCACGGAACTCTGGCCGTTCGGCCGATGTGGCCTGGGTGGCACCTCGGTACGGTGGATGGTTCACCGTGCGCCGGTCGGGTTCGTTGCGGGCCGACCGGCAGACCGAACGGCCCCGCGAGAGCCCCAGGAGGACGCCACCCATGACCCTGCCGTACCAGCCCGTGTACTACGACACCCAGCCCGGCGAACCCGTGGGTCCGTGGCGGGCCGTCAAGAACTTCGTCCGCAAGGGCACCACGTTCTCCGGGCGGGCCTCACGCTCCGAGTACTGGTGGATCGCCCTGTTCACCTTCCTCTTCTCGGGGGCCTACACGCTCGCGGAGGACCGCGGTTACCTGGCCTGGCCGGATGTGGACGGCGGGCTCGCCATCGTGCTGCTGGTGCTCTCCCTGGTGCTGCTGCTCGCGGTGGTCCTGCTGGTCGTCTTCACCGTCGCCCTGTCCGTGCGGCGCCTGCACGACTGCAACCTCTCCGGGCTGTGGTTCCTGCTCATCCTCGTTCCCGGGCTGGGAGGCATCGCCCTGCTGATCCTGGCCGCCCTGCCCCCGGACCCGCGGGGCGTGCGCTTCGACGCCCAGCCCACCCCCGGGGCCGTCATGCACGCCGGGAGGTAGAGCGGCGTCGTTCCTTGCCCGGACCCTCGCCCCGGTCTAAAGTTCGGTACACCGAACTTTAGAATTCACAGGAACGAGGAGGGCGTCCGGGTGCGAGATCGACAGGGATGGAGGGCCGCCGCTGCGGCCACCGCGGGTGTGCTGGTGCTGAGCGGCTGCGCGGGGGCCGGGCCCGGCGGCGGGAGCTCCGAGAAGCCCACCGTGCTGACCACGTTCACCGTGCTGCAGGACATGACCGCGGCAGTGGCCGGGGAGCACGTGACCGTGGAGTCCATCACCAAGCCGGGCGCGGAGATCCACGACTACGAGCCCACCCCGCAGGACGTCACAACGGCGTCCCGAGCGGACCTGGTGCTGGACAACGGCCTGCACCTGGAGCAGTGGCTCGAGCAGTTCACCTCGTCCGCCAACGTGGCCCACAGGGTGGTCTCCGAGGGCGTGGAGCCCCTCGACGTCGCGGACACCCCCGGAACCCCCAACCCCCACGCGTGGATGAGTCCGCGCAACGGGGAGCGCTACGTGGACAACATCGTCGCCGCACTCAGCGAGCTGGACGCCGAACACGCCCAGCAGTTCCGGGACAACGGGGAGAAGTACAAGGAGCGGATTCGCTCGATCGGCACGGAGCTGACCCGGAAGCTGGAGGCCCTGCCGCGCAACGAGCGCGCGCTGGTCACGTGCGAGGGCGCGTTCTCCTACCTGGCGCGGGACACCGGGCTCACCGAGAAGTACATCTGGCCCGTCAACGCGGAGCAGGAGGCCACCCCGCAGCAGGTCAGCTCCGCCATCGAGTTCGTGGACCGGCACAAGGTGCCCGCGGTGTTCTGCGAGTCCACCGTCTCCGACAAGCCCATGAAGCAGGTCGCGGAGGCCACCGGCGCCCGCCACGGCGGCACCCTCTACGTGGACTCCCTCTCGGAGAAGGACGGCCCCGTCCCCACCTACCTGGACCTGCTGCGCCACGACGCGGACACCATTGCCCGCGGCCTCTCCGGGGAGACGCGGTGACGTCCGCGATCCGGGCGCGCGGCGTCGTCGTGGACTACGGCAGTGTGCGCGCCCTGGACGGTGTGGACCTGGAGATCGCCCCCGGGCAGGTCACCGGGCTGGTGGGCATGAACGGCTCCGGGAAGTCCACGCTGTTCAAGGCGCTCATGGGCACCGTGCGGCTCGAGGCCGGCGAGGTGCTGCTCGACGGGATGGAGCCGCGCGCCGCGCGGAAGCAGGGCGTGGTGGGGTACGTGCCGCAGAGCGAGGACGTGGACTGGGCGTTCCCGCTGTCCGTGCGGGACGTGGTCATGACCGGGCGCTACGGGCACATGGGCCCCACCCGGCGGGCGCGTCCCGCGGACCGGGCCGCCGTGGCGGACGCGCTGGAGCGGGTGGAGCTCACGGAGCTCGCGGGGCGGCAGATCGGGCGGCTGTCCGGCGGGCAGCGCAAGCGCGTGTTCGTGGCGCGCGCGATCGCCCAGGGCGCGCGGATCATGCTGCTGGACGAGCCGTTCGCGGGCGTGGACAAGCGCAGCGAGGCGACCATCGTGCGGCTGCTGCACGAGCTCGCCGCCCAGGGCTGCGCGGTGGTGGTGGCCACCCACGACCTGCACGCGCTGCCGCAGCTCGCGCAGAGCGTGGTGCTGCTGCGCCGTCACGTGCTCTTCCACGGGCCGGTCGCGGAGGGTCTCGCGCCCGAGCACCTGGTGCGCGCGTTCGGCCTGGACGTGCTCTCCGGCGCCTCGTCCACGCGGTCCTCGGGGGACGACGACGCCGCTCCCGCCGACCGCGCGCCGCTCGCCGCGGGCGCGGTTCACGAGGGTTCGCCACCGGGCCCTGCCGCGGGGGACGCTACGGGCCCTGGCGGCATCGTGCCCCCGCGCAACGGGTCCACCGCCGTGACGGGACCCGCCGCGCCCACCAGGCACCGAGGAGGCCGCGCATGAGCGCTCTGGAGCTGCTCACCCAGCCGCTGGAGTACGAGTTCATGCTGCGTGCGCTGGTCACCACCGTGGCCGCGGCGTCCGTGTGCGCGGTGCTCTCGTGCTGGCTGGTGCTCGTGGGGTGGTCGCTCATGGGGGACGCCGTGTCCCACGCGGTGCTGCCCGGCGTGGTGCTCGCCTACATCCTGGGCATCCCGTTCACCGTGGGGGCGCTGGCCGCGGGCGTGCTGGCCGTGGTGCTGATCGGCGGGCTGCGCGGGACCAGCAGGGTCAAGGAGGACGCGTCCATCGGAATCGTGTTCACGTCCCTGTTCGCGCTGGGCCTGGTCCTCATCTCGGTCACCCCCAGCCAGACGAACCTGACCCACATCATTGTCGGCAACGTGCTGGGCATCTCCGCCGCGGAGCAGCTGCAGATCTGCGCGCTGGCGGTGGTGGCGCTGACGGTGATGGTGCTCAAGCGGCGGGACCTCACCCTCTACGCGTTCGACCCCCAGCACGCGCACGCCATCGGGCTCTCCCCCCGGTTCCTGGGCGGGCTGCTGCTGGGGCTGCTCGCGGTGACCTCCGTGGCCGCCCTGCAGGTGGTGGGGGTGGTGCTCGTGGTGGCCATGCTCATCATCCCGGGCGCCACCGCGCACCTGCTCACCGAGCGGTTCGGGGCGATGCTCGTGATCGCGCCATGCGTCTCGGCGGCGTCCGCGGTGCTGGGCATCTACCTCAGCTACTGGCTCAACGCCTCCCCCGGCGGGCTGGTGGTGCTCGTCCACGCGGCGGCCTTCGCGCTCGCGTACTTGCTCAGCCCCGCGCACGGGGTGCTGGGCAGCAGACTGGCGGCCCGACGTCGCCGGCGGGCGGTGGCGGGGTAGGGCACCTCCGCGCCCGGGCCGGGTCCGGCAGCGTCCCGCACCCTGCCCGCGCCACACGGGACCTGCGTGCGCGCGTCGGGCAGGCGTCGATCCCCGCCGGGCCAAGGCTGCCCGGGCGGCAGCGCTATGAGTTCCGGTCCCTGGCCTGTGCGGCACGCTTCCGTTCCTGCTGCCGCGCGTAGTAGGCACGGGAGCGGTTCCGGTCCCCGCAGTCGCTCGTGACGCACCAGCGCCGGTTCCGCCGGGGGGACGTGTCGAGGTAGACCCACCCGCAGGTGGCGTCCTCGCACTGGTGGAGCCGGTCGAGGTCGCCCCGGTTCATGAGTTCTACCAGGCCGCGGGTGATGCGATGGCGGGCGGTCGCCAGCGTGAGCTCGTTGTCGGACCAGCACCAGCCCGCGCCGCGGCGGGACAGGCGGGAGTGGCCCAGGGTGGTCCGGTAGGCGGTGGCAATGGCCTCCGACGCGTGCTCGTCACCGTGGAACAGTGCCTCGTAGACCCGCTCGCGCAGCGCGACAACCCGACCCAGTTCAGCGGCGGCGGTGCGCGGATCCTCTCCGGCAAGAGCCTGGAGCTGTTCCTGCTCAGTCGCGTCGAGCAGCCCGGACTCCCGGCACCACGTGAGCACGCGGTCGTAGGAGGTCAGATCCTCCTCCCGCGCGGGGCCGCCGAGCCGCCACTCCACGGTGTTGACCAGGTCGAGCATCCGGTCGCCCGAAATGTGGCTGAACTCCGTCATGCACCCTCCTCACAGACACGTCAAGTCTTGCATGTGAGGGGGATCCGGGTTTGACTCTCACAAGCAACATACGTTTCACCCGTGAGAGACACCCTGCAGTCGACCGCTCGAGAAAAGAGACCCCTCATGTCGCTTCGCCTGTCGCACACCACCTGGGACGCCATCGACCCGCACACCGTCGCGGAGTTCTGGCGCGAGCTCACGAACTGGGCGATCCACGAACCCGACTGCTACCACCCGGGCTCCGACGAGTGCTACCTGGTGACCCCCGACGGCTACATCGTGCTCTTCTTCAGGGTCCCGGACGCCAAGAAGGTCAAGAACCGGGCCCACATGGACCTCGTTCCCCAGGGAGCCCCCCAGGAGGAGGAGATCACGCGGGCGCTCCGCCTGGGAGCGGTCATGGTCGACGACCGCCGCCACGACCTGGGCTGGGCCGTCATGGCGGACCCCGAGGGCAACGAGTTCTGCATCCTCTGACCCGGGAGGGGGCTGACGCCGAGTGGCGCCCGGGGGCCGCGGGACAGAAAGTCTCCGCCCCCGCGCCCCTCTCACCGTCGTTTCGCTTGCCGGGCTCGCCCCGAAGGCCCCGGTCCTGTCAGGAACTGACCTCGCCAAGCGAGACCCAGACCGCGTCGGTGGCGGTCTGTCCGAGGGGGACGTTGCGAGCGCCGTCGTCCAGCACAGCCTGGACCGAACCCGAGTAGGGGCCGCCGGAGCGGATGTCCAGGGGGACCCCCACGCCGATGCCCTGCTCGGCGAAGAAGCGGAGCAGTCCCGAGTCCCGGTCCGAGATCCGTTCCACGCGCACGCGGGAACCGTCCGGGACGGTGGTGAGGGAGACGGCGTCGGGAGAGGTGATGGTGCCGTCCTTGGCGGGGATCGGATCACCGTGCGGGTCGCGGGAGGGGTGCCCCAGGAGATCGTCCAGGCGGTCGATCATGAAGTCGGAGGCGGCGTGCTCCAGGTGCTCCGCCTCGTCGTGGACCTGGTCCCAGCGGTAGCCGAGCATCTCCACCAGGAAGGTCTCGATCAGCCGGTGGCGGCGCACCATCTCTACGGCGAGCGCCCGGCCCTGCTCGGTGAGCTCGATGGCGCCGTACGGGGTGTGGGCCACCAGGCCGTGCTCCGTGAGCTTCTTGAGCGCATCCGAAACGGTGGAGGCGCGCAGCCCCACCTTCTGGGCCACGGCGGAGGTGGTGACGGGGTCCGCGGACCACTCCCCCAGGTTCCAGATGGCCCTCAGGTAGTTCTGGTGGCTGACCGAGAGCTCCGCGACCGACATGATGGGGAGACTAACAAAGCCCCGCATCCGGCGCGTCAGGAAGCCGGCGGCTGCGTGACGCCCTCGATCATCCTCCGCAGGAAGGCCGCCACCACGTCCCGCTCCGCAGCGGACATGTCGTTGACCACCGCCATCATCCGCCCGTGCATGTCCCGCAGGGTGGTGCGGACCTCTTCCTTGCCGTGCTCGGTGGGGACCACCGCCACGGACCGGCGGTCGTCCGGGTGGGGGATGCGCTCCGCGTAGCCATCGCGGACCAGGCGGTCCACCAGGGCGCTCGTGGAGGCGTTGGTGATGCCGAGCATCGCGGCCACGTCCTTCTGGCGCAGAGCCGTGCCCGCCTTGTCCGCCGAGATCAGATGCCGCAGCGCCAGGATGTCCTTCTCGCCCATGTCCATGTCCGCGCGCACGCGCGAGCGCATGGTCGTCTCGGCCTCCCGGTAGCGGCGCAGCAGGTTCAGGACGTCCACGCCGCTCGCGGATTCGGTCGAGTCGTCGTACCAGAAGTGCCGCGGGACGGCGGGTTCGGACGTCATACAGCGTCGTTCTCGGCGCGATTCGCGGCTGGTGCACATGTCGTCTGCATAGGTCCAGTAGATTAGCTAACAGTTAGTTGGACCATCAACCTGTCGCCGCTCCCCCAAGGCTGCTTTCAGGAAGAGCGGAGGGCTCGCAATGCTGCTCGCACAGGACCCGGCACCGGACACCACGGTGGTGCCCGTCACCGATCTCGGATCTGCCCGGAACACCCCGTTCGAGGGCGTGTCTCTGCCCTCCGTGGCCCGCGCCGCCACCCTCGGTGTGCAGGTGTACCCCTCCGTGGCCTCGGCGGACTTTGCCATCACGGGCGGCCTCGACGACCTTCACCTCACCGTCACCCTGGCCTTCACCCCCAGCATGGAGAACCAGCGCATCAAGGACGAGATCACCACCGAGCTCATTCCCGGCCTGGAGGCCATCCTAGGCGCCTCGTTCGCCCGCACCACCCTGGACTACTCGGTCGCGGAACCCGTCCTCGCAGCCGCCCCGGTCGCCGCGGCCTGACTTTCCCGCATGACGACGCCGCCCTGCCGCCTCGTCCCCCGGCTCACCTCTAGGACTGCGCGCAGACGTCTTTGACCAGGTGCCGAGCACCGGCGCCGACATTCACCGCCCTGACGCGCCTGACGGGTGGACCCGCAGCCGACGGGTACAGTCGTGGGCCCTGCACGACGACCACCAATTTCGGCAACGTGAGGCGGTTTCGGCAATGGTGTGGCTCATCGTCATCGCTCTGGGTGCGCTGCTCAGCTTCTGCGCCATGCGCATGGTGGCAGCGGCCAACCAGAACTCCCGACTGCCGATGATCTTCGGGCGCGCGCCGCACAGTCCTCGACGCCCCGCAGTTTTCTATCTCATGCTGGCGGCCAGTCTTAGTCTGCTCATGTGGGGCGCGATCCGGGGATTCCAGGAGGTGGGCGCATGGGCCTCCGCCGCGGTGGTCGCGTTCATGATGCCGTCACTCATTCTCACCATGCGGCACAACCGGGGCGGGGCTCTGCGTTCACAAGCCAAGCGGGAGGCCCCTCTCGACTGAGGGGCGCCCCTGCCACGGCGTGACGCAGTGGTGGCCGGAACTGTTGCGCCCGGCCCACCCCCGTCTCCTAAACCGATCTCCTAGACCGACGCCGCCGCCGCGGCCGCCGCGGTGTTGGCCTCTTCCCGTTCGCTCAGCACGGCGAACAGGTGGCGGCGCTTCTGGCGCAGGGTGCCGAACACGGCCAGGGCGATCCCGCCCGCGATCCACGCGATCATGATCCACACCGGCGCCGCGAGGGACACGTCCTGGAAGTAGATGGCGTCCCGGATGGCCGCCACGCCCTGGGGCGAGTACAGCCAGCCGTGCACCCAGCCGTAGAAACCGCCGACCATGTCGAGCGGCGTCGTCAGCCCCGAGGCGCCGAGACCGAGCAGCGGCATGAGGAAGATGCACACCGGCATGGCCACGGGACCAAACACGAGCATGAGCCCGGTGGTCACGGTCACGCAGGACAGGCACAGCATGTAGAGCATGCACCACGGCACGAACGCGCTGCCGCTGAAGATCCCGAACACCGCCCAGCCGTAGACCACCATGCCCGTGGCCACCACGGCCGGCATGAGGAACCACAGCGCGATGCGCAGCTTGGTGCCGGCGGGCATGAGGCTGCTCACGATGCCCGTCATGAACCCGCCCAGGATCGCCCCGAGGGCCAGGTAGGTGATGGTGGTGCCGTTCGGGTCGTTCTCCGCCGCGGGGGCCACGTCCTCGGTGTGCAGCTGCTTCTGCGCCTTCTGCGCCACCGGGGTGAACAGCTGCGTCACGGCGGCGTTCACCTGGCGGCCGTTGGCCCCGGCGGTGTAGAGGGTGCCGGTGGCGGGGTCGTAGGCCGCGCGGGCGTCGTGCGTGCGCACCTCGTGGCGGCCGTCGTCCACGGTGTCCACGCGGTGCACGTCGAAGTCCCCCGCGGAGCCGTCCGTGAGCTGCTGGGCGAGGTCCGCAGTCTGCGCGCCGGTGCCGATCACGGCCACCTGCATGTCACGGGGGGTCACATCCACGGTGGTGCCCACCATGAGCATGGGCATCACGAACATCATGAACAGCGGCAGCAGCATGCCCACCGTGACCATGCGCTTCTGCGTGAGCTTCGCGTCCACCGTGCGGCGCGGCGGGGCCGTGGGATTCTGCATAGCACCGATGGCCGAGGCGGGAGGCATCTGCGCCATCCGGCCCATGAAGCCGTCCTCGAGCGGGCGCTCGGACTCGGGGACCACCGTGGAGCCCGCCGCACTCACCGCGGCGTCCCCACGGTCCTGGCCGGGGGTCGGGTTCTGATCGTTCATGCGTGCGTCACTTCCTGGGCCCGGTGCCGTGCGCGCGCGGGGCGCGCGGCGGCGTCGTCGTCATCGGAGTCGTCGGAGTCGTAAGCCGTGAGAAGGGGCTCGTCGGGGTGCTTGCGGGCGTGGTCCACCTGGTCCGCGATCACGCCGCGGTCCTCACCCGGGTGCGGGGAGCGGAGGGAGCCCAGCCACAGCAGCCCCGCGCCCAGCAGCAGCCAGGTGGCCAGCAGCAGGATCCAGGGGCCCACGCCGTGGCCGTCGAAGTAGACGATCCGCTGCAGCAGCTCGCCGATGGCGCCGGTGGGCATCATGCGGTGGATCACCTGGAAGAAACCGGGCATCAGGTCCGGGCTGGTGGCGATCCCCGAGGCCGGGATGCCCAGGATCACGAACACGGTGATCCCCACGATCGTGGCGGCCTGGCCCAGCAGACCGCCCACGCCGAGCTGGAACACGGCCGCGGTGAGGTACGCGCCCATGGCCACCAGACCGGCGGCCACCAGGTGCGAGTCGTACACCCCGTAGAAGCCCCAGGTGACACCGGTGGTGAGCACGGCGGCCACCACCGACAGCACCCCGATCAGCGCCAGCTTGGAGCGCAGCCGCATGCCCTTGCCCAGGTTGCCGAGCATCGTGGAGGTGACGTAGCCGGCCGTCACGCACGCCGTCATGAGGTACATGTACGCGATGCCCAGGGTGTCCTTGGGTGCGGGCTTGCGGAGGTCCTGAACCTTCAGTGGCACCCCCGTCTGGGAGGCCACCTGCTGGAACACCCCCTGCGCGACCCCGGTGGCCTGCCGGCCGCCGGCACTGGCCACGAAGAGGTCCCCGCTCGCGGGGTCGAACGCGGCGCGGGTCCTGCGCTCGAGCACGTCCTGGCGCGCGGTGTCCGCATCCGCCACGGTGCTGACGTCCAGCGCGTCCTTGCCCTGCGCCGCCACCTGGCGGGCCACCTGCTGGGCGGGCGCACCGGCGCCGATCACCTCCACCTCCATGTGGTGCGGCGCGGGCTGGTGCATGGCCGATACGTAGGAGGCGGGATACGCGAAGGCCATGAACACGGGGAAGAGCATGGCCACGAGGATCATCGTGGCCGGAACGCGGGACCCGGTCCCGGGTGGTTGAGGTGACGACATGTCGGCCTACCTTACACCTGTAAGTGTGCTTTTCAAATGTAAGGTAAGCCGTTCGCAACTGCTATCCTGGCCCCATGGACGCCCCGGCCGACGACACCCCCCAGGGCCCCCCGGTGGACGTCCGGGTGGCCCACACCCTGAACGCCGTGCGCACCGCGTGCCTTCAGCTGCTGGAGGTCCAGGACGCCCGCAGCATCACCATCTCCCAGCTGTGCAAGAAGGCCGCGATCTCGCGCCCCACCTTCTACCAGCACTACTCGGGCCTCGACGACGTCTACGCCGACATCGTGAAGCAGGAGCTCTCGCACACCGCGCGCGAGTTCGAGACGTTCGAGGGCTCCGGGATCGAGAAGCCCCTGGAGCGGCTGATCGACTTCGTGCACACCCACGGCATGGGGAACCTGGCCACCGTGGGCAACCGCCAGCTCGCCTCGCGCGTGCGCCCCATCGTGGAGCTGTGGCTCGCCGAGCGCGTGGCGCGGGCCGCCTTCGACACGGGGCTGGACGACCTCGACCCCGACCAGTGGCTGCGGACCTACTTCGTGGCCGGCGGGCTCATGACGGTCCTGCGGCAGCAGGCCGCGGACTCCCCCGCCTCGGCGGTGGGCACCGAGGAGATGGCCCACGCGCTGCAGCGCACCATGCGCACGGTGCTGCGCAGCGGTTCCTGAGCCCTCGCCACCTCCGCAGCACCCGTCCACGACGCCGCCCGGTCACCCCGGGCGTGCCTCGCGCCCCGATCCCCGCACCACTCCGCCCGGCATGGCCCGGCGATCCCGAATCGCCCCGACACCTCGCGTGACCGGCCCCACCTTGAACGGGTACCCCCAAGGGGTATACGGTGGGAGCCATGAGCACCCAGGACACCCCCACCCACGGCTACACCCAGGACAAGGCCTCCTACGCCCGGCGCCTCAAGCGCATCGAGGGCCAGGTGCGCGGGATCCAGCGGATGATCGACGAGGACACCTACTGCATCGACGTCCTCACGCAGATCTCCGCGATCCAGTCAGCCCTGAAGTCCGTGAGCCTGGGGCTCATGGAGGAGCACCTGGGCCACTGCGTCAAGCACGCCGTGGAGCACGCCCACGACACCGGGGACACCTCGGAGATGGACGAGAAGCTCGCGGAGGCCAACGCCGCGATCGCGCGCCTGGTCAAGAGCTGACGCACACCCCCTCACGATTTTCCGGGCCCACCCCGGGCCCACCGACCCGAAGGAGAAATCCATGAACACCACCGTCAACGTCTCCGGCATGACCTGCGGCCACTGCGTCTCCTCCGTCACGGAGGAGCTGTCCGAGATCCCCGGCGTGACGTCCGTGGACGTGGACCTCAAGGCGGGCGGCACGTCCCCGGTGCGCATCACGAGCGAGCGCGAGCTGAGCCCGGAGGAGATCTCCGCGGCCGTGACGGAAGCGGGGTACACCGTTGAGTGACATCACCACATCCACCGACACCCTCGACAGCGAGGTCCACGGACCCCTGCGGGAGCTGGAGCTGGAGATCTCCGGCATGACGTGCGCCTCGTGCGTGGGCCGGATCGAGCGCAAGCTGCGCAAGATCGACGGCGTGGACCCCGCGGTGAACCTGGCCCTGGAGTCCGCGACCGTGAAGGTCCCTCAGAACGTCCCGGACGAGCAGATCGTGGACACCGTCCACCGCGCCGGGTACGAGGCCCGCATCACGGGAGGCGCGCAGCAGAGCGCGCCGGCATCCCAGCGGCGGACCGGTACCGGCGGCCCCGACGCCGCCCAGGGGACCACCGCGACCCACGGCTCCGGCGCGCCCTCCGGGACCTCCCGTCCGGGCACGGGCCCGGAGCCCTCCGAGGCTCCCCACCAGGGCGGGAACCCCGTCTCCCACGAAACCGCAGGCCAGCCGGACGCGGGGGACGCAGCGGCGGGTACGACGTCGTCGTCCGCCTCCCCTGACGCGAGCCCAGCGGCTGCCGCGCCCCGCGGTGCCCAGGAACCCGCTGAGGACACCGCCCGCAGCGAGCGGGGACCGGCCAAGAACGAGCACCGCGATCCGGCGCTCGAGACCACCCCGGCGCAGCGCCGGATGAACGACCTCAAGAAGCGCTTCTGGGTCGCGGCGGCGTTCTCCGTGCCCGTGTTCGTGATGTCCATGGTCCCGGGCGCCCAGTTCCCGCACTGGGGCTGGGTGGCGGCGCTGCTCGCGCTGCCCGTGGTCACGTGGGCGGCGTGGCCGTTCCACCGGGCCACCGCCGTGAACGCGCGGCACCTGTCCACCACCATGGACACGCTGGTTTCCCTGGGCGTGGCCGCCGCGTACCTGTTCTCGCTGTGGCACCTGGTGGCCGATCCGGGCATGACCGCCCACGCCCACCCGGGCGAGGGCATGGACATGTCCGCGCACCAGCTGTACTTCGAGTCCGCGGCCCTGGTGACCACGTTCCTGCTGCTGGGGCGTTGGCTCGAGGCCCGCGCCAAGTCCCGCTCCGGTGAGGCCCTGAAGGCCCTGCTGGACCTCGGCGCGCAGCAGGCCACCGTGGTGGCCGAGGACGGCACCGAACGCACGGTGCCCGTGTCCGAGCTGCGCGTGGGAGACACCTTCACGGTGCGACCCGGCGAGAAGATCGCCACGGACGCCGTGGTCCTGGAGGGCGAGTCCGCCGTGGACGCCTCCATGCTCACGGGCGAGTCCATGCCCGTGGAGGTGGGGGCCGGGGACGAGCTGACCGGAGCCACCGTGAACACCACGGGCCGGCTGCTGGCCCGCGCCACCCACGTGGGCTCGGACACCGTCCTGGCCTCGATGAGCCGCACGGTTGCCCGCGCCCAGGCCACCAAGGCCCCGGTGGCGCGGCTCGCGGACCGGATCTCGTCCGTGTTCGTGCCCGTGGTCATGGGCATCGCCCTGCTGACGCTCGTGATCTGGCTCGTGCTGACCGGGGACCCCAACCGCGCGTTCGTGGCGGCGGTGTCCGTGCTGGTCATCGCGTGCCCGTGCGCCCTGGGCCTGGCCACCCCCACAGCCATGCTCACCGGGACCGGGCGCGGCGCCCAGCTGGGCATCCTCATCACCTCCGCGGAGGTCCTGGAGGACACCCGTTCCGTGGACTCCGTGGTGATGGACAAGACCGGCACCGTGACCCACGGTGAGATGGCCGTGAGCGTGGTGACCCCGCTGAACGCATGGTCCAAGGACCAGGTGCTGGACCTGGCCGCTGCCGTGGAGCGCTACTCGGAGCACCCGATCGCCCACGCCATTGCGGCGGCCACCCCGCACCGCTACGAGGTCACCCGCTTCGAGTCCGCACCGGGCGGCGGCGTGCGGGGCTACGTCCCGGACGGCATGAACGCCCGTTTCGTGGTGGTGGGCCGTGAGTCCTGGCTGCACGAGAACGGCGTGCGCCTGAACACCGAGGAGTCCGACGCCCTGGAGCTGGCCCGCGCGGGCGGCACCACTACCATCCTCGTGGCGGTGGACGGGCGGCTGGCCGGATTCGTCGACCTGCGGGACACCGTGAAGGACGAGGCCCCGGCGGCGATCGCCGAGCTCAAGGAGCTGGGGCTGCGCCCCGTCCTGCTGACTGGCGACAACGCCGCGGTCGCGCGTTCCGTGGCCGAACAGGTGGGCATCGACCCCGCGGACGTGATCGCGGACGTCACCCCGGACGGCAAGGTCCAGGCCATCGAGAAGCTGCGCTCCGAGGGCCACGTGGTGGCCATGGTGGGCGACGGCGTCAACGACGCCCCGGCCCTGACCACTGCCGACCTCGGGATCGCCATGGGCTCCGGCACGGACGCCGCCATGCAGGCCGCGGACATCACCGTGGTGCGCAGCGAGCTCACCGCCGTTCCGCTGGCCATCCGGCTGTCGCGCAAGACGCTGTCCACCATCAAGTCCAACCTGTTCTGGGCGTTCGCGTACAACACCGTGGCCATCCCGGTGGCCGCCCTGGGGCTGCTCAACCCCATGGTCGCCGGTGCCGCGATGGCGTTCAGCTCGGTGTTCGTGGTGCTGAACTCGCTGCGGCTGCGGGGGTTCGCCCGCTGAGGGCGCGCGCGGCGGCGCGAGCTGCCACAACGGCTCCGCCCCGGGGACCAGGAGTCACCGAGGCGGAGCCGTCAACAGATCAGTGTGCGGATCAGCGGGCGCTCGAGCCCGGCTCCTCACCCTGGGTGTCCGGGTGCACACGCTGCCCGAACTCCGGCTCGTCCGAGGCGGTGGACGCGGTGCCACCCTGCTCGGCCCGGCGGGCCCGCTCGGCCTCCCGACGAGCCTTGTTCTCCGCGAAGATCTTGGCGGAGGAGCGGTTCACGCCGGTGCCCTGGCCGAGCTCCTCGGCGTTGGGCTTCTCCAGCAGCATGAGGGTGGCGCACACCACCACGGAGGCGATGAACGTGATGCCCGCGGCGATCAGCCCGAGGCCCACGCGGGCGGCGTTGTCCGAACCGCCGGCGGCCACCACGGACACGATCACGAACGCCACGACCGCGAGCACCGCCGAGATGACCAGGGGCCCCTTGATGTCGGTCTTGCGCCGGCCGTTGTGCTCAGTGCGCTGGGCCACGTGATTCCTCCTGGCAGTGCTGGGGGGTGTGCGTCAGGGGCGGCTTCCCGCCCGTCGGTTCAAGGAGCCAGTCTACGCCGTCAGGCCTCGCGGGCCGGGCCCGCGGCGGGGCCGTCCGCCACCCGCGCGTCGTGGCGCAGGCTCAGCGCGGCGATCAGCTGGGTGACACCGATCAGGATGGCGGCACCGCCCACCACGCCCAGCTCGGCCTTGGCCCCGAGGGTCTCCACGAGCACCATGCCCATGGCGGCGAACACGGTGATCGCACCGCACAGGGTCCAGTCCCGCCCCAGCGGGAACTGCCCGCGGAAGCGCATGCCGAGCACGAGTTCCGTGATCCCGCACAGCGCCAGGATCACCGAGGACAGCAGGACGAACAACCAGTTGCTCTGGGCCACCACTGCGGTGAGCACACCACCCAGGACGTACAGCACGCCGTAGGACTGCGGAATGGACCGGCTGGCCCCGAGGTCCACGTCCTCGCGGCGGTTCAGGCGCACCTGCAGGAAGATCGCGGACGCCCCGGTTCCCACCAGGAAGAACGCCATGACCCAGCGCCCGGCCTCGAGCGACGGCTCCTGCCAGAACACGGTGACCGCCGCGAACACGAGCGCCACCACGGCGCGCACCAGCGTGGGCGCCCAGAGGTCGTGGCGCACGTCGGTTCCCCGGACGGCGCGGTTCTCGCCGCCGCGCGGTGCGGAAATCTGTGGGGGCACGCCGGAACTCCTGAATCTGCCGTGGGTGTTTCCGCCAGTCTACCGAGCGTCCCTGGTGGGAGCCCCCGCGTCCGGAGCCTCCACGACCGGGGCCCCGCTCAGCACCTCCCGCAGCACCGCCGCACCCTGCGCGAGATCCTCGTCCCGCGCGGTCAGCCCCAGCACCAGTCCCCCCCCGGAAGACGACGCCGCCCGCGTCCGGCCCGCGGGGCGTGCACGTCCCGTCCAGTACTCCCCGAGTCCGCTCACCAGCACGCCCCGCTCACGGGCCCGGGCCACCGCGGCGTCCTCGTCCGGGACCTCGACCACCGCGTGCGCGCCACCGGCCATGGGCACCACGACCACGCCGGGGAGGTCCGCGAGCGCGTCCGAGACGAGCGAGCGGCGTCGTCGGAAGGAACGGCGCATGCGCGCGGTGTGGCGCTGGAACTCTCCGGTGTCCATGAACCGGGCGATCGCGTCCTGCGCCACGCGGGACACCGGCGAGCCCAGGTCCTCCCGCGCCCGGAGCAGATCCGGCAGCAGCGGATCGGGGGCCACCAGGTGCCCCACCCCCACGGAGCTGCCGAGCACCTTGGCGAAGCTGCCGAGCGTGACCACGGTGTCCCGCGCGGTGTCCAGGGCCCCGAGGGCGGGCAGGGGCTGGCCGGTGTGGCGCAGCTCGGAGTCGTAGTCGTCCTCGATGACCACCGCACCGTGCTCACGCGCCCAGGCCAGCAGCTCCGCGCGGCGGCTCACGGGCATGGTGCCGCCCAGCGGGTACTGGTGGCCCGGGGTGAGCACCAGCACGTCCGGGGCAGCGCTCACGTCCCAGCGGCTCGCACCACCCCAGCGTCCGGTGGGCAGGGCGGCGGGGTCCAGACCGTGGTGGTCCACGGTCACGGGCAGGGCGGTGTGCCCGGTGGCCTCCACCACCCGGCGCAGCGCGGGGTAGCCGGGGTTCTCCACAGCCACCCGCAGGGTGCGACGCCGCGCGAGCCCGAGCACCCGCAGCACCAGCTGCAGCCCGTCCCGGACCCCGGCCGTGACCAGGATGTCCTCCGGGGCACGCACGATGCCGCGGCTGAGGCGCAGGTACGCCGAGAGGTGCTCCTGGAGGGACGCCCCCGCCGTCTCACCCCGAGCAGTGGCGCCCGCGGCGTCCCGCCACGCACCGCGCCACGCGGGGGTGTCCAGGGCGGTGACGGGTCCCGTGCCCGGGCGCAGGTCGAGGACCCGGCCCGCGCCCACGGTGGTCACACTCGGGAGCGGGGTCCCTGGTGGTGCTGCGGCAGACCGGGGGCGCCGCGCGGCGCCCGGGCGGGCGGGCGGCGTCGTGGGGTCCCGTGGGGCCGTGCGGCGGGGCGTGGTCGTGCGGGCGGGCGGGGTCGCGCGGGGCGGGGGCGTCTGGGACGGGGGCGGCACGGGGAGGGGCCGGCGCGGCGTCGTACGGGCTGGGAGCGGCGTCGTGCGGGCTGGGGGCGTCGTCGGTGCCGGTGCGTTCTCCGGGTCCAGGTGCAGGGACGGCGTGATCCGGGTGGCGCCACGGTCCGCCACCAGGTAGCCCTCCCCCGTGAGGACGTCCCACGCCGCAGTCACGGTGCCGCGGGAGGTGCCCAGGCGGGCCGCGAGCGCCCGGGAGGAGGGCAGCGGGTCACCGGGGCGGAGCACGCCGCGCGCCGCGAGGTCACGGACCTGACGCACCAGCTGCTCGCCCAGGGGCACCCCGGAGGTGCGGTCCACGGTGAGGGGCAGGTCGATGTCCCGGGGGTGCCTCATGCCCCGAACTGCCGAGCGATGTATCCGGCCATGCCAGGCACCGTGAAGGCCACCTTCCCGTGCTCAGGTGCGTAGATCACGCCCTTGTGAAGCAGCTGCGCGCGGGTGGGACCGAGCGTGCTCGTGGTGACACCGAGGCGTGCCGCCAACTCACCGGTTCTCGACGGCCCGTCGCCATCCTGTGCCATGGCGCTCATGTACTGACGCTCTCTGCCAGTGGCCCGTCCCCACCGTGCGGGGAAGAACCCGGCGTCCAGTTGCGCCCACCCCCGCTGGATGGCCAGCTCGGCATCCTCAGCGGTGAAAGGAGTGGACGGGGCGACCTCCCACACGGCCTGGCCGAACTCCTGGATGAAGTAGGGATAGCCGCCCGTGGCGGAGACGAGCGCATCGAGAGCCTCGGGCTCGAAGGTTGCACCGACCTCCTTCGCGGGCCTGGACAGGGCATGACCCGCCGCCTCTCGGCTCAGCGGTCCGATGCTCCGGTAGTCGAAGAGGCGCTCTGCGTAGCTGCGTGCGGCGCTGAGGGTCGCGGGCAAGGTGGGCAGTCCCGCGCAGATGAGGTAGAACGGCCACTCCCGCTGCCCAGCGATGTGCTGCACCGTGATGATGGCACTCATCAGATCCGGATCCAGGTCCTGCATCTCGTCGATGAACAGGCCGAAGGCACTGTGCTCAGCCCCGAGAGGTTCGCTGAGGTCCGCCACGAGTTCTTCCAGGTCCACGTCCAGACGCCCGGAATTGGCCCGCCCGCCCCTCAGATCCACCCCTGCGGACACCCCACCGGGGCCCACCGAGACGCTGAAGGACTGGATGGTGGCCAAGGCTTCCGCGAAGCGGGGTCCCGGGTGACGCCCGTGGTGCCGCCGGGCGGCGACGATGAGCTCACGGGAGAGCCTGTCCCTCACTTCTTCCCGGCCCCGTCCCTCCGGACGACCCTCCAACTGGACCGTGAGCCAGCCGTGATGGTCTGCCTGGGCCCGGAGAACGTTCAGGAGCACGGTCTTGCCCACGCCGCGCAGCCCGGTGAAGACCATTCCCCGGTTGGGGCGGCGCAGCTTGGTACGGGCGATCAGGAGGTCGAAGGCCTCGACTTCCGCCTTGCGGCCGCTGAGGACTTTCGGGCGCAGGCCCGAGCCGGGGCTGTAGGGGTTGGCAGCGAGGTCCATGCAGGAAATTCTATGCGGGTATAGGAAACTTTATATACCTGCCACGATTTCCCTATTTTTGCTCACTACGACCGAGCGGCAACTGGACCAAACGTTCCCGTCGATTATGGCCCTGTCACTGGACCACTTCCCCGCGACAGGATGGACTCCATGACTGAGACTTCCCAGACCTCCGCCCAGAACCCCACCCCCGTGACCGGCTCGCGCCTCGTGAAGCGCGGCCTCGCGGACATGCTCAAGGGCGGCGTGATCATGGACGTGGTCACCGCGGAGCAGGCGCGGATCGCCGAGGACGCCGGCGCGGTGGCCGTGATGGCACTGGAGCGCGTGCCCGCGGACATCCGCTCGCAGGGCGGCGTGGCCCGCATGAGCGATCCGGACCTCATCGAGTCCATCATCGACACCGTCTCCATCCCCGTGATGGCCAAGGCCCGGATCGGGCACTTCGTGGAGGCGCAGGTGCTGCAGCACCTCAAGGTGGACTACATCGACGAGTCCGAGGTGCTCTCCCCCGCGGACTACGCCAACCACATCGACAAGCACCGCTTCGACGTCCCGTTCGTGTGCGGCGCCACCAACCTGGGTGAGGCGCTGCGCCGGATCACCGAGGGTGCGGCCATGATCCGCTCCAAGGGCGAGGCCGGCACGGGTGACGTCTCCGAGGCCACCAAGCACATCCGCACCATCCGCGCGCAGATCGCGGAGCTGCAGGCGCTCTGCACCGCCGCGCCGGACGCCCTGTACGTGAAGGCCAAGGAGCTGCAGGCACCCTACGAGCTCGTGGCCGAGGTGGCCCGCACCGGGTCCCTGCCGGTCGTGATGTTCACCGCCGGCGGCGTGGCCACCCCCGCGGACGCCGCGATGATGATGCAGCTGGGCGCGGACGGCGTGTTCGTGGGCTCGGGCATCTTCAAGTCCGGCAACCCCGCCGAGCGTGCCCGCGCGATCGTGGCCGCGACCGCCTACTACGACGACCCCGCCCGCATCGCGGACGCCTCCCGCGGCCTGGGCGAGGCCATGGTGGGCATCAACGTGGCGGACCTCCCCGCGCCGCACCGCCTCGCGGAGCGGGGCTGGTGAGCGAGCCCCGCTCGCAGCACCCCATGACCGACGACGCCGCCCTCCCGGCCACCGCCGCCCTCCCCACCTCGGGCGCGCGGGCCGGGGAGGCGGCGTCGTCCCCCGTGGACGGCGAGTCCACCGCGGTGGCCGAGCAGACCACGGGTGCGGCAGGGTCGGCACGCCGCGGCACCGATGCCGCCTCGGGCACGAGCACCGTGGTCGTCACGCCCGACGGGAGCGAGCAGCCCGTGGTGGGCGTGCTCGCCCTGCAGGGCGGGGTGGTCGAGCACGTGCGCGCCGTGGAGTCCCTGGGCGCCCGTGCCGTGAAGGTGCGCGCCCCGGAGGACCTGGACGGCATCGAAGCCCTCATCCTGCCCGGTGGGGAGTCCTCCACCGTGGACCGGCTGTGCCGCACGTTCGGGCTGTTCGAGCCGTTGCAGGAGGCGATCCGCGGCGGGCTGCCCACGCTCGGGACGTGTGCGGGGCTCATCATGCTGTCCTCGGGGATCGAGGACCCGGCACCGGGTCAGCAGTCCCTCGGTGTGCTGGACGTGAGCGTGAACCGCAACGCGTTCGGCTCGCAGGTGGCCTCTGCGGAAGTGGACCTGCCGTGGCTGGGCCCGCCGAGCGACGTCGTCAACCCCGGAGACCACCTGAAGGCCGCCTTCATCCGTGCACCGGAGGTCACCCGCCGCGGCGCGGGCGTGGAGGTGCTCGCCACGCACGGGGACGCGGTGGTCGCGGTGCGGCAGGGGAACATCCTGGGCATCAGCTTCCACCCCGAGCTCATGGGGGACACCACGCTGCACCGGCTGCTGCTGCAGGACGCCGCGCGACATCCGGCGCAACACGGGTAGCGCCCACCGGGCGGCACGGTGTAGACCTGACTCCCTTGACCACGTCGACGGAGGATCTCTTGGCAGGCTTCACCACTCGCACCATCCACGCGCTGCACGACGTCGCCCTGGGCGCCGTGGTGCCCCCGATCCACACCGCGTCCACCTTCCTGCAGCCCACCGAGGGCGGGGAGGGGCCGTTCGAGTACCAGCGCGGGTCCAACCCCACCCGCACCGACGTCGAGACCACGCTGGCCGCCCTCGAGGGGGCGCGGCACGCGTTCGCGTTCTCCACCGGCATGGCGGCCACGGGCGCCGTGCTGGGCACCCTGCACTCCGGTGACTCGATCATCATGGGCCTGCCCGTGTACGGCGGGAACTACCGCTGGGCCACCATCGAGCTGCCCAAGCGCGGTGTCACCACCCGCTTCCACGACGACCTCAACCAGCTCACGGACGAGGACTTCGACGAGAGCACCCGCATGGTGTTCCTGGAGACCCCCTCCAACCCCACGCTGCGCGTGACCGACATCCGCCGCGTGGTGGAGCTGGCCCACCGCCACGGAGCCCAGGTGGTCGTGGACAACACCTTCCTCACGCCCTACCTGCAGCGTCCCCTGGAGCTGGGCGCGGACGTCACCGTGCAGTCCGCCACCAAGTACCTGGGCGGGCACGGGGACCTGCTGGGCGGCGTCGTGAGCACGAACGACGACGCCCTGGCCGAGCAGGTGCACCTGGACCAGATGATCTCGGGCGGGGTGCTGTCCCCCATCGACTCGTACCGGCTGATCCAGTCGGTGAAGACCCTGGGGATCCGCCTGGACCGCCAGCAGGAGAACGCCCGGAAGATCGTGGAGTTCCTGCGCGGGCGCCCCGAGGTGGCGCGTGTTCTCGTGCCGGGCTCGTACGACGACGCCGAGGCCCGGATCCAGCAGTCCCAGGCGGACGGCCCCGGAGGGCTGTTCTCGTTCGAGCTCGTGCCGGGCAAGGACGTCCGCGCGTTCCTGGGCGCACTGGAGATCTTCGGATTCGCCGTGAGCCTGGGCGGGATCGAGTCACTGATCTGCCTCCCCACCTCCATGACCCACGGGGCGTACTCCCCCGAGGACAGGGAGACCGCCCACCTGACCGAGAACCTGCTGCGCGTGGCCGTGGGCATCGAGGACGTCGAGGACCTGCTCGCGGACCTCACCCAGGCCCTCGACGCGGCCTGAGCGCGGGGATCGCCATGTCACCGCACCGACCGACCCGGCGGGCCGTCCTCGGCGCCACCGGCCTGGTGGGGCTCAGCACCGTCCTCGCGGCCTGCTCCTCGGACCCCGGGGCTCCGGACGGTTCCACCACCGCGCCCGCCGAGGACGCCCTGCGGCGGATCCAGGACGCCGGCGAGGTGCGCATCGGCATGGAGGGGACGTTCCGCCCCTACGGCTACCACGACGGCTCCGGGGCCCTGGTGGGCTTCGAGAAGGAGATCGCGGAGCTGATCGCCCGGGACCTCGGTGTGCGCGCCACGTTCGTGGAGACCCAGTGGGACTCGCTGATCGCCGGGGTGGACGCCGGGCGCTACGACCTGGTGCTCAACAACATCGCCCCCACCGACAAGCGCAAGGAGAAGTTCGACTTCTCCATCCCGTACGCGGTCTCCGAGGGGAGGGTGGGGGTCGCCAAGGACTCCCCGCTGACCTCCGTGGACCAGGTGCCCGGGCACACCGCGGCCCAGACGGAGACTTCCAACTTCGGCCAGACCATGGCCCAGGAGGGTGCCCAGCTGGTGCCCGTGACGGGCTTCGACGAAGCGGTCATGCTGGTGACCTTCGGCCGCGTGGACATGACCGGCAACGACTTCGTGACGTTCCAGTCCTTCTTCGACCAGCGCCCGGACGCCGAGATCCGCCTCCTGGACGGCGCGCTCGGCGAGCCCTCGGAGTCCGCGGTGCTCATGCCCCTGAACCAGCCGCGGCTGCGCTCGGCCGTGGACGCGTCCCTGACCACCCACATGGACAACGGAGATCTGAAGAAGATCTACGAGAAGTACGTGTCCACCGACCTCACCCCGGAGCCATGACAGATTTCCTGAGCCTATGGGCCGATTCCCTGCCCCAGCTGCTGGCGGCCACCGTGACGGTGACCATTCCGCTCAGCATCGTCTCCTTCGTGCTGGCCCTGGTGGTCGCGGTGCTCGCGACCACCATGCGCCTGAGCCGGATCCTGCCGCTGCAGTGGGTCTCGCGCTTCTACGTGTGGCTGTTCAGGGGCACCCCGATCCTGGTGCAGCTGTTCATCATCTTCTACGGCCTGCCCGCCGCCGGGATCACGCTCTCCGCGTGGACGTCCGCGATCATCGCGTTCACCCTCAACACCGGCGCCTACGCCGCGGAGACCCTGCGGGCCTCCGTGCAGTCCATCCCGCGGGGCCAGCTCGAGGCCGCCCGGACCCTGAACTACACGGGGTGGCAGACCGTCCGCCACGTGATCGCGCCCCAGGCGCTGCGGATCGCGCTGCCCCCGCTGGGCAACGATCTGATCGACCTGGTCAAGGGCACGTCCCTGGTCATGGTCATCACCCTGGCGGACGTGTTCCAGGTGGGCCGCCAGATCGCGGCCACCACGTTCCAGCCGCTCGCGCTCTACACGGAGGTGGCCGTGATCTACCTGGCCATCTTCACCGTCCTGTCCTTCCTGCAGTCCCGCCTGGAGCGGGCGTCCAACCGCTACGTGAGGAGCCCCCATGCTTGAGCTGCGCGACGTCTCCAAGAGCTTCGGCGCCACCCCGGTGCTGAAGGGCATCTCGCTGTCCCTGCGGGACGGTGAGACCACCGTGGTGCTGGGACCGTCCGGGTCCGGGAAGTCCACCCTGCTGCGCACCATGAACCTGCTGGAGATCCCGGAGTCCGGCAGCCTGAGCATCAACGGGGACTCGGTGACATTCGGCGGGACGCTCACCCGCAAGCAGGTCTCCGCCATCCGCCGCCGCTCGGCCATGGTGTTCCAGGGGTACAACCTGTTCCCCCACCAGAGCGTGCGGGACAACGTGGCCATGCCCCCGGTGCTCAACGGCAAGACCGACCGGGCCGCCGCCCGCGCCCGCGCCGAGGAGCTGCTGGACAAGGTGGGCATGGCGCACCGGCTGGACGAGTACCCGGACAACCTCTCGGGCGGTCAGCAGCAGCGCGTGGCGATCGCCCGGGCCCTGGCGGTGGAGCCGGACTACCTGCTCTTCGACGAGCCCACCTCCGCGCTGGACCCCGAGCTGGAGGCCGAGGTCATCAAGGTCATGGTGGAACTGGCCCGAGAGCGCCGCTCCCTGGTGGTGGTCACCCACAACATCGGCTTCGCACGCCGGGTCGCGGACAGGATCGTGTTCCTGGCGGACGGCGGCGTGGGGTTCGACGGCGCCCCGGAGGACTTCTTCGCGTCCGGCAACGAACGGATCCGGCGCTACCTCAACGTCTTCGACGCCGTCTGAGCACACCCGCGCCCACCCCTGCGCGCGGGCGCGGGTGTGCTCAGAAGCTGCCGGACGCCCCGCCGCCGGTGAAGCCGCCACCGCCGCCGAACGAGGTGGACGCGCCTCCGCCGTAGCTGGATCCCGAGGAACCGGACGAGTGCGAGGCCCCGCTGTAGACGGACGGGTACATCACGTACAGCGGCAGCCAGGACTGGAACGACGGCGCGTACTGCACCTCGCGCTCCACCCCGTCCTTGTCCTTGGCGGTGCCGGGTGTGTCGTTGAGCCCGGGGGCCTTGCGGTTCTGCTCGCGGTAGCGGTAGTACGCACGGCGCATGCCCTCCGTGATGTTCTCCTCCGGGTGCTCGCGCTGGAACTGCTCGATCTCCCGGTCCGCCTGCTCACGAATCTTCCTGGTGCGGCGGCTGTGACCCCAGACGAGGAGTGCGGTCACCACGCCGCCCAGTCCGAGCGCGCCGAGCACCACCGCCACAATGGTGTTGCTCTTGGCCTCCCGGTCCGCGGCGGCCTGCGGGTTCGCCTGGTCGTAGACCTCCGTGACGGTGTCCGTGAACGCGCCGGCGTAGTCCTCGTCCTTGAATCCGGGCTCGAGCTCCTGCTCCATGATCTTCTCGGCGTCCGAGTCCGAGAGCACCTCGCGGGCGCCGTCCGCCACCTCGATGCGCAGCTCCCGCTCGCCCATGTCCGCGACCACGAGCACGCCGTTGTTGCGGCCGTCCTCACCCACACCCCAGTCCGTGGCGACCCGGCGGGAGAACTCCTCGATGTCCTCGCCCTGGGTGTCGTTCACCGTGAGCACCGCGGCGCGGATGTACTCGTTCTCCTTGTTCTTGTCCCCGATCAGCCGGTTGAGCTCCGCCTCCTCCTGCGTGGTCAGCAGGTCCGCCTGGTCCTGGACCGCCCCCTCGGCGGGGCGCGGTGGAACCTCCAGGGCCTGAGCGGGCAACGCGGAGCCCGCCACGAGGGAGGCGCCCAGCGCTGCCGTGAGCAGCACGCGCGACGCAGGGGACAGGGCGGTCTTCGAGGTGGTCACGGGATCCTCCCGGGCTCGGCGTCCGGCGCGGTGCGCCGCTTCGTGCCGTCCAGGCTACGTGCGTGACGTGTCCCGGACCACATCCGGCGGCCCTGGACGCGACGTCCCGGCGGACACGACCGCGGGCCGGCCCCCTGGTCCAGGGAACCGGCCCGTGTGTGCCCGCCGTGCGGCGTCGTACGCGTCAGCTGCGTGCGCTGGGAACCACCATCACCGGCGAGTCCGCGTCCGCCAGCACGGCCTGGGAGACGGAACCCATGAGCAGACCACGGAAGCCGCCGTAGCCGCGCGTACCCATGACCATCAGGTCCGCGGTGTGCGAGGCGTCCACGAGCGCGTCTGCGGGGCGCCCGTCCAGCACGCGCGTGACGATCTCCAGGTCCGGGAAGTCGCCGCGCAGCTCCTGCGCCACGGACTCCGTGAGCTCTTGCGCCGGTGCCTTGAGCTGCTCCTGGACCGCACGGTCCAGCTCGTAGGAGTTCATGGGCAGGTAGCTGGTGGTGGGGACCACGCTGACCACCGCGAGCGTGAGGCCGTGCCCGGTGGCGTAGCGGGCGGCCAGCGGCACCGCGGGGTTCTCGGTGCCGAGCTTGTCCACGCCCACCACCACGCAGCCGGCGAAGCTCTCGCCCTCGGGGCGGGACTCGCGCTCCTCGGGGTTCCAGCTCTCCGGGAGAATGACCACCGGGACCTTGGCGTGGGAGGCCACGGCCGCGGAGACCGAGCCCACCCGACCGCGCACCCCGTGGTGACCGCGCTTGCCCATGACCACCATGTCGGCGTCCTGCGCCTCGTAGACGATGACCCCGGCGGCGTCACCGCGCTCGATGATGCCCTGGGCGGTCACGCCCGCGGTCCTCGCCTTCTCCACGGCGTGCTTGGCGAGCTTCTCCGACTCCTCCTGCAACGCCTCCGCAAAGGCACCGTAGAGGGACTGGTCCAGCCCGGTCTGGCGCCCCGTGGAGAGCACGATCTTCAGGGGCAGCTGCCGCTGCTGGGACTCCGCGATCGCCCAGTCCAGAGCGCGCTCACTGTGGTCGGAGCCGTCGTACGCCACCACGATGTTCTGTGTCATGAATCTGCACCTGCTTGTCTCGATCGGGAAAGGGGATGCGCCGGAGCGGGCTCAGCGCTTGCTGGGGACCACCATCACGGGTCCGGCGGCGCCGGTCAGCACGGCCTGGGACACGGAGCCCATGAGCAGGCCGGTGAATCCTCCGACCCCGCGGGAACCCACCACCACGAGGTCCGCGGTGCGGGAGGCCTGCACGAGCACGCGCCCCGGCCGGCCCAGGAAGGCGTAGTCGGAGACCTGCACGCCCGGTGCCCGCTCCGCGATGCTGCGCGCCAGCGCCGAGAGCTTCTTGAGGGACTCGTCGAAGTAGTAGGTCTGGTTGTACTGGTCCTGGAACCACTCGGGCGTTCCGGACAGCGCCCCGTTCACGGACACCAGGCTGAGCCCCAGCCCGTGGGACGTGGCGTACTCGATGGCCTGGGCCACCGCGGGGTTCTCGTCCCCGGCGGCGTCCACGCCCACCACCACGGTCCCGGAGAAGTCCGTCTCGGACGCGGGGACGCGCGCCTTCTCCTGCTGCTCGGTGAGCTGGACGTCCTGCCCCTCCTGCGCCTCGGAGCGGGCCTGCTCCTGGTCCGAGGAGTCCTGCTGCGCCCCGGGCGGAACCACGATCACGGGGACCGGACTGTGGGCGGCCACCGCGTTGGAGACCGAGCCCAGACGGCCGCGAAGGGCGCCTCCCCGGCCGCGCTTGCCCATGACCACCAGGGAGCAGTCCTTGGCGGCGCGCAGCACGGAGCGGGCGGCGTCGCCCTCGGCGGTGACCGTGTCGATCGGGATCTCCGGATCCTGCTGTCGGGCGTGCTCCACGGCGGCCAGCAGGTTGTTCTCACACTCCTGGCTGACAGCGTCCCGGTAGCGGGCCTCCAGTTCGGGCTCCCCCACGATGGCCACGGGGAACGCGCCGAGCAGGCGCACGGCCACGTTGCGGGCACGGGCCTCCGCGAGCGCACGGTCGAGAGCCCGCAGGGCGATCTCCGATCCGTCGATGCCCACGAGGACGGGAGCGGTGGACGAGGTGTTGCGAACGTCTTTGTTCATGCCTTAACAGTAGTCCCGTGAGCTGGGAACGGAACGGTTCACCACACGTCGCCCCTGTGCTCGTGGGCCGCCCCGGTGCACGACGCCGCTCGGCCCGGCACTCTGCCCCGCCGCGCCTCCACGCGGCGGCACCTCCCGGACCCCTCCGCGGCTCCCGCGGGGCCGGAGCGGTGCCGCCCTGCCCTCACGCCATGGCGAGCATCCAGCGCGAGCCGCGGATGCGCCACCCCAGGGTCGCCGCGCGGGCACCCGTGTAGCCCCCGGCGTACGCGAGCCACAGCCAGACCGCCCCGGTGACTCCGGTGCCGCCCCACTGGGCCACGGCCCCCAGCAGCGGGAGGTAGACCACCAGGTTCACCACCCCGGCCAGGGCCAGGTATCGGGCGTCCCCCGCGCCGATCAGCACGCCGTCGAGCACGAACACGAACGCCGCGACCGGCTGTCCCACCACGACCACCAGCAGGGAGACGCCGAACAGTGCCTGCACATCCTGCGAGTCCGTGAAGAGGAACCCCAGCCGCGGGCCCAGCACGCCCACCAGCAGTCCGGTGACCACACCGAAGCCCAGCCCCCAGCGCAGCAGCCGCCGCATGAGCAGCCGCACCGCCTCCCGGTCCTCCTGGCGGCTCACGTCCCGGGCACCCAGCTCCTTGCCCAGCAGCGCCTGAGCGGCGATGGCGAGCGCGTCCAGGGCGAAGGCCAGGAAGTTGAAGATCGTCATGGTCAGTTGGTACGCGGCCAGGTTCTCGGCGCCCTGCGCGGTGGCCACCACCACGGTGGAGAGGATCGCCACCCTCAGGGACAGGGTGCGCAGCATGAGCCACGAGCCCACGGTGAGGTGCCCGCGGATCCCCTCCCAGCTGGTCCGCACCGCCACGCCCTCCGCGCGGAACCGGCGCCCCAGCATCACCAGGTAGGTCAGGGCCATGCCCCACTGCGTGATGCTGGTGCCGATCGCCGCACCCGCGACCCCCAGGTCCGCGCCGTACACCAGGGCGACGTTCAGTCCGGCGTTCACTGCCGCACCCACACCGGCGACGAGCAGCGGGGTGGTGGTGTCCTGCAGCCCGCGCAGCACCCCCACCGCCGCGAGGACGATCAGCATGGCCACCAGGCCGGGCAGGGACCACAGCGCGTACGACGTCGCGTGGTCCAGCACCTCCCCCTGCGCACCCATCGCACGCAGCAGGGGCCGCATCACCACCGCGCCCACGGCCGCCAGGAGGATGCCCAGCCCGGCGGCGGTCCACAGCCCGTCCCGGCCCACGCGCAGGGCGTCCGCCATCCGTCCAGCCCCGAGATGGCGCGCCACCGCGGGCGTGGTGCTGTAGGCCAGGAACACCATGAGTCCCACCACGGTCTGCACCAGGGTGGACGCGATCCCCACACCCGCGAGCTCGGCAGTGCCCAGGTGCCCGATGATCGCGGAGTCCGCGAGCAGGAACAGCGGCTCCGCGATCAGCGCCCCGAACGCGGGCACGGCGAGCGCGAGGATCTGCCGGTTCAGACCCGGAGCGCTGGAAGGAGCCGACGCCGCGGGGTCACCCGGCGCGCCCCCGCCGCTTCCCGGCGAGGTCGCAGCTCGGGACGATGCTGAGTGGTCGCCAGGGGCTGGGGCGTCAGGGGCTGGGGTGTCAGGGGCTGGGGTGTCAGGGACGGACTGACAGGGGTCGTCGGGCGGGGGCTGCTGCGCGGGGGATGAGGGCACCGCTCCAGGGTAGGCGGGGCCCACGGACAGCGCCCACGGGGACGGCGCCCCCGTGCGCCGACGACCGCGCTGTCTGCGGACCGGCGGGGCGGGCGCGTCTGCTCGGGTGACCGGCGCGGCGGTGCGCAGACACGACCGGCGGTCCGGGCGGCGTCGTCCCCCGGGCGGTTCCGGGAGGATCAGGGCTGCGGGTCTCGTGCGTCGTAGCGCAGGAAGCCGGGGAACGCGCGCACCAGGAGCAGCACGAGGACCAGGCACACGGCCGCTCCGCCGAGCGCCGCCCAGCCCGGGCCGAGCAGCTGGCCCCCGGCACCCAGCACGGCGTCCCCGAGGCGGGGCCCTCCGGCGACGACGACGATGAAGATGCCCTGCAGCCTGCTGCGCAGGGCGTCCGGTGTCGCGGCCTGCAGGATGGTGGTGCGGAAGAGCATGGACACGGAGTCCATGACCCCGGCGGCCACGAGGGTCGCGCACGAGAGCACGAGGGGCCAGGCGGTGTCCGCGCCGGCGCCCTCGGACGCGAGCAGCACCACCCCGCCGAACGCCATGATGCAGACCGCCCAGCCCGCCACGGCGGCGGCGCAGGCCCGGCCGTGATGGTTGATGCGTATGAATGTTCCTGAGAACACCCCCGCGACCACGGAGCCCGCGGCCAGGGAGGCGGTGAGCAGACCCACCGTGACCTGGTCCCCGCCCAACACGGAGGCCCCGAGCACGGGGAACAGCACGCGCGGCATCGCGAACACCATGGCGGCGATGTCCAGCAGGAACGTCATGCGCAGGTTCGGACGGGTGGCCAGGAAGCGGAAGCCCTCCACCACCGAGCGGAACCCCGCCCTGGTGGCACCGCCCTCGCCGGGCTCGGGCGGCAGCGGCGGGAGCTTGTACATGGCCCACAGGCTCACGGCGAAGCTCAGGGCGTCCAGCGTGTACGCCCACGCGAACCCCAGACCCGCCACCGTGAACGCACCCAGCAGCGGCCCCACCATCAGGCACGAGCCCATGGTCAGCTGGAACAGCGCGTTGGCCGCGGGCAGCTGGCGGGCGGGCACCAGGCGGGGGACGATGGCCCCGCGCACGGGCTGGCCCAGGCCCTGGGCAAAGGAGTGCAGGGACACGATCGCGTAGAGCACCCCCACGCTGCGGACGTCCAGCCACGCGTGCGCGGCGAGCGCCACGGTCATGGCGAACAGTCCCACGGTGGTCCACAGCCCGGCCAGCCGGCGGTCGTGGGCGTCCCCGATGGACCCGCCGTAGAGCCCCGCGACGATCAGCGGCACCAGGGCGAAGATCCCCACGAGCCCCACCGCGAACGTGGAGCGGGTGAGCTCGAAGACCTCCAGGCTGATGGCGATGACCGTGAACTGGCTGCCCAGCATGGACAGCGTGGAGCCCGCCCACAGCCGGCGGAAGGCGGGGATCTCGCGCACGGGCGAGACGTCGAGGAGGAAGCGGGCCACGCACCGATCCTAGGGTGCTCACGCAGTGTCCCGGGCCGACACCCGAGCCTGCGCCCACCGCGAGCGCATCCCGCCCCCGGCATCCCGCCCGGGGCACCTCGTGCGTGTCCGCCGCACCGCTTACCCTGAGACCACCCCCACGTCCCCGGGACTCCAGGAGCACCCATGCGCACACGCGAGCAACGCCGGGCCGCGCGTTCGGCCCGCGGCTGGCCGCGCCTGCGCGTCCACGCGGTGCTCAACGGCCTGGGCGCGCTCGTGGCGGGCACCGGCCTGCTGTGGTTCACCCACGGGCCCCTGCAGTTCCGCAACTTCCCGGCGGGTGACGTCGGCTGGGTGTGGCGGGTGGTGACGCTCGCGCTGGCGGTGCTCGTCCCGTACGTCCTGCTCGCCATGGGCGGCTACCTTCTGCTGGCGGGAGCCACCGCGACGCAGCGCGCCGCACTGGCCGCCGGGCGTTCGCGCACGGTGGTGCTCAACCCGGACGATCCGGACGAGCCGCCCGTCACGGTCCTGAAACTCACCGAGCACACACCACCGGGCGTGAAGATCCGCGCGCACGCACTGCACGGTCGCCACCACGACAGCCGCTACAGCCGAGACCTGCTGGGACTGCTGCCCGTGCAGTCCCCCGTGGCCCTCGCGCCGCTCGTGGTGGGCATCCTGGCGCTGCTCGTGGCCACGGTCTACTACTCCACCGGCTACGGCGAGCCCGCCACGGTGCTGCTGCTGGGCATCGCGTACCTGGGGTGGAAGCTGTTCCGGGGCTGGCGCAGCCACCGCGTGTTCGCCGCCACCCGCTGGGAGACCCCCGCGGAGGTCGTGGTGGACACCGGCCCCGTCCCGCGCGTCACCCCGCTGCCGGAGCACTCCTACGACACGGGGCCCACCCCGCGCGTCTCCCACTACACGGACGACGACGCCGCGGTGCCACCCGCGCGCGGCCGGGAGCGGGCGGCGGCGTCGTACCACGGGGGCGCGGCGCACCCGGAGGAACCGTACGAGACCACGGACGAGCTGCCCGTGATCGAGCAGATCCGGGAGCGGTACGCGGAACCGCGGCGGCAGAGCAAGTCCCAGCGCCGCCTGGCCGAACGCGCCGAGCGGGAGGCGGTCCGGCGGCGGCTGCCCCGCGTGGTGGAGGCGGAACGCGCCCCCACGGAGGCCACTGCCCCGATCACGCGCGTGGACGCGGACGACTGGCCGAACGGCGCCACCCCCGACCCGCAGGTGGAGGCCGCGGAACAGCAGCAGCAGCGCCTGAACCAGAAGCGCTACGAGGACCACCTGCGGCGCCACCGGGAGAAGCGTGAGGACCGGCTGCGCAACGCCGAGGCCCGCGAACCCGAGGAGGCACCCTCGCTGCTCGGCTACGCGATGAACCGGCTGAAACGCCGGGGGGACGGGTCCTAGCGGCCGGCCCGGGGCGCAACCGCGACCGACCGTGACCACACAGCCGGAGGCGGTGACCCGGTGGCGTGCAACGATTGCCCACAGCCCCCGGGAGTCCTCAGGAGAGAACCAGCATGTTCTGACGGCTTCCAGCCGTCGCAGGGCACGTCCCACCAGCAGACCGGGCGATAATGGGCGCATGGACACTCCCCAGAGCCCCGTGCTCAACGCCCTCGAGCGCTTCCACGCCACCCGCGAGGAGGTGGAGCACTTCGTGGTCACGTACCGCTCGGCGATCGACGAGATCGAGACCAAGGTCCGGGTGCTGCGCCGGGAGTTCACGTCCGTGCACGACTACAACCCGATCGAGCACGTCAGCAGCCGCCTCAAGAGCCTCGACAGCCTGCACCGCAAGGCGGAGTCCCGCGGCCTGAACAGCCTGGCGGAGATCAAGGCCAACCTCACGGACATCGCCGGGGTGCGGATCACGTGCTCGTTCGCCCACGACGTCTACCGGGTCCGGGACATGCTGTGCTCCCAGGAGGACCTCACGCTCGTGCAGGAGAAGGACTACATCCGGGAGCCCAAGGAGAGCGGGTACCGCAGTCTGCACCTGATCGTGAAGGTGCCGGTGTTCCTGTCCTCCCGGGTGGAGGTGGTCCCCGTGGAGGTGCAGGTCCGCACCATCGCCATGGACTTCTGGGCCAGCCTCGAGCACAAGATCCACTACAAGCTCGCCGGAGAGGTCCCTGAGGACCTCCGCAGGCGCCTGATCAGCGCCGCAGACACCGCCGCCGCCATGGACACCGAGATGGAGGCGCTGCACCACGAGATGCGCCAGTTGAAAGAGGTGAACCGGGACGGGGTGGACCCGATCGTGGGTCAGATGCTGCGCACGCTGTCCCTGTTCGAGCGCGAGCGGCAGTGAGGTCCGCCGGTCAGTGAACCGGAGCCGGATCCGGCGTGATCGCGTAGAAGATCAGCCCCACGGCGGTCCCCATGATGGCCGCGGGGATCGCCACGCCACCGCTCACCAGAACCACGATGATGAACACCGCCGTGGGTTTGCGCATCCCCACGGTGGTCGCGGCAGCCATGCCGGCCACGGCGGCAGCTTCCACGGGAAGGTCCAGGAACGAGCACGCCAGGACTCCCGCGGCGGAACCCGCCAGGACCAGCGGGAAGAAGTCGCCGCCCAGCCAGCCCGTGGTGAGGTTGATCGCGGTGGCCACCATCTTCAGCAGTGCAATTCCGAGCAGCGCCCACCACGCACCGGCGCTCACGAGCTCCAGCACCCCGCCCACGTCCTCGTGGCCCGAGAAGCGGATCTGGGGCACCGCCGTGGCCATCGCCGCGAAGACGACCGTGCCCGCCATGATGCGCACCCAGGGGCGGGTGATCTTCGCGGCAAGGGCGCCGATCGGCCCGCGGACGCCGATGTAGAACACGGCGAGGAGTGAACCGAACAGAGCGGCGACGGCGCTGGCGGCCACGTCCCGCACGCTCAGGTCCACGTGCTGCAGACCCAGCGTGAGACCCGGTGCGGAGAAGAGGTCGTGGACCAGCAGGAAGCTGATGAAACCCACGGCGCCCGCGATGATGTTCGCGAGGCTCGCGGCCTTTTCCTTGCGGTCCGGCTCGAACAGCGTGGAGCCCGTGGGTGCCCCGTACAGGGCACCGAGCGAGGCCGAGGTGCCGGTCTGGCCTATCAGCCGCTCCTCCTCCTCGTTGCGTGCCACCCGCGTGGTCACGAGGGCGGAGATCTCCCCCATGACCGCGATCAGGCTGGCCTCCGGGCCGATCGCCCCGCCGAAGCCCACGGCCACCACACCTCGCAGCGCCATGAAGGCGGTGCGGCGCCGGTGCAGTCTCACGGGGTCGGCAGCGTCGCTGACCTGCTCGATGAGACCTTCATCCGCGGCCCAGTGGTGCAGGACGGCGAGGATCGCGCCGCCGGTGAGGATGATGAGCGGGATCAGCCACCGGGCGTCGGTGGAGCTCCAGATGGCGTGCTGGAGCGAGTGCATCAGCCCGAGCATCACCGCCGCCACGGCACCGCCGAGGATGCCCTGCCCCACGGCAATGGCCAGGGAGCGGCGGGTCAGCGCGGTTGTTCTGAACACGGTGCGGATCCTCGAGGGGCAGCAGGAAACGGGAAGCGTCTGTCAGACGCCCGCGCGGGACGCGGAGGCGTTCGCCTGCTCCATCTTCTTGCGCTGCGAGCGCACGGAGAATCCGGCGACGATCAGGGCAACGCCCCACGCGATGGCCAGGATCCCCAGCCACAGGGTGATGGTGAGGGCGCCGACCCCGGGGTTGACCATGAACAGCACGCCACCGATGATCCACAGGACGGCGCTGATGATCAGCCAGACGCGGGACTTCTTCCCGGCGGTCCCCTTGATGCCGGCCACGAGATCGACGACGCCGCGGATCAGGAGCCAGATGCCGATCAGGAAGGTGAAGGTGGCCACGCCGGCGAAGGGGTGGATCAGGGCGGCGATGCCCACGATCACACCGACGATTCCCGCCATGATTCCCATCCAACGACCGTGCGCGGACTTGCCGCGGAACACCGCGATGAGCATGGTGATGCCCTCGATCAGGGCGTAGGCACCCCAGATCATCACGAGCGCCACAGCGGTCCCCATGGGGACCAGAACGGTGATGATGCCCAGGAGGGCGGCCATGGCACCCATGGTGATGAGGATGCCGGCACTGCGCTGGGGAACGGCCTTCATGGAGGACTCCGATCGTCGAGGGGGGTCGTGCCCCCATGGGCACACCCGTAGCCTAACAGCGGGGGCGAGCCCAACGCGCGGAGAGCACGCATCACCGACGCCGACGCGATCTCACTTCTCGGAGGCCACACCCCGAACCCGCAGCCAATCCAGGAACATGCTGGGCCATCGGCTCGTGGTGGTTCCGGCAACCCCCGCGAATCCGTAGCCGTGACCACCGCCGTCGTGCAGATGGAACTCCGCAGTGCCTCCATGGGCCCGCCACGCGTTGAACAGCCCAAAATCGCTGTCCCCCACCAAAGGGTCGTCCGCGGCGAGAGCGGCCCACAGCGGAGGCGGATTCACCGGGACGGGCAGCTCCGGAGTGCTCGAGGGGCCGTACAGGCAGGCCAGGAAATCCGGCATGGACTCGGGATTGGCGGTGCACGCCACGTTCATGGCGGTGAACGCCCCGGCGGAGAAGCCCAGCATCCCGATCCGATGGGGATCGATTCCGTAGTGGCCGGCCTCCGCGCGGATGTGGTCCAGCGCCGCAAAGGCGTCCTCGGTAGCCAGTCGCGCTCCCTCCTGGAACCACCCGGAATCCTCCTGGGCCTCCGGGGTACCCACCCGCTGCATGAGCTGGGCCATGACGCCCTCGGCGTACTCCGGGGTGGGGAGCAGCCGGTATTTCAGCACGAACGCAGCCACTCCATGTGAGGCAAGCCACTGCGCCACGTCCCAGCCTTCCCCGGACATGGAGAGCATCATGAATCCCCCGCCGGGGGCGATGAGGACACTGGCTCCCGTGGCCGTTTCCGGAGCGGGCAGGAACGGGGCGATCGTGGGCCGCGAGACATTGTGGACGGTTATCCCCGCACCCGCGCGGAACCATCCCTCCGGGACGGTCACCGGTGACGGGGAAGCCGTGTCCAGGCCGACCTCCCCCGGCTGACGCCGGGGCTCCAGGCCGTCCTGCTGCACGCTCGGTGCGGGTGCGGTGCCGGATCCAGCCCGCGCAGAATCGTTGTGGCTCATCCTCATCTCCTCGCTCGTGGTACCGGTGATCCTACCGGTCGTGGGTGCAGGAGCCCTGGGCCGCCCTGCCCCGGGCACACGATGAGCATCCGAGCGTGGTGCGGGCACTCCTCAGGTCCGCGCATCCACCCGCGCCCGGCTGCCCAGCTGCCAGATTCTGCGTACGGTCCACACCAGCAGGGCCACCAGCAGCGCGTTGCGCGTGGTGAGCACCGCGGCCATGACCGGGTTCGCGTGGATCAGTGGCGTGTAGAACAGCGGGTAGATCACGAACGTGGTGGCGGCGATCCCCAGGGTCAGCAGCGCGGGGGTGCGCCACCGCACGCGGTCGTGGAGCAGCCCCACCATGATCACGGGAGCCAGCCAGACCATGAACTGCGGGGAGCCCACCTTGTTGAACACGATCAGCACGAGCGTCAGCAGCAGGGTGCCCGCGTAGACGAGCCGCCCGCGGTCCGCACCGCGCCGCAGCGCCCGGATCAGCAGAGCCGCGGACAGCACCACCGCCACGAGCAGCAGTGGCTGCATGAGGGAGGCCATGGTCTCCACCCCCGGGCCGTAGACCTCGGTGGAGTTGATCGCGGTGTTGTCCGCGATCCGGAAGCCGTCGATGCCGAGCACTGCTCCCCACACCCACGGGGTGGAGAACGTGGCCTCGAGCTGCATGCCGCGGGAGCCCTGGTTCAGCGCGAAGTCCGCGATCTTGTCGATGCCCCCGAGCACGAGCACGCCCGCGACCACCGCTGCGGTCACGGCCACACCCGCCAGCACCACGCGCACCCGCTGCCGCAGCGCGATCACCATGGCCAGGATGGCGGCCGCGGGCCACACCTTGATCCAGGTGGCCACGCTCAGCAGCGCGGAGCCGACCGCGGGGTGGCGCACCGCGTAGAGCAGCCCCACGAGCATGATGGGCGCCGCCACGCCCTCCACGCGCGCAAAGCTGAGGTAGCCCATGAACACGGTGAAGACGACCCACCACCAGCCGGCCACCACGGCGCCACGCCGGCGGCTCTGCACGGCGGAGCTGCCGTGGGGGCCACCCGCGCCGATCCCCGCAGGGACGACGCCGCCCGGGCCGTCCCCCACCAGCTCCGGCAGCTCGCCGCGCGCGGGACGGTGGGCGCGGTGCAACAGGAACCACATGGCCACCGCGTTGAGGGCGGTGATCATGAGCGTCCAGCCCAGGAGGTAGAGGTCGTACCCCATGACCCTGGGCAGGAAGATGAACACCTGCGCCAGCACGGGGTACACCCACGGGCTCACGGAGTCCTCGACCGGGGCGTTGTAGCCCGCCATGGCCCACTCGCGGTACTGCTCGGTGTCGCTGAACGCCCAGCCGTGCAGGAAGAACGAGGCCATCCAGCCCAGGAAGTACAGGTGCACCACGGCGAAGCCGCACCACACCGCGGCCGGGCGCATCAGCCACGCGCCCGCGCGGGAACGGAACCCCGCGGCGTCGGCCTCAGCCCTGCGGGGACGCAACCGGCGCCTCCTTCGGAGCGGAGCCCAGGCGGTACAGCCGGCGCGCGGACCACCACATGAGCACCACGAGCAGCGCGTTGCGGAGGGTGAGCACCGCGGCCATGAACGGGTTGTTGTGGCTCAGGGCCGTGTAGAAGAGCGGGTAGATCAGGAACGTGGCGATCCCGATCAGCACGGCGAGCGCCGCCGGGGTGCGCCACACGCGCCAGTCGTGCACCAGGCCCACCGCGATCACGGGGCCCAGCCACACCATGAACTGGGGCGAGCCCACCTTGTTGAACACGATGAACGCGGTGACCATGGTCAGGGACCCCGCCAGGAACAGGGCGGTGCGGTCCAGCCGGCCGGCGTTCACGCCGCGGTGCAGCCCGCGCAGGATCAGCCACACCACGGCGAGGGCCGCGAGCAGCAGCAACGGCTGCATGAGCTTGGACATCACGTCCGAGCCGGGGCCGTCCACCTGCATGGAGTTGATGTCCGTGTTCATGTACATGTGGGAGTCGCCGATGTGCAGCACGGACAGCCACAACCACGGCGTGGTGAAGGTGGCCTCGAGCTGCATCCCGCGGTCACCCTGCTGCGTGGCGAAGTCCGCGATCTTCTCCACCGAGCCCGACGCCGCCGCCACACCCACCGCGCCCAGCGTCACCAGGATGCCGGCGAGCAGGACGGCGCCGCGGCGTCGTGCGGCGGTCAGCAGGGCGAGCACCACCGCAGCCGGCCAGACCTTGATCCACGTGGCGATGCTCAGCACCGCGGACGCCGCGAAGGGGCGGGAGACGCCGTAGACCAGGCCGATCAGCACGATCGGAGCGGTGAGCCCGTCCACGCGGGCGAAGCCCAGCCAGCCCATGAGCAGGATGAACAGGAGCCACCACCAGCCGGCGGGCAGGGCCGCGCGGTTGCGACCCCAGTCCGTGAGCTTTCCCATGGCCAGGGCGTCCAGCACCGAGATGATCAGGACCCACAGGAAGAAGAACGGGCCGGGACCGAAGGCGTAGGCGATGGCCATGGGGATCTGCGCGAGCACGGGGTACACCCACGGGCTCGGGCCGGAGGGCAGATTCGCCTCGTCGAAGCCGGCGGCCGCCCAGTCCCGGTAGATGTTGGTGTCGCTGAAGGCGTTGCCCTGCAGGGACACGATCAGCGCGAAGACCAGGAAGCCCACGTGCACCACCAGGAACCCCACCAGCAGACCGCGGGGGGTCATGAGCGCGTGCTGCCAGCGCCGGGGGATCACGGCATCGCGGAACCGGGTGAGGGCCGCGAAGTATTTCTCAGTGGGCACGAAAGGGTCCTTGTCCGACGGCGTGACGTGTGGTGTTCAGGCGGGGTGGCGCCTGCCCGGTGCCGGTCGCCCGAGGGCGCTCCGGCGGCCTGGGTGCACGCGTGGTGTCTCCCCGCCCTCAGAGTCTATGGGGGCGCGCCGGGGAACGGTTCCCCCGCCCCACCGAATCCCCCGGAAGATTGCCGGGGAGCGGGGAGGCCGTCCTGTAAAGTCGAGGGGCGGAGCCGCTGAACACCTCGGCTCGCCCACCGCTGGTAGGCCGAGGGGGTTGGAGTCCATGACCGCGTCAGCTTCTGCCGCCCCGCCCGCGGGACCGCACACCGGATCGACCGCCACCATCGAGCTGCACGCCCGGGTGGCCGTGATCCAGGGCGTGATCGGCTCGGTCATGATGTTCCTGGGCTCTCTGGGAACCGGGTGGATCGCCAACGGCTCACCCATGGTCCGCCACCCCCTGATCATCGAGCTGCGCGTGAACGCGTGGGGGGTCTACGCGTGCACGGCCCTGCTGACCCTGGGCGCCATGCTGCTCATCCGTTCCTGGCTGCGGCTCGGCCAGCGCCTGCGGGGCTGGCCCCCGGGCTCCCAGCGCACCGTGACCACGGCCATCGTGGCGTGGTCGCTTCCCCTGTTTTTCGCCGTGCCCATCTACTCCCGTGACGTCTATGCGTACATCGGTCAGGGACGGCTCATGCTGGCCGGCCAGGACCCGTACACGGAGGGCATCTCCTCCCTGGACAACTGGTTCATGCTGGGCGCGGACCCCGAGTGGGCCGAGGCCCGCACCCCCTACGGGCCCTACTTCCTGTGGATCGCCGCCGCGGTGGTCAAGATCACCGACGCGCAGCCGGACCTCGCCGTCATGCTGTTCCGGCTGGTGGCCTGCGCGGGCGTGGCGCTGTGCGTGGTCTACGTGCCCAAGCTCGCCCGGCTGCACAACGTCAACGGCGCCCGCGCCCTGTGGATCTCCGTGGCCAACCCGCTGTTCCTCATCAGCTTCGTGGCCAGCGCCCACAACGACGCCCTCATGGTGGGGCTCGCCGTGGCCGGCGTGTACTTCGCGGCCACGAAACATCCGATCATCGGAATACTTCTGGTGACGGGGTCCATCGGCATCAAACCCATCACCATCCTGCTGCTGCCGTTCGTCGGGCTGCTGTGGGCGGGCAAGGGCGCCTCCTGGCCGCGCCGCTTCCTGATCTGGGCGGCCACGGCATCCCTCAGCTTCGGTGTGCTGGCGGTCAGTGGGCTGGTGGACGGCCTGGGGCTCGGCTGGACCTGGGCGCTGCTGGACCCCACCCCCGGCTACACCGGCTACTCACCCTCCGGGTTCCTGGGACAGCAGGTGGAGCAGCTGGGCAACGCACTGGGCCTGCACGGCGACCAGCTGGCCCAGCAGTTCCGCCGCCTGCTCCAGGGCAGCGCGATCATCATCGTGCTGGTGCTCATGTTCGTGGGCGGGGACCGGAAGATTGTGCGCCGCATGAGCATTGCCTTCGCGGCCGTGGTGCTGCTCTCCCCCATCATCCAGCCCTGGTACATCCTGTGGTTCCTGCCCTTCCTGGCCGCCACCGGCATCAAGGACAACTGGCAGATCCGCAGCATCTACATCGTGATCACGTTCTTCGTGGTCTTCGGCGCGCAGGACCAGCTCTCCGTGTGGCCTTTCATCGACCTGCGGGTGAGCGTGTCCCAGGTGGCGTTCGTGATCGCCGTGGCCTTCACTCTCTACCTCGCCCTGCTCGACCGCCGCACCCGCACCCTGCTCACGCACGGCGGGTGGCAGGGCTGGTTCGGGCCCGGCCCCGCGCAGCCGTCCACGGAGCTGCGCTGGCCGAGCTGAGGCCGGGGGACGACGCCGCACGGTCGGGTTCCGTGCGTGCGTCTCCGGGTGCTGGTCTCCGGCTGTTCCCGGTGGCCGGTCACCCTGCGGCCTGCGAGGTGTGGAAGGAGTCCGCACCGAAGTTCGGCGCTCTCCGCACCGCGTCTAGTTCAGACCCCGCAGCCGCTCCAGCTCCCGTCGGTCCTTCTTGGTGGGCCGCCCCGCGCCACGGTCCCGGCGGGCCACGGGCACGCTGAGCTCCGCGGGACGCGGCGGTGAGTGGTCCACGTAGCACTTCGCGGCCACCGGGGCGCCCACGCGCTTGACGATCAACCGGGTGACCTCGAACTCCTGCTGCCACCCCGGGCGCTTCACGCTCACCCTGTCCCCCACGCGCACCGGTTGGGAGGCTTTCACGGGGGCGCCGTTGAGCCGGACGTGGCCGGCACGGCACCCCTGTGTGGCGGAGGAACGGGTCTTGAACAGCCGGACGGACCACAGCCACACGTCCAGGCGCACACTGGCGGGATCATTGGTGGGCATGGATCCACGGTACTCCGGCCCACACGCCCCACACCTCCGGGCGCCAGCCGCAGTGCTTCCGATACGCTCTGTGAGGGGCCTCACAATGGAGTGGGGTCTCGCCTGCGCACCCCGCAGGCACCGTTGCGAACGGAGGGTGAGTTCCCATGCTCAAGAACTTCATCAACAATTCCTACGTGGCATCCGCCTCGTCCGAGACCTTCGACCTCGTGAACCCGGCCACGGGACAGGTCACCGGCCAGTCGCCCAACTCCACCGCCGAGGACGTCACGGCAGCGTACGAGGCGGCCCGGGCGGCGTCGAAAACCTGGGGGCGGATGACGCCGAGCGCCCGTCAGCTGGCACTGCTGCGCATCGCCGATGCGGTGGAGGCCCGCGGCGCCGACCTTGTGGAGGCCCAGTCCCGCAACACCGGTCAGCCCAAGTACCTCATCCAGAGCGAAGAGGTAGAGGTGGGTGCGGACCAGATCCGGTTCTTCGCCGGAGCGGCCCGGCTCATGGAGGGCCTGGCCAGCGGCGAGTACATGGAAGGCTTCAACTCGGTGATCCGCCGTGAACCGATCGGTGTGGTGGGTCAGGTGACCCCGTGGAACTACCCGCTGATGATGGCCATCTGGAAGGTGGGGCCCGCTCTGGCGGCCGGCAACACCGTTGTGCTCAAGCCCTCGGACACCACCCCGGAGTCCGCCCTGCTGTTCGCCGAGATCGCCTCCGAGTTCCTGCCCGAGGGCACCTTCAACGTGGTGCTCGGCAACGCGAAGACCGGCGAGATGGTCGTGTCCCACCCCGCGGCGGGTCTCGTCTCCATCACGGGTTCCGTGCGCGCCGGGCTGGCCGTGGCCGCGGCGGCGGCCAAGAACCTCACCCGCGCCCACCTCGAGCTGGGCGGCAAGGCGCCGTGCGTGGTCTTCGAAGACGCGGATCTCGACGCCGCCGCGAGCACCCTTGCCGAGGCCGGCCTCTTCAACGCCGGTCAGGACTGCACCGCCTCCACCCGCATCATGGTGGCGGAGTCCGTCAAGGAGGAGTTCCTCACCAAGCTCACCGAGGCCGCGAAGGCCACCGCGTTCGGCTCACCGGAGAAGGAGGACATCCTCTACGGTCCGCTGAACAACGAACGGCAGATGGAGCAGGTCAGCGGCTTCATCCAGCGCCTCCCCGAGCACGCCCGGGTGACCACCGGCGGCAAGCGCGCCGAGGGTGACGGCTTCTTCTTCGAGCCCACGGTCATCGCAGACCTGCGCCAGGACGACGAAGCGATCCAGAACGAGATCTTCGGACCGGTGCTCACCGTCCAGAGCTTCACGGATGAGGAGCAGGCCGTGGAGATGGCCAACGGCGTGGAGTACGGGTTGGCGTCCTCGGTGTGGACCAAGGACCACGGACGGGCGCTGCGGATGTCCCGGGACCTGGACTACGGCTGCGTGTGGATCAACACCCACATCCCGCTGGTCGCGGAGATGCCCCACGGCGGGTTCAAGCACTCCGGCTACGGCAAGGACCTCTCCAAGTACGCCGTTGAGGAGTACACGCGCGTCAAGCACGTCATGAGCTCGCTGGACTGATCGGGAACCACGGACACGAACGGAGCACATCATGAGCGATATTCGAGATCTCGTCCTCACGGCGGACCGCGAGCTGTTCACCGAGCACGACCTGAGCTCCCTGGACCGGCACTTCTCCGAGGACTACGTGGAGCACTCCCCGCTGGTGGAGAACGGCAAGGACGGGCTGCGAGAGCTGGTGTCCGGAGCAGGGGAGGGGCTGCGGCACGACGTCGTGCGAGTCCTGGTGGACGACGCCGCCGGACTGGTGGCCCTGCACGGCTCCTACCCGGGTCTCGACCCGGAGGAGCTGTACGTGGGGTTCGACATCTACCGCGTGGCGAACGGGAAGATCGTGGAGCACTGGGACGGACTCGTCACCGAGACCGAGCCCAACGCCTCGGGGCACACCCAGCTGGACGGGGCCACCGAGGTGGACGCCACGGCGGACACGGAGGCGAACCGGCGGTTCGTCACCTCTGCGTGGACCACGTTCCTGCAGGGCCAGGACTACGACGCCGCGGGGCGGTTCACGCGCGAGGACGACACCTTCATCCAGCACTCGGCGGACATTCCCGATGGCGTGCAGAACATGGTCGACTTCCTCAAACAGCTCAAGGAGGACGGCACACCCCTGACGTACGACACCCTGCACCGCACGGTGGCGGACGGGAACTTCGTGCTGACGTTCTCCGAGGGGTCCATCGGCGGCGAGCGGCACTTCTTTTGCGAGTTGTGGCGCATCGAGGACGGCCGCTGGGTGGAGCTGTGGGACGCCATCGGACCCGTTCCAGCCGATGACCAGCTGGCGCACCCGCACGGGGCGTTCCGCTCCACGGCGGACTGAGCGCGCCACCAGCGCTGAAGGGTGACGCCGCCGGGATCCCCTCCCGGCGGCGTCGCCGTGTTCTGCAAGACGCGCACCGATTCATTAGCAGCGGGCGGGGGCAGAGGAGGCGGACGAGCAGATGCGCCAGGGCCCTCAGCAGTCATGAACCGGAGGTCATGAAGCGTCACCGCACGTGGCGGGGCGAGCGCTCCGGTAGCTTTCCATGAGAAATCATGCTTGCTCGACCTCCCCCCCCTGGAGCCCCCCCATGTCCTACCCCGACTATCCGTCGACGCAGCCTCAGGCACCAGAGCCCAAGAAGCGGGTTTGGCCCTGGATCCTTGGCGCCCTGGGTGCGGTCCTGCTCCTCACCCTGACCTTCGGAATCGGAACCCTGGCCGGATCCGACGAGGAACCCGCGGCCAGTTCTCCAACCGAGGAGACGGTTGACATCGAGTCGCCGACGGCAGACCCAGCGGCCTCCTCGAGCCAAGCCCCTCCTGTGGCAGGGGGTCTCCTGTCCTCCACCACGGAGCTGACCAGCAGCTCTGACTCGAATGAGCTCACCGACCGGGGCACGATCCCCATGAAGCCCGGTGCGGTGGCCATCGAGAAGTCCCCCGAGGGGAAGCAGCTGGCCACGTGGAAAGTGAACTCGATCAAGGTGGATCCCGTGTGCACGGGGTCGTACGTTCAGCAGCCCGCCAACGGTCACTTCGTCGTCATGGACGTGTCCGTTGAGGTTGCCCCCTATGGCGAGATCAACAAGTACCCGAACCTCTACAAGACGGTGAGCACACGCCAGGGTGGTTTCCGCATGGTGGACCCCACAGGCAAGACGATGCAGGGCAACGACATCATCGGCAACGGATACGGCTGCATGCCCGAGGGCTCCGCCATCCCCACTGACATCAACGCCGGTGAAAAGGCCTCGGGAACACTCGTCTTCGACGTTCCCACGGAGAAGGGCTCGATCATCCTGCCCGAGCTGCTCGGCGGGGACCCGAGCGCGCAGGGCTGGGAGTGGTCCTACCAGCCCTGACGACTCCTCCACCCGCACAGCCGCGACGCCGCCGGGACCCTGCCCGGCGGCGTCGCCGTGTTCTGCGCCGACCTCAGCCATGGCGCCCAGCCGGACCGAGCCGCCCCGAGGCCGCGGCCAGCCACCGCACCCCTGCGACCCAGTGGCCGCGCGGCTCAGTGGCCGTGCGACGCCTCCCCGTGGTGCCCCTCGGTGCCGTGGTCGTGACCCTCGCTGGAGGCAGCCCCCGCACCGTGGGGCTTGCCCGTGGTCACAGCCAGCTCCACCGGGGTCTGCGGCAGGTCGATGCTCTTGGCCACGGTGCCGGCACCCAGGTCCACCACGTGCAGCTTCCGGTGCTCCGCGTCCGTGACGTACGCCTTGTCCCCGGCCACCTTGACCGCGGGCCCGGCCTGCTGCCAGTCGTCCTTCTCCTGCCACGGCGAGATCACGGGGATCCGTTTCGTGATCTTCCCGGTGTTCGGCGCGATCACGGCGAGCGTGCCGTCGTACGTCAGCACGAGTCCCTCGCCGTGGGGTCCGCGGGCCAGGGAACGGAACCAGTAGGAGGAGCCCAGGTCCACGAGCTGGTGCGAGTCGTTGCGGGTGTCGAACAGCGTCACCCGGGTGGGGTGCTCGTGCTCCGCGTCCTTGTCCACCTTGTAGTCGCCGAGCACGATCGGGGACGCCTCCGAGCCCGCCAGGTTCCCGGAGCGCGCGTAGGCGTCCTTCACGGGCACCTTGTGGAACGCTCCGTCCCGGTACACCACGGGCCCGCTCTCGCAGCCGACCATGACGGTGTCCGTGCGCTTGCCGGGCGCCGCCGCGGCCTCCCCGTGCACACCGGGGCAGTCGGTGGTCTCCGCTCTGACGGAACCGTCCGGTGCGAGCACCTGCGCGGTGTGCCGCTCGTCCTCGGTGCCCTGCGTGGTGAACAGGGTGCCGTCGGAGAGCTCCAGCGCCACGCCGTGGTGCGGTGCCTTCGTCGCCCGCTTCTCCACCGAGGGCTCGCCCTTCTCCTTGAGCGCCTCGGATGCGAAGGTCTGGATGGACCCGTCGCCGTCCCCGAACAGGGTGGTCTTCCCGTCGTGCACCACCACGTGCCCCGCGTGGGGAGCGGCGAACGTGCGGCCGGTCAGCGCGGGCGCCGACTCGTAGTAGTGGTGGTGGTCGCCGTGCGCCTTGGCCTCCAGCCCGGTGTCGAAGGCCTTGAACTCGTCCCCGTCCGACACCATCACGTGCCGCCCGTCTCCCGCGTCGTTGAGCCGCAGGAACCCGTCCTCCGCGACGTCCTCCACCACCTCCCCGGACTCGGTGTCCACCGTGAGCAGCCCGCCCTCGTACGCGAGCACCGCACGCGGGGCCAGGTGCGAGACCTCCTTCGCCGCCGGCGTCGCCTTCTCGCTGGGGCTCGCCGAGGACGACGACGCCGCCCCGCCACCCTGCGCGCACCCGCTCAGCAGCAGCGCGGTCACCCCCAGGCAGGTCACCGCCAGGGGCAGCGGCACGTTGCGCCGCGCGGCGGAGGCGGTGGTGGATCGGCGGGCAGTGGGACCGGGGTCTCGTGGTGTGTGCATGGCGGAACCGTACCACTACATGAGAACCGTTTTCATTTAGTGCGCCAACGCATCTACCCCTCCACCGCACCACGGGCCACAATGGAACACCCCTGCACCCCGAACCCAGGAGTCACCATGACCACCATCCCCCGCACCGTTGGCGTCATCGGCCTGGGCGCCATGGGCACCCCCATGACCGGGCACCTGGTCGACGCCGGCCACGACGTCATGGTCCTGCGGCACTCCCTGCGCAAGGCGGACGGTGCCCGCCCCGTGGACGATCCCCGCCACATGGCGAGCCAGGCGGACGTCGTGCTCCTCATGGTCCCGGGCGCCCCGGAGATCGACGCGCTGCTGCCGCACCTCGCGGACGGCGCGGCAGAGCGGGACCGCGAGAGCGGCGGCGGCGTCATCGTGATCGGCTCCACCGTGTCCCCGGACGACGTCGCCCGCTGGCACCGCGAGCACCCGGACCTCGCGCTCGTGGACGCGCCCGTGTCCGGGGGCGAAGCGGGCGCCGTGCGGGGCGAGCTGTCCATCATGGTGGGCGGAGCCTCGGACGAGGTGACCCCGGTGATGGACGTGCTGGCGGCCTGCGGGCGGCCCGTGCACCTGGGGCCGCTCGGCGCGGGGCAAGTGGCCAAGGCGTGCAACCAGCTGATCTGCGCCGCGCAGATCGTGGCCCTCGCGGAGGCGTCCGTGGTGGCCGAGCGCGCGGGCCTGGACCTGGCCGAGCTGCTGGAGCTGATGCAGGGCGGCTACGCCGGGTCCGTGGTCATGGCGGACAAGACCCCCAAGCTCGTGGCCCACGACTACTCGGTTTCCGCCCGCGCGGCCTTCGTCCACAAGGACGTCTCCGCCTACCTCGACGCCGCCCGCGCCACCGGCACCGCCTCCGTGCTGGGCGGGCCACTGCGCGACGCCGCCCAGCGCCTCGTGGATGCCGGCCTGGGCGAGCAGGACTCGGCCGTGTTCCAGCAGTGGGTGGCCCAGCGCGGGACCGGCGAGGACCGCGCCTCCTCGCCACCGGACCCGACCGCGACCGCCCCGGCGGTCCCTGTCGACCGGCACGACCAGCCCACCTCCGGGAACCCCGGCACGCAGCAGGACCGGGCCGGAGGCGAGCGGTGAGCAACCCCGAGAAGGACCCGCAGCCCACCGTGTGCCGCCCGGGACCCCCGCCGGCGCGCGGCGGGCTGCGCAGCGGCGTCGTCGTGGCGGACGGGGAGAACGGGCCCGTGGAGATCCTGGAGCCCCGTGACGTGCCCCTGGGCGGCCCGCGCGGGATGACCGTGCGGCGCACCCTGCCGCAGAAGGGCCGGTCGCTGATCGGCGCCTGGTGCTTCCTGGACTCCTACGGCCCGGACCACGTGGCGGCCACCGGTGGGATGAAGGTCCCACGCCACCCCCACACGGGCCTGGCCACCGTGTCCTGGCTGTTCGAGGGCCGCATCGACCACGTGGACTCCGCCGGGAACTGGGCCACCGTCCGCCCCGGAGAGGTGGACCTGATGAACGCCGGACGCGGGATCACCCACTCCGAGTTCTCCACCCGGGACACCAGCGTGCTCCACGGCGTGCAGCTCTGGTACGCGTTCCCGGACGAGTTCCGCTTCGGGGAGCCGAGCCTGGACACCCACCGCCCCGAGCTCCTGGCGGGGCCGGGGTACCGGGCCCGCGTGTTCCTCGGCTCCCTGCTGGGGGCGGAGTCCCCCGTGGCCACGCGCATCCCGCTCACGGGCGCGGAGCTACGGATCGAACCGCGCACCACCGTGGAGGTCGACGTACCACCCGAGCACGAGCACGGCGTGCTGCGCGTGGACGCTCCGCTCTCCCTGGACGGCGTGGAGATCCCCCGGCACGGCATCGGGTTCGCGGGCACGGGCCGCTCCCGCCTGCCCCTCACCACGGGCGACGACGCCGCCACGGTCCTGCTCATCGGCGGGGCGCCCCTCAACGAGCAGATCGTGATGTGGTGGAACTTCGTGGGCCGCTCCCACGAGGAGATCGCCGCGTGGCGGCGCGCGTACATGGAGGAGATGGGCTTCGCGGCGCCGGGCCCCGACTCACCGCTGGCCCCGGACCGCACCGGGGGCCCTGTGGGCGGGGCGGAGCTCGACGAGCTGCGGGGCACCGGGTACCGGGACGGGCGTCCCTTCCCGCAGTTCGGGACCTTCCCACCCGACCAGCCGGGCCCGCTGCCCGCACCGGAGCTGCCGAACACCGTCCTGCGCCCGCGGGGCTGACCCGGCGGCGTCGCCCGCCGCACCGGCAACGGCTCAGCACCCTGGCGCCCCAGCACCCCAAGCCCTGCGGAGCGTCGTGCATTTGCTCCGTCAGTGCAGAATTTCGGCCTCCGGGCTGCGTTTGCTCCGCTAATGCACGACCCCGCGGGACCAGTTGCGGGCCCGTGCGCGGCCCTCACCCGGCGGGCCGGAAGCTCCACTTCTCCTTCGACTCGACCACCACCACCTGCTCACCGCCGCCGACCTCGACGTCCAGCGTCACGGGGGACGTCCCGTACTCGAACGCGGTGGAGAGCCCGAGGTCGTCGGCGTCGTAGACGGCCACCGCGGGGACGTCGTGCTCCGCGGTCACCTCCAGGGAGTGCGTGCGGGCCGGCCCCTGCGGCAGCCGGAAGACCCCGGGGCCCTCCCCGGTCACGGTTTTGCCTCGTTCAACCTCGGGAAGCGCGGACAGCGGGTAGACCTTCACGTCCCACGCCATCCCGGAGTTGCCCTCCGGGTAGAGCACGGCGGTGTGGCGCTTGGTGCTCGAGGCGTTGACCAGTGCCGTCCCCGTCTGACCCGGACCCACGGAGCCCAGGGTCACCGACGACTGCCCTCCGGGACGCTCCGCCCCGGTGAGAAACAGGGAACCGCCGTCCCCTCCACCCGCAGCACTCCACACCACGAGCAGCGGCTCGTTTCCGGCGGGGAGAGTTACGGCGTTCTCCTCCCTCTGCTCCAGCGTGAGCTCCTCGAACGTCCCGCTCTCGTGCACCAGGGGTTTTCCGCTCGGGGCCGTCAGCGCCTGAGTGCCAGCCGCGCTCGACGACGGCGCGCTCGTCGACACCGCCGGGCGCGACGACTCTCGCCCGGATGACGACGACGCCGGGCCGGGGCTCGTGCGCTCGCCGCCCCGTGTCGGCTCCGCCGCTCCCTCGGAAGTGGCGACAGGTGCGGGCTCGTCCCCCGGTGAGCTGTCCAGAGAGGCCACTAGGAGGTAGATCAGCCCCACGAGCACTGCGAGACCGATGAGTGCACCCACGCCCACCAGGACGATGACCACCCACGGCGACACGCCGTTGCGTGAACGGGGTGCCGTGGCGGGGGTCTCCCCGTAGCCCTGGGGGTCCCCGTTGCCCGTGTGGTCCGTGCCCCCTCCGACGGGGCCGCCGGCACCCCGGACGTCCTCCCGGCAGTCGTGATCGACGGGCTCGTACGCGGTGACCGGCGGTTCTGGGCCGGCGCCGTCAGCCGGGTCGTGCGGCGGGGGACCGGGATGATGGCTCATGGACACCTCGTGCGTTAACAATGGTGTCGTCATCCTCCCACGAGCCACCCCGGGAGGACATAGGGTGAAGGCATCCCGCATCCGCAGCGTGCTGAGAGATGCGATGTTTTCGGTTGCCCGTTACCTTGTGAGTGCCTCCGATGGTCGGGGGTCTGGTCGCTCGGCCGGGTATGGCTTTGTTGCCCTGCCATTGATGGTCCGGGGGGTGTTGCCGCCCGGTCGAGAGACACGCGTTGACCGCTGATAGGGACACGGCCCGCCGCCGTGGTGGCGAGGTCTCTTCGTAACGTGGGTGCCGGCATCGGGTGTCAAGACTGCGACCAGCGATGGTGTGCCAAGGAGGCTCATCATGGAGAACCGTTTCGCGGTGATCATCGGCCTGGATGTGGGCAAGACCGCCCACCACGGGTGCGCGCTGGATGCGACCGGGCACAGACTGTTCGACAAACCCCTCCCGCAGGACGAGACCCAGCTGCGTGAGTTGTTCACCAGCTTGCAGGAGCGTGGTGAGGTGCTGATGGTCGTGGACCAGCCCAACACCATCGGGGCGTTGCCGATCGCGGTGGCCAGAGACACCGGCTGCGCTGTGGCTTATCTTCCCGGGCTGGCTATGCGAAAGGCAGCAGACCTGTATCCGGGAAGATCGAAGACCGACGCCAGAGACGCGTTCATCATCGCCGACACCGCCCGCACCATGCCCCACACGCTGCGGCAGGTCGACCATGACAACGAGGTCCTCTCCGCGCTGAAAGTCCTCGCCGGGTTCGACGAGGACCTCGCCCACGAGACCACCAGGGCGTTGAACCGGATCCGTTCGCTGCTCACCCAGATCCACCCCGCACTAGAACGTGTCTTCCCCGGCGGGACCCTCTCCACCGACCTCGTGCTGGAGCTGCTAGAGAAGTTCGGAGGCCCCACCGGGTTCACCTCCGCTGGGCGGGGACGGGTTCTGAGGTTCGCTCGTTCCCATTCTCGCCGCGATCCCTCAGCGCTGGTCGAGAAGATCTTCACGGCGCTGGGCGAGCAGACCGTGACAGTGCCGGCGACCGCGGCGGTCGAGCTCGTGATCCCCAGGGTGGCCGGGCAGGTCAGGGAGTTGAAAGCGCAACGGGAAACGGTCGCCCACGAAGTCGAGGCCATGCTGGAGGACTTCCCTCTCGCCTCGGTCTTGATGAGCATGCCGGGGATCGGCATCAAGACCGCCGCCCAGATCCTCCTCGCGATCGGTGATGGCACCGGGTTCGAGACCGCGGGCCACCTGGCCGCGTATGCGGGCATCGCCCCGGTCACACGACGATCAGGGACGTCGATCCGTGGTGAGTTCCCCGCCCGTTCGGGCAACAAACGATTGAAGAACGCACTGTTCTACTCCGCGTGGATCGCCTCGAATCGCGACCCGATCTCGAAGGCCTACTACGATCGCAAACGAGCCGAAGGTAAACGACACAACGCCGCCGTGATCTGCCTGGCCCGTCGTCGTTGCAACGTCATCTTCGCGATGCTCCGCAACGGCACCTACTACCAACCACCCACCCCAACCCCCGAGCCAACCGCTCTCGCGGCTTGACTCGGAACATAGGGACACCCCCCCCCACTTGGATAGAGGTTCTCGCGTCATGCGCTCCCGCCGCTCCACCGTTCTCGCCATTCTCTGCGCCTCGTTCCTGCTCGTGGGCTGCAGCTCAGGGGGTGAGGCACAGAGCGGAGACACATCCGGGGAGTCGGCGGCGTCGCAGTCCGAGCAGCCCAACGCCACCCCGACCCCCGAGGAACCGGCGGAGCTGATCGGCGGAGGCACCACCATGTTCCCGGACCGCCGCTACGTGGCCCTGTACGGACACCCGGGCACCCCTGGGCTCGGGGCCCTGGGCGAGCAGGGGCCCGAGGCGTCCGTGACCCGCGTGAAGGAGCTCGCCAAGAGCTACGAGCCCTACAGCGAGGAGAAGGTCATCCCCGCGTTCGAGATCATCGCCACCACGGCGTCCTCGGAACCGGGCCCGGACGGCAACTACTCCACCGAGTCAACGGTGGAGCAGCTCATGCCGTACGTGGAGGCCGCGGAGAAGAACGACGTCTACGTGGTCCTGGACCTGCAGCCGGGCCAGGCGGACTTCCTCACGCAGGCCAAGCAGTACGAGGAGCTGCTCAAGCGCCCCAACGTGGGCCTCGCGCTGGACGCGGAGTGGCGACTGGCCCCGGGTCAGCTGCCCCTGCAGCAGATCGGCTCGGTGGAGGCCTCGGAGATCAACAAGACGTCGGAGTGGCTGGCCCAGCTCACCAGGGACAACCAGCTGCCCCAGAAGTCGCTGATCCTGCACCAGTTCTCCATGTCCATGATCCAGAACCGCGAGGCGATCAACACCAAGCACCCCGAACTCGCGTTCGTGCTGCACGCGGATGGGCACGGGACCCCGGACCTGAAGACCGGCACGTGGAACGCGCTCCAAGAGGGCCTGCCCGAGGGCATCCGCATGGCGTGGAAGAACTTCTACGACGAGGACACCCCCATGTACACGCCCCAGCAGACCTACGCGCTGGACCCGAAGCCGTGGTTCGTCTCCTACCAGTGAGCGTCCGCCCGTGACGGCCGCGTCCGGAGTGGAGTTCGCCGGAGAAGAAATCCCCGTCCGTGTCTTCCCATCGATTCGGCGCGGGACTACATTGTGAGCACCTGTTCGCTCCACGGAAGGAAGTGTCTATGGGACTCGGTGACAAGATCAGCAATGCTGCGGAGAAGGCTTCTGGCTCTGCCAAGGAGAAGCTGGGCGACGCCACGGACAACCGCGATCTGCAGGCCGAAGGAGCTGCGGACAAGGCATCCGGTGGCGCCAAGCAGTCCGTGGAGAACGTCAAGGACGCTGGCAAGAACCTCAAGGACGGGCTGAGCTGAGCTCCGCACCCGCAACCTTTCAACCGGAAGGCCCTCGCGATGATCGCGGGGGCCTTTCGCATGCCCGGCCCGCTCAGCGCACCTCACTTCCGCTGCCCCGAAGGCACATCCACCGGGTGGAGCCCTTCTGCCGGTATCGGCTCGCCCAGATCTCCGGTGATCGCCGGCTGGTAGCGGCGGGCCTCTGAGAGGGCCCATGACGTCGGCACGGCGTCCTATGCTGGATCCGGATGCACCACCCCAGCAGACAACCGGAGGAGCAGCGCAGTGATCTTCATCGTGGTCAAGTTCGAGGCCAAGGACGAGTACGTGGGGCGCTGGCCCGAGCTGGTGGCCGAGTTCACGGAGGCCACCCGCCAGGAGCCCGGCAACAAGTGGTTCGAGTGGTCCCGCAGCCTGGACAACCCCCACGAGTACGTGCTGGTGGAGGCCTTCGAGGAGGACGCCGCCGAGGCCCACGTGAACTCGGAGCACTTCCGGAAGATGACCGAGCAGTTCCCGCAGTACCTGGTCAAGACCCCGCGCATCATCTCCCGCCAGATCGACGGCGACGGCTGGGAGGAGATGGGCGAGGTCCAGGTCGCGAACTGACCCGGCCACGGCGGTGAGCGCAGAGCCCTCGGGGCGGGCCCCCGGCAGCGGCCTCACGGGCCCAGGCGGGGCCGGCTTCCCGGGCGTCGCCGGAGCCGAGCACGCGAGCCCCGATGACGCGGGCACCACGGCCGGGTTCCTCGTGGGCCTCGACATCGGCGGCTCCCACACGCGCGGCGCCCTGTTCCACGGGAACGAGCCGCTCCGCACGGCTCGCTCGGGCAGCGCGAACGTGCAGAACGTCAGCCGTGGGGCGGCCCACAACGCCCTGCGGTGCGTCCTGACCGAACTGGCTGCCCCACCCGGCACCCCGGTGATAGCGGGCGCCGGGGGCGTGGACTCCCCGCACGACGCCGCCGTACTGGCCGATCTCCTGCGCTCGGCCGGTTCGTTGGACCCGGCCACACCGGTCCGGGCCGTGCACGACACCCGCCTGATCCTCGCCGCGGGCGGTCTCACCGCCGGGATCGCACTGATCGCTGGCACCGGGTCCGTGGCCTGGGGCGTGGACGCCACCGGCCGGGAGGCCCGAGCGGGCGGCTGGGGGTACCTGCTGGGCGACGAGGGCAGCGGGTACTGGATCGGCCGGGAAGCCGTGCGCCGTGTACTGGCGGAGGCGCAGCGCGCCGGCACGAGCGACGTCGCCAACGGGGCACGCACCCACGGAGACCTGGCGCGGGCGGTGCTGAACCACGTGGGAGCCGAGACCCCCACGGATCTCATCGCGGCCTTCCACGAGCACCCCGAACGCACACGCTGGGCAGGCCTCGCGCGCCCCGTGTGCGAGCTGGCGGAGCGCGGGGACCCGGCCGCGCGCGTCCTGGTGGCCGACGCCGCCGCCCACCTCTCGGGGCTTGTGCTCACGGCCGCGGCCACACTGGGGCAGCAGCTGCCCACGGTGGTGGGCGGAGGACTCGCGGGCAGTATGGTGGGCCGGGGACTCGCCGGGTTCCTGGAGGACCGCGGGATCACGGTGACCCTCCTGGAGCGCGAACCGATGCTCGGCGCGCCACTGCTCGCGCGCACGCTCCTGAGGTGAACGGGCCGGGCCACGCGCCGAGACCGACGGCGAGAACCACGAGGTGGCGTGAGGCCGCAGAACGGACGGGACTGCCGGTCGCCTGACCACCTCAGCCCTCACCCCCGTGGCGATCCGCCGCCCGCCGTGAAACCTGCCCCCCCGGTCGCGGACGACCGCGGACGGATCAGGTCTGCGCGCCCCGCAGGTACACCGTGGTGGTGTGCGTGAAGAACTCCTTGGCTGCCGCACCCTGCTCCTTGGGGCCGTAGCCGGACTTCTTGGCGCCACCGAAGGGAACGTGCGGATCCGCACCGGCGGACTCCGAGTTGACGTGCAGGATGCCCACGTCGATCACGTCCATGGCCTCAAGGATGCGCTCGGTGCTGTCCGTGAACAGGGCGCAGGACAGCCCGAACTCGCTGTCGTTCGCGAGCTCGAAGGCGTGCGCGGCGTCCCGCGCCCGGACCACGGTGAGGACGGGGCCGAAGAACTCCTCGCGCCAGGCGTCGTTGCCCAGCCCGGCGTCGTCGGCGGGGACCTCCACGATGGTGGCGGGCACGAACGCGTCACCCTCGGGGGATGTCCCGCGGTAGGTCTCCCACGCACCCGTGGAGAGTGCGGCATCCACGCCGTCCCGCACGTCCTGGGCCGCGGCGGCGCTCACGAGCGGGCCCATGTGCACGGACGGGTCCGTGGGGTCGCCCACGGTCCACTGCTCCAGCCGTTCCCGGAGCCGGTCCAGGACGCGCTCGGCCACGGGCTCCTCCACGATCAGGCGGGAGGTGGCCGTGCACTTCTGACCCGTGGAGCGGAACGCCCCGAACAGCACCTGCTCGGTGGCCAGCTCCACGTCCGCGTCCGCGAGCACCACGGACGCGTTCTTGCCGCCCATATCCGCCTGCACGGGGATCCCGCGCTCGGCGGCACGCCCGCACAGGGCGCGGCCCACTGCCGTGGAGCCCGTGAAGGTCAGTCCGTCCAGGCGGGGGTCCTCCAGCAGGGTGTCCCCCAGAGAGCCGGAGCCCATCACCAGGTTCAGCACGCCGTGGGGCAACCCGGCATCGTGCAGCGCCTGCGCGAGGCGCACCGCCAGCAGGGGCACAGCACTCGCGGGCTTCCACACCACGGTGTTGCCGTAGACCAGTGCCGGCGCGATCTTCCACGCGGGGATGGCGATCGGGAAGTTGAACGGGGTGATCACACCCACTACACCCAGGGGCTTGCGCGTCACCAGGATGCGCTCGCCTCCGCGCGGCGAGTGGAACACCTCACCTGCGCAGCGCTCGCCCTCGTCCGCGAAGTAGTCGAGGATCTGCGCGGCGCGGGTCACCTCCCCCACGCCCTCGGCCAGGGTCTTGCCCTCCTCCCGGGCGAGCTCCTCACCGTGCTGCTGCGCGCGCTCCCGCAGCAGGGCGGCGGCCTTCGCGAGGACCACGCCGCGGGACGCCATCGGGGTCCCCACGGACCACTGGGACAGCGCTGAGTGGGCCGCGGCCATGGCGGCGGTGACCTGCTCGGGCGTGGCTCTGGCGCCCTCCGCCACGGTCTCGTCCGGGCGAGCAGGGTTGCCGGAGGTGAACACATCCCCCTCGCCGGGCACCCACCGGCCGTCGATGAGGTGGTTCAGGGTCACGGTCGCAGCACTCATGGAGCACTCCTTGTCTCTCGGCTCGGGGCTCGTCCGGTGGGGAATCGATCGGTGGGGTCACACCGCGGACACCGCGGGCGGCGTCGTCCGCGGTGTCCAGGGCGCGGAAAGCGCCGGGCGTCCGTGCGCGGGGACGTCCGGCGCATGGGCGGTTCAGCGGAACGCGCCCACCCCCGTGAGCTGCTGTCCCAGGATGAGCGAGTGCACCTCGTCCGTGCCCTCGTAGGTGCGCACGGACTCCAGGTTGTTGGCGTGGCGCAACGGCGAGTAGTCCAGAGTGACGCCGTTGCCGCCCAGGACGGTGCGGGCCTCGCGAGCGATCTTGATGGCCTCGCGACAGTTGTTGAGCTTGCCCACCGAGATCTGGTGGTTCTGCAGCTTTCCGGCGTCCTTGAGCCGTCCGAGCTGCAGGGCGAGCAGGAAGCCCTTGTCGATCTCCAGCGCCATGTTCACCAGCTTCTGCTGCGTCATCTGGTAGCCGGAGAGCGGGCGGTCGAACTGCATGCGCTCCTGGGAGTAGGCGAGCGCGGCCTCGAAGGAGTCACGTGCGGCACCCATCGCGCCCCAGATGATGCCGTAGCGGGCCTCGTTGAGGCACGAGAACGGACCGCGCAGACCCTTGGCCTCCGGCAGCATGGCGGAGGCGGGCAGGCGCACGTCCGTGAGCTCGATGTCGCACTGGATGGACGCACGCATGGACAGCTTGGCCGTGATGGGTGTGGCCTTGAAGCCCGGGGTGTTGGTGGGGACCACGAAGCCACGGATCCCGTCGTCGGTCTGCGCCCAGATCACGGCCACCTTGGCCACGCTGGCCAGCCCAATCCAGCGCTTGGCGCCGTTGATGACCCAGTCCTCGCCGTCCTTGCGGGCGAAGGTCTGCATGGAGGAGGGGTCGGAGCCCGCGGTGGGCTCGGTCAGGCCGAAGCAGCCGATGGCCTCACCGGCGGCCATCTGCGGCAGCCACTGCTGCTTCTGCTCCTCGGAGCCCCACTTGTAGATGGCGCTCATGGCCAGCGAGCCCTGCACGGACACGAACGTGCGCAGTCCCGAGTCCCCGGCCTCCAGCTCCGCACCGGCCAGGCCGTACTCCACGGCGGAGCGGCCCGCGCAGCCGTAGCCCTTGAGGTGCATGCCCAGCAGGCCCAGCTTGGCCATCTCCGGCACGATCTCGAGAGGGAAGACGGCGTTGTCGTACCACTCGGCGATGTTCGGCTTGATGGCGGTGTCCACGAACTCGCGCACCGTTGCGCGCAGCGCGATCTCTTCTTCGGACAGCAGGGAGTCGAAGCTCACCAGGTCCATGACGTCCACGGGATTCAGTTCACTCATGGGTCCACTGTATGACTGCGGACACACTACGCGTAGCCGGGTGCGGAGCCTGATTTCTCACATCTGCCGGTCCCGGGGTTCCCGCAGCCACTGCACCACCGTCTCCGTGTCCTCCCCCAGCTGCGGCGGAGCCACCGTGGGAGACGCCAGCGGCGGGGTCCACTGCGCCGGGTGGCGGAACTGGCGGCCCACGGTCTCCCCCGTGCGGTCCTGCACGTCCACGGTGGGTTCCAGGCCGAGCTCTTCAGCGAGCGCCACGCCCTCGTCGATGCCGCCCACCTTGCCCGCGGGCACCCCCACCTCGGTCAGGGCCTCCTGCCACTCGGATGCGGTCCTCGTGGCGAGGGCCTCCTCGAGGAGTGCAGTGAGCTCGTCACGGTGCTCCACGCGGGCGCCGTTCTCGGCGTATCGCTCGTCCTCGGCGGTCTCCGGGATGCCGAGCACCTCGGTGAACTTCCGGAACTGGCGGTCGTTGCCCACCGTCACGGCCAGGGGCGCATCAGCGCACTGCAGCAGCTGGTACGGGACGATCGACGGGTGGTCGTTGCCCATCCGCTGCGGCACCTTCCCGGCCCCCAGGTACGCCTGACCCTGGTTCACCAGCGCGCCCTGCAGGCTGGACAGCAGACTGACGTCGATGTGCGCGCCGCGGCCCGTGCGGCGTCGTTGTTCGAGCGCGGCGAGCGTGCCGATCGTGGCGTCCTTGGCGGTGAGCACGTCCACGAGCGCGACGCCGGCCTTGGTGGGCTCGCCGTCCGCGCGGCCGGTGATGCTCATGAGCCCGCCCACGGCCTGCACCAGGAAGTCGTAGCCGGCCAGGTGCGCACCGCCCGCCGTGCCGAAGCCGGAGATGGACACGAAGACCACGCCGGGGTTCTCCGCGGAGATCTCGTCGTAGCCGAGCCCCAGCTTGGCCATCCCGCCGGGCTTGAAGTTCTCCACCACCACGTCCGCACGCAGGGCGAGTTCACGCGCGAGCTCGCGGCCCTCGTCCTCCCGCAGGTCCAGGCACACGGACTCCTTGTTGCGGTTCACGGACTCGTAGTACGTGGGACCGGTCTCGGAGAACGGCGGGCCCCAGTGCCGGGTGTCGTCCCCGCTGCCGGGGCGCTCCACCTTGATCACGCGCGCGCCGAGGTCCGCGAGCGTCATGGTGCACAGCGGCCCGGCGAGCACGCGCGAGAAGTCGGCGACGAGCACGCCGTCCAGGGGCAGGGGATCGGTCACGGGGTCCTCCTCGGATCGGGGTTTCCCCCCACTCTATGACCGGGGCCACACCTGCCGGCACCCGCCTGGAATTGCGGGGGGCGACGACGCCGCTCGCGCCCGATCCCCGTCCCTTCGCCTCATCGTGAGCGCCGGCTCAGCCCAGCTCCCCCTGCGCCACCCGCCACAGGGTGGCGGTGAGCATCTCCAGCCCCGCGAGCATGTCCTCGTCCGAGGTGAACTCGTACTCGTTGTGCGTGATGCCCTTGTGGGAGGGCACGAACAGCATCACGGTGGGCAGCACGTCCTTCACGTTGGTGGAGTCGTGACCCGCAAGCGTCATGATCCGGGTGTGCGGCAGGCCCAGCTCCGTCACGACCTCCTGGGCGAGCGCCAGGCCCTCCGGGGCGTACTCCAGCACGTCCCACGCGTGACGGTTCACGGTCTGGATCTCCACGTTCGCGGCGCGGGCAGCCTCCTCCACCTCCCGGGCGAAGTGCTCGTCCGCGGCGGTCAGGCGCTCGGCGTCCGGGCTGCGGAGGTCGATCACGAGCCGGGCCTCGCGGGCCACGGCCACCGGGGAATTGGGCTCGATCAGCAGCTCCCCGCAGGACGTGATGACATCGTGCTCCAGTGCCACTTTCCGCGCCGAGGCGATCAGCAGCGACGCCCCGAGCAGCGCATCCCTGCGGTCCTCGATGAGCGTGGACCCGGTGTGCGCCTGTTCCCCCAGCACCAGGAACTCGTACTTGCGCACGCCCCACGTGGCCTCCACCAGGCCGATGGTGAAGCCGTCCTCCTCCATGGACTTGCCCTGCTGGATGTGCAGCTCCACGTAGGCGGTGGCCTCCGGGATGCTGTCCTCACCGCGCTGGCCGAGGGCGTCCAGCGCCTCGCGCACGCTCACCCCGGCGGTGTCCCGGACCTCGAGCGTCTCCTCCAGGTCCCGCTTGCCCGTGTACACGGAGCTGCCCATCATCGAGGGCTTGAAGCGGCAGCCCTCCTCGTTGAACCAGTTCACGACGCACAGGTTCCGGCTCAGTTCCACCTCCCCGGACGATGCCGCACGGAACAGTTCCGCGCACGCGTGCGCTCCGGCGAGCACGCCGTACGCGCCGTCGAACCGCCCGGCCCGCGGCTGCGAGTCCATGTGCGAGCCCACCAGCACGTAGGGCGCACCGGGAGTGTGCTCGAACAGGCCGAACTGGTTGCCGACGGCGTCGTAGTGCACCGTGGCGCCGCGGGCGGTGAGCCAGCCCGCGAACCACTGCCGGTTCAGCCCATCCGCCTCGGTGGCCGCCTGCCGCTCCACGCCACCGGAGTCCAGCCCGCCGTTGCGGGACATCTGCGCGAACGCGTCCAGGAAGTCGGAGCCGTGCTGCTGGGTCATGAGGGAGCCTCCCGTGGCGCGTCGGAGCGGGACGTGGCCCCGCCGGTGATCGTGAGGCCATGCTACGTGCCGGGTGTGACGCGCATCTCGCGTCGCGGCGTGCACCTGGCCAGTGGCAACGGCGGGGCGGCGCACCGACTGCCCGTGGCACAGGCCGGCGGTGCGGGTGCCCTCTGGCCTGCCCGCCGCCTCGAGCTCTGTGCCTCCCTCGCTCGGCGAAGGTTTCGGACGACGACGACGCCGCCCCGCTCCTACTGCGGCCGCCGCACCGCTTTCTCCACGCCGCTGGCCACGAGCAGCGCGCACGTGAGCCAGATGGCACCACCCGGACCGAACGGGGCGGCCACCGCGCCGGCGGCCACGGGGAGGACCACCTGTCCCAGCCGATTGCCCATGAGCCGCACCGCGAGCGCCGAGCCGCGCCACGTGCCCGGAACGGCGGTGGAGATCAGGGTCATGGTCAGCGGCTGGCCCAGCCCCAGGAAGAACCCGCCCACGGCGAGGAACAGGGCGGCCCACCAGAAGCTGTCCAGGAACAGCGGGGGGACGATCAGCGCCAGCCCGGAGGCCAGCAGGCTCGCGATCAGCAGCGCGCGGCGGGAGAACCTCCCGGACAGCAGCGGCAGCAGCAGGCGCGAGGCGATCGACGCCAGCCCCCGGACCCCCAGGAGCACGCCCACCACGGAGGGGGCCACCCCCGCCTCCTCACCCACCAGGGGAAGGAACGCGGTGAGGATGTCGATCATCGCCAGCAGGGACAGGGACGCCACCATGTTGGACATGACCCCCGGGGCACGGAGGATGCGCAGGACGTCGGGGCGCTCGTCGGCGTGCGGCTCGGGGCCCGCTGCAGCGGCGTCGTCAGGGATCGCGTTCTCGCTGGGACGCTGCGATGCCGGGCCCAGGCGGAAGGCCAGCAGCGGGGCGGCGAGCACCGTGACGAGCACGCCGATCCACAGGCTCTCGTTCACGGCGGCGAGGCGCTCGGGGGAGGCAACGTCCGAGCCGTGGCCCACGATCCACCCGCCGAGTGCCGGACCGATCATCTGGCCCGCAGAGAACGCGGCGGTGAACCACCCGAAGCCCTTGTCCAGGTCCCGGTCCGCGGCGTAGCGGGCAATCGCGGTCTGCCCGCCGATCGTGAAGCACAGGTGCCCCATGCCCAGCACCGCGCTGGCCGCGAAGATCAGCCACACGGAGTTCGCGAGCGCGAGCCCCACCCCGGCCAGCGCCAGGAAACCCACCCCGGCGAGGATCAGCAGACGCAGCTGCGGAATCCGGTCGGACATCCGCCCCAGCCACACGGCGGTGACCAGGGGCAGCAGGGCGTAGGCGGCGGTGGTGAGGCCGATGACCACGGGGTCCGCACCGAGGCCCAGCAGCTTGTAGGACGTGATGGGGCGGAAGAGGTTCAGCCCGGTCTGGGTGAGCACCGCGGCGGCCACCAGGATCCACAGCCACGTGCTGGACCGGGGTGCGCGGGTGATCTGGGCCATGGGCTCCACAGTAGGGGCTGTGGGTCGAGCAGGATCAGACGCCGGACATCGGATGCCGCTCCACGGTCGTGTGCAGCGCCCCTCCCGAGCGCCCCTCCCCCAGTTCCGAGGCCATCAGCCGGGTCTCGCTCACCGTCCACTCCGGGCCCTCGTACACGGACAGCGCGTGCACCACGTGGGCCAGTTCCGGGCCGCTGTGCGCGCGGACGCGGGAGCCGCGGCGTCGTTCCTTGGCCTGGCGTGCACGCTCCGTGCGTGAGGTGCGGGCCACGGTGAGGTGGGCGCGCTGGCGGGCGCGCTCGTCCGGGTCCAGGGAGCACGCGTGCATCAGCTCCGTGAGCTCGGCGCTCTGTCCGGCCACCCCCACCCACAGGGTGGTCCCGGAGAAGGAGCCCGCCCCGTGCAGGCTGACCCGCAGGGGCGGGAACGAACGGGACACCTCCCGCAGGTGCTCCGAGAGATCGGGCACGGCTCCCTCCGGCTGGTCCCCGTAGAACGCGAGGGTCACGTGCCACTGCTCGGGATCACCCCAGCGCAGGGCGGTGCCCGTCAGAGCGCGCACTTCGGCCATGGCTCGCACCAGGTGCTCACGGGCGGCGCGGGGAGGGTAGGCGGCGGCGAAGAGCCTCATGGACCCCACTGTAGGCCGCACCCCGGGGACCCTGTCCGTGCGCGCCGGGACCCTGTCCAGAACGGGCGGTGTTGGCTAGTGTGAACCCACTACGCTTGCCCGCCCGAGGCACCCGGCCCGGCCTGACCGGAGCCCGCCGGAGACAGGCGGAGCACCGACCGGACACGAAGGAGACCGACATGTCATCCGCGATGAAATTCTCGCTCTCCCTCACCCTGGTGGGACTCGTCGGGTTCCTGGCGAGCTACGGATGGCTGATGCTGGACGCGCAGAACCCGGAGGGCGGGGCGAACATCGGCGCCGGCATGGCCTGTTTCCTCACGGCGGGGCTCACCGTGGCCGGCCTGCTGTGCCTCCTGGCCACGTACCTGTCCCGGTTCTTCGACGGCCGCGCGCAGGACGGCGGCGACCGCTGACGGAGCAGCCCGCCCCGGCTCACCCCACGAACAGCGTGTCCATGACCCGCTGCAGGTCGCTGCGGTGCGCCAGCTCCTCCTCCTTGTCCTTGACCTGCAGGACATGGTCCGTGATGACCGCGTCCGCCTCGGAGCCCAGGAACTTCTCCATGGACTCGGGGGTGTTCACGGTCCACACCACGGCCTTCTTGCCCTCGGCGTGGATGCGTGCGATCCGGTCCGGGGTCGCGGCATCCTCCTCCAGGATCAGGTAGTCACCCACCAGCTTCTCGCTCTCCCCCACGGTGAAGTAGAACAGGTAGCCGGTCTCGATCTCCGGGTGCTTCTCCTCGATGTACTTGATGAGCTCGTAGTCCAAGGACAGCAGCACGGACTGGTCCTCCATGCCCTTCGCGCGGATCTCCCGGATCACGTCCTCCACCATCTGGTGGTCCGCGGTGGGGCCCTTGAGCTCCACGAACATCCCGATGCGGTCCTTCCCAGCGTCCAGCATCTGCCCCAGGGTGGGCACGGGGGCCTCGGCGGGCTGGGTGCCGAACTCGTTGTGGATCCTCAGCTGCTTCACCTGTTCGGACGTCATCTCCTCCAGGGTGCGGGGGTCCCCGGCCACGCGCTTGAAGTTCGGGTCGTGGTTGATCATGTACACGCCGTCCTTCGTGCGCCGGACGTCGAACTCGGAGATCGCCGCGCCCGCCTCGGCCGCGGCCTCCACACCGGGCACCGAGTTCTCGGGCGCCAGGTCACCGCCGGCACGGTGTGCCACCACCTGCATGGGCCGCTTGTCCACGAAGGCGGCGTCGAAGTTCGCCGCGAGCACCGCGGCCAGGCCCACACACACCGCGGTCACCACGGCCGCCGCCCCGATCCAGAGGCCACGACGACGCCGCGGCGCGTCTTTCCCCGCCGCCGCCACGTCCGCGGGGGTGGGGCTGGCACGGAAGGCCTCGTCCGTCGTCGTTCCCGGGTCCGTGGCGCGGGAGTCCACGTGGGGCGCGGCCACCACGAAGAACGCCGTGAGCACGTACACGGCGAACGGTGCGAGCACGAAGCCCGCAACGGCGAGCACCACACCCACCAGCAGCAGACCGGTCAGCAGGGCGAAGCGGGAGCCGAACGTCTGCGGCTGCATGAACACGGCGGGCAGGGCAGCCAGGAGGAGGAACAGTCCGACCGCCAGGACCGCGATGGCGGCCAGGATCAGCAGGCGGGGCAGCAGGCCCAGGAAGAACAGCCGGGCCTGCTGGCGGACCAGGCGCCAGGAGAACCGGAACCCGCTCCACACCCCGGTGCCCCGCAGCAGCACTGCGTGGAACACGAAGATGCTCAGGACGCCCACGAGCCCCAGCGCGATCATGAGCAGCACGTAGCCCGTCATGTACAGCGGGTTGGCGTAGATCACGCTGGTGATGAAGTTCGGGATCCGCAGACCCTCCAGCGCGGAGATCCCCAGCCCGGTGCCGGTCAGCGGCACCACGAGGCCCACGTAGAGCAGGATCAGCAGGGCGGCCGGGTGCAGGAACCAGCGGAAGGATGCCAGGGCGGCGCGGACGTCCGCCCACAGGGTGTTCTTGCGTCGGCCGGTCAGGTTGTCGGCGGCGATCAGCACCAGGCCGTTGATGTTGATCACGATCAGCAGGCTCAGCACCAGCAGCGCTACCAGAACCAGCCCCACGCCCTGCACGGACAGCAGGAACGAGACGTAATCCCCGCTGGAGATCGCCGAGCGCCCGGTCGAGCGGATCAGTCCGTTCAACGCCAGGCGGAAGAGCGGCAGGATGACCAGGCCGGCCAGCAGCGCCGCGACGATCTGGTACCGCAGGAAACGCCCGGTGCTTGCCCGGAACCCGCCCACGAGTCCCCGCAGTGTGAGCTGGTGGGGAAGGCGGTTGCCGCGCGGCGGGGGCGGGGTGGTGACCGTGGCGGCACTCGAGCCGGGGTCGTCAGCGGTCATGTCTGCTCCTCGGGCGGGTGCGGGCATCGGCGGGAGACCGCCGTACAGGTGGCGCTCAGCCTACCCCGGGACAGGACCCCGGAGTGACACCCGTCACTCACACTGCAGTGCTCAGCGCCGCGGCAGCTCCACCAGATCCACCGCCGTGAGCGCACCCGCGTCAGCCGTGACCCGCATGTACGTGCAGTGCGCCTGGCGGCGCCGGTCCGTGGGGGATCCGGGGTTCAGCAGGCGCATCCCGGAGGGTGCCACAGTGTCCCACGGGATGTGGCTGTGGCCGAACACCAGCACGTCCGTGTCCGGGAACGCCGCGTCCATGCGCTTCTCGCGGCCCTGCTTCGCCCCGGTCTCGTGGGTCATGGCCCAGCGCAGGCCCTCGAGCTCCCACCTGGCGGTCTCCGGCATCTCGGCGCGCAGCTCGGGGCCGTCGTTGTTGCCCCACACGCAGATCAGCCGGCGGGAGCGCTCGCGCAGCGCCTCGAACGTGGCCAGGTCCACCCAGTCACCGGCGTGCACGACGACGTCCGCGGCCTCCACCTCCTCCCACACCTGGGCGGGAAGATCCTTGGCGCGCTTGGGCAGGTGGGTGTCCGCGAGCAGCAGCAGTGAGGTGGCCATGCCGCCATTGTCCCGGACGCACCGCCACTCGCACCCCGGACATGACGGATCCCCGCCGGGATGCTCCGGCGGGGATCCTCGGGTCAGCGGCGGTGCCGCACGCTCAGCACTCGATGACGTTCACGGCCAGGCCGCCGCGGGAGGTCTCCTTGTACTTGATCTTCATGTCCGCGCCGGTCTCCCGCATGGTCTTGACCACCTGGTCCAGTGACACCTTGTGGATGCCGTCCCCCTGCATGGACAGCCGCGCGGAGTTGATGGCCTTCACGCTGGCGATCGCGTTGCGCTCGATGCACGGGATCTGCACCAGCCCGCCCACGGGGTCGCACGTGAGCCCCAGGTTGTGCTCGATGCCCATCTCCGCGGCGCACTCCACCTGGCGGACGCTACCGCCCAGCACGGCGCACAGCCCGGCCGCGGCCATGGAGCACGCGGAGCCCACCTCGCCCTGGCAGCCCACCTCGGCGCCGGAGATCGAGGCGTTCTCCTTGATCACGATCCCGATCGCCGCGGACGTGAGCAGGAAGTCCACGATCTTGTCGTCGCACGCGTCCTCCATGAAGCGCGTGTAGAAGTGCAGCACCGCGGGGATGATTCCGGCCGCACCGTTGGTGGGGGCGGTGACGATGCGCCCGCCGGACGCGTTCTCCTCGTTCACGGCGAGCGCGTACAGGTTCACCCAGTCCATGCCGTACAGGGGGTCGTTGCCGGGCTCCTTGGCCAGCAGCCGCTTGCGCATCTCCGGCGCACGACGCCGCACCTTCAGTCCCCCGGGGAGGGTCTTCTCCTCGCGGGTGCAGCCGTTCTCCACGCACTCCTGCATCACGGACCAGATGTGCAGCAGCTGCTCGCGGGTCTCTTCCGCGGGGCGCCACGAGAGCTCGTTGGCGGCCATCACCTGGGCGATGGACAGGTTCTCGGCCTCGCAGATGGCCAGCAGCTCGTCACCCGTGCTGAACGGGTACTTCACGGGGGTGGTGTCCTCCACGATCTTGTCCGCGCTGCTCTTGGAGTCGTCCACCACGAACCCGCCACCCACGGAGTAGTAGATGCTCTCGCGGATGACCTCGCCGGCGGCGTCGTACGCCGTGAAGCTCATGCCGTTGGGGTGGGTGGGCAGGGACTTGCGGCGGTGCATGATGACGTCCTGCGCGCGGTCGAACGCGATGGCGTGCGTGCCGTCCAGGCGCAGCTCGCCCTGCTCGCCCGCGAGCGCCACCTTCTCGTCCGCGAGATCGGTGTCCACGGTCTCCGGGTCCTCACCCATGAGCCCCAGGATCACGGCCTTGTCCGAGCCGTGGCCCCAGCCGGTGGCGCCCAGGGAGCCGAAGAGCTGGGAGTGGACGCGCGTCACGGAGTCCAGCAGGGCGTCGTCGGCAAGGCCCGCCACGAAGAGCCGGGCGGCCCGCATGGGGCCCACGGTGTGGGAGGACGAGGGTCCGATTCCCACCGAGAACAAATCCAGAACACTGAGTGCCACGTCCACATCTCCCCGCTGTCGGACTCCGCGGGCGGCGCGGATGGGCCACCGGGAGTCGTGTGATCGTGCGCCCCGGGAGGGTCCGCACGGAACGGATCCACGGTACGTGGGACACCTGGGGCGGGCAACCTCCCCGAGGGTGGTCCGGGACGAGCACGTTCCGGCGGGTGTGGCACCCGCCCAGGGATTCTCCGGTAATAGTAAAGGGCCCTATCTTTTCGGCCGCAGGGAATATCCCGACAGCCACCCTCAAACATTGGCCGTTCGGCCATTGTGTTTCCGATAACAATCGCATTACGGTGATAGGGCACTCGCTGACCCGCCTCTGACCTGCGGTGATGGTCGTCCCACGGTGGCAGGGAGCGCATTCTGTACCCGCTGGACCCGCGGCGCTGCGCCCCGGGGATCGGTGTGTCCTTATCAGCAGCGGCATTCCCGGATTAACACCGGATGTCCACGAACCTGATCGAAGGTCCTCCCATGCACAAGAAGAACGCGATTCTCGCCACCGCCGCCGCGGCCGCCGTGGCCCTCGGCACCGTGACCCCCGGCGTGGCCGCCCCGCCCGCAGCGACCACCGTGGACGCCACCAATCAGCAGGCCCAGGTCCTGGACGTGACCGGCGGCGAGTACGTGGTCATGCTGGAGCTGCCCACCATCGACTCCAAGATGCCCAAAGGCATGGCCGGCGCGGCGGGCAAGAACGCCGTGGCCAGCACCACCGAGAAGCAGGTGGACAAGTGGCAGTCCAAGGGCGTGAAGGTCAAGCAGGAGTTCAAGAGCATCGGCGGGTTCACCGCTGACCTGACCCCCGCCCAGGTCAAGGCCCTGGACGCCGATCCCGCCGTGGCCGTGGTGGAGAAGAACAAGACCGTCCGCGCCAGCGCCACGCAGTCCGGCGCCACGTGGGGCCTGGACCGCTCCGACCAGAAGGACCTGCCCCTCAACGGCACGTACTCCTACAACGCCACCGGCGCGGGCGTCACCGCCTTCATCATCGACACCGGCGTGCGCGCCTCCCACTCCGAGTTCCGGGGCCGCATCGACCCGGGTGTCACGGCCGTGGACGACGGCCGCGGCAGCAGCGACTGCAACGGCCACGGCACGCACGTGGCCGGCACCACCGCGGGCTCCCGGTACGGCGTGGCCAAGGGCGCGGACGTGGTCCCCGTGCGTGTGCTCGGCTGTGACGGCACGGGCTCCACCGCGGGCATCGTGGCCGGCATGGACTGGGTCTCCTCCAACGCGAACGGGCCCTCCGTGGCGAACATGAGCCTGGGCGGAGACGTCTCCGCGGCCATGGACAACGCGATCGCGCGGATGTCCCGCGCCGGGGTGGTTCCGCTCGTGGCTGCGGGCAACGACTACGCGAACGCCTGCTACTACTCCCCCGCGCGCGCCTCCTCCGCGATCACCGTGGGCTCCACGGACCGCCGGGACCGGCTCTCGGAGTTCTCCAACTGGGGCTCGTGCGTGGACATCCTGGCCCCGGGCACGGACATCACCTCGGCGTGGCCGTCCAGCGACTCGGGGACCAACACGATCTCCGGCACCTCCATGGCCACGCCCCACGTGGCCGGTGCCGCGGCCCTGTACCTGCAGCAGCACCCCAACGCGAGTGTCTCCGAGGTGGAGCGCGCACTCAAGAACACCGCGACCCCCCGCACCATCGACTACGTCAACGGCTCGCCCAACCTGATGCTGAACACCTCGGTACTCACCGGCAGCCGCTGATCCGCCCTCCCGCGGCACCCGGGCTCAGACCGCCGGGTGACCCGTGAGATCCTGCGGCGCGGCACGCGGGAGTTCGTCCCACGCCCCGCCGTGCCCACGGATAAGGCCCACCCCGCTCGGGGTGGGCCTTCTCCACGCTCGGGGTTCTCTCGCGGCGGCGCCCCGCGCTCTCCGTGCCACCGCCCGGTGCGCTGGCCACTCGCCGGACGACGACGCCGCGGTACCCGGTTCCTGCCTCAGCCCGCCGCGCGGAGGGCCTGCTCCAGGGCATCCGCGGCGCGGATCAGACCCAGGTGGCTGAACGCCTGGGGGAAGTTGCCCGCGAGACGGTGCTGGTCGACGTCGTACTCCTCGGAGAGCAGCCCGAGGTCCGAGGCGAAGCCTGCGGTGGTGCGCATGAGCTCCCGCGCGTCCTCCAGGCGGCCCGAGCGCGCGTACTGCTCCACGAGCCAGAAGGTGCAGATCACGAACGGGTACTCGTGGCCGGAGAGCCCGTCCATGGACTCCCCGCCACTGGTGGTGCGGTAGCGGCGCAGCTGGCCGTGCTCGTCCTGCAGGTCCTGCTCGATCCGCGCCACGGTGCGCAGCATGGCGGGGTGGTCGGGCTCGATGAACCCGGTCTGCGGCAGTTGCAGCAGGGAGGCGTCCACCTCGCGGTTGGCGTAGGTCTGGGTGAAGATCCCCAGCTCCTCGTCGTAGCCCTTCTCCCAGATCTCCCGGTGCAGCTCGTCCCGCAGCCGGGTCCAGCGCTCCACGTCCCCGGTGAGTCCGTGCTCCTTCACCGCCCGCAGGCCCTCGTTGAACGCCGCCCACATCATCACGCGCCCGTGCGTGAAGAAGTGGGGCTCGCCGCGCATCTCCCAGATCCCGTTGTCGGGAGTGTCCATGCGCAGCTCGCAGAAGGACAGGAGGTTGCACTGCAGGCCCCACGAGTAGTCGTTCTCCTCCTGCCCGGCGTCCCGCAGGGTGGCCAGCGCCATCATCACCTCACCGGCCACGTCCGCCTGGTACTGCCCCTCAGCGCCGTTGCCGATCCGCACCGGGCGGGAGTCCTCGTAGCCTCCCAGGTGGTCCAGCTCGCGCTCGGTGAGGTTGCGGCGGCCGTCCACCCCGTAGAGGATCTGCAGCTGGTCCGGGTTGCCGGCCACGGCGCGCAGCAGCCAGTCCCGCCACAGCAGCGCACCGTGCTCGTGACCGCGCTGCACAAGGGCGCTGATGGTCAGCGCGGCGTCCCGCAGCCACGTGTAGCGGTAGTCCCAGTTGCGGGAGCCCCCGAACTCCTCGGGCAGCCCCGCCGTGGGAGCCGCCACGATCCCGCCGGTCTCCGAGTGGGTCAGGGCGCGCAGCACCAACAGGGAGCGCTTGACGATCTCGTGGTACTCGCCGTCGCAGTCCACCGCGGAGGCCCAGTCCTCCCAGAACTCGTGCGTGACCTGCTGCGCGCGCTCCGGGTCCGCGGGGACCAGCAGCTCGCGGTAGGACTCGCTCCAGGTGAGCACCCAGTCCAGCTGCTCCCCGGCCTCCAGGCGGAAGGTGCCGCGGTGGCCGCGACGCAGCCCCTCGAGAACGCGGATGTCCGCGCCGGGGCCGTGGGCGGCGTCGTGGTCCACGGCCACGTCCTGGCCGTCCCGGCCCAGCTGGTAGGGCTCCAGCGCGGGCCCGGTCAGCAGCAGCGCGTCCGGACCGGCCACCGCGAGCAGTCCCTGCCCGGAGCAGTCCTCCGTGCGGGCCTGGTGGGCAGCGTCGCGGACCCGCTCCCGGAAGTGGCGGTACCACCGCGGGGCACGCCCGGCGCTGACGTGCTCACCATCCGCGCCCTCACCCTCGTGGCCCTCGGAGCCGGCTTCCTCCCCCGGAGCGCGCTGGTGGCGCTGATCCGGTGAGTGCGACGCACCCACGGGATTCGGGCCGGTGGGTGTGTGACCCGCGGACTCTCCCGGGGCGGCCTCGGGGGACAGGTCCACGTGGCGGACCCACGGGGTGATCTTCCCGTAGTCGAAGCGGAAGCGGAGATCGTGTGCCACCTCCACCGTGCCCTCCAGGCACTTCACGCGGCGCACCAGGTCCGCGTGGTCGTCACTGGGCGGGAGGAAATCGGTCACGAGCACCCGGCCCGTGGGGGTCTTCCACTCCGTCTCCAGGATGAACGTGTTGGGCACGTAGCGGCGGGAGACCACTTCACCGTCCACGGCGCTGAGCTTCCAGCGCCCGTTGTCCTCATCCCCGAGCAGTGCGCAGAACACGGCGGGCGAGTCGAATCGCGGGAAGCACAGCCAGTCGATGCTGCCCTCCCGGGAGACCAGCGGTCCCGTGTGCAGATCGGCCAGCAGGGCGTAGTCCTCGAGGGGGGTATTCATGGGCAATATTGAAGCACCGGAGCCTGAAGAGGATCACAACGCCAGCACCACACCCCCTGTGCGGTCGACCAGCCTGACCGGTCAGCGCTCCAAGGAGCATCCCGGTCAACCTGCCCGAAGAGCCTCGGACAATTCGTTCTCTTCCCCTTCGCAGAAAGTTCACGCGGGACACCTGACACGTGGCCATGTTCCCAACTCCCCCGAACCGGCCGCGAAATCACCTCAAGGGCACGGCCGCACGGAGGCTGCGCAGACGATGGAGGGACCGGAACGGGGGAGCGAAAGCAGGGAACTGCTTGCCCGATTGGACCCGGACGCGTTTGCGCTACTTGTGACTTTCCGAAGTCGCCCGAATTCCATCTGAAACTGTGGCGCCTGGGTTTTCCCTCCTGTACTCCTTTACCGCCTTGGGGTCCGGCCTCGACCCGGCCGGAGGAACTTCCCCGAGGCCCGAGGACGTGAATCCCCATATCAGCACCCCCAGGCCACCAATCAGCAGGGCCATGGTGCTGTCATGCTAGACGAAGAACGCGACGCCCGAAAGGACAAGGAGGAACCATATCAGTGTCGGAACTGCAAACTTTTTTATTTTTCAACTTTCGAGACTTAGTCGCGTCGCGCCCTGAAGGCGATCAAAGCAACAACCATGGAGGTGCAGGGATTCCGCGCTTCTGCCTCCATTCAGATGACTTTTCTGCTTCTGAGGGGGAGCGATGCTACCACCCATTCATGGTCTGAGCAACGAACTCACATGCCGAAATGCAATATCGAACTGTTCCAGACATTTCAAGCCCCCACCGACTATTTTTTGCGCCACAGGCCGTCGTTGCCCGAGGCATCCCGCGCTCGAGCAAGATTCCCGGACTCCCGAGACCCCCGTGATCCACGCAGCAGTCGTCCCGACACACACCCGCGTGAAGCACCGTATTACCGGGCATCACAGGTCGAGATCTGGCACAGGCGTCAAAAAGGTTCCTCTGGCACGAATCGGCCAATTTCTACACTCACCCCCTCGTTCGGATTGCATCCCGCCAATCGTAGGAGATCAGTTTTACGGGGAGCTGAGAACTCCCCCTCTGGTTCTTGGTCCACTTCGACAAAGATTTCGATTTTTCGCCCCTCAGACCGCTCCTCTGCCCACGCGATCACCTCATGGACATCTCGGGCGTCCGCCAGGGCATAGGCGTCAAGGGGCCACCCGAATCCAGGTGGCGGTTGCGACCAGAAATTCACTCGGTAGACAGGGCTGTCTGTGACCTGCTGAGGTTCCGCATGAACCGTCGCTATTTCTCTCATGAAAACAGCTTACGGCGAATTCTCCAGTCCTGGAGCAATTCGAGATACTTCGGTTGTGCATTCCCGCTTGGTCTCCCTCCCGCCCTGCCCCGGTACGGACTCCAGAGGTCCCACCTTGCCGCACCAGTAGTCCTGGATGAGGGCGGGCCCAGCCCGACCCCCTACCCTGGCCCCATGGACAACATCAGGACCCTTGTGATTCTCGGTGCCTCCGGCGATCTCGCCGCGCGCCTTCTGCTGCCGGGGCTGGGCTCGTTGCTCGAGCTGCAGCCCGACCGGGACATCACGGTGGTGGGTTCCGCCCCGGGCGAGTTCCCCGGCCCCCTCGGCCCGGACGACGACGTCCGCGCGGAGACCTGGGAGGAGACCGTGGCCAAGGCCTTCGACTCCGTGGGGGCCACGGGACCCGCTGTCGAGCGGGCCCGTGAGAACACGCGGTGGATCTCGTGCGACGTCACCGAGGCGGGGGACCTCGAGAAGCTGCTGGGCGACGTCGACGGGCCGGTCTGCCTGTACTTCGCGCTGGCGCCGGCCATCACCAAGAAGGCCTGCGCAGCCCTGGCCGAGCTGGAGTCGCTGCCCGAGGACCTGTACCTGGCCCTGGAGAAGCCCGTGGGCACGGACCTGGCCTCCGCGCGCGCACTCAATGCCCAGGTGGCGCAGCTGGTGGACGAGGACCACACGTTCCGCGTGGATCACTTCCTGGGCATGCCCGGCGTCCTGGACATCGTGGGACTGCGCTTCGCCAACCGGATGTTCGAGCCCATCTGGGACCGGCGGCACATCGCCTCCATCGAGATCGTCTTTGACGAGACCCTGGCCCTGGAGGGCCGCGGCGCGTTCTACGACTCCACGGGTGCGGCCCGGGACATGCTGCAGTCCCACCTGCTGCAGGTCATGGCGCTGACCATGATGGACCCGCCCTCCCGCTTCGACGCCGTGGAGGTCCCCGCGAACACCGCGCACATTCTGCGGGCCACCCGGCTGTGGGACGAGGAGTCCGCGATGCACGCCGCCGAGCACCCCGGCATCACCCCCGTGGTGCGCGGACGCTACACCGCCGGAACCGTGGGCGGGCACGAGGTCCCGGACTACGCACGGGAGAAGGACGTGGATCCGGAGCGAGAGACCGAGACCTTCGTGCAGGTGACCCTGGAGGTGGACACCTGGCGCTGGAACGGGGTGCCCGTGACACTGCGCTCCGGCAAGGCGATCGGCGACCCGGCCCAGCACATCCGCGTGACCTTCCGCCGTCCGCCGCACGAGTACAAGGGCTGGCCGCACCCCACTGCACCCAACGCACTCAGCGTGGGCTTCGAGGAGGAGCACGTGCAGCTGGAGACCAACGTGGGCAGCCCCTTCGACTCCCGCGGGATGAACCGGCTCACGCTCTCCAGCAGTGTCCCGGAGCCGGGACTCACCGCGTACGGCTCCGTGATGCGCTGGATCCTGGACGGGGACCCCACCTTCACCGTGCGCGCGGACGCCACCGAGGAGGGCTGGCGGATCATCGATCTCATCCAGCACGCCTACGACACGTGCGCACCCCTGCAGGAGTACCCGGCAGGATCTGCCGGGCCGCAGGCCATCTGAGTTCGCGCTCCGCCGCCGCCCCACCGGGGGTGGCGCACACGCGGGCGCTGGAGCACTTTTTCGTGACTTATTCATAAACATGTCCCCCCGTCGGTAGGTCGCACCCTCGCGGGGCCCCGATGTCTGTTATTCAGGAATTGCCCAGGATCACGTGCTGGGCACCGGCTGCAGACACCAGGGAGAGATGACCATGCCTTCATCGGCGCACGATCCGGCGGGCGAGGCCCGGGAACCGGACCCGAACACCACCGGGGGTGTTCCCGCCGCTGAGGGCACGGGACACCACCGGGACGAGACCACCCCCGCCGCGGGCGACACGGAGCAGACCCGGGCCATGCCGCCCGTCCAGGGCACCAAGGGCACGGACGAGGCCCACCAGAGCAACGGTGCCGCCGCGAACGGCACCGCGGGAGCGCCGTCGAACGCGCCTGCCGCGAGCGCCGGGGCACCCGCCGCCGGCACCGCCACCACCGCGACCGCCGGTCAGACCGGCGCCCCCGCCTACACACCCCCCGCCGCGCTGGCGAGCATGACCTCCCGGCACTGGTGGACGCCTCTCGTGGCGGGCGTGGCCGGCTACCTGGGAACCGTGGCGGGCACCGTGATCGCCCTGCTGCTGACCCTGCTGGGTGCGGCCATCTCGGACGACTCCGGCACCAGCCTGAGTGAGCAGCTCAATGACCAGGTGGACGACATCACCGGCGTGGAGCCGGACTCCTCCGCGTGGAGCTGGATCGTCGCCGCTCCCTTCCAGCTGGCCGCGATGGCGGCCCTGGTCCCCCTGCGCCTGATCATCAGCGCGGACGGTGAGAGCGGTTCCGCGGGCATCACGATCCCGCAGTACTTCGCCCTCGCGTGCGGCATCGCCGCGGCGTGGTTCACCGCCCGCAAGCTCACCTCCCACCTGCGGGTGGAGACCCGCGCGGTGCAGTGGCTCATGGCCGCTCTCGCCGGTGTCAGCTGGGGTGTCATGGCGCTGATCTTCACCGCGCTCACCGCGCTGCAGTCGGACACCACCTTCTACTCCACGGATCTGCGGGTGCGCATCACGGCCATGGGCGGCCTGCTGTTCCCCGTCCTGTTCGTGGTGGGGCTCCTGAGCGTGGCTGCCGCCCTGAGCGTGCGCTCCACCCAGACCTCCCCCGGCCGGGTGGTGATCGGCGCGGAGCGCACCGCTCCCGGGCTGCTGCAGGTGCTGCGGCCCATGGTCGTGCAGTTCGTCGTGTTCGGCGCGATCACCGGGCTGCTGCTGGTGATCGGGGCGTTCGTCAAGGGCGGCGCGGTGGCGGGCTTCTCCGCCTTGTTCTGGCTGCCCCTGGCCGTGGGCTGGCTGTTCGTCATGGGCCTGCTGTCGGCCCTGTTCGTGGGCGGCGAGGCGGCCACCCTGGGCGACCTCACGGGACGTGCCCAGGCGGTCTACCTGTGGACCGACGGCGCCACCCCCGCGTGGGCCGTGGTGCTGATCATCGTCCTGGCCGTACTGTCCGTGGTCTGCGCGGCCCTCGTCTGGGCGCACGTGCGCCCCGTGGACCAGCGGGTGGCCCGCAATCCCGTGGCCTGGGGCGTCCTGCCCCTGGCCTACTTCCTGCTGGGCCTGCTGCTCATGTGGCTGCTGCGCGTGGCCGGCTACGCCTTCGAGGACGTCAGCAGCCCCGCCTCGGGAGCCTTCAGCGTGCGCCCGGCCGGCTGGACCTGCCTGGTGTTCCTGCTGTGGGGCGTGGTCATCGAGCTGCTCGCGCGCTTCGTGGCCCCCGCGTTCATGCACTCCCTGCCCGCCCCGGTGACCCGCTGGCTGCGCGGCTCGGAACGCTCCCGGGGACGCGCCGCGGTGGTGGCCTCCGCCGCCGCCATGGGTGGCGCGGCCGTCGCGCACCACGGCACGGCGAACGCCGCGGCACCGCAGGGCGCCGCGGCGCCCGGTACCCCCGCACCCGCTGCCCCCGCGCAGGAAACCGCCGCGGCGGCGTCGTCCCCGCAGTACCCCGCGGAGCCCGCCGTGACCGCGCAGCGTGACCACACGGCCCCCGTTCCCGGGGAGCAGACCCAGGAGCTGCCCCGGTACGACGACGCCGCGGCCGCCGCCTACACGCGCCCGCCGCGTGAGCCCATGGATCCCGCCAAGAAGAAGCGGATCCGGCTGATCGCGATCATCGTGGGCGCCGTGCTGCTGCTGGCCGTGGTGGCCGCCGTGGTGTTCTCCGTGCTGGGCCGCACCGTGTTCGGCCCGGACAAGCAGGCCGAGCAGCTGCTGCAGTCCGCGACGAACGGGAAGGCCACCGCCGTGACGGAGGCGGCCAACCCGAACGTGAGCACCAGCGAGCGTGCTCTGCTCACGGACGAGGTCTACGGCGCCGCCGAGAACCGGATCTCGTCCTACGAGATCAAGGACACCCGGATCGACGGGGACCACGCCACCGTGAGCGCCACCGTGACCCAGGACGGCGTGACCACCCCCGTGGACGTGCCCATGGTCAGCGACTCCCGCAACGGACTGTTCAAGTCCTGGCGCGTGGACGAGAGCGCGGGCGTCCCGCTGTACCAGAGCTTCAGCGTGGAGGTCCCCGCGGGCGTCAGCGAGCTCACCGTCAACGGCCAGAAGGTCGCGGTGGACGAGCAGGGCGAGGCCCACAGCACGCAGTTCACGGTGCTGCCCGGTGACTACGCCGTGGCCGTGTCCTCCACGAGCAAGTACGTGACCTACGGCGGCGAGCAGGTGGCCGAGATCCGCGCCGGATCCGCGCCCCTGTCCTCCGGCATGGCGTTCCAGCAGTCCTTCACCCCCGCGCTCGAGCAGGACGTCACCAAGCAGCTCAACGCGCAGCTGGACAAGTGCGCCAAGACCGCCGAGTTCGAGCCCGAGGGCTGCCCCTTCGAGTACTCGATCTACGGGGACGAGGAGGACTACCGCAACCCCGTGTGGAGCATCGAGAAGTACCCCACGTACTCGGTGTCCCGCTCCCCGTTCGACAGCGGCGAGATCGCCTTCACCACCACCAAGTCCGGTGAGGCGCGTCTGGACTACCAGCACAACGACGAGTACGACGACGACGAGCCCGCCGACTGGTCCGACGAGGACACCACCACGAGCATCTCCACCTCCGGCACCGTGGTGGTGTCCGGGGACAAGCTCACCGTGAAGACCGGCGACTGAGGTCCCACGGTCCCGCCCCGGCGGGAGGAGTCGACGGCGCCCCCGTCCGCATCGCGCGGGCGGGGGCGCCGTCGTCATTGGATCAGGAGACCCAGAAGCCCGCGTGGGGCACCGCGGCCTCGTCCTCGAGGATGGGGCCCACCACCGTGGTGCCACGGCTGCCGGCGGCGAACACGAGACGGCACGGGTGGTCGAGGGTGGGGTTCTCGGGGTGGTTGCCCGTGAGGGCGAGCAGGCCCGTCTCCGCGAGCCCGAAGACCACCGTGCCGATCCCGGCCCAGTAGATGGCGCCCGAGCACATCGCGCACGGCTCGCACGAGGTGACCAGCGTGTACCCCGGCAGCTGGTCGGCGGGGATCTCACGCCACGCCTTGCGCACCAGGTTGGTCTCCGCGTGGTGCGTGACGTCCCTGCCTGTCACCACGGTGTTCTCCGCCTCGAGGGCGATGCTCCCGTCCGGTGCCACGAGCACCGCACCAAAGGGGTGGTTGCCGTGCTCGCGGGCGTCCTGGGACACCTGGATGGCGCGGCGCAGGTGGTCGTCGTGCTGTGACGTCATGACGTCCTCTCCTAGAGATCCTGGGGGCCGAGGGGCAGACCCAGCAGGTACCAGGCCACGAACAGCAGGAACCAGCCGATCAGCATGGCGATCGACACCGGCAGCACCAGGGAGATCAGGGTGCCCACACCGGCCTCCTTCTGGTAGCGGCGCAGGTAGCCGAGCACCAGGGCGAAGTACGGGCTCACGGGGCTGATCACGTTGGTGGGTGAGTCGCCGATGCGGAACAGCGCCTGGGTCATCTCCGGGGACACGTTCAGCAGCATGAGCATGGGCACCATCACCGGGGCCAGCAGGGTCCACTGGGCGGAGCCGGAGGTGATGAGCAGGTTCATCACGGCCACGATCACCACGATGCCCGCGAACGTGAACACGGGGCTGAGGCCCAGCGAGCCGATGAAGTCCGCGCCGTACACGGCCAGCACGGGCCCGATCCCGGACCACTGGAAGTACGCGGTGAACTGCGCGGCCGCGAAGAACAGCACGAGCACGGGGGTGACGCCGGCCAGGCCCTTGGCCATGGCCTCGGGGACCTCGCGGGCGGTGGTCATGGTCCCGGCGGCCCGGCCGTAGACCCAGCCCACCACCGCGAACATGATCGCGATGACGATGCCCACGTTGAGCAGCAGCGGGGACATCAGGATGGAGCCGTCCTCCGCGCGCAGCGGCGAGCCGGGGATCAGCAGCAGCGCCAGGTAGATGGCCAGCATGATCACGAACGCGATCCCCGCGTTGCGCAGCCCGCGCTTCTCACGGGGCTTCAGGCGCATGTCGTTGAAGTCGCCCATGTCCTGCTGCTTGGTGTCCGTGTCCTCGGCGAGCGCCTCACCGCGCTTGGACAGCACCGTCTCCGTGACGAGCGTGATGATGCCCGCGAGCACGAAGGAGGAGACGAACGTGAAGAAGTAGTTGGACACCGGGGTCACGATCACGGAGTCGTCGATCAGTCCCGCAGCGGCGGTGGTGATGCCACCCAGCAGGGCGTCCGACGCCGTGGGCAGCAGGGACGCGTTGAAGCCCGCCGCCACGGACGTGAACGCCACGATCAGCCCCACCACGGGCGAGCGCCCGGCGGCCTTGAAGGCGAGCGCACCCAGGGGGATGAGCACCACGTACATGGCGTCCGAGGCGATGGACCCGGTGATGCCGGTCAGTGCCAGCACGAAGGTCAGCCATTTGGGGCCCACGCGCGCCACGGACCCGCGCAGCGCCGCGGAGATCATCCCGGACTGCTCCGCCACGGCCACACCGAGCAGGACCACGATCACCAGGCCCAGCGGCGGGAACTCCACGAAGTTGGTGACGGCCTCGGAGACCATCTTGCGCAGCCCCTCCGGGGACAGCAGGTTGGTCACCGCCACGGTCTCCCCCGTGGCCGGGTTGACCGCGCTGAGCCCCACGGCGGACAGGATCCAGCTGAGCAGCAGGACGATGCCCGCCAGCAGGAGGAACAGCCAGAAGGGATCGGGGAGCTTGTTGCCCAGCCACTCGATCCAGTTCAGGACCCGGAGCAGGCCGCCGGTTCCCTTGCTGCCCGCGCCCTTCGGGCGGGCGCTGGGTGCGGTTGAGGACATTGCGGATTCCGTTCTGACGGCGGACGTGTGATCTGCCTAACGTACGCAACGCCCGGCCCGTCGTGCGTGAGGACACGAACGTGCGGGTAATGTGGCGCCGCTCCACCGGTCGCCGCACGCCACGACCCGCCCGCTCGCACCCCCCGGACGTCACATCCTCGAACTAAGAGTCACGGTGACTTTCAGGCGTTAGAGTCACCATGACATCAACCGGGCGCCAGCTCGGTCCACATGGCGAAGGGCGGTGGTCGTGGGCACCCCGTGCACGAGCATCGCCGTGTCCACCGTGATCTTCACGGTGCGCCCCACGGGGCCGGGCGGGCGCCACGAGCTCTGGCTGCCCCTGGTGCGCCGGATCCGCGAGCCGTACCACCACCGGTGGGCGCTGCCCGGCGGGCCCCTGGACGAGGACCAGGCGCTGGATGATGCCGCGGCCGCCTGCCTCCGGCTCACCACGGGTCTCGACGCCGCCCACCTGGAGCAGCTCGCCACGTTCGGCGGCCTCACCCGCTCGCAGGGCGCCGACGAGCGCATGGTCACCGTGGTCTACTGGGCCGCACTGTCCCCGCGGGAGGCCGCCGCACGCGAGGACGACCTCAACGTCGCGTGGCTGCGCGCCACCGATCTGCCGCCCCTGGCCTTCGACCACTCGCTGATCGTTGCCCACGCGCTGGACCGGCTGCGCGACCGGATCGCGGACCCCACCGTGGCCCGCTCCTTCCTTCCCGCCTCTTTCACGATCGCCCAGCTGCGCGAGGTGCACGAGGCCATCCTGGGCCGCGCCGTGGACGCCCCCAACTTCCGCCGCCACGCACTGCGCTCGGGGCGGCTGCAGGACACCGGCGAGCGCGTGGCCGGAACCCCGCACCGGCCTCCGGCGCTGTACCGCTTCACGGCGGACGGCGCCCCGGACTTCACCCGGCCCGGTCCGCACCCCGCGGAGCGTCCCGGCCCACCGGATCCCTCGACCCCACCGACACACGAGAGCCCTTCGAGCCAGGAGACACCATGACCTCCGTCGCCACCCGCCTCACCCTGCTGTCCTCCCGCCCCGGGGACGATGACGCCGCCGCGCAGCCCGGTGCGACCGGCGGCTCGTGCAGCGCCGCCCTCGCGGAGCAGCCGTGGGACTTCCCGACCCCGCTCACCGAGGGCTACGGCCCCGGTGCGTCCCAGCACGACGTCGTTCCCCCGGGTTCCCCCGCGCAGCCCACCATTCCGCAGCGGTACCGGGACGCGAGTCCCGAGGAGCTGGACGCCATGATCCGCGCGGCCAAGCAGACCCTGGGGGACCGCGTGGTGGTGATGGGCCACTTCTACCAGCGGGACGAGATCGTGGCGCACGCTGACTTCATCGGGGACTCGTTCCAGCTCGCGCAGCAGGCCAAGGCGCACCCGGAGGCGGAGGCGATCGTGTTCTGCGGCGTGCACTTCATGGCCGAGACCGCGGACATCCTCTCCACGGAGCAGCAGTCCGTGATCCTGCCCAACCCCGCCGCGGGCTGCTCCATGGCGGACATGGCGGGCGAGGACTCCGTGGAGGAGTGCTGGGCGGAGCTCGTGGACGTCCTGGGCCCCCACGCCACGGACGAGCACGGCGCCGTGCGCACGGACGAGCGCGGCGAGCCGCTGGCCTCGGTGGTCCCCGTGACCTACATGAACTCCTCCGCCGCCCTCAAGGCGTTCTGCGGGCGCCACGGGGGCATCGTGTGCACGTCCTCGAATGCCGCCACCGTGCTGGAGTGGGCGTTCGCCCGCGGGCAGCGGGTGCTGTTCTTCCCGGACCAGCACCTGGGCCGCAACACCGCCAAGGCGATGGGGGTGCCGCTCGAGCAGATGCCCCTGTGGAACCCGAACAGGCCACTGGGCGGCAACTCCCCCGCGGCCCTGGAGGATGCGCGCGTGATCCTGTGGCACGGCTTCTGCTCCGTGCACCGCCGCTTCACCGTGGCGCAGATCGAGCAGGCCCGCGCCGAGCACCCCGGGTGCACCGTGGTGGTCCACCCCGAGTGCCCCATGGAGGTGGTGGACGCCGCGGACTCCGCCGGCTCCACGGACCACATCCGCAAGGCCGTGGCCGCGGCGGAACCGGGGCAGACCTTCGCGATCGGCACCGAGATCAACATGGTCAACCGCCTGGCCGCGGAGCACCCCGAGCACACCATCTTCTGCCTGGACCCGGTGATCTGCCCGTGCTCCACGATGTACCGCATCCACCCCGGGTACCTCGCGTGGGTCCTGGAGGAGCTCGTGGCGGGGCGCGTGGTCAACCAGGTCAGCGTGGCACCCGAGGTCGCGGCCGAGGCGTCGGTGGCCCTGGAGCGCATGCTCGCCGCGGTGCCGCGTGCGTGAGGCGCGGGGCCGCCCGGACGACGACGCCGCTCCGCGCGTTCTCGTCGTGGGCTCCGGTGCCGCCGGACTCACCGCCGCGCTGCGGGCGGCCTCGTGCGGTGCCCGGGTCACCGTCCTGACCAAGTCAACCCTCGGCCACACCGCCACGGACCGCGCGCAGGGCGGAATTGCCGCCATGACCCGCGACCTCCCGGGTGGCCAGGCCCTCGACACCCCTGAGCTGCACGCACGGGACACCCAGGCCGCAGGAGCGGGGCTGTGCGATGCGGAGGTGGTGCGCGGCGTCGTCGCCGACTCCCCGGACGCGGTCACGCTCCTCACCCGGCGAGGCGTGGCCTTCGACCGCGTGGCAGGACCAGACTCCCGGTGGGTCCAGGGGCTCGAGGGGGCGCACAGTGTGCCGCGGATCCTGCACGCCGGGGGTGATGCCACCGGGAGGGTGATCCAGGAGGCCCTCACCGCACGGGCGCAAGAGGCTGGCGCGTCGGGGGACATGTGTGTGCAGGCATACACACTGGTCACCGGAATTCTGCAGCGGCGCGGAGCGCTGTCCGGCGTGACCGCGCGCTCCGTGGATCCCGCGGGTCGACTGGGTCCCGAGCACGTCCTGGCCGCCGATCACGTGGTGCTCGCCACAGGCGGCGCGGGCCACCTCTACCCGTTCACCACCAATCCCGAGGTCGCCACGGGGGACGGCATCGCGCTGGCCCTGCGCGCGGGGGCCGCGGTGCGTGATCTGGAGTTCCTGCAGTTCCACCCCACCGCGCTGGCCGCCCCGGGGTCGTTCCTGGTCTCCGAGGCCGTGCGCGGCGAGGGCGCGGTGCTGCGCAACCACCGGGGCGAGCGCTTCATGCTCGAGGTGGATCCCCGGGCGGAACTCGCGCCGCGGGACGTCGTGGCCCGGGAGATTGCCGCCGAACGCGCGTCCGCACCCAACGCGCACGTGGTGCTGGACTGCACCGCGCTGCCCGTGTCGAACGGCCTGACCCGGGCCGAGCACCTAGCCCGGCGCTTCCCCACGATCGACCGTGCCCTGCGGGAACGCGGGATCGACTGGTCCCGGGAACCGGTTCCGGTGAGCCCGGCCGCGCACTACCTCATGGGCGGGATCGCCACCGACGCCGCCGGGCGCACCGCGGTCCCCGGGCTGTGGGCCGTGGGCGAGTGCGCGGCCACGGGACTGCACGGCGCCAACCGGCTGGCGTCCAACTCGCTGCTGGAGGCCGTGGTGTTCGGGGACCGGGTGGGCCGACTCGTGGCCAGCGCACGAGCCGATCCCACGGCCTGGTCAGGACCCGCTCTCCACCCCGCCCGGGAGGGCGACGACGCCCCGTCCCCGGGCCCGCACGTATATGCATACGCATCTTCTAGAGCGGCGTCCGCCCCGCTCCCCAGCGCCGCCCCACGTCCGGGCGAACGGATCCCGTTCACCCGTGCGGCCCTCCAGGCCGTGATGTGGCAGGGTGCCGGAGTGGTTCGCACCGAGGAGGGACTCGCGCAGACGGAACGGGTGCTGGACGGGTGGCTCGCGGCGTCGTCGTCCGCGGGGCGCCGAGCGGGCGCGGGCACACTTGCCGAGCACGAGGATCGGAACCTGCTGACCGTGGCGCGCGAGCTCGTCCGGTCGGCGCGGCGGCGAACCGAGTCCCGCGGAGCGCACCACCGCGCCGACGATCCGACGTCCACCAGCAACGAAAGGACAGCACATGCTGCATCGACCAGCCGTTGAGGCCGTGATCCGCGCGGGACTCGCCGAGGACGCCCCGTGGGGTGACCTCACCTCCGAGCTCGCGCTCCCCGGGGACGCGCACGCCACCGCCACGGTGACCTCCCGGGAGAGCGGAGTGTTCGCGGGCGCGGAGGTGATCCGGGTGGGCTTCACCCTGCTCGACCCCTCGGTGGAGGTGGAGCTCCACGTTGCGGACGGGGACTCCCTCGATCCCGGCACCGCAGTGGCCACCGTGACCGGACCGGCCCGGGCCATCCTGACCGCCGAGCGCACGGTGCTGAACCTGGTGCAGCGGATGTCCGGGATCGCCACGACCACCGCGCGCTACGTCGCCGCCGTGGAGGAGACCGTGGCCGAGGTGGAGCGCGCGAACAAGCTGCCCACCGGAACCATCACCCGCACCCGCGTGTGCGACACCCGCAAGACCACGCCGGGCCTGCGGGCACTCGAGAAGCACGCCGTGACGTGCGGCGGCGGGCACAACCACCGCTTCGGGCTCTCGGACGCGGTGATGCTCAAGGACAACCACCTGGCCGTCCTCACCGCCGGGGGCGCGTCCCTGCCCCGCGCCCTGCGCGAACTGCGCCGGAAGATGCCACACACGGCATGCTTGGTGGTGGAGGTGGACCGGCTGGACCAGATCGAGGACGTCCTGGCCGGCGGCGCGGACGTGGTGCTGCTGGACAACTTCGCCCCCGCAGACCTCGTCAGCGGGGTGGCCATGATCGACGGCCGCGCCGCGGTGGAGGCCTCCGGCGGGATCACCCTGGAGACCATCGGCCGGGTGGCCGCCACGGGCGTGGACGTGATCTCCGTGGGGGCGCTGACCCACTCGGTGCGTGCCCTGGACCTGGGCCTGGACATCGCCGTGGACCCGCGGCCCAGCACCTGAGCCGCGCCCGGCCCCGAATGCCCGACACCTGACGCCCCGCGTCCCGCGGGGCCGCCGCACCTGGTCTGCGCACGAGCACGGTCCGCCGGCCCCTCCCGGCGGCGCCCGCCACGGATCCCCGCAGGCCACCACCCGTCGAACGAGGTCACCCATGATCTACCTGGACCACGCCGCCACCGCGGCTCCCCGCCGGGACGTGCTCGAGGCCATGTGGCCCTGGCTCACGAGCGAGTTCGGCAACGCGTCCAGCCACCACGAGCGCGGGCGACGCGCCGCACACGCCCTGGAGGACGCCCGCGAGCGCGTCGCGGCGGTGCTCCACGCCCGTCCGGGGGAGATCGTCTTCACCTCCGGGGGCACGGAGGCTGGCAACCTCGCGGTCAAGGGCATCGCCCTGGCCCGCCGCGAGCGCCGCCCGTCCCGCACCCGCGTGGTCACGAGCGCGATCGAGCACCACGCCGTCCTGGACTCCGCCGCGGACCTCGCCCGCTACGACGGCTTCACCGCCCGGACGGTCCCCGTGGACCCGAGCGGCGCGGTCACCCCGGAGGCCTTCCGCGCCGCGCTCCTGGCGGACGACGACGCCGCACGGCCGGGAGCGCAGCACACCGCACAGGGCGCCGGCGGGCGAGCGGGCGGCGTCGTTCACGGCAGGGAGAGTGGGACGCCGGCGGCCGTCCGCCCCACCACCGCACCCGACGCGACGGCGCCGGAGGGTGGAGCCGAGGTGGCGGTGGCCTCCGTGATGCTCGCGAACAACGAGGTGGGCACCGTGCAGGACATCACCGCCCTGGCGGAGATCGCCGCCGAGCACGGCGTTCCCCTGCACACGGATGCCGTGCAGGCCGCGGGCGTGCTCCCCCTGGACGTGCGGGCCCTCGGAGTGAGTGCGTTGAGCCTCGCGGGCCACAAGATGGGCACACCCCCGGGCATCGGACTGCTCTGGATCGCGCGGGGCACACCGCTGCGGCCACTGCTCAGTGGCGGCGGTCACGAGCGGGGCCGCAGGTCCGGGACCTCCACCGTGGCGGGAGCGGTGGGACTCGCGGTCGCCCTGGAACGGGCGGAGGCGGAACGCGAGGAGCACGCACGACGAACGGGGGCGCTGCGGGACCGGCTCATCGAGGGCATCCTCGACCGCGTTCCCGGTGCCCTGCTCACGGGCCCGGATCCCAGAGCCGGTGGGAACAGGCTGGCCCCTAACGCCAGCTTCTGCTTCCCCGGGGTCAACGGGGAGACGGTGCTGGTGGACCTGGAGAACCGCGGGGTGCAGGTGTCCTCGGGGTCGGCGTGCTCGGCGGGTTCCACGGAACCGTCCCACGTGCTCACCGCGCTGGGCCTCTCACCGGAGGTGGCGAGCACCGCGGTCCGCTTCAGCCTGGGCCGGGACACCACCGAGCAGGACGTCGACACCGCGATCTCCGCCACGGCGGACGTGGTCGCAGCACTCCAGGGGCGCGGCTGACCCGCCCACGCCGTCTCAATGACGGACGCCGGACCCGGCCAGTGCCGCGCTCGGGCCCCAGGTCCCTGCATGCAGGCCGCTGGGCGCCCCCGAGGCCCGACTTTTCCGGAATGTCCCACAGCGGAGACCTGGCACTGCGGGCCGGCCGCGCGAGCTACGCCTCCACCGGGTACGGAGGCTTCTCCCCGCGGGCCATGGCCACGGCGTTCTCCGCGGCCATCCGCGCCATCCCCGCCCGCGTGCCCGCTTCCGCGGAGCCGATGTGCGGGAGCAGGAACGCGTTGGGCAGCTCCAGCAGACCGGGCTCCACGGCGGGTTCGTTCTCGAACACGTCCAGCCCGGCGGCGAAGATCTGGCCCTCGCGCAGGGCGTGCACCAGGGCCTTCTCGTCCACCACCGGCCCACGCGCCGTGTTGACCAGCACCGCCGTGGATTTCATGCGGCGCAGGACGTCCGCGTCCACCAGGTGCGTGGTGTCCTCCGTGAGCGGGACGTGCAGCGAGAGGTAGTCGCTCGTGGCCACGAGCTCGTCCCACGGCACCTGGGTGACGTGCCCCGCCAGCTCGCCCAGTTCGTCGTCGGACACCGCCCGGTCCTGCGGCGGCCGCTGCGTGAACTGGACGGTCATACCCAGCCCCAGTGCGCGCCGGGCCACGGCCTTGCCGATCCGACCCATGCCCGCGATCCCCAGCGTGGCGCCGGTGACGTCCTGACCCACCAGCAGCTGCGGACGCAGCCCCTGGAACTGACCGCTGCGCAGGAACTCGGAGGCCTCGTGCGCCCGGCGCGCGGCACCCAGAAGCAGCAGAACGGCCACGTTCGCGGTGGCGTCGTCCAGCACGTCCGGGGTGTTGCCCACGGCGATCCCGTGCTCCCCGGCCGCCGCCACGTCGATGTTGTTGTACCCCACGCCGTAGTTCGCGATGCCCCTGATCCGGGCCTCACCCAGAAGCTCCGCGGAGAAGGCGTCGGAGGTCTGGGACAGCACCACGTCGTACTCGCCGCCCGTGACCGCTTCCCGCAGCTCCTCGGCGGTCATGCCGCTGCGGATCTCCACCTCCCCCGCGTCGCGCAGGATGCTCGGGCCGGGCTCGGGGATCTCCCGGGTCACCAGGAAACGGGGCGTACTCATGGGCGGAACTCCTCGGGAGGCGTGGCTGGTAGCGCGAAACCCCGCACGGCGGGCGCCGGGCGGGGTTTCGAGAGGTCATGGCATCGCGGGGCGACGCGTCACGACGGGATCAGATGAGGGACGAGGCCCCGGCGCGCGCCTTCTCGAAGCGCGCGGTGACGTCCGCCCAGTTCACGATGTTCCAGAAGGCCTTGACGTAGTCCGCCTTGACGTTCTGGTAGTCCAGGTAGAAGGCGTGCTCCCACATGTCCAGCTGCAGCAGCGGGATGGTGGCCACGGGGACACCGTTCTGCTGGTCGTACATCTGCTCGATCACCAGGTTGCCGGCGATCGGCTCGTACGCGAGGATCGCCCAGCCGGAACCCTGGATGGTGGTGGCGGCAGCCGTGAAGTGGTCACGGAAGGCGTCGAAGGAGCCGAAGAAGTTGTCGATCGCCGCGGCGAGCTCACCGGTGGGCTTGTCGCCACCCTCGGGGGAGAGGTTCTTCCAGAAGATCGAGTGGTTGATGTGACCACCCAGGTTGAACTGGAGGTCCTTGGAGAACTTCGCGGCTCCGGCGGCGTCACCGTTGGCGCGGGCCTCCTCCATCTTCTCCAGGGCGGTGTTCGCACCGGTCACGTACGTGTTGTGGTGCTTGTCGTGGTGCAGCTGCATGATCTGCGCGGAGATGTGCGGCTCGAGCGCCGCGTAGTCGTACGGAAGATCGGGGAGAGTGAACTTTTCAGCCATGGTGAATCATCCTTCCTTTGCGGAGACGTGATGCTTCAACTTTCCGCCCGCCGTCTCGCTCCGGTCAAGGACGTTCAGCCCCTGGCGTACGGGCCCCGGGCTCCCCGTCACGTTCTGTCACACCCCGGGGCCCGGGCCACGTGCCTGCCCTAGTCTCGGGTCATGCCAGACGACGACGCCGCACGCCCCGTTCCGCACCTCGCCCCGGGTGTCACCGCACCGGGCTCCCGCGCGGGATCCGGGAATGTCCCGGAGTCCGAGAGCGCAGCCGACGCCGGGGACGCCACCCGGCGCCGTCGTGCCCCCGCCGGCGTTGACCCGAGCTCACTGGAGGTGGTGCGTGCGAGGCGTGAGCACGCCCGCGGCATCATTGCCCTCCGGGACACGCTGGCCCGCTGGATGCAGGCGCGCGGGATCGACCAGTGGCGCGAGGGCGAGTTCGCACTCGACCACGTGCAGCAGGAGATCGACCGGGGCGAGTGGTGGGTCATGGAGTCCCCCCAGTGCCCGGGGGACGTGCTCGCGAGCGTGCGCGTGGTCTGGGAGGACCTCCCGATCTGGGGCGAGCAGCCCGAGCCCGCGGGGTACATCCACGGGGTGGCTGTGGACCGCTCGCTGAGCGGCACCGGAACGGGGTCCCGCCTCATCCGCGTGGCGGAGCAGGCAATTGCGGCCTCCGGGCGCACGATCTCCCGCCTGGACTGCGACGAGTCCAATCCGGTGCTCCAGCCCTTCTACGCCGGGCTGGGCTACACACCGCGCGGGGCGGTGGACTTCGACGTCCCCGGCATGGAATACCGGGTGCGCGTGCTGCGCATGGAGCGTTCCCTGGCCCCGGAGACCCGCGCCACCCCCTGAGCCGGTCAGGCGCGCTGCGCGCGGTGCCGCGCGTGGGCGGCACGGTGGGCGGCTGCCATGCGGCCCCGCCCGGGAGCACCGGTCTCCCGGGGCGACTCCGCGCCACTGCCGGCCGCCACAGGCACGGCCGTCTGGACACTCGGAGCCGCACCCAGCTGCTGGCGCATCCGCTCCATCCCCAGCGTCACCTTGCGCCGGGCCACGGCCTGCGTCCACCGGGTCCGCCACCACAGTTCATGACGCAACCGGAAGTCGATGTTCATCCGCACCCGGGTTCCGGTGCTCGTGGCCCACCACGTGTACTCGAGGGTGACGTCCACGGATCCGCGCGTGGTGCGGAACAGCAGCAATTCCTCGGGCACCCGGTCCGCCACGATCATGATGAAGTCGAAGTGCAGCGGGCCGATCGGTGCCCTGAACTCCAGGGCGGAACCCACCTCCATCTGGTGGTCGGGACACGTGGGCCAGGTGAACTCGACACCGAACCACTCGCCCATCTCCCTGGGTCGACCGATCGCACGGTCGAACTCTTCGACGGTCACGGACACATCCTGCTCCGCGACCATGGTGAAACTGCGGTCGGACTCCCCGACCTGCGTGATGCACACAGACATGTTTTCCCCCTAGGACGTGCCCCTCCCCAGGCCGCTCGTCCCACCGAGCGGCCACGGCACGCTTGTCATCAGAGGTCCAGTCTGATGCAAAGTCCACAACTCGTCACCCCGCTCGGGGAGTGTGTCTCGTACACAGCTGGTGGACAACGGTTATCCACAGCCGTGGAGAAGTCTGTGCACAATTCGAACACATATTCGATGTAATTGCATGTTCCGTGGGTGGATTGCCCCGAAACCCTCCCTGACCAGACGAGATACCGAACGGTCGTGCGGTCCGCGCGGGGAGAGCACAGGCGTGTAACTTATCCACGCCTGTGGAAAGATCCTGTGGACAACCGCCCATGTCCACCCTTATGGGTGCAATCACCCCTCTTAGGTGGACACCCCACATAACACCCCCACCGGGGGTGGTTCAGCGCACCGGGATGACCCGGAGCCGCTGGAACCCGTGGGCCTCCGGGACGATCCCGTGGCGCAGGTCCACCTCGGACTGCTCGTGCAGCAGAGTGGCAGTGGTCAGGAATCCGCCGAGCGTTTCCCCGGTCACGAACTGCGACCAGTCGCTGACGTTCGCCAGGCACAGGACCAGGCTGTGCTCGCCCGGGCGCTGGTACCCCGGGACGTGGCTGTTGTGCATGTTGAACGGGATGAGGGTGGTGCCCTCGAACTCCGGCGTGCTGCGGCGCACCGAGATCATGCCCCGGGTCCCGCCGAAGATCCGCCCCTCCACGGAGAACAGGTCGCGGCGTCGTCCTCGGAGAAGGCCCAGCCGATGTCGTCGTGGCCGCGCACGTAGTTCACCCACGCGGTGCCCGCGGGGCTCTCGTACAGGGGTATGAGGTGCAGGTTGCTGAGCCCGAGCTGCCGGAAATAGGGGATCTGCTCCCGCAGCGCAGCCAGCAGGTTCTCGCGACCGGTGATGCGGTGGGGGATGGTGTCAGGCAGCACGGGAAGGCCCCCTCTGCCGGCACGCAGCACGTCCGTGAGCAGTGATGGCGCCCGGGATCCCCCTTGACCCCCAGCTCGGATCTGCCGGGCGCTCCCGAGGGAGGGCGCGGCCCGTCCAGCACGGGCAGGAGAGATCCCGTGACCACCAGGTGACGTCCCCGTGACCCCCCGAGCACCCGGAGTTCACTGCACAGCGTGTGCACAGCGTTATCCACAGGTGTGGACAAGGCCCTGTGTGCAACGAGGTGCCACGTGGGGAAACGCCCGCGTCACCGCAGGTCAGGAGGCTGCGGCCCCAGCCCGGCGCGCGTGTGGACAACGCTGTGCAGAACGGGGTGCTCACCACTTCGCTCCCGTGCCTGCACACGTGCGAATGAACGGAAGATGACGAACGCCCGGTGGTTCCGCCGTGTCGGCGGGACCACCGGGCGCGGCCCGAGTCCGTGGGTGGGAGACGGCTCAAGAAGCCTTGTCGTACCCGTTGTCCGTCAGCCATTGCTTCGCGGCGTCCGCGGGGTTCTGCTGCTCGTCCCCGCTGACCTTGCGGTTGAGGTCGATCAGGTCCTGCGTGGTGAGCTTGGTGGAGAACTCGTTGAGCGCGTCCACCGCCTCCTGGGGCAGGCGGTCCGGCGCGGTGAGCGGCAGCACCTGCTGGGCGATGAAGTTGTTCTTGGGATCCTCCAGCACCACCAGGTTCTCGTCCTGGATGGCCGGGGTGGTGGTGAAGATGTCCGCCACCTGGGCGTCGCCCTTGGTCAGCGCCTGGACCGTGAGGGGCCCGCCGCCGTCGTTGATGGGCTGGAAGGACTTGAACGAGCAGTCGTACTTCTCCTTGAGCCCGCTCACGCCGTACGCGCGCTCCTGGAACTCCGGGGGTCCGGCCATGACGAGCTCGCCGCACACCGAGGAGAGGTCCGTGGCGGACTTCAGACCGTACTTCTCCGCCGTGGCCTGCGTGACCACCAGGGCGTCCTTGTCCTCGGCCTTGGACGCGTCCAGGACCGAGAGACCCTGGCTCTCCAGCGCGCCCGGCAGGGCCTTGGTGATCTCTTCCGCCGACGCCGCCTGGGCGTCTTTGTCCGCGAAGAGCAGCAGGTTGCCGGAGTAGTCCGGGACCACGTCCACGGAACCGTCCTTGACCGCGCCCACGTACGCCTCGCGGGCGCCGATGCCCGGCGAGGTCTCGGCCGTGACGCCGGCGTCCCGCAGCACCCCGGCGTAGAGCTCCGCGATGATCTGGGACTCGGGGAAGTCCGCCGAGCCCACGGTGACGGTGTCCGATGAACCGCCCGAGGCGCCGTCGTTCTCCTCCGCGAGGGGGTCGGAGCCGCCGCCGCACGCCGTGAGGGCGAGCAGGGCGGAGACGGCCACCCCGGCGAAGGCCACGGGCCGCCAGCGGGAGCGGGGGGACGAGTGGTGGAAGGTCATGGGCGATCTCCTGTCAGTCTGAGACCCGGCGACGTCACCAGGCGTTGGGTGAGGGCGAGAAGTGCGTCCGCAGTGAGCGCGAGCGCCGCCACGAGCACCACGGACGCGAGCATGCGCGAGTAGTCGCGCACCGCGAGCCCGTCGATCAGGTAGCGGCCCAGACCGCCCAGGTTGATGTACGCCACGATGGTCACGGTCGCGAGCACCTGCAGCGCGGCGTTGCGGATCCCGCCCAGGATCACGGGCAGCGCCACCGGGACCTCAACGCGGAACAGGGTCTGGGACTCCGTCATGCCCATGGCTCGCGCGGCGTCCACGAGTGCGGGGGACACCGCGGCTATCCCGGAGTAGGTGCCGGACAGGATGGGCGGGATGGCCAGCAGCACGAGCGCCAGGATGGGCGGCATCAGGCCGAGGCCCATCAGCAGGGTGAACAGCGTGAGCAGACCCAGGGTGGGCAGCGAGCGCAGCGCCCCGGCCAGCCCCACGACCACACCCCCGCCGCGGCCCGAGTGGCCGACCCACAGACCCAGCGGGACGGCGACCACCAGCGCGATCACCATGGTCAGCAGGCTGTAGCCCACGTGCTCGAGCATCCGCTGGGGGATGCCCGCGGCGCCCGTCCAGTTGGCGGGGTCGGTGAGGAACTGGCCGGCTTCGGCAAACAGGTTCATGCGGTGGCACCTCCGGACTCCACGGCGGCCAGGGAGCCCGCCTCGTCCCGTGATCCCCCGGCGCGGGCCCGGGTGCCGCGGCCGTCACCGCGCCGCACGGCCGGGTTCTTCCCGCCGGTACCGGTGCGCTGCCAGCGGGTCAGCACGTGGCCCAGCAGGCGCAGCAGCTGGTCCAGGACCACCGCGATGACGACGGTGGCCACGATGCCCACCACGATCTCCGCAACGATGGAGCGGCGCAGCCCGTCCGTGAACAGCGTGCCCAGGGACTGGATGCCGATCACCGCACCCACCGAGACCATGGAGATGTTCGAGACGGTGGCCACCCGCAGGCCCGCGATCATCACGGGCACGGCCAGCGGCACCTCCACCCCGAAGAAGCGGCGCGCGGGCTTGTAGCCCATGGCCGTGGCCGCCTGCAGGACGTCCCGGTCCAGGGACTCGAACGCGTCCACGCACGAGCGCACCAGGATGGCGACCACGTACAGGGTCAGCGCCACGACCACGTTGACCACGGAGGTGATCTGCGTGCCCAGGATCAGCGGCAGCACCACGAACAGGGTGAGGGAGGGGATGGTGTAGAGCAGCGAGGAGCCCGTGACGAACACGGGTCGCAGCCACCGGTTTCCCGCCGCCAGCCGCGCCAGGGGAACGCTGATGAGCAGCCCCACGAGCACCGGGATCACGGACTGCACCAGGTGGGAGCCCGCCAGCTCCAGGACCGTGGGCCAGTTGTTCGTCAGCCAGTTCACGGCCTCTGCCCCCGGTCCTCACGGGTGGAGCGCTGGTCCTCGATGGCGCGCATCACGGCGTCACCCGGGACCACACCGGCCACCGAGCCGTCCTCGTGGACGGCCACGGCCTGCCCGGACGGGGAGGACAGCGCGGCGTCGAGCGCGGTGCGCAGGGACCCTCCGGAGTGCCAGAGGGTCCCGCCCACGCGCAGCTCCTCGTGTCCGGCGGCCTCGCCGCTCTCGCGCACCGGGAGCCACCCCAGGGGATGCTGCCGCTCGTCCACCACGAGCACCCAGTCCGACGACGCCGCCGCACCGGTTCCCTGCCACGGCGCGGCGTTCTCCGCACCCGGGCCCACCACGGTGCGCTCACCCGTGGCGGAGGACAGCACCGTGACGGGCTGCAGCGCCACGGTGGCGCTGTCGAAGCTCAGGGAGCGGAAGCCGCGGTCCCTGCCGATGAAGTCCGCCACGAAGTCGTCCGCGGGAGCCCGCAGCAGTTCCTCGGGGGTGGCGTACTGGGCCAGCCGGCCGCCCCGGGCGAAGACCGCCACGCGGTTGCCCAGCAGGACGGCCTCGTCGATGTCGTGGGTCACGAACACGATGGTGCGGTGCAGCCGCTTCTGCAGGTCCAGCAGCTCCTGCTGCAGGTCCTGGCGCACCACCGGGTCCACCGCGGAGAACGGCTCGTCCATGAGCAGGATGGGCGGATCCGCCGCGAGCGCCCGGGCCACGCCCACGCGCTGCTGCTGACCGCCGGAGAGCTGCGCCGGGTAGCGGGTGGCCAGGGACTCGTCCAGACCCACCGAGCCCAGCAGCTCCCGCGCGCCCGCCCGCGCCTCGCGCTTGGACACCCCGTTCAGCCGGGGCACCGTGGCGATGTTGTCCTCCACGGTCTTGTGGGGCAGCAGACCCGACTGCTGCATCACGTAGCCCATGGAGCGGCGCAGCTGGGCGGCCGGGATGCTGGAGACGTCCCGCCCGTTGACCTCCACCACACCGCCGGTGGGCTCCACCATGCGGTTGAGCATGCGCAGGGACGTGGTCTTGCCGCAGCCGGAGGGTCCCACGAACACCGTGAGGGACCCCGCGGGGACATCGAGGTCGAGGTCGTCGACCGCTGTGGTTCCATCCGGATAGACCTTGCTCACACCGCGATAGCGGATGGCCATGTCGGTCATGGGGTCCGTGTCCCTTCGTAGGCGTGGCCCTCATCATAGTCGGCTGCAACAATCAGCGTGCGAACTAATCGGTGCGTTCCGGAGCGAGGAACTCGTCCGGTATCCGTTCCACACCGACCACGTCCGAGAGCAGGTGGCGGTCCACGAGGACGCCGCGGCGCAGCACGCTGATCCCCCCACCGGACTCGTGGAGCACGCAGGCCACCTCCCCGTAGGAGCGCACACCGGCACGGCGCAGCGCCCCGTGGAGCTCGGAACGGGTGATGTGGGAGCGCCGCAGCTCCGCCTCCTGCACCTCGTCCCCGATCATGAGCAGCCGGGTGGGGGCGTTGAACAGCCGCTGCAGCCGCGGGCGTGTCCCCAGCTGGCCGAAGACCGCCTCCAGCAGGAACAGGGTGGCCAGGCCCAGCACACCGCTCGCGAGGGTGGGCGGGTGCCCCAGGATCACGCGCCCGGCCACGGCGCCGAGCATCACGGTCACCACCACGTCGAACGTGGACATGGCCGAGAGCACCCGCTGGCCCAGCAGCCGGACGAACACCAGGAACACCACGTAGATCCCCGCGGCGGAGAGCACCACGCCCACCGCGTGCGGGAGCGTGATGCCGAGCTCCTCCCAGAGCCTCTCCCAGCCGCTCATGCCTGACTCCTGATCTCGAGGGGAACCGTGCGTCCGCCGGGAACGCTACCGGGCGTCGTCGTGGTCCTGGCGGCTCGCGGCGAACTGCGTCTCGTGCAGCTCCGCGTAGCGGCCGCCGCGCGCGAGCAGCTCCTCGTGGGTGCCCCGCTCGGCGATCCGACCGGCCTCGACCACCAGGATCTGGTCCGCCCGGCGGATGGTGGAGAGCCGGTGGGCGATCACCACGGCGGTGCGCCCGGACATGGCCTCGTCCAGCGCGGCCTGCACGTGGGCCTCGTTGGTGGAGTCCAGCGCGGAGGTGGCCTCGTCCAGGATGACCACGCGCGGGCGGGCCAGGAGCAGCCGGGCAATCGTGAGGCGCTGCCGCTCACCTCCCGAGAGCCGGTAGCCGCGCTCCCCCACCACGGTGTCCAGCCCGTCCGGCAGGGACGCGATGACGTGGCGCAGCCGCGAGCGCTCCAGGGCGTCCCACACCTCCTCGTCCGTGACACCCTCCCGGGCCACCGCGAGGTTGGCCCGGATGGTGTCGTGGAAGAGGTGACCGTCCTGCATGACCATTCCCACGGTGTGGCGCAGGGACTCGAAGGTGGTGTCCCGCACGTCCTGACCGCCGATGCTCACCTCGCCGGAGTCCACGTCGTACAGCCGCGCGACCAGCTGGGCGATCGTGGACTTGCCGGCACCGGAGGAGCCCACGAGCGCCACGGTGTGCCCGGGCGCCGCGCGGAAGCTGACGTCGTGCAGCACCTCCTCGCCGCCCCGGGAGTCGAGCACCGCGACGTCCTCCAGGGATGCGAGCGAGACCTTCTCCGCGGACGGGTAGGAGAAGCTCACGTGGTCGAACTCCACGGCCACCGGGCCCTCGGGCAGAGCGCGGGCGCCGGGGCCCTCCGTGATCAGGGGCTTGATATCCAGGACCTCGAACACGCGCTCGAAGCTCACCACGGCGCTCATGATGTCCATGTGGGCGTTCGCGAGCATGGTCAGCGGGGTGTAGAGCCTGGTCAGCAGCATGCCCAGCGCCACCACGGAGCCGGCGTCCAGGTGGCCCAGCAGCGCCTGGGTGCCACCCACGCCGTACACGAGTGCGAGGGCGAGCGCGGAGACCAGGGTCAGCGCCGTGACGAAGGTGGTCTGCAGCATGGTGGAGCGGATCCCGATGCCGCGCACATCAGCCGCGCGGGCCGCGAACTCGCGGGACTCCTCGGCGGGATCGCTGTAGAGCTTGACCAGGGTGGCGCCGCCCGCGGAGAAGCGCTCGGTCATGCGCGTGGACATCTGTGCGTTGTACTGCGCGGACTGCCGCTGCAGTGAGGCCAGCCTGCCGCCCATGGCGCGGGCGGGGACCAGGAAGATGGGGAGCAGCAGCAGGGACAGCAGCGTCACCTGCCACGAGATGGTCACCATGACCGCCACGGTGAGCACCAGGGACACCAGGTTGGACACCACCCCGGACAGCGTCCCGGCGAAGGCGCGCTGGGCGCCGATCACATCCGTGTTCAGGCGGGACACCAGGGCACCCGTGCGCGTGCGGGTGAAGAAGGCCAGCGGCATGGTCTGCACGTGGTCGTAGACGGCCGTGCGCAGGTCGTAGATGAGACCCTCGCCGATGCGCGCGGACTGCAGGCGGCTCACCAGGGAGAGCCCGGCGTCCGCCACGGCCACCACCGCGATCGCGATGGCCAGCCACACGACCACGGAGACGTCGTGGCCGCCGGTGATCGCGTTGACCACGTCCCCGGCGAGCACCGGGGTCACGACCCCCAGCACCGCCAGCACCACGGACACCAGCACGAACGCGATCAGTGCACTGCGGTGCGGTCGGGCGAACGTGGCAATTCGCTTGACGGTGTCCCAGCTGATCCGGCGGCCCTTGTTGTTCTGCCCGCTCATGGTCCGCCACATGGCCATGTGGGCGCTCTGCATGCTCACGCCGTCACTGTAGACCCGCGCTCAGACTCCCACGACGGACGAACCGAGATGGTCTGGCGCGTCAGTCCAGGCCCAGCACGCTGCGGGCGTTGGCACCGCAGTTGAGTGCACGGCCGATCTCCCGCAGCTGCTCCACCTGTTCGGGGCTCAACCGGTCGAAGACCATCTCCCGGACGTGACGCACGTGGGCCGGCGCGGCCTCCTTGACGCGCTCGAGGCCCGCCGGGGTGATCTCCGCGATCACCACACGGCGATCATCCTGCCGGCCCTCCCGGGTGACGAGGCCGTCCCGCTCCATGCGGGCAACGATGCGCGAGAGCCGCGACTGCGAGGTGTTCGTGGCCGTTGCCAGCGCAGACATCTTGTGCCGGTGCTTCGGCGCCTCCGACAGCATGGCGAGCACCAGGTACTCCGCCAGGGACATGTCCTCCTCGGTGCGCAGCTGATTCTCCACGCGCCCCGGCAGCCGGAACATGATCGACACGAGCGCGAGCCACGCCTCCCGCTCCTCCTCGGACAGCCACTTCGTCTCAGTCATGCCAGAGATTGTAGTGAGAATATATTGCCGCTGCAAATGTTTCCGCCCCGGGGGCGCGGCCGGTTACACAGCCTGCCCGGGCCCGCCGGTGACGGCGCGTAGCCTGGTGGGCGAGCGATTCGCCCCGGCAGGCACCCCCCAGAGCCGACCGCCTGCCCGGGCCTCCGCCGCCGGACCCGGCAGACGGACGGCATCGCGCGCCCCGGGGCGCAGACACACGAGGGAGAGCACCAGCGCATGACCCAGCAGCAGCACGACGCCCGCACCCTCACCCGACGCACCCTCGCCAAGGGCGCCGCGTGGTCGATCCCGGTCATTGCGGCGGCATCGGCTGCGCCCGCCGTGGCAGCATCGGGCAAGTGCCTGCCCTCGCTCCGGTTCAGCGGAGGCTTGTACTACGACTTCGGAACCATCTACACGTTCTCGGGACGCACCACCAACCAGTACCTGACGGTCGGGGGGCAGACGTACGTGGACAACCTCCCCCAGGGCGTGACGGTTCAGAGCATCACCTACAACTTCTGGATCCAGAACCGTAAGGACCAGACGTCCAGCGGCCCCGGTGCATTCTGGATGGGCGACTCCACCGCCAGCTCCAAGGACAAGAAGTGCACGGCCAGCGGCTGCACCTCCACATGGACCCCCACCGCGGGCAGCGGCTTCGACAACGTGGTCACCAACACCGGCAACAACCTGACCAAGACGTACCCCAACGGCGAGAACCTGCCCTCATGGGATGTCAACATGACCTGGTCCGCGGCTCGGGACACGGTGGGGACCTACACCACGGATGGCGCAGGGTGCAGGGATTTCACCACCGGACCCTCCGCGAAGTTTCGGGTGAACTACACGGGAGTGCCGGCCCTATCGGATGCGGACGTCAGAGCAGGTAAAGAAAGGGTCGCCTCGTACAGCGATATCACCGTCACGCTGAGCACCGGAGAAAAGCTGCGCAAGCAGTACATGCTGACGTGAGTGCTCCGGGCGGTCACCCGTGGTGTCTCATAATGGTCCCCATGGATTCCCACGCCACCTGGCCCGCGCCCGTCACCGTGAACGACCGGGGCTTCGACGCCGCCGCGCTGCGTCAGCTGAGGAGGACGCCCTCCTCCTCGGACCGCGACGCGACCGAGGGGGCCGGCGCACCGTCGGACGCCATGGCCGAGATGAAGGACGGGACGGCGCCGGGCTCAGTTGACGCCGCACAGAGCACAGCGCCGTCGGGGGCGGTTGCCGCGGAGGGGACCGGGGCGACGTCGTCGAACACCGAAGCCGCACCGGACGGGGCCGGTGACGGCGCACCTGCCGCGCGGAAACCGCCCGTGGGGGAGCGCCTGGTGGCGTCCCTGCTGCTCGTGATCCCGCTGGTGTCCGCGCTCGTGATCGTGCTGAGCGGAATGCGCTTCGCGGACACCCGCAACGGCCTGTGGCTGGGGGTCATCGCCGTGGTCCTGGTGGCCGCGGCGCTGTCCTGGGTGGCCGTGCTGCGCCGCTCCTTCACCAAGGCGCAGGGACACCTGGCCGCGCGGCTGCCCGGTGTGATCGGCTACGGAGTGGGCATCATCCGCGAGCTGGACGTGGAGTCGCCCTTCGACGAGAACGGTGTCTCCGACACCGTGACCGCACACCTCACCGTGCGCGTGAACCCCACGCAGGGCCCCGCGTTCACCGGCACCCTGGACGCCGTGTACGCCGTGGCGGACGCGGAGAAGCTCGAGGTGGGCTCCCACGGACTGGTGCGCTACCTGCGCTCGGACCCGGAGAACACGGTGAGTATCGAGACCCGCCTGCCCGCCGAGAAGGTGCAGCAGATCTACCGCGCCGCCGCGATGAACTGACGACCGGCCGTCTCCTGTGGGGAGGAGGTCCCCAGGCGTTCACCCCTCACCAGAGGGGGGCGGGCGCCGGACCGGGCGCGGACGCGCCCACCCCGGTGAGCCGGCCCGAACCACGGCCGGGGCCCACGGGCCAGGATCGCAGGTCGACCCCGGGTCCGAGACCGGCCCCGGAAGGGGCAGCTCAGACCTCGGAACGGTCCTTGGCCGGGGCTGCGGACGGGCGGGCCGCCGAGGAGCCGCCCTGCGCGGACGTCCCCTCAGATGTTGCGGAGCGCCCGAAGACCGCGCGCTGCCCACGTGCGGTAGCGACGACGTCGTGCTGGTCGGTCTCCGGCTCCGGGTCCACGACCACGCGGGTGCCGGTGCGGCGAGCGCGTGCGGGGAGGTCGTCGATTGCGGTGATGCTCACGGCCACGACATTGAGGGCGATCCCCAGAATGGTGAGGATCCAGGCGAGCACCGCCAGCGAGCCCACGGCGCACAGCAGCCCGATCACCACCAGAGCCACGGAGGTGAGGTAGGCGGGGGTCTTGACACGCTGGAAATCGAACTTCATGCGTCCATTTCACCACGTTTCCCTGACCGCCCGGCCCGGCCGTGGGGCCGCCCGGGAAACTTCACCCACAACTTAACCGCTTGTCAGACCCGGCCACCGCGCAGTTGACTTAGAGGTAGTTGTCAACGAAAGGATTGAGCAGCCATGCCCGAGAACCAGACCCTCCAGCTCAATGACGGAAACGCCATCCCGCAGTTCGGCTTCGGCGTGTGGCAGGTGGACGCGGACGTGGCGGAGGACGTGGTGAGCCAGGCCCTGAAGATCGGCTACCGGCACATCGACACCGCCAAGATCTACGGCAACGAGGAGGGTGTGGGCCGCGCGATCGCCAAGAGCGGCGTCCCGCGCGAGGAGCTGTTCGTGACCACCAAGCTGTGGAACGACGACCAGGGCTACGAGTCCGCCCTGCAGGCCATGGACAAGTCCCTCGAGCGCCTCGGCCTGGACCACGTGGACCTCTACCTCATCCACTGGTCCCAGCCGGAGAAGGGCAAGTACCTGGAGACCTGGAAGGCGCTGCGGGAGATCAAGGCCTCCGGCAAGGCCCGGTCCATCGGCGTCTCGAACTTCACGGAGAAGGCGCTGCAGGACGTGCTGGACACCGGGGTGGTCCCCGCCGCCCACCAGATCGAGCTGCACCCCTACTTCAACCAGCAGGGGTTGCGCCAGCTGGGCGCCCAGCACGGGATCGTCACCGAGGCGTGGTCCCCGCTGGGCCAGGGCAAGGCCGACCTCCAGGACGAGACCATCGGGAAGATCGCCGAGGCGCACGGCGCCACCCCCGCCCAGGTGGTCATCGCGTGGCACCTGGCCATCGGCAACGTGGTGTTCCCCAAGTCCGTGACCCCGCAGCGCATCCAGGAGAACTGGGACGCCCAGAAGCTCACGCTCACCCCGGAGGAGGTCGAGCAGATCAACGGCCTGACCCGCGACAACGGCCGCATCGGCCCGGACCCCGCGGACTTCAACGACTGATTCCGTACCACGCGCCGCGCCTGCGTCACGAAGCCTCCGGGTGTCCTGCCTCACAGGAACCCGGGGGCTTCGGGGTGTGCGTCGCACAACAGTTCCCCGGGCATCCGGGTGCATCATGGTGACCTATGAGTCAGAGCACACCAGGCAGCGGCCTCACCGGCAACGCGCCGAACGATCCGAACCCGTCCATCGACCCGCACAACCCCGCGGGCAGGAAAACCTTCTTCGGTCAGCCCGGCATGCTGGCCAACCTCTTCTCCGTGGAGATGTGGGAGCGCTTCTCCTTCTACGGCATGCAGGCCCTCGTCCTGTACTACATGTACTACCCCGCGGCGGAGGGCGGCCTCGGCCTCGACCAGGGTGTGGCGACAGGCATCGTGGGCGCCTACGGCGGCACCGTGTACCTGTGCTCCATCCTGGGCGGCTGGGTGGCCGACCGCTTGATCGGCTCCGAGCGCACCATGCTCGCCTCCGCGGTGCTGATCATGATCGGCCACATCGCGCTGGCCCTGATTCCGAGCGTGCCCGGTCTGGCCATCGGCCTGCTGTGCGTGGCCGTGGGTTCCGGTGGCCTGAAGACCACGTGCGTGAACCTGGTGGGCACGCTCTACGAGCGCAACGACCCCCGACGTGACGCCGGCTTCTCCATCTACTACATGGGCGTGAACATCGGCGCCCTCTTCGGTCCGCTGCTCACGAGCTTCGCGTGGGGCACCTGGGGCTTCCACGCCGGCTTCGGCATCGCCGCCTTCTTCATGGCCCTGGGCCTGGTGCAGTACTTCCTCACCCGCAAGGGCCTGCCGGACTCCGTGCACACGGTGGCGAACCCCCTGCCCCGCTCGCAGTACGGCAAGTGGATCGGCATCGCCGTGGGCTTCGTGGCCGTGGTGCTGGTGCTGCTGTTCACCGGCATTCTCAACCCCGGCAACCTGTCCGGTGCCGTGGTCCTGGTCTCCCTGGTGGCGGCCATCGCCCTGTTCGTCATCATGCTGAAGGACAAGGGGCTCTCCCCGGAGGAGCACTCCCGAGTGGTCGCCTTCATCCCCCTGTTCATTGCCACAGCGGCATTCTTCGCCCTGTTCCAGCAGCAGTTCACCGTGCTGGCCGTCTACGCGGACACCCGTCTGGACCTGAGCATCTTCGGCTTCGAGTTCAAGCCGTCCGCGGTCCAGTCCATCAACCCCGTGTTCATCATCCTGCTCGGCATGGTGTTCGCGGGTGTGTGGACCAAGCTCGGAACCCGCCAGCCCAGCACGCCGGTCAAGTTCGGCATCGCGCTGCTGCTGATCGGCGCAGCGTTCCTGCTGTTCATCACCCAGGCGGACACCGCGTCCGTGTTCGTGGGCTGGATCGTGCTGATCCTCTTCGTCGCCACCCTGGGCGAGCTGTTCCTCTCCCCCGTGGGGCTGTCCCTGGCCACCAAGCTGGCACCGCGGAAGTTCCCGGTGCAGATGGTCGCCCTGTACAACCTCTCGGTGGCGCTGGGCACCGCACTGTCCGGCTCGCTGGCCGAGTTCTACAGCCGCGAGAACGAGGTCGCCTACTTCGGCACCATGGGTGCGGTCACCATCGTGCTCGGCGTGGTCATGCTGCTGGTCGCCAAGCCCATCCTCAAGATGATGCGCGGCATTCGCTGATCCACCTCTCCGCCTGAGAGCGCGTCCCGCCACCCTTCATGGGTGCGCGGGACGCGCCTTTTCCGATCCGGTCACGATGAGCCCCGCAGCACGCGTCATCGCTTAGGGTTACCTGTACGCAATGAGCCGCGGATCACAGGTCGAACCCCCGAGCGGGTGAACCGTGCGCGGCCGCACTCTGGTCGATCCGCGGAGGACAACATGAGCAGTTCAGCTACGCCGAACGGCGCCACACCGGCGTCGTCGGCCACGGGCCGTGACACGGCCGCAGCCGGGGGCACGGACCCCTCGGGGGAGAACCAAGAACTCAAGCGCGTGATGGGCCCGGGCCTGCTGCTGCTGTTCATCGTGGGCGACATCCTGGGCACCGGCGTCTACGCCTTGACCGGCAACATCGCCGGCGAGATCGGCGGCGCCGCGTGGGCCCCGATCCTCGTGGCGTTCGTGGTGGCCACCATCACCGCGTTCTCGTACCTGGAACTCGTGACCAAGTACCCCGGCGCCTCCGGTGCGGCGCTCTACACGCACAAGGCCTTCGGCATCCACTTCCTCACCTTCCTGGTGACCTTCGCGGTGCTGTGCTCCGGGCTGACCTCGGCGGCCACCGCATCGAGCACCGTGGCGGCGAACTTCGCCAAGGGCTTCCACCTGGACCTGAGCCCGTTCGGCATCACCCTCGTGGCCGTGGGCTTCATGGCCCTGCTCGCGCTCGTCAACCTGCGCGGCGTCTCCGAGTCCGTGAAGCTCAACGTGGTGCTCACCGTCATCGAGCTCACCGGCCTGCTGATCGTGATCCTCGTGGGCTTCTGGGCGGCGTTCCAGGGCAACGCGGACTTCAGCCGCACCATGATCTTCGAGACCGCCGAGGACAAGAACATGTTCCTGGCGCTGTCCTCGGTGACCTCCCTGGCGTTCTTCTCCTTCGTGGGCTTCGAGGACTCCGTCAACATGGTCGAGGAGACCAAGGACCCCACCCGCAACTTCCCGCGGGTCATGCTGTTCGGGCTGTGCATCACGGGCGTCATCTACGTGGTGGTGTCCCTGTTCACCGTGGCGATCGTCCCCATCGGCCAGCTGAGCGAGTCCACCACCCCGCTGCTGGACGTGGTCAAGATCGGTGCGCCCAACATCCCGATCGACACCATCTACCCGTTCCTCACCATCTTCGCCGTGGCCAACACCGCGCTGATCAACATGCTCATGGCCTCGCGCCTGCTCTACGGCATGGCCAAGCAGGGTGTCATCCCCGGGTTCCTGTCCAAGGTCCTCCCCGGACGCCGCACCCCCTGGACGGCCATCCTCTTCACCACCGCCCTGGGCATGCTGCTGATCGTGGTCGTGAACAACATCATGGGCAAGAGCACAGCATCCGCGCTCGGTGGCACCACGGCCCTGCTCCTGCTGGGCGTGTTCACCGTGGTCAACGTGGCCGCCATCATCCTGCGCCGGGACCGCTCGCAGGAGGGCCACGACTACTTCCACGCGCCGCGCGTACTCCCCTACCTGGGTGCCGTGACGTGCGCGTTCCTGCTGGGTCCGTGGGCGCAGGACACCATCGAGTACCAGATCGCCCTGGTGCTGATCGCCCTCGGCGTGGTGCTGTGGCTGGTGAACTTCCTCTACGCCCGCCTGTTCACGGGGCGCCGCACGCGCTTCCAGCACCCCGAGGACATCGCCCACCTCGAGGACGTGGACCGCTGAGGTCCCCGGCCCACCCCAGAACCCACCTCGTGACGGACCAGGAGACCCCATGAACATCGTTGTCGGATACCTGCCAACCCCCGCCGGGCGCGCCGCTCTGCGTGCCGCCATCGACGAGGCCAAGCTGCGTGCCGCGGACCTCGTGGTGGTCCAGGGCCACCACACCAAGCGCTGGGGCCGCCACACGGGCCCCGAGGAGACCGAGGCCGCGGTGCAGGAGGACCGCGCCGCACTGGACGCGAGCGGCGTCGCCTACGAGCTGGTCCCCATGGCGGACGACGCCGATCCGGCGGACACCATCCTCGACGTCACCGACCGCGCGCACACCACGCTGCTGGTGATCGGCACCCGCCGCCGCACACCGGTGGGCAAGCTCATCATGGCGCCCACCACGCAGCGCCTGCTGCTCGAGGCCGGGTGCCCCGTGCTGTGCGTGAAGGCCGAGTACACGCAGGACTGACACTCCGCCGGGCGACCGCGGCAAGCCCCGCGGCGTCCACGGCGACGCTGAGGGTTCTGCCATGGGTGAACGACGCAAGTTCCTCCCGGGACCGGGGCCGCGGGCACGCCCCGGACACTCCGCGCACAGAATCACACGACGACGGCGGGGCCGAACCTCCCAGAGGTTCGGCCCCGCCGTCGTTCGTCCTGGGGGGTGAGCGCACGTCCTGTCCGGACGTGCCCGCCGATGGTTCAGCGCGGTCCACCCGTCACCGGCACTGGGCGCCCGAGTGGGACTCAGGGATCAGGCCGCGCGGTCCGAGCGCTGCGGATCGCGGGTGTCGGGGGAGCCCGTGGTGCGGCGGGCCGTCGAGCCGGGCGCCTTGGCGGGAGCCGCTGTCCGGGCCGCGGCGCGGCGTGAGGCGGGTGCCTCGAGGGACACACCCGCCTGCTGCCAGGAGAACCCGAAGGCCAGGGCGGGGACCACCTTGTTGGCCACGGCGGTTCCCACCATCACCCCCGCCCAGGCCACCGGCAGGGCGGCCAGGACGTCCAGGGGGTAGTGGGCCCCCGAGTACACGCGGGCGGCGCCGACCACGGCCACGCCGAGGGTGCCCCACAGCAGCACGTTGCGCCGGGTCCGTCGGCGCGAGGCCACGAAACTGAGGGCGAGGACGATGGCGACCAGGGCGCCCGTGTGGGAGGAGGGGAACGACGTCGATCCCGCAACCACTTCCAGTGGATCGCCGGCAACCGCGGGGCGGGGACGTTCCACCAGGACTTTCACGAGACCCACCGCGCCCCAGCCCGCGAGCGCGGCGATGGCGAACCCCGTGGCGTCGAGGGGACGGCGTCGGATGACGGCAAGCCAGCCGATGATGGCCGCGATGATGAGAACCACCCCGCCGTTGGACAGCGTGAACTGTGCCAGGGTGGCGATGCCGTCCAGAAGGACGTTGCGATGCTGGGACAGCCCCTCGAGCAACGCGGTCTCCGCGTCGGTCACCTGCGGTGAGAGCACCAGCAGACGGCCGATTGTCGCTGTTAGCAGCACCACGACCAGAGGAACGGCCACGCGGTGACGCAACTGCGGCAAGTGCCACGGGGACCCGCCCGGCGAGGGGGAAGTGTACTGCGCCGGATTGGTCATACAGCAATGGTGACACGAGACACCGTGTGAAACCTGGTGCTGGCGTGTCGTGCCCAGCGTGGCGACAGCAGGCACACGTTTCACGTGAAACGAGGCGCAAAAAAGCGACCTCATAACGTTGCATGCTTTCCCAGGCATGTGCAGTGCCCGCTCCCCGGATGCACTTCGGCCCTTCCTGAGCCCCCGCAGGGAAGTTATCTCCTCCTGTTCAGACCCCGCGTTCGTTGCCCGAACGTTGACTACACTCAGGCCACCACGAGCATTCGAGAAGGGAAGAGACGATGGCGTCCTCACCCACAGCGCTGCCCGCGGAGCGCCCCGCCGCGGGTCGGCCAGGCCCACCGCACCCAGCCACGGTCGGCAGCCCCCACGAGGCGGAGTGCAACGCCGCGCGGGCCGAGACTGCCGCACGCGTCGCGAACCCCACCGCTCCGGGATCACAGACGGCCCTGCGCGTGGCCAACCGGCGACGGGTGGTGGACGCCGTGCGCGAACTGGGGGCCGTGACCCAGGCGCGAATCGCGCGGGAGACGGCCCTGGCGCCGTCGACCGTCTCCTCGATCGTCAAGGAGCTCACCAGGTGCGACCTGCTCGCCGTGGAACCGGACCACGGGGGACGCAGGGGTCAGAGCGTGCGTTTCAGTCCCCGAGCCGGGCACCTGCTGGGAGTGGACGTGGGCCACCGTCACGTGGCCGTGGCCGTGGCGGACCTCAATGTGGAGATCCTCGCCCAGAAGCGCCGCGAGCTGCCGCCCGACCACGGCGCCGCCGCGGTCCTCGAGACCGCGCGCGGCATGGCCGACGAGCTGCGTCACGAGCTCGGCATCACCTCGCAACGATTCCTGCAGGCCGGGATCGCGGTGCCCGCCCCCGTGGCCGCACGGGGGCGGGAGCTGGACTCCGCCGCCATCCTGCCCCACTGGGCGGGTATGGACGTCCAGGACCTCGCCTCCCGGATCCTGGACTGCCCCGTGGTCCTGGAGAACGACGCGAACGCGGGTGCCGTCAGCGAGCACTCCCTCGGAGCCGGACGCGACGCGCAGGACATGGCCTATCTCAAGGTCTCTCACGGGGTGGGGGCGGGACTGGTCCTGGGCGGCCGGCTCTACCGCGGCGCCACGGGCTCCGCGGGGGAGATCGGCCACGTCACCCTGGACGAGCGGGCCGGACTCTGCCGCTGCGGGAACAGAGGCTGCCTCGAGACCTTCGTGTCCTCCGCCGCCGTGCTCGGTCTCGTGCACTCGTCGGGACGCCCGCTGGAGACGGTGGCTGACCTGGTGGACGCGGCCCTCGCGGGAGATCCTGGGTGCGCCAGGGTGGTCGCGGACTCCGGGGACCTCATCGGCGGCGCCGTGGCCCAGCTGTGCAATCTGCTCAACCCTCAGCTCGTGGTCGTTGGCGGTGACCTCGCCCTCGCCGGGGACCTGCTGCTCGATCCGCTGCGGCGGACCGTGGAGAAGTACACCCTGCAGCGCGCAGACCGGGTGCTGATCACCGCGTCCGAGCTGGGCCCGCGGGCGCACCTCACCGGTGCGCTGCTGCTCGCCCGGGCGGGAACCCCCCTCCCCGTGTGAGCCACCCGCCCCGCCGGACGGCGGCGATCAATCCGCAGGGTTGTCCGCACACGGGGCCCGGCGCAAGAGGTCCTCGCGGAGCCTGATGCGAGATGCCATGTCCGCCCACCGAGCCAGAGAAGGCAGGACGCGCCGTTGTGTTCGACTCATGGACATTCTGTGATGCGAGTCCTACGCTGGGGTCACCGTCCACCCCGGCGGCCGCTCCACATGCATCCACGGTCACAGAGGCTCGGTTCTCGCTGACCGCGCCCTTGGTCCCGCGCGTCCAGCTGTGCACGGCGGACGGCGGGGTGCGGGATCCACCGAGCGTTGAACTTCACGACAGCAAGGGAGCTGTGGGATGAGCCAAGCGGCGCAAGCACACCCGACGGAGCACCACCAGACGAACACCGCTGCGGTGGTTCGCATCACCACCGTGGCCGCCTTCGGTGGCCTCCTCTTCGGATACGACTCCGCCGTGATCAACGGCGCCGTCTCCTCCATCCAGTCCACCTTCGACGTGGGCCCCGGGCCGCTCGGCTTCGCCGTGGCCGCCGCCCTGCTGGGTGCCGCCGTGGGTGCCTTCTTCGGCTCCCGCATCGCGGACCGCACGGGCCGCATCCCCGTCATGAAGGTGGCGGCCCTGCTGTTCCTGCTCTCCGCGATCGGCTGCGGTCTCACGCAGTCCATCGAGTGGCTCGTCTTCTGGCGCGTGATCGGCGGCGTGGGCGTGGGCGTGGCCTCCGTGATCGCCCCCGCCTACATCGCCGAGGTCTCCCCCGCCCACCTGCGCGGGCGGCTGGGCTCCCTGCAGCAGATGGGCATCGTGCTGGGCATCTTCCTGTCCCTGCTCGTGGACGCCCTGCTCGCCACCTGGGCCGGCGGGGCCTCCCAGGAGCTGTGGCTCGGGCTGGCCGCGTGGCGCTGGATGTTCCTGATCATGGCCGTCCCCGCCCTGCTCTACGGCATCGGCTCCTTCCTGATCCCGGAGTCCCCCCGCTTCCTGGTGGCCGCCGGCCGCGAGGACGAGGCGCGCAGCGTGCTGTCCCGGATCCACGGCGACGACGCCGTGGACGTCCGCGTGGACAAGATCCGCACCACCGTGAACAACGAGCGCAAGCCGCGCTTCTCGGACCTGCGCGGTTCCATGGCCGGGCTCAAGCCCGTGGTCTGGGTGGGCATCGGTCTGGCCGCCCTGCAGCAGTTCGTGGGCATCAACGTGATCTTCTACTACTCCAACACGCTGTGGGAGTCCGTGGGGTTCCAGGAGTCCGACTCCTTCGCCATCTCCGTGGCCACCTCCGTGGTCAACGTGCTCGTGACCATCGTGGCCATCTTCCTGGTGGACAAGGTGGGGCGGCGGCCGCTGCTGCTCGTGGGCTCCGGCGGCATGGCAGTGACCCTGGGCGTCATGTCCTTCATCTTCGCCACCGCCGGCAAGGAGATGGTGGACGGTCAGCTCACCCCGGTCCTCGGCCCCGTGGCGGGACCCGTGGCTCTCGTGGCGGCCAACCTCTTCGTGGTGTTCTTCGGCGTCTCCTGGGGCCCGCTCATGTGGGTGCTGCTCGGCGAGATGTTCCCCAACCACATCCGCGGTGCGGCTCTCGCCGTGGCCGGTGCGGTGCAGTGGCTGGCCAACTGGGCCGTGACCGTCTCCTTCCCCACGATGTCCAACAACTCGCTGGGTCTGACGTACGGGATCTACGCGTTCTTCGCGGTGGTGTCCCTGGTGTTCACCATCAAGATGGTCCGCGAGACCAACAACGTGGAGCTCGAGGACATGCACGACTGACCGGCTCCCCCGCACCACACCTCTCGTCCGCCCCGGCCTGCATCTGCGCAGACCGGGGCGGACGGCGTCATTGACCCCGTCCGTGTCGCATGCTGGACGCATTGCCGTGCGTTTTCCCGCCGTCGGGTATTTTGCGAAGAACACTCGTGGGCGCTGCGGCCTTCCGGTTCCGGCGCCCGTCCTGACGGCGAAAAGAGACCTTCCCATGACGCAGCCAACCGCCACCGCAGCTCCGGGCCGCATGTCCGCGGGGCACGTGATCGTCGAGTCCCTCGCGGCGCACGGCGTCGAGCGCGCGTACGTGGTCCCCGGGGAGAGCTACCTGGACGTTCTCGACGGCCTGCACGGCTCGGCCATCGAGACGGTGGTGTGCCGCCACGAGGGCGGGGCGGCGTACATGGCGGAGGCGGACGGGAAGATGAACCAGGTCCCCGGTGTGGCCATGGTGACCCGCGGCCCCGGCGCCGCCAACGCCCACGTGGGTCTGCACACCGCGTGGCAGGACTCCACTCCCATGGTGCTGTTCGTGGGGCTGATCCCGTTCGAGCACCGGGAGAAGGAGGCCTTCCAGGAGTTCGACCCGCACCAGTGGTTCGCCTCCGGTGCCAAGCGCGTGATGGTGCTGGACCACGCGGAGCGCGCCTCGGAGTACGTGGCCGAGGCCATGTTCGCGGCCCGCTCCGGTCGCCCCGGCCCCGTGGTGGTGGGACTCCCGGAGGACGTCATCACCCGCGAGATCGACGCCACGCTGCACCCGGAGATCCCCGTGGCCGGCGGTGGGATGACCGTGGACGACTGGAAGGCCCTCGAGGCCGCACTGCAGCAGTCCATGAAGCCCCTGTTCGTGTTCGGCGGCAACGACTGGAGTGCGCAGGGCGCCGAGCGGTTCACGCGGTGGCTCGAGGAGCACCACATCCCCGCCGCGGCCGAGTGGCGCTGCGAGGGCACGGTCCCCTTCGGCTCCCCCTCCTACGTGGGTCCCATCGGGTACGGGCGCCCCAAGCCCACGTTCGACCTGATGGAGGAGACGGACCTGCTGGTCTTCGTGGGCACGGTCCCCGGTGACGTGATCACCAACGGGTTCCTGGTGCGCCAGGACTGGTCCAAGGAAAATTTCATCGTGACCATGGACCCCTCCATGCGCGGCCGTTCGGGTGCCGTGACCTACCAGATCGTGGCCAAGCCGGACGTGTTCGTACGGGACCTGGTGCGGATGACTCTGCCGGTCAAGGACACGTGGCGGGACTGGTGCCACCGGATGCGGCAGCAGCAGGTGGACTTCTCCACGCCGCAGCCGCGCCCCGAGCAGGACGGCACCGCCACGATGGACGCCCTGATGACCGAGCTGGTGCGGACCCTTCCCGAGGACGCCATGGTCACCTTCGGGGCAGGTGAGCACACCAACTGGGCGCACCGCTACTTCCCCACCAACGGGTACGCGTCCATGATCTCCGCGCGCAACGGCTCCATGGGGTACTCGGTGCCCTCCGCGGTGGCGGCCTCGCTGAACTTCCCGGGCCGCCGCGTGGTTTCGATCGCCGGGGACGGCGAGTTCCTCATGAACGGGCAGGAGCTGGCCACGGCCGCGCAGTACGGCGCCACCCCGCTCGTGATCGTGATGGACAACCAGGAGTACGGCACCATCCGCACCCACCAGGAGCGCCAGTACCCGGGCCATGTGTCCGGGACGCAGCTGAAGAACCCGGACTTCGCGGCCATGGCCGCGGCGTTCCACGGTGTGGGCGTCCGGGTGGAACGGCAGTCCGAGATCCCCGAGGGGTTGGAGCGGGCGTACCGGGCCATCGACGAGGACCACACGTTCGCGGTGATCCACCTGGTCGTGGAGCAGCGCCAGAAGGCATACTGAACCAAGTATAAACTGAGTTCAGAAATGTATCCCGACGCCGCCGCGAGCCTCCCTGCGAGGCTCGCGGCGGCGTCGTCAGCGCAGCGGGTGCTCCGCCTGGTCCCGGTGCATCCGGCCCACGAATACCGCCACCACCCCGAGGGCGGGGGTGAGCAGGGCGACGCCCCAGAAGATGGCCTCGGGTGGGACCACTTGCGAGACCGGGCCCGCCACGGCCATGGAGATGGGCATGAGCAGCAGGGACACGAAGAAGTCCAGGGAGGAGATCCGGCCGAGCATGTGCGAGGGGACGCGGCGCTGCAGCAGGGTGCCCCAGATGACCTGGCCCGCCCCGCCGGTGGCGCCGAACACGCACAGCGCGCCCGCCATGACCCACCACGAGTCCGTCATCCCCGCCAGGCCGAACGGCAGCGTGCCGAAGCCCCAGAGCCAGATCATGGTGGTGAGGTACTTCCGCGGCAGCTGGAGGGAGGCCATCACGCTGGAGCCCACCGCCGTGGAGATGCCGTAGAGACCCAGCATGGCGCCGTAGTCCGCCACGGTGCCCCCCAGCCGGTCCACCACGAGGAACGGGACGAGCACCTCGAGCGGACCCATGAACAGGAAGATCGCGGTCATGGCCCAGAGCAGGGTCCACAGCAGCCACGGTGTGCGCACGCAGTACTGGAAGCCCTCCAGCATCTCGCGCAGCATCGAGGACTGCGACGCCGCCGCGTCCTGTGCGGCGTCGTCGCCCCGCTCCGGGAGCCGCAGCCGCAGCATGAACACCAGCGCCACGGCGTGGCACACGGCGATGGCCAGGACGGAGGCCCCGGGCAGCGCCAGACCCGTGAGGGCACCACCCACGGCGGGGCCTGCCGCGAGCTGCAGCAGGGGGCGGGCCGTGCCCTCCACGCCGTTGGCCGCGAGCAGCTGGTGGACCGGCAGGATCCGGGGCAGCGCGGCGGAGTAGGCCGGGTAGAAGAAGCCCACGGCCCCGGAGAACACGAAGGCCGCGACGCCCAGGTGCCACAGGGCGAGGGTGTCCGTCCAGGTGGAGATCACGATGGTCGTGGCCGTGACCAGGTTGGTGACCTCCACGCACCGCAGGATCACCGTCAGGCGGAACCTGTCCGCAGCCACTCCCCCCACGAGCACGAAGACGACCATTCCCACGGCTCCGGCCGCCGTGACCAGGGACAGGTCCACGGCCGATCCCCCGAGCTCCATGACCCGTGCCACCATGGCCACGGCCCACAGCCCGGACCCGAACACGCTCACGCCCATGGCCAGGGCGAGCACCGTGTACTCGCGCGAGGAGAAGGGGGCCAGGGCCCGGGGAAGTTGCACCGTCACAGGCTATCGGCAGCCGGAGACGTCCTGCGTGTGAGCCGGAACTCACCATGGCGTAGCGTGCAGAGTGACCAGCACACCCGCACCGATCCGAAGGAGCACCATGCGCGCCACCCACGTCCCCAGCCCCGGAACCGTCGTGGTGAAGCAGTGGCCCGATCCCGAGGCCACGCAGGACGGCGAGTTCGTGGTCAAGATGGTCGCGGCGTCGGTGTGCGGCTCGGACCTGCACTCCGTGCTGCACGGCACGCTCCACCCGCGGGGCCCCGAGCTGCCCGGCTACCCGGGTCACGAGGGAGTGGGTGTGGTGACCCGGTCCCGCTCCGAGAAGTTCCCCGAGGGCACCGCGGTGCTGTGCCTCGCGCCCGGGGAGCTCGGCGGCGCCTTCGCCGAGTACATGCTCCTGGACGAGGACCACGCGGTGGCGCTGCCCCCGGAGGTGGACCCCTCGGACCTGACGCAGATGCGGCGCTACCTCATGGCCCAGCAGATGGGTACCTGCATCTACGCCATGAACCTCTACTGGCCCACCGAGGTACCGCCCCGGCGTGCCGGAACCTGTGTGGTCATGGGAGCCGGTTCCGCCGGGCTGTTCTTCCTCCAGGACGCACTCCTGCGGGGCTTCGAGCAGGTGATCGTCTCCGACAAGGAGGAGTCGCGGCTCGAGATCGCCCGGCAGCTCGGTGCCCGCACCGTGCACGTGCCGCACGAGGAGCTGACGGCCGTGGTCTCCGAGGCCACCGGCAACGCGGGGGCGGATCTCGTGATCGAGGCCGTGGGCTCGGACGCCCTGCGCGCGGAGGCCGTGGAGATCGTGGCCGACCGCGGGATCGTCGGGTGGTTCGGCCTCTACGAGAGCTTCGAGTCCGCACCCGTGCCGGTCTACGAGGTCTTCCGCAAGTCGGTCCGGCTCCAGGGCTCCGTGGCCGCCCAGTCCGAGCCCGGTCTCGTCTCTTTCCACGAGGCCGTGCGGCGCATCCGGGACGGCCAGGTCACCGTGGACTACTGCCTGGGCCCCGTGCACCCGCTCGAGGAGACCATCGACGTGCTGCGCACGGCCGAGCGCGGCGGGGACGGGAACGTGAAGTTCACGATCGTGCCGTAGGCCCCGCGCGGGTCAGCTCTGCACGCTCCTGCCCCGCATGCTCGTGATGATCTGGACGGCCACCGGGATCAGCGAGAGGAACACGATCAGGATGGCAATCAGGTCCACGTGGTCGCGGATCAGCGGGATGCCGCCCAGCAGGGAGCCCGCCACCACCATGATGGTGACCCACAGGAAGCCGCCCAGCACGTTCCATCCCACGAACTGCCGGTAGGGGTGGCGTGCGGCCCCCGCCACGAGGGGCACGTAGGTCCGCACGATGGGCACGAAGCGCGCGAGCACGATCGACCGGCCCCCGTACTTGTGGAAGAAGTCCTCGGTCTGGCGCAGGTACGCGGTCTTCAGGAACCGCGCGTCGTCCTTGAAGAACCGCCGCCCGTACCGGTGCCCCAGGAAGTACCCCACCTGGTCACCGGCCACCGCGGCGATGAACGGCACCAGGATCATGAGCCACAGCGGGATGTTCAGTGCCTCGTGCAGCAGACCGCCCGTGAACAGCAGCGAGTCGCCGGGCAGGAACGGGAACAGCAGCCCGGACTCGATGAACACGATCACGGTCATGCCGGCCAGGGCCCACGGTCCGAGCTGCTGCAGCAGCTGCTCGGGGTCCCCCAGCGGGAGCAGCTGGGGCGCGAGGGCTCCCGCGGTCTGCATCAGTTCAAGCGTCATGGTGACCCATTATGCGCCCTCGCGACCGGGTCGCCGTTGGGGGCGTTCACGACGCCGCCCGGGCCGTTCGCGTCCGCGCTTCCGGAGATCGCTCTACGGGGGTCGGCGGGTCCGGGATCCCGGTTCGGCCTCCTCACCGGCCGTCCGGTGGCCGAGGGACGGCTGGGACAGACCTGGCAGCAGCCCTCTCATTTCCCGCCAACGCCCTGTCGTGTCCCGCGCCATGCCCGTCCGGCGCCGTGGATACCTATGCTGTCCCCGTGCGGTGATCCACTCTCTCGAGGAGACCACCGGTCATCCCACCAAGTCCACGGGCAGTCCACAGGAAACGAGCAGCGTGCCATGGCGTTCTTCGAGCTGACAGGGTGGCCCCTCTTCGCCGTCGTCGCGGGGGCGGCGCTCGTCCTGCTCGCGGTCACGGTGGTGGTCCTGCCGCGGCGTCGTGGGCCGGGGCTGGGAAAGTACGTGGTGCAGTTCGTGTGCGTGGTGCTGGTGCTCCTGCTGACCCTCGTGGGTGTCTTCCTGAAGCTGAACATGGACAACCAGTGGTACTCGAGCTGGGGTGACCTGCTCTCGGACGGAGGGGGCCCGGTGACCACCGCGAGCGTCGGGGCCGCCCCCGCCGCCGTGACCACCGGCGCGAGGGATCTGCCCCACCAGCCCTTCACCGCAGCACAGACCAACCCCACCGCCAGCTCCTTCTTCGGATCACAGGTGGATGCCGCCAACACCTCGGGCCAGTGGGTCCACTTCACCCTTTCCGGGCATGAGTCGGGCATCACGCAGGATGCCACGGCCTGGCTACCGCCCTCATACATGGCGCAGCCGCAGCGGGCCTACCCCGTGATCACCGCGTTCACGGGCTTCCCGGGGGACGTGCGGACGTACACCAAGGCCATGGACATCGGCCACCACATCCGCTCCGCGGTCTCGGACGGCACCATGCGGGAGTCGATCGTGGTGATTCCGGACGTCTACCCGGGCAACAACGACACCGAGTGCGTGGACAGCGACCACGGGCTGTGGGACACCTACGTGAGCAGGGACGTGGTGTCCTGGATCCGCGCGAACCTCCGGGTCTCGAGCGATCGGGCCGCGTGGTCCACCCTGGGCTACAGCGCCGGCGGCTGGTGCTCGTCCATGTTCACGGTGCGCCATCCCCAGATCTGGTCCAGCAGCGTGAACCTGGCCGGCTACTTCGCGCCCATGTACAGCCCTGGACAGCAGTGGAGGACCGCGGATCCGGCGGCCTACGACCTCGCCCCGGTGGTCCGACGCGAGAAGCCGGACGTGCGTCTCTGGTTCTTCTCGGGCGGTGAGGACACGGTGTCGGTGAACGCCGTGCACGGCTTCGCCCCGGCCGTCTCCGCGCCCACGAGCCTGGAGACGAACATCTCCCAGAGCGGGGGTCACCGGGTCGCACTCTGGGAGGCGCAGCTGGACTCTTCTCTCGCGTGGCTGGGCCGGACGTCCCCCGCCTTCGCGCCAGCCCCGGCATGAGCGGAACCCAGGACTTGAGATGAACGCGGGGGAATATGCGGGAACGGTGTTCGTCACCGCCCTGGGTGGCTTCGACCCTGCCCCCATGGTCATCATGGCAGCCGCCCTCGGTGCGGGGGTCCGCCGCCGCCACATCATGGGCGCATCCGCCCTCCTGCTGGGAGGCACCGCGGCGTGGGGCCTGGCGCTCAGCCTGCTGGCGGGACCCCGCCTGCAGCGCGTGGACTGGTGGGCCCTGGTGCGCCACGGCAGCACCGCCGCACGGGTCGAGGTCGGTCTCGCAGTGGCACTCGGGGGCTACGCGCTGTGGCGGGCCGTCTCGCGCCGCCGGGCCCGGGGAGAGTCGACTCCCGAAAAGCCCGCCGCCAGCCCCTGGGCCCTGTACGCCACGTCCCTCGTGTTCGTGGGGATCGTGGTGCTCGACATCCCGTTCGACATCCACGTGGCGGTCGCCGCCACGCAGCCCCTGCCCCGGGTGGTCCTCGGATGGGTGGCATGGGCCCTGCTGAGCCAGATCGCCCTGACCGCCCTGGTGCTGCTGACCGTGCTGGGCAGGCAGGAACGGTTCTCCGCAGTGATGCGACGCGCGTGGGCGGCCGTGGCGCCCAGGATCTCGGTGGTCGTCACCGCCCTGCTGGGCCTGGCGTCCCTGCTCATGCTGCTGGACGCCGGGCTGTTCCTGTGGGCAGGCCGGTTCCTGCTCGCGTGATCCGGTCCCTGCTCAGACCGCCGTCTGGGAGGCGGTGACGGGGTGCCCGGCCGCCAGGCGGCGTCGTCGGTCCACCTTCTGCCGCTGGACCCCCGCGAGCGCGAGCAGCCCGCCCACGATGGACAGTGCGCACGCCACCACGGCCGGTGAGCGGTAGCCGAAGCCGGCGGAGATCACGACGCCGCCCAGCAGGGCCCCGATCGAGTTGGCCACGTTGAACGCGGCGTGGTTCAGGGACGCGCCCATCAGCTGGGCGGAACCCGCGGCCGTGATGAGCCAGCTCTGGATGCTGGGCATGATGAACGAGTTGACCAGTGCCATCACGAAGCCGGCCACGAAGATCCCCACCGGGGAGCCACCGAGAATCCCCATGAGCAGAAGTGCTGCGGCCAGTGCCGGGAAGCCCACCGCCATGGTGCGCCGGGCGCTGCGGTCGGCGCTGATGCCGCCGAGGGCGTTGCCGATCGTCATGCCCACGCCCACCACCGCGAGCAGCCACGGGATCGCGCCGGCGGGCAGCCCCGCGAGCTCGCGGCCCATCTGGGTGAGATACGTGTAGATCGCGAAGAACCCGCCGAAGCCCACGGCGGCCACGCCCATCACGATCCACACCTGGGGCAGGACGAAGGCCCTGAGCTCACCGCGTCGGCTGGCCCCGACCACGGGCTCCTGGCGGGGGACCGTGAACCACAGGCCGATGACGGTCACGGTGAAGACCACGGCCACCGCGACGTACGCCATCCGCCATCCCCACGCCTGACCGATGGCCGTCATGACGGGCACGCCCACCACGTTCGCCACCGTGAGACCGGACAGGGCGAGGGCCACACCCTTGGCCTGGTTGCCGGGGCCCATGACGGTGGCGGCCACGAGCGACGCGAGCCCGAAGTAGGCACCGTGGGGAACGCCCGCCAGGAAGCGCAGCACGACCAGGGACTCGAAGGAGGGCGCCAGTGCGGAGGTCAGGCTGCCCGCGAGCAGTGCCGCCGCCATCACCAGGAGCATGACCGTGCGCGAGGACTTCGCCGCCAGGAAGGAGATCACCGGGGCCCCGACGACCACGCCCGCCGCGTAGGCGCTCACCATCCAGCCCGCCCGGGCGATCCCCGTTTCCGGCGACTGCCCGTAGAGCTGCGGCATGAGGTCCTGGGCGATCTGGGGCAGCAGGCCCATGGAGGCGAATTCGGTGCAGCCGATGCCGAAGCCGCCCAGCGCCAGGGCGAGCAGGGCGAGACGGCGGCGAGCAGGAGTCAGCTGGGTCATGACCACGCGGCCTTTCGAGGATCCGGGAGCGAGGGGTGGCACGGGGCGGCCGTGCCTCTCGGGGCGGCTCTTCGCACGCGACGGCGGGTACGGGATGAGCGGGTGGCGGCGTACGGCACACATCCGTCACGGCGCACACACGGACAACGCGCGCGCAGGGGAAATTATTCGCCCTGGGGGACCCGTGTGCGGGAGGTCACCGGCGGCTTCTCCCCACCCGGTGCACGCAGGTTGTCCACAGGTGTGGAGAAAAGTGTGAATATCTCCCCGCACATGTGTGGATCGGGGGCGGAAAATCCCGGATATGCGGTATCCACAGAGTTGTTCACAGCTGTGGAATTACAGATGTGTAAGTTGTTAACAGCTGTGGACAAGCTCTGTGGAGAACGCCGTGGGGCACCTCATCAGATCCTTCCCCGCAGCCGCGGCAGCATGATCGCCGCCACGATCGCGCCGGTGACGAGGCCGCCCAGGTGGGCCTGCCACGCCACACCTCCCACCAGGAAACCGAACGCCAGGTTGATCACGATCAGCACCGTGATGGGCACGATGTTGTTCTCGAAGTGCCGCATGAACACGAACATGGCGCCGAAGAGTCCGAAGATGCCGCCGGAGGCACCGATCACGAGCACCCATGGATCGCCGAGCAGCAGCACCCCCACCGAGCCGCCGATCACGGAGAGCACGAACAGCGCGGCCATCCGCCACGCTCCCAGCAGGGGCTCCAGCATCCGGCCGAAGAGGTACAGGGTGTACATGTTCAGCAGCAGGTGCACGGGCGAGGGCATGGCGTGCACGAAACCGCTCGTGAGCATCCGCCACGGCTGGGACGTGGTGAGAGCGGGGGCGTAGCCCAGCACGGTGGAGAGGTCGTAGGGCGTGAACAGGCGCGTGAGCCACTGCACAGCCCACATGCCCGTGCAGATGCCGATGAGCGTCCAGGTCACCGGCCAGCCACTGCGTCCGCGCCCTCTCCGAGATCGCGCGCGGGCGGGCGCACCTTTACGGGCGGGGTCAGGCTGCCGGGGGTTGGACGGTCCATGACCGGGCGGTCCGTAGCCGTGCGGTGCCGAACCCTGAGTGGCGCCGCTGCCCTCCCGAGGGTCGCGCGGTTGCCGGCCGGGGAGGTACTGGCCGTAACGGGGAGCCGGCACCCCGCCACCCCGGTGAGCTCCGGGGCCTCCCCCGAGCTCAGAATCCCCGTGCGGGTGGGACGTCCGGGGATCGAACCCGTCACTGGCGCGGTCGTCGCTCATGTCATCTCCGGCATATCAACTGGTGGGAGCGGAATTTCTCCCCAGATAGTCGTGGAGCCCACCCGATCACCGGGTGGGCTCCACGCTGTGTGGCCTCGAGTGGGACTCAGAGAGCTTCCACGTCGATGGAGGTGATCACGCAGTCCTCCACGGGGCGGTCCTGGCCGCCGGTGCGGACGGTGTTGAGCTCGTCCACGACCTTCTTGGACTCGTCGTCCGCGACCTCGCCAAAGATGGTGTGCTTGCCCTGCAGCCAGGTGGTGGGGGCGGTGGTGATGAAGAACTGCGAGCCGTTGGTGCCGCGCCCGTTGCGCGTGCCGGCGTTGGCCATGGCCAGCATGTACGGGGCGTTGAAGTTCAGCTCGGGGTGGATCTCGTCGTCGAAGTTGTAGCCCGGGCCGCCGATGCCCTGACCCAGCGGGTCGCCGCCCTGGATCATGAAGTCCTTGATGATCCGGTGGAACACGACGTCCTTGTAGAGCGGACCGGTCTGCTTCTCGCCGGTACGGGGATCGGCCCACTCCTGGGTCCCATCCGAGAGACCCACGAAGTTCTTGACCGTCTTGGGGGCGTGGTTGCCGAAGAGCTCCACCACGATGTCCCCGTGGTTGGTGTGGATGGTTGCCTTGTGCGTGGCAGTAGCGGAAGTCATGGCTGTCATTCTGGCACGGGTGTCACGCAGCCGTCAGGACGGCCGAAAGGTGTTCAGCGCACAGTGAAAAGGCCCCCGAGCAACCCGATCCCCGGGAGTCTCCCAGCCCACAGAACGTATGCTGGGAAGTGGAGATTTACATCATCACCACGGTAGGAGGGAGACATCATGAGCGTGTTCAAGAGCAAGGCTCAGAAGCAGGCCGAGGCCACCAGCAAGGCGGCCGGGCACAAGGTCGTCCACGCGGGGGACTGGCTGTCCACCGAGATCGGTGAGCTCGGCGAGAAGCTGCAGCACGGGGTGGAGGCCGGCGCCACAGCCCTCGCGAGCGGCGTCGAGGCCACGAGCCCGTACGTCCAGGACGGTCTGGGCAAGGCCCAGAGCTTCGGCGAGGACGCCCGCAAGCGCAGCGAGAAGGCCAAGGCCGCGGGTGTCGCGGCTGCCGCTCCCCTCGCCGCCAAGGCCGCCAAGAAGACCGCCACCGGTCGCGCCGCCGCCCAGGAGAAGTACTCGGGCGCCGTCGCCGCGCTGGCCGCCAAGGTCGCGGACGCGGACACCTCGGACCAGTTCGACGCGCTCGTCACCAAGCTGACGGGCGACAAGAAGACGGTCAAGCGCATCCAGAAGGCCGCCAAGAACTCGGCCAAGGAGTACGCCAAGCAGCAGAAGAAGGCCCAGGGCGGTCACAAGGGCCTGCTGGTCCTCGGTCTGCTCGTGGCCGGTGGCGTGGCAGGCGTGGCCGCATGGCGCGCTTCCCGTCCGGTGCAGGATCCCTGGAAGACCCCGGCCACCGCGTCGCCGCGCGTCTCCGCGTCCCCCGTCAACACCAACTCCACCGTGGCCGCCGGCACCGGTGTGAAGGTGGACGACGTCAAGGACCCCACGTCCACCGTGCACCAGGAGGGCACCGCAACGCAGGCGGCCCACCGCGCCACGGACGGCGTGAAGTCGGTGGCCGAGGACGCCAAGCAGACCGTCAACGAGGTCAAGGAGCAGATCAAGGGCTCCAAGACCGACGACACCAAGCTGGGTTCTGCGGACAACGCGTCCAAGCACAACCCGGGCGACACCAAGCACTGAAGTTTCGCTGGGTCCCCGCAGGGGGTCCCGTGACCGCAGCACGACGCCGCGCTCCTCGTCCGAGGGGCGCGGCGTCGTCGTTGTCAGTGCCGCGTCAGGAGAAGATCCCGGCAACGGTGTCGTAGGTCTGGTAGAGGCCCAGGATGATGAACAGCACCGCGCACACCACCAGCACGGCGTTCGTGAACATGCCGTTGCGCCACTTCTTGGGAGTGCGTGACGTGTTGAGCAGCCCCAGCAGCGTGATGGCCAGGAATGGCATGAACAGGGCGCCCAGCACGCCGTAGAGCAGGATCAGGAACACCGGCTTGTCCAGGAGCAGCAGCAGCATGGGCGGGAAGGTGAGCCACAGCAGGTAGAACTTGAAGTACTTGCCGCCGGTCCGCGTGTCCGGGTGCCCACTGGGCTTGTGGCGGACGTTGCCCCAGTAGTCCGCGAACATGAGGGAGACCCCGGACCACACGCCCACCACGGAGGAGAACGAGGCGGCCCAGAAGCCCACGAGGAACGTCGCGCCGATCACGTCCCCGTAGCGCTCGCGCAGCACCTTGTCGAGGTCCAGCAGCCCTTTGTCCCCGGCGCTGATCGCGTAGCCCGCCGAGTAGAGCACCTCGGCACCCACCACGAGCATGGCCAGGACGAAGATTCCGGTCATCGTGTAGGCCACCACGTTGTCGAGCTGCATGACGCGCATCCAGCGGGGCTGGTGCCAGCCCTTCTCCCGCAGCCAATAGCCGTACGCGGCCAGGGTGATGGTGCCGCCCACCCCACCGGCCAGTGCGAGCGTGTACACCACGCCGCCCTGGGGGATCACGGGGATCAGCCCGGTGAGCATCTCCGGGATGTCCGGCACCGTGATGACGGCCAGGCCCACCATGACCACGAACATGACGCCCACCATGGCCGCGGTGATCTTCTCGATGACCGCGTACCGTCCGAGCCACACGATCCCGAACCCCAGCAGACCCATGATCATGGCCCACGCCCACAGCGGCAGGAACGGGAACAGGGCTGCGAGGGGCAGTGCGGAGGAGGACATGGCGGTGGCCCCGTACACGAAGCCCCAGATGATGATGTATGGGCCGAAGTACCACGAGGTCCAGCGTCCCAGGGACCGCCAGCCCTCGAAGATGGTGCGGCCGCTGGCCAGGGAGTAGCGCCCCGCCCCTTCCACGAGCACGATCTTCATGATGGTGCCGGCCACCACCGCCCACAGCAGGGTGTACCCGTACCGGGATCCGGCGGTGAGCGTGGCCACCATGTCCGCGGCCCCCACGCCCGTGGCGGCGACCACCAGACCGGGACCGATCAGCTTCCAGCGCTCGATCCGCTCGAGCGGCTCGTGGGGATCGACCGAGGCCAGGGGCTGCAGGGGGGTCTTGTCGCGCATGGGGAGACTCCGCACTTCGATATGGGGCACGTCACAGGTGGGGACCAGTCTGTCACGGCCCCGGGCCCCTCGGTGACAGTTGCGTTGCATGGCGGGCCGCCGGTCCGTGCGGGAGGTGTGACCAGGAACGGGGCGAACGAGACGCGTCCGGTCACCGGTGCCTCGTCCACCGCTCCGGGGGAACGAGAAGAACCCCGGACACCTCATGGAAGAAGAGGTGCCCGGGGTCCGGGTGTGGAGCCTAGGAGATTCGAACTCCTGACATCTGCCTTGCAAAGGCAGCGCTCTACCAACTGAGCTAAGGCCCCGTATTCAGTTGCGGCGCTCCTCCACCGGGAGGAACGCCGTGCCCGCGGTTCTCAGTCCACGGGATCCACTGCCGAATTCCATGCTTCCCGTTTGGCCTCCGCATCTCGCCAGGACTTCACAGCGGCGACCGTCAGTCCGGTCAGGGCGACGAGTGCCGCAATGCGTGACTTCACGGGGTTCCTCCGGTCGAGCAGAACTCGCGGTGGGTGGGAATTCGATGGGTGGGCGTACCAGGAATTGAACCTGGGACCTCTTCGTTATCAGCGAAGCGCTCTAACCGTCTGAGCTATACGCCCTCAGCGTGGCCGGAACAGAGCATTCTCTGCCTGGCCACGCCAAGACTTTACCGGAGGTTGGTCCCCGCACCAAATCTGTGCGGGCCGGGGATCAGTCGTCGGTGAGGGTCACCCCGATGCCGCCGATCAGCGACGCCGCGATGTTGTAGAGCAACGCACCCAGCACGGACAGCGCGGACAGCAGGATCACGTTGACCACGGAGATCAGGGTGGAGAACAGCGCCGTGTTGCCGAGCGACAGGAACTCCTTGATGTCCGCTCCCTCGGCGCTGCCGCCGAGCATGGACAGCAGCTCGTTGATGCCCTGGAAGAGGCCGGTCAGATCCAGCACGAGCCACATCACGAGGGACGCCACCACGGTGATGATCCCGAGGGCCACGGACAGCAGGAACGCCAGCTTCAGGACGGACCACGTGTCCACCTTGGAGACCACCAGGCGGGCGCGGCGCACCTTGGCCCGGGGGGCGGGTCGCACGAGCCCCTTGCCGGAATTCTTTCCGTTCTGCTGGGGCTTGGACTTCTTGGGGGAAGAAGTCGTCGCGGGCTTGCCCGCTTTCGAGGCCGAGCTCGCGCTCATGCGTCACCTCCGTTGTCGTTGTCCTCCAACGCTACTGCATCGTTCTGGCCGTCGGAGTCAGCCTGGCCGTACCCGGTGCCCTCCGGGACGGCGTCGCCGGACTCGGCGTCCTGGCCCTCGCCGACGACGCCGCCCGGCGCGGTGCCGTGCGCCGCGTCCTCCTCGGCCACTTCCTTCTCGATCTCGCGCTCCGCGTTGCGGGCCACGCCCACGATGGTGTCCTCGGAGCCCGGCTTGGCGAAGATCACACCCATGGTGTCGCGGCCGCGGGCCGGCACCTCGCTCACGTTGGAGCGGACCACCTTCCCGCTCTCCATGACCACGAGCACCTCGTCGTTCTCGCCCACGATCAGACCGCCCACCAGGCCGCCGCGGACCTCGGCGAGCTTGGCCACCTTGATGCCCAGCCCACCACGGCCCTGCACGCGGTACTCCTGGACGGAGGTGCGCTTTGCGTAGCCGCCCTCCGTCACCACGAACACGTGGGAGTCGTCGTGGACCACGTTGGCGGAGAGCAGCTCGTCACCCGAGCGGAACTTCATGCCGGTGACACCCGAGGTGGCGCGTCCCATGGGGCGCAGGGCGTCGTCGTCGGCCCGGAAGCGCAGGGACTGGCCGTGGCGCGAGATCAGCATGACGTCGTCGTCCGTGTCCACGAGCATGGCGGAGACCAGCTCGTCGTCCTCGCGCAGGTTGATCGCGATCACACCGGCGGAGCGGTTGGTGTCGTAGTCCGTGAGGCGGGACTTCTTGACCAGGCCGTTGCGGGTGGCGAGCACCAGGTACGGCGCGTCCTGATAGGAGCGCAGCTCCATGACCTTGGCGATCCGCTCCTCGGGCTGGAACTCCATGAGGTTGGCCACGTGCTGGCCCTTGGCGTCCCGCCCGGCCTCCACGAACTCGTAGGCCTTGACGCGGTAGACCCGGCCCAGGGTGGTGAAGAACAGGATCCAGTGGTGGGTGTTCGTCACGAAGAAGTGCTCCACCACGTCGTCCCCGCGCAGCTGGGCGCCCTTGATGCCGCGGCCGCCGCGGTGCTGGGCGCGGTACTCGTCCGCGCGGGTGCGCTTGACGTAGCCGTCACGGGTGATCGTGACCACCACCTGCTGCTGCGGGATGAGGTCCTCCATGGAGACGTCCCCGTCGAAGCCGTACAGCACCTCGGTGCGGCGGTCGTCCCCGTAGCGCTCCACGATCTCCGCGAGCTCCTCCGAGATGATCTCGCGCTGCCGCGCCTCGGACGCGATGATCTCCTCGTACTCCGCGATCAGCCGCTGCAGCTCCGCGTGCCGGTCCTGGATCTTCTGGCGCTCCAGGGCGGCCAGGCGGCGCAGCTGCATGTTGAGGATCGCCTGGGCCTGCGCCTCGTCGATCCCGAGCAGCTCCATGAGCCCGCTGCGGGCCTCCTCCACGGTGGGGGAGCGGCGGATCAGGGCGATGACCTCGTCCAGGGCGTCCAGGGCCTTGAGCAGGCCCAGCAGGATGTGCGCCTCCTCCTGCGCCTGCTTGAGGCGGTACCTGGTGCGCCGCACGATGACTTCCATCTGGTGCGTCACCCAGTGGTGCACGAACGCGTCCAGCGACAGGGTGCGCGGCACGCCGTCCACGAGCGCGAGCATGTTCGCGGAGAAGTTCTCCTGCAGCTGCGTGTGCTTGTAGAGGTTGTTGAGCACCACCTTGGGCACGGCGTCCCGCTTGAGCACGATCACCAGGCGCTGGCCGGTGCGCCCGGAGGTCTCGTCGCGCATGTCGGCGATGCCCTGGACCTTGCCGTCCTTGACCAGGTCCGCGATCTTGATCGCCAGGTTGTCCGGGTTGACCTGGTAGGGCAGCTCGGTGACCACCAGGCACGTGCGGTTGTGGATCTCCTCCACACTGACCACGGCGCGCTGCGTGATGGAGCCGCGACCGGTGCGGTAGGCCTGCTCGATCCCCTTGTGGCCCAGGATTTGCGCGCCGGACGGGAAGTCGGGTCCCTTGACCCGCTTGATGAGCTCCTCCAGCAGGGTCTCGCGGTCCACGTCCGGGTTCTGCAGGTACCACTGGACGCCGTCCGCGACCTCGCGCAGGTTGTGCGGTGGGATGTTCGTGGCCATGCCCACCGCGATGCCCGCGGAGCCGTTGACCAGCAGGTTCGGGAACCGGGACGGCAGCACCGTGGGCTCCTGCTGCTTGCCGTCGTAGTTGTCCTGGAAGTCCACGGTGTCCTCGTGGATGTCCCGGACCATCTCCATGGCCAGCGGCGCCATCTTGGTCTCGGTGTACCGGGGTGCCGCGGCGCCGTCGTTGCCCGGGGAGCCGAAGTTGCCCTGTCCCAGCGCGAGCGGGTAGCGCATGGTCCAGTTCTGGATCAGCCGCACCAGGGCGTCGTAGATCGCGGAGTCGCCGTGCGGGTGGTAGTTGCCCATCACGTCGCCGACCACGCGCGCGCACTTGTTGAACGAGCGCTCCGGGCGGTAGCCGCCGTCGTACATCGTGTAGAGCACGCGGCGGTGCACGGGCTTGAGACCGTCCCGCACGTCCGGCAGCGCACGGCCCACGATCACGGCCATGGCGTAGTCCAGGTAGGAGCGCTGCATCTCCGTCTGCAGGTCGATCTGCTCCACGCGGTCCGAGGTCACCTCGAGGTCGTCCACCACGACTCCCTCGACCGCCTCGGGGGTGTTCTCCGGATCCACGGGGCCGGGGCCGGCCTGCGTCTCGTCACTCATGCGTTGCTATCCGTTTCTGCTGGTCTCTCGCGGTCCACTGTTCATGCCGGAAGGGGAATATCCGGCGGGTGACATGACTAGATGTCCAGGAACCGAATGTCCTTGGCGTTCTGCTGGATGAACTCCCGGCGGGACTCCACGTCCTCGCCCATCAGCACCGAGAAGACCTGGTCCGCCGCGGCGGCGTCGTCCATGGTGACCTGCAGCAGCGTGCGGTGCTCCGGGTCCATGGTGGTCTCCCACAGCTCGGTGTAGTCCATCTCGCCCAGACCCTTGTAGCGCTGGATGCCGTTGTCCTTGGGCAGGCGGCGGTTCTCCGCGAGACCCTTGGCCAGGGCGGCGTCGCGCTCCGCGTCCGAGAACACGTAGTCGTGCGGTGCGTTGGACCACTTGATGCGGTACAGCGGCGGCTGCGCGAGGTACACGTAGCCGTGCTCGATGAGCGGACGCATGAAGCGGAACAGCAGCGTGAGCAGCAGCGTGGTGATGTGCTGGCCGTCCACGTCCGCGTCCGCCATCAGCACGATCTTGTGGTACCGGGCCTTCTCGATGTCGAAGTCGTCCCCGATGCCCGCACCGAACGCCGTGATCATGGACTGCACCTCGGCGTTGGACAGCGCACGGTCCAGCCGGGCGCGCTCCACGTTGAGGATCTTGCCGCGCAGCGGGAGGATCGCCTGGTGCGCGGGGTCGCGGCCCTGCACCGCAGAACCACCCGCGGAGTCGCCCTCCACGATGTAGATCTCCGAGAGCGTGGGGTCCTTGGAGGAGCAGTCCTTGAGCTTGCCGGGCATCCCGCCGGACTCCAGCAGGCCCTTGCGGCGCGTGGTCTCGCGCGCCTTGCGGGCGGCCAGGCGGGCCTGGGACGCGTAGATGGCCTTGCGGATGATGTCCTTGGCCGGGTTCGGGTTGCGCTCCAGCCACGCCCCGAAGAGCTCGAACATCTCGCGCTGCACGAAGGTCTTGGCCTCCGAGTTGCCCAGCTTGGTCTTGGTCTGGCCCTCGAACTGCGGCTCGGAGAGCTTGATGGAGATCACCGCGGTGAGCCCCTCGCGGACGTCCTCGCCCGTGAGGTTGTCGTCCTTGTCCCGCAGCAGCTTGTTCTCGCGGGCGTAGCGGTTGATCAGCGTGGTCAGCGCGGTGCGGAAGCCCTCCTCGTGGGTGCCGCCCTCGTGCGTGTTGATCGTGTTGGCGTACGTGTGCACGGACTCGTTGAACGCCGTGGTCCACTGCATGGCCAGCTCCAGGGACATCTTCTTGTCCTGGTCGTCCACCTCCAGGGAGATCACGTCCTGGTGGATCAGCTCCGCCTTCTTGGAGGAGTTCAGGAAGGTCACGTAGTCCAGCAGGCCGTCCTCGTAGCAGTAGACCACCTGGCGCGCGCCGGCCGCCGCGGCGTCGTCGTCCGCGCCGGCCGTGCCGCCATCCTGACCCTCGAGGGGGCCGGTGGCGTCCGCGGGGGTGTCCCCGGCGATCTCCTCGCCGGTCTCGTCAGAGGCGCGCTCGTCCGTGAGGGAGATCCGCAGACCCTTGTTCAGGAACGCCATCTGCTGGAAGCGGGCCCGCAGGGTCTCGAAGTCGAAGTCCACGGTCTCGAAGATCCCGGCGTCCGGGTAGAAGACCTGCGTGGTGCCCGTCTCGTCCGTGGCCTCGCCCTTGACCAGCTCACCCTGGGGGCGGCCGCCGTTCGCGAAACTCATCCGCCACACGTGCCCCTGGCGGCGGACCTCGGTGTCCACCCGTGAGGACAGGGCGTTGACCACGGAGATGCCCACGCCGTGCAGACCACCGGAGACGGCGTAGCCGCCGCCGCCGAACTTGCCGCCCGCGTGCAGGATGGTCATCACGACCTCCACGGTGGGCCTGCCCTCCGTGGGGTGCATGTCCACGGGGATGCCGCGGCCGTTGTCGGACACGCGCACGCCGCCGTCCGCCTGCAGCGTCACCTCGATGTGGTCGCAGTAGCCGGCCAGGGCCTCGTCCACGGAGTTGTCGACCACCTCGTAGACCAGGTGGTGCAGACCCCGGGGCCCGGTGGAGCCGATGTACATCCCCGGGCGCTTCCTGACCGCCTCGAGGCCTTCCAGGACGGTGATGTCGCTCGCGCCGTACTCGTGCTGTGGGGAGTCCTCTGTAGCCACGGGGTTTCCGGTCCTCCTGCGTAATCGTTGGCGATCGTCGCCCTGCCCGCATGAGTACAGCCGATGAGACGGCTCGCGGCTCATCGGCTGGCGGGACGAAGAGATCTGTGACTCCTCATTCTAGCGGATCTTCCCGTGGATCAAGCCCTCAACGGCCTCCAGACGCCCTGGGCCCCCCGCTGTGATGGGTGACGTCATTTCCGGGGCTCGGAGCGGCTCGTGCGATTCTGGCGGGTTTTGGGCGGGTCCGGCTACCCGTACGTGTCCCGTGGGCCCCGACCCTGCACCGCCCAGCGCCCCCGTTTCCAGCTGGGCCCCACCGGGCCGTGAATTTCCAGTCTGGTGACAATGCCCTCTCCCAGCTTCTCGGCGAAGCTGCGCAGGATCTCGGACTGGATCAGCCTCAACTGGGTGGCGTACGCCGTGGAGTCGCACCGCACCCGCACCACCGTGTCCTCGAAGTGCTCCGGCCACGTGTGCTCGGCGTTGCGCGGGCCCACCAGGGAGGCCCAGTCCGCGAGCACGCTGCTCACGTTCACGGGGGTCTTCCACCCGCGGTGGGTCATGAGCGTGTCCACCACCGAGGACAGCGGCCGGGGGTCCCGCGCCGAGCGTCCCGGGCCCGAGAACCCGCCCAGCTGCCGGGGGTCCGTTCCGAAGCGGTTCCTGCTGCGCAGCGCCGGGGAGCCGGTCCCCTCCTCCATGGCGGTTCCGAATGCCCGCATGTTCTTGGCCGCGGCCGCGGAGGACAGCGGCTTGTCCCCGCGGTCCTGCGCCGCCTTCCGCGCCCGCTGCAGGGCCACGGCCGCGGCGTCCACCACGTCCCGGTGCACCGTGTCACTCATTCCCGGCGCCCTCGTGGTGACCCGCTCCGGGGGACGACGCCGCCGCGCCGCGTTCCCGGACCACGCCCGGTTCCACGTCGACGACCGTGTGGGAGCTCTCGAGCAGAGCCGCGGGAAGGTCCTCGTCCACCGCCGCCGTGACGAGCACCTGCTCCGCCTGCCGCACGAGCTCCGCCAGCCGACTCCGGCGACGGGCGTCCAGCTCCGCGAACACGTCGTCCAGGATCAGCACCGGCGCGGCGCCCGGGGACGGGTCGTCGGCGACGTGCACGTACCAGGACCCCAGCCGCAGCGAGAGGGCGATGGACCAGGTCTCCCCGTGGGACGCGTAGCCCTTCGCGGGGGTGTCACCCAGGCGGATCAGCAGGTCGTCCCGGTGCGGACCCACCAGGGTGATGCCGCGCTCGCGCTCCTGGCGCTCCACCCGTTCGAAGGCGTCCATCATCAGCCCGTGGAGGTCCGCCACGGTGAAGTGGGCGAGGGCATGCTGGTCGGCTCCCGGGGCCACGGAGGAGCTCTCGTACTCGAGCCTGACGTGCTTGGGACCCTCCGTGAGCTGCTGGTAGGCGCGGTCCACCTCGGGTTCGAGAGCCTCGAGGAGCTGGAGCCTCGCGGCCATCAGAGCCGCGCCGGCCCGGGCCAGCTGGTCGTTCCACACCGCGAGTGTCGCCCGGTCCGAGTCCGAGAAGGCCCGGGAACGGCGAGTGGACTTGAGCAGGGCGTTGCGCTGCTTCAGCGCACGGTCGTAGTCCGAGCGGGCCGCGGAGAGCACGGGCCGCATGGCCGTGGCGAGGTCGTCCAGGAACCGCCGCCGGTGGGACGGATCGCCCTTGACCAGGGTGAGGTCCTCGGGGGAGAACAGCACGGTGTGCAGCGTCCCGAGCGCCTCACGGGCTCGCACGGGTGCCGCGCGGTTGATCCGCACGCGATTAGCCCGTGCCGCATTGAGCTCGTACTCCAGCACCGTGCGCTGCCCACCGCGGTTCACCCGCAGCCGGATGATGGCACGCTCCGAACCCGTGGCGATCAGGGGGCCGTTGCCGGAGACACGGTGGGAGGCCAGGGACGCGGCCCAGTCCACCGCCTCCACGATGTTGGTCTTGCCCACGCCGTTGGGGCCCGCGAACACCGTGAGCCCCGGGGTCAGGGCAAGGTCCAGACCGGCGTAGGTCCGGTAGTCCAGCAGCGAGAGGTGGTCTACGAACACACGATCACTGGTTGGGCAGACGGACCGGCATGAGCAGGTACTTGTAGTCCACGTTGTCCTCGCCGTCCGGTTCTGCCTGGGCGGAGAGCACGGCGGGCTTGGGCGGGGCGGTGAACGAGAACCGCACGTAGGCCGAGTCGAACGCGTTCAGGCCCTCGGACAGGTACGTGGGGTTGAACGCCACGGTGATGTCGTCCCCGTTGAGCTGCGCGTCCAGGACCTCGGAGGCCTGGGCGTCCTCACCGGTGCCGGCGTCGAGCGCCACCTGGCCCTCGCTGAAGGCCAGCCGCACCGGGGTGTTGCGCTCGGCCACGAGGGACACACGTCGCACGGCCTCGACCAGCTCCGAGGTGCGCACCACCGCGGTGATCGGGGTGTTCTCGGGGAACAGCGAGCGGATCTTGGGGTACTCGCCGTCGATCAGCAGGCTGGTGGTGCGCCGACCGCCGGACTCGAAGCCCACGAGTTCGGTGTTCTCCGCCAGCGCCATGTTGACGTCCCCGGCGGACCCGAGGGTCTTGGCGACGTCGTTGAGGGTCTTGGCCTTGATGAGCGCGGCGGTGGACAGCGTGGGATCGGTGGGCCGCCAGGTGAGCTCACGCATGGCCAGTCGGTACCGGTCCGTGGCCAGGAGCGTCATCTTCTCCCCCTCGATCTCCATGCGGATGCCGGTGAGGATCGGGAGGGTGTCGTCCTTGGACGCCGCGATGTTCACCTGTGCGACCGCGTGGGCGAACTCGTCGCCGGCCACCACACCGGAGAGCTCCGGGAGGCCGGGCAGCTGGGGGTAGTCGTCCACCGGCATGGCTGCGAGGTTGAACTTGGAGGACCGGCACGTGAGGGTCACCTTTCCGCCGTCGGCTTCGAGCTGCACGGGCGCGGAGGGCAGCGAGCGGCAGATGTCCGCGAGCAGACGACCCGAGACGAGCGTGGTTCCCTCCTCCATGACGTCTGCACTGATGGTGAGCCGGGCGGAGATCTCGTAGTCGAAGCTCGCGATGGACAGGGACCCGTTCTCGGCTTTGATGAGCAGACCGGACAGCACGGGAACAGGGGGTCGTGGGGACAGCGAACGGGCAGTCCAGGTGACTGCTTCAGCCAGTACGTCGCGCTCGACCGAGAACTTCACGAAGGTGCCCCTCTGTTGGCTTTGGACAGGAGTGTCTTCCCTGCATGGTATCCGCCACGCAGCACGGCTCCCCAACGGAGTGTGTGGTGGGGAGATCGTGTGCGGAACCGCGGTGCCGGGGATTCGTGTAATTACAGAGATCCTCGCGAGGTGCCCGGGGGTGGATCGATCGGATTTTTGTTGTTCGGTGGATCTTTCTTTAAGGGTCAGAAGTGTTAATAACCCCTGTGGGTTCTGTGGATAACCGCCTGCTTCCCAGCTGTCGAACGGCTCCACGGTGTTGATGCACTGTGGATCGGCGGCCGTCTGTCTGTGACCGCTCAGTGCAGAACTTCCGCGTGATTCCGGGGATTCCACAGCACTGCCCACCGGTTCTCAGAGGTTCTCCACCGGTCCTGGCTCGTTGTCCACAGATTTTTCCACACTGCCGCGTTTTCGACCGTGCACAGACCGTCCACACCGGGCTCCCGCGCTGTGGACCGCGCCTCCAGAGGCCCGGGGTGGAGCGGTCGGCGCCTGTGGACGAATCACAAGAACGGGGCCCCGGACATCGTGTCCGGGGCCCCGTGGAGGATCTCTGCGGTGCGGGTGCTCCCCGCCGGGCTCAGCCCTCGCGCGACTGCTGCTTGATCCGGTTGGTCAGTTCCGTGACCTGGTCGAAGATCTGCCGGCGCTCCGCCATGAGGGTGCGGATCTTGCGGTCGGCGTGCATCACGGTGGTGTGGTCACGGCCCCCCAGCTCCTGTCCGATCTTGGGCAGGGACATGTCCGTGAGCTCGCGCAGCAGGTACATGGCGATCTGTCGGGCGGTCACGAGGGTCCGGGTGCGGGACTTGGACTTCAGCTCGTCCAGGGTGATGTTGAAGAACGCCGCGGTCTGGCCGAGGATCGACGCCGCGGTGATCTCCTGCCCGCCGTCGTCCGTGATCAGGTCCTTGAGCACCAGTTCGGCCAGCGGAAGATCCACGGGCTGCTTGTTGAGGGACGCGAACGCGGTCACGCGGATGAGCGCGCCCTCGAGCTCGCGGATGTTCGTGGAGATGTGGGAGGCGATGTACTCCATCACGTCGTCCGGAGCGTCCATCCCCTCACTGATGGCCTTCTTCCGCAGGATCGCGATGCGCGTCTCGAGCTCGGGCGGCTGCACGTCCGTGATCAGACCCCACTCGAACCGGGACCGCATGCGCTCGGCGAAGCCGGTGAGCTGCTTGGGCGGCATGTCGGAGGTGATGACGATCTGCTTCTCGTGGTTGTGCAGCGCGTTGAAGGTGTGGAAGAACTCCTCCTGCGTGTGCTCCTTGCCCGCGAGGAACTGGATGTCGTCGATCAGCAGCAGGTCCACGTTGCGGTAGATGCCCTTGAAGGACGAGCCCTCGTCGTCGCGGATGGAGTTGATGAAGTCGTTGGTGAACTCCTCGGAGTTCACGTACCGCACCCGCATCTTGGGGTAGAGCCGCTTGGCGTAGTGGCCGATGGCGTGCAGCAGGTGGGTCTTGCCCAACCCGGAGTCCCCGTAGATGAACAGAGGGTTATATGCCTTGGCCGGGGTCTCTGCGACCGCGAACGCTGCGGCGTGGGCAAAGCGGTTGGACTGGCCGATCACGAACGAGTCGAACACGTATTTGGGGTTCAGCCTGGCGGAGCTGTCCCACTCGGAGTCGGCGGGGCTGGTGTCGGAGCCGTTGCCGGTGGTGAGCACCTCCCGCGGCGCGGGGACCGGGGTCTCCTCCCTGCGGGGCGGGAGTCCTCCGAACTCCGCGTCGCGAGGGGGTGAGGCGACGGATGGCTCTGCACCGGGATGTGCCGAGAACCGGTGCTCCGGATCCGCCGCCTGCTCCCGGGGAGTGAGGAACGAGCCCGGGGCGCGCTCCGCCTCGATCTCGGTCAGCGAGGGCGCACCGGGCCCGCGCTGCTGTGCGGAGCTGGACTCGGTGTCCGCCCGGCCACCATCCGTCGAGGTGTGCTGTGTGCGACCGGTCCCTGCGCGGCGGGTGTCCGCCGGGGGGCGGGGCGGGCTCGAGTGGATCTCGAGTTCCGGGTCCACCACGAAGGCCACCAGGGTGTCGGCTCCGAAGACCCTGTGCACGGTGTCGTCCAGGATCTCGGACATGGGCCGGTGCTGGAGGAACTCGCGGGTGACCTCACTGGGAACGGCCACCAGGAGCGTGGAACCCATCAGGCCACGGGGCTCGCACACGGCGATGTTGCCGCGTGAGCGCCCGGTCACCCGGGGGTTCTCGTTCATGATGCGGACACACTCTGCCCACTGCTCGGACAGGGTCTGGTTGTCCTGCTGCATGAGCGACTCCTGACGTGATGGACCGGGAACGGCCCAGTTTTCCACAGAGTTGTTCACAGCGGTGGATAAAGCTCGTGGGGGGCGGCCGTGGGGATCAGCCTAGAGCACGTGTCACAGCAGTTCATAGCCCGAATTTGCGGGTCTGCGGAACTACAAACGTGTAGTTCCGGCCTGGGGACAACTCGCCGTGCCACGGCGCGGATCCGACGTTTTCCACATGTTCGGCGGACGGTGTGTGCACAGGTGTGGAGGGGCTGCCGCCGGTGCGAGCGACCCAACCGGGGAGCGGTGCCGAAGCCCGGGAAGAGTGCACATGGGTGGGACCGCGCCTGAGGATGACGGCCCGAGGCTCGCGGGGCAGGCGCGGCAAGCCCGCGGGGGAGAATGGCGGGAGCATCAGGAGGGCGACGCCCGGGGCGCACGATGGGCCCCGCGGCGCCCTCCCCCACCACGCGGCGGTCGTGGCCACGGGAGCTAGCGGCGTCGGCCCCGGCATTTGACCCGGCTGGTCCCATTGACTACTGTTGATAAGTCTTGTGCGTGCAGAGCGTGATTTCTGCGTACCCGCACGCCCCCAGAAACCTACCGCGTGCGCCCCCTGCGACTTCTCGCAGTCGGCTCACCGTAGTCCAACCTCATGGAGTGACTAATGCCCAAGCGGACTTTCCAGCCGAACAACCGCCGCCGCGCCCGCAAGCACGGCTTCCGTGCTCGCATGCGCACCCGCGCCGGCCGCGCCATCATCGGTGCTCGCCGCAGCAAGGGCCGCGCCAGCCTCTCGGCCTGAGCCCCCCGTCTCGAGGTTCGCGTCATGCTGCCCACCCGGCATCGGATGCGGACCTCGGCGCAGTTCACGACCACAGTACGTTCCGGTGCCCGCAGCGGTCGCCGGAACGTCGTCGTATCCGTGCGCATGCACACGGGTGAACCGTCCCGCGTGGGATTCGTGGTGTCCAAGGCCGTGGGCAACGCGGTGACGCGCAACAAGGTCAAGCGTCGGCTGCGCGAGCTCGCTGCCGGCAGCGTGCGGGACCAGCCCCACGGCATGGACGTGGTGGTGCGGGCCCTGCCCCCCGCCGCGGCTGCGGACTGGGACGAACTGGGCAGCGACTACCGGGCCGCATTCACGGCCGCGGCGCACCGGGCACGATGACGCTCACAGCAGCCCCCGGGCACCATGCCGTAACGTGCCCCGTGGACGATCGAGAAGGAGGCGCACGTGACACCACGGGTGACTCCTGAGCAGCTTCTGGCACGTGCCCCGCACGAGTTCAACACCTCGGGTGGCGTGCTCGGCGCGGTCAAGCAGGCTCCGCAGAACCTTCTGATCGCCCTGCTCAAGCTCTACAGGACCATCGTCTCCCCGCTCTACGGGGACGTGTGCCGCTACTTCCCCTCGTGCTCCGCCTACGCGCTCGAAGCCGTCACCGTGCACGGTGCCGTGCGCGGACTGGGGCTGAGCGTGATGCGGCTGCTGCGCTGCCATCCCTGGGCTGCCGGGGGGATCGACAGGATCCCGGGGGGTGGCCGGGAGTTCCCGACCCTCGCCACGACCCCCAGAATCGTTCTGCTCAACCACCCGAACCTCGTGCGTGAGTACACGCACGACTGTCAGGCCCGCCACCATGCGGCTCAAGGAGCCAACGCTCGATGAACTTCTTCGACCTGATTCTCTTGCCCTTCAAATGGATCGTGTCCGCGGTCCTGTGGGTCTTCTACGAGATCTTCACCTTCATCGGCCTGGACCCCACGTCCGGCTTCACCTGGGTGCTGTGCATCGTGGGCCTGACCCTGGTGATGCGCACGCTGACCATCCCGCTGTTCCTCAAGCAGATCAAGTCCATGCGCGGCATGCAGGAGCTGCAGCCGGAGATGGCCAAGCTGCAGGCCAAGTACAAGGGCAAGAAGGACCAGCTCTCCCGCCAGGCCATGGCGGAGGAGCAGATGGCCCTGTACAAGAAGCACGGTTCCAACCCGTTCGCGGCCTGCCTGCCGGTGATCGTGCAGATGCCTGTGTTCTTCGCGCTGTTCCAGGTGCTGCGTTCGGTCCCCCAGGCGGCCGCCAACAACGAGGCCATCCACGTGCTCACGCCGGAGATGGTCCACCAGTTCAACGAGTCCACCATCTTCGGTGCCCCGCTGTTCTCCACGCTGATGCAGCCGGGCGACGGCAACCACACGGCCACGATCATCCTGGCCGTCGTGATGATCGTGGCCATGAGCGCCACCCAGTTCATCACGCAGAAGCAGCTGACCTCCCGCAACATGAGCGACACCGCCAAGGCCTCGCCCATGTATCGCCAGCAGCAGATGATGCTCTACCTGTTCCCCATCATCTTCGCGGTGGGCGGCATCAACTTCCCTCTGGGTGTGCTCGTCTACTGGACCGTCTCCAACCTGTGGTCCATGGGCCAGCAGTGGTGGGTCATCCGCAACAACCCCACCAAGGGCTCCCAGGCGGAGCGCGAGCTCAACGAGCGGCGCGCCGCCAAGGGTCTGCCTCCTGTGGGCATGACCAAGAAGGAGCACGAGGAGAAGGTCGAGGAGCAGCGGGTGCGTGCGGCCGCCGGCCAGCGCAACCAGCCCGTGTCCAAGAAGCGTCAGAAGCAGCAGACCAAGAAGAACAACGGCTGAGAGGTCTCCCGCCATGAACGAGACGGACAACGCCCAGGACACGGCTCCGGAGGAGATCGTGGCACCGGAGTCGGAGTCGGACACTGCCTCGCTCTCTCCGCTCGAGGAGGAGGGCGAGATCGCCGCGGACTACATCGAGGAGCTCCTCGACACCGCGGACATCGACGGTGACATCGACATCGAGGTGCGCGACGGCCGCACCTACGTCTCCGTCGTGGCCGAGGACGACGACGCCGATCTGCAGGCTCTCGTGGGTCAGGACGGTGAGATCGTGGAGGCTCTGCAGGAGCTCGCCCGACTGTCCGTCCTGAGCGCCACGCAGCGGCGCAGCCGTCTGATCCTCGATGTGGCGGGTCATCGGGACGAGCGCGCCGCCGAGCTGCGCTCGATGGCCGACGACGCCGTCGCGCGGGTCCGCGCGGACGGGGAAAGCGTGCACCTGCCGCCCCTGTCCCCGTATGAGCGCAAGATCGTCCACGACGCCGTGGCGGAGGCCGGGCTTGTCTCCGAGTCCGAGGGTGACGGCGATGGGCGCCACATCGTGATCTCGGCCGGCGCATGAGCGCCCAGGATGCCCAGGGGCGGTCCCCTGGTCCGTCGGCCGCAGCGGCACGCGGTTCCGGCCAGGAACCCGCCTACCGGGCCGCACCGGAGCCTCAGCCGGCTCCACCGCTCGGGGACCTGGAACCTGCGGCGCGGGCCATCTTCGGACCACGGCTGGACCTTGCGCGGCGCTACACGGAGCACCTGGCCTCGTCCGGGATCGTGCGCGGTCTCATTGGCCCCCGGGAGGCCCCCCGCCTGTGGGAACGGCACGTGCTCAACTGCGCAGTGGTGCAGGAACTCATCCCCACTGACTCGCGCGTGGTGGACGTGGGATCGGGGGCGGGACTGCCGGGTCTGTGCCTGGCCATCGCCCGCCCGGATCTGCAGATCACCCTGGTGGAACCGCTGGAGCGACGCGTGGTGTGGCTCGAGGAGGTCGTCTCCGACCTCGAGCTGGGCAGTGTTCGGGTGCTTCGTGCCCGCGCGGAACAGGCCAAGCAGGACGTGGGTGCCGTGGACGTGGTCACCGCGCGTGCGGTGTCCGCTCTGGTGGGTCTGGTGGACATCACCCTCCCCCTGCTGAAGGGACGCGGCGAGCTGCTCGCCCTCAAGGGCCGGTCGGCGCAGGACGAGCTCACGAAGGCGTCCAAGAAGTTGGGGCGCTTCGGCGTCAGGGAGTCGGAGGTTCTGACCGTGGGTGAGGACCTGCTGAGGGAACCCACCACGGTGGTACGCCTGGTGCTCTGACCTGCCCGGGCACCAGAGTGCTGGGGCGGATGCGGATAAGCTACGAGGAGCACGCATCAGCCATGAAAGGGACCGTCGATGACCACCCCGGAGCACGACCCGCAGGCAGTGAAGCGCGGACACGATTTCGGGTTACCACCCGATCCCGCTAATCAGCCCAAAAAGGTTGTTCCGGATCGCGGCAAGCATGTTTCACGTGAAACAGACGCTCACGCCGGTCTCACAGCACAGGATGCGGTGGCTGATACCGCCCTGGGGAGGAAACTCGTGGAAGAGAACAAGCGCCGCGCCAAGCTCAAGAACGTCCACTTGGAGCACCCGCAGAACACCCGCTTCATCACCATCAGCAACCAGAAGGGCGGCGTGGGCAAGACCAGCACGTCCGTGAACCTGGCGGTGGCTCTGGCCCAGCAGGGCCAGCACGTGCTCGTGGTCGACAACGACCCCCAGGGCAACGCCTCCACAGCTCTGGGAATCCCGCACGGCTCGGATGCGGATTCGGTGTACGACATTCTCATCGATGAGGTGCCGGTGGCGGACGTGGTCAAGGAGTCTCCCGAGATGGAGAACCTGTGGGTCCTCCCCGCCACGATCGACCTGGCCGGCGCGGAGATCGAACTCGTGTCCGTGGTGGCCCGTGAGCAGCGTCTGCAACGAGCTCTCGCGGAGTACGCGGAGTCACGCGAGCAGAACGGTCTGCCCCGGCTGGACTACGTGTTCATCGACTGTCCCCCGAGCCTGGGCCTGCTGACCATCAACGCCTTCGTGGCCGCCACGGAAGTGCTGATTCCCATCCAGTGCGAGTACTACGCCCTGGAGGGACTGAGCCAGCTCCTGAACAACATCAAGATGATTCAGAAGCACCTCAACCCTCAGCTCACGGTCTCCTCCATTCTGCTGACCATGTACGACGGCAGGACTAACTTGGCGTCGCAGGTAGCAGACGAGGTGCGTCAACACTTCCCGGACGAGGTCATGGAGACGATGATTCCGCGGTCTGTGCGGATCTCCGAGGCGCCGAGCTACCAGCAGAGTGTGATCACCTACGACCCGAGTTCCACGGGCGCGCTCTCCTATCTTGAAGCGGCGGCGGAACTGGCCACGCGGGAACCCGGCACCTCCCAGCGCTGAAGTCTCGCGTATAGTCGCCGCTGCCGAACGGACCATGAAATGGCAGCCGCGCATGTGGGAATGCTAGGACCCTCGGTCGGCGCTCGGACATAATAGCTGGCGGACGGCACCCGCCTCTGAACGCCCCGATGTTTCACGTGAAACATCGGGGCCTTCTGCTGTTCGCAGGCAGAGCGTTGGGCGACGCCTTGTAAGACGCGGGTCGTTCCAGGACATGGCGCGGAATGCATGCGGCAACGCGAGGAGCCAGCCGCACCACGGCTACGATGGACACGACATCATCGGTGGAAGGACATGAACGTGGTCGAACGACGTCGGGGGCTCGGGCGGGGTCTTGGTGCCCTCATTCCCAGTGGAGAACCGGAAACTCCTCGCACAGCTGCGGGGTCCCAGAACGAGGCCGCCGATGTGCGACAAAAGCCGGAGAGCAGTCCGCGACGCCAGCGAACCGGCTCGGGCGGCGGCGCAAAGCCACCCAGGACATCCGGAGACGCCAAGAACACCGCCTCGACGGGAAAGGGGCCCAAGACGGTGACCGCAGGCGAGGATTCGCCCTCGTCGACACGCACCACGACGAGACGAAAAGCGACCTCCAGCTCTGCGGGTCCTGACGCGGCGAAGAAGGCCGGGTCTGGAGCCAAGCAGTCCTCCAAGGTCACGGAAGTTGACGCGCCCAGCCGGGCAGGGGTCGAGAAGACCGCCAAGAGCAAGAGGTCCACGGTCGGCAAAGCACCCACGGGAGAAGCAAAAACCGCGGACGCCAAGAAATCCTCTGGTGCGGACACCGATACTGGTACCGGATCCGCTGACGCTGAGAGTGCGCGCGGGAACGCGACCAGCCCCGAAAACAGCGGGGCACATGCTGACTTCGATCAGCCCGCCAATTCCAGTGGACACCTGGTGGAGGCAGCGCAGGACTCCACGAAGCGAGAAAATACGGGCCAAAAGGATCGGAATCGGGCAAACGATGTTTCACGTGAAACATCCGGGCTGGGGGCATCGCGATCGGGCGCTCGCACGGCGGACGCAACGGGGCGAACCGCTCAACGTCGACGTGACATGGGCCAGGCCCTGCGAAGCACGACGAACGTGAGCAGGCCCGTGGACATGTTCTTCCTGCCGTCCGATCCGGACTCGTTCTCTGGGGCCCCGTCCAGCCCTGTGGGCTCGTCGCATGCGTCGTCGGATGATGATGCTGTCTCTCAGCAAACATCGCGCCGCGATGAGACGTCGAGTGAATCGACAACGTGCACGCCGGCTTTTGAGCGCGATTCCTTCCTGCCTCAAACGCCCGTCACGTTCTCTGAGATCGACCAGAAGCCTTTTGGGGGTGCGGCTTCAGAGTTGGATGTGTCCAGCCGGGAAGTCGATGTTTCACGTGAAACGTCCGCGGCCAGAGGCTCCGAGGCTTCGGGGCCGCAGCGCGCTGGTGAAGAGCCCACGGGGCGAGGCACGAAGACTCGAGATGGAGACGCGTCCTTGCTGGCCGAAAACTCTCCGGAGACGGCCCCCGATTCAGTGGTCAGTGCGCCCGAAAAGCTTCCGGCGCCCGCCGAAGCGAGCGGTGACGACGCAGACCTGCGGGCCGTCCCCGGTGCCACGTTCGCCGAGCTGGCCGTGACGGACATCCACCCCAACCGCAAGCAGCCACGGCAGGTGTTCGACGAGGACGAGCTCGAGGAGCTCGCCTTCTCCGTGAAGGAACTTGGCGTTCTTCAGCCCATCGTGGTGCGTCCCAGCCGCGACGGCGGTCCGGAAACGTATGAGCTGGTTATGGGTGAGCGCCGCTGGCGCGCGGTTCAGGCTGCTGGGATCGACTCGATCCCCGCGATCGTTCGAGAAACCGCCGATGACGACCTTCTCCGCGATGCGCTGCTTGAGAACCTCCACCGAGCGCAGCTGAATCCCCTGGAAGAGGCGGCCGCATACCAGCAGCTGATGGAGGAGTTCGGTGCCACTCAGGAGCAGCTGTCGGAGCGTATCGGGCGCTCCCGCCCGCAGATCTCCAACACGCTGCGCCTTCTGCGTCTCCCGGCCCTGGTGCAACGCCGGGTGGCGGCCGGTGTGCTGAGCTCAGGGCACGCACGTGCCCTGCTGGCTCTGACGGATCCGGCGGAGATGGAACGGCTGGCTCAGCGCATCGTGGCGGAAGGACTGTCCGTGAGGGCCACGGAGGAAGCGGTGGCGCTCTCCGACGGCCTCAAGCGACAGTCCAGCAGGCGCAAGGCGCCCAGCACCCGTCACGACGACCGGCTGGGCTACATTGCTGACGCGTTCTCGGACAAGCTCGACACCAGCGTCAAGATCCAGCTGGGCGCTCGTAAGGGCAAGATGACCATCGAGTTCGCTTCGGTAGAGGATCTGAACCGCATCATCGACGTGTTGGACCCCAAGCTCGATCCGGAGAGCTGATCACCGGAATGATCCACTGAGGATCCCCCGACGACGCAGACGGCCCCGATGTTTCACGTGAAACATCGGGGCCGTCTGGTGTCATCAGGATGTGGTGGCAACGTCGGCACGCCAGGGCGAGAGAGGATCAGAGGGGGTGCAGGGGCAGAGCGCGTCGCTCAGGCCGTGGGATCGCTGCGCACCTCGGCGCGGGGGTTCTCCCGGTAGTACGCTTCGATGTCCGCGAGGCTCATGGTGCCCGTGGCCGTTGGCTCCGGCGCGGGTGCCATGACGCGCTGGAGTCCGCACAGCAGGGACTCAGCCAGGCGAGCTCGGTAGGACTCGGTGCCCAGCTGCTCCCTCTCGACGGGGTTGGAGAGGTATCCCAGCTCCACCCAGGCGGTCGCCGTGCCCGTGCTGCGCAGCGTGCTCCACTGCCGGGCGTGGCTGCCCAGGTCCAGGGCGCCGGTTCGGGCCACGAGTTCCCGGAGGATCATGTCCGAGGCCTTGTGGCCGATGGGTGCGTAGGACTGTCCCGTGGCAGGGTCACCCCAGTAGAACGTGGCAACGCCCTCAGCGTGTGCAGAGCGGTTCCAGTCGCACTGCAGACACAGCACCACGGCCTGGGGATGTGCTGCCAGGGCCTCTTGCTGCGTGCGGACGCTGACGCGACGGTCCGCTGGGCGGGTCCCGGGTTCCGGGGACGGGAGGGAGGGTCCTGCCTCGGATTTCCGCTCGCATCGTGTGACAGCGGGCTCGTGCTCCTTGTGTGTGGGCACCCGGCCGGCCTGGGACGAAGAGTCCCCGCAGGGCGAGGGATCCACCAGGACGGGCACGGCCCCCACGTTGCTCAGCAGGTCGTAGGCGCGGACCGCCACGTCCATCGTGATCTCGTCCTGGGCCGTGGTGAACCCGGGGGGTGCGGTATCGGGTGCCGTGGTGGACCCCGCGGCCGAGGGAACCAGAACGACCACCCGTCCGCGCAGCGCCTCGTGCAGCGTCTCGAGCCGCCGGTGATCGCGCAGGGAGAAGGCTTTGGCGGTGGTGATCTTCTTGCTCACGCGGGCCAGCCCCGTGAGCGTCTCCCGGTCCACGACGCCGTCGACCTCGGTCCCCAAACTGCTCTGCAGCTCCTTGACCGCGTACTCGGTCTGGCGCGTGAACGTCCCATCCAGGTGTCCGTAGTAGAAACCCAACAGGGAAAGGTTGGTCTGCAGTTCCTCCACGTCGTCCCCGTGCAACGGGCGCTCCTCCTGAAGGAACAGCGGCCGGTCCCCCAGGGAGTACTGCGCGTCGTTGAGCGCTGCCTCGGTGTCCGGCCCCACCACGCCGTCCACGATGAGCCCCTTGTGCTGCTGGAAACCCCTCACCGCCCGGTCCACGTGACCGTCGAAGACCGAGGGATTGCGGGCGGCGTCGGGCGCCAGCTCGGTGTCCTGTGCGCCGGCGCGCAGCAGTCTCTCCCTGAGCCCCAGGACCCGTCGATCGGACACGCCGTGGCGAAGCGGTGCTCCTGCGGTGGGTTGCGGCACGTGGGCCTCCCTGCTGTTGGTGGTCCCGCTCGTGCGGGCTTCTGGTCTGGGGTGAATGATGTCAGAGAAAACCCGGGCCCGCGCACCGGCGGTGCGCTGACCCGGGCGGGTGTTCTCACGCGGAGGGGGTGAGGTACTCCCCGAACTCCTTCTCCAGCGCGGACTTGGGCTTGGCGCCCACGGAGGTCTTGGCCACCTCGCCGTTGGCGAAGAGGTACACCGCAGGGATGGAGGTGATGCCGTACTGGGAGGCGATCGCGGGGTTGTCGTCCACGTTGACCTTCACCACGTCCACCTGGTCGGCGTACTCGGCGGCGAGGGCGTCCAGGACGGGGCCGAGCTGGCGGCAGGGGCCGCACCACTCCGCCCAGAAGTCCACGATGGTGGGCTTGGAGTTCTCGAGGACCTCGGTCTGGAAGGTGGCGTCGGTGACGTCCTTGGCTGAGCTCATGTCTGGTTCCTTTCGTCGGTGTCGCCCGGACGGTTCTGTCCGGAGGCTTCCGCGGGGACGGGTCCGGGCGGAGGAGGGGGGTGCAGCGTCCAGGGGGCAGCCGCAGTCCCGGCCGGTTCAGCTGTCCAGCGCCGCCAGGTAGTGCTCCACGTCCACGGCGGCCACGCAGCCCGAGCCCGCGGCCGTGATGGCCTGGCGGTAGGTGGGGTCCACCACGTCGCCCGCGGCGAAGACACCGGGCAGCGAGGTGGTGGAGGAGCGGCCGTCCACGGCGATCGTGCTGTCCACCGTGAGCTCCAGCTGGTCCCGCACGAGATCCACGCGCGGGTCCGAGCCGATGGCCACGAACAGCCCGGTGACCGCGAGTTCCGAGGCCTCACCGGTGACCGTGTCCTCCAGGGCGAGGGACTCCACCTTGTCCGCACCGTTGATGCCCGTGACCCTGGTGTTCCACAGGATCTCGATCTTGGGGTCGTCGAACGCGCGCTGCTTCATGATGTCCGAGGCACGGAACTCGTCCCGGCGGTGGATCAGCGTGACCTTGTCCGCGAACTTGGTGAGGAAGGTGGCCTCCTCGATCGCGGAGTCACCACCGCCCACCACGGCGATGTTCTGACCCTTGAAGAAGAAGCCGTCGCACGTGGCGCACCAGGAGACACCGTGCCCGGACAGGCGCTCCTCGTCCTCTAGCCCCAGCTTGCGGTAGGCGGAGCCCGTGGAGATGATCACGGCGCGCGTCCGCAGGACCGTGCCGTCCTCGATGGTCACGGTCTTGACCTCACCGTCCAGCTCCACCGAGACGACGTCCTCGAAGCGGATGTCCGCGCCGAAGCGTTCCGCCTGCTGCTGCATGCTGTCCATGAGCTCGGGGCCCATGATGCCGTCCACGAACCCGGGGTAGTTCTCCACCTCGGTGGTGTTCATGAGTTCGCCGCCGGCGGTCACGGAGCCCGCCAGCACCACGGGCTTGAGGTTGGCCCGCGCGGTGTAGATCGCGGCGGTGTACCCCGCGGGACCGGAGCCCACGATGACGACGTCGTGAACGGCGTCGTCACCCGGGGCCGCAGCCGGGGCGGTGGACGGCTGGGCGGCGCCGCCCACGCCGATGTTCACGGCGCTGGAGAAGATGCCGGGCTGGTTGCTCACTGCTTCGAAGCCTTTCCATGGGTCACCGCGTTCGCGGAGGTCGACTACACGTCAGAACGTGGGGAGCACGCTCAGATATTCCACCCCGCGGGGCGTCCTGGGCTGGTCGCGCCGCACGGGGGACGACGACGCCGCACCGCGGGTCCCCGGGGCCTGGACAGCCCCGTGGGCCCACCGTGGGGACCACCCGGACCCCGTGGGGTCAGCGGACGTCCACCTCTCCGATCCGCAGACCGAAGGGGTATCCGCCAATGGGGTTGCTCAGCTGGGGCAGCTCGGTCCACTGGACCAGCACGTACTGGTGGGGCGTGCTGCGTGCGGCGTCCGAGAGCGCAACGGTGACCTCGGGGCCGGTGAAGGAGCCCTTGCCCACCTCCTGGGCGCCCTCGAGAGAGGGCTGGTCCGAGACGTAGACGGTGAACTGGCCGCCGGAGCCGTCCGCCTGCTGGATGGTCAGCTCCTGGGCCGTTGCGGGTTCCTTCAGCTGCACCGCAAGACCCACGCTGTCCGCGAGGTTGCCGAACTGCGCGCTGGAGAACCCGTAGCTGAGCCAGTAGGTGGCGGGATCGCCGTCCGTGGCCTGGTTCAGGGTGGCGTCCGTGTCCGCCATGAAGTTCGGATCGGAGGTCAGCCGGGAGGCGGAGGCCACGTCCGGCGCCGCCGCGGCGCTGGGTGCGGCCGTCGCGGCGGGAGAGCCGCTGGGATCCGCCGGAGCCGCGGTCTGCTCCGGTGCTCCCTCACTGGTGAACTGGCTCGTCAGGGCTCCGAGTCCCCGGAACCCCAGGACAATGGCGGCAATCAGCACGATGGCCAGCAGGAGCAGCAGGAGCCAGCGCAACGGTCCCTTGCGGGAGTCCTCTGCGGTGGAGCCCACGGTGTCCGACGTGTCCCCGTTGCCCGTGCCCGTTGCGGCCGCACCAGCCGTGGCCGTACCCGCGTCGACCGCGTCCCTGCCGTGCGTGGCGGGCACGTCCTCCGTGCCCGGGTTCCTGTGTGTTGTGACCTGCTCGAGGTCCTCACGGGAAGCGGTTCCGGGTCCGGTGCTGGCACCGGCCACGGCGGCGTCAGCACCTCCCGCGTGCGGACCCCCCACGGCCGCGCTGGCGGGTGAAGAGGCGGTTTCCGGCTCCGGATCGAGCCCCTGCCCGCGCTGCTGATGCGTGGCGCCTGCCCCCGTGGCTCCTCCGAGTGCGGCCCCTGCAGCGGCAGCCCCCGCGCCGGCGGTGCCACCGGTGCTTTCGTCAGCCGTTCCCGCGGTCCTGTCATCGGTCCGCTCGGTGGAACCTGTGGTGGCAGCTTCGGCGCGGTCCCGGGACGCGGCGGCCGGGGCGGCGTCGTCGAGGGGCCCGGGCGCGTCAGGGATGCCGGCGGCGTCGCCGGACGGGACGGCGCGTGAGCCGCCGTGGCGCTCGTCCAGGCGGTCCGGCTTGCCCTCGGTGCGCTCGAAGCTCTCGTAGCGGTTGTCGCCGTCGTACGTGGGGTCGATGGCGCCGGCGGCCACCGTGGCACCACCGGAGCCGCCGCGGGAGGCTGCGCGGTCGAACATGGTGGAGCGCACGGCACCAGGGCGGACCTTGCGCGCGAGGCCGAGCCTGTTGCGCACGGACGGTGCGGGCGGCGCCGAGGAGTAGTCGTCGTAGTCCGAGGCGCTCCAGCGCGTGACGGCGGGCTGCTCGTCCTGGGGCTCCTCCGTGCGGGGTGCGACGCTGCGCTGCGGCTGGGTGGGATCCGGCTCCTCGTAGATGTAGGACGCCGAGGACGCGGTGCGCGCATCCCCGAAGATGTCGTCGGAGAGGGAGTAGTCGTCCGAGTGCTGGTCCGCGAACAGCAGCGCGTCCAGCAGGTCCGCGGCGGGTGCGTAGGACGTGACCAGGTAGGTGGCGTCCTCGGTCTGGCCCATGTCCAGGACCTGGAAGCCGCTGTGCCCGGAGCCGGCCGCGAGGGAACGGGCGTTCTCCACCACGGTGGACTCGTGCGCGGGCGCGGGAACCAGGATGGACACCCGACGGCGCAGGATCTGGTCCTCGCCCTGGAGCACGTGGTCGTGGTCGGCGGTGCTCAGCAGCGACGCGCTGACCTTGTAGCGGCCGCCCAGGACGGTTCCGAGCGCGATGGGCTGGGACACGGTGGCTCCCTCTGATTCGGGCGCCGCGGCGGTCGCACGGACGCGAGAACGAACTTTCCGGCAGTCTACCGGCCGAGCTTGGCCTTCAGCGGGGCCACGAGGGACGCGAACTCCTGCACCCGGAAGACCTTCAGGGCCACCGCGTAGCCCACGGCCATGGCGATGCCTCCGACCGCGATGGTGGCCAGCGCCGTGACCTGCCGGTGCCACGGGAAGCCGTCCGTGCTGTAGCCGCCCATGAGCCACAGGGCCGCCACGCCGACGAGCCCCGCCACGAGGGAGGCCGCCAGGATCCGGGCGTGCGAGCCCACGATGCGGGACAGGCCGTAGTCGCCGATCCGCCGCTTGAGCGCGTAGTGGTAGATGACCGTGGCCAGGATGTTCTGCAGGGCGTAGCACCCGGCCACGGCGAACACCATCTGCTCGGGCGGGACGGCGTGGGCGATGACCACGGCGCCGAGCACCGTGAACACGGATACCGCGAGCTGCACCATGAACGGTGTGCGGGCGTCCTCCTGGGCGTAGAACGCGCGGCCCAGCATGAACGCCGTGGACATGAACGGTGCGCCGATCGCGATCACGGTGATGACCTGCCCGATCACGGCGCCCGCCGCGGGGACACCGCCGGAGAACAGCATGCCCAGCGGTCCGGCGTAGACGATCAGGGCCACCATGCAGAACACCGTGGCCACGCCCGTGACGCGCAGGCTCGAGGAGAGGGAGGACACCAGGGACTCGCGGTCGTGCTCCGCGGCGGCGGCCGCCATCCGGTTGAACAGCACGGTGGCGATGGACAGCCCGATCACCCCGTGGGGCAGGGCGTAGAGCATCGTGGCCTGGTCCAGCACGGCCGTGCCCGCGATCGGGGCGGGACCGCCCGGGCCGGCGGGAACGTCGGAGCGAGCTCCGGTGGGGATGGCCGCCGTGCGGTACAGGGCCATGAAGGCGAGGTTGGCGATCACGCCGGTGGCCAGGGTCCAGCCGCCCAGCCGACCCGCGGCGGACAGCCCGATCCCGCGCCACCCGAAGCGCGGGCGGACGCGCAGACCCAGCCGCGCGAGCGGCCAGAACAGGATGAAGGCCTGGGCGGCCACGCCCACCGTGGACATCCCCACGAGCCAGAACGTCTGCGCCGACGTCCAGTTCTCCAGCGTGTGCGGGGTGGTGCGGAACGGGCCGAACAGGTAGATGAACACCAGCAGCGAGGCGATCGCGATGACGTTGTTCAGCACGGGCGCCCACATGTAGGCCCCGAACGCGCCCTTGGCGTTGAGCACCTGGCCCACCACGGTGTAGAGCCCGTAGAAGAAGATCTGGGGGAACGTGATCACCGCGAACATGGTGCCCATGGCCAGCTGCTCCTGGGACCAGCCGGGGCCCATGAGCCGCATGATGGGCCCCACGCACAGCAGCACGGCGGCGGTGATCACCAGCAGGGCGATCACGGCGAGCGTCAGCAGCCGCGAGATGTAGTCAGCGCCCTCGTCCTCGGACTTGGACGCCTTGATGATCTGCGGCACCAGAACCGCGTTGAACACACCGCCGGCGATCAGCACGTAGATCAGGTTGGGCAGGGTGTTGGCCAGCTGGAACACGTCCGCCATGGTGGCGGCGGAGCCGATGGCCACCGTGATCAGGAAGGTCTTGACGAAACCCAGGATCCGGGACACCAGGGTCCCGGAGGCCATGATGGCGCTGGCGCGCGCCCCGGAGCTCTGCATGGAACAAGGCCTCCTGCACGAAGGGTGGGACCGTCCGCGGCGCGGCACGGGTCGAACGGGACACCTTACAACTGGTGGATGATGTATTCCCGGGCGATGTCGGCGATGCGCCGCTCGTTGGGGAAGGACAGCTTGCGCCCGAGGTCGTCGATGCCCGCCCACGCCACGTCCACGGCCTCGTGGTCGGGATCGTTCTCGGTGGTCAGGAATCCGCCGGTGGCCTCCAGCAGGAAATGGTGGACGGTCTTGTGCACACGGTGCCCGGAGACGGTGAACCAGTAGTCGATGCTGCCCAGCGGGGAGAGCACCCGGCCCCTGATCCCGGTTTCCTCCTCGATCTCCCGCACGGCGGCCTCCTGGTTGGTCTCCTCACCCTCGGGATGCCCCTTGGGGAGGCACCACTCCAGGCGCCCACCGCGGTTGATGCGAGCGATGATGGCCACCGGATGCGTGGGGTCGGACAGGTTGACCACGATCCCACCGGCCGAGACCTCTTCCACCGTGGGCAGCGCGGAGACCGGTTGGTTCGGTCGCCTCTTGGGCGCGCTGGGTACGGGGAAAGCCATGCCGTCTACCTTAGCCACAATCACCTGGCACTCCCTGACGGCCGCCGGAGGCCCCCGCCGCAGCCCCGGCAGGGCAGTCGAGAAGCCGTGGCGCGACCCCGCCCCGGTTCGGTGGCGGCGGCCGGCGAGGCCGCTCGGGGCCGTGATGCGATAATGGCTCGCATCATGACGCAGCTGCTGGACACCTCCTCCCTCCACCCCGTCTCCCTCGAACTGGGCCGGCTCTTCGCCGCCTCCGGGCACGAGCTGTCCCTCGTGGGCGGTCCCGTCCGCGATCTGCTCCTGGGGCGGGAGGCCCTGGACCTGGACTTCACCACGGACGCGGATCCCGATCAGACCCTGGCCGTCATCCGCGACTGGGCGGACGCCCACTGGGAGATCGGACGGGACTTCGGGACCATCGGGATGCGCAAGGCGGGCATGCAGCTGGAGGTCACCACCTACCGCGCCGAGGCCTACGACCCCGATTCGCGCAAACCCACGGTGGCGTTCGGGGACGACCTCACGGAGGATCTGCGCCGCCGTGACTTCACGGTCAACGCCATGGCGCTGCGGCTGCCGGACATGGAGCTCGTGGATCCCTTCGGGGGCATCAAGGACCTGCACGCGGGTGTCCTGCGCACCCCCGGAACCCCGGAGGACTCCTTCACGGACGATCCCCTGCGCATGATGCGCGCCGCCCGCTTCACGTCCCAGCTGGGTCTGACGGTGGCGGAACCGGTGCGTGAGGCAATGACTGCCATGGCGCAGCGGATCGAGATCGTCTCCGCAGAGCGCGTGCGCGAGGAGCTGGTCAAGCTGATCTGCGGCGCCCAGCCGCGGCGCGGCGTCGAACTCATGGTGGACACCGGCCTCGCCCAGATCGTGCTGCCCGAGGTGCCGGCGCTGCAGCTCGAGACGGACGAGGCCCACCACCACAAGGATGTCTACCAGCATTCCCTCACGGTCATGGAGCAGGCCGCCGAGAAGGAGACGGATGCGGAGGGCCCCGTTCCCGCCCCGGACTTCGCGCTGCGCTTCGCCGCGCTGATGCACGACGTGGGCAAGCCCGCCACCCGGCGCTTCGAGCCGTCCGGGGCGGTCAGCTTCCGCCACCACGAGGTGGTGGGCGCCAAGCTCACCCGCAAGCGGATGAGGACGCTGCGCTTCGACAACGACACGATCAAGCGGGTCACCCGTCTGGTGGAACTTCATATGCGTTTCTACGGATATGGAGAGGCGGACTGGACCGACTCCGCGGTGCGCCGCTACGTGCGGGACGCGGGGAGCGAGCTCGAGCGGCTGCACCGGCTGACCCGCTCGGACGTGACCACCCGCAACCGGCGCAAGGCCGCCCGGCTGGCCGGGCACTACGACGAGCTCGAGCGGCGCATCGCGCAGCTGGCGGAGCAGGAGCAGCTCGACGCCGTGCGCCCCGAGCTAGACGGGCAGCAGATCATGGAGGTCCTGGGCATCCCGCCGGGACCCCAGGTGGGTCGGGCCTACACGTACCTCCTGGAGCTGCGCCTGGACGAGGGGGCGCTCGGGGAGGACGAGGCGCGGGAGCGGCTGCTGCGGTGGGCCCGTGAGAAGGGCATCGGGGGCTCCTGAGCCGAGCGGCGGCGTCGTGCTGAGGGGCGGGGCGCTGCGCCACCCCGGTGTGGTCCGGCGCTGGGGCCGCGCCGCAGGCCCGGTGCCGCGCGCCGTTCCACGGACTCGGTGCCGTGCGCCGCTCCACCGGGCAGGTGTCGCCCGGCACTGCGCGCCGCAGAGTGACATGACGCCCGAGAACGCGCACCCGCGTGGAACACTGGTGATCGATTCCCCGCCCACGTCCTAGGAGACCCCGCATGAGCCTCGAAGGTGCGCGCAACAGGTCCGGAGCAAGTGCCGGCCTGATGCTGCTGGGCGTGGGGCTGTACACGGTGATGATGGCCTACCTCATCCGCATCCCGTGCCACGTGCCGGAGTGGAACGTCGCGGAGCAGGTCCCGCAGCTGTGCGCCACCGTGATCGACGCGGGCGATCTGGGGGTGCACTCCTCGGACGTGGCCGGAGGCTTCTTCACGGGCGGCCCCACGGGGGACCAGCCCGTGCTGGTGGGCATGATCACCACGATCATCGGGTGGTTCGCCTCCAACCTGTCCTCCCTGATGGGTCTGGACGTGGGGCAGGGCTTCTACCTGGACCTCTCGGTGGTGCTGCTGGCGCTGGTGTGGCTGGCGATCGTGGCCGTGGTGTCGTCGCTGAGCGGCAACCGCAGCACGGATGCGCTGGTCATGGCACTGTCCCCCGTGGTGGTGCTGGTGGGCTTCCAGTCCTGGGACCTGTGGGCCGTGCTCTTCATGATGCTGGCCGTCCTGGGGTACGTGCGCGGCAACCCCGCCGTGGCCGGGATCATGGTGGGTTTCGGCGCGTCTGTGGCCTTCTTCCCGGTGGTGGTGCTGCTGGCCATCCTGATCATGGCCGCCCGGCACCGGTTCCTGAAGGACATCGTCTCCGCGCTGCTGTGGGCCGTGTTCGCGTGGGCGGTGATCAACGGCACCTACATGCTCACGGCCTGGGACCGGTGGCTCGCGCAGTTCAACGAGATGGTCCGCTCCGACACGGGCAGCTCCTCCCTGTGGAACGTGTGGGGCTCCACCGTGGAGCCTCGCACCGGAGTCTCCCTGGGCACCGGGGACGGTGGCCAGTTCGTCCTGCTGAGCATGGTGCTGGCCCTGGTGTTCGTCCTGCTCGTCGCACTGCTGAGCAAGCGTGAACCCTCCGTGGTGCAGGTGACCTTCTTGCTGCTGGCGCTCTACATCCTGCTGGCCAAGGAGTACTCCCTGACCTACGTGCTGTGGCTCGTGCCGCTCGTGATCCTGTGCCGGCGCAACTGGGTGGAGTTCGCGCTGTGGCAGGTGGTGGAGACCCTTTACTGGGCCACCGTGGTGCTGCCCAGCTCGGCGTGGCCCACCCTGCCCTGGGTGCAGGAGTTCGGGTGGAGCGCCCAGGACCTGCTGGCCGTGGTGCGCTACGCGTTCCTCGTGTACCTGGTGGTGGCCGTGGTGGTGGACATGTTCCGCGGCCGCAAGGCGGCGGCCCTGGGCGCCTCCGCCGTGCAGTAGCCCGCCGTACTACCCATGAGCAGACACGAACCCGAGGCCCTCGAGAACCTGGCGCTGCCCACCCTGCGCGCCCTGGCCGTGCCGCTCGTGGTGGTCCTCGCCCTCGTGGTCGGCATCGTCACGGTGTGGACCTCCGCCGCGAACTGGTTCCTGGTGGCCCGGGACCCGGAGTCCCCCGTGGACACCTACCTGAGCTACCTGGAGGGCGGCAGCTCCCGGCAGGTCATGGCGCCGCTGCTGACCACGGAGGACGACGGGCTCGACCAGGTGCTCACCAACCCCGCGTACCGAGCCGCGGGCAACCGCCCGCAGCGCCACGAGTTCGTGGGCACCCGGGTCACCGGGGACACGGCGGTGGTCACCGTGGACGTGGGCCTGGGGGACGGCTCCGTGGTCCGGCGCGACTACATCGTGCACCTCGTGACGGCGTGGGGGCCGTTCAACGACGCCTGGCAGCTGCGCGACCGCGAGCACGCGCCCGTGACCGTCCGCCTGCCCGCCGCCGTGGACGCGCTGGCCGTCAACGGGCAGAAGGTTCGCCCCGAGGGCACCGCGATCGGGTCGGACCCGGACGCCCCTCCTGGCGGTCCCGCCCGCACCTGGCGCTTCGAGGGCCTCCCCGGTCAGTACGACGTCGCCCTGCCGCAGGACTCGTACCTGCTGGCCGGGAAGCATGCCGTCACGGAGATATCTCTTGCGGATCCGCGTCCGGCCGAGGCGGGCATGACCTACGAGGCCTCGCCACGCATGTGGGAGGAGGTGGAGCGCGAGGTGCAGAACACCCTCAGCACATGCGGCAGCGTGGTGCGTTTCAACGCGGCCACCTGTCCCGTGCCCCGGAAGGCCGAGCGGGCGCCGTCGTCCGGGGGTGGCGCACCGACCGGGACGAGCGGTCTGGCGGACGGGGTCTCCAACGTGCGCTGGCAGCTCACCTCGCGTCCCGCGCTGCTGCTGGAGCCCGACGCGCGGGATCCCCTCACCTTCCACGCGGTGCCCTTCCGGCAGGCGCAGGCCCGGGTCACGTGGCTGCAGAACGGGCGGCAGATGGTGGAGACGGTGTCCTTCGAGATCGAGGTGACGGCCCGCACCACCGGGGAGCACCTGGACACCGACGTCCGGTTGCGCTCCCCGCTGACCCACCCCCAGGCGGGCCCTCGGCCCTCCTAGACTGGAGACAGCCGAGACACCGCAGTGCAGCACGAGGACAGGGGAGCCACCATGGCCGAGGAACCGGAGTACTACCGCGCGCAGCCCATGCCGCCGCGGGGCGGGGCCCGTCCGGGCTCGCCGTACGGCAACACCGCCGGCGCCTCCTGGGGAGGCCCCACGGTCAACGTGAACGTGGTGGGTGGCAAGTCCACGCTGCTCGCGTACGTGCTGTGGTTCTTCCTGGGCCAGTTCGGGGTCCACAAGTTCTACCTGTCCCAGCCGTTCCAAGGCCTGATCTACCTCACCCTCGGGGTGGCGGGGTGGGCCACCGTGGGCATCATCATCGGGTGGTTCCTACTGATTCCCCTGTGGCTGCTGCTGCTCGTGGACATCTTCGTGATCCCGGTGCGGGTGGGCACTCTCAACGCCCGGCTGGCCCGGCGCGTCAGTGGCTACTGAGGCACCGCTGTAGTAAAGTGGGCAAGTCTGTGTGCCGTGCGCCGTTTCTCGTGCCGGCACCGACAACGCACAGAACCTCCTGCTGCGGAAGGACCGCAGCCGCTCAGCCCGAAGGAGGTGGGTTCTTTACATGCGTGAATACGAACTGATGGTCATCCTCAACCCCGAGGTGGAGGAGCGTGCCGTCGAGCCGACCCTCAAGAAGTTCCTCGAGGTCGTCACCAAGGAGAACGGCACCGTCGACAAGCTCGACATCTGGGGCCGTCGTCGCCTGGCCTACGAGATCCAGAAGAAGTCCGAGGGGATCTACGCCGTGGTGAACTTCACCGCCGAGCCGCAGACCGCCAAGGAACTGGACCGTGTCCTGAGCCTGAACGAGGCCGTGATGCGCACCAAGATCATCCGCCCGGAAGAGCAGAAGATCCACGGCAAGTGAGCTGACGTGCGGTCCACCCGGACTGCACACCGCACTCTCCCCGGCAGCCCTTACGGGCTCCGTGAGATGCTTGTCAACCCACTGAGTCTCGCATCCAGCGTCCACACATCCGGAGGTTCACATGGCTGGCGACACCGTCATCACAGTGATCGGAAATCTGACCGCAGACCCCGAACTTCGCTTCACGCCGTCCGGAGCCGCCGTGGCCAACTTCACCGTTGCGTCCACCCCGCGCGCCTTCGACCGGCAGAGCAACGAGTGGAAAGACCAGGAAACTCTTTTCATGCGCTGCTCGGTGTGGCGTGAGGCGGCCGAGAACGTGGCGGAGTCCCTCACCAAGGGCACCCGCGTGATCGTCCAGGGCCGCCTCAAGGCACGCTCGTACGAGACCAAGGAAGGGGAGCGCCGCACCAGCACCGAGCTGGAAGTGGACGAGATCGGCCCCTCCATGAAGTACGCGACCGCCAAGATCAACCGGAACTCGCGCGGCGGAGGAAACTCCTACGGCGGGAACCAGGGCTTCGGCGGCGGTCAGGGCGGCTTCGGAGGAAACCAGGGCGGCGGCCAGGGAGGGTTCAACGACTCCCCGAGCGGCGGCGGTGGTTTCAACCAGGGCGGCAACCAGGGCGGCGGGTTCAACGGGAACCAGGGCGGCCGTGGCGGCCAGCAGCGACCGCAGCAGGGCGGTGACCCCTGGGGTCAGTCCTCCGGCGGGAACTACGACTGGGGCGCCGACTCCGAGGACGAGCCTCCCTTCTAAACATCAACAATCCACCCCATCCCGCAGGTCCGCCTGCGGGCTCCGCACCAGAAAAGGAGCACCACGATGGCCAAGGCTGAAATTCGCAAGCCGAAACCAAAGCAGAACCCGCTCAAGGCGGCTGACGTCACCGAGATCGACTACAAGGACGTCGCACTGCTGCGCAAGTTCATCTCCGATCGCGGAAAGATCCGCGCTCGCCGCGTGACCGGCGTGTCCGTCCAGGAGCAGCGCAAGATCGCCCAGGCGATCAAGAACGCTCGTGAAGTGGCACTGCTGCCCTACTCCGGCGCCGGCCGCTGATCAGAGAGGACTGAGAACTCATGGCAAAGATCATCCTGACCCAGGAAGTCTCCGGGCTCGGTTCCGCTGGCGACGTGGTGGACGTGAAGAACGGCTACGCCCGTAACTTCCTGTTCCCCCGCGGCTTCGCCACCCCGTGGAGCCGTGGCGCCGAGAAGCAGATCGAGTCGATCAAGCAGGCTCGTGCGGCACGTGAGCTGTCCTCCCTCGAGGACGCGCAGGCTCTCGCCGCCAAGCTGACCTCCACCACCCTGACCGTTCCGGTCACGGCTGGTGCCGAGGGTCGCCTGTTCGGCACGGTCCGCGCCGGCGACATCGCCTCCGCTGTGGAGAACGCCGGTCTCGGTTCCATCGACAAGCGTCGCGTGGACCTGACCCAGCGCATCAAGACCACCGGCGTGTACCAGGCCGTGGTCCACCTGCACGAGGACGTCAACGCGAACGTGGAGTTCGAGGTCGTCCCCGCCTGATCCCCGTGGTCCCGCCGCAGCACCCCGGTGCTCGGCGAGCCCGTCCGCATCCGTCAAGGGGCGCGGACGGGTGATCCCCGGTGGATCCGCGCAGGATCCGTGAGAACCCCGTGGAATGCCTTCCACGGGGTTCTTCCATGCCCGGAGGCATCCAGCCTCTCCGGAGCGGTTCGTGGGAGGATCGAGGTCATGATCTCCAGGAGTGTGTACACGGTGAGCACGGGCCGGAAGCTGTTCTGGGCCGGGCTGGGATGTGTGGCCCTCACCGTGGTCCTTTTCTTCGGCGGGTTCCTGGTGGGCAACTCCTTCAGCCCGGAGTTCTCCATGGGGGTGCTTCTGGCAGGGCTGATCCTGAGTGCCGTCACTTCCCTGGTGGCCGGGATCATCGGGGTCGCCGGGATCGTGTCGTTCCCCCGGCTGCGCGGCAGGTTCGTGCTGGTGCTCCTGCTGGCGCTGCTGTGCTCCCCCTTGCTGTGGCTCATGTCCCTGGTGCTCATCAGCTGACCCGTCCACAGCTAAGCCTGCTTGTCCACAGAGATCTCCACATGCTGTGCACACGGCCGAGCGGCGTGTTCCACACGTTTCCCACAGGGTTTTCCACAGGCCGTGGACAGCGCGGGAGCACGCGCTGTGCGGGTCTGAGGGCGGTGCGAGAATGGCGGGGTGCGCCGCGGAGGACGGGCGCCGCCGTCGTGAAGAAAGTGAGACAGGGTGTCCGAATACACGTCCGGGCCGCGCGAGGACTACGGCCGCACCATGCCGCACGACAACCAGGCCGAGCAGTCGGTGCTGGGCGGCATGATGCTCTCCAAGGACGCCATCGCGGACGTGGTGGAGGTGCTGCGCGGCGTCGACTTCTACAAGCCGGCGCACGAGAACATCTACGACGCCGTGGTGTCCCTCTACGGGCGCGGCGAGCCCGCGGACGCGATCACCGTGGGGGACGAGCTCACCAAGAACGGTGAGATCGAGCGGATCGGCGGGATCGCCTACCTGCACTCGCTCATCGCCTCCGTGCCCACTGCGGCGAACGCGGGCTTCTACGCGGAGATCGTGCGGGAACGCGCGGTGCTGCGGCGGCTGGTGGAGGCCGGCACCAAGATCGTGCAGCTGGGCTACGCGCACGACGGCGAAGTGGACGACATCGTCAACGAGGCCCAGGGCGAGATCTACCAGGTGGCGGAGCGGCGCACGGCGGAGGACTACGTCCCGCTGAAGGACGTCATGGAAGCCACCGTGGACGAGATCGAGGCCGCGGGCAGCCGCTCGGGCATGCAGGGTGTGCCCACAGGCTTCCACGAGCTGGACGAGCTGACGCACGGCTTCCAGGGCGGGCAGATGATCGTGATCGCGGCCCGTCCGGCCATGGGCAAGTCCACGCTCGCGCTGGACGTCGCGCGCTCGGCCTCCATCAAGCACGGCATGACCTCGGTGATCTTCTCCCTGGAGATGAGCCGCAACGAGATCGCCATGCGACTGCTCTCTGCGGAGGGCACCCTCAACATGCAGGACCTGCGCGCGGGCACCCTGCACGACGACCAGTGGGCCAAGATCGCGCAGATCATGGGCAAGATGAACGAGGCACCCCTGTTCATCGACGACTCCCCGAACATGTCGCTCATGGAGATCCGCGCCAAGTGCCGCCGGCTCAAGCAGAAGCACGACCTCAACCTGGTGATCCTGGACTACCTGCAGCTCATGAGCTCCGGCAAGAAGGTGGAGTCCCGCCAGCAGGAGGTCTCCGAGTTCTCCCGTGCTCTCAAGCTGCTCGCCAAGGAGCTGGACGTGCCCGTGGTGGCGCTGTCCCAGCTGAACCGTGGTGCGGAGCAGCGCCAGGACAAGAAGCCGCAGGTGAGTGACCTGCGCGAATCGGGCTGCCTCGCCGGCGACACTCGCATCCTGCGGGCGGACACCGGCGCGGAGACGACCATGCGTGAACTCTTCGACTCCGGGGAGAAGGACGTGCCCGTGTGGGCACTTGCGGATGACCTCCGGTACGTGAAGCGGCCCATGACGCACGTCTTCTCCACGGGCACCAAACCTGTGTACAAGCTCCGGCTCGCATCCGGCCGCGAGGTCCGGGCCACGGCCAACCACAAGTTCTTCACCTACGACGGCTGGACGGCGCTGGGAGATCTCACGGCTGGAGAGAGACTGGGCATCCCGCGGCACGTGTGTGCGCCGGAGCAGGAGACGCAGTGGGGCGATCACGAGGTGGTGATGCTGGCTCATCTGATTGGAGACGGTTCATTCGTACGACGCCAGCCCATTCGTTACGCCTCGATCGATGAGAACAATCTACGAGTGGTGACGAGTGCTGCCGCCCACTTCGGCATCACCCCGGTACGAGATGAACATGCGGCTTCCCGCTGCACGTCCCTTCGTTTGCCCGCGCCGTACCGACTGACTCATGGCAGACGGAACCCCATAGCGGGCTGGCTCGACGGCATGGGCCTCTTCGGCGCTCGGAGCCACGAAAAATTTGTTCCGCAAGCCGTGTTCTCTCTTCCAAAACGCCAGATCAAGCTCTTTCTGCATCACTTGTGGGCGACGGACGGTTCCGTCACAGTCAACAAGAATCAGCGGGGAGGTCGCATCTACTACTCGTCAACCTCACGTCGACTTGCAGATGACGTCAGCCGGCTCCTCATGCGCTTTGGCATTGTGGGCCGGATCAAGTCCACCCAGAAGAGTGCTTACCGCCCATCGCACACCGTCGACATCTCCGGGACGGAGGACCAGCTCATGTTCCTGGAGCAGATCGGCGTTCATGGAGATCGATCGCGCAACGTCGAGCATCTGCTGGAGATTCTGCGGGACATCAAGCACAACACCAATGTGGACACAATGCCCATCGACGTCTGGGACGATGTCCGGCGGATCATCGAACAGAAGGGCATCACGCACCGCTCATTCCAGGAGGCCCTGGGGACCCGGTACTGCGGATCGGCTCTCTACAAGACGGCCCCTTCCCGTACCCGGATGGCCCGGGTCATCGAGGCCCTGGACACCCACGAGCTCGACATGATCGCCATGAACGACCTCTACTGGGACCGCATCCTGTCCATCACCCATGACGGCGAGGAAGAGGTTTTCGACGCCACCGTGGTGGGTTCGCACAACTTCATTGCCAACGGGGTGACGGTGCACAACTCGATCGAGCAGGACGCGGACATGGTCATCCTCCTGCACCGTGAGGACGTGTACGACAAGGAGTCCCCGCGTGCCGGTGAGGCGGACGTGATCGTGGCGAAGCACCGCAACGGCCCCACCAAGACCATCGTGGTGGCCTTCCAGGGGCACTACTCACGGTTTGCGAACATGGCGCTGGAAGGGTTCTGAGCAGCTCAGCGCCTCCCTTTGCAGGAATGGCCGGGCGGGGCGTGTGGCCAACCTCCCACCAGACTGCCCCCTCATCGCCTCGCCGGTAACTGCGGCGCCCCACTACGCTTGGCCAGTGCTCACCACTGAACAGGCCGCTTACAAACTCGCCTTCCAGATCGCGGACGCGCTGATCCGCAGCGGGGCGGGGTCCGCCAACACCACCAAGTCGCTGCTGTCGATCTTCCGCAAGACCGACCTGCGGGACGTGACCGTCAGTGTCTCCCTGGGGCAGGTGACCATCAGCCACCAGGACCAGCCGGACAAGGCACCGAGCACGCGGGTGTTCGAGACCCAGCCCGGAACGCTGGACATTGAGCTGCGCACCGCCACCGGTGAGGTGCTGGAGAAGTTCGTGCTGGGGGAGCTCAGTGCGGACGAGGCCAGCGAGCGCATGGACGAGATCATGGCGAAGTCCCGGGTGATCGGCCACAAGCTGATCATGACCGGTTTCACCATGTTTGGTGTGGGCTTCGCGCTGATCCTCGGGGGCAGCTGGGGCACCGCCATCAGCGCGGGCGTGGTCTCGGCGGTCGTGTACGGGGTGTACGCGCTCATCCAGCGCATCAAGGCACCGGAAATCTTCAGCCTGGCGGCAGGTGGGCTCACCGCTGTGCTGGGGGCGACCGTGGCAGGGGTCCTCTTCGACATCACCCAGACCGCGGTGTGCATCGTGGCCGCGCTCGCCGCGTGGCTCGCGGGGATCGCGGCCTACGGTGCGGTGCACGACGTCATCACCGGCTGGTACGTCTCCGCATCCGGCCGGATCCTGGAAGCCGTGACCAGCACGGCAGGTCTGGTCGCCGGTGTGACGGTGGGCATCCACGCCATGCAGCCGCTCGTGGGCAGCTCCATGGACTACATCGAGACCCTCGAGGCGGACGACTCCCGGTGGGCACTGTCCGTCCTGGGCGCGTTCGCGGTGTCCGCGGGGTTCGCGCTCGCTTCCGGCGGCCGCGGGTGGAAGCTGTGGGCCCTGGGGTTGTTCGGCGGCCTCGTGCAGCTGGGAGTTCTCGGCTTCGGGGCGCTGGGCATCAGCTCCTACGGCGCCATCCTGATCTGCTCCATCATCTCGGGCGCACTGAGCGTGACCCTCACGCGCACCCTGAACCTGGCCTCCAACGCCACGCTGATGATTGTGCTCCTGCCGCAGTTCCCCGGCATGCTGGTGTACCAGGGCGTGCTGGGCACGATCTTCGGCATGCAGGACGCCGGGGAATCCGTGCTCAAGGCCGCGATCACCGCATTCTGCCTCAGCATGGGCGGCATGCTGGGTCAGTACCTCGCGTCGGAGACCCTCTGGGCCGGGCGCCGCAGGCAGTTCGCCCTCAAGCACCCGGGCCAGAAGTTCCGCAGGGAGATGACGGACGAGGAGAACTTCAGCGACATCATGGTGCCGATCTTCTCCAAGCCCTTCAACAGCTGAGCAGCTACTTCCCCATGGCCTCCGCCACGCGCTGCACGAGGCCGCGCATGTTCTCGAGCGTGCGCTCGGCACGTTCCTCGGGACTCATGGTCTCTTCCATCTGGCGCACACCCTCGGGCTTGCGCCGCCCCAGCGTGTAGTCGCTGCACGCCAGGTTGGAGCACACGTACGTGCCCACGGAGCTGTACTTGTCCTTGGCGGACTTGGAGCGCTGGATGGACACGAGCGACACACCGCTGGCCGGGTGCAGGGTCAGGCAGATCTGGCACATCCGCGCCCCGCCCGTCGCCTTCTGCGCGCTCTTCTCCATGACGAGCCCGCGCAGGCCGTCCTCGGTCTCGACCACCACGTAGCCGGCGCGCGGCGACTTGGTGTCGTACCACCCCAGGAAGATCTGCTGCTCCCACGCGGTGTGCAGCACGTCCTGGGGGATGTTGATGCGCTGGGCCGCACCTTTGGAACAGTTGATGAAGCTCTTGCGGATCTCGAATTCTGTATGCGTATGCAAGGTTCTGGGCTTTCGTTCTGGTGCGTCACTGCGGGCACGACGGCGCTCGCGGGCGTTTCGTGGCGCACGTACCCGGGCGCGGGCGGGGAGGCGCGGCGGCGTCGTCGTACGGGAGCGCGACGACGCCGGGCCCGGTCCGGTCGCGGAGCAGGGACGCGGTGAGGTTTTCGGGCGTGAGGAAGGGCGCGGCCCGGTCATCCGCAGATGACGGCCGCGCGGGTCAGCGCTGTCTGGTGCCGGCATGAGAGCCGGCTGCCTCCTGGCGCACGTGAGCCTCGTTCCTCCGCGGGCGCGGATCGTCGTGACGTACCCGGCGAGTCTAGTGCGCACCCGGCGGTCCGTCGCCACCCTCGTGACAGGGGCCGCGAGATGGCATGCTCGCGCGAGGATCCGTCAACTTTCCCACATCGCCAGTGTCAACAATGGGTGCAAAGGTAGCTCTCCACTTCCCTGTATTTCAAAGGGTCAGGGCCTCCTGCCGTCAACTTCTTCTGTCATCGGGCTAAAATTTGGCGCATGGAGCCCATGGACTTCCCCAGCGTGGATTTTGCGAGTGCGCTCGTCACGGACCTGTTCGCCCTGGAGCGGGCGCGCGTTGATTTTCGCACCGAGCGCCTGGAGGACCCCCTCGGACTTGAACTGCGCAGACTGTTCCAGGGGCTCACGAGCGTCATGTCAGCGCGCATCGAAGGGAACAGGACCACGGTGGCGGACGTCGTGGCCGAGGCGCGGCGGTCTGCGGCCGCGGGGCGGCCGGCGGCGGATGCCGTGCGGGAGATCCTGCAGCTGGAGCAGGCGACGGACTACCTGGACGAGTTGGCCGCTGGCGGGCGGCTGGTCCTGACGCATGGGCTGATCCGCGAACTTCACCAGCTTGCCGTGCAAGGACTCCAGCGGGAAGGGGACGAGCATCCGGGCCGCTATCGAACGGTCCCCGTCGGGATTGCCGGAGCGTCCCACCTCCCGCCCGAGCCGGGATCCGTCCAGGCGGACATGGACCAGCTCCTGGAGTTCGCAAACAGGGATGTACCCGCCCAGCACCAGCTTCTCCAGATTGCACTCGTCCATCACCGGTTCGTGTGGATACACCCTTTCGCCAACGGCAACGGTCGAGTCTCGCGCCTTCTGACGTACGCGATGCTGAGCAACCAGGGCTACACGTCCAGGAGTGCCGCGCGACCACTGAACCCCACGGCAGTCTTCGGCGCGGACCGGCAGGCATACTACGACAAGCTCGCAGGCGCGGACTCTTTGAGCCAGGAAGGGATTCTGGCATGGGCCGGATATGTGATCCACGGGCTCAAGGACGACATGGACAGGGTCAGTCGGCTTGCCGCCCCGCGTTTCATCTCCGAGGAGGTCGTGGGGCCATCAGTCAATGCCGCTCTTGCGGACGGGGAGCTCACGGAAACGGAAGCAGACGTGATCTACGTGGTGGCGCGCCAGGGGAAGGTCAAGGCGGGCGATCTCGAAGGCGTGATCAAGGGGTCTGCGTCGAACAGGAGCCACCGGCTGCGCCGCATGGTCGAGTCCGGGTTGCTGCAGAAGACGACGGGGCCAGGGCGGTATGTGGTGAGCCTGCACCGCAATGCCCTCACGAAATACGTGGTGCACCGGCTCAACGAGCTGGACATGCTCCCGGCCATCCTGCGTGACTGAGATGCGGTTGTTGTCCACACGACGGCGGGTGGGCACTCAGTGACGTAACGCCGGGCACCTACCCTGGAGGCATGACCTCCACGAGCACCGAGACCGAGTCCCTTGCTGTCCTGCGGGAAGTCTTCGGCTACGACGCCTTCCGGGGTGAGCAGGCGGAGATCATCGACCAGGTGGTCGGCGGCGGGGACGCCGTGGTGCTCATGCCCACGGGCGGCGGCAAATCGCTGTGCTACCAGATCCCCGCGATCCTGCGGGAGGGCACGGGCGTGGTGGTCTCCCCGCTGATCGCGCTCATGGCGGACCAGGTGGCCGCACTCGAGGCCGTGGGCATCCGCGCGGCCTTCCTCAACTCCACGCTGGAGCCCTACGAGGCCCAGGAGGTCGAACGGCAGCTCGGCGCCGGGGAGATCGACCTCCTCTACATGGCACCCGAGCGGCTGATCCTGCCGCGCACCATCGACCTGCTGAGGCGCTCGCCGATCGCCCTGTTCGCGATCGACGAGGCGCACTGCGTGTCCCAGTGGGGCCACGACTTCCGGCCCGACTACATGGGGCTGTCCGTGCTGGCGGACGCCTTCCCGGACGTTCCCCGCATCGCGCTCACCGCCACCGCCACGCGGGCCACGCACCAGGAAATCACCGAGCGGCTGCGCATGGAGAACGCCCGGCACTTCGTCTCCAACTTCGACCGCCCCAACATCCAGTACCGGATCGAGCCCAAGGACGGCGCCAAGGACCAGCTGCTGCGGCTGATCCAGTCAGAGCACCCGGGGGAGGCCGGCATCGTCTACTGCCTCTCCCGCAAGAGCGTGGAGTCCACCGCGGCCTGGCTCTCGAAGCGCGGGGTCACCGCCCTGCCCTACCACGCGGGGCTCGACGCCGCGGTGCGCCACGACACCCAGGTGCGGTTCCTGCGGGAGGAGGGGATCGTCGTCGTCGCCACGATCGCGTTCGGCATGGGGATCGACAAGCCGGACGTGCGCTTCGTAGCCCACCTGGACCTGCCCAAGAGCATCGAGGGGTACTACCAGGAGACCGGCCGCGCGGGCCGTGATGGCATGCCCTCCACGGCATGGATGGCGTACGGCCTGGGGGACGTGGTGAACCTGCGGCGGATGATCGACCAGGGCGAGGGCAGTGACCTGCACAAGCGCAACGCACGCTCTCACCTGGACGCCATGCTCGCGCTGTGCGAGACCACGGACTGCCGCCGCGTGCAGCTGCTGCGGTACTTCGGGCAGGACTCCGAGGCCTGCGGGAACTGCGACACGTGCCTGAACCCGCCCAAGGTCTGGGACGCCACGGTGCCCGCCCAGAAGCTGCTGTCCACGCTCATCCGGCTGCAGCGTGAACGCGGTGAGCAGTTCGGCTCCGGCAAGGTCTTCGACATCCTGCTGGGCCGCTCCAACGACCGGACCGAGGCCTCTCGCCATCAGGAGCTCAGTGTGTGGGGGATCGGTCAGGAGCTCTCGGAGCGGGAGTGGCGGTCCGTGCTGCGCCAGCTGCTGGCGCGCCGCGTGGTGGAAGCCGTGGGCGACTTCGGCGTGCTGGTCCCCGGACCGGAGGCCGGACCCGTGCTGCGCGGGGAGATCAACCTGGAACTCGCGGTGGACAGGGCACCCGCGGCACGCGGGGGCGGTCGTGCCCGGTCCGCCGGAAGCGGCGGGCGCTCGCGGGCCACGGACGCACTGGACGAGGCTGCCAAGGAGACGTTCGAGGCTCTGCGCGAGTGGCGGACCTCGGTGGCCAAGCAGAAGCAGATCCCGCCCTACATGGTGTTCTCGGACGCCACCCTCGTGGGGATCGTGGAAGCGGCCCCGGAAACCACAGCCCAGTTGAGCGGGATCAGCGGGGTGGGCGCCAAGAAGCTCGCCGAGTACGGGGACGCCGTGCTGGAGGTGCTGGGGTCGCCGGCGTCCTGAGGGAGGGAGCGGCTTCGGCCCGCAGGCGTCAGGTGGACGTGGCGGAAGAGATCTGGTCGATGACCGCCTCGGTCACCCTGGCGGCCTCGCGCTCGGGGAGCCAGTGCCCGGCGTCGAGCTCGATGAACTCGTACGGCGCGTGCACGTACACCTCGGTCTCCTCGGCGGCGGTGCGGCCCAGGGCGGGATCCCGCCTCCCCCACACGAACGTGGTGGGCACCGTGATGATGCCGTTGCCGGCATGTGTTCCAGTCACGCCGTCCTTGCGGAACATCGCGCGGTACCAGTTGATGGGCCCGCGCAGGTCCTCGGCGGTCGCGAAGCGGCGCCCGTAGCGGTTGGCCGCGTCCTTGGGGATGCCCGCCCGGCGCGTGAACGCTCCGACCCGCCCCGCGAGCAATCGCTCCGGAAGGGCTGGGATCTGGAACATGCCGATGTACCAGGACTTCTTGAGCTGGTCCGCGGTCTTCAGGGCGTGGCCCAGTGCGGTGGGGTGCGGGGTGGACAGCACGGTCAGCGAAGCCACCCGCTCCGGTGCGCGCAGGGCGATGTCCCACGCGAGCACCCCGCCCCAGTCGTGGCCCACCAGGTGGAAGGTCTCCGCGCCGGCCGCGTCCGCGAGGGCCAGTGCATCCGCGGAGAGCTCCTCGCGGCGGTACGCGGCCACCTCGGTGGGCCGAGCGCCCGGGGAGTATCCGCGCTGGTCCATGGCGAGGGTGCGCAGGCCCTGCGCGTTGAGCCGCTCCGTGACGGCGTCCCAGCCGTGGGCGTCCTGCGGGAACCCGTGCAGCAGCAGGACCACGGGGCCGTCCTCCGGGCCCTGGTCGAGAACGTCGAACCGCAGTCCCTGGCGTGTGAAGTTCGTGATGCGAGACACGCTCCCCACTGTAGTGTCCGGCGGCGGGGCCAGTGCCAGGCGGCCCGTCCCGGTGCCGCCTTCGCCGGGCCGTGCCCTCCCGGTCACGACGACGCCGCCGCACCGCCGCTCTGGCACGACCGGTCCGCGGCCGGGCGCCCTCCGCCTGGCCGGTGGCGAGCACCGGTCACCGTTCCGGTGTGCGCCTCAGCCGCTCAGGAGGCTCAGGAGGGTGGCGGCGGAGTCCCGGGCGCAGCACTCCGCCTCGGGGCCCGCCGCGATCAGCACCAGGCAGGGCTCCTCGGGCGGCTGGGCCCCCTCGCGGAGTGGCGCGGCGGATGCGCGACCGCCCGCCAGGTGCACCTCGTGCCACGCCCCGGCCTCGTCCCGCACCACACCCTTTGCGCGCACCACCCGCTCCGGGAGCCGTTGCAGGTGGTGGAGCAGTGGGTCGATCTCCACCACTGCGGGGCAGGGGATGGTGACGGTGCGGTGCCGGGCGGCGTGGGCGTCGTTGTGGGATGGGGCCGCGGCAGCTGGATCGGCCCCCGGGAAGGCCGGTCGCACGGTGAAGGGCTCCGAAGGATCGGCGTCCCCGGTGACCCTGCCCGTCGTCGCGGCTGGCCCAGTGGCGAGCATCTCGCCCAGCGTGCGCGCGGGGTCCCGCGGGTCCTGGTGGTGAACAGGGACGTGCGGTGCTGCGGCGCGGACGAGGGCGGCGGCGTCGTCGACCTCGGCGGGCGTGGCAAGGTCCGTCTTGGTCACGAGCACCGTCTCCGCGGCGGCGAGCTGGCGTGCGACCGTGTCCCCCACGAACTCGTCCCGCAGCAGGCGGGGGATGGCGGTGGCGTCCGCGCACACCAGCACCGGCCCCGCGGTGAAGCCGGGGAAGCGCCGCCACGAGCCCAGCTGCCCCGGATCGCCGACGCCGCTGACCTCGCACACCACGTGGTCGAGGTCGGTCCGCCGGGCCAGAGCGGTCATGGTGCGCTGCACGTCGTCGGTGATCTGGCAGCAGATGCAGCCGTTGGTCAGCTCGATGGTGTCCTCGCCGCGGGAGGAGATCAGCGAGGCGTCGATGTTCACGGCCCCGAAGTCGTTGACCACCACCGCCGTGCGGCCGGGGAGGACCCCGGCGAGCAGGCGGTTGACCACCGTCGACTTCCCGGCGCCCAGGTAGCCGCCGACGATGCTCAGGGAGGGCATCAGCGCTCGCCGGGCTCGGGTACGGTGCTCGCGCAGTGCCGCCCGCCCACCACGGTGCCGTGCACGTGGATGCCTCCGATGGCATCTTCGGGGACGGCGAGGGGATCTTCCTCGAGGACCGCCAGGTCTGCGAACTTCCCGGCCTCGATGGAGCCCACCGCGTCGTCCATCTTGAGCATGTACGCGGAGCCGATGGTCACGGCCTTCAGGGCCTGCTGCACGGTGATCCGCTCGTGCTCGCCCATCACGCGGCCGGACTGCGTCCGGCGCGTGACCGCGTGCTGCACGGTGTGCAGGAGCCCGAGCGGGGTCACGGGGGAGTCCGAGTGCAGGCTGATGGGCACCCCGCAGCGCAGCGCCGTGGCGGCCGCGTTGTTCCGGCGCGCCCGGTCCGGGCCCACGGTGAGGTCCAGGTGCTGGTCCCCCCAGGCCCAGAGGTGGTTGGCAAACACATTGGCGCACGCCCCCAGGGCGGCCATGCGGCGGTACTGCGCGGGGGTGGTCATCTGCGAGTGGGTGCACGTGTGGCGGTGGTCCGGGCGGGGGTGCTCCACCAGGACCTTTTCCAGGGTGTCCAGGAACAGCTGCGTGGCCTGGTCCCCGTTGCAGTGCACGTGGATGAGCAGCCCCGCCCGGTGGAAGGTCTCGAAGGCCCGGAGGAACTCCTCCGGGGTCACGTTCCAGATCCCGTTGGGCTGGTCCCCGTAGTAGCCCGGCGGCATCACGCGGGCGGTGAAGCCCTGCAGGGTGCCGTCCAGCATGAGCTTCACGTTGCCCAGCCACAGCCACTCGTCCGAGTCCTGCTTCAGCCGCACGAGGCGTTCGGCGTCCTCGGCGAGCGAGGGGGACATGGGCCCCGCTCCGGCCCCGAAGTGGAACACGTTGAGCCGGGCCGGGAACCCCTCGTGCACGGTCCCCCGGTAGAACTCCACCCCGCCCTCGCGCAGCAGCACCTGGGAACCGAGGTCGGTGAGCGTGGTGGTGCCCGTGTTCACGCCATTCTGGGCGAACGCGCCCAGCGCGGCCTCGTTGACGCGCAGCACCCCCGGTCCCGCGGAGATCTCCGAGACCAGCCCCATGGCCGCGAACTCGTGGAGCTCACCCGTGGGCTGCCCGTGCTCGTCCTTGGCCACGCCGTCCACCGCGGTGGTGGCGTCCACGCCGCAGCGGCGCAGCGCGGCGGTGTTGACCGTGCACGCGTGCCCGCTCGCGTGGGCCACGTACACGGGCCGCTCGGTGGTCACCCTATCCAGGTCCGCGGCGGTCAGCGGCCGCTCGGGGAAGTAGATGGAGTCCATGCCCCACGCGTCCAGGGTCTCGTGGGGGCCGGCGAGCTCCGCCTCCTGGGCCGCGAGCCGCTGCACGACGTCCTCGATGCTGCGACACCCCGGCCAGAACACGCCGCCCGGGTCCGTGCGGTCCACCCAGCCCACGTACACGCCCTGCCACACGGTGCCCGTCCCGGCGTGGCTGTGCGCCTCCACGAGCCCCGGCAGCAGCACGCGGTCCTCGTAGCGGGTGTCCAGGACGGCGTGCGGGTACGCCATCAGCTCCTCCACCGTTCCCACGGCGCGGAACCGGTCCCCGCGCACGGCCACCGCCTCCGCCGTGGGGCAGGCCGGGTCCATGGTGCGCACCACGCGGGCCGGGTAGACGACGGTCGGTTCCATGGGCTTCTCCAGTTCTCGGGGCGGGTGCCCCGGGCGGGACGACGCCGCCGCCCCGGGAGGCGACGCGGCGGCGTCGTCCCCGGGGCGCGGGCTGCGGGGCGAACGGGCGGGATCAGGCGGTGACGTGCCGGTCCGTGAGCTCGATCGCCTGGTCGAGGATGTCCAGGCCGCGGTGCAGGACGTCGTCCGGGGTGTTCAGCGGCGGGACCACGTGCACGCGGTTGTAGTTGTTGAAGGGAAGCATGCCGAGCTTCTTGCACTCGGCCACGAGCTCGTTCATCTCGGGGCTGGTCCCACCATAGGCGGCCATCGGCTCCTTGGTCTCGCGGTTCTTCACGAGTTCCACGGCCCAGAAGGCACCGAGCCCGCGCACGTCCCCCACGGAGGGGTGGCGCCGCTTGATCTCCTGGAGCCGGGGCCCGATGACCTCCCGGCCGATGCGCTCCGCGTTCTCGACCATCTGCTCGTCCCGCATGGCGTTGATGGTGGCCACGGCGGCCGCGCACGCGAGCGGGTGCCCGGAGTAGGTGAGCCCGCCCTGGTACGGGTACTCGGCGAACGTCCGGTAGACCTCGTCCGAGATCACGACGCCGCCCAGCGGCACGTACCCGGAGTTCACGCCCTTGGCGAAGGTGATGAGGTCCGGGGTGACGTCCCAGTGCTCGAATGCGAACCATTTCCCGGTGCGGCCGAAGCCGGCCATGACCTCGTCCGCGATCATGAGCAGCCCGTACTTGCGGGTCAGCTCCCGCACCCCGGCCAGGTAGCCGGGCGGCGGTGCGTAGATCCCCGCGGTGCCGGGCACGGTCTCCAGGATGACCGCGGCGATGTTCTTGGCGCCCTCCAGCTGGATGACCTGCTCCAGGTGCTCCAGCGCGCGCTCGGACTCCTGCTGCTCGTCCGCCGCGTGGAAGTAGCTGCGGTAGAGGTAGGGCGGCAGGAAACGGGCCACGCCGGCGCTGGAGCGGTCCGCGTCGAAGCGCCGGGTGTCCCCCGTGACGTTCACCGCGAGGTCCGTTCCACCGTGGTAGGAGCGGTAGGCGGAGAGCACCTTGTGCCGGCCCGTGTGGATGCGGGCCATGCGGATGGCGTGCTCCACGGCGTCCGCGCCGCCGTTGGTGAAGAACACGTGGTCCAGCCCCGCGGGGGCGAGCTCGCAGATGAGGCGGGCGGCCTCGGAACGGGCGTCGTTCGCGTGGGAGGGCGCGATGGTGGCGATCTTCCCGGCCTGCTCCTGGATCGCGGCGACCACCTTCGGGTGGGAGTGGCCGATGTTCGTGTTGACCATCTGCGAGGAGAAGTCGATGAGCTTGCGCCCCTCCCCGTCCCACAGGTGGGAGCCCTCGGCCTTGACGACCGTCATGGGATTGATCTTCTGCTGGGCGCTCCACGAGTGGAACACGTGCTCGCGGTCCACGCGGTAGGCCTCGCGGCCCTGGTCGAGCAGCTCGTCGCTGATCTGCGGGTCCCGGCTCACGGGCTCGAGTGCCGAGCGGGCGGGGGTGGCAACGGTGTCGGTCATGATCATCTCTTTCCGGTGCGCGCCGCGACGGCGCGGGTGGATGGGGAGGGGCGGGTGGCGCCGGGCTCAGCCGTTCTGTGGGAACCCCAGGTTGATGCCGCCGTGGGAGGGGTCCAGCCAGCGGGTGGTGACCACCTTGCCGCGCGTGAAGAAATTGACCCCCTCGGTGCCGTGGGCGTGGGAGTCCCCGAACAGCGAGTTCTTCCACCCGCCGAACGAGTAGTAGGACATGGGCACGGGAATGGGCACGTTCACGCCGATCATCCCCACGCTCACCTCGTTCTGGTAGCGCCGGGCCGCGCCGCCGTCGTTGGTGAAGATGGCGGTGCCGTTGCCATAGGGGTTGGCGTTGACCAGCTCGATGGCCTCGTCGTAGGTGTCCGCGCGCACCACGCACAGCACGGGTCCGAAGATCTCCTCGGTGTACACGGACATCTGCGGGGTGACGTGGTCGAAGAGGGTGGGGCCCAGGAAGAAGCCGGAACCCTCGGCGTCGTAGCTGCCCTGGCGCCCGTCCACCACCACGGTGGCGCCCGCCTGCTCGCCGGCGTCCACGAACCCGGCCACGCGGTCCCGGTGGGCCGCGGTGACCAGGGGGCCCATGTCCGCGCCGCGGCGGCCGTCACCGGTGCGCAGGGTGCGGGCGCGCTCGGCGATCTTCGCCACGAGGTCGTCCGCGATGTCCCCGACGGCCACGAGCACCGAGATGGCCATGCAGCGCTCGCCGGCGGAGCCGAAGCCCGCGTTGATGGCGTTGTCCGCGGCCACGTCCAGGTCCGCGTCCGGCAGCACCACCATGTGGTTCTTCGCGCCGCCCAGCGCCTGGACGCGCTTGCCGGTGGCCGTGGCGGTCTCGTACACGTACTGGGCAATGGGGGTGGAGCCCACGAAGGACACCGAGGAGATGTCCGGGTGCTCCAGCAGCCGGTCCACCGCGGGCTTGCCGCCGTGGAGCACGTTGAACACGCCGTCCGGCAGCCCCGCCTCCTTCCACAGCTCGGCCTCCCAGTTCGCGGCGGAGGGGTCCTTCTCCGAGGGCTTGAGCACCACGGTGTTGCCGGTGGCGATCGCGATGGGGAAGAACCACATGGGCACCATGGCCGGGAAGTTGAACGGGGAGATGATCGCCACCGGGCCCAGCGGCTGGCGCACGGAGTGCACGTCCACCTCGGTGGAGGCGTTCTCGGTGTAGCCGCCCTTCAGTAGGTGGGGCATGGCGCACGCGAACTCCACGACTTCCAGCCCGCGCGTGACCTCGCCCAGCGCGTCGTCCAGCACCTTGCCGTGCTCGGCGGTGATCAGCGCGGCGAGCTCCTCCTTGCGCGCGTTGAGCAGCTCGCGGTAGCGGAAGAGGATCTGCATCCGCTTGGTCAGGGACGTGTCCCGCCAGGCGGGGAACGCCGCCTTGGCCGCGGCCACGGCCTCGTCCGCGGTGGCCGCCGTGCCCATGTGCACGCGGCCGGTGACCTCGCCCGTGGCCGGATTGGTCACGTCCGCGGTGTCGTGGTCCTCCTCGGCTCCGGCGGTGTACGCGTTGTTGATCCAGTGGCGGATGGTCTCCACGGGCTGTCCTTCCGTTGCTGTCTGCCGTCTGTCCCCGCGGCGCCCGGCAGGGCACCGGCGCGGGGCGTCTGCCTCCATCCTGGGAGTGCAGAGGGGCGCGCCACCAGAGACGATGTGTCAGTCCATAGCCCTGACTTCTTGACAGAGTGTTGCCTGCCGCAGCCTAGGCTGTGGCCATGGCACGCACCTCCCACCCCGCCGTTTCCGGCCCGTCCCCGGACGACGACGCCGCCCCCGCCCCGGATGCGCAGCCCGCCTCCGCACCCACTACCCCCAGTCCGGCCGCCCTCACGGTGGGGGGCGTCGCCGCCCTGGAGCCGTTCCGCCGTGGCAATCCCCAGCTGCTCTCCGAGCGTGCCGCGGCCGCGACGGGCCTTCCGGTGCGGTGGGTGCACGTGATCGAGACGAGTGACGCCACCGGGCTGCTGGAGGGCGGGGAGTTCGTGCTCTCCACGGTGCGGATCCTGGACGCCGCGCTCGCCGAGGGCCGCGGGGACGAGTCTGCCGCCGCGTTCCTCGACGGCATCGAGAAGGCCGGGGCAGTGGCGCTCGCGGTCGAGGTGCTCTCCGGGCGGGAGCCGGTGGTGCGGGTGCTGCGCGCGGCGGCCGCACACCGGGAGCTGCCCGTGTACCTGTTGAGCCGCCAGGTACGGTTCGTGGCCGTCACGCAGGAGGCGCACCGCCGGATCGCCGCGCGCCAGCTCGAGCAGCTGGAGACGGACCGCCGCATCCACGAGGTCTTCACCCAGCTGACCCTGGAGGCCGCCCCGGTGCAGCGGATCGTGGCGGAGGCCGGGCGGCTGCTGGGCGCCGAGGTTGAGTGGCAGCGGCGGGCGGCGTCGTCGTCACCGGGGGAGAGCGAGGGGACCGTGCCCGTGGTGGTCGCGGGGGAGACGGTCGGGTGGCTGTCCGCCGAGCCGCAGGGCGCCGGGCCCGCGCTGCGCGCCACCGTGCTGGAGCGGGCCGCGCAGGGGGTGGCGCTCACGCTGCTGTCCGAGCGCAGCCGCCGGGACGAGAAGCGTCAGGCGGAGACCGCCCTGCTGCACGAGCTGCGGCGCCCGTGGAACGTGGACGAGGACTCCGCGCGGCGGCGCACGCACGAACTCGGGATCGGCGTGCTGCGACACGGGGTGCTGAGCGAGGCGGTCCCGGCCGCGTGGCTGCCGGTGGTCGTGCGCTGGGAGCGTCCGGGCGCGGACGCGCTGGGCGAGCACCAGGGCGGCGGTGCCGTGCTCGACGCGCTCGCGTGGGCGCTGGGCCGGGAGCGCACGACGGCGCTCGCGGGCCGTCTCGGCGCCGCCTCCGTGGCCGTGCTGGTGCCGCTGGCCGCGCGCACCCCGCAGGACGCGGTGGTGGAACGGGTGCTCGCGGCGGCGGAGCAGCGCCTGGGGGAAGAGTGGCGGGTGCTCGCGGGGGTCACCGATCCCGAGGCGGGCATGATCGGCGCGGCCGCGCGCCTGGACGAGGCCGGAATGATCGCGGAGGCCGCGGTGTCCCTGCTCGCGCGGGGCGGTTCCGCGGAAGTCGGCTCCTCGCAGGACGGGACCGTGGCGGACCGCTCGGCACAGGACGACGCCGCTTGGTCCGGCACCCCGCGGCGGCGGTGCTTCCGCGCGCAGGACGTGCGGCTGCGCGGACTGCTCGCGATGCTGCGGGGGGACGAGCGCGTGCAGATGTTTGCGCGCGCTGAACTCGGGAGCGTCCTGGACGCGGAGCGCCACGAGGACCGGGAGCTGCTGACGCAGTTCCTAGCGTGCGGCGGGAACAAGAGCCTGCTGGCCCAGCGGATCCACCTCTCCCGCCCGGCGCTCTACGGGCGGCTGGCCCGGCTGGAACGCAGGCTGGGGGTGTCGCTGGACGATCCCGAATCGCGAACATCCCTGCACGTGGCATTGCTGATCGCGGAGGTGGAGGGGCGCTGAGGACGGCCCGGGCGGCGTCGTGCGCTAGGAGTCCGTGGGGTAGTCGCGCGGCCAGCTGTGGCCGAGGCTCGCCTCCACGCTCTCGTTGAAGCGGCGGGTGAGGTGGGCCAGGGTGGCCACGTCCTCCGCGGGCCAGTCTTGCGTGAAGCGCTCGAAGGACTCCCGGCGGGAGTGCAGCTCGGCGTCCAGGCGGCGCAGACCTTCATCGGTGGGGCGGTGCTTGCGGGCCACGCCGCCCTCGGGGTCCTTGATGCGCTCGATCAGACCGCTCTTCATGGCGGCGGCCACCTGGCGGTGGACGGTGGAGATGTCCAGGCCGAAGGACTGCGCGAGCTCGGCGACGCTCATGGGGCCGCCGGCCTGTAGGCGTGCGAGCAGCACGGTGGAGCTGCGGTCGAGCGCCTCCGTGCGCGACTGCGGGGGCGCGCCCTGGAGGGCGTACCGGGACAGCAGCATGTGCTCGTAGACCAGCTCGCTCACGGAATCCTCGCTCTGCACGGGTCCATCCTTTCATCTCTGCTGGTCATCCCTGCCGGTGCCGGGCCCGCGCCTCCGGGGCGCCGGAGCGGGGAGGTGGCGGGGCGGCGTCGTCGTGGGGGGCGGGTGCGCAGGCGTGGGCCGCGAACCCGCAGATTGCATCATACAAATTCCTGAGTAATATTTTGCACTATACAAATCCGAGAACCCCAGGAGGTGCCTGTGTCGGTCGACACCCAGGACCACGTTCCCACCGGTCAGCTGCCCGTCGTCGTGGAGCGGTCCGCGCCCGGCCCGGCCCACTCCGCCGGACCCGAGCGGCTGGTCACGCCCACGTTCGTGGTGGCGTGGGTGGTGAACTTCCTGCAGTACCTGACCTTCTACATGCTGGTCACCACCATGGCGCTGTACGCGGTGAAGAGCTTCGCGGCCTCGGACGCGGTGGGCGGCTTCGCCTCGAGCGCGTTCGTGGTGGGTGCCACCCTGGCGCGGCTCGTCTCCGGCTACCTGGTGGACGTGCTGGGGCGGCGCCGGATGCTGCTGATCGCCCTGGTGGTCGTGGCGGTGGCGTGCGCGCTGTACATCCCGGCGGGATCGCTGCCCGTGCTGATCGCGGTGCGCATGGTCCACGGCTTCGGCTACGCGTTCGCGAGCACCGCGGTCATGACGATCGCGCAGTCCGTGATCCCGGACTCCCGCCGCGGCGAGGGCACCGGGTACTTCGCGCTGGGCACCACGCTGGCGACGGCGATCGGTCCCGCCCTGGGACTCTTCCTGGTGGGCAACCTGGACTACACGTGGCTGTTCTGGACCACCCTGGCCACGGCCGTGCTCGGCCTGGTGCTGGGCATCTTCCTGCGCGAGCCGCTGGCGCAGCAGGAGGCGAAGGCGGAGCGTTCGAAGTTCTCGCTGAGCGACATCGCGCACCCGTCCGTGCTGCCCATCGGCTCCTTCATGCTGGTGGTGGGCGTCTGCTACGCGGGCGTGATCACCTACCTCAACGCCTACGCCGAGGACCGCGGGGTCACCACCGGTGCCGCCCTGTTCTTCGTGGCGTACGCCGTGGCCATGCTGGTCATGCGCCTGGTGCTGGGCAAAGTGCAGGACCAGCGCGGGGACAACGTGGTGGTCTACATGGGACTCATCTGCTTCGCCGTGGCGCTGGGCATCCTGGCCGTGGCCACGCAGGACTGGCAGGTGGTCGTGGCCGGCGCCATGACCGGCCTGGGCTACGGCACGCTCATGCCGGCCGCGCAAGCCATCGCCGTGAGCGCGGTGCCCGCCCACAAGCTGGGCACCGGCATCTCCACGCTGCTGCTGCTCATGGACGTGGGCGTGGGCATCGGCCCCGTGGTCCTGGGCCTGCTGCTCTCCGCCACCGGCTTCGGCACCATGTACACGGTGCTGGCCGTGCTGGTGGTCGTGGCGGCGCTGCTCTACCACGCGGTCCACGGGCGGCACCCGCACGCGAAGCGGGGGCGGCTGGCGGTGGACTGACGGTCGCTCTTTCGGGGGTCCGTGGCGTGTGCCGCGGGCCCCTTTCTGTTGTGCGGATGGGCGGGGGACGACGACGCCGCGGGACCGGGCGGGTGCGTGCTGGTGCCGCTGTGTCTGCTTGGTGGGTCCCTATCAGCCCATCTGGCTGAGCTATGCGCTGGGCAGCGGGAACCGGGCGAGGGCGCGATCCACCAACTGCGTGGTGCGTTCCTGGATCTCCGTGGGGCCCCATGTGTCCCTGTCGGCCAGGTCCGCGTTGAGCGGGATGCCGTTGCGATATCCGATGTAGTTGCCGTTGCTGTCCCGGTGGTCCCGCTTGTCCAGGAAGCCTCGGTTGCCGAGGTTGCTGTTGTAGACGCTGAACGTCAGGTTCCCGAGCTTATGGGCGTAGCTCGCCTGCGCTTGGGCGGCTGCTTCCTCGCCTCCAAGCATCTCGATCCACGCTGCCGGAAGGTTTTCTCCCTGGGGCAGGATGTGCTCGATGGTCCACACGTAGCGGCCCGATTGACGCTCCCACAGGTCCCGGCGGTTCTCATTGGTCATTCCCTGCTCTGAAAGGGCGGTGAGGACGAACCGTGCCGCATCGATGTTCTCGGTGTAGAGGTCCTGTTCAAGGCGTGCGCGGAATGTCGCATCATCCGAAGAATTCTGACGCAGCGCGTCCGCGATGAGGTGCAGAATGCCTGCTCGATCTTGCTCCTGTGATTCCTTGATGATCCCCATGAACAAGCGGGGCAGGGCGTAGGTGGCTGGATAACCCGTGACATTGCGACGGGCGAAGAAGTTCACCAGTTCGTCCGTCACATCGGTGAGGTCCTTCTCGCTGAAATGCTTATCATCCGCGTGAGTCTGCAACCACAGCAGGAGCACGAAGGATGGTGCCGCCTGGACTCGGTTGAGATCTCGGTAGGCGGTGTCCAGCGGTGTGGGGGCCGACGGTTCCTGAGTGCAGGCGATGCGTCCGAAGATGGCGCTGGCCGCGACCAATCGCGTGATTTGATCCGTCAGATTGGCCTTGAAGAGGGTCTCGTAGATACGAATGAGATTTTTCTTGGTAGCCAAGCTCGCGTTCGGTACCTCCGGGAGTTCGGCGTTGAACGCGTTGTAGTAGTGCCGGAGGAAGCGCTCGTGGACGCTGTATGAGTCCCCGAGGTTGCGCAACATCGTGTCCCAGAGGGCGAAGGCATCGTCCACGCTCATGGACCTGCGGGCGTCAGAGAGGGACAGGAACTGGTTCTTGATGAGGTCTACCGGGGACAGCGGGAGACCACGGTTGTTGAGCGACTCGAAGAGCGTGAAGGCATCCGAGGCGGTGGACACCTCGATCTTCACGATGATGGCTTCATTGGCGGCTTCCATCATGCGGTGAGCTGCTTCTTGAGGGCTGGTGGGCCGTGTGCCCGGAGTTTCGGGCTCCACGGCAAGTTCCAGGATGGAGTCTCGGAAATAGGTGAAGCAGCGGGCAACCCTCCGAAGCCCGTAGTAGGACGGTGCTGGAGCGTCCACCTTCAGGCCCGCACAGTGGAGCATGTAGAGGTAGTCCGCCCTGTTATCTCCTTGGGTCTGCAGGGACAACCGAGGCGACTTGGTGGCGGGCACGATGAGCTGGCGTCCGAGGTTGCTGAGGCTGAAGACCTGCTCCTCGTCGAGGTCATCCCGATGATCCGAGAGCACGCTGTAGCACGCGGCCAGCAGGATCGAGAGAGTCGTGAGGCGTTGCTGCCCGTCGATCAGCTCCAATCGAGGATCCATCGTGTCCGAGGAGTTATTCAGGGAGATGATCGTCCCCAGGAAGTGCTGCCCTTCGGCCTCGAGGAGGTCTTGGAAGAGGTTCTCCCACTGGGCGCGTTGCCACGAGTACTCGCGCTGATACGGCGGGATGACGTAGGTCAACCGGCTGGTCGCATCCAGGAGGGTCCGAACGGGGTACTGCGTGGCCGACTGAATCATGCGACTCACAGTACAAGTGACCGCCGACACGTTCAGTGAGTGCAGCCGGACATATCCACGGGGCCGTACCGCCCGGGGTCCGGACCAGGCCACGGATGTGGCGGCACACACCCCAGCATGCGTTTGCATTTGTAGACTGCCAGGTAACTGTCCCGCCACACGGAGTCGTTGATGACTGATCAAGCGCTAGATATTGCCCCCGGTGCCATCGTGGAGGTGCGGGATGAGCAGTGGCTGGTGTCCGCGGTGGAGCAGACCGCGGACGGGGAACTGCTCACGGTGCGCGGCGTGAGTGAACTGGTGGAGGGGACCACCGCGCAGTTCTACCGGAGCATTGATTCCGTCCGCACGCAGGATCCCTCGCAGACCCGCCTGGTGGCGGACACGAGCTCCCACTACGCGAAGTCCCGGCTGTGGTTGGAGTCCACGCTGCGCAAGACCTCCTTGCCCATTTCCGAGCCGCAACCCGCCCTGACCTCTCACGCGCTCGCGGATGCACTGACCTATCAGCGCCAAGCGGTAGAGAAGGCTCTGGAACCGGGCCGGCTGCGCACCCGATTGCTCATCGCGGATGCCGTGGGCCTCGGTAAAACCCTGGAAATCGGCATGATCCTGGCCGAGTTGATCCGCCGTGGCCGCGGCCGACGGATCTTGATTGTGACGCCTCGCCACGTGTTGGAGCAGATGCAGCACGAGCTGTGGTCGCGCTTCGCCATCCCGTTCGTCCGCTTGGACTCGGAGGGCGTGCAGAAGGTCAAGCAGAAGCTCCCCGCTACGCGCAATCCGTTCACGTTCTTCGAGAAGGTCATCATCTCGATCGACACCCTCAAGCAGGACCGCTTCATCCACGATCTGCGCAAGCACCACTGGGATGCCGTGGTGATTGACGAGTCCCACAACGTGACCAACCAGGCCACTCAGAACAACCAGCTGGCCAACATCCTCGCGCCCAACACGGATGCCCTGATCCTCGCCTCGGCCACCCCGCACAACGGCAACAGCTCCTCCTTCGCGCAGCTGCTCACGCTGCTGGAACCCACGAGCGTGAGCGCCCGGGGCGATATCAGCAAGGCCGCGGTGAGTAACCTCATGATCCGCCGCCACCGCTATTCGGAGGCCGTGAAAAACGAGGTGGGTGATCGCTGGGCCGAGCGCAAGGAGCCGCAGAACCTGGTGGTGGAGCCCAGCCCCGAGGAGTTTGCGGTGGGGGAGGAGCTGTCCGCTACGTGGACCCACCCCCGGGGAAGCGCCCCGGTCACGGGCAAGGGGTCACGGTTGTTCCCGTGGACCCTGGCCAAGGCGTTCCTGTCCTCCCCGGTGGCACTGCAGGCCACCATCGATGCACGCCTGCGCTCGATCGAGGGTAACGCCGCTGCCGGCGCGGAGCAGGAGGCGCTGCTGCGATTGCGGGACCTCAACGCCGCGTGCTTGCCCGAGAACGGCTCCACACCCCGTTCCGGTAAGTACCGCGAACTCGTGGCGCAGCTGAAGAGCAAGAGCGTGGGCCCGCGGTCCACCGAACGCGCCGTGGTCTTTGCGGAGCGAGTCCCCACTCTGGAGTGGTTGCGCGAGCATCTGGTCAAGGATTTGAAGCTCAAACCGAACCAGGTACGTGTGCTCCACGGCGGCCTCACGGACGTGGAGCAGCAGGAGCTGGTGGAGTCCTTCAAGCAGGCCTCGACCCCCATTCGCGTGCTGGTCACCGGTGACGTGGCTTCGGAGGGCGTGAACCTCCACCTGCAGTGCCACGAGCTGATCCACTACGACATTCCGTGGTCCCTGATCCGCATCGAGCAGCGCAATGGCCGTATTGACCGCTACGGGCAGCTGCATTCACCGCAAATCACCACGTTGCTGTTGGACCTGGAGGGCGCGGGCGAGTTCTCCGGCGACATTCACGTGCTCACCCGCTTGATGGAGCGTGAACGGGAAGCGCACGAGAAGCTCGGGGACGCGGCGTCGCTGATGGGCGCCTACTCGGGTGATGCCGAGGAAAAGGCCATCACCGAGGTGCTACGCGGCGCCAAGGAGTTCGACGCCGTGGTCCCCGCCCCGGAGCAGGCGGCGGAGCACGACGAGAACTTCTGGGTGGACTTCCTGATGAACGCAGGCACCGAGGAGGACCCAGCCGACGCGGATAACGAGATACCGGATGCCGCCCAGAGCTCCGGCCTGTTCGCCTCGGACGTGGACTACCTCCGGGAGGGGCTCGCGGAGCTGTACGCCGAACCTGACAGGACCCGGGACCATGGCGGGGTGGGGCTCACCATTGAGCGCAACAACGCGGGCCATCTGCAAGCTCTCACGTTCGAACCGAGCCCGGACCTGCGCCAACGCCTGCTGGCCCTGCCGCAGTCCTACCTGGAGGAGCGCGGGGTCCTGGACCGCATCCGTCTGACCCCGGACAAGTCCACGGCGGAGGAGCGGTTGAGTGCCGCGCGCAATGATGCCAAGGGCACCTCGTGGCCGGACACCCACTACCTCTCCCCGCTGCACCCGGTCCTGGATTGGGCCGCGGATCGCTCCCTGGCCCACCTGGGCAGAGACGAGATTTTTGCGGTGCAGGCCGCGGCACAGCAGCCCACCGTGGTGATGCAGGGGATCGTGACCAACCGCCGCGGCCAGAACATCGCGGTCTCGTACATGAGGGTGCAGTTCATGGGGGATTACCCGATGGTGCAGCCCAGTGCTTCTCCCGCCGAGCTCGTCGCGGACCTGGGCCTCACCCCGGACATGGTGGGTGTGCCCGTGCAGGAGCCCGAGCAGTACCAATCCCTCATCCCGCTGGCGGTCACCGCCGCCCGTGACTTCATGGAACGGGGGGTATCCGTGGCTGCCCACCAGCAGGCCAAGGAGCGCGTGGATGCATGGGTAGAGCGCATGGACGCGTGGGAGCGCGCCGCGGAGGGCGTGGCCGCGCAGACCCAGTTGTTCAAGCAAACCCGTTCCGCGGTGGAGGGTGAGCGCCGGCTGGCGCAGGAGATGCTTCCGGACCGCACCTATGTGCGCCCGTTGCTGGTGGTTGTACCCAAGGGAGGGAAGTGATCATGCCGTCCAGCGATGCCCTGGTGGTGGTCAACGATTGGATCAGCGAGTTCTACTTCACGGCGGATGAGAATTCCCGCACGTTCCTCGCGGAGACCAAGAAACTCATCAAGGAGTGGAAGCAGGAGGCGGAGGACAACGAATCCTTCCATAGCCCGCTGGAGCGCTTCACCTCGTCGCGCCAGCGGGTGCTGTCCGAGCTGATTGCTCTGCACTCGATGGCCGCGGAGCTGCCCGAGAACGCCAGCCCCCAGCAGCGGCGCGATGCGCTGGGACGCGCCTCGGCGGCGTCGGCGGCCATGCTGCGGGACGTCCTGGATTACGACGCCGCTCCCCACCGCGGTGCCGGCGCCGTGCGGTGGTATTCGGCCATGGGCACCACGGAGCCGAGCGTGGTGGTGATTGACGCGCTCGCCGCGGAGACCGCCGAGGAGCTGCTGTCCAAGCACCACGGCCTGCTCACCGAGGACGTCACCCTGGACGAGGAGTCCGGGGACCCCGTGTCGGGGGTGAGCGAACTGCTGTCCGCGCTGGTGTCTGAGGATCAGCCCCCGCGGTACATGCTGGTGCTGGCCGGGCGCACAGTGGTGCTCACCAGTGAGGACGGGTGGCCGCAGGGCCGGTACCTCGCGGTGGACGTCCAAACGATTGCTGAGCGCGGTGACACCAAGTCTGGTGGCGAGATCCAGCGCATGCTCGCGTGCTTGTCCGCTGCCTCCGTGACCCCGGACGCGAATGGGATCATCCGGTGGGACGAGCGCCGCGAGGAGTCCGTGCGCAATGCCGTGGGTGTGTCTAAGGACCTGCGGGAGGGCGTGCGGGAGTCCATTGAGGTCATCGCCAACGAGGTAGTGTCCCGGCGCAAGGAGCAGGGGCTGGCGCCGCTGCGAGATGACCAGGCGCAGGTGCTCGCGGTGCAGTCCCTGCGGTACCTCTACCGGATCCTGTTCCTGCTGTACGCGGAGGCCAGCCCGGAATTGGGCGTGGTGCCCACGGGTGATCCGGAGTACGACGCCGGGTACTCCATCGACCGGTTGCGTGAGCTCACCCTCAAGCAGCTCTCGTCCCGCTCCGAGCAGGGCACGCACTTCTACGCCTCGCTCAAGGTGCTGTTCGACCTCGTAGAGAGCGGCCATAGCCCCGATGAGGCGCCGGAGCACGACGCCGCCGGGCACGCCGCGCGCGAAGGCCTCACTTTCGAGGCGCTGCGCTCGGATCTGTTCCGGCCGTCCCGCACCCACCTCATTGACGAGGTGCAGCTGGGTAATAAGGCCCTGCAGCGGGTGCTGCAGAACCTGCTGCTCACCAAGGAGCGCCGCGGCAAGGACCGCGGGTTCATCAGCTACGTGGCCCTGGGCATCAACCAGCTGGGGGCGGTGTACGAGTCCCTCATGAGCTACACGGGTTCGTTTGCCAGCGAGACCCTGGTGGAAGTGGCCAAGCGCGGCAACCCGGCGGATGGTTCGTGGGTGGTGCCCGAGGATCGCGTGGACGAGGAGCTGCGCGAGCACGTGGTCATGACGGAGGACGATCTGGGCAAGGAGTCTCCTCGCACCTATCACTTTGGGGAGTTCGTGTTCCGGCTCTCGGGGCGGCAGCGGCAGCAGTCGGCGTCCTACTACTCGCCCAAGGTGCTCACGGAGTTCACGGTGCAGCAGGGCCTGGAGGAGCTGCTTACGGATGACCTCTCCGCCCAGGACATCCTGGGCCTCTCGGTGTGCGAGCCGGCGCTGGGTTCCGGCGCGTTCGCCATCGAGGCTGTGGGTCAGCTGGCCGCTGCCTACCTGGAGCGGCGGCAGGCGGAGCTCGATCAGAAGATCGACCCCGAGGACTATCCGCGCGAGCTGCAGCGCGTGAAGGCCTACATCGCGTTGCACAACGTCTACGGGGTGGACCTCAATCCCACCGCGGTGGAGCTCGCGGAGGTGTCCCTGTGGTTGGACACCATGTCCCGGGGGCTGAAGGCGCCGTGGTTTGGCCTGCGCTTGCGCTCCGGCAACTCGCTGGTGGGCGCGCGGCACTCGGTGTACGACACTTCGGTGGTCACCAAATCCACCCCCAAGGTTCGGATGACGACGACGCCGCGTCACGTCCCCCTGGACCGCACCGTGGACGCGACCACGGGGATCTTCCACTTCCTGTTGCCCGCGGAGGGCTGGGGCGCGGCGGGTTCCAATAAGGAGATCAAGAAGCTCGCCCCCGAGCAGGCCAAGGCGCTGCGGGAATGGGCCAAGCGCGTGCACCGCAAGCCCACCAAGACGGAGATCAAGGAGCTCACGTCCCTCACGGAGCGCATTGACGAACTCTGGCAGCTGGCCAAGCGCCGCATGGTGGAAGCGGAGCACCAGTCCCGCCGGTCCATCGACGTGTGGGGAGCGGACGTGGAGCCCGGGGGCTCGGTCACACGTGAGGAGATCGAGGCGTGGCTGGAGGATCCGAACTCCGCGTACCGCCGGCTGCGGCTCATCATGGACGCGTGGTGCGCCCTGTGGTTCTGGCCCGTCACGCTGCGTGACGATGCTCCGGAGCCGCCCACGTTCGAGGAATGGCTCACGACCATTCGAAAAATCACGGGCTCGAAATTCACGGTCAAGTCCAACCAGCAAGCGGAGTACTTCGGCAGGAGCGAAACCGAATGGGAAACGCTCCAGAACATTGAGGCCATGTTCCCCGCCGACAAGGCCATGAACATTGACCGTTTGCTCTCAGAGACTCCGTGGCTGCGTGAGGCTCAGCGGATTGCCAAGGAGCAGCGGTTCTTCCACTGGGAGCTCGACTTCGCGGCGGTGTTCTCCCGCGGCGGATTCGACTTCCAGGTGGGGAACCCGCCGTGGGTACGGCCGGATTTGGATATGGCAGCGCTTTTGGGAGAAATCGACCCGTGGTGGACGCTCATAGAGAAGCCAACCGAAAAGTTGAGGCGAGTTCGTCACGAGCGTACGTTACAGCTTCCCGGAGCCACGGAGAGCGTGCTTGCTGGTTCGACCGATACGACTGTGCTGGCCGAGTATTTAGGGGCCGGAAGCGAATTCCCGGAGTTTCATGGTATGCGTCCAGACCTTTATCGTGCTTTCATGGCGCAGGCGTGGCGTCATTCGTCCTCTATTGGATGCGTCGCCCTGATTCACCCAGCATCTCACCTCACGGATGCCCGGGGATATGCACTTCGCCGCCAGACCTATCGACACTTGCGGCGGCACTGGAATTTTATTAATGACTTAAAACTTTTTGGGGAGGTCGATAACCACGTTTCATATAGTGTGAATATTTACGGCAACGCGCAAGCCCCGGCGTTTAAGAATGCTGTATCCATGTATCACCCCTCCAGTGTCGTTGGGTCGCTCATTCACGACGGGGGTGGCGCCCAGCCGGGGTTTAAAGAAAATAATGGCAAGTGGGATCTACGTCCCCATGCCGCCCGAATCGAAGATGTTGATTACGGAGTGCTCACAACATGGCATGCGCTCATGGAGGGCGGCTCGCGGGAAATACCGATTGATGAAACTCGAATGGTCTTCACCGTGAATCGTGCTGCAGCGGACGCGCTGGAGCGGCTTACTGATATTCCGGCGCTTCGTGGATGGTCGCCCTGCTTTAGTATTGGGATGAATGAAACGTTCGGGCGACGTGACGGGTACTTCGAATCCCGTTGGGGCCGCGCCGAGTCATGGCGGGATGTGATCTTGCAGGGTCCGTACTTCCAAGTAGGCAACCCATTTTATGCCTCACGAAATTCCACAATGGGTGGGAATCGCGATTATTCACCGGTGGACCTTGAGATGCTTCCCTCGGATGCGCTGCCCGTTACCGAGTACAAACCTGTTTACGAGTACGATATGGATGGGTCGGAATCAACTGCTCGCTACGACCGTAACTACGGTTTCTGGACGGTGAAAGATACCCACAACCCCCGCGAAGACGTTGCGGTGCCGGTGCGAGACCACTACCGGGTGATGTGGCGAGCGATGGCCGCGACCACTGGCGAACGAACTCTAATTCCAGCTATCTATCCTCCCGGTACCTCATCAGTTAACGCAGTCATCGGCGCAGGATTTCCCGGGAACCCCCGCGCGCTCGCATTAACCGCAGCTGGAATCAGTTCTCTTATTTCGGATTTCATGGCTCGAACAACGGTGGGAGGTGGCCTGTATCCCAGCATCGTGGGACGACTCCCCCTCATCCCGGAAGAGCATCCTCTGGCACCAGCGGCTGCCCTGCGTATCCTCCGCCTGAACTGCCTCACCGAGGCCTACGCAGACCTCTGGCGGGACTGCTGGACGCCTGCCATGTCGCAGGAATCGTGGACGGGCGGTCGTGAGCGGCCGGACCGCCCCGCCCTTGGGGACGTGTCCTCGGAGTGGTCGGCGGCAACCCCGCTGCGCCGGGACGAGGACCGTCGTCGGGCCCTCGTGGAGATCGACGCGATCATGGCTCACGTGACCGGCATTCCCATTGACGAGCTGTGCACGCTATACCGCACCCAGTTCGGGGTGCTCTACACATACGAGCGTGGTGAGGATAAGCGCGGCAAGGTCTACGACGCCAACGGTCGCTTGATCCCGTCCACTGTGCGCACGGCATGGAATAAGGCTGGGCGTCCGGAGTACGGCCTGAGCATTGCGGACCGCACGTATGAAACCCCCGAGGGCCGCCAGATCACCGCTCCCGAGCCCTTCCGGATCCTGGACCGGGAGGCGGACATGCGTGAGGCGTACGCCGCCTTTGCCGAGCGCATGGAGCAGGGTGTGTATCAACCGGGTGTCTACGAAGGAGTCAACGGCGCATGAGTGAGCTGCTTCCCTCGCTGCAGGCCGAGGCCATGAAGTCGGCCCTGGTGGAATACGTCACCACGGCCATTGAGTTCTCGGACCGCTATGCGCGGGACGCGTTTGCTGACTTCCTGAGCGACAAGGACCAGGGAATCTTCCGGGGACCGTTCCTGCGGACACGCCTGCCGTTCCACACCGAGCCCGGGGCCTCCCCGCTGAGCGTGCTGCCGGACTGGTTCCAGCCGTACGCCCACCAGGCCGAAGCGTTCCGCCGCCTCACCACGGACCCGTCGGTGGAGGGCCCGCAGGACCGCCGGGGCCTGCGGATCCCGGAACCCACCATCGTGACCACGGGAACCGGATCGGGTAAGACCGAAGCGTTCCTCTACCCGCTGCTCGATTACGCGGTCCGGGCTCGGAAGCAAGGCGTGCACGGGATCAAGGCGATCATCCTGTACCCCATGAACGCCCTGGCCAATGACCAGGCGGGCCGCCTGGCGCGGATGATCCACGAGAACCCGGCGCTGAACGGCGTGACGGCCGCGCTCTACACGGGCGAGCACTCGGGGGCACCGCGCACGGTCATGTCCCCGGAGGGACTCATCGAGGACCGGCACACCATCCGCTCGGCGGTGCCGGACATCATCCTCACCAACTACAAGATGCTGGACCAGCTCCTCCTGCGCTCGGCAGACCGCCCGCTGTGGGAGCACTCGGCCGAGTCCCTGCGGTACCTGGTGCTGGACGAGTTCCACACCTACAACGGTGCCCAGGGAACCGACGTGGCCATGCTCATCCGCAGGCTGCGCCTGGTCCTGGAGCGCCTGGCCCCGCAGCGCACTGCCATGGTCCCGGTGGCCACCTCCGCCACGCTGGGGGACGAAAGCGATATCGCCCCCGTGGCGGATTTCGCGAGCACCATCTTCGGCACTCCGTTCACCGTGGAATCCGTGGTCACGGAACGCCGCGTCACGCAGGACGCGCTGCGTGACGCCGCGCTAGAACGCCTCCGCTCGGGGTCAGTTTCCGGCATCACGGGTGCGGACCTGCAGGCGCAGGAGCATCCCACGCTGACCCAGCTGCAACCGGTCCTGGAGCTCCTGCCTGGGGCCACGGACGGGCGGCTGCCGGAGCCGGCCGAACTGACCCGCCGCGTGCTCGCCGTGCTCTGGCCGCCCCTGGAGAGCCTGGCGGAGAACGCCGAGCTCGACGCCGCCACCGAACGGGACCTCTTCCTCGCGCACCCCCTCGTGAGCGCGCTTCTGTCGGCCGCGGCCCAAGCCACTTCGATCCGCGATCTCGCCGCCGCCCTCGTGCCCCACCTGGACCGGGACACCACCGGAGCCCGCTGCGTGGAGGCGCTGGGTGGCGCGTTGTCCCACGTGCGCTCGCGGGCGGAGCGCAACAGCTTCCCCAATGTGGAGCTGCACCTCTGGACGCGGGAGGTGTCCCACGTTGACCGGGCGGCGTCGCCAGCCGTTGCGTTTGCATGGAGCGACGATCGGGGCGTGCATGATGGCAGCTTCCTGCCGGCCATCTACTGCCGACACTGCGGGCGCTCCGGGTGGGGTGTGGCGCTCACCGGCACGGGCGATCTGATCGTGAAACCCCAGACCATCCGTGAAGCCCAGGCCCGCAGATCCGGGCGGTTCCGCGCGCTGATTTCTGTGCCCGGTGTGGAACCTCAGAGCGATGATCGCCTCCGGTTCCTCAATCCGGAACGGCGCGCGATCGAGGACGAGCTTCCGCAAGAGGACGCCGGGGATCTGGATGCCCTCCCCGTGTGGATGCACGTGGGCCTGGAAGCGGACGGCCTGAGCATCAGAGACAACTGCCCGGCGTGCCAAGAAAACGATGGCATTCGATTTGTGGGCTCCCGCACCGCCACGCTGCTCTCCGTGGCGCTCTCCAGCCTGTTCGGTGCGGAGGGGCTGAACCTCAGCGAGAAGAAGTCGCTGGTGTTCACGGACTCCGTGCAGGACGCCGCACATCGGGCGGGTTTCGTGGAGGCTCGCTCATACTCCCTGGCATTGCGTTCGGCGATTCAGTCCGCGCTGGCCGACGAGCCCACTCCGGTGCGGGACGTGGTTAAGCGCATGATGGAACTGGCCCAAGAACCTGAGGACCGGTACCGGCTGCTGCACCCCTCGATTGCCGAAAACGCGCCCGTTCGCGGGTACTGGGATGACTCCGAGGACCGGAACAGGCGGCGTCGTGCCCGGGAGCGTGTGGCCACGCGCCTGGAGTTCGACGTGGAACTCGAGGTGGGCCTCGTGGAGTCTTACGGGCGCACCCTGGCCGCCACCGGAACGGCCGCGGCCTCCGTGCAGGCGGCCGAGGGCGAGCTAGAGACCCTGGGTCATGACGTGCTGGAGCTGGCCGCGCGGGAACTGACCATCGACCTGCCCGGGATCGAAGCCCGCGGGGCCGCGCGGCCCGGCGCGTGGGTGCGCGGCATCGTGGAGCGCCTGCGTGGAGACGGTGCCATCGCCCACGAGTGGCTGCGCCCGCACCGCGAGAAGGGCGGAACCCGCTACGAAATTTGGGGCGGGCGCCGGCCCAAGGACGTGATGCCCGCCTTCCCACGCCAGCGACGAGCGCCCGCGTTCCCCGCCACGGGCCGGTTCAAGGAAAATTCCGAGTTCAAGGATCTCACCAACTCCAACAGCTGGTACGTGGACTGGACCTCACGCTGCTTGGGCGTGGACCGGCGCCGGGCGGGATACCTGCTCAAGCCCCTGTTCACCGCGCTCAGCGAGCACCGGCTGACCGACACGGTTCCTGTGATGCAACGGGGCACCGTGACCGCGGAAAGCTACGGCTTGCGCCCGAAGAACCTGGTGCTGGCCGCCCTGTCCGGCCCCGCCGAGATTCTGCGCTGCCCCGAGTGCGGTCAGGTGGTCACGGGACTCCCCGATACCCTGCGCACCCTGGCGGGCGGTCCCTGCACCGCCTACCAGTGCAAGGGCTCGCTCCACCCGGACACCCTGCGGGACAGCTACTACCGCAGCCTGTACCGCGGGGACATGCGGCGTGTGATTGCCCGCGAACACACGTCGCTGCTCGCCGCGGACACGCGCCTGCAGTACGAGAACGAGTTCAAGAACAGTGAGACCACGCCGGGAGCCCCCAACGTGCTGGTGGCCACGCCCACGCTGGAAATGGGCATCGACATTGGCGATCTCTCCACCGTGATCCTGGCGTCCATCCCGGACACCGTGGCCTCCTATCTGCAGCGCGTGGGTCGCGCTGGCCGCCTGACCGGAAACTCCCTGGACCTGGCCTTCATGACCACGCGCGGCAAGGGCTCGGCGTTCATCGAACCGCAGTTCATGCTCAACGGCGGGGTGCGCCCCCCGGCCGCGTATTTGTCCGCGGAGGAGATTCTGCACCGGCAGTACACGGCGTTCCTCATGGACCGCATGGCGGGGGACGAGGGCACGCCGGATCCCGCGCGCGCGGCTTCCGTCATGAAGTCCAGCGACCCCGGGACGTTCTTGGGCACACTCCTGGCCGATGCGCGCGAGCATTCCCAGCAGCGACTGGATGAGTTCCTCTCCGCGTTCCAGGTGGGCGACGAGCCCCGGCGGGGCATGACCCATGAAGCGGCGCAGGCCCTGCGCACGTGGGCCACGTGGCCGGAGAACGGCGAACCCAGCGGACTGGAACGAGCCATCAAGGCCTCGGTACAGCGGTGGCAGCGCGAGAAGGCCGAGCTGCATCATCGCCGGGAGCGCGTGGAGAAGCAGCTTCGAGCGATTGCCGATGGGACCGTGGTGATTACGGCGGAGGAAGACGGCAAGCTCGCCACGGAACTCGAGGGACAGCAACAACTGCTGGACGAGCAGGAGCAGAAGCTGGGTCTCACGGAGGACCCCGCGGCGCGCGAGCGGGAGGAACGCCGGCTCAAGGGAAGCAGCGCGAGGCTGCGAGCAGAGTCCTCGCAACTGAGCCACGAGCACTGGATCGGCGTGCTCGAGCGCTTTGGTGTGCTACCCAACTTCACCCTGTTCGATGACGCGGTGAGTTTGGAGGCCACGCTCACCTACCGGGATGAGCACGATAACTGGAAGCACATCCCCGCGGAATATGAACGCTCGGGCTTCACGGCCCTCACCGAACTGGCGCCCGGCAACACCTTCTACGCCGGGGGCCACGAGCTGAAGATCGACTCGGTGGACGTGGGCAGTGACGGCGCCGGGGTCCGCCGGTTCGCCTTCTGCCCGGCGTGCGGGTACAGCCAGGAGATTGCCCCCACGGAGCGCATGGACGCGTGCCCCGCATGCCTTAAGCCGGCCATCGCGGACTCGGGTCAGCATCTGAACGTGGTGGAGCTGACCAAGGTGTCCTCCACCATGGAGCTGAACCAGGCCAAGATCTCCGACGGCCGCGAGGACCGCGATAGCACCTCATACGACACCCTGACCATCCCGGACTTCACGAAGTCCGACACCCGGGCGGAGTGGTCCATCGGCGGGACCGGGGTGGGTGTCACGTTCCGCCGCGGGTCACGGCTTACGCGCATGAACGTGGGCAAGCCGCGGGAAGGCGCTCGCGAAGCAACGCTCGCGGGGCGCTCGCAGCGCATTGGCGGATTCTTGATCTGCCCCGTCTGTGGTCACCAGGACGAGAACACGGACGAGAACAGCGCACGGGAACACCAAGGCTGGTGCACGCAGCGCAGGGTAGAGAACCCGGAATCCGTGTCCGTGGTGCTGGCCCGGGAGCTGGTCACGGAATCCATCATGATCAGCCTCCCGCCGTCCATCACGGAAGACACTTCCGGGCGGTCCCTCTGGAGCTTCTACTGCGCGCTCATGCTGGGATTGCGGGAGCGCTTCGGCGGGGAAATCAGCCACCTGAACATGGAGGTGGTTCCGGATGTCAGCCGGAACAACGCGGACTCGCTGCTGCTGTTCGATTCCGTGCCCGGCGGCACGGGCTACCTCGCAGAGCTGGCAACCCCTGAATCCCTGTGGCATCTGCTGCGCGGAGCCCACGAGTTCCTGGTGGGCTGCGTGTGCCAGGACGAGGACAAAGCGGCCTGCTTCCGCTGCCTGATGCCCCACGTGCGCGCGTCGAAGCGTGAGTACCTGAGCCGGCAGCGCGCCGTCGAGATCCTGGGCACCATACTGGGCGACGAGGAGCCCGGGGATGAGATGACCTGGCGCGTGGAGGAAGGCCGTGCGCCCGTGGGCGATGACTTTGAATCGGCCCTCGAGCACCGCTTCCGTCGGATGTTCCGTGCCGCCGTGGGTGCTCTGCCTGGGGCTCAGGTCACGGACACGGTGGGCGACGGCGGTCAGGGATTTTCCGTCATGTTGGGTGGCGTGCGCTATTCCTACGCCTCCCAGGTGCGCCTGGGGGATACCCAACCGGACGCGCTGCTCACCTGGCAGGGCCAGTTCGGTAGCCAGGGCGCGGCCATTTATCTGGACGGGCGCACGTACCACGCCACGACCGCACACGACCGGGTGGGCGACGACGCCGCCAAGCGGCGTGGTCTGCGCGAGCGCGGCTACCTGGTGTACGTGGTGACCCACGCGGACCTGGACGCGTACGAGGCAGCGCAGCGCGGGGAGCCTGGCCAGGGGGTCCTCACGGACATGTGGGTCACACAGTTCACGCGAGCCCTGCAGCGCCAGGGGGTGGTGGATGCCGCGGACCTCAGCTACCTGGATGCCAACCCCTTTGACCAATTGCTGAGCTTGATCAGCGACAGCAAGACCGATCCGTTCAAGCGGCAACTCAGCGTGGCCAAGAAACTGAATCTGCTGCTCTTCACGGGAAAGCCCACGCCGGTGAGTCTGGATGCCCTGGCCGAACAGGCCCGAGCCATCCTGGACACGCCGCCTGAGTCACCGCTTCCGAATCCTCCGCGGACGCCGACCACCAAGGGGTTTGTCCGCCGCACGGGCCCCCTGGTGATCTTGGGGGACGTCACGCCCACTCACAGCCGGCTGGCCGTGGTGCTGGATGATCGGGACGCCGCCGTGGAATCGCCCTATTTCTCCGATTCCTGGCGCCAGTGGTTGGCGCTGTCCAACCTCCGGCAGGACATGGAGCCCGGCGCCGTCACCATCCTGGAAACGTGGACGTCCGCGGCGGAGCATGCGGCCGAGGAGCGAGAAGAAAACCAGTGGCTGGAGTTCTTCTCCCACCTGCCCAGTACGCAGGACGCCCCCGCGTCTTCTACCGAGAAGGAACGCGCAGGATTGGGCAGCATGAACATCCTCCACTCTTCCGGGCCCGTGGAATTGACCCCTGACTGGAAGAACGCCGTCTCGCAGGCCGATTCACCCGAAGAGGCGCAGATCTTGACACTTGCGGGTCAGCAAGGGCTGCCCTTCCCCGAGATCGGGGAAGAAATGCAGGGATACGTGGTGGATCTGCTGTGGACCGACTTCAAGCTTGCATGGCTGGCCGAGGAGAAGAGCGCGGAGGCCTTCGCCGCGGTAGCCCCACCTGACTGGACCGTGACGGGCCCCGATACGGACACCATTCGAAAGATTCTGACCACCCACGGTGACACCACTCAACGGAAGACGGAGATGCCATGACTGCGCCGCAGAAACAGCTCATCCTGGACCGAGGGTTCCTGGGCAGCTACGAGAAATCCATTGCGGGCAAGGTGAATGCCACGCTGGAGAAGCTCATCAAGGACCCCACCACCAATGGCCTGCACGTGGAGCCCATTCAGAACTGCGCGGATGATCGCGTTCGCACGGCGCGGGTGGACCAGTTCTACCGGCTCGTCCTCTTCGACCTGGGCTCGCTGTGGCTGCTCTACGGCGTGTACGCGCACGACGACGCTTACCAGGTGGCGGCCAAGGCCTACGCGCGGGTGAACCCCACCAGCGGCGCAGCGGAGATCCGTCAGGTGGATTCCACCGCCATTGCCGGTGCGGAGCACTACACGGATGCCGAGCTCAAGGCATTGGTAGAAGCCCGCGCCGCGGAGATGGTGGCGTTGCAACAGGAGGAGGACACGGCGTCGTCGTCCCCCGAGGCCCAGCCCGAAACGGTGATTGTGGCGCGTAACCCCCTGGCTGCCCTGGCAGCGGAAGAGCTCACCGCCCAACTGGGGGTGGACGAGTCCGTGGCCACGGTGGCCGTGCGTGCGGGCTCGGAAGCGGACCTCATGGCCTTCCTGGGCCGGGTGGGTGGCTGGCAGGCGGACGCGCTGCTGGACCTCGCCACGGGGGAGACATTGGAGACCGTGCGAGAGCGGTACACAGCCGTGGACGAGCCCGTGACAGGCGGCACCGAGGTGGGCGTGCCCTCCGAGACCGATGCCGTGGTGCGCGCGGTGACTACGCCGCGGGCGGCCTCTCAGTTCCACTTGATTGAGGACGACGCCGCCCTGGAGAAGGCCCTCGCCAGCGGCGACTTCGATGCGTGGCGGCTGTTCCTGCACCCCGACCAGCAGGAATACGTGGACAAGAAAACCTCCGGACCGTTCCGGCTCTCCGGCGGCGCGGGCACGGGTAAGACTGTGGTGCTCGTCCACCGGGCGGTGCGCTTGGCGCGAGAGAACCCGGACGCGCGTGTGCTGGTGGTGTCCTACACGCGCAACCTGGTGGACATGATCGCGCAGCAGATCCGTGCGCTGGACCCGCGCGTGCGCATGGCAGGGCAGCTTGGCCAGCCCGGCATCACGGTGATGACACTGGATCAGGTGGCCCACCGGGTGCTGGGGGTCGCTAACGGGTCGCAGGGACTGTCTCAGGCCATGGAAGAGGTGGTGGGGTGGGGGGTTCAGCGGACCCCTGACTACCGCAGCTCCGGCGCGTACGGGGCGAGCCCGTGGGACGAGGCCATCGAGGCGGCCGGAACGGAGCTGCCCCACCAGGTGGCGGTGCCCGCGTTCTTCCAGTCCGAGTACCAGGAGGTGATCCTGCCGGCGCTGATCACCGAGGAGCGGGAGTACCTCCGGGCTCCGCGGATGGGTCGAGGAACACGCCTGGGGCGCAACCAACGACGTGCAGTCTGGGCTGCGGTGCAGCGTTACCGTGCCGACGGTTTGGCCACGCAATCCGTTGACTGGGATGAAGCGGCGGCAATTGCTGCGGCTTTCCTGCGCCGTTCTGAAGGGCGGCTCCCCGCGGATCACGTACTGATCGACGAGGGGCAGGACTTCACCCCCACGCGCTGGCAACTGGCCAGGGCGTGCGTGGCGGAGGGCCCCGATGACCTGTTCATCGCCGAGGACTCGAACCAGCGAATCTACGGTCAGCGGATTGTGCTGGGCCACTACGGCATCAAGGTGGTGGGGCGCTCACGGCGGCTTCGTCTGAACTACCGCACCACCGAACAGAACCTTGCGCTGGCTCTCAAGGTGTTGGAGGGCGGGGAGTACAACCTGGACGAGGTCGAGGGGGAGGCGGTGGACCACGCCCACGAGCGATATGTGTCCAGCCGCTCGGGGCCCGTGCCCGTTCTGCTGCCCGCGCGGGATCTCGCGCAGGAGTACGAGCTCGTGGCCGAGCTGATCAGAAGGTGGCTCGAGGAACTGGCTGAGGAGGGCCTCCCCGCCAGCACCCTGGGCATCCTCACCCGCACCAAGAAGCAGCGCGACGCGCTGGTCCGCACTCTGGGAGAACTGGGCGTCAACGCGGCCCCGGTGGACAAGCAGGACATTCCGCAAGGAACCCCCGCGGTGATGACCCTCCACCGGGCCAAGGGCACGGAGTTCTCCCGTGTGCTGCTGTTCGACGTGAGCGAGGCATCCATCCCCCGGTTCTTTGCCGGCAGCGACTACGACGAGAAGGCCCACGAGGACAACGCCCTGCGGGAGCGCTCCCTGCTCTATGTGGGAGCTACACGTGCCCGCGACGTGCTGGCGATCTCGTGGAGTAAGAAGGCGAGTCAGTTCTTGCCGGTGGCGGGGGAGGTGCGGTCATGACCATGTGGGGTATCCACAACGACGTTCTCGCCGAAGAGCTGCTCTCCGAAGGGTTCGTCTCGATCGGGTGGGAGATCGGGGATATCTCCCTCATGGGGGATGACCCGGAGCGCATCAAGGCAGCCCTTCTCGTCAGTGAACCCAGTGCCAAGCAGGGGGCTATCGCTCTATGGGCGGGGATCCAGCGGCGTTTCGCCTTCGAGATGGCCGAGGGAGACATCGTGATCTTTCCCAGCAAAGCGGATCGGACGTTGAACTTTGGTGAGGTCATCGGGGAGTACCGGTACCACGCCGGAGAGCGAATTCATAGGCACAGACGCGCGGTGCGGTGGCTCAAGACGGGCGTCCCCCGCGGGATCTTTCCGAAGTCGGCCCTCTACGAGATTGGGTCGGCGCTCACGCTGTTCCAAGTGAAGCGCCATGCGAGTCTCTTTCAGGAGTTCTTGAACGCGCCTTCCGAAGACGCCTTCGAAGCGTCGCTGCAGACCACCGACGGGCCCTCTTCCCTTCCAGTGGGAAGGCCCGCCTCTTCGGAGGCGAGGGTCTCCGCGGCTGATCTGGAGGAGGACGCACACGATGCGCTACCGACTGCGAAGCAGATCGAGGACAACACCAACGACTTCATCACGCGGACCCTCCTGGAAGATCTCACGCATCAGGCGTTCGAGGAATTTGTGGCTGATCTCCTGAGAGCCATGGGCTATCAGGCGCGCGTCACTGCATACACGGCGGATGGGGGTGTGGACGTGCTCGCTCACAGAGACGTCCTTGGTCTTGAACCGCCCCTCATCAAGGTTCAGTGCAAACACACCGCCTCCACCAAAGGACGCCCCGATATTCAGGGTCTCCTGGGGACGCTGGGTGCCAAAGACGAACATGGCTTGTTCGTGACCCTGGGCTCGTACAGCAGCGAGGCGGCCGCACTGGAACGTGAACGCCACAACCTCCGACTGCTGGGCGGTAAGGAGATCACGGATCTCACACTCACCTACTACGAGTCGCTTCCTTCCAAGTGGCGCGACAAGCTGCCACTGAAGCGGATATACGTGGTGGACGAGAAGATCTCCTAGACTGCTGATAGTTTCAACCTCAACAACTTAATTTGCGAAGGCGATCCCCCCATGCGCACTCCTCAAACCTACGAAACTGCCCTCCAAGGCGGTGCGGTCCTTGCCCACACCCTGCGTCCGCTGGTGGAGGATCATGCCCCTGTGCCGGGCGATCCAGAATCCTGGATAGAGCTCATTTCGCGTGCTGACTTTCAGAGACTTGGTCGGCATAATGCGGAATATGCCTTGAATGACCCGCGGGTAATTCTCAAGACAATCATCTTCCACTCCGAACGATTTAACGGGCTCTTCGACCGAACGGACATCGGATGGGCCACCGAAGCCCTTCGTGTCCTTAACCTCGCCAACTCGGCCAATACGAGCATGTCCTCCAGCACTGTGATCGCTGGCCTGGAAGCAATGGAGCTCATTCTCGATGTCGTGGACGCCGACAAAGCTTCTCGGCGGATTGCGGAACTTGCCGACGGGCGAACTTTCGAATATGAAGAACTCCTGGCTGGACTTGAACCCCTCCCGACAACATCCGAAGACCTCGTGCGGCCCGTGGAGCCTGCGATTAGGCCAACGATCGATCCAGCGGCCGAACCCATAGCGCCCCCCGCGACAGCCGAGGCGGCAGATCCGGAGAATGAGGGTACCGCTTCTACATCAGGCGATTTCGCCCCCGGGGCCTCCTCGTCTCACCATGATGAGGAACGTGGTGGGCAGCAACCCCCCGAGCATGATGGGGAGCCAGCAGACAACGGATACCAGACGCCCGAAGAGCGTTTGAACGAGGACCTGGATCCCTACCGGGATGTTCAGCCAGGCTGTCAGACCGCCCACTTCGAGCAGGGGCCCGTCAAGGTTGAGGTCCGATACCGAGAGGCAATCAATTTTGCCCTGGCCCACAACAACGTGAGCCCCGTGGTTCAAATTCTTGCCGGTCACACGGACCAGACCGCATCACATTCGGTAGATGAGATCGTTGTGACCTTGGGAGACGATCACCATACCGTGACTGCGGACCCGCTTCGCCTCAAGCCCATCTCCCTCCCGGCGGTTCGAGAAGACCGGGAGTATGAGCTGCAGGAACGAGACAGCTCTTACCTCGCGTGGTACATGCCCGCCCGACAATTTGCCGACATCGACGAGGCAACCCAGACCAGCCTACGAATCAATGTGGTCATCGACGGCCACCGGCACACCCACACCCGCCCGGTGGCTTTGCTGGCTCACAACGAGTGGTACGCACGCTCCATCCCCGAGCTGCTGGCGGCCTTCGTGACGCCGAACAGCAAGGCGCTCGTACCGCTCATGAACCGCGCCAGCGAAATTCTGCGAGACGCTACGGGCTCGTCATCACTCGAGGGATACCAGTCGGGCGCTGATAGGGCACGGCTTATCGCGGAAGCGATCTTTCGGGCCGTCCAGGAGCTGGAGCTCAGCTACGTCAACCCGCCTGCGTCCTTCGAAACCACGGGGCAGAAGATCCGTCGAGTCGACGAGGTGGTTGAAGACCGGATGGGAACCTGCTTGGACCTCAGCGTCCTGTATGCGGCGGCCCTGGAACAGGCGGGCTTGAATCCCGTGATCGTGCAAGCACCGGGACATGCCTTCGCTGGGTTCCTGACCGAGGACATCCAGCTCGCAGAGCTCGCCCTGGCGGATCGGGGCATGATCGACAACGTTGTGCACAGTGGATTGCTCGTTCCTGTAGAGATGACGGCAGTTACGGGCAAGAGCTCATGGAGCGACGCCCAACGAGCGACGGAAGCACACTTTGATGGCGAGATCGATCACGTGCTGGATATCGCCGCCGCCCACCGCCGGGTGAAGCCGTTGCCCCGCATTCGCACCAATAGCGCGGGAGAGGTCGTGGAGCTGGTCGAGGAGCGCCCAGCGCCTACCCCCATTCCGTTGAGCGTTCACGAGGAGGCCGTGGAACCGGCCTCCTACAGAGAGTCTGAGGAGAAGAACTTCCCGCCGAGGATCCGCTCGTGGCGGCATTCGCTGCTGGACCTCTCTCTGCGGAACCCGTTGCTCAAGCTACCAAGCCGGGCTATGTCCCTGGCGGTTGCCGAGCGCTCCCTTGCACGCTTGGAGGACATGCTGGCCGCGGGGCAGCGGTTCACGGTGCGGGCCCATGATGACATCGCGGAACTGGCAACTGCCGCCGGGCATCAGACGGCGCGTGAACTGGGCGATGACGCCCTTGATCGCATTCTCATCGCGGAGAAGACCCTGTACGCGAACGTCTCCGTTTCGAGTTATTCGTCGCGCTTGGATAGGTTGCGCCGGGATGCCAAGCTAGCTCTTGATGAATCCGGTGCCAACAACTTGTTCGTCACCCTGGGAGCGCTGGCCTGGAAGACTGCTACGGATCAGCAAGCACTTGCGCCATTATTCCTACTCCCCGTGCGATTGGAGGGTGGGAAAAAACAAAAGTATCGGCTATCGATCGACGAAGGAGCGAAGGCCGAGCCCAACTGGTGTCTCATCGAAAAACTCCGGGCGGAATTCAACCTGAGTATCCCCGTCTTGGCGGAGCCCCCTGAGGATGCGCACGGCATCGACATCCCGCGGGTGCTGCGCGAAATCCGCACCGCATTGGCAGTAGAGAAAGTGGCCTTCCACGTTAAGCCGGATGTTCGTCTGGCTATCCTGCAGTTCGCCACTGTAGAGATGTGGCGAGATCTCGGGGAGCATTGGGAGGAATTCCTGGGGAATCCCGTGGTCAAGCACCTCGTGGAGTCGCCCCTCGAGAACTTCGAGGACCCGGTCCCCGCCCCGACGGTGACCGAACTCCTGGAAGCTGATGCGGTCCTTCCTGTGCCGGTGGATGGCTCTCAGCTTGAGGCAATCGCCTGGGCCAGCGCAGGACGAACTTTCGTACTGGAAGGCCCTCCGGGAACGGGTAAATCCCAGACGATCACCAACATGATTGCCAACAGCCTTGATAAGGGGAAAAAGGTCCTCTTTGTAGCTGAGAAGCAGGCGGCCCTGGAAGTCGTGCGTACTCGACTCGATCGAGTGGGGCTCGCCCCTCTGACCCTTCAAGTCCACGGCCGGAGCCAGACTGTGGGGGATGTCCGGCGCCAACTGCTCGAATCCTGGGAGGCGGAGGCGCAGGGCAACAGTGCCGCCTTCAGAGCCCTTAAACAAGATTTCCGGAGGTCCATCGAGTCCCTGGCGGCCTATCCCCAGAAGCTGCACGGCAGTTCCGACCGTGCGTTGTCGGTGTGGCAAGCACACCAGGATTTCTTGGGGCTAGTGCATCAGAGCGCGCAGCTCGGGGGCGGGTCTGAGATGGAGAACATCACCGTCCCACCGCGCCTGATTCGCGACGCGACAGAGGCGGAGCGGGTCGCGGCCATCGCTGGTCGTGCGGAGAAGGCGCTCAAGGCCTTGGGCCCTCATCGAATGGCCGACGATCCTTGGCGGATCGCTGGCCCTGTCGCTAGCGCCGTCACTGAGGAACCCGACGGCCCCACCGCCATGCACTATGTCCGAGAATTTTTGGCGCAGCATGACCGGTTGGGAGAGCAGGGTAAGGCACTCTTCCGCCGCTATCCGGACCCTGCGTCGTGGACGCTGCTTGCCGATTGGCTCCAGGATGTTCGCGTCGGCCGTCATATGCCAGTGGCAGATTATCGGGAAGTGACTCAACGCGTCCCTGACTGGGAAGCCTCCATGGACTTGCTTCTGGCTGACGTCCGGCAGTTCGTCCACGAGCTTGGAGACTTTGCTGCCGCTCTGCGCCCGCAAACCTGGGGGGTCAATACAGATGACCTGCAACGCCAGATCCGGGATGCCCAGAAGAAGCTATTCGGCGGCAAACGAGCGCTGGGTGAGATCCAGCAACAGGTGGAAGGCATGGTCTTGCCGACGGCGCTCCACCTGACAGCGGATGCAAAAGTCTTCCTCAATCACTTGAGCTGGGCACAAGAGCGGGCTCAGAAGATCGACATGGATGCGGAACGGCTGCTGCCCGGCAGAGCGGGATGGACGATCCGAGATCCCCGTCAAGTTGGTCTGCCGGAAGATGTCCTTCAACGTGCCCGGCTTGTGCGTAGCATCCGGCGAGTGTTCTCGGATAGTGACATCGCGTCCTTCGAGAACGGTGCAATGGCCCTGGATATGGCGGGCTACACCAACGCATGGCAAGACATGCTCCGAGCGCTGAATGCAGACACCGAGTCACTGGCCCAATGGCAGGGAAGTAATGACCTGCTGTCTGTCATTGACCGAAGTAGCGAGGGCTGGCGTGATCAGGCGGAGCGTGACCGCACCGCTGGTCTCCGGCGGTACCAACGTGCGCTGGAATCCGTGCGCGCCCTGGCAGCTTGTGGGCTCACGGATCTTTCCGAAGGGTTGGCCAGCGGCTCCGTCCCCGCGGACGAGTTAGCTGCGCGCCTCCGGCTGCGGATAGCGCGAGAACAGCTGGCTGATCGGTTGGACGATATGGACCTCCTCCAGTTCGACCCCCGGGAGCGATCGCGAAGGGTTGACGAATACAAGGCCCTCAATGACCGAGTGCGATCGGAGCTCCGGACCGAGCTCCCGTCTCGTCTCCTTCGCCAAAGGGGATTGAAGAAGTTTCGGTTGAGTTCCTCACAGGTGCAGTTGCGTCGTGAGATGGACCGGAAGCGCGGAGGTACCATTCGCCAACTCATCGAGTCGTCAGGGGATGCCATTTTGGACGTCACGCCCTGCATGTTGATGAGTCCCTCAAGCGTGGCGAAGAACCTGCCCGTGGGGACGCTGAATTTTGACATGGTTATTTTTGATGAGGCCTCTCAGATCAAGGTGGCGGACGCGATTGGCTCCCTGGGGCGCGCGAAATCCGCGGTCGTCGTCGGCGACTCCCAGCAAATGCCACCGTCCTCCATGTTCGCGTCTGGCGCTTCGGAAGACGATGACACTGAATCTCAGGAAGCCGTAGTCGCTAGCGATCAGGAGTCCATTCTGTCGGAAGCGGTGAGCGCCAACCTGGAGCGCAAGATGCTCACTTGGCACTACCGCAGTCAAGATGAGTCGCTCATTGCCTACTCCAACCAGCGGTACTACCAGGGGGAGCTTTCCACCTTCCCCGCCCCGCCCCTCGCGCGACCGGGTTTTGGAATAACTCTCAAGAGGGTGAACGGCCACTTCGATGGCGGTGACCGTAAAGCAACTCGCACCAACCGGGTGGAAGCTGAATTGATCGTGAACGATGTGATCAATCGACTGGAGAGCGACCCCGAGACGTCCATTGGTGTTGTGACCTTTAACAAGCAGCAGCAGACGTTGATCCAGGATCTCCTGGAGGAGCTGGATAACCCGGCCGTACGCGAGGCCCTGTCTAAGGACGAGGATGCCCTCATCGTGAAAAACTTGGAGAACATGCAGGGGGACGAGCGAGACGTCATCCTCTTCTCTTTGGCGTTCTCTCCCGATCCTGTAACCAAGAAAATGCGGTTGCAATTCGGGCCTCTGTCGGCACAGGGTGGGCACCGCCGGCTCAACGTGGCGATCACGCGGGCACGGCGCGAAGTGGTAATCTACAGCTCTTTCGATCCTGAACACATCGATTTGCAGCGGACGAGTTCTGAAGGGATGAAGCATCTCAGGGAGTACCTGCTCTTCGCACGGGAAAACACAGAAACTCCGATGACGGATTCTGCTGCGCGAACTCGAGAACTCCATCGAGAGGACGTTGCAGCGGCGTTCCGTGACGCGGGGTTCGAGGTCTACGAGGAGTTTGGGATGTCCAAGTTCCGGGTGGATCTGGCGGTGCGTGCGGAGGACTCGCCCCAGTGGTTCGCGCTGATGCTCGATGGGCCTGCTTGGGCGCGGCGCTCCACTGTGTCAGATCGCGATGCTGTGCCCGCGCAGGTGCTGACCCAGATGGGCTGGGCAGATGTCATTCAAATCTGGCTACCCAGCTGGTGGCAGAACCGCGAGCAGGCCATACAGGACGCGCGAGATCGCATGACGGTTATCTCGGAGCGCCTCCTCGCCGCAGAAGCAGTCAATGCCGTGTCGCAGCGGGCTGACGAGCATCAGGATGAAGGGGCGGCCACCCAGTCAATGGGGGGTGACGACGACTTGGGCAGCAACATCACTCAGCATCTCGCTCCGGGAGAGGAGCTTGAATCCGTCACGGACGCGCGCTCAGTGAATGACACCCATAAACACGTCATGTCGGTCATGAACCAGGTGCTACAGGACTCCCCCCAGCCAGCGCCCGAATTGAATTCCGACGTTGAACCGACTGACATGGATCCCGCGCGAAAAGAGATCGAGGTTCGCCCGTTCCGGGCCGCACCCGTGCCACATGTCGGGGATTTGAATGTCTTGGACGCCCTACCGTCGCGAACGAGCCGCCAGCGTGTGGCTGAACAGCTAGAAGATGTCATTGAGGCAGAAGGTCCATTGCTAGCTAAGGAATTGGCATCCAACGTGGCAGCACGGTTCTCGCTTGGAAAGACTAATTCTCGACGACGTGAGCAAATCCTCCAGTGTGTGCCGCGGGACATTCGCAGGACTACCGCCGGGGGAGTGGCCTGCTACTGGCCGCGCGGTGTGGACTCCGCTACGTGGAATATTGTGCGAGTGGGAAATGAGGATGGGGCGCCTCGTGATATTACGTCCATCCCGCCCCAGGAGATTGAAAACGCGGTGGTGTTCGTGCTCGGGAAGTCATCGCGGGCCTTGCCGTTCGCCGAGGTTACGGCTCGACTCAACCGCCTCATGGGCTATGGGAGGACTGGTAGTCGCATCGCTGATGCCTATCTGGAGGCCCTGGGTCGGCTGTCCGATAGTGGCGATGTCATTCGCGAGGGGGATCTCTACCGGCTTAGGCGATAGGGCGTAGGGGGTCGGGTGCATGAGGAGCCCGCTCACCCGACCCCTGGGAATTGGAGCCATGGGCACGAGGCGGTCACAACCTGACCCAGGTCGGCACTGTCACACATGACTGCATACCCCCCTAGGGTATACACTCAATGCCATGACCACGCCCGCCACCTCTCACTCCACCCACCATCCAGACCTCCACGCGGGTCACGACATGCACGACCACACCACCTCCGACCACCCAGGCCACGACATGTCCAACATGGCCGCCAGCGCCACCCTCCACTGCCTCACCGGCTGCTCCATCGGTGAGATCCTCGGCCTGATCCTGGCCACCGTGTTCGGGTGGGGCAACGTCACGAGCACCGCCGTGGCCATCGCCCTGGCCTTCGTGTTCGGCTACGCCCTGTCCTCCCTGCCCCTGCTGCGCTCGGGCATCAGCGTGGGTCAGGCCCTGCGCCTCGTGCTTGCCGCGGACACCGTCTCCATCCTCACCATGGAGGTCGTGGACAACCTCGTCATGTGGCTGGTCCCCGGCGCCATGGATGCCGGCCTGCTGGACGCCCTGTTCTGGGGTTCCATGGCCCTGTCCCTCGTGATCGCGTACTTCGCGGCGTATCCGGTGAACAAGGCCCTGCTGCGCCGCGGCAAGGGCCACGCCATCACCCACCATGCCTCCGGCGGCGGCCCCATGGACAACCGTCCCCTGGCGTACGGCATCAGCGCGTTCATGCTCGGCGGCTTCGTCGCCTCCCTCGGCACCCTGCTGTAGGGGCCCACGAGCGCGGGGCCTTGGCCCCCTCCACAGGTTCCGAGCAAGAAACCGCTCGCACCGGGGGCTCCGAACCCCGGGCGAGTCCGCAGAAAGGATCCTTCCCATGCGTCGACTTCCCCTCACCTTCGCCGGTCTCGCCATCCTGGTGGCCGCCACCGCCTGCTCCGCCGGCACCGACTCCGCGGACCACTCCGCGCACCAGGGCCACGAGACCAGCGCGAGCGACAGCGCGACGAGCCAGGCGGCGTCGTCGCCCGCGAGCGGCTCACCCAGCGCGAGCCAGGGTGGGCACGAGCACGGCCAGGAGCACATGCACGCCATGGACGGTGGCCCCGCCCCGGAGGGCATTGCCGCCGCGGAGAACCCCACCTACCCCGTGGGCACGCAGGTCACGCTGACCACCGACCACATGGAGGGCATGAAGGACGCCCCGGCCACCGTGGTGGGTGCCTACAAGACCGTGACCTACGCCGTGAACTACACCCCCACAGACGGCGGGCCCGAGGTCACCGACCACAAGTGGGTGGTCCAGGAGGAGCTCCAGGACGCAGGTTCCGAGCGCCTCGCGGACGGCACCGAGGTCACCATCGAAGCCGACCACATGGAGGGCATGAAGGGTGCGAAGGGCACCATCGCCTCTTCCACCACGCAGACCGTCTACATGGTCGACTACGAGGCCGACGGCATGACCATGACCAACCACAAGTGGGTCGTGGAGGACGAGCTCGCCCCGCGCCGCTGACGCCACCGGCAGACCACAGCGGATGACGACGCCGCGAGGCCCCCTCTCCCCGCCCCGCGCCCGGGAGCCCCGCGCCCAGGTGCGTGGCGCCCGGGAGCCCGCGTGCGGCGTCGTCGTCCAGGGCGTGGCCGCGAATGGTAATCTGAGAACCGTTCGCAAAAGCCCCTACGCAAGGAGACCCCGGTGAAGGTCCGCAACTCCCTCCGCTCCCTCAAGAAGGTCCCCGGCTCGCAGGTGGTCCGCCGCCGCGGGAAGACCTACGTGATCAACAAGAAGAACCCCCGCATGAAGGCGCGTCAGGGCTGACACGCCTCGGGGCCGGGGTGCCTGGGCAGGGCCCCGGGCACGGCGGCAGGTGACCCCGGGCCGCACGCTCCGCGCCGCGGGCGAGGTGGCAAAATGTTCCCGGGCGAACCCCGAGGCACCCGGACCGCCCTCCGCTGACAGTCCGCCCCTCGACGAATCCGGAGACCCGCCTCCATGTTCCTCACGGCCTCCGTCATCCTGGCAGCCATCGTGGTGTGGTCGCTCGTGTCCGGGCGGCTGACCCGCTGGTACGTGACCGCACCCATCGCGCTGATCCTGCTGGGTATGGCCGCGGGGTGGGAGACCTCGGAGCCGCTGATCGACGCGCTCACGAGTCCCGGTGTGGAGCGCACCGTGGAGGTGGTGCTGTCCCTGCTGCTGTTCCTGGACGCCCTGGAGGTCAAGGACGCCCCGCGCAGCAGCCGGCGAGGACCGGTGCTGAGGGTGCTGTTCCTGGCGCTGCCGCTCAGCCTGATCGTGATGTTCTTCGCGGCCGGGGTCATCCTCCCTGAGCTGCGGCTGTCCCTGTACCTGGTGCTCGCGTGCATCCTGGTACCCAGTGACCTGGCCCCGGCCTCCTCCCTGCTCAAGGACGAACGGATCCCCCTGCGGGTCCGCAACCTGCTGACCGCGGAGAGCGGCTACAATGACGCCCTGGTGGCGCCCGTGTTCCTCTTCGCCCTCGCCCTGCTGGGCCAGGGCGAGCACGTGGAGGACCCCTTCGCGGCCCTGGACGAGCTGGTCCCCGCCCTGTTCCTCGCCCTCGTGGTGGGCGGCGCCGTGGGTACGGTCCTGGGAGCTGGCATCAGGGCCTCCCACACCCGCGGCTGGGCTGAGCTGCCGGCCCTGCGCCTGGTCACCCTGGCCGCCCCGCTGCTGGCCTACACCCTGGGCATGCAGGTCCACGCCAACGGCTTCGTGGCCGCCTTCATCGCGGGCATGGTCTTCCGCACGCTGGCGGGGGACATGCTCCACGAGCTCCTGGAGTTCACGGAGAGCGTGGCCACCTTCGCGATCATGCCCATCTGGTTCGTGATGGGTCAGCTCACCATGCTGGTGCTCCAGGCCGGGCCGGACTGGCGGGTGGCCCTGGTGGTCCTGATCGCCCTCACCGTGGGCCGCGCCGTCCCCGTCCTCCTGGCGACGACGCCCTCCGCCCTTTCCTGGGTGGAGCGCCTCACGGTCGCGTGGCTGGGCCCGCGCGGGATCGCCTCCCTGGTCTTCGCGCTGCTCGCCATCCAGGAGGGGGACCCGGAGCAGAACAACCTGATCGTGCAGACCGTGGTGATGCTCGTGTTCCTGTCCGTGATGCTCCACGGCCTCACCGCCCCGCTCATCGGCAGGGCCTTCGAGAAGAGGCGCGTGACCGAGGGGGGATCCAGCGCGGTCTGACCCGGCTCACACCTCCGCGCCCACCAGCCGGTACCCCATACCCTGCTCCGTGAGGATGTGCCGGGGGTTGCCCGGGTCCGCCTCCAGCTTCTTGCGCAGCTGCGAGATGTAGAGCCGCAGGTACCCGCTGTCCTGCACGTGCTCGGTGCCCCACACGTGGGTGAGCAGGGTCTGGCGGGTCACCAGCTTGCCCGCGTTGCGCAGCAGCACTTCCATGACCTGCCACTCCGTGGGCGTCAGCCGGATCTGCTTGACCCCGCCCTCCACCGTGCGGGTCACGCTGTGGGTGGCCAGGTCCACCGTCACGTCCCCCAGCCGCGCGACCGCCACGGTCTTCTCCTGCGGAATGCGCCGGGTCAGCGCGCGGATCCGGGCGAGCAGCTCGTCGATCGCGAACGGCTTGGTGATGTAGTCGTCCGCGCCGGTGTCCAGCGCCTGCACCTTGTCCGCCGCTCCCGTGCGCCCGGAGACCACCAGGATGGGCGCCTGGGACCAGCCGCGGATCCCCTGGATCACCTCGATCCCGTCCAGCTGCGGCATCCCCAGGTCCAGCAGGAACATGTCCGGCTGCTCGTCCACCGCCGCGCTCACGGCCTCCGCGCCGTTCGCCGCCGTGATCACCCGGTAGCCCTTCGCACCCAGGATGATCCGCAGCGCCCGCAGGATCTGCGGGTCGTCATCCGCGATGAGGATCTTCACCGTGAACCCCTTCCTGCCCGCGGGCACCGGCGGACGACGCCGCTGTCCCCGCCCCGCGCGAACCCGTCACCGGATCTGTCGAGCCGTTCTGCGGAGCCGCCCCGGCGTCGGAACGCACCCGGGCGGTGTGTGCGGAGTCCCCGCGCTCGCCCGTCGTGCGACCCGCCCCGCGCGCCACCGCAGCCTCGGGCGGGGAGTCCGCGAGCGGCGGCGTCGTCCCGAGCGTCTCCAGCGGCAGGGAGACCACCATGGTCAGTCCGCCGCCCGGGGTGTCCTCCGGGGTGAGTGTGCCGTGCATGGCCTCCACGAAACCACGCGAGAGCGCCAGACCGAGCCCCAGGCCCGTGGTGTTGTCCGTGTCCCCGAGCCGCTGGAACGGCAGGAACATCTCGTCGTGGCGCTCGGGGGCGATCCCGGGGCCGTGGTCGATCACGCGGATCTCCAGCCGGTCCGCGAACGTGCTGGTGGTGACCGAGACCGGAACGCCCGCGGGGGTGTGCCGCCCGGCGTTGGCCAGCAGGTTCACGAGCGCACGCTGCAGCAGCACCGGGTCCGCGAGCACCGTGGCGCCGTGGTGGGCCAGGTCCAGGCGCACCTCGGAGGGCCCCAGCTGCAGCTCGTCCAGCGCGGAGGCCACCGAGTCCGCCGGGTCCGTGGACGTGGTGCCCAGGGACAGCACGCCCGCCTGCACGCGGCTCACGTCCAGCAGGTCGTTGACCAGGGTGGCCAGCGCGGTGAGGCTCTCGTCCGCGGTGTCCATGAGCTCCTGCCGGTCTTCGGGCGTGAGCGAGTCCCCGGCCGCGCGCAGCCCGCCCACCGCCGCCGTGGCGGAGGCGAGCGGCCGGCGCAGGTCGTGGCTCAGCGCGGACAGCAGCGCACCGCGCACCCGGTCCGACGCCGCGATCGGCCCGATCTCCTCGGCTGCCGCCTGCAGCCGCTGCCGCTCCAGGGCCGCGCTCATCTGCACGGCGACGACGCTCAGCAGCCGCCGCTCGGACGAGGCCAGGTGCCCGCCGTGCAGCTCCAGGGCACCGCCGCCGTCCAGGGGCATGACCGTGGGCTCGTCCCCGGGCGCCACGTCCCCCGCGCTCGCGACCACCGTGTCTCCCGCCATGATGCGCACCCCCGGAACGCGGAACACCTCGTGCGCGCGGTCCACGAGGGCCTGCACGGCGTCCTCACCCCGCAGCACGCTGCCCGCGATGCTCTGGATCAGTTCTGACTCCGCGGCGGCCCGGCGGGCGGTGCGGGTGTAGCGGGCCGCGCGGTCCACCACGAAGCTCACGAGCGCGGCGATCACCGTGTAGAGGATCAGCGCCAGCAGGTGCAGGGGATCCGCGATGGTGATGGTGTGGATGGGGTCGATGAAGAAGTAGTCCAGCGTGAGCCCGGAGAGCACCGCCGCGAACAGCGCGGGCCAGATCCCGCCCACGAGCGCCACGACCACCACGAGCAGCTGGTACATCAGCACGTCGCTCGTGATGGCGTCCGGGGAGCGCACCCCGGCCAGCGCCACCGTGAGCACCGGGCCACCCAGCAGCGCCACCAGGAAGCCGAGCACGCGGCGTCGTGCGGAGAGCGCCCCGCCCAGCGGGGGGAGCGTGAACTGCCCGCCCGCCTGCGCGTGGGCGACCATGTGCACGTCGATCTCCCCGGACTCCTTGGTGACCGTGGCCCCGATGCCCGGTCCCGTGAAGGCCGCCGCGAGCCGGCTGCGGCGGCTGGTGCCCAGCACCAGCTGCGTGGCGTTGACCGAGCGAGCGAACTCCACGAGGGCCGCGGGGACGTCGTCCCCCACCACCTGGTGGAAGGTCCCGCCGAGCTTCTCCACGAGCGCCCGCTGCTGCGCGAGTGCCGCCGGGTTCTCGGCGCGCACGCCGTCCTGCGCGATCACGTGCACGGCCAGCAGGTCCCCGCCCGCCGAGCGCGCGGCCACCCGGGCGCCGCGGCGCAGCAGGGTCTCGCCCTCGGGCCCGCCCGTCAGTGCCACGACGACGCGCTCGCGGGCCTCCCACTTGCCGTCGATGTCGTGCTCGCGGCGGTAGTGCATGAGCGCCTGGTCCACCTCGTCCGCGAGCCACAGCAGCGCGAGCTCGCGCAGCGCGGTGAGGTTGCCCAGCCGGAAGTAGTGGGACAGCGCCGCGTCCACGCGCTCGGCCGGGTAGACCAGTCCCTCCGCGAGCCGGTCCCGCAGCACCTGGGGCGCCAGGTCCACCACCTCGATCTGGTGCGCGCCGCGCAGGAACCGGTCCGGCACGGTCTCCCGCTGGGCGGCGCCGGTGATGCGCTCCACCACGTCGTTGAGGGACTCGATGTGCTGCACGTTCACCGTGGAGATCACGTCGATCCCCGCGGCGAGCAGCTGTTGGACGTCCTCCCAGCGCTTCTCGTGCGCGGAGCCGGGGGCGTTGGTGTGGGCGAGCTCGTCCACCAGGGTGATGTCCGGAGCGCGCTCCAGCACGGCGGCCACGTCCATCTCCTCCAGCTCCACGTCCCGGTAGCGGGTGCGCAGCCGGGGGACCTGGGGCAGACCCTCGGTCATGGCGGCGGTGGCCGCGCGGCCGTGGGTCTCCACGACGCCGATCACCACGTCCCTGCCCTCGGCCAGCAGCGCCTTGCCCTCCGCGAGCATCCGGTAGGTCTTGCCCACGCCGGGAGCGGCGCCGAGCAGCACCCTCAGCCGCCCCGGTGCGGTCATGTCAGTGCCTCGTCTCGTCCAGTGCCAGGTTGAGCTCGGCCACGTTCACCACGCGGTCACCCACGTAGCCCAGATCGGGCTTCTTGGTGTGCTGGCTCACGAGCTCCCGCACCTGTTCTACCGGAAGACCCCGCTCCCGGGCCACGCGCTCCACCTGGATGTCCGCGTAGCGCGCGCTGATGTGGGGGTCCAGACCGGAGGAGGAGGCGGTCAGGGCGTCCGCGGGGACGTCGGACTCGGGCACCCCGTTGAGCTCCGCGATCGCCTGCTTGCGCTGGGTGATGGCCTCCACCAGGTTCTCGTTCTCTGGACCCCAGTTGGTGCCGGAGGACGACGACGCGTCGTACCCCGCGTCCCCGGCGGCCGAGGGCCGGGGCTGGAAGTACTGCGGCAGGGGGTTGCCGTCCGCGTCCGTGAAGGACTGACCGATCAGCGAGGACCCCCGGACCTCACCGTTGCCGTCCGTCATCATGGACCCGTGGCTCTGCTCGGGGAACGCGAGGTACCCGAGCCCGGTGACCACCGCGGTGTAGCCCACGCCCAGCAGCAGGGTGAGCACGATCAGGGTGCGGACGGCCACCGACATGGTGCGCCCGGAGGAGTGTGCGGCAATGCTCATGACGATCGCTTCTTTCTCGACGACTCGAAATCTCTGTGGTGCGGGGTGGGGGCCGGCTCAGAAGCCCGGGATCAACCGGACCACCAGGTCGATCAGCCAGATCCCCAGGAAGGGCATGATGATCCCGCCCAGCCCGTAGACCGCGAGGTTGCGCCCCAGGGTCTTGGACGCGTTCATGGGCCGGTACTTCACGCCGCGCAGGGCCAGCGGGACCAGGAACACGATCACGATCGCGTTGAAGATCACGGCGGAGAGCACCGCGGAGGCCGGCGAGTGCAGGCCCATCACGTTGAGCACCGCGAGCCCCGGGAACACCCCGATGAAGATCGCGGGGATGATCGCGAAGTACTTGGCGATGTCGTTGGCGATCGAGAACGTGGTGAGCGCCCCGCGGGTGATGAGCAGCTGCTTGCCGATGGCCACGATGTCGATGAGCTTGGTGGGGTCCGAGTCCAGGTCCACCATGTTCCCGGCCTCCTTGGCCGCGGAGGTGCCGGTGTTCATGGCCACGCCCACGTCCGCCTGGGCCAGCGCGGGGGCGTCGTTGGTGCCGTCCCCGGTCATGGCCACGAGGTTCCCGCCCTCCTGCTCCGTGCGGATGTACGCGAGCTTCTGCTCCGGGGTGGCCTCCGCGAGGTAGTCGTCCACGCCGGCCTCCTCCGCGATCGCCGCGGCGGTCAGGGGGTTGTCACCCGTGACCATCACGGTGCGGATGCCCATGGCGCGCAGCTGCGCGAAGCGCTCGGTGAGCCCCTCCTTGACCACGTCCTTGAGGTGCACCACGCCGAGCACGCGCGCCGCGCCGTCGGCCCGCTTGTGCGCGACCACCAGCGGGGTGCCGCCCGAGCGGGAGATCTTGGTGACGCGCTCCTGGAGCTCACCGCGGGCGGCGTCGTCCGGCTGCGCGCCGTCCTCCGAGAGCCACGCGACGATCGCGGAGCCCGCGCCCTTGCGGATCTGCGAGCCGTCCGGCAGGTCCAGCCCGGACATCCGTGTCTGCGCTGTGAAGGGCACGACGTCGCCCGCGGCCTCCTGCTCGAGGCTCGCGCCGCGCTCGCGGGCCAGGTCCACGATCGAGGAGCCCTCGGGCGTGGGGTCCGCCAGCGAGGAGAGCGCCGCGGCGTGCACGAGCTCCTCCTCGGCCACCCCGGTGAGCGGGACGAACGCGGTGGCGCGGCGGTTGCCGTAGGTGATGGTGCCGGTCTTGTCGAGCAGCAGGGTGGTCACGTCCCCGGCGGCCTCCACGGCGCGCCCGGACATGGCCAGCACGTTGCGCTGCACGAGCCGGTCCATGCCCGCGATCCCGATCGCGGAGAGCAGCGCGCCGATGGTCGTGGGGATCAGGCACACGAGCAGCGCGATCAGCACGGTCACGCTCGCGGGGCTCGCGGGGTAGGAGGCGATCGGGTTCAGGGTCAGCGTGACCACCACGAACACGATGGACAGGGAGGCCAGCAGGATGTTCAGGGCGATCTCGTTGGGGGTGCGCTGGCGGGCGGCGCCCTCCACCAGGGAGATCATCCGGTCCACGAACGTCTCACCGGGCTTGGAGGTGATCCGCACGACGATCCGGTCCGAGAGCACGCGCGTGCCGCCGGTCACCGCGGAGCGGTCCCCGCCGGACTCGCGCACCACGGGGGCGGACTCGCCGGTGATCGCGGACTCGTCCACGCTCGCGATGCCCCACACGATGTCCCCGTCCCCGGGGATCAGCTCGCCCGCGGAGACCACCACCACGTCACCCAGGGTGAGGTCCGCCGAGGACGCGTCCTCGGTGACGGCCCGCTGGGCACCCGGGTCCGCGGCGTCGTCGTAGTCCCGCACGCGGTGGGCGGTGGTGCTGGTGCGGGTCTGGCGCAGCGTCTGCGCCTGGGCTTTGCCGCGGCCCTCCGCGATGGACTCCGCGAGGTTCGCGAAGACCACGGTGAGCCACAGCCACACGGCGATCGCCCACGTGAACGTGGCGGGGACCGGGGTGCCGCCGGAGTCCTGCGCACCGCCGGCGAACAGCTCCGCCACGGCGAACACCGTGGTGACCACGGCTCCCACCCACACGATGAACATCACGGGGTTGTGCCACTGGGTGCGGGGGTCGAGCTTGCGCACGGCACCGGGCAGGGCCTCGCGCAGCTGCTGCCACGTGAGCGTTTTGCGGGGTGCGGCCGGGCGGGCCGCGGGGGCCTCGGGGCGTGCTTCGGTGACGGTGGTGCTCATGACTGCATCAGACCTTCTGCCAGGGGACCCAGCGTGAGAACGGGGAAGAACACGAGGGCGGTCACCAGGACCGCGGTGCCGGCGGTGAGCCCCACGAACAAGGGCCGGTGCGTGGGCAGGGTGCCCGCGGTCTCCGGGACCTTCTCCTGCGCCGCGAGGGAACCGGCCAGGGCGAGCACCAGGGCGATCGGGATGAACCGGCCGAACAGCATGGCCACGCCGATCGCGGCGGTGAGCCAGGGGGTGTCCGCGGTGAGGCCCGCGAACGCCGAGCCGTTGTTGTTGGCGCCGGAGGCGAACGCGTAGAGCACCTCGGAGAGCCCGTGCGGGCCGGTGTTGGTCAGGGACTCGTTCTCGATGCTGTCCCGCAGCGCGGGGATCCCGAAGCTCAGGCCCACCCCGGCGAGCACCAGCACGGGCATCACCAGGATGTAGAGGCTCGCGAGCTTCATCTCGCGCGGGCCGATCTTCTTGCCCAGGTACTCGGGGGTGCGGCCCACGAGCAGCCCGGCGACGAAGACGGCGATCACCGCGATCACGAGCATTCCGTAGAGCCCGGAGCCCACACCTCCGGGGGCCACCTCTCCCAGGAGCATGTTGAGCATGGGGACCATCCCGCCCAGGGCGGTGTAGGAGTCGTGCATCGAGTTCACCGCACCCGTGGAGGTCAGGGTGGTGGTGGCCGCGAAGAGCACGGACTGCGGGATGCCGAAGCGCGCCTCCTTGCCCTCCATGGGTCCGCCCGCGAGCTCCGGGGCGGTGCCCTGCCCGGCGGACTCGAACGCGGCCAGGGCGAACACCGAGGCCAGGTACAGCACGCCCATGACCGCGAGGATGGCGTAGCCCTGGCGGTTGTCGCCCACCAGGCGCCCGAACGTGCGGGGCAGGGAGAACGGGATCACCAGGATCAGGAAGCACTCGAAGAGGCTGGTCCACCCGGTGGGGTTCTCGAAGGGGTGGGAGGCGTTGGCGTTGTAGAAGCCGCCGCCGTTGGTGCCCAGCTCCTTGATGACCTCCTGGGAGGCCACGGGCCCGCCCGGGATGGACTGCGTGCCGCCGGCCACGGTGGTGACGTCCGTGAAGCCGTCGAAGTTCTGCACCACACCGCCCGCGATCAGGGCCAGCGCGCCCAGGATGGACAGTGGCAGCAGCACGCGCACGGTGGTGCGCAGCAGGTCCACCCAGAAGTTGCCGATCGTGCCGCTGCGCCGGTACGCGAAGCCGCGCACCAGGGCCACGGCCACCGCGATGCCCGTGGCGGCGGAGACGAAGTTCTGCACCGCCAGGCCCAGGAACTGGACGGTGTACGCGAGGTTCTCCCCCGAGTACGCCTGCCAGTTGGTGTTGGTCACGAAGGAGATGGCCGTGTTGAACGCGACCCCCGGCTCCGTGTTCTCACCGCCCACGGAGAACGGCAGCCACTGCTGGGTGCGCTGCAGCACGTACAGCAGCAGGACACCGGCCAGGGAGAAGTACAGCACCGAGCGCAGGTACGCCTGCCAGGACTGCTCCTGGTCCGCGGCCACGCCGGTCAGCTTGTAGACGGCCCGCTCGGGGGCCCAGTGCGCGGGGGACCGGAACACCCACGCCATGTAGTCGCCCAGGGGCCGGTAGGCCAGCGCGAGGGCCAGCACCAGCGTGCCCAGGGACGCGAGGAAGGGAACCCACTCCATCAGAAGCTCTCCGGGTTCACCAGGGCGAAGACCAGGTACGCGATGGCCGCGACGCCCAGCACGAACGCGATGCCGCTGAGCACGATCACAGCTTGTCCACCGCCTTGCCCACCATCACCACGACCATGAACAGGGCGACCACGCCCAGGACGTACACCACATCAAGCACTGCTGGCTCCGATCGGAGATCCCCGGCCGCAGGACGCCGGCCGGTGCACCCTCCCTGGGTGCAGAACCTCAGTAGACGCCCGCGCCCACTGCCGGGGGAGGCCTCCTCACGGAACCCATACGGGTGCCCCGCGGATCCTCACGGTTTCCTCACATCCGGGGGCTCGGGCCCAGCCTGCGGGCTCCGGGTGCAGGCCCCGGGAACGACGGCGCGCACCGGTCTTCACGGGGAAGGCGCGGTGCGCGCGGGGGTCGGGTCGGGCGGCGTCGTTAGCGGCGCCAGCGGTGCTCGAAAGTCTCCACGAGGCACGCGAGGTCGTCGGCCATCCCCGGGGCGGTGCCGCTGAGCCACTGGGTCTGCAGCCCGTCCATGGTGGCCACCAGCAGGCGGCACATGGCCGCCACGGGGGCGTCCGGGGCCAGCTCACCCGCGGCGGCGGCCTCCTCGAAGGCTGAGCGGAGCTGCGCCACGGTGGTCTCGTGGTGGCGGCGCAGCCACGCGCTGGCGGGGTGCCCGGGGTCCACGGCCTCACCGGAGACGGTGGTGAACAGCCGCACCATACCGGGGTGCTCCTCGTTGTTGCGCACCAGCTGCACGAGGGCGTGCAGGTAGTCCCAGCCCCGGGGCCGCTCACCCGCGGGGGAGAACGCCCGGGCGGTGTCGAGCTCGTCGCGGCGGTCCATCACGGCACCCAGCAGGTCGTCCTTGGTGGGGAAGTGGTGCACCAGCCCGGTGTGGCTGATGCCCGCGGCCTTCGCCACCCGGCTCATGGACGTGCCGCGGTAGCCGTCCACCGAGAACAGCTCGGAGGCCACGGCCAGGATGTCCTCCCGCCGCGCGGCGGTGTCCGCGCCGCGGGGGCGGCCGCTCGGTCGACTCGTGGTGGTTCCTGCGGGCATGGTCACTCCTTGCTGGGACGGTGCGCGGCGGGTGCTCGCACGAGCGGGCACCCGCCGAGTCCGTGGGTTCAGGTCAACGGTAGCCGCGCCCGCACGTCCCCCAGGCCGCGGGCCACCAGAAGCGTCCCGCCGGGTTCCAGCGCGCGCCACCCCTCGGTGCCCGCGTCCCAGCGTCGGAAGAGGCGGGGATCGCAGACGACCTCCACCTGCGCTGCCTCCCCGGCCGGGACCTGCACGCCCTGGTAGCCCACGAGCCGCACGGGCTGGTCGGACTCTGCGGGCCGGAGGTAGACCTGCACGGTCTCTCGAGAGTCCCGCTCGCCGGTGTTCGTGACGTCCACGGCCACGCGCAGACCGTTCTCGGGGGTGCCTGTGACGTCCACATCCCCGTACTCCCACGTGGCGTAGCCCAGCCCGTGGCCGAACCAGAACAGCGGGGCCGGCGCGTGCCCCTCGTAGTAGCCGCGGTAGCCGATGAACACGCCGTCGTCGTAGCTCAGCTCCAGCTCTTCACCCGGTGTCACGTTCCAGGCCGGTGCCCGGCCGTCCGCGGCGGGGTACGTGGTGGCCAGCCGCCCGGTGGGCTCCAGCTCGCCCGTGAGCACCGCGGCCACCGCGTGACCGCCCTCCTGTCCGGGCAGCCCCACGACCACCACGGCGTCCACGTCCTCGAGCCACGGCATGAGCACGGGGGTGGCCGCGTTGACCACCACCACGGTCTTCTCCGCGGCGCCCGCCACGCGCCGCACCAGCTCGTCCTGCGCGCCGGGCAGAGCCAGCGTGGTCTTGTCCGCGGCCTCCGTCTCCTGCTCCGGGGACAGCCCCACCACGACGACGGCGGTCCCCGCCTCCCGCGCGGCCGTCTCCGCGTCCCGCAGGACGTCCTCCTCCGGGCGCGGTGCGGGTGCGGCCACCAGGGCCGTGAGCCCCATGGCGGACATGTCCAGCAGGTGGCTCTCCTCGGCGAGGTCCAGCGCCGGGTTTCCCAGCAGCACCTCGCACCAGTCCACCGGCTCCATGTGGAGGGTGGCCGTGACGGTCGCGTGCTCCGGGAGCTCGAGCACCTCGGAGAAGGACGGCGGGACCAGCATGGTCTCGCCGGGGTCGTTGCCCGCGAAGCCCAGTTCGGCGGAGATCTCCTGGCCTGCGGCCGCCACGGACCAGCGGCCACCACCCACGGCACCCACGGTGACCGGGCCCGCGGCGTTGTCCAGCACGGCGCGCAGCACAGCGGTGGTGGGGGTCTGCGGGAGGTCGTCGTCCCAGCCGATCGAGATGGCGGCGGAGTCGCTGTGGTAGCGGGAGAGCTCCGTGCCGTCCGCGGCGAACAGGGCCACCTCCATGCCGGGCGTGGCCGTGGCGGGGTCTCTCACGTACTCCGCGCTCGCCGGGACCGCCCGGGTGCGGACCTCGGGGCCGTCCACCACGGTGAGGCGCTCACCGAGCAGCGCGCGCATCCCCTCCGCCACGGTGACCTGGTACGGCGGGTTGACCGCGGCGGAGCCGCCGCCCATGTCCACGGTGTCCACCGCGTGCCGGCCGATCAGGGCCAGGGGCCCCTCCGCGAGCGGCAGCACGCCGTCATTGACCAGCACTGTCATGCCGCGCGCCGCGATCTCCCGCAGCTGCTCCTGGCGGACCTGCCCGTCCGGGGCGGGCAGGTCCGCGGGCCAGACCCGGTCCGTCCCACCCTCGGTGAGGGCACCGGTGCGCCGGGCGAGCAGCAGCAGCCGGGCGAGGTGGTCGTCCACGGTGGACTCGGCCACCTCGCCGCGGCGCACGGCGGCCACGAGGCGCTCGCCCCACGGGCCGTCCGGGCCCGGCATCACCAGGTCCATGCCCCCGTTCGCGGAGGCCGAGGTGCGCTTGGTGGCGAACCAGTCGCTCATGATGAGACCGTCCCAGTCCCACTCGCCCTTGACGATCCCGTTCTGGATCCCCGAGTGCTCGCTGGCCGCCACACCGTTGACGTCGTTGTACGCGCACATCATGGACCACACGTGGGAGTCCTGCGCGGCCATCTCGAACGGCAGCAGGTAGACCTCGCGCAGCGCCTCCTCGGAGACCCGGGAGTCCATGAAGTTGCGCATGGTCTCCGACTCGTTGGCCACCAGGTGCTTGAGGCACGCGGCGATGCCCTGCTCCTGCATGCTGCGCACGTACGCGGTGGCGGTGCGCCCGGTGAGGTAGGGGTCCTCGGAGTACGCCTCGAACAGGCGTCCGCCCAGGGGGGTGCGGTGGAGGTTGATGGTGGGCCCCAGGACCACGTGGATGTGCTGGCGCTGCGCCTCCTCGGCGAGCATGCGACCGACCTGCGCGGCGACGTCGTCGTCCCAGGCCCCGGAGATCAGGGTGGCGTTCGGGAACAGTGCCACGGGGTCCCCGCCCACGAACTTCAGGCCGCGCACCCCGGTGGGGCCGTCCGAGAAGGCGAGGGGCGCCAGACCGATGGCGCCGTTGCCGGGCAGGGTGAACGCAGTCTCCCCGGTGAGCAGGTGGACCTTGTCCTCGAGGGTCAGGGACGCGATGAGCTCCGAGAACCGGTGAACCGGGCTGGAGGGGGCAGAGATGGTGTCCGTCATGGCTACTTCACTTTCCGGATCGGGAGAACAGCGGCGGCTCCGGCGAGCGCGGCGGTGGCCGCCGCACCCAGGAGCAGGGCGTAGTTGGGTTCGGTGGCGGTGACGCTCGTGGCGAGCAGCGCCGCACCCAGGAAGGGTGCGAGGGACTGGGGCATGGCGTTGGCCATGTTGAACACGCCCAGGTCCTTGGCGTTGTCCTCGGGGTTGGGCAGCACCTGCAGCACGAGCGCCATGTCCACGCTCATGTAGATGCCGTATGCGATCCCCAGCAGGGCCTCCACCATGTAGAACTGCGGCACCGACTCCACGTGCAGCAGCAGATAGGTCCCCACCGCGAACAGCGCGGTGGCCAGGGCCACGGGCAGCTTGCGGCGCCCGGTGCGGTCCGAGAGCCAACCGGCCAGGTAGCTCGCCGGGACCAGGGCCACGGTGTAGGTGAGGACACCCAGGAAGACGACACCGGCGGCGTCGGCGGGTGCGATGTGCAGGCGGTCTGTGACGAACGGCAGGCGGAAGGAGGTGAACATGAAGCTGGAGAGCATGATGAGGAAGCGGGACCACCACGCAAACCCGAAGTCCTTGTGGCGCAACGGATTGACCCAGAAGGAGCCCAGCAGCTCCTTGAGGTCCAGCCGCGGCGGTCGCTGGGTGAGCACCGGGTCCGGCAGCACGAGCGCGTAGAGGCACAGCCCCACCACGCCCACGGCGGCAGGGACCGCGAAGAGCAGCAGCATGTTGGAGGCGAACAGGGACGCGAACCACGTGCTCACCAGGACGCCCACGCTCTGCATCACGCCCACGGTCGCGGAGACCTTGGCGTACTGCTCCTGCGGCAGCTGGTCCGCGAGCGTGGCGATGTACGGGCTGAACGCGGCGTTCGCGCCCAGCTGCGCCACGAACCATCCCACGGCCAGCATCGGGGCGCTCGTGGCCTGGCTGATGCCCACGAGCGCGACTCCCATCACGAGGGATCCACCGATCAGCCACGGGCGGCGGCGGCCGAAGCGGGACATCGTGCGGTCCGAGAGCCGCCCGAACAGGGCGTTGCCGATCACCGCGGCCAGGGCGCCCACGCCGAGCACCGATCCCACCATGCTGGTGCGCTGGGTGGGATCGTCCGTGAGGGTGGAGACCTTCAGGGCCATGGACACCATGACCGGGCCCAGCAGGGCCACGTAGAGGGCCAGCTGCGCGAAGGCGAGGGCCGCGATGAACAGTGGTCCCTTGGGTTCGGTGGGGCGCTCGCCGCACGCGAGCCCGGTGGGTTTGCGGGCGCCCCGGCGCGGTGCCAGGACGTTGTGGTTGCTGATGGTCATGTCGTCTCCGGTGGTCGGTGCCCCTCGATGCGGGAGGTCTTCCGTGCGGAACTGTAATAGTGAGTTATTACTATTACACGACGTGACCGGGCTCACAAGGGTTTCGCCAGGAACGTTCTCACTGTCGGCCGGTCAGGTGGCATTTATTCCCGTTCCGCCCGCCGTCCGCTCCGCGCGAATCCTTGCTGCGGAAAGGGCCTGGGCGTGCCACGATGCAGACATGGCTTCCAACGATTCCACCAGCACCCAGATCCAGCTCGTGTCCCGCCCGGAGGGGTGGCCCGAGCCCGAGAACTTCCGCACCGAGACCGTGGAGCTGCCCGAGCTGCAGGACGGTCAGGTGCGTGTGCGCAACGAGTTCATCTCCGTGGACCCCTACATGCGGGGCCGCATGCGGGACGAGAAGAGCTACGTGCCGCCGTTCGCACTGAACGAGACCATGACCGGCGGGGCCGTGGGCCGCGTGGTCGAGTCCCGCTCCGAGAAGCTGCCCGAGGGCACCCCCGTGCTGCACCAGTACGGTTGGCGGGACCTCGCGCAGGGCTCCGCGGACGAGTTCACCGCCATCCAGGAGATCCCGGACACCCCGCTGTCCGTGTACCTGGGCATCCTGGGGATGACGGGCATGACCGCCTACACCGGGCTCACCCGCATTGCCGGGCTGAAGGAGGGCGACCGCGTGTTCGTCTCGGGCGCAGCCGGCGCCGTGGGCTCCGCGGCCGGTCAGATCGCCAAGCAGCTGGGTGCCTCGTACGTGATCGGCTCCGCCGGTTCGGACGAGAAGGCCAAGCTGCTGACCGAGAAGTACGGCTTCGACGCGGTGCTCAACTACAAGGACGCCCCCATCCGTGAGCAGCTCGCGCAGGCCGTGGGCGAGGACGGCGTGGACGTCTACTACGACAACGTGGGCGGCGACCACCTCGAGGCGGCCCTGGACGTGCTCAACCGCCACGGCCGGGTGGCGGTGTGCGGCGCGATCAGCCAGTACAACTCCACCGAGCGCCCCTGCGGTCCGGACAACATGGGCAACATCATCAAGAACTCCCTGAAGCTCGAGGGCTTCACCATGGGCGACCACTGGGACGTCGCCGAGGAGTACACCTCCCGGATGACCGAGTGGTTCACCTCCGGAAAGATCGCCTACGACGAGACCGTGGTGGAGGGCCTGGACCACGCCGTGGACGCCTTCATCGACATGATGAAGGGCGCGAACACGGGCAAGATGGTCGTGAAGATCTGAGCACCGCGCACGCGCGCTGACGGAAGGGCACACCATGGCGTTCAGCAAGGGTGACAAGGTCCAGTGGAACACCCCGCAGGGGCCCACCCAGGGCACGGTCCGGTCCGAGCACACGGACGAGTTCGAGTTCAAGGGCCAGACGTTCAAGGCCACGGACGACGATCCGGTCTACGTGGTGGAGTCCGAGAAATCGGGCTCGCAGGCCGCGCACCACGCCTCTGCCCTGGAGGCCGCGCCCCAGGACTGAACGCGCTCGGTGCGGGCGGCCGTGCGGGCCCCGCGTTCGGGTCTCCGGACGGCGACGCCGCTGCCACCCGCCCCTGCCCCGTCCAACGAACCGCCCCGCGCACCCGTGCGGGGCGGTTCGTTCGTATCATGGGCTCGGCCAGCCCTGCCCCGAGAGGAACCCGTGCCCCGCACCGCCCTGCCGCACCGCGTGAGTCCCGTGCAGATGCTGCGCGCACTGCGTGATGAGCCCGGGCTCGCGGCTCTGTTCGGCGACTGGCTGCACGGGGATGCGGTCATCGGCATCCGGCCTGCGCGCGTGCTGGGCGCGGACGCGGACCCGTTCGCCGCGCTGGGTTCCGGGGTCGACGACGCCGCGCGCACCCCTGAAGACCCCGTCCGGTTCGGCGGCGGCTGGCTCGGCCACCTTGGCTACCAGCTCTCGCGCCGCCTCGAGTCCCTCCCGCCTGCACCGCCGCGCTCGGGCGGCCTGCCGGAGCACCACCTCGCGCACTACGACCACGTCCTGGTGCACCGCGCCGCCGCGGACCGCTGGTTCTGCGAGTCCCTTCCCGGCGCGAACCCTGCCCGGGTGGCTGAGACGATCGCTGCGGTGCAGCGGGCGCTCGCGGGCACCGGCCCCCCGACGGCGGCCGCGGTCCACGACCTCTCGACGCCGCCCCTGGATGCCGCTCCGTCGCAGAAGGCTGCCACCAGCGGCGACAACGGCACCCCTCCGGAACCGGACGGACCTGCGGTGCCCGGCCCCGCGGCGTCGTCGTCCGAGGCGTGCGCGCCGCGCCCGTACCGCTGCGAGCCGTTCGAGGCCGCCGTGACCGGCACGGCCCACGCCGAGGCCGTGCGACGCGCACTGGCGCACATCCGGGACGGAGACATCTTCCAGGCGAACATCTGCCGTGAGCTCACGGCGGGCTTCCACGGCGACCCGCTGGACCTGTTCTGCGCCGGGTACGAGCGGCTGCGCCCGCGTTTCGCCGCGTTCCTGCGCGTGCCGGGCGGCGCGGTGGCGAGCCTGTCCCCGGAGCTCTACGTGCGCCGCACGGGGGACGCCGTGCTGACCTCCCCGATCAAGGGCACCGCCCCCGCGGACTCGGACCCCCGCGAGCTGCACGCCTCCGCCAAGAACCGTGCGGAGAACGTGATGATCGTGGACCTCATGCGCAACGACCTCTCCCGCGCGTGCGTCCCCGGCTCCGTCCTGAGCCCCGCCGTGCCGCGCGTGGAGCCGCACACGGGCGTGCACCACCTGGTCGCGGACGTCCACGGCACGCTGCGCCCCGGGCTCGACGACGCCGCCCTGCTGCGTTCCACGTTTCCACCCGGCTCGTGCACGGGGGCGCCCAAGATTCGGGCCACGGAGATCATCAACGAGCTGGAGACCACCGCGCGGGGCGTCTACACCGGAGGCATCGGGTGCGTGAGCCCGGTGGCGGGGCTGGTGATGAACGTGGCCATCCGGACCTTCGAGTTCTCCGGCGGTGCGGTGCGGCTGGGTGTGGGCGGGGGGATCGTCGCAGACTCGGATCCGGAGGGTGAGGCGTTCGAGACGCTCGTGAAGGCCGCTCCGCTGCTGGATGCGGTGGGTGCCCGGTTCGGGGCAGGGCTGTCCCGGGAGTGGGGGGAGCACGCGGAGTCCTCGGAGGTGGCGACCCCGGCGTGTGTGGGCGGCGGTGGAGCGGCCTCGCCGTGCGCGGCGGCATTCCTGAGTACCTTGCCCGTGGTGCACACCAGACCCGCTCCCTCCCTGGGGGTGTTCACCACGATGCTCGTCCGCGAGGGCCGCCCCGAGCAGCTGGCGGAGCACCTGGCGCGGCTCGGGGGCAGCGTGCGTGCGTGCTTCTCCCGTGAGCTGCCGGGGGCACTCGCGGAGCAGATCGTCCAGCGTGCCGCCGGGTTGGACGGCCCGCACCGGTTGCGGGTCACGGCGGTTCCGGACGCGGGGCCGCTGCGGTTCGAGCTGACGCACGCTCCGCTGAACCCGCCCGGATCGGCCCCTCCCGTGGAGCCGTGGGCACTGCGTCCAGTGGTGGTCTCCGGCGGGTGGGGATGCCACAAGTGGGCGGACCGCCGCGCCCTGGACACCGTGCCCGGTCCGTGGTCCCCGGTGTGCGATCCGCTGCTGGTGGATGCTGACGGCACGGTGCTGGAGACCGGGCGGGCGAACGTGTTCGTGGTGCGCGGCGGCGCGGTCACCACACCGCCCGCGGATGGCCGGATCCTGCCCGGGGTGATGCGCGCCCGGGTGCTCTCGACACTTCGGTCCGCCGGGTACGAGGTATGCGAACGGGACATCACCCTCGCGGATGTCGCGGAGGTGTCTGAGGTGTTCGTGACCAACGCTCTGCGCGGCGCCCGTCCGGTGGAGGAGATCCAGGGCGTGGGACAGTGGTCTCCCGGCCCCCTGACGGCGTGGGTGCAGCGCGCGCTCGCGGCTGCCGGGTGACGAATGGGCGCCATCGTTGAACCCCGTTGACACGCCCCGGTGAGCTGAGGATGCTCGGGGGCACGGCGCCGTCGTCCGGGCCGCAGGGTTCGGGGTGGCGCACCACGCAACCGTGAAGGAGCGCGCCATGGGCAAGGACCCGCAGGACGAGAACACCGAGTCGGTCAGTCAGGTGGACGCCGACGAGCAGCGCCAGAAGGCTGCCGAGCAGGCGGACAGCAAGGAGCAGCAGGAGTTCTTCGAGGAGCAGGCCGGCACGGAGGAGCAGTCCCAGGGCTACGGCCACTGAACCCGGCAGCCGCTGACAGACGAACCGCCCCGCACCAGGAAGGTACGGGGCGGTTCCTCTGCGCCGAGTGGCTGCGGGGCCGGTGGCTACTTCTTCTTGGTCTCGAGGGTCTGTTCGTACTGGGAAAGCGCCAGACCCACGCTCATGAAGGTGGGGGCCCAGTGGCCCACGAAGATGCCCCAGCGGTCCGACTGCGCCTTGGAGTCGTCGCTCTTGAAGCGCGAGAGTCCCCAGGACACGAAGGCGAGGCCAATGGAGCCCATGCCCGCGGCATAGGCGTACTCGGAGCGGATTCCGGCGTCGTGCAGAGTCTTCATGATCATGGTGCAATCTCCGTTCCGGCCCTGAGGGCCGATGAGGTGATGCGGGGCTTGGGAGTTCCCAGCGTAGACCGCTTCGGCGGCGATGGTAAGTGGGGTGACGAAAGTTTGTTCGACGCTCCACGGTGTGGTTCGTGCGGAGCTGCGTGGCAGGGTGGAGGCATGACTGAGAACGCGACGCGAACCGTTCTGCTGGCCGGGTGCGGGGACGTGGGAACCGCGCTGGGCCTGCGACTGGTGGAGCGGGGGTGGGAGGCCACCGGCGTGCGCCGTCACGCGGACCGGCTGCCCGCCCCGCTCGCCGGACTCTCGCTGGACCTCACCGACCCCGGGGACACGGTGGTTCCCGCGGTCGACGCCGTGGTGGTCACCCTCACGTCGGACGGCCACGACGTCGCGGGTTACGAGCACACCTACCTGGGCGGCCTGCGGGGGTTGCGGCGGGCGCTTGGGGAGCAGGAGCCGCTCGTGGTCCTGGTGTCCTCGACGGGCGTGCTGGGCGGTGGCGACGGCGAACGCGTCACCGAGTCCACCCCGCCCGATCCGCAACGACCCACCGCGCACGTGCTGCTCGCGGCGGAGGAACTCGCGGCCAAGCTGTTCCCGGACCTCGTGATCGTGCGGCCCGCGGGCATCTACGGACCGGGGCGCACGTCCATGATCGAGCGGGTGCGCCGCGGGGCGCCCCTGGCCCACCGGCGGGTGACCAACAGGATTCACCGGGACGACCTGGTGACGGTTCTGGCCACGCTGCTGGAACGAGGCCTCGCGCAGGGCGCGGGGGAGAAATCTGGGCGGACGGGGATGGCCGGCGGAGACGGTGACGCGGCGGGTCCCCGAACGGGGGCCTCGCAGAACGGGACGGCCGCGGGGGCGGGCGGGGCGGCGTCGTCGTCGGCACCGGCTTGGCTCCCGCGGCTGCTGCTCGCCGTGGACCACGACGCCGCCCCGCTGGGTGACGTGGCCGCCCACCTCGCGCAGCGGCTGGGTGTGCCCGTGCCGCCGGACGACTCCGGAGCGGGGGAGGGGCCGCTCGGGAAGGTCGTGGACGGGGAGCTGGTGCATGCCCTGGTGCCCCGCGAGGAATGGCGGTACCCCACGTTCCGCGAGGGGTACGACGCGTTACTGGCGCACGGATCCGCAGACTCCTGGGTGGGTCACGGATGAGCGAGGACGTCCACTGGTTCCTGCCGATCAACCCCGCAGCCCACGCGGAGCACATGCCCGCGGACTGGCGCACCCGGGAGGACGCGACCGAGGTGTGGGAGGCGATCGGGCGCTCGCAGCCCATCGACCGCTGGTGCCTGCGCACGGGCTTCCGCACCATGAAGGCGGGGGACGTGATCTGGGCGTACCTGTCCAAGCGGCAGGAGCTGTGCGCGGTGGGGAGGGTGCGGCGGACGGCGTTCGAGGTGGGCGGTGTCGAAGCGCCGGAGAACGGGACTGGCCGGGCTGGACGATCCCCGGAGGTGGATCGCCCAGGTGGCGGAGACCGAGAGGGCGGCTGGTACGTCTACGTGGACTGGGACGAGTCACGCACGGCGGAGCTGTGCCGCCACCCGATCCCCAGAGCGGTGTTCGGGCAGGTGCCGATGTCGGTGGGGCGGGTTGCGTACCAGGTCCTCCACCGTCTTGCTACGTGATTCAAAGATCCATTCATGCAGACGCAGATACAGCAAACCAGCTAAAAAGCGGGCCTTGAGGTGACGCTGAAATTGGTTCCCACATGGGGGAACGACCCGCTGGTAGGAATCGTGGCATTGAGATAAATAGTCGACGTTCCATACCCAGAGACAGTCACTGAACGGTAGAGGGAAATACGGCTTACTTGATACCTTTTCGTATTTTGCGAGTCGGTCAGGTCATATCGGGAGAAGCGCGCATCGCCGCAGGCCTCCGTGCCATTGAATCCGCTTTGGCATGAGCCGTTTGCAACCCCTACCGATCCACCGGCGGATATGGAAGTATCATTTGTCATGTTGTAGATTGTGCCCGTGGGGTCATTGATTTGACCACGGGAAAGACCAGAATTATTGGCAGAGGAAATGGTGCCCGAAATTACCCCGCAGCGCTTCGCTTCACCGCTAACCCGGAATCCGAAAATAAGTCCCACTTGTTTGCCTGAAATCGCATCACCAAGGCCTTCGCTAATAACATTCAGGTACGTGACGGAAAACGCCGACGCCGGGAGGGGTTGTCCTTTTTTGTAGGACCCACAGGGGGACGCTGCGACAACCGGTGCGGTACTGGTGGCCAGAATTACTGGCGCGGCCCACGCTGCCCCCTTCGCCAGGGTCCGCCGCGAGACAGTCGACCCGGCGCCGTCGTGGGCGTCGGATGCGAGGGCGGGGGAGCGGCGGGGGGAGGTCGGCATACTCCAGTCTAAATCATGGGCCCGGGGCCCGGCCAGGCCCACTGTTGCGCCGTGTGACACCTCCCTGGACCTCGGCGCCGGGGCGTAGTTCAGTAGTGGTCCTTCCCTCGTCAACCACTTCTGAAACGTGTGCCCGCGGGCGCACGGGAATCAGGCACCCTCATGATCCTCACCGGACTCGTCCTCGGCGCGCTGCTCGGCATCGTGATGCAGCGCGGCCGCTTCTGCGTGACGGGCATGCTTCGGGACATCTTCCTGCAGCGCTCGTGGCGCACGTTCACCGCTCTGCTCGTGGTGATCAGCGTGCACGCCGTAGGGTTGGCCGCGCTCACCTCGCTCGGCGTGATCTCCCCGGACTACCCCTCGTTCATGCCGCTCGCGGTGGTCGTGGGTGGGTTCATGTTCGGCGTGGGCATCATCCTGGCCGGCGGCTGCGCCTCCGGCACGTGGTACCGCTCGGGTGAGGGTCTGGTGGGTTCGTGGATCGCGCTGGCCATGTACGCACTGTCCGCCTCCGCCATGAAGACGGGTGTGCTCAAGGACTTCAACTCCGGCATGAAGGAGTGGGACACCGGCCTCACGACCATCCCGGACGCCCTGGGTGTCTCCCCGTGGCTGTTCGTGATCGCGCTGGCCGCGGTGACGGGTGTGATGGTGCGTCACTTCCTCACCCGCGAGAAGAACACGGTGAAGCCCGCGCGGCTGAGCGGGCGCCCCGCCTGGAAGAGGCCCCTGCACGTCTACACCGCCGGCGCGCTCGTCGGCCTGATCGGCGTCATCGCATGGCCCCTGTCTGCCGCAACCGGCCGCAACGACGGCCTGGGCATCACCACCCCCACCGCCAACCTGCTGAACTTCCTGGTCACCGGCGCGGACGAGAAGCTCGACTGGGGTGTCATGCTCGTGCTCGGCATCCTGGTGGGCTCGTTCATCGCGGCCAAGGCCACGGGCGAGTTCCGCGTGCGCGTCCCGGACGCGACCACCACGGTGCGCTCCATTGCGGGCGGTCTGCTCATGGGCGTGGGTGCGGCGCTGGCCGGCGGCTGCACCGTGGGCAACGGCATGGTCCAGACCAGCCTGTTCACGTTCCAGGGCTGGATCGCGCTGCTCTTCATCGCCCTCGGCGTGGGTGCGGCCACCAAGATCTGGCTCAAGCCCACCGCCGCCCAGCCCGCCACGGGCGCGGACGGCACCTACTCCACGGCCGAGAGCCTGGACCACACCGTGGACGCCACCGCACCGGACGACAACTCCATCGACGCCGCCCCCACGGCTCGCGCCTTCGCCTCGGACACCCCCGTGCACGACGCCGCCCCCACCTCGGGCGCGGACGTGTTCTCGGGAGGTGCCGCGGCACCCACGGCGCTGATGGTCAGGAACCCGGGCGCAGCGGCGTCGTCGAAGCTGAAGGACCTGGGGGACGGCTACTGGGCCCTGGACTCGCTCGGGGCGGTGTGCCCGTTCCCGCTGATCGAGGCCAAGGACGTGATGCAGACCCTGCAGACCGGCGACCACCTGGTGATCGACTTCGACTGCACGCAGGCCACCGAGGCCATCCCGCAGTGGGCGGCCACGGACGGCCACGAGGTCACGGAGTTCCTGGAGAAGGGCGACGCCAGCTGGCAGATCACCCTCCGCAAGGGCTGACACCCTGTTCTGGACAGGGGCGAGCCCCGCGCTCGAGGGGCGCCCCACCGGCACCACAAACCCCGCCCGAGGGGCGGCCACCCCGCCGCGAGGACCGCGCACGTACCCGCAACCGGTGGTAGCGGGTACGTGCGTATCCCGCGAGGTGTTGGACACCACGGGACCGGGTGCGGCCGCGTTTTTGGCACGGAGCCCCGGCGGGGATCATCCTGGGGGGATGACAGTTGAACTGGTGATCCTGGGCCTGGTGGTCGTGACCGCACTGGCCTTCGACTTCACCAACGGATTCCACGACACCGGCAACGCGATGGCCACGTCCATCGCCACCGGAGCACTGAAACCCCGCACGGCCGTGACGCTGTCCGCGGTGCTGAACCTGGTGGGCGCGTTCCTCTCCGTGGAGGTGGCCACCACGGTCACCAAGGACGTGCTGCGCATCCAGACCCCGGACGGGGGGCTGGTGCCGGGGCTGGACCCCACCATCGCGCTGACCCTCATCTTCTCCGGCCTCATCGGCGGAATCCTCTGGAACCTGGCCACCTGGCTGTTCGGCCTGCCCTCCAGCTCCTCCCACGCGCTGTTCGGCGGGCTGATCGGAGCGGGCCTCGTCTCGCTCGGGGTGGCCGGGGTGAACTGGGCCGGTGTGGTGGAGAAGATCCTGGTTCCCGCCGCGCTGGCCCCTTTCATTGCCGGCTGCGTGGCCGCCGTGGGAACCGCGCTCGTGTACCTCATCGCCCGCGGCGCGGACCGCCGCCACCGGGACCAGGGGTTCCGCTGGGGACAGGTGGGAACGGCGTCGCTGGTGTCCCTGGCCCACGGCACCGGTGACGCGCAGAAGACCATGGGCGTGATCGCCCTGGCCCTGATCGCGCACGGCAGCCTGAGCGTGCAGGGCATCGAGGACAACGGCCTGCCCCCGTGGATCATCGTCTCCTGCGCCGTGGCCATCGCGCTGGGCACGTACCTGGGCGGCTGGCGCGTGATCCGGACCCTCGGCAAGGGCCTCGTGGAGATCGAGCCGCCGCAGGGAATGGCGGCCGAGGCGTCGTCGGCGGCCATCATCCTGACCTCCAGCCACTTCGGCATGGCCCTGTCCACCACGCACGTGGCCACCGGGTCCATCCTCGGGTCCGGGGTGGGCAAGCCCGGCGCCACCGTGCGCTGGGGCGTGGCCGGGCGCATGGTCGTGGGCTGGCTGCTCACGCTGCCCGCCGCGGCCGTGGTGGGCGCGGTGTGCTTCGTGGTCGCCCACGCGATCGGGGGACTGGCCGGCGCGGTGACCATCTTCCTGTTCATGGTGGTCACGTCCGCCCTGATCTTCATGCGCTCCCGCCACCAGAAGGTGGACCGCCACAACGTCAACGACGACTGGGACGAGGGCACCACCACCGTGGCGCCCGGCGACTCCCTCCGCTCCGGAGCTCAGGAGGTCACCCGCCCATGATTGCCGAGATGGCGAGATCCGCCCTGGCCGTGCTCGTGGCCGGGCTGTGCTTCGGCGCCGGACTGCCCGCGCTGTTCACCGTCGGCATCACCCTGTGGAGCCGCGCCACCCCGGACCCCGGCCCCGACGGCACGGCTCGCAGGAACCCCCTGGCGCTCGCCGGGGCGGTACTCTGCTGTGCGATCGTGCTCGCCGCGGTGCTGATCGGGGTTCTCTGGATCACCCGTGAGAGCTTGGAGCACTACCTGGGGATCACGGTGTTCGGATGATGACTTTCGACGCGGCTCTCGAGCACATTCAGGCCGCCTACCCGCAGGGCGTCCCGCCCGAGCAGCACGCCGCGCTCGCGGAGCTGCTGGCCCGCACGGTGGGCCCGCTCCGCACCGAGCGCCTGCTCGAGGCGCTGGACGTGTCCGCGGGAGACCTCCTGGGCCCCGCCTCGTCCTCTGAATCCCAGCAGCACGATGTCGCCGCGGAGCTCGCGCGCGCCGGCTGGCCCCTGGTGGGTGCGAGCCAGGACGAAGCACCCCGCCAGCCCGGCTACGTGGCGCGGGTGATGAACTGGCTGCGCGCCGACTACCCCAACGGGGTCCCCACCCAGGACTACCTCCCGGTGCTCGCCGTGCTGCGTCCCCAGTTGGACGACGCAGACATGGCCGCGATCGCGGACCAACTGGCCCAGGACGCCCGGGACCAGGGAGTGGCACCCTCCGAGGCCGACGCCCGCGACGCCATCCAGCGCGCCACGGAGGACGAGCCCACACCCGAGGAGATCGCACGCATCCGGGCGATGCTCGCGGCGCACGGGTGGCCGTTCGAGGGGGAGAGCGGAAGCTCGAGCCACACCCCCTGAGCGCCGCCCGGGTGTCTGTGCACCCAGGGCGGCGCGCAGGCGGGATCAGCCCGGGTTCATCGCCCGCGGGGCGCCCATGCCCGGGTCCACCTGCGTGGGGCCGCCCGCGGAGGGTCGGATGTCCACGTCGAAGATCTCCGTGGGCAGGTACACCGTGGCGCACGAGTTGGGGATGTCCACCACCCCGGAGAAGCGGCCCTCGATCGGGGCGGCACCCAGCAGCAGGTATGCCTGCTCCTTGGACCAGCCGAACTTGGCGAGGTAGTCGATCGCGTGGAGGATCGCGCGCTGGTAGGACAGGTGCGAGTCCAGGTAGCGCTGCTCGCCGTCGAGCGTGACGGACGTGCCCGAGAACGCGAGCCACTCCGAGTACACGGGGCCGTTGCGTCCGGGCATGAAGATGGCGTTCTCGCTCACGCCGTAGGTGTCCATGCCGCCCTTGATCACGTCCACGTGGATGTCGATGAAACCGCCCATCTCGATGCCACCGCAGAACGTGATCTCACCGTCCCCCTGGGAGAAGTGCAGGTCACCCATGGAGAGGTTCGCCCCGGACACGTACACCGGGTAGAACACGCGCGAGCCCTTGGTGAAGTTCTTGATGTCCTGGTTGCCGCCGTTCTCGCGCGGGGGCGCGGTGCGGGCGCCCTCGCCGGCCACGCGGTCGAAGTCCGCGCCGGTCAGCGACCCGAGGATCGCGGAGTCCGGCTCCGGCGGGAGAGCCAGCGGGGGCACTCGGTTCGGCTCGGTGGCGATCAGATCGCCCTCGCGCTTGTTCCACGTCGCCAGCAGCTCCGCGGACGGCGCGGTGCCCATGAGACCGGGGTGGACCATGCCCGTGAACGTCACGCCGGGGATGTGCCGAGAGATGCACTCGCCACCGCGGAAGTCCCACACGGCCTTGTACGCGTCCGGGAACTGGTCCACCAGGAAGCTGCCGCCGTTCTTCTGCGCGAAGATCCCCGTGTAGCCCCAGCCCTGACCGGCCAGCGGGCCCTCCTCCTGCGGGATCGGCCCCACGTCAAGGATGTCCACGATGAGCAGGTCGCCGGGCTCCGCGCCCTCGATCCGGAACGGCCCGGACAGCGCGTGCACCCGGTTCAGCGGGGCGTCCCGGATGTCGTCCGCTGAGTCGTCGTTCTTGATGGCGCCGTCGAACCACTCGCGGCAGTCGATGCGGTAGCTCTCCCCGCGCTTGAGCGTGGCCACGGGCGGGATGTCCGGGTGCCAGCGGTTGTGACCGGTCAGCTTCTGCTCGGTGAAGGGCTTGGTGGAGTCCAGCGGGAAAATCACTTCTGGCATGGTCCGTGACCTTTCTGGAGAGCCCCGCGGGCGGTTCCCGCGCGGCAGTGCGGGGAAGCTAGGGCCGCGGCAGCTTCGCGTGCCGGGGGTCCCGGGTCACGGCGGGCGCCGCTCCGGGAGCGCCGGGCTGGCGGGGCAGCGATCGGACGACGTCGGGCGCGTCAGCCGTGCGGGCGGCGTCGTCCATCGCACGTGCCCGGGGGGAGTTCGCGCGGGACAGGCCCACCGCGGAGAACACCCGCCGTGCGTCCGCGCCGCACGCGGGGCAGTCCTGGGAGCGTGGCACCTGGGCCATGGCGTGGTGGGCGTCGAACGGCCCGCAGGCCTCGCACCGGAACTCGTAGACGGGCATGGACGCTCCCTTCACGCGTGTGAGCCACGATACAACTCGGCTTGCGGTGGGGACAGGTCCGAGCGTGGCCCCGCGTCCGGCCCGGCGTGCAGGGAGAGAGTCTGCCGCCGCGAACGCACTTTCCGGGGGCAGAACCTCTCCTCAGACGCGGTGCCCCGGCCCCACGGGAACCGGCCGTGCGCGGGGGAGGCACGCGGGCGACGTCGTGCCCCGCCTCCGCGCGTGCCGGTCAGTTCAGCGGGCCCACCGCGGACTCGACCGTGCGCACCAGGCGCCCCGACGCCACGTACTTCTCGGCGGCCTCGATCTCCGGCGCCATGAAGCGGTCCTCGCCGGGCGCGCCCACGCGGCCGTCCAGGTCCGCAATGACCGCCGACGCCGCCGCGCCCGGCTCCAGGGGCGCGCGCAGGGCGATCGCGCGGGTGGAGGTGAGCAGCTCGATGGCGAGCACGCGGCGCAGGTTCAGCACGGCCTGGCGCAGCTTGCGGGCGGCGTGCCAGCCCATGGACACGTGGTCCTCCTGCATGGCGGAGCTGGGGATCGAGTCCACGGAGGCAGGCGCCGCCAGGCGCTTCATGTCCGAGACCAGCCCGGCCTGGGTGTACTGCGCGATCATCAGCCCGGAGTCCGTGCCCGGGTCCTCCGCGAGGAACGGGGGCAGGCCGTTGGAACGGGCCGGGTCCAGCATGCGGTCGGTACGGCGCTCGGACATAGAGGCCAGATCCGCGATCGGGATGGCCATGAAGTCCAGCACGTAGGCCACGGGCGCACCGTGGAAGTTGCCGTTGGAGCTCACGGTGCCGTCGTCCAGGACCACGGGGTTGTCCACGGCCGCGGCGAGCTCCTGCTGCGCGACGGTCAGCGCGTAGCGGGCGGTGTCCCGGCTGCCGCCGGCCACCTGGGGGGCGCAGCGCAGGGAATAGGCGTCCTGCACGCGGTCGTCGCCCACACGGTGGGAGGCCACGATGCCGGAGCCCTCCAGGACCTTGAGCATGTTCGCAGCGGCATACTTCTGGCCCGGGTGGGGGCGCAGCGGCTCATGCAGCTCGGGGACGAACACGCGGTCCGTGCCCAGCAGACCCTCCACGGAGAACGCGGCGGTGATGTCCGCGGCGGTGAGCAGGTTCTGCAGGTCCGCCAGCGCCATGATGAGCTGGCCCAGCATGCCGTCCGTGCCGTTGATCAGCGCCAGGCCCTCCTTCTCGGCGAGGGTCACGGGCTCGATCCCGGCCTCGGCGAGCAGCTCGGGCACGGGGCGCTCAGTGCCGTCCGGTCCGACGGCGCGACCCTCGCCCATGAGCACGAGCGCGCAGTGGGCGAGCGGCGCCAGGTCGCCCGAGCAGCCCAGCGAGCCGAACTCGTGCACCACCGGCGTGATGCCCGCGTTGAGCACGGCGAGCATGGTCTCCAGGGTCTCCACGCGGATGCCCGTGTGCCCGGACGCCAGGGTCTTGGCGCGCAGGAACATCAGGGCCCGCACCACCTCCCGCTCCACGGTGGGCCCGGTGCCCGCGGCGTGGGAGCGCACCAGGGACTTCTGCAGCCGCGTGCGCTTCTCCAGGGGGATGTGCTTGTTGGCCAGCGCGCCGAAGCCGGTGGAGATCCCGTACGCGGGCACGTCCGACGCCGCCAGCTCGTCGATGTGGCGGCGCACCTTGGCCACGTGCTCGCGGGCCTCGTCGGTCAGCTCCACGCGGGCGTCGTGGCGGGCGACGGCGATCACGTCACCCACCGTCACGCCGGAGGAGCCCAGCTGCACGGTGGTGGGGAGGTCGGTGTCGAAGAGGGTCATGGGGAAGGGTCCTTCCGGTCAGTGGTCCGAGTCGTCTGGGCAACTCGTGGAGAAAGTAGAGGGGTGGCCTGCGAGTGACCCGGGGGTGGATGACCCCGGGTCACTCGGTGCGCTCAGATCTCCCGGCGGCCCGCCCGCCACACGCCCCACGTGAGGGGCATGCCGGGGCGGTAGGCCAGGTGGACGGCCTGAGGGGCGTCCAGCACGTGCAGGTCCGCGCGCGTTCCCACCGCGAGGTGGCCCACGGCGGGCCGGCCTGGGGTGGAGACGTCGCGACGCAGCGCCTTCGCGCCGCCGAGCGTGGCCGCGCGGATCGCCTCGTCCACCGTGAGCTTCATCTGCAGCACCGCGGTGGCCACACAGAAGTTCATGGAGGTGGTGTAGCTGGTGCCGGGGTTGCAGTTGGAGGCGATCGCCACGGTGGCTCCCGCGTCCAGCAGCTCACGGGCCGGGGCCAGGGGGGCACGGGTGGAGAGGTCGCACGCCGGCAGCACAGTGGCCACGGTGTCCGAGCCGGCCAGCGCCGCCACGTCCTCCTCCGAGAGGAAGTTGCAGTGGTCCACGGACGCCGCCCCCAGCTCCACGGCCAGGGACACTCCCTTACCGGGGCCGATCTGGTTGCCGTGCACCCGCAGCCCGAGCCCCGCATCCCGGCAGGCCTCCAGCACGCGGCGCGACTGCTCGGGGTTGAACGCACCGCGCTCGCAGAACACGTCCGCCCACTGCACGTACGGGGTCACGGCCTGGAGCATGGGTCCGCACACCGTCTCCACGTACTCGTCCGCATCCACGCCCTCGGGCACCAGGTGGGCGCCCAGGAACGTGACCTCGTCCGCGGCGTCCGCAGCAATCCTCGCCGCGCGCAGCTCCTGCTCCACGTCCAGGCCGTAGCCCGTCTTGGTCTCCAGGTAGGTGGTGCCACCGGCCACGGCATCCCGCACGCGCCCGGCCACGAGCCCGCGCAGGGTCTCGTCGCTGGCTTCCCGGGTCGCGTTCGTGGTCACACCAATGCCACCCGCCGCGTATGCCTCACCGGCCATACGCGCGGCGAACTCCTCACCACGGTCCCCGGCGAAGACCAGGTGCGTGTGCGAGTCCACCCAGCCGGGCAGCACCGCGCGCCCCTCGACATCCACGGCACGGTCCGCCGCGGGCGCCTCGGAGGCGCGGCCCACCCACGCGATCAGCCCGTCCTCGACGACGACGGCCGCGTCCCGGAGCACGGAGTCCTCGCCCCGCGCGGGGTCCACGGTGTGCAGCTCGCCGATGCCAGTGATGAGCTCGGACCCGCCGACGGACGACGCCGCCCGGTGCGACCGCGCGCCGGGCTGGGCTGCGTCGCTGGTCACCCCCGGTGCCGTCCGCGAGGAGGCGGCACCCGGGTGAGCCTCGGCGCGGTGGCCGCGGGCGGCGTCGTCGTCCCCGGCGGTGGGGGTGGGACCCCCGGTCACTGGTCCGCCTGGCGGGTGGCTGCGAGGTCGTTGTGCATGGGGATGTTGACGCCGCGCTCGTCCGCCACCTGGACGGCGCGCTCGTAGCCGGCGTCCGCGTGGCGGATCACGCCCATGCCGGGGTCGTTGGTGAGCAGGCGCTCGAGCTTCTCGGCGGCGAGATCGGTGCCGTCCGCGACCGAGACCTGGCCCGCGTGGATGGAGCGGCCGATGCCCACGCCGCCGCCGTGGTGGATGGAGACCCAGGTGGCACCGGAGGACGCTGCGGTGAGCGCGTTGAGCAGCGGCCAGTCCGCGATCGCGTCCGAACCGTCCTTCATGGACTCGGTCTCGCGGTAGGGCGAGGCCACCGAACCGGAGTCCAGGTGGTCACGGCCGATCACGATGGGTGCGGAGACCTTGCCCTCGGCCACGAGCTTGTTGAAGAGCAGCCCGGCCTTGTGGCGCTCGCCGTAACCCAGCCAGCAGATGCGCGCGGGCAGGCCCTCGAACTCCACGTGCTCCTGCGCGGCGTCGATCCACTCGTGCAGGTGCGTGTTGTCCGGGAAGAGCTCCTTGATGGCGTTGTCCGTGACCTCGATGTCCTTGGGGTCGCCGGAGAGCGCCACCCAGCGGAAGGGGCCGAGGCCCTCGCAGAACAGCGGGCGGATGTACGCCGGGACGAAGCCCGGGAACTCGAACGCGCGGGTGTAGCCGGCGTGGCGGGCCTCGTCGCGGATGGAGTTGCCGTAGTCGAAGACCTCGGCGCCCTCGTCCTGGAACTCGACCATCGCCTGGACCTGCGCGGCCATGGCCTCCTGGGCCTTCTTGGTGAACCCGATGGGATCAGCCTTGGCCTCGGCGTCCCACTGCTCCACGGTGAACTCGGTGGGCAGGTAGGACAGGGGGTCGTGCGCGGAGGTCTGGTCCGTGACCACGTCCACGGAGATCTCGCCCGCGCGGTGGCGGCGCAGCAGCTCCGGGAACACGTCCGCGGCGTTGCCCACGTAGCCCACGGACAGCGCGCGGTGCTCGTTCTTGGCGGCCATGACCTTGGCGAGCGCGGTGTCCAGGTCCGTCTCCACCTCGTCCAGGTAGCGCTTGGACTGGCGGCGCTTCAGGCGGGTCTCGTCCACGTCGACGACGAGGCACGCGCCGCCGTTGAGGGTGACGGCCAGCGGCTGTGCGCCGCCCATGCCGCCGCAGCCGCCGGTGATGGTCAGGGTGCCGGCCAGGGTGGGCTCGGGGATGCGGCCCTCCTCGTGCATCTTGCGGGCGACGGCGTAGAACGTCTCGTAGGTGCCCTGCAGAATTCCCTGCGTGGCGATGTAGATCCAGGACCCGGCGGTCATCTGGCCGTACATCATGAGGCCCTCGTCCTCGAGCTTGCGGAACTCGGGCCAGGTGGCCCAGTCGCCCACCAGGTTGGAGTTGGCGATCAGCACGCGCGGGGCCCACTTGTTGGTGCGCAGCACGCCCACGGGCTTGCCGGACTGCACCAGCAGCGTCTCGTCCTCCTCGAGCTCCTTGAGGGTCTTGACGATGGCGTCGAACGCCTCCCAGCTGCGAGCCGCGCGGCCGGTGCCGCCGTAGACCACCAGGTCGTCCGGACGCTCGGCGACCTCCGGGTCCAGGTTGTTCATGAGCATGCGCATGGGCGCTTCGGTCTGCCAGCTCTTGGCGCTGATCTCGGTGCCGCGGGGTGCGCGGACGGGGCGGGCGTTGGGCAGTGCCATGAGTGGTCCTCCTGGTGCGGGTCGGTCCGGGGCGCGTGAGGCCGCAGACGGGGAATGAATCCATGGGACCACGGACGGTGACGGGGGTCACGGGTTCTGGAGGGGGTTGTGTCTGGGATGCCAGACACAGGCGCGGGACAAAACCCTTGTAGCGTCAGTGCAACGCAAAGTAACTTGTAAGAGTGGATGAGCCAGTCATCGCGCCATCAGCGTTGAAGCACCGCCTCGTGGAGGCCGACATTCTTCACGCCTACCGCAACCCGATCCGTGCGTGGGACCTCGGTGAGGGGTTCACCATGCTGATTGGTGCGAACCGGGCCGCCATCGTTCTGGAAGTCGGATACGTGCAGGGACACACCGCTGACGTCATCGTCCACGCCATGCCTGCCCGTCGGAAATATCTGAGGTGATGACCATGCCCCGAACCGTGGAGGAGATCCTTGCTCACGCCGATGAGCTGGCTGCGCGCTTCGAGCAGTACGAACCGCGGCCCGAGGACGAGCTGGACGTGGATGCGATCACGGCTCTGCGCGCGGCCGTCGCTGAACAGTCCGCCGCAGAACGTCACGTCATCGACGCCGTGCGCACGGCTCGTCGCGCAGGCATGTCATGGGCCGCGATCGGCACATTCGTCGGAACGACCGGTGAGGCCGCTCGGCAACGGTACATGCGGCTCGTGGCGTGATAGTGGGGGTTCGCATCAATAGCGCCATGCCCCACAACGCCGAGCGCGTATGCTCCATACTCTAGCCTGCTGTAAATTTCCACCCCACCCCCCGTTGCCCATCTCGCGGAGTAAATTGTGCCCTATATAGCTAATGTTGTTCAGGTACTCCTTTCTTCACCGTCGGATCAGCCACCTGAACATTCGAGTATTGTTTTAAATGCTATGCGCACCTGGAACGCAACACTTGGTCAACGGCTTCAGGTCCACTTCTCACCCACTGATTGGCAACACGGTGCTACACCCTCGTATGGAGAACATCCCCAGCAAGCGCTTAATTCGGTTATTGTTGATAACTCCGACGTGGCGATTGTAATTTTCACAGATCGCTTGGGCACGCCGACTAAAAGTCACCCCTCCGGCACCGTTGAGGAAATTGAACGCCTTCATAAGGCCGGAAAGAGGGTGGCAATTTTAGTAAACCGCGTCCCAGACCGTTCCCTTGAGGGCAAAGAAGCCACGGCGGAAAAGGGTCGCCTTGAAGAATATTTGAGAAGCATCCAAAACCGCTCGTTCTACCGGGAATACCGCTCCCGCGACGAATTAACTCAAGTCATCAACACTTTGCTTCAAGAAATCGCAGTCGCTACGCCTGCGCCAGACGGTCGACTTAACGATGCCGCTAAGTACCCCCATTCTTTCGAGGAAAATCCAGCAATCGGTGTGTGGCCATCTATGGAGGACGAGCACTATTCCGAAGCGGACTCCAAGGGAAGGCTAAAGAACAAGCGCAGAAGTTTTCTAGTTCTCGCCAATAAGACCGGCGTTCCAGTAACTCATGTCACTTACCAGTATGTACATCCAGATGGCGAGCCCCACCCAGAATTCGACCTCCGGACGGAGGGTGCAGTTACAGAAGTCGGAACCATCCCCCCAGATAAAGAACGTCGTCTCCCTTTGTGGAGAGGCTGGCAAGCAGGTGAAGACGCGGACTGCGTTGTTACTTGGACTGCCCCAGACGGCAGCATGCATGCCACCAGATCGACGGTGGCATAGATATAAGAGGGCATGACGGTGTTGACACGGATCAACGCAGGTCGTGGCGGAGGGGGCCCCGACAATGGGTAGGAACCCTGTGCAGGGCCCCCGGGGCCGGTTTCTCTAAACCCCCGGCACCGCCCCATGCAACCGCCGCGTCAGCGCCTCCGCCGTCCGCCGCACGTGTCCCACCAGCTCCGTCCGCCGCTCGTCGTCGATCTTGTGCCCCAGGAACGTCAGCGCCACCCCCGCGACCGGCAGTCCCCGGTGGTCGTGCGCCGCGACCGCCACGGACGCGAAGTTCGGCGTCACGTCCCCCTCCTCCACGGCCCAGCCGCGCTCCCGGGTCCGCGAGAGCTCTGCGCGCAACTGACCCGGCGTCGTGATCGCCGTGCTCTCCCAGCGCGACGCGAACGAGTCCCGGTCCGGGTACAGCGCCCTCACCTGTGCCGCGGGCAGGCCGGCGAGCATCGACCGTCCGCTCGCCGTGAGGTGCGCCGGGATGCGCACCCCCACGTTCGTCACGAGCGAGGGCTTGTACGGCGCCCGCTCCTCCACCACGTACACCACGTCCCGCCCGTGCATCACCGCCAGGTGCGCGTTCTCGCCCACCGCATCCACGAGCGCCCGCAGCAGCGGCTCGCCCAGCCGCGCCATCGGGTCCTGCCGCGTGTACGCCGACGACAGCTCGAACGCCGCAATCCCCAGCCCGTACAGCCGCTCCTCGGGCAGGTGCACCACAAACCCCTGCTCCGTCATCACCGCCAGCAGGTGGTACACGCTGGACCGCGGCAGCTCCAGCGCCGTCGCAATCGACGACGCCGCCACCGGCCCCTTCCGCGACGCCAGGAACCGCAGGATCCGCAGCGTACTCTGCGCGGCAGGCACCTTGGCTCCGGTCATCGCGCTTCCTTCGGTCGGTGTTTGCTCTGGCGCACGACGCCGCACGGTCACCCGTGCGCGCCCCAGCCGTTTCCGAGATGCGGCGCCCCACCCCGTAAACCCGGCGAGCGCCGTCGTCGTCCGGGCGCCGTGCCGTACGATCTGCGTGTCTGGAATACCAGACGATATCTGGTGTCGGGCCTCCCCGCGATCCCCGGTGATGGGCTTGTGTGGAGCAGAAGGTAATTCAGATCACACGCGAGCACCGCGAGGCGGCCCGGGGAGGCGGCACCGCGGGGAAGGACGCTGCATGACGACCACCCGGATCACCCCTCCGGACCCCGAGGTGTGGAGCGGCAGGACGGACGGGGACACCCCCGAGCACCTGCGCTGGCACCAGAAAGCGCGGCAGGGCATCGCCCAGGACGCCGAGCAGCAGACCACGCAGAATGCCCCCCGGGGTGATGACCAGGACGGTGTCGACCAGGGTGCTGTCCCGCAGGCCCCCGCCGTCGAGCTCATCGGCTTCTCCTGCGACGAGGGCGTGCGCCGCAACAAGGGCCGCGTGGGCGCCTCCGAGGGCCCGGACGCCCTGCGCGGTGCCCTCGCCCCGCTGGCAATGCATTCCGACTTCGGCATCCACGACGCCGGCACCGTGGTGGTCCCGGACCGGGACCTGGAGGACGGTCAGGACATCCTGGGCCATAAGGTCGCGCGCCTCCTGGACACCGGCAACCCCGTGGTCGTCCTGGGCGGCGGGCACGACACCGCGTGGGGCAGCTACCTGGGGCGCACCCGCTGCGACCGGCTGCAGGGGCAGCGCGTAGGCGTACTGAACCTGGACGCCCACTTCGACCTCCGCCAGGCGGACGAGCCCTCCTCCGGCACCCCGTTCCTGCAGATGGCCCGCGCGGACCAGGCGGCGGGCCGCACGTTCGACTACACCGTGCTGGGCATCAGCGAGCCCAACAACACCGGCGTCCTGTTCCGCACCGCGGAGGAGCTGGGCGTCGAGTACCTCACGGACGAGCAGTGCCAGCCCCGCCACCTCGACACCGTCCTGGACGTCGTGGACCGCCTCGTCGAGCGCGTGGACGCCATCCACCTGAGCATCGACCTGGACGTCCTGCCCGCCGCGGTGGCGCCCGGCGTGAGCGCCCCGGCCGGATACGGTGTTCCCCTGGAGACCATCCAGGCCGTGTGCCACCGCGTGGCCCGCAGCGGCAAACTGGTGCTCGTGGACGTGGTGGAGCTGCTGCCGCGGATGGACGTGGACGGCCGCACCGCCCGCGCCGCCGCGCGCCTCATCACCACCCTGGCCCACGACGCCCTGATCACCACGACGCCGCACCTGGCCACCGCGGGCACGTCCCCGCACGCGGGAGGCGCGGGGACGACGTCGTCCACCGAGGCGGCGCCCGCCGCACCGACCCCACCGACCGGCCCCGCCGGGAACACCACAGGAGAGCGCCATGAGTAGTCCCGCATCCCCGCCGCCCGCACCGCAGCAGGGCGGGGCGGGCCACCCCACCCTGTCCCGCGGGCTGAGCATGCGCCACATCCAGTTCATCGCGCTGGGCTCGGCGATCGGAACCGGGCTGTTCTACGGCTCGGCCACCGCCATCCAGGTGGCCGGCCCGTCGGTGATCCTCGCGTACCTGATCGCCGGAGCGGTGGTCTACATGGTCATGCGGGCCCTGGGCGAGATGGCCGTGCGCCACCCCGTCCCTGGTTCATTCGGCCAGTATGCCGCGCGCTACCTGGGCCCGTTCGCGGGCTTCGTCACGGGCTGGACGTTCGTGTTCGAGATGATCGTGGTGGCCATTGCGGACGTCACCGCGTTCGGCGTGTACATGGGCTTCTGGTTCCCGGACACCCCCCGCTGGATCTGGGTCACCGCCGTCATCCTGTTCATTGCCGCGATCAACACCCGCAACGTGAAGATCTTCGGCGAGATGGAGTTCTGGCTGACCATCATCAAGGTGGGGGCCATCCTGGCGATGATCGGCGGCGGCATCGTGCTCATGGTGATCGGCGTCTCCTACGCCCCGGGCGAGCCCGTGGGGCTGCAGAACCTGGTGGACCACGGAGGCTTCATGCCCAACGGCCTGGGCGGTCTGCTGGCCGCGCTGTCCGTGGTGGTCTTCGCGTTCGGCGGCATCGAGACCATCGGCATCACCGCCGGTGAAGCCGGTGATCCGGCCCGCTCCATCCCCAAGGCCGTCAACGCCGTGCCCGCCCGCATCCTGCTGTTCTACGTGGGCACCATGGTGGTGCTGATGTCCCTGGTGCCGTGGACCGAGATCACCGGCGAGGCCAGCCCGTTCGTGCAGATCTTCTCCGCCCTGGGTATTCCCGCTGCGGCATCCATCCTCAACGTGGTGGTCATCGTCGCCGCCGTCTCCGCGATCAACGCCGACACCTTCGGCGCGGGCCGCATGCTCTTCGGCCTCGCGGAGCAGGGCCAGGCGCCCCGGGCCTTCACCAAGGTCTCCCGCAACGGCGTCCCGTGGCTCACCGTGGTGGTCATGGGCATCGCCCTGGGCATCGGCGCGGTCCTCAACGCTGTGATCCCCGAGGACGTGTTCCTCATCATCGCCTCGATCGCCACGTTCGCCACCGTGTGGGTGTGGCTCATGATCCTGCTCTCGCACATCGCCATGAGGCGGGAGATCGAGCGCAAGAACCGCCCCGAGTCCGAGTTCAAGGTCCCGTTCTGGCCCGTGGCCTCGTGGGCCGCGACCGTCGGCATCCTGTTCGTGATCGTGCTGCTCGGCTGGTTCCCGGACACCCGCGTGGCGCTGATCGTGGGCGTCGTGTGGCTCGTGCTCCTGGGCGTGGGCTACGCGCTGTTCGTCCGGGGCAGCGGCCGCCACCGCCCGCCGCTGGACGACCACACTGCGCTGATCACCCTGCCCCGCAGCTGATCCCCGCCTGCTGAGAGCCCCGGCCCGTTCGCGAGCCGGGGCTTTCCCATGCCCGGACGACGACGCCGCACGGCCGGGTCCGCGCGCTCCGTCACGCGCCGCGCAGGTCACGGGTTCGTCCCCGCTGACGCCGGGCGGCCCTGCCCATGGCGCGCTGGAGCCGCTCCGTGATTCCCGGATGGGCCGCCCGGGGTTGTCAAGAGGCGGGGGCGCAGCGGCGTGGTGCCTCGGCGGGCTACCGGGCGGTCGCCGGGGACGCGGGGACAGCGGCGTCGTGCGCGGGAGGAAGTGCACTGTCCACGCCCGCGGCCACGAGGGCGACGATCTCCCGCATTCGCTCGAGCACCAGGCGCAGCTCGGCGCGGCCCTGGCGGGCGCGGTTGAGCTCCGCGAGCCCGCTGGTCACGATCATCCGTGCGCCCACGTCCAGAGGTGTAGTGCCGGCGTGGGCGGCGGAACGGCAGCCCGCGAGCATCCGCGCGATGTGGTTCTCGAGCTTCTCCACCAGCACCAGCACCTCGCGGCGGTGAGGGAGGTCCTCGCCGAAGAGAATCTCGCGTGCGATCCACACGGTGGTCTCCGGCCAGCGCACGGCCATGTCGAAGACCGGGGCGAGTGAGTCCATGATGGCGTCCACCACCGCAGCGGGGGAGCGGTGGCCGGGGTAGGGGGTGGCGTCCAGGATGTCGTTGACGTGGTCCGCCCAGATGTTCTCGGTGACCATCATCAGCAGCTCCGCCTTGGTGGCGGCGTACTGGAACACGGTGCCCGCGGCCACGTCCGCGCGGGAGGCGACCTCGCTCATGGACATCTGCGCGTAGCCCTTCTCGCTCATGAGCGAGCGGGCGGCGGCCAGGATGCGGGCGCGCTTCTTCGCCTTGGCGATCTCGCGGCGCCCGGGGCCGCGCGGGCTCACGCGGGAAGCCACGTGCTCCAGGGGGCGTGTTCTGCCGCGGGGCGTCGGGTTCTGAATTTTCTCCACCAGATAATTGTATTGCACTCAAAATTGAGTAGGCTCAATTATGAACGCAGGGAGCGCCAAGGTGACGCCCCCGCGGAAGGAGGAACGACATGCAGTTCACAGCAGGCAACTACGAGGCCTTCATGCGGCCCCGCCCGGCGGAGCACGCACAGGACACCCGTGCGTGGATCGTGGGATCCGGTCTCGCCGGACTCGCGGCGGCGGTGTTCCTGGTCCGGGACGCCGGCGTGCCCGGCGAGAACGTGACCGTGGTGGAGAAGGGCCGGCTGCCCGGCGGTGCCCTGGATGGGCTGGACGTGCCCGAGAAGGGGTTCGTGATCCGCGGCGGGCGTGAGCTCGAGAACCACATGGAGTGCCTGTGGGACATGATGCGCTCCGTGCCGTCCCTGGAGATCGAGGGCGCGTCCGTGCTGGACGAGTTCGCGTGGCTCAACCGGGACGACCCCAACTACTCCCTGCGCCGCGCCACCGTGAAGCAGGGCCAGGACGCGGGCCACGAGGGCAAGTTCGACCTCCCGCAGCGCGCCCAGAAGGACCTCCTGCACATCTTCCTGGCCACGCGCGAGGAGATGGAGGGCAAGAAGATCCAGGACGTGATGAGCAAGGAGTTCCTGGCCTCCCCGTTCTGGATGTACTGGCGCACCATGTTCGCGTTCGAGGAGTGGCACTCCGCGCTGGAGTTCAAGCTCTACCTTCACCGCTTCGTGCACCACATCGGCGGGCTGCCGGACTTCTCCGCGCTGAAGTTCTCCAAGTACAACCAGTACGAGTCCTTCGTGCTGCCCCTGATTTCCTACCTCACCGAGCGCGGCGTCACCTTCCAGTACGACACCGACGTCCGCGACATCGACTTCTCCCACCGCAACGGCGAGATCCGCGCCACCGCGATCCACTGGGTGCGCGAGGGCGCCACCGAGACCCAGGAGCTCGGTGAGCACGACCTCGTGTTCACCACCATCGGCTCCCTCGTGGACAACTCCAACGACGGCGACCACGCCACCCCCGCGGAGCTCGACCGCGGCCCCGCCTCGGCCTGGGACCTGTGGAAGCGGATCGCCGCCAAGGACCCCTCCTTCGGGCGCCCCGAGGTGTTCTGCTCCTCGATCGACGAGACCAAGTGGGAGTCCGCCACCGTCACCACCCTGGACGAGCGGATTCCCGAATACATCCGCAAGATCGCGCAGCGGGACCCGTTCAGCGGCCGCGTGGTCACGGGCGGGATCGTCACGGCGGAGGACTCCTCGTGGCTGCTCAGCTGGACCGTGAACCGCCAGCCGCACTTCAAGAAGCAGCCGAAGGACCAGATCGTGGTGTGGGTCTACTCGCTGTTCGTGGACACCCCCGGCGACTTCGTGAAGAAGACCATGGCCGAGTGCACGGGCGAGGAGATCACCCAGGAGTGGCTCTACCACATGGGCGTTCCCGTGGAGGAGATCCCGGAGCTCGCTGCCACCGGCGCCAAGACGGTGCCCGTGATGATGCCGTACGTGACCAGCTTCTTCATGCCCCGCCACGCGGGCGACCGCCCCCAGGTGGTGCCCGAGGGTGCCCGCAACTTCGCGTTCATCGGCCAGTTCGCCGAGACCGGCCGCGACTGCATCTTCACCACCGAGTACTCGGTGCGCACCGGCATGGAGGCCGTGTACCAGCTCATGGGGGTGGAGCGCGGCGTTCCCGAGACGTGGGGCAGCACCTATGACGTGCGGGTGCTGCTGGAGGGCCTCACCCGGCTGCGGGACGGCGAGAAGGTCCGGATCCCCGGGCCGGAACCGCTGCGCAAGCGGCTGCGTCGTCGGCTGGAGGACGGCGAGGTGGGCGAGCTGCTCGAGGAGTACGGCGTGCTGTGATCCTCAGCGCCTGCTGAGCGGACCCTGCACGGGTGCACCCAGAAGCCGTCACAGCACGTGGCACAGCTTCTGGGCCAGCCTGTGCAGGGTCTTCCTGTCCCTGGGGGACATGTCCAGCTCGTCCAGCAGCTCGCGCTGCATCCCCGCGGCCGGTTCCTGCAGGGCACGCCCGGCGTCCGTGAGGGAGATGACCACGGAGCGTTCGTCCTGCTCGCTGCGGCGGCGGGTCACGAAGCCCGCCGCCTCCACGCGGCGCAGCAGTGGGGAGAGGGTGCCGCTGTCCAGGGCGAGGGTCTCGCCCAGCTGGCGGACCGAGCGGTGGTCCTGCTCCCATAGCACAAGCATCACCAGGTACTGCGGGTAGGTCAGCCCGATGGCCTTGAGAGGTTCACGGTACGCGCTGGTCACCTTGCGCGAGGCGGTGTACAGCGCGAAGCACAGCTGCGTGTCCAGGCGGAACTCGGGATCCATGCCCACCATGGTACGGGAGGCGCATTTCCGGGATGACGTGCGGTGACGCTCGGGGCGCGCGCGGACTGAAGGCGTGCCCACCACGCGGGGCGGGGGTCAGGGGGCGCGCCCGTCACGGCCGGGGTTGTTGAACAACGGGGGCGAGTCGCGTATAACTATGGCCCGGCTCACAGGGTGTCCGCATCCTTCCGCTCTTCCCTTTCCCCAACAGCACGGAGACCCCGGTGCCGGAACACGACCACGACCGCACGTCCACGCCCGCCGGGGGATCCTCGGCCGCCACTGCCACCGCCACCGCCACCGCCACCGCCACCGCCACCGCCACCGCCGCGCGGCCCCACTCGGGGAGCCCCGCCCCGGGCCACGCCAACCGCCGGTTCGAGACCAACTGGGCGATCTCCCTCTTCGGCACCGCCGTGGGCGCGGGGGTGCTGTTCCTGCCCATCAACGCGGGCCTGGGCGGTCTGTGGCCGCTGCTGATCGTCACGGTGCTGATCGGGCCCATGACGTACCTCTCCCACCGGGCGCTGTCCCGCTTCGTGTGCGCGTCCCCCGTGCCGGACGAGGACATCACCGGCGTGGCCCGCAAGGCCTTCGGCGAGGGCCTGGGCCGGCTGATCACCATCGTCTACTTCCTGGCGATCTACCCGATCGTGCTGATCTACGGCGTGGGCATCACCAACACCGTGGACAGCCTGCTGGTCAACCAGTTCCACCTGGCCTCTCCGCCGCGCTGGCTGCTCTCGGGCGTGCTGGTGGCGCTGCTGATGCTCGTGATGTTCACGGGGCAGCGGATCATGCTGATCGTCACCCAGTGGCTCGTGTACCCGCTGATCCTCATCCTGCTGGGCGTGACCCTGTTCCTGATCCCCACGTGGGACTTCAGTGCGTTCCGGGGCGTGCCCTCCGCCGGGGACTTCCTGATGTCCGTGTGGATGATCATCCCGGTGCTCGTGTTCGCGTTCAACCACTCACCCGCCATCTCGCAGTTCTCCGTGGCCATGAAGCACGAGTACGGGGACCGCGCGAGCGAGCGCGCCTCCGTGGTGCTCAAGCGCTCCACCCTGCTGCTGGTCATCTTCACCATGGGCTTCGTGTGGTCCTGCGTGCTGTCCCTGGGTCCCACCGGGCTGCAGGGCGCCAAGGACCAGAACCTGCCCGTGCTGTCCTACCTGGCCAACGAGAACGGCAGCCCGTTCATCGCCTACCTGGGCCCGGCGGTGGCACTCGCCGCGATCGCCTCCTCGTTCTTCGGCCACTACATGGGCGCGGCGGAGGGTGCCGTGGGCATTGTGCGCTCCACCGTGGACCCCACAGGCACGAAGATCAGCGACAGGGCCCTCAAGACCGCTGTGGCCGTGTTCATCTTCGTGACCACGTGGCTCGTGGCCATCCTGAACCCCAGCATCCTCTCGCTCATCGAGTCCCTCGCGGGGCCGGTGATCGCCGTGATCCTCTATCTCATGCCCATGTACGCGATCCGCAAGCTGCCGGCGCTGGAGCCCTACCGGGGCAGGATCTCCAACGTGTTCGTCACCGTGGCCGGTCTCGTGGCGGTCAGCGGCATCATCTACGGCCTGATCTCCTGACGCCCCACGTCACGGCCGGAGGACGACGCCGCTGGGCCGGGTCCGCGCCCGGCCGCCGGTGCCGTGGTGCAGACCGCTGCGGGCCCCCCTCCCGGGTCCGGTGCGGTCCCGCTGTGTAGATTGGCCGTGACCGAGGCCGCGACCCCCGCTGCGCAGCAGCGGGGGTCGGTGCACACCACCGACCGAACGGGTGAGGAGCCCAGATGACCACCGTGGTGCTGTTCCGCGACGACCTCCGGGTCACCGACCACCCCGCCCTGCACGAGGCCGTCTCCCACGGGGAGCCCGTGGTGTGCCTCTACGTCCTGGACGAGGAGTCCGAGGGGGTCCGCCCGCTCGGCGGTGCGGCCAAGTGGTGGCTGCACCACTCCCTGACCTCGCTCGCCTCGGATCTGTCGGAGCTGGGGGTGCCCCTCACGCTGCGGCGCGGTCCGGCAGGGAAGGTGGTGCCCCACGTCGTGCGCGAGACCGGCGCGGACCGGCTGCTGTGGAACCGCCGCTACGGCGGGCCGGAGCGCGCGGTGGATGCCGGGCTCAAGGAGTGGGCCGGGGAGAACGGTGTGGAGGCCCACTCGTATGCCGGATCGCTCATGTTCGAGCCGTGGACCGTCTCCACCCAGAACGGGGATCCGTACCGGGTGTTCACGCCGTTCTGGCGGGCGTGCACCAGCGGGCCGCCGCCCCGGGAACCGTACCCGGCGCCGTCGTCGATCGACCACGCGGACCCGGCACCGGCCTCCGAGGACCTGGTCGGCTGGGAGCTGCTGCCCACGCACCCGGACTGGTCCGGGGGCCTGGCGCGCACGTGGACCGTGGGGGAGCGGGCGGCGCACGAACGGCTGGACGAGTTCCTGGACGAGCGGTTGCCCCGCTACACCCAGGACCGGGACGTGCCCGCCAGGCCCGCCACGTCCGGGCTGTCCCCGCACCTGCGCTGGGGCGAGATCAGCCCGTACACCGTGTGGCACACCGCCCTGGAGCGTGCGGAGAACCCCGGGAAGTTCCTCACCGAAGTGGGGTGGCGCGAGTTCTCCTGGTACAACCTCTACGTCCACCCGGACATGGCCACCGAGAACATCAACCCGAAGTTCGACTCCTTCCCGTGGCCGCCGCTGGACGAGGACGTGCTCGCGGCGTGGCAGATGGGGCGCACCGGGATCCCCCTGGTGGACGCCGGGATGCACGAGCTGTGGGAGACCGGCACCATGCAGAACCGGGTGCGCATGGTCGTGGCGTCCCTGCTGGCCAAGAACCTGCTGATCGACTGGCGCCTGGGCGAGCAGTGGTTCTGGGACACCCTGGTGGACGCGGACCCCGCGAGCAACCCGCACAACTGGCAGTGGGTGGCCGGCTGCGGCACGGACGCCGCGCCCTACTTCCGGATCTTCAACGCGGAGACGCAGCAGAAGAAGTTCGACCCCGACTTCGTCTACGTGGACCGCTGGAACGGGCGGCAGGAGGGCGTGGAGCCCATCGTGGACCTCAAGGAGTCCCGGGCGCACGCGCTGGAGCTGTTCAAGAGCCTGTGAGGGGCGGCCGCGGGGCCGAGCATGTGGCGGGAACGAGGCTCTTCAACTTTGAGCGTGGTGGGGCCCTGAAGTAGGGCTCGCGGCCCTACGCCAGCATGGGTGTTGTCTAGACATCTCATGAGCGAGGACCGCGAGCGTGCACAAGCCTACGTTCGACGTCGATGCGGCGTCGATCCTGTTCAACCTGTCCGGTTACCGAGTCGTCTCGGCCACCCCTGGCGTCGGCGTTGAGCAACCGCGGCAGGTGCTGATCGAGACGACCACGAGCGAGGGCGTCTGCCCCTCCTGCGGGGTGCTGTCCTCGCGGATCCAGGCAAGACCTACCCAGCGCGTGAAGGACGTGCCGTGCGGGGGTGAGCGGCTCGACGTGCTCGTGCGCAAGCGCCGCTACGCCTGCCGTGAGTCGTTGTGCCCGCGGCGGTCGTTCACCGAGGAGACCGAGCAGCTGCCCGCGCGGGCGAGGGTCACGACCCGGCTGACCGAGCAGGTGATATCCGCCTGCCGGGCCGAGCCGCGGGCGGTGTCCCGGGTCGCGCACGAGGCGCACCTGTCCTGGCCCACGGTGATGCGGATGCTCACCACCACCCTGGACCTGGACACCGGCGTGGACCGCCGGCACGTGCGGCACCTGGGGATCGATGAGCACCGGTTCCGCACCGTGCGCTACCTGCGCGACCCGGACACCCACGCGGTGAAGCGGGTCGAGCCGTGGTCCATCGTGTTCACCGACCTGGACGACGGCGCGATCCTGGACGTCGTCGACGGCCGCCGCGGCAAGGTCGTCACCTCCTGGCTCGCGGCGCGGCCGCGGTGGTGGCGCCGGCGGGTGCAGGTCGTCGCCCTGGACATGTCGAGTGAGTTCCGGGCCGCGGTCCGCAAGGCACTACCGCGGGCGAAGGTCAGCGTGGACCACTGGCACGTGGTGCGGCTGGCCAACGAGATGGTCACCAAGGTGAGGAGGCGCCGGGTGTGGGAGCTGCACGAGCGCCGAGGGCGGGCGACCGACACCCCGTGGAAGTACCGCAAGCTGCTCACCTGCGCCGGTGACCGGCTCACCGTCCGGCAGCGCACCAAGCTGCAGCAGATCCTGGCCGAGGACGTCGAGCTGGCCGTCGCGTGGGGCATCAAGGAACACGTCCGCCAGGTCCTCACCGCCACCGACACGCCCTCCTTCCAGCGGCACTGGGCCCGCCTTGAGAGCGCCGTGCGAGCCACCCACCTGCCCGAGCCGGCCGCGCTGTTCCGGACCCTGCTGGCCTGGCGTCGTGAGCTGCTCACCTTCTGCCGAACCAGGGTCACGAACGCTCGCACCGAGGCGGCGAACCTGACCGCCAAGACGATCAAGAGGGTCGGGCGCGGGTACCGCAACCATCGGAACTACAGATGCCGCATCATTGGCTATGCGCCCCGACCGATCGCGGCGTGAACACCCAGCACCACGCTCAAAGTTGAAGAGCCAAATTGAGTCCAGTACAATATTGTTGTCGCGATGTCGAGGAGGCATACCGATGAACCCCATCCGCTACCACGATGACGTCGAGGTCCCCGTCGAGAACGAGGCCGAGATCTCCCAGCGAATCGTCGAACGAATGGCCGCCACCCAGGCGGAGAACGCCGACCGTCACCGCCACGCCCACCGCGACGCGCACGCCAAGAGCCACGCGATCATCACCGGGCAACTCACCGTCCACGACGACCTGCCGCACGAGCTCGCGCAGGGCATCTTCGCCACCCCCGGCACCCACGAGGTCGTCGCCCGCCTCTCGTCGGCACCCGGCGACATCCACTCCGACGAGATCCCTGCCCCGCGGGGTTTCGCGCTCAAGATCATCGGCGTGGAGGGCGAGCGCCTGTCCCCCGACCTCGGTGGCGCCAACCAGGACTTCCTCATGGTGAACTTCCCGACGCTCGCGTTCGGCACCGTGACCAAGTACGAGGACATGCTCGACATCCTCGAGAAGAACGCGAGCAACCCGGCCGCCGCGCAGAAGGCGGTCTCCGCCGCCGCCCGGGGCATCGCCTCGATCACCGAGAAACTCGGTCGCACCCCCGGCGCGACCGTCCAGGGCCTCGCGAACGACTACTCCCACATGCTCGGTGAGACCTTCTACACCCAGGCCGCGATCCGTTACGGCGACCACGTCGCCAAGATGTCCCTCGCGCCGACCGGGGAGGTCGCCGAGCTCACCGGCGTCGACGTCGGCGACGACTTCGACGCGATGCGTACCGCGGTCGTCCGCCACTTCATGACCAAGGGCGCGACGTACGAGCTGCGGGCGCAGCTGTGCACCGACCTGAAGACCATGCCCGTCGAGGACGCCGCCGTGCTCTGGGACGAGGACGAGTCCCCGTTCCGCGTGGTCGCGACGGTCCGTTTCGACCCGCAGGACGTCGGCGGACCCGCCCGTCGGGTCGCCGGTGACGACCACCTCGCGTTCAACCCGTGGAACGGAGTCGAGGCCCATCGGCCCCTCGGGTCGATCATGCGCGTGCGCAAGCTCGCCTACGAGTCGTCCTCCGTGCAGCGTCACCACCTCAACGACGTGACGCGCCACGAGCCCGACGCCCTCACCGAGATCCCCACCTGAACTCCGAACCGGAGGAGAGAACCGTGACCGACCACTCCGACACGACGACCGGCGACCCCCGCATCGCACACGAGTCCAAGCTGGAGGAACTCCGCCGCCTCATCGGCGAGATCGCGGAGGACGCCCCGCAGATCGGTCGGATCGCCGCCGAGGCCATCCTCGCCGACCGCGAACCCGACCTCGAGGGCACGGCGCATTCCGCCGGCCGCGCGGGCATCCAGTCCGGCAACGTCTCCGAACTCACCGCCATCGCCGACCTCAAGCCCGGTGGCGCCAACCGCCTTCGCCGGATCTTCTCGCTCACCGGCGGCAACTTCGACGGAGCCCAGCGCGTCTCCACCCTGCACAACATGCGGTTCGTGTTCCTCGACGACGACACCCGCATCCTCTTCGCGACCGCCTACGACGGGGACTGGGACACCTACATCGACGACTTCGCGACGAAGATCCCCGAGCTCATGGACCTGTTGTTCGCCAACGTCGAGGGGTGGCCCGGTATCGACTCGCCCGACGTCAAGGACTACATCGCGAATCACCAGATCGATGCGGCCGGCTGGTTCGTCGCCAATCCGCAGGCCACCGTCGTCGACGTGCGCCGCTACCAGCGCACCGACAAGGCTCTGCAGACCTTCCTCGACCGCATGGCGGAGAACTCCGCCATGGACGCGACGACCCGCGAGGCGCTCACCGAGCTGACGAAGGCGCTGTCGACGCCCGAGGGAGTGGATTATTGATGGCGGGGCTGCTGCAGCACCTGCGCGAACGGTTCCGGCAGGAACGCGTCACGGTCGACCTCGAGGACATCCAGGCGCTCATCCTGCGCTCGCGCCCGGAACCGTACGTCGGCATCCACGCCGCGCTGCGCATCGACGAGGCGGAGGGTGGCCGCGCCCTGCTCGGCAAGCTCGTCGACCACGTGCCCTCGGCGAAAGACTGGACCGAGGAGCTGCACGCGTGGACCGGGGTCGCCCTCAGCCACGACGGCCTCACAGCACTCGGACTCCCCGAGGAGTCGCTCTCGAGCTTCCCCCTGCCGTTCCGTCAGGGGATGGCCGCGCGGGCGGAGCAGCTCCGCGACACCGGCGAGAACGCGCCGGAGACGTGGGAGGAGCTGTACCGCGGAGACGACTTCCACATCGCCGTGACGATCTACGCCGACGGTGAGGAGGCCCTCGAGGAGGCGAGGTCGAAGGCCCTCGGCGTCCTCGACGACACCCCCGGCGTCACCCTGTTGCGGTCGCACCCCTTCGGCGCCGACGAGGACGCCGAGAACCCGTTCGGGTTCCGTGACTCGATCAGCCAGCCCGTCGTCGCGGGTGCGGGCGTCGAGGCCCTCCCCGGGGAGGGTCCGGCGATCGCCGCGGGCGAGTTCATCCTCGGCGAGGACAGCGAAACCGGCGCGCCCGTCGCGATGCCGAGTCCTGACGTCCTCGGCCGCAACGGTTCGTTCGTGGTGTTCCGCAAGTACGACAGTCGCGTGGGCGCGTGGAACGACTTCCTGCGGGAGCACGGCGACAGCGTCGAGGCGCAGGACCGGCTCGGCGCGAAGATGGTCGGACGGTGGCGTTCCGGAGCGCCGCTCGAGCTGGCCCCCCAGGCCGACGATCCCGAGCTCGGCGCCGACCCGATGCGCAACAACGACTTCGACTACGACGACGACGCGACCGGGTTCGTGTGTCCGCACGCGGCCCACTCCCGTCGTCTCAATCCGCGCGGTTCAGAGCTCACCATCCTCTCGGACGAGAACATCCACCGGATCATCCGGCGCTCCTCGACGTTCGGCCCCAAGTGGACCCGCGACGTCACGGCGGCGGACGACGACGGATCGCGCGGCATCGTGTTCATCTTCATCAGCGCCCGCGCCTACGACACGGTGGAATTCCTCCAGCAGGAGTGGATCAACCGGGGCAACTTCATCGACCTCGGCACGGAACGAGACCCCGTCGTGGGCCTCCACGAAGAGCCGGGCGTGTTCACCATCCCCGCGGAGCCGGTGCGCCGCCGTGTCGACGGCGTGACGACGTTCAACCGCCTCCGCGGCGGGCAGAACATGTTCATGCCCTCCCTCACCGCCCTGCGCTGGATCGCCGACGCGGGCTGGGAGAGCTGACCAGGCCGGCGGATCGAGACCGGTGCTCGCCCGGTCGTCCGCACCGGCGATGAACGAGAGGCCCCCTCCCAACCCGGGAGGGGGCCTCTCGACTTGGAACGCCGTGGCTCTGGGGCCGTCCGCGCCCTCGGACCTCACGAGGGCGAGCACGCGCTCGACGCGCTCAGCCGTGTCGATGGCCCCCCTGCCCCCTTCCTCACCCCGCATGACGTCATCGATGACGTCATCCGGGGGGCGGGGGTCAGGTGGTCGCGAGTTCCAGGACCTGGGCGGCGACCTCGCGGGCGGCGGGGACGGCGGACTCGACGAAGGAGGTGCGGGTGCGGCGTTCGACGAGGTCCTCCACCGTGAGGGCGCCCTCCGCCAGCACGCCGAAGAGCATCTCCGCACCGGTGTAGGCGACGCCCTCGGCGACGGGGCCCGCGAACCGGGGGTACCGACGGCCCAACTCCGCGACACGACCGGCCTCGGTGCCGTAACGGCGCACGAGACGGGTCGGTTCCTCGAGACGGGCCAGCACCTCCCGCGGCGCCGCGCCCACGAGCGGGAGCGTCCTCGTCCGGCACTCCCGGTCCGTCCCGAGACGACGGCAGGCGGCGTCCACGGCGTCCTCGGCCATCGTGCGATAGGTCGTGAGCTTGCCCCCGGCGATCGTCAGGGGCCGGCCAGGTTCGTCGATGAGCAGGTGCCGTCGGGACACGTCGGCGGTCGCGCCCGCCTCGACGAGTGCGCGCTCCGCGCCCTCCGACAGATCCCCCGACGCGCCGTGCTCGCGCCTCTCCCCGAACCCGTGCCTCCCGATCCGCCTCTTCGTCCCTCCCGTCGACCCGCCCGACGGAGTCGGCAGCACCAACGGCCGCAGCCCGGCGAACCGGCCCACCACGTCCTGCCTGGTCAGGGGGCGCTCCAGCGCGCGGTTGATCGTGGCGAGGAGGAAGTCCTCGTCGGATTCCGGCACCGGCGGAGCGATGCCGTCGACCCCGGGAGCGGCGTCGTCGGTGAGGCCGACGAGCACGAGGCCGTCGCTCTGTGGCAGAGCGAACACGAACCGGCCGAAGTGACCCGGCACCGGCGCGGTGAACACGGCGCTGGGACACCCGAGCGCCTCGGCCCGCACGACCAGGTGGGATCCGCGGCTCGGCGAGATCCGCAACGACGGGTCGTGTTCACCGGCCCACACGCCGGTCGCCGAGACGACCGTGCCCCGAGCCTCGACGCTCTCGCCCGTCGTCTCGTCCGTGAGGGTGAGTCGGTCCTCACGCAGGTCGGTCGCGGCGCACCGGGTGAGGACGTCCGCGCCGTGCGCCGCGGCGGTGCGGGCCAGCGCGATCACGAGGCGGGCGTCGTCCTCGAGCTGACCGTCGGTGTAGTAGACGGCACCGCGCAAGGGCCCTACCCCCGGATCTTGGACACGGGGTGTGATTACGCAGCCGTCGGCAGCGTAGCGGTGTTGCCGGTCTCGTAGAGGACCGGCGGGACGTAGCGGCACCACGAATGGCGTCGCTTGGTGTTGTAGCGGACGAGCCACCTGAAGACCTGCCGGCGGCAGACCAGTTCGTTGCTCCAGCAGGCGGCGTCTTGGAGAACCTCGCGCTTCATGGTGGCGTTGAACGACTCGGCCAACGCGTTGTCCGCGCTGGACCCGACGGCGCCCATGGACTGGGTGACGCCGAGCTTGCGACAGAGCTTGGCGTAGTCCTTCGAGCAGTAGACCGACCCGTGGTCGCTGTGAAATACGCTGCCCTTGAGGGTGCCCCGGGTTGCGGCGGCGGCCTTCAACGCGTCCTCGACGAGCTCGGTACGCATGTGGTCAGCGATGGCCCACCCGACAAGCCGACGGCTGTAGCAGTCGATCACGGTCGCCAGGTAGAGGTTCGTGCCGTCGGCGATCGGCAGATAGGTGATGTCGCCGACGTAGCGCAGCCCTGGCGCCGGGGCGGTGAAGTCGCGCTTGAGCAGGTCGGGGTACTTCTGGCCAGACGGTTCGGGGATCGTGGTCCGCACCCGCCGCTTCTTCACATAGCCCCGGATTCCTTGCAGCCGCATCACCCTGGCGACGCGCTTGTGGTTTACCCGCTCACCGGCAGGCGCGCTGTCGTTGAGCTCGGCGGTGATCCGTGGCGCACCCTGGGTGTTGTCCTCGGCATGGACAGCCCTGATCCGCTCTGCCAGCGCCGCGTCGTCAGCTGCCCTGGCTTCTCGGGCCGGGGCAGCCTTGAGCCAGACGTAGTAGGACGAGCGCTCGATCTCGACGAGCTCACACAGTCGCTTCACCTCGAAGGTGGCGGAGTTGTCGGCGACGAACTGGAAGCGACTCACCAGCCCGTCTCCCCAGCGAAATACTTGGCCGCCCGCTGGAGGATCTCCCGCTCGGTGGTCAGCTTCGTCGTCTCGACCTCGAGCTCGTTGACCCGGGCCTCGAGCCGGGCGATCTTCTGCTCAGGCGTCTCACCGGCGGGACCCGTAGGGCTTGTCGGCGACGGCTTGGACTGCAGTGGGCTGGAGGTCAATGTCCCGTCAGCGGCGGTCTTCTTGCCGGTCCCGTAGACCTCGAGCCAGTGCCGCAGCGTGCCGCGCACGATGCCGAGATCCTCGGCGATGCCGCGGACCGTGGCGCCCGGGGTGGACTCGTACAAGTCGACGGCCTGACGACGGAACTCCTCGGAGTAGTTCTTCCTGGCCATGATTCCTGGATCATCTCGCTTCCCCAGCAGGTGCTGGATTCAGCGTGTCCAAGAACCGGGGTCAAGCCCCGTGGACACCATCGCGAACTTCGCCCGCCGCATCCTCGCCGCGGGTGGGGACCTGGGCGGCCAGCGCCCGACCACGATCAAGGAGGCGCCCTACCTGGGGCGCGGCATCGCCAATGGAGGGCTGATCCCGCGGGACGCGTTCGTCACGGCCACACGGTTCGAGGACTGGCTGGGCTGATCGCCGGTGCCAGGTCGGGGTGGTTGATCTTCCTCAGGGCTCGCAACGACGTTCCGGGGAACTCAAGCGCCCAGGTCAAGAATGTCCTCCACCTCGGCCAGCGAGTAGGTGCGTTCTCGGCCGTTGCGCACATTCTGTGCGGTTTGCAGGATCTCGTAGTCGCGGACCAGCTGGTCGGTGTGTGTTTCCACGGCCTCGCGCAGGTAGTAGGACTTCGAGCGCCCGGTGCGGGCCGCCAAGCGCTCCAGCTTGGCCCCAATTTCGTCGGACAGATTCACGGACGCGGTCACGGTCATGGCGTCATCCCCCTTTCAGGGGTGGATTGACTACAGGTAGTCAGTTTCACCCGCCGTCAGGATGGCGGCAAGGGGTGGTGCGCACCATCGCACGGGCGCTCGACCCCGAAGAACCGGCGCAGGGCCTCCGTGCCCTCGCAGGTCACCGGTGTCTCCGGGCGCACGTACGTCCCCGGGGTGACGACGACGCGCTGCTCCTCCACGCCCACGCCGCCGTCGCGGGTGTTCTGGGCAATGCGGGCCCTGCCGTTGTCCGTGTAGCCGGTCTTGCGGCTCACTGCGGCGGAGGCGTGGTTGCCCACCACGTACTCCGAGTGGCACGCGAGGGCGTCCAACTCGTCGAACGCGAACTCCACGGCCATCTGGCGCATGAGAGTGCCCATGCCCTGCCCGTGGTGCGCGCGCCCGAGCCACGAGCCCGAACTGACCGCGCGTGCCACGGGGAAATCCCGCGCCGTGAGGTCCTGCACCCCCACCAGCTCGCCCCGGGACCGGACGGCCAGCGCCAGGTTCCAGTGCTGCGGTGCGAACGTGGAGCGCTGAGTCCACCACCAGGACAGCGATGTGGTCGGGAAGCCGTCGGGTGTCCCCGGCGCGAACGGTTCCTCGTGCCAGGCGCGTAGAAACGGCATGGGCAGACCCGCCACGGAGATCCCGCCCTGGACGAGTTCCACCAGCTCCGGGAAGTCCTCGTCCCGCAGCACGCGCAGCTCCAGGTCCCCGCACGTGATGCGCAGTCCGAACGGAGGAAAGATCTCCTCGAGTGTCAGCATGTCCACTCCTCTCACGGCATACGGGCGATCTGGGAGAGCGTCCGTCGCACTCTCCTCGCGAACTGGGGGCAACCGGCACGAGAGAATGCCTCGTCCAGCTGCACATGGTTTGCCCTGGCACCCCAGTAGCTCAGCTGTTTGCGCACCATGGGAATCAGACAGGCGGGGTGCGAAAGGTGTTCCCGGCGAAGGACGCGGACACCGCCCATGGGGCCGCACACCGCGAGCCGCTAATCTGCGAAAAATTCGACGTCGTTCTCAGCATCCAGCTCCCGCAGCTCCTGACATGCGGCACGCCGTGCCAGTTCGCGCTGCTGGCGCAGCTGAAGCACGTCAGCACGCCGGAACCGCGCATGGGATCCGACCTTGAACGATTCGATCTGCCCCTCCCGGGCCCACCGCAGGAGTGTGGGGCGGGAGACGCCCAGGAGATTGGCGGCCACGGTGCTCGTCAGCTCCTCGGGCGTCTGGGCGATGTTCACCGAGCCGTGTTCCGCGATGGCGGACAGGGCGCGGAGAAGTGTTCTCTGCACCTCCGCCGGGAGAGCCACGTCGTTGCCTGCAGCATCGCGAAGAACCAGGCTTGCGCCGTGCTGTGCCGGGGCCTGCGCCTCCCGCACGGTCTGTGCTGAGATGTTGATCCGTTCAACCGTGGTCGTCATCGGGTGCTCCTGGAGCGCAGTAGTCGCTGCTCGTTCAGTGACACCGCAACGCATTTCCACTTATAAATGAACGACCGGTGGTCTCACCCCTCCAGGTCCAGCAGTTTCAACGCCTCCTCGCGCATCTCCACCTTGCGGACCTTGCCGGTCACGGTCATGGGGAACTCCTCCACCACGTGCACGTAGCGGGGGATCTTGTGGCGGGAGATCTTCCCGTCCGCGAACTCCAGGATGGCCTCGGCGGTGAGGGCGGGAGCGCCGTCGCGCAGCCGCAGCCACACCATGAGCTCCTCGCCGTACTTCTCGCTGGGCACGCCGATCACCTGGGCATCGACGACGTCCGGGTGGGTGTAGAGGAACTCCTCCACCTCGCGCGGGTAGATGTTCTCCCCGCCGCGGATCACCATGTCCTTGATGCGCCCGGTGATCTGCGCGTAGCCGTCCTCGTCCATCACGGCGATGTCCCCGGTGTGCAGCCACCCCTCCGGGTCGATGGCCTCGCGGGTCTTCTCCTCCTGGCCCCAGTAGCCCTTCATCACCGAGTAGCCGCGGGTGCAGAACTCGCCGGCCTGCCCGCGGGGCACGGTATCGCCCGTGGAGGGGTCCACGATCTTGACCTCCACGTGCGGGTGCACCCGCCCCACGGTGCCCACGCGGCGGTCCAGGGAGTCGTCGGAGCGGGTCTGGAAGCTCACGGGGGAGGTCTCGGTCATGCCGTAGCAGATGGCCACCTCGCTCATGTGCATCTCGGAGATGACCTTGCGCATGACCTCCATGGGGCACGGGGACCCCGCCATCACCCCGGTGCGCAGGGTGGAGAGGTCGTAGTCCCCGAAGTCCGGCAGCTCCAGCTCCGCGATGAACATGGTGGGCACCCCGTACAGGCTGGTCGCCCTCTCCTGGGCGACGGCGCGCAGCGCGGCCCGCGGGTCGAAGCCCGGCCCGGAGAGGATGATCGCGCAGCCGTGGCTGGTGGCGGCCAGGTTGCCGATCACCATCCCGAAGCAGTGGTACAGCGGCGGGACCACCACGATCCGGTCCTCGGCGGTGTAGTGCAGCAGCTCGCCGATGAAGTACCCGTTGTTGAGGATGTTCCGGTGGCTGAGCGTGGCTCCCTTGGGTCGCCCGGTGGTGCCGGACGTGTACTGGATGTTCACGGCGTCGTCGGCGTGCAGACCGGCGGCGACCGAGGCGAGCCGGGCGTCGTCTGGCTCCACGAACAGGGCGTCCCACTCGGGGCTGCCCATGAGCACCACGTTCTGCAGCTCCGGGGCGTGGGGGCGGGCGGCCTCCAGCATCCCCGCGTAGTCGCTGTTCTTGAATGCGGGGCTGCTGATGACCGTGGAGATCCCGGCCTGCGCGAGCGCGAAGTCCACCTCGTGCTGGCGGTAGGACGGGTTGATGTTGACCAGGATGGCGCCGAGCTCAGCGGACGCGTACTGCGTGAGCACCCACTCCCACGAGTTGGGCCCCCAGATCCCCACCCGGTCACCCGCGCGCACGCCCAGCCGGTCCAGCCCCGTGGCCAGGGACCGGACGTCTCGCAGGAACTCGCGGTAGGTCCACCGTTTCCCGGCGGCCACGTCCACGAGGGCCTCGTGGTCTGGGAAGCGCTCGGCGGTGCGGTGCAGGTTCTCGCCGATGGTCTCCTCCAGCAGCGGCTGATCGGTGGGCCCGGCGGCGTAGGACGGCGTGGGGTCGGTCATCGGTGTCTCCTTGGTCGGGTGCCGGGAGGGTCAGCAGGGGCCGCGGCCGGCGGGTGGCTCGAGGTGGGGTGGTGTGCTCAGTTCGCGGCCGCGATGTGGTGGCCCACCGTGGCCTTGAGGATCTCGTCCGTGCCGCCGAAGATCGTGAGCAGCCGCACGGCCGTGTACGCCTGCGCCACGGAGGACTCCAGGATGTAGCCGAACCCGCCGTGCAGCTGCAGGCAGCGGTCCACCAGGTCCTTCACGGTGCCGGTGGCCTGCAGCTTGACCTTCGACGCCGCGATGAGATCCAGCTGACCGCGGTTGAACAGCTCCACGCAGTGCGCCACGTACGCCTGCGAGGCCTCCAGCTGCGCGGTCAGCTCCGCGAGCTCGAACTGCGTGTTCTGGAAGTCCAGGACGCGCTCGCCGAACACGTTGCGGCTGGAGACGAACTCCGTGGTCTCGGCCAGCACGCCCTCGGCGATGGCCATGGCGGCCACGGCCACGCCCAGCCGCCCCTGCGGCAGCTGCTCGGTGACCTGGTCCAGCCCCTTGCCCTCCTCGCCCACGAGGTTGGCGGCGGGCACCCGGACGTCGTCGAAGAACAGCTCGGCGGTGTCCGAGGCCTGCAGGCCCATCTTGTCCAGCTGCTTGCCCGTGGTGTAGCCCTCGTGGTCCTTCTTCTCCACGAGGAACAGGCTGAAGCTGTCCCGGTTCCCGCGCGGGGAGGTGCCGCCGTCCGTGCGGGCAAGGACCAGGGCGGCGTCGCCGGAGATGCCGTTGCCGATGAACGTCTTCTGGCCGTTGAGCACGTACTCGTCGCCGTCGCGCACGGCCTTGGTGCGCACCCCGCGCAGGTCGGATCCCGCGCCGGGCTCGGTGAAGGCGACGCTCGTGACCATCTCCCCGCCCAGGATCGCGGGCAGCCAGCGCTGCTTCTGCTCGTCCGTGCCGTACGCGAGCAGGTGCGGCAGCACCCAGTCGTCCTGCAGGTGGAACGCGAGCCCCAGGGCCAGGTGGCCCGAGCGCACGAACTCCTCGTCCATCACGCAGCGGAAGCGGTAGTCGGCGAGCCCCATGCCCTCGTGGTCCTCCGGGACGGCCAGCCCGAGCAGCCCGGCCTCCGCGGCCTGGTTCCAGATGCCACGGTCCATCATGTGCTCGGCGTGCCACTGCGCGTAGTGCGGGGCCACCTCGCGCTCGTTGAACTCGCGGGCCACCGAGCGGAACTCCTCGTGCTCTTCGTCGTAGAAGCCGTGGATCATGGGGTCACCTTTCACTGGGAACGGGTTCGGCGGAGATGCCCAGCGCGAGCCGGGACATCTCCTTGAGGACCGCGCTGACCTGGGCGTCCGGGCTCTCGGTCCGGGCGCGGGAGTACGCGGTGGAGTTGATCAGGCCGATCACGGCGAACGCGCGCGTGGTCTGGTCCTGGAGGGAGCGACCGGGCTCCAGGGCGAGCAGCACGTGGCGCCACTCGGCCAGGTAGAGCCGCTGGATCTCCCGCACGGTGCGACGGTTGTGCTGCTCCAGGGACCCGAAGTCGCGTTCGTGCACGCGGATCAGAGCGGCGTCCGCGAGGGCGAAGTCCACGTGGAAGGAGATCAGCTCCGCCAGCGCCCGGGATGTGTCCCCGTGCTCGGCGCGGATCGCGCGCCCGCCGTCCAGCAGGCGCTGGGAGATCCCCACGAGCAGCTCGCACAGGATCTCCTGCTTGCTCTCGAAGTGCCGGTACACCCCGGGCCCGGAGATCCCGGCGCGCTCGCCGATGCTCTGCAGGGTCACCGCCTGGTAGCCGTGGCGCGCGAAAAGCTGCGCGGCGGCGTCGAGAATCCTGCGACGACGCTCGCTCTTGGCCTGCTCGCGGGGCGTCACGACCACGCAACCTCCTTCGGGTGCCGTGCCCACCCCCGGACCTGTGCGGACGCTGGGCGGTGGGGCGTGGACAACGGTGATGCGCATCACTATAGTCCACCTTAGTTATCGAGCATTAACTGAATTTTCCGAAGGGACGACATGGCTTTCCTCACGAGCGAGCTGGATCGCAGTTCCGCCGCGTTCCGCACGAACAGCGAGACCAGTGCGCGGCTGCGGGACGAGCTGCGTGAGCGCACGGCGCGGGCCGCCCTGGGCGGTCCCGAGAAGAGCCGTGAGCGCCACCGCTCCCGCGGCAAGCTGCTGCCGCGCGAGCGCGTGGCCCGGCTGCTGGACGAGGGCTCGCCGTTCCTGGAGATCGGTGCCCTGGCCGCGGAGGACATGTACGACGGCGCGTGCCCGGGTGCCGGGGTCATCGCCGGGATCGGGATGGTCCGGGGCCGCCTCGTGGTGGTGGTGTGCAACGACGCCACCGTGAAGGGCGGCGCCTACTACCCCGTGACGGTCAAGAAGCACCTGCGGGCGCAGGAGATCGCCGCGGAGAACAAGCTGCCGTGCGTGTACCTGGTGGACTCCGGCGGGGCGTTCCTGCCCCTTCAGGACGAGGTGTTCCCGGACCGGGACCACTTCGGGCGGATCTTCTACAACCAGGCGAACCTCTCCGCCCGCGGCATCCCGCAGATCTCCGCCGTGCTGGGCTCGTGCACCGCGGGCGGCGCGTACGTGCCCGCAATGAGCGACGAGACCGTGATCGTGCGCAACCAGGGCACCATCTTCCTGGGCGGCCCGCCCCTGGTGAAGGCGGCCATCGGGGAGGAAGTCACCCCGGAGGAGCTGGGCGGCGGCGAGCTGCACACCCTCACCTCCGGCGTGACCGACCACCTCGCGGAGAACGACGAGCACGCCCTGGAGATCGTCCGGGACATCGTGGCCACCCTGCCCGAGCAGAAGACCGTGGCGTGGGACGTGGTTGCCGCCCGGGAGCCAGACCTGAGCGTGGCGGACCTGGACGGGATCATCCCCGCGGACGTCAACGGCTCCTACGACGTGCGGGAGGTCATCGGGCGGATCGTGGACGGCAGCGAGTTCCACGAGTTCAAGAAGGACTACGGCACCACGCTGGTCACGGGCTTTGCGCACATCGACGGCCACCCCGTGGGGATCGTGGCGAACAACGGCATCCTCTTCTCCGAGGCCGCGCTCAAGGGCGCGCACTTCATCGAGCTGTGCGACCAGCGCGGCGTGCCCCTGGTGTTCCTGCAGAACATCACCGGCTTCATGGTGGGCCGGGACGCGGAGGCCGGTGGCATTGCCAAGAACGGCGCCAAGATGGTCACCGCGGTGGCCTCCACCCGGGTTCCCAAGTTCACGGTGGTGGTGGGCGGCTCCTTCGGCGCCGGCAACTACTCCATGTGCGGGCGCGCGTACTCCCCGCGGTTCCTGTTCATGTGGCCCAACGCCCGGATCTCCGTGATGGGCGGTCCGCAGGCGGCGTCGGTGCTGTCCACGGTCAAGAAGGACCAGCTGGCGGCGCGCGGCGAGCAGATGGACCCGGAGGAGCAGGAGCGCTTCGAAGCCCCCATCCGTGAGCAGTTCGAGTCCCAGAGCAACCCGTACTACTCCACGGCCCGGCTGTGGGACGACGGTGTGATCGAGCCCGCGGACACCCGCCGCGTCCTGGCCATGGCGCTGGCCGCGGCGTCCCTGCAACCCCTTCCCGACCCGGGCTTCGGCCTCTTCCGGATGTAGGAGTCCTCGTTCATGTTTTCCACCGTGCTCGTCGCCAACCGAGGCGAGATCGCCGTGCGCGTGATGCGCACCCTGCGCGCCATGGGCATCCGCTCCGTGGCCGTGTACTCGGACGCCGATGCCGGCGCCCGCCACGTGAAGGAGGCGGACGTGGCCGTGCGGATCGGTCCCGCGGCCGCCGCCGAGAGCTACCTGGACATCGACGCTGTGGTGGCCGCCGCCCGGGAGACCGGCGCGGAGGCCGTCCACCCCGGCTACGGCTTCCTCGCCGAGAACGTGGACTTCGCCCGCGCGTGCGCCGCGGCGGGGATTGCGTTCATCGGCCCGCGGGAGCGCGCGCTGGAGATCATGGGGGACAAGATCGCCTCCAAGCTGCAGGTGGCCGAGCACGGGGTCCCCCTGGTGCAGGGCGTCTCCGAGCCCGGTCTCACGGACGAGCAGCTCGTGGCCGCCGCCGAGGGGATGCCGTTCCCCGTGCTCATCAAGCCGTCGGCCGGTGGTGGCGGCAAGGGCATGCACGTGGTCGAGCGCTTCGAGGACCTCGCCGAGGCGTTGCCCGCCGCGCGCCGCGTGGCGAAGCAGAGCTTCGGGGACGACACCCTGCTGATCGAGCAGCTCGTGGCCACCCCGCGCCACATCGAGGTGCAGGTTCTCGCGGACACCCACGGCCACGTGATCCACCTGGGGGAGCGGGAGTGCTCGCTGCAGCGCCGCCACCAGAAGGTGATCGAGGAGGCCCCGTCCGCTCTGCTGGACGCCGCCACCCGTGCGCGCATCGGGGAGGCCGCCGTGGCCGCCGCGAAGGCCGTGGACTACGTGGGCGCCGGGACCGTGGAGTTCCTGGTCTCGGACCGCGAGCCGGACACCTTCTACTTCATGGAGATGAACACCCGCCTGCAGGTGGAGCACCCGGTGACCGAGATGGTCACGGGCGTGGACCTGGTGGAGTGGCAGGTGCGGATCGCGGACGGCGAGCACCTCACGCTCACCCAGGAGGACGTCCACCTGGACGGCCACGCCGTGGAGGCGCGCGTCTACGCGGAGAACCCCGCGCGCGGCTTCCTGCCCACCGAGGGCACCGTGGTGGCCCTGCGGGACGCCTCTGGCCCGGGGGTCCGCGTGGACTCCGGGATCATGGCGGGTCAGCGCGTGGGCCTGGACTACGACCCCATGCTCGCCAAGGTCATCGCCCACGGCCCCGACCGTCGCACCGCGCTGCAGCGCCTGCGCACCGCGCTCGAGGACACCGTGATCCTGGGCGTGGGCACCAATGTGGAGTACCTTCACATGCTGCTCACGGACGAGGACGTGGTGGCCGGGCGCATGGACACGGGCCTCATCGAGCGCAAGCTTCTGGAGCTTCAGTTCGCCCAGCCGGACCCCTACCTGGAGGCGCTCGCCACCCACGTGGGTCTCGGCGCCCGGGACGACGACGCCGCGGGGCCGCGTTCCCTGCCGGACGCCGACGCCGCGCGACGGATCGGCGGCACCGCGTGGCGCGCGGACGGCTTCTCCGCCACCACGGCCCTGCCCGGACCGGCCCCGTTCGAGGAGGACCCCTCGCGCGCCGTCGTGACCGCCGTGGGAACCGGGAACCCGGACACCGCGGAAGGCCGCACGGTGCACGTGAGCGAGGGAGCGGCGTCGTTCGAGATCCCCGTGCGGACCCGCACCGGGGCGCTGCAGGCGCAGCTTGCGCAGATCGAGCGGGAGACCACCGCGGGCGGACCGGAGCTGCGCTCCCCCATGCCGGGCACCGTGGTGGCCGTGCTCGCGGAGAGCGGCGAGCACGTGGCCGAGGGCCGCACCGTGGTCTCCGTCGAGGCCATGAAGATGGAGCACCCGATCACCGCCACCCTGCCCGGGACCGTCACGGTCCTGGTGGGCGTGGGGGACCGAGTGAAGGTGGACCAGGTGGTCGCCACGATCGAGACGGACGACACCGAGCAGGACAGCACAGAGCAGGACACCCACGACCACACGGAGGACCAGGCATGAGCGAGAACACCGAGCTGAACACGTTCGAACTGTCCGAGGAGTACCAGGCGCTCTCGGACGCCGTGCGCGAGTTCGCGGACGAGGAGATCGCCCCGGTCTCCGCCAAGCACGACGAGGAGCACTCGTTCCCGTACGAGATCCAGTCCCAGATGGCGGAGATGGGCCTGTTCGGCCTGCCGTTCCCGGAGGAGTACGGGGGACAGGGCGGGGACTACTTCGCGCTGTGCCTGGCCCTGGAGCAGATCGCCCGCGTGGACCAGTCCGTGGCCATCACCCTGGAGGCGGGCGTCTCGCTGGGCGCCATGCCCGTGTACCTGTTCGGCACCGAGGAGCAGAAGCAGCAGTGGCTGCCCCAGCTGGCCAGCGGCCAGGCGCTCGCGGGCTTCGGGCTCACCGAGCCGGAGGCCGGCTCCGACGCCGGCGGCACCCGCACCCGCGCGGAGCTCAAGGACGGCAACTGGGTGATCAACGGCAGCAAGGAGTTCATCACCAACTCCGGCACGGACATCACCAAGCTCGTCACCGTCACCGCGGTCACGGGCACCACCACCACGGCGGACGGGCGGGAGAAGAAGGAGATCTCCACCATCCTGGTCCCCACGGACACTCCCGGTTTCACCGCGCAGAAGGCGTACAACAAGGTGGGCTGGAACGCCTCGGACACCCACCCGCTGACGTTCGAGGACGTCACCGTCCCGGAGGCCAACCTGCTGGGCGAGCGGGGCCGCGGCTACGCGAACTTCCTGCGGATCCTGGACGAGGGACGCATTGCGATTGCCGCCCTCGCCACGGGTGCCGCGCAGGGCTGCCTCGAGGAGGCCATCCGCTACGCCACCGAGCGTGAGCAGTTCGGCCGCTCGATCGGCAAGAACCAGGCCGTGGCGTTCAAGATCGCCCGGATGCGTGCCCGCGTGCACCAGGCCCGCCTGGCCTACTACGACGCCGCGTCCCGCATGCTCAAGGGCAAGCCGTTCAAGACGGAGGCCGCGATCGCCAAGCTGGTGGCCGGTGAGGCCGCGATGGACAACGCCCGGGACGCCACCCAGGTGTTCGGCGGCTACGGGTTCATCAACGAGTTCCGCGTGGCCCGCCACTACCGCGACTCCAAGATCCTGGAGGTGGGCGAGGGCACCACGGAGGTCCAGCTCATGCTGATCGCCCGCGAACTGGGGCTGTGACCGGGGCGCCCGGCACCACGTCACCCGAGCACGACCGAACGCGCCGCCCCCGACCGGGGCGCACCGGCAAGGAGAACCGCATGGCCAAGGTCATCGAGCAGCGCGGGCTGTACTTCGACGAGTTCGAGGTGGGCGCCGTGTACAAGCACGCCCCCGGGCGCACCGTCACGGAGGCGGACAACGTCCTGTTCACCACCCTCACCATGAACACCCAGTCCCTGCACCTGGACGCCGCGTGGAGCGAGCGCCAGGAGTTCGGGGAACGGCTGGTAAACTCCATGATGACGCTGTCGATCATCGTGGGCGCGTCCGTCGCGCAGCTCACGCAGGGCACGATCGTGGCGAACCTGGGCTTCGAGGAGGTTGCGTTCCCGCACCCCATGCACCACGGGGACACGCTCTACAGCGAGTCCGAGATCCTGGACGCGCGCCCCTCCAAATCCCGGCCGGGCCAGGGCATCATCAAGGTCCGCCACGTGGGCCGCAACCAGGACGGCACCGTGGTGGCCACGTGCGTGCGCTCGGTGCTCATGCAGGGCGCCCCCGCGGCCACCGGTCACGACGACGCCGCGTCGGCTCCCGGCGCCGCGGCCTCGGTCGCAGACTCCTCAGGGAAGGACCAGTCATGACGACCCCCACCTTCACGATGGGCCCGGCCATCCTCTTCTGCCCGGCGGACCGCCCCGAGCGCTTCGCCAAGGCCGCCGAGCGGGCGGACGCGGTGATCCTCGACCTCGAGGACGCCGTGGCCCCGGACGCCAAGCCCGCCGCGCGGGACAACGTGCGCGCCGCGGAGCTGGACCCCGCCACCACGGTGGTGCGCCTCAACGACGCCGCCTCGCCGTTCTTCGAGGACGACCTCGCCACCCTGCGGGACACCCCGTTCCGGACCGTGATGCTCGCCAAGGCGGAGTCCGCCGAGCAGGTCCGCCGGATCACGGACGCCCTGCCGGACGTGCAGGTCATCGCCCTGTGCGAGACGGCCGCCGGGATCGTGGCGGCGTCCGAGATCGCGGCGCCCAGCGGCGTCGTCGCCCTGATGTGGGGCGCGGAGGACCTGGTGGCGTCCCTGGGCGGGCGGTCCAGCCGCCGCCCGGACGGCTCCTACCGGGACGTGGCCGTGGCCGCGCGCGCCGCGGTGCTGCTGGCCGCGGGTGCCCACGGCAAGGCGGCAATCGACGCCGTGCACGTGGACATCGCGGACACCGAGGGCCTCGCCGCAGAAGCGGAGGACGCCGCGGGCAGCGGGTTCGCGGCCACCGCGTGCATCCACCCCGGCCAGGTGGCCGTGATCCGCGAGGCGTACCTGCCCACTGCCGAGGACGTGGACTACGCGCGCCGTCTGCTGGCGGCCGCCGAGGGGGCGCCCGGCGTGTTCCGCTTCGAGGGCCACATGATCGACGGGCCGCTGCTGCGCCACGCGGAGCGCACCGTGGCGCGGGCACCCCGCACCGAGACGCCCCGCACCGACGAACCGGGCGCTGAGACGTCCCGTACCGAGACGAGGGAGAACTGATGAGCACGAACATCGTGGTTCCGGTCAAGCACGTTCCGGACGCCCAGAAGCAGCGCACGTTCCAGGATGACCTCACCGTGGACCGCGGGGAGTCGATCCTCTCCGAGCTGGACGAGTACCCCCTGGAGGCGGCCATCGCCCTGCGCGAGGCGGCCCCGGAGGCGGAGGTCACCATCATCGCCGTGACCTTGGGCCCCGAGGACGCCTCCGGCGCCGTGAAGAAAGCCCTGCAGATGGGCGCGGACGCCGCGTTCCACGTGGCCGACGACGCCCTGGCCGGCTCCGACGCGCTCGGCACCTCCGCGGCGCTCGCCGCCGCGATCCAGCACGTGGGCGAGGAGCACGGCGGGGTGGACCTGGTGCTCACGGGTCTGGCGTCCACGGACGGGGAGACCTCCGTGATGCCCGCGATGCTCGCCGAGCGCCTGGACTTCGCGCTCGTGACCCGCGCGGACAGCGTGGCCTGGGACGAGGGGAACACCGGGCTGGCCCTGACCCGCCCCGGAGCGGACGCCACCCAGACCGTGGCGGTGTCCTTCCCCGCGGTCGTCTCGGTCACGGACCAGGCGAACGAGCCGCGCTATCCCAACTTCAAGGCGATCATGGCCGCGAAGAAGAAGCCCTCGGCCGTGCTGAGCCTCGCGGAGATCGGTGTGGAGGCCTCCACCGTGGGGCGCGACGCCGCGGGCGCATCCGTGCAGTCCGCCACCGCCCGGCCCCCGCGCGAGGCCGGAACGGTGGTCCAGGACGAGGGCGAGGCCGGGATCCAGCTCGCGGACTTCCTCGCGCAGCGCCGCCTGCTCTGACGGCCGCGCGGCCCGGGGCGCCTCACGGCCGCCCGGGCCCGTGTCCCGGCGGTGCGACCACCGCACCCGGTCGCCGCGGGCCCGTCCCGCGCCGCACCCACGATCTTCCACTGCGTTCGAGAGGAAACACCATGCACGTCCTCGTAGACCTCGGCCACACCCGTCAGCTGCGCTCCCCGGACCACGAGCTGCTCACGCTCGCGCGCACCCTCGCCGGGGGAGATCCCGTGACCGTGCTCAGCCACGAGCCTCAGCCCGAGGGCCTGGCCGACGAGCTCGGTGGCTACGGCGTGACCACTCTGCTCGTCCCGGAGCAGGAGGCCGCGGACCTGTCCCTGACGGACACCGCCCTGCTCGACGCCGCCCTGGCGGACTCCGGGGCCACGCTCGTGCTGGGCGCCAACGACGCAGACACCACCGAGTGGTTCGCCCGCCTGGCCGTGCGTCACTCGGCGGCGATCATCACCGACGCGGTGGGCGTGGCGGAGGACCGCACCGTGACCAAGTCCGTGCTCGCGGGCGGTTACACCACCACGGCGGAGCCCACCACGGAGCTCGCGTTCGTCACGCTCGCCCCCAACTCGGTGCAGACCGAGGACGTGAGCGGGGGGCAGGCGCCGGAGGTGAAGCCGCTGTCGGTGTCGGTCTCCGGCCCGGCGGCCACGGTCACGGGAACGGAGGCCGCGCCGGCGTCGTCGCGCCCCAAGCTCACCGAGGCCAAGACCGTGGTGGTGGGCGGCCGCGGCGTGGGTGAGGACTTCTCCCTGGTCGAAGAGCTCGCGGACGAGCTCGGCGCCGCGGTGGGGGCGTCCCGCGCGGCCGTGGATGCGGGCTGGGTGGAGCACGCCGCGCAGGTGGGTCAGACCGGTGTGACGGTGTCCCCGCAGCTGTACCTGTGCGCGGGTGTCTCCGGCGCCATCCAGCACCGGGCGGGCATGCAGACCTCGCAGACCATCGTGGCGATCAACAAGGACGAGAACGCCCAGATCTTCGAGATCGCGGACTACGGCGTGGTGGGGGACCTCCACAAGGTCATCCCGCAGCTGCTCGAGACGCTGCGGGAACGGAAGGGGTAGGTGGGCGAGCGCGTGGCCCAGCTGCCCTGTCCGCTGGTGATGGAGGTCGGCATGGATACCGAGGGCGACAGTCTGGTCGATCAGATGGGCGGCGTGCGATGGCGCGCGGTAACCCGGTCGCGGCGGATCTGGTACCCCCAGCCCTCGCCCAGGTGGACCTGGCGCACTACAGGCTGCTGCTGCCGCTGCGCCAGGAGGAGCGCGACGTTTACAGACCGTGGTCTGCCTTCCTTCCCGGCGGGATGTATGCACGCGATCAGCTGCGGAACAGCGATCTGGAGGACCTCCGGCACCGCGCACTGGAGGCAGGGCAGGACATGACCGGCTGGGACACCTGCCGAGGTGCTGTGTCCGAAGACTTCGTGCACACCCTCCGGGGGGCCCTGGAGGGGTTCGTGCCCCCTCATGCCACGTGGACACTGGCTCGTTGGCGGGGCTATCGGCACGAGCAAGCGGATGCGACACGAGTGACCCTGAGGGGCCTGGACTGCGCTCAGCAGGTCCTGGACCTTGATGACGCGATGACCAGCATGGCAGAGCTGGGAGTGCCGGATTTCATGTGGTCCTCCACCCGGCAGTTCGGCTGGGGCGCGCCGCTGTATCCGGATTGGGGCGTTCTCACCGTGGCGGCGGAAGACTTCGTCCGGCGCTTCGCACCCCGGGGTTTCGAGGCCTTCTCCGTCCCTCGTGATGCTGTCCTTCCCGACAACCTGGGGGACTAACTGTGGACGAGCTGCTCGTGGTCCATGGGAAGCTGTGCAAGGACGCACGGACAAGGAAAACCTTTCCCTGGCCTCAAGCCAGTACTCCAGGATGGTCCAGATGAGTCCTTTGCCCCGAGAACAAGCCCTGCAGGTCCGTGGCGCCTTTCCGCAGGACGCCGCGGCCCTGGCCACCGTGATGGCCACACGCGGTGGCACCCCGTCGGACTGGGCACCGGCTGCGCAGCGGTTGCTGGACCACGCACCGGTGCTGCTCGTCGCGGAACTCACCTGTCCGGACGGGCCCCGGGTCGTGGGGTGGTCCGGCGCGACGGTAACGTCCCTGCGTCCCCAGGAAGCGGGCCAGTGGCTCACAGCTGGCCTGACGGTGGTCCCTGAGATCCGGCGGTCCGGCGTCGGTCGGCGATTGCTGCAGGCGGTAATCGACGCGGTCGAGACACTCGCAGACGGGCCTTTGCACAGCGTGGTGAACGCCCGCAATGCGCCATCGCTTGACCTGCACCGGTCCCTCGGTTTCGAGGTTGTCGAGACCGGTCCGTGCTTCGCCGGTATCGAGTTTGACGGTGGCGTAGGCGTCCTCCTGTCGTACCGCCGACCGGGCGCCCCCACGTCTCGTCTGCAAGGAGGACCGCTTCTGTGAGGCCCGGATCGTAGGACAGCAGCACGGCAGAAAGGGTGCCAACCTGATCCCCGGCATTAGGCCGCACCCACAACAGGCAGCCCAACCCGATCCCCACTTACAACCCCGTCCTCGTTCGAGCCCGCATGTCTCAAAACGTCGCCACTTTCCCGTGGGGCGCGCCGGACAAGTCGGCTGGCCCGGGGTAGTGCTGAGATGCAAGCGGTCGTTAGTGCGCTAAATGAAGGGCGGACGCGGTAGTCAACTCTCATAAATTTGACCGCTAACGTGGCAGTGCTCTGGAAAACAGGCTCGAACCAGGTGGAACTCGCCGTGCAGGCGGGTGAGACCGGAGCGGCAGTGTCGCCGCAGCAGTTGGAGACGCTGCGGGAGCGCAGGGGCTGAGCGAGGGGCTACTCTGCCCGGTCCTCAGGGGCGCGCCGATCCGCATGCCGCTGGAGGAACATCACCGCGAAGGCGCCAAGGCAGGCAATGGCCAGCCCCACGACCAGGCGCATCCAGAAGTTGTCGATGCCGGCAGTCCCGAAGACGGCGATGAGCGTGACGACGACGGTACCGATGTACTGGATGGCTGACGTGTTCTTCACGGGTGGGGTTCCTTCCGGAGATAACTGGCGGGGCCGGGTGCCCGATCGTGCGAGGGAATCTCGATCTGGCCCACGCTAACGAACTGCCCTCCGACATTGAGCGGCTAGGGTGATGCTGGGCCGGACACGTCAGAAATCCAGGAGTTTCTCGTTTTGCTGTACGCGGCGCGTCTTAGCCGCGAGAGGGATCGCCCGGTGACTGGCGTTCACCTTCCAGTAATGAGGGCTCCCGCGACGGAGATCCTGCCTCGCTCTCTGCGATACCAGCGGTGGCGTCTTCGCGGCGCTTGAGTCGCCAACCCAGTAAGAACCACGCCGCGCCCAGGCCGAGATTCACCCATCCGAAGACCGCTGAACCGCCGGTGAAAAAGCGGGCAAGCCCCAGCAGGGCGAACAGAGCTCCCAGAATGAAGTGTCCTCGACTGCCCATCGTGTCTCCTCACCGGTGCGGGTGACATCCTGCACCGCGAATTCGAGAATTTCACAGGGTGGCACCCATGGTCCACAACGTGACTCACGCCGGACAGCTCAGATGGACTGAAAGGACGCACCTCGGGACCTGAGATCAGGTCGTCCCGGCGGGCAGAGCGTCCAGATGCGCCGCGATTCACGCTGAGACGAACTCGTGGTGGACCTGCCCCTGGGCGACCTCCACCACGAACGCCGCCAACTCCTCGTCCGTGGAAAAGTTGAGAAAGTAGCCGTTGAGGCTCAGGAAGTAATCCGTGGTGCCGAGAGCCGTACGCTTGTTGCCGTCGACGAACGGGTGGTTTCGCGCCAGGCCGACGAGCAGTGCGGCCGCTTTGTCGGCCAACGTCGGATAGAGCTCAACCCCCAGGTACCCGGCCCACGGCTTCGCCACGGCACTCTCCAGCGCAGCCCGGTCACGGATGGGTGTCGGGAGGATCTCCTCGTGAGCCGCAAGAACGTCGTCAACGGTCAGCGGCGTCCAGGGGGTCACCTGTCTTTGAGGAGTTCGTTGACCCCGGCAAGGCGGGTCTGCGATGCCAGAAGAATGCGCCGCTTCTCCTCCGCCGAGAGCTGTCGAGAGTTGGTGTCCTCGGGCTCGTGCTCGGCCATGACGTGCTCCTTTCGCCTGCGGCGACTCTACCGCTGCTCGCTGGCAGGGTGACGGTCAGGCACAGAACCGTTCGGGGACGACGCCGCCCTCACACCTTCTCCGGCACCCGCACCTCCGTGCGCGCCGGGGTTGCGCGGCGGTCCGCGACCTCCCGGCGGATCACCCACACCAGCGCAGCGGCCCACAGCACGACGAGACCCCCGAGGACCAGGGTGAGAGCGGCGTCGGGAAGCGTGGAGCGGACGGCATCCACCCGCAGGAGGGTGCGCGCGTTGGTCACGATGATGAGCCCGCCCGCGCCGATCGCGAGGATGCGCGGGGCGAGCAGGCGTACGAGCCATGCCGCGAGCGGTGCGGCAGCGACGCCGCCAATGAGCAGCGCGACCACCATGCCCACGTCGATGCCCTGTGCGCCCAGGGAGAGCAGGAAACCGGCGGAGGCGCCCAGGCTGACCACGAACTCGGACGTGTCGATCGAGCCGATGACCTTGCGGGGTGCGATCTTGCCGGAGGCCAGCAGCGTGGGGGTGCCCACGGGCCCCCACCCGCCGCCGCCGATCGCGTCCATGAACCCGGCCACCGCGGCCAGGGGCACCAGGAATGCAGCGGGCACGCGGCCACGGAATGAGGGACGCCGTCGGCCGATGCTCAGGAACCGCCACACCACGTAGACCCCGAGCAGCAGGAGAGTCGTGGACATGACCGGTGCGGCGGCGTCGCCGGAGACGGTGAGCAGGTTCGCGCCGAAGAACGCCGCGATCCCGCCGGGCACGGCCATGAAGCCCACCACGCGCCAGTCGATGTTGCCGAAGCGCCAGTGCGAGAACCCGGACGCGAGCGTGGTGCCCACTTCCGCCAGGTGCACCGTGGCGGACACGGACGCCGGGGTCAGCCCTGCGGCGAGCAGCAGGGTGGAGGAGGTCACGCCGTAGGCCATGCCCAGGGAGCCGTCCACGAGCTGTGCTCCGAAGCCCACGAGGGCCAGCACGATGAGTGTGCGCACGATGCCTCCTGCACGGCGGGCGGTGGATCCGGTGGGGGTACCGGCGGGTTACCGCGTGAGTCGCCCCAGCGTAGGAACCGCCCGAACCCGGGCCCAAGGTGTGTGTCGTCGTGCGTCGCCCCATGTCACAGCGTGACGCGTGCTTGACACGGACCCCCGGAACGTGGCTCACGCCACCACTTGTCAGCAGACAGCACACTGACGAAAATGGGCTTGTCGGTGATCCCGCCGACCAGCAGTCCAGAGGAAGGGCAGCACCGTGGCACAGAAGAATCCCGCCAACGCCGGGGAAGAGTCCATCAAGATGAACCCGCAGGACGAGGCCGCGGCCATGGCCCAGGACACCCAGGTGGACGCCGAGCCCGCCGACGAGGGCGTCGGCGCCATGACCGACAACAAGGGCGAGAACCCCGCCACCGAGAACTGAGTTCCACGCAGGACCAACGACGCCCCGCAGGCTCATGCCTGCGGGGCGCCGTTCTTCGTCCGGAGGGGAGGCGGGGGAGTGCGGCTGCCGTGCGGGCCGGTCTGCGCTGCCCCGCGGCCGGGGCCTCAGTCCTCCTGGTCCGCGTCCTCCCGCGGGCTGCCGATGTTGTAGCGCGGCGGGCGCGTGCGGAAGTTCGCGAGCTTGTGCGAGCCGTCGCAGAACGGCGCGATCGAGGACATGTTGCACCGGCACAGGGCGACGACGCGGCGCGGCGGCTTCTGCGGCTCGGCCCCCGGTTCCGGGGCGATCAGCACGTCCCCGCGCACGAGCAGCGGCCCGTTGGGGCACGGGGTGATGACCACGGGGTCGTCAGCGGGGGAGTCCTCGGGGCGTTCGTTGCTCACAGAGTGGCCCCAGCGGCGTCGTCCGCGCGCAGCGAGGAGCGCTCGTTGCTCCAGCACTCCAGCATGTGATCCCCCATGAGGCCGTCCACGTACAGGCACGCGGATGCCCCGAACAGCACGTCCTCCAGCAGCTCCGGGTCGTCCTGGGCGAGCGCCCCGGCGAGGTCCCGGGCGGCGATCTGCTCGTGCACGGCGTCGGCCTCCACGTGCTCGTCGTAGTACCAGGTGACGTCCGTGCCGTAGCCGAGCTTGCGGAACGCGCGGCCGTAGTACTTGTTGGGGATCGAGGAGGTCATCTCGAACGCCGCGAGGTGCCCGGCGATCGCGCCGCGCAGCCGGCGGTGCAGGCCGAACAGGCTCATCACGTTCATGGACGCGAGCGTGGGCGCGGGCACCAGGTCCAGGTAGTGGTCCAGGGTGTCGTCCAGCCCCACGCCGCGCATGCTCTGGGCGAAGATCGTGGCGTGCACGCGCTCGGGGCGGCCGCCGCCGTACTCGTCCGACTGGATCTCCACCAGCGCGGCCTTCGCACGGCCCCGCAGCCGGGCGATGCCCCACGAGTGCGGGTCCGCCTCGCGCAGCGTGTAGATGGAGCGGTGGATGAGGAACTCACGCAGGATCTCCTCGCTGGGGTGCCGGGCGAGCCATGTGGCCAGGGTGGGCTTCTCCGCCCCGCCGGTGATGGCGAACATCGTGTCCACCAGCTCGGCGCCGTCCTGCGGCATGGGGTCCGGCAGGGGCACCCGCTCCCGCAGCTCACGCTCGAAGCGCTCCTCGAGCACCGCGCGGATGCGCAGCAGCTGGGGGTCCCACTCGCGGTCCCCGGTCACGAACTCGGCCGGGCCGTAGTGCAGCAGGTACAGCAGGAACAGGGAGAGCTGGACGTCCTCGTCCGCGAGCACGTCCTCCGTGGTCTCCACGGCGCGGGCGACGGCGCTCGCGAGCGTCTCGTAGGCGGCGTCCGGGGTGTCCTCGGGGCCGGTCAGGACGTCCAGGAGGGCGGTGCTCACGGGTCCCCGAGCGGCCGGGGCGGCAGTGCGGACGGGGGTTGTGGTCATGATCGTGGTCTCCCGTGACGAAGTCGTTGAGTGGTCCGCCCGCGGGTCGTGTGGCCCGCTGGCGGACGTGCCGCCGAGGATGCACACCGGGTGGGTGGCGTCGTCGGCACAGCGTGCACGGTGTCCTACCGCGCACGCGATGGGTGGGGGAGCAGGCGGTGACCCGCGGACCGTGACCGGGTCACGATCCGCGGGCAACCCCGTGAACTGCTGTGGTTGTTCCCTACGCCAACATACCGGTGGTCGGGAAGCGTTCCCAGACCCGGTGGCTGCCGAGCAGCTGAACCACGGAGTCCAGCGCGTCCTCGGCGGACTCCGCCGCGACCACGCCGGGCGTCTGCCCGATCTGCAGCGTCTCCAGGGCCGTGACGCCGGGCCCGAAGGCCGCGATCGCCTTGGCGTGGCGCCACATCTCGTTGAGCAGCAGGCTCACGCGGGGGTCCACGTCGCCCGGGCTGGGCGCACCGGCCTTCGCGTCCATTCCCGCGGCCACCTGGTGGGCGGGTGCTCCCGCGGTGGTGACCACCACGGCGTCGAACTCGATGGAGCGCGCCGTGAGCAGCGTGCGGTGGGCGACGACGCCCGGGACCACCTCGCCGCCCTGCGGTGCGATCACGAGCGGGACCATGTCCTCGGCGTCGATCCGGGAGATCAGCGTGGTGAGCTGCTCCGCGTCCGTGTCCGGGCCCACCAGGATGCCCACCTGGCGGCCCTCCACGGGCCACGTGCCGCCCACCTGGGACAGCGCCGGTGAGGGCTGGACGTCCTGGGCCGGGGCCACCGTGGGCTCCTGGTCCGGCAGGCCCAGCCCCTGCGCCACGGTGTGCCCCAGGGAGGGGTCGATGGCGAAGAGGTGCCGCAGCTGGCGCACGCGGATGGTCTCGTCCCAGCACTTGCCGAGCTCGAACGCGTAGGCCTGCGCGGTGTGCTCCCGCTCCACCTCGCTCAGGCTGAGCCAGAACATCCGCGCCTGGGAGAAGTGGTCCTCGAACGACTGCGGCCGGGCGCGTTCCTTCACGGACTCCGCCACGGGGGCGGGGTAGTCGATGAAGGCGTGCTCGCTCTCGGGCGTCTCGAACGGGTTGCCGCCGTCCAGCGAGTTGGGGCGGTAGGGGGCCACTCCCGAGTGCACCGCGCTCTGGTGGTAGCCGTCCCGCAGCATGTCGTTGACCGCGGCGTGCGGACGGTTGATGGGCAGCTGGTTCCAGTTCGGTCCGCCCAGGCGGGTGATCTGGGTGTCCAGGTAGGAGAAGAGCCGGCCCTGCAGCAGGGGGTCGTTGGTCACGTCGATGCCCGGGACCAGGTTGTTGGGGTTGAACGCCACCTGCTCCGTCTCCGCGAAGTAGTTCGAGGGGTTCCTGTCCAGGGTCATGAGACCCACGGGCTGCACGGGAACCAGTTCCTCCGGCACGATCTTCGTGGGATCGAGCAGGTCGATGCCCTGGAAGCTCTGCTCCTCGTTGTCCTCGAAGACCTGCACGCCCAGCTCCCACTGGGGGAACGCGCCGGCCTCGATGGCGTCCGCCAGGTCGCGGCGGTGGAAGTCCGGGTCCGCGCCGTTGACCAGCTGGGCCTCCTCCCAGACCACGGAGTGCACGCCCAGACGCGGCTTCCAGTGGAACTTCACGAGCGCGGTGGAGCCGTCCTGCGCCACGAGCCGGAAGGTGTGGATGCCGAAGCCCTCCATGGTGCGGAAGGAGCGCGGGATGCCACGGTCGGACATGTTCCAGATGGTGTGGTGCTGGGCCTCGGTGTGCAGGGACACGAAGTCCCAGAACGTGTCGTGCGCGGACTGCGCCTGGGGAATCTCCCGATCCGGGTGGGGCTTGCCCGCGTGGATCACGTCCGGGAACTTGATGGCGTCCTGGATGAAGAACACGGGGATGTTGTTGCCCACCAGGTCCCAGGTGCCCTCGTCCGTGTAGAACTTCACGGCGAAGCCGCGGGTGTCTCGGGCCAGGTCCCCGGAGCCACGGGAGCCCAGGACGGTGGAGAAGCGCACGAACACCGGCGTCTCCTTGCCCTCCGCGAAGACGCCCGCCCGGCTGATGCGGGACGCGGTGCCGTAGGAGCGGAACGTGCCGTGGGCGCCGGTGCCGCGGGCGTGGACCACGCGCTCGGGGATGCGCTCGTGGTCGAAGTGCGAGATCTTCTCGCGGAAGTGGTGGTCCTGCAGCAGCACGGGACCGCGCGGGCCGGCCTTGAGGGACTGGTCCGAGTTGGTCAGTCGGGCACCGTGCGCCGTGGTCAGGTACTCGCCCTGCTGCGCCATGCTGGACATGGGCGCATCGGTCGGCGCACCGGTGGGGGACACCCGCTCGGGTGCGCCCTGGTCCGGCTTGGGAGGCAGGGGCTCACGCGGTGTGGTGGGTTCCTCGAGGGGCGTGTCCCCGGTGCCGGGAACTCCCGGGACCTGGGGTGTCTGGTTCTCGTGTGCGGACATGATGATCCTCCTACGAAGAGACGGCACACCCACGGATGGGACATCGGGTGTGGTGTCACCACAATGTCAGCACCCTGACGGTCGTGGCTACACCTTTAGGTGTGCTCTGAGCCGAAGTGCTGAAGGGTTCGGCAGATCGCCCCGGGGTGGCCCGTGAGACAGTGGCCCCATGACGTGGACACCCGTGACCCTGCACGGCCGGCTCGTGCGGCTGGAACCTCTGACCCGAGAGCACCTGGACGGCCTGGTCGAGGCCACCGAGGATGGGCGCATGTGGGACCGCTGGTACACCTCCGTTCCCGCACCGGACGGCATGGCAGAGGTGGTCGAGCAGCGCCTCACATGGCAGGAGGAGGGTTTCATGCTCCCCTTCGTGGCCGTGCGGCAGTCGGATGATGCCGTGCTGGGGATGACCTCCTTCTACGACCCCCAGTGGGCGGTGCCGCGCGTGAGCATCGGGCACACCTGGAACCGGGCCTCCACCCACGGCACGGGCACCAACGCGGAGTCCAAGCTGCTGCTCATGACCCACGCGTTCGAGGAGCTCGGCTGCCGGTGCGTGCGCTACGAGACCAGCTGGGCCAACCAGCAGTCCCGCGCCGCCATCGAACGCCTCGGCGCCCGCCTGGACGGCGTGCTGCGCGGGGACCGGCTGGAGCGCAACGGGGTGCTGCGGGACACCGTGGTCTACTCGGTGCTCGAGCACGAGTGGCCGTCCGTGCGGACCGGGCTGGAAGCGCGGGTGGCGCGGCGGTGAGGTGAGCGGGCGGCAGGTGCCGACCGTGCGGCGTCGTCAGCGCCCGGAGCCGGGAACCCGCACCGTGCTGGTCAGCGCGGTGAGGCTCGGGCGGCGGGGCGTGGAGCTGAACCCGAAGTTCGGGGGAGGGGTCATGTCCGTGAGCGTGCCCAGGTCGTGGCCGCCCCACGTGGCGCGGGAGAACGTGATGGCGTGGAGGTCGTAGGCGGAGTACCACTCGGTGCGGCCGTTGCCCGCGGTGCCCAGGGTCTGCACGCCGGGCATCACGTGCGGCGCCACCAGGTTGGTGATCCGCGCGAAGGGCAGGGACGTGCCCAGCGGCCGCGGAACCGACTGCAGGAGCAGGCCGAGCGGCGCTCGCGGGCCCACGCTGAACTGCCACGTGAGCGGTCCGGCGGTGACCGTCCAGCGGGAGGCGCGGGAGAACCCGGTGCGCTGCACGCTCACGGGAACGCGGGTGACGGTGTCGAAGGAGTAGGTGGCGGAGACGAAGTCGGCCACCCAGTCGGTGGGGGCCAGCAGCTCACGACGGCCGTCCGGGTGGGCGACCATGACGTCCGCGAACGGACCCTGCGGGGTGCGGTCCCAGCAGCCGATCACCAGGCGCGTGCCGCCGGAGGTGCCCGCGCCGGCGATGTGGCCGGTGAAGCGGTGGGTGGTGGTCATGAGGCCAGGGTAGTGAGCGCAGCGGTGAAACTCCTGGTCAGGCTGTCGTACTGTGGTGGGCAGTTCCCCGGGGTGCGGGGGTGAGACCGGTCTAGTTTTAACTGCGGATGTGTGTGAAGTTGAATGCGCATGGAGCGAAGTTTGCTCCACCTCACCGACACGCACTGAAGCGTCCTGGGTTTCGTTCCGAGTCTCAGCAAGGAGAATCGGAGTATGCCCAAGAAGTTCAGTCCAGAGCTGCGTGACCGTGCCGTGCGCATGGTCTACGACCGTCAAGCCCGCGAGGGTGGGCCCCGCGCAGTATCGATCCGCGTTGTCGCGCCACAGCTCGACGTTGGCACCGAGACGCTGCGGATCTGGTGCAACCGCTACGGCCCCACCGAACCGGGCGGCCCGGGAGATCCCCTGGAGGAGGAGAACCGGTGGCTTCGGCGGGAACTCGCCGAGGCGCGACGCGCGAACGAGATCCTGAAAGCCGCCTCAGCTTTTTCGCAGCGGAGCTCGACCGCCCCACGACGAAATGATCGCGTTCATCGACATGCATGGCGTGAAGCTCGGGGATCGAGGCCATCTGCCGCATCCTCGGTGCGACAGAATGTGGGTTCATCACCTCCCGTGGATACCGCGCCTCCAAGAGCAGGCAGGCATCTGCTCGAAGCATCCGCGACAAACTGCTCGTCGAGGAGGTACGGCGGATCCACGAACAGAACTACAGCGTCTACGGGGGTTCGGAAGATGTGGCATGTAATGCGCCGCGCAGGATGGGATGTCGGCCGTGACCAGGTAGCGAGGCTGATGAATATCACCGGCCTCCACGGTGTGCGACGAGGTCCCAAGCCCATCACCACCCGTCGCGGGGCCGGTGCTGACCAGCGTCCCGACCTGGGCCAGCGGAGGTTCGTCGCGGACCGCCCGCAGCAGCTCTGGGTCGCGGACATCACCTACGCCCGGATTCTCACCGGGTTTTACTACGTCGCGTTCATCACCGATGTGTTCAGCCGCAGAATTGTCGGCTGGGCAGTCGCCCCACGCTCCACACGGAGTCACTACCAATGCTCGCGCTGGAGCACGCCCTTGTTTCCACCGGGGCGAGTAGGAACGGGCGCGGATTGATCAATCACTCCGACAGGGGCAGTCAATACGTCTCGCTGGCCTATTCGGACGCCTTGATCACTGCTGGCGTGAAAGCATCGGTTGGCACCGTCGGAGACAGCTACGACAACGCGCTGGCCGAGACCGTGAACGGCCTCTACAAGGCAGAGTTGATCTACTCGAAGCGGATCTGACAGTCCGTCAGCGAGGTCGAGCTCGCCACGATGGGCTGGGTCCACTGGTGGAACACTGCCCGACTCCATGAGGCACTCGGCTACCGCACCCCCGCAGAGGTCGAGGCGGCCTACACTCACCCGACGACGACCGCGCCCGTGACCGTCTAACCACGGAACGAAACCCAGGGCGCTTCAGCTGGACCGAGCTCTGGTCGGCAAGCCTCCAGGGGTGTGTCGGTGCCCCGACCTACGATGAAGAAGAAAAGCTCCGACCGGGGCTGTCCTGAGGAGCAAGGCGGACGTATGACGAGCAGCGGTGAGCAGCGACTGGAGTTGACTTGGTTCAACAAGGACAAGGCGCTGATCCCCACGGAGACGGGTCGATACGCGTACATGTGGGTCGACCCACGGGACCCTCGATACTGCGAGACTCGCACGCTCGTCAGGGACGAGTACGTGGAGGGTGAGCGGGCACCCAAGGAAGATGGCGTGGTCTACAGCGAGCGCGCCGACCTGGAGCCGACGACCGACAACCTGCTCATCCTCGGCGAGTCCGGCGACGTTCTCGAAGCACTGACCCGCGTACCGGAACTGCGCCTGAAATACGTGGGCAAGGTTCGGTGTATCTATATCGACCCGCCCTTCAACACTGCTCAGACCTTCGCCAACTATGAGGACAACCTGGAGCACTCAGTGTGGTTGACCTTGATGAGGGATCGGCTGGCCCACATGCATCGACTTCTCAGAAGAGACGGTGCGATCTGGGTTCACCTTGACGATGTTGAGATGCATCGGATGCGCGTCCTGCTGGACGAAGTTTTCGGGCCCGGGAACTTCGTCGGAAGCGTCGTCTGGGAGAAGGCACCGGGGGCCAAAGGAAAAACGGCCATGGCTGCCTCGCATGACTACATAACGGTCTACGCCAAGAATAGGGACGAGTGGACGGCTCGAAGGAACCTCCTTTCTAGGACCGATGGTCAAGTGCGTCGGTACGCGAATCCTGACGGCGATCCCCGAGGACCGTGGCGCCAAGGAGCGGATGGAACGGCCAAGAGTGGGGGCGAGGACTCCCGATGGCCCATCACACTTCCTTCTGGCCGAGTGGTCACGCCCGCCCGGGGCCGGTTCTGGGCTTTCTCGCGGGACACCTTCGAAAAGGCGCGCGCTGAGGGGCGGGTGCACTTCGGGCGCAAGGGTGATGGCCTCCCGGTGATCAAGACATATCTGCATGAAGCGCAGGACGGGACTGTTCCGGTGACTTGGTGGGATGCCTCGGACGTGGGGACCAATCAGGAAGCGAAGCGTGACCACCTCAACAGGATGTTCCCCGAGGTAGAGAACCCTTTCGATACTCCCAAGCCGGAGCGGCTGTTGGAGCGGATCGTTCACATTTCAACCGATCCAGGCGACGTCGTGATGGATTTCTTTGGCGGATCGGGCACCACTGCAGCGGTGGCCCACAAGATGGGACGTCGATGGGTCACGTGTGAACTCAGTAGGGACAACTTCGAGACCTTCACCCGTCCTCGACTGGAGAAGGTCGTGCGGGGGCAAGACCCGCTTGGTATTACGCGAACAGTCCGCAGAGTCGAGGAGCGGAGGCCCAAGGAAGGTATCGCCCTCCCGGACGGACTCACTGCATCCGACGCTTGGAAGATCGAGGGTGCACTCAACAAGGCGTCGAAGGTACTGGAGTCGCGGGTCGACTTATTGGAGGGATTCCGAAAGAATGTCCGCGCCGACCGCCGTGCCGATGAATCCGTTCTGTCAGAAGCGGAAGGTGTAGAACTCATCCGCCTTCTGGAAAAGTTCGCGGGCGAAGGCGTCACCAGTATTGACTTCCTCCCAGTGGTCAAGCGCTCCGTCGTTCAGCAGATCAAGACTGAGCGTCTACCCGGCGAAATCAACTGGCTTGGCGGTGGAGGCTTTCAGGTCGCCCACCTCACCCCGGCTTGCTTCGACTTTGACCCGGACCTTGGCGTCGTGACGATGACCAGGGCCGCACAGGACCCGGCCGTTCTCACAGCCTCCATCGCTGCGCATCTGCGCTTCCGTCTCACGCCGGAGGACAGACACTTCCACGGGGTGCGTGGGGCGATGCGCCTCTACGTCACTCGCGACCCGCTCACGCCCGAGTACGTGCCCTCGCTGGTTTCGCATCTCGGTGAGGGCGAGAGTTTGACTGTCGCCTCCACGGTCGTCCTCGACGGGACATCGGAGGCCCTGCGAAAGGCTCGACGCGGTTCCCGCGTTGTGCATATCCCGAGCGACCTGTTCTCAGTCCAGACGAAGGGCAAGCAATGATCCCTGGATTCACCTATGACCAGCACCTGGTCGCGGAGATTGCGCAGCGGTTCGACCTGCGCGAACCAAACGCGAGGGCCTTCCACACTGTGGTCGAGGCGCTCGCCAACGGGTATGACCCCGAGGTGCCACTGGTGCTTGACCTGGCAACGGGGGCGGGCAAGACATACATCATGGCGGCGTTGATTGAGTACCTCCGTGAGAAGGGCATCCACGACGTCCTCATCGTCACCCCTTCGACCGTCGTGCAGGACAAGACGGTCGCGAACTTCTCAGAGGGGGACCCCAAGTACATTGAGGGCTCCCTGTCCAGCCCCTTCGTCGTCACTCCGAGTGACTACGATACGTGGCGTCCGAACGAGACGATGGCCACGGTGTTTTCCGATAGCGGTGACCCGGTGCAGTTGTTCATCCTCAACGTCCATCAGTTGACGGTACCCACGGATGCTGAGGGTGAGACATCCGGCAAGACTCAGGACGGCGTGCGTCGGGCTTTTAGGAAGTTCCGCGAAAACTCGGGGAACCTGCACGAGTACCTACGCGAGCGCGAGGACTTGGTGGTCATCGCAGACGAGCACCACCTTTACGGCGAGACCGCTCAGGCTTTCCGAGCAGGCATCCGAGACCTGTCTCCGGCGGCGGTCGTGGGCCTGACTGCTTCAGCCTCCGAGGAAGACCACGTGATCTTCCGCTACCCGCTGAAGCGGGCGATTCAGGAGAGGTACGTCAAGCGTCCGGTTCTCGCGTTCCGGCGCGGTGGGTACGGGGATGAGAAAGAGGAGCAGCAACTTCGTGACGCGGTGGCATTGCTGGAGGTCAAGCAGAAGCACTACGAGGCATACCACCGCTCCGCGCCGGACGTCCCCGAAGTGAACGCCGCCCTGTTCGTGCAGTGTGCCGACGTGGCGCATGCGACGCAGGTGACGGCCCTCTTGCGAGGCCCGGAGTTCTTCGGCAGTGAGAGCGCTGTCCTCCAGGTCGACAACCAGCACGACGACGTGCAGACGCTCCAGCGCCTGCGCGAGATGGACCTGCCCCATTCGCCTGTCCGCTGCGTGGTCAGCGTCAACAAGTTGAAGGAAGGCTGGGACGTCAAGAACGTCGCCGTCATGGTGACGCTGCGCGCGATGGCTTCTGAGGTGCTCACGCAGCAGACGATGGGCAGAGGCCTCCGTCTGCCGTTCGGCAAGTGGACCGGATCGGCGCACGTCGACCAGTTGGACGTCCTTGGGCACGACTCCTTCCGCAAGTTCCTCAGTGATGAGCAGGTCCTGAAGTCATTCGGACTGGAGGACCTCACACCCGAGGGCGTGGCGAGTCCAGAGCCGACCCCCACGCCTGATCCGGTGTCTCCTGACTCGGGAGATCGGGACCAGGCGGACACCACCCCAGCGGCACACAGGCAGGATTTGACGGAGCAGACTCAGACGCCAGCCCCGGAGGACCAGTCGGAGGTCCGGGAACTTGCCGGGGGCGCAGTTGGTGTGGTCGTCATTGACGACGACGCCCAGGTTGGAGCCGATGAGACGCCCGAGCCCGTCATCATCCGCATGAACGAGCAGTTCGAGGGTGAGACCTTCACCTTCCCGAGCACAACCATGATCCGGGAGACCTCGGAGTTCCGGCTCTCCCGGGTCGAGGACGACGCCATTAAGAACGCAGCCCGCAGGATCAAGGACCAGGGCGGCGTGCTGGCGCGGGAAGTCATCACGTTCAAGGGCGAGCAGATCGTGACACGCGAGGAGGAGGATGTCCGCGTCTCCTCCATCAGCATCGACAGCGATCAGGCCAAGAAGGACCTCATCCAGTCCGTCATGCGACTGCGCGTCTTCGACTCCAGCGACCCGGAGAACCTCTCGGTTCTTGAGAATCATATTGCGCCACTTCTGATCGCAGAGTCCGGGACCACCGAGTGGACGCAGAAGTTGCTCGCCTCAGCAGTGGTGCAAGCCCGGGAGGTCATTGCGCGTGCAGCGAGAGAACACGTCCGGGGGCAGGGGACGCGGACCGTCCTGCACCCGCACGAACTGCCTATCGCGACCGAGTACACGCTTCTGCCCGGCAGGGCCGTGCTCGACCTCCTCCCTGCCGATTCCAAGGGAGAGGGTTTCCTGCGCCATCAGCATTACGGCCCTTGGGCCAAGGGCTTGTTCGAGGCAGCGGCGTTCGACTCTTTCTCCGCTGAGTATCGGATCGCCGCGATGCTCAACCGGTCCGGAGCGATCAAGTGGTGGAAGCGGCTCTATTCAACGGACAAGGCCACCATTGCCTACACGCTGGCGCAGGACTACAACCCGGACTTCGTGGCACTCGACGTGGACGGCTACTACTGGATCATTGAGGGCAAAGCCGAATCCGGGAAGGACGACCAGGTCGTGCAGGCCAAGCGCAAGGCAGCCGAGGAGACCATTCGCCTCCTCAGCAGCCACTCATCCTTCGATAAACAGAAGTGGGGCTACGCCATTGCCTACGAGAGTGATGTCAAGGCCGCCGACTCGTGGGAAGACCTCTTGGGGAGTACGAACCCGGTGAAGACGCTGGGTTGAGGGGGCGCAGATGTTCACCCCGATCCATCGGGCCCTTGGACTGAAGCCGGGCGACATCACTTGGGACCTCATCGAGTGTGCTGTCGAGCAGAAGGTGGAGGAAGCAGTCGATCTCGACTGGAAGCAGTGCGACTACCTTGATTCCCGAAATCCTCAGTGGCAGGACGAGGTAGCGAAGGACATCGCGGCAATGGCCAATAGCGGGGGTGGATGGATCGTCCTTGGTGTTGCAGAGGATAGGGCGATATCTGCCGCTGCTGAGATCACTCCATCGCCTGGAATGCCGTCGCTGAGCAGAAGATCAGGCAGGTTGCCTACGCTCGTACTGGTCCGCCAGTGACGGGGATACGAGTTCATCCCAGCCGGAGGGGACGGCGGTAATGTCGTCCTGCTGCGCGTGCCCGCCTCACGAGAGGTGCCGCAATTCGCACGGAAGGGGCAGAGCGCCCTCGTCGCTCCCCGCAGGAACGGACCTCACACCGTGTTCCTGAGTGATCGAGAGATCGAGCACGCCTTCCGCTCACGGTTCCACCAGAACGAGGATCGTGAGCGCCACTTGCAGTCGCTTTTCGAGAAGGCCGCCCTTCCTCTTGACTCCACGGAAGGCGTTGCCCTTGTAGCCGCAGCAGTTCCCTTCGGGCCGCTCAGGGATTCCACTCCGATAGATACCCATGCTGGGAGGAACCTCTTCCACCAGACCTTCACGGGGAGCCTCCTCGCCAAGCAGAATGGCTGGTGCTATGGCGATGTTCGCAAGGGACTGCGCCGATGGACCATGCGAGGGACAGAAGCGCCCGAGGTCTACGCGAAGGGGGTGCATGAAGACGGCACCGTGCTTGCGTCCTACCGGATTGCAAACCGAGAGGCAGACGAGACGCGCGCTCAGTACTACCCCGTGGGGCGACCCAACGATTGCATGCCCATGCATGTCGAGCGCGCGCTTGTTGATGCGGTGGCACTTCTCCACGGCAGCGCCCACGCTGGGACGTGTGGGCGGACAGACTTGCGTCGGTGGTTGGCCCTCTCATACGCCTGGACTGTAGCCAGGCGGAGTGACAATTAGCCCGGGGGAGTGTCCCTAGCGCGTGTGCCGGTGATATCTGGTTAAATGGCGTTCATGACCGGGGGAACGAAGACTGACCCAGAGTGCGGGGACGTCTATCGAGTCTCGCCCAAGATGTCGGCCAACGGCGACAAGCATGGCTCGAACGGGCGTCTGTCCGGCGTGGTCGAGATCAGCAAGCGGGCCGTGCACACGCTGACGCGGACCACGCACCCAGGCAAGGGTGCCCGCACCTTGAAATCTGCCAAGAACGACGCCATCGGCCTGACCAAGGACGGCTACTGGACCGACGTGAACCAGCGCCCTGTGCCCCGGTCGGCTTTGGCCGATGAGGCCCTCTGCCGCTACCTTGGAAGGTTGCCCGAAGACGAAGCTGGCGCACTGGGGTCGTTCTGGGCAGCGACGCTCAGGCTTGGACGGAAGAACTTCTGATGTTGATGGATGCTTTGGGTTCCCCGTTGCGGTTGCCCGCAACGGGCGGTGAGCCGCGTCCGGGCGTAGGAGATGCGTGGGTGGTGAGCGCGGACGGTCAGGACCGAGGACTCGTGCTCGTCGCAGCCACCAGGCAGATGCACATCCTTGCATGGCCTCTGACAAACCCCTCAGGCGACGCGGCGGCACCCGCCTTCACGGTCGACATCCCGGGCCTCGGCAGCATGGTCGGCTGGCCCGATGCCGAGTTCGGGCTCTCCATGGCAGCCCTTGATCGGCGGCTGGGCCGTGTCTTGGATGACCGCACGACGCGCGAGATCCGTTGGGCGGTGACTGAGGGCGAGACAGGAGCCGAGGTCTCATGGTGCCCTTCGATCGAGAGCCCTGAGGCCGAGGCCGCGTTCGAGGCGGTGTGCTGGCAGGCATGGGACCTCGGGGACTGGGCTTGGCCAAGCGCCAGACCCGGGGTTGGTGTCTTCAGCCAAGAGTTGCTCGAAGAGCGCGGCCTTGATGTTGAGCACCTCGCGGAGGTCTGGGCCGTCAAGCCGGGGCGTGCCTCAGCACTCGTCCGTGGGGTGAAAGTACCGACGCAGGAGGAGGTCGACACCGTGCTGGGCCTACTGCCTCCGGACCTTGGGCCAGAAGACGTACTCACCCCGGTCGCGGACGACGGTGCCCAAGTGATCGCCCTGCCGACCTACAAGCACGATGTGGTGACCTTGATGGGGCAGATGGGGGGGACGGAGCAGCGGGCTCGAACCTCCCTGTGGGAGCGCTCGCTTCAGGCTGCTCGGCAGGTTACGCACGCTGAGCCTTCCGAAGCCGCCCAGGCGCGCGTACAGTTCGCGCTGAAGCAACTCTTGGAAGAGACACGGTGAGATGTCACTCCCGGACGGGCGTAGCGCCGCCGAGTGGTCCAGCCAGACACTGGTCTCACAGGCAAGCACTCACCTGCGCGAGGTACTGAGCGCCTCGTATCCGCACGTAGCGGCACTCGCCAGCACCGATCCACAAGGTGCGCTCGCGCTCGTGCCCGACGTAGAGGTCCGCTGGACCCACGAGCGCCCGAAGGGCGCTTGCGACTTGGGTGGCGTCTACGACGGCGATAGCGAGCCGCCTACGATCACCCTGCGTCGTCTCGGGAACGAAAAGCGCAACAATTTCACCGCCCTGCACGAGGTAGGGCACCACCTTCTCTACGGCGACGAGGACTGGCAATACCGGGTGCTCCCGACCTTGGGGGACAAGGCGCGGATGGTGGAGGAGAAGATCGTCAACGATTTCGCCGCCACATTGCTTGTCCCCGACGCAGTAGTGCAAGAACACCTCGGTGCAGGCGTGACCGCAGCCGGTCTCTGTCGGATGGTGGCCTTGACGGAAGCGTCCGCGACCACCTGTTGCATCTCTGCCCTCAACCTGCCGGGGGAGCGGCTGGTCATGCTGGCTGATGTCGAGGGACGCATCTGGTACGCCGACTCGAACGGCAAGCCCTACACCCCGGGCAAGCGGATCACGCAGCCTTCCCTCGCGACGGCAGCGGAACGGGCCCTGACAGACGGTCATCACACCCTCGTCGGCGGAGAAGGCATCCGCTACTCGACGGGCTGGGCCGACACGGACGTCCGGATCGACGTCGCACTCCACGAGGGCCTCGTGATCGCCGTCGCGACGTCCACACGCCGCGACCGTCGTAGCCGCCTGAGTTCGGACGGGCGTGTGGAGTGTGCCGCGTGCGGGGAGTGCTTCGCGGCGGACACCTCATCCGGGCAGTGCGCCACCTGTGGGGACTGGAAGTGCCCCGAGTGTCGGGGGTGTGAGTGCTTGAACTCCCAGGCCGTGGTCTGCGAGCGCTGCTTCTTGGCGCTCTCCTTGGTCGAAGTCGGGAGGGGGCTGACGGTCCACGAGGACTGTTGAGCACCTGGGTTGCGCGGGGCATGGACAAAAATGCCCAATCCTTAGGGATCTAGCCCTACCGGACTAGAAGCGTTTTCGCAGGTCAGAGAGGTGTGGAAACTTCACGAGTGGTGTTCGATGGTATGCGGCTGGTTGGCCCTTAGCCCGGTCGAGCCGACTCCTGGAGGCTCCGGCGAGGGCATTTGCCAATCAGCGGCAAAGATTGTCCATCGCACGGCGAATGTACGAATACCGGTTTCCTGGTGAGGACGCATCCGCTCTGACCATGCAGCAGCTTCGCGGGCGGGAGGGTGCGCGGGTCAGACAGCTCTACCAGCGTGAGCCTGCCCGGACCGGTGTCGAATGGGTGAAGCGGGACTACCGCCCCGGTGGCCTCTCGGGATCGGACCCGATCAATCAGGCTCTGAAGCGCCCTGGGTTTTGTTCCGTGGTTATAACGCAACAGGTGCTGCGTCGTGATCGTGAGTGTAGGCCGTTTCCGTCTCGACCGGAGTGGTGTACCCGAGGGCCTCGTGCAACCGGGTCGTGTTCCACCAGTGGACCCAGCCCATCGTGGCCAGTTCCACCGCCTCGGTGGACTCCCAGACCCGTTTCGCGTGGATGAGTTCGGCTTCGTAGGGTCCGTTGACCGTCTCGGCCAAGGCGTTGTCGTAGGAATCCCCGACGGTGCCTACCGAGGCGCTCACGCCGGCGGCGATCAGCGCATCCCAGTAAGCCAGACTGACGTACTGGCTACCCCGGTCGCTGTGGTGTATCAGGCCCTGCCTGCCGCGGCTGGCACCCGGGTTCAGCAGGGCATGTTCCAGAGCGAGTAACGGCAACCCCACGGTGTGCAGCGAGGAGGAGACTGCCCAGCCCAGGACCATCAACGGCAGGGCAACAAAGCCATACCCGGCCGAGCGATCAGACCCCCGACCATCGGAGGCACTCACAAGGTAATGGGGCGAGGTGCTCCCCGCGCCTGCGGCGATGAGCCTTCCGCGTCAGGACGACGGAGAGCGGAGGTGATGTTCTCCCCGCGCCTGCGGGGGTAAGCCCCTCAATAGCTGCTGAACCTGACCGTGAAACTGTGTCCTCGTTCCAGAGGGGTCAACTGCAAGGGACACGCCATTTCCGGTCAGCGTCGAGCGAAACCCCATCAGACTGCCCCAGCAATTGAGTTGTGGACAACAAAAACGCACACAACTATGCTCTGTCAAGACCGCTCACCGCAGCAGCCGATCCCCCAGGCTGCACATCCGGGCGGCCAGGGACCGCTGGCGTGGGCTCTGGGTCACCAGCGTCTGCGCGCGGCCATGGTTGTGGCGGGTCTCGGCACTTGGGGGGTCGAGACTCGCCAGGTTCGCCAGCACGAAGGAGTCGTCATGAATGTTCTGCACACCTCCCGTCGAAATTTGCGCCGCGGCACACGCTCGAAGAACCCCGCCCCGCTCTCCCCCGCCCGCCACATCGTCCGCACGGCCCTCGGCGGCTTCCTGGCCTTCGCCGGCGTCAGTCACCTGACCTTCGCCCGTGACGAGTTCCAGGCCCAGGTCCCGAACTTCGTGCCCCTGGACACGGACGTCACCGTCCTCGCGTCCGGCGTGGTGGAGATTGCGCTGGGCGCCTCCCTGATCGCCGCCCGGTCACGACGCCGCACGGTCGGGCTGGTCGCCGCCGGCTTCTTTGCCGCGGTGTTCCCCGGCAACCTGGCCCAGTGGATCCACCACCGGGACGGCTTCGGACTGGACACGGACACCAAGCGCTTCGTACGCCTGTTCTTCCAGCCCGTCCTCATCGCCGCGGCGCTGTGGTCCACCGGCGCCCTGCGGGGTCGGCGCAAGTAATCGCGCGGGTCACCGGCCGTGGCGCGCCACGACCGGTGGGCTCGGGCGGGCCCGCGGGCCGGGCAGCTGGCAGGCTCCTCGGAGGGTTCCCTCACGCTGCCCTGCCGCCACAGCCCTTACCGCGGCGTCCTGTGCCGCCCCACCAGTGCGGCGCCGAGCACCCCCACGATCACGTCGAGGAGGGTGTCCAGCGGCGGGATGTGGATCTCCGGGGTCACGAACAGGAACCCCAGCAGCTCCATGACCTCCCACACCGTGGCGAGGAACAGCCCGGCCAGCGCGCACAGCAGGTACGGTTCCCGGCGCGCGTCCCGCATCCGGTTCCGCAGCTGCGCGCTGCCTCGAAGCACCCGGTTCCAGAGCATCCACACCAGTGCATGGACCGCGAGGAAGTGGATCAGGATGTCCCACCACCAGATCCGGTTGTAGAGCTGCTGCGCCGCGCTCACCGCCGCCGTGAGCAGGATCAGGGAGCACACCGCCCGCGGCCACGGCGCGCGGAACCACAGGAACGCGATCACCTGCCCCAGCCCAGCCAGCATGAGCACGGCGGTGTCCACCCAGCGGGCGTCCAGGGCGTAGACCAGGGCCACCACGATCGCCGTGAAGCACGTGGCCGACGCCGCCACCGCACCCGCTCGGCGCAACCACCCCGTGCGCCGGGCGAGGGTGCCCCCGGTTTCGGCCGGAACGCCTGTGTCCGCTCGCGCCGAGGACGACGTCGTTTTCGCTCCGTCCTGCTCGCAGCCCGGGTTCGAGCCCCGGCGAGGCGGCACTCCCGAGGGACGGGCGCGCCCGGGCGACCGTGCGGCGTCGTTCTGCCGGGGGTTGTGCGGGGAGGTGGTTCGCGGCGAGGAACGAGGCGTCACGGGCGGGCTCCCCGGTGGGCCAGGCGAGCGCGGATCCGCATCCACGGCCGCTCGGTGCGCCAGTTGGCGCGCAGGGTGGCCGCGGCCATGCGCAGCTGCCGGCGGATCCGCGGCGGTGAGACCACCGCCCGCCACGAGACCACGGCGGCACTGCCCGGGTCCATGACCACCCGCTCGTGGGGCCGCACGCGGAAGCTGAGGTCGAAGTCGTCGTGCACGTGCGCGTCGCGGTGCACCGTGGAGGACACCCGCCGCCACCAGGACCGCGTGAACGCCATGTTGGAGCCCCACAGCGCCCAGTGCCCCAGAGCGGTCCCGGCCACCAGCCGGTAGGCCGTGATGTAGGCCGCGCCCATGACCCGTCCGGCCGCGGGGAACCGTGGGCCGAAGCGCGCGATCCCGGAGACCGCCACCACGTCCGCGCCGTGCGGCCGGGCCAGCGCGCGCGTCAGCGTGGTGGCGTGCCGCTCTACCCACCCCGGAGCGGGCAGGCTGTCCGCGTCGCAGCGCAGGATCAGGTCACCGCGCGCGGCATCGTACCCGGCGGCGGCCGCGTGGGCGACGCCGGGCTCCGGCTCCCGCACGCACCGCACCTCCGGGTACCGCGCCAGCACCTCTGCCAGGTGGTCCGAGGAGGCGTTGTCCACCACCACGATCTCGTCCGGCACGCGGGTCTGCTCCCGCAGGGCCCGCACGCAGCGCTCGAGGTACGCGGCGTCGTTGCGCACGGGGATGACGACGCTGCACGTCATGGCCTGCGCCGCACTCACCCGTTCCACCGGGCCAGTCTGTCACGCCGCCGGGAGACCTCCGGGGGCGGCGCGGGATGGCGTACTGTGGCCCTCACGCGGCCCGGCAGTGCCGCGGGCGCTCCCAGGCTGATCGGACGGCGCCCCACGCTGCACGGCGGTGCGGCGGGGACCGGGGTGGGGCGCTGTCGGCCGAGAGCGGCGTCGCGCGTGCCGTGTGCGTGGGGGCCGGGCGCCCCGGGGCGGACGCGCCCCCGCTGTGTCCCGAACATTCCCGGCACCCCGGCCGTCCGGCCACACGCCGGGCTCAGTTGGCCCGCGGGCTCAGTGCCTCCGCGCCGCAGCTTCCCGATCCAGCAGGCTCCGCTTCACGTCCTCACCCCACGCGAAGCCGCCCAGGGAGCCGTCCGCGCGCAGCACCCGGTGGCACGGCACGAACAGCGCCACGGGATTGCGGGCGCACACCGACGCCGCAGCCCGCACCGCCCGCGGGGAGCCCAGGGCGTCCGCGAACTCCGTGTACGTCAGCGGGTCACCGGGCTTGATCCGCCGCAGCTGCTCCCACCCCGCGAGCTGCCCGTCCGTGCCGTGCAGGTCCACGGGCACGGCCGTGACCGGGTCGTGCTCCCCCTCGTAGTAGGCCCGCACCGCGTCCATCGCCGCCACGGTTCCGGTGCGCACGTCGTCCGGGCGCCACTGCACGCGCACCCGGGCGAGCGCCTCCTCGGGGGACGCGGTCCACCCCGAGGCGATCACCGCCCCGTCCTGTCCGGCCACGGCGGTGAAGGGGCCGTCCGGGGTGTCGATGGTCTCCACGGTGTGGGTCATGGCTGCTCGCTCTCGTCGAAGGTGGCGGGTGGGGTCAGCGGACCCCACAGGTGGGTGGTGGCGTAGCTGCGCCACGGGGCGGCGTCCTGCGCCCACGCGGTCAGCGCCTTCCTGTCCCCGGGCAGGCCGATCCGCTGGGCACCGGCCCGCATGGCGCCGTCGTCCACCAGGAACACGTCCGGGTCCCCGGTGACCCGCATGCGCACGTGGTCCGCGGTCCACGGCCCCACCCCGGGAAGGGCGATCAGGGCGGCACGCTGCTGGGCGGCGTCGTCCCCGGGGGACAGGCTGAGCTCCCCGGAGGCGACGGCGCGTGCGGCCCCGAGCACCGCGCGCACCCTGGCCGCGGGGCCGCGCAGGAAGCGCTCGCCGTGCTCCGCGATCGCCGCCGCCGTGGGGAACATGTGGCTCAGCCCCGGGGCGAAGTCGGGGGCGGGTTCGCCCATTTCCCGTGTGCGGGCGGCGAGCATGGTGCGCGCGGCGGCCAGGGAGATCTGCTGGCCGATCAGGGTGCGGAACAGCGTCTCCTCCGCGTCCACGGAGCCGACGACGCGCAGCCCCGGCCGGGCCGCGACGAGCGGTCGCAAGGCGGGTAGTCGGGAGAGCGCTGCGTCCACAGCGAGGGGGTCGGCATCCAGGTCGAAGAGCCTCCGGACCCGGGCGATCAGGGCGGGCAGATCCGCGAGGTCCGTGAGCCGGGCGCGCAACCGCAGCTCGTCCGCCCCCTGCCGGTAGACCCGCAGCCACGCGGGGCCGCCCGGCAGCCGCAGGGTCCGGGAGTACGAGGTGGCCGTCCCGATCTCCATGCCCTCGACGGCATGCACCGCAAACCACACGAACAGACTGTGCAGGTCCAGGGGCGCGCGGTAGCTCAGGGCGAGGTCCACCTCGCCGACGTCGCTCGCGGCGTCGGAGCGCGCGTCCCTCGTGGGCACGGCGGGGCACCGCTCGGCGGTGGCGGGGTCATCGGTGGGCACGGGCACCAGACTCGCACTGTGCGGAGCCGGGCGCCAGTGGACCGCGGACGCGTGGTCCGGGGCGTCAGTTGAGCAGCGCGATCCCCAGGTTCAGGGCCGCGGCGAACGTGACCCACCCGAGGTACGGGACCATGAGCCCCGAGGCCAGGCGGCTGACCTTCCAGAACGCGGCCACGCACCACACCACGGCCACCCACAGGGCGGCGATGTCCACGAACGCGAGCCAGTACATCTCCGCGCCGAAGAACAGCGGGGTCCACAGGGCGTTGAGCACCAGCTGGACGCCCCACAGGTAGAGGGGGAAGGAGAAGCCGCGGGCGCGGAACGCCAGCCAACCGGCCACGGTGATGAGCGTGTAGAACACGGCCCAGGCGGGCCCGGACAGCCACGCGGGCGGGGCGAAGAACGGCAGCTCCAGGTTCCCGTAGACCTCCTGGGCGTTGGAGGAAGCCAGTCCGCCGAGGGCGGCGACCGCCGCGACGAGCAGGACGAAGGGGATCAGGGAGAGCCACGAGCGGCCTCCGCGGGTCGGGGTGCTGACAGTTCGGGCGGCGGCGGGCGTGCTCATGGGAGTGTCCTTGTCCATGTCGGTCGTGCGGCAATGGGCATGTCCAGTGTCCCACAGCCCGTGATGACGCGTCAACAATTAGAAGGTCGAGGAAATCGCTCGCACGGTCGGAGCGCCGTGCCTCAGCTTTCTGCGCCCAGCAGCTCCTCGTGCACCAGACCGGTCACCCGTGCGGTCATCTCCTCGTCGGAGATGCTCGCCGTGCCGTCCCCGGCCTGCGGGCTGTAGTCCCCGAAGCTCGCGTGGCTGGCCCCCGGCACCTGCACCATGGTGGCGCTCGCTGGCAGCATGTCCCGCGCCCCGGAGATCTTCTCCGGCGTGGACAGTCCATCCTGTTCGCCGCCGATGCTGAGCACCGGCAGCTGCGTCCCCGAGAGGTCCGTGGCGCAGTAGGAGCCGAGCAGCAGCAGCCCCTCGGACTCCGGGGCCACCTGGCACGCCCGCACCCCGCCCATCGAGTGACCGCTCACGAACCACTCCTCGACCTCCGGCGCGTGGTCGGTGAACGTGCTCGGATCACGCCGGTCGAACAGGGCCAGGTGCAGCCACGGGTCCGCGATCACCACGGTCATCCCGTCCTCGACCACCAGCCCGGACAGCCGCGCCGCATAGGCCTCCGGCTCCACCTTGGCCCCGGGGTAGAACACCATCCCGCGCTCCGGGCCGGTGTGGTGCGCGGGGCGCAGCACCACGGCGTCGTCCTCCTGCGCCACGCTGATTGCGGGATCGTCCAGCACGCCCTGCCACGGCCCGGGCTCGGCCGCCATCACACCCGTTCCGCTCCAGATCAGCAGGCCCACCACGGCCAGCGCGAGCAGCCCGGCCAGCACGCTCGCCGTGATCGCGAGCCACCGTGAGATCCGGCGACGCCGCCGCGCGGCTCCCTGCCCCGACGCTCCGTTCACGGCTTGACCCGCTCCCACTCGGCAACCTCCCCGGGAACCACCGCGAACAGCGGGTGGGCGGGGGCGGCGTCGGGATCCGTGCCGTCCAGGGCGGTGCGGGCCCACTGCGGGTCCCGGGCGAGGACCTTCTGCAGCAGGAACTCGAACTCGTAGCGCAGCTGGCCCGTGGTGACCGTGATGGACCGGGACTCGGTGTCCCGGGGGCGCGCCACGCGGGAGCGGTCGAAGCTGTAGCCGCGGTGGTCCGCCTCGTCCGCGACGCCGTGCAGGTAGGCCGCCACGAAGCCCACCGGATCACTCGTGGCGCGGAAGCGCTGCAGCTGCGGGTGGCGGGTGTAGCCCGTGGTCTGCCCCAGGAGCACCTTCTGGGCCAGCAGACCCTCCCGCCAGTCCGCCACGAGGGCGCGTCGATCCAGCAGGGAGGGGTGAAGTGTCCACAGGCGCATGCAACCATTCAACCGTGCAACGCCCCGGAACCTCCAAGCCGGCTCCGAGCCCGCACCCGTAGGATGGGCCCCACCCCTGACGACCACGTGCGGAGAACACCTTCATGTCCTTGCCTGCCATCCTGGCCGCCACCGCCGAGAGCGGTTCCCAACTCACCGGCGTTGCGGCGTGGGTGGTGGACGTGATGAACGCGATCGGTGCCCCCGGCGCCGGCTTCCTGGTGGCGCTGGAGAACCTCTTCCCGCCCCTGCCGTCCGAGGTGATCCTCCCGCTGGCCGGTTTCACCGCGAGCCAGGGCGGATTCAGCGTGGCGAGCGCCATCTTCTGGACCACCCTGGGTTCGATCGTGGGCGCCATCGCGCTGTACTGGATCGGCATCGCGCTGGGGCGCCGCCGGCTGCGGATCGTGGTGGACAAGATGCCCCTGGTGGACCTCTACGACCTGGACCGCACCGAGGCGTGGTTCGAGCGCCACGGCCGCAAGGCGGTGTTCTTCGGGCGGATGATCCCCATCTTCCGGTCACTGATCTCCATCCCGGCGGGCATCGAGCGCATGCCGTTCGGACTCTTCGTGCTGCTCAGCGGTCTGGGGTCCTTGATCTGGAACACCGTCTTCGTGCTGGCCGGGTTCTACCTGGGCGAGAACTGGCACATCGCGGAGCAGTACGCGAGCGTGTTCTCGCGCATCGTGGTGGTCGTCGTCCTCGTACTGGTGATCTGGTGGGTGCTCAAGCGCATCCGCCGCAACCGGCAGGCGCGTTCCGGCTCCTGACCCGTACCGGCGCGAATCGGCAGGTGAGCCGGCCTACGGCGTCGTGGTCGGGGCGGTGTGCCCCGGTCCGTCACCGAACTCCCGCACCCCCGCCTGACCAGTAGCATTGCGAGCGTGGCGCGCCCCCGCAAATTCGATGAGACCACCCGCCGAGCCCTGATCCGGGACGCCGCCGAGCAGATCCTGTCCGGTGGCGTGGAGTCCGTGTCCCTCCGGCCGCTGGCGGCCAAGCACGGATGCTCCACCACCGCCATCTACACCATGTTCGGCAGCCGTGACGCGCTGATCGCCGAGGTGCGCCGTGAGGCCCTCGCCGACTACCTGCGGGCGCAGGAGGGAGCACTCACCACCGGGCGGCCCCTCGAGGACCTGTGCGCCCTGGCGCGGGAGAGCCGCCGCTGGGTGCTCGCGAAGCCCGAGCTGTACAAGGTGATCCTGGGCCGCGGCCGCCCCTGGCTGGGCACACCCATGGTGGGGGACGCGGAGCGCGTCGAGTTCGCGGAGGCCTCCACGCGCCTGATGTACCGGCTGATCCGCGCAGGGATCGACGAGGGCACCCTCCACCCGGTCCCGGTCACCCACATCGGGGCGTCCGTGCGGGCGGGAATCCACGGCTGGATCGCCATCGAGATGCACCATCCCGGCGTGGCGGACGGGGAGGACGCCGACGCCGCCTACGACCGCCACATCCACGCCCTGCTGCGCGCGTGGTGCGTGGACACGCCCCTGGCCCACTCCTGCCGCACCGCCGAAAGGACCCCATGAGCGCGAAGACCCTGCCCGTGCCACCGCTGGACGAGACGCTGTCCCGGTTCCTCACGGCGGCCGAGCCGCTGGTGGACCGGGAGACCCTGGAGTGTGCCCAACGGGAGGTCGAGCGCTTCGCATCCCAGGAGGGCCCGCGGCTGCAGACCGCCCTGGAGGAGTTCGCCCGCGCGGAGGACGCCGAGGGGCGCAGCTGGCTCTCGCGGGAGTGGCTGGACGGCTACCTCACAGTCCGCACCCCGTTGCCGCTGACCACCAGCGTGGGCTTCCAGATCGCGGGGGACTACGGTGCACCCGGTGTGGGGCGGGCCGCGGAGCTCGTGTACCGCGCGGCCGCGGTGCACCTGCGGCAGGTGCGCGGGGAGACTCCCCAGCAGGTGGACCCGCGCGGCAACCCCCTGAGCATGGAGCAGTGGGAGTGCCTGGCCGGGGGAGTCCGCCATCCCCTCCCGGAACGGGACGAGATCCGCAGACCGGGCCGCGCGGCGTCGTCGTCCGGCGGCGCGGTGGAGGTCCCGGAGATCGGTGTGATCCACCGCGGGCGGCTGTACGCGCTGCCGATTGCCACTGAGGGCTGTCAGCCGGTGCCGCTGCGGACCGTGGCGCAGGGGCTGCGGGGAGTGCTCGAACGGGACGAGCCGCGCGAGACCGAGCTGCCGTTCGGGGCGCTGTCCTACCTGGGCAGCGGGACGGCGGCGCCGTTGCTGGAGCGGCTGACCGCGGACGCGCACAACGCGGAGGTCTACGAGCGCATCACGCGCATGCTGTTCGTGGTCAACCTGGTGGAGGCGCGCGCGGAGGTCGTGGAGCACCTGGAGCGCTCGGCGTTCGAGGTGGGGCACGCGTGGGCGTACAAGCCCATCACGTACGAGGTGTGCCTGGAGGACGAGTGGCTCGCGATGCTCGTGGAGCACAGCACCGTGGACGGCGCCACGATCCTGGCGGTCGCCGGGGAGCTGCAGGACGTCGCGGTCCCGGACGAGGCGCACCTGCCGGACGCACCGTCACCGGAGGCCCTCACGTGGGACATCGCCCCGGGGCTGCGGGAGGATCTCGTGGCGGCGGTCGCCAGCTACCGCAGCGAGGCCGCGCTGCTGGGCGTGCACCGCGTAATGGTGCCGCGCCCGCACCGCGCGGAGCTGCCGTTCCGGATCAGCGACGACGCCGCCCAGCAGCTCATCATGCTGCTCGCCCAGCACGCCACGTACGGGCGGGTGCGCGGGGTCTACGAGGCCGTGGACATGCGGGAATACCAGGCCGGGCGCACCGAGTGCCTGCGCCCCGTCACCCCCGAGGCCGCCGCGTTCGTCCGGGCCCTGCACGAGGGCACCGCCACCGAGGACCTCTTCCGCGCGGCGCTGGACGCCCACCGCGGCTGGGTCAAGGCGTGCAAGAGCGCCCACGGGGTGGACCGGCACCTGCTGGGGCTTGCCATGATGGCCGAGCGCACCGGTGAGACCTCCGCGTTCTTCGAGTCCCCGGCGCTCGCGGCGGTGCGCCGCGACTTCCTCTCGACCACGTCCATCGGCGGGCCGGACCGGATCGTGCGCTACGCGTTCGCCCCCACCACACCCGAGGGCTTCGGCGTCACCTACACCACGTGCGCGGACAGCTACGAGTTCTGCGTGAACTACCGCAGGGACACCAGCGAGGACCTGGAGGGCTTCGCGCACCACCTCACGGAGGCGGCGCAGACGCTGTGGGGGTTCGTGGGGTCGCTGCGGGGCTAGTTGCCGGTGTCCGGCTCCCGGCCCTGCATGTCCGTCATGGCGCCGATCCCGCCGTCTGCGGGCTGTGGCTGGGTGCGGTCGTCCGTGAGGTACTCCTGCTCCTGCTCTGGAGTCATCCCCACGGTCCGCTCCTTGGCGGTCTGGCCCCCGTCCGCGGTGTGTCTGCCCGCCACGGCTCAGTCCTCCCGCTCGGCGAGGATGTCGTCCAGGGTCTCCCGGACGGCCTGGCGGGCGGCCACGCGAGAACTCGCCGCGCGCTGCTGCTCGTGGTTGTCCGCGTCCTCGACGCGCTGCTTCTCCTCGTCCTCACGCTCCTTGGCCTTGTCGCGGGCGGTCTGCAGGGCTTCCCAGATGCTGTTTTCACTCATGGTGCCAGTCGACCACTCGGGGCGCGGCGCCACAACCGTCTCGAGCCCACCGGATGAAGTGACACATGCGGCGCCGTTCGTCCCCGACGACTGGCGGCACCACAGGGCGCCGGTGCCGGGCACGACGCCGCCTGGCCGAGCCACGCAGGGCGCACACGGGCGGGAGCTGTCGCGGACGGCCCGAGCGGCGTCGTGCGCGGCGGTGCGTGGACCATTTGACGCTCTGCGAGCTGGGTCACATAGTTGCTGGGAAGACCCCGCGACCCCGCGGGCCGGTCTTCCCTCCCCGATCCAGAGGTGCCCATGTCCCACACGCACGGTGGTCCCGCGGACCACACGCAGGGCGGTCAGACCGCCCGGAAGCACGACCCCCGCAAGGCCCGCCGCGCGCTGATCGGCGCGTACGTGGGCACCTCCCTCGAGTGGTACGACTTCTTCCTGTTCGGCACCACCTCCTCCATCGTGTTCGCGCCGCTGTTCTTCGGCGGGGACGATCCCGCCCTCGCGGTGATCCAGTCCTTCCTGCTGTTCGGGGTGGGCTTCATCGCACGGCCCATCGGAGCGCTGCTCGCGGGGCACTTCGGGGACCGGCTGGGCCGACGCACCATCCTCACGATCACGATCGTGGCCATGGGTGTCTCCTCCACCCTGATCGGGGTGCTGCCCACGTTCGAGACCGCCGGCATCGTGGCGCCCATCCTGCTGGCCATCCTGCGGTGCGTGCAGGGCATGGCCGCGGGCGGCGAGTGGGGCGGTGCCACCCTGATGGCCGTGGAGAACGCACCCGAGGGCAAGCGCGGGTTCTACGGATCGGTGGTGCAGCTGGGTTCTCCCACCGGCACCATCCTGTCCTCGATGATCGTGGCCGCCGTGGTGGCCGTCTCCGGGGAGTCGTTCCTGGAGGGCGCCTGGCGCATCCCGTACCTCATCTCCATCCTGCTGGTGGTCGTGGGCGTGTGGATCCGGCTGCGTGTGGACGAGACCGACGACTACAAGGACGCCCAGGCCGCCCGCGCGGCGGCTCCCCAGGAGAAGGAGGGGCTGCCCGCCGTCGAGATCCTGCGGACCGTGCCCGGCCGACTGATCCTGGGCGTGGGCACGTACCTCTTCGGCAACGCCGGGTTCTTCGTACTCACCACGTTCATGATCAGCTACGTGACGGGCGAGCTGGGGTTGCCCTCGCCCGTGATCCTCACGGCCATCACGTGGGGTGCGGTGGCCCAGCTGGTCACCATGACCGTCGCGGGCAAGCTGGCCGACCGGACCTCTCCATCCATCGTCGTGGTCCTGGGCTACGCACTGGCCACGGTGCTCGCGTTCCCCATCTTCTGGCTCGTGGACACGCGCGACGTCGTGTGGATCACCGCCGCGATGATCCTGGGCATCGGCTTCGCCTCCATCCCGTACGCCCCGGTGGGCACGATGCTCACCCAGCTGTTCCCGGTCACGGTCCGCTACTCCGCGATCGCCATGTGCGCCAACTTCGCGGGCGTGATCGCCGGGTTCATGCCCGCGCTGGCCGCGTGGATCCTCGGGGTCACGGGCGGCGGCTCCACGGGCCCGGCCCTGCTGCTGATGGTGCTGGGTGTCATCTCCCTGGCGTCCTCGATCGGAGCCCGCCGGCTCATCCGCCGGGACGAGGAGCAGAGCGTGGACCAGATCTCCGGAGACCTGCTGAACCGGTGACCCCGGTGGAAACGAGGAATCAGACATGACAGAACAGCACGCCCGCAGCCTCACCGTGCTCAACGCCGTGGTGCACCGACCCGCGGGGCAGTACCGTCCCGAGCCGCAGTCGGTGGTGGTCCAGGACGGTGTCATCACCTTCGTGGGGGACTCGGACGAGGCACGACGCCGCACGGCACCGGATGCGCCGGTGGTGGACGCGGGCGGGCGGTACCTCATGCCGGGGCTCATCGAGACGCACGGGCACCCGGGGCTGTACGCGCGGCTGGCGCTGAACGCGGACTGCCGGCCGTCCGCCACACCGCGAGCGGGCGACGTCGTCACGGCGATCCGTGAGGCGGCCCAGGATACCGAGGCGGGGGAGTGGGTGATCGGCTGGGGCTACGACGAGCACCGGATGGACGGCGGCGGGCCCACCCGCGCGGACCTGGACGAGGCCGCCCCGGAGCACCCGGTGTACCTCAAGCGCACGTGCGCTCACATGGCGCTCGTGAACACCGCGGCGCTGGAGCGCATGGGCATCACGCGGGACACCCCGGACCCCTCCGGCGGGTGCATCGTGCGGGACGAGAACGGGGAGCCCACCGGGCTGCTCCAGGAGACCGCAATGTCGCTCGCGGACCTGCCGGTGAGCGGGGCGGAGGAGCTGCTGGACGGCATGCGCGTGGCCCAGCAGGACTTCGCGGCATGGGGGCTCACCACGGTGCACGACATGAGCACCGGGCCCCTGGAGATGGGCACCTACCTGCGTCTGAAGGACGACGGCGAGCTCACCACACGGTTCCGGCCGTGGTACTTCGCGCTGAAGCTCGGTGACTTCCACGGAAGCTACGACGAGGTGATCGGCACCGGGATCCGCAGCGGGTTGGGGGACGACCTGGTGCGGATCCAGGGCATGAAGTTCATCCTGGACGGCTCCGTGGGTGGCCGGACCGCCGCAGTGGAGGAGCCGTTCGAGGGCACCGACTCCCGCGGCATCCTTTACTACGACACCCCGGACATCGCCCCCATGGCCGCCCAGGCGCTGCGCAACGGGCTGCGGCTGGCCATCCACGGGATCGGGGAGCGCGCCGTGGAGCAGGCCCTGGACCTCATCGAGGGAGCGGGGCATGAGGTTGCCGCCGAGACCGCGGACCCCGAGGCGGCCTACGAGAAGGCGGTCACGCGGCGTCGCCACCGGGTGGAGCACTGCGCGCTGCCCACGGAGGAGGACCTGCGCCGACTGGTGGAGGGCCGGATCGTCGCGGCGTCCTCCACGGCGTTCCTCCACGAGCTCGGGGACTCCTACTTCACGAACCTCGGGCCGGAGCGGATGGAGCGGACGTACCCCATGCGCACGTTCCTGGACCGCGGGATCACGGCACCGAGCAATTCGGACTTCCCTGTGACCACGGCCAACCCGTGGTTCGGCATCTACGCGTGCGTGACCCGCACGTCCGTGTCCGGGCAGGTCACGGACACCGCCCAGAACATCACGGTGGCCGAGGCCCTGGACGCGTACACCGTGGAAGCGGCCAAGGCCTCGTTCGAGGAGCACAGGGTGGGCTGTATTGCGGAGGGCTTCCTGGGAGACTTGGTGCTGTTGGACCGTCATCCCTTCGAGGTGGACGTCCAGGAGCTCAAGGACGTCACCGCGGAGCTGACCGTGTGCGACGGGAGGATCGTGCACCGCACGGACTCCGTCTGAACCACCCCACTGTTCGCCGATGTGCTGATCGAAGGAGATCGTGATGTCCGAGAATCCCGCCATGCCCCAGATGCTCAACGCCGAGTGGGTGGAGAAGGCCACCCCAGAGCGCTTCGCCGGCCAGACCGTGGTGGTGACCGGAGCGGCATCGGGCATCGGCCGTGCCGTGGCCATGCGCGTGGTGGCCGAGGGTGGCCGCGTGGTCGCCGTTGACCTCGCGGAGGATGGCCTGACGAGCCTCGCGCAGGAGCTCGGGGAGAACCTGGTGCCCGTCACGGCGAACCTCACCGAGGAGGACGCCGCCCAGAAGGTCGTGGCCGCATGCGACGGCCGGATCGACGCCCTGGTGAACAACGCCGGGATCATGGACAACTTCGCCCCGGTGCACGAGGTCACGGACGCCACGTGGCAGCGCGTGTTCGCGGTGAACGTCGAGGCCATGATGCGCCTGACCCGCGCGGTGGTCCCGCTCATGCTCGAGGCCGGCCGCGGCAGCGTGGTCAACCTGACCTCCGAGGCGGGGCTGCGCGGTTCCGCCGCGGGTATCGCCTACACCGCGTCCAAGCACGCCGTGGTCGGCATGACCCGCAGCTCGGCGTTCATGTACGCCACCTCCGGTCTGCGCTTCAACGCGGTGGCCCCCGGTGGCGTGGCAACGGGCATCAAGATCCCCAGCGACGCCTCCCAGTTCGGCGGCGCCCGCCTGGCCACCGTCCAGGCCAACATGCCGGGGGTGGCCAGCGCGGCGCACCTGGCCTCCTCCATCTGCTTCCTGGCCAGCGACGACGGCGTGAACGTCAACGGCGTGGTCCTGCCCTCGGACGGCGGCTGGTCCGCGGTCTGATCTCCGCTCCGGCCCCTGCCGGGGGCCCCACGGGCGGGACCTGCGGGGGACGACGCCGCTCGGCCGGCTTCGGCGCGACCGGGCGGGGCGGTCGCACGGCCCCGGGCCTCTCCCGCGTCCGTCCCGGACGACGATCCCCGCGGCACCCCGTACGGGTGCCGCGGGGCCGTCGTCGTTCAGGGGCTTGGCGTCAGGCCTGCACCTGCGTCTTCGGGGCCGGCGGGGTGGTGCCCTGGCCGGTGAAGTAGGCCACCACACGGCCGTCGGCCTCCAGCACGACGTCGCAGATCTGGTTCCTCCCGAAGCTCACCCGGCGCGTGGCCGTGGCCGTCACGGTCTGGCCGGTGTGCGCGGGGGCCGTGAACGTGATCTCGGCGTTGCGCGTGACGATCGGCGCGCCTGCGGTGGCGCAGCAGTACGCGAGCGTGGTGTCCGCGAGGGTGAACAGGTATCCGCCGTGGCAGATGCCGTGTCCGTTGGCCATGAAGTCCGAGACGGTCATGGACATGCTGACCTTGCCCTGCTCGATCTCGCCCAGGTCGATGCCCAGGTGCAGCGGGGCCGGATCGTTGCGGAGGATCTCGTGGAGCAGCTCGCGGATGGCGTTCATGTCGGTGGGATCGGCGTACATGGTGGTCCTCCGGACGTCGGGGCCGCAGCGGTGCAGGCCCGGGGAGCCGCGCCCGTGAGCGGGCGGCGGCGCGGTACGACAACACTCTAGGGGCACTGCACAGCCCCCGTTGCAACACCGGGGCGGGTGGGTGTCCGGCGCGTACCATGCGGGAAACGACCGCGGCGGTTCCCACGGAACGGGAGAGGGGCGCAGATGCGAGATTCCACCGAGCCGGCACAGCCGGTGGGCCACGCACGGCCGGACCGGCCGGGGTCCGCGTCCGATCAGCGCCGGGACCTCACCATGGCCCAGTGGCGCGAGCTCATCAACGCGTCCTTCGCAGCCCTGGAGATCACCGCTCCGGTGGAGGGCGAGTTCCGTGCGGACCTCACCACGGTGGAGCTGGACGACGTCCACCTCTTCGACATGACCACCAACGCCCACCGCGTGGTCCGCACCGCAGAGATGGTGGAGCGGGACGCCGGCGAGTACCTCAAGCTGAGTCTCCAGCTGGAGGGTGAGGCCCAGCTGCGCCAGGACGGGCGGGAGTGCGTGCTGAGTCCCGGAAGTCTGGGGCTCTACGTGGCCTACCGCCCGTACGAGCTGGTCTTCGACGGCCCCCAGCGCAGCATGATCATGACCTTCCCGCGCTCGGTGGTGCAGCTGATCCCCGCCCAGCTGGACCTGGTGACCGCCCAGCGCATCGGGCAGGAGGACGGCCTGGGCCGGGTGGCGGTGCCCATGTTCCGCAACCTGGCCGAGAACATGGACCTGCTGCGCGGCCCCCACGCCATCAAGCTCGTGCGCTCCGCGCTGGACATGCTGGTCAGCGTGCTCTCCGCGGAGGTCGTGGAACCGGCCGCCGAGCAGGCCGGGGACCTGCTGGTGCAGCAGGCCACGGCGTACATCGCAGACCATCTTGCGGACCCGGAGCTCTCTCCGGGGTCCGTGGCCCGCGCGCTGTACGTGTCCGTGCGGCAGCTGCACAGCCGTTTCGCCGCCCAGGGCCTCACGGTCGCCTCCCACATCCGGGCCGCCCGGCTGGCCGCGGTGCGCGCGGCGCTCGCCGATCCCGTGCACCGCGGGGAGGCCGTCCACACACTCAGCGCGCGCTGCGGCCTGACGGACCCGGCGCACGTGAGCAAGATCTTCAAGGCCGAGTTCGGGGAGACGCCTTCCGCGTACCGACGCCGCGTGCTCGCCGCCTCCTGAGCCCCGGTTCACGACGCCGCCCGCTCGCCGAGAGCACCGCCCGGGGACGCAGCGCGGGCGGAGAGCACGCGGTCATGGAGCGCGGCACCGCCGTGCACTGCGCAACGACTCAAGGGGACGGGGTCCTCAACGGGCGCACGGCACACCCCGGGCGTGCCCCGCGAACCCGGCCGAGCGGCGTCGTGCGCCGGCGTCACTGCCGCTCGGGGACCACCGGGATCTCCTGGGACTCGGGGATCTGGTCCACGTTGTCCATGGCGGCGTAGACCTCGGGGCGGGTTCGGCGCAGGATCTCGCCCCACACCAGGCCCACCACGCCGGAGCCGATGATGATTCCGGGCATCACAACCACGAGCGGGGAGAAGCCCTCGGCGCCGATCAGCAGGTCGAAGTTGGAGAGCACCAGCACGGCCACCGCCACGAGTGCGACGGCGGAGATGGCCGGTGCGACGATCCGCGTCCAGACCCCGTGGCCGTGGTGGTCGCGGGCGAACCAGGCCAGGACGGCCACGGAGGTCACGGCAAGCAGGAACACCAGCCCGAACGCGGCGGCGTTCGTGAGCCACGTGAACAGCGTGAGCACGGGGAACAGCTCGCCGAGCTCGGAGCCTGCGCCCGCAATTGCGAACACCACGATGACCGCCAGCCCCACCACCGACTGCGCCACGGAGCCCGCCACCGGGGCGCCCGTGCGCGGGGACACCCCTCCCAGCCGGCGGGGGAGCACGCCCGTGCGGCCCAGCGCGAAGAAGTAGCGGGCGGCGCCGTTGTGGAACGCCACGAGGGCGGCGAGCAGCGAGGTGATGAAGAGGACGTTGGCGACCGTCGCGAGGGCCGGGCTGCGCTCGGCGAGCCACACGAACACGAGGTCCGGGCCGAACTCCTGGGCGGCGGCCACGATCTGCGAGGGGCCCACCCCCACGGCCAGGGCCCACGCGGAGACCGCGTAGAAGACGGCGATGACGCCCACCGCGATGTAGGTGGCGCGGGCGACCGTGCGGCGCGGGTTCCTGGTCTCCTCCGAGTAGATGGCGCCGGACTCGAAGCCCATGAACGCCGCGAAGCCGAAGGACAGCAGGACGCCCACGCCGCCGGCGAAGAAGCTGGAGGGCTGCAGCGGCTCTGTGGAGATCCCCTCGGGGGCGCTCACCAGGGCCAGCACGGACACCACGGTGACCACCACGAACTCCAGGGCCACCAGGACACCGAGCACCTTGGCGGAGAGGTCCACGCTGTTCACGCCCAGGGCGGCCACGACCACCCAGCCCAGCAGGGCGGCCGCCCACCACGGGATGCTCACACCCAGGACCGTGGACAGCAGCGTGGCCAGGGAGAAGCCGAACAGCCCGTAGAGCCCCACCTGCATCATGTTGTACGAGACCAGCGCCAGGATGGCCGCGGCCACGCCCTGCCGGTTGCCGAGCCCTTCGGTGATGTAGGCGTAGAACGCGCCCGCGTTCTGGATGTGGCCGCTCATGGCGCCGTATCCCACCGCGAAGAGCATGATGATCACGCCGAGCGCCAGGTAGCTCACGGGCACGCCCAGGATCCCGGAGACCGCGAACGTGGTGGGCACCCCGCCGGCGAGCACGGTGAGCGGTGCGGACGCGGCGATGATCATGAACACCAGCGCGGTGGTGGACAGGTGGCGTCTCGCCAGGGTGGTGGGTCGGGACACGGTGGCCTCCAGGGGTGGGCGGATCGTTTCCCTCATTGTGTTGTGCGTCACAGTCGCCCGTGTTGTCGCTCAGTGTGCGGCAGTTGTCCTGGACTGCCGGACACCGTTCCCCCGCCGCACCATGACGTGATCCACGGCACAATGGCACCAGTCGGCCACGCTCACCCGCGCGGCCCGTCCACCGCCACGAGGAGTCACTGTGAACACCTGCCAAGACCTGCTCTCGGCCATCACCGATCCGTCCGGCCGCGAGATCCTGGACCCCGCCACCGGTGAGGTGGTCGGCACCGTCCACGAGTCCACCACCGCCGAGCTCGACGACGCCGTGGCCGCAGCCCGCGCGGCCCAGCCGGACTGGGCGGGGCTGGGTCACGCCAAGCGCTCCGAGTACCTGCACAAAGCGGCGGACGCCGTCGAGGCGAACGCCGAGGCGCTCGCCGAACTGCTGTCCTGCGAGCAGGGCAAGCCCGTGAAGAACGGTCCGAACGCGGCGTTCGAGGTGGGCGGCTGCGTGGGGTGGCTGCGCGCCAGCGCGGACTTCCCGCTGGAGCCCGAGGTGCTCGTGGACGACGAGTCCGGGTACGCGGAGATGCAGTACGTGCCGCTCGGCGTCGTGGGTGCCATCGGGCCGTGGAACTGGCCCATGATGATCACCGTGTGGCAGGTCGCGGCCTCGCTGCGCATGGGCAACACCGTGGTGGTCAAGCCCTCCGAGTACACGCCGCTGTCCGTGCTGGGCCTGGTGCACGTGCTCAACCAGGCGCTGCCCGCTGACGTCCTGCGCGTGGTTCCCGGCGGCGGGGAGGTGGGCAAGGCGCTGTCCACCCACGAGGACGTGGACAAGATCATGTTCACCGGCTCCACCAAGACCGGCCAGGCGATCATGCGCTCCGCGGCGGACGGCCTAGCCCGCCTGACCCTGGAGCTGGGAGGCAACGACGCCGGCGTCGTGCTCCCGGACGTGGACGCCCAGGCCGTTGCCGGGGACCTTTTCTGGGGCGCGTTCATCAACACCGGGCAGACGTGCGCGGCGCTCAAGCGGCTGTACGTGCACGAGGACGTCTACGAGGACGTGTGCGAGGCGCTCGTGGCCGTGGCCCGCCAGATGCCCATGGGCAACGGCCGCGAGGAGCAGAACGTGCTGGGCCCGCTGCAGAACAAGCAGCAGTACGACATCGTGGCCGGGCTCGTGGAGGACGCCAAGAGCGGCGGCGGTCGCGTGCTCCTGGGCGGGGACCCGGTGGCCGATCAGCCCGGGTACTTCTACCCCACCACGATCATCGCGGACCTGCCCAACGACAACCCGCTGGTGACCCAGGAGCAGTTCGGTCCGGCGCTGCCCATCGTCAAGTACTCGGACGTGGACGAGGCCGTGGCCATGGCCAACGGGCTGGACGTGGGGCTCGGGGCGTCCGTGTGGAGCTCCAGCACGGAGAACGCCATGGCCGTGGCCCAGCGCCTCGAGGCCGGCACAGTGTGGATCAACAAGCACGGCGCGGTGGACCCGCGCATCCCCTTCGGCGGCATCAAGAAGTCCGGCTTCGGCCTGGAGTTCGGCGTGGAGGGCCTCAAGTCCGTGGCGGCGAGCAAGGTGATCTCCCGCTGAGACCCGCGCGTGCGGGGGCCCCGGACAGGGCGGGGCACCCGCACGGTCACGGCGGATCCCCGCCCGGCGTTCCAGCAGCTGCCGCACGCCAGAACGGCGCCGCCCGCTCGCGGGGCGCGCCGGCGTGGTCGTGGGTGGGGTCGAGCCGCATCCGCCGACCTACCCACGTCCGCCCGGGCTCTCCGCGCCAGGATCGAGAAAGGTTGCCATGAAGACATCGTCACGACCCACCGCCGTGCTCGCCGCGGGTGTCGCCCTCGCCGCCGCGGGGCTGCTCACCGGGTGCGGTGAGCAGGGACAGGAGAACGGCGCCGCGGCGTCGTCGTCCGAGGCCTCGGTGGCCCCTGCCGCGGCTGACTCCCGGCTTGGTGAGGTGCTGCGGGACCACAAGATCCAGGTGTGCACCACCGGGGACTACAGGCCGTACACGTACAAGGACCCGAAGAGCGGTGAGTGGTCCGGCATCGACGTGGACATGGCCCGGAATCTGGGGGAGTCGCTCGGCGCGGACGTGGAGTTCGTGCAGACCTCGTGGGCGAACGTCGTCTCGGACATGGACCAGCACTGCGACATCGCGGTGGGTGGCATCTCGTACACCACGGATCGGGCCCAGAAGGTCACGTTCACGGAGCCGACTTCCCCGGACGGCAAGACACCGGTGGTGCGGTGCGGCGAGGAGGAGAAGTACGACACCGTGGGGGAAATCAACAAGCCAGGCGTAAGGGTCATCACGCCCGTGGGCGGTACCAACGAGAAGTTCGCCACCAAGAACTTCCCAAAGGCCGAGGTGACCAAGTACGAGGACAACAACACGATCTTCGACCAGATCATCCAGGGCACAGCAGACGTGATGGTCACGGACGCCTCCGAGACCCGATGGGTGGCGCACACACACCCCGAACTGTGCTCGGTGCACCCGGACAAGCCCTTCGACCACTTCGACAAGGGCTACCTCCTGCCGCAGGGGGATGCCGTGTGGGAGGAGTACGTGGACAACTGGCTGGACATCGCCTCGCAGGACGGCACCAAGGCCGCGGCGGAGAAGAAGTGGTACGGGTGAGTGCCGCGGAGTGCGCAAGACCAGGGGAATGACCGGGTGGGCAGGTGACCCGATGGGGGATCGACGGGGCCGGGTGCGGACCGCTCGCAGGAGCGGGGGCACCCGGCCCCAGGTGTGTCCGGGCGCTGTGGAACCGGGGGGCAGCTCTCGTGGGGGCCCACTCCTGAGGCGATGATGTCAGGTGGTGAACTTTCCGCAGGAATGGTCAGCGCGGCAAGGGTGTTGTCCCTCATGACCAGGCAGTAACCGCAGTTTCGACGGAGGGACCCGCATGCCCACCCTGTTCGACCCCATCACCGTAGGAGCCTTCGAGCTCTCCAACCGTGTGGCCATGGCGCCGCTCACCCGGATGCGCTCCGACGAGGACGGCGTGCCCAAGGACATGAACGTGGAGTACTACGCGCAGCGGGCGTCCGCGGGGCTGGTGGTCACCGAGGGCACGTTCCCCGCTCTGACGAGCCGGGGGTTCTGGGGTCAGGCCGGGATCGAGACCACCGAGCAGGCCCTCGGGTGGTCCCGCGTCGCTGAGGGGGTCCACGACAAGGGCGGCGTGGTGTTCATGCAAGTCATGAACGCGGGCCGCGTCTCGCACCCCGAGCTCACGGGAGGCGCCACGCCGGAGGCTCCGAGCGCCGTCGGGATCGACCAGCAGACCCACGTGCCCAGCGGCAAGCAGCCCATCCCCGTGCCGCGCGCGCTGGCGACCGACGAGCTGCCGCGGATCCGGCAGGAGTTCGTCTCCGCCGCGCGCCGTGCGGTGGATGCGGGGATCGACGGCGTGGAGATCCATGGCGCGAACGGGTACATCCTCCACGAGTTCCTGGCCCCCTCTTCCAACCACCGCACGGACGAGTACGGAGGGTCGCCCGAGAACCGGGCGCGCTTCGTGGTGGAGGTGGTGCGCGCCGTCGCCCAGGAGATCGGCGCCGACCGGGTGGGTCTGCGGATCTCCCCCGAGCACAACGTCCAGGGCGCCATCGAGGACGACCACGAGGACGTCCGCGCCACCTACGCCGCGCTGCTCGCCGGCCTGAGCGACCTGGGGCTGGCGTACCTCTCCGTGCTGCACAAGGACATCGACGGCGAGTTCGTGCAGGAGCTGCGCGGCCAGTTCGACGGGGTGTTCTACCTCAACAGCGGGTTCAGCGAGTACACCGAGTTCGAGGAGTCGGAGCACATCATGGCCGCGGACCTCGCCGACGGCGTCATGGTGGGGCGTGAACTGATCGCCAACCCGGACCTGGTGGAGCGCTGGCGCGACGGTCTGGAGCTGAACACCCCGGACCCCAAGACCTTCTACGTGGGCGGCCCGAAGGGGTACGTGGACTACCCGGTCGCCACGGTGAACGCGTAGGGGCAGGGCCCGCGGGGCGCCAGCCGCCCACCTCGGAAGACAACGTGCAGATTTTGCCGTCTACTCGGTGGTAGACGCCAAAATCTTCACTTAATCCTCGGGCGGGGGACTGCACTAACGGAGTTACTGCAGATTTTCGTTGCTCAGGCTGCATTTACTCCACAAGACAGCACGGCCCTCGCTGCCTGGTGCCTCTCCTGCCCCTGTAACCGTGCCCTGCGCTGACCCGCTGACAGCACTCCCGCCCGGCGGATCATTCGCCCAGCAGCATCCGCGCACCCTTCTCGCCGATCATCGCGGAGGGGGCATTCGTGTTGCCATTGGTGATGAACGGCATCACGGAGGCGTCCACCACCCGCACGCCGTCCACTCCCCCCACACGCAGTGTGGCGGGATCCACCACGGCCATCTCGTCGGTCCCCATGCGGCACGTGCCCACCTGGTGGTGGTAGGTGGTCACGGCCCGGTCCATGTAGGCGTCCTCGTCGGCCTCGGTGACCACGTCCGGTCCGGGGTAGATCTCCTGCGCACCCCACTCCTCGGCCAAGGGGGACGACGCCGCCATCGCCCGTCCCTGCCGCAGCGACACCCGCAGCGCCTCCCGGTCCCGGGGGTCCGAGAAGATGTTGGGGTCGTAGTTGGCGGGGTCCGTGCTGCTGGGTCCGGTCAGGGTGATCCTGCCCCGCGAGTACGGGCGGACCAGCGCGGTGTGCAGGGTGAAGGCGTTGGCGGGGCCCTCCATCTGGTCGTCGTACATGGGCACGCAGAAGTGCAGGGGCTGGGTGTCCGGGCGGTCCTGGTCCGGGGTGGACTTCCAGAACAGGTGGGTCTGGGTCACCGCGATCTCGTCTTCGGGGTGCTCGAGGGTCCGTGCCGTGGCCTCCGCGATCACGGGCACGAGCAGGTGGTCGTGCAGGTTCTTGCCCACACCGGGAAGGTCCACCACCGGCTCGATCCCCACCTCGCGCAGGTGCTCCGCGGGGCCGATGCCTGAGCGCATGAGGATCTTGGGGCTGTCCAGTGCCCCGGCGCACAGCACCACCTCGTCCGCCTCGATGATCTCGCCGTTCGAGGCGAGGTCCGCGGTGGGTTCCTCGGGTGAGATGCCCTCCACCTGTGCGTTCGTTCCCGTGTGCAGCTGAACCCCTGTGACCTTGCCGTCGGTCAGCACCAGCCGTTCCACCACCGCCCCGGTGCGGACCTCGATGGCGCCCCGGTCCACCCACGGCTTCGCGTACGCCATGTAGGTGGTCACACGCCGGCCGCCCGCCACGGTCAGCTGCTCCTGGGAGATGCCCTCCTGGGAACCGGAGTTGTAGTCGGCGTTGAACGGCACCCCTACTGCCTCTGCGGCCGCGATGATGGAGTCGAAGATCGGGCTGCGCCGGTAGCTGCCCACCACCGGGACGAGACCGTCCGTGCCGCGGGGTGCGGCGGCGTCGTCGTCCCCGGTGGGGCCGTCGTAGGCCTCTAGCGCCTCGAAGACGGGTGCGACGTCGCGCCACGCCCAGCCGTCGCAGCCCGCGGCGGCCCAGTCGTCGTAGTCGAGCGGGTTGCCGCGGACCCAGATGGCGGCGTTCAGTGCGTGGGAGCCGCCCAGTACGCGTCCGCGCGGCCAGTGGATGACCCGGCCGGATGCGTGCTCCTGCGGCACGGTGAAGTAGTCCCAGTCCTCGGGGCTGTGCCAGAGCTCGCCCAGTCGGGAGAGGTGCGGGATGGCGGGGTTGGTGTCCTCACCACCCGCCTCGATCAGCGTCACCCGGTGCCCGGCCTCCGCGAGGCGCCCGGCGATGATGGATCCTGCGGTGCCCGCGCCCACGACGACGGTGTGGCGGGCGCTGTCTGCTGTGTTCGTCATGCTCCCAGTATGTGATGCGGGACACATGGCGGCTGGTCCTGGCGTGCACGGCCTTTGGGGATGCGTGCTGGGCCGAGCTGCCCACTCCACCCCCTGAAGACAAAGTGCAGATTTTGCCGTCTACTCGGCGGTAGACGGCAAAATCTGCACTTGATCCTCGGGCGGGGGGTCTGCACTAACGGAGCAAAAGCGGATTTTCGCTGCTCAGGCTGCGTTTACTCCCCAAGACCGCACGCCCGCCCGGTGGGGCCCCGGTAGAATTGGCAGCGTTGTCAGGGGTTCTCCGCGTGTGTGGTCGGGTGCGCGGTCGTCGGTCGTACCCAGGAGCACGCACATGAGCACACCCCCGCCCCACCCATCCCAGAGCACGACGGCGCCCGCACCGGCCGGCGTCCCCTCGCTCGTGTCCGCGGGTGGCTGGCCGTTCCTGATCACGGGACTCATCGGCCGCCTGCCCGCCGCCACCGTCCAGCTGGGCGTGCTGCTCTACGTGAGCGGGGCGGGCCTGGGGCTGGGGCTCGCCGGTCTCACCGTGGCCGCCACGGGTCTGGGTTCCGCCGTGGGCGCCCCGCTGCTGGGCCGGATGGTCGACCGTTTCGGACCGCTGCCCGTGGTCGTCTCCGCCACGGCGGTGCAGCTCCTGGGCATGGGATCGCTGCTGGCGGTGGTGCTCCTCGAGGCACCCTCCTCCCTGGTCCTGGTGGCCGGGGCCGTCATCGGCGCCGCGAATCCGCAGATCGGCGCCATCGCGAGGGCGCGCTGGTCGGCGCTCGCGCGGCGTCGTCGTACGCCGGGGCTGGTGAGCAAGGCCCTGGGGTACGAGACCGCGTGCGACGAAGTGGGCTTCGTGCTGGGCCCCGTGATCGCGGGCGTGCTGGTGGGGGTACTGGGGCCGAACCCCGCGCTCGTGGTGCTCATGGTGTGGGTGCTGCTGGGGCAGGGGTGCTTCATCGCCTACCTCGCGCAGCGGCGCAACCTGACCCTGGACACCCGCTCCATCGAGGTCACCGACGGCACTGCCCCTCGGGTCCGCTGGTCCGCCGTGCTGCCGCCCATGCTCGCGTGCCTGTGCGTGGGCACCGTGTTCGGCTCCACGCAGACCGCGCTCACGGCCATCAACGCCGAGCGCGGGACGGAGGCCTACACCGGCCTGATCTACGGCTGCATGGGCGTGGGCAGCGCGCTCGCGAGCCTGCTGGTGTCCCGCCTGCCCTCCCGCGTGCCGCTGTCGGTGCGCGTGGCGTGCGGGGCGCTCGTCGTGGGGGTCACGGCCGTGCTGCTGATGGGCGTTCCGGGGCCGGTGGCGCTCAGCGTGATCTTCGCGGCCACGGGCCTCGGCGTGGGCACGCTGCTGGTCAGCTCGTACACCCGCGGCGAGGAGGTCGCACCGTCGCACCGCATGGCCAGTGTGATGACCATGCTCACCACGTGCATCGTCCTGGGTGTTTCGTTCGGCTCCGCGATGGGCGGGCTGCTGTCCGCGGTGCCCGAACGCGGCTTCGTGCTCACGCTGGGGGCGGGCGTCGCGGGCCTCGTGGCGGCGGTCGCCATGCACGCCACCCGGCCGGAAAATGTGCGCCGGGTGGTGTGACGCAGTCCGCAGTGGCCCCCTCCCCGTGACCGCGCCATGATGGACGCATGACAGCACAGCGTCCCGACCCGCGCACCGCCTCCCCGTCCCCGGCCCGGGAGGATGCGGCCTCCGGGCGACTCCTCGCAGATCCGCTGGCCGCGCGCCTGGCCCGCGAGGAGCCCCTCACCTGGTGGAACCCCGCCGCGACGGACGCCGCGCACGGGCTCTCGGCGTCCGGGGTGGACCCCGCGATCGTCGACGACGCCGCCGCGCGCCTCGAGCGCTTCCGCCCCTGGATCGCGGCGACCTTCCCGGACACCGCCGCCGCGGGCGGGCTCATCGAGTCCCCGCTGCAGGAGGCGTCGGCATGGCAGGAGGTCGCCGAGCTGCGGAGCGGACGGGTGCTGCTCAAGAGGGACGACATCCTCCCGGTCAGCGGGTCCGTCAAGGCGCGGGGAGGCGTCCACGAGGTGCTGCAGTACGCGGAGTCGCTGGCCGTGGCGCACGGCCTCCTGCCGGACCCGACAATGCGCCCGGATGCGGACAAGGACTCGACGGCGTTCAGCAGCGCCCCGTTCGGCGCCCTCATGGCCGAGCACCGCGTGGTGGTGGGTTCCACCGGCAACCTGGGACTGTCCATCGGGATCATCTCCGCCGCCCTCGGGCTGCAGGCCACGGTGCACATGTCCACCCACGCCCAGCAGTGGAAGAAGGACCTGCTGCGCTCGCGGGGCGTGGAAGTGGTCGAGCACAGCACGGACTACACGGAGGCTGTGGCCGCGGGTCGCCGGGTGGCGGAGCACGACGACGCCGTGCACTTCGTGGACGACGAGCACTCCCTCAGCCTGTTCGCCGGGTACGCGGTGGCCGGCGCGCGCGTGGCACGCCAGCTTGCGGACCAGGGCATCACCGTGGACCGGGAGCACCCCCTCTACGTGTACCTGCCGTGCGGGATCGGAGGGGCTCCCGGCGGGGTGGCCTACGGCCTGGCGAGGGAGTTCGGGGATGCGGTGCAGTGCGTGTTCGTGGAGCCCACCCAGGCGCCGTGCATGCTCCTGGGGCTGCACACGGGACTCCACGACGGCATCTCCGTGGCGGAGCTCGGACTCACCACTCGCACGGTCGCGGACGGTCTGGCGGTGGGGCGCCCCTCGGGTTTCGTGGGCCGTGCCATGCAGGGGCTGATCGCGGGCTGCGTCACGGCGTCGGACGAGCAGATGACGGCCCAGGTCAGAGCCTTGCATGCCTCGGAGGGCATAGTGGTGGAGCCGTCCGCGGCGTCGGCGCTGGAGGCCATCCGCCGCGTCCCGGGAGAGGTAGAAGCTCGGGAGGGTGGCGGACCTCGTCCGGGCGAGGAGGGTCGCGTTCCCAAGGGGGCCACCCACCTCGCGTGGCTCACGGGTGGCGGTATGCTCCCCGCGGACGTGAGGGCGCGCTACCTGGGGTGAGACGGCGTCGCGGACGCAGCGTAGGCGTGGGGCGGCGCCCGGGTCCGTGAGACCCTCCGCACAACAAGGTGCACTCCGTGCAAAGACTGCCGTACGATGGCCCCGTGACACCCCAGCTGATCTCCGGATGCCGTGAACGGCCCGAGGCGGAGCCCAAGGACAAGCGCGAGGCCATCAGGCTGCGCAACCGCCGGGCCATCGTCGCCGCGGCGGGGGAGCTGACCGCAGAACTGGGTGCGGAACGGGTGACCGTCAACGATCTGGCTGCGCGAGCCGGGGTGTCGCGGCGGACCATCTTCAACCACTTCCCCTCCGCACAGGACGCGGCGTTCGAGTACCTCTCGGAACTGGTGGCCGGGCTGATCGACACGGTGCTGCAGGATCTTCCGCGGCCCTCGGGCACGGGTACCGCCACCCTCGGGGAGGTCTACCGGCAGCTGATCGACGCGCTGCGCGCCCATGTGCTGATCGGTGACCTCCAACCCATGTTCTCCGTGGACGTGCAGGAGACTCCGGCCGCGTCCCTGTGGGGCTTCCGGGTGACCCGGACCGCCGTGCAGCGGTTGAACGAGGTACTGCGGGAGCGTCTGCCGCAGTACACCCCGTTCCAGACGCACCTCGTGGCCACCACCCTCATCAACTCGCTCGCCGAGTGCCTGGACGAGTGGCTGGTCCGCACCGGCGGGGTCCTGGACGAGCGGGGGCGTGACACCTGGGACGAGCTGCTGTCCACCGCCCTGGAGGTGCTGGGGAGGGGCTTCGACACCTGACGCCGCGGCGTCGTCCCCCGCCCGAGACCACCCGGCACCCGAGAACCACCGCAGCGGCAGAGAACCACCGCAGCGAACGAGACCAGCGCACCGACGGGGACCACCCCGAACAGGCACCACCCGGGATCCGCGGCCGCCCCGCGCGGCGCACCCGCCAGACACTTCACCGCACAGACGACTCAGTAGGAGAACTTCCGTGGCACGACTTCTGTACAGGCTGGGCAAGAGCTCGGCCGCCCACGCGTGGGCGGTGATCCTGGTGTGGCTCGCCGTCCTGGCGCTGGCCGTGGGCGGGGTGGCCGTCTCGGGGGTGCACCTGAGCAACGCCATCACGATCCCCGGGACCGAGACGCAGAACCTGGCGGACAAGCTGAAGGCGGAGATGCCGGAGGCCAACCAGGGGACGGGCCGGGTGGTGTTCTACACCGAGGACGGCTCGGAGTTCACCCAGGCCCAGAAGGACGGCATCGAGGACGCACTGAAGGCCACGGAGGACGTCTCCGGGGTGGACTCCACCGTCAACCCGTTCGAGCGCCAGCAGCAGCTGGACGACGGCCGGAAGCAGCTCGAGGACGGCCGTCAGAAGCTGGAACAGGGCGAGAAGCAGATGGCCCAGCTGCAGAAGAGCCTCCCACCCGGGGTGAGCCCGGAGCAGGTGCTCAAGCAGCAGGGGATCGACCCGAACCAGCTGGAGCAGCAGAAGGCCCAGCTCGAGCAGGGTGAGCAGAGCTACGAGCGCATGGGCGACTACCGCGTGGTCTCCGAGGACCAGAACTCCGCGATCAGCGTGGTCAACTTCACGCAGGAGCAGAACGCGGTGGAGGCGGACACCAAGACCGCCGTGATGGACGCCGTCCGCGCCCACCCGGTGGACGGCGTGGGTGTGGAGTTCTCCCAGGAGATCGCGCAGGACATCACCGCGCTGCTGGGCCCGTCCGAGATCATCGGCGTGGTCGTGGCCGGGCTGGTGCTGCTCATCATGCTGCGGGCCCTCGTGCCGGCCGCGCTCCCCGTGCTCACGGCACTGCTGGGCGTGGCCGTGGCCACCTGCATCACGCTCTCGTTCTCCGGTGCGGTGGACATGATGTCGGTGACGCCCATGCTCGGCGTGATGCTGGGGCTCGCGGTGGGCATCGACTACTCGCTGTTCGTGCTCAACCGGCACCGCCAGCAGCTGCGCCGCGGCGTGGAGGTGCGCGAGTCGATCGGTCTGGCCGTGGGGACCTCCGGCACCGCGGTGTTCTTCGCGGCGCTCACGGTGATGGTGGCCCTGGTGGCGCTGAACGTCACGGGCATCCCCTTCCTGGGGCTCATGGGCACCACGGCAGGACTGGCCGTGCTGGTGGCCCTGCTGCTGACCCTGACCCTCACCCCGGCGCTGCTCTCGCTGGCCGGGCGGCGGGTGCTGCCCAAGAAGCAGCGCAACGCCGCGCCGCACGAGGAGAGCATCGACGAGCACAACGTGCCCCTGCACCTGCGCCACCCGTGGATCACCACGCTGGCGTGCGCGGCCGTGCTGATCGTGCTGGCGATCCCCGCGCAGAGCATGCGCCTGGGTCTGCCGGACGCCTCCATCGAGGCCGAGGACAGCACGCAGTACAAGGCGTACCAGCGCATCGCGGAGGACTTCGGGGCCGGCGAGAACGGTCCCATCGCCGTCGTCGTGGACCTGCCCGAGGGCCTCAGCAAGGCCGAGGCGCAGGAGAAGATCAACGTGGTCTCGGACCAGCTGGCCGCCCAGGAGGACGTGGCCAACGTGCTCCCCGGCCAGCTCACGGACGACCGCGCCACCGGCGTGATCCAGGTGATCCCCGAGTCCGGGCCCGCCGAGGCGGCCACCGAGGAGCTCGTGGGCAGCATCCGCGACCTCAACGGCGACCTGGAGTCCCAGGAGGACGTCCACGTGGGCGTGGCGGGCACCACCGCAGCGAACATCGACGTCTCCCAGCTGCTCGGCGAGAAGCTCCCGCTGTACCTCGGCGTGGTCATGCTCATCTCGCTGCTGCTGCTGCTCATGGTGTTCCGCTCCGTGCTGGTCCCCGTGATCGCCACCCTGGGCTTCCTGCTCTCGGTGCTGGCGTCCTTGGGCGCCGTGGTCGCGGTGTACCAGTGGGGCTGGGGCGGCGCCCTGTTCGGCGTGCACGATCCCGGGCCCATCCTGAGCTTCCTGCCCACCCTGATGGTCGGCATCCTGTTCGGCCTGGCCATGGACTACCAGCTGTTCCTGGTCTCCGGCATGCGCGAGGCCTACGTCCACGGGCACCCCGCGCGGCAGGCCGTGGTCCACGGCTTCCGCGCCGGGCGCTCCGTGGTCACGGCCGCGGCGATCATCATGATCTCCGTGTTCGCGGGCTTCATCTTCTCGGAGCTGTCCATGATCCGGCCCATCGGCTTCGCGCTCGCGGGTGGTGTGCTGCTGGACGCGTTCGTGGTGCGGATGCTGCTGATCCCCGCGGTCATGCGCCTGCTGGGCGAGAAGGCCTGGTGGCTGCCGCGCTGGCTGGACAAGATCCTGCCGCACGTGGACGTGGAGGGTGAGTCCCTGCTGCGCGAGACCGCCGCCTCCACCGCGGACGCAGCGGACCACGCGGACGACGACGCCGCACGCCACTCCCACGCCAGGGGTCGCCACCGCGCGGACTCGGCCCACCGCCACCGCGGTTCGGCTCAGCACACCGGGGCGGCCGTGGCCGGTGCGGCGGCAGGTGCAGCCGGGGTGGCCGCCCACCACCGGGACTCCTCCGAGAAAGAGACCGTCCACGGGGAGGGGTCGAGCCACGACCGGTCCGCCGTCGGGGGTGAGCTCGGCCCGGGTGGCCGAACCGTCGCCGCCGAGATTCCGGAAGGTGCCGGTGCCACCGTGGAGAACTCCGCCCCTGAGGGCCGGACATCCGGTGGGCCCTCGGCTGCCGCGGGGTCTGCGGCCGCTGCGGCCGGGGCCCGCCACGCGGCGTCGGGAGACCTGGACGTGCCGGAGGATGCCCGCCATGCGGCGTCGGCACCGCTGGGGGTGCCCGTGGCCGAGCGGACCGTGACCGAGCAGCACCGCGCGCGGCGCCACGGGCGCCACGCAGCGGACGTCCCGGGCCACGAGGCCCCGGGCGCTGACGGCCCTGCGGCCCGGGAGGTGACCCCGGACGTGGTCCTCGTGCCCGCTGATCCCGCGCTGCGCGCGACCAACCAGGGTCTGCGGGTGCTTCCCGACGTGTGGGAGTCCGAGCAGAAGCTGCTGGCCTCGCTGGCGAGCCCCCGTGAGGAGGCCGCCCCGCACAAGTCCATGCACAAGCGGGCGACGTTCGAGAAGGTCATGGTGACCGGGCGACCGGTGGTCATCGCACGTCCCAGGCCCGCCCTGGAGCGTGCGGCTGCGCCGGTGGTCATCCACTGGCACGGTGGGGCGTACGTGCACCCCATGACGGGGACGCACTGGCGGTGGATCGACGCCCTCATGCAGCGCACCGGGGCCACCGTGGTGGTGCCGGGCTACGGGCTCGCTCCGGATCACACGGTGGACGAGGCCCTGGCGCTCGCCGACGGCGTGTGGTCCCTGGCGCGGTCCCTGTCCCCGCGGGTCTTCCTCGCCGGTGATTCCGCCGGCGGTGGTCTGGCGGTCGCTCAGGCCATGCGGCTGCGCGAGGCCGGTGCCGAGCAGCCCGCAGGGCTCATCCTGGTGTCCCCGTGGGTCGATGCCACAGTGAGCAATCCGGAGATCGAGGAGTACCGCTCCGTGGACCACATGCTGGACACCGAGGGGCCGCGCGCGGCCGGCCGCTGGTGGGCCGGAACCCGCGACGTCACGGACCCCATGGTGAGCCCCGCGTTCGGTGAGGTGCACGGCCTGCCGCGCACGTTCGTGCTGCAGGGGGACCGGGACATGCTGTTCCCGGACACCATGGAGTTCGTCACGGACCTGGTCCGTGCGGGCGTGGACACCACCACCGTGGTGTGCGAGGGCGGCCCCCACGTGTACGCCCTGATGGTGTGGTCCAAGCGGGCCACCGAGGACCTCGACCGGGTGGTGCGCTGGATGGGCCGCTGAGCGTCCCTCGCACCGGCTCAACGGGCCCCGGGTGCCGACCGTCCTGGTCGTTGCCCGGGGCCCGTTCTCATTCCCGGCCCACCGTGCGGAAGTACCACGCGTAGAACGCGGTCCACCCGGTGCCGAAGATCGCCCACCGCACCCGTTCGGGAGCGTCCGGCCAGAGCCGTCCGTGCAGGGCGGAGATCCCGCCGACCGCGGCCGTGACCACCACGAAGCGCGGGGCCCGTGCGGGCACGGACCACGCGAGGAACCGGTGCAGCGGATCACCGCGCAGCCCGGCGGTGCGGGCGTAGAGCTTGTAGGGGGTGCCCCGCAGCGGCCCCAGGAGCACGGCCGTGAACCCGCGGGCGGCCATGTCCCGTTCCACCCGCGCGACCATCGCGGAGGAGACCGCGGGGATCCGGGCGAGCATCCGCGCCGAGTCGTCACCGGGAACACGGGCACCCCAGCGGTGCATCACGGCGCCGCCCACCAGGGCACCCGTGGTGGCCGACGCCGCGCACGCGAGTCCGCGGGGCAGGTTCCGGAGGGCAGCCGCGGAGAGCCACACGTCCGGGACCACGAAGAACGCGGTGGCCTCCGCGAAGCCCCAGGCACCGGCCACGGCGTGGTCACGCAGCACACTCACCGGGCTCCACCACCCCGGGGTGGGCGCGGCGCGTGACGGCGGCTCCCGGTGTGGCACGCGGAGCGTCTCCGCAGGTCAGCCGTGGCCGGTGCGGGCTCCAGGGCCGCGTGGGCCCGTCCAGGGTTCTGCTGTGCACGGTGGTCTCCCGGTGGTCTCGAGGCGGCGCGGTTGTGGACATCCAACCACCGCAGGGCCGCGGGTGTGCCACTGTTGGCGCAGATCCACAGTCCCCACGGCCCGAGGAGACGCCGCATGGCCACCACCGATCCCCTGCGCAGGCCCATCCCGCAGCGTTCCGCCGGGTGGGCCACCGCCATCGCCGGCGCCCTGCAGCGCGCGGGACTGCGCCCCAACCACATCTCGGTGGCCTCGGTGCTCGTCTCCCTGGTGGGCTGCGGCTGCCTGGCGGTCTCGGTGCACGCGGACGACGCCGCCCGCACCCTCGCGCTCGTCCTCGCCGCGCTCTGCATCCCCCTGCGTCTGCTGTGCAACATGTTCGACGGGATGCTCGCCGTGGAGGGCGGGCTACGCACACCCACGGGGGAGCTCTACAACGAGGTGCCGGACCGGATCTCAGACTTGGCGCTGCTCGCGGGGGCCGGCTGGGCGGCGTCGTCGGTGGTGGGCGGTGCAGCCCTGGGGTGGCTGGCCGGGAGCCTCGCGGTGCTCACCGCCTACGTGCGGACCCTGGGCGTGAGCGTGGGGTGCGCGCAGCAGTTCGGTGGGGTGCTGCCCAAGCAGCGGCGCATGTGGCTGCTCCTGGCGGGGATCCTGCTGAGCGCCACCGAGCCGTGGTGGGGGTGGCCGCGCGGGAGCGTCCTGTGGGTCACGCTCGTGCTCGTGGTGCTGGGGTGCGCGCTGACCGTGACCACCCGGCTGCTGGCCGTGGCCCGCGAACTGCGGGAGAAGGGGTAGGCCGCCATGGAGATCGGACTGCTGGGCGGGCCCACGTGGTGGTTCCTCGCCGGACTGCTGGGGTTCCTGGTGCTCGCCACCGTGGTGGCGGAGCTGATGTACCGGCGCACGGCGTCGGAAGGGCTGCGGGCCACGCTGCTGAACGTGCGGCAGCGGATCTTCGCCTGGTGGATCATGGTGGCGGTGCTCGTGGGCAGCCTGGCACTGGGGGAGACCGCGGTGGTGCTGCTGTTCCTCGCCCTGTCCCTGCTGGCCCTGCGGGAGTTCGCCAACCTGCTGCCGCCCGGGGAGCGGGACCGGAGGGTGCTGAGCTGGATCATGGTGGTTCTCGCCCCGCTGCACTTCTGGTTCGTGTGGGAGCACTGGTACGGGATGTTCGCCATCTTCATCCCGGTGTACGCGTTCCTGTTCCTGCCCGTGCTGCTCGCGCTGTCCGGGCGCACGGAGTCGTTCCTGCACCGGGCCGCCCTGAGCCAGTGGGGGCTCATGGTGTGCGTCTACGCCCTGAGCTACCTCCCGGCGGTGCTGCAGCTGCCCGTGGCCATCCACGAGGGCAGGGCCGCGGCGGACGGCTCCGCCGTGGGCTCCGGTGGCGTGGAGGCGGGCGCGCTGCTGCTGTTCCTCGCCGTGGTGGTGCAGGGCTCGGACGTCCTGCAGTACCTGTGGGGCAAGACCGTGGGCCGGCACCGGATCGCGCCCACCGTGAGCCCGAACAAGACGTGGGAGGGCTTCGTGGGCGGGGTGCTCTCCGCCACGGCTCTGGGGGCGGCGCTGTGGTGGCTGACCCCGTTCACCCCGTGGCAGGCCGGGGTGCTGGCCCTGGTGTCCTGCCTGCTGGGTTTCGTGGGCGGGCTCGTGATGAGCAGCCTCAAACGGGACCGCGGCATCAAGGACTTCGGGGCGCTCATCCCGGGCCACGGCGGGATCCTGGACCGGATGGACTCCCTGATCTTCGCGGCACCGGTGTTCTTCCACCTGACCCGGTTCTTCTTCGCGGGGTGAGTCCCAGGCCCCCGCGCGTGACCGAGGGCCCACGGGATCTCCCGCGGGCCCTCGTGGCTCACTCAGTGCGTGCCGGCTGGCGCCGGGCGGTCAGCTCTCGGAGTCCTCGCCGGACTCGGCCTGCTGCTCCTGCTGGCCGTTCTCCAGCACCACGTTGTCCTGGTTCTGGCCCGTGGCCACCTGGATCTTGCGCGGCTGGGACTTGGGGGACACGGGGATGGTCACGGTCAGCACGCCGTTGTCGTACGCGGCGGTGATGTTCTCGGTGTCGATGCCCTGGCCCAGGTTCAGCTGGCGCACGAAGGAGTGGTTGCGGCGCTCGCGCACGATCCACTTGGTGTCCTTCTCCGCGGAGGGCAGGCGGCGCTGCGCGCGGATGGTCAGCAGCTGGCCGTCCACGTCCACGTCCACGCTGGTGGGGTCGATGCCCGGGAGGTCCGCGGCGAGGTAGTAGTTGGAGCCCCGGCGAAAGAGGTCCATGGGCATCTGCTCCAGGCCGTTGCGGGTGGAGAGCACCTGGTTGGCGAAGTTCTGGACCTCGGAGAACGGATCGAAGGTTGCCATGACTGCTGTTCCTTTCCTGTGCGACTCGTCCGTGGTGCGCCCCGGAGCCCCCGTGAAACCGGTGGACGAGGAGCCGTCACGTTCCTTGAGTACCCCTGACTCAACTGCTCATAAATTAGCACTCTCCCCGGCCGGGTGCCAAGGGTTGGAGCATTAAAGTTGAGCGGATTCAGCTCAAGGCGCACACGGGTTGCGTCGGGTCCGAATGGGTGGGGCGGGCGGCGTCGTCGTTCCTAGAATCGAAGCACCAGAGACGTTCCCGAGAGCAGGAGGACACCGTGCCCAAGGCGAGGAAGAACGGTCGCGCGCGTCAGGACGAGATTCCGTCCACGCTGCGGCGCTCGGACGAGAAGGCGCAGGACACGTTCGCGCAGGCGTACGACTCTGCGGAGGACGAGTACCACGACGAGTCCCGCGCCGCCCGCACCGCGTGGGCCGCGGTGAAGCACACCTACGAGAAGGTGGGGGACCACTGGGAGCCCAAGGAGGAGAACGGCCCGTCGGACGCCAGCGCGGAGCAGGGCGGGCTCAACTCCGAGGACACCGCCGGGGGAGTGGATGCGAACGCCTCCAAGGAGCACCTCTACGAGATCGCCCAGGAACTGGACGTGCAGGGCCGTTCGGACATGACCAAGGACGAGCTGGTGGAGGCCATCGAGAAGGCGAACGACAAGAGGACGCGGGACGCGCGGGACTGAGGCCCTAGAGCACCCGCGCCAGGAACACCGAGGCGGTGGTGTCCTGGTGGAAGGACTCCACGGGCTCGTAGCCGCGGTTGCGGAACATCGCGATGCCCTCGGTCATCTCCGGGTTCAGGGAGACCACGGCCGTGGTGGCGCCGAAGGAGCGCACCTTGTTCTCGAGCGCCCGGACGAGCGTACGGGCGTGGCCCTTGCCGCGGTGCTCCGGGGTGACCCAGATCCGGCGCAGCTCCACGCGCTCGTCGTCGATCCGCCGGACCGCTCCGCATGCGATCACGGCTCCCGTGACCAGGTCCGTCATGAGGAAGAAGTCCCCGTGGGGCGGGGTCACGTCCTCAGGGCCGGAGACCTCGGTGAGCGCGGGGTCGAACCCGCCGTCGATCCGGTGGTCCAGTTCGCTGAAGTACGCGCTCAGGGCCTGCAGGGTGTGCTCGCTGGCGGCCTGACCCTCCACGATGCGGACCGGTGCGGTGGAATTCATCCCACCATGGTGGCACCTCCATGTGCTGTTCACCAGGGATGGTGTGATGTAGCTTTCGTTCGTGACCGAGACCCGCTCCGGCGCCGCGCCGCGCCTGTCCATCCTGGTTCCCACGCCGCTGCTGATCACGGAGATCACGGAGCCGGCGGCGAACCGCAACCGCAGCCCCCACGAGTCGGACGTGCACATGCACCCCGGCGGGCAGGGCCTGTGGGTGGCCCGCATGGCCGGCTCCCTGGGCGCGGACGTCTCGGTGAACGGGCCGTTCGGTGGTGAGCTGGGCACCCTGATCCGCTCCATGCTGGACGGGCTCGGGATGCAGGTCAACGCCGTGCGCTACGGGTACGGCAACGGCGGCTACGTGTACGACCTGCGCGGTGAGGACCGGGAGACCGTGGCCCACATGCCGCCGCCCGAGCTCTCCCGCCACGAGCTGGACGACCTATACGGCACCGCGTTCGTGGACGCCCTGGCCTCGGACGTCCTCACGGTCACGGGCGCGGAACCCGGGGACGTGCTGCCGGCGTCGTTCTTCGGCCGGCTCATCCGGGACACCCGGGACGCGGGGACCACCGTGGTCGCGGACCTGAGCGGCGCTCCTGCGCTGGCCGCCGTGGACGCCCACGTGGACGTGCTCAAGATCAGCCACGAGGAGGTCCGGGACCTGGACCTCGGCTCGGACGACACCCCCGAGTCCCTCGTGGACGCCGGGCGGGCGCTCGTGGAGCGGGGTGCGGGCGCCGTCGTGGTCTCGCGCGCCAAGGACCCGGCGCTGCTCGTGGAGAAGGACACCGTGCGGGAGGTCTCGGCGCCGTCCATCACGCCGCTGGACCACCGCGGGGCGGGGGACTCCATGACCGCGGGCATCTCCGTGGGACTGGCGCGCGGCCTGGACCTGGTGGACGCCGTGGCCCTGGGAGCCTCGGCGGGTGCGCTGAACGTGGCCCGCCGTGGGCTCGGCACCGGCAACCGCACGACCATAGAGAAGTTCGCCCGCCAGATCACGGTGCGCACCCTCTCCTGACGGGCCCGGTCACAGGGGGCGCCACCCTGGTCCGGGCCCGGGCCGCGTGCCACCATGGACCCCATGCACATCCTGGTCACCAACGACGACGGCATCTCGTCCCCGGGACTGTCGGTGCTCGCGCGGGCCGCGCTGGACCGCGGGCACAGTGTCAAGGTGGCCGCTCCCGCCGAGGAGTACTCGGGCGCCAGCTCGTCCCTGTCCGGTGAGGAGATCGACGGGCGGATCGCCCTGGTCCCCGCGGACCCGCCCCGGATGCCCGAGGGCGTGGAGTGCGTGGGGGTGAAGGCCGCCCCCGCGCTGATTGCGTTCCTGGCCTCCTACGGGGCCTTCGGCCAGCGCCCGGACATGATCCTCTCCGGCGTGAACCTGGGCGCGAACACGGGCAAGGCCACTCTGCACTCGGGCACCGTGGGCGCGGTGCTCACGGGCGCGTCCCACGGGATCCCGGGGATCGCGGTGTCCATCACCTCCGGTGCACCCCAGCACTGGGACACAGCCCTGCTGGTCACCCGCTACGCACTGGAGCGCTGGGAGCACCGCCCGTTCGACGAGTGGATCCTCAACGTCAACGTCCCGGACGTGTCCCCGGACCGGCTGCGGGGGCTCAAACCCGCCCGGCTCGCGAGCTTCGGAGCGGTCCAGGCGCAGATCGGGCGCGGGGACGAGAAGCACATCGCGGTGACCTACAGTGCGGAGACAGGACCCGAGGAACCCGAGAGCGACCACTACCTCCTCACCCACGGCTGGGCCACGGCCACGCTGCTGCGCGCCCCCGTGGACGACCCCCACCAGGACTTCCGCACCGTCACCCCCGCCGACCTCGGCATCACAGTCCCCGCCCCGGACGCCGCCGCCGCACCCGGTCCCGGCGACGTCACCGTGGACTCCGCCACGGTCATACGCCGAACCTGACGTCCCGCCTCCCGTGAGCGGTAGGCACACGACGACCACGACGTCCGCCACCGGTCCCTGCACGTTCACACGGTGAGCGGATAGTCTTCCCGCGAGAAGCACTCTCCCTGCCCCTCCCGGCCACCGGGCCGGGGCCAGGGTGGGAACGGACCCCCTGCGGAAGGCGCGACCATGGCATCGACACCAGCGACGGACACGCACCCCAGCGGCGTCGAGGCCGTGGACGCCCCGAGCCGTAAGGACTGGATCGCGCTCGCGGCGCTCGCCGCCGGGCTCGGGATGATCGTGCTGGACGGCACGATCGTGGGGGTCGCCCTGCCCGCGATCATCCAGGACCTGCACCTGAACCTCACGGACGCGCAGTGGGTCAACAGCCTCTACGCGGTGCTGCTCGCGGCGCTGCTGCTGTCCACGGGCAAGCTCGCGGACCGCTGGGGGCGCAAGACCATGTTCATGGTGGGGCTCGTGGTCTTCGCCGGGGGCAGCCTGCTGGCGGCCCTGTCCGGCACGGCGGGGGGGCTCATCGCGTCCCGCGCGGTGCAGGCGCTCGGCGCGGCGTTCATCATGCCGTCCACCCTGTCCACGGTGAACGCGCTGTTCCGCGGGAAGTACCGCGGCCCGGCGTTCGGCGTGTGGGGCGCGGTGATGTCCGGTGCCGCGGCGATCGGCCCGCTGGTGGGCGGCGCCCTGACCCACTGGGCGTCGTGGCACTGGATCTTCCTGGTGAACCTGCCGCTCGCGGCGATCATCGCGGTGGTGGGGTGGGGCAGCATCACCAACACCCGCAGCGACGTGCGCGAACGCGGGGCGGACGTGGACGGGGCCATGCTCAGCGCCATCGCGTTCGGCGCGCTGGTGTTCGCGATCATCGAGGGCCCGGCCATCGGCTGGCTCACCCCCACGGCGGACTTCTCGATCTTCGGGTGGGTGTGGCCCGCCACGGCGCCGGTGTCCATCGTGGCGATCGCCCTGGTGGTGGGCTTCGTGGCCCTCGGCCTGTTCATCGTGTGGGAGCGCCACCGCGCGAAGGTGCGCCGCTCGGCGCTGCTGGACCTGAACCTGTTCCAGGTGCGCACGTTCTCGTGGGGCAACCTGGCGGCCGCCATGGTGGCCGTGGGCGAGTTCGCGATCATCTTCGTGCTGCCGCTGTACCTGACCAACGTGCTGGGCCTGGACATCATGCAGTCCGGCCTGGTGCTCGCGGCCATGGCCATCGGCGCGTTCATCTCGGGCGCGTCCGCCCGGCACCTGGCCGCGAAGTTCGGGGCGCCCGGAACCGTGCTGATCGGCCTGGGGCTCGAGGTGGTGGGCGTGGTGGTGCTCGCCCTGGTCATGGGTCCGGGCACCGCCGCGTGGCTCGTGGCGCTGCCGCTCGTGGTCTACGGCGTGGGCCTGGGGCTCGCGTCCGCGCAGCTGACCGGTACCGTGCTGCGGGACGTGCCCGTGGCGTCGTCGGGCCAGGCATCCGCCACGCAGAGCACCGTCCGTCAGATCGGCTCGGCGCTGGGCACGGCGTTCGCGGGCGCGGCGCTGTCCGTGTCCATGAGCCTCACCCTGCCCGCCGCGCTGGACGCCACCGGGCTCGACGCCGCCCAGGCGGACAAGCTCGCGGACGCCACCCGCCAGTCCGCGGGCGGCATGATCCCGCAGCTGCAGGGCCAGGCCGCGCAGCAGCCCCTCGGGCCGGAGACGCAGCACGTGATCGACGCCCTCTCCACCGGTTTCACGCACGCCACCCAGTGGGCGCTCGTGATCGCCACCGGGTTCATCCTGCTCGGCTTCCTGGGTGCGCTGCAGGTCCGCCGGGCGGCGCGGAAGGACGAGACGCCCGCGGCCTGACCGCCTCCCGCGGGGTCGCTTCCGAAGCCTCTCGCGCCGCCGTGGGGTCCTCGTGGGCGCCGACGACGCCGCACGGCCGGCCCCGCGCGTCGTCTCACCCCGGTCGCGCGGCGGGGGGAGAGTGGCCGAATGGTCATTGTCCGGCCCTGTGCTGTCTGAGACGGTGGGAGACCGGGAGATTCCCGGTGGAACAACCTGAGCGGGTGAGGCAGCGATGTCCACGAGCGAACCAAACGTCTTCGACACGCGACACGGGGGGGGCAGGGGTCAGCGAAAGGCGCACCAGTGGGCGCTTCCGGCGAGTCCCAGTCCCGGCGGCAGCAGATCCTGAGAGCGGATCCGTACTATCCCCACACAGTGCTTCGAGCGTTGTTCCTGGCAGCGGTCACATTCTTGTCGACCGTTGGACTCTCCGTGGTGCTGATCCTGATGTTCTGGCCCAGGGAGATCACGTGGGACCTCATGCTGGTCCCAGCTGTCTATGCCACCATCTTTGCTGGCGGCCAGTTGCTCCTGCACAAGTTCCGCGTTAGTCGGTTGGAGCACTGGGGTCGAATCCCCCGGCAGTAAGGGCGCCCGGGGTAACCCGCAGATCAGCTAGGAGCCCATCCCCGCACCGCCGGCAGCGCGTACCAGCGGGCCAGCGGGGCGAGGTCCTCGACGTCCTCCACGCCGTCCAGGGGCTGCCACCGCAGCTCCTCGATCTCTGCGGCCGGCACCGGAGTCTGCGTCAGCGGAGCCGTGCTCATGAACACGTGGCTGTGCAGCCCGTGACCGGGTTCGTTGGCGGCGTCGCTGTGCCACTCGCCCACCGGCTCCAGATCCGCCGGGGACAGTTCGATCCCCAGTTCCTCGCGCACCTCGCGGATCCCGGTCTCCCCGGCGGTCTCGCCCGCCTCCGGTTGAGACGCGGCACAGTGGGCAGGGCCTCTCGACAGGCGCCCTGGTGGGGCATCCGACGAGACGCGGTCCCGGCGGCAGGAGATTCTGAGGGCGGTGCTGTGCTACCCGCACATAGGGAAACGAACAGTCGGTCTCTGGCGTGTGACGTATTGCGGGTTCCTGGGCTTAACCGCCCCCTGACCTGGCCGTAAGTTTAAGCTCTATCACTTCTTCACGGTGGCTGTGTTCTCCATGGCACCAGTCGGTTTTCAGGTACTGATCAAAAATCCTGGGCCAATATTTCGGGAACAACGGTAGCCTTGCCTGCCTCGCGTCACGGATCGATAGTGTCATTGTCCTGCGCAGAATTAGAACAGGCTCATTGCGGACTGTTGGTTTTTTCCCGCGTGGCATCGGGCAAATACTGCCGAATGAATGCAACCAGGGCGCACATTGTTGCGGCGGTGAAGGCTGGCCAATTCAGCCACGCGGGGATGTATTCCACCAGTGCAGGGCTCATGAGGATGATGCCAACCAGTTGGCCCAGGACGATGCATGTACCCAGGACCAAGAACGCGCATAGGGTCGCCCAGAACAGTATGTCGAGGATTCGTTTCATCGTGGTGCCTTTCGCCGGAATGCTGTCACCCGGGGGATTCGTGGGCGTGGTCAGTGGGGCAGGGGGAGCCAGCCCATGGCGAGCAGCCAGCCCAGCCCGATGATGGGGAGGACGAACCACAGGATGAGCGGGACGAAGGTGCGCTGTGGGTTCACCTCGGCCATACCGGAAGCCAGGTAGATCGGTGCGCCAACCGGCGGGGACGCACCCTCCGTGGATGTGCAGATCAGGACAGCGCAGATAGAGACGACGGGCGGCACGCCCACCGAGCCCAGCGCGATGACGGCCGGGGCGCCCACGGCCGCGGCGGTCGCGGTTGAGGACAGCGGCGTCGCCACGACGACGATCGCCACGCACACCAGCAGCACGAGCAGCGGCTTGGGCAGGTGCAGGCTGTTGAGAGACGCGGTCAACTGGTCGCCCACGCCGAGGTCGCTCATGATGGTGGACGCCGCCAGTGCCGCGAACAGGGAGACGCCCACGGTGGCGAACTGGGGGATCTCGGCGGTCAGCGCCGCGCGGATGGAACCCCACTGCCCCCGGAGCCGTTTGCGTCCCTCTATGAGTGCGATTATCGAAATCAGGATGGGCACCCAAACAATGATCGAAATCTCACCCATTGAGTTCTCCCCGATCCGTTCTGGCGCGGAAAGCAGGTCGAACAGCGGCCCGAACGTCAGAGACACGGGGATTAGGATGCCCAGGAAGATCAGCGTGGAGGTCCAACCGGTGCGCAATGCCGCGCCCAGGGGCGCGATTTTGTGGCTCGTCGCCCGCTGGATGCCGTCGCGGCGGGCCCAGATGAAGACGATGACCATCCGGTAGAGCACGGCGAATGCGCCCGCGACCATGAGTGCCACGTAGACATCGCCGGAGCTCACCCCAGCGGCGGCTGGGGTTGCGAGGAGGATGAACATCGTGGAGTTCGGCGGCAGGGACACTCCCAGACCGGAGTTTCCCGCTACGAGGGTGGCGGCGCGGGTCGAGGACCAGCCGTTCTCCTTCATCCAGGGGATGGTCACGGATCCCACAGTGGCGGCGTTGCCGGCGGTGGAGCCGGCCACGAGACCAATGGCTGCAGAACCGGCCGTCGACACGTAGGCGGCCCCGCCCCTCACCCGTCCGAAGACCGAGTTGAATATCTCGATCAAACGTTCGATTAGTCCCGTGGCGGAGACGATGACTCCCATGAATACGAAGGCCATGCCCGCGAAAGTCACGTCGTTGTCGAGAGCGCCCCACACTCCCTCCCACAGAAGCCGTGGGGCGTCTCCACCGCCCACGAGGGCAGTGGAGACCAGTGCTACGAGCAGCGACTCAGAGATCGGACGCTTGAGCGGGACGTTCATCACCACGGTCACGGCAACAAACACGCCCAGGGCGAGGATGCCCATGTGCATTCCTCCTACGTGCAGGATCCGCTGCCCGTCTTCGCGCAGCGACTCACATTATGGCGCGTCCGCAACTTGCACCTCCCGGAATCGCGTGCCATCGGGGCAGTGGGGTCAGGTCGCCGACGTCCTTAAAGACCTACCACCGCGGCCCATAGGTCCCCGCGGCGGGTGCTGGGAAATGCTCCAGCGGGGTGGTGCTGAGGAGCATGTGGCTGTGCGGGTCGTGGCGCGGGGCGGAAGGTGGCTGTCCCGCCGTCTAGGAGCTGCGTGCAGTGCGGAACGCCTCCGCGGAGTGGATCACCCGGTCGCCGAGAAGGCCGATTCCCAGGAAGAACAGCATTCGGGCGATGTGCTCCGTCTGCTCTTTCTGGTCACCCGCGATCTTCGTCTGCACTGCCAGAAGGTCATTGGTGTACCAGCCGCTCACGACAGCCTGCTGCGGAGCGCCCTGCGCCTCGTCCTCCCGGAGCGAGAAATTCATGGCCGCTGAGCTCACGCTTGTTGACCAGTCACCCGACTCGCCGCTTGGGGCCACGGGGAGGGAAAGAATGACGAACCCAAGGAGCACGAGTGCGGCCCACGAGCAGCGCACCAGGCCCCAGTTGATAGTTCGCTTCTTCTTGGAGCCTTTCATAGGCTCGGTACTCTGCGAAGTCGCGGGGGAGGGAGTGGAAGGTACTGCGGGGGTGGGCTGGCTCATCGGGTCCATCCGTTCGGGGGGTGTCCCCATATTCCGGGTCACGCCGCGAGAGCGGTCGGCGCGGGGTAGGGGCGGTGGGTGGCTGATAACAGGTGCTGTCGCCGAGCACCGCGAAGATCACATTGCAATGATGGCAGGGCAACCAGATAACGGCTGCGCCGCGGCGTTGGCGGTCGGCTCGTTTGCGATCGTAGTAGACCGTCGGGACGGGGTCGTGGATTGCCTCGAACCACACGGAGTAAAAAAGCTCGTTCTTCAACCGTCGGTTACCTGCGCGGGCGGGGAACTCACTGCGGATCAAGGTCCCAGATTGTCGCGTGACCGGCGCAATCCCTGCACAGGTTGCCGTGCGGTCTGCTGTCTCGAACCCGGTGTCATCACGAGCACGCGGAAGAGCTTGGCTGCATTCTTGCTGCCGGTCCCCGGCATGCTGATTGAGACCTCGGTGAGAATGAAGTCCTCGGGAGTGGCCTCGACACTCGCCCAGGGAACTTGCTCATCGTTTGCGCCCGTGTAGTCATCGTCATGCCCTCCTACACCCAGTCACCCAGGCTGTCCGGGAGGGCCGCCTCCAGCGGGACGGCGAAGGCTTCGAAGTCCCGAGGCGCGAAGTGCCGCATGTAGTCCTGCAGCGCCACCGTTATGATGCCCCAGTCGGGGTACGGCGGTGCACCCCATCCGAACTGCAGCGTCGAAGACCAGAGGAAGTCCGGCATCCCCAGTTCACCGATGCTGGACATGGAGTCGTCGAGGTCCAGGATCTGCTGAGCGCATTCCCGATCCCCGACGGTCACCGGTGTTGCAGCGTTTAGACCGTGCTGGTAACCCTGCCAACGGACCAGTGTCCATGTGGCGTGCGCGGCCACGAACTCCTCCAGCGCTTCACGTAGCGTGCGTACGAAGTATCCGGACACGGCACCCCTGCAGGAGTCCCAGCTGGTCATGTCTCGGCCCGCAAGCGCCGCACGGTGGCGCAGATCGGAGAGGTCGATGCTCCGCAGCTGCTCAGTGTCCTCGACTTCGCGGGGTAGGAATGCCGACCACGGGCAGCGTGCCTCGCTTGCCTCGTTGTGTAGTGGCAGCAGGAGCCGGTAGTGCGCCAGGCCCGAACCAGCGAGTGTCCGCGGGACCAGATTCGCCGTGACCGGGCTACCGTGCCGCATCCCGCACAGCCGGCAGCGCATACCAGCGGGCCAGCGGGGCGAGGTCCTCCACGTCCTCCACGCCGTCCAGGGGTTGCCACCGCAGCTCCTCGATCTCCGCGGCCGGCACCGGAGTCCGCGTCAGTGGGGCCGTGCTCATGAACACGTGGCTGTGCAGCCCGTGACCGGGTTCGTTGGCGGCGTCGCTGTGCCACTCGCCCACCGGCACGAGGTCCGCCGGGGACAGTTCGATCCCCAGCTCCTCGCGCACTTCGCGGATCCCGGTCTCCTCGGGGGTCTCGCCCGCCTCCGGTTTCCCGCCGGGGAACATGAACATGCTGGTCCCGCGTTTGCGCACGGTCAGCACGCAGCCGTCCGAGGCGCGGCGCAGGACCACGCCGGTGACCTTGATGACGGGGCGGGCGGCGTCGTCGTTCCCGGAGGGCGAGGAGGACGGAACGGGGGCCTGGCGGGGATCATGGGATGCGGACACGCCTGCCAGTGTAAGGAGACGCCATGACCAATCCCCTGACCACCCTGCCCGTGCCCGTGGTGCAGGCGCCCATGGCGGGTGGGCCGTCCACGCCCGCGCTCGCGGTGGCCGTGGCGCGTGCCGGCGGGCTGGGCATGCTCGCCGCCGGGTACAAGAGCACTGACGCGATGGCGGAGGAGGTTCGGGAGGTCGCCGCGCACACGGACCGCTTCGGGGTGAACCTGTTCGTTCCGGAGAAGGACCCCTCAGATCCCGCCGCGCTGGCGGACTACGCCCGTGCGCTGGCACCGCCGGCCGCCGAGCTGGACGTCGCCACACCGCAGCCGGGTGAGTACGTGGACGACGAGTACCCCGCGAAACTTGCCCACCTCACGGCCCACCCCGTCCCACTCGTCTCCTTCACGTTCGGGCTGCCCACCGCGGACGACGTCGCCCGGTTGCGGAACGCGGGCAGCGCCGTCGTGCTCAACGCGACGTCCGCGGACGAGGTGGCGGCCGCGGCCCGGCTGCGTCCGGACGCAATCGTGGTGCAGGGCCGTGAGGCGGGCGGACACCGCGCCACCCACGGCCAGGACACGGAGCCGGAGGACATCACCACGGCGGACCTGCTGGTGGCCGCCCGCCGTGCGACGGACATTCCGCTCGTGGCCGCGGGCGGGATCACCGGCCGGGACGACGCCGCCGCCCTCCTCGCGCGGGGTGCCGCGGCCGTGCAGGTGGGCACGCTGTTCCTCACCGCGGTGGAGGCCGGCACGAAGCCCGCGCACCGGGCGGCCCTGCTGGACGGCGCGCACACGGAGACCGTGGTGACCCGCGCATTCTCCGGCCGGGCGGCCCGAGCGCTGCGCAACCGCTTCACGGACCAGATGGCGGCGCACGAGGTGACCGGCTACCCCCAGGTGCACTACATGACCGCCCCGCTGCGGGCGGCATCGTCCGCGGATCCCGAGGGACTGAACCTCTGGGCGGGCACGGGCTTCGCGGCCTGCCGCGACACCACCGCGGCGGATGTGGTGGAGTTGTTCCGCGGGCTCTGAGCGCTCCGCCACCACTTCTTGCTGCTTGCACGACTGCCCGGCACGCCGCACCGCACCACGTCCAGAGGAGATCCCCGCCCCATGCAGAAATGGCTGTACCTGACCGCCGCGATCGCGTCCGAGGTGACGGGTTCGCTGGCGCTGAAAGCCGCCGTGGAGAACCCCGCGTTCTACGCCCTGGTGGCGGCCGGATACCTCGGCTCCTTCCTCGGACTGTTCGCGTCCTTGCGGCACGGCATGACCCTGGGCGTGGGGTACGGGATCTGGGGCGCCACGGGGGTGGCCGCCACAGCGGTGCTGTCCTCGATCGTCTACGGGGAGACCATCACGCCGCTCATGGGTGCCGGGCTCGTCCTGGTCATGGTGGGTGTGCTCCTCGTGGAGCTCGGCTCCCAGGTGGCGCAGCGCCGCTCCCAGCCGGAGGCGACGGGTCCGGAGGTGGCCCGGTGACCGTGCTCAGCTACGTTCTGCTCGGCGTCGCGATCCTCTGTGAGGTGGGCGGCACCGTGTCCCTGCGCATGGTGAGCGTGGGCAGCCGGCTGTGGTGGCTCGGCGTGGCCGCGGGCTACGCCGTGGCGTTCTCGCTGCTGGGAGTCGTGCTCGCGGAGGGCATGCCGCTCGGGGTGGCGTACGGGATCTGGGCCGCCGCCGGCGTGGCGCTCACCGCGCTCATCAGCCGCGTGTTCTTCAAGGAGCCCCTCACCTGGATCATGGGCGCCGGTCTTGTCCTGATCGTGGGCGGTGTGCTGCTCATCGAGACGGGTGCCGCGCACTGATCGCCGCGGGCCCGGCCCCGGGCATAGTGTGGAGGTGACCCTGCCCCACGGCGCACCCGCTCACCCAGGAGGCACCATGCCCACCCAGAAGATCGTGGCCCCACCGGCCAAGGCCGCCATGTTCCTGGTCCTGACCATCAACGAGGGCTCGGAGTCCCAGGTGGCGGACGTCCTGACCGAGGTCTCGGACCTCACCAAGGCGGTCTCGTTCCGTGTGCCCACGAGCAACCTGCTGTGCGTGGTGGGCATCGGCCACGACGCCTGGGGCCGGCTCTTCGACGCGCCGCTGCCCAGGGACCTGCACCCGTTCAAGGAGTTCCACGGGGAGGTGCACTCCGCACCGGCCACCCCGGGGGACATCCTGATCCACCTGCGGGCGGGCACCCAGGACGTGTGCTTCGAGCTGGCCAAGCACCTCATGACGCGGCTGCGGCCCTACACGCAGGTGCAGGACGAGGTCCACGGCTTCAAGTTCTTCGAGGAGCGGGACCTGCTGGGCTTCGTGGACGGCACCGCGAACCCGGAGGAGGACGACGCCCAGACCGCGGCCGTGGTGGGGGACCAGGACCCGGCCTACCGCGGTGGCAGCTACGTGCTGGTCCAGAAGTACCTGCACCAGATGGACGAGTGGGAGGCGCTGTCCACGGGCGAGCAGGAACGGGTCATCGGCCGCTCGAAGCTCGAGGACATCGAGATGTCGGACGAGCAGAAGCCCGCCAACTCGCACGTGGCGCTCAACGACCTCGACGACGTGGACGGCCACGCCCGCGAGATCGTGCGGGACAACATGCCCTTCGGCGAGGTGGGCTCGGCCGAGTTCGGCACCTACTTCATCGGCGACGCGGCGGACCCGGCGATCACCGAGACCATGCTGGAGAACATGTTCATCGGCAACCCGCCGGGCACCTACGACCGCATCCTGGACTTCTCCACCGCAGTCACCGGGGGCCTGTTCTTCGCCCCGCCCAGGTCCTTCCTGGACGATCCCACCACGGTGCCCCCGCGGGAGACCTCCTCCAATTCCCAGGCCGACGACGACGCCGCGCCCGCCGACCCCGCGCCCGTCGCCTCCGCGGACGGTTCCCTGGGCATCGGCAGCCTCAAGCGACCCTGAACCGGGCCCGCCGGCCACCGGTGCCGCGCCACCGCCACCACCAGCAAAGACCTCTCCAGAACCCCTTGAAGGAGCTCACGATGAACAACCTGTACCGGGATCTTGCACCCATCTCCTCCGCCGCGTGGTCGGACATGGAGGACGAGGCGCGCCGGACCTTCCGCGCCCGCGTGGCCGCGCGCCGCGTCGTCGACATGCCGGAACCTGCCGGGGCGGAGTTCTCCGCGCTGGGCACCGGGCACGTGAGCCGCGTGGAGGCGGACACCACCGGGGTGGAGGCCCTGCAGCGCCACGTGGTGCGCGTGGTGGAGCTGCGGGCCCCGTTCACGGTGAAGCGCTCGGACGTGGACTCCGTGGAGCGCGGTGCCACGGACCCGGACTGGCAGCCCGTGAAGGACGCCGCCGTGGCCCTGGCCTCCGCCGAGGACCGCACCGTCTTCTACGGCTCGGACGCCGCCGGGATCCAGGGCATCGCACCCGCGAGCGACAACGGCCGCGTGGCCATGCCCCAGGACGTCCGCGAGTTCCCGAACGCGGTGGCGAAGGCCAAGACGGAGCTGCGGCTGGCCGGTGTGGCCGGGCCGTACAACCTGCTGCTGCCCGCGGAGCTCTACACGGAGGTCACGGAGACCACCGACCACGGCTACCCGATCCACGAGCACATCTCCCGCATCCTGGGCGACGGCAGCATCATCTGGGCCCCCGCGCTCGACGACGCCCTGCTGCTCTCCGCGCGCGGCGGCGACTACGAGCTGCACCTGGGTCTGGACACCGCGATCGGCTACACGTCCCACACCGCGGACACCGTGGACCTCTACCTCCGCGAGACCCTGACGTTCCGGGTCAACACGTCCGAGGCCAGCGTGGTCATCTCCGCCTGACCTCCGAGGGCCGCGCCCCGGCCCGCCCTGGACGTCGCCCCGCTCCGGGCGACCCCGGGCCAGCATGCAGAAGACCCGCCGCGCACTCCCCCAAGGAGTGCGCGGCGGGTCGTTCCATCCCCGGGTGCGGCGGGGAGGCTCTGTGGGTCAGCCCTTGCGGAGGAAGCCCGCGAAGAACTCGCCGAGTTCGGCGGTGGCGTCCAGCGGGAGGACGGCGGCCACGTAGTGGTCCGGGCGGACCACCACCACGGCGCCGTCGCGGCTGATCTTCCGCAGGTCGAAGATGTCCTCACCGGGGATCGCGGCGTACACGCGCTCCCAGTAGTTCAGCTCGAACGGCCCCACCTGCGGCTTGAACGCGCGGGGGACGGCGTTGATGTCCACCTGGTCGTAGGACTGCTGGTAGGTGACGTCCACGTCGAAGAGGGCGTCGTCCCCGTCCCCCTCGCGGCGGTAGGCCACGAGCGGCGAGGCGGGGTCGTTCTGCAGCCACTCGGCGAACGCGGAGGTGGGGGAGTCCGCCCCGGCCACCGCGGAGTCCGCGTACACGTGGATGCGCCAGCGACCGTCCGCGGTGGCCTCGTGGCCCTGGTGCACCACCACGGAGTCGCACACCCGCTGGACCTTCGCGGACTTGAAGCGCTTGCCCACGGGGTAGCCCTCCGCGAGGTCCTGGTGCTCCGCGCCCGCGACGATCAGCGAGGGCTGGTACTCGGTCATGAACCCGGCCGGGAACTCGGCGGTCTTGACGTAGAACTCCTCGAGGTACTTGGGGTCCGGGAGCTTGTCCTGCGGGGTGGCCATGAGCGTGGACCACTGGCGGTCGAAGTCGATCAGGTTCTTGGCGATGACCTGCCGCTCCTCGGAGTAGGTGTCCAGGAGGGACTCGTCCGCGCGGCCCGAAAGCACGGCGCCGAGCTTCCAGCCCAGGTTCCAGCCGTCCTGCATGGACACGTTCATGCCCTGGCCGGCCTTCGCGGAGTGGGTGTGGCACGCGTCCCCGGCGATGAACACGCGGGGGCAGCGGGTGCCGCGGTCCTCGGTGTCGACGTCGTCGAAGTGGTCCGTGAGGCGGTGGCCCACCTCGTACACGGAGGACCACGCCACGGACTTCACGTCCACGCTGTAGGGGTGGATGATCTCGTTCGCCCGGCGGATGACCTCCTCCACGGGGGTCTTGCGGATCTCGTGGTTGTCGTCCTCGGGCACCTCGCCCAGGTCCACGTACATGCGGAACAGCAGCCCGCCCTCGCGGGGGATGTGCAGGATGGAGCCGTGCACGGAGTTGATCGCGCACTTGGTGCGGATGTCCGGGAAGTCCGTGTTGGCGAGCACGTCCATGACACCCCACGCGTGGTTGGCGCCCTTGCCCTCGAGCTTGCGGCCGATGGACTTGCGCACGCGGGACGCGGCGCCGTCGCAGCCGAAGACGTACTTGGCGCGCACGGTGCGCTCCTCGCCCTCGCGGGGCCCGGCCACGTAGCGGATCGTGACGGCGACCGGGTGCTCCTGCTCCTGGTCCACCTCCAGGCCCACGAACTCGATGCCGTAGTCCGGCTCGATCCGCCCCGGCCCGCGCTTGGCGGAGCGCAGGAAGTAGTCGAGCACGCGCGCCTGGTTCACGATCATGTGCGGGAACTCGGAGATGCCGTGGGGGTCGTCCGCGGGGCGGCCCGTGCGCACGATGTTCTGCGGGTTCGTGGGGTCCGGGTTCCAGAAGCACATCTCCCGGAGCATGAACGCCTCCTGGATGATCTCCTGCGCGAAGCCGAAGGACTGGAAGGTCTCCACGCTGCGCGCCTGCAGCCCGTCCGCCTGTCCGATCTCCAGACGCCCGGTGCGGCGCTCGATGATCCGGGTGCTGACCTCCGGGTACTGGGAGAGCTGCGCCGCGGCGATCACACCGGCCGGACCGGAACCCACGATGAGCACGTCCATGGTGTCCGGGAGGTCCTCGGCGCGGTCCACCCCGTAGCCGCGGGCCTCCTGCACGCGAGGGTCCTCGGAGACGTATCCGTTCTGATGAAAGAGCATGCCTTCTCCTGCGTTCTGCGATGGTCCGGACCGAGCACCGGGCACGGGTGAGCGACGGTGCTCTCCCCGGCGGTGAGTCGGTGCGCATGTAAGTCTGTTGCCCAGATCATATACGATATGTGGTGCACGTAACAGGGTGCCGGTGGATCTCGCGGAAGTGTGACGCCCCGAAGATTCCGTGCGCTCAGGGTCCGAGTGCCCTGAAATCTCGGCGGTCACTGGCAGTCCTGCGACAATAAGGTGATCCAAGCCACTTGTCGCCCCTGTCCAGATAATATACGATTTTCGATAACATCCTGCCGACCACGAGGAGGCGGTCACGGTGACCGAGAACCCCCAGAACGCCCAGCACACCGCGGATGGCGCCGCCACCCCGCAGCCCGTGCCGGTGCGTCCCGGCAAGATCGTCGCCGTGCACGTGGCCTACGAGTCCCGCGCGGCCCAGCGCGGTCGCAAGCCCGCCGTGCCGTCCTACTTCCTGAAGCCGGCCAGCTCGCTCGCCGGTTCCGGTGCCGCCGTGAAGCGCCCCGCGGGCACCGAGCTGCTCGCGTTCGAGGGTGAGATCGCCCTGGTGATCGGCACGCCCGCCCGCAACGTCTCCCTCGAGGACGCGTGGAGCCACGTGGCCGCCGTGACGGCCTCCAACGACTGGGGCCTCTACGACCTGCGCGCCGCGGACAAGGGCTCCAATCTGCGCAACAAGGGCCGGGACGGCTACACCTCCCTGGGCCCCGCGCTGATCGACGCCCGCGAGGTCTCACCGGAGCAGCTGCGTGTCCGCACCTGGCTCAACGGCCAGGTGGTCCAGGAGGACACCACGGCCCCCGAGAACATGATCTTCCCGCTCGCCCAGTTCGTGGCGGACCTCTCCCAGCACGTGACTCTGGGGGAGGGGGACGTGATCCTCACGGGCACCCCCGCCGGGTCCTCGGTCGCCCGTCCCGGGGACGTCGTGGAGGTGGAGGTGGACGCGCCGACCGCGGCCGGAGCGCCGTCGTCCGGTCGGCTGGTCAGCCGCGTGACCGAGGGGACCGAGGGCTTCGACGAGGGCCTCGGTGCCATGCCCGCGGTGAACGACACCCAGCGCGAGGAGGCGTGGGGCTCGCGCGAGGCCGCGGGCCTGCCGGAGCAGGGCCAGGAGCACGCCCTCAGCCCGGCACTGCGCGCGAAGCTCGACAAGGCCCCCACCGCGGGCCTGTCCGCCCAGCTGCGCAAGCGCGGGCTGAACAACGTGGTGGTCGCGGACGTCTTCCCGCAGACCCCCGGCACCAAGCTGGTGGGCACCGCCAAGACCCTGCGTTTCGTGCCCAACCGCGAGGACCTCTTCACGAGCCACGGCGGCGGCTACAACGCCCAGAAGCGCGCGTTCGACGCCGTGGGCGAGGGTGAGGTGATCGTGATCGAGGCGCGCGGGGAGACCGGTTCCGCGACCCTCGGGGACGTCCTCGCCCTGCGCGCCCGCCACAACGGCGCGGCCGGCGTGGTCACGGACGGTGGCGTGCGCGACTACGCGGCGGTGCAGGAGATCGGGCTGCCCGTGTTCTGCAAGGGCCCCAACCCTGCCGTGCTCGGCCGGCGGCACGTGCCGTGGGAGTCGGACGTGGCCGTGGCCTGCGGCAACGTGACCGTGCTGCCGGGTGACGTGGTCGTGGGGGACGACGACGGCGTCGTCGTGATCCCGCGCGAGCTCGCCGAGGAGGTGGTCCAGGACGCCCTGGCCAAGGAGCACGAGGACGCCTGGGTGGCCGAGCGCGTGGCCGAGGGGCACCCGGTGGACGGGCTGTTCCCGCCCACGGGGGAGTGGAAGCAGAAGTTCCAGCAGTGGCTGGCCGAGAACCCGCTGCCCTCCGAGTGACCCGCGCCTGAGCGCATCCCGCACCCGATCACCTGACCCGAACCGAGGACCACATGCCCCTGACCGCGGACACCGCTGGCGCCGCCCCCTCCAAGGCGCAGCGCGCGTACGACTGGATCAAGGCCCAGATCATGTCCCAGGCGTTCTCCCCGGGCTACCGCCTGGTGCTCGCGAGCATTGCCGAGACGCTGGGGATGTCCGTGGTGCCGGTGCGCGAGGCCATCCGCAGGCTCGAGGCGGAGGGGCTCGTGACGTTCGAGCGCAACGTGGGTGCGCGGGTGTCCATGGTGGACGGCGAGCAGTACACCTACAGCATGGAGACCCTCGCGGTCCTGGAGGGCGCGGCCACGGCCATGTCGGCCGAGCGCATCACGGCCGCGGACCTCGCCCGCGCGCGGGAGCTCAACGCCGCCATGGAGGAGTCGCTGAAGAACTTCGACCCGCAGACGTTCACGGAGACCAACCACGAGTTCCACCGCGTGCTCGCGTGCCGGTGCCCCAACGAGCGGCTCAACGACCTGGTCACGGTGGAGTGGGAGCGGCTGAACCACCTGCGGACCTCCACGTTCTCGTTCGTCCCGGAGCGTGCCCGCGCCTCGGTCAACGAGCACCACCACATCCTCCACCTCATCGAGACCCACGCCCCGGCCGAGGCCGTGGAGCGGGCGGTGCGCCAGCACCGTGCGGCCACCCTGCGCAGCTACCTCAGCAGCCGCGGGGAGCCGGACGAGGTGCAGCGGCGATCCGCGTGACCCACTGACAAGCATCCACCCCACCGAATCCGAGGAGTCATCACATGGCCGCTCTGCAGGACACCAAGCCCGATAACCTTCCCGAGTCCATCCGCCACTACATCGGTGGCGAGTGGGCGGACTCCATCGACGGGGACACGTTCGACGTGCTTAACCCCGTGACCAACGAGCCCTACATCACGGCCGCCTCCGGCAAGAAGGCGGACGTCGACGCCGCCGTGGCCGCCGCCAAGAAGGCGTTCGAGGAGGGCCCGTGGCCCAAGATGCTCCCGCGTGAGCGCTCCCGGATCCTCCACAGGATCGCGGACATCGTGGAGTCCCGCGGGGACCAGCTGGCCGCCATGGAGTCCTACGACTCCGGGCTGCCCATCACCCAGGCGCTGGGCCAGGCCCGCCGCGCGGCGGAGAACTTCCGGTTCTTCGCGGACCTGATCGTCGCCCAGATCGACGACGCCTACAAGGTCCCGGGCCGCCAGGTGAACTACGTGAACCGCAAGCCCATTGGCGTGGCCGGTCTGATCACGCCGTGGAACACCCCGTTCATGCTCGAGTCCTGGAAGCTGGGCCCCGCACTGGCCACCGGCAACTGCGTGGTGCTCAAGCCCGCCGAGTTCACCCCGCTCTCCGCCTCCCTGTGGCCCGGGATCTTCGAGGAGGCCGGTGTCCCCGCCGGTGTCTTCAACCTGGTCAACGGCTTCGGCGAGGAGGGCTACGCCGGTGACTCCCTGGTCAAGCACCCGGACGTCCCCCTGATCTCGTTCACGGGCGAGTCCCGCACCGGGCAGATCATCTTCGCCAACGCCGCCCCGTACCTCAAGGGCCTGTCCATGGAGCTGGGCGGCAAGTCCCCGGCCGTGGTCTTCGAGGACGCGGACCTCGAGGCCTCGATCAACGCCACGATCTTCGGGGTGTTCTCCCTCAACGGCGAGCGCTGCACCGCGGGCTCGCGCATCCTGGTGCAGCGCGGGATCTACGACGAGTTCGTGGAGCGCTACGCCGCGCAGGCCAAACGCGTGAAGGTGGGTCTGCCCTCGGACCCCAGCACCGAGGTGGGTGCCCTGGTGCACCCGGAGCACTACGAGAAGGTCATGTCCTACGTGGAGATCGGCAAGCAGGAGGCCCGTCTGGTCGCCGGTGGCGGCCGTCCCGAGGGCTTCGAGACCGGCAACTACGTGGCGCCCACGGTGTTCGTGGACGTGGCCCCGGACGCCCGGATCTTCCAGGAGGAGATCTTCGGTCCGGTGGTGGCCATCACCCCGTTCGACACGGACGAGGAGGCCCTGGAGCTCGCGAACAACACCAAGTACGGCCTGGCCGCCTATATCTGGACCAGCGACCTCAAGCGCGCCCACAACTTCGCGCAGAACGTGGAGGCGGGCATGGTGTGGCTGAACTCCAACAACGTGCGTGACCTGCGCACCCCGTTCGGCGGCGTGAAGGCCTCCGGGCTGGGCCACGAGGGCGGCTACCGCTCGATCGACTTCTACACGGACCAGCAGGCCGTGCACATCAACCTCGGTGAAGTGCACAACCCGGTCTTCGGCAAGCAGGAGGACGCCGCCGCGAAGACGGACGGCTGAGCCCCGGCCAGGCGGCGTCGACGCCCACCCGGCACCCACGCCCACGCACCACGCCCTCGCCGTCGCGGTCCGCCCGGCCCGCGGCGGCGGCAGGCATCAGAAACTCCACCACCCTCACCACGAAGGACACATCATGACGAATCCCGCTGATCGGACAATGACGTCCTCGGGCTTCTACGTTTCCCAGGAAGCCCCGATCACCACCGACAACCCCATCACGACCCCTTCGGCTCCCGCGCCGGACATCCTGCGCTGCGCGTACATGGAGCTCGTGGTCACGGACCTCGCGGCCTCCCGCGCGTTCTACGTGGACGTGCTGGGGCTGACGGTCACGGAGGAGGACGAGAACACCGTCTACCTGCGCTCGATCGAGGAGTTCATCCACCACAACCTGGTGCTGCGCCAGGGCCCCGTGGCCGCCGTGGCGGCGTTCTCCTACCGCGTGCGCACCCCCGAGGACCTGGACAAGGCCGTCGCTTTCTACGAGGGGCTCGGCTGCCGCGTGGAGCGCCGCGCGGAGGGCTTCACCAAGGGCATCGGCGAGTCCGTGCGCGTGGAGGACCCCCTGGGCTTCCCGTACGAGTTCTTCCACGACGTGGAGCACGTGGAGCGCCTCGCGTGGCGCTACGACCTCTACACCCCGGGTGCCCTGGTGCGCCTGGACCACTTCAACCAGGTCACCCCGGACGTCCCCCGCGCCACCAAGTTCATGCAGGACCTGGGCTTCCGCGTGACCGAGGACATCCAGGACGAGCAGGGCACGGTGTACGCCGCGTGGATGCGCCGCAAGCCCACCGTGCACGACACGGCCATGACCGGCGGCGACGGGCCCCGCATGCACCACGTGGCCTTCGCGACCCACGAGAAGCACAACATCCTGGCCATCTGCGACAAGCTCGGTGCACTGCGCCAGTCGGACAGGATCGAGCGCGGCCCCGGCCGCCACGGCGTGTCCAACGCGTTCTACCTCTACCTGCGGGACCCGGACGGGCACCGCGTGGAGATCTACACGCAGGACTACTACACCGGTGACCCGGACAACCCCGTGGTCACGTGGGACGTCCACGACAACCAGCGCCGCGACTGGTGGGGCACCCCCGTGGTCCCCTCCTGGTACACGGAGGCGTCCCTGGTGCTGGACCTGGACGGCAACCCGCAGGAGGTCGTCTCCCGCACGGACGACTCCGAGCTGGCCGTGACGATCGGCGCGGACGGCTTCTCCTACACGCGCCCCTCCGAGGGTGAGGAGTCCATGCCGGACTGGAAGAAGGGCGAGTACAAGATGGGTCACCAGCTCTGACCCGCGACGACGACGCCGCCCGCGCCCTCGGTGGGCGAGCGGCGTCGTCGTCCACCGCGCACGCACGAACCGAAAGGCAAGGACATGCTGGACCACGAACGCGTGGTGGCCATCGCGGACGAACTGGCCGCCGCGGAGGCGAACCGCACGATGATCGAGCGCCTCACCAAGCGCTACCCGGAGATGACCGTGGAGGACTCCTACGCGGTGCAGAACGAGTGGCGCAGGCGCGCGCAGGACTCGGGGCGGCGGCTGGTGGGCCGGAAGATCGGGCTCACCTCCAAGGTCATGCAGGAGGCCACGGGGATCACGGAACCGGACTACGGAGCGATCTTTGCGGACCAGGTCCATGAGAACGGCTCGGTGATCGAGCACGGGCAGTACTCGAACGTGCGGATCGAGGTGGAGCTCGCGTTCGTGCTCAAGGACGAGCTGCGCGGGCCGCACGCGAGCATCTTCGACGTGCTGCGGGCCACCGAGTACGTGGTGCCGGCGCTGGAGATCCTGAGCTCGCGGATCCAGATGGAGGGCCGCACGATCGTTGACACCATCTCGGACAACGCGGCCCTGGGCGGGATGGTCTACGGCGGCAACCCCGTGGCGCCTGACGCCGTGGACCTGCGGTGGGTGTCTGCGCTGCTGTACCGCAACGAGACCCTCGAGGACACGGGCGTGGCCGCGGCCGTGCTCAACCACCCCGCGAACGGTGTCGCGTGGCTCGCGAACAAGCTCGCCGCGCACGGGGACGCGCTGGAGGCCGGGAGCATCGTGCTGGCCGGGTCCTTCACCAAGCCCATGTGGGTCCACCCCGGGGACACCGTCCACGCCGACTACGGACAGTTGGGAGCCATCACGTGTCGCTTCGAGTGAACGACCTGATCCACACCTTCCGCGCCGCGGACGCGGCCAACCTGCCGGGTGTGCTGCCGAGCCTCAAGGACCTCTTCGCGCTGCCGCGCACGCCCGAGGACCCGATCACCGGCATCTTCGTGTCCTCGGGGGACCCCACGGCGGCGGAGATCTGCGCGAGCGCGGGCTTCGACTACCTCCTGGTGGACGGCGAGCACTCGCCCCTGTCCCTGGAGTCCATCCAGGCGCAGCTGCGCGCGATCGCCGGGTACCCCACCCTGTCCGTGGTGCGGGTGCCGGACAACGACGAGGTCATCATCAAGCAGTACCTGGACCTCGGGGTGCAGTCGCTGATCGTGCCCATGGTGGACTCCGTGGCCGAGGCGGAGGCCGCAGCCCGGTCCGTGGCGTACCCGTCCGCGGGCGTGCGCGGCGTGGGTGCGGCACTGGCGCGTTCCGGGCGCTGGGGTGGGATCCCCGGCTACCTGCCGCGTGCCCGGGAGACCATCACCCTTGTGGTGCAGGCGGAGTCCGCGGCGGCCGTGGCGGGCATCGAGGAGATCGCCGCGGTGGACGGGGTGGACGGCGTGTTCGTGGGCCCCTCGGACCTCGCCGCCTCCATGGGTCTGATCGGGCAGCAGACCCACCCGGACGTCGTCGCCGCCGTGAAGCACGTGATCACCGCGGTGCAGGCGGCGGGCAAGTTCGTGGGCGTCAATGCGTTCGCGCAGGACCAGGCGCGGGACTACCTCGCCGCGGGCGCGGACTTCGTGAACGTGGGCGCCGACGTCGCCCTGCTGGCTTCCGGGGCGCGGAACCTGGCGGGGGCGTTCCGGGTCTGAGCCCTCCGGGGCATGAATGAACCCCGGCCGCATAGCCGGGTGGGGCTACGAGGTCGTTGTCCCGGACCTGTACTTGGACGGCAGGGCGCGGCGGCACCTGGTTGCCACGATCCGTGCCCTGAGCACGGGTAAGGGCGAGGCGCTGGTGGACATCGAGACCAGTCGGCAGTGGCTGCTCGCCCAGCCGGAGACCACCGAGGCCGTGGGCATCATCGGCTTCTGCATGGGCGGGGGCTTCGCGCTGCTGACCTGCGACCGGGGCCGCTACGCCGTGGCGAGCGTGAACTATGGAACCGTCCCCGAGGACGTGGGCCACGCCTGCCCGGTGGTGGGTTCCTACGGTGCGCGGGACCTGCAGAACCGGGGTGCGGCGCAGAAGCTGGAGGCAAAGCTCGACGCCGCCTCGGTGGGGTACGACGTCCAGGAGTACCCGAGCGCGGGGCACGCCTTTCTCAACGACTCGATGCCGGGACCTGCCGCCCTGGCTTCGCTGTGGCACGTGGCGGGTTTCGGGGCACCCGAGAGGACCGCGAGCACGCGTGGCGGAGGATCGAGGACTACTTCGCGGCGCCCCTGGGTGCTTCTGCGTAAGTGTCTGACGACATGACCGGGCAGAGGGCGTGGTGTGCAGTGCGTCGTCGCGCATGGGTATATGCACGTGGAACCGGAACCGGAACCGGAAGGACCAGACCGCACGCAAGTGGGTGCCTCACATAAGCGCGGAGGCCCCAGTAGGGCCTCCGGCAGACAACGCCCCGGTGACCGGTTCGTCGTGATGACCACGATATTGGCGGAGATTCCGGGTGTCCAGGAACGCGCTCACGCGGGTACTGAATCGCCCCGAGTTTACTAGAGGCTCGCAAGTGCCGTCTCGGCGGGTGCCGATGCGGGGTGATTGTGATGGTAGGTGTCCTCGAGCTCGACGGGCGGGATCATGCCGATCTCGCCGTGCAGCCGCCGGTGGTTGAACCAGTCGATGTATTCTGCGGTCGCGATCTCGAGGTCGTCGATGTTCTTCCAGGGCCCGCGGTTGCGGACCAGTTCGGCCTTGAACAGCGAGTTGAAGGCCTCGGCCAGGGCATTGTCATACGAGTCGCCGGTGGAGCCGACCGAGGCGGCCGCGCCGGCCTCGGCAAGACGCTCGGTGTAGCGGATGGCGACGTATTGAACGCCCTTGTCACTGTGGTGCGTGAGCCCGGTGACGGCCTGGCCTGCGTGATCGCGGGTCCAGATGCCCATCTCGAGCGCGTCCAGCGCGAGGTCCGTCCGCAGCGATTTCGACAGCTGCCAGCCGACCACGCGGCGGGAGAACACGTCGATGATGAACGCGGCATAGACCCAGCCGGCGAAGGTGCGGCAGTAGGTGATGTCCGCGACCCACAACTGGTTCGGAGCGGTCGCGGTGAAGTCACGTTCGACCAGGTCAGGACGATCATCCGGGCCACGACCGGAGATCGTGGTGCGCGGGCCCTTGGCCCGGCTGACCCCTCGCAACCCCGCGACGCGCATGAGCCGCTCGACCGTGCAACGCGCGACGACGACGCCCTCGCGGCGCAGCTGGGCGTGGACCTTCTTCGTCCCGTAGACGCCGAAGTTCGCCGCATGGACGCGGTGGATCTCGACCAGCAGTTCCTCGTCGCGTAGTGCTCGCTTCGAGGGTGGGCGGGTCTTGAACGCGTAGTACGTGCTCGGCGCGATCTGCGTGCCCGCTGCGGTCAGCGTTCGACAGATCGGCTCGACGCCGAACTCATGCCTGTACTGGTCGATGTACTCCACGATCAACGCTGTGGGCGGTCGAGCTCCGCCGCGAAAAAAGCCGAGGCTGAACGCAGGATCGAGTTCGCCCTGCGCAGCTCACGCACTTCCTTCTCCAGCTCGACCAGGCGCTGGGACTCGCTGGTCGTGGTCCCGGGACGGTGCCCCTCGTCGACCTCGGCCTGCACGACCCAGTTCCTCAGAGTCTCGGGATTGATCCCGAGCTGCTCGCCCACACGGCGAAACGTTCCCGATCTCGTCGATGGATCGCGCCGTGACTGAACTGCCATCCTCGTGGCTCTCTCCCGAAGCTTGTCGGGGTACTTCCTCGGTGCTGCCATGCTCCTCATCCTCCCGTGGATTCAGAGCCCCCACCAGACCCGGGGCGATTCACCAAGGACCGGCTGTCCGGGCGCTGGGACCGGTTCTCCTGGTTCGGCCTGCGTCCGGTGCTCACCAACGGCCGGCTCGGACGGGCAGCGGAGACCTTCGGGACAGACCTGGTGGTGGCCACCATGGAAGCGATCCTCATCGAAGGTCTCGAGCCCCCGCAGAACCGCCGCCAAGGCGACGGCATGACCGGCCAGGAATACCAGCAGACGCCCGACGATCAGCTCCAGGGCCAACACATGGTCGCCACGATGATGCGTCTCCTGCAAGGTCGCAACGACGTTTAGGTCTGCTGTCGCTTATCGAACTCGACTTTCGCACTTTCGAGTTGTCTCGACATCTGTTCGACGAGGGCGACCAGCTCTGCCTCAGACTTTGTGTCGTCGGCTTCGGTAGCTATGTCGGTGGACTGTCCAGAGTCCCACGTGTGCGTGTGGAGCCATCGTCGTTCGATTCCAAAGTCGCCGTCTAGTGCGGTGTATTGCAGAACCTTGCCCGTGTTACCGTGCATTTGCCGGGAATGCCTAGTTGCCAGTGCGTCGTCCAGATAGCTTCTTGATCTTGGATCATGTTGTGGATGCCAGATGATGTGACGGTGTGCGGTTTCAATGACCTCATGATTTAAAGGAATCGCGAGGCCGCCTGGAAGATTGATTCGGTGATCACGCATCAAACGTTGTTGGCTGGCATGCATCTTGCCGGGCAGGTACAGGAATCGGTGAGGGTCCAGCGGCACGTAGATGTCCCAGTAAGCGGCCGTGTCGAGTGGATCGTCGTCCTCGCGAGCATTGAGAACCTGTACTGGTGTATCGGAGGTAAGCAGGCACAGGCTAGTGAAGCCGAACCCCCAAGGTCGGGCATAGATTAGGGCCGCAAGTGGAGCCACCGCTTGGACGATATAGGCGTGGTGAAGGTCTGCTCGCCGCAGTGAGCGGGGTGGCTCCAAAGGGTTATCACCATGAAGGCGCCAGAGGCGTTCGCGTTGCGGTGCGGTCCGAATGAGCTGAGCGGCAATCCACCATGCGATGACGACTCGTGTTTCTGTGGTGGGCGGCCAACGGTTGGGGAAGGCATTGTCGGTCGGCAGTGTTCCTTTGTCAAGAATGCGCCTGAACGCGGTTGTTGCCTCCGTTTCTATGCCGCTGAGGAACACTTCCATATCATGTGTGGGAACACCGTCCGGCCCGGAACCCCAATAAAATGATTTCTCTGCCCCGACATTTCGTGTGTTGACAATGAAGTCCTTCTCCGGGGCATCCATTCTGGCTACACTCACTTGCGGGCCACCGGAACGTTCGATGGCGAACCGTCGCAGGTACATTCTGGGCACGATGTGATCGTTGGTGGCTGTGGTCGTCTTAGTGCCCTCTGCCGCGTTCATACCAGGACCACATTCCTACCTCGGTGTCCCCGCTCTGCTGTTGGAATCGGTGCGGTTGGCGGTGTTAGGCGCTGTCGCGGCGGCGTGGCTAAATACTTGGTTGTCCTGGAGTTGGGTGGCTTAACCCCACAGGAATTTGCATGTAACCCAGATGTAAAACTTTTATTCACTTCCACCACCTATTGCTTCAGTGCTCGGTTCCATGGGGCCATCCTTGACGGTAAGTCGGATGAGCTCCTCGAACGCTCCGACGTAGTGACGGGTACGGGTAACAGAGGCGAGTAGTACCGCGTCCATGGCCGTGCCCGGCGCAGCATGGCTAGTGCTCGACCGGTTGGCCCAGGGCAGGTAGATAATTCGCGGATGCGGGTATACATTCGGTCCGCCACGCCGCCACCGGGCGTGCACTTCGTCTGCGCGAAACCCAGTCGCGAAGAGTCGGAGGGCATCCATGTTTTTAAGGACGACGTCGTAGAGCTCCGATGCATCCGTGATCGATAGGGCGTCCAGGATTACTGAGGCCAGATAGCTGGAATTTCGCACATTAAGTGACGTGAAAGTCGTCTTACCCGCGACGATACGCTCAAATTGAGTCTTTTCGTCTTCATCAATTGATCCGAGGCCGAGACCATCCTTGTTTGCGTCGTAGCTGTCCAGTAACCACTGGGCAACCTCGCGTAGGAATGCACGGGCCGCATTGACGTCCGTTCGAGCAAGCACAGTGGAAACAGGCAAGATGGCGGCGGCGAACTGGTCCGAAGGTGGGCGGGTCGTACCGGGGTGGTGCGCGGCCAGAGAGGCTACTGCGGAAATCGCACGTTTAGCAGGATCGGCCGGTGGTTCGATTAGGGCAAGTAGACTGAATATTTCCGCCAGTCGGCTGCAAACTGCTGGGTAAGTAAACACGTACCCTACGCCTGCCACGCTGTGCGCGAGCCTATTTGGATCGTCAAGGAGTGGCTCGACTTGGTCCAAAAGTTCGGTTGCCGTTGAAATGAACAACCGCAGTGCAGCATTGGAAGCCGCGGAACGCACACCGTTGGTTTCGGTGTTGGGTGGTTCCCAGGAGGCGCGGTAGAGATGAAGAGCAAGGAATGCCGCCAGGTCCAGGCGATGTGCCTTGCGAAGCTCGTGGGACATCATCGCGGTCTCGATAGACGCCCGAGCAAGCCGCTTGGGGGCAGCGTCACCTTCGAGCCAGGAGCGGGTGTGGCGCTCCAACATCGGCTCGGTCACCTGGAGGCGAGCTATCGAACCAAGTAGGGCTACCAAATCGTCTTGAACGCTGAGGTCGGCAAGTCCGAGAGAAGGGTCCTGACAGAGCCAGTCCACAAGCGTGTTACGGTCCCAGACTTCGAAGTCGGCTAGACCGCGGTTCGCGCATGCTGCCTTGAATTCCTGCGCGTCGACTGGTGCGCCGCCTTTCAGAATTCCAGTGGTCACAAGCACTGCGACGCGCGGTAGCTCTGCATCGAAGCTTGGATGGGCACGCGTGTTGTACTCGCACTCCTCCAATTGTGGCCGGACAGCTCTCCAGTCGGATTGGCCGAGATCGCCGGCTTTGGATTGGATGGAGTACTGCCGCAGTGTCTGGCCGTCAGCATCGTGACGCTTAGCAATAACGTCTTTCCCGAACTCAAATCCGCCGTGGATGAAGTGGATGTCGGTGAAGCCTTGTAAGGAGAGGAGAGCGAGTAAGGGTGCGTCGAACTCCCGCTCGGTAAGGCTCTCAAGGAAGGTCGTGACGACGGCGCGAAGCATTCCACTCCTCCCGCCTGCGCTGAAGAACCTGTTGAAGACGTGCTTTTTGCCTGGGCGTCAGTTTCGTGTTTTGAAGTTTTTCCGCAGTGTCTGGATGAAGAACCATGGTTAGGTTATGTTCGCCGTTCTCATTAAATGAGATGTCAAGGGTCTCAAGGGAATCTATTATGACGTCTATAATGTCCCGACCCTTAGCATCGAGCGTTTGATCATATGCTTCACTGACCTCACTGATGTGACTCAGGAAGCCATCCATGAACTGAGATCCGAGGGCATCCGCGAGTTGGAAAGTCATGGTCAAAAACGAATCGACGTCCCCACACAGGGCGTCTTGCGCATCAATGCGCACAATTTGCTCAGTCTTGATACCGCGGAACAGAGGTGACGCAAGTTGTGCGGTTTCCGGTGCATGCTCTTCCGGCCGGGGTAAATCGGCAACTCGTTCACGGCGGATTGATGCGAGAAGCGGGTGGATCTCACGACTCAAGGTGTCGACTGCATCGTTCATCCAAGCCGATGCGGCGGCACCGTACTCTGCGGGATAGGCCCATACTTCGGATTCCGTCACGGTCTGCCTCCTAGGCGATCTGCGCTCAGTCTAGTCTCGCGCGCCGACAATCTGTTAATGGAGCGTCGAACGGCGTTGGGACGGGACTGCCCCGACTTTCCTGGCTCTTCACGATCCAGGGTGTAGTCGCGGCCTGAACCCTCCGGTCTCCAGCAGGGATCTGGCGATGTAGTTGGTGAGGTCCCGGAACCCCAGCGCGCTGCCGCGCAGGTGCTCCAGCCGTCCGTTGATCGCCTCGGTCGGGCCGTTGGATGTGCCGGGGCGGTCGAAGTAGGCCAGCACGTCGGCGGCGCGCTTGGCCAGGGTCCGTCCGAGCGTGATCGCCTCGCTCAGCGCATCCGGGACGCCGTGGCGCAGTGAGTCGATCAGCCGCTGCATCAGCTCTCGGCCTCGGGCCCGGTCGGGCTCTCGGTAGGCGGTGATCATCCTCTGGTAGATCCCCCAGGTGGCTTCGACCTCGACGTGGGCGTCGGCCGTGAACAGCTTCTCCAGCCGGTCCCGCTGCTTGTCGGTGAGCAGGCCCGCTCCGGTGAGTAGGGTCCGGCGAGCCGAGTAGAGGGGATCGCCCGCCCGGCCGCGGTGGCCACGGGTGTCCTGCTGAACGCGGCGCCGGCACGCATCCAGGGCATCGCCGGCCAGGCGCACGACGTGGAAGGGGTCCATGACCGCCACGGCCTCGGGCAGCTCCTCGGTGGTTGCGGTCTTGAACCCGGTGAACCCGTCCATCGCGACCACTTCCACGCCCTGGCGCCAGGCGTCCTCGCGCTCGGCCAGCCAGTCCTTGAACGCCGCCTTGGAGCGTCCCTCGACCATGTCCAGCAGCCGGGCCGGACCCGTCCCGGCGCGGACCGGGGTGAGGTCGATGATGACGGTGACGTACTTGTCGCCGCGGCGGGTGTGCCGCCAGACGTGCTCGTCGACGCCGATCGCGGCCACGCCGTCGAACCGTGTGGGGTCCTCGATGAGGACCCGGCGGCCCTCGGCCAGGACCGCGTCGTTGGCGGTGTTCCACGAGACTCCCAGGCCCTCGGCCACGCGGGCGACGGTGAGGTGCTGGCACACGATGCCTTCCAGCGCCCACCGCAGGCCCCGGCGGGAGAGCTTCGCCCGGGGCTCGGCGGCCGGGCTGGTGTCCTGGCGCCACACGTGTCCGCACCCGGTGCACCGGTAGCGGCGGACCGTGACCCGCAGGATCGTGGGGCGCCAGCCCAGTGGCTCGTGAGCCAGCCGCCGGATCACCGTGTCCCGGGGCGTCCCCTCGCATCCGCAGCGACGGCACCACTGGTCCGTAGCGACGATCCGGCAGGCCAGGACCGCCCGGTCAGGATCGAGGCGCTGCCCGACGACTTCGAGGCCGAGCTCGTCCAGGCGGGCGAAGGTGGTCACATCAGGGCAGGCGAAGGTAGCGTCAGGCACGTCGAGGTCTTCCAGATGAGGCGTGTAGGAACCTTCATCTTCGGGAGGCCTCGACCCCTATCCGGCGACCGACGCGCCAACCCGAACTACACCCTCAACTCTGAAGAGCCTAGTATGTGCGCCGAGCGAAGATTAAACATGCGCTAGACAGGATCGGGGTGGTGAAGCTTGAGCGACACAGGTCGCATGCACTTCACGTCCCGCGGTAATTGGCTGGCATCGGCAGGGCTGTCAGTGGGTGTGTCGGTTGATCCGGAAGCCGGGACGGTGACACTCCTGGCACCCCTCTATCGCCGCTCCCTGCTGCTGCCCGACATCGCCTCTGTCTGTACTCACGAGGACGACGGTCTCAATCACGGCTTTGTGAATTGGGTTGTGACAGGTCGAGCAAAGTCCCCCCCCCGTGGCGTCCGACTCAGCACGGGTGGGAAGGGCCGAGTCGACATCGCAACCCGTGCGGGAAATCGATACGCGGTTGTTGTGGACTCGGTCGCGCAAGCCCGGCAGATCGCCCACGCTATAGAGCGTGCGCAGGCATTCCACCGCGAGTGACTGCTTTCCCCGTGCCTCGGCTGTGTCCTTATTCATCCGCTACGGCGTTACCCGTTGCCGTCTCAGCACCCAAGGTCTCTGAGTAGATGCCCGTGATTCGTCTAGCATTCCCTGCAGACGTGCTCAGCCTGCCGACCATTGAAGCCGCCGCGGGGGAGGCTTTCCGCTCGATTGGGATGCCGGAGATTGCCGACGACCCCTTGCCCGATGTTCAGCAACTCTCGGGGCATGCATCGGACGGCCGGGTGTGGGTTGCCACGGTCGACGACCAGGTCGTGGCCTACGCCCTAGCCGTCGAGCGCGACGGGAGCGCTCACCTCGAGCAGGTCAGCGTTCACCCAGATCATGCCGGGCAGCGCATCGGAGCAGACCTGGTCGATGCCGTCGCCTCGTGGGCGCGCGACCGCGGCGATGAACGGCTGACGCTGACCACCTTCGCCGACGTCCCGTGGAATGCCCCCTACTACCGGAAGCTGGGGTTTCACCCTCTTCCGGATGAGGCCCTCGGCCCGCAACTTGCTGCCGAACTCTCCGAGGAGAGGGCCCGGTTCGCGGCGCCTCGTCTCGCAATGGCCTGCGGAAGCGGACAGGCCCATCTTTGAGATGCGGTTGGTCCCGGAGGACAGCCATGACTCCTCGGCCTTGACCACGGTGCACCTCGGGGAGAACATCAGCCCGCGCCATATGACAACCGGCTGATCACGATGACCCCAGCCCGACCTCCCTGGGGGCGGCGGCGCGTCTCCGTCCCCTCACACCCAACTACGCAAAGAAACCTCGGGGTGCTGCGGGGAGCCGCGGCACTAGTCTCTAAGCATGGATTTGATGACGAAAGTGCTCGGCAATTCGGTCATGCAGATGCGGTCGTTGTTGAGTGCAGTCGTGGACACATCGTGGGTAGTGCCCGCCGGCGACGTGGAGTGGTCCTGCCGTGACACGGCGGCGCACGTGGCAGACGATCTGTTCTCCTACGCGTCCCAGATGATCGCCGAACCCCAGGACAACTATCTGCCCATTGACGCCGTGATCGATCCGAACGCAACTAACCGCCAGATTCTTGACGCAATCGCCATGTGCGGCCGAATGCTTGAGCTGGCCGTCGAGAACGCCCAGCCCGAGGCCACGGGCTGGCACCCCTATGGAGTGTCGGACGGCTCCGGGTTCGCTGCAATGGGTGCCGTCGAGGTCCTTGTTCACACCTATGACATGGCCTGTGGCCTGCGTCTGGAATGGAAGCCACCCGCGACCTTGTGCACGCCACTACTGGATCGGCTCTTCCCCAACTCACCCACCGGTGATCCCACTGCCGTGCTTCTCTACAGCTGCGGTCGAGCACCCCTGGGCGAATGCCCTCGGTTAGACGCGTGGTCGTGGGACGCCACTGTCCCTATCGCGCACTGACTTCTTGCGTCCGTTGGGTGCTGCGGCTTCTTTCAGTTGTCACCGGCCGTGGAACACGGGCGGGCGTGAGCCCACCGCGCCAGTCCCACCCGTCCCGCGACATGCTGGCGCGAAGACGGTGTGACTCGGGTGGTGCGCCGCGTACGCACAGCATCAAGAGGTTGGCTCAGGCGTCCGACTCCACGGTGAGCGGCTCAGCGCGGTGCAGCGCCTCCACGACTTCCGCGTACCGCCGCCGCTTGTTCGTGGCCAGGACGGAGCCGCGGAGCGGGCTCAGCTCACCGGCCCGGCGCACGGCGTGGGCCAGCAGATCCGCGCCGGGAACGGCGTCGTCGACAATTCCTGCCGCGGCGGCCGCGGGGGCGTCGTAGCGCTGGGACAGGATCATCGCACGGTGGACCTCGCGCGGCGCGAGGCGTGCGGAGACCAGGGCGGCTAGCCCGGAGGTGAACGGGACCCCGATGGAGGTCTCCGGGAGGCACAGGAACCCGCGCTCCGACCGGGCGCAGCGCTCGTCGCACGCCAGGGCCAGCAGCAGCCCACCGCCGTAGCAGTGGCCGTTGGCCGCGCAGACGGTGGGGACCTCCAGGACCAGGAGACGGGCGAGGAGTCCCTGGAACGCCTTGCCGTATCCGGGCTCGACGAACAGATCCGGCACGAGACCGTTCGAGAAGAACTTGCCCTGCGCCGTGATCACCAGCGCGAGATCCCCCGGTGTGGACTCCACCTGCGTGAGGGCGGCGTCGATGGCCTGGATCCGCTCGTGGGTGAAGCGGTGGTCGCCCTCGGGCGAGTCGCTGATGTCGAGGACGAAGACATTTTCCTGGCGGGTCAGCTGAGTCATCTCGTCAGCATCGCACACGCCCGCGCATGGACGCGGCTGGGCAACCAGCGCCGGGGCCGCACCGGGAACAGCGGTGCGCACCATCCATCTAGACTCGCCCCACAGCCACGACGAACGGAGCCCTCATGACCACCGCGAACCAGAGCACCCCGGAAACCGGCACGAGCGCGGAGGACGTCGCGGACGTCGTCGTGATCGGCGGCGGGCCCGCGGGGGAGAACGTGGCGCAGTACGCCCACGAGGGCGGGCTCTCCGCCGTCATCGTGGAGGAGGCCCTCATGGGTGGGGACTGCTCCTACTACGCGTGCATGCCCAGCAAGGCCCTGCTGCGCCCCGTGGAGGTGGCGCGCACCGCCGCGCACCTGGACGGCGTGGACTCCCCGGCCGTCCGGGTGCGGGAGCTGCTCGCGCGCCGGGACGCGTGGGTCTCCCACTACGACGACGCCGGGCAGGTCCGCTGGGCGGAGGGCGCCGGTCTGCGCGTGGTGCGCGGGCATGGCGCGATCACGGGGCCCCGCACCGTCCGGGTCACCGGTCCGGACGGCGAGCGGACGCTGGCCGCCCGGCGAGCGGTGGTGGTCGCCACCGGCTCCGTCGAGGTGGTCCCGCCCGCCCTGGAGGGTCTGCACGCGTGGAGCTCCAAGGACGCCACCGGGGTCGTGGAGGTCCCGCCGCGCCTGGCGATCGTGGGCGGCGGCGTGGTGGCCGTGGAGGCCGCCACCTGGCTGGCCGCGCTCGGCTCCTCCGTCACGCTGCTCGTGCGCGGCGACGCGCTGCTCGCGAAGAACGAACCGTTCGTGGGGGAGCTCGTCCGCGCGGGCCTAGAGGACGCCGGGGTGGACGTGCGGCTGAACACGACTGTGGAGACCGCTCACCGCGAGGACGCACGGGACACCGGTCTCGGCCGGATCCACGGCGGCACGGTCCGGCTGCGCACCACGGGCGATCCGCTGGAGGTGGACGAGGTGCTCGTGGCCACCGGCCGCACGCCGCGCCTCACCGACCTGGGGCTGGAGTCCGTGGGGGTCACCCCGGAGGACGCCCGCGCCGGGCGGCTGCCGGACTGGCTGCACCTGATCGGGGACGCCGCCGGCACCGCCCTGCTCACCCACTGGGGCAAGTACGAGGCCCGAGTGCTCGGCTCCCGGCTCGCCGGACGGCACGAGACCGCCCCGGACGGTCCCGTTCCCGTGCCGCAGGCCGTGTTCACCGATCCCCCGGTCGGTGCCGTGGGCATGACCGAGGCCGAGGCGCGGGAGGCGGGGCACGGCGTCGTCGTCGCGGAGGCCCCGATCACCGGTGCTGCGGGTGCCGCCCTGCTGCGGGACGACGCCGCCGGGCGCGCCACACTGGTGGTGGACGAGGACTCGGGGTGCCTCCTGGGTGCCACGTTCGTGGGACCGGAGGCCACCGAACTGGTGCACGGGGCGACGATCGCGATCGTGGGGCGGGTGCCCGTGAAGCTGCTGCGCCACGCCGTGCCCAGCTATCCCACGGTCTCCGAGATCTGGCTGCGGCTGCTCGAGAGCCTCCCCGCCGCCCTGCGCTGATCCCTCGGCGCTGCACCGGCATCATGCGTGGGGCACGGGAGGAAGCGGCGCCGTGATCCTGCGCCACTGCCTGCTGTCTGCGTGTTCAGCACGGTCATCCTGGCGGCCACGGTGAACGTGGTGCTCGGTGTGCTGCCAGGATGACCATGCCTGCTCCTCTCCCCGCGCGGAGCGCCCCGCCACGACGGACGACGGGTGGTGTGGGGGCCCTATGAGCCGGAGCGGACGGATTTCAGGATCGCGTCCACGGTTCCGGCATCGTCCGTCTGATTGATCTCGTTGACCAGCTCGACACCCTTGGCCTGGGACAGGGGGCGGTTCCCCTCGTTGACGGGTCCGTAGTAGAACTCCGCCCACAGGTCCGCGCGTCCCTTGCCGCTCTTGAGGTGCACGATGCCCTTGTCGTCGGACTCCGTGAGTCCCCACAGCACGGCGTCCTCGCGGTCCTTGCGCTGCGGGGCCGCCACATAGGTGGAGTACGTGAACACCTTGGTGTTCAGCTGTTTCCCCAGCTCCGTCTCGTGCCCGATCAGGGGGTGCGTGGGGCGGGTGAACCAGCCGCCCTTGGGCGGGCGGGCCTTGGTTGAGGCCACCGTGCCCGTGACCTTCCCGTCCGGGCTGGTGAGTTCCAGGTATCCCCGGTTCTGCTGAGCCGTCCAGTTCTCGGGGTACTTCACGGTGAACAGCTTGTCCGGGTCCGTGTAGGTCTTCGTGAGCTCATAGACGTCCGCGGTGTTCGCCTCGGCGGGTGTGACACCGTCGGCCAGTTCCGCGGGATCGGACGACGTCGCACCGGTCGCCGGGGCGCTTCCCTGCGCAGCGCCGTCGGCGCTCGCGGCCGCGCCACCCCTGTCGGGACCGGAGGAGGGACCGCCGGCGCATCCGCTGATCGCGACCGTGCCGATCAGTGCGGCCGCGGCCAGCCGGATCCGAGGTGTCATTTGCTTCGCCATAGCAAACAGGTTCGCAAGATCACCGACGGCGCGCAAGGCCCTGCCCGCCCCGTGACCGAGTCGTGATTTTGCAAACGCATACACAACCCGCCAACACCGGGGAAGTTCGCCTCTGACCTGCGGTGATGACATCGGGTGGACATGAGTGATCTTTGGGGGACAGGTGCTCGGCCCGGGGCGCGGGGGCGCACGCGACGGGCCACCGGGGCGGGGTGTCCTCGAACCCCGGACACGCAGACGCCCGGCCGGAGGGGCATCCGGCCGGGCGTGCGTCGTGGGTGCGCTCAGGCCCCGGGAACGTCCTTGGGGGTGAGGTAGCGTTCGCCGTCCTCCGTGGTCCCGAGGTCGAAGTCCCGCTCCTGCTCCTGGACGCGTTCCTCCACCATGCGCGAGTGGCGCACGGGTTCCACGGCGGGAATGCTCTCCGGGTTCTCGTACTGGACCGTGCTGTTGCCGTCATCGGTGTCCCGGTCCTGGCGGGTGGTGTCCTGGTCGGAGGCCTGCGCATCGGCGGTGGTGCGGTCCACCGTCTCCCGGCGGGTCACGTGGCGGTCATCGGTGTCCCGATCCAGGTCCGAGAGGTTCCGGTTCACCATGTCCCGGTCCGACGTATGCTCGCGCACGTCACCCCCGCCCGCGACACCTTCGTGCGCGGAACGGTTCTCGTGGTCCGGGAAGTTCTCCGGGTTGTCCGACACGTTCGGGTTCGCGTCCCCGGGGCGGGGCTGGAACTTGCGGGTTCCGGCCAGCGCCTCCGAGTCCACCTCGCGCGCGCTCGCGGCATCCACGGCGTCGCCGTCCACCACGGGCACACCGGTTTCCCGGATGGCTTTGGGCGGCTTGCCGACGGTCTCGCCGCGGTCGTCACGGACGGCGCCCCGGGTCGCGGAGGCGGCGGTGGCGCCGTCGGCGTCGCGGACGGTTCCCGAACGGGGAGCGGACGCGGCGTGGCGGGATGTGCCCGGTTGGTCGGGGTCCCCGTCCGTGGCGCTCTCGTCCGGCTGGGTGTCACGGCCGGCGCGGGAGTCGTCCTGGCCCTTCATGGTGGTGGGCTGGTCCGGGTCGTCGATCTGACCGGCGGACGCGATGGGATCCGTGTTCTCGGGCTGCTGGGTCATGTCGTGCCTCCTGATGTCGTCGTGGCGCGGGCCACGTGGCGTGTGCTCCATCTTGGCACTGCGGCGGGCGAGGTGTCAGTACCCCCACGGGCGGTTCAGCTACCGGGTGACGTCTCCACCGGTCGGTCCGTGTGGGAGTACTGGGACCAGCTGCCGGGGAACAGCCGCCCCACGCCCAGCCCGGCGTGCTCGGCCACCAGCAGGTTGTGGCACGCCGTCACCCCGGAACCGCAGTACGAGATCATGCGGCTCGCGTCTGTGACCCCGGCGGCCTCGAAACGCGCCCGCAGCTCCTCGACGGGCTGCAGCGTCCGGTCCTCCGCGAGGTGCTCCCGGCACGGGACGTTCACGGCGCCGGGGATGTGCCCCGAGCGCGGATCCACGGGATCCGGGGTGGTGCCGGCGTACCGGGCCCGGTCCCTCGCGTCCACGACCACGGGCCCGTGGGCGGCCTCATCCATGGTGGCGAGCGCTTCCCGCGGCCATGGAACGGGGGTGAAGCGGGCCTCCGGGAGCACGGTGCGCCGGCGTTCCAGATCCGCGGCGGGGACGGACGCGGGGCCGCCGTCCAGCAGCGCGGCGTGGTGGCCCGTGGTGCGCAGCATCCACACGAGACGCGCGGCCATCACGCCCCCGGCGTCGTCGTACGCGACCACCGTGGTGTCGTCCCCGATGCCCACGCGGGACATCGCCGCGGCGAAGTCCTCCGGTTCCGGCAGGGGGTGGCGCCCACCCTCGGGGGCGGCGGGTGCGGCCAGGGCGGTCTCCGTGTTCACGAACACCGCGCCCGGCAGGTGCCCCTGCAGGTACTCGGCCTCCGCGTTGCGCCCGTCCAGGTACATGCGGGCGTCCGCGAGCACCACCTCGTCACGGTGCTCGGCCAGCCACTCGGGGGAGACGAAGGGGTCCACGGGGCATCTCCTCGGTTCGACGACGCTGCTCGTTGCGTTCCAGGGTAGGTCCCCCGGGGCAGTGGGGGCCACGCCGTCGTCGTGCGTCCTGCGCCGACGCCTACCCACCGGTACCGTGAAGCCATGACGACGAAACCGATGACCGCCCGCCGCAAGGCCAACCGCTCCGCCGTGTTCTCCGGACTGGCCCTGGCCGGCATGGGGGTGCTGCACCTGGTCCGCCCCGCGGGGTTCGACAAGCTGGTTCCGGAGCAGCTGCCCGGGACCGCCCGGCAGTGGTCCGTGTACTCCGGGTACGTGGAACTGGCCACCGCCGCCCTGCTGCTGGTCCCGGCCACCCGCCGCGTCGGCGGGGCCGTGTCCGCCGCGCTGTTCGTGGGCGTGTGGCCCGGGAACTGGAAGATGGCGTGGGACTGGCGGCACGAGCCCGCGTCCAAGCAGGTCATCTCCCTGGGGCGGTTGCCGCTGCAGATCCCGATGATCGTCAGCGCGGTGAAGATCGCACGCGACGCCTGAGGGTGGCGGGGTGCCACGCGCTCGCCGGGCTGCATCCCTCTCACGGCCGGGCGCACGCCGCCCGTACCGGGGCCGCGAGTGCGGTCCCGTCGCCGCGACGCGGTCTCACGACCCGGCGGTGTCGGCGTCTAGGGTGGCACCCATGCGCATCGCACTCGGCCAGCTGCTCAGCTCGTACGATCCCCGGGAGAACCTGCGGCTCGTCACGGACCTCGCCCGTCGCGCGGGGGAGGACGGCGCGGACCTGCTGGTGCTGCCCGAAGCCACGATGGTCGCGTTCGGGCGCAGCCTCAAGGGCGTGGCCGAGCCGCTGGACGGCCCGTGGGCCTCGGCCGTCTCAGAGCTCGCACAGCAGCACTCGCTCGCGATCGTCGCGGGCATGTTCACGCCGGGTGACGGCGACCGCGTGCGCAACACCGTGCTGATCGCCCTCCCGGACGGCACCGTGCGCGGTTACCACAAGATCCACCTCTACGACGCCTTCGGCTTCCTGGAGTCGGACACCGTGGACCCGGGCGAGGAGCCCGTCACCTTCGCCGTGGGAGACACCACCGTGGGCGTCGCCACCTGCTACGACATCCGCTTCCCCCGGCTGTTCACCCGCCTGGCGCACGACGGCGCCACGGTCACCGTGGTCTGTGCGTCCTGGGGGGACGGACCGGGCAAGGCGGAGCAGTGGGAGCTGCTCGCCCACGCCCGGGCACTGGACACCACCTCCTGGGTGGTGGCCGTGGGGCAGGCGAACCCCCTGGCCGCGGGGGAGGAGAACCCGGAGAAGGCGCCCCGCGGCGTCGGTCACAGCATCGTGGCGGCCCCGGACGGATCCGTGGTGACGTCCCTCGGGGACGCCCCGGACTATGCCGTGGTGGACCTGGACATGGGTCTCGTGGAGCGCACCCGTAACTCCATCCCGGTGCTGAAGAACGCGCGGGAGCTGTAGGCGTCCAGGGCAGGTCGTGCCCGCCAGAAATCTGGCCGGATGGCCATGGGCACCACCGAGATCCGTCTCTAGGCTTGGTTGACTCGGGACGGGGTTGTCCGGACGACTGGAAGACCCTCGTGCCGCGGCGAGCCACTCTCGCCGGCAACCTACGAACGAGGTGAATCCATCGTGCAGATGATTCAGATCTTCTCATCCGACAGTCCGCTTCATCCCATACTCAGGGAGGCCGTCCTCTCGTACGGTCCCACCGTGTTCGCGCTCGTGGTGGTCCTCGCGCTCCTGGGCTACGGCGCCCAGGCGGTGTGGAACAGGTTCGTGACGAAGAAGCTCGAATCCCGCGCAGCGAACCTGCGCGCCCACGGCCGCGGAGCGGGGGCCGCCCGGTGAGTGCGGTGCGCCGCGACTGCCGCGGCGGCGTCGTGCGGATCGCCCGCGTGAAGTCAGGTGCACCAGGGTGCCGCGCCGAGAGGGGCGCCGAGTGGGTGTGTGCGCGGTGGGTGAACGGGCACTGACACCGCTCGGGGCGCATGCCTACAGTGGTGGCAGAGCACGCCATGAGCCCCTGACTCGTGTGCGTGGCCCGTCCCCGACATGCCGGAGGTCAGAACTATGGTTGCCACCGTTTCTCACGACCGTCCCGTCCGCTTCGCGGTGGTGGGCGTCGGACAGATTTCCCAGCAGGCGTTCATCCCCGGTCTCAGCAGGATCGAGGACGCCGAACTCGCCGCCCTGGTGACCTCCAGCCCGGAGAAGGCGGAGGAGCTGGGCCAGGAGTTCGGCGTGGCCATCCACTCGTACGAGGAGTACCCCGCGCTGCTCGCGTCCGGCGACATCGACGCCGTGTACGTGGCCACGCCGGTGTTCCGGCACCGCGAATTCGCGGAACCGGCGCTGAAGGCTGGGATCCACGTGCTGCTCGAGAAGCCCATGGAGACCTCCGTGGAGGACTGCCAGGCCATCATCGACGCCGCCGAGCAGAGCGGCGCCACCCTCATGGTGGCCTACCGGCTGCACCAGGAACCGGGCACCGTGGAGATGATCGAGAAGGTCCGGGACCAGAAGGTCATCGGGGACCCCCGGTACTTCTCCTCCGTGTTCTCCCAGGACATCACCGAGGAGAACCACCGCGGCCACTCCGGGTACTGGGGCGGGCCCATCCCGGACATGGGCACCTACCCGCAGAACATGGTGCGCAACCTCTTCCACGACGAGCCCGTGGAGGTCTACGCCAAGGGCGTGCGCACCCCGGGCCGCGGCTTCGACTTCGACGACACGGTGGCCGTGACCCTCACGTTCCCCGGCGAGCGGGTGGCCCAGTTCACCATCACGTACGCCTCCGAGTCCGTGGAGCGCTTCACCGTGGCCGGCACGGAGGGGGAGATCTCCGCGGAGCCGTGCTTCGGTTTCGGCCCGGACACCGGCATCGAGTACACCCTCACCACGAGCGGGTCCTCCGAGAGCTTCGCCCACGATCCCGTGGAGCAGTTCGGCGGTCAGACTCAGTACTTCGTGGACTGCCTGCGCAGCGGGGAGGCCCCCGAGCCCACCGGTGAGGAGGGTCTGCTGGACGTGCGCGTGAACGAGGCGGTGCTGAAGTCCCTGGAGACGGGGGCGCCGGTGCAGCTGGAGCCACGGCGTCGGGAGCGGATGGTCACCTCCGAGCAGGTGCGCCGCGTGACCCCGGCGGACGAGCCCGGGGACGAGCAGCTGGTGGACCAGGTCCCCCAGAACGGCTGACCCGCCCCGGCCCGCGGGAACGCACCCACCACGCCCTGACGAACGAACGGACGGCAGCGTCATGACGCACGAGTACATCCACGAGACCCGCCTGAGCCAACCGCGGGAGCAGGTGTTCGCGTGGCACGAGCGCCCCGGCGCGCTGCCCCGGTTGACCCCGCCCTTCGGTGGGGGCCCGGACCAGGTGCGCCAGGCGCCGTCGGACGGGATCGAGCCCGGCTCGGAGGCGAAGCTGGGGGTGTCCGTGCCGGGCACGTTCGGCATGGTGCACCTGCCGTGGACCGCCGAGCACGGGGAGTGGGACCCGCCGCACTACTTCACCGACCGCATGGCCAAGGGTCCGTTGGGGGAGTGGGAGCACCGGCACGTCTTCGAGGAGACGGAGTCCAGCGGCACGCTGATCCGGGACCGGGTGACCGTGCGTCCGCTGCCGCAGTGGGCGGGCAAGCTCAACGACCTGGGCGAGCGGGTCATGACTCCCCAGCTGAACCGGATCTTCGCGTACCGGGAGCGCCAGCTGAAGGCGGACCTCGCGTTCCACGAGCAGCACGACGGCCCACGGCTCACCCTTGCGGTGTCCGGGTCCTCCGGGCTGATCGGCTCGCAGGTGTGCGCGCTGCTCGAGACCGGGGGCCACACGGTCGTCCGGCTCGAGCGCGGCGGCTCCACCGGTGAGGGTGTCATCGGCTGGGACCCGGACAGGGGCCTGCTGAACCCGCGTGACCTGGAGGGGATCGACGTCGTGATCCACCTGGGCGGGGAGAGCATCGCCACGCGCTTCACGCCCGAGAAGAAGCGGGAGATCATGGACTCGCGCGTGGACAGCACCAACCTGCTGGTGCGCGCACTGGGTCAGGTGCCCGCCGCGAAGCGTCCGCGTGCCCTCGTGGTGGCTTCCGCGATCGGCTACTACGGCACGGGCCGCGGGGACGAGGTGCTCACGGAGAACTCGTCCTCCGGGGACGGTTTCCTCGCCGAGGTGTGCCGCGAGTGGGAGCGCGCCGCCCACGGAGCCACCGCGTACGGGATGCGCGTGGTCAACGTCCGCACCGGTCTGGTGCTGTCCCCCACGGGCGGGCTGCTGAAACCCCAGCTGCCCCTGATGCAGGCGGGCCTGTCCGGGCCCATGGGCGGCGGCGAGCAGTGGCAGAGCTGGATCGGGCTGGACGACATGGCCGGTGCGGTGGCGCACCTGGCCCTCACCGAGGATGCCGATGGCCCCTTCAACGTGGCGGCGCCCCAGCCCGAACGGCAGAAGAACTTCGCCAGAACCGTGGCCGGTGTGCTGCACCGCCCCGCCGTGGTTCCCACGCCCCTGGCAGGCCCCAGGGCCGTCCTGGGGGCCCAGGCCACCGAGGAGCTCGTGGCGGCCAGCCACCGCGTGGACGTGGGCAAGCTGCTGGCCAGCGGCTACCGGTTCCGCAACGAGGACCTGCGCGGGTGCGCCCAGCACATCCTGGGGCGGGTGAGCTGACACGGGCCACGGTAGGACGGCGCGCATTCGGTATTCTGGGTACGTGACATCTCAACACAACCGGCCCGCGGCGTGCTTCGGTGCGCTCGCCTCGGCCGATGACAAGGAGTCGGACAGTCCGGGGCAGCGCAGCTGTTCCCCTGACTCCCGTTCGACCGGTTCCCCGTTTCCCCTCCGCGCGTCCGCGCCCCGCCACGGGGTGAGCTGGTGCTGACAGCCTGGCTCCTCCTTCTCGCCTTCCTGTTCCTGGTGCTGGCCAACGCACTGTTCGTCGCGGTGGAGTTCGCGTTCCTCACCGTGGACCGCCAGGCCGTGCAGCGCGCCGAGAAGGCCGGGGACAAGCGCGCCGTGGTGATCGAGGAGAGCCTCAAGAAGACCTCCACCAACCTCTCGGGTGCCCAGCTGGGCATCACGGTCACGAGCCTCATGGCGGGCTACCTGACCGGCCCGAGTCTGGGCACCCTGTTCACCGAGGGTCTCGGCTGGGCGGGCGTTCCCGACGCCGTGGCGGTGGGAATCGCCACGGTCGCCGCGTTCGTCGTGGCCACCTTCAGCCAGATGGTGTTCAGCGAGCTCGTGCCCAAGAACTGGGCCATCGCGGACCCCATGCGGGTGACCCACGCGGTGGTGCTCCCGCAGAAGCTCTTCATGACGGTCTTCGGGTGGCTCGTGTCCATGCTCAACAGCTCCGCGAACGCGGTGCTCAAGGTGCTGGGCTTCACCCCCACCGAGGAGGTGGCCAACGCCCGTACCGCGGAGGAGCTCGCCTCGGTGGTCAGCCGTTCCGGCCGTGAGGGCACGCTCGACGCCGGCACGGCCGAACTGGTGGCCCGCTCCATCGAGTTCGGGGACCGCACCGCCGCAGACGTCATGCGCCCCCGGCCCCGTGTCACCTTCCTGGACGCCGAGGACACCGTGGAGCACATGCTGCTCACGGCGTCGGAGACCGGGCACTCCCGGTTCCCCGTGACGGGCGAGACCGTGGACGACATCGTGGGCGTGGTGCACTACACCCACGCGCTCGCGGTGCCGTTCGACGAGCGCGCCGTCGTGCGAGTCTCGGACGTGTGCGTCCCCGCGGACGTGGTCTCCGAGTCCATGACCCTGGACCCCCTCATGCGCCAGCTGCGCGTCAAGGGGCTGCAGCTGGCCGTGGTGGTGGACGAGTACGGCGGCACCGCCGGCATCGTCACCCTGGAGGACCTGATCGAGGAGATCGTGGGCGAGATCGACGACGAGCAGGACACCCGGGTGCAGCGCTTCCGCCGCACGCGCGACGGCGGCCTGGTGGTCTCCGGGCTGCTGCGCCCGGACGAGCTGGGTGACGTGCTGCGCGTGGACATGCCCGAGGGCGAGGAGTCGGACACCCTGGGCGGTCTGATGGCCGAGGAGCTGGACCGGCTGCCGCAGGTGGGGGACACCCTCACCGTGGAGGCCGTGGACCACTTCCACCGCGACGACGACGACCTCCCCACCAAGGCGGAGATCCGCCTGGACGTGATGCGCATGGACCAGCACCGCGTGGACCGCATCCTGGTGCACCGCGTGGGTGGCAACCCGGACGAGCGCGGCGGCTCCACGACGTCGACGGCGTGGCAGCCGCCCGGCAGACCGGACCCCCTGGGCGGGGACAACCGGGAGCCCGAGACGGCGGAGGAGTTCCGCCTCTCGCAGGGCGAGAACAGGGGAGCCCCCGGCTTCCACCGTGACGAGGACGTGTCCGACGTGGATCCCGGGGAGGAGCAACGATGACCACCAGCACAGCCATCATCATCCTGGTCCTGCTGCTCGCGGGGAACGCGTTCTTCGTGGCGAGCGAGTTCGCCGTGGTCTCCGCCCGCCGCGACCAGCTGGAACCGCTGGCCGCCGAGGGCTCCAGCTCCGCGAAGTATGCCCTGAAGGGCATCGAGAACGTCTCCACCTCGCTGGCCGCCACGCAGCTGGGTGTCACGGCGTGCTCGCTGCTGATCGGCGCCGTGGGCGAGCCGGCGATCGCGCACCTGATCGAGGTCCCCATGGAGGCGCTGGGCGTCCCCGAGGCGCTGCTGCACCCGATCGCCCTGGTGATCGCGCTGCTCATCGTGACGTTCCTGCACATGATCCTGGGCGAGATGGTGCCCAAGAACATCGCCATCGCGGTCCCCAGCCGCGTGGCCCAGGTGCTCGGGCCCGTGCTGCACGGGTTCACCGTGGTCTTCCGGCCCACCATCTGGGTCATGAACGAGACCGCCAACCACCTGGTGCGCTGGCTGTTCAAGGTGGAACCCAAGGACGAGGTGGCCTCCGCGTTCACCTCGGACGACGTCCGCGGGTTCGTGGCCGAGTCCGGGCGCGAGGGGCTGCTGGACAACGACGAGATCCGTCTGCTCACCGGCGCCCTGAACTTCGAGAACAAGACAGCCGCGGACGTGGCCCTGCCCCTGACCGGCATGCGCACCGTCCCGTTCGACATCACGGTGGCGGGCGTGGAAGAGCTGTGCGCGGAGACGGGCTACTCCCGCTTCCCCGTGCGCAACGCGGAGGAGCGGCTCATGGGCTACATCCACACCAAGGACGTGCTGGGCCTGCCGGAGACGGCGCGTGAGCAGTCGATCCCCCCGGCCATCGTGCGGCGCTTCGCCCGCGTGGCTCCGGGAGACAAGCTGCGCAAGGTCACCCGCACCATGCAGGCCAAAGGCGCGCACTTCGCCCTGGTGGGCGAGGTGGCGCGGGACTCCCGCACGTCCGACGAGTCGGTGTTCATCGTGGCGCTGGAGGACGTCCTGGAGGAGCTCGTGGGCGAGGTCCGGGACGCCACCAGCAAGCCGGACCAGGACACCGCCGCGTGAGCCCCCGCAGGCTCTACCGCACGGCGGCCACCGCCGAGGCCGTCACCTGGACGCTGCTGATCTTCGGCATGCTCGCCAAGTACGTCCTCCACGCCGGGGACCTCCCCGTGCGCCTGGGCGGCGGGATCCACGGGTTCGTGTTCCTGAGCTACTGCGTGTCCACCGTGGTGGTCTGGACGGACCGCCGCTGGCCCGCGGGCACCGGTGTGCTGGGCCTGGTGCTCTCGGCCGTCCCGTTCGCCACCGTCCCGTTCGAGCGGCACGTGGAGCGCCGGGGTCTGCTCTCGGACTCCTGGCGCGTGGCCCCCGCGGGCACCCTCCCGGAGCACGACGACGACGCCCGACCGGCCGGTGCCGCAGCCTCGCCCCCGCGCGGGGCGGGCACCGGGGAAGCCGCACGACCCGGGGACGCCGCGGGCGCCGACACCGGGAGCGTGGCCGGGCGTGAACCGGCACGCACCCCGGCGGAGAAGCTGCTGGCGGTGATCCTGCGCTGGCCCGTGCTCTGCGGGCTGGCCCTGCTGGTGCTCGTGGCGCTGCTGTTCGCCGTGCTGCTCACCGCGGGCCCGCCCACCCAGTGGTTTTCCTGAGCGCCTGAACTCCGGCCCACCCGGCCCGGAACGCCCGTCGGCCGCCGCCCCGCTCAGCGGGACGGCGGCCGGTCGGTGGACTGCTCGGCGCAGCGCTCAGTGGGTGGGCTGTGCGGGGCGCTCCAGGGAGGCGCCCTCGACGTCCACGTCCGGGACGATCCGCTCCGCCCACTTCGGGAACCACCAGGCCTTGGAGCCCATGAGGTGCATGAGTGCCGGGATGAGCGTCATGCGCACCACGAAGGCGTCGAAGAGCACGCCCGCGGAGAGCACGAAGCCGATCGAGGCGATCATCGGGTCACCGCTGAACACGAAGCCCATGAACACGCCGGTCATGATGAGCGCGGCGGCCACGACCACGCGGGCGCTGTGGTTGTAGCCCACGACCACTGCCGTCTTCCCGTCCCTGCCGTGGCTGAACGCCTCGCGCATGGCAGAGACCAGGAACATCTGGTAGTCCATGGCGAGCCCGAAGAGGATCCCGACCGCCAGGATGGGCAGGAAGCTCAGGATGGGCCCGGGCTCCGTCACGTTGAACAGCGAGCCCAGCCAGCCCCACTGGAACACGGCCACGGTGGCACCGAAGGCCGCGAGCAGGGAGAACAGGAACCCGATCGTCGCGGACAGCGGCACCCAGATGGAGCGGAAGACGAGGATCAGCACGATCAGCGACAGCCCCACCACGATGCCCAGGTAGACCGGCAGCACCTTGAAGAGGTTCTCGGAGATGTCGATGTTCATGGCCGTCTGACCCGTGACCCCGAAGGTCGCATCCCCCTCGGGGGTGTCCAGGTGCAGGTCCCGCAGGCTGTTGACCAGGTCCGTGGTGGACTCGGCGCTGGGGCCCTCGTCCGGGATGATCTGGTACAGCAGCATGGAGTGGTCCTTGCTGATCGCGGCGGGCACCACGGCGGAGACGTGCTCCTGCTCGCGCAGCTGCTCTCCCAGGTCCACCTGCAGGTCCTGGGCCTGCTCCTCGGTGGTGCCGTCCGGCAGGTAGGCGGCGGCCACGACGGTGCCGTTGCGCCCGGCGCCGAACTTCTCCTCCACGATCTTGTACGTCTTGTACGCGCCCGAGTCCTCGCTCTGGCTGCTGCCGTCCGGCAGGCCGAGCCGCAGCTGTCCCATGGGCACGGCGATGATCCCCAGGACCGCCACGGTGGCCAGAATGGTCAGGACGGGCTTGGCGAGCACCACCTTGAGCCAGCCGCGCGGGGTGGTGTCCCGCTCGGCGGTCAGGGCGTGGGCGCGGTCCGCGGTGTGCTGCTCGTCCTCACCCACGGTCTGCGCTGCCTCGCGGCGCAGCTGGGCGCGGCGCTGGATGGCGTCCCAGCGGCGTCGGGGCATCACGCGGCGCCCGATCAGGGAGAGCATGGCCGGGGTAAGCGTCACGGCCACGGCCACGGCCATCACCACGGCGAACGCGGCCACGTTGCCCATCACGGACAGGAACGGGATGCCCACTACGTTCAGGGCGAGCAGCGCGATCACCACGGTGGTGCCGGCGAAGAGCACCGCGTTGCCGCTCGTGCCGGTGGCCAGGGCGATGGACTCGTGCATCCCCATGCCGCGGCGCAGGTTGTTGCGGTGGCGGTTGAGGATGAACAGGGAGTAGTCGATGCCCACCGCGAGACCCAGCATGGAGCCCAGGGCGGGGGTCGTGGAGTTCATCTCCACCACGTCTGAGAGCGTGAACGCCCCCAGGTACGCGGCGCCCACCCCCACGAGGGCCATGAGCACGGGCAGTCCGGCGGCCACGAACGTGCCGAGCATGATCAGCAGGATGATCAGGGCGATCACCATGCCGATGATCTCGGAGGTCACGCCCATCTCGGTCATGCCCTCGAGGTTCTGGTCGAACTGGACCTCCAGCCCGTGCAGGTCCGTGTCCTCGAACGCGGAGCGCACATCCTGGAGGGTGTCCTTGGAGACCTCGTTGATCTCCTTCTCGAACGTGACGCCCGTCAGTGCGGTGGTGCCGTCCTCGGAGACCGAGCCGTACTCGCTGGTGAGCTCGAGCTTCTTCTCGTTGCGCTCCAGCTCGGGCTTCTGCTCCTCGAGCTTCTTCTTCTGCTCGTCCAGCTGGGACTGCTGCTGGTCGATCTGCTGGGTGGCGGACGCCGGGGCGTTGGACGGGATCTTGGAGCGGGCGGCGTCGATCTTGCTCTGCGCGTCGTGCAGCTGCTGCTCACCCTGCTCCAGCTGGGAGCGGCCGTCCTCGAGCTGCTTGCGGCCGTCGTCCAGCTGCTTCTGCTGCGCGAACGGGTCCGTGGTGGAGTCCACCCCGTCGATGCCGTCCACCTTCTTCAGCGCGGTGGCCACCGCCTGCTTCTGCTGGTCGGTGATCCGGCTGCCGTCCGTGGTGGAGACGATGGCCTGGCCCACTCCGGCGTCCGCGTTCATGTCGAACGCCCCGGCGAGGTCGTCCTGGACCTGTGCGGCCTTGGTCCCGGGGATCGTGATGTTGTTGCTCAGCTCGCCCTTGAAGGCGAGGAACGCGCCTCCCAGGGCGAGCAGGATCACGAGCCAGGTGGTGATGACCACCCAGGCCCTGCGGGCGGCGAAGCCGCCCAGGGTGTAGAGGAATTTCGCCATGACTCACTTACCGGTCTGTAGGGCGGGTCGGCGGGACTCCAGGGTCCCGCCGGTGGATTGTGGAGGACGCGTCACAGCTGCGGCAGGCCGGCGTCCACCTGCTGGAAGGCCCACTCGATGTGGGGAACGAGCTCCTCTGCCGGAGGAATGCGGTCCCTGACCTCCAGCGTGGTCAGGACCTCCTTGGGCAGGCGGTGCAGCGCGGCGCGGGCCAGGCCGAGGCCCATGGCCAGCGCCAGGTTGCTCAGGTAGAGCCGCAGCCGCAGCTGCTGCTCCACGGACAGCTCGGGGCGCGTCTCCTCCACCTCCGAGCTCGCGAGGCTCCCCATGCTCGTGAGCGTGAGGACCACGTGACGGGTCAGGACCTCGCCGGAGTCCGGCGCGAGGGCCGCGGCCAGCCGGACGAAGCCGGTGAGGCACTCCAGTCCGGCCGGTGTGGCCAGGTGGGTGAGGACGCGGTCCCGGACGACGGCGGGAAGCTGCTCCACCGGGGTCTCGGTCGGGACGTCCAGATCGCTGAACAGGGGGGTGAGGTACTCCTCGATCCTAGTCAGCGCGGTGTCCTCGATGATGTCGAAGTGGTTGAAGACGGTTCGTTCGGAGACCCCGGAGCGCAGCACGAGGTCCTTGGTGCGCAGGCCGGAGAGGCCGTTCTCCAGCACGAGCTCCTCCGCGGCCGCGAGGATGTCGCGGCGCGTGGAGGCGCGGCGCGTGCCCCGCCCGTCCCGTGCCGTGCCCATCCGTGTGCAGTGTCCGATCACCACCCGAGAGTAACCGGGTATGTGCAGTTACTGCAAATAGCTGTGGGCCACGTCCCACGACTCATTCCCCGGGACGATGCCTGCGCCGCTCGGAGGCCGATAGTGTGCTGCGGTGATGGCTGCACACCTGCGCATGGCCCAGTGGGTCGAGAATCACCCCCATCTGAGCAACGCCGTGCTCACGTGCGTGGGGGGTGTCGTCACGGTCGTCTTCACGGCGGGGGTGGGGGACGCACTCACCTGGTGGTGCTCGGTGCTGTGCTGGCTGCCCCTGTTCTTCCGCCGCGCGGCCCCCACCCTGACGGCGTTCTCCGTGGGACTCGTGAGCACGGCCAGCGTGCTCGTGGTCAACGTGGCGCCCATCAGCGTGTGCCTGTGGGCCGTGCCCTGGGTGGTCTACACCGCGGCCAGCCGTTCGCCCCGCGGGCAGCGCCGCGCCGTCTTCGTTGCCGCGATTCTCGGCAGCGCCGTTCTCGGGCTGCGCAGCAACCACTGGTTCCTGTACCTCTTCGACGGCTACTCCCCGGTGGAGTGGGCCGTCGCCGGCACGGCCTTCGGGGTCGGCGCGGCCGCGTTCGTCACGGTCGCGCACCTCGCGGGGGACCTCGCACGGGGGCGCCGCCAGCGCCGCGAGCAGCTCGAGGACCGCGCCCGCCGTCTGGAGATCGAGCGGGAGCAGGAGGTGCGGCTCGCGGCGCAGGACGAGCGGGCGAGGATCGCGCGGGAGATGCACGACGTCGTCGCCCACTCCCTCTCGGTCGTGATCGCCCAGGCGGACGGCGCGCGCTACGCCGCGGCGTCGAACCCCGAGGTGGCGGTGGAGACGCTCGGCACCATCGCGGAGACCGCTCGCGGCTCGCTCACCGAGATGCGCAAGCTGCTGGGCGTGCTGCGCACCGAGGACGAGAACGGGACCGCGCCGGTGCCGCAGCTGGAGCAGATCGAGCACCTGGTGGCCTCCGTGCGTGACGCCGGGCTGCCGGTGGAGTACCGCGTGAGCGGGGAGCCGGCGCTGTCCTCCGGTGCGCAGCTCACTCTCTACAGGGTGGTCCAGGAGGCCATGACGAACGTTCTCAAGCACGCGTGGCAGGCGTCCTCGGTGCGGATCGTGGTCGAGCACGGCCGCGAGGGATCCTGGGCGGAGATCACCAACGACGGCGCGCACGGCGCCACCCGTGCTCCCCGCGGCGGCTTCGGGCTGCAGGGACTGCGCGAGCGGGTCTCGCTCTACGGCGGCTCCCTCACCGCGGGTCCCCACCCGGAGCGTTCGGACGTGTTCGTGGTCCGGGTTACCCTGCCCGGGGAGGGGAAATGACGACAGCACCGCCCGTGAGGGTTCTCATCGTGGACGACCAGCCGCTGGTCCGCGGCGGATTCCGCATGCTCGTGGACTCCCAGCCGGACCTCACCGTGGTGGGGGACGTGGACGACGGCGTGGCGGCGGTCGACGCCGTGCGTTGCGCCCTCGGCGGCTCCGGATCCGGGCGCGGGGCCCCGGGGGACGAGGGCGGCGAGGGTTCCGGAGCCCCGGACGTGATCCTCATGGACGTGCGGATGCCGCGCATGAACGGGATCGAGGCCACGCGCGAGATCCTGGCCGTGGCCCCTCAGGTGCGGATCATCGTGCTCACCACCTTCGACCTCGACGAGTATGCACTTGAAGGCATACAGGCGGGGGCCAGCGGCTTCCTGCTCAAGGACGCCCGCCCCGAGGAGCTGCTGGACGCCGTGCGCACGGTGGCGCGCGGGGACGCGGTGATCGCCCCGTCCACCACGCGGCGTCTGCTCTCCCACCTGGTCTCCGGGGCGCAGCGCCCGAGTTCGGGTTCCAGCACCCCCGCTGCGGCGGGTGCGGACGCCGCGCCCGGCAGCGGTGCAGCCGTCACCGCGGGCGCAGCTTCCGGGGACGGCACCCGCAATGCGGCGTCGTCCCCCCTGCTCGGTGCGGACGTGACCGTTGGCCCGGGCGGTGTGGTCACGAGCGCGAGTGCGCAGGCGGCAGCGGCGGGCCCGGCGTCAGATCCGTGGCAGGACCCCCGGCTGCAGAGCCTCACCTCGCGCGAGCGGGAGGTCTTCGAGCTGATCGGCGAGGGCTGCTCCAACGGGGAGATCATGCAGCGGCTGTTCCTCTCGGAGCCCACGGTCAAGACGCACGTCTCCCACATCCTCTCCAAGCTGCAGGCGAGGGACCGGGTGCAGGCCGTGGTGATCGCGTACGAGACCGGCGTGGTGCTGCCGGGCTGAGTTCGCCGGTGGTCTCATACCGGGGGATGAGGCCGGGGGATGCACTGTGGTGCACGCCATGCTCTGCTCCGGGCAAGCTCGTACCCCCGTCCGATGAACGGGGGCGGCGCGCGCGGCAGACTGGAGCCATGACTTCTGCTGAACCCTCACCCGAGCGCTACGACAACCCGCCCTGGTCCGAGACCCCCCAGGCCCCCGAACACGGTGCCTCGCACGCTGCCCGCCCCGTGGCCGTGAGCGCCGCACACGTCTCCCGCACGTACGGCGCGGGCGGCACGGCGGTGCAGGCTCTGAAGGACGTGAGCCTGGAGATCCCCGCCGGCACGTTCGTGGCAGTGATGGGGCCCTCGGGCTCCGGCAAGTCCACCCTCGTGCACTGCCTCGCCGGGCTCGACTCCCCGGACCGCAACCCCGAGACCCGGATCGTGGTGGGTGGCCAGGACATCGCCGGGCTCTCCGACGACCAGCTGACCCGCTTCCGGCGTGACCACGTGGGCTTCGTCTTCCAGGCGTTCAACCTGGTTCCCACGCTCACCGCCCGCCAGAACATCGAGCTGCCGCTCGCCCTGGCCGGCAAGAAGGTGGACGCCCAGCGCCTGGACGCGCTGGCCACCACCCTGCAGATCACCAAGCGCCTGGACCACCGCCCGGATGAGATGTCCGGCGGCCAGCAGCAGCGCGTGGCGATCGCCCGCGCCCTGCTCTCCCAGCCGGACGTGGTGATCGCGGACGAGCCCACGGGCGCGCTCGACTCGGCCACGTCCCAGGAGGTGCTGGCCCTGCTGCGCCGCTGCGTGGACGAGCTGGGCCAGACCGTCGTCGTCGTCACCCACGACGCCACCGTGGCCGAGGCCGCGGACCGCGTGCTGCGCGTGCGCGACGGCGAGATCGTCTCCGACGACGCGATGACGGGAGCCCGCTGATGCTGAGAGTCGTCTACTCCCGGCTGACCCGGCAGTGGAGCCGCTACGCGCTCGTGGTGGTCTGCGTGGCCGTGTGCGCCGCGTTCATGACCGCGGCGCTCGGCCTGGCCAGCACCCTGAGCACGAGCCTCGCCTCCGACCTCGCGGCTCCCTACAAGAACGCCGACGCCGTGGTGACCAGCCCGGACGCCGAGAAGGCCCCCGCCACCGCGGACGCCCAGCAGATCGACAAGCTCGAGGAGCTGCCCCAGGTGGACGGCGCCTGGGCACCCCGGTCGAAACTGGCGCGTGTGGAGGGGGACACCTCCGCCTCCAGCTCCGGCATGACTTTCGTGAGCGACCTCCCCTCGGACAACTCCCTGTTGCCCACCACCGTGGCGGAGGGGAAGCTTCCCGAGACGCCCCAGCAGATCGTGACCACCGAGAAGGTCGCCGACCAGCTGCACGCGAGAGTGGGCGACACCGTGGAGCTCGGGCAGGCGGGTGACGAGACGGGCGCCCCCGTGCAGTACACCCTGAGCGGCCTCACGGAGGGGACCGCCTCCTCGAGCCTGCCCGACTGGTACGCCACGAGTGCCGGTCTGCAGCGTCTGCCCGGGGAGAGCATGGCGGGGGCGAACGGCCAGCAGGCCATCCTGCTGCGCACCGCCGGGACCCTCGACCAGGAGGGGCTCGACTCCCTGGCCACCGAGGTCAACCGCGTCCTGGGCATGGGCCACGCCGGGCAGCCCGCCCTGGAGGTGAAGACCCCCGAGCAGATCGCCGACGACTCCCTGCAGGAGATGTCCCAGGGGACCGACGTCATGGCCATCTTCCTGGGCCTGTTCGCCGGACTCTCCGTGCTCGTCGCGCTGCTCGTGGTCACCAACACGCTGTCCGTGCTCACCGCCCAGCGGGCCCGTGAGCTCGCCCTGCTGCGCTGCGTGGGCGCCACCGGTTCCCAGCTGCGCCGTGCGGTGCTGCTCGAGGGTCTCGCCATCGGCGTGGTCGCCTCGGCGATCGGCGTGGCCGCCGTGGGCGGGCTCGTCGCCCTGCTCAACGCGACCGGAGCCACCGGTGTGCTCACCCTGACGCTGAGCCCCCGCGACGTGGTCGTGGGTCTGGTCACCGGTGTGCTGCTGACCGTGATCGCCTCCCTCGGCCCGGCCCGCCGCGCTCGCGGTGCCTCGGCACTGGACGGACTGCGCGGCTCCCGTGCCGCGGACGGCCTGCCCGTGGTGCGCATCGTCCTCGGCGCCGTCGTGCTCGTGGCCGGTGCCGCGGCCCTCGTGTTCGGCGCCCTGCAGCACAGCGCGGGCCTGGGCATCGTGGGCGGTCTGGCCGCCTTCCTGGGCGTGGTGCTCACCTCCCGCGCCTACGTCCCGGGTCTCGTGAAGGGCGCGGGGAAGCTGCTGCCCGGCGGCATCCCCTCCCGCCTGGCCGCGGCCAACGCCGCCCGCTACCCCACCCGCACCAGCACCACGGCCACCGCGCTGCTGATCGGTGTGCTGCTCGTGGCCACGGTGCTCACGGGCCAGCAGGTGGCGCGCACCACGCTGCTGGACCAGCTCGACCGCGACCGCCCCGTGGACATCTCCGTCCCGGCGGAGGCGGGCCAGCTGAGCCCCCAGCAGGTGACGGACCTGCAGAAGCTCCCGGACGTGGTGGGTGTGCAGACCGACGGCAGCCTGCCGGACGGCTCCACCGCCACCATCGACGCCGCCCAGTACCTGAACGCCCAGAAGGCGGGGGACCTGCAGAAGTCCGTGGCGGAGATCCTGCACGTGGACGCCAACCAGCTGGGTGGTGCCCTGCTGGAGAAGGCCAGCTACGTCTCCGTCCTGGACATCCTGCTGACCGTGGTGCTCGGGCTGCTCGCCGTGGCCGTGGTGGTGGCCGTCCTGGGCATCGCCTCCACCACCTCCCTCTCCGTGCTGGAGCGGGCCCGGGAGAACTCGCTGCTGCGGGCCCTGGGGCTCTCCAAGCGGCAGCTGGGGGCACTGATCCGCCGGGAGGCACTCGTGATCTCCCTCGTGGCCACCGTGGTGGGTCTCGTGGTGGGCTGGATCTTCGGTGTGCTGGGAGTGATGGCCGTGCTCCCGGACAGCTTCGCCGTGCAGCCCGTGGTGCCCTGGACAGGGTTCCTCCTGATCCTGGCCGGTGCCGTGGTCGTGGCCGTCCTCGCCTCGGCGCTGCCGGTGCGGCGGGCCACGAAGCTCAGCCCGGTGCAGGGCATGGCCCGCGCGGACTGAGGACGCGCACCGGGGGAGCCGGTGTGCACGAGGATCCCGACCAGGGGATCCGGTGAACCAGGGGCGTGGTCGCGTACGGGCGGCCACGCCCCTTCCCCGTGCCCGGGGCGGGACCTGTTGCGTGCCGCCGCGTCCACCGGGGCTCCCGCTGCGCATTTTGTGCAGCTTTTGACGTCTCACGGGCGAAAAGCGTCGAAAGCTGCACTTGAGACGCAGGCAGGTGCGGGTGGTGCGGGCAGGTGGGGTGTCGGGGAGGTGGCCGGCGCCGGGAAGTGGCGGCACGGCGTCGTCGTACCCCGCGGGGAAAGGCGGGGCAGCGGCGTCCTCGTGCGCGGCGCTCAGCCTGCCGGGTGCGAGCCCGTGAGCCGGTCCAGGGCCTCCAGGAGGCGGTCGAGGACCTGCTGCTTCTCCCCGCTGCTCTCAGGCAGCAGGCCCATGGACGCCTGCTGGTACAGACCGTCCCCCATGGCTTGGACGGCGGTGGCGACCACGGGGTCCCCCACGTCCTCCAGGACCGCGGAGTACCAGCCGTGCTCCACGCGAGCGCACGTCTGCTGGGCGCCGGGCTCCCGCGCCTGCACGAGCCGGAACGCAACCCCCAGGCTGCGGTCCAGGGGGCTGTCCGCCCAGAGCGACGTGGCCAGGAACTCGCGGGCCGCGCCCCGGGGGGACGCCGCCAGGCGGCTGAGGTCCTCGGCGGCGAGCTCCTCGCAGCGGGCCAGGGCTGCGTCCACGAGGGCCTGGCGGTGGGGGAAGTGGTAGAGCAGGCCGCCCTTGGAGACCCCGGCCTGGGCGGCGACGGCGTCGAGGGTCGCGGCGCGTTCCCCCTCCGTGAGCACGAGGTGCTCGAAGGCGGCCAGGAGCTTGTCGCGGGCTTCGGGTTTGCGGGGCATGCGGTGGTGGACCTCACGGTGTGACGGGAATGATTGCCTTCTCTGAGCGTTTAACTGTACCGTCTGGACGGTAAAGATCGGTGAGGTGCCCCGTCCCCCGGGGTTCGGTACAAGGGCGTACGACTCCCGTCGTCCCCGCCGCAACCCGAGTCCCAGGAGGTTCAGAAGGTGTCCGTGATGGTCGAACAGCAGCGCACAGCAGGTCCCCGTGAGTGGGCGGCCCTCGGCGCGCTGATGCTCCCCGTGCTGCTGGTGTCCGTGAACAACACGGCGCTGAGCTTCGCGCTGCCCGCGATCTCCCAGGGGCTGCGCCCCACCGCGGCGCAGCTGCTGTGGATCGTGGACGTCTACCCCCTGATCCTCGCGGCCCTGCTGATCCCCATGGGCAGCCTGGGTGACCGCATCGGCCGCCGGAAGATGCTCTTCATCGGCTCCACGGGCTTCGGGCTGATCTCGCTGCTCGCGGCCTTCGCCCCGAGCGCGCAGTGGCTGCTGGCAGCCCGCGTGGGCACGGCGGTCTTCGGCTCCATGCTGCTGCCCACCACGCTCTCCCTGCTGCGCACGGTGTTCCACGACGACAGGCAGCGCAGCCTGGCCATTGCCATCTGGACCGCCGGGTTCAGCGCGGGGGCGGCCCTCGGCCCGATTGCCGGCGGCTTCCTGCTCAACCACTTCTGGTGGGGCTCCGTGTTCCTGCTGGCGGTCCTGGCGATGATTGCGTTCCTCGTCTCGGCGCCCCTGGTGCTGCCCGAGTCGAAGGACCCCCACCCGGGGCCGGTGGACCCCGTCTCCATCGTGCTGGCGATGGCCACCATGGCCCCCGTGGTCTACGGCATCAAGTCCCTCGCCACCGGCGGCTCCCCCCTGCACGGTCTGCTGTTCATCACCGCGGGCGTGCTGTGCGGTGCCCTGTTCGCGCGGCGACAGGTGGTCAAGGGCTACCCCATGCTGGACCTGCGCTTCTTCCGCAGCCCCCGCTTCTCCGGTGGCCTGTCCGTGAACATGGTCTCCAACGTGGCGCTGTTCGGGTTCCTGTTCTTCTTCACGCAGTACCTGCAGCTCGTGGACGGGCGGGACCCCATGACCTCGGGCCTGCTGATGATCCCCGGCCTGGTGCTTTCCATCCTCGCCGGGCTCGGCGCCGAGCGGATCTCCCGGCTCGTGGGCGTGCGCACCGCCGTGGTGCTGGGTCTGCTGCTCGTGGCGGCCGGGTTCTTCGTGGTCGCGTTCACCGACCAGCAGGAGTCCTCGGTGCCCGTGCTCGTGGCCTTCACCGTGATGAGCGCAGGCACCGGGCTGGCGACCACGCTGTCCACGGACCTCGTGGTCTCCTCGGTGCCCGCGGCCAAGGCCGGTGCGGCGTCCGCCGTGTCCGAGACGGGCTACGAGGTGGGTGCCGTGCTCGGCACCGCCGTGCTGGGCGGGCTGACCACCGCGTTCTACCAGGCGCACCTGGACCTGCCCGCGGCCGTGAGCTCCGACAGCGCGCAGGCCGCCCACGAGACGCTCGGCGGGGCGCTGGACGTGGCCGCGGAGTCCCCGCTGGGCGCGCAGATCGCCGACGCCGCCGTGGCCGCCTTCTCGGCGGGCATGCAGTGGACCTCGATCTTCGGGGGCGCCCTGGTCGCGGCTGTGGCGGTGGCCCTGTTCCGCGTGCTCCGCGCGGACCGCCGGGTGCGCGGCACGGTCGCCTGAGACCCGGCGACACCGCACCGCTGCCAGGCGACGCCGCGCCCTTCTGGGCCGGCCGCGGGGTCCCAGCCCGACGACGTCGTCCCGTCCCGTCGACGTCGCGCTCCGGCGGCGTCGCGCTCGAGCGGCGTGACGACGTCGTCCTGGACGGACGCGGCGGCCCGCGTCCGAGACTTCTGAGCCCGCTTTTGCCTCCCCGTGCGAACGGTGACGGGGAAGCGGGCTCGGATGTTTACACGGCTGTCACACGGGGGGCGGGAGAGCGCCACGGTGTGGAGGTACGCTGACGAGCACCGCGTACCGGACGGTAGCCGTACCTGCCCGCACCGCGGAACGCCGAGGACCGAGCCTGCCGACCGGAGGGGACCGAGCATGCACCTGCAGCCCAAGGACCAGGAGAAGCTCCTGGTGGTGGTCGCCGCTGACCTGGCACGTCGTCGGCAGGCGCGGGGACTGAAGCTCAACCACCCCGAGGCCATCGCCGTCATCACGTACGAGCTCCTGGAGGGGGCCCGTGACGGGCGCACCGTGGCGGAGCTGATGAGCTGGGGCAGCACCATCCTCACCCGTGAGGACGTCATGGAGGGTGTGCCCGAGATGATCCCGGACGTCCAGGTGGAGGCCACGTTCCCGGACGGCACCAAGCTCGTGACCGTCCACGACCCCATCCGCTGACGCGGCCGCGACCCGAGGAGCACCCATGACACCCGGAGAGTACGTCCTGGCCGAGACCCCCGTGGTCTGCAACGAGGGGCGGGAGGCCATCACCCTGGAGGTGCTCAACCGCGGGGACCGTCCCGTGCAGGTGGGCTCGCACTTCCACTTCGCCGAGGCCAACCGGGCCCTGGAGTTCGACCGCGGCAGGGCCGTGGGACACCGTCTGGACATCCCCGCCGGCACCGCCGTGCGCCTCGAACCGGGGGACTCCACCACGGTGCGGCTGATCCCCCTGGGCGGGGACCGCGTGGTCCACGGCTTCCGGGACCTCATGGACGGCCCGCTGGACGCCCACGCTCCGACCTCACTGGACGACGACGCCGCACCCGTCACCCCCGCGCGTCACCGTTCCGCCGCGGGGGACGCCCCGCAGCCGTTGCGCGAACGCGAGGGCTTCTCCAACGAGACCCGCTGAACCGGCCCACCGTGCGACGTCGTGCCGAACAGGCGCCCACCGGGCCGAGAGACCACTGCACCGAGACCACTGCACCGAGACCACGGCGCCGGGAGCGCCGAGACCGGCCGCCACCGCCGCGGCCAGCAGCACCCCGAGACCAGCCGCCACCGCCGAACGAGAAGGTCGAGCATGAGCTTTGAGATGAGCCGCGAGCAGTACGCGAGCCTGTACGGCCCCACCACGGGGGACGCGGTCCGCCTGGCGGACACGGAACTGTTCGCGCGTATCGAGAAGGACCTCACCACTCCCGGCGAGGAGGCCGTGTTCGGCGGCGGCAAGGTGGTGCGGGACGGCATGGGCCAGAACGGCCAGCTGGTGCGGGACGTGGGGATCCCGGATCTCGTGATCACCAACGTGGTGGTCATCGACTGGACGGGGATCTTCAAGGCGGACGTGGCGGTGCGGGACGGGCACATCCAGAAGATCGGCAAGGCCGGCAACCCCCACATCATGGACGGTGTGGACATCGTGATCGGTGTGGCCACGGACGTGATCGCCGGGGAGGGCAAGATCCTCACCGCGGGTGGGATCGACTCCCACATCCACTTCATCAGCCCGGACCAGATCGAGACGGCGCTGGTCTCCGGGATCACCACCATGATCGGCGGCGGCACGGGGCCGAGCGAGTCCTCGAAGGCCACCACCATCACCCCGGGCGAGTGGAACATCCACAACATGCTGCGCTCCTTCGAGGAGTTCCCCATGAACTTCGGGCTGCTCGGCAAGGGGCACGGCTCGGCCATCTCGCCCATGGCGGAGCAGATCCGGGCGGGTGCGATCGGGCTGAAGATCCACGAGGACTGGGGCGCCACGCCGTCCTCCATCAACACGTCCCTGCAGGTCGCGGACGAGTACGACGTCCAGGTGGCCATCCACACGGACACCCTCAACGAGGCCGGCTTCGTGGAGGACACCCGTGCGGCGATCGCCGGACGGGTGATCCACACGTTCCACACGGAGGGAGCGGGCGGCGGGCACGCCCCGGACATCATCGAGCTGGCGCAGGACCCGAACATCCTCCCGGCGTCCACGAACCCCACGCTGCCGTACACGCGCAACACCCTCGAGGAGCACCTGGACATGCTCATGGTGTGCCACCACCTCAACCCGGACATTCCCGAGGATGTGGCGTTCGCGGACTCGCGCATCCGCAAGGAGACCATTGCGGCGGAGGACGTGCTGCAGGACATGGGCATCTTCTCCATGACCTCCTCGGACTCGCAGGCCATGGGCCGGGTGGGGGAGGTGGTGCTGCGCACGTGGCAGGTCGCGGACTCCATGAAGCGCCAGCGCGGGCCGCTGCCCGAGGACGAGGGCACGGTGGGGGACAACCACCGCATCAAGCGCTACATCTCCAAGTACACGATCAACCCGGCGATCGCCCACGGCATCTCGCACGCGGTGGGCTCCGTGGAGGAGGGCAAGTTCGCGGACCTCGTGCTGTGGGAGCCCACGTTCTTCGGCGTGAAGCCGGACCTGATCATCAAGGGCGGTCAGATGGTGCACGGTGTGATGGGCGATCCGAACGCGTCCATCCCCACGCCGCAGCCGCGCTGGTACCGCAGGGCGTTCGGTGCGTACGGCAAGGCGGCCGCCCGCTCCTCCATCACGTTCATGTCCCAGGCGGCCATCCGGGCCGGGGTGCCGCGCTCGCTCGGGCTGGAGAAGGTGGTGCGCGAGTGCCGGGACATCCGCACGCTGACCAAGGCGGACATGAAGTTCAACGGCGAGACCCCGCAGCTGCGCGTGGACCCGGAGACCTACGAGGTGCGCGTGGACGGCACGCCCGTCACGTGCGAGCCGCAGCACGTGCTGCCCATGGCGCAGCGCTACTTCCTGTTCTGACGCCCGGTTCCGGGGCCGCGAGGGGCTCCGGGCCCCACGACGCCGCGCGGACCGGCTCGCAGGCCGGTCCGGCAACCGGGTGGCGGCAGACCTGCCGCCGCACTGGCACCCACCACGTCCGAGACACCGCACAGCGAGAGGAGAGCACCCGTGATCGTCACCGAGATCCTGGGCAACATCCACGAGGAGAGCGGCCGCGAGCTGGCGGCCGGCAGGCACCTCGAGAAGGTGGTCCTGCCCAGCGCGGAGCTGGTCAAGCGCATCCAGCGGCTGAGCACCGACCACGACCGCCAGCTCGGGCTCCGCCTGCCTTCCGGCGCCCCGGACCTCAGGGACGGGGACGTGCTCGCAGTGGAGGACGCGGCGGGAGGCGACGCCGGGAACCACACCGGAGACCACGGCCAGGCGGAGCACTCTGGCGGGCGGCGTGGCAACGCGGTGGTGGTCCAGGTGCTGCCCACGGACGTGCTGGTAATCGGCGCGCGCTCCATCGTGGAGATGGCGTTCGTGGCGCACAGCCTGGGCAACCGGCACCTGCAGGCGCAGTTCTTCGACGAGGACAGCGAGTACGGGGCGCAGGTGATGGTGGTGCAGTACGACCACACCGTGCAGGACTTCCTGGACCACCACCAGGTGCCGTACTCCCGCCAGGAGCGCGTCATGCCCGTGCCGTTCCGCCACGCCGAGCACACCCACTGATCCGGTGGTGGAGCCGAGCCTGAGCGGTCTCCTGGGGCTGATGCAGCTCACGGACTCCGCGCTGCCCACCGGGGCGTTCAGCCACTCGCTGGGCTTCGAGACGTACATGGCCGCGGAGCAGCTGGAGGACCGGGAGAGCTTCGCCGCGTGGCTGGAGATGTTCGTGGACCAGCAGCTGACCTTCACGGACGCCCTGGCCGTCCGCCTGGTCTACGCGGCCGAGGGCTTCGAGCGGGTCGAGGACCTGGACGAGCTCGTCACCGCCCAGGCCCTGCCCCGCCAGATCCGGGAGGGCGGGATGACCATGGGCAGACGGCTGCTGAGCATCGGAGCCGGCAGCTACCCGGGCGAGTGGGTGCAGCGCTACCAGCAGGGCGTGGTGGAGGAGAGGCTGCACGGGCACCAGGCCACCGTGTGGGGTGTGCTCGCCCGGGGTCTGGACGTCCCCGAGGACACCGCAGTGGCCTCCCACGTGTACGCCACGGTGATCTCCCTGGCCCAGAACGCCGTGCGTGGCATTCCGCTGGGGCAGAACACCGGCCAGGCGGTGATCCGGGAGGCGCAGGAGTGGGTGGGTCGCGCCGTCGCGGTCTCCCGGGACCTCGTGGCGCAGGGCGTCGCCGAGGAGGTGCTGGGGGCCGTCGCCCCCGGGCTGGAGATCGCCCAGATGAACCACGAGCGCCAGCGGGCCAGACTCTTCATGAGCTGAGCACGACGACGCCGCCGCGCCGGGTTCGCCCGCCTTCGCGCGACCCGAGGGTCGAGCCGCGTGAAGGCACCAGCGCACGAGCCCCCCAAGAGGCACCAAGAGAACGCACGAGAGACCACGAGCAGCAGGAGGAACAGCATGGACCCCGTCATCATCGGTGTGGGAGGACCCGTGGGAGCGGGCAAGACGCAGCTGGTGGAGCGCCTCACGCGCGCCATGAGCCACGAGATCTCCATGGCCGCGATCACCAACGACATCTACACGATCGAGGACGCCAAGATCCTCGCGCGCACCTCGGTGCTGCCCGAGGAACGGATCATCGGTCTGGAGACCGGCGGCTGCCCGCACACCGCCATCCGCGAGGACACCTCCATGAACGAGGCCGCGATCGAGCAGCTGAAGAAGCGCTTCCCGGACCTGCAGGTGATCTTCGTGGAGTCCGGCGGGGACAACCTCTCCGCCACCTTCAGCCCCGAGCTGGTGGACTTCTCCATCTACGTGATCGACGTGGCCCAGGGCGAGAAGATCCCCCGCAAGGCCGGGCAGGGCATGATCAAGTCGGACCTGTTCGTCATCAACAAGACGGACCTGGCGCCCCACGTGGGCGCGGACCTTGGCGTGATGGAGGAGGATTCCAGGGTCTTTCGCAAGGACAAGCCGTTCGCGTTCACCAACCTCAAGACGGACGAGGGACTCGAGCGCGTCCAGGAGTGGATCCGCACCGACGTCCTGATGCTCGACCTTGCCTGAGACACCCGCCACCGGCACGACGACGCCGCCCGCCACCGACACCCCGATGCCGTCCGCTGGCGCTCCCGGGGCCGGGCGCGACGCCGCCGCGGTGGGCTCCGCTCCGGCGCCCACCGCCGTGGACCAGGACCGTTCCGGGGCCGCTGACGCGGGGAACCCGGACCCTGGGCGTGGCCCCGCCGGGTCCGCGGAGGCGCGCAACGGTGCCGCGGCGGCGTCGTCCCCCGCGGAGTGGGCCGGGCAGCTGCGCCTGAGCGTGGCCGAGCGGAACGGGCGCTCGTACGCCGCCCGGCAGTTCCACGAGGGCGCGCTGCGGGTGCTGCGCCCGCACTACCTGGACCGTTCCGGGCAGGTCACCTACACGGTGGTCAACCCCGGGGGCGCGTACCTGGGTGCGGACGCCTACCTGCTGGACGTGGCCGTGGAGCGGGACGCCTCCCTGGTGCTGACCACGCAGTCCGCGACTAAGGTGTACCGCACCCCGCAGGGTCCCGCGACCCAGGACATGACCGTGCGGCTCGGTCCGGGCAGCTGCCTGGAGCACGTGCCGGACCAGCTGATCGTCTACCGCGGGGGCTCCTACCTCCAGCGGACACGCGTGGACATGGATCCCGCGGCGTCCCTGCTGCTCGCGGAGGTCGTGACGCCAGGGTGGTCCCCGTCCGGGGAGTCGTTCGCGTACGACGAGCTGCGGCTGCGCACCGAGGTGCGGGTGACCCCGCCGGAGGTGCCGGCCCCGGCGGCACCGGACCGGGGCGCGCCAGCGGCGGAGGCCCAGGACCGGCCCGGGGACCCCAGTCACGTGCCCGGCGGACCGGACCGGGCGGCGTCGTCCGGGGGGACCGGCGCGGCACCGGCCGGGGAGCGGGCGCGGCGCCTGGTGGTGGACCAGCTGCGGATCCGTCCGGACGTGCACGGGGGCATGTCCGGCGTCGGGTTCATGGAGGGTTTCAGCCACACCGGGCAGCTGCTGGTCGCGGACGCGCGCCTGGACGACGAGCTCTACGAGCGTCTCTGCGAGCTCGTCGACGCGTCCGGCACCCACTCCGGGATCACCCGTGCCGGGGCGGGAAAGCCGTACGGCGTGCGGTGCGTGTGCGTGCGTTCCCTCGCCCACTCCACCAGCGCGATCACCGCGCTGCACCGGGCCGTGGTGGACGAGCTCCGCCAGCGCTGGCGTGGACAGTCGCCCCTGCGGCTGCGCAAGTACTGACCAGCACCACCCCACGAGGAGAACCGTGTCCGCTTCCCACCCCACCCTCTACCGACGTTACGTGACCGAGCGGCACCGCCTGCCGCTGCGCGTGCGGGTCGGCTGCACGCTCGCCGCCGTGGCCGCCCTCCACGTGCTGGCCGCGGGCCTGCTGAGCACCACCCTGGCCCCGGGAGCCGAGCCCCTGGCGCTCGGTGTGGTGCTCACCGCGTACGCCGCGGGCATGAAGCACAGCTACGACTGGGACCACATCTCCGCGATCGACAACTCCACCCGCAAGTTCGTGTCCGAGGGCATGAATCCGGCGAGCGTGGGCTTCGCGTTCAGCCTGGGCCACTCCCTGGTGGTGACGCTCGCCGGGATCATGGTGGTCGCGGGCGCGCAGTTCGTGAGCGGGGCGTTCGAGGAGGGCAGCTCCGCGAACCACGTGCTCGGGCTGATCGGCGCCGGGGTCTCGGGGGTGTACCTGCTGGTGCTCGGACTCTACAACGCGAGCATCTCCGTGGGGCTGCTCCGCGCAGCGTCCCGGGGTGGGGTCACGGTGCGGGGCCACCGGCACGACCTGGACAGCAACTGGGGCCTGGTGTCCCGGCTGCTGCGCAAGCCCCTGCAGCGTGTGCGCCGCCCGCGGGACATCTTCGTGCTGGGGTTCCTCTTCGGCCTGGGCTTCGACACCGCCACCACCATCGGCCTGCTGCTGCTCACGGTCTCGGCGTCCCTGGCCGGTGTCCCGGCGTTCGCCCTGCTGGGCCTGCCCGTGGCGTTCACCGCCGCCATGACCCTGTGCGACACCCTCAACGGGCTCGGCATGATGAAGCTCTACTCCTCCGCCCTGACCGAGACGGGCACCCGGCGGCGGTTCAACGCGACCGTCACCCTGATCTCCGCGGTCTCCGCCCTGTTCATCGCCGCGATCACCCTGGGCGGGTTCCTCCACGACCTCCTGGGCCTGGAAGACCCGGTGACCGCGGCGCTCGCGGACGTCGACCTCGGCCAGGCGGGCCTGGCGCTGATCGCCGTCTTCGGGCTGGTGTGGCTGTGGTTCTGGCGGACGTCCCGGCGGAACTAGGGCATCGCGCCGCACGGAATGTTCACCCGCGCAGATGCAGCTCGCGGTTCCTCGGGGCCGGCCAGCGCCGAGCAGCTTTCTCACCGACGGGGCCTCTCGGGTGAACTCCGCCCCATGAGCGCGTCTCCAGGGACAACTAGTGACGAGTGCTGGGGTGTGGCCCCGCGGGTGCTGCGGTGGTCGTCGGCGACTCCGACGGGTGGCTCGCGGCGGCATTGAGTGTCAGGTACGCCCACGCGGAGGGCACCCGGGCCGCGGTGAGCAGCGCCACGACCAGCAGGCCACCCAGCGCCCCGAACCAGGACAGGTCCGGTCTGACGAGTGCGGCGCAGCCCAGACCTGCGAGGAAGCACCAGAGAAGCCCTGCGGACCAGAGTCTGTCGTAAAAGGCGCGGGCGGCCATCAGTCGCACGTCCGGAAGTTCTGGAACCGTCCGGTGGCGGCGAGCGGATGCGAGGGCCTTCTGCCAGGGCAGGGCGTCCCCGCCGGGAGGTTCGTGCGGCAGACGCCTGCGGTCCAGCATCATGATGCCGAACATGAGAACGAGCACCAGCACGATGATGGCGGTGGACCAGAGGGAATCCCGCCCGTCGTGCGGAGCGAGCAGAGCGAGAGTCGGTGTGCCGATGATGCCCAGCGCGCCCGAACGACAGCGCTCGGTGTCGTCCGCCTGGAACGTGACGGTGCGGCGTCGTCCTCCGCCACGGTGCGCGCAGGCGAGTGGCGTGCCCGGTGGGAAGTCAGCATGCTGTCCTCGGGAATCTTCCCCCGTGGGCTCTCGTTAACGAGGGTGAGGACATGCTCGATCGTCCGAGAAGAGAATCCGAGACAGAAGGAGACCTCATGGCCTACCGCACAGAGAATCCAGCCACCGGAGTCGTCGAGCAGGAGTTCACCTCCGCCACGGACGCGGACGTCGCCAGCGCCGTCGAGCGCGCGGATGCCGCCTTCACGTCCTGGCGGAAGACCCCCGTGGAGCAGCGCGCCGCCGCGCTGACCGCCGTGGCGGACGCGTTCCAGGAGCGCGGGGACGAGCTCGCCCGCGTGATCAGCACCGAGATGGGCAAGCCGTTCAAGCAGGCGCAGGGCGAGGTGGCCCTGTCCTCCGCGATCTACCGCTGGTACGCGGAGCACGGCCCGGCCCTCCTGGAGGAGGAGACCCTGGACGTGGGCGACAGCGCCAAGTCCGTGGTCGTCACCGAGCCCGTGGGTGTTCTGGTGGGCGTCATGCCCTGGAACTTCCCGCAGTACCAGGTGGCCCGTTTCGCGGCACCCAACCTGATGCTGGGCAACACCGTGCTGCTCAAGCACGCGTCCATCTGTGCCCGCACGGGTGAGCTGATCGAGGAGATCCTGCACGCCGCGGGCATCCCCGAGGACGCCTACATCAACCTCTTCGCGAGCACGGACCAGATCACGGACATCATCGCGGACCCGCGCGTGCGCGGCGTCTCCCTGACCGGCAGCGAGGGCGCGGGCAAGGCCGTTGCCACCACCGCCGCCCAGAACCTCAAGAAGAGCGTCCTGGAGCTCGGCGGCTCCGACCCGCTGATCGTGCTGGACGACGTGGACGTGGCCAAGACCGCCAAGACGGTGGCCGTGACCCGCATGCGCAACGCGGGCCAGGCCTGCAACTCGCCCAAGCGGATCCTGGTGCCGTCCGGGATGTTCGACGAGTTCGTCGCCAAGGTCGTGGAGACCGTCGAGGGCATGACGGTGGGCGACCCCCTGGCCGAGGACACCAAGATCGGCCCGCTGTCCTCCGTGGAGGGCCGCGACGACGCCGTGTCCCAGGTGGAGCGCGCCGTGGAGCAGGGAGCCACCCTGCACACCGGCGGCAAGGCCCTGGACAAGGACGGCGCGTGGATGGCTCCGGCCGTCCTGACCGGTGTCACCCGGGAGATGGACGCGTTCAAGGAGGAGATCTTCGGCCCCGTGGCCGTGGTCTACTCCTACGACTCGGTGGACGAGGCCGTGGAGATCGCCAACGACTCCGACTTCGGCCTGTCCGGCTCCGTGTGGAGCGCGGACGCCGCGAAGGCCGAGGAGGTCGCGCGCCGCCTCGAGGTGGGCATGACTTACGTCAACGAGCACGGCACCACCATGCCGGGCCTGCCCTTCGGCGGCGTGCGCCGCTCCGGCTACGGCCGCGAGCTGGGCCGCTGGGGCTTCGACGAGTTCTCCAACACCAAGCTGGTGCGCGTGGCGGGCTGACCCCGCACGCTCCACCACACGGGTGCCCGGGGGTACCGTCACGACGGCGCTCCCGGGCACCTGCTCGCTCGGCGAGTCCGCGCGTGCACGGCCTCGCCGCACCGGCGATCCTCCCACCAGTTCTCGCACCAGTTCTCGCGGGGTGCCGCCCCGCTCGCGAAGGAGACACCATGACCGACACCACCACCCTCACCGAGCAGGAAAAGGCCAACCTGGAGCTGGCCAAGGAGTACATGCGCATCGCCTACGCCCCGGGTGAGGCCAGCGCCGACGCCGTGGCGCACCTGTGTGCGCCGAACAACCGTTTCGTGGGCCCCACCACGTTCCCCGGCACCGAGACCCTGGAGCAGTACGCGGACGTGCACGGCGAACTCATGACCAAGCTGGACGACCTGCACTTCGAGAGCTTCGACGTGGAGTTCGTCAAGGACGACCGCGTGGCCCTGCGCTACACCGCCCAGGGCACCCACCAGGGCGCCCCGCACGGGGACATCCAGCCCACCGGACGCCAGGCCACCTGGACCGCGTGCGCGCTGTTCCGCGTGCAGGACGGCAAACTCGTGGAGTTCGTCAAGGAGTGGAACAAGCTGCCCATGTGGGAGCAGCTGGGCTGGCCCGTCGAGGAGTGCCTGACCTACGACGACTGACCCGACGGGGGCGCGGAAGGCGCCCGGGGTGCTGCGGCGGGGCCGCGGTCGGTGCGAGGGGCGCCGGCCGCGGCCCCGCGGCGTCGTCGTCCCCGCTGGAAGAGGAACAGCGCGCAGATCACCACGGCCATGCCCACGAGGGTGATCCCGTGCAGGGACTCGCCGCGCACGAGCCGGTCCAGCACGGCCGTGACCGCCGGGACCAGGAACTGCACGCTGGTCACTGTGACCACGTCCACCCGCTGCACGAGCCAGTAGAGCAGCCCGGTGGCCACCACCCCGATCACGGCACCCATCCACAGCACGGGCAGAACGGTGGCGGGCGCCAGCGGCGGCAGCTGCGGACGCATGAGCAGGGTGGCGGCCAAGAACACGGGGATGCCCGTGGTGCTCTGCACGGCGAGGTTCGCCAGCACGCCCACGCGGCGGATCCGGGACTGGGAGACGGTGGCGGCGGTCAGCGTCACGAGCGCCCCGGCCGCCGCAGCGATGCCCCACCCTGTGGAGTCCGCGCTCGTGAGGTCCGGGGTGCACGCCAGCGCGAGACCTCCGAAGCCCAGGAGGATGCCCGCCCAGGCCACGCGGCCCCGCTGACCGGTGACCACCGCGGTCAGCAGCGGCTGGCACGCGACCACCAGGGACAGCAGCCCCGGGGCGATCCCCGCCGCGACGGATCCGAAGAAGAACGCCTGGTAGAGCACGTGCATCAGTACTCCGGTGCCGATCATCGCCGCCCACTCGTGACGCGTGCGGGGCAGGGCGGAGCGCAGCAGCCAGCACAGCACCCACGCGATCCCGGCCGTGACCAGTGCGCGGAGCAGCAGGAACAGTTCCGCGTCCATGTGCGCGAGGCCGAGGGCCGTGGCCACCGCCCCGCTGGACCACAGCAGCAGGAACAGTCCCAGGGCCGCGGTGTTGCGGGTGGTGGTCATGGCGAGTTCCTCCGGGTGGGTGAGCACGGACGCAGACCCCCAGACTCACGCACCGCGGCGGACGGGGGAAGACCCGTCGTCGCACACCGCTATACGCTGGGCGCATGACCTTGGAGCTGCGGCACGTGCGGATGTTCGCGGCGCTGGCCGCGGCGTCGTCGTTGTCCGGGGCCGCGCGGGAGCTGGGGATCACGCAGCCCACGGCGTCACGGACGCTGCGGGAGATCGAGGCGGCGGTGGGCGTGCGGCTTGTAGAGCGCGGACCGCACGGTGCGGTGCTCACCGCGCGCGGGGAGGTCTTCGCCCAGCGCTGCGAGGAGGTGCTGCGCGGCGTCGACGCCCTGGTGGATCCCGGGCGCTGGGAACCGTGGTCCGTCACCGTGGCCTACGCGTGGGCGGGGCTGGACGCGGCCGTCTCCGGCGCCGTGCGCGCGTGGAGCACCGCCCATCCCGACGGCGCGTGCCGTCTCACGCAGCTCACCGCGCCCGACGCCGCAGTGGCCCGGGGTGCGGCGGACGTCGCCGTGGTCCGTGGCCCCGTGACGGCCGAGGGCGTGCGCAGCAGGATCCTGCACCGCGAGGAGCGCGCGGTGGTGTTCTCCCGGGACAGCGTGCTGCACCGCGCGACCCGCGTGGCGGCGCAGGATCTCGCGGGACTGCACGCGGTGGTCAATCCCCACGGCGGGACCACCACGGCGCAGTGGCTCGCGGCCATGGGCCCCGGGGAGATTCTCACCGTGTGCGGCGTGGACGAGTGGATCGTGGCGATCGCCGCGGACCCCCGCCGGTTCGGCATCACCCCCGCCTCCACCATGCGGTACTACCACCACCCGACTCTCGAGGTGCGCCCCGGAGAGGGCCTGGGACCGGTGCCGGTCCACCTGGTGTGGCGTGACGGGGAGCGCTCACCGGCGGTCACGGAGTTCGTGCGCCTGGTGATGGAGAGCGCCTGACCGCGAGCGGGCGGCGTCGTGCCCGGAACCCGCCCTGCACCTGCGGTGCCCACCCCTCCCGCGCCCCGCACTGCGGTCGTACAGTGGGAGGTGGATCACACGAAACCGGTGCGGAATCAGGTGGAACATGGGTGCTCGGGAACTTTTGGCGGACGCGGCGAAGCGCCCGGTGGAAGCGGCGGAGGCCGCGGTGGAGGGCGTCTCCGCTGAGGTGCTGACCCGCATGCCGGACGGCACGCACAACTCCATGTCCTGGTTGCTGTGGCACGCCGCGCGGCAGCAGGACGCGCAGATCGCCGCGCTGTGCGGGGCGGAGCAGGTGTGGACCGCGCAGAGCTGGTGCGAGTCGTTCGGACTGGAGCGCCCCGCGGAGGACTTCGGCTTCGGGGACGGCCCCGAACAGGTTGCGAGCGTACGGGTGCAGGACCCCGGGCTGCTGATCGGCTACCTGCGTGCGGTGTGCTGCGGCACGGCGGAGTACGTGAACGGCCTCGACGACGCCTCCCTGGACGAGGTCGTGGACGACTCCTGGGACCCGCCCGTCACCCGCGGCGTGCGCATCGTCTCCACGATCGACGACGCCGCCCAGCACGTCGGACAGGCCGCCTACGTCCGCGGCATGGTGGACGACTGGACCGGGCGGTACTGACCAGCTCCGACTTTCACGTCGATGAAACTACATAGACGCTGTGAGTTCACCTACACTGGCTCTACTGACTGTCGGCCCGAGGGCTCACGGCGCCGAAGTCCATCCCGGGAGAGACGATCGCACCCATGGCTCGTTCAAGCGCACGCTCATCCACCAGCAGGAAGCCGTCCATGGCGCTGGTGGCTTTCACGTCCTTCTCCCTGCTCGTGGCCGGGAGCGTGGCACTGAGCAATGGCACCGACACCGCCCCGTGGCAGCCCGCCATGGCGCAGGACCCCCAGGGGCCGCAGCGTCCCGGAGCCACTGATCCCGCCGACGACGCCGCGCAGCCCGCTCAGCCCTCCCTCTTCGCCTCCACGCCGGACCCCGCGGCCATCTCGGCGGCCCAGGACGCGTCCCTCGTCTCTCTCAGCAGCACCCCGCCGAACGGCGGTTCGGCCGGAGCGGGTGGCTCCGGAACGGGTGCCGGAGCGGGCAACGGGGCGGTGTCCTCGGTGGCGCCGAGCACGCGCGCACCCGCGACCTTCGAGGGCGAGCTGCCCGTCAACACCCTGATCGCCCCGGCGCAGCCCGTGGTGGTGCTCAAGGGCGGCGAGTTCGGCTGGCGCACCGCGCCGGACACGGGTCAGCACGAGTTCCACAACGGCACGGACATCTCCGCGCCCGAGGGCACACCCGCCGTCGCCGCCCTGGACGGCACCGTGACCGCCGTGTTCTGGGACGTGTGGGGCGGCAACCGCGTGGAGGTCTCCCACGCGAACGGCATGAAAACCACCTACAACCACCTCAAAGAGGTCATGGTGCGCGAGGGCGACTCCCTCCAGGCCTCCGAGCAGCTGGGTGTGGTGGGCCAGACCGGCATGCGCGTGACCGGCCCGCACCTGCACTTCGAGACGTGGGTGGACGGCAAGGTCGTGGACGCGCAGTCCTTCGACTGGAAGTCCGGGGAGGACATCATCCCGGCGTCCCGCCCGGCGTACTCCACGGCGGACCAGGCCGGGGTCTCGCAGGCCCCCACCAACCCGAACGCCAAGCCCGGAACGGACGCGGGTTCCGGCCCCAAGACGCCCGCGAAGGGCCAGGACGAGATCCGGGCGCTGGGTCAGAAGACGGCACCGGCCAAGGACACTTCCAACACGAAGCCCAGAGGTCTGACCCCGTCCCCGTCCGGTCCTCCCACCGCGGGCGGCGGCAAGTCCCAGACCTCGCCGAAGACCCCGGTGGCGTCCAGCTCCCCGAGCACTTCCGGCAAGCCCACTGATCCCAAGCTGCCGGTGTCCGGGAAACCGGATGCGACGCCGACGAAGCCGGCGCCCTCCAAGCCGGCTCCTACGACGTCCGCGCCGTCCAAGCCGGCACCCACCAAGCCTGCACCGTCCAAGCCGGCACCTACGAAGCCAGCGCCGTCCAAGCCGGCGCCCACCAAACCGGCACCGTCCAAGCCCGCGCCCTCCCCGGTCAACCCGTACACGGCGGACATCACGAAGCTCACCACCCTGGAGCAGTTCCAGCAGCGCACCCAGAACCTGCTGGCCACGCAGCTGAAGCTGACCCCGGCGGAGCAGTTCGGGCCGCTGACCCCCCTGAACGTGGAGCTCAAGGCGCTGACCCAGCAGCTCACCGCCCGCAACCTGGCAACCGCGGACCCCGCGTACGCGAAGCAGCTGGGGATCACCCAGCAGGCGGTCGAGAAGGCTTCCGCCAAGCCCACCGACAAGAAGCTCACCTCCGCGGCCACGGCGGAGCTCACCAAGCTCCAGGACCTGGTGAAGAATGCGCCGCTCTACCAGGACAAGAACGCCGCCGCGCCGGGAGCGGACCAGCCTGCGCCCGCGGCGCCGGGACCGGCCGCACCGAAGAACTGACCCCGGGGCTCCCCATCCCCACACGGTGATCGACCCTGCGATGCCCGACCGTGCGGTGCTAGCCTGCCCGCAAGAGGCACCAGCACCGGACCAGCACCAGGGAAGTGGGCACACGTGCGAAGCATCGTGATCATCGGGGGTGGCAACGCGGGCCTGAGCTGCGCGGCGCGCCTCTTGCGGCAGACATCCCGGGACTCGGTCCGGGTGACGGTCGTGGAGCCGAGCCCCACCCACACCTACAGCCCCATGCTCTCCTACGTGGGCTCCGGCATGGCCGGGCTGAACAAGGTGTGCAAGGCCCAGCGGCGGTACATGCCCTCCGGGGCCCGGTGGCTCCGTGAGCGGGTCACTGGGGTGGATCCGCAGGCTCGCACGGTGGCGCTCGACGACGGCGCCGAACTGGACTGGGACGACCTGGTGGTGGCCCCCGGCATCGCACCGGACCTCGACCGGGTGCCCGGGCTGGCCGCAGCCCTGCACGGCCCGCACGCGGCCACCAACTACATCACGCAGCTCGCCCCCAAGACCTGGGACCTGATGTCCGGGCTGCGCAGCGGGACCGCGGTGTTCACCATCCGCTTCGAGGACGTGGGCTGCGGCGGGGTGGGGTACAAGCCGCTGTTCATGGCGTGCGACCACTGGCGCCGCACCGGGGTGCTGGAGGACCTCCGTGTGCGGGTGGTCGTGGAGGCGCCCGAGCTGTTCCCGGAGCCCCGGGTGGCCGGGCACATCCAGGACGCCCTGCGGCGCTACGGCGTGGAGGCCGTCCTGGACGCGCACATCGAGTCCGTGGATCCGGAGGCCCGGACCCTGCACATCACGCGGGGCGGGGCGCGGGAGACCGTGGACTACGACGCCCTGCACGTGGTGCCCCCGCACCGGGCTCCGGAGTGGATCTCGGACAGCGGGCTCGCGGACGACGGTGGGACGGGCCGGGTGGCCGTGGACCCCGAGACGTTGCGGCACATCCGCTTCCCGCACGTGTGGTCCCTCGGGGATGCCGCCGGACTGGGCATCATGGCCTCCGGCGGAGCGATCCGCAGCCAGAGCCCGGTGCTGGTGCACAACCTCCTCGCGGCTGATTCCGAGGAGCTCCACCGCTACGACGGCTACACCGTGGCGCCCATCGCCCTGTCCCGACGAACGCTGCTGCTCGCGGAGGTGGACCGGCGGATGCGCCCGGAGCCGTCCTTCGGCGTCCGGGACCTCGCCAACCCCCGCCCGTGGACGTTCCTCTTCGACCGCTGGCTGCAGCCCGCCCTGTACTGGAAGGGCATCCTGCGCGGCCTGATCTGAGGCACTCGACTCCTGGACCCGGACCACGACGCCGCCGGGAGGCTCACGCGCGAGCCTCCCGGCGGCGTCGTCCGGGGCGGTGCGTGGCGGGGAGCGCAGGGTCCGGGTGGGCCCGGCGGCGTCGTGCTCAGCGCCTGGTGCGGACCCGCACCCCGGTGACCGGCCGGGTGAGCATGTGGGTCCACGAGAACGTGAGGTCGTCCTGGTCGTTCGGCAGCTGGACCTCCGGGCGGCACAGCGCCACCACGGCGGCGGAGAGGGACGTGACGGCGATCTTCTCGCCGGGGCAGCGGTGGCCCGTGCGCACGTCCGCGCCGCCCTGGGGGATGAACGTGGTGATCGCCTCGGCGTCCGCCACCCCCAGGAAGCGCTCGGGGTCGAACGTGGCTGCGCGGTCCCAGGACGCCGGATCCGTGTTGGTGCCCAGGATGTCCAGGACCACGCGTTCCCCCTTGTGCACGGGGCAGCCCTGGATCTCGGTGTCCTGCGTGAGCTCCGCGGGGAGCATGGGCACGAACGGGTAGACGCGTCGGACCTCCTGCGCGAAGGCCACGGCCTCGGGAACGTCCAGCAGGGTGCCCCCGCGCTGCTCGGAGGCGGTGCGGATGCGCTCGACCCACTCGGGGTGCTCCGCCAGGGCGGTGGCCGCGAACGCGGCGAAGCGGGCCACGGCCACGTTGGGGCGGGTGAGGTTCTGCAGCTCGATGCCCGCGGTCTTGGCGTCCACCAGCTCGCCGTGCTCGTCCACCAGCCCGGCCATGTGCTCGAGCACGGAGTCCTGGGGAGCATGGACCCGCCCGGCCCGGACGTCCGTGATGAGCGCGGCGAAACGGCGGTCCAGGGCGATCCGGTCCAGCCGGGAGACCACGTGGCTCGCGGGGCGCCCGAAGGTGTCCAGCAGGCGGCTCATGCGGTGCGCCCACTGGTCCATCTCCGGCACGCCCCACTGCAGACCGGCCCACCGGAAGGACGCGCGGCCGAAGGCGATCGCGGTGGCGTCGTAGACGTTGTCGCCGTCCTTCCAGCGCGCCACGAGGTCCTCGAGCTCCTCGGCCACGAAGGGCTTGTACGCGGCCACGCGCTCGTCCTCGTACGCCATGTCCGCGAGCTGGTTCTTGCGCGTCCGGTGGGCCTCACCGTCCAGGCCGTGCACGGCCCCCGCACCGAACAGGGGTCCCTGCACGACGCCGGGCATCGCGCCGTCGCGCTGCACGCGGGACGTGTCGTAGAAGAGCTTGACGCCCTCCTCGCCACGGACCAGCACGGTCTTCTTGCCCAGCAGGGGCATGCGCACGGGGCAGCCCGAGTCCGCGGACAGGCCCGCGCGGCGTCGTGCGCGGGAGGCGAAGAGGTAGCCGGAGCGCAGCAGCGAGGGGCCCTGCTCGGAACGGGTCTGGCCGAACTGTGAAGTCATGCTCCCCAGTATGCGCCCGGATTCCGTACGTCCGTGGGAGGGCCGTCGAGCCGGCGTTCAGGAGCGGCGGCGCTCCCGCAGCGCCCCGGCGAAGAGGAACGCGAGGACACCCATCACGGGGAAGATGAGCAGCGCGGTGCGCAACCCCACGGCGTCCGCGAGCACGCCCACGAGCGGCGGGGAGAGCACGAACACGATGCGCATGCACCAGCTGACCAGTGTGAGCCCCGTGCCGGGTTTGAGGCCCGGGGCGTGGTCCGCGGCCGCGTAGGCGTTGGGGACCATGGTGGCGCAGCCGAAACCGGCGAGCGCGAAGCCCACCAGGGCCACCCACGGGGCGGGTGCGAGGGCCACGGCTCCCAGGCCCACGAAGATCAGGACGCCTCCGATGCGGGTCACGAGCACGGCGCCGAGCGCGTCGATCAGACGGTCCCCCACGATCCGGCCCACGAACTGCGCGCCCACGAGGCTCACGTAGCCGAGCCCCACCAGGCCCACGGGGGCCTCCAGGACGTCCCGGAGGTACACCGCGGACCAGTTGGAGCCCACGTCCTCCACGAGCACCCCGGACATCGCGATCACCGCGATGGGCAGCAGACCCAGCAGGGCGGCGCGCCTGCCCCGGGGCAGGCGCGGGAGCCCGGCGGTGTCCAGGGGGACGTTCTCGGCCTGGGCGGCGGCGTGGGCCTCGTGGTCGTCCGGCACGGCCCACCGCATGGCCAGCACGGCCACGGCGGCGAAGACCACCCCGCTGACGAGGAAGTGCCAGGCCAGGGGGACGTGCAGCGCGGCGGCCGCGGTGCCCATGAGCCCGCCGATCACGGCACCCACGCTCCACAGCGCGTGCATCGAGTTGATCATCGACGTCCCGGCCAGGCGCTGGACCCGCAGCCCCTGGGCGTTCTGGGCGGTGTCCACCACGGCGTCCAGCACCCCGGCGACGAACAGTCCCGCCCCGAACACGGCGAGCACCGGGACGGAGCCGGCCACGAACACGGCCGCGGCCAGGAGCACCGAGCCCACGGCCGCGGTCCGGGCGGTGCCGAACCGGCGCAGGACGGGCGCGGGCAGCGGCCCGGCCACCACACCGCCGATCGGGAACGCGATCACCGCCAGCCCGTACGCCGCGTTGGACAGCTCGAACATGTCCTTGAACTCGGGCAGCCGCGGGAGCAGGTTGGAGAAGATCGCGCCGTTCGTGAGGAACAGCAGGGACACGGCCAGCCGGGCGCGGTGGATGCGCGCGCGGTCCATGGCCGCGGGGTCGGAGGAAGTCACCCGACCAGGCTACGGGGCGCACCGCCTGGCGCGTCATCCGGTGTCACCCGGGGTCGCCTCCCGGCCCGTCCGGGAGCCGCGGGACGACGCCGCTGCGCACCGTCCCGCCGTGCCCCGCCACCCGCTCCGAGCGCGGAGGTTCCCGCCGCACGCCGTCCTGGCCGCCACGTTCGGCGCTCCCGTCCACGACCACGCCCCTCCTGCCCGGGGCAGGGAAAGGCCCCGCGGCCCGCCTGGTCAGCGGTGCCGCGGGGCGCCCGTCCGGAGCCCGTACGCGCCGGACGGGAGACCTACTCGTCGCGGCCCGGGGCGGTGGAGACCGTGGGGCTCGAGGCCGGGGAGTTCGAGGAGCGCGGGGAACTGAAGGCGCTCGGCGTCCCAGCGGAGCCGTCCGTGGGCTCCTGCCAGTCGCCGTCCCACGCGTCCACGGTCCCGGCATCCCGCACGTCCACCGGCGTCCCCTTCAGGAAGAGGCAGGGCCTGCCCTTGGGGGCGGAGCCGCACACGGCGTCCGCGTCGTACTCGGTGCTCGGCGCCCCGCCCTGGGTGGCGCTCTGCAGGCCCTCGTCCGAGCTCCAGGCATCGGCGGAGTCCCACGCCTCGCTGCCGTCCGCGGGGCCACCGGGGGTGGTCGTGCGCGGATGGCGGGGGTCGGCGACGTCGTGCTGGCTGTCCTGCGGGTACCAGTAGTCCGCGCCGGGCATGTCCACCCCGTACGCGCCGGTGGTCGCGGTGACGGAGGTGCGCTGCGGGGCGGGGCCCTGGGCCTCGACGAGGGCCATGCCGAGCGTCACGTGGGCGTCCAGGCGGTTCTTCACACTCACCCCGTTCAGCACCACCTGCCCGGTGGTCGCCCGGGCGTTCAGCACGGAGGCCTTGACGTCCGTGGCCGTGACCGAGCCCATCTCGGAGGAAGCGGAGACGTCCTGGTAGGTGCCCCGCACGTTCACCGCGCCGGCGGTGCTGGAGATGTCCAGGGAGGTGGCGGGGGCGTCCTGCGGAACGACCACCGAGATCTGCTGGGGACCGGTGGCCCACGCGGACTGCTCCTGCTGCGCGGCGTCCAGGCTCAGCACGCCGTTCTCCACCGTGGGGGTGATCTGCTGATCGGGCAGGGACCATCCGGTCTCGTGCCACTGCACCTCCACGTGCTCCACGGTGGGGCTCGTGGTGACGTTCACAGCGGCCCCGCGGGTGTCGATGCGGATCTCGGTGATATCGGAGGACGCGGTCCAGGAGCCGTCGCGCTCCTGGGTCAGCGCGACCGCCGCGGCGGTGCCCGCCCCGGCCAGCAGCAGCCCGAGCGCGGTCACACCGCCGATCACCGTGGTGGCCGTGTTCCACGCGCGGCGCTCGCCGCGGCCCACGGGGCGGTCGTGCGGTCGGTCCCCGCGGAGGTCGTGCGGCGGGCGGCCGTCCCCGGACAGGCCCGCGGGCGGCGTCGTGGGGGAGGATGAGGGATCGGGAAACTGTGTGCTCATGACGTGTCCTAGAGAGAGTGGTCCGAGTAGCCGAGGTACTTGAGAACGGCCAGGACCCTGCGGTTGCCGGTCTCGGAGATGACGCCCAACTTGGCGAAGATCGAGCCGATGTGCTTCTCCACGGCCGACTCGGTGAGGTAGAGGTTCGCGGCGATCGAGGCGTTGGACAGCCCCTGCGCCATGAGGCCCAGCACCTCGCGCTCGCGCGGGGACAGCAGCTCCATGTCCTCGCGGCGCCGCGAGCGCACCAGGATCTGGGTGAGCACCTCCGGGTCCAGCACGGTGCCGCCGGAACCCACGGTCTGTACGGACTCGAGGAACTGCTCCACGTCTGCCACGCGGTCCTTGAGCAGGTAGCCCAGGCCCTCGCGGCGGGACGCGATCAGCTCGGACGCGTAGCGCTCCTCCACGTACTGGGACAGCACCAGCACGGCCACCTCCGGGTGGGCGGAGCGGATCAGCACGGCGGCACGGATGCCCTCGTCGCTGAACGAGGGCGGCAGCCGCACGTCCACCAGGGCGAAGTCCGGGCGGTGCTCCGCCACGGCCTTCACGAGGCCCTCTGCGGTGTCCGTCTCGGCCACCACCTGGTGCCCGGCGTCCGTGAGCAAACGCACGAGCCCCGCGCGCAGCAGGACGGCGTCCTCGGCGATTACGATGCGCATCTCAGTTCTCCTCTCCGGTGGTGGGGGCGGTGAGCGGCAGCTCCACGACCACCTCGGTGGGCCCGCCCACGGGCGAGGTCACGAAGAACCGGCCGCCCGCGGAACGGATGCGGTCCTGGATCCCGGAGAGTCCTCCGCCGGGGACCACCCGGGCGCCGCCGCGGCCGAAGTCGCGCACGCCGGCCACCACCACGGGGCTGCCGGGCACGGGGCCGTCCTGGACGGACACGGCAACGTCAGCGGAGCGCGCCCCGGAGTGCTTGATCGCGTTGGTGAGGCTCTCGGACACCGCGAAGTAGATCGCGGCCTCCGTGCGGGGGTCCAGGCGCGGGGCCGTGACGGAGACGTCCACGGGGAACGGGGCCTGCGCGGCCACGGCGGACACGGCGGCGTCGAGCCCCCGGTCCTCCAGGACGGCGGGGTGGAACCCGCGGGCCAGGCGGCGCAGCTCGGTGATCGCGGCCTTGGTGGTGCCGTGGGCCTCGGCCACGAGTTCCTTGGCGGCCGCGGGATCGGTGTCGATCCGGGACTTGGCCATCGAGAGGTTCATGGCCACCGAGACCAGCTGCGGCTGGACTCCGTCGTGCAGGTCCCGTTCGATGCGCGAGCGCTCGGTCTCCGCGCCGCGCACGGCGGACTCCTTGGCGGCGGACTCGTGCTCCGCCTGGCGGCGGGACTCGGCGGCCTCACGGCGCAGCCGCACGGCCTCGCTCTGGCGCAGCAGCGCGGCGGACAGCGCGCGGTGGGCCACCGTGGCCAGCACACCCACCAGGATGCTCAGCAGCACCGCGGCCACGGCCAGCAGCACGAGCGCCCACTCGGGAAGGTTCCCCGCGGCGGCCATCAGCTGGCGCACCACGGAGTCCGCCGGGGCGTACAGGGGAGCAGTGGCCAGGGCGACGCCCGCACCCACCGTGACGAAGGGCAGCAGCGCCACCCAGCCCAGGGCGCACGTGAGCACCAGGTGGAGCAGCCCGAGCCACAGGGAGCCGTCACTGACGTCCAGCCACACCTGGTGGGGGACTCGCACCCAGTCCGTGCGCGGGCTGCGCCGGCGGCGGGGATCGCGGATGTCCAGCCCGAACGAGGAGGCGGAACGCCGCCGCTCCAGCCACACCGCGGCCACCAGCACGTAGACCGTGGCGGCCAGGACCAGCACGCCCACACCCAGCAGCGGGATGGTCAGCACGCCGACCGTCAGCAGGAAGAAGATCAGGGAGAGCAGCGCGCTGTTGAGCATCGAGTCCACCACGAGGTCCAGGCCCCCGAAGAACAGGGTCTTGGGGGAGAACGCGCGCCACTCCCGGACGGGAGCGTTCACGGTGGGGCGGCTGCGGTCCGCAGTGTCGCCCGGGTGCTCAGCGGTGCCCGCGCCCGGAGCGCCTGTGGCCGCGAGGGTCTGCTCAGCCGGGGGCAGGGGGCGGGTGTGCTCGGAGTCGGCGGGGAGGTGTTCGGTGGTGTCCCACGGTGGCGTGGGTTCCGGGGCTCGTGTACTCATGGCCTCCACGCTACGGACACCACGCCGCCCCGCGCGCCAGAGCTGACCACCGGGTCCGGGTGGGGTTTTCCCCACCCCGGCGCACTCCGGCGCAACTCGTCGCACGTCGGCCCACCCCGTGGGTCCTCGTACAGACGCGACGGCCCCTGCCGGAGCGGCCCCGCCCCGCACGCGGCGCGCGGCGCGGCCCCGTGCTCTCAGCAGCGCGTCCCACCCGCCGCCCGGTGCGAGGCTGCGGGCTCCACGGCAGCGCGTCCCGCCCCGGATCGCGGGCGGACGCATCCTAGAGTGACGAGCATGAGCCACGACGTTCGCGCCCAGCCCGCGTCCGCCTCCCAGGCCACTGACCGCGATCCCGCCGTGGACGCCGCTCGTGTGGGGTGCGTGATCACCGTGGTGTGCCTGCACATCCTCATGGTCACCATCACCCGGGACCCGGCCTCCGGGGAGATCCGCTCGGTGCTCGTGCCCATGCAGCAGCCCTGGTACTGGTGGGCCACGTGGCTCCTGCAGGTCATGCCGCTGTTCTTCGTGGTGGGTGGGGCGGCCACGGCAGGGGCGTGGCGGCGTCGTCGTGCGCGGGGCATGGCCGCGGGGGAGTACGTGCGGGAGCGCACCCTGCGGCTCGTGCAGCCGGCCGCCGTGCTGTGGTGCGCGCTGGCGCTCGCGGCCGGAGTGGCGCTCGCGGCGGGCGTGCCGAGCGAGCTGGTGACGTTCGCGCTGTCCGGGATGGGGATGGCGCTGTGGTTCCTGGCCGCCTATCTGATCTGCCAGGCCTTCACGCCCTTGTTGATGCGTATGCATGAACAGATGGGGTGGGTGTGGTGCTGGTTCCTGCTCTCGGGCACCGTGGCCGTGGACCTGATCCGCATGGCCACCGGGCAGCAGTGGTGGGGGCTGCTCAACATGGTGTTCGTGTGGCCGCTCGTGCAGCAGCTCGGGTTCTTCCGCGCGGACGGGGGGTTCGCGGCCCGCTCCCGGGTGACTCTCGTGGCGCTCGCGGCGGGGGCCTACCTGCTGCTCGGGGTGTGCGCGGCCTCCGGTGCCTACGCCCCGGACATGCTCACCAACCTCAACCCGCCCACGGTGTGCATGGTGCTGCTCGGGGTGGCGCAGGCGTGCCTGCTGGAGGTCTTCTCCCCGGCGCTGCGCAGGCTCATGCGGTGGCGGCCCGCGCAGGTGGTGGCCCACGTGGTGGGCACCCGCGCCCTGACCATCTACCTGTGGCACCTGCCGCTGGTCGTGGCCGTGATGGCCGCGTGGTTCCTCGCGGGCGGGTACGACCCCGCCCCCGGCTCGGCCGGCTGGTGGTGGCTGCGGATCCCGCTGGCGGTGCTGTGCTGGGCCGTGGTCCTCGCCGTGGCCACCGCGCTGCGGCGGGTCGAGACGGCGTCGACCGCCCCGTGGGGGTCCCACCCCCTCGCCCTGTCCTGCGCGGCGGTGGCCGTGGGGGTGGCGTGCGCGGTGGTGCCGCCGCTGTGGGAGATCGTCACGCTGCTGACCGTGCCCCTCACGGTGGCCGGGGCGGTGGGTTCCCTGGTGGCCGTGGTGCTGCTGCGCAGCGGGCGGGTGGCCCGGGGCAGCTCGGCCCACTCCTGAACCGGTGCCATCCGCTCGGGGAGACGGTGCTGGACGCCCACAGGGCGTGCTGCGGGAGCGCTCCCGGGCCGAGAAACGGCCGCCGCCCACGGGGTGCTCCGTGGACGGCGGCCGGTCACGCGGGGGTCGGACGCGTCAGCGCTGCTCGTTCGGGCGGGTGAACGGGAACGCCAGCGTGGCACGGATGTTGGTGCCCGTGAGCATCATGATCATCCGGTCCACGCCGATGCCCAGTCCGCCCGTGGGCGGCATGGCGTACTCCAGGGCGGTGAGGAAGTTCTCGTCCACCTCCATGGCCTCGGGGTCACCCGCGGCGGCCTTGTAGGACTGCTCCGTCAGACGGTTGCGCTGGTCCACCGGGTCCACGAGCTCCGAGTACGCCGTGCCGATCTCCGCGCCGAACGCCACCAGGTCCCAGCGCTCCGAGAGCCTCGGGTCCGTGCGGTGCGTGCGCGTCAGCGGTGAGGTCTCCAGCGGGAAGTCCGTGTAGAACACCGGCAGGGTGGTCTGACCCTCCACCAGCTCGTCGTAGAGCTCCAGCACCACCTCACCGGAGGTCATCTCCTCGCTCCAGTGCACGCCGTGGGCGTCCGCGACGGCGCGCACCTCCTCCACCGGGGTGGCGGAGGTGAGCAGCGTGCCGGTGGCCTCGGAGACGGCCTGGTGCACCGGGATCACGGGCCACTCGTGGTCCAGGCGGATCCGCTCTTCCCCGCCGTGGCCGTCCGGGCGCACCGCCACGGGCTCGCCGTGGATGGCGGTGGCCACCTCGATGATGAGCTCCCGGGTGAGCTCCCGCATGGTGTTGTAGTCGCCGTGCGCGGCGTACGCCTCCACGGAGGTGAACTCGGGGTTGTGGGTGGCGTCCGCGCCCTCGTTGCGGAAGTTGCGGTTGAGTTCGAAGATCTTGTCCATGCCACCCACGCACAGGTGCTTGAGGTACAGCTCCGGGGCGATTCGCAGGTACAGGTCCGCGTTGTACGCGTTGATGTGGGTGCGGAACGGGCGGGCACTCGCACCACCGTGCACCGCCTGCAGCATGGGGGTCTCCACCTCCATGTAGCCGCGCTGCATGAAGGACTGGCGCATGGCGGCGATTCCCCGTGAGCGTGCCCGCAGCAGCCGCGAGGACTCCTTGTTCACGATCAGGTCCAGGTAGCGCTGCCGCACGCGGGCCTCGGGGTTGGTGAACCCGGTGTGGTCGCTCGGCACGGGCCGCAGGGACTTGGACGCCATGGTCCAGGAGGTCGCCAGCAGGGACGGCTCCCCGCGGCGGCTGCGGCCCAGGGTTCCGGTGATGGACACGTGGTCGCCCGCATCCACCGCGCGCCGCCACAGCGACAGCAGCTCGGGGCTCACGGCGGAGTCCTCCAGGACCACCTGCAGCCGCACGTCGTGCTCCTCGATCACGGCGAAGACGACGCCGCCGAAGTCGCGCAGCTCGCGCACCCGCCCTCCCAGCGAGACGGGTTCGGTGACCGTGGCCTCCGCACCCTCCTCGATGATCTGCCGCGCCCGCTCCAGGGACATCGTGTAGGGCACGCCCACGGGGTAGGGCTCCATGCCCGCCGCGCGCAGCACGTCCAGCTTGTCGTGGCGGACCCGCTGCTGCTCCGTGAGGTGGCGCACCGGGCGGGGCGGGGTGAGCAGCTCGCGGTCCTGCTCGAGGCAGAGGTCCGAGAGCCGCGCGGGAGTGCCACCGGGCCCCGCGACGAGCGCCTCGCCGTCGTGCCCCGGTCGCGGTGAGCGGCCCGGCAGGAAGCCCTCCGCGCGGCCGGCCGCGATCCCGATGTGCGGCAGGTTCGCGGCGGAGTCGTAGCAGACGAAGCGGGCGTCCCAGCGGGGCAGGTACTTGGCGTTGGCCTCGTACAGGGACTCGAGCTGCCAGAAACGGTTGCCCCACGTGAGCACCCGGTCCGCGAGGCGCACGCCCACGCCGGCACCCACCTTGTCCGCGCCGGTGAACACGGAGCGGAACATCGCGAAGTTGAGGGAGACCTCGCGCACGCCCAGGTCACCGCCCTCCTCGGCGAGAGTGGCCACCATGGCCTCGTTCACGCCGTTGGGGGCCTCGGGGGAGCGGCGCATCAGGTCCAGGGACAGCCCACGCGTGCCCCACGGGACGAAGGACTGCAGGGCCACGATGCGCCCCTCGGCGTCCCGCACCAGCACGGCCACGCTGCGGCCGTCCGCGCGGTCGGCCAGCCGGTTCAGGGCCATGGAGAACCCGCGGTCCGCCTCGTCGCCGCGCCACTGCTCGGAGAGCTCCACCAGCTGCTGCATGGTGGCGGCGTCCAGCTGGCTGTGGCGCTGCACGGTGACGGTGCAGCCGGCCTCGCGCACACGGGCGACGGCGCGCTTGACCGGTCGCATCGAGCGGCCCTCGAGCGTGAACGTGTCGGTGTCCAGAACGGCCTCGTCGCCGAGCGGGCGGGCTCGCAGACCGGCCTTCACGTACGCCTCGGCACCGGTCTCGGACGCGGACAGCACTCCCATCCGCCAGGCGTGCTCGCGGCCCTCCCGCAGCCACGCGGCAATCGCGTCCTGCCACGCGTCCGGGTGGCCCAGCGGGTCACCGGAGGCCAGGCAGACGGTGCCGATGACGCGGTAGGACACGGCCGCGCGCCCGTCCGCGGAGAAGATCACGGACTTGTCCCGGCGGGTCGCGAAGTACCCCAGCGAGTCCTGGCCGCCGTTCGTGGCGAGGAGCCGACGCACGTGCAGCTCCTCCTCCGGGTTCATGACCTCGGCCCGCTGGGCGGACTGCGTGAAGCGCCACACGGCGAAGAAGAGCACGGCAGCGCCCAGGATTCCGCCCAGCGTGGCCAGCCAGTGCGGGCCCGGAGACCCGTCCGAGATGCTGCGGGGCAGGGACAGACCCGTGACGCTGCGGAACGAGAACCACAGGTGCTCGATGCCGTGCAGGTGGGTGGGGACCAGCCAGGAGACGGTGAACACCAGGGCGGTGACCAGCAGCAGCCCTCCCAGAAGGGTCAGCAGCGCCTGCCGGAGGGCACCGCGGCGCGTGCGGGCGGGAAAGTCCTCCCGGCGCACGATGAACGCGACGATCCACGCCGCCGTGATGAGGACCCCCGCGCCGAGCAGGAGTCCGTCCAGGACCTCGAACTCGGGTTCGAACGACTCCACGGTCAGGGCGATGCCCAGCAGGACATAGATGAGCATCTCCACCGCCAGTACACCGAGGGCGACCACCCACGCGATCCGCAGTCCACGTCGCAGCGCGGCCCCCACGATGAACAGGCTCAGGGCCAGGAACAGGTTGGGGCCGGCCGGAACGCCGAGCGCGGTGAAGACGTCGTCCACGATGTAGAGCCACTCGCCCCGCGGGAACGGGATGGAGACGAGGGACCACAGCGCGGCCAGGAACACCAGAGTGCTGGCCAGACGCGGCAGGCGGCGGTGGGTCGTGTGCATGCGTGTCGCTTTCTGTCTCCGGCGCTGGTAGGCCGGGGCGGGGTGCTCGAATCGTTGACCGGTCTCATTGGTACCACGGACCGGAGCATCACGACCCGCGGTCGCCATGACTGGAGGAGGCGGCGGTCGTCACGGCACCAGGTGCTCGAGCACCGGGGGCAGCAGCCGGGGCACCACCAGGGGATGCACCTGGTGGCCCATGCCGGGGATGGTGAGGAAGCGGGCACCGGAGATGGCCTCTGCGGTGGCGGGGCCGCCGTCCGGGCGCACGATCCTGTCGCGGTCCCCGTGGACCACCAGCGTGGGGGCGGTGATCCGGCCCAGCGCCTCCGTGCGGTCACCGGACGCGCGGATGGCGCCGATCTGACGACGCATCGCCGCGGCCTCGTGACGCGGGTCCAGGCTGCGGTCCCAGTGGGCCGCCGCGAGCCGCCGCTCGTGCGCTCGGTCCACGGGGAAGCCGGTGCCCGCGAGGTGGCGGGCCATCACGAGCCGCGAGGCGATGAACGCACCCCGGGTGCGTGCGCCGGGAAGGGCCAGCATGGCGGCCGTGGACGCGGCGACCGTTCCCACCGACGGCGCGCCCGTGGTGGAGCACAGGGAGACCAGCCGCCGCACCCGCCGGGGGTGGTGGGCCGCCAGCGTCTGGGCGATCATCCCGCCCAGGGAGAACCCCAGGACGTCCGCGCACTCCACGTTCAGCGCACCCAGCGTGTCGGCGACGTCCCGGGCCATGTCCTCCACGGTGTACTGCCCCGCGGGCAGGGTCCCCCGCAGCAGCTGCCGGGCGGTGGGGGAGGCCGAGGGGGCGCGGAAGGACCGTCCGACGTCCCGGTTGTCGATGCGGATCACGCGGTGACCGTGCTCGCACAGTCCTGTCACGAACTGCTCCGGCCACGAGGTGAGGTCGAAGCCGATCCCGGTCACCAGCACCAGGGGGCTGCCGGTGTCCGGGCCGTCCGTGCGGACGCACGTGAACCGCTCGGAGTCCAGGTGCACGATGTGCTCCTCGCCTTCCGTCCCGGGCGGACGCAGGGGAGCTGAGGGCTGAGCGGGAGGCGCCGGGGCGGCGTCGTCGAGGTGGCCGGCCGCGGGGTGACTGTCGGCGGGGCGAGCAGCGGGACGGTGAGCGGCGGCACTGTCGCGGCCGCTGGCCACGGGGCTCACCGCGGCAGAGCGGTCAGCAGCGGGGCGCGCAGCGGAGTGGGGAATGCGGGGGCGGGGACTCACAGCACCTGCCGGATCTGCTCCTCGAAGTCCTGCACGTGGTGGAGCATGACGTCCGCGGCGGTGTCCGCCTCGCCCTCGAGCACTGCGCGCAGCAGCGTGGTGTGGACGTCGATGTGACCGCGCAGCCCGGGGACGCGGTCCGCGGCCACGCACCAGATGCGCGTGGCCAGGTTGCTGTAGCGCTCCAGCGTGTCCCGCAGGTGGGCGTTGCCCGAGGCCTCGTAGACCGCCCGGTGCACACTGAGGTCCCAGCGCAGGGCGTTGTCCTGCTGCAGCTGCTCGTCCGAGAGGGCGGAGAGCTCGGCCATGAGCGTGGCCAGGCGATCGTGTGCCCGGCCACCGTGGCGCTGCGCGGCGGTGCGTGCGGCCAGCGGTTCGAGCGCCTCGCGGACCTGCGAGATCTCGGTCAGCGCGGTGATGTCCACGGGGGTGGCGAACGTCCCGCGCCGAGGGTAGGTGACCACCAGGTGCTCGGACTCCAGACGTTTGATGGCCTCGCGCAGCGGTGTGCGGCCCAGGTCCAGCTCGATGGACAGGCGGGCCTCGTTGAGCGGCAGACCCGGGGCGATGTCCAGGAAGATCAGCCGGTCCTGCAGCTTCTGGAAGGCCTGCTCGGCCAGGGACGGGTGGCCGGAACCGGTGCTGCTGCCGCTGACGGGGCTCCCCCCGGTGCGGGGATTCGCACCAGGGCCGGGGTTCCGGCCAGGGTCTGGGTTCGTGCCGGCCGCGGGGGCCTGCGCGGCGGCCGCGGCGGAGGGCTCCAGCGAGGGCGTGGTGGAGGTCGTTGCCGCGGTCGCGGGCCCGGCGGGGAACGCGGTGGGCGCTGTGGCGTCCCCGCTCACCGGAGCACCACCGTCTTGCCCTCGTGCAGGATCACCCTTCCCTCGCAGTGCCAGCGGACGGCGTCCGAGAGCGCCTTGCACTCGGTGTCCCGGCCCGCCGCCACCAGGTCCTCCGGCCCGTAGGCGTGGTTCACCTCCACCACCTGCTGGGCGATGATCGGCCCCTCGTCCAGCTCCGCGTTGACGTAGTGGGCGGTGGCGCCCACGGTCTTGACCCCGCGGGCGTAGGCCTGGTGGTACGGCTTGGCACCCTTGAAGGACGGCAGGAACGAGTGGTGGATGTTGATCACCCGGCCCTCCATCCGGGTGGCCAGGGAGTCGCTGAGCACCTGCATGTACCGGGCGAGCACCACCAGGTCCACCTCGAAGCGGTCCACGAGCTCCAGCAGCCGCGCCTCCGCCTCCGGCTTGGTGTCCTTGGTGACGGGCACGTGGAAGAACGGGATCCCGTGCCACTCCACCAGGCGCTGGTGGTCCAGGTGGTTGGAGACCACGGCCACGATCTCCACCGGCAGCTCCCCGGTGCGGGCGCGGAAGAGCAGGTCGCTGAGGCAGTGCTCGAACTTGGAGACCATCACCAGCACGCGGCGCCTGGACCGGTGCTCGTGGAGCTCCCAGCGCATCCCGAACCGCTCGGCCACCGGGGTGAGGTCCTCCCGCAGGCGGTGCTCGTCCAGCGCCGTGCCACCCGTGGGAGCCACGTGCACGCGCATGAAGAAGTGCCCCAGGCGGCGGTCGTCGTACTGGGTCAGCTCCACGATGTTGGCGCCGTGCTCCAGGAGCACACCGCTCACGGCGTGCACGATCCCCGGCTGCTCGGCGCAGTCGAGGGTCAGCACCAGCTCGGTGGGGCTGGACCCACCGGTGGGAACCGCTCCGGACGTCATGGGCTGCGGGATGCTCACGGGTTCTCCTCGTGGTCGGTAGGTCGTTCGGAACGGGTCTGGTGGGGCCGCCGCCCGGGCCCCGTGTCAGGGGATCTCGGGGGCGGCGAACTCGGTCATGGCGTCCAGGAGCCAGAGGGTCGTGTACTGCGCGAAGGAGGCCCGCGGCATGATCTGCCACCGCTCCTCACCCGTGCGCCACAGCAGCACCTGTACGGGCCCCAGTGTCGTGGACACTGCCCGTCCCACGGGGTAGGCGCGCGGGTGCAGGTCCACGGGACATCCTTTCTCCAGCACCGCACGGGCCGAGGGACCGGCCAGTTCCAGGGTGGTGCGGTTGGCGGAGAGATCCACCACCTGGCCCCGCGCCCCCGAGTCCGAGAGCGTCCGGGCCAGGCGCACGACGAGCGGGTGGGTGGCCAGGCTCGGCAGCGCCCCCGGCCCACGGTCCGGGTCCGTGAGCTCGGCGGGGACCGCGGTCTCGTCCTGGGCCACGAGGAGGAACTCGTCCGGTCCCTGCCACAGGATCACGGTGGCCTCGGGGGAGCCGGTCACCTGCCCCACGTGCTCGGGCAGGTCCAGGCCCACGACGCCGCACAGCGCCTCCGCGGCCTGCGTCCCGGGGGTCACACGGATCCCCGCCATGGCCAGGAACGGGATCTCCCGCAGGGCCACGCCCCGGGCGCCCTCCACGGCACCCTCGCGCATGGCCTCGGCCAGCGGTTCGAGCGGGCTGTGGCGCAGTCCGGTGATGTCGGTGGTGGGTGACTCAACCATCTCGGCGGTTCCCTTCGGGGTCGTAGAGGACGGGTTCGGCGATCGTGACGTCCACCAGCGTGCCGTCGAGCGGGGCCTGGAGGGTCTCGCCGATGCGCTGGCGGCCGTTCTGAACCAGGGCGAGACCGAACGTGCGGTCCAGTGCCGCGCTGCGGTAGGCGGAGGTCACGTGCCCGACCATGGGCACGGGGCCCCGCTCGGGCGTCACGGGGGTGCCTGCGTCGATCAGCTGCGCCCCCTCCGGCAGGCGGGTCACGCGGTCCGTGGGCAGCACCGCCACGAGCTGCTTGCGCTGCGGGTCCGTGGCCGATGGCCGGTCGTAGGAGCGCTTGCCGATGAAGTCCTTGGTCTTGGACACCACCCACTCCATGCCCAGGTCCTGCGGGGTCACGGTGCCGTCGGTGTCCTGGCCCACGATGGGGAAGGCCTTCTCCGCGCGCAGCACGTGCATGGTCTCGGTGCCGTAGGGGGTGATGCCGAACTCCGCACCCGCGGCGAAGACGTCCTCCCACACGGAGAGCCCGTACCACCCGGACACGTTGACCTCGTACGCGAGCTCGCCCGAGAACGAGATCCGGCAGATCCGCGCCGGGATCCCGGAGGCGAGCACGGTCTCCCGGAACGCCATGAACGGGAACGCGTCCTGGGACACGTCCAGCTGCGGTGCGAGCCTGGCGATGACGTCCCGGGACCTCGGACCGGCCACGGCCACCGTGGTCCACTGCTCGGTCACGGACGTGAAGGTCACGTCCAGCTCGGGCCACTCCGTCTGGGACCACTCCTCGAGCCACTCGAGCACCGCCGCGGCGTTGCCCGTGGTGGTGGTCATCAGGTAGCGGTCCTCGTCCAGGCGCAGGGTCACGCCGTCGTCGAAGACCATCCCGTCCGGGGTGCACATCACGCCGTAGCGGCCCATGCCGGGCTTGAGCTTCTTGAACGCGTTCGTGTACACGCGGTTGAGGAACTCACCGGCGTCCGTGCCGCGGATCTCGATCTTGCCCAGCGTGGTGGCGTCCATGAACCCCACCCCGGTGCGCACGGCCGCACACTCGCGCAGCACGGCCGCCTCCATGTCCTCACCGTCCTGCGGGTAGAACCACGGGCGCTTCCACTGCCCCACGTCCTCGAACTCGGCACCGTGCGCCACGTGCCACGGGTGGACCGGGCTCAGGCGCGCGGGGTCGAAGAGCATCCCGCGGCGTCGTCCGGCCAGCGCCGCGAAGGCCACGGGCGTGTAGGGCGCGCGGTAGGTGGTGGTGCCGAAACCGCCCACGTCCTGCTGGTTCAGCGCGGCGGCGATCACGCCGATGGCGTTGACCGCGGAGGTCTTGCCCTGGTCGTTGGCCGTGGAGATGGAGGTGTAGCGCTTCACGTGCTCCACCGAGCGCATTCCCGCGCCCACGGAGCGCAGCACGTCCGCGACCGTCTGGTCCCGCTGCAGGTCCACGAAGTGCCTGTCCCAGTCCTGCTCCGCGCCGGGCCCGCCCGGGACGAGCCACAGGGGGTGCGTGGGCGCGATCGGCGTGGCGGTGGCGTCGGGAACCCGGGGCGTGCACGCGAAGCCCGCATCCTGGGCGGCCTGAGCGCCCGCGAGGGCGCCCTCGGCAAGGCACCCGGCAAGGTCCAGGGTGCCGTTGACCGCGCCGGCCGTCTGCTGGTCGCGCACCGCGCCCGCGGGCACGAAGCCGGCGAGGTCGCCGTCCCAGCGCAGTCTGCCCTGGCGCTGGCTGTGCAGGTGCACCACGGGGCTCCAGCCCCCGGAGACAGCCAGCAGGTCCGCCTCGAGGCGTTCCGGCTCACCCACGGGCTGGTCCGCGGCGTCGAGCGCGGTGACCAGCACGGCGCTCACGCGCCCGTCTTCGCCGTCCCCTTCGGTGCCGCACACGGCGCTGCCGGTGCGCACCCCCACGCCGGTCTCGCGGGCCACACGCTCGGCGGTCTGCGTGAGGTCGGGGCGGGAGTCCACGACGGCGACCACCTCGACACCGGCGGCCACGAGGTCCGCGACGAGTTCGTAGGCGGAGTCGTTGGTGGTGGTGACCACCGCGCGGCGGCCCGCGGCCACCCCGTAGCGGTTGAGGTACGTGCGCACGGCCCCGGCGAGCATGATCCCGGGGCGGTCGTTGTCCGCGAACACCAGGGGGCGCTCGTGCGCGCCGGTGGCCAGCACCACCTGGGCCGCGCGCACGTGCCAGACCCGCTGCCGGGACACCCCCGGGCCGGGATCCTGCGTGAGGTGGTCGGTGCGCCTCTGCAGGGCCACCACGTAGTTGCTGTCGTAGCTGCCGAACGCCGTGGTGCGCTGCAGCACGGTCACCTCGGGGTGGGTGGCGAGCTCCTCGGCGCACTGCCGGGCCCACCGCCACCCGGGCACCCCGTCCACGACGTCGTCCGGGCGGCTCAGCAGCGATCCGCCCGGCCGTGTCTGCTCGTCCATGAGCACCACCCGTGCCCCGGAGCGGGCCGCTTCACGCGCCGCGGCGAGACCCGCCGGGCCCGCGCCGACCACCAGGACGTCCGTGTGGACGTTGCGCGTGTCGTAGTAGGCGCCGTCCCGTGCGGGGTCCAGGGGACCCTGTCCACTGACGTACTCCGCCATCATGGCCTCGGTGAGCTCCACCGCGGGGGCGGGAAGCATGGACTCGGCGACGTCGTGCGCCGTGCGCGGCTGCACCGTGACCAGGGCGTTGGGCTCCTCGACCCCTGCGCTCACGATGCCGCGCGGGCGTCCCAGGTACATGGAGTCCCCGCAGCGGATTCGACCGGCAGCCAGGAGAGCGGACGCGAGGGTGTCACCGGGGTGGCCCGTGTACTGCTGGCCGTCCACGGTGAAGGACAGTTCGGTGCCGCGGTCGATGCCCGTGCCCTCACGGACGGACGCGGGACAACGGTTCGATGCGCTCATCGTGTGCCTCCTGGCTCCTGCTCGGGGGCGTTCTCGCCCATGCGGTAGACGGCCGTGATCTCGTACGTGGCGGTGTCCCGGACCACGTTGAACCAGCGGCGGCACCCCACCGTGTGGGCCCAGCGCTCCTTGAGCAGGCTCTTGGGGTTGTTGCGGTAGAAGAGGTACTCGGCCCACTCCCGGTCCGAGAGCACGGAGGGGTCCTCCGGGTAGGGCACGTGGGCCTCGCCGCCGTAGTGGTACTCGGTCTCGTCACGCGGCCCGCAGTAGGGGCACTCGATCAGCAGCATGGTGGTGTCTCCTGCGTCGTCAGGGGGTGCCGGGTGAGGGCACGGGGGTCGGGGCGCCACCGGCGGCGCCGGGGTGTCGGGTCAGTGGGCCACGGCGGCGGCGCCGTGCTCGTCGATGAGCACACCGGTCTCGAAGCGCTCCAGGCAGAACGGCTCGTTGAGGGGGTGCGGCTCGTCGGTGGCGATGGTGTGCGCGAAGGAGTAGCCGGCACCGGGCGTGCCCTTGAACCCGCCGGTGCCCCACCCGCAGTTCACGTACATCTGCTCCACCGGGGTCTTGGAGACGATCGGGGAGGCGTCCAGGGTGATGTCCACGATCCCGCCCCACGTGCGCAGCACGTGGGCCCGCGCGAACACCGGGAACAGCTCCACGGCCGCGGCCATCTGCTCCTCGATCACGTGGAACGCCCCGCGCTGGCCGTAGCCGTTGTAGGCGTCCACCCCGGCGCCCATGACCAGCTCGCCCTTGTGGGCCTGGGACACGTACACGTGCACGTGGTTGGACATCACCACGGTGGGGTGCACCTTCTCGTGCAGCTCGGAGACCAGCGCCTGCAGCGGGTGGGACTGGATGGGCAGCCGGAACCCGGCCAGCTCCGCGAGCACCGAGCTGTGGCCGGCGGCGCACAGGCCCACCTTGCCGGCGTTGATCCGCCCGCGCGAGGTCTCCACGGCCACCACGCGGTCGCCGTCCTTGACGAACCCGGTGACCTCGCAGTTCTGGATGATGTCCACGCCCAGCTCGTCGCACTTGCGGGCGAAGGCCCACGCCACGTGGTCGTGCTTGGCGATGCCCGCGCGCGGCTGGTAGGTGGCGCCCATGACCGGGTAGCGCAGGTCGTCGTCGATGTTGATGATCGGGCACAGCTCCTTGACCTGCCGCGGATCGATCCACTCGGCGTCGATGCCGTTGAGCTTGTTGGCGTTCACCCGGCGCACGGACTCCCGCACGTCCCCGAGGGTGTGGGCCAGGTTCATCACGCCGCGCTGCGAGAACAGGAAGTCGTACTCCAGCTCCTCCGGCAGTCCCTCCCACAGCTTCAGGGAGTGCTCGTACATGGCCGCGGACTCGTCCCACAGGTAGTTGGAACGGATGATCGTGGTGTTGCGGGCCATGTTCCCGCCGGCCAGCCACCCGCGCTCCAGCACCGCCACGTTCGTCATGCCGTGGTTCTTGGCCAGGTAGTACGCCGTGGCCAGCCCGTGCCCGCCCCCGCCCACGATCACGGCGTCGTAGGAGGGCTTGGGGTCCGGGTTGTGCCACAGGAAGTCCGGGTGTTCCGGGAGCAGGTCGGCCATCGGGAGACTCCGTTCGGGTGGGCGGGGGGTTGGGCGGTGGGAACGGGCGCGGTGCCTCGGCGGGGCCTGCCGGGTCCGGTCGCCGGTTGTCGGCATCTGATATATCTGTTGTCCGTACACAGTATGTGAGCAGTGTCACTTCCGTCAATGGGGGTTTCAACGTCTTGCGGCGTGGCATGTGATCTGACTAACGTGACCCAACAGCCTACGGCGGGTCCGCAAGCGGACTATCTACCGGGCGAGCACACACGCACTGCACTGGTTCTGCGCCAGCGAGCTCCCGGTACGGCTGAGGACCGGCCCGCTGCGCGTTGCACCCGGTGGCTTGTCACGAGGAGCCAGCGCCATGAACGACATCCGGTTGACCGTCAACGGTCGCGAGCGGAAACTCTCGGCAATCGCCCCGCACATGCGGCTGCTCGACGCGCTGCGGGAGCAGGGTCTCACCGGAGCCAAGGAGGGCTGCGCCGAGGGCGAGTGCGGAGCGTGTGCCGTGCTCGTGGCCCGTCCCGACGGGGAGAACCGCACTCGGTGGACCGCTGTCAACGCATGCCTGCCCGCCGCTGCCGCTTTCGACGGCCAGGAGGTCGTCACGGCTGAGGGACTGGGCACGGCTCCCGGTCCGCGTGGCCCCGGCACCCTGCATCCGGTCCAGCGTGAGATGTCCACACGCGGCGGCTCCCAGTGCGGGTACTGCACCCCCGGTTTCGTGTGCGCGATGGCGGCCGAGTACTACCGCCCCGAGCGGGCGGTGCCCGCAGGATCGGAGTCGCAGGAGGGGACCGGGCAGACCGGAACGGAGGAGGTGGGCGAGGAGCATGCCACCGACCACGAGTCCGGCCCCAACGGCTTCGACCTCCACGCCCTGAGCGGCAACCTGTGCCGCTGCACGGGCTACCGCCCCATCCGTGACGCCGCCTATGCCCTCGGCCGGCCCGAGGACACGGATCTGCTGCGTCGGCGCCAGGACGAGCCCGCTCCGCCCGCGCTCCCCACCCGGATCGAGACGGGCGGCACCCGCTTCGTCCGCCCCGTGAACATGGCCGAGCTGTTCGAGGCACTGGCCGAGGACCCCGAGGCACGACTCGTCGCGGGCTCCACGGACCTCGGCGTGGAGGTCAACATCCGTCACGCCCGCCCGCGCACCGTGGTGGCGGTGGACCGCCTGGAGGAGATGCGCGGGCTCACGCTCGCGGCGGACCACCTGGAGATCGGAGCGGGTCTGAGTCTCTCCGAGGTCGAGCGGACCCTGGAGCACCGTGTGCCCCTGCTCGACGACCTGTTCCCGCAGTTCGCGTCCCGTCTGATCCGCAACGCCGCCACGTTCGGCGGCAACCTGGGCACGGGTTCGCCCATCGGGGACTCCGCCCCGGTGCTGCTGGCCCTGGGCGCGTCGCTGACCCTGGCGTCGTCGTCCGGGGAGCGAGAGGTGCCGCTGGACGAGTACTACACCGGCTACCGGGAGAGCGTGCGCCGCCCGGACGAGATCATCCAAGCGGTGCGCATCCCGCTGCCGGTCGCGAACACGGCTGCGTTCCACAAGATCGCCAAACGCCGTTTCGACGACATCTCCAGCGTCTCCGTGGCGATCGCCCTGCAGATCGACGACGCCGCCGTGACCCGAGCGCGGATCGGCCTGGGCGGCGTGGCCGCAACGCCCCTGCGGGCACGGGAGGTCGAGGAGGAGCTGACCGGCAGGCCGTGGAACCGGGAGACGGCGGTGGCCGCGGCCCGTGCCATGGCCCGGCAGGGCACCCCGATCGACGACATGCGCGCGAGCTCCCGCTACCGCTCGGCCATGCTCCAGCAGTCCATGCTCAAGTTCTGGGCTGGTTCGCAGCCCGCACAGGCCCGAAAGGTGCGCTCATGACGTCGCTCGCGGATCGTCCCGAGAACCCGGTCGTGGGCCGCGCCGTGGCCCACGACAGCGCGTCGGAGCACGCAACCGGTGAGGCGCTGTACACGGACGACCTGATCCACCGGAGCCAGAACGTGCTGCACGCGTGGCCCGTGCAGGCCCCGCACGCCCACGCCCGGATCACGTCCCTGGACGCCGCGCCAGCACTGGAGGTCCCCGGTGTGGCGCGCGTGCTGACGGCGGAGGACGTCCCCGGGACCAACGACTCCGGGATCAAGGGGGACGAGCCCCTGTTCCCTTGCGAGGTGATGTTCCACGGCCAGGCGGTGTGCTGGGTGCTGGGGGAGACCCTGGAGTCCGCTCGTCTGGGGGCGGAGGCCGTGACGGTGGAGTACGAGCCCCTGGAGTCGATCGTCACCCTCGCGGAGGCCATCGCCGCCGGGAGCTTTCAGGGCGGGCAGCCCACGGTCAGCCGAGGGGATGCGGAGGCCGGTCTGACGGGTGCGCCGCACCGCTTCAGCGGCGAGTTCGAGTTCGGCGGACAGGAGCACTTCTACCTGGAGACGCACGCGTCCCTCGCCCACGTGGACGAGGGCGGGCAGGTGTTCGTCCAGTGCAGCACCCAGCACCCCACCGAGACCCAGGAGATCGTGGCCCACGTGCTGGGTCTGCACAACCACGACGTGACGGTCCAGTGCCTGCGCATGGGCGGCGGGTTCGGCGGCAAGGAGATGCAGCCCCACGGGTTCGCGGCGGTGGCCGCGCTGGGTGCCACCCTCACCGGCCGGCCCGTGCGGCTGCGGCTGACCCGCAACCAGGACATCACGCTGTCCGGCAAGCGCCACCCGTACCACGCGCAGTGGGAGGTGGGCTTCGACGACGACGGCCGCCTCCTCGCGCTGCGGGCCACCGTCACGTCCGACGGCGGGTGGAGCCTGGACCTGTCCGAGCCGGTGCTGCAGCGCACGCTGTGCCACATCGAGAACGCGTACTGGATCCCGGACATCGAGGTGCACGGCCGGGTCGCACGGACGAACAAGACCTCTCAGACGGCCTTCCGCGGCTTCGGCGGGCCGCAGGGCATGCTCGTGATCGAGGACGTCATGGGCCGCTGCGCCCCGCTGCTGGGCCTGGACCCCACGGAACTGCGCAGCCGCAACCTCTACACCCCCGGTCAGCTCACCCCCTACGGGCAGCCCGTCCGCCATGCGGAGCGCCTGAGCGCCATCTGGAACGAGCTGCACCGGCGCGCGGACGTCACACGGCGGCGTCGGGAGATCGAGGAGTTCAACGCCACCCACCCGGACGTGCGCCGGGCGCTCGCGGTGACACCGGTGAAGTTCGGGATCTCCTTCAACCTCACGGCATTCAACCAGGCCGGGGCGCTGGTGCACGTGTACCGGGACGGCTCCGTGCTGATCAACCACGGCGGAACCGAGATGGGCCAGGGGCTGCACACCAAGATGCGTCAGGTGGCGGCCACTGCGCTGGGTGTCCCGCTGGAGACCGTGCGGCTCGCCCCCACCCGTACCGACAAGGTGCCCAACACCTCCGCCACCGCGGCCAGCTCTGGCTCGGACCTCAACGGCGGGGCCGTCAAGAACGCGTGCGAGCAGATCCGGGAACGGCTCGCCGAGGTCGCGGCGCGCGAGTTCTCCATCCACCCGGACGACGTCCGCTTCGTGGACGGGATCGTCACCGGGCTCGGCTTCCACGACCGCGAGATGACGTTTGCGGAACTGGCCCACACGGCCTACTTCCAGCGGATCTCCCTGTGGGCCGCGGGCTACTACCGCACCGAGGGACTGCACTGGGACGCCCAGCGGATGCAGGGCGAGCCGTTCAAGTACTTCTCCTACGGGGCGTCCGTGTCCGAGGTGGAGGTCGACGGCTTCACCGGAGCGTACCGTCTGCTGCGCACGGACATCGTCCACGACGTGGGAGACAGCCTCTCCCCGCTCATCGACGTGGGACAGATCGAGGGCGGCTTCGTGCAGGGCACCGGGTGGTTGACCCTGGAGGACCTGCGCTGGGACGAGTCCGACGGGCCCGCCCGCGGCCGGCTCACCACCCAGGCGGCGAGCACCTACAAGCTCCCGAGCTTCTCCGAGATGCCCGAGGAGTTCAACGTGCACCTGTTCGAGAGGGCGACCGAGAGCGGCGTCGTCTACGGCTCCAAGGCCGTGGGGGAACCCCCGCTGATGCTCGCATTCAGCGTGCGCGAGGCGCTGCGTGCAGCGGCGGCGTCGTTCGGGCCGGAGGGGCACAGCGTGGAACTCGCGAGTCCCGCCACTGCCGAGGCCGTGTTCTGGGCCGTGCAGGAGGCCCGGGAGGCGCTGGCCACGGCGCATCCCGCCGGCTCTGCGGATGCCCCGGCGGCCGTCTGACGTGGACTGGCTGGACGCCCTGCAGCTGCTGCGCGGGGAGGGCTCGGCGGGTGTGCTCGCGACCGTGACGCACGTGCGCGGGCACGCGCCTCGGGAGGCGGGCTCCAAGATGGTGGTGGCCGCTGCCCGCACGTGGGACAGCGTGGGCGGCGGCAACCTCGAGGCCACGGTGGTCGAGCGGGCGCGGGCCATGATCGCGGCGGACGTGCGATCGCCCGAGTCGTTGGAGTTCTCCCTGACGGAGCACGCGAGCGTGGCGCACGGCCGGCAGTGCTGCGGCGGGGTGGTGCACGTGCTCCTCGAGCCGCAGTGCGCTCGCCCCGTGGTGGCTGTCTTCGGGCTGGGGCACGTGGGCTGGGAGCTGGCGCACGTGCTGTCCCGGTTCCCCGTGCGGGTGCACCTGGTGGACAGCCGCGCCGAGCACGTGGCGCCCGCCCGGTTCGAGGACCTCCGCAACGGCCCGGCGCACCTGGAACCGCGGCACAGCCCCGCCCCGGAGAACGCCCTGGACGAGCTGCCCGCCGGGGCGCACGTGCTGATCATGAGTCACGACCACGCCGAGGACTTCATCCTGTGCGACGCCGCGCTCCGCCGGGGGGACCTGGCGAGCGTGGGGCTCATCGGCTCCTCCGCCAAGTGGGCGAGGTTCCGCAAACGGCTCGTCGCGGAGGGGCATCCGGCGGCCGTGGTCGACGGCATCACGTGCCCCATCGGGCTCCCCGGGATACCGGGCAAGTCCCCCGCAGCGATCGCGGTAGGTGTCGCGGCTGCGCTGCTCGGGGAGTTCGGGCAGTAGGGGTGCCCGCCCGGGCCAGTCAGTAGGTGGTGCGCTCCGTGTTCGCCGCCCAGGACTCGAATGGCGAGGTGCGGGTCTCCACGGCCACGTGGCGCACGGGCAGCAACGCGTCCTTCTGCTCCGGTGGGGCGGTGAAGAAGTCGTAGAAGGCGGCGTCGTCGAAACCGCCCGCCGCGGCGTCGTGCCGGTCCGCGGCGAAGTGGACCCGGTCCAGGCGCGCCCACAGGGCGGAGGACAGGCACATGGGGCACGGTTCGCAGCTGGAGTAGAGAGTGGCACCGCTGAGGTCGTACGTTCCCAGGGCTGAGCACGCAGCGCGGATGGCGCAGACCTCGGCATGGGCGGTGGGGTCGTTGTCCGCGGTCACGCGGTTCACCGCTGTGAACTCGCGCCCGTCCGCGGTCACGAGCACCGCGCCGAATGGCCCGCCGTCCGCGGACGCGTTGCGCCTGGCGGCCTCGATGGCTGTGAGCAGGTGCCGGTGGACGGTGTCCTGGTCAGGGGTGTTCGTCATGGCGGGCTCCTTCCGCGCCGGGATCGTCCCGATGCTCGTCCTTGGCGTAGACCTGGTGGATCTGGCCGGTCTCCGTGAGCTCGCCGCTCTCCACTCGGCGGCGGGCGTCCTCCACCAGGTGGTCCTCGACGACGGCCACCTCCTGCCCGTCCCCGCCGACCAAGCGGCCGTCCACCACGGTGTCACCCTCCTCGAGGCCCTGCACGAAAGAGCGGGGCAGCACGCGGGGAGGCGCGGCAGCGAACACCGAGGAGTCCGGACGGGAGCCCCACGTGATCTCGTTGAAGAGGATGTTCAGCAGCACGGCGGTGAGCGCGGCGGCGCTGATGCCGGAGCCCAGCACCACCTGGGTCCACGCGGGGAACTGCTCGTAGAACCCGGGGGAGACCACGGGGATCAGGCCCATGGCCATCGCCACCGCCACGACCACCAGGTTCAGCCCCGATCGGTAGTCCACGCCGCCCAGGGTGCGGATTCCCGACGCCGCCACGGTCCCGAACAGCACGATGCCGGCACCTCCCAGCACGGGTGAGGGCACCGCGGCCACCACCCGGCCGAGTACGGGCAGCAGACCAAGGACCACCATGATCACGCCGGCCCCCGCCACCACGAAGCGGCTGCGGATCCCCGTGATGGCCACGAGCCCCACGTTCTGCGCGAAGGCGGTCTGCGTGAAGGAGTTGAACACCGGGGACACCGTGGAGGAGAGCATGTCCGCGCGCAGCCCGTTGGCAATGCGCTTCGAGTCGACGCGGGTCTCGGCCACCTCGCCCACGGCCACGATGTCTGCGGTGGTCTCGGTCATGGTCACGATGATCACCACGAACATGCCCAGCACGGCCGAGGCCACGAACAGAGGGGTCCCGAAGGCGAACGGGGTGGGGAACCCGACCACGGGCCCCTCGCCCACGCCGGAGAACGAAGCCTGACCGGTCACCGCAGCCACCACGGTGCCGATGACGATGGCCAGCAGGATGGACAGCCGGGAGATCGCGGCGGAGCCCACCTTGGACAGCAGCAGCACCACCAGCAGGGTGAACGCGGCCAGCCCGATGTTGCCCACTGAGCCGTGCTCGGGACTGTCCTGCGGTCCCAGGGCCCACCCGGCCGCCACCGGCATGAGGGTCACGCCGATGGTCGTGATGACCACCCCCGAGACCACCGGCGGGAAGAACCGGATGATCTTGGCGAAGAAGGGCGCGAGCACGAACCCCAGTGCGGATGCCACCAGGACCGCGCCGAACACCACCCGCAGGCCCTCTTCCCCGGGTGTGCCCTGGAGGATGGTGAGCATGGTGGCCACACCCGCGAAGGACACGCCCTGCACCAGGGGAAGCTGCGCTCCCAGGAACGGCACGCCCACGCTCTGCAGGATGGTGGCGAGACCCCCGGTGAACAGGGCGGCCGCCACCAGGATTCCCGTGGCCGTGGCATCCAGCCCGGCGGCGTTGCCGATGATGAGCGGCACCGCGATCACCCCGCCGTACATGGTGAGCACGTGCTGCAGTCCGTACGCGAGGGACTTGCCTACCCCCAGGTACGTGTCCTCCGGGCGGGCCACGGCTGATCCGCTGCTGGTCTCTGCGATGCGCTTCACGGCGATCGGCACCTCAATTCCTGGGTCGCTGTGCCGGATGCGCGCCCAGAGGTGTCCCGGGCCGACGCCCCACCGACTCGAGCCGGTGTGCACTGGCTGGTGCCCGGTAGATGACCCCTCGCGGGCCCGCCGTGGCGTTGGAGGAGTTGAGCGTATCCGCCCGCGAGTGTGAGGTGCAACACATCACGGCGCAGGGAAGTCCACGCTCGTGGAGGCCGTCGCGGAAGCCTTCGGGCTCAGCGTGGAGGGCGGCACGCGGGACCAGGTGCTGCACAGGACCCAGGCGACGGAGTCCGGGCTCCACGACCACCTGCAGCTTGTCCGCGGTGTGGGTGGCGCCCGCGACGGGGTGTTCCTGCGGGCGGAGACGATGCACGGCACCTTCGCCTACCTTTCGGAGGTGAACCGTCTGGGCGGCGCCTACAACTTTCAGAGCCACGGGGAGTCGTTCCTGGAGTTCCTGGTGGCCCGCTCTGGGACGCAGGGGCTGTGGATCTTCGACGAGCCCGAGTCCGCACTCTCGTTCACGGCCTGCATGGCGTGGCTGGGGCGGGGTGGCTGCGGGTCTGCCCGGCGCTGTCTCCGGGGCGCATAGGCTCACCGCATGGACAGTGCCCCGCCCGTTCCCCGTCGCATCCTGGTGGCCGGGGTCAGCGGTGCGGGCAAGACCACGCTCTGCCGGGAGATCGCCGGGCGATCCGGGATCCCCCACACCGAGATCGACGCCCTGTTCCACGGACCGGGCTGGACCCCGCGCCCCGAGTTCGTGGCGGACGTCCAGCGCCTGGTGTCCCAGCCGTCGTGGGTCACGGAGTGGCAGTACGACGCCGCCCGCCCCCTTCTCGCCGAGCGCGCCGACACCCTCGTGTGGCTCGACGTCCCCTTCTGGACGGTGACGTTCCCCCGTGTGGTGCGCCGGACCGTGCGGCGCAGTCTGCGCCGCGAGGAACTGTGGAACGGCAACCGGGAAGCCCCGCTGCGCAGCATCGTCACGGACCCGGAGCACATCATCCGCTGGGCGGTGGCCACGCGGAACAGCTGCCGGCACCGCATCCCGGCCCTGGAGCGCACCCACCCGGCCCTGCGCGTGGTCCGGCTGCGAACCCGGCGCGAGGTCCGCGCGTGGGTTGCCACCACCTGGCCGCTGCCCCGGCAGCGGGGGAGGTGAACCGTCCGGCCTGCGGGCTCGCGCTCCCGGCACCGTGCCAGTGGCCCCGTGCGGTGGCTGCGGAGCAGGGGCGGTCGCAATGGAGCGTCACTACCCCACAGGGCTGAAAGCAACATGCATAATCATTGGATGGACCCTGACAACCAGCAGCCCCAGACCCCCGACCAGCAGCCCGCCCCGCAGGCTGACGTGCAGCAGGCGGGCACTCCGCAGACCAGTACGTCGCAGACCGGTACTTCGCAGGCCGGTGCTCCGCAGCGCGACGCCGTCCAGGGTGACGCCTGGCAGGGCAACGCCCCGCGCTACGACACCGCCCAGCACGAGACGTGGCAGGGCAACGCCCCCCACAGCGACACCTCGCAGTACTACCCGGCCGCGGGGTCGACCGTGGCGCAGCAGCCCCCCATGCCGCACCAGGTGACCGTCATGCGTCAGGCCGCCGAACCCAAGGGCCTGTCCGTGGCCTCCATGGTCCTCGGCATCGTGAGCATCTTCCTGGGCTTCACCTTCATCTTCCCCATCATCGGGTTCGTGCTGGGCCTCGTGGGCCTGAAGAAGGAACCCGCCGGTCGTGGCATGGCCATCACGGGTGTGGTGCTCTCCGGTCTCATCCTGGCCTTCTGGGCCATCCTCATCTTCTCCGGGATCGGACTCATCGGGCTGGGCCTCAGCAGCCAGTGACCCCGGGGCTTCCGCCCCGCCCACGGCCCCGCGTTGCCGACTCGCCACCCCCACGGCTCGGGGTGCGTCCACGACACCGCACCAGGGGCACAGCGCTTCAAAGACGAGAATGACCGCCGAACCCACGGTTCGGCGGTCATTCCCTTTCCTCGGATGATCCGGAGCAACCGGTCAGGTGCCCGCAACCCGGAGGTGGCGCATCCCCGTCCGGCGAGCCCGGCTCAGATCTTCAGGTGCACCAGGCTCGGCCCCTTGGTGGCGAGTGCCTTCTGCACGGTCTCCGCCAGGGTGTCCATGGTGGCGGGGAACCCGGTGGCGCCGAAGCCCTCCGCGAGCTTGACCCAGTCCGGCTGGACGAGGTCCACGGCCAGGGGGTCGATGTCCCGGTCCACCATGTTCTGCCGGATCTCCCCGTAGCCGCCGTTGTCAACGCAGATCACGGGCAGGTCCAGGTTCAGCTCCACCGCGGTCATGAGCTCCTGGATGGAGAACATCAGGGCGCCGTCCCCCACCAGGCACACCACCGGGCGCTCCGGTGCGGCCAGCTTGGCCCCCACCGCTGCGGGCAGTCCGTAGCCCAGAGTGGCGTAGGTGCCCATGTACAGCAGCGAGTGCGGCGCGGGCGCACGGAAGAACGTGGTGGAGCCCATGTAGGTCACCTGGGAGGAGTCACCAGCCAGGATGGTGTCGTCCGGGACCACCTCCATGATGGTCTCGTTGAGCGCCGCGAGGTCCGGGGCCCACTGGCGACCTTCCTCGTCCATGGCGTCGAAGACCTCCCGCAGGTCCCGCTCGGGGCGGGGCGCGGCACCGGAGGCCTCGAACGCGGCGCGCAGCCCGTCGAGCAGCTGCGGCACCACCGCGGCGGCGTTGCCGGGAACCTCCACGTCCGGGGTCAGGTTGCACAGCATCTGGTCGCGCATGATGTCCACGCGCACCACCGGGCCCTGCGGGGTGATGTCCCCGCCCCACAGCTCGGCCTCGCCCACCTTGGAGCCGATCACGAGCAGCGCGTCCGCGGTGCGCAGGAACTCGTGCGCGGTGCTCAGCCGCAGGTCCGCGCCCAGGGAGAGCCGGTGCTTCTCCGGGATCGCGCCCTTGCCGTTGGTCGTGGTGATCACGGGGGCCTCGAGCAGCTCCGCGAGCTCCAGCAGCCGCTCCCCGGCCGCGAGCGAGCCGCCGCCCGCCAGGATGACCGGGCGCTCACTGGCCGCGAGCGCGGAGACGGCCGCGGCGACGTCGTGCTCCGGGGCGGGCGTGGGCTCACCCAGGGGACGCGGTGCCGTGGCGGACGCGGGCACGTCAGCTGCGGTCTCCAGGATGTCCAGCGGGATCTCGATGTGGATGGGGCGGGGCCGCGAGTGCGCGAAGTCCCGCATGGCGTCGTGGATCATGGTCACGGCCTCGGCGCCCGAGGTCACGCGGCGGGAGACGCCCACGATCGCGTTGACGGCCGCGGAGGGGTTCTTGGTCTCGTGCAGCGAGCCGATGTCCCGGAAGTCGTGGCCCACGGGGCGCCCCGGGGACAGCAGGATCATGGGCCGGGACTCGGCGTACGCGGTGGCCGCGCCGGACAGCGAGTTCAGCAGGCCCGGACCCGAGGTGGTGATCACCACGCCGGGCAGCCCGCGCACCTGGGACCAGCCGTCCGCACCGTAGGACGCGCCCTGCTCGTGGCGCGTGGTGATCGCGGTGATCCCGAGCTCGCGCAGCGGCCGGTAGAACTCCAGGGAGTGGGTGCCGGGGATCCCGAACACGGTGTCGATCCCGTACCCGCGCAGGGTCTCCAGCACGGCCGTGGCCACGGTGCGCTCGGGGCGCGACGCCGCCTGGGTCCCCCCGGTCTCGGGGGTGCTGTTCTCGGTGCTCATGCCTTGGACTCCTGGATGCGTCGGTTCCACTCTTCACTGATCTGAGGTGCCGTGGGCCTGGTCACCAGCGACACCACCACGAATACTACGGCCGAGCTGACGAGCCCCAGGTAGATGGGGGCGTTGGCCAGCACACCGAAGGCGAGCATGCCCACCACGGTGGCCACCACACCGGCGGCCATGGACCACATGGCCCCGGCCGCGGTGCCGCGGCGCCAGACCAAACCGCCCAGCACGGCCACGAGCAGCCCGCCCACCAAAAGGTCGTACGCGATGGTCAGGGCCACCACGGTGGAGCTGACCAGCATGGACAGCGCGGTGATCACGAGACCGACCACCACCACGTACACCCGGTCCTTCGTCACGGAGGCCTCCTCCGAGCGGGCGCGCTCCACGTCCTCGGGAGAGGCCCCGAACAGTCCGCGCAGCGTGGGGACCACGTCCACGCGGGCCACGGTGGCCGCGGCGATCGTGGCGCCGGAGGCCGTGGACATCATGGCCGCGACCCCTGCCGCGAGGACGATTCCGCCCAGGCCGGCGGGCACGTGGTACTGGGCCATGGCCGCGAAGGCCTCCTCGGGCACCTCCAGGGTGGGGAGCACGGCCGCCGCGGCGGTGCCGATCAGGGCGCCGGCCACGCCGTAGACGGCCACGTACCCGGCCGCGGCCAGCCCGCCCCAGCGGGCGACCTTGGGGGAGCGGGCCGTGAACACGCGCTGCCAGATGTCCTGGCCGATCAGCATGCCGAATCCGTAGACCACGAACTGGGTGACGATCGCCTGGAATCCCATGGACCCGGCGGAGAAGTAGGAGGCGTCCAGACGCTCGGTGATCCCGGACCAGCCACCCGCGGCGGCCAGGGAGAAGGGCAGCAGGATCGCGAAGATGCCGATGGTCATGAACACGAACTGCATGAGGTCCGTGAGCGTGATGGACCACATCCCACCCAGCACGGAGTAGGCGATCACCACCACGCCGCCCAGCAGGATGGCCCACGGCCGGGAGATGGGGAACAGCACGGAGAAGATCGACGCGTAGGCCGCGGTGGAGGTCACGGCGATCATCACGGTGTACGCGAGCATCACGAACGACGACGCCGTGGCCCCACCGCGCGCGCCGTAGCGCAGCTGCAGCATCTGCGAGACCGTGAACACCTTCAGCGACTGGATGCGCGGGGCGAAGAACAGGCTCAGCACCGCGAGCCCGGTGGCGATGGCCACCACGAGCCACATCCCGGAGATCCCGTACTGGTAGCCCAGCCCCACGCCGCCCACGGTGGAGGCGCCGCCCAGCACCACGGCGGCCATGGTGGAGGTGTAGAGCCCGGCGCCCAGGCGTCGGCCGGCCACCCGGTAGTCCGTGGCGGTGCGCGCACGGCGTGCCGCCCACAGCCCGATCACCACCATGGCGGCCAGGTACAGCACGATCACGAGCACGTTCACGGAGGTTCTCCTCGGGCAGGGGACAGGGTGCCGCGCGTCCTCGTCCGGCTGCGTTTCCGGGCGGGATCGTGGCGTTAGGGTTTATGGACCAGGTCACAAAAACTAGCACCGCGATGATCTGTCGCAGCACCAGGGGCCCCAGCGACGTGGCCCCGGACGACGCCCGGACGATCCCGGGACGAGAGGAGCACGGGTGGAACCGGAACGCATTGTGGAGACCAACAGCGCTGGTGAGCAGCGGGTGGGGCCCGTGAACGCGGCCCTGACACCGCGGTGGGCCGGGCCCGCCACGTTCGCGCGGCTGCCCCGCACGGACCAGGTGGAGCACACGGACGTGGCCGTGGTGGGCGTGCCCTTCGACTCCGGGGTGTCCTACCGTTCCGGTGCCCGGTTCGGCCCCAACCACGTGCGCGAGTCCTCCCGCCTGCTGCGGCCCTACAACCCCGCGCAGAACCACTCGCCCTTCGCCAACCTGCAGGTCGCGGACGCCGGGGACATCGTGGGCAACCCGTTCGACATCCCCGAGGCCATCGAGTCGATCGAGACCGCGGCCAAGGAGCTCATGGGGGACTCCACCAAGGTGGTGGCGATCGGTGGTGACCACACCATCGCCCTGCCCCTGCTGCGCGCGGCGCACTCGCGCCACGGCAAGGTGGCGCTGCTGCACTTCGACGCCCACCTGGACACGTGGGACACCTACTTCGGCGCCGAGTACACGCACGGCACCCCGTTCCGGCGCGCGTTCGAGGAGGGGATCATCGACACCGACGCCGTGATGCACGTGGGCACCCGCGGCCCCCTCTACGGCACGCAGGACCTCGAGGACGACGCCCGCTTCGGCTTCGAGATCGTCTCCTCCGCGGACGTCATGCGCTCCGGCGTGGACACCGTGGTGGCGGCCCTGCGCGAGCGCGTGGGGGACCGCCCGCTCTACATCTCCCTGGACATCGACGTCCTGGACCCCGCCCACGCGCCCGGCACCGGAACACCCGAGGCCGGCGGCATCACGAGCCGCGAGGTCCTGGAGATCCTGCGCGGTCTGCGCGGCCTGGACGTGGTGGCGTGCGACGTCGTGGAGGTCTCACCCGCGTACGACCACGCGGAGCTCACCGGCATCGCCGCCGCGCACGTGGTCTACGAGCTGATCTCCCTGATCAGCCTGGGGGCTGACGCCGCCGCGGACGGTCCCGCGTACGGCATCTCCGGCGCGCGCTACGGATCGGAGATGTGATGGGCTTCGCATCCCGCGCGGAGGAGTTCCGCCCGTCCCCGGTCCGCGCCGTGTTCGAGGTGGCCCGCGACCCCTCCGTGGTCTCGCTGGCCGGTGGCAACCCGGACCTGTCCGTGCTTCCCGCGGACGCGGTGGGCGACGTCGCGTCCCTTCTGCTGCGCGGGCGCGCCGGGGAGATCCTGCAGTACGGCTCCGGCGCGGGGATGGACGGGCTGCGCGAACTCGTGGTCAAGCTCATGGCCCGCGGCGGCTCCACCGTGACCGGCGCGGACATCCTGCCCACCACGGGCTCGCAGGCCGGGCTGGACCTCGTGACCAAGCTCTACTGCAACCCCGGTGACGTGATCGTGGCCGAGGGGCCCACCTACGTGGGGGCGCTCGGCGTGTTCGGTGCCTACGAGGTGGACGTCCACCACGTGGAGATGGATCACGACGGCATGCAGCCGGAGGCCGTGGCCCAGGCGCTCGACGAGCTGGCGGCCCGGGGCAGGCGCGTGCCGTTCGTGTACGCGATCCCGAGCTTCCAGAACCCGACCGGCGTGACCATGCCGGAGGAGCGGCGTCGTGAGCTCGTGGAGGTGTGCGCGCAGCGGGACGTGATGATCGTCGAGGACGACCCGTACGCGCTGCTGGCCTTCGACCGCAGTGAACCGCGGCCCTCGATGCACGGCATGGACCCCGAGCACGTGATCCACCTGGGCAGCTTCTCCAAGATCTTCGCGCCCGGGCTGCGCGTGGGCTGGATGGCGGCGCCGCCGGAGGTGCGCGGTCGGCTGCAGATCGCCGCGGAGTCCGTGGTGATCCACCCGTCCAACCTGGCGCAGTCGCTCGTGACCTCGTGGGTGGGCTCCGAGCACTGGGAGCCCGCCCTGGACCGGGCCGTGGAGCTCTACAAGGAGCGCTGGACCGCCATGGAGGAGGCGCTCACCGAGTACATGCCGGACTCGGCATCCTGGACCACGCCCTCCGGCGGGTTCTTCACGTGGGTCACCGCGGAGGAGCTGCGGGGCAAGGACATCCTGGCCGAGGCGATCGCTCACGGCGTGGTGCTCGTGCCGGGCTCGGCGTCCTACATGGACGGCCGGGAGTCCAACGCCGCGCGGCTCGCGTTCTCGGGCGTGGCCCCGGCGCGCATCCGTGAAGGGGTCAAGCGTTTCGCGGAGGCGCTGCGGAGCCTCTGACGGGCGCGCACCACGACGCATGGTGCGACGGTCTCGGGCGGGACGGGGAAGGCACCCCCTCCCGCCCGAGGTCTGTTCGGCGAATGCCCTCGGGCCAGCCCGTTGAGCGGCTGATCGAGTAGACCACGGGGCGTTCAGCCCGTGCCCGTGGCCCGTCAGGCGAGTGCGGACAGCAGACTGGTGATCATGGCTTCTCTGCGGTCCCTGTCGGCCGAGGGGAATCGCTCGAGCGACGTCGTGAAATTCCTGGACAGCAGGGCAGGGCCGACATTCTTCAGGTCCTTGGCCAGGTTGGCCGCGATGGCGGCGGAGAGAATGTCAGACACCTCGTGGGACAGAAGGGCCACGGCCGCGAGGTCCTGGGCGTAGTCGTGGACCTCCAAGAGATTCTGTCCGTGCCCGGTCTCGTAGAGTTCGTTCCGGACAGCTTCGGATTCCGTGTACCAGTGGCACGCCACGGCAAGATCTTGGGCGTCCTTGGTGTCGTGGTTCGGAGCTCTGTCTGCCCACGACCGTAGTTTCAGCGCGGTGTAACCGGCTGGTGATGGCACCCGAACAGTGTCCCCTTGCGGGGTGATTTCCACGGCTTGGGCGTGACGGTGGACGTCCTGGAAACCGGCGACGGTCCACGCCTCCTTGCGCGGCGGAGGGGTGACTGCCCCCGGCGGTTTCTCGACGCGGGGGCCGAAGGGCATGAAGTCCACGGGGATGCCGCTCACGCGGTAGCGCATCTGGCTGTCCCCCAGGCGAGGGTAGATCTTGGTGATGGGCTGGTAGGTATCCCATCCGGGAAGTGCCAGGGCGAGGTCCACGTCATCCGTCAACCTGATGGGGGCGGACTCGCCCAGGCCGGAGTGAATGATGTTCCGCGCGTGGGCACCCACCACCATCACCTGTGATGGTGCGATTTCCGTGTCTTGTCGGAGACGTTGGACCACTTCTCCCACAACATCCAGGACCCCGGGGTCAGGGTCGCCAAATGTGAGCATGGCTGTCCTTGACGTGCTGTGCGGCCTCCAGCTGGCGGCTCTCCCCCGCAGATTTCAGGTCGGCGTACACCAGGAGGGGAGGGGCAGGAGACGGAAAGGACGAGAGCGGGTGGGCTTCATGGCCCGGGGGAAGCCAGAAGGCTGTGTGGATCATGATGTTGAGGTTCCCGTCCTTCCGCCAGCGGTTGGCCAAGACCATCGTGGGGGAGATGTGCTCCACGTACAGCGTGGCGGTTTCGGGATTCTTGATCCACGAGGCAGATTGCTCGCCACTCACGTAGACCACACCGTGACCAGCAAGGTCCAAGCGGGCAGGATCGCCGTGGAACTGCTGCACCAGGGTCTTGGGTCCGAGTCCCGTGGCATAGGCATCGGCCCACCGTTCGGCGAGAACATCCTGGCGCATCAGACGTTTGCTGCGGCGGTCCAGGAATCTCTGCTCATCGAGGAGCTTCATGGTGGATTGAGCTTGCCCCAGGGACACCTTGGCCGCGGCGGCGACTGTCCTGACGGGGGAGTGGAGCAACTCGGGCCAGGACAGCAGCGCGAAAATGACCTGCGCACGCCTAGGGGTGAAGAGCCCGGCTGACGGGCGGAGTGCTCGGCGGTTCTGGACCGTGGCCGGATCGGGTCGGCGACCTCGTACGTCGATGAGCACTCCCCCAAATCTGAGGTAGGCATTTCCTGCGGCGTCGAGGAACTGGACACCCGCCACGCGCAGCTCGTGAGCGCTGCGGGGATTGACCGCTGGCGCGAGAAGCAGAAGGGGGTCGCCGACTTCTCCATCCAGCTGAAGAACACGGGTGAGGGTTGGGCTGTCGGTCACCACGGCGCGGAAATGCTGGGATCCCAGGTCGTGCGTGAGGAGGAGCGGTGTGGGGGTCTCCCGTTCCAGGTCTTGGAGTGATGCGGGGGCATCGGCGCAGAGGCGGTACTCGTTCAGGCGCTTCTCGAGGGCAGTCTTCAGGGGTTCACTCACAGTGACTCCGTTCATTCATTTCCTGTGTTCAGAATAAATGAACGCAGGTAAAAAATGAACACTCAGTACGTGGTCGTGGTCCCTCATGGGCATGTCAGCCTGTCGGAAGGGGTGGCAGGACCGGCGGCCGCCGCCCGTTGACCCGCACGGGGGCCGGCACACAGGTGACCCTTCCGTGCTCGGTGGTCATCTCAACAGTCTCGGATCTGGGTCCGGTGTTCGGAGAAGGATGGCTGCACTCCGAGCCTCCTCCGTCCAGCAGAACTCGCGCGGTGCGCTCCAGGGACAACCGGGCGGACCCTGACCGTCCCGCCGCCAGCAGCCCACACGCCGCCGCGGCCATGCCGTATCCGGTGACGTGGTCCAGCGCCTGTACCGGCAGTGCTCCAGGCCGCCAGAGCCCGGTGCTGTCTGTGGAGCCGTACCGGTGGGCGATTCCCGTGGCCGCCTGGACGATGCTGTCGAAGCCCCGCTGTCCAGCGCGGGGCCCGGTGGGCTCCCACGCACTGAGCTCCACATGAACGAGGTGGGGGAACCGCTCACGAACGCGGGCGCCGTCGAGTCCCAGCGCGGCGAGTGAGCCGGGGCGGTATCCGGTGAGCAGGACGTCAGCCTGACCGAGCAGACCAGCGAGGTCTCCAGCCGCGATCGGGTCGCTGAGGTCACGGGCGGTGCAGCGCACACCCTGGTCGGTGTCCAGATGCTGTCCCAGCAGCTCGGGCATGGCGGGCGGGTCGATGCGGATCACGTCCGCGCCCAGTGCCGCCAGGAACTTCGCGGCGGTGGGACCAGCAATCACCCGGGTCAGCGAGACCACTCGGACGCCGTGCAGGGGCAGAGGGACACTGCCCGCGTGCGGGTGCACCGGCCGCCACGGGTGGCTGTCCGGCCTGGGGGAGCGGTGGCGATCAGCGATGTTCGAATCCCCGGGGCAGAGATGGAGCCACGGGCCGGGATCGTGTGCCGCCTCCTGCCGCCACTCGCCCTCACTCACCACACAGGCAGCCACACCTCCCTCGGAAACAATGTGGGACTCCGCGTCCCGCGAGGTGAGGTGGGCCAGCGCGGGCGCCAGGGCGTTGTCGTGGTCGATCCCCAAGGCGCGGAACAGCCGGGCCCGGTGGTGAGGGTAGTTGGCGTGGGTGCGGAGCCACCCGTCCGCAGTGCGGAAGAAACCGGAGCACGGGGCGAAGCCGAGGAGCGGCTGGCCGTCGATGCGCAGCTGGGAGACGGAGGCGAAGGCCGCTACGATCTCCGGCAGAGTAGCCGTGATCTCTACCGATGGTCGGCCGCTGGCCCGCGTGAACTCCCGGGCGGACGCCGCTGCAAGCCCCACACTTGCCGCCGCGAGGGAGCGGACGTCCAGGGCGCCGTTCCACCGGTCGTCGTGGCCGTGCACCGCGTCCATCGCCCTGAGGCTGAGGTCCGGTGCGAGCCCGTCCAGGGCCGTGAGGATCTCCCGCATGGACGCATTCTAGGCGCCGTAGAATGGGACAACATGGACACCTCCCGCGCCTGCGCCCCCGACGTCGACCGCACCCGGCTGCTCGAGAGCGCGGCTCGCCTGCGGGAGGTGCTGCGCCACGGCGTGTATTTCCTGCGGAGCATGGAGGGGTCCCGGCAGATCACCAGCCAACAGATCAGCCTGTTGACCATGCTGCGCCCGGGCGGGGTGCGGATGACCACGATCGCCGCGAACCTCGGTGTCCGCACGCCCACCGCCACGCAGGGTGTTGACCGCTTGAGCAGGGCGGGTCTGGTGCGCCGCGATCCCGACCCCACGGACGCCCGCGCCGTGCTCGTGTCCCTCACACCCGCAGGGGAAGAGGTGCTGGCGCGCGAGGACGAGCGCCGCAACGGCTTCGTCGCGGACGTGCTGTCCACACTGGACGCCCGGGAGGTCGCCGCGCTCGACGCCGCGCTGCCGGTTCTCACCAAGCTCGCCACGGGAGACAGCGGGGCGGGTACCGAGCCGGCAGAGATCAGCCGGAAGTCCTGAGCAACAGTTCTGGGACCATGTGGCCCGTAGGGACAAGCCGCACGACGCCGCTGCGAACAGCGGTGGCGCGGACGGCCAGAGCTCGGGTAGTGGCGCCACGGCGAAGGCCCGACCGGCGGGGCGCGTCGTCGTCGTCCGCTCTCAGACGGTCTCGGTGACGTCCTCCACGGCGAAGCGCGGGTTGCGTTCGTAGCCCGGTGCCTGGGGACGGCCCAGGTTGACCACCACGATGGCGCGCTTGCCCGTGCCCTCGAAGAACTCCCGGTCCACGGCGGGGGCGTCGAATCCGGTCATGGGGCCCACGGCCAGACCGGCGGCGCGGGCCGCGATGATGAAGTAGCCCACCTGGATGTGCGCGTTGGCGGTGCCGCTGGACATGCGCAGCTCGGCGTTCTCGTCGTACATGCCCTGCAGCTGCGGGGCCGCGGGGAGGAACTCCGGGAAGCGGGTGTGCCAGTTCTCGTCGAAGGACAGGATGGCGGTCAGCGGAGCCTTGCGGGTCTTCTCCTGGTTGCCGCCGTTCATGTGCTGCACCAGGCGCTCGCGCGCCTCGGGGGACTCCACCCACGTGATGCGCAGGGGCTGCGAGTTGAACGCCGTGGGACCCATCTTGGTGAGCTCGTAGATGGTGTGCCGCTGCTCCGCGGTCACGGGCTCGTCCGTGAAGTGACTTGCGGTGCGGGCCGTGGTGAACAGCCGGTCGGCGTCCTCGCGGGTGATGTCGAGGGCGAGCTGCTCGAGGGTGGGGGTGCTCATGGGGTGTCCTTCCACGCAGGGGTGCGCGGACGGCGTCGTGCCGTCCGGCGCAATTATTTCTAGGGAAACTATAACCTCCAGGTCCTGCGGTGTACTCCGAATGTCGGGGACGTCACGCCGGGGATGTACCTTGTCCGGGTGACTTCTGCGTTCCTTCCCGGGCTGGTGACCGGCCTGGCCCTGATCGTGGCCATCGGCGCCCAGAACGCCTTCGTGCTGCGGCAGGGGATTCGCCGCGAGCACGTGGGCGTGGTGGTGGCCATCTGCATCGTCTCGGACATCTTCCTGATCGGGCTGGGCACCGCGGGGATCGGGGTGCTCATCGAGCAGGTGCCGTGGCTGATCAACGCGTTCCGCTGGGCGGGGGTCGTGTACCTCGCGGTGTTCGCGGTGATGTCCTTCAGGTCAGCGTTGAAACCCCAGACCATGGAGGCTGCGGGCGGCGGAGCAGGTTCACTGCGCGGGGTCGTCCTCGCGACGCTCGCGTTCACGTGGCTCAACCCGCACGCCTATCTGGACGCGGTTCTGATCCTGGGCAACCTGGCCAACCAGCACGGGGAGCAGCGCTGGGTCTTCGCTGCGGGCGCGTTCACGGGGTCGGTCATCTGGTTCACGGCCCTGGGTGCCGGGGCGCGGGCGCTGTCCCACGTGCTGAACACTCCGCTGACGTGGCGCATCGTGGACGTGGGGGTGGGCCTGGTGATGCTGTTCATCGCGGTGCAGCTCGCGCTGATGCCGGCCATCTGACACGGCGCCGGCGCTTGCGCCGTGTGCTGAAATGGACTCATGACGCCCACCTCCTCGTACACCAGCAGCGGAACCGGGCGCAGGTCCCAGGAGTTCACTCCCGCCACAGCGGTGCGCGGGTTCCTGGAGCACTCCCGGCGCCGGGCTGCGGACCTCAGCCCCGGCTACGAGCGCGTGTGGGCCCGGGTCGCGGAGGTCACCTACGCCGCGCAGGGCCTGCAGCAGGACTTCGTGATGGCCGCGGTGGAGGCCTACCCGGCGCGTCCCACCCGCCCGGTGCTCAACGCCGTGGCCGCGGGCTTCGAACTGCTCAACACGGCCCTGCTGCTGCGCGGGGAGGGTGTGAGCCCCGGAACAGCGATCGGTGCGGCGTCGCCGGGCGTGGAGCCGGTGCAGTCCCGTCAGCCTGGTGGGGACGCGCCGGACGACGCTCCGGTGGCCCCCGAGGACCCCGTCCACTACACCTCCCTCGCGAGCGAGATCGCCCTGGCCGCCGCCTACCGGATGGTCGCCACGTCCCACGCACCGGAGTCCCGGCTGATCAAGCTCCTGGAGATCCTGGACCACTCCGTGTTCCACGCCGCGGCGGGGGAGCGGATCCTGGGCGAGCTCACCCAGCGCGCCGCCACGGTCGGGCACGGCGAGGTGCTGGAGGCCCTGCGGATCGGCAGCGCCGTACCCTGCTACGAGGCGCCGTTGCGCGCGGGTGCCGTGCTGGGTGGAGCGCCCACCGCGCACGTCAACGCCCTGGCGGACACCGGCCGCGCCCTGGGCATGGCCCACGGTCTCGCCAAGGAGCTGCGCCTGGCCGCCCACGCGGACGGCGGTCACGGCGCGCGTGAACTGCTGCGCGCGGACCGCCCCACGGTGCTCGGCACGTTCGTGGCATCCGGTCCCCACGGCCCCGCGTGGCGCTCCCTGTGCGAGCGCGCGGCGCAGGGCGCCCTCACGGACGACGACGCCGCTCACGCCCACGAGCTGCTCGAGCGCTCCGGCTCCGTGCGCGCCGTCGAACGCATGATGGGCACGGCCCGGACCCGCTCCGAGCACGCCATGGCCGGCGGGGACCTGCCCCCGGCCCTGGTGGAGCGCCTGCGGGCGTGGGCCGAGCGAGAACTGGGTTCCCCCACGGACTGATCCCGGCGCGGTGCCCGCGGGGTCCCAGGACGGTTCCTCCTCAACGGGTGTGCCACGCGCGTGAGAGCCGCTCGCAGGGCAGCCCCGACACACGGCGACGGCGCCCGGGCCGAAGCCCGAGCGCCGTCGTGGTCCTGCCGGGGTGGGATGCCCCGGTGCGCGTCAGATCTGCGTGAGAGCCCCCACGGGGTTCTCGATGCAGTCGGCCACGAAGCGGATGAAACCGCCCGCCGCGCCGCCGTCGCACACGCGGTGGTCGAACGCGATGGTCACGGTGGTGACCTTGCGGACGGCCAGTTCACCGTCCACCACCCACGGCTTGTCGATGATCCGCCCGATGCCCAGGATCGCGGCCTCGGGGTGGTTGATGATCGGGGTGGCGCCGTCCGTGCCGAACACACCGTAGTTGTTCAGCGTGAACGTGGAACCGCTCAGCTGGGCGGGGCTGGCCTTGCCGGAACGGGCCACCTGGATGATCTCCCGCATGGCGCCGGTCAGCTCCATGGCGCTGAGCTGGTCCGCGTTGCGCAGGTTCGGCACCATGAGTCCGCGCTCGGACTCCACCGCGAGGCCCAGGTTCACGCCCTGCAGGCGGGTGATGGTCCGGGAGCCGTCCTCGGCGGTGTCCACGCGGGCGTTGAGCTGCGGGAACTTCCGCAGCCCGGCCACGGTGAACCGGGCGATCAGCGCGAGCAGGCTCGGCGTGTTCTCCGGGTCCTTGGCCTTGAGCTCGGAGCGCAGCTTCAGCAGCTCGGTGGCGTCCACGTCCACCCACACGGTGGCCTCGGGGATCTCCGTGCGGGAGCGGGTCATGGCGTCCGCAATGGTCTTGCGCACGCCCTTGACGGGCTCCTGCGAGGCGATCGGCAGCCCGGTGCGGGAGTCGGTCCCGGCGGCGGCCGGGGAAGACGACGCCGCGGCACCACCCTGGGGTGCCGCACCTCCCGTGGCGGTCAGGCCGGCGGGAGCGGGCGCCGCGGGCTCCGCGGCGGACAGTCCCGTGGGGGCCGGCCCGGCGGCGTCGGCGCGCATCCGCTGGTCGTCCACCTGGTCGATGGCCGCGAGGACGTCCTTGCGCATGATCAGACCACCGGGACCGCTGCCCTGCAGGGTGGCGATGTCCACGCCGTGCTCCCGCGCGAGCTTGCGCACGAGCGGGGAGATCACGGTGGGAGCCAGCCGCGGGGCCTCGGCGAGCGCCTCGTGGGTCCGCTCGGCGGCCTCGGCGCCCGCGCCGCGCTTGCGGCGGCGGCGGCGGGACGAGGACGCGGCGGAGGTGCCGTAGCCGATCAGCACGTTGCCCGAGGACTCCTCGTCCTCACCCGCGGCGGGATCGGCCTCGTCCACGGCCAGCTCGGCGGAGGGCTTGGTGCCCGCGAGCTCCTCCTCGCGGTAGCTCGCGCCGTGCTCGGCGCCGGGGGCGTCCGCGTCCGTCCCGGAGCCGGCAGGGGTCTCGGGGGACTCCACGCCGTCGGAGATGGAGATCAGGGGCTGGTCCACCAGCATGGTGTCGCCCTCCGCGCCGTGAAGCTTGTGGACCACGCCCTCGAAGGGGGTGGGCACCTCCACGGCGGACTTGGCGGTCTCCACCTCCACGATGGGCTGGTCCATGGTGACGGTGTCACCCTCGGCCACGAGCCAGCGGAGGATGTCCGCCTCGGTGAGCCCTTCGCCCAGGTCGGGCAGGTTGAACACATTGATGCTCACGGGTCAGTCCTCCCACTGCAGGTCGTCCAGCGCGTCCAGGATGCGCTCGGAACTCGGGATGTGGTGGTGCTCGAAGGACGGTGAGGGGTAGGGGATGTCGAATCCCGTGACCCGCAGCACCGGTGCGGCGAGCGAGTGGAAGCAGCGCTCCTGGGTGCGCGCGGCGATCTCCGAGGCCACGGACGCGAAGCCCTGGGACTCGGCGACCACCACGGCGCGCCCGGTGCGGCGCACGGACGCGGCCACGGTCTCGTCGTCGTAGGGGACCACGGAACCGAGGTCGATGACCTCCACGGACATTCCGTCCTTCGCGGCCTCCTCCGCCGCGGCCAGGCACACCGGCACGGACGGGCCGTAGGAGATCAGGGTCGCGTCGCTGCCCTCACGGGCGACGACGGCGTGGCCCTCGCGCGTGGGCAGGCTCCCGTTCTCGTACTGCTCGCGCAGCTCGTCCAGGTCCACCTGCGCGGTGGACCAGTAGAGCCGCTTGGGCTCGAAGAACACCACGGGGTCCGGGGAGTCGATGGCCTCGCGCAGCATCACGTACGCGTCCGTCACGGACGCCGGGGTGAAGACCTTCAGCCCGGGGGTGTGCGCGTAGTAGGACTCGGAGGAGTCGCAGTGGTGCTCCACGCCGCCCACGCCGCCGCCGTAGGGGATGCGGATGACCAGGGGCATGCTCAGCTTGCCCCGGGTGCGGTTGTGCATCTTGGCCACGTGGGAGGCCACCTGCTCGAACGCGGGGTACGCGAACGCGTCGAACTGCATCTCCGCCACGGGGCGCATGCCGTTCATGGCCATGCCCACCGCGGTGCCGATGATCCCGGACTCCGCGAGCGGGGTGTCGAAGCAGCGCTCGCGGCCGAAGCGCGCGGTCAGCCCGTCGGTGATGCGGAAGACGCCACCGAGGGTGCCCACGTCCTCACCGAAGACCACGACCTCCCGGGAGGCCTCCATGGCGTCCGCGAGTGCGGTGTTCAGCGCCTTGGCGAAACTGGTTTTCGAAGCGCTCATCACGCCTCCTCTCGGGAGAGCTCGTCCGCGAGCTGGGCGCCCTGCTCGCGCAGCTGGGTGGTGGGTTCGTGGTAGACGAAGCGGAACAGGTCCTGCGGGTCCAGCTCCGGCTTGGAGGACATCGCCTCGCGCAGCCGCTTGGCCATGGCTTCGGCGTGCTCGGAGATCTTTCCCGTGGCGTCCTCGGTCAGCGCACCCTGGTCCTCCAGGTAGCGCTGCATACGGGTGATCGGGTCCTTGGCCACCCACTCGCTGACCTCGTCGCGCTCGCGGTAGCGGGTGTCGTCGTCCGCGTTGGTGTGCGCCTGCATGCGGTAGGTCATGGCCTCCACGAGCAGCGGGCCGCCGCCCTGGCGGCACAGCTCGATGCCGCGCCCCAGCACGGAGAGCATGGCCGCGAGGTCGTTGCCGTCCACGCGCTCACTGGCCATGCCGTAGCCCACGCCCTTGTGGGCCAGGGACGGCGCACGGGTCTGCGAGGACAGCGGCACGGAGATCGCGTAGCCGTTGTTCTGCACCAGGAACAGCACGGGCAGCTGGAACACGGCGGCGAAGTTCAGGGCCTCGTGGAAGTCCCCCTCCGACGTCGCTCCGTCACCGCACATGGCCAGCGTCACCGTGTTCTCGCCGCGCAGCTGGGCGGCGTGGGCGACGCCCACGGCGTGCAGCAGCTGCGTGGTGAGCGGGGTGGCCTGGATGGAGACCTTGTACTGCCTGGGGTCGTAGCCGCCGTGCCAGTCGCCGCGGTAGGTGCTCATGACCTCCAGCGGATCCACGCCGCGGGACATCACGGCCACGGAGTCGCGGTAGGTGGGGAACAGCCAGTCGTCGTCCTCGAGGCACAGGGCCGCGGCCACCTGGCACGCCTCCTGGCCGTGGCTGGACGGGTACACGGCCATGCGGCCCTGGCGCACCAGCGCCATGTTCTGGTCGTTGATGCGACGGCCCACCACGAGCTTCTCGTAGGCGTTGAGCAGCCGCTCGGTGTCCGGCATGGGGTACTCGTGGCCGGGCTCCTGGCCCTGCTCGGACTCGGGGACGGCGGTGCCGTCCGGGTTGAGCAGACGGATCTCCGAGCTTGCGGGCAGCATGTACTGCTCGGGCGTGATCCCGAAGTTCTTGGAGGCCTCCACCGCCGGATTCACGGGCGGGGTGGGCTCCCGGGTGGCGGACTCGCCACCGGCGGGGATGGGCTCGCTCATGGTGCGTCCCTTTCTTCTCTGGGTGGAACTCGGTGGTGCCGCGACGGCCGCGGGCAGGATCGAGCGGCAACGCGTCGGACACGTCGTCCGGTCAGTATGGGCAATCCGGGCGCACCGTCTCCACACCGGGGGGAATTCGTGGACGGTAGACTTCCAGAACGGGTTTCCCGTGGACGAATTGCTCGTGAGTGACGGGCGCCATGCGGAAATGTCTTGCACGTCACATCCGGTGCCTCCGCATGTCAGGGCCGCACCCCGGGGCGCTGGCCGAACGGGCGGCGGGTACCAGCCGGGTGGCCCCGGGAACGGGCGAGCCGGCGTCGTCGGCGGGTGCTGCGGCGCGGGCCGCGGAAAGGGCGACGGCGCGGGGTGCTGCCCGGCGGCGTCGTGGCCGTGACAGGGCCGGGAGGTGGTGGAAAGGTGGAGCGGATGGCGGAGAGCAAGCGCGTGGAGCTGGACGAGACGGACCGGCGCATCCTGGATGAGCTCACACGGGACGCGCGGCAGTCCGTGACCGCGCTCGCGGCCAAGGTGCACATTTCCCGTGCGCACGCGTACGAGCGGATCCGCCGGCTGCACGAGCAGGGCGTGGTGCTGCGCTACACCGCGGTGATCGACCCCGCCAAGGCCGGCCTGGAGGCCTCCGCCTACGTGACCCTGCGCCTGAAGCAGAACACGTGGGACACCCTGGGCCCCAAGCTGCGCCGCATCCCGCAGGTGCAGCACGTGGCCCTGGTGGGTGGCACGTTCGACGTGATGCTGCTGGTGCGCGCCCGGGGCACGGGTGAGCTGCGGGACGTGATCTTCGAACGCATCCAGCCCATGCCCGAGGTGGTGGACACCCAGACGTTCCTGATTTTCGAGGACGTGGACGTCGGTGGCTGATCCGGGGACGTCTCGCCCTGAGCGGAGTCCGTGGCCCAGCCCCTCAGCACGCTGACATACTGGCCGGGAGAACTGCGGCGGTGCGGCACCGCCCTCCGGGTCACGCACCCGGCCACGACACGGACGATGCGAGGACGACACATGAGTGAGAACGCACGGCTGGCTCTCGTCACGGGTGCCACGGGCTACATCGGCGGCCAGGTGGCCCAGGAGCTGCTGCGCCGCGGCTGGCGGGTGCGCCTGCTGAGCCGCAGCGCGGAGAAGGTCCGCCACCTGCCCTGGGGGGACAGCGTCGTCGCCGAGGGCCGGTCCGCCGGACCCGGCCAGGCGGAAGTGGTGGAGGGCAACGCCTCCGAGGCCGCGGACGTCGCACGGGCCATGCGGGACGTGGACGTGGCCTGGTACCTGCTGCACTCCATGGGGGACTCGGACGACTTCGTGCGCGAGGAGGTGGAGATGGCCGAGACCTTCGGCACCGCCGCGCACGACGCCCACGTGCAGCGCATCGTCTACCTGGGCGGTCTGCACCCGGACGACGAGCCCGTGGACCAGCTCTCCGACCACCTGCGCTCCCGCGTGGAGGTGGGCCGCGCGCTCATGGACTCCGGTGTGCCCACCGCGGCCCTGCAGACCGGTGTGGTGATCGGGGACGAGTCCTCGTCCTTCATCATGATCCGCCACCTCGCGGAGCGGCTGCCCGGCGCGATCGCCCCCCAGTGGGTGCGCAACCGCATCCAGCCGATCGCCGTGGCGGACGTGGTGCACTACCTCGTGGGCGCCGCGGACCTGCCCGCGGACGTGAACCGCACGTTCGACGTGGGCGGGCCCGAGGCCATCGAGTACGCGGACATGCTGGACCAGTACTCCCGCGCCGTGGGCAAGGGTGGGCGGTTCATGATCACCGCCCCCGTGACCACCGCGGAGCTAGCAGCCAACTGGATCGGGCTCGTGACCCCCATCGACACCAAGCTGGCCCGGCCCCTGGTGGGCAGCCTGCAGCACGACACCGTGATCCACGAGCGGGACCTCGACGACTACATCGGGGCGCCCCCGGGCGGGCACACCCCCTTCGCGGACGCGGTGCGCGCCGCGGTCACGGACCTGGACCTCAACCGCTGGCGGCGGGTCTTCCTGTCCACCACGGCGGCCGTTGCGGCCACGGCGGTGGTGGGCACGCTCGCGAGCGACCCCGAGTCGACGTGGTACGAGAAGCTGCGCAAGCCGCGCTTCCAGCCCCCGGGCTGGGCGTTCCCCGTGGCGTGGACCGCGCTGTACGCGGACATCGCCGCCATGGGCTCGCTGTCCATCGCGGACCTGGGGGAGGAGGGCCGCACCGACGAGCAGCGGGCCTACATCGCCGCACTCGGCGTGAACCTGGCGCTCAACGCCGGGTGGAGCGTCCTGTTCTTCCACCGCAAGAAGCTGCGGGCCGCGGCCGTGGAGTCCGTGCTGCTCGCGGTGAGCAGCGCGGACCTGGTGCGCCGCAGCGCCAAGGTGTCCCCGGAGAAGGGCGTGATCCTGAGCCCCTACGCCGGGTGGACCGCCTTCGCCTCGGTGCTCTCCACCACCATCAGCGTGCTCAACCCGCGCCGCAAGTAGCCCGCGGCCCGGTCGGCCGAGCGGCCCGCACGGGCCCGGGCAGTCCCGGGCGGCGGGTCCCGAACATCCCCGGCGGATCGTAGCGCCGGGCGGAAAGGAACCTCGGTGACGGAACATCGGCTCAGCCCCTACGGGGACACCACCGCGGCCACGCGCAAGCGCACCGTGTGGGTGGTGATCGCCACCGGAGTGCTCGCGGCCGCGTGCCTCGCGTGGTCCCTGCGCATCCCCGCGGGGGACCCGTGGTTCTACCCCGCCACCTTCATCCTGGCCGGCGTGTACATCGCGGGCAGCTCGATCGCGATCCGCATGACGGGCGAACGCCTGCCCTGGCGGGTCACCCCGCGGGGCATGCGGGACGCGGTGGTCGGTGGTGTGGTGCTCGCGGTGGTGTTCATCGCCGGCGGCTTCATGGTCCGCTTCATCCCGTTCCTGAGCGAACCGGTGCACGAGCTGCTCAACCACGCCCGGGTGGGAAGCCTGGTCATGGTGGCTCTGACCACCGCGGTCAACGGCGTGGCCGAGGAGGTCTACTACCGCGGGGCGCTCTGGCGGATCCTGCCGCGGGGTCGGCGGATCCTCGTGACCACCATCGCCTACACCGCGGTGACCGCCCTCGCCGGCATCCCGCTGCTCGCCCTCGCGGCCGCCGCGCTCGGCGCGTTCGTGGGCTACCTGCGCGAGCGCACCCGCTCGCTCGTCCCCGGCATCGTCACGCACCTGATCTGGTCCCTGACCATGCTCTTCGTGCTGCCGTACGTGGTCTGAGGCACCACGACGCCGCGCGGCCGGGTTCCGCGCCCGCCGCCGGTCTGCGGTGGGTGCGGTCCTCGCCCCCCTCTCAGTGCACGGTGGGACGCGACCCGCCCCGCGCCGGGACCGCGCCCGGCCACTCGGGGTGGCCCGACGGCGTCGTTCCCGGGGCGTGGTGCGGGACGGCCGCGCTCAGGCGGGGCGGGTGAAGGCGAGCCACATGGTGGGGATGACCTGCTGGGCACCGCGCCCCGAGTCGCCCATGGCCATGTTGTCCGCGAGCTGGCCCGAGTAGCTCGTCAGGAGCACGCGGGCCACGTCTGCCGGGGGCACCGTGAACTCGAGGTGCTGGGTGGCGGCCACGCGCACGAGCGCCTGCTCGATGGCGCGGTACACCCGTTCCCGGATGGGGGCCATGCGCTCTCGCACCTCCGGCGAGCGGAACGCCGCGATGGACAGCTCCACCCGCAGGGCCTGCTGGTTCACGTTCGCCACCCGGTCCGTGACGCCCTCGATGACGCGGGTGACCACCTGGTCCACGTCCAGACCCGAGCCCAGCCAGTGGTCCAGCTCCGACCCCAGGGTCTCCTCCAGCTGGGTGGCGAGGTCCTCGAACGCGAGGATCGCGAGTTCCCGCTTGGACTCGAAGTTGGAGTAGAACGCCCCGCGCGTGAACCCGGCGGCCGCACACAGGTCGTTCACGGAGGCGCCGTCGATGCCCTGCTGGGCGAACACGGCCGGGGCGCTGCGGATCAGTTTGAGCCGCGTTGCACTGCGGGAACGTCTGTCCGGCGCGGCATCGGGTGTGGCAGTGTCACTGTCGAGGGGCTGTCCGTCCCTCCCGAGGCAGGCAGCGGGTGCGGCGGGTTCTTCTGTCTTGTTGCTCACGTGTCCCTCGGTTCGTCTTCCCTTCTCAATACATCAGTGTATCGTGTTCACGAATCCCAATACATTCGTGTATCCCTCTGTGCCAGGAGAAACCGGTGACACCCAAACACGCACCCGCCCACTCGTTCCGGGCCCGACTCGGCCGGCCGTTCGGCCAGTTCGGGTTCTGGCTGCTGCCCATGCTCGCCATCATCGCGGTGGGGGTGATCGGCACCGCCCTGTACCTGGGCGGTCTGTCCAGCCCCGACAAGAACTTCAAGGAGTTCCCCATTGCCGTGATCAACCAGGACAAGGGCGCCGAGGTACCTAAGGCCAACGGCAAGACCACCCAGGAGAACCTGGGCACGGACCTCGTGAGCGAGTTCGTGGACAAGGCCGCGGAGGACGACAAGATCGACCTGCGCGAGCTGAGCATGGACGAGGCCAAGGAGCAGCTGGACCGCGGTGAGCTCTACGCCGCCGTGGTGGTCCCCGAGAGCTTCTCCGAGGACACCGTGAGCCTCATCGAGGGCTCCCTCACCAAGGATCACGCCGCCCGTCCCGAGGTCACCGTCTACACGGACCCGCAGGCCGGCTCCCTGGGTACGCGGCTGGCCACGGGCGCGGTCGAGCCCGGCATCCAGGAAGCCAGCAAGGCGCTCGGCGAGCAGCTCACGGAGTCCGTGGCGCCCGCTGAGGACGCGGCCTACAACAAGGTGCTGCAGCAGCTGCAGCAGAGCCAGAAGGAACAGTCCGAGCAGCTCTCCCGCCAGGCCGCCCAGGGTGGCCCCGAGGTGCAGCAGTTCGCCCAGCAGGTGCAGAAGTCCCAGGAGGGCTCCGCCGAGGAGATCGCCAAGGAACTCGCGCCCACCGTCAGCTCGGTGGCCAAGGACACCCTCAAGGACCCCGTGAGCATGGTGTCCAAGGCGTACAACGACCTCCCGGACGGCACGGCCCTGGGCATGAGCGCGTTCTACTACTCCATCCTGCTGCTCGTGGTGGGCTTCTCCGGCTCCGTGGCGCTGAACCTTCTCATGGACGGCCGCATGGGCATGGCGCCCTTCGAGATGGGTCCTTTCTTCAAGGACTACCCCCGCGCCGTCCTGCCCCGTCCGGTGGGCTTCCTCATGAAGTGGCTGACCTTCGTGGTGGCCGCACTGCCCGCGTCCGCGCTCATGATGTGGGTGGCCTCGGCCGTGGGCATGCCTGTGCCCCACGGCTTCCTGGTGTTCCTGCTCGGGTGGCTCGCGATGTCCACGGTCTCCGCGATCGTGCTGGCGCTGATCTCCGTGGGTGGCAGCGTGGGCATGCTGCTGTGCCTGATCTACCTGGTCTTCATGGGCCTGCCCTCCGCGGGAGCCGTGGTGCCGCTCGAGGCGGTGCCGGACTTCTTCCGCGCCATCGCCCCGTTCGAGCCGCTGCACCACATCTTCACGTCCGTGCGCTCCGCGCTGTACTTCGACGCGATCCCGGAGGCGGGGTTGACCACGGGCGTGATCGGGCTGTCCATCATGCTGGTGGTCGCCCTCCTGGTGGGTCTGCTCGGAGGCTGGGCGTACGACAAGCGGGTGGGTCTGCGCGGAGCGGACGGCCCGGCCAAGCACAGCGCCGACGCGGCGGTGGCTTCCGCGGAAAAACCCCTCCCCAAGAGTGCGGATAACCCCTCCGTCCCGAGCGGTGCGTCAGAATAGGCTGGAAGCACACACAGCACGTCGGCCGCGCAGGCCCTTGCAACGACACCGATGGAGACCAGATGAGCAACGAACCGCAGCAGCCGCGCCCCGACTACCGTTCCGGAGCGACCGGTGGCCAGCCCGCGTCGGCCCCGCAGGAGCAGGGCTCGGCCGACGCCCGCGGCACCGGTGAGCAGGCGTGGGGGCAGAACCAGGGCCAGCAGGGCTACATCCCGAACCAGGGTGCCCCTCGCCCTTCGCAGCCGCAGGGCGGCACCCGCCCGGGGCAGCCCCAGGGCACTCCCGGCGCCGGCCAGCCCCAGGCAGGCACGCAGGCCGGGCAGCCGCAGGGAGACCCGCGCTACGCGCAGAACGCCGGTGGCCAGGGCCGGCCCCAGGGCGACCCCCGCTACGCACAGAACGCCGGTGGCGGCCCGTACACGCAGCACCCGGGCTACGCGCAGAACCCCGGTGGCTACCAGGGCGACCCCCGCTACGCCCAGCAGCCGGGCGGGTACCCCGCGGGCGCTCGCGGTCCCCAGGACGACGAGAAGACCGTGGCGGTGCTGACCCACCTGTCCAGCCCGATCGCGGCGATCATCTCCGTGGGCTGGCTCAGCTTCCTGGGTCCGCTGATCGTCTGGTTCATCTACAAGGACAAGAGCCCGTTCCTGCGCCAGGCCGCGGCGGGGGCGTTCAACTTCAACGCGTCCCTGTGGCTGATCAACCTGATCGGCTGGATCTGCGTGTTCACCGTGGTGCTGTCCCCGCTCGGCTTCCTTCTGATCGCGGCGTACTGGATCATGCTCTTCGTGTTCCACATCATCGCGGCGGTCAAGGCCGGCGGTGGCAAGGCCTACCGCTACCCCATGCAGCTGCCCATCCTGCGCTGATCCCACGGCGCCGCACGCTCGCTCCGAGCGCCCGCGGCCCGTCCGCCACGAACCGCCCGGGAAAGCCTCACGGCTTCCCCGGGCGGTTCGTGCGTGTGGTGGGCCTGCCACTGGGCAGATTGTTGAACAACCTGTAGTGTGCAGTGGTCAGCCGCCGTGTGGCTCTGCTCACACCGACCCTGGGATGGATCCATGTCCTCTGCCTCACCACAGCCGCACCTCGACCGCGAGACACCGGGTGCCCGGAAGGACTCCGGCCACCGCAGCGCCCTGCTGGGTGCCATGTTCCTCATGGCCACCAGTGCGATCGGCCCGGGGTTCATCACCCAGACCACGGTGTTCACCGTGCAGCTGGGCGCCGCGTTCGCCTTTGCGATCCTGGTGTCCATCCTGGTGGACATCGCCGTGCAGCTGAACGTGTGGCGGGTCATCGGAGTCTCGGGGATGCGGGCGCAGGAGCTGGCCAACCAGGTCCTCCCCGGGGCAGGGTACGTCCTGGCGGCCCTGGTGTTCCTGGGCGGTGCGGTGTTCAACATCGGCAACATCGCGGGAACCGGGCTGGGGTTGAATGCCATGCTGGGCATGGATCCCACGCTCGGCGGGGCCATCTCGGCCGTGGTCGCCATCCTGGTCTTCCTGTCCAAGCGCGCGGGTCTCGCCCTGGACCGGATCGTGGTGGTGCTGGGCGCCGTGATGATCCTCATGATGCTGTACGTGGCGATCGTGGCGGCACCCCCGGTGGGTGAGGCGCTCAAGAACACCGTGATGCCGGAGGAAGTGGACTTCCTGGTCATCACCACGCTCATCGGCGGCACCGTGGGCGGGTACATCACGTACTCCGGCGCCCACCGCATGATCGACTCCGGCGTCACCGGAGTGGACAGTGTCCGCGAGATCACCCGGACGTCCGTGCTGGGCATCCTGGTCACGTGCGTCATGCGCGTGCTGCTGTTCCTTGCGATCTTCGGGGTGGTCGCGAGCGGCGTGGCACTGGCCGGGGACAACATGGCCGCGGACGCCTTCCGGGCCGCCGCCGGGGAGGTCGGGGTGCGGATCTTCGGAGTGGTGCTGTGGGCCGCCGCCCTGACCTCCGTGATCGGTGCCGCGTTCACCTCCATCTCCTTCGTCACCTCCTCCACGGGCAGCCCCCGCACGCGCAACCTGCTCACGGTGGGCTTCATCCTGGTGTGCGCAGTGATCTACCTGGTGCTGGGCCAGGCCCCGCAGACGCTGCTGGTCTTCGCGGGTGCGTTCAACGGCCTCATCCTTCCGTTCGGCTTCGCGATCCTGCTGTGGGTGGGCTGGCGCCGCCGGGACCTGCTGCAGGGCTACCGCTACCCCGGGTGGCTGCTGATTGTGGGTGTGCTCGCGTGGGTGCTCTCCGTGTTCCTCGCCGTCAACTCCCTGGCCGGGCTCTCCAAGCTCTGGGCCTGAGACCCCCGGACAGGACAGGCCGCCCAATGATGGAGACCGCGCTGACCCCCGCCCAGGCACGAGAGCGCTTCCGTGCCGGGCTCGTGCGCCACACCGCGGGAATGGCCCCGGGCCACGCCCAGGCAAACCTCGTGATCGTGCCTCGCGAGCTGGCGTTCGACGTGCTGCTCTTCGCGCAGCGCAACCCCAAGCCGTGCCCCGTGCTGGGTGTCCTGGACGCGGGGAAGACCACGGGCCCGCTGCTGGCCGGCGGGGACATCCGCACGGACGTGCCGCAGTACGTGGTCTACGAGAACGGGGTGGAGGTGGCCCGCCCCACCGACATCACCCCGTACTGGCGGGAGGACCTGGTCACGCTCATGCTGGGCTGCTCGTTCACGTTCGAGGACGCGCTGCAGGCGCACGGCGTCCGCCTGGCGCACATCGACCAGGGTGTGAACGTCCCGATGTACCGCACCTCGCGGCGCTGCGAGCCGGCGGGGCGGCTGTCCGGGCCGCTCGTGGTGTCCATGCGGCCGGTTCCGGCGGCACAGGTGCCGGACGCCGTGCGGATCACCTCCCGCTACCCGGCCGTCCACGGCGCGCCCGTGCACGTGGGGGATCCCGGGGCGCTGGGGATCGCGGATCTGGGATCGCCGGACTTCGGCGACGCCGTGCGGATCGCCCCCGGCGAGCTGCCCGTGTTCTGGGCGTGCGGGGTCACTCCGCAGGCCGCGGTGATGGAGTCGGCTCCGCCGTTCGCGATCACCCACGCCCCGGGGCACATGCTCGTCACCGACGCCCGGGACGCCGACTACCAGGTGCCCTGACGGGGCGCGGAGGCGAGGGGACCGTGCCCTGGCTCACCCCCGGGGTGGTCCACTCTGCGGCGCACATCGACAGCGGCCCCGACCGGCGGTGTCGCGGGGTTCTCCGGTGACGCCCACGGCGGGTCGTCGGAGGACCTGGCCGGCCGACCTCACTCCAGACGGGTGAGGATCTCGTCCCGCGCCGCGCCCAGGGAGTCCCGCAGCAGCTCGACGGCACGGCTCCGGTCGCCGGACTCCAGTGCGGCAAGCACCTCGGCATTGCGCACGGCGTAGCGCGCGTGGAACTCCCGGTCCTCGAGCATCGCGTGGAACACCAGGCGCATTCTGGCAAGGGCACGGTCCATGTCCAGGAGCAGCGCGGGCGACCCCGCGGCCTCCACGAGGCACCGGTGGAACCGCTGGTTCGCGTTCGCCATGCCGGCCACGTCCGCGCCGTCCCGCGCCGTCAGGGCCGCGGCGACGATCGAGCGGAGCCGCTCCAGCAGCCCCGCATCCCCGGTTCCCCACAGCACCGCCCCGGACTCGAGGATGCTCCGGGCGGCATAGAGATCGCGGACGTCGTCCGCGGTGGGCCGCGCCACGAACACGCCCCTGTGGGGTATCCGCAGCACGAGCCCCTCCGCCGCGAGCATCGCGAAGCACTCCCGCAGGGTGTTGCGGGAGATCCCGAGCTCGGCGGCCACGGCGTGCTCGGACAGCTTCGCGCCCGGGGGCAGCGCGCCGTCGGCGATCCGCGTCCGCAGCCGGGCGGCGGCATGGGCGCCGGCCTGGACCTCTTCGCGTGGCCCGGACGCTCCGGGGTGGGTGGCGGGCGGGCCGCTCACGCGATCTCCCCGAGCGTCTGACCCGCGCGCACGGCGTCGCCCTCGGACACATCACCACGGCGCAGGGTTCCGGAGCGGTGGGCCTTCACGGGGGTCTCCATCTTCATGGCCTCGACCACCAGCACCGGCTGACCCTCCGTGACGTCCTCGCCGTCCTGTGCGAGCCACGTGACCACCGTGCCGTTCATGGGCGCGGTGAGCGCGGTCCCGTCCTCCGCGTCCGACGACGCCGCCGCGCCGCCCTGTCCCGTCTCGCCCGGAGTCCCGCCTCCGCCGTGGAGCAGCGCCTGTGCGAGGCGCGCGGGCAGGCCCACCCGCACTGCACGCCCGTCCACCTCGAGCGTGAACGTGGTGCGCTGGGCGGCCTCGGGATCGAGGTGGGGTGAGGTCTCGAGGTCCTGCGCGAACTCGTCCTCGATCCAGGTGGTGTAGACGCCCAGCTGGTCGGTGGAGGTGAACGCGGGCTCGTCCAGCACGGCGCGGTGGAACGGCACCACGGTGGGCAGTCCGCGGATCGAGAGCTCACGGAGGGCGGCGCGGGAGCGCACCACGGCCTGGGCCCGGTCCTCGCCCCACACGATGAGCTTGGCGAGCAGCGAGTCGTACTCGGCGGGGACCACGGATCCGGTGCGCACGCCGGTGTCCACGCGCACACCCGCGCCCGTGGGGGCCTCGAACGCCTCCACCGTGCCCGGGGTGGGGAGGAACCCCAGTGCGGGGTCCTCCGCGTTGAGCCGGAACTCGATCGCGTGGCCGCGCGGGGCGGGGTCCTCGGTGGTGCTCAGCGGCAGGCCCTCGGCCACGCGGAACTGCTCGCGCACCAGGTCCACTCCGGCGGTCGCCTCGGTCACGGGGTGCTCCACCTGCAGGCGCGTGTTGACCTCCAGGAAGGAGATCAGTCCGTCCGGTGCCACCAGGTACTCCACCGTGCCGGCGCCGGTGTACCCGGCCTCGCGGCAGATGGCCCGGGCGGACTCGTGCAGCGTGGTGCGCTGCTCGTCGGTCAGGAACGGCGCCGGGGCCTCCTCCACGAGTTTCTGGTGGCGGCGCTGCAGGGAGCAGTCGCGCGTGCCCATGACCACCACGTTGCCGTGGGTGTCCGCCACCACCTGGGCCTCCACGTGGCGCGGGTGGTCCAGGAACCGCTCCACGAAGCACTCCCCACGCCCGAAGGCGGTGGTGGCCTCGCGCACGGCGGCGTCGAACGCCGATTCCACCTCGGAGAGCTCCCGGGCGATGCGCATGCCGCGTCCGCCACCGCCGAACGCCGCCTTGATGGCGATCGGCAGCCCGTGCTCCGCCGCGAACGCGCGGGCCTCGGCGGCATCAGCCACGGGGCCGTCGGTTCCCGGGACGAGCGGCGCCCCGGCGCGCACGGCGATCTCCCGCGCCGTGACCTTGTTGCCGAGCGCCTCGATCACGTCCGGGCTCGGGCCGATCCAGGTGAGGCCGGCAGCCACCACGACGCGCGCGAAGTCCGCGTTCTCCGACAGGAACCCGTAGCCCGGGTGCACGGCGTCCGCCCCGCAGCGCTCCGCCACGGCCAGCACGGCGGGGATGTTGAGGTAGGTGTCGGCGGAGGAGGAACCGGGGAGGGTATATGCCTCGTCGGCCATGTGGACGTGCATCGCGTCCGCGTCCGGCTCGGAGTACACGGCCACCGAGGTGAGCCCGGCGTCCGAGCACGCGCGGGCCACGCGCACGGCGATCTCCCCGCGGTTGGCGATCAGAACCTTCTTCATGGGGTGTCTCCTGAGGTGGGCTGCTCCGCGGGGATCGTCGCGGTGGGGGTCGTCGTGGGCTCCTGGGCGCCGAGGGCGTCCGTGGGGGATGGCGGTGTGGAGCGGGCCCCCGGTGCCACCCCGTGGCTCGGTGCAGCGCCGGGTGCGGCGGGGATCGCCGCGTCGGCGGGCGGGAGCGGAACCGGGTGGAGCCGCACCTCGGAGCCGGGCAGCAGCTGCGCGGCGAGGGGGAGGTCCTCCGGGACGACCACCCCGATCACGGGGTACCCGCCCGTGACGGGGTGGTCGGCGAGGAACAGCACGGGCACACCGGAGTGGGGGACCTGGAGGGAACCGGTGACCACGCCCTCGCTCGCGAGCTCGCCGTCGCGGCCGCGCTCGAGACCGCCGTCCTGCGGGGTCTCGAAGCGCACGCCCACGCGGTTGGAGTCGCTGCTGACGCGCCACGTCCGCTCCGCCAGGGCGGCGCGGGAGGCGGGGGTGAACCAGTCCTCACGCGGACCCGGAACCACGCGGAGCACGGTGGTCTCGTGCGGTGCGGGCAGGCGCACCGCGGGCTCCTCGGCATGGCCCACGGCGCGGCCGGTTGGCGCCGGGCGCACCGGCAGCACGTCACCAGCGGCCAGGGGAGCGGGCCCGATCCCGGACATCACGTCCGTGGCACGGCTGCCGAGCACCGGGGTCGTGTCGAGACCTCCGGAGACCGCGAGGTAGCTGCGCAGCCCCGCGCTCGGGGTGTCCAGGGTGAGCTGCTCGCCGTCGTACAGGGCGAACGGCGTGCAGAACGGGGCGGCGCGCTCGGTCTCCCCGCCGGTGATCCGGGCGCCCACGGGCGCCCCGGTCAGGGCGAGCACGTGGTGGCCCCGGGCCGTGAGTTGCAACCCGCCCATCGTGACCTCGAGGACCGCGTTTGAGCTGGCATTGCCCACGATCCGGTTGGCCTGCATCGCGGAGGCGCGGTCCGCCGCACCGGAGGCCACCACGCCCAGGTCCCCCAGTCCGGGGCGGCCCAGGTCCTGGATCAGGGTCTGCATCCCGGGGTTCTCGACCACCAGGGCGTGCCCACCGTCGTCAGCGAGGGAGCCATCCGCCGCGCTGATGGGTTGCAGACCGTCGGCGTGCTCACGGCCGGACGTGTCGCGGCCCGGGCCCGCGGTGTCCTGGCCCGGGCCGTCCCCCGACTGAACGGCGGGAGCCGAGTCCCCGGGAAGCTGCGGGCCGCCGCGCGGGTCCGGGGCGGCGTCGTCGGCCAGCGTCACGAGCTCGCGCACGGCCCGGTAGCGCACGGTGTCCCCAGGGCGGATCAGCGCGGGGGAGTCCCGGTGGGTGTCCCACAGGACGGCGTCCGTGCGCCCGATCAGCTGCCACCCGCCCGGTGAGCGCTGGGGGTAGATCGCGGAGAAGACGCCCGCGAGCGCCACGGACCCCGCGGGCACGGCGGTGCGGGGGGTGTCCCGGCGGGGGACGTCCAGGGGGTTGCCCGGTGCGCTGAGGTACGCGAAGCCGGGGGCGAAGCCGCCGAACGCGGCGGTCCACTCCGTGCCGGTGTGGGTGTCCACCACGCCCTGCTCGCTCAGCCCGGTGAGCCGGGCGACCTCGGAGAGGTCGGCGCCGTCGTAGACCACGGGGATCTCCACGGTCTTGCCCCCGGCCTCCCGGTTCTCCCGGGGACGGGCAGTGACGACGCCGCTCGCGGCCTTCCGCGCCGACCGTGCGTCCGTGAAGGTCACCAGCACGGTGCGGGCGGCGGCAATCACGTCCGTCTGCCCGGCGAACGGGTGCGCGGTGAGGTGGGCATGCCAGCGCACGACGTCGGCGAGCTCGCCGCAGTCGAGCAGGAACGCGTGGGTTCCGGCCCAGCGCAGCTCCGGGACCGGGCGGGCCTCGGCGGACGAGGAGGGAACCGTTCCCGTCGTGTCAGGGCGGGCCGCCTGCCGTGCGCCCGCTTCCTGCGCGGTGCGGGGTGCCTGTCCGGGGTGCGGTGCGCTCATGCGAAGGACCGGACGGTGATCCCGGCGCGGTCGAGGCCCGCGCGGACCTCGGCGGCCATGGCCGCGGCGCCGGGGGTGTCCCCGTGCACGCAGATGCTCTCCGCCTGGATCCGCACGGTGGAGCCGTCCACCGCGGTGAGCGTGCCGTCCTCGGCCAGGCGCACCATGCGCTCGGTGACCTGGGCGGCGTCGTGCAGCACCGCACCCGGGTCCCGCCGGGAGACCAGCGTGCCCTCGGGGGTGTAGCCGCGGTCCGCGAACGCCTCCGGCACGGCGCGCAGCCCGGCCTTCTCCGCCGTGCGCAGGGCCACGGAGCCGGGCAGCAGGAGGAGGGGGAGGTCCCCGCCGAAGGCCTTCACGGCGTCCACCACGGCCTGGGCGTGGGCCTCGTGGTGCACGATCGTGTTGTAGAGGGCGCCGTGGGGCTTGACGTAGCGCACGGTGGTGCCCGCGGCGCGGGCCACGGCCTCGAGCGCGCCCATCTGGTACAGGACGTCGTCCGCGAGCTCGGTGGGGGAGCAGTCCAGGAAACGACGGCCGAAGCCCGCGAGGTCCCGGTAGGCCACGTGCGCTCCCACGGTGACCCCGGCGGCCACGGCGTCCCGGCAGGTCTGCGCCATCACGGAGGGGTCTCCGGCGTGGAAGCCGCAGGCCACGTTGGCGCTGGAGACGGAGCGGAAGATGGCGGCGTCGTCCCCCATGCCCCAGGCGCCGAACGACTCGCCCACGTCGCTGTTCAGATCCATGACCGTCATGCGTGACCTCCGTCTCATCGGGTGTGACCCCCCAGCATGCCCGATGCGCCGCAGATTGTTCAACAATCCACCCCGGAATATTTCTCCGGGGCGCCGCATTACAGATGTAGTTCAAATTTGAAGTACCAGGGCGGGCGACGGTCCCGCCGCGAAGGAGGCAGGCACCATGCAACTCGGAGTCTTCACCATCGGGGACGTCACCCGGGACCCCACCACGGGCCGCACCCCCACCGAGAACGAGCGCATCAAGGCCACGGTGGCAATCGCCCGCAAGGCGGAGGAGCTGGGGATGGACGTGTTCGCCACCGGCCAGCACCACAACCCGCCGTTCGTGGCCCCCGCGAACCCGCCCGTGCTCATGGCGGCGGTCGCGGCGCAGACCGAGCGGATCCAGCTGTCCACGGCCACCACGCTGATCACCACCACGGACCCCGTGCGGATCGCGGAGGACTACGCGTACGTCCAGCACCTCGCGGACGGTCGCGTGGACCTGACCATGGGCCGCGGCAACACCGGCCCGGTCTACCCGTGGTTCGGCAAGGACATCCGCCAGGGCATCCCGCTGGCCGTGGAGAACTACCAGCTGCTGCACCGGCTGTGGCGCGAGGAGGGCGTGAACTTCTCCGGGCGCTTCCGCACGCCGCTGCAGGGCTTCACATCCACCCCGCGGCCCCTGGACGACGTCCCGCCGTTCGTGTGGCACGGCTCCATCCGCTCCCCGGAAATCCCGGAGCAGGCCGCGTTCTACGGGGACGGGTTCTTCCACAACAACATCTTCTGGAACAAGGAGCACACCGAGCGCATGGTGGCGTTCTACCGCCAGCGCTACGAGTACTACGGCCACGGCTCCGCGGACCAGGCGATTGTGGGCCTGGGCGGGCAGGTGTTCATGGCCAGGAACTCGCAGGACGCGGTGCGCCGGTTCCGGCCGTACTTCGACAACGCGCCGGTGTACGGCCACGGGCCCTCGCTGGAGTCCTTCATGGAGCAGACGCCGCTGACCGTGGGCTCGCCCCAGCAGGTCATCGAGCGCACCCTCTCCTTCCGGGAGTACGCGGGCGACTACCAGCGCCAGCTGTTCCTGGTGGACCACGCGGGCCTGCCGCTCAAGGACGTCCTGGAGCAGATGGACTTCCTGGGAGAGGAGGTCTTCCCGGTGCTGCGCAAGGAGTTCGACGCCGCCCGGCCGGCCCACATGCCGGAGGCCCCCACCCACGCGTCCCTCGTGGCACGCCACGCGGCGGGGGAGGATCCCATCCCCGGCGGCGGGCCGGACTCGCAGGCGGCCAGGGACCGGGCGGCCAGCGACCGTCCCGCCAAGGATCGCGCGGCCGCGGAGGAGACGGCGTCCCGCCAGGGCGCCGGTGGCACGCAGGGCCCCACCGCGTAGAGCGGCCCAGGGGGGCCGTCTCGAGGAGGATCCGCCCCGGGGGAGGACCCTCCTCGAGACGGGCGGGCCCCGGGCGGCGAGGACGTGCAGCACAGAGAAGTCAGGAGAGACATCATGACCGAACACTTGAAGATCACCGTGGTGACCGCGGGCCTGTCCGAGGACGCGTCCACCACGCGTCTGGCACGGGCGATCGCGCAGGCTGCGAGCGGCGTCGTCGCCCGGGGTGGTGAGGAATCCGAGGTGCGCGTGGTGGCCCTGCGGGAGATCGCCCACGGGATCACGGACGCCATGCTGACCGGGACGGCTCCCGCCGCGGTGCAGGAGGCGCTGGACGCCGTGTTCACCGCGGACGGGCTGATCGCGGCCACGCCCACCTACAAGGCGAGCTACTCCGGGCTGTTCAAGGCGTTCTTCGACCTCTTCGACGAGGGCGCCCTGGAGAACCTGCCCACCGTGGTGGCCGCGACCGGCGGCTCCCCGCGCCACTCCCTCGTCCTGGACACCGCCCTGCGCCCGCTGTTCAGCTACCTCAAGGCGCTCACCCTGCCCATCGGGGTGTACGCCGCCACGGAGGACTGGGCGGACGCGTCCCTGCAGGCGCGCATCGAGCGGGCCGGGGCGGCGCTCGCCGGCATGCTCGGGGCCGGGGCGACGGGGCACGACGCCGCCGGGCCGGGTCCCGCGGACGGCACCGGTTCCGGGGCCACGGGGGACGGCGGCTCCGCCACAGTCGATGCCTCCACGGAGTCCGTGGGGGCCCGGCGGAACGCGCCGTCGCGCCCGGATCGTTCCGCGCGGGACGAGTTCGCCGCGGTGCCGAACTTCGAGGACCTGCTGGCGGCGGTGCGAGGATGAGCTCCATGCCCTCAGAAGCACGCCGTCCCGAGGACCGCTCCGAGCCGACCGCCGCGGGGTCGACCACCGGCGCGGAAGGGGCCGATCGCTGGGACACGTGGCGGCTCTACTTCGAGACCACGGCGCGGCTGACGTCCCGGGTGGAGGAGCGTCTCAAGGCCCAGGGCTGCTCGCTCATGGAGTACCAGCTGCTCCTGCTGCTCCACGAGGCTCCCGGGCGCTGCCTGCGCATGGGGGAGCTGGCCCGCCGCCTGGTGTTCTCGCCGTCGCGGCTGAACTACCAGGTCAAGGTGCTGGGCGAGCGGGGCTGGGTGCAGCGGCGTCGTGCGCAGGGCGACGGCCGCGGCTGGGAGGCCGCGCTGACCGCCGAGGGCGCGCAGGCGTTCCGGCGACTGCGCCCGGACCACGCGCGGGACGTGGAGGAGCTCTTCTTCGCCGCGCTCACGCAGGACGACGTCGCCCGGCTGGGAGACATCATGGCTCGCCTGGCGCGGGGGCTGGGGGAGGGGCGGAGCGCCCCGGAACGCCAGTAGTGCGGGAGCCGCGCGCCACCGCGGGCGGTGAGACCGCCGTGGAGGGGTGCCGATGCGGCGGCGGTCAGCCGATCCAGTAGCGGCGGGTCGGGCGGCCGTCCCCGTCCGGGACCACGTTCTCCAGCACCCCGCCGCAGGCCTCGATGGTTGCGGCGGAGGCCGCGTTGTCGTCGGCGCACGTGACCAGTACCCGCTCCACACCGGCCGCGTTCAGGCGCCCCACCGACTGCCGCAGGATCTCCGTGGCGTACCCGCGCCGTCGGAACGCGGGGCCCACGCCGTAGCCCACGTGCCCGCCCACGCGGAGGAGGTGCTCCGTGAGGTCGTACCTGATGGAGGTCCTGCCCACCACCTGCCCGTCCACCTCGGCCAGGAGGTAGTCCGCGCGGACCCGTCCGGGCGGCAGGTTCGTGCCCCGGGACTGTCGTGCCGTGGCCTCCAGGACCTCGTCCCAGCTGCCTCTCTCGAGAAGGAAGTCGAAGTCGTCCCGGCGCAGCTGCTCGTGCAGGGCACGGACCACGGGTTCGTCCTCGGAGGTGAGGTGCCGCAGTGTCAGTGCCATGACGTCATGGTGCCACGGATGCCGTGTGGTGCACCCTCCGTACCGGCTGCGCGGTCAAGGCCCCGGCTGATGGGATGTTCACTCGCTGGAACCGTAGGTGCGGCGGCCCGCGCGCTCGGCGAACTCGTCCAGCGCGGTGAGGACCGCTGGAACCACCCAGACTTTCTGCCCCTTCACCTTGACCGACCGCTCGTGGCGGATCAGTCCCACCGTGGTGAGCTCGTCCACGGTGCGGTAGGCAGTGGCCTTGGGCACTCCACCGATGCTCTCCAGCATCCCCGCGGTGAAAGCGGGTTCGGAGCAGCAGAACCGCGCGACCGCGCGCAAGGACGCCGTCACTCGTCGGCGAGAGTCAAGAACCCTGTCGTGGAACGCTTCGACGTCCGCCATCAGGATCGAGGCGTTGGCCAGCGAGGCCATGGCGGCATCGGAGAAGCACTCGACAATGGCCGTGGGGCGCCCAGCTCGATAGGCGGTGAGAGCTGCGATGTACCCGTCGATGTCGTGCAGCAGTCCCGAAGAGATGGGGACCGTCACGTTGTCGACCACGCCGCGGGCCCGGAGCAGGGAGGACACGATGGCGCGACCGGTGCGCCCGTTTCCGTCCGTGAACGGGTGGATGGTCTCGAACTGCGCGTGCGCGATGGCCGCCTGCACCGTGGGGTCCAGGTCCCGCCGCTGCAGGAACAGCACCAGGTCCTCCACCGCCGCCGGCACGGCTTCGTGTCGTGGTGCCACATAGCTGGCTGTGACCGGGGAGCGGCCTCCGATCCACACCCACTGGTCCCGGAACTCGCCGGCGTCGTCCTGAACCCCGACGGTGAGTTCGCGGTGCATGCGGCGCACGGCGTCGGCATTCAGGTCGGAAGCGGCATCAATGGCCGCCTGCATGGCGAAGACGTTTCGAGCGACCAGTTCGGCGTTGCCGCCCACGTGCGCACCCACCGCCGCGAGGGAGAGCTTCCTGGCATGCACCGTGAGGTTTTCGATCTGCGAGCTGGTGGCGGATTCGCCACGAAGGAGGACTGCGGAGAACGGCAGGGCAGCCATGCGGTCGGACGTCACCCCGAAGGCTGTCATGGCACGCGTCGCCTCCTGTGCTCTCGCGGCCGCAGCTCCGGCGAGAACGGGGGTTAGGCGGGCGATCTCCGGCACCACTGCGGCGGTGAAATCTCCTCTGTTCTCCAAAAGTGTGCGGCGCGATGCCATGGGGTCACGGTGGAGCCAGCGGTGGGTTTCCCCTCCGACGGCGGGCCAGCTCGAGGACGTCATGACGGTCCTTTCTCAGAAGAAGTCCGCAGATCGTCTCATTAAGCAGCTTAATGAGACGATCCGTGCCCATCTTCCCACTAAGCGCCACTGTTGTGGGACCAACCGTTGCGGACCATGGGACGGGACGTCACGGCCTCCGGGCCAGATGTGCAGTGCAAAACCTCGTGGGACGACCAGGGAGCGTCTGGCCCCCACCCCGTCCCCGTGGCACACTGCCGGTGATGAGGGCGAGCCTCATCCATGACCACGGCAGGGAGAGCACCGTGAGCGACACCCCGCAGACGACGACGCCCGCGCCCGGCAGCGCGCCCGGCGCCGCGGCGTCGTCCCCCGCACAGGCGGCCGACCTCCCCGGCGGCGTGGTCCACGAGCTGCCCGCGGACCTCGCCGAGGCCCTGCTGGCGGAGCCGGAGACCGCCGAGCTGTGGCGCGGGCTGACGCCCCTGGGCCGCAACGAGTTCGTGTGCTGGGTGGAGGACGCCAAGAAGCCCGAGACCCGCGCCCGCCGCATCCGCCGCACGGGCGAGGAGATGCACGAGGGCAAGCGCCGCCCGTGCTGCTGGCCCGGCTGCAAGCACCGGGAGCGCACCGGGCGCTGACACCGGGGCGTCCGTTCCGGCGGCCCCCGTTGCGGTTCAGGCGCCAGAGGCCGCCGGGTCCGAGTGGGTCCTGCGTCGCACACTCTGCCCGCTGACCAGCGGTGATGCCGTTCCAGGCGGGCGCGCGGGCGGCGTCGTCCCCGCCTGGGCGGCACCTCCGAGGGGCTGACGAATGGCGCGAAATGGTGAGCCGCACGACACGATCGGGCGGCGCAGCGCTTAGGCTTCCTCTGTGCACCTCGCGGGTCCTGTGCGGAGTGCGTCATCCTCGCAACCGAGAAAAGGTGTACATCCATGGCCTCGCACCCTTCCGACACCCAGCCTTCCGGCGGGCCGGAGACGCGCGCCCAGTTCGTGGCCGAGCAGGAGGGGTACAGCAAGGGGCTCACCACGCGGCAGATCAACATGATCGCGATCGGCAGCTCGATCGGCACGGGTCTGTTCCTGGGTGCCGGTGGCGGGCTGGCCTCGGCCGGTCCCGCCCTGTTCATCCTCTACGCGGTGGCCGGGTTCTTCGGCTACCTGATCCTGCGGCAGCTCGGCGAGCTGGTGATGCACCGGCCGTCCTCCGGCTCCTTCGTGTCCTACACCCGTGAGTTCTACGGGGAGAAGAGCGCGTACTTCGTGGGGTGGATGTACTGGCTCTCCTGGGCCTCCACCACGGTGGTGGACGCCACCGCCATGGCCATCTACGTCAAGTGGTTCGGGCAGTACAGCCAGTTCATCGCGGACCTGCCGCAGTGGCTGATCGCCGCCGTGGTGCTGGTGGTGGTCATGGCCACCAACCTGATCTCCGTGAAGCTCTTCGGGGAGATGGAGTTCTGGTTCGCGGTGGTGAAGGTCTCCGCGCTGGTGGTGTTCCTGATCGTGGGCATCTGCTTCGTGATCTTCGGGACCCCCACGGGCGCACCCACCGGGTTCTCCCTGATCAGCGAGAACGGGGGCTTCCTCCCCAACGGTCTGCTGCCCGCGCTCGTGGTCTCGCAGGGTGTGGTCTTCGCGTACTCGGGCATCGAGCTGGTGGGCATCACCGCGGGTGAGACCAAGGACCCGCGCAAGACCATTCCCAAGGCGATCAACACGGTGATCCTGCGCATCGCGCTGTTCTACGTGGGCTCCGTCCTGCTGCTCACGCTGCTGCTGCCCTACACGGCGTACTCCGCGGACGAGTCCCCGTTCGTCACGTTCTTCGACTCCATCGGGATCCAGGGCATCGCGCCCATCATGCAGCTCGTGGTCATCACCGCGGCGCTGTCCTCCCTCAACGCGGGGCTGTACTCCACGGGGCGCATCGTGCACTCCATGGCCATGGCCGGTTCCGCACCCAAGTTCACCGGCAAGATGACGCGCTCGGGGGTTCCCGCGGGGGGCATCCTGCTCACGGTGGGCGTGGGGGCGCTCGGGGTGATCCTCAACTACTACGTCCCGGAGGACGCCTTCAGCATCGTGCTGAACATCTCCGCGATCGGCATCCTGGTGGGCTGGGCGGCCATCACGCTCCCGCACCAGAAGTTCGTGCGCCTTGCTCGGCAGGGCCACTACGAGCGTCCGGCCTACCGCTCACCGTTCGCACCCTGGACCAACTGGCTCACCATGGTGTTCCTGGTGGGCGTGCTGGTCCTCGTGGCCTTCGACTACCCGCTGGGCACCCTCACGGTCGCCTCGATGGCGCTTGTGATCCCCATCCTGATCGTCGGCTGGTTCATGGTGCGCAAGCGCGTGCGGGCCATCGCCGCCGAGCGCGAGGGCTACACGGGCGCGTTCCCCGTGGTCGTGGGTACCCCGGGGGCGGAGAGCGAACGACGCCGCGCCGCCCGTCGTACCGAGCGCCCCGGGGACGCGGACCGGCAGTAGCCGCCCTGTCCCCCTCGTCCGAGGACGCCGCCCCGTCCCTCGCGGTCGACGACGCCGCCCCGGCCGCCCCCGGGGCGTCGTCGCCATCCGTGGGGTCCAGCGGGGAACGCGCTCACCGGCCCCGCAGCGCCGAGGCGGTCGTGAGGGCCACGAGCAGCATGGCGGCCACACCCAGCCCCGAGAAGCCCACGGCGGCGAGCACGGGACCGGCAAGGGCCCCGCCGGCCGCGCCGCACAGGTTCATCACGAGGTCCGAGGTGCCCTGGAGCCCGGGCCGGTCGTGGGCCGTCACGGACTCGGTGACCATGGTGGAACCGGCCACGGTGGACGCGGACCAGCCGAGCCCCAGCAGAACGAGTGCGGCGAGCACGAACCTGTGCTGGTCCGAGCCCAGCCATGTGAGCACCAGTGCCGCCACGAGAAGCCCCTGCCCCAGCAGCACCGTGCTCACACGCCCGATCGTGTCCGCGAGCCATCCGAACCCCGGCGAGAGCGCGTACATCCCGGCCACGTGCAGGGAGATGGTCAGCCCCACCACGGACAGCGTGGCGCCGTGGCTGGTCAGGTGCACCGGGGTCGTGGACATCACGCTCACCATCACCGCGTGGGACAGCGCGACCACCAGCACGGCTCGCCGCGCCGCGGGCACGGTGCGCAGAAGGGTGAACCCGCCCGCGGGGTCCGGCCTGTTCGCCACGGACCCGCCCCGGGCCAAGGCCACGGCCAGGGGGTCCGGGCGCAGCCCCACGAAGTACACCGCGGCACCCAGGCACTGCGCGCACAGGACGATCACGAACCCGCCCGTGAACGGCGGCAGCCCCAGTGCGCGGCCGATCGCCTCGCCGGGACCGAAAAGGTTGGGGCCCACCACGGCTCCCACGGTGGTGGACCACACCACCAGGGAGAGGTCCCGCGCCCGCGTGCTCGCGGCGGCCGCGTCCGTGGCCGCGAAGCGGGACTGCAGGTTCAGGGCAGTGCCCGCACCCAGCAGCCCCATGCCCACGAGCAGCGCCGGGAGCACGTTCAGGGTCGAGGCCACCACGATGACGGCAGCCCCCAGGATCGCCACGAGAGCCCCGGTGGTCAGCGACACCCGGCGGCCCCGGTGCTGCGCGAGCCGCGCCAGCGGGATGGCCACCAATGCCGCGCCCAGGGTGTTCATGGTGGACGCCATCCCGGACAGGGCGCTGTTGCCGGAGACCTCCGTGATCAGCAGCGCCCCCAGTGCCAGCGTGGCCCCGGTGCCGAGCCCGCCCAGGATCTGACCCAGCGCGAGCACGCCCAGCACCCGGCGCTGGAATCCCGGCCCGGGGTCCTGCAGTTCGGCGCTCGCGGCCCCCGTGGTGGCACTCATGACCGCATCATCGCGGACGACGCCGCCGCGCGCCACCGTGCCGCCCGCACCGGGCCCGCCGTGCCGCCCGCATCGGGCCCAGCGTGGCAGCGGGCGCCAGGGCGGCGGGTTGGTGCGCGTGCGGTGGGCTGGTGTGTCTGCGGTGGGCTGGTGCGTGTGCGGTGGAGACCGGCGCTCCTACCAGGGGCGGACGGCCGGACAGGACCCGGTACGCGGCGCGCGGGGGCTGCGGAGCGGCGTCGTCGTTGCGCGGCCCCGAGCCTGCCCGCATAGGCTGGGGCGCATGAGACAGCCCGGCGACATCTCGTTCCGCACACGCAAGTGGGTCAAGCCCGAGGACCTCAACGCCAACGGCACCCTGTTCGGGGGTTCGCTGCTGCGGTGGATCGACGAGGAGGCCGCGATCTACGCGATCGTGCAGCTGGGCAACCGGCGGGCGGTCACCAAGTACATGTCGGAGATCGAGTTCGTGTCCTCCGCCGTGGAGGGGGACCTCATCGAGATGGGCCTCACGGCCACCCGGTTCGGGCGCACGTCCCTGACCATGCGCGCTCAGGTGCGCAACATGATCACGCGCGAGCTGATCCTGAGCATCGACAAGATCGTGTTCGTGAGCCTGGACGAGAACGGCGAGCCCGTGCCGCACGGCTACACGGAGATCACCTACGACCGTGACCGCATTCCCGCACCCACCAGCCAGAGGAGGCCGCAACCGTGAACCAGCTGACAGCGCAGAGGATCACCCCGTCCTGGATGCACCACGCCGAGGGGCCGTGCTGGAGCCGGACGTGGGGCGGGCTGGCCTGGGTGGACATGCTCGCCGGGGACGTCATGACGTTCACCCCGGAGGACCAGCCGCGCCGGCAGCACGTGGGGGATGTGGCCGCGTGCGTGCGTCCCCGGGCGGGCGGCGGGCAGATCGTCGCCGTGGAACGGGGGATCGTCCTCACGGATGCCACCGGAACGGTGGAACGCGAGATCGGTCTGTGGGACACCCCGGACATCCGCATGAACGAGGGCGGTGTGGCCCCGGACGGCTCCTTCTACGTGGGCTCCATGGCGTACGACCAGGCCGAGGGCTCCGCCACCCTGTACCGCGTGGCCACGGACCTCACGTGGGAGCCCGTGCTCAAGGGCGTGAGCATCTCCAACGGGATTGCGTGGTCCCCGGACGGCACGCTGGCCTACTACAACGACACCCCCACCCACGAGGTCTCCGTGTTCGACTGGAGTGCTGAGGGAGGGCTGCGCAACCGCCGCACGTTCGTGGCTCCCGTGCTGGACGAGCACGCCGCCGCGGCGGCCACGGACCCGGAGGAGACCTACGAACCGGGCAGCGTGTCCGTGAGCCCGGACGGTCTCACCGTGGACTCCGAGGGCGCCGTGTGGGTGGCCCTCAACGGTGCGGGCCAGGTGCACCGCTACCTCCCGGACGGCACCCTGGACACCGTGGTCACGGTGGGCGCCAAGCAGACCACCGCATGCGCCCTGGGCGGCGAGGACCTGCGCACGCTCTACATCACGACGTCGCGCGAGAACCTCCCGGACCACGTCCAGCCCACTGCGGGCTCGCTCTACGCCGTGCGCGTGGCCGTCCCCGGGCAGGTCACCGCGGCGTTCGGGGGCTGAGCCCCCTGTCACGTGCCCCGCGGCTCGGCGGGGCAGTGCGGCGCCGGGCGAAGGGAGGGCGGCGGTTCCGAGGCCTCGTCCCGGTGCCGGGTCTCCCGGCCGCACCGTGTGGGGTGCCCCGCTCGAGACGGCGCCCCGAATGACGGAGCGCCCGGTGCCACGTGGATCGTGGCACCGGGCGCTTCGTCCGTTCCGTCCGGTCCTGCGGAGCTGCCCGTGGGACCGGTCCCCGCTCAGCCGGCCGTGAGCAGACCCGCTCCGGGGATCGCCGCCAGCAGCTGGCGGGTGTACTCCGTCTGGGGATTCTCGAACACGGAGTCGGTGGAACCCCGCTCGACCAGTGAACCCTTCTGCATGACGCACACGTTGTCCGCGATCTGGCGGACCACCGCGAGGTCGTGCGTGATGAACAGGTACGTGAGACCCAGCTCGTGCTGCAGCTCGGCCAGCAGGTTGAGGATCTGCGCCTGCACCAGCACGTCCAGTGCGGAGACGGCCTCGTCGCAGACCACGAGCTCCGGGTTGAGCGCGAGGGCGCGGGCGATCGCCACGCGCTGGCGCTGGCCACCCGAGAGCTCGTTGGGGTACCGGGCGAGCATGGACTGGGGCAGGGAGACCTGGTCCATGAGCTCCCGGACTTTGTTCTCCCGTTCCTTGGACGTCCCCACGCCGTGGACCTTCAGCGGCTCCTCGATCGTGCGGTAGATGTTGTACATCGGGTCCAGGGAACCGTAGGGGTCCTGGAAGATCGGCTGCACCCGGCGCCGGAAGGCGAACATCTCCTTGCCCTTGAGCCGCGCCACGTCCTGGCCGTCGAAGACGATCGACCCAGAGGTGATCGGCTCCAGGCCGAGCATCATCTTGGCCACGGTGGACTTGCCGGAACCGGATTCACCCACCACCGCGGTGGTGGTGCCGCGGGGAATGTCGAAGGACACCTTGTCCACCGCCGTGAAGTCCTCGGACCGGCCCCAGGACCCGCGCAGCTTGTAGACCTTCGTCAGATCCTTGACCTGGACGAAGTCCTGTCGCAGTGCGGTCTGCATGGCCGTCTGCGGGCGCTCCGCGAGCAGGTCCTCGGACTCCTCCCCGCGGGTGCGGGCCACCTCGATGCGCCGGGACGCCAGCGAGGGCGCGGAGTCCACGAGCTTCTGGGTGTAGGGGTGGCGCGGGTTGCGCAGCAGCTGCAGCGCCGGGCCCGCCTCCACCACGCGGCCCTTGTACATCACCACGACCTTCTGGGCGCGCTCCGCGGCGAGGCCCAGGTCGTGGGTGATCAGCAGCACCGCAGTGCCCAGCTTGTCGGTCATGGTCTGGAGGTGGTCCAGGATGGTGCGCTGCACCGTGACGTCCAGGGCCGAGGTGGGCTCGTCCGCGATCAGCAGCCGCGGCTGGCACGAGAGCCCGATCGAGATCAGGGCTCGCTGGCGCATGCCACCGGAGAACTCGTGCGGGTACTGCTTCGCGCGCTTCTCCGCGTCCGGCAGACCGGCCTGGCTCAGCACCCGGGCGACGTCCTCGTCCTTCGCTGGCAGCCCGTTGGCCTTGAGCGTCTCCCGGACCTGGAAGCCCACCTTCCACACGGGGTTGAGGTTGGACATCGGATCCTGCGGAACCATGCCGATCTGGCTGCCGCGCAGCTTGACCTTGCGCTTCTCGCTGGCGTGCGTGATGTCCTCGCCGTCGAAGATGATCTGACCCGAGTTCACGCGGCCGTTGGCGGGCAGCAACCCGATCGCGGCCAGGGCCGACGTGGACTTGCCCGAGCCGGACTCACCCACGATGGCCACGGTCTCCCCGGGCATCACGGTGAAGTTCGAGTCCTCGACGGCCTGCACCTCGCCCGTGGCGGTGGTGAACGCGATCCCGAGATCGCGGACCTCCAGCAGGGGACGGTTCTTCTCCTCAGACATGTTCATCACTTCTTCCGGGCCTTGGGATCCAGCGCGTCACGCAGCGCGTCCCCGAGCATGATGAAGCTCAGGACGGTCAGCGAGAGTGCCAGGCCGGGCCAAAATACGGGCATCGGGTTCGAGCGGAAGGCGTCCTTCGCGTCCGAGATGTCGTTGCCCCAGCTCATGGTGCTGGCCGGGAGGCCGATGCCGAGGTAGGACAGGGTGGACTCGGCCACGATGAACGTGCCCAGCGAGATCGTGGCGATCACGATCACCGGTGCCATGGCGTTCGGGATGATGTGGCGCACCAGGATGCCGAACGAGGAGACGCCCAGGGAGCGGGCGCTGACCACGTAGTCCGCGTTGCGCACCTCGACCACCGCCCCGCGCATGATGCGCGCGATCTGTGGCCAGCCGAAGAGCACCAGCACCACCACCAGGGTCCAGACCCCGCGGTTGGCCTTGAAGAACGGCAGCTGCATGACCACAAGTGCCCCCAGGATCAGGGGCAGGGCGAAGAAGATGTCACCCAGTCGCGCGAGGATCGCGTCGAGCCAGCCGCCGAAGTAGCCGGCCAGGGCACCGATGATGCCGCCGATGATGACCACACCGATGGTCGTGAACAGGCCCACCATCAGCGAGGCCCGGGTTCCGGCGATCACGCGCGAGTACACGTCGCAGCCCTGGGCGGTGAAGCCCATGGGGTGCCCCGGGGTGGCCTTGCCGTTGGAGTTCTCGAGCAGGCACTGGGTCGAGGCCGCGGAGGGGTCTTCGGTCCAGAACAGCTGCGGGAAGAGGGCCACCACGATCACCAGGACGATCAGCAGCGCCGCGATGATGAAGGTGGGCTTCTTCCGCAGCTGCCGCCAGGCATCGCGCCACAGGCTCACGGGCGCGCCCTCGGCCGAGCGGGAGTCCGTGGCCGCCACGGGAGTCTGCGCGACGTCCGCGACGAAGTGCTCCATCATGACGCCGGTGCTCAGCCCACCCAGGTCCTTCTGGTGGGAGCCGGCCGGGGCGTCGGCGGTCTCCCGGATCTCCCGGGCGGCGGCCTCGTGGGAACGGGCCTCGGGGTTCAGGTCCCGGCCCGCGGAGTCGTTGTTCTCGAAGTTGTTCTCAGGCATAACGGATCCTCGGGTCGAGCCAGGCGTAGAGGAGGTCAACCAGCAGATTGGCCACGCAGAAGATGATGACCATCACGGACACCACGGAGACGACCATGGGTGCGTCCCCGAGGGTCAGGGCCTTGTACAGCTGATTGCCGATGCCGGGGACGTTGAAGATGCCCTCGGTGACGATCGCGCCGCCCATCAGAGCTCCCAGGTCCATGCCCAGGAAGGTGGCCACGGGGATCATCGAGTTGCGCAGGATGTGCACCCGGATCACACGGCCGCGGGTCAGGCCCTTGGCCGTTGCGGTGCGCACGTAGTCCGCGCTGGCGTTCTCCGCCACGGCGGTGCGGGTCAGGCGCAGCACCTGGGCGAAGGAGACCAGGCCCAGCACGATGCCCGGCAGGATCAGGTCGCTCCAGTCCGCGGCGCCGGAGACCGTGGGTTTCGCGAGCCCCCACTTGACGCCCACGAAGTACTGCATCACGAAGCCGAGCACGAAGATCGGGACGGCGATGACCACGAGGGAGAGCACCAGGACGGTCGAGTCGAACCAGCCGCCCTTCTTCAGCCCGGCGTACAGGCCGAAGGTGATGCCGAAGATCGCCTCGAAGACCAGCGCGATGATCGCGAGTCGGACGGTCGCCGGGAACGCGTCCGCGAGCACCTCACTGATCTCGCGTCCGGAGAAGTTCACGCCCAGGTCACCGGTCAGCAGACCGCCGATGTAGCTGAAGTACTGGACGAAGAACGGGTCGTTCAGGTGGTACTGCTCGGTCAGCGCGGCGGCGACACCGGGCGTGCAGCCCTTGTCCCCGCACAGCGCGTCCAGCGGATCACCGGGGGTCATGAAGACCAGGAAGTAGACCAGCAGCGTGGCTCCGAAGAACACGGGGATCAGCTGCAGAAGTCTTTTGACCAGATACCAGGCCAAGAGTCGCTCCTCTCTGGAACACGGGGACAGGGAGGCGCCAAAGTCACGCGCCTCCCTGCTCCGTGTGCTTTAGGGGGTCAGAAGATCAGTTCGCGGTCTTCTCGACCTTGTAGTACTCGGGAACGCCGTCCCAGCCGGTGCCCACGCCCGAGACGTTCTCGGACCACGCGGTGTTGGCCTGGTTGTACCAGAGCGGGATCGAGGGGAGGTCCTCAAGCAGCATGGAATCGGCCTCCTGGAACTTCTTCACCCCGTCCTCGGTGCTCTTGGCCTCGAGACCCTCGTTCAGCTTGGCCTCGAACTCCGGGTTGTCGTAGCGGGAGTCGTTGGAGGATGCGCCCTTGGAGAAGGTGGGGCCCATGAAGTTGTACATGGACGGGTAGTCGGCCTGCCAGCCTGAGCGGGTGGCGCCGGTCAGCTTCCCGGCCTTGGCGTCCGTGCGCAGCTCCTTGAAGGTGGAGTAGGACTTGCCCTCCACCTCGATGCCCAGGTTGTTCTTGATCTGGTTGGCGACCGCGTCAACCCACTCCTTGTGTCCGCCGGCATCGGCGTTGTAGGCGATGGTCAGCTTCTGGGACTTGTTGTAGGGCTGGATCTTCTCGGCCTTGGCCCAGAGCTCCTTGGCCTTCTCCGCGTCGAACTTGGTGTTCTCCGAGTTCGGCAGGTCCTCCTGGTAGCCCTCGATGGTGGGGGCGGTGAAGTCGGTGGCGGGCAGGCGCGTCTCGTTGAAGATCACCTTGGTGATCTCTTCACGGTTGATGGACATGGAGAGGGCCTGGCGGCGCAGCTTGCCGGCCTCGCCCTTCCAGTTGTCCTGGTACTCCGGAACGGCGATGGTCTGGATGCCGGCGTAGGGCTTGTCGGAGTAGCGGTCGCCCAGGTCGGACTTGTAGTTGCCCAGTGCCCCGGTGGGCACCTGCTGCAGCACGTCCAGGTTGTTGGAGATCAGGTCCTGGTAGGCCGTGTCCGGGTTCTGGTAGAGCTTGAAGGTGATGCCGCCGTTCTTGGCGGCCTCCGGGCCCTTGTAGTCCTCGTTCTTCACCAGCTCGATGGCGGAGTTGTGCTGCCAGGCGCCGTCCTTGGCCATCTTGTACGGGCCGTAGCCCACGGGGTTCTCGCCGAAGGCCTTCATGTCCTTGAAGGCGGAGGAGGGCATCGGGGCGAAGGCGGTGTAACCCAGGCGCTGCTCGAAGTCCGACTGCGGGGAGACCAGCTTGACGGTGAAGGTGGTGTCGTCCACGACCTTCAGCCCGGACATCTTGTCGTCCTTGCTGCCCTCGGCGGAGACCTTCTCGTAGCCCTCGATCGGCTCGAAGAAGCTCGAGGTGCCCTGGGCGTTCTTGGCCGCGGCGCCGTAGTTCCAGGAGTCCACGAAGCTCTGGGCAGTGATGGCCTCACCGTTGGTGAACTTCATGTCCGGCTTGATCTTGATGGTCCAGGTCTGCTTGTCCTCGGACTCGATGGACTCGGCGAGGTCGTTCTGGGTCTTGCCCTCGGAGTCGTAGGTCACCAGGCCGTTGAAGATCTGCTGGACGACCACGCCACCGCCGGTCTCGGTGGTGTTGGTGGGAACCAGCGGGTTCTGGGGCTCCACGGAGTCCGCGGTGATGATCGCGTTGCCGTCGCCGGCCTCGCCGGAGCTGTTGGAGTCGCCGCCGCCGCCGCAGGCGGTCAGGGCCAGGGTCGCAGCTGCGGCGACACCGAGAGTTTTGGAAATGCGGGAGATGCGCATCTCGCCTCCTCGAAAGCGAAATAGAACAAGACGAGAGCCGATGAAACCAGCTTCCGGGAGTACGGATGGATGTGCCGACGTCCGGTGGTCAGGTTGCCGATCTTGTGGCTCGGAACACTCGGAAGTATAGCCCAGGTCACTCGCCACGCGGGACGTTCCAGGGGGTTCGCACCCCACGGGTGTCGCGGCCGTGCCCCCCGGCCCGGCGCCCAGGCTGGACGGGGCGCGACGGATCCGCGCGCGGCCCCGGCGTGTCGGGCCACCGCGCGCGTCCCGCACCTGCCGCGGCGGCGTGGCGGGAGCAGGGTCGCGGCAGGGCGCGGATGGGTCGAGAGCACCGCTGCTGAGGTCAGGGCTCCTCACCCACTCCTCGCGGGGCCGGGGCAGGCAGAAGGTGTCATGCGGCCGGGGTCCGGTGCGCGCCGGAGCCGGCCGTGCGGCGTCGTGCTCCCGTGCGACTCCGTCTCATTGCCGCTAGTCTCGTGCCAGAAGACCCATGGTGCTGCCGAGGAGGCCCAGATGAGCGAGACGCACGGAGCGGGGGTGGATGTGGTCACGCGCTCCATCCGCATGCTGGCGGATCACGGGTACACGGAGACCACCGTGGAGCAGCTTGCCCAAGCGGCGGGCATCAGCCGGGCCACGTTCTTCCGCAAGTACGGCAGCAAGGAGGACATGGTCTTCGCGGACCACGCCGCCACCCTGCAGCAGCTGGAGCTGCTGCTGCGCCGCCCGGGGCAGTCGCTCCAGGCCGGCCTCACGGAGGGCGCACAGCTGGTGTTCCGCCACCACCTCGACCACCGGGACCGCGCTGTGGCTCGGCACGACCTGCTGCAGCGCGTGGAATCCCTCCGGGACCGGGAGATCGCCATGTCCTCCCGCTACGAACGCGTCTTCCACGCGTTCCTGCGCCGGGTGCTGCCCCAGTCCCCGGACCGCAGAGTCACCGCGGTGGCGCTCGCCGCGGCCACGGTGGCGGTGCACAACGCCTGCCTGCGCACCTGGCTGCGTGCTCCCCGCCCGGCGCACGGCGAGCAGCTGGTGGGGGTCCTGAGTCAGCGGATCGCGTGGCTGTGCGGTGTGTTCGGGGTGGGTCGTGCCTTCGTGGCGCATCCCGTGGACCTCACCTTCCTACCGCCGGATCTCACCGTGCGGTTCGACGACGCCGCGGCGCCACCTTTCCCGGCACCGGCGCCGGTCGTCGTGGTCGTGCCGCAGGGCGAGGACCCGGCCGCCGTGGCCGAGCGCACCGCGCGCTCGGTCTACGAGGCCCTGGGGGGCCGGTCCGCGGGTCGTGCGGACTCCGGGTCCGCGTAGACCTGCCCGTGCCGCCACCGACCGGGCCGGGGTCCTCCTCGGCCCGGTGCCGCTGGGTAGGCCTGGGCGTTCTCTCCAGGCGGTGACGGATGCGGCGGCGGTGCGAGGCGGGTGGTACCGAATATCTTGACGTGAGACTGCGTCTCAGGGCAGACTGAGCCCCAAACACTGTGGTCCACACCACCTCTCCAACCCACACAGGAGCCCCGCGTGAGCGAACAGTCCTTCCCGTCCACCGTGACCATCACCGTGACCACCCCGGTGCTGCCGGGACGTGAGAAGCCCATCGCCCTGGTCAGCCTGGACTCCACGGACCCCAACGGTCTCGTGATCTGGGGCTCCCAGGCCATGCGCGATCTGCAGCGGGAGCTCTCCGCGATTGACACCGCGCAGGTGGAGGCGGTGGTCGTCACGGGCAACCAGAAGTCCTTCGGGGCCGGTGCCAACCTCAAGGAGATTCGTGCGGCGCAGCTGAGCGGCACGTCGGACGAGTACGTCGGCTCCGGCCACGACGCCTTCGGGGTGCTCGCGGAGATGGACGTGCCCACGTTCTCGCTCATCACGGGAGTGGCCCTGGGTGGCGGCTTGGAGCTCGCGCTGCACACCGACTACCGTCTCTCCACCTCCGGCAAGGCCCCCATGGGTCTTCCGGAGTGCCACCTGGGCTTCTTCCCGGGCTGGGGCGGCGTCTACCTCCTGCCGCACCTCGTGGGAGCGGAGGCGGCGCTGAACATCATCGTGACCGACTCCATGCGCGGCAAGAACCTCAACCCGGCCAAGGCCGCGGAGATCGGGCTCGTGGACGCCGTGCTCGAGGGCGCCCCCGGCACGGAGCAGTGGGACACATCCTGGCAGGACTGGGTGGTCGAGGCCCTCGAGGGCAAGCACGAGCCCCGCCGCACCACGGACGACGCCCAGACCTGGGACGCCGCGGTGCAGAAGGCTGCCGCCAAGGCGGAGCAGGCCTGGCACGGCGCCGCTCCCGGCCCCGTGGCCGCCATCGAGCTCGTGGGCCGCGCCCGCACCGACTCCCGCCTGGAGAACGCGGAGGCCGCGGTCGAGGCGTTCAAGACCATCGTGCAGTCGGAGCCCGCGCGCGCCTCTCTCTACGCGTTCGAGCTCGTGAGCGCCCGCAGCAAGCAGGCCGCCAACGTCCCGGACGCTCCCGTGCGGGAGATCAAGAAGGCAGCCGTGATCGGCGCGGGTCTCATGGCGGGTCAGCTGGCGTCCCTCATCGCGCAGGGTGCCCGCATTCCGGTGGTCATGACGGACCTGGACGACGAGCGGCTGGCCGCCGGTGTGCAGCGCACTCGGGACCGGTTCACGGCCCAGGCCAAGAAGGGTCGCATGACGGAGGAGCAGGCCGAGCAGCTCGGCGTGCTCATCACGGGCGCCCGGAGCCCGGAGGACCTCGCGGACGCGGACTTCGTCATCGAGGCGGTCTTCGAGGAGTTGGACGTCAAGCGCCAGGTCTTCGCGCAGTGGGAGCCCGTCATCAAGGAGGACGCGATCCTCGCCACGAACACCTCTTCGCTGTCCATCACGGCCATGGGCCGGGACCTCCAGCACCCCGAGCGGCTCGTGGGCTTCCACGTGTTCAATCCGGTGGAGGTCACCCCGCTGCTCGAGATCGTTGCCGGCGAGAAGACTGACGACTCCACCCTGGCCACCGCGTTCGACCTCGCCGCAAAGCTGCGACGGATCGCGGTGCGGGTGGAGGACGCCCCGAGCTTCGTGGTCAACCGCGTGCTCACCCGCATGTTCGACGAGATCGGCCGCGCCATGGATGCCGGGGGAGACCCGCAGGCCGTGGACCACGCCCTGGATCCCATGGGTCTGCCCATGACCCCGCTGCAGCTGCTGGACTTCGTGGGTCCCGCGGTGCTGGTGCACATCACCCACACCATGAACGACGCCTACCCGGACCGGTTCACCCTCTCCCCGTGGCTCGACGCCGTGGCGGAGGCCGGCCTCAAGAACACCCTGCCGGCGCGCGGCGAGACGTCCGAGACCTACCTCTCCGAGGGTGCGCACGAGGCCCTCGAACGCACCCGCCGGGACAGCGGCGTCGCCGCACAGTCCGGTGACGGCGCGGACGGCGAGCTGCTCACGCGCGCGCAGGATGCCCTCGCGGACGAGATCGGCCACATGTTGGACGAGGGCGTTGTCGCCACCGCCCGGGACATCGACCTGTGCATGATCCTGGGCGCCAACTACCCGTTCCACCTGGGTGGCATCACCCCGTACCTGGACCGCTGCGGCGCCGCCGAGCGCGTCCGGGGCGCCCGGTTCGACGCCGCCCAGCAGTAGCACTTTCCAGAAGGACTGAGGAGTCACCATGAGCAAGGACAGCACGGAGACCACTGGCATCACCATCAGCCACCCGGAGGACTTCCCCACGGGCACGCTGGAGCCGCACTACGACCTCAACGAGCCCCTGGCCACGGACGAGGCCGGGATCTTCGAGGACATCACGGAGGAGGACCGCGCGCACCAGCTGCGGGCCAGGACCTTCGTGCAGGAGGACGTCCTGCCCGTCATCGCCGAGTACTGGGACCGCGGCGAGTACAACCTCGACCTCGTGCGCCGCATGGGCGAGCTCGACCTGCTCCGCGACGGCGTGGACGTGCCCGGCATGCCCCCCATGTCCAAGATGGCCGCTGGTCTGGTGGCCATGGAGCTCTCGCGCGGCGACGGCTCCATCTCCACGGTGTCCGGTGTCCAGGGCGGGCTGGCCATGCGCTCGATCGCCTTGTGTGGCAGCGACGAGCAGAAGCAGCGCTGGCTGCCGGACATGGCCACTGGCAAGCTCCTCGGTGCGTTCGCGCTGACCGAGCCGGCCCACGGCTCCGACTCCATCGGGCTCGAGAGCAAGGCCACCCCTGTGGAGGGCGGATACATCCTCAACGGCGCCAAGAAGTGGATCGGCAACGGATCCATGGGCGGGATCACCGTGGTGTGGGCACGCAGCGACGAGGACGGCGCCGTCCACGGGTTCGTGGTCCCCCAGGAGTCGGAGGGCTACACGGGCACCACCATGAAGGCCAAGCTGGCCCTGCGGGCCATCCACCAGGCCGAGATCACGCTCGAGAACGTCTTCGTGCCCACGGAGAACGTCCTGCCGCACGCCAAGAGCTTCCGGGACACCTCCGCTGTGCTGTTCGCCACCCGCATCGGGGTGGCCTGGGCCGCGGTGGGCCACGCCCAGGCGTGCTACGAGACCGCGGTGCACTACGCCAAGCAGCGCCACCAGTTCGGGCGCCCGCTGGCCGCATCGCAGATCGTGCAGGAACGGCTCACCCGCATGCTCAGCGAGCTCACCCAGATCCAGACCCTCGTGATGGCCATGGCCCGCAAGGAGGAGGCCGGGACGCTCAGCGGTCCGCAGGCCTCGCTGGCCAAGTACACCGCCACGCGCACCGCGCGCCAGGTGGCCATGAACGCCCGGGATCTACTGGGCGGCAACGGCATCCTCATGGAGAACCGCGTGGCACGGCACTTCGCGGACATCGAGGCCATCCACACGTACGAGGGCACCGAGACGGTTCAGGCGCTCATCATCGGCAAGTCCGTCACGGGGATCTCCGCCTACAAGTGACCCGGCGGGGTGTGTCCCGATCGCCGACTCCTCAGGAGCATCATGTTCGCCAACAACGAGCCCATGACTCCCTTGCGCTTCCTGGAGCGCAGCGCGGAGGTCTTCCCTGATCGCCGTGCGGTCGTGCACGGGTCCCGGGAGTGGACCTACCGGGAGTTCCAACGGGACGTGCGGCGCTTCGCCACGGCGCTGCTGCCCCTGGTGACCGGGGCGGAATCCCCCGGACCCGAGGGGTACCGACGGGAGGAGGACCCGGCGGAGGGAACGTCCCGAGCGGCGTCGTCGACCAGCGAGGAGTTCCAGGGGGTGGATCTCCTGCAGCGGGACTGGCCCACCGTGGCCATGGTGGCCCCCAATGTGCCTGCCGCGCTCATGGCGCACTACGCGGTGCCCGCGGCCGGGGCCGTGCTGGTGCCGCTCAACCCGCGGTTGAGCGCTCGGGAACTGAACTACATCCTCGAGCACTGCGGGGCCCGCGTGGTCCTCGCGGACGTCTCAGCGCTGGAGACCGTGGCCGAGGCGCTCGCGGACCGTGCCGGGGTCGCACTGGTGCAGATTCCCGACGACCAGGCGGGTCTGCCGGCCGTGCGGGACGGGGCGGGAGCGGGCGTGCCCACGTTCGAGGAGTTCCTGGACGGCACGCCATCGGCTCCGCCCCAGACCGAGGGCACCGCCGGCGGGGCAGTGCGCTGGGCCGTGGCGGACGAGAACACGCCCATCACCCTGAACTACACCTCGGGCACCACGGGCAGGCCCAAGGGAGTGCTGTACTCCCACCGGGGGGCGTACCTGAACAATCTGGGTGAGGTGTTCCACAACGGTTTCACAGGCGAGACCCGGTACCTGTGGACCCTGCCCATGTTCCACTGCAACGGGTGGTGCACCACGTGGGCCGTGACGGCCGCCGGCGGTACGCACGTGTGTCTGCGAGCGGTGCGCCCGGACGCCATCTGGCAGGCATTCGACCAGGAGGGCATCACCCACCTGTGCGGCGCCCCGGCGGTGTGCTCGGTGATCGTGGACGCGGAACAGGCGCACCCCCTGGAACGTCCCATCCGCATCACCACGGCGGGAGCCCCGCCCGCGCCGAGCATCATCGAGCGCCTGGAGACCGCCAGTTTCGAGGTGGTCCACGTGTACGGGCTCACCGAGGTGTTCGGCCCCATCACCATCTGCGAGCCCCAGGAGCAGTGGCGGTCCCTGTCCGCCTCAGACCGGGCGCGGCAGATGTCCCGGCAGGGAGTTGCCATGATCCAGGCGGAATCTGCTCGGATCGTGGATCCCGACATGCAGGACGTCCCCGCAGACGGGGAGTCGCTCGGGGAGGTCGTGCTCCGGGGGAACAACGTGATGATCGGCTACTACAGGGATCCAGAGACCACACGCGAGGCGTTCCGGGGCGGCTGGTTCCACACCGGGGACCTCGGGGTGATGCACCCGAACGGGTACATCCAGCTCACGGACCGCGCGAAGGACGTGATCATCTCCGGAGGCGAGAACATCTCCTCGATCGAGGTGGAGCAGGCGCTCTACTCCCACCCGGACGTTCTGGACGTGGCCGTGGTGGGGGTGGCCCACGAGAAGTGGGGGGAACGGCCCGTGGCCCACGTGGTGCGTGCAGGCGGCTCCCAGGTCACGGAGGACGAGCTGCGTGAACACGTGCGATCGCAGCTCAGCGGATTCAAAGTGCCGGACACCGTGACCTTCAGCGACGAGCTGCCCCGCACGGCCACGGGCAAGGTGCGCAAGAACTTGCTGCGCAACTGACGAACTCGGCGGCCCCAGTGCCGCTGGCACGGGACCACGCGCCGGCGGGGGAGGTTGCGCCCCAGCAAGGGAGCCCCACTGGGCAGGGCAAACGCCGTTTTGCGCAGGTCAGCGGCCGTGTGTAATGTATTCCGAGTCGCCGCAAGGACGGACAGCCGAGAGCTGGCCTGGACGGTCGACCAGCCCCCTTCCTCCACAGGAACCAACCGCGTGAGAACGCGGAGTTGCGGACCGGATGAGGAACGGATAAGCTAGTCGAGTTGCCAACAGGACAGCACAAGAGCTTCCAAATCGCGGCAACACAAAACTTCCAATCCAAAGCCCTAGATCAGGGTTTAGATGTGGTGTGTTGTTTGTCAACTCAATAGTGTGTCTAGTTTGTTGATACCAGAAGTTTTAAATTTTTGGTTGATGGCCCGATGCCTTTTCAGGTGTTTTCCCGTTTCCTGGGGGTGTTGGGTGTCAGCTGGGATCCCATCGTACCGCGCTTCGCGTGGTGGGTGGTTTCTGTTGAATTTTTTGACGGAGAGTTTGATCCTGGCTCAGGACGAACGCTGGCGGCGTGCTTAACACATGCAAGTCGAACGCTGAAGCTTGGTGCTTGCACTGGGTGGATGAGTGGCGAACGGGTGAGTAATACGTGAGTAACCTGCCCTTGACTCTGGGATAAGCCTAGGAAACTGGGTCTAATACTGGATATGACATGTCACCGCATGGTGGTGTGTGGAAAGGGTTTTACTGGTTTTGGATGGGCTCACGGCCTATCAGCTTGTTGGTGGGGTAATGGCTCACCAAGGCGACGACGGGTAGCCGGCCTGAGAGGGTGACCGGCCACACTGGGACTGAGACACGGCCCAGACTCCTACGGGAGGCAGCAGTGGGGAATATTGCACAATGGGCGGAAGCCTGATGCAGCGACGCCGCGTGAGGGATGACGGCCTTCGGGTTGTAAACCTCTTTCAGCACGGAAGAAGCGAAAGTGACGGTACGTGCAGAAGAAGCGCCGGCTAACTACGTGCCAGCAGCCGCGGTAATACGTAGGGCGCAAGCGTTGTCCGGAATTATTGGGCGTAAAGAGCTCGTAGGCGGTTTGTCGCGTCTGCTGTGAAAGCCCGGGGCTTAACCCCGGGTGTGCAGTGGGTACGGGCAGACTTGAGTGCAGTAGGGGAGACTGGAATTCCTGGTGTAGCGGTGAAATGCGCAGATATCAGGAGGAACACCGATGGCGAAGGCAGGTCTCTGGGCTGTTACTGACGCTGAGGAGCGAAAGCATGGGGAGCGAACAGGATTAGATACCCTGGTAGTCCATGCCGTAAACGTTGGGCACTAGGTGTGGGGAACATTCCACGTTTTCCGCGCCGTAGCTAACGCATTAAGTGCCCCGCCTGGGGAGTACGGCCGCAAGGCTAAAACTCAAAGGAATTGACGGGGGCCCGCACAAGCGGCGGAGCATGCGGATTAATTCGATGCAACGCGAAGAACCTTACCAAGGCTTGACATACACCGGACCGGGCCAGAGATGGTCTTTCCCCCTTGTGGGGCTGGTGTACAGGTGGTGCATGGTTGTCGTCAGCTCGTGTCGTGAGATGTTGGGTTAAGTCCCGCAACGAGCGCAACCCTCGTTCTATGTTGCCAGCACGTGATGGTGGGGACTCATAGGAGACTGCCGGGGTCAACTCGGAGGAAGGTGGGGATGACGTCAAATCATCATGCCCCTTATGTCTTGGGCTTCACGCATGCTACAATGGCCAGTACAATGGGTTGCGATGCCGCGAGGTGGAGCTAATCCCAAAAAGCTGGTCTCAGTTCGGATCGTGGTCTGCAACTCGACCACGTGAAGTCGGAGTCGCTAGTAATCGCAGATCAGCAACGCTGCGGTGAATACGTTCCCGGGCCTTGTACACACCGCCCGTCAAGTCACGAAAGTTGGTAACACCCGAAGCCGGTGGCCTAACCCTTGTGGGGGGAGCCGTCGAAGGTGGGACTGGCGATTGGGACTAAGTCGTAACAAGGTAGCCGTACCGGAAGGTGCGGCTGGATCACCTCCTTTCTAAGGAGCACAGTGGCTGGCCGTGTGGCCGGCGCCCACGATCCTCATCGTTGTGGTGGGGGTGTGGTTGATGCTCATGGGTGGAATATCAGCAAGCGGACACGCTGCTCCCTGACACGGGAACACGACCGGACACGAGTTCTGGTGGTGGTGTTGGGGTGGTGGTGTGGTGGCACATTGTTGGGTTGTCGATCAACACGCTGGTGTTGGTTGGTTTCCCGCAGCACCACGAAGCCCTGGAGTGTTCTGGGGTGGGTGTGGTGTTGGTGGGTTGTTGTTTGTCAACTACATAGTGGACGCGAGCATCTTTGACGCCGCGCACCCTGTTGGGGTGTGTGGTGTGTTCTTTGATGATTTATTTGTGTTGTGTGGCGTATAAGTTGTTACGAGCACACGGTGGATGCCTTGGCATCAGGAGCTGATGAAGGACGTGGAAATCTGCGATAAGCCTCGGGGAGCTGATAAACGAGCTGTGATCCGAGGGTCTCCGAATGGGGTAACCCGGCTGCGTGTTATGCGTAGTCACTCGTATCTGAATTCATAGGGTGCGAGGAGGAACGTGGGGAAGTGAAACATCTCAGTACCCATAGGAAGAGAAAACAACAGTGATTCCGTGAGTAGTGGCGAGCGAAAGCGGATGGTGGCTAAACCGGTTGTGTGTGATACCTGGCGAGGGTTGCATGATCGGGGTTGTGGGATGCGTTGTTCCTGGGGTCGCCACCCTGGGCGCTGTGGCGTGGTGGTAGTCGAACTGGTGGTGAGTGCCAGACCGTAGGGGGTGTGAGTCCCGTAGACGAAACTGTCATTGTCGTGGTGTGACGTTCTCCCGAGTAGCACGGGGCCCGTGAAATCTCGTGTGAATCTGCCAGGACCACCTGGTAAGCCTGAATACTTCCTGATGACCGATAGCGGATCAGTACCGTGAGGGAATGGTGAAAAGTACCCCGGGAGGGGAGTGAAATAGTACCTGAAACCGTGTGCTTACAAGCCGTTGGAGCCTTTTGGGGTGACAGCGTGCCTTTTGAAGAATGAGCCTGCGAGTTAGTGTTACGTCGCGAGATTAACCCGTGTGGGGTAGTCGTAGCGAAAGCGAGTCTGAATAGGGCGTTGTGAGTGGCGTGATCTAGACCCGAAGCGGAGTGATCTACCCATGGCCAGGTTGAAGCGCGTGTAAGAGCGCGTGGAGGACCGAACCCACTTCAGTTGAAAATGGAGGGGATGAGCTGTGGGTAGGGGTGAAAGGCCAATCAAACTCCGTGATAGCTGGTTCTCCCCGAAATGCATTTAGGTGCAGCGTTGCGTGTTGCTTGCTGGAGGTAGAGCTACTGGATGGCTGAGGGGCCCTACAAGGTTACTGACGTCAACCAAACTCCGAATGCCAGTCAAGTTGAGCGTGGCAGTGAGACTGTGGGGGATAAGCTTCATAGTCGAAAGGGAAACAGCCCAGACCATCAACTAAGGCCCCTAAGCGTGTGCTAAGTGGGAAAGGATGTGGAGTTGCTTAGACAACCAGGAGGTTGGCTTAGAAGCAGCCACCCTTGAAAGAGTGCGTAATAGCTCACTGGTCAAGTGATTCCGCGCCGATAATGTAGCGGGGCTCAAGTACACCGCCGAAGTTGTGGCATGACACCGTATAGCTGAGCCGTTTGTGGTTGAGGTGGTGTTGTGGGTAGGGGAGCGTCGTTGGGGTAGTGAAGCTGCGGGGTGACCCAGTGGTGGAACCTCAACGAGTGAGAATGCAGGCATGAGTAGCGATAGACGGGTGAGAAACCCGTCCGCCGGATGATCAAGGGTTCCAGGGTCAAGCTAATCTGCCCTGGGTGAGTCGGGACCTAAGGCGAGGCCGACAGGCGTAGTCGATGGACAACGGGTTGATATTCCCGTACCGACGAAGAACCGACCCTACTGAACCGGGGATACTAACCACCCGAACCACCACGACCGTGGCCCCTTGTGGGTCGCGGGGTGTGTGGGGAGCGTGGGACCTGATCCGGGGAGGTAAACGTGTTAACAGGTGTGACGCAGGAAGGTAGCCGAGCCAGGCGATGGTTGTCCTGGTCTAAGCATGTAGGGTGACCCGTTGGTAAATCCGCGGGTTGTGTGCCTGAGATGTGATGGGACTCTCTTAGGTGAGGGAATTCGGTGATCCTATGCTGCCAAGAAAAGCATCGACGTGAGGTTCTAGTCGCCCGTACCCCAAACCGACACAGGTGATCAGGTAGAGAATACTAAGGCGTTCGAGAGAATCATGGTTAAGGAACTCGGCAAAATGCCCCCGTAACTTCGGGAGAAGGGGGGCCCTGCCTGGTGAGCACACGTGCTGTGTGAGCTGGGTGGGGTCGCAGAGGCTAGGGGGAAGCGACTGTTTATCAAAAACACAGGTCCGTGCGAAGTCGTAAGACGATGTATACGGACTGACTCCTGCCCGGTGCTGGAAGGTTAAGAGGACCTGTTAGACCCTTGGGTCGAAGCGGAGAATTTAAGCCCCAGTAAACGGCGGTGGTAACTATAACCATCCTAAGGTAGCGAAATTCCTTGTCGGGTAAGTTCCGACCTGCACGAATGGAGTAACGACTTCCCTACTGTCTCAACCATGAACTCGGCGAAATTGCAGTACGAGTAAAGATGCTCGTTTCGCGCAGCAGGACGGAAAGACCCCGAGACCTTTACTATAGTTTGGTATTGGTGTTCGGTGTGGCTTGTGTAGGATAGGTGGGAGACTGTGAAGCTATCACGCTAGTGGTGGTGGAGTCGTTGTTGAAATACCACTCTGGTCACTCTGGACATCTAACTTCGGCCCGTGATCCGGGTCAGGGACAGTGCCTGATGGGTAGTTTAACTGGGGCGGTTGCCTCCTAAAGAGTAACGGAGGCGCCCAAAGGTTCCCTCAGCCTGGTCGGCAATCAGGTGTTGAGTGTAAGTGCACAAGGGAGCTTGACTGTGAGAGTGACAGCTCGAGCAGGGACGAAAGTCGGGACTAGTGATCCGGCGGTACATTGTGGAATGGCCGTCGCTCAACGGATAAAAGGTACCTCGGGGATAACAGGCTGATCTTGCCCAAGAGTCCATATCGACGGCATGGTTTGGCACCTCGATGTCGGCTCGTCGCATCCTGGGGCTGGAGTTGGTCCCAAGGGTTGGGCTGTTCGCCCATTAAAGCGGTACGCGAGCTGGGTTCAGAACGTCGTGAGACAGTTCGGTCCCTATCCGCTGCGTGCGTTGGAAATTTGTGGAGGCCTGTCCTTAGTACGAGAGGACCGGGACGGACGAACCTCTGGTATGTCAGTTGTTCCGCCAGGAGCATCGCTGATTAGCTACGTTCGGGATTGATAACCGCTGAAAGCATCTAAGCGGGAAGCTTGCTCCGAGATGAGATTTCCTAGCCTCCTTTGAGGGGTGTGAGGTGCCCAGTAGACGACTGGGTTGATAGGCCAGGTGTGGAAGCGTTGCAAGGCGTGGAGCTGACTGGTACTAATACACCGAAGACTTATACACACACAAACAGTCATCAAGTGTGGTGTTCGCGTTCACTATGTGGTTGACCACCAACAACCCCAACCCCACGGGGGACACGCAACCCGGGCCGGAGAGCCTGGGCCGGCAGGGGCCGGGTGGCGTGTTCCGGTGAGGGTGGTCCGGGTCGTGTGGTTGGCAACAGAATATTGTTCCCGTAGACAACGGGAAACCAGGTTTCCCCCACCAGGGGTGGGGTACAGGTTTCCGGTGGTTATAGCGTGGGGGAAACGCCCGGTCCCATCCCGAACCCGGTAGCTAAGACCCACAGCGCTGATGGTACTGCACTCGGTAGGGTGTGGGAGAGTAAGTCACCGCCGGAATCAACATGGAAGGGTTGAGGCCTCACCAGGACCACTCACACCGAGTGGACCAGGTGGGGCCTCCCCGCATTTAACACACCATTTCCGGTCTGCTCCCCCGGGAGGCCGGCGCTGGCAGCGGAGCCCGTGAGGTCCATCGTCTTTTCTGGGCGTGCCAGTTCGCACGCAATGTCTCCGAGTGCGCGTCTCCCCATGTGCTTGCCCATTCCTCCGGGTAGCCTGACGGAGTGATTACGGGTGAGTTCAAGTCGAAGATCGACCGAGTGTGGAACACGTTCTGGACGGGTGGCATCTCCAATCCGCTGGAGGTGATCGAGCAGATCACCTACCTGCTCTACATCAAGCGCCTGGACCAGGAGCAGGAGCTCATCGACCGTAAGGCCAGCCGTACCGGGCGCACCCCGGAGGACCCCATCTTCGGCCCCGGGGATGAGCAGAAGCTGCGGTGGAGTCATCTCAAGAACCAGGACCCGGCCACCGCTTACGAGTTGATGGACCGCGGGGTGTTCCCCTTACTCCGGCGTCTGGGTGGCGAGAGCGCCTACACGGAGCACATGCGGGACGCCCGGTTCACCATCCCCACGCCGGCTCTGCTGCACAAGGTCATCGACCTGCTGGACCAGTTGGACCTGCGCCAGGACACCAACGGGGACCTCTACGAATATCTGCTGTCCAAGCTGGCCTCGGCCGGTGTGAATGGGCAGTTCCGCACGCCCCGGCACATCATCGACCTCATGGTGGATCTCACCGAGCCGAACGCGGAGGACACCATCTGCGACCCCGCGTGCGGCACGGCGGGGTTCCTGGTGTCCGCGTCCGAGTACCTGCGGGAGCACGACGAGACCCTGTTTTCCGACCCGAAGAAGCGGGCTCACTACGGCTCGGGCATGTTCCATGGCTACGACTTCGACTCCACCATGCTGCGCATTGCGAGCATGAACATGCTGATGCACGGCATCGGTTCTGCGGACATCCGGTACCGGGACTCCCTGGCGGAGGTTTCCCGCAACGACGCCACGTACAGCCTGATCCTGGCCAACCCGCCGTTCGCGGGCTCCCTGGACTACGGGGCCACCTCCCAGACGCTGCTGAAGACCATCAAGACCAAGAAGACCGAGCTGCTCTTCCTGGCCCTGTTCCTGGAGATGCTGGAGACCGGCGGGCGTGCTGCCGTGATCGTTCCGGACGGGGTGCTGTTCGGTTCCTCCAAGGCGCACAAGGACCTGCGCCGCATGCTCGTGGAGGAGCAGAAGCTGGACGCGGTGATCAAGCTCCCCTCGGGCGTCTTCAAGCCCTACGCGGGGGTGTCCACGGCCATCCTGCTGTTCACCAAGACGGACAGTGGCGGCACCGACAACGTGTGGTTCTACGACGTCCGCGCGGACGGTTACTCCCTGGACGACAAGCGCACCCCTGTGGACGCGAATGACCTCCCGGACGTTCGCGAGCACTACCGCTTGTTCGTGTCGGGCAACGCCGCCGAGCTGGGTCGCGCGCGCACAGAGCAGTCCTTCGTGGTCCCCAAGGAGGAGATCGCGGAGCAGGGGTACGACCTGTCGTTGAACCGGTACCGCGAAGTGGTACAGGAGGAAGTAGAACACCGTAGCCCTACGGAGATCGTTGATGATATCGAGCGTCTCAATCAGATGATTGAGCACTCGCTGGCGTCATTGAAGGCGGATCTTCGATGACACGTATGAAGCTGGGAGATGTTGCTACGTTCGTGTCGGGAGGAACGCCCAGCCGTTCCGTGGCCGAGTATTACGGCGGACATATACCTTGGATTACAGGTGCGGACATCGACGATTCGGGGGATATCTCTTCCCGGTTTTGGATAACGACTGAAGCAGTGCAGAAGTCTGCAACTAACATTGTTGAGGCGGGCGCACTAGTACTGGTAACCAGGACGTCGGTTGGGAAGGTTGCGTTATTGGATCGAGCAACCGCAATCAGCCAGGACCTTACTGGAGTCATACCCCATACCGGGATCTCCCCCAATTATATCCGCCATTTTTTGAAATTGTCGGCTCGGTCGCTCGCGGATCAGGCGCGGGGCGCGACGATTAAAGGAATTACTCGGAACGTCGTTGCCTCTTTGATGATACCTGTACCCCCACTAGATGAGCAGCGGAGGATCGCGGGGATCCTGGATCAGGCTGACGCGATCCGCACGAAGCGCCGTGCCTCCCTCGCTCTCCTTGATGAACTTACTCAGTCAGTTTTTCTCGATTTATCAGTCTCCTCGGAACCGCAGAAAATGCGATTCGGCGATCTCGTCCAAAACTTCCGCAATGGTTTGTCCCCTTCGAACAGCGGTGAATTTGGGGCGCAGGTGCTGACTCTTGGTGCAATTACACATGGGAGGTTCGACCCTACATCACGACGGGCAGCGATGTTCGACCGAATACCCGAGGAGAATGTTCGTGTGCGAAAGCAAGACTTCTTGGTATGTCGGGGGAATGGAAATATCGACCTGGTGGGCCAGGGGGTGTTCCCCCAGTCGGACGACGATCAGGTCGTCTTCCCGGACACCATGATTGCCTGCCGTTTAGATGCTGACAAAATTCGTCCACCTTACTTGGCGGCACTGTGGGGTCAGCGAGTAGTCCGGCAACAGATAGAAGCGGGTGCGAGAACGACGAACGGTACTTTTAAGATTAACCAGAAAATCCTTGGGGACGTTTCTCTTCCGATCCCGCCTCTCGCCGTCCAGCAGGAGTTCGCCGCCCGCGTCGAGCAGATCAACGCGCAGCGCGCTCTCGTGGAGCGGGCGCTGGAGAAGGACGAGGAGCTGTTCGCGTCCTTGCAGTCGCGGGCGTTCTCGGGCGAACTGTAGGGTCGTTCCAAACGCATAGAGCCGGGGAGGGCGCGTGGGCAACTTCGATTTCTTGAGGGCCGAGTGGCCGGAGCTCTACGAGGACTGCGCGCGGGCGGAGTCCTACGTGATGAGCGACCCGCGGTCCGCGTGCTTTTACAGCCGCCGCGCCATTGAGGTGCTCGTGGGGTTCCTGTTCGACATGGAGAACCTGCGGGAGGCCTACGCCTCGGACCTGGCGGCCCGCACGAACGACTCCGCCTTCGTGGCCGTCACGGGCCCGGCGATCCAGGCCAAGCTGAACCTGATCCGCAAGAACGGCAATACCGCTGTGCACCGGACCGGGCCGATTTCTCGGCAGCAGTCGTTGCCGGTCCTCAAGGAACTGCACCACGTGATGATCTGGGCGGCGCTGCGCTACACCCGCCACCCGGACACCGTGGACCCGCACGCGGTGTTCGACCCTCAGGTGGCCGCACAGGCCGCGCCCCTGACCCGCGAGCAGGTGGTGCAGCTTGCGCAGAAGTTCAAGGACCAGGACGCCAAGTACCAAAAACTGCTCAAGGAGCGGGACGACCTCGCCGCCCAGCAGCAGGCCACCATCGCGGAGCTGCAGGCCGCCGTTCGCGCCGGGAGGGAGGTCCCTGTTGCACGCGACGACCGCGACCTGAACGAGGCCGAGACCCGCGCGACCAACATCGACACCCTGCTCTTCGAGGCCGGGTGGGAGCTCTCCGATCCCCGGGACCGGGAGTTCACCGTGTCCGGGATGCCCACCGCTTCCGGTACGGGCCGCGTGGACTACGTGCTGTGGGGCACGGACGGCCGCCCCCTGGCCATTGTGGAGGCCAAGGCCAGCCACGTGAGCCTGCGCGACGGCCAGCACCAGGCCAAGCTCTACGCGGACGCCCTGGAATGCGAGCACGGGCGTCGTCCGGTGATCTTCCTGTCCAACGGCTACGAGCACGAGATCTGGGACGACGCCGCCGGCTACCCGCCGCGCCGCGTCCAGGGCTTCTACACCCGGGACGAGCTGGAACTCGCCATCCAGCGGCGGGGCACCCGCGCGGCCCTGGCGCAGGCGCCGATCGACGAGAGCATCGCGGGCTTCGAGCGCCCCTACCAGACCCGAGCGATCCGCGCGGTGGACGATGCCTTCGACCGGAAGCAGCGCGCGGCCCTGCTGGTCATGGCCACGGGCTCCGGCAAGACCCGCACGGCCATTGCCCTGGTGAAGCAGCTGCAGGAGCATAACTGGGCGAAGAACGTGCTGTTCCTCGCGGACCGCACCGCCCTGGTGCGCCAGGCCAAGCGTGCCTTCGCGGAGCTGCTCACGGACACCGCGTCCGTGAACCTGGTGGACGAACGCCCCGGCGCCGGGCGCGTGTACCTCTCCACGTACCCCACCATGCTGAACCTGATCCACGAGAACGAGGGTGGGGTGCGGCGCTTCGGTCCGGGGTTCTTCGACCTGGTGATCGTGGACGAGGCGCACCGCTCCGTGTACCAGAAGTACCGGGCCATCTTCGAGCACTTCGACTCCCTGCTGCTGGGCCTCACCGCCACGCCCAAGGACGACATCGACCACAACACCTATCAACTCTTCGCCCTGGAGGACGGCGTCCCCACGGACGCGTACACCCTGGAGGAGGCCGTGGCGGACGGCAAGCTCGTGCCACCGCGCGGCAAGGAGATCGGCACCGGGTTCATCCGCCGCGGCATGCGCTACCACGAGCGCACCGAGGAAGAACGGGAGCGCTGGGACGAGCTCGACTGGGGCGAGGGCGAGATCCCGGACGAGGTCTCCTCGGAGGAGATCAACCGGGTGCTCTTCAACACGGACACCGTGGACAAGGTGCTGGCCGCGGTCATGGAGTCCGGGCACCGGGTGGCCAACGGGGACCGGCTGGGCAAGACGATCATCTTCGCCCGCAACCAGCGCCACGCGGATTTCATCCAGGAACGCTTCGACGCCCAGTACCCCGGCTACGGAGGCCGCTTCGCCAGCGCGATCACCCACGGCAGCCGCCATGCGCAGTCCCTGATCGACGACTTCAGCGATCCGGAGAGGGAACCGCACATCGCCATCTCCGTGGACATGCTGGACACCGGCGTGGACGTCCCGGACGTGGTGAACCTGGTGTTCTTCAAACCGGTGCGTTCCAAGACCAAGTTCTGGCAGATGATCGGCCGCGGCACCCGGTTGCGCCCGGACCTCTTCGGCCCGGGGCGGGACAAGGAGGACTTCCTGGTCTTCGACTGCTGCGGGAACCTGGACTTCTTCAACCAGGACCTCCCAGAGCCCAAGGGCTCCGTGCCCAAGTCCCTGAGCCAGCGCATCGTGGAGCACCGCGTGCGGATGATCTGCGGGATCGACGCGCAGGCCAAGCGCGGCAACCTGGCCGGTGACGTGCGGCAGCTGCGGGAGGACACGGCGTCGTCGGTGCAGCGGTACGTGCTGGGCATGAACCGCGAGAACGTGCTGGTACGCCCGCACCTGCGGCTCGTGGAACGCTTTGCCCGGCCCGAGGCGTGGCAGGCGCTGGACGAGTCCTCCGCCCAGGACGTCATGGACAACCTCGCAGGGTTGCCGTCCAGCGAGCAGGACCCGGACGTGGACGCCAAGAGCTTCGACCTGCTGGTGCTGCGCCACCAGGTGGCGCTGCTGGACGGGGACGACGCCGCGGGGGAGGGCTACCGGGCCAGGATCCAGGAGATCGCGGAGCAGCTGCGGGGCAAGGACAAGATCCCGGCCGTCCAGAAGCAGCTCGAGATCCTCGAGGCCGCTGCCGGGGACGAGTGGTGGCAGGACGTCACCCTGCCCATGCTGGACGTGCTGCGCCAGCGCGTCCGCGGGCTGGTGGCGCTGATCGAGAAGACCCGGCGCAATCCCGTGTACACCGACTTCCAGGACACCCTGGAGGAGATCCGGGATGTGGAGCTGCACCCCCGTGCTCCCGGCACGGATCTGGCACGTTTCGAGCAGAAGGCCCGGGCGTTCCTCACCCAGCACCTGGACCACGTGGCCATCGAGCGGCTGCGCCGCAACAAGCCGCTCACGGCCGCGGACCTCAAGAGCCTCGAGGAGATGATGATCGAGCACGGGGTGGGGGACCGGGACGCCCTGCGGGACGCCGCCGAGCGGAACCAGGGCATGGGCCTGCTCATCCGCAAGCTCGTGGGCATGGAACGGGCTGAGGTGTCCACGCTGTTCGCGGAGTACCTCAACCGCTCCACCCACACCGTGGAGCAGATCCGGTTCATCGAACGGGTGATCGACGAGCTCACCCGCAACGGGGCCATGGAGCCGGAGCGGCTCTACGAACCGCCCTTCACGGACATCGCCTGGTCCGGGCCGGAGGTGCTGTTCGAGGAGGAGGACGTGGACCGGATCATCGACCTCTCCGCGCTGGTGCGCCAGCGGGCCGTCCCGGCGGAGGCCCTGCCGCCCACGGGCTGACTGGCTGGCAGTCTGACGGGTTGACGGTCTGCGGGCTGGCGGGTGCCGCGCCGTGAGGACCGGCGGACAGAGGATGCCACGGCTCGTCACGGAGCCCGAATGCGCCGCCCCGAACATGCCGGACCGCCCGCGCCGTGCGTTTTGCGCGGCGTGGGCGGTCCGTGGTTCCGGAATCACCGTCTCCTGGCTCAGGCGGCGCCCGCTGAACTAAGGACGGGCCCCGCGCCGACGCGGGCGTCGTGGTCCTCCCGCTCGAGCTCCGTGCGCACGGACACCGCGGCGGTCACGAGGCGGTCGAGTGCTGCCTCGGTCTCGGGCCAGCCACGGGTCTTGAGCCCGCAGTCCGGGTTGACCCACACGCGCTCCGCGCCAATGGCGTGGGCGGCACGGCGCACCCTGCGAGCCACCTCCTCGAAGGAGGGCACGCGCGGGGAGTGGATGTCCCACACACCGGGTCCCACGTCCCTCGGGAAGTCCGCGGCGGCGAGACCGTCCACGATGCCCGAGCCGGAGCGGGAGGCCTCCAGCGTGGTGACGTCCGCGTCCAGACCCTCGATCGCATCCAGCACGGTCTCGAACTCGGAGTAGCAGAGGTGGGTGTGAATTTGCGTGTCCGCGGCGGCGGCACCCGTGGCCAGCCGGAACGCGCCCACGGACCACTCCAGGTAGGCCGGACGGTCCGCCTCGCGCAGCGGCAGCAGCTCCCGCAGGGCGGGCTCGTCCACCTGCACCACGGCGGTGCCGGCGGCTTCGAGGTCGGTGATCTCGTCCCGCAGGGCCAGCGCCACCTGATCGGCCACCTCGGCCGCGGGGACGTCGTCCCGCACGAAGGACCACGCGAGAATCGTGACCGGACCCGTGAGCATGCCCTTCACAGGACGGTCGGTGAGCGAGGCCGCGTAGCGCGTCCAGTCCACGGTGATGGGCACGCGCCGGGAGACGTCCCCGAACAGGATGGACGGGCGTGTGCACCGCGAGCCGTAGGACTGCACCCAGCCGTGGCGGGTGGTCGCGAAACCCTCCAGGGACTCCGCGAAGTACTGCACCATGTCGTTGCGCTCCGCCTCTCCGTGCACCAGCACGTCCAGCCCCAGCTCCTCCTGGGCGCGCACCGCGCGGGCGATCTCGGACCGGATGGCCTCCCAGTAGGCGGCGCCGTCCAGGCGACCCGCCCGGTGGGCGGCGCGGGCCGCCCGGATCTCGGCGGTCTGCGGGAAGGAGCCGATGGTCGTGGTGGGCAGCAGCGGCAGCCTCAGCCGCTCCTGCTGCGCCGCCCGGCGTTCAGCCGCTGAGGGGCGCCATCGGTCCTCCGGGGAGACGGCCGCGGTGCGCTCGCGGATCTCGGGGCGGCGCGTCGCGGGGTGGGCGGCCCGGGCCTCGCGGATGCGGGTGTCGGTCTCCAGGGTCTGCGCAATCGAGTCCCAGCCGTGCTCGACGCCGCGCGCCAGCTCGACGACCTCGCTCACCTTCTGGTCCGCGAACGCCACCCAGCTGCGCACGTCCGGGTCCAGTTCGGTCTCCCGGGTGACGTCGTGCGGGACGTGCAGCAGCGGCGTCGCCGTGCCCACCGCCACGGGGCCGCGGCCCGCGGCACGCAACCGGTGCAGGGTGTCCGTGGCGCCCGCCAGGTTCGTGCGCCACACGGTGCGTCCGCCCACGACGCCGCCCACCACCGGCCGCTCGCCCCACGCCTCGAGCGCGGCCCGGGTGGGGACGGCCCCGCGGTCGAGGTCCACGGCGAGGGCGTCCACGCCCGTGCGGGCCAGCGCGAGGTGGGCGTCCTGCCCGGCGTCCCCGTAGCCCACGGTCACCAGCACCGAGGGGTGGTCCGACAGGGCGGTCAGCCGCGTGTACGCGGTGGTCACCGCGGAGAGGATCCGTTCGCGGGACGCACCCCAGCCGTCCGCGGCGAGGGCGGGCTCGTCCAGCTGCACCCACGGCACACCGGCCGCGTGCAGAGAGCTGAGGATCGAGACGTACTGGGCCAGGACGTCGTCGAGCCCTGCCAGGGGGTCCACCCGCGCGCCGTGGGCCGCGGGGGTCTCCGGGCGCGAGAGCAGCAGGAAGGTCACGGGACCCACCAGCACGGGGCGGGTCCGCACGCCGGTGCGCCGCAGGGTGTCCCGGTACCGGGAGACCAGGCTCTCCGGGTGCGCCCGCAGGGCGGTGCCCGGATCGAGCTCGGGGACGTAGTAGTGGTAGTTGGTGTCGAACCACTTGGTCAGCTCCAGCGGCTCCAGATCGTCCGTCCCCCGGGACAGGGCCGTGATCAGCTCGATCCCGCGCTCGGTGTCCGGCGCGGCGGGGAGGAGGCCCTCCGCCCGGAACCGGGCCGGCACGGCACCCAGGGCGAGCGCGGTGTCCAGGACGTGGTCCACGGCGAAGCCCTCGGAGGGCACGGCGGTGTCCTGCGTGAGCCCCAGTTCGCGCAGCCTGAGGGTCGTGCGCTCCCGGAGGTCGCCGAGAGTGTCCAGGACGGTCTGGGCCGGGTGCCGTGCGGGCTCCGCCCAGTAGGCCTCGAGGGCCCGCTTGAGTTCCCGGTCCGGGCCGATGCGCGGGTAGCCCAGGATCGTGGCGCTGGGCAGGGGGGTGGGATTCGTGACGGTCATGATCTCTCCTTGTAGGGGTTGGTGTGGTGACGTGAAAAGGGTGTGAGGCAGCCGCGTCGCGGGTGGGCCGGCGACGGCGCTGTACGGGGTCACTGGGCGTGACGGGCGCGGCGGGCGTACCGGGGCACGTGCTCCAGCGCGCGTGGGCAGAGCCGCGCGTGCGGCTCTGCGGTGGGCGGTGCGCACGACGCCGCACGGTCAGGCCGCGGGGCTGCGGCCCCGGTACTCGCGGGCCGCATCCCGGACGCGCAGGTGCTCCAGGATGGTGAGCGCCGCGTCCGGGCGGTTGAACGTGTACAGGTGGAAGCCTGCGCAGCCCAGGTCCAGGAGGTCGTCGATCAGCGACAGCGTGGCCGCGGTGCCCCGGTGCCGCAGCTCCTCGGGGGAGCCCGAGGTGAGGAACCGGGTGAGCCGCTCGGGAACGGGCACTCCGGTGATCTCCGTCATCCGCTGCAACCGTTTCGGGTTGGTCAGGGGCATGAGACCCGCGACCACCGGGATGTGGATCCCCTCGGAGCGCGCCCGCTCCAGGAACGACGCGTAGTCCTCGGGCTCGTAGAGCACCTGCGTGATCGCGTAGTCCGCCCCGGCCTCCTGCTTCTCCCACAGGGACGCGAGATCCGCCTCGGGGTCACGCCCCCGGGCGGGGGACGGGTAGCACGCCACCGACACGGACAGCGGCCGCGTCCCGGGGCGGAACCCGTCCCCGAAACGACGCCGCTCGACGTCCCGGATGAGCCGCACCAGCTCCGAGGCCCGGCCGATCCCCCCGGGCGGGGTCCGCCACTGCCCGGCGCCCAGGGGCGGGTCCCCGCGCAGCGCGAGGAGGTCGCGGACGCCGTCGTCCAGCAGCTGCTCCACCGAACGCTCCAGCCCCGCGCGGTCGGTGCCACCGCACGTGAAGTGGGCCATCACGGGGGTCCTGGTGGTGCGGCGCAGATGGCGCAGCGCCTCGCGGGACACACCACGACCACCCGAGTGTCCGTGCGTGACGGAGAAGAAGTCGGGCCCGGCCTGGGCCATGGCGTCGATGCTGCGCCACACGGTGTCCGGGTCCGCGGTGGGGCGGGGCGGGAACACCTCGAAGGAGACGAGCGTGGAGCGCCGGGGGCGGCGCACCAGCCAGGACGTGCGCGCGGGCGGTTCGGAGCAGGACGGCTCGGACGAGTCCGGGCTGGGCGCTGGGGCGGCGGGTGCGCCCGCGCGGCAGGTGGCCGCCGTGGGAACGCCACTGGGGCGGCTGGCACCCGCAGGATCGTGCCCGCCCGTCGAGGAGGCGGGGCCCACGGGAACGGCTGAGCCGGCGGGGTGGGCGCCTGACGCGTAAACGGGCTCGTCCGCGGCGCGGGCCGCGGCCACGAGCTGCGGCCTGTCCTCGGCGCGGGCGGTCGGCGGTGTGACGGGCATATGAGAAAACCTCCGGCGGTAGGACGCCGGAGGTGGACCCCGTGCGCCGTACTTGCCAGCCACGCGGTTGCGCGGCGGCCGGATCGTCATCTGGGGCACCCCACTACAGCAGGAGGGTTGCCGCCCGGCCAGCCAGAGCTTTTCGCCGGGTCTCATGATCCTTTGGTGGGTGAGACGGTAGCACGAGGGCCCCGCGCCGTGAAAAACACACGGCCCGGGACGGCGTGTCCCCGGGGTCGGACCCCGGGGGACACACGCGTGGTCAGCGGCCGACCACGACCTCCAGGTTCTCGCCGGAGGCGGGGTCGAAGAAGCACGTCTCCCGGGCGTTCGGCCGCACGTGGATCGTGGATCCAGCCTCCATCTGCAGGAACTTGTCCGCGCGGACGGTGGCGCGGCCCTTCTCCAGCCGCATGGCGCGGGCGTCCTCGGTCCCGGGGTCCGAGGTGCCCGGCAGCACGCAGTGGATGAACGCCTCGGAGCCGAGCTTCTCCACCAGGTGGACCCGCAGGGGCAGAGCGGGGGTCCCCGGTGCGTCACCCTCGCCCGTGATCTCCCACGACTCCGGACGGACACCCACGGTCACGGTGTCCCGCACGTGCGCCGAGAACTCGGCCGGCACGGGCACCCGCAGCCCGCTCGCGGCGTCGAGGACCGCGTGGCCGTCCCGGACGGGGACGTCGTGCATGATGGTCATCGCCGGCGACCCGATGAAGCGAGCCACGAACACGTTTGCGGGGTGCTCGTAGAGGTGGATCGGATCGGCCACCTGCTGCAGCTGACCGTCGCGCAGCACGGCCACGCGGTCGCCCATGGTCATGGCCTCGACCTGGTCGTGGGTCACGTAGATGGTGGTGACCCCCAGCTCCCGCTGGAGGTCCGCGATCTGGGCGCGGGTGGACACGCGCAGCGTGGCATCCAGGTTGGACAGCGGCTCGTCCATGCACCACACCTTGGGGTTGCGCACGATCGAGCGGCCCATGGCCACACGCTGCCGCTGTCCCCCGGACATGGCCGCGGGACGCTTGTCCATGAGGGGCCCGAGCTCCAGCATGGCGGCGGCGCGCTCCACCCGCTGCTCGATCTCGGCGCGGTCCAGCTTCTCGTTCTCCAGCGCGAAGGACATGTTCTGCCGCGCGGTCATGTTGGGGTACAGGGCGTAGGACTGGAACACCATGGCCACGTCACGGTCGCGGGCCCGGGTGCCCGTGACGTCGCGGCCGTCGATGAACACGGAGCCCTCGTCCACGGGCTCGAGGCCGGCGAGCATCCGCATGGCCGTGGACTTGCCGCTGCCGGAGGGGCCCACGAGGACCAGGAGCTCACCGTCACGGATGCTGAGATCGAGCTGGGACACCGCCGGCGGCTTGCCCGGATCGAAGATGCGTGATGCGTGCTTGTACTCGACGGTGGCCATGGTGCTCCTCGGGCTCTTGGGTGGTGACAGTGGTGACGAACTCGGTGCCGCAGCGCGGTGGTCGCCGCGGGCTCACCGTGGTGTTAAGCGGTGCGGGCGCCGTTCGGATCGGGCCGCGGGTGGCAGCCCCGAGAGGGGCCGCCACCCGCGGTGGATCACAGCTTGGGCTTGATGTCCGAGTCGATGATCTTCTGGGTCTCGTCCTGCAGCTGCTGGAAGACGGTCTTGACGTCCTCGCCACCGAACGTGATGCGGTCCAGGCCGCCGCCGATCCGCTGGCCACCGCCGGAGACGAACACACGGGCCGCGTCCTGCGGCTGGGTGTTCTCGTTCAGCTGCTTGATCGCGGTCATCGCATTGGGGTTCTCCTCGAGGAACTTCTTCTCCTCGGGCTTCTCCATGGCGTCCTTGCGCACCGGCATGTAGCCGGTGGCCTGGGTGAACGTGATCGTGTTGTCGGTGTTCGTCATGAAGTCGATGAACTTGGCGGCGGTGAGCTTGCGCTCGTCGCTGATGCCGTTGGGGATCGCCAGGCCTGCGCCACCGGTGGCGCAGCCGGGCTTCGGGCCGGGCAGGTAGGTGGTGTAGAAGTCGAACTTCGCGGCCTCCTTGAGGCCACCCAGGGAGCCCGTGGACTCCAGCAGCGCCGCGCCGTTGCCGATCCCGAAGTCGTTGGCCCCGTCCTGGACGATCTTGATGTGCCCCTCCGCCACGTGCTTCTTGAGGTACTCGCCGGCCTTGATGGAGTTCTCCTCCGTGAAGGTGGCGGTCCAGTCGCGGGAGTAGGCGCCCCCGAACGTCCAGATCATGCCCTGGAAGTACCAGTCCATGTAGTTGGCACCGTCCGGGAGGATCAGCGCCGGTTTGCCGCCGTTGGCCTTGACCAGCTGGGGCGCCCACTGCGCGAACTCCTCCCACGTGCGGGGCCCGCGGTCCGTGGGCAGGCCGGCCTTCCGCATCATGTCCTTGTTGAAGTACATGATGCAGGTGGAGCGGGCGTACGGCGCGCAGTAGTGCTTGTCGTTGAAGTTGTAGTCCTCGCGCAGCGTGTCCACGTAGGTGCTGGAGTCGATCCCGGCCTTCTGCCACAGGTCGTCCAGCGGGGTCACGGCCTCGTTCAGGGCGAAGTTGAACCAGTTCACGTCCGACGCCACGAACACGTCCGGGAGGTCCCCGCCGGCCAGGGCGGCGTTGACCTTCTGCGCCACCTCTTCGTAGTCGGCACCGCCGTCGATCAGCTCGGCCGGAGTGTCGGGGTTGGCCGAGTTCCACGCGTCGATGAGCTTCTGCTCCAGGCTCTTGGAGCTGGCGGGGTGGTTGGACCAGAACTGCAGCGGGCCGGAGGCCTCCTGTCCGCCGGAGGAGCTTCCGCCCCCGGTGCCGGCGCAGCCGGACAGGGCCACGGCGGCGGTTCCGAGGCCCAGCAGGCCGAGGGCATGACGACGTGAGAGTTCCATGTGTGCTTCTTCCTTCAGGAGGTGGTGGATGTGCTGGAGGGTGGTGTGTGGAGGGTCAGCCCTTGACCGCGCCCGCGGTCAGACCCTTGATCATGTGGCGCTGCAGCAGGATGAACACGATGATCATGGGGATGGTCGCGATGACCGTCCCGGCCATGACCGGGCCCCAGTTGCTCAGGCCCTCGTTGTTCTGCAGCTGGGTGAGGCCGATGGGCAGCGGGGCCACGGCGTCCGTGTCGGACATCAGGAACGGCCACAGGTACTGGTTCCACTCGGTCACCACGGTGATGAGGATGAAGGCGATCAGCGTGGGCCAGGACATGGGCAGCACCACGCGGAACAGCTTGCGCAGGAACCCCGTGCCGTCCATCTCCGCGGCCTCCATGACCTCGCGGGGCAGGCTCAGGAAGTGGTTGCGCATGAGGAACGTCCCGAAGGCCACCCCGGCCAGGGGGATGATGATGCCCTGGAACGTGTTGCGCCAGCCCAGTTCCGCCACGAGCGCGTAGTTGGAGATGATCGTGATCTGGCTCGGCACCATGAGCGACGCGATGACGAACAGGAACAGCACCTTCCGGCCCGGGAACTCGAGGAACGCGAAGGCGTAGGCGGTGAGCACGCCCAGCACCACCTCGATCACGGTCAGGACCGTGGTGATGATGATCGAGTTGCGCAGGTACTGGCCGAAGTTGACCGTCTCGAAGACGTAGCGGTAGTTCTCCGGCGCAAAGGGGTTGGGCCACCACGTGATGGGGTCGGAGTAGATGTCCGAGTGCTCCTTGAGCGACGTGATGATGATGAAGTACACCGGAACCGCCACGACCGCGAAGGCGAACGCCATGGCCAGGTAGCCGAAAATGCGGGACATCTTCATGAGAACTGCTCACTCCGCTCTTGGAAGCGCACCTGAACGGCGGTGATCACCAGGACGATCAGGAACATGATGGTGGCGACCGCGGCGCCGTAGCCCGCCCGGTTGTTGACGAACGTCTCCTGGTAGACCTGGTAGACCATCGTGGTGGTGGACGTGCCGAAGGGCCCGCCGCCGGTCATGACCTGGATGATGTCGAAGACCTGGAACGAGTTCAGCAGCACGGTGATGGACAGGAAGAACGTGGTGGGCCGCAGCTGGGGCAGCGTGATCCGCCAGAAGCGGCGCCAGGCCGGTGTGCCGTCGATCTCGGCGGCCTCGTCCAGGTCGGTGCGGCGCGCCTGCAGCGCGGCCAGGTAGATCACGAAGGTGTAGCCCAGGTTCTTCCACACGTAGGTGACCGTGATCATGAACAGGGCCCAGCCCGGCTCCTGGTAGAAGTTGGGGGACTCCAGGCCCACCCGGCGCAGCAGGTCCTGCACCAGCCCGTAGCTGGGGTCGAAGACGAACTGGAACGCCACGCCCACGGCCGCACCGGAGATCACGTACGGCGCGAACACGAAGGAGCGGACGAAGCCACGTGCCCTGAGCTTCTGGTCCAGCAGCAGTGCGAGTGCGAGCCCGAGGACCATGGACCCCACCACCGCGAACCCCGTGAACACCACAGTGTTCCAGAGGATCTGCCAGCTGACGGGGTCCTTGAACCACTCGACGTAGTTGTCCAGGCCGATGAACGTGGCCTTGGGCGAGGAGATGTTCCAGCTGTAGAAGGACAACCGGATGTTGTCGATCAGCGGCCGGTAGGTGAACACGGCCAGCAGCAGGAGATTGGGGACGATCAGAGCGAACGCCAGGGCTACTTGCTTGGCGTTCCAGCGGCGTCGTCGCCGGACCGTGGCAGGAGGATGGCTGGCGGACGGCGGGGCTCCGCGACCAGCGGGCAGGGATGTACTCACAGGTAATCATCGTGGAGGGTCGTCGTGACGGGCTGGCAAACAGCATCGTGGGTCATCTGTCACTCCGAGTTCGCCTGGCGGCAACCTGGCGCTGCTAGCCGGCACAAGGTTCGCAGCACTGCCGCGCCGGGCCGCGCGAGCCCCCACCCGTCCCGGCCGTCGGGCACAAGTGTGCGCGCGGCCCGGCCCGCGGGAGGGTGGGCCTGGTCCCGACGCGGTGGGCGGGGCCGGTCCCAGCGGGACGGAGGCAGGTGCTAGACAGGAGTCATGGAACTTGTGGAGCAGCTCCCCCGTGACCTCGTGAGCGCACTGGGGGTGAGCGGTGCCCGCAGCCTGAGCGGCGGGGACGGTGCCAACGCCTTCCGGCTGGAGACCGGCGACGGTCCGGTCTTCGCCAAGACCATGCGGAATCCGGCCTCCGGGGTGCTTCCCCTGGAGGCCGCGGCCCTGGAGAAGCTGCGGGCAGTGGCACCCGAGGAGGTCCTTGTCCCAGCCGTGTGCTTCGTGTCGGAGGAGGCTCTGGCGCTGGAGTGGATCGAGGAGGCGCACGGGGCGCCGGATCGGGCCACCGAACGCAGCTTCGGCATCGGGCTCGCGGCGGTCCACGCGGCTCCCGCTTCGCTTCGCTCGCGTGCTGGAGCTGGCCCGCTCACGCGGCTGGGCGCTCGTCGCCATTGATCTGGGAGTGGACACCAGCACACCGACCGGCGAGCTTGTGGCCAATGTGATGATGTCGGTAGCCCAGTGGGAGCGCCGGGTGATCGGTGAACGCACCAGCGCGGCGATGCAAGCCGCCAAGCGTCAGGGGCGACACATGGGCCGCGTGTCGGTGCTGCCCCCGGCCACGGGCGACCGGCTGCTGGCGCTGCGGAGCACGCGCACCCTCGCCGCTGCGGCTGCCGCGCTCAACGCCGAGGGGCACACCACGGCTACCGGCCTCCCCTGGACTGTCAATGGCGTGGCCAAGGCCCAGCGCCGACTCATCGCGCACCAGCAGACAACCGCGCTCGCGGCGTGACTACACTCGGCCGCATGACGACGATCTACACCACGAACGAGTGGAGCGGGTACGGCAAGCAGAACTACTACTGGAACGAGTACCGGCTCGAAGGCGACACCGTCGTCAAGTACAAGTGCAACCGCTTCAAGTTCTTCGATGGCGATGAGAGCACTTGGCAGCGCGGCGAGACGTCCGAGGCATCCTGGGCGGTCGACGATCCGAACCTGCCCGAGTGGCTGAGACAGTACATCTAGTTGTTGTGGGGCATGAGGTTCTTGGCACGAGTGGTGGGGTGATGTGAGACGAGCGGGCTCTACCCCGCAGGATGGAAGTTCCTCAACAACCCATCCGCGAGAAAGCAGAGCCCGCTCATGACTCACGCTAATGCACCCCCGACCCCGACCGGTCGTCTACGCATGGTGTGGGGCTGCTGCACGGTGAGGTGACAGTTGTAGTGTCAAGCCGCGAGTGAAGCGCCCTGGGTTTCGTTCCGTGGTTATAACGCAACGGGCGCTGCGTCGTGGTTGTGAGGGTAGGCGGTTTCCGTCTCGACCGGAGTGGCGTACCCGAGGGCCTCGTGCAGCCGGGTCGTGTTCCACCAGTGGACCCAGCCCATCGCGGCCACTTCCACCGCCTCGGTGGACTCCCACACCCGTTTCGCGTGGATGAGTTCGGCTTTGTAGAGCCCGTTGACTGTCTCGGCTAAGGCATTGTCGTAGGAATCCCCGACCGTGCCCACCGAGGCGCTCACACCAGCGGCGATCAGCGCATCAGAGTAGGCCAGACTGACGCCCTGGGAGCCCCGATCGGAATGGACGATGCAACCGGCCACGTCATCGCGCCGCGTGGCCGCATTGACCAGTGCGTTCACCGCGAGGTGGGCCTTCATCCGGGGGTCGATGGAGTAGCCCACGATCCGCCCGGAGAATGCGTCCTTGATCGCGCAGAGATAGAGTTTTCCCTCATCAGTTCAGTGTTCCGTGATGTCGGTGAACCAGAGCTCGTTGAGGTCATCCGCGGTGAAGTCTCGCTTCACGAGGTCCTCGTGAACGGGAGGGCCGGGGCGCTTGCCGTTCTTCCCTCGTTTCTTCCCGAAGACCGACCACCACTCGTTGTCTCGGCAGATCCGCCACGCGGTCCGCTCACACATCGCCTCGCCGGCCGCGTGGGCTTCTGTGACCACGAACCGGGATCCGAACTCGGGGTCATCGCGGTGGGCATCGAACAAGGCGTTCGCGCGGTATGCCTCGATTAGTTCCGAGGCGGTGACCTGGTGTTTCAGCCACCGGTAGTAGGGCTGGCGGGAGAGCTTCAAAACCCGCAAGGACACCGCGACGGGAATCCCGTTGACGGCGGGCTCTCTCACGAGCGGTGGGGGTACCTGCCGCTTGCGGGGGTAGAGCCTTTTGACGGCAGGTTCGCCTGGGACAGGTACGCAGCCGCGCGGCCCAGGGCCTCGTTCTCCTGCTCAAGAAGCCGGATGCTCCTGCGCGCGTCGCGCAGCTCTGAGGACTCCTCGGGGGTTCTTCTGGAACGGTTGCCGTCCTCGATATCGGTTTGGCGTAGCCATTTGTGGAGAGTCATCTCGTGAACGCCGAATTCACGAGCGATCTGCGCGAGCGTGATGCCATCCTCGTGGGCGCGCCCCACACGAACGACGTCTTCGCGGCACTCTCGGGGATATGGGGCGGGCATGGTGCCCATCCTTCCAGGCCACCCGGCGGGCAAGCCAGATCGGATGTCACCCCACCGTGCAGCAGTCCCGAGTTGAGCGATGAGTGGTGCCCGTTCACGACCGGTGCTAGACAGGATTCATGGCACCTCTCGACCAGCTACCCCCGGACCTCGTGAGCGCACTGGGGGTGAGCGGTGCCCGCAGCCTGAGCGGCGGGGACGGTGCCAACGCCTTCCGGCTGGAGACCGGCGACGGTCCGGTCTTCGCCAAGACCATGCGGAATCCGGCCTCCGGGGTGCTTCCCCTGGAGGCCGCGGCCCTGGAGAAGCTGCGGGCAGTGGCACCCGAGGAGATCAGCGTTCCGGCCGTGCGCTTCGTGTCGGAGGAGGCCCTGGCGCTGGAGTGGATCGAGGAGGCGCACGGGGCTCCGGACCGGGCCACCGAACGCAGCCTCGGCATCGGGCTCGCGGCGGTCCACGCGGCTCCCGCTCCGCACGTGGGCTGGCTGGGCCCGGAGCTGCCGGAGCGCATCGGATCCGCGCCGGTGGACCTCACCCCCACGGACGACTGGGCGGACTTCCTGCTGGAGCGGCGGATCGAGCCCCTCCTGCGGCAGGCCGTGGACGCCGGGAACCTGGACCCGGCGGCGTCGGCGCTGCTGGAGTCGCTGGCTCCGCGGGCGGCCGAGCTGGCAGGTCCGCCCGAGTCCCCGAGCCTGCTGCACGGTGATCTCTGGGCCGGCAACCGCTTGGTGGACGCCTCCGGGGGCAACTGGCTGATCGACCCGTCCTCGTTCTACGGCCACCGCGAGTACGACCTTGCCATGATGCAGCTCTTCGGTGGCTTCGGCCGCGAGTGCTTCGCCGCGTACGACGACGCCCACCCCCTCGCGGACGGCTGGCATGAGCGGGTGCCGTGGTACCAGCTGCCTCCGCTGCTCATCCACGCGATCCGCTTCGGTGGCGGCTACGGGGCGTCCGTGATGAGCGCGCTGCGCCGTCTGGGGTGAGTGCCGCCTCGCGGGCGGGTCCCGTGGCGTTGGACACGGCTCCCGCCCGTACAGCATGATGCTTACTAGATTGTCTAGTTATCGGTGACGCGAGGTGGAGCATGGCGCAGAGTGCCGCGGGGTTGCTGGCCGCCGGGCCCGAGGCCCGTGCTCTGCGCCGGGTGATCACGCTCAACCACGAGATCGACCACCAGCTGCAGCGGATCATGGGCCTGAAGGAGACGGACTTCTCGGCCATGGCCCTTCTGATGCGCCGCCCCATGGGCCCCACGGAGCTGGCGCGGGCGCTGCACATCACCACGGCATCGGCCACGGCCATGGTGGACCGGCTGGTCCGGGCGGGGCACGTGGTGCGTGAACCCCATCCCGAGGACCGCCGCCGCATGACAGTGCGGGCCGTGGAGCGCTCCACGGCAGAGGTGGCCGCGCAGGTCGCCCCCATGGTCGCCATGGTCGAGGAGGAGCTCGCGACCCTCGATGAGCCCGGCCGCCGCGCGGTGCTGCAGTTCCTCACGGGGATGGTCACCCGCATGGAGGACCACCTGGAGCAGCTGTGCGGGCGCCCGGCAGCGGCCGCGGCGGGTGGGCCCGTGTGTCCGGTCCACGCGGAGGAGTCCTCGTGACGGGCTCCGCGCGCGATCTTCCCGAGGTCCCCGCGGGGGGCACCCCCGTGACCGCAGGTCCCCGTACCGCCTCCGGCCACGACGCCGCATGGCTCCCTTTCCGCGCCGCCGTCCTGCGCGAGCTGGAGGACTTCTTCGCATCGCCCGCCCACCGCGTGCCCTGCAGCCCGGGGTTTCCGCTGCTGTGGGAGCGGATCCGGGAGCAGCTGGCGGGCGGCAAGCTCATCCGCCCGCGCCTGACGCTCATCGCGTGGCGCTCCTTCGCCCGGGTTTCCGGCGGGGGCGCCGCCGCGCAGGTTCCGGACGCGTCCTGCGTGCGGCTGGCGGCGTCGTTCGAGATGCTGCACGCGGCGCTGCTGGTGCACGACGACGTGGTGGACCGGGACTGGCGCCGCCGGGGCCGCCCCACGGTGGGCGAGCTGTTCCGCCGGGACGCCGTGGCGGCCGGTGCGAGCCCGGAGGAGGCGGAGCACGCGGGGGAGTCCGCGGCGATCCTCGCCGGGGACCTGCTGCTCTCGGGCGCGCTGCGACTGGCCACCACGTGCACCGAGGATCCGCGGCGTTCCCGCGCCGTGGCGGACGTGGTGTTCGAGGCCGTGACCGCCTCGGCGGCCGGAGAGCTGGACGATCTGCTGCTGTCCCTGCGCCGCTTCGGTGCGGGGCACCCGGGCGTGCAGGACATCCTGGACATGGAGCGTCTCAAGACGGCCACGTACTCGTTCGAGGCCCCGTTGCGCGCGGGGGCCCTGCTCGCGGGCGCGGCGGCGGAGGACGCGGAGCGGCTGGCCCGCGCGGGTGCGCTGCTGGGCGTGGGCTACCAGGTGGTCGACGACGTCCTGGGCACCTTCGGGGACCCGGAGGTCACGGGCAAGTCCGTGGACGCGGACCTGCGCTCGGGCAAGGCCACCGTGCTCACGGCCCACGGGATGCAGGTCCCGCGGACCCGCCGGGTGCTCGGGCAGCTCGCGTCGGGCACCGCCACGGTGGAGCGTGCGCGGGAGGCGCTGGCGGCGTCGGGTGCGCGGGAGGCCGCCGTGGAGCTGGCCACCGACCTGGTGGGGCAGGCCCGCGAGCTCCTGGACGGGCTGGCCCTGCCGGAGGATGAACGCGCCCAGCTGGACAGCCTGTGCCACCACGTCCTGAACCGAGACTCGTAGTGAGGACCCCCATGACCGCTCCGGACGCGCAGGCGTTCGCGCCGCTGCGCCTGTACACCGGCACCGCCCTGACGGCCTCCGGGCGGGTGATCGGCGAGTACTCCACCTCGTTCTCCCTGGCCTGCCGCACCCTGCCGGGTCCGGTGCGCCGGGACATCGCCGGGATCTACGCGCTCGTGCGCGTGGCGGACGAGGTGGTGGACGGCACCGCCCGGGCCGCGGGCCTGGACGCCGCGCAGGTGCGCGCCGCGCTGGACGACTACGAGGCGGCCGTGGACCGGGCACTGGACACCGGGTTCGCCACGGACCTGGTGGTCCACGGCTTCGCGGACGTGGCCCGCCGCCACGGCTTCGGGCGCGAGCTGACCGCCCCGTTCTTCGCCTCGATGCGCGCGGACCTGGAGGTCGCGGAGCACGACGGCGCCTCGTTGGAGTCCTACATCTACGGTTCCGCGGAGGTGGTGGGCCTGATGTGCCTGGCCGTGTTCATGGACATGCCCGGAACCCTCGCGGACACCCCCGCCCAGCGCGAGCTGCTGACGGACTGCGCCCGTCGGCTGGGCGCGGCGTTCCAGAAGGTCAACTTCCTGCGGGACCTTGGCGCGGACCACGACCAGCTGGGGCGCACGTACTTCCCCGGCGCGGACCCCGAGCACCTCACCGAGGCGCAGAAGACCGAGCTGCTCGCGGACCTCACCGCGGACCTCGACGCCGCCGTGCCCGGCATCCTCGCCCTGGACCGGCGCGCTCGCCGCGCGGTGGCCATGGCCCACGGGCTGTTCGGGGAGCTCGCGCGCCGGATCGAGCGGGTTCCCGCCCATGAGCTGACGCGGCGCCGGATCAGCGTGCCCACCGCGGTGAAGCTGCGGATCGCCGCGCGTTCCCTGTCGAACACGGAGGTGACGGCGTGAACCGGAAAGACCACGAGCACCAGGGCGGAGCACACATGGCCACGACGAGCACGAACGAGACCACGAGCACGCACACGGCTCACGGCGGCGGGGGTGCCCCGCGGACGGTCGTGGTCGGTGGCGGGTTCGCGGGGCTCGCCACCGCGGGACTGCTGGCCCGGGACGGGCACCGGGTGACCCTGCTGGAGCAGCGGGACACCCTGGGTGGGCGCTCCGGGCGCTGGTCCGCGGAGGGGTTCACGTTCGACACCGGCCCCAGCTGGTACCTCATGCCCGAGGTCATCGACCGGTGGTTCCGGCTCATGGGCTCGAGCGCCGCCGAGCAGCTGGACCTGCGCCGCCTGGACCCCGGCTACCGCACGTTCTTCGAGCAGCACCTGGACGAGCCGCCCACGGACGTGCGCGCCGGGCACGCGGAAGAGCTGTTCGAGCAGCTCGACCCCGGCTCCTCCGAGGCCCTGCGGGAGTACCTGGACTCGGGTGCGGAGGTGTACGAGCTGGCCAAGAAGCACTTCCTGTACACCAACTTCTCCCGCCCCACGGACCTCGCGCGCACCGAGGTGCTGCGCAACCTGCCGCGGCTGGGCGGGCTGCTGAGCTCGTCCATGAAGAGCTATGTGGCGGCCCGGTTCCGGGACCCGCGGCAGCGCCAGATCCTGGGCTACCCCGCCGTGTTCCTGGGCGCCTCCCCGGACACCGCCCCAGCGATGTACCACCTCATGAGCCACCTGGACCTCACCGACGGGGTGCAGTACCCCGTGGGCGGGTTCGCGGCGCTCGTCGACGCCATGGAACGCCTCGTGCGCGCGGCCGGGGTGGAGATCGTCACCGGTGCCGCGGTCAGCGGCATCGAGGTCTCGTCCGCACGACCCTCGCCGCGGTCCCTCGCGCGTGCGGCCCGCGCACGACGCCGCTCGGCCGGCTCCGTGACCGGGGTGACCTACCGCGTGGGGGAGCCGGGCGGCGTCGGCGAGGTCAGGGTCCCCGCGGACGTGGTGATCGGTGCCGCGGACCTGCACCACCTGCAGACCCGCCTGCTGCCGGAGCGTTTCCGGGCGCCGGAGACCCGGTGGACGCACCGTGACCCCGGGCCCTCCGGGGTGCTGGTGTGCCTGGGCGTGCGGGGGAAGCTGCCGCAGCTCGTGCACCACAACCTGCTGTTCACCGCGGACTGGGACGACAACTTCGGGCGCATCGCGGACGGCTCGCCGCTCGCGGAGCAGACCTCGATCTACGTGTCCATGACCTCGGCCACCGATCCGGGCACCGCACCCGACGGGGACGAGAACCTGTTCATCCTGGTGCCCTCCCCGGCGGTGCCGGAGTGGGGCCGCGGCGGGGTCCGCACCCCCGAAATGGACGAGCCCGGTTCCCCGCAGGTGGAGCGGGTGGCGGACGCCGCGATCGCGCAGCTCGCACGCTGGGCGGACATCCCGGACCTTGCCGAGCGGATCGTGGTGCGCCGCACCTACGGCCCCGAGGACTTCGAGGCGCAGTTCAACGCGTGGCGCGGTTCCATGCTGGGCCCGGGCCACACGCTGCGGCAGTCGGCGCTGTTCCGCCCGGGTGTCACGGACCCGGGGATCGCGGGCCTCTTCTACGCGGGGTCCTCGGTGCGCCCGGGGATCGGCGTGCCCATGTGCCTGATCTCCTCCGAGGTGGTCCGGGACGCGGTCCGGGGACACGGGGGCCGCTGATGTACCTGGCCGTTCTGCTCGTGCTCCTGGGGTGCTTCGCGCTGCTCGACCGGCGCTGGGGTCTGTTCTTCTGGTCCGGGAACCCGCTGCGCGCGTGGCTCGTGCTGCTCGCGGGGACGGTGTTCTTCCTGGCCTGGGACCTCGTTGGGATCGCCAACGGCCTGTTCTGGCACGGCGAGAACTCGCTGACCCTGGGCATCTTCGTGGCCCCCGAGCTGCCCCTGGAAGAGGTCTTCTTCCTCGCGTTCCTGGGCTACCAGACCATGGTCTACGTGCTGGGCGCGCCCGTGCTGTGGCGCTGGCTGCGGTCCCGCGCGGCGGGGCACCCCAGCGCCGGGGACGCCGTGGCACGTGCGGCAGAGACGAGCCGCACACCACCGACGGGAGAACGTTCATGACGTACTGGGGTGTGAACGCGATCTTCCTGGGGATCGCCGTGGTGGTGCTCGCGGTGGCGGTGCTGCTGCGCCGTCCGGGACGACTGTTCTGGGTTTCGCTCGCGGGGGCCGCGGTGCTGCTCGTGGTCCTCACGGCGGTGTTCGACAACGTCATGATCGCCTCCGGGATCATGACGTACACGGAGCAGAACATTTCCGGAGTGCGGATCGGACTCGCGCCGCTCGAGGACTTCGCCTACCCCGTGGCGGGTGTACTGCTGCTGCCCGCGCTGTGGCTGCTGCTGGGCTGGGAACGGGAGGGGGCGGCGTCGTCCCCCGGCGCGCCCGGTGGCAAGGAGGGGAGTGGACGTGCTCACTAGGCTGTTCTGGGCCTCGCGCCCCCTGAGCTGGGTCAACACGGCCTACCCGTTCGCGGCGGCCGTGCTGCTGACCGGTGGGCTGCCGTGGTGGCTGGTGGTGCTGGGCACCGTGTTCTTCCTGGTGCCCTACAACCTGGCGATGTACGGCATCAACGACGTCTTCGACTACGAGTCCGACCTGCGCAACCCCCGCAAGGGAGGCGTGGAGGGCGCGGTGGTGGACCGGGCGGCGCAGCGGCCCGTGCTGCTGGCGTCCTGCCTGCTGCCGGTGCCGTTCGTCCTGGTGCTCGCGGGCTGGGGCGTGGCCACGGGAAACTGGGTCTCACTCGCGGTGCTCGCGGTGTCCCTGTTCGCGGTGGTCGCCTACTCGTGGGCGGGGCTGCGGTTCAAGGAGCGCCCGTTCCTGGACGCGATGACCTCCGCCACGCACTTCGTCTCTCCGGCCGTGTACGGGCTGGCGCTCGCGGGCACGGAGTTCACCGGCGGGCTGTGGGCCCTGCTGGCCGGGTTCTTCCTGTGGGGCATGGCCTCGCAGATGTTCGGGGCGGTGCAGGACGTGGTCCCGGACCGCGAGGGCGGGCTGGGCTCCGTGGCCACCGTGCTGGGCGCCCGCCCCACGGTGTGGCTCTCCGCGGGGCTGTACGCGCTCGCCGGGATCCTGATGCTGTGCACCGAGTGGCCCGGTCAGCTGGCCGCGCTGCTCGCGGTGCCGTACCTGCTCAACGCCTTGCGCTTCCGCGGCGTCACGGACGCCGACTCCGGGCGCGCGAACGCCGGGTGGAGGACGTTCCTGTGGTTGAACTACCTCACGGGGTTCCTGGTGACCATGCTGCTGATCTGGTGGTCCCAGGTCCGCGGCTGAGGACCGCTCGCCGCGTGGTGCAGACTGTCAGCGCGTGCGGCGCTCCAGGCGCCGGAGCTGCTGCTCCTGGTGGTCGTGGCCGAACCACTCGTAGCCCACCACCGTGGGCAGCGTGGCGGCCGCGACCACCAGCAGGCACCAGCCCATGGGCACGCCCCACCACGCGAGCAGGGGGCCCGTGGCGGCGAGCGCGAGCGTGATCAGGATGAGCACGATGTGGCGCAGGTCCGCCTCCGGCACGAACACCGTGTACAGCCCGTAGAAGCCCAGGTAGAACACCAGCAGCGGCACCCCCACGAACAGCACGGCGAGCTCGGGGGAGGCCTCCTCCGGGTGGGCCAGCGCGGCGCCGGCCACGTGCAGACCGGCGCCCATGGCGGCGATGGCGCCCAGGATCACCAGGTGCAGGACAGTGAAGATCCCCGCCACCGACGGCCGGGCCGCGAGCGCCCTGCCGAAGTCCACACCGAAGTAGCTCCACCACACGCCGAACGTGAGACCGAGCCCGGCGGCGACCACCAGGACGGGCTGCAGCGTCCAGCCGCCCTCCTCGGGCAGGGCGGTCTGCAGCGCGGCAATGGTTCCCACGACGCTCTCGCCGAGGGTGATGATCGCGATGAGCCCGAAGCGCTCCGCGAGGTGGTGGGGGTGCCACGGGGCCTGCTGGCTGCCGCCGGGCAGCAGGTGGCCCAGGAACTCGAAGCCCACCAGTACGAGCCCGGCGCCCACGAACACGGGCCACGTGGTGGGGAACACCGCGGTCAGGGTCCAGCCGATCTGCGCCACCACGGTCCAGAGGATCACCACGCCCGCGCGGTGCCGGTGCTCGGGAACCCTGAGGTAGACGCGCAGCCACTGTGCCAGCAGCCCCAGGCGCATCACGATGTACCCGGCCACCATGGGCCCGTTGTGCACGTGCTCCTCGTGGAGGGACTCGAAGAACGGCGGGATCCCCAGCGCCAGGATCACCACCCCGGCCATCTGCACCATGGTGGACAGCCGCTGCAGCCAGTCGTCGGTGTCGAACGCGGAGGAGAACCACGTGTTGCCCACCCACGCCCACACCACGGCGAACATGGCCACGCTGAACGCGAGCACCCCGCCGGCCACGTTGCCCGTCTCCACCTGGTGCGCGAGCGCCACACCGGCCTGGGAGAACGCCGCCACGAACACGAGGTCGTACAGCAGTTCCAACGGGGTGGCGGTCCGGTGCGCCTCGGTGCGGTCCCGGGCGCTGATGCGGCGCAGGCCGTGGGGCGCAGGGGTGCTCTCCGCGGGGGTGTGGGTCATGGGAGTCATCGTAGGGTGCGGCCCAGGCGCGCGAGAATTTACGGTGCCGCGCGCGGCGGAGGCGGCGCAGCGGCGTCGTTGTCATGGCGGCGCGGCACCGGGCCGTGCGGTGTGGGGCCGCGCAGTGCGCTCCCGGCGGCGTGCGGGCGGTGCGCGGAACTCCCCGCCGTGCACGACGCCGCCCTCACGTGCGTGCCGGACTCCCTCGCCTGAACTCCGGGCTCAGGACCAGGCGCGCGCGAGCAGCTCCATGGACTGCAGGACGTCCGGCTGGCGCGTGGACAGCGGCGAGATCATGAGCTCGTCCGCGTCCGCGTGGTCCGCGAAGCGGTGCAGGTAGTCCACCACGGTGTCCGGGGTGCCCACGCCCATGTAGCTGAGCATGTGCAGGATCTGGGACGCGGCGGGCGAGGCCATGACCATGTCCATCTCCTCGTCCGTGAACTCGCGGCCGCGGCCCAGCATGAGCTTCACGCGGGCCCGCTGCGTGGCCTCGAGCTGGCGCGCGGCGTCCTGTGCGTCCTCGGAGACGATCACGTTCACCGCCGCGATCACGTACGGCTCCGCGAGCTGCTCGGAGGGCTGGAACTGGGAGCGGTAGGCCGCCACGGCATCCACCAGTGCGTCCGGGGCGAAGTGCGAGGCGAACGCGTACGGCAGGCCGTAGGCCGCCGCGAGCTGGGCGCCGAACAGCGAGGAGCCCAGGATGGTCAGCGGCACGTTCGTGCCCGCACCGGGCACCGCGCGCACCCCCGGGATCAGCGACTCGTCCCGCAGGAAGCCCTGCAGCTCCCTGACGTCCTGGGGGAAGTTCTCTGCGGCCTCGGGAGCACGGCGCAGCGCCTGCAGGGTGCGCGGGTCCGTGCCGGGCGCGCGCCCCAGGCCGAGGTCGATGCGCCCGGGGTACAGCTCCGCGAGCGTGCCGAACTGCTCGGCGACCACCAGCGGGGAGTGGTTGGGCAGCATCACGCCGCCGGAACCGAGCCGGATGCTCTCGGTGCGCGCCGCGATGTGGGAGATCAGCACCGCGGGAGCGGAGGACGCAATGGTGGGGGCGTTGTGGTGCTCGGAGTACCAGACGCGCTGGTAGCCCAGGCGTTCGACGTGCTGGGCGAGGGTCACGGAGTCCGCGAACGTCTCGCGCAGCGGCTGGTTCTCCCGCACGGTGGCGAAGTCGATGACGGACAGGGGCAGGGACATGGCAGGACCTTTCCAGACGAAAGCTTGCTGTGGAAATAACGGGACTGGTGGGCGTGGTATTCCGCGGGGGAGTCCGTGTGTGGGTGTCGGAGTGCGGTCCTACGCTCGGGCCATGTCCGAGTACGAGGTCGAGGAGCTCTTCACCGTCCCGCGCTCACGCCGCGTGCTGGCACCCGGTGCGGTGCACGTGCCCGACTGGCTGGACACCGGGTGCCAGCAGCAGCTGGTCACGGTCTGCCGGGAGTGGGTGCGAGCTGCTCCCATGAAGCACCAGGTCATGCCCGGGGGCGGGCGGATGTCCGTGCAGTCGGTCATGCTCGGCACGCGCGAGCCCTACCGCTACGGCGCTGCCGCGGGCCCGCGCCTGCCCGAGCTGCCGGAGTGGCTCGTGGCGCTCGGCACCCGCGCGGTGGCGGAGGCCTACGGGCCGGGCGCGGACGACGACGCCGCGGGGCCGGTGGCCGCGTCCGACCCGGACCCCGTGGCCTTCGACGGCATCGATCGGGTGGTGCGCGAGCACCGCCCGGACTCTGCGCTGGTCAACTTCTACGACGACGCCGCCCACATGGGCATGCACCAGGACAAGGACGAGTTCTCCGCCGCGCCCATCGTGTCCCTCTCGCTCGGGGACACGTGCATGTTCCGTTTGGGCAACACCGAGACCCGCACGGCGCCGTACCAGGACGTGGAGCTGCGTTCCGGGGACCTCTTCGTGTTCGGCGGACCGTCCCGGTACGCGTTCCACGGTGTGCCCAAGGTGCTGCCGGGGACCGGCGGGCGCCAGCTGGGGCTCAAGAACGGCGGGCGGCTGAACATCACGCTGCGCATGACGGGTGGCCGCGGCGGCAGGTGACGGGACACGGGTGCCGCCGCCGGGGAGGGCCAGGACCGGCGCGGGACGACCAGCTGCACGTGGGCGTGACGTGGTGGACACGGGGTGGGGCGCGCGCGGCCGCGGGACTTCGCGGCGGACCTGGCCGGGCGGCGTCGTGGGTGACGGTGACACACTGGGCCCATGCAGATCGAACCCGTGGATCCGAACCCGGCCGAGGCCCAGGTGGAGCGCTACCGCACCCTGGCCGCCGAGCACGCCTCGGGGGTGGGGGTGGTGTGCTCCCGGTACCGGGGCAAGGACCACGCGATTACGGTGACCGCCTTCGCGGACGTCTCCTACGACCCGCCCACCATGCTGGTGTGCCTGTACGACATGGGCCGGATGTGCGAGGCCGTGGAGAGCAGCGGAACGTGGACGCTGTCCCTGCTGGCCTCGGATCAGCGCCCCGTGGCCAACTGGCTCGCGAGTCCCGGCAACCCCGTGGACGGGTTGCTGGACACCGTCCCGTTCCACCGCACCCAGCGCACGGGCACCCCGGTGATCGACGGCTGCCTGAGCTGGTTCGAGCTGGATACCGTCTCCGCGCACACGGCGGCCACGCACCTGGTGGTGGTGGGCAGGGTCACCGCGATGGGCCGCGGTGCGGGGGCCGGTTCCACGGACCGTCCCCTGATCCACTACGCCAGGGAGTACAAGACCATCGGATGACATGAAACCGGGCGGTACCCCCGACCGCCCGCCCCGGGCCGATCCTTGGCAGCGCGCGGACGAAATGGCCCCGAGCGCGTGGCACCTGTGGGGCGAACGGCGGAGTTGCAGGTGCGAATCTGTCCCCCAAGGTGGCGCCGCTCTGCGCCGTGTGGCCCAGAATGTGGACCCTGAGACGGTGTCCTGCGGGCGCTGTCCCTGGCAGGATCGAGAGGAGCAGGGAGAGACAGAGGGCCGGGCCGACGACCCCGGAGCACCGCGGGAGAGGAACCCATGATCATGTCGGAGCGCGTCAGCGAGAGAACCCCCCAGGACACCACACCGCAGAGCGGGGCGGAGTTGGAGGGTGTGCCCGCCACGGGGCGGGAGGCCGAAAGCGTGGCGGCGCACGCCGTGGATCTCGTGGCCCCCACGGAGGCGCTGCAAAGCGATCCCGGACTCACCGAGGGGTTCAAGTCCGCGTTCGGCCAGCACCCCGCGGGCATCGCCATCATCACGGTGGCCGGCCCGGAGGGTCCGGTGGGCCTCACGGCGTCCTCGGTGTCCTCGATCTCCGCGGACCCGCCCATCCTGGGGTTCTCCCTGCAGGCCAAGCGCGGCTCCGCCGCGGTGGTGGCCACCGCGGATTCGTTCATCGTCCACTTCCTGGACTCCGACAACGTGGAGCTGGCCCGTTCCTTTGCGATCTCCGGTGCCCCGCGCTTCGGGGAGGACATGGCCTGGGAGACCCTGCCCACGGGTGAACCCCGGCTCACGGATGTGCGCCGCGTGCTGCGCGCCATTCCGCTGGCCCGCATCAAGGCCGGGCCCGCGCTGGTGTTCAACGCCGCGGTGGTGGACGTCCTGGGCGAGGAGGGCTCCGGCAGCCCCCTGGTGTACCACCAGCGCCAGTTCCACGGCCTGAGTCACAACTCGGTGCTGGACCTGCACCTCTAGTCCAGCCAGGGAGGCGCTGCGGCCCCTGCCGGGACCCGCACAGAAAGTTTCTTCGACATACATTGACGCATCATCAAAGTGGGCGTAATTTAGTTTCCGAAGCAAGCAAGTGGTTGGCGCAGCGCCGACCCACGAGACGCGGAGGAACGCACCCATGAACACCCTCGACGGCATGACCACCGGCACCTGGACCCTCGACCCGGCGCACACCGAGGTGGGGTTCTCGGTCCGCCACGCCGGCATCTCCAAGGTCCGCGGCACGTTCGCAGGGGTCTCCGGCGAACTGACCGTGGCCGAGGACGCCGCTCGGTCCACCGGCCGGGTGGAGATCGAGATGGCCTCGGTGGACACCAAGAACGAGGCCCGCGACAACCACGTGCGCTCCGCGGAGTTCTTCGACGTGGAGACCTTCCCGCAGATGAGCTATGACATCACCGGCGTGCACCTGGACGGCGGGGAAGGCACGGTCACGGGCATCCTGACCCTGCGCGGGGTCTCCCGCGAGGTGGAGCTCGAGACGGAGTTCAACGGCGTGGCCGTGGACGCGTTCGGCACCACCCGGGCGGGCTTCACCGCCGCCACCACGATCTCCCGCAAGGAGTTCGGCATCACCTGGAACGCGGCCCTGGAGGCCGGCGGGGTCATGGTCTCGGACAAGGTCCGGATCGACCTGGACGTGGAGTTCACCGCTCCCGGCTCTGCCGCCTGAGACGCTCAGCAGTCTGAGCGGCTCCCCGCCTCAGCGGCTCCGCCCCTGAGCGGTGCGCGTGACGTGCCGGTGCCCCCGATCCTCGACGGGGCGCCGGCACTGCCGTGTCCGGGAACCGCTGCTGTGCGCGGATGCCTCAGCCGTGTCCTGGTGCCGTGGCCCGTGCTCGGGGTCGTGCGCCGTGCGAGCTGACGGGTCTCAGCGCAGCGACTGCACGACGAAGTAGATCAGGGGGACCAGTACGAGCCCCAGCAGCGCGATCCGGCGCACCCGCACTTCCATGCGCGCGGGGTTGATCCGGGGGGTGTGCTCACGGGGACCGGATTCGCTCCCGGTCCGAGAGCCGCCCTCGAGGTCATCGGCCTCCGTGAGGGGCCCCGGTGGCGTCGTCCCGGAGCCCTCGGGGTCGGAGCGGTCCCCGGGGCGCGGGCCCTGAGGCGTGCTCATCGCCACTGCGTGGTCATGATCAGCCCGGCGAGCATGAACCCGAGACCGATGAACAGGTTCCACTCGCCGATCCCCGGGATGGGCACCAGGCCCTGGAACAGGTAGTAGGCGATGATCCACAGCAGCCCCACGATCATCAGGCCGATCATGATCACCTTGAACCACATGGGCGTGGGGCGGTACTCGGTGGCGCGGTGCTCGCGGGCCTCGGCCTTGGCGGCCTTCTCCTCGCGGCGCTTGGCCTGCCGGGCGGCCTTGATGCGGGCCTTGGCCTCCGCCGGGGTCTCCTCCGCGGTGTCCTCGGCGCCCGCGGTGGCGGCCTGCGGGGCGGCGTCGTCCGCGCCGGTGGTGCTCGCCGCATCCGACGACGCCGTGACCGACGTCTGCGCGCTCGTTTTCTTCCCGCGCTTCCTGCGCTTCGTGGAAGGCGTGACCGCGGCGTCGGGCTGGTGGTCGGCTGCGGTGTCCGAGGCGGCTCCGGGGCCCCCGGCGAGCTCGGTGTCCGTGACCGCGTCCCGCGCCGAGACGGAGGTGGAACCGGCCTGGCGGGTGGCCGCACGCTCGAAGGAGGCCGCGGCACTGTTGCGCGGCAGGATCTCCGCGGCGAGGGCGGCGAGCTCGCGGTCCTCCTCCGTGAGGCTGAACTGCTGTGTTTCGTCCTGGGCGTTGCGGGATCTACCGAAGCGCTTCTTGGGCTGCGACACTGCTGATCATTCCTCCTAGCGCGGGAGCGACCCGGCGCCGTGCGGGTGGGTCCGTGGCTCGCGCGGGCGCCCACCGGTGAATTCCGGGGCGGCGGCCCCGGCGTGACATCGCCGTTCAGTCTATCGCCCGCGCGGGCGTAGACTTGCGCGAGTTCTTTCAACCGGTGAACGCGCAGGAGTTCTTGAGTGTCTGTGAAGATCCTCGTCGTGGACAACTACGACAGCTTTGTCTACACGCTGGTGGGCTACCTCCAGCAGCTGGGTGCCCAGACCACCGTGGTGCGCAACGACGACCTCGACGTCCCCGCCGCCACGGCCCTCGCGGGCGAGCACCAGGGCGTGCTGCTCTCACCGGGCCCCGGAGCCCCCGCGGACGCGGGCGTGTGCTCTGACCTGATCCGCTGGGCGGAGCGCACCCGCACCCCGCTGCTCGGCGTGTGCCTGGGCCACCAGGCCCTGGGTGAGGTTTACGGGGCGCGCGTGGGCCACGCGCAGCAGCTCATGCACGGCAAGACCTCCCAGCTGGTGCACCAGGGGGAGAGCGTCTTCGCCGGGGTCCCCTCGCCGTTCACCGCCACCCGGTACCACTCGCTCGCCGTGGCCACGGACACCGTCCCGGACTGCCTGGAGGTCACCGCCACCACGGACGACGGGCAGGTGGTCATGGGGCTCAGGCACCGCACCGCCCCGCTGCACGGCGTGCAGTTCCACCCGGAGTCCGTGCTCACCGAGGGCGGCTACCTCATGCTGGGCAACTGGCTCGAGGAGGTCGGCCAGGACGGTGCCGCAGCCGCTGCCGCGGGGCTGTCCCCGCTCATGACGGCCTGACCCGCTGCGCCGAGTGGCGCCCCGTGCGAGAAGACCCGCGGTCCCCTGAGGGGCCGCGGGTCTTCTGCGTCTGCCGCTGTCTGCCGTTGCGACGAGCCGCCGCGGGAGCGGCCACAGGGCCGGCAACCGTGGCCGGATGGAGAACGGTGCGACGGAGACGTCCCGCGGACGTCAGCGGCCGCTGTCGCGCGAGGCCGTGGACCCGCCCGAGGGCTGCGGCCGGGTGGGCTTCGGGGAGGCCGTGGCCGTCTCCGCGGGCGCCGTGGGCTCTGTGGGCTCTGTGGGCTCCGTGGTCTCCTCCGGGGTCCGCGTCGGCGTGGGGGACGGTTCGGTCTTCTTCGCGACCGTGAGCGTGATGGTGGAGCCCTGGCTCACGGACGAACCGGCGGGGGCGGACTGCGCGAGCACCGTTCCCGTCTCCGCGTCCTCCGTCTCGCGGATCTCCACGTTGGAGTTGAGCCGCACGTCCTCGGAGCGCAGGGCGTTCTCGGCGTCCGCGCGGCTGCGGCCCACCACATCCGGGACCGTCACCTTTCCCGAGGACACCTGCAGCTTCACCGCGCTGTCCCTGGCCACGGAGCTGCCGGGTGCGGGATCCGAGGAGATCACCGCGTTCGCCGGCACGGTGGCGCTGTTGACGGTGCTGACGGGGCCCATGGTGAGGCCGGCGTGCTGGATGGACTCCCGGGCGTACTCGAGGGACTGGCCCACGATGTCCTCCGGGACCTTCACGTTCTCGGGGCCCTCGGACACCCTCACCACCACGGAGGAGTCCCGGTCCACCTCGGTGCCGGCGGCCGGGGACACTGCGATCACGTGCTTGTCGGGCACGGTGTCGCTGTGCTCCGGGGTGAACGTGGGGTTCAGGCCCGCGTCCCGCAGGGTGTTCTCGGCGGTGGTGCTGTCCATGCCCTCGACCTGTGGCACGGTCACCCGGGCCACCTGCTCCACCTGCTGGCTCTGCCACCACTGCACACCCAGCACCGTTCCGGCCCCCAGCAGGGAGAGCAGCAGGACGACGACGAGGACGACGACCCAGCCACGCCGCCCGTGCCGCCGCTCGGGAACGTCGGCACCGGCGTCGTCGTCCGGCTCGAAGGGCCCGGGCCGCGGGGACGGCGTGGGCTCGGTGGGTTCTGTGTCCTCGCTGCGCCCCGCCGCCGTGACGGCTCCGGCGGCGACCGCGGCTCCCACGGCGGGAAGGGTCTTGGTGTGGGAGTCCGCCAGGGCAGCGGCGTCCGTGGGGCTGATGGGCTGGGTGGCACCCAGATCGGCGGGCAGGGCGGCCCCGAGCTCCCGCAGGGCGCGGCGCATCTGACCGGCGTCCGCGAAGCGGTCCTGCGGGTTCTTGGCCAGGGCCCGTTCCATGAAGCGGTCCACGGCGGGCGGCAGCTGCGGGTTCAGGGCCGACGGCGCGGGCGGTGCGTCCCGCACGTGCTGCGCGGCGATCGCCACGGAGGACTCGCCCACGAAGGGCGCGCGGCCCGTGAGCATCTCGAACAGCACGCACGCCGCGGAGTAGAGGTCCGAGCGGGGGTCCACGGCGGCCCCGCGAGCCTGCTCCGGGGAGAGGTACTGCGCGGTGCCCAGCACCGCCTGGGACTGCGTGAGCGCCGCCTGGGTGTCCTCCACGGCGCGCGCGATGCCGAAGTCCATGACCTTCACGCTGCCGTCCGGGGTGACCTTGACGTTGGCGGGCTTGATGTCCCGGTGCACGATCCCCGCCCGGTGGCTGAAGGACAGCGCGTCCACGATCCCGAGCATGTACTCGACGGCCGCGGCGGGGGCCACGCCCGGGCCATGGATCAGCTCGCGCAGGGTCTCCCCGGGCACGTACTCCATCACGATGTAGGGCCGCAGCACGCCGTCCGGGCTCTGCGGCCGGATCTCGCCGGTGTCGTAGATGGCCACGATGGAGTGGTGGTTCAGGGATGCGACCGCGTGCGCCTCGCGCTGGAACCGTTCGTGGAAGGTCTCGTCCGCCGCGAGCTCGGGGCGCAGGATCTTGATGGCCACCTGGCGGCCCAGCCGGACGTCCTGGCCCACGTGCACCGTGGCCATGCCGCCGCGGCCGATGACCTCGCCGACCTGGTAGCGATCGTTGATCAGCTCGGGAACCGAAGACCCACCCATGTGCTCTACCCGTCCGTGCCCGTGCCGGGGGAGGGAGCCGCCACGGCACCCGTGTCCTGCGGGTCGGTGGAGTCCGTGGTGCCGTCAGCCCGCACGCCCTGTCCGTCGGAGACGCCGCCGTCCTGCGTGCCGCCGGCGGCACTGTTCTCGGGAGCGGCGCCGTTCGTGGCGCCGTTGCCCCCGGTGTTGGGAGCGGCAGGGGGGACCGAGTTGCCGGGGATTGCGGGCCCCTGGTCCGGGTCCTGCGTGGGCGCGGGCTGCGAGGGGGCAGGGGTGGATCCGCCACCCGAGCCCTGGGTCGGAGCGGCCGCGGGATCCCATGCCACGTACATGACCACCGTGGAGCCGACCGCCACGTCCGTGCCGCCCGCGGGATCCGAGGAGACCACGGTGTTGGCGGGCCGCCCGGTGTCCCGCTGCAGCCGCTTGTCCACGTTCACGCCCATGGCGGTGATCTCGGTGGAGACCTGGTCCGCGTCCCGCCCCACGATGTTCTGGGGCAGGGTCACGGTGTTCTCCGGCGTGGGTGTCACGGTGGAGGAGGTCACGGTTCCCGGTGCCGGGGAGTCCGCGGAGTCCCGTGTGGAGAAGAACCACACGCCCGCGAGCACGAGCACCGCGAGGAGCGCGAGCACAGGGAGCAGCCACGCCCACACCGAGCGTTTGGCCTTCGTCCCGGAGGAGCCCTCCGACCCCCGGGTCTGTTCGACGGCGTCCAACTGTGCCGTGGACGGGTGGGCGCTGTACCGGGGGTCCGGGCGGTCCGCGGCGGCCGCGGAACTCGTGATCGCCGCGGCCGACCCGGCGGTGCCGGGCATGGCGCGCGTACTCGGCCCGGAGACCGGGGCCATCGCCTCGGTGGGCTGGTCGTCGGCAGAACCGGTGTCGGACAGCCACGGGCCCATGCCGGGCACCATGGTCACGGCGGAGGCCACGTCCCCGCGGCGCAGGGCGTCCACGGCGTTGGCGAGCTTGCCGGCGTTCTCGGGCCGGTCCTCGGGATCCTTGGCCAGCATGGACATGATGAGCGCCCGCACCGGTTCCGGAACGGAGTCCGGCAGCGGCGGGGGGTTGTCGTTGACCTGGGCCAGGGCGATCGCGATCTGCGACTCCCCGGTGAAGGGCCGCCGCCCCGCGAGCAGCTCGTAGCCGATGATGCCCAGCGAGTAGATGTCCGAGGAGCCCGTGGCGGTCTGACCCGTGGCCTGCTCCGGGGCGAGGTACTGGGCCGTGCCCATGACCTGTCCCGTGGCGGTGAGCGGCACCTGGTCCGCGAGGCGCGCGATGCCGAAGTCCGTGACCTTGACCCGGTTGTCCGGGGTGATGATCAGGTTGCCGGGCTTCACGTCCCGGTGCACCAGACCCTGCGCGTGGGCGGCCGCGAGGGCGCGCGCGGTCTGCCCGATGTAGTTGAGCACGGTGTCCGCGTCCAGCGACTTCTGCCGGTCGATGATGTTGGACAGCGGCTCGCCCGGCACGAGCTCCATGACCAGGAACGCGGAGCCCTCGTCCTCGCCGTAGTCGAAGACGTTCGCCACGCCGGGGTGGTTGAGCAGGGCCGTGTGTCGGGCCTCGGCCCGGAACCGCTGCAGGAACGTGGGATCCCCGTTGTACTCGTCCTTGAGGATCTTCACGGCCACGATGCGGCCCAGGACCTGGTCCTTGGCCTTCCACACCTCGCCCATGCCACCGATGGCAATTCGTTCCGTGAGCGCGTAGCGACCGCCCAGAATGGTGCTCGACGATGGTCTCACTTGTTCAACACCGCCTCGAAGAGTTGCCGTGCGCTGGGGCTGGTCACGGTGGACCCTGTGGTGACGTCCACGTCCTCGACGACCACGGCCACTGCCAACTGGGGGTCATCGGCGGGCGCGAATCCAGTGAACCACGAATCGTTCAATCCGTCCTCGCCGGTCTCCGCCGTGCCGGTCTTGCCGGCCACCTTCACGCCGGGCACGGCCGCGCCGGAAGCGATGCCGTTGTCCACCACGGAGGTCATCAGCTCGGTCACGGTCTGCGCGGTCTCCGCGTCCGTGGAGCGGCGCAGCTGCTCCGCCTTGAACTCGTCGATCACGGAGAGGTCCGAGGAACGGACGTTCTTGACCAGGCTGGGCTTCATCATCACCCCGTCGTTGGCGATCGCCGCGGAGGTCATGGCCACCTGCAGCGGGGTGGTGCGGACGTCGTACTGCCCGATCGAGGACAGGGCGAGCTGCGCCTGGTTCATCTCCTCGGGGAACACCGAGGGGGTCACCTCCAGCGGGATGCTCAGCTCCTGGCCGTAGCCGAAGTTCTCGGCGGTCTTGCGGATCTCGTCCTGCCCGAGCTCCATCGCGATCTGGGCGAACGGCGTGTTGCAGGACTGCTCCAGGGCGAACTGCAGATTCACCTGCGAGCGGGCCGCGCAGCCACCCTGGCGGTAGTTGGGCAGGGTCACGGTGGTGTCCGGCAGCGGCAGCTCGCTGGGGTTCGGGATCGTGGTGTCCGTGGTGTACTTCCCGGACTCCAGGGCTGCCACGGTGTCGATGAGCTTGAACGTGGAGCCGGGCGCGTAGAGGTCGCCGCCGATCGCGCGGTTCACGAGGGGCTGGGCGGGGTCCGCGTTGAGCTGGTCCGCCGCGGCCACGACCTCGTCAGTGTTGTGGGAGGACATCACGTTCGCGTCGTAGCTCTTGCGGGACACCATGGCCTTGATCTCGCCGGTCTTCGGGTCCACGGCCACGATCGAGCCGTTGTGACCCTCGAGCGCGTTGTAGGCCACCTTCTGCAGCTCCGAGTCCAGGGTCAGCTCCACGGACGCGCCCTTGGGCTGGTCGCCCGAGAACAGGGAGACCACGCGGTCGTAGAACTGGTCGTCGGAGGCCCCGGAGAGCTCGTCGCCCATGGCGGACTCCAGCCCCGTGGCGCCGTAGACCAGCGAGAAGTAGCCGGTGAGGTTGGAGTACATCGGGGAGTCCGTGTAGACGCGCTGGTGCTCGAAGTCGTCGCTCGACGGAACGGACTTGGCGATCTCCTGGCCGTCCACCAGGATCGAGCCCCGGTCCTGGCCGAACTGCTCGTAGAGGGTCCGGTTGTTCCAGGGGTTGGCCTGGAGGGCATCGGCCGCGAAGAACTGCACGTACGTCAGGGTCAGCAGCAGCACCATCACGATGCCCGCGACCATGAGCCACATCCTGCGGATCGCCTTGTTCACGGAGTCCCTCCTTCCTCGTCGGCCGCGCGTCCGGTGCGCGAGTTCGCTTCTGCAGTGTCGTCGCCCGCCGACGACGCCGGGCGGGCCGTTGCGCCCTCCTCGCCCCGTGTGCCGCGCTCGGCGGCGTCCGTTCGGGTGGTGAGACGGGACATCACCTCGGTGGCCGAGCCCGGCCCCGCGGCGTCGTGCGCGGCGGCGTCGAGGGGCTTGGCGGACGAGGCCAGGGCGGCGGACGGTGTGGGCTGCGTGGCCGGCTCCCGCTCGGCGGCGTCCCCGTCCTGGGCGCGCTGCTCCTCGCGGGCGCGGCGGCGTCGTTCGACCGACGCGAGGTCCTCGTCCGTGGCGGGGCCGGTGGCCACCGGGCGCCGGGCGCTGTGGGAGATGGCCAGCAGGATGGCCACGATGATCCAGTTGGAGAGCAGGGACGAACCGCCGGCGGACATGAACGGTGTGGTCAGTCCGGTCAGCGGCAGCAGACGGGTCACGCCGCCCACCACGATGAACAGCTGCAGCACCATCAGCGCGGACAGCCCGCCCGCGAGCAGCTTGCCGAACGCGTCCCGGGTGCCGAGCGCCGCGCGCAGACCGCGCGAGGCGAAGAGCAGGAACATCACCAGGATGGCCGAGAGCCCGATCAGGCCGAGCTCCTCACCGAACGCCGTGATGATCATGTCCGAGTTGGCATACGAGACGAGGTCCGGGCGGCCCTGCCCGAGCCCCTGGCCGAAGAGCCCGCCCGAGGCGAGGCCGAAGAGCCCCTGCACGATCTGGGCGGAGCCCCCGGGGGAGCGCGTGTAGACCTCGGGGTCGAACGCGGACAGCCAGGCGTCCAGGCGCAGGCTCACGTGGGAGAAGATGCGGCTCGCGGCGAAACCGCCCACGAGCATGAGCACGAGGCCCAGCACGATCCAGCCCAGGCGACCGGTGGCCAGGTAGAGCATGGCCAGGAACAGGCCGAAGAACATGATGGCCGTGCCCATGTCCTTCTGCAGCACGAGCACCCCGATCGCGATGAGCCACGCGGCCAGCATGGGCGCGATGTCCTTGAAGCGCGGCAGCCGCACGGGCCCCACCTTGCGCCCCGCCAGCAGGATCAGGTCCCGGTTCATGGACAGGTACCCGGCGAAGAAGATGGCGAGCGTGATCTTGGCGATCTCACCGGGCTGGAACGTGCGTCCCGCCACGGAGATCCACAGCCGGGCACCGTTGATCTCCACGCCGAGCCCCGGAACCATGGGCAGCAGGAGCAGCACCACGGACAGCAGCAGCATGGTGTAGGTGACGTTGCGCAGCCGGCGGTGGTCCTTGAGGAACCACAGCACCACGCAGCACGTGACCATCGCCACGGCGGTCCACACCACCTGGGTGTTCGCGGCGGTCTGACCCGTGGAGAGGTCGATGCGGTGGATCATGGCCAGGCCCAGGCCGTTGAGCGCCACGGCAATGGGCAGCAGGTACGGGTCCGCGTACCGGGCTCGGATCCACAGCACCACGTGCACCAGCAGCGCGCCCCCGGCCAGGACGGCCCCGCTCACGATGATGTGGGAGGGGTCCTTCTCCAGCTGCTCGGGGTCCACCAGGATGTTGGCGCCCACGCCGATGGTCAGGGCCATCAGCAGCAGCATCAGCTCGGTGATGCGCCGGGGCTTGGGGAGCACGGCAGGGTGCTGGGCGGGCGCGGCGGCCGGCGCGGCAAGGGTGCTCACGAGTCGTCACCCCCGGAGGAGCTCCGCCCCGGGCTCGGCGACCCGCTGGCGCTGCGGGACGGATCCGGGGTGGGTGTGGTGACGGTCACCTTGCCGGTGGGGCGGGGCTCCGGGCTGCTCGAGTTCTTGAGCTCCACCACGATCTCCTCCGCCTCCTCGCGGCTCCCGGCGGGAATCGTGGCGCGCACCCGTTCCTGGGCGTACTGGGACAGGGAGTCCACGGAGATGTCCGTGGTGGAGTCGAGCTCGCTCAGCGCGATGGGACCCAGGCTCTGCGAGACGCCCTGGTAGACGGCCACCTTTCCCTGGTCCTCGCCCACGTAGTACTGCGACGACGTCCAGGCGCGGGCTCCCCAGCCGCCCAGCAGCAGCGCGACCGCGAGCACCACACCGCCGGCGATCCACGCGGCACGACGCCGCCTGGTCCCGGGTTCGGGGTCCTCGCCCTTGCGGCGCAGCAGGCTGCGCACCTCGGCGGGGTCGGTGGTCTCCTCCAGGGTGGAGGTGGAGAGCATGGTGGAGCGGCGCTGCATCGCGGAGTCGGAGACCGTGGGGATCCGGCCCGTCTGGGTGGCGTTGGCCGCCGCGCCCACCAGGAGGTGGGGGCGTTCGGCGAGGTCCTGGCGCAGCGCCGAGGCCGAGGACTGCGGTGGTTCCTGATCGGCGGGGTCCTGGCGCCCGGGCTCGCGGTAGTCGTGCCCGCCACCGGCCACGGGCGAGTCGATCGGCCCGTTCCAGTGGTCCTCGAGCGCCTCGTAGGTCTCCACGCGCAGCCGCTCGTCCGAGGTGCGGGACTCGTCCGGCACGGCGCCGTGGCCCTCCCCGGTCATGGGGTGCGCCTCGTTGCCGTGGGGGATCTCGTCCACCTGCACGACCACCACGGTCACGTTGTCGGGGGCACCGCGGTCCAGGGTGAGCTCCACGAGCGAGTTCACGATCTGGTTGAGGTCACCCGTGGAGCGCATCACGCTCTCGATGGTCCTGGCGTTGACCACGGCGTTGAGGCCGTCGGAGCACAGCAGCCAGCGCTCGCCCACGGCGGGGCGCACGGTGCGGACCTCGAGCTCCGGGGAGGCGTCCACGTCCCCGAGCACGCGCATCAGCACGTTCTTGTGGGGGTGGGTCTCGGCCTCCTCGGGGTGCAGCCGGCCCTCGTCGATGAGGCGCTGCACGAAGGTGTGGTCCGTGGTGACCTGCTGGAAGCCCTCGCTCTCGGAGAGCCGGTACGCGCGGGAGTCCCCGATGTGGGCCACGGAGATCTCGTCCCCGTCGATCAGCAGGGAGGTCACGGTGGTGCCCATCCCGCCCAGCCGAGGATTGGACTGCACGAGTTTCGCGAGGTTCTGGTTGGCGTTCTGGATCTCGTCCGCGAGCACGGTCTCGGCGTCGCCGTCGTGACCCGCGTGGTCCAGGTGCGTGAGGTCGATCACCGCGGAGGCGGAGGCCACGTCGCCGCCCACGTGGCCGCCCATGCCGTCGGCGACGACGGCCAGGTACCGTCCCGCGTAGGCGGAGTCGTCGTTCTTGGAGCGCACGCGCCCCACGTCGGAGCGCGCGGCGTAGCGGAAGGCGATGGGCATGGGCTACGGCCTCAGTTCCATCACGGTGCGTCCCACGCGGAACTGGACACCCGGCTCCACGGCCGCGGCGCGGGTCAGCTTCTGGCCCTGCACGAACGTGCCGTTGGTGGAGCCGAGGTCCTCCAGGAACCAGCGTGAGCCCTGCGGGAACAGGCGGGCGTGGCGGCCCGAGGCGTAGTCGTCCTCGAGCGGAACGGTGGCCTCGGGGGAGCGGCCGAGCATCACGGGCGCGGCGCCCAGCTGGTAGCTGCTGCCCGCGAGCGGGCCGTCGAGCACCACGAGCTGCTGGGGCCGGTGCCTGGAACCACCCGTCACGGGAGCGGCGGCAGCGGCGGGCTCAGCGCGACGACCGGAGGGCTCCTCGGTGGCCACGGCGGAGCGGGTGCGGCCGCGGGATCGCGAGCGGGCCTTGCCGCTCACGCTGAGGTCGCGGGCCTGGGAGAAGACCACGGCGGCGATGAACAGCCACAGCAGGGCCAGGAAGCCGAACTGCAGCAGGGTCACGGTCAGTTCGGACACGTCAGCGCCTCTCCTTCGGGACCAGCAGCCGGAAGACCAGCCTGGTACGTCCCATGGTGATCACGGAGCCGTCCACGAGCTGGGCGCGGCCCTGGATCCTCTGGCCGTCCACGGAGGAGCCGTTGGTGGAGCCGAGGTCCACAGCCAGATAGTTCTGGCCCTGGCGACGGATCTCCAGGTGCTTGCGGGAGACCCCGGTGTCCTCCACGGTGATGTCCGCCTCCGCGGAACGGCCCACGCTCACGCTCGGGGCGTTGAGGGAGAAGCGCTCGGAGCCCGCCTCGATCACGGGCACGGCGTTCGGCGCGGACCGGGGCACCACGGGATCGTGGACCGCGGCGGGCAGGGGGGCGGGCTCGCCCGCGGGGCGGGGCTGCGCGTGGGGTGCCGGAGCCGGCGGCTGGGGCGCCCGCGCGGAGGTCCCGGCGTCCGCGGGTGCCTGCGGGGCGCTGGTGCGCTCGAAGGACGAGAGGATCCGGAACTCGCCGGTCTCCAGCTCGGGCTCGCGCACGAAGCTCACCCGCACCGCTCCCTGGAGCGTGTAGGCCTGGGACCGGGCGTGGCGGATGACCACGTCGCACAGCTCCTCGGCCAGCTGCACCCCCCACTCCTGGGCGCGCGGGAAGTCGTCGTCCGAGAACTCCACGGTGAAGACGTTCGGTGCCATGGTGCGCCCGCCGGAGACTCCGAAGGACTCCTGGTCCAGTTCGCGGCGCAGCGCGCTCGCGATCTCCACGGCCTCGACGCGCTTGCGCGACCCCGCGGTGAAGGCGGTGCGCACGGCCTTCTCGATGCCGTTCTCGAGTCCGGTCCAGAAACCCATTCCGCCTCCTTTCTCGCTCGGCCAGTGGCGGCGTTCTCCGTGCCGCCGCGAGGGGCGCGGTGGGGCACACGGTCGTGGGCAGTTCCCAGAATAGTAACCGGCCGGACTGGGCGGGTGGTGACAGCCCGGCCCGTGCACCGCAGTGCGCCCCGCCGTCCGGGGGATCCGGGTCCGGCGCCGGGCGCGTCGTCCGGGTGACCCTCCCGGTGTCGCGGTGGCCGGCACCGAGCCTCGTGGGGCACCCCCGGTCAGGGCAGGGACGCGGCGAGCTCCACGGCATCCTTGATGGCGCGCTTGGCGTCGAGCTCGGAGGCCACGTGCGCTCCGCCCACCACGTGCACGGGACGCTCGCCCTGCATCTCGTCCACGAGATCAGCACGGGACTCCTGGCCCGCGCACAGCACCACGGTGTCCGCGGGCACCAGCAGCTTCCGCAGTGTGGGGGCCTCGGCCATCGCCGTGGTTCCCGCCGCACGCGCCGTGCCACCGGCCCCGGCTCCGGACGACGCCGCACGGCCGGCTTCCGGGGCCGCCGCATCCGGTTCCGGCACGAGCACGTGGACGCCCTGCTCGTCGATCCGCTGGTACTGCACACCGGTGACGAACTGCACGTCCGCCATGCGCAGCTCGGCGCGGTGGATCCAGCCCGTGGTGGTGCCCAGTCGTGCTCCCGGCTTGCCCGGGGTGCGTTGCAGGACGCTCACGCGGCGCAGGGGCGCGGCGGGGGCGGGGCGCAGCAGTCCGCCGCGCGCCTCGAGGGTGCGGTCCACGCCCCACTCCTCGTAGAAGTCCGCGCGGGGGTCGTGCGTGAGGAAGTGGGCCACGTCGAAGCCGATGCCGCCGCCGCCGATGATCGCCACGCGCTCACCCACCGGCGCTCCGCCCAGGACCTCCTTGTAGCCGAGCACGGTGGGTCCGTCCTCGCCGGGGATCCCGGGCACCCGCGGATTCACCCCCGTGGCCAGCACCACCCGGTCCGCGAACCCCAGGTCCGCAGCCGTGGCGGTGCGGCCCGTGTGCACCGTGACACCGAGCTCCGCCAGGCGGGTGCGGAAGTAGCGGATGGTGTGGGCGTAGTCCTCCTTGCCGGGGATGAGCCGGGCCAGCTGGAACTGGCCTCCGATCTCGGTGTGCTCCTCGAACAGGGTCACCCGGTGCCCGCGCTGCGCGGCGGCCTCCGCGAACGCCAGACCGGCGGGGCCCGCGCCCACCACGGCGATCTGCTCGGCCGTGCGGGTGGGCCCCAGGACGAGCTCGGTCTCGCGCATGGCCCGCGGGTTGACCAGGCAGGACATCCGCTTGCCCGAGAAGGTGTGGTCCAGGCACGCCTGGTTGCACGCGATGCACGTGTTGATCTCGTCCGGGCGGTTTTCACGGGCCTTGGACACGAAGGACGGGTCCGCCAGGAACGGGCGGGCCAGGCACACGAGGTCCGCGTCCCCCCGCTCGATCACGGCCTCGCCGATCTCCGGGGTGTTGATGCGGTTGACCGCGGCCACGGGGATCTCCAGGTGCTCACGCAGCGCGCGGCTCACCCACGTGAAGCCGGCGGGCGGGACGCTCGTGGCGATCGTGGGGATCCGCGCCTCGTGCCAGCCGATGCCCGTGTTGACGATCGACGCGCCGGCGGTCTCCACCTCGCGCCCCAGCGCGAGCACCTGCTCGAACTCCTGGGCGTCCGGGACGAGGTCCAGGGCGGAGAGCCGGTACATCACGAGGAAGTCCGGGCCGGCGACCCCCCGCACCCGCCGCACGACCTCCACGGCGAAGCGCCGCCGGGCCTCGGGGGAGCCGCCCCAGTGGTCCGTGCGCTGGTTGGTGTGCGCCACCAGGAACTCGTTGATCAGGTAGCCCTCCGAGCCCATGATCTCCACGCCGTCGTAGCCGGCCTGCTGCGCGAGACCCGCGGCGCGCGCGAAGTCCTCCACGGTCCGCGCCACGTCCTCGGTGCTCAGCTCGCGTGGGGTGACCTTGTTGATCGGTGCGCGGAGAGGGGAGGGTGCCACGGCGTCCGCGTGCATGGCGTAGCGGCCGCTGTGCATCAGCTGCAGGGCGATCAGGCCACCCTCCGCGTGCACGGCGTCGGTGACCGTGCGGTGCGGGGGCAGCTGCGACTCCTCGCTCAGGTGCGCCCCGCCCTCGCGGGCGGCACCCTCCCGGTTGGGGGATACGCCGCCCGTGACGATCAGCCCCGCTCCGCCGCGCACCCGCTCCACGTAGAAGTCCGCGAGCTCCTGCTCACCGCCCGGGGTCTCCTCCAGGCCGGTGTGCATGGACCCCATGATCACGCGGTGCGGCAGGGTCAGGGACCCCACGCGCAGCGGGGACAGAAGGTGGGGGTAGGCAGTCATCCGATACTCCAGGTCTCAGGTATTTTCTCCACCCTAGAGTGCGTGAGCAGGATCACCAATCCCCCGGGGAGGCGCGGGCGACGTCGTCCGCACCCTGGTGCGCTCGCCGTCGGCTTGTTATTCTGAATTCATCACAATAAGTCGGGCCCGGTGCGATCCCGTGCTGGCAGCCGCGACTCCACCAGGAGGTTGTCATGGCCAAGAAGTCCACCCGGAACGCCAATTTCACCGTCCCGGGTCTCACCACCGCGCAGGGCCACGCCGTCGCGGAGATCCTGCAGCAGCGCCTGCACGCCCTCAACGACCTGCAGCTGACCCTCAAGCACGCCCACTGGAACGTGGTGGGCCCCAACTTCATCGCGGTGCACGAGATGCTGGACCCGCAGATCGAGGAGGTCCGCGGCTACGTGGACGACCTCGCCGAGCGCATGGCCACCATGGGCGTGTCCCCCAACGGTCTGCCCGGTGCCATCGTGGCCGAGCGCACGTGGGACGACTACGACATCAACCGCGCGTCGGGCGTGGAGCACCTCGCCGCGCTGGACCTCGTGTACGACGGCGTCATCTCGGACCACCGCGAGGCGCTGGCCCGCGTGAGCGACGTGGACCCCATCACTGAGGACATGCTGATCGGCCAGGTCCGCGGTCTCGAGCTGTTCCAGTGGTTCATACGCTCGCACATCGAGTCCGGCGCGGGCGTGCTGGACCACGCGGGGGCCCGCACGGAGAAGACCGCCGCGAAGTCCGCCACCGGGGGCAAGGGCGCGGCCAAGTCCTCCCGCACCTCGGCCAAGGGCTCCAAGAAGAAGTAGTCCCACCCGTCCAGGGTTCCGCAACGGCCCCGGGGATCGCCCCGCGCGACCCCGGGGCCTTCGCATGCGTGCACGCCCGCGGAACGGGCCGCGCGCCCCGCACTGCCCCGCGGGGCTCTTCTCCCCGCACCCCCTGCCACCATGCGCACGAGCCGGCTGGTCTCCCTGCGTGTCCCAGTCCCGGCACGCCTCCCGCGCCCCGTACGACGACGCCGCCGGGCCCCCAGGGGTGCGCGGCGGCGTCGTGGGCCCGGCGGAGCGGGCTCAGAAGGTGAGGCCGAAGACCCACACCCCCAGGGTCATGGTGGTGATGGTGATCAGCACCAGGGCGATGAGGTTGAGCCACACGCCGCCCCGGATCATCTGGCTCACCGTCACGTAGCCCGAGCCGAACGCAATGGCGTTGGGCGGGGTGGCCACGGGGAGCATGAACGCGCACGTCGCGGCCAGCGCCACCGGAATGGCCAGCAGCATGGGGTCCACGCCGATGCCCATGGCCACGCCACCCGCCACGGGCAGGAACGTGGCCGCGGTGGCGGTGTTGGACGTGAGCTCGGTGAGCAGCAGGATCCCGCCCGCCATGAGCAGCACCAGCAGCACCACGGGCAGGCCGCCGAGGCCCTGGACCTGCTGGCCGATCCACTCGGTGAGCCCCGAGGTGGAGAACTGGGCGGAGAGCGCCAGGCCGCCGCCGAACAGCAGCAGCACGCCCCACGGCAGCTTGACCGCGGTGTCCCAGTCCAGCAGCCGGACGCCCGGTGCGGCGCCGGCGGGGCACAGGAACAGCAGCAGGCCCACGGCCACCGCGATCCCGGCGTCCGAGATCATGGGGTCGTCGAAGAGGATGGGCACCAGGATCCACGCCGCAGCGGCCAGCACGAACAGCGCGAGCACGCGCTTCTCACCCGAGGACATGGGGCCGAGCTTGTGCAGCTCCTCACCGATCAGCTCCTTGCCGCCGGGGATCTCGCTGATCTCGGGCTTGAAGAGAACCTTGGTGAGCAGCAGCCAGCACAGGGCCATGAGCACCACGGCCAGGGGAACGCCCACGAGCATCCACTGGCCGAAGCCGATCGTGATGTCGTGCGCGTCCGAGAGGTAGCCCGCCATGAGCGTGTTGGGCGGGGTGCCGATGATCGTGCCCAGGGAGCCGATGGACGCCGAGTACGCGATGCCGAGCATCAGGGCGGTGCCGAAGTTGGACTTGACCACCTCCTCCTTGAGCTGGTCGTCCTGCAGGTCCACCTCCCCGGTGTCGCGGGATTCCCCCGCCTCCGCGGTGGCCGGGGCGGTCTCCCCGTCACCCGAGCCGATCTTGGTCACGAGCAGCAGCACGGACACGCCGATCGGCAGCATCATCACGGCCGTGGCGGTGTTGGACACCCACATGGACAGGAAGCCCGTGGCCACCATGAACCCGGCGACCATCTGGGAGGGCTTGGTGCCCATGACCTTGACGGTGAGCAGCGCGATGCGCCGGTGCAGGTTCCACCGCTGCATGGCCAGGGCCAGCAGGAACCCGCCCATGAACAGGAAGATGATGTTGTTGCCGTAGGAGGCGCCCACCTTGTCGAGCGTGATGTCCTCGCCCAGCGTGGGGAACACCACCAGGGGGATCAGTGCCGTGGCGGGCAGCGGCAGCGCCTCGGTCATCCACCACACGCCCATGAGCACGGCGGTGGCCGCGGTGAGCTTGGCGTTGTGGGGCACGTCCTGCGGCATCAGCGCGTAGATGGCCACGGCGAGGGCGAGACCCGCGAGCAGTCCCAGCAGCCGGATCGTGCGGGTGTGCGGCTTCTCGGCCGGAGCCCGCTCACCCGGGGACTGGAAGTTCACCTCCTCGCCGCGGTGCGGATCCGGGTCCAGGTTCTTCAGGTGTGCGCCGGGCACGGCCGGGTGGCTCATGGTGTTCTCCACATCGTCGTGGGAAAGGGGATCCCCTCCAGCGTAGGTGAGGGCGGGGGAGGGGACCCCGGGGCCGCGCCGGGCCGGCCCCGCGTGACAGGTTGTGAACGCGTCGGACCGGCGGCTCGGGGGCTCGCACCGGCCGGCGACACGGGGCCCACGGCGGTCGCGGACCGCGCGTCCGCGTGCGCGGCCGCCCGAGGCGGGGCCGGCGACGAGTCAGCGCCCTGCCCGCACGAACGGACCCCGCCACCCGGGGCGGGTGACGGGGTCGCGGTGCGCGGGCGGCGTCGTGCGCCGGAACGGGTGTCAGGAGACGGTGGCCACCCGGATGGTCTCGGGCAGGGCGCGGATCGCGGCCACCACGTCCTCGGTGACCCCGTTGCCGCAGTCCGTGACCAGGTAGCCCATCTGGGCCTTGGTCACGAGCTGCTGGCGGTCCACGTTGATCCCGTGCTCGCCGAGCACGGAGTTCACGCGCGCCAGCACGCCGGGGACGTTGCTGTGGATGTGCAGCAGGCGGGTGCCGCGGATCTCCGGGTCCAGCTGGACCTCGGGGAAGTTCACGGACAGGCTCGTGGTGCCGTAGCGGCAGTAGTCCACCAGCTTGCCGGACACGAAGCCCCCGATGTTCTCCTGGGCCTCCGCCGTGGAACCGCCCACGTGCGGGGTGAGGATCACGTTGGGCAGTCCCTGCAGCGGGGAGACGAAGGGCTCCCCGGCGGCCTTGGGCTCCGAGGGGTAGACGTCCAGGCCCGCGCCGGCCAGGTGCCCCGAGACGAGCGCCTCGTGCAGCGCCTCGATGTCCACCACGTGGCCGCGCGAGAGGTTGAGGAAGATGGAGCGGGGCCGCATCTGGCGGAACTGCTCCCGGCCGAACATGGCGGTGTTGGACTCGCGCCCGTCCACGTGCAGCGTGACGGTCTCCACGCAGGAGAGCAGCTGCTCCAGGGAGTCGCACCTGGTGGCGTTGCCCATGGCCAGGCGGTCCTCGACGTCGTAGTAGTAGACGTCCATGCCGAAGGTCTCCGCGACCACGGAGAGCTGCTTGCCGATGTTGCCGTAGCCCACGATGCCGAGCGTGCGGCCGCGGACCTCGTGGGAGCCCTCGGCGGACTTGTTCCACACGCCCTGGTGCACGGCGGCGTTCTTGTCCGTGAGGTGGCGGGCCAGGGCGATGATCTCCGCGAGCGCGAGCTCCACCACGGAGCGGGTGTTGGAGAACGGGGCGTTGAACACGGCCGTGGCGGTGTCCGTGGCCGCCGTGAGGTCGATCTGGTTGGTCCCGATGCAGAACGCGCCCACGGCCAGCAGCTTCGGGTGGGCCTCCAGGACCTCACGGGTGACCCGCGTCTTGGACCGGATGCCCAGCAGGTCCACGCCCTCCAGGGCGGTGAGCAGCTCCTCGGGGTCCAGGGCGCCCTTGCGGGTCTCGACCTCGAACCCCCGGCTGCGCAGGGCGTCGACGGCGTCGGTGTGGATGTTCTCGAGCAGTAAGGCCTTCACGCTGTCATCCTACGGTCCGGGTTCGGGGCCCTCCGCCCCGTGACCGGGCACGACGCCGTCGGGCCGGGGTGACCCGCGGACGGGCACGACGTCGCGTGGCCGGGGTCGCTGCCCCGGCGCCGGACGTGCGGCGCGGCGGGAAGCCGTGCGGGCGGCGTCGTGACGGCATGCGCACGGCCCCCGCCGAGAAGCGGGGGCCGCGCGGTGCGGATGCGGGATCAGACCCCGCATCCGGGTCTCAGGACCGGAATCAGCCGGCGATGCCGAAGGCCTTGAGGAAGTCGAGAACGATGCCGGCAACGGTGCCGAGGGACTGGATGATGGAGGTGAAGATGTCCATGGTGCGTGTCCTTTGCTGTTGAACGTCGGTGACATGTACCGGGCCATCCCCGAGCGGATGCTGATCCGTTCTGACCCGGTAGTAACTACGCTACGGAGCCGCCCCGGCCGGGACCACCGACCACCGGCCAGATCTGGGCTGGAACCCCGGCCAGGACCGGACTGGCCGATCGGCCAGTCCGCCGTCCCCCGCACGGGGGACACCTCCGAGACCTTTTCCTGGTGCGTGTGGCGCTCAGCCCTGGTAGGCCCGCAGCAGCCGCTCACGGACCGCGTCCATGCCGTACTCCCGGGCGATGGTGTCCCGCGCCGCCCGCCCGGTGCGTTCCCGCAGGTCGGGGTCGGACAGCAGCTCTGCGAGTGCGCGTTCGAGATCCGGCTGCGAGTCGTCCACCACCGCCCCGGAGCCGGTGCGCCGCACCGTGCCCGCCAAACCGCACGTATCCGTGATCACCACCGGCAGCCCGGAGGACATGGCCTCCAGCACCGACATGGGGTACGGCTCGTCCACCGAGGGCAGCACGTAGAGGTCCGAGTCTCGCATCCACTGCGCGGCACCCGCGGAGTCCACCGGGCCCGCCCAGGTGAGACGGTCCCCGAGGTCGGCCTCCGCGATCGCGCGGCGCACTGCGTCCCCCTGTCCCTCATCCGGGCCCACCAGCGTGAACGTGGCGTGCGGGAAGCGCTGCGCGAGCGAGCGGGCCGCGGCCACGAACGCGAGCGGACGCTTGCGCTCCTGCAGGCGGGCGAGGAACAGCACCCGGCAGGTCCCGTCCGTCCTCGCCGTGCGCGACCGTGCGCCCACGGGCATGCCGTTGTGCAGCTCCATGAGGTTCACGGGACCGCGCGCCACCTGTGCCACCTCCCGCTGCTCCCGCGGCGTCAGGTGAAAGATGCGGTGCGCGTCCCGCAGCACGCGCCGGGTCAGGGCGGCGTCCAGCGGACCCGCGAGCGGGTTCTCCGACGGGTCGATCATCCCGTGGGTCTGCAGCACCGTCCGGGTGCCCGCGCGCTGCGCGAGCCACGCCGCGGGCAGCGTCAGCAGGTCCCGGGCCATGTGCACGTGCACCACGTCCGCGCTCGGGGCCACCCGGCGCACCCACGAGAGCATCGCGGGGGACGTCAGCCCCGCAAAGCCCGCGCCCGGCAGCACGAAGTGCGGCGGGAACAGGGCCGTGCGCACGCCGTCGCGCTCCGTGGGCAGCGGGGTGCCCAGCTCGGAACCGGTGGCCGCGAGCACGACGTCGTGGCCGGCGTCGGCCAGGGCACGGCACTGGTTGAAGGCCACCGTGGTGGGCCCGCCGTACGCGTTGGTGCCCGAGACGAGGGCCACGATCTGCAGGATCCGCATGCCGCTCACGCCCTCGCGGCCACGGGGGCCAGGACGCGCTCGCCGGCCGGGACGTCCCGGGTGATCAGGGCGGTGGCGCCCACCACGGCGCCCTCGCCCACGGTCACGCCGCGCAGGACCGTGGCGCGCAGGGCGATCCACGCGCCGTCGCCCACGGTGATGGGCGCGTTGTCGAACTCGAACGCGGGGTCGTCCGCGCGGTGGCTGCCCGTGCACAGCATGGCGCCCTGCGAGATGCACACGTCCGAGCCGATCGTGACGGGCTCCAGGTTCAGCAGCCACGCGCCGACGCCGATCCACGAGTTCTCGCCCACGCTCAGCTTCCAGGGCCAGTGGATCCGCACGTCGTGACGGATCAGGGTGCCCTCCCCGATCTGGGCCCCGAACGCGCGCAGGATGCGCGTGCGCACGCGCGGGGGGCACAGCACGGAGCGCTGCAGCGGCTCCGCGACGAGTGCCCACGCCGCGCACTGGAGGATGCTGCGGCCCTTGTCGTAGCCGCGGCCCGTGAATGTGGCGAGGCGGCGTCGGTGGTGTGTCATGTTCTCTCCCCCTGGTGTGACGAGCAGTCCGTGCTCGTGACTGTTCCTGCGGCCGGGTCCGTGCTCCCCAGCACTCCGCGGCCGCTGCGCCCCAGCTTGGCACACCGCGGCCGGCCCGGGCCGAGGGCTTTGACCCCACAAGAGGGAACACGGGGAGGGTGTCGCACTCGGCTGGAGAGCGGCGCGGACGAGAGGCGTGTGCGCGTGGGCCGTGACTGCGGGACGGGGGCGGGATGGATGAGTACGCATGTGGCGGCGCGAATGCCGCAGGTTTCGAGTACTTGTCGTGAGAATGGGAATTTGTGAGGGGCACCGTGAATCGCCGCGTCTTTCCCGCCCTGATTACCGGGAAAGAGAAAAATAGGATGCCAATTTATCCCCCAATATGGGTACAAAGCCATTCCGCAGAAACTACGGCCGCGTTCATGGACCAGATGGCCCGCGTTAGACTGCGGAATATCACATGGGGAGAGACGGTCGGGCTGAGACCAATCCCTCCGGGCGCTGGGCAGTGCTCGGGGAGCATTCGCCCGGCCGTCGTCACAAGGGGGCTGGGAGGACGCATGACGCTGCGAGATTACGTCGATGTACTGAGGAACTGGTGGAAGGCGATAGCCGCACTCACGCTCGTGGGCGTGCTCGCGGGGGTAGTTCTCGCACTCGTGCTGCCGCCCAAGTACGAGGCCACGTCGGAGCTCTACGTGTCCATTCCCACGAGCGACTCGGCCACCGAGCTCAACCAGGCGGCCACGTACCTGTCCCGGGAGCTGAAGTCCTACGCCACGGTGGCCACGTCGCCCTACGTCCTGGAACCCGTGCGCAAGGCCACCGGCGTGGACAAGACCGTGGCAGAGCTCGAGGAGATGCTCGACGTCACCAATCCGACCGCCACCTCGATCATCCAGATCGACGCCACGGCCGACTCCCCGGAGGAGGCCCAGATCGTGGCCAACGGGGTCGCCGACCAGCTGACCGAAGGAGTTGGCACGCTGTCTCCGGAGGTGGCCAACAGGGAGGGGACCGTCCAGGCCACCGTCCTCAGCAAGGCTCAGGTGCCGGACGAGACCACAGGTCTGCCGGCCTGGAGCTACCCGCTCATCGGCCTGGGCGTGGGGGCGCTGCTGGGAGTGGTCCTTGCCTTCGTGCTGGGCAGCCTCAACAGCCGGCCCCGCACCGTGGAGGAGCTGCGGCGCGTACCGGGTGCCACGCTGGCCGTGTCGGTTCCCAAGCTGAAGCGGCTGAGCGACGCGCGCAGCTTCGAGCCCGGTGCCCTGGAGCGCTCGGCGTCGGACGACGCGGCACCGCACGTGACCGCACTGCGATCGCGCCTGCAGCAGCGCCACGCCTCTGTGCTTCCGCAGACCGACGGCTGCGCCGTCCTCGTGGTCGCGGGCACCCGCGCCGGTGACGGCGCGAGCACCGTGGCGCTCGAACTGGCGCGCAGCTTCGTGGGCCTCGGCAGCCGGGTGGCCCTGGTCGACGCCCACCTCTCCGACCGTGGCGTCACCGAGCTGCTCGAGCAGCAGAACCACCCGGGCCTCTCGGACCTCGTGGAGGACCGTGCCGTGGCACAGCAGGGCGTGGTGCGGCTCGGGCCCGGCCTCACGTTCCTGCCCGCCGGCCCGCCCACGTCCCGCTCCAGCGACCTGGTGTGCTCCGAGCCCATGGAGTCCCTGATCCGCGACCTGCGGTCGGAGTTCGACGTGGTCATCCTCGACTGTCCGCCGCTGAGCGAGTCCGCCGATGCCGCGGTGCTCGGTGAGCTCTCCGACGAGATCCTGCTGGTCGCCGTCCCGGGACGCGTCTCCGCGGATCAGCTGCAGACCTCGGTGGACGCCTTCCGCGGCGCTCCCGTGTCCCTCGTGGCCAACAAGGTGCGGGCCTCGCGCGGTCGTCCCGGTCTGGTCTGAGCACCGTGGGCGCGATGAATCCCGTCGCGGTCGCCGTGCTTCTCCTGACGGCCTCCGCAGTGGTGGGTGTGCTGGCGATCATCCACGTCCGCACCCGGCAGATCGACGGGTTGAACCTGCGGATGTGGATGATGCTCAACTTCCTGCTGGCCAACGTGCTCTCGGGCTTCGCCCACGTGCTCGAGTGGTCCAAGGAGCGTGGCTTCTACGAGGTCCTCTCGGGTGATCCCGTGGGCTCCACGTCGGGGCTCACGGAGGCCGCATGGGCCACGTTCCTGGGCAGCTGCGCGCTGTGGGCTGGGCTCGTGCTGCCTCGACCCCGACTGTTTCCCGCCCGAGCGGGAGCCCGTACGATGCCCCGCCGACCGCTCGCCCCGGAGAACCTCTACTCGTTCGCCGCAGCGCACCGGGTGGCCGTGGGGGGTGTCGCGCTCGCGCTCGCGGGCGCGGGTGCTTTCGGACTGGTGCGCGTCATGGGGGCCACGACCGACCAGACCGGTGGGCGCATCATCGCGGTGGACGACGGCAACGCGAGGTTCGCGTTCCTGGCCGGATGGCTGCCCTGGGCTGTGACGCTGCTGGTGCTGGTGCTGGCCTGCCGACGTCGTTCGCCGGGACCCGCCGTGTGGAACACCATCCTGCTCGTGGTGGGCCTGGGAGCCTTGGCCGTCAGTGCCTCCTGGAACGGCGGCCGCTCCGAGATCGTCTACGTGGCGTTCCCGCTGCTCGCGCTGATGCTCCCCAGGATCAACGTGCTGCGCTGGCCGTTCATGGTGGCGGGGGCAGCTCTGCTGGCCGGCTACATCGTCTACACCACGATGCAGCGGGTGGGAGCCACCACGGACCCCTGGTCCTTCGTGGACTGGCAGTGGGGGCGGTTCTCCATGGCCGCGTGGGCCGCCAACCACACGGAGCTCCACGGCGCCCTCCACGGCGAGACGGTGTGGAGCGCCCTGCTCAACGTCCCTCTCTCGCTCCTGCACCTCGTGGGCATCGACGTGGACAACCCGTTCCGCTCCATGGTGGAGGTCTCGGGCTACGACCTGCTGGGCGGGGAGGACCAGATCTACGTGGTGCCCGGTTTCACCGCCGAGATGATCCTGAACTTCGGGGTGCTCGGGGCTGTGGGGGGATACTTCCTCCTCGGGCTGGTCTCCGCAGTGGTGTCGGACGCCTACAGCCGCAGCCGCAGCGAGACCAACAGGGTGCTTCTGGCCACAATCGGCTCCACCCTCGTGTTCCAGGGGATCGTGGGGCAGCTGGAGTCCTTCGAGGTGTTCGTGACGCTCTCGATCCTGCCGCTGTGGGGGCTGTGGGTGGCCGAGCGGATCTTCGCGAGACCGTACGACACGGGCCAGCCGCTCGACCCCGAGCCGTCCGAGACGGTCGAGGCCCCGTGGCAGCGCAGCACTGCCCGCCTCTGAGACACCATCCACCGACCGCGGGGCAGGGGAGCCCACGCATCGGACCATCATCACCGGGAAGAGAACCATGCCACAGCTGACCGTCATCATGCCCGCGTACCGCGCGGGTGCCACCGTGGAGAGCGCCATGCGCTCCACGCTGCGGGCCATGCCCCGCGACTCCGAGCTCGTGGTCTCCGTGGACGGCCCGGACGCCGAGACCGAGCGAGCCGCCCATCGGGTGGCGGACCGCCGCGTCGTCGTGCGGGAGAACGCCGTGAACGTGGGGACCGTGGCGCGCATGCGGGACGCGCTGGACACCACCGACAGCGCGTTCGTGGCGCGCACCGACGCGGACGACCTCTCGCTGCCGTGGCGGTTCACCGCCAGCATGCGGGCACTGGGCCACGCGGACATCGTGTGCGGCGGCGGCGTCCGGTTCGGGCAGGGAATGCTCCCTCGGCTTTCCTACCCCCGGAGCCTCACGAGCACGGAGCTCGGACTGCTGCTGCCGTTCGTGAACCCGCTGTTCCACTCGAGCATGCTCGCGCGCCGGGAGACGCTCGAACTCGCGGACGCCTACGCGCGGCCCAACACCGCCGAGGACTACGTCCTGTGGCTCGACGCCCTGTGCCAGGGCGCCCGGATCCACAAACTGGCCATGCCCCTGATCGCCTACCGGCTGAGCCCGGGGCAGCTGTCGAGCGCGCCGGACTACCACGCCCGCATCGCTCAGGACCCCGAGGTCCGGCGCGCCTGGGACGCGTGGGCCCGGACGAGCGGCATGACGTGGCTCGTGGACAACGGGGGCGGTCCCGGCAGTCCCGTGGGCACCGCCGAGCAGCTGCGGGCGGTTGTGGCCGGGGTCCGTCCCGGAACACGGCCCTACACGCGGCGGCACCTGGCGCAGGTCGCGGGCGTGGCGAGGGAACCCGCATGCTGAACCAGATCAAGTCACTCATCGAGCGGGCCCTGCCCCGGGTGTCCTCGGCGCTGGTCATCCTGACCCTCGCGGCGTTCACCAACCCGCACTACGTGGGCATCTACAACGTGGTCACGCTGTGCTACACGGCCATCCAGGTGACCATCGACTCCGGCGCCAGGTTCGCGGTGATCCGGGTGCTGACCGAGCCCGGCGGCATGCGGATCATGAACCGCTACCGCACCGTCATGCCCGTGCTGGCGTTCACGATCCTCGTGGGGCTCATGCTCTTCCTGCGCTCCAACGGGACCCTGGAGACCTGGGGCGAGTTCCTCCAGGTGCTCCCCGTCGCGTTCGCTCCGGGTTTCGGCGCCCTGGGGCTGCTCTACGTGGGCACCCTGCAGGCCACCAACCAGTGGGGGACCCTGGCGCGGATGCAGCTGCGTGCCTCCGTTGCGGGACTGGCCGTGGGCGGTGCGGTGCTCGTCATGACCCACTCGCTGCTGGGGCCCTCCCTGCAGCTGGCCGTCACGGAGGGCACCTTCGCCCTGCTGTGCTGGCGGGCCGCACGACGCAGCACGGAACCGCTGCCGCGGTCCACCCCCGGGGAGAAGTCGATCCTCTCGGACATGACCACGATGTCCGGCTACGCGCTCATGGCCTGGCTGCAGGGCCAGGCCGAGCGGCTGTTCATGACGGTCTTCGCCGGGACAGCGGTGCTGGGCACCTACACCGCGGGCAGCGCCGTGGGCCGTGCGCCGGGAGACGCGCTCGCGGCGTCGACTGCCAACATGGTGCGTGTGGGGGTGGCGGACAAGGAGACCCCCGACGAGATCCGGGACGCCAGCGACCACTACCTGTTCCGGGCGCTCATCCTGGCCGTTGCAGGGGTGGTCGTCTCGCAGGTCGCCGCCATCGTCCTCACACCGGTTCTGGGGGAGGAGTGGCGCCCGGCGATGGCCATGGTGCCGTTCATCGCCATGGTGTCCTTCCCCGGCGTGCTGTCCTGGGCGGCGTCGGTGCTGCTCGTGCGCACGGGTGCGGCGTGGAAGACGTTCGTGGGGCCGGTCATCGGCATCGTCTTCGGTGCCGTGATCGCGTGGGTGGCGTCGTTCAACCTGCAGCTCGCGGCCACGGTGCTGGTGCTGCGCGAGTTCGCCGTGGTGCTCACCGCGTACCTGCTCGTGGGCAGGGCCGCACCGTGGCGGTCTTTCTGGTTCGGGGCGGGGCTCAGCGCCGTGGGTCTCACGGTCTGCTGGCTGGGAGTGCTCTGACACGTTCCACGGGTCCCCGCCCCTGAGCGGGCGGGGCCTGCGGCGCAGGACGACGCCGCCCGTCAGCTCTCGGGCTCCCTCGCGCCGTCACCTGCAGGCCGGCTGATGCTCAGCCGCAGACCGGCCACGCCTGCAGGTGCGGGCAGGGTCCGGGATGCCGTCTCCTGGGCGGAACCCGCCACCACGCGGGACCGTGACGGTGCGGAGCACGAGAACGGCGGGCGGCCCCGTGAAGGACCGCCCGCCGTCGTGTGCTCGCCGGGAGTGTGTCAGGTGCCCCGCGCCGAGTCCCGGTGCGCGCGGTACCAGGCCACGGCGTCGTCGAGCCCCGTGGGCAGGTCGATGGACGCGGTCCAGCCCAGCGCGCTCAGGTGCGAGACGTCCATGAGCTTGCGGGGGGTGCCGTCCGGCTTGGACGCGTCCCAGTGCGTGGTGCCCTCGAATCCGGTGGCCGCGGCCACGAGCTCCGAGAGCTCCTTGATCGAGACGTCCTCGCCCACTCCCACGTTGACCTGCTGGGGGCCGTCGTAGTGCTCCAGCAGGAACAGGCACGCCGAGGCGAGGTCGTCCACGTGGAGGAACTCGCGGCGCGGTGACCCGGAACCCCAGTTGGTGATCTCCGTGTCGCCGTCCCGCACCGCCTGGTCGTAGCGGCGGATCATGGCCGGGAGCACGTGCGAGCCTGTGGGGGAGAAGTTGTCCCCGGGCCCGTACAGGTTGGTGGGCATGGCCGAGATCCAGGGCAGCCCGTACTGGCGGCGCACCGACTGCACGTGCAGGATGCCCGCGATCTTGGCGATCGCGTAGGCGTCGTTGGTGGGCTCCAGGTAGCCGGTCAGCAGCGCATCTTCCCGCAGCGGCTGCTCCGCGAGCTTGGGGTAGATGCAGGACGAGCCCAGGAACAGGACCCGTTCCACGTCCACCGCGCGCGCGGCGTCCAGGAGGTTGAGCTGGATGCGCAGGTTGTCGGAGAGAAAGTCCACCGGGCGGGTGCTGTTCGCCCCGATGCCGCCGACCTTGGCCGCCGCGAGCACCATGTACTGGGGCTTCTGCTCCGCCATGAAGGCCTCGACCGCCTCGCGGTCCCGCAGGTCCAGCTCCGCGGACGTGGCGCCCACCAGGTTCTCGAACCCTGCGGACTCCAGGTGCCGCCAGATGGCGGAGCCCACGAGGCCCCGGTGCCCGGCCACGTAGAACGGTGCCGAGCGGTCCAGGGGCCCCGGCGTGTAGCGGACGTCGTCCGTGGTGCGGGCGTCGGCCGGATCGCTGACGGTGCGGGGCCAGTCGGCACCCGGTGCGGTGGCGTCCACCATCTCCTCCTCGTGCAGTTCGGTGCTCATGCGGCCTTCCCCGGGGCCCAGATGTGCTGGGAGACGGTGTCGATCCACGGGGTGCCCGCGCACTCGAGGGCCGCGCGGTCCGCGTCCACCATGATGCGGGCGAGTTCGGGGGCGTGCACGGTGGCCTTCCACCCGAGCTTCTCCTCGGCCTTGGACGGATCACCGATCAGGGCGTCCACCTCGGTGGGTCGCAGGTAGCGCTCGTCGAAGCGCACGTGCTTCTCCCAGTCCAGCCCGGCGTGCTCGAACGAGGTCTCGAGGAACTCGCGCACCGTGCTGGGCCGGCCGGTGGCCAGCACGAAGTCCTCGGGCTCGTCCACCTGCAGCATGCGCCACATGCCCTCCACGTACTCGGCGGCGTAGCCCCAGTCGCGGATGGCATCCAGGTTGCCCATGTACAGGTGCTCCTGCTTGCCCGCGGCGATCGCGGCCACGGCGCGCGTGATCTTGCGGGTCACGAAGGTCTCGCCGCGGCGCGGGGACTCGTGGTTGAAGAGGATCCCGTTCACCGCGAACATGTCGTACGCCTCGCGGTAGTTCTTGGTGATCCAGTACGAGTAGATCTTGGCCGCGCCGTACGGCGAGCGCGGGTAGAACGGGGTGTTCTCGTCCTGCGGGGGCGGCGTGGCACCGAACAGTTCTGATGTGGAGGCCTGGTAGAAACGGCACTTCACGCCGGCGCGGCGCACGGCCTCGAGCAGCCGCACGGTGCCCAGCCCGGTGGTGTCACCGGTGTGCTCGGGCTCGTCGAAGGACACGCGCACGTGGGACTGCGCGGCCAGGTTGTAGACCTCGTCCGGGTCGATCTCCCCCATGAGGGTGACCAGCCGTGCTGCGTCCGAGAGGTCCCCGTAGTGCAGGAACAGCTGCGCGTCCGGGTTGTGGGGGTCCTGGTACAGGTGGTCGATCCGGGACGTGTTGAACGTGGACGCGCGGCGGATCAGGCCGTGGACCTCGTAGCCCTTGGACAGCAGCAGCTCCGCGAGGTACGAGCCGTCCTGGCCGGTGATGCCGGTGATGAGTGCTTTCTTCTGGTTCATGGTGGTCTCTCCCCTGGTGGATCAGTGCGGTGGGCCGGTGCGGCCCGGTGTGTCAGGAATGGGCGGTGACGGGTGCCCTGTGCTCCGCTGCGATGCCCGGGCGCAGCTTGTGCAGGGCGGTGGTGAAGGAGCGCACGGCGGCACCGCGGCTCAGCACGTCACGGACGTAGCCGCGTCCGCCCCGGTGGGTGGCGCCCCCGGTGGTGATCCACTCCTCGTGCAGTGTCATGGCCCCCGCCACGAGCGCCTCGGGATCACCGGGTTCCACACGGATGCCCGCGTCCGCCGCCGCCAGCTCCGCGGCGGAGGGGCCCTCGGCCTCGACGGCCGCGAGGACGGGGCGGTCAGCCGTGAAGTAGCTGGTCAGTTTGCTGGGCACGCACATCTCGGTGAGCCCGGGACGCTCGTTGACCAGCAGGATGTCCGCGGCCCGCAGCAGCCCGGCGTACGTGTCGTTGTCCACGCTGGGCAGCACCTCGAAGCGCGGGGTGCGTTCCGCGAGCGCCTCGAGCTGCGGGCGCTGGTGCCCGCCGCCCACGAGCACGAACCGCAGCGGCGCACCCGTGCGCTCGGCCACCTGTGCGGCGGCAGCCACGTTGCCGAGGTCCTGCTTGGCGCCCATGTTGCCGGTGTGCAGCACCACCACGTCCTCCGGCTCCCAGCCGAAGCGCCGCCGCAGGGCGGCGGTGTCCACGCTGGGTGCCTCGGAGATGTGGGTCCAGTTGCGCACGGTGGTCACCCTGTCCGCCGCCACTCCCATGTGGCGGCGGAGGTACTCGGAGAACCGGTCGTGGATCACGACGACGCCGTCGCACGAGCGCAGGAACGTCCCCTCCACCGCTCGCATCAGGCGCGTGACCGGTCCACTGGCCGCGCCCGTCTCCGAGAGGCCAGCCGTGTAGATGTCGTGGACCCAGGCGACCACCGGGGTCCGGGTCAACGCCGCGCGCACCCGCACGATCGCGGAGGCGAACAGCGCCGGCGTGACGACCACGACGACGTCCGGGTCCCCCCATGCGGCGGTGGCGGCGCGCAGGCCGAAGACGACCTCCATGCCCAACCGGCGCAGCTGCCCGGCGTCGTGCGGCACGGGGTGTGGCACGCGGAGCACCGGCACTCCGTCGATGACCTCGTACCCGTCACCGCGCTTCGGATACCCCTCGTGGATGCTCCACTGCGGGTAGTGCGGCAGGCCGGTGATGACGTCGGTGTCCCACCCGGCATCGCGTAGCGCCCGGGCCATGCCCGCGGTGTACGGAGCGATGCCCGTGTGCTCCGGTGAATAGTTGAGACCTACGATCAGGACGCGTGGTGCCACGCTCTCTCCTCCCCCTGAAGAGCAGGGGCGCCGCCCCTGCTCTCCCCCAGTTGCGGTGGGCCTCCCCAGGCCCACCTGCCGCTTCCCGTGACGGTTCACGGGGAACGGCGGTCGGTGCCGGTGCTCGTTCTCTCCCTGGAACACCGGCGTTTGCCATCATAATCACGCCGCCAAGTATTCGACTCCGCAATGACGACAATTCTGTGTGGGCCCATGTAGGTACAACCCGGTAAATGCGCTGGTCGGACCGGGGAAAATAGTCGCTTCAATGGAAAACCACACATTAGGGGACACTGTTTCCCGGCCCGCTGATGCGTGTCCTGGCTATGCTTTGTGAGTGCAAACCTGCACGGCATCCGCGGGGGCAATGCGGTGCTCGGGGCAGGGACACGCCGTCGGCGGTGGGGAACACGCCGGCAGAACGGCGCTCGTCGTGGCGGCGGGGGCAGAGCAACGGTGTACGGCTGAGGTGCATCCGGAGCAGAACTGGGGAGAATTCATGCGTATTGCCGGGCAGGCAAGTTTTTTGACGGGGGACGACCACACCATTCACGCGTGGGTCCACGGACCGCAGAGCGGTCAGGTGCGCGGCGCCGTCGTCGTGGCGCCCGCACTGGCACGCGAGGAAGTGGTCAGCCACCGCAGCATGCGGCTGGTTGCGGCGCGGGCGGCGCAGGCGGGCTGGCTGGTCGTCCGAATGGCCTGGAGCGGGACCTCGGAGTCGGGTGAGCGCCCGCCCGGGAGCGACCCCGTGCAGGTGTGGCACCGGGACCTCGCGGTGGCGTACGGCGCCGCCCGGGAGCTCGTGGGCCCGGAGCTGCCGGTCCACGGGATCGGGCTGCGCATCGGGGCGTCGGTGCTGGCAACCTCTGGGCTGCCGTTCGAGAAGCGGCTGCTGTGGGAGCCGGTCTCCGGGGCCGTGTACATGCGCCAGTACACCGGGCTGCGCCGCGCCAGCGGACTCGACCTGCCGCCGGAGGTGGACTCCGGCGTGGAGATTGGCGGAGCGCACTTCACGGGGGAGGAGGCCGCCGCCATCCGCGCGCTCCCGGATCCCCGCAAACTCGCAACTCCCGGGCTCGAGCCGGTGCGCGAGGAGGACCGCGCGGTGGCCAAGAAGCTCTACGGGGTGGCGGCGATCTACGCGAAGTCCAGCCCGGAGGCGATCGCCTCGCTCGTGGCCCGCCTGGACGGCCCCCGGGAGGATGCCTCCGAGCGGGCGGACGTGAGCTCCTGGCAGCCACGGACCACCGCGCGATTCCACGTGGCCGAGTTCGGGGTGGATGTTGCCGAGGAGCTCCTCGAGCTCGGGGAGGATCTGCTGCCTGCCTCCTACACCCATCCCGTGGGCCGCGACGGGACCGGTGCCGGCGCCGTTCTGCTGGCTCCGCCCTCCGCGGACCCCAAGGACGGCCCCACGGGTCTGTGGACCGTGCAGGCCCGTCGGCTCGCGGCCCGCGGCGTGCCCGCCATCCGCGTGGAGCGTCACCACTGCGGTGACGCGGCCGGTCTGGACGAGCTCAAGGACATCAACCCCTACACCGGGCAGGGCGTCGCGGACCTGGACCTGGGCGCCGCCTGGCTTAAGGAGCGCACGGGGGAGGAGATCACGGGTGTCGGCCTGTGCGTGGGGGGCTGGCTCGTGGCCATGGCCCCGCCCACGAGCGCCATGACCAGCCGCGTGGTGCTCAACAACGTGGCATGGCGTGCCGGGGAGACGTACTACGACAAGCTCTACCGCAACTGGGACGTGGACGCCGTGCTGGAGCAGCTGCGGACCATGGCCGATGTGGAGGTCAGCGCCAGCTGGCGCACCCGGGCCAAGAACAGAGTGCGTCGCCGCATGCCGTACCCGGTGTGGCTTGCGCTGGGCAGGCGCAACATCCCGAACGTCCCCGAGGTGGTCATGGAGTACGCCTCGCGAGGTGCCGAGGTCCTGTTCTGCTTCGGCCCCGAGGACGGCCTGCTGTTCCGGCAGGAGCGCGGGGAGGAGGGGCTGGCCCGGCTCACCCGTCAGGGGCGGCGGATCCGGGTGGCCCAGGTTCCTGCGCTCGACCACTCGCTCCAGGCGTGCGCCTCACGCCGCACCGCCCTGCAGATCGTGGACGCGGCGCTCGGGCTGAGCGCCTTCCCCCAGGAGGAGGTGGCGCCGTGCGCCGTGTGAGAAGAGACCGCAGCACCGCGCGCGCCGCCTCGGTGCGGGTCGTCGCCGGCTGCGCGGCGGCCGCACTGCTGCTCACCGGCTGCGGTGGGGGCGGCACGCCGGACGCCACCACCGGCACGAGCTCGATCGCGGGGTTCGACGCCCAGGCGGTGGCGCAGGTGGGCTTCCAGGACCCCGAGGCGATCACCACGCAGGACCACGGGATCACGGTCACCTCTGCGCGGGGTCTCTCCCCGCGTGCGGTGGAGCTCGGGGTCAGCACCGACGCCGTGTCCCCGGAGGCGCCCGGCGGGCGCAACTCGATGGTGGTGATCACCCCGGAGGGCTACGACCCCGCCAAGAAGTACCCGGTGGTCTACATGCTGCCGGGCAGCGGAGCGGTCGACGCCCCCGCCCTGCAGTGGTACGAGGCGGGCCAGGCGGAGCAGGTCACCCAGGGCCTGCCGGTGATCACGGTGATCGTCAGCGGCGGCAAGCAGGGGTGGTACACCGACTGGGCCACGCAGGACGAGCTGACGCAGAACTGGGAGACCTTCCACCTGGAGCAGGTGGTCCCGTGGGTGGACTCCCACCTCTCCACCGCAACGGACCGGGAGCACCGGCTGGTGATGGGCAACTCCATGGGAGGCTACGGGGCCGTCCGCTACGCCGAGGACCGCCCGGACCTCTTCGGGGAGGCCGTGAGCTTGTCCGGGGTCCTGGACCTGTCCTCCAAGGACGTGCGCCAGAACTTCTCGGCCGCGTCCCACGAGTCCACGGGGCAGTGGGAGGCGGTGTTCGGTGACGGGGACTTCACCACCGAGGAGCAGTGGAAGGCCCACGACCCCATGACGCACAGCGCGTCGCTTGAGGACGTCCACGTGCAGCTCTTCGCGGGGCAGGGCAACGGCGCGGACGGGGACATCGAGCCCGCTCTGCGGGACACCACCGCCACGTTCGCGCGGGAGCTCGACACCCGCGGCGTCCCCTACCAGTACACGGAGTACGGACAGGTGGGTGAGTGCGACGGCGGACACGTGTTCCAGTGCTGGCGCCCCGCCGCCGTCGTCGCCCTGGGCCGGTGGTCCGAGCGCGTGGGGATCGAGCGCACCGCGGGCGAGCCGTCGGTCGCCCCCGAGTTCAAGGCGGTCACCTCCGGGGAGGGGGTCGTGAGCGCCGCGCACGACGCCGCCCGCGGGGCTCGCGTGGGCTGCGACCTGCAGGGTGTCGCACCGGTCGCGGAGGCCCTCGCCCAGCGGGGCGAACGCTACCTGCGCGCGGTGTTCGCGCCGGAGGAGATCGCGGAGCTCACGAGCTCGTCCGAGCTTCCGGCCGCGGAGTCCGTGGCCGGGCGGTTCGCCGCCAAGGAGGCCGTGCTGAAGGTGCTGCGCCCCGGGGTCGAGGACGCCGTGGCGTGGCCCCAGATCATGATCCGCACCGGGCCCGGGGGCGTTCCCGAGGTGCGGCTGCGGGGGACCGCCGCGCGGGTCGCGGAGCGTGGCGGGGTGCGGGACTGGAGCGTGAGCACCTCGCACGACGCAGGTTTCGCCATGGCCGTGGCGTGCGCCACGGCGCCCTGACAGCACCCGTCGAAGACCACAAGATCACCGCTGGGACCGCAGAGAGGGCGGTACCGCGGAGCACGAGAAGCATCAGATCAACCGAAAGAGGTTCACACCATGGATTCCACCGCCATCGAGACCACCGTCCGCTCCGTCCTGGCGGACCAGGGCAAGCTCTCCGAGGACGCCCAGAGCATCGCCGTGGACGCGGACCTGTACCGCGCCGGGATGACCTCGCACGCGTCCGTGAACGTGATGCTCGGGCTGGAGGACGAGTTCGACATCGAGTTCCCCGAGGAGCGCCTGACCAAGGCCACGTTCACGTCCGTCCAGTCCATCACCGAGGCCGTGGAGGCGATCCAGAATGACTGAGACCACTGTCCTGAGCGACACCCCCCGCGCGCAGCGGGAGGAACCGGAGAACGAGGACCGCACGCAGCGCAACGCCGCCCGCGCGGAGGCCGTGGCCGCGGTGGCCCGCGAGTTCGCGGCCGCCGTGGACGAGGAGGGTCGTTTCCCCCGGGAGGCGATCGACGAGGCCCGCACCCAGGGACTGCTGGGTGCGCCCATGTCCGAGGCGGACGGCGGGCTGGGGTGGAGCATCACCGAGTTGTGCCGCATGCTGGAGCGCGTGGGGCGTGAGTGCACCTCCACCGCCATGATCCTGGCCATGCACCACTCGCAGACGCTGTGCCTGACCCGGCACGCGGACACGGAGTACCTGCGTGACTTCACCCGCCGGGTGGCCACCGAGGGTCTGCTGCTGGCCTCGGCGACCACCGAGGTGAACATCGGCGGCAACACCCGCTCGTCCACGTGCGCGGTGCGCCCGGCCGGCGACGGCCGCGTGCACCTGCACAAGACGTGCCCCGTGATCTCCTACGGCGCGTACGCGGACGCCATCCTGGTGACGGCCCGCGCGAGCGAGGAAGCGGCGTCGAGCGACCAGGTGCTGCTCGTGGTCGAGGCCGCGGACCTGCAGCTCGAGCGCCAGCGCGGCTGGGACGCCCTGGGGATGCGGGGCACGTGCTCCGAATCATTCGAGCTGGACGCCACCACCCGTGCCGACGCCGTGTTCACGGCACTGTTCGAGACCATCTCCGCGCAGACCATGCTGCCCGGCGCGCACTGCCTCTGGGCTTCCGCGTGGCTCGGCATGGCCACCCAGGCCGGGCTGACCGCCCGCTCCGTGGTGCAGAAGGCCGCGCGCAAGACCCCGGGAACCACTCCGCCGTCGGCCCTGCGCCTGGCCGAGCTGGAAGTCCAGCTGCAGGCCATGACGGACGTGGTCCGTGCCTCCGTGGCACGCTATGAGGCCGCGTACGACGATCCCGCCGCGTGCGAGTCCATGCAGTTCGCGATCGCCATGAACACCCTGAAGGTCTCCGGCGCGGAGGCCGTGCGGCGGATCGTGGGGGACGCCCTGGTGATCGTGGGGATCACGGGCTTCGCCAACCGCTCGCCCGTGAGCCTGGCCCGGCTGTACCGGGACAGCATCGGGCCGTCCGTCATGGTCAACAACGACCGCATCCTGCAGCACACCGCCACCATGCAACTCGTCTCGAGGGGACAACGATGACCATCATGGACACCCACCAGGACCTCGCCACCCAGCAGGACACGTTCCGCGCGGGGCTCGAGGCCAACGACTGGCTGCTGCCCACCCTGGGCGACGGCGTCACGGGCCTGGGCCCGCAGGCCGAGGACGTGGTGCAGGGCATCGCGGCCGCCGCCCGGAAGATCGCCGGGGAGCTCTCGCCGGAGACGGGAACCCGCCGGCTGCGCTTCCCACCGGTCAACGGCACCCGGCTGCTGGAGCGCACCGACTACGTGGCGTCCTTCCCGCAGCTGCTGGGCACGATCTCCGCCTTCGAGGGGGACAACAAGGCCCACCGTCAGCTGCTGGCCACGTACGAGGACAAGGGCGACTGGTCCTCCCAGCTCACCCCGGCCGGACACGCGCTGGTCCCGGCCGTGTGCCACCCGCTGTACGCGTACCTGGAAGGATCGCAGGTGGACGGCACCGTGTTCGAGCTGATGGGCGAGTGCTACCGCCACGAGCCCAGTCCGGACCCCATGCGCTTCGTGACGTTCCGGATGTTCGAGGCGGTGCGGATCGGCACGCCCCAGCAGGCGCAGGAGCACCGCGAGAGGTGGCTCGCGGCGGGCACCGAGCTGCTGCGCGCGCTGGGGCTCACCGTGGAGGCGGACACCGCGAACGACCCGTTCTTCGGCCGCGCGGGCAAGCTGCTCAGCGCGGGTCAGCGCGAGGCGCAGCTGAAGTTCGAGATCCTCACGGAGGTCTACCCGGGCCACCCCACGGCCATCGCCTCCGCGAACCTGCACGAGGACCACTTCGGTGAGGCCTTCGGCATGCGCACCGCCGACGGCGCCGTGGCCCACTCCGCGTGCTTCGGCTTCGGTCTGGAGCGTGTGGCGCTGGCTCTGGCCTCCGTCCACGGCTTCGACGTGGCCGCGTGGCCGGCCTCCGTGCGCCAGGAGCTGGGTCTGTCATGACCACCGTGACCGAGAACCGCGGTGGCCCGGCGGGGCGGGAGGTCGCCGAGGCACCGTTCGGCACCGACGTCCTGGCGGTGCGGGGGTGCGAGTCGCTCACCGCGGCGAACGCCCCCCGCTCCGCGCTGCACGATCCTGCGGAGCCGTGGTCACCAACCAACTGCTACATGGACGTGTGGATCGGGCTCACCACGGTCCTCGGGCTGGACCCGGTCCCCATGCTGGGAGCCGCGTTCAGCGCGGACTTCCTGGGTGACCAGTGGGAGTTCCTCAAGCCCCGCCAGGAGGACATCGAGGCCCTCTACGGGCTGACCGTGGGGGAGTACGACACGTGGCGCCCGCTGGGCGAGCACCTGCAGCGCGCCATGTCCCGAGGGGACGCCCTGGTGGTGGAGGTGGACGCGTTCCACCTCCCGGACACCGCGGGCGTCTCCTACCGCGCGGCCCACACCAAGACGTCCATCGTGCCGCTGCGGCTGGACCCCGTGGCGGGGGAGCTCGTGTACCTGCACAACGACGGCGTGCACGTGCTCTCCGGGGAGGACCTGGAGAACACGCTGGGCCCGGGGGCACGCGCCGGCACGGTGCCGTTCCCATACGTGGAGCTCGTGCGGACGCAGGACGTGCACCGGCTCGAGCCGCGCGAGCTCTGGCAGTGCGCCACGGGGCTGGCGCGGGCCCACGTCCGCCGGGCCCCGGACACGAGTCCGGCCCAGCGGCTCGTGGCCGCCATCCGCGAGGAGCTCCCCGCGCTCGCCGAGCGCGGCATGGACTACTTCCACGTCTACTCCTTCGCCACCACGCGCCAGGCCGGCCTCACGGCGGGGCTCGCGGCCCACGCGTGCCGCTACCTCGCCGAGGGAGCGGAGCAGTGGCCGAGCGACCTCGACGCCCTGCAGCTGCGGGCCGCCGCGGAGTCCCTGGACGCGGCCGCGGCCGCCGCCAAGACCCTGCAGTTCCAGCTGGCCCGGGCGGCGTCGGGCCGCACCCCGCGGGTGGACGCGTCCGCGCAGGCCTTCGTCTCCGGCTACGACACCGGGATGCGGAGCGTGCGGGACGCCGTGGGCATGGGCGAGTGATGCCTGCCGCGCAGGACGTCCTGGCCCGGGCCACGTGGACGCTGCACCGCGTGGACCCGGCCGCTGAGGCGGATGCTACCCACGGGGTGGCCGCCACGCCGGGGGAGGACGTCCTGCCCGGCGAAGAGGTTCCGTCCCGGGAGGGCGATTTGGCCGCGTGGGCCGCGGTGCTGACGCAGGGCGTTCCAGCACGAGTTCCGGGCACCGTGACCGGCGCGCTGCGCGACGCACTCGGGGAGCATGCCGTGGACCAGATCCTGCGCTCGGGTGCGCCCGACGCCGTGTGGGAGTACCGCACCAGCCTCACCACCGCGGGCGGCCCCCACCGCTTCACCTCGACCGGCGTGGCCACCGTGGCCCGCCTGCTCGCGGCCGGGGAGGAGGTCCACGCCTCGGACACGGCCTTCCTGCCGTGGGACGTCACGGTGGAGCTGCCGCCCGGCCGGTGCGACATCACTCTCCGGCTGCTGCCGCTGAGCACTGTCCCGGTACCGCGGAAGCCGCGCGCCCGCTGGCTCTCGCCGCTGGTCCCCGACCGCTCGGTGCGCTGGCGCCGCACCCCTCTCGTGGGCTCGATCGACTGGCCGGGAGCCCGTCCCGTGATCGGTCCGTGGGGCGGGCTGAGCGCCCGTCCGGTCTCCGCACTCGACGCCGCCCTCCCGCAAGCGCCGGGCACGGACGACGAGGCCGCCGCAGCGAGGGGTACCGAACCCGTGATCGGACCGTGGGGCGGTCCGCGCGCCCGTCCGGTCGGCGCGCCCCACGTCACACTCCGGGACGAGCCGGGCCCTGGCGACGACGCCGCCTCCGCACCCGCGGCTGCACGCGCGCTGCCAGCGGAGCCGTTCGCGGTGCGCACCCTCGTGGACGAGCACGGTGACGGGGTGGTGGGCGTGCGGTGCGCCGTGGCGGACCTGCTGAGGGGACGCGAGGCAGCCCGCGTGCGCGTGGAGGTCGCGGCGGTAGGAGACACCGCCGACGCCCCGGTGTCCTGCGAGCAGGAGGTCTCGACGGCGGACGCCGACAGCGACGGATGCATCACCCTGCGGCTCACGGTGCCCCGACCCCAGCTGTGGTGGCCCCACGGCATGGGCCGGCAGTCCCGCTACACGGTGCGGGTGCGTGCCGCGGGCGCGGAGCACACGGCCACCGTGGGTTTCCGCACGGTGGAGGCCGAACCCCGCGATGCCGAGCACCGCGGACTGGCCCTGACGATCAACCGCATTCCGTTGTTCGTGCGCGGTGCGGTGTGGACGGGTGCCGACCCGTACGAGGTGGCGGCATCCCCCGAGTGCGTTCGTGCGGTCCTCGCGCGGCTGCGGGACGCGGGCACCACCATGGTCCGCATCCCGGGAACCGGCTGCTACGAGAGGGAGGAGTTCCACCGGGCGTGCGACGAGCTGGGAATCCTGGTATGGCAGGACGTGGCTCTCGGTCCCCTGGACCCTCCGGACGAGCCGATCTGGCGCGCGGGGCTGCGCGCCGAGGTGGGTGCCCTGGCGTCCCGGCTGGCCGCGCACCCCTCCACGGCGGTGCTCTCCGGCGGCACGGAGGTCATCCAGGCGCCGGTGCTCGCGGGGCGGCCCGCCGAGCAGTGGACTCCGCCGGTGCTGGTGCGGGACATCCCCACAGCGGTGGGGGAGGTGGGGGCGGACGTGGTCGTCGTACCGTCCTCACCGTGCTCGGACGCTGACCTGGACGCGGCGCGCCACGCCCAGGAGGCCGCCCGGCAGCGGGCGCACAGGCTCTGGTTCCCGTCCCTGCCCGCTGCCGGCGGGCGGGAGGGCGGCCGGGCGCCGTCGCGCGGGGCCACCCCGATAACCGCGGTGGTCGCCGCCCAGGGCACGACGAGCGGAACAGCGGCCTCGCGCGGGCCCGGCCCGTCGGGCGGGACGGCGCCAGCGGTGGCAGCACGGGCGAACAGCGCGGATCGCGTCCCGACGGCGCAGGCGGCGGCGTCGTCGGTGGAACGTCCGGCGTGCTCCCCGGTGGACGCGGCGGACGGCGTCTGCCACTACTTCGGCGTGGGGGCGTACGGGCGTCCGGTCGAGGACGCCGTGACCCGCGGGGTGCGCTTCGCCGCGGAGTCCCTCGCCTTCGCGGTGCCTCCCGAACCGGCCGTGGTGCGGGCCCAGTTCGGCACGGACGCACCGCTGGACGGCACCGGCTCCGCCCACGCCTGGCGGCAGGGTCTGGCCCACGATCCCGGCGCCGGGTGGACCTTCGAGGACACCACGCGGCTCTACGTCCACCGGCTCTTCCTGGACCGGGACAGCGATCCCGACGCGGGCCTCGCGCGTCCCGCACGGCCGGCACCGCAGGGCGCCCCGGCGGACCACGGCGCGCGGCTCGATCTGGAGCGTGCCGCCCTCGCCCACGTGTTCCAGCGGACCTTCGCGCAGTGGCGCGCGGCCACGTCCGCGTGCCGGGGAGCTCTCGTGCTCTCGGCGATGTCCACGGCACCCGGGGCGGGGTGGGGCGTGCTGGACGTGACCGGCCGGCCCACCGCCGCGTGGTACGGGATGCGGCGGGCGTGCGCGCCCGTGGCCCTGTGCTTCGTGCCCGCGGGCGGGGACGGCCTGCCCCTGCACGTCTTCAACGACGCCGCCCACCCCCTCACCGCGACCGTGCGGCTGACCGTGGCCACGGTCCGCGGGGGCTGCCAGGCGCCGCTGGAGGTCCCCGTGGAGGTGCCCGCGCACGGCGAGTACACGCTGCGCGCGGACCTCGCGGACGGCACGTTCCGGGACCTGGACCACGCCTACGGCTTCGGGGAGCGCGCGTACGAGGCGGTCTCCGCCGTGCTGCTCGACGACGCCGGCCGCGTGCTCGCGCGGGACACGCACCTCAGCGGCGGGCCCCGCAGGGACGCCCCCGGTGACCCGGACCTCGCCGCACGGTGGGAGCGTGCGGAGGACGGTGCCTGGCGGGTCGCGGTCACGGCCACGGGGCTGGCCCGGTTCGTGGCGCTGGACCTCCCAGCCTCCGGCGCGTTCTCGGCGGGGGAGGCGGTGGCCGAGGACGGCTACGTGCACGTGCTGCCCGGTGAGACGGCGCACCTGCCGGTGCGCGGTGCCGTCACGGCTGCCGTGCGGCGGGACGCACGCGTGCGGGCACTGGGTGCCATGCCCGTGGTCGTGGAGGGCGGCTGAGGCCGCCCGGTGGGGGCGGCGCTCGTCGGGCGGCGGTGCTTACGGCGGAGACCGCGGAACCGCCCCAAGTCCGTGGGCGCTCCGGGGTGATCTCCACGGCCTTGAGCCGCTTGCAGGGGACCGCCCCGCGTCCGGGGACGCTCTCAGGAAGCTCATGCCGCACGGCGCCCGGAGCCCGTCCGGACATGCCCCGCAGTGCCCGAACGGCGGAACCCTGCAGGGTCCCGCCGTTCGTTGTCTGCGCGTCCGGCGCGGGCGGTGGTGCCGCCCGCGCCCCGGTCAGTGCCCAGTGGGCCCCAGCGCCGTGGTCTCGTCCACGATGTAGCGGGCCAGGGTGTCCCGGGAGGCCGTGGCGAACACCGAGTGGTCCAGCGGCTCCAGCAGCAGCAGGGCGGACCGCCCGTCCTGCTGCGCGGCGGTGACGTGGCAGTGCGCGGCGTCGGCGGGCCCGAAGACCGCCTTGACGGTGAGACCCGGAATCCGGGCCAGCCGCCGCAGCGCGGGCTGCGGGACGTCGATGATGCCCACGGTGGCGGCGAGCGAGTTGATCCCGGGCGACGCCGCGTGGGCCCTGGCCCGCGTGCCGCGCACCACGGTCCGGCCCACGCTGCCCGCGCGGGAGATGAGCACCCGTCCCGGCGAACGGGGGGCGGGTGCGCCCTGCTCCGGGGCGGCCTCGGGCGCGGGTGACTCCTCCCCCGGGAGCCGGGGTGCCAGGGGCCCACTGCGCAGACCCTGGCGCCAGTACCGCCACGGCTCCCGCTGCCACGCCACGTTGTTGACCACGTGCAAGGTCAGCCGCTCGGCGACCGCCCGCGGAAGCTCCGGGGCCGCCGCCACGAGTCCCCACGCGCCCAGGCAGATGCCCGCCGCCGTGAGAGGCCCGTCCGTGAGGTCCGCGAGCCGCGTGACGAGTTCGCGGCACTCCACCACGGTGTGCCGGGCGTAGGGGTTCGAGTTGCGGGCCAGGGTGGCGTCCACCAGCTCGCCGGTGTCCGTGCGCTCGGCCAGCAGGCACACGGCACCGCGACCCGAGGACAGAAGCGCGGTGCGCAACCACAGCCCGCTCGCGGTCTCCATGGCGTCCGAACCAGGGGAGACCAGGGCGAGGCCCGGCGCCTCGGCCGCCCGCTCCACGGGTTCCGTGAGGATCGCGGGGCGCTCGCCGTGTCCCACGGTGGCGCGGGACACACGGACCGCGGTGCCGTGGACGTCCAGTGTGAGGCACCGGACGGGTTCGCCCCCGGCGTCGTCCTGCCGGGTGGACGCACCGCGCGCCGGCGCGTGCTCGGCCAGTGCTCGGGTCACCGTGCTCGTCAGACCCTCCGGCACCGTGGCTGCTCGGGGGTGGACGTCGAGGGGGAGGGGACCGGTGAGATCCTCGCCGAGCACCCGGAGGCCTCGTGCGGCATCCTCCGCAGGGGCGGGCACGGCCTTCACTGCTGAGACGCCCTCAGAGGCCAGCTGCAGGTCCAGCAGCTCCGTTCCCTCCGTGACGCGCGGGGGCAGGTCCGCGCCGGCCATCCGCCGCAGCGCACTCTGGTGGCGCAGCCACTGCCTCCCGGACACGGAGGCCAGCAGGATCCGCTGGGCCCAGCCGTGGTCCTCGTCCGCGGCCATGAGAGCCCCCGCCACGCTGAAGGCCACACCGTGCACCGGGTGCCCGCCGCCCGCCCACTCCCGCACCGCGCGCACGTCCTCGGCCCAGCACCGGGCGTCGCAGGCCTCGTCCAGGCAGGGGCTCTGCCCGGTCCCGGACCAGTCGAACCGCACCACTCGCCAGCCGTCCGCCGCGAGAGCCCGCGCCGTGTGGAGCACCGTGCGGGTCATCGTGACCCGTTCCCGGCCCGGAGGGGCGGCCACCACGACCGTGGCACCGCGCGCGGGGGCCGAGGGCTCGTGGACGTCCACCGCGAGCCAGCGCTCCCCTGCAGGGATCCAGCCGTGGCCCACGCCCTCGTCCGGGCTGCTCGCGCGGGCGGTGGCTGCGCGGGACGACGTGCCGATCATGGACCGCAACGGGCGGCCCGGACCTGAGAAGCTGAACAATGAACTCTCCCCCGAAAGACGTGCGGCGCTGCGCCCCGTGGGCGTCCACCGTCTCTCCCCTGAGCGGTGCCGCGGGCGCCACGCCGTGTGTACTGTGCCAGCCTAACTTCCCCGCCCCGGCCCGGGCCCGGGAGCACTCGCCCACACTTTGGTGGAGTGGTCCCCCGAAGTGGGGTCAGGCCGGATGGGAACGAGCAGTCACCGGATGGCGCGGGTAATTCTTCTGCGCCCCCTGGCCTAGGATCGCGGCCAGGACGCGGTGCCCAGACCGGGAGGTTCCCGGGGCGCCAGAACAGCTTGAGCGCGGCCGGTCGGCGGAAGCCGCCATGTGCCCGGGACGGAGACCACATGAAGCACTACGACTCGTCGCGGCGGCCCGCCGAGTACCGGCACCCGCCCGTGAAGGTCCAGGACCGGCGGTCCGGGCTCGGGATGGACATGGTGGAGAACGTCTTCTTCGGCATCGTGATGGTGCTGGTCTTCGTGTTCGCGGTGGTGATCCTGCGCAGCGTGGACGACGGGTGGACGCTGCTGGGCTACAGCATCGTCTTCTGGGGGATCATGGCGTACCTGGCGCTTCCCCGGCTGCACCGCACGCTCACGGCCATCTACGTGCCCTCCTACTTCATCGGGCGCACCGTGACCCCGGACGGGCTGCTCGGAGATCCCGTGAACCTCGCGGTCAACGGTTCACGGGATCAGATCCACACGGCCATGCGGGCGGCCGGGTGGACGCTCGCGGATCCCATCACGATCGGGTCGAGCTGGGGGATCGTGAAGTCGTCCGTGACCCGCAAGAGCTATCCTGAGGCGCCGGTGAGCCCCCTGCTGCTGTTCGGGAAGGTCCAGGAGTTCGCGTACCAGCAGGAAGTGGACGGCAACGCCGCCCAGCGCCACCACATCCGCTTCTGGCCCTGCCCCGAGGGGTGGCCGTTGCCGGGTGGCCACCGCGTGCAGTGGCTCGCCGCCGGGACGTACGACCGTGCGGTGGGGCTCTCACTGTTCACCCTGCAGGTGACGCACAAGATCGACGCGGACATCGACGTGGAGCGCGACTACGTGGTGGACACCGTGCTGCACGCCGTGCCGGAGGCCGAGGTGGCGGTGATCGAGGACTTCTCCACCGGCTACCACAGCCGCAACGGCGGCGGGGACGCCGTCCGCACGGACGGCGACCTGCCCGTGCTGCTGCTCGAGGACGTGCCCGCCACGGTGGGGCCCACCACGCCAGTGCAGGCAGGGCGGGCCACCGACCGTGCGACCTCTGCGGAGGACGTGCTCCAGGACGTCGCCCGCAGGCCCTTCTCGATCGTTGCCGCCTGGGCGCTCACCGTGCTCTCCGCCCTGGCCCTCGTGCTGGATCTGGTGCTGCACCCCGGTGAGCTCACGAGCGACCTCCAACTGGACGGCGAGCCGCAGGGACTGGGCGTGGCCGTGGTGACGTTCATGGTGGTCCTCCTGGCGCTGATGCTGGGAGCCATCCTGTTCCTCGGGTGGCGCACTTTCCAGGGCAGCCAGCGCTCGCGGCTCATCATGATTGCGCTGGTCACCTTCTCCCAGATCTTCCAGATGATCGCGTTCTTCCAGGGCGGCCGTCCCACGGCGGGAGCCCTGCTGTCCGCGTCCGTGGACCTGCTCACCGTGTACGCGCTCACCAGTCTCTCCGCCCGGGCCTGGACCCGCGGTGGGGCCGAGCGCGCCCGAGCCGAGGCCGCCGGCTGAGTCCGGGAGCGCTGTCGACGCGGTCCACCACGCGTGTTCTGCACCACTCCTGCAGAACAATTCGGGCGTGGCCACTAATCCGACATGGGCTTTTACCGTTGCTTAGTTCTCCTGCATAAACAAAATGTTTGACGGAGGTCACAGGAAAACAATTGCCCCCGCATTTCCGTGATATCGTCACGTGTCCTTGTCGTGAGGGAGAAAGATACACGGAAAAGAAAGTGACGCACAAAACATCCGCCGCGGTGCTCGCCGTCATGACGGCGTGCACGTGGGCGGTTCCCGCAGCGGTCTCGCACGCCGTGCCCGCACCGCAGCTGACCGTGGGGGCCCACGAGCAGGGTGCCCTGGACAGCACGGCGGGCACCACGGTGACGTTCCGGGCGCCCGAGGGGTGGAGCACGAGCCCGTCCACGAGCCGCACCTCGGTGACGTTCACCCGGGCGGAGCAGGACCAGGAGCTGACGCTGTCGGTGGTGGACGGCAGCCAGAACTTCGACACCACCGCGGACCGCGTGCTGCGCCAGCAGGCGCTCGACGGCACCTCCGCCGCGTTCGACGGCGGAAGCGTGTCCGGGGGTGGCGGGTTCACCGGCAAGAGCTGCGTGGCCATCAAGACGGAGCAGAAGGCCACGGGCCCGTGCGCCGTGGTCCACAACGGTGCCACGGTGGTCCTGGTCACCGCCACGAGCACGAGCAAGGACGAGGCTCCGGACCTTCAGGGTCTGCTGGACAGCCTCGCCGCGAGCAAGGAGGGCGCGCAATGAGCACCGCGACCGCAACCCCCGCGGCCCCGGCCCGCCCCGCCGTGCGAGTCACAGCCGATCAGGACGGACCCGGGTACGGCCACGAGTTCTTCCGCCCGCGCTCGGCCGTGTGGTGGCTGTTCTGCGTGCTGGTGGCACTGGGCACCACCGGGGTGTCCCTGGCGGTGGCGAAGTCCTTCACCACCGCGAAGGACTCGCTGCTGGCGATCGCCCCGATCTTCGCGCTCACCCTGGTGCTGTTCGCCGTCATCGTGCTGTGGGCGGACCCGTACCGGGCGCGTCGGCCGTGGATCCTGCTGCTGGCCACCGTGTTCGGGGCCACCGTTCCCACGTGGCTCGGGGGTCACGCCAACGAGCACATCCTGGAGCTCGCGGCCAAGCTGCTCCCGTGGGGAGTGGGCGCGGACTGGGGGGCCGCGTTCGCGGGGCCCACGAGCGAGGAGTGGGGCAAGACCATCGGAGTGCTCGTGATCATGCTGGTGGCCTCCCGCACGCTGACCCGGCCCATGCACGGACTGCTGGTGGGGGCGTTCGTGGGTCTGGGGTTCCAGATCTTCGAGAATGTCTCCTATGCCGCGAACAATGCGCCCACGGATGCGAACAGTGATTTCTCGGGTGCTTTCAGTGTGACGCTGCTGCGCAGCACCATTGGCATTTCCTCCCACTGGCTGTACTCCGCGATCATTGGCGTGGGGGTGGCATATCTTCTGGGCCGCACCGTGAAGCACTGTTCCATGATGGTGCGCATCTCGGCATTCGCCGGGCTCTACGCCCTGGGGTGGGTGCTGCACTTCCTCTGGAACGCTCCTCCGGTGGCGGCGCTGCCGTGGCTGGGCATGCCGGTCAAGGTGGTGCTGGCGCTGGTGTGCTTCGTGCTGGTGGCGCGGATCGCGTGGCGTCAGGAGCGCGAGTACCTCGCGCGGGCGGAGCAGGAGCTGCGTGGGTCGCCTCTGGCCCGGGAGCTCCCGGCCGAGTACGGGCAGCCCGCGGTGACGAGCGCGGTGGGCACGCGCACGCAGCGGCGTCGTGGGCTCAAGGAGGCCCGCAAGGCCGGGGGGCGTCGCGCCGTGAAGCAGGCCCGGCGCACCCGCGCGGGCTACCTGGACGTGCTGCAGGCGTGGGGGCGCCGCGGCACCGGCGTGGACGAGCTGCCGGCGTCCGTCTGACGGGCAGTCGTCGGGCAACGCCGTGGGCCGGGCCCGGGGACCGTGCTGGTTCCCGGGCCCGGCTCACCGCACGTCGATGCCGAACACCCGCTTGACCGCGGTGACCACGTGGCGCCCGTAGCGCTGCGAGGACGGTGTGGAGGAGAACGGCAGGAACCGGCCGGGCACGTCCGGGTGGGTGATCTTGCCGTGCGTGGGCCCCGAGGTGGTGACCTCGAAGCCCGCCGCGCGCAGCCGTTCCAGCAGCTCCCGGCGGTTGGTGGGGTAGCGCGTGCCGCTGCCGCCGGGCTTGGCACCCGTGCGCTCCAGGGAGTCGGGGGTGTCGGCCCAGGTCTCGTCCGGTCGGCGCGCGATCGCCCAGCCGCTGCGGTAGATCCCCACCACGCGGTGCTCCGCGCGCGTGACCTGCACGCACAGCGGGCCGCGCACGTAGTAGTCGGTGCGGCCCAGGTCCGCGGTCCACGTGTCCTCGGGGTCCGCCACCACGGCCCGCAGGGCGTCCTCGCCCACGTCCCACACGCCGTGCACGTCCACCCCGTCCGCGGGGACGTCCAGCTCCCGCTCCTGCCCCGGTGCGGAGTCCACCGTGTAGAACGCGTTCTCCGGCGTGCCCGTCACCGGTGCCACCTCGGACCGCAGCCGCGCGACCATGGCCGCGAGCTGCGGGTCCACGGTCAGCTCGCGGGGTGCGTCTCCCACGGTGACCGCGGGCGCCGGGCGAGGTCCGGGTCCCGGCTTGGGCGTCCCGCCCGGTGCCACGTGCGCCGCAGCTCCGGGTGCCGCGGGGGACGACGCCGCCCGCGTGCCCCGTTCTGCCGCGTTCCGTGCCGCGGTGGTCTCCGTTCCCTCCTCGCCGGCGATCCCCGGGGCCGCAGGGGACGGGCGCCACGAGGTGTAGTCCACCGGACGCACGTCCCGCGCGGGATCGGTGCGGCCCCGCATCACGGCGGGGGAGGGGCGCTGGTTGCTCATGGCTGTGGTCCTCGGGGTGGGCGGCGAATGCCCTCACGGTGCCACGATCCTCGGGCCCGCGCCACACACGGTGGAGGGGCACCCCACCCGGCCGTGCGGCGTCGTCGTGCCCGGCAGGCGAGGCCCGCCGTACACTCGGGCGGGTGGAATGCGGATACTACGACCGGGGCGAGTGCCGGTCCTGCACGGTGATCGAGGTCCCGTACGCGCGGCAGCTGGCCCGCAAGCAGGAGCTGGTGCGGGAGCTCGTGGACGCGCACGGTGCGCCGCGGTGGCTGGAGCCGGTGGCCTCGGCGGAGCGGGGGTTCCGCAACAAGGCCAAGATGGTGGTGGCCGGTGAGGTGGGGGCGCCCACGCTCGGCATCCTGGACGGCGCGGCGGGCGTGGACCTCCGGGACTGCCCGCTGTACCCCGAACCCGTCACGCGCGCCCTGCACGCGCTCGCGGAGTTCATCGGGCGGGTGCGGCTGCTGCCCTACGACGTCGCGAAGCGCCGCGGGGAGATCAAGCACGTGATCGTCACAGGCAGCCCCGAGGGCCGGCTCATGGTGCGCTTCGTGCTGCGCAGCACCCGCCAGCTGCCCAAGGTCGCCGAGAACCTGGACCTGCTGCGCGAGCTGGTGCCCGCGGCGGAGGTGGTCTCCGTGAACATCCAGCCCGAGCACAAAGCGGTGATCGAGGGCCCCGAGGAGATCCTGCTGAGCGAGCAGCGCGAGCTGGTCATGGGCCTCAACGGGATCGACCTGCGCGTGCGGCCGCGCTCTTTCTTCCAGACCAACACGGCCGTGACCGAGCAGCTGTACCGGCAGGTGGCGCAGTGGGTGGACGCCGTGGGGCCCGCCAGCGTGTGGGACCTGTACTGCGGCGTCGGCGGCTTCGCGCTGCACGTGGCCGGGCCGGGGCGCGAGGTGGTGGGCACGGAGATCTCGGAGGAGGCCGTGGCCTCGGCTCGGGGCACCGCCCGGGCGATGGGACTGCCGCAGGACGGCCCGGGCTCCGTGCGCTTCCTGGCGGACGACGCCGCCGCGACCCCCGCGGACCTGCCCGGCACCCCGGAGCTCGCGATCGTCAACCCGCCGCGGCGCGGTCTGGACGCCTCCCTGTGCGCGTGGCTCGAGACCTCGTCCGTGGGTCACGCGGTGTACTCCTCGTGCAACGCCACGACCCTCGCGCGCGACCTCGCCCGCATGCCGTCCCTGCGCCCCGTGGAGGCTCGGCTGCTGGACATGTTCCCCCACACCGGGCACTACGAGGTGGCGGTGCTGCTGCGGCGCGGTTGAGGGGGCAGGCGGCGCCCGGCGCGGGACGACGCCGCCAGGCCCGGGGCAGCGCGCGTCCGCCCCGTCGATTCCGTCCCGCGGCCCCGAGACCTTCCGCCGGGAGGGCCCGGCCCGGACGATCCGGTCAGGCCGGCGCGCTCAGGACTGTGCGGCCACGAGCGCGCGGAGCCGGGTGACGGCGTCGTCCACCATGTCCGCGACGGGCTGGTCGATGTTGAGCACGTACCCGCCCTCCTCTTGGGCGAGCGGCTCCAGGGTCTCGATCTGGGACTCCAGCAGAGCGGCCGGCATGAAGTGTCCGCTACGACCCTCGATGCGCCGGGTCAGCACCTCCACGGTGCCGTCCAGGTGCAGGAACAGTGCGGAGGGCACCTGGGAGCGGATGCGCTCGCGGTAGACGCGCTTGAGCGCGGAGCACGCCACCACGAGGCCCTCGCGGCGCTCGCCGTGCTCGTGCAGGGTGCGGCCCACGATCTCGAGCCAGGGCCAGCGGTCGTCGTCGTCCAAGGGGGTGCCCGCGGCCATCTTCCGGACGTTCTCCAGGGGGTGCAGGCTGTCCCCGTCGATGAACTCGACCCCCAGCTCGTGGGCCACGAGCGTGCCGATGGTGGTCTTGCCGGAGCCCGAGACCCCCATGACCACCACGAGCGGTGGCAACGGTTCGCGCACCCGGCTCATGCCCCGGCCCCCGTGGTGGGCGCCGGGTGTGCTGCCGGGCCCTGCGGGGCGGAGTCCCGGGGCGCGGGGCCGGTGCGGACGTCGTCGTCGTTCACGGTGTTCCTCTCAGACGGAGCGTGACCACGAGGTCACCCGGTAACCCTGCCACGCCGGGGGGCCTTCGTGCGAGACGGGCGTGTCCGAAGGGGACGGGGCGACGACGCCGCCGGGCCGGCTGTGCACGACCCCCCGCTCCCCGACGGCCCACCGTCCTGGCCGCGCCGCGGGAGGTGCGGTGTCCCGGGCGGGGGCACTCCGGTGCCGGGGCGTGCACCACGGGCGCATACTTTCCCCGTGATCACTCTCGCGCTCGTGCTGCTGGTGGTGGGGTTCCTCTACGCCGTGGACCACGCCTGGCCCGGGTTCCGCGGGATCAGTGCGTGGTGGCTGCGCCGTGGTGAGCCGGTCAAGGACTGGGTGCGCCGGGCCCCGCTGACGTACCTGTACCTCACGCTGCTCACGTTCACCACGTGGCTTTTGGCCAACACCTCCGAGCCGCTGCGCAAGGCGTTCCTCGCGGAGCAGTCCACCAACCTGCACGAGCTCAGCACCAACCCGGTGACGGTGCTCGTGCGCAGTGCCATGTACGTGTCCCCCGTGGAGCTGCTCATCTGGTGGGTGGGGTTCAGCCTGGTGGTCGCACCCCTGGAGCACCGCTTCGGATGGCAGCGTACTCTTGCAGGGTTCGCACTGGGGCACGTGGGCGCCACCGTGGCCGTGGCCTACCTCCAGGTGTGGCTGTTCCGCACCGCGGAGCTGCCCGTGCCGTCCCCCGTGCTGATCGACGTGGGGGCGAGCTACGGGTTCTGCGCCCTCGCCGCGCTGGCCACCTACCGGGGAGCGCTGCTGCGCAGACTGCTGTGGGCCGGGGCGCTCGTGGCGCTGCTCGCCACGGGCCTGCTCCTGGACCTCGACTGGTCCTCGATCGGGCACACCGTGGCGGCGCTGCTGGGGTTCGCGTTCTGCCGGCTCGTGCGCCCGGAGGCCGCGGTCCACCACGAGGCGCGGGTCCGTGCCCGGCGGCTCTACCAGAGCGAGCACTGACCAGCCGGCGCGGCAGGGTCCGTCCCGCTCTGGACCCCATTTGTTACCGGCGAGTTTTGTGACCTGTCCCACCCTGCCCTAGCATGCAGACACTGTTCAGGGGTCGCGTGCCGCCGGTGGCGGGCCCCCACCCCGAGGGTGACTGCGAGGGAATGACGTCATGAGAACCAAGCCCTGGATGAGGGTCAGTTCCGCGCTGCTGGCGGTGGCGTGGGGAGGCAACGAGTTCACGCCCCTGCTGGTCATGTACCGCACGGTTGAGGGCTACGAGCAGGTGGCCGTTGACATGCTCCTTGCGGCATATGTGTTGGGCATCGTGCCCGCACTGCTGATCGGTGGGCCGCTCTCGGACCGGCACGGGCGCCGCACGCTCATGATCCCGGCCCCGGTGCTGGCCATGGTGGGCAGCATCCTGCTGGCCGTGGGTGCCGAGAGTCTGCTCCTGCTGTTCGTGGGCCGGGTGTTCTCCGGGCTGGCCCTCGGGCTCGGCATGGCCGTGGGCACCTCCTGGATCAAGGAGCTCTCCGAGAAACCGTACGAGGAGCACCCCGAGCGCGTCTCGGGAGCGCGTCGCGCCTCCCTGTCCCTGACCGCCGGGTTCGCCCTCGGTGCCGCGGTGGCCGCGGCCCTCGCGCAGTTCGCGCCCCTGCAGACCGTGCTGCCCTACATGATCAACCTGGCGATCTGTCTGCCCGCCGTGTTCCTGGTGGCCGGCGCTCCCGAGACCCGGCGCGCCACGCCCCCACACGGGCCGCTGCTGGCGGACCTGAAGATCCCGGCCACCCGGCAGCACCGCTTCTGGTTCGTGGTGGCGCCCTCCGCCCCGTGGGTCTTCGGCTGCGCGGCCTCCGCCTACGCAATCCTGCCCGCTCTGATGGCGGACGTGGTGGGTCCGGAGTACGGGATCGCGTTCTCCGGGCTGATGTGCCTGGTGGGTCTGGGCTTCGGGTTCTTCATCCAGCCGCTGGGCAAGCGCCTGGACCGGGACGGTTCCATCCGCTCGCTCGCCGTGGGCATGTGCGCGGTGATCCTGGGGATGCTCGCGGCGGTGCTGGCCTCGGCCACCCTGAACCTGGTGCTGGTCCTGATGGCCTCCGCGGTGCTGGGCTGCGGCTACGGGCTCGTGCTGGTCTCCGGCCTGCAGGAGGTCCAGCGGATCGCCCGCCCGGACGACCTCGCCGGGCTCACCGCCGTGTTCTACTCGCTGACCTACATCGGGTTCTTCGTACCCATGGTGCTCGCACTGATCTCCGAGTTCACCACCTACCCGTGGCTGTTCGCCTCCGGCGCCGTGATCGCCACGCTGTGCCTGGGCATCATGGCCTACGGCCGCCGCCACGAGGTACGGGACCTGGACGCGGTGGAGGCGGGCGCCGCCGGGCGCTGAGGCGGCGGGCGGCGTCGTACGCCGACACTGTGCCCGCCGGTTCCTGTGGCGTCAGGTGGTCAGCAGGGTGATCGTTCCGCGGACCAGCACGACGACGCCGCCCACGGTCGCGAGCATCATGGCCAGTTTCTGCGCGGTGGCCTTGGACATGTGGCGGGCCAGCCACGTCCCGATCGCGATGCCGGCCAGGACGGTGAGCACAAGGGCCACCACCGCCACGAACGCGGGAACGGGAAGGGTGAAGTGCACGCCCGCCACCAGTTTGGTGACGGCCGAGAGTGCCCCCATGGACATGAACACCGGCTGCATGGTGGCCGCGAAGCGCACCTGGTCCCAGCGGGTCACCCGCGAGTAGATGACCATGGCCGGCGCCGCGACACCCGCGGTCGCGTTGAAGAACCCGCCGATCACACCGGCGGGCACCACCGTGGCGCGACGGGTGCCGTGGGGAGTGGCGGGGGAGAAGCGGGTGATGGCCAGCCCCGCGAGCACCACCGAGCCCACGGCCACCTGCAGCCACGCGCTGGGCACGTAGCGCACCACCACGGCCCCCGCCACGATGCCCGGAACCGAGGCGGCCACCAGGACAGCGGCGTGGCGCCACTCCACGAGCCGCCGCACGGACAGGGTGATGAGGAATCCGGAGCACGTGGTGGCCGCATTGGTGGCCAGCACACCGGCCCCCGGACCCATGAGCAGGGACAGCACGGGCGCCACCACGAGGCCCACCCCGGTCCCCGAGACCCGTTGCAGGACCGTGCCCACCAGGACGGCGGCCAGGGCGGCCAGCAGGATGCTCATGTGCTGCTCCTCGGGTGCGTGGCGCGGGGGCGGTCGGCGGGGCATGGCGCGGGGTCCGTCGTGCGGTGCACGGCAACCCCGTGAACGGGGTCCATGCTCTCAGACGGGGCGCTCAGCGGCGGCCGTGCGCACCGGGGTGGCGCCGCGGCGTCGTCGTGACCGGTGGCGGGCCCGGCCCTGGCGGCTGCGCGCGCCGGCGTGGCGGACAGAGGCCCAGGGTGCGGTGATGGTGTGCGGCGTCACCTCAACGCCTACCCTGGCCCCATGGTGGAACAGAGCAGGTGGATGGCCCAGGTGGCGCAGAACCCGGGGCACTCGCAGTGGTACATCGACCGGTTCCGCACCATGGCGCGCCGCGGCGAGGACATCGTGGGGGAGGCGCGCCTCGTGGACGCCATGGTCCCCCGCGGGGCGAGGATCCTGGACGCCGGTTGCGGAGCGGGACGGATCGCAGGCCACCTCCACGGGGCGGGGCACGCGGTCACCGCCGTGGATGTGGACCCCGAGCTGATCCGCGCGGCCCGCAAGGACCACCCCGGGCCGGACTACCGTGTGGCGGACCTCGCTCTGCTGAGCCAGCTGGACCTGGGGGAACCCTTCGACCTCGTCGTGTGCGCGGGCAACGTGATGACGTTCCTGGCCGAGAGCACGCGCCAGGACGTGCTGCGCGGTTTCGCCGCACACCTGACTGCCGAGGGGCGCGCGGTCGTCGGCTTCGGCGCCGGACGCGGCTATCCCACCGAGGACTTCCTGACCGACGCCGCCGCGGCGGGCCTGGCACCCCAGCTCACCCTGGCGGGGTGGGACCTGCGGCCGTGGAGGGAGGACAGCGACTTCATGGTGATCGTTCTGGGGAAGGCTCCCGGGGAGACCCCGTACGCTTGACCCGCACACGTGTGTTGGGTGAACGGGAAGAGGTACACGCATGTCCGCTGGACTTGCCGCACTGCTGGACGACGTCGCGGCGCTCGCCAAGATGGCGGCCGCGAACATCGACGACATCGCCGGGGCCGCCGGGCGGGCCAGCGCGAAGGCCGCGGGCGTCGTCGTGGACGACACCGCCGTGACCCCCCGCTACGTGGAGGGCCTCAGCCCCAGCCGCGAGCTGCCGATCATCAAGAAGATCACAATAGGCTCCCTGCGCAACAAGCTGCTCATCATCCTGCCGATCGCCCTGATCCTCAGCGAGTTCGCGCCGTTGCTGCTCACGCCCCTGCTCATGATCGGGGGGACCTACCTGTGCTTCGAGGGTGCGGAGGCCATCGGTGAGCACCTGTTCGCCAAGGAGCACGTGGAGAAGAAGCCGGCGGCGGAGCAGGGTCCGGAGGCGGAGAAGAAGATCACCGCGGGCGCCATCCGCACGGACCTCATCCTGAGCGCGGAGATCATGGTGATCTCCCTCAACGAGGTGGCCAACGAGCCCCTGCTGGCCCGCACACTCATCCTGATCGCGGTGGCCATCTTCATCACGTTCCTGGTCTACGGGGTCGTGGCCCTGATCGTGAAGATGGACGACATCGGCCTGGCCATGGCCAAGCGGGACTCGGAGAAGTCCCAGCGCTTCGGCGAGTTCCTGGTGCGTGCCATGCCCTCGGTCCTCAACGTCATTTCCATCGTGGGCATGTTCGCCATGCTGTGGGTCGGCGGGCACATCCTCCTCGTGGGCACCGCCGAGCTGGGGTTCACCGCCCCGGAGGAGCTCGTCCACCACCTGAGCGAGGCCGTGCACCACGTGGCCGTCGTGGGTCCCGTGCTCGCGTGGCTCGTGGAGACGGTGTGCGCACTGGTCCTCGGCGTCATCTGGGGCGCGATCATCGTGGGCATCGTCCACGTCCTGCCGTTCGGCAAGAAGCACGACGACGACGCCGCCCCGGCCGCGGAGGCAGAGGCCGCGGAGTCCCACCAGGACGGGATGAGCGGGGTCGAGATGGATGCGGCGCGTTCCGAGGCGACTCCCGAGGGTGGCGCGGGGCACGCAGGCTCCACCGCCGCGCAGTCCCCGCGCGACTGAGCGGACGGGCGGCCGGCAGCCTCCCTGGGGAGGCCGGCGGTGGGCCCCACGGGTGCGGTCGGGGACGGCGTCGTCGCACCTCAGGGGGCGGTCGTGCCCGGCTGGGACACCCGGGGATGGCATGATCGACCACTGGACGGACCTGCGCCCCGGCACGCCCGGCCACCGCCCCGTCCGGGCCTGAGCTGACCGGGCGGGGCCACAACTGCACATTCCCCCCAGAGAGCATCCCCCCCATGCCTTTCCCCCGTTCTTCCGTCATGCCCGCTGCAGCCCTGTGTGCGGCAACCCTGACCCTGCTGGCCGGCTCTGCCGCCGCAGCAGCCCCACCCGAGAAGCAGCAGGCAGCCGTGCAGGCACCCCGCGCGGCCCCTCCCACCACGGCGTTCCACCAGAGCTTCACCGCGGCCGGGCTGACCTCCACCTACCACGTCTACGCGGACGGCCTGGACCCCTCCAAGGCCGTGGGAGCGGTCTTCTACCTGGGCGGCGACTACGACAAGCCCGGCGAGTCCTGGGTCCACGACCCCGGGGGCGCGCACATGCGGGCCCTGGCCGCGGAGGCCCGGAAGAAGAACATGGTGCTGGTGGTCCCGATCTCCCCGGACCGCCAGGCCCAGGGCAACGGCATCACGTGGTGGGAGGACGCAGACGCCAACGGCGACTGGTTCCGGGCCCTGCAGAGCTCCCTCACGGCCCGGTACGGGCTGGACGCCTCCCGGGTGTGGCTCACCGGCTACTCGGGCGGTGCCGAGTTCATCACCTACGAGCTGCTCGCGGACCGGCAGAGCTGGATCAAGGGCGGTGGCGCCACGATCATCGGCGGCGGCGGCTCGTACGGGATGCAGACCGACCCAGGGGCAGCGGTGCGCTCCCTGCCCCTGACGTGGCACGTGGGGTCCGAGGACGTGGCGGGCAGCACCAACCCGCCCACGTGGTCGGCCCGCAACGCAGCCACCAAGGGACAGAAGCGCTATGTGAAGGACGGGTTCACCCGCACCTCCCTGTCCACCCTGCCGGGGGTCGACCACGAGGAGTACGACATCGTGGGGCTGCTGCGCCACGACCTCGCGGCACTGCCCCCGGCCCCACCCGCACAGACCTCGTCCTGGTTGAAGGGCGCCATCAAGACCGACTACCTGGCCACCGGCGGGGCGGCGCGCTACGGGCAGCCCACCTCCCCCGAGAAGCCCACCGGCCACCGGGGCGGGGTCTACCAGGGCTTCACGGCCAACTGCACCTACTACTGGAGCTCGCAGACCGGGGCGCACCCCGTGAAGTGGGGGACCGGCATCGGCAACGCGTACCGGGCCGCCGGGCTGGAACGCGCGTGGGGCTACCCCGTGATGGCGGAGCGGGCCCTGCCCGGTGGGGCGTACCAGGACTTCCACCAGGGAAGCGCCCGGTTCCGTGCCATGTACTCACCCCGCGGAGGAACGCACGTGGTCAAGCTCAGCGGGGGCATCGGCTCGGCGTGGTCCACGGCGGGACACGAGCACGGCTGGGGCTATCCCGTCACGGACGAGTACGCGGTGTCAGGGGGCATGGCGCAGAAGTTCTCCAACGGGTACACCGCCACGTGGCACCGCGCCACGGGGAAGGTGACGGTCGCGCGGGGCTGAGCACGGCGGCGTCGTGCCCCGCTGTGCTCACCGCTGCCGCGCGCTCAGGGACGGTCCGGCTCCGCGGCCGCGGCCCGGCTCGCGGGCATGAGGAACTTCCACGGGCTCTGCTCGAGGGACAGCGGCATGGGCACCTCGATCACCGTGGGGCGCCGGGCCGCGATCGCCTCCCGCATGGCCGTGCGCAGCTCCTCCGGGGACGTGGCGCGCAGACCCAGGGCGCCGAAGGACTCCGCGAGGGCCACGAAGTCCGGGTTGGCCAGCTCGGTGGCGGAGCCGTGGCCGTAGATCCGCACCTGGTCCGCCTGGACGTTGCCGAAGGCCTTGTTGTCGAACACCACCGTGATGAGGTTCAGCCCGTGCTGCACGGCGGTGGCGAGCTCCTGAACGCCGTAGAGGAAACCGCCGTCCCCGGTCACGGAGACCACCACGCTGTCCCGGTGCGCGGCCTGGACCCCCAGCGCCGTCTGGAAGCCGTAGCCCAGGTTGCCCTGGTAGCCGCTGTTGATGAAGTGGCGGGGCTCGTAGACCTCCAGGGCGAAGATGGACGCGAAGCCGATCTGCGAGACCTCTTCCACGAAGTAGCCGTCCCGGGGGAGCGTCTCGCGGATGGCGGCCAGATAGTCGCTGTGGGGCTGCAGCTGTGCGATCTCGGCCCGGACGCCCTCCTTGACCCTCTCGAACTCGGCGGTGCGGGATGCCCGTCCGGGCATGTCCCTGAGAGCTTCGAGCAGCTGGGCGGTGACCGCCCGTGCGTCCCCGGTGAGCGGGACGTCCGGCGTGAGCCGCTCCTGCTGGGCCGGGTCGATGTCCACGTTGACGGTGCGCAGCCCCTCGGGGGTGTCCGGCCAGCGGAACCACACGAGCTCCTGCCGGGTGCCGATGCCGAGCAGCACGTCCGTGTCCGCCCAGCGCTCGAAGCCCTGGGCGCTCGTGAACCCCAGCGGGTGCTCGTCGGAAACGATCCCCCGACCACCCCGCAGGGAGACCACGGGGGCCTGCAGCTTCTCGGCCAGGGCCAGGATCTCCGTACCCGCGTGCCGGGCGCCGCTGCCCACCATGATCATGGGGTTGCGGGCGGAGCGCAGCAGCTCTGCGGCGCGGGCCACCTCGCCCGCGTCCGCCGCCGGAGCGGACACAGGGGGCGCCACCACGCTCTCCATGCCCGCCTTCTGCGTGAGCACGTCCCACGGGATGGCGACGACGCTCGGTCCGGGCCGCCCGCCGGTCGCCTGTGCGAACGCCTCGGCCACCGCCGCGGGCACCTCGGCGGGGTCGGTCACGGTGCTCGCGGACGTGGTGAACGAGGCGACCGTGGCCTGCTGGTCCGGCATCTCGTGCAGGTGGCCCATCCCCCTGCCGATGAACTCGGTGGGGATCTCGCTCGTGAGGCACACGGTGGGTGTGCTCGTCGCGAGCGAGGTCAGCATGCCCGCGCCGGCATTGAGCACGCCCGGTCCGGGTACCACGCTGAACACGCCCGGGCGCCCGGTGGACTGGGCGTAGCCCAGCGCCATGTAGGCGCTCGCCTGTTCGTGGCGCGTGGCGATGACCTCGATGCCCGGTTCCTCGCGCAGGGCCTCGAACAGCTCGTAGGTCTGCACACCGGGGATGCCGAACACGGTGTCCACGCCGTGCTCCCGCAACCCCGCCACCGCGGCTCGACCGGCGGTCGTCTCGCGGGACTCGTCGGAATCGTGGGCGGCGGCGTCGTCGTGCGTGCTCATGGGTTCGCTCCTACTCGCCGAGGTCCGCGTGCTCCGCGCCGGTGTGCTCGGAGCGACGGGTCACGAACACGCCCGTCAGCGCGATCAGCGCGGTGGCGGTGACCGTGAGCAGCAGCTGGTTGCGGCTGGCGGGGTCGAACATGGTGACCACCACGATCAGCACGAGCATGGCCACCGTGAGGTAGGACAGGAACGGGAAGAGCGGCATGGTGTACGTGGTGGCACGCACCCCGGGGTTCTCCCGCTCGCGGCGGTGGCGCAGGGTGATCTGCGAGGCGGCCACGGAGATCCAGATGATGATGATCGTGGAGCCCACGATCGCCAGCAGCGTGTCCAGCACCTTGCCCGGGAACAGCGCCTCCAGGATGCTCGCCACGAACCCGAAGGACACGGTGAGCAACACGGCGCGGCGCGGCACGCTGTTGTGCGCGGTGCGCTTGATCGCGGCCGGGGCGTAGTTGCGCTGGGCCAGGGAGTGCATCATGCGTGACGCGGCATAAATGTTGGCGTTGAGCGCACTGAGCAGGGCGAACACGGCGATCAGTGCCATGATGCTGCCCGCTGCCGGCAGCCCGGCGACGTTGAGCACCGCGGCGAAGGGGCCCTCGGGCGGATCCGCCTGGGAGGGCGGCAGGATCGCGACGATGATGAACACCGAGCCGATGTAGAACAGCACGATGCGCCACGCCACGGTGCGGATGGCCGTGGCCACGCTCTTCTGCGGGTCCGCGGTCTCACCCGCGGCGATCGCCACGATCTCGGTGCCGCCGAAGGAGAAGATCACGATCAGCAGGCCCGCACCCACGCCGGCGATCCCGGTGGGGGCGAAGTCCTGGAAGTTGGACAGGCCGCCGTCGTGCCCGGGGATCACACCGAAGATCAGCAGGAAGCCGACCACCAGGAACGCCAGGATCACGCCCACCTTGAGGAACGCGAACCAGAACTCGAACTCGCCGTACTTGCTCACGGCGAACATGTTGATCACGGTGAAGATCGCCATGAAGATCAGGCTCAGCACCCATGTGGGTGGCACGCCTATCCCTGCCACGGAGTCCCCCAGGATGCCCGTGAGGATCGTGGCGGCGCCGTTGGCCTCGGCGGCGGTCACGACCGCGAGCTGCACCCAGTACAGCCACCCCACGGTGTACCCGGCCACGGGGCCGAAGGCGTTCTGTGCGTGGGTGGAGAAGGCGCCGCTCGTGGGGTTCGCGGCGGAGAGCTCACCGATCATCCACATGATCAGCACCACGAGGGCGCCGGCCACCACGTAGGAGACGAGGATGGCAGGCCCTGCCACGGCCACGCCCTTGCCGCTGCCCAGGAACAGGCCCGCGCCGATCGCGCCGCCCAGTCCCATCATGGTCAGCTGGCGGGGCTTGAGGCCGCGGACGGTCTTGGTGGAGGCGTCCGGGGCGGGCCCGGGACTCTGCGGGGTGGTGGTGCTCATGGGGTTCAGCCCTCGTTCCGGGAGGTCGCGGTGCCGTCGAGATGGGCGCGGACTTCCTCTGCCGCCACCAGGAAGGCCTGGTTGCCGGCGGGGGAGCCGATGCTCACGCGGATGCCCTCGTCTCCGAAGGCGCGCACGATCACGCCGTGCCGGGTGAAAATCTCCTCCGCGGCCGCGGTGTGCTCACCGGTGCGCAGCCACACGAAGTTCGCCTGCGACTCGACGACGTCCCAGCCCTGCTCCGTGAGCTGCTGGTGCACGTGGTCGCGCTGCTCCACGAGGGCGGTGATGCGCTCCTCGACCTCGGACTCGGCGGCGAGGCTGGCCAGGGCCGCCTGCTGCGCCAGGTTGGTGACTCCGAAGGGGATGGCCACCGCCCGCAGTGCGGCGCTGATGTAGTCCGGGGAGATCGCGTAGCCGATGCGCAGACCGGCCAGCCCGTACGCCTTGGAGAACGTGTGGAGGACCACCACGTTCGGGTAGGCGCGGAAGAAGTCGATGCCGCGGGCGGCGTCCGGGTCCACGTTGAAGTGCACGTAGGCCTCGTCCACCACCACGAGCACGTGCTCGGGGACCTGCTTCATGAACTCGTGGAGCTCGTCAGCGGTCACGGAGGTTCCGGTGGGGTTGTTGGGCGTGCAGACCAGGATCACCTTGGTGCGCTCGGTGACGGCCGCGGCCATGGCCGGGAGGTCGTGGCGCTCGTTCTCGTCCAGCGGCACGTGCACGGCCTTGGCGCCCGCGAGCCCCGTGAGGATCGGGTACGCCTCGAAGGAGCGCCACGCGAAGACGACCTCGTCGCCCTCCTCGCACACGGCGCGGATGATCTGGGAGGCGACCTCCACGGAACCGCTGCCGAAGCTCACGGAGGACGGCTCCACACCCCAGTGGCTCGCCACGGCTTCCGTGACCGCCTGGCAGGTCATGTCCGGGTAGAGGTTCATCTCCGGGGACATCTGGTTGACCGCGTCCAGGACGGAGGGCAGGGGCGGGTACGGGTTCTCGTTCGAGGACAGCTTGTACGTGATGACGTCGGACGAGGCCGCGGACTTCCCCGGCTTGTAGGGAGGAAGCGACTGCAGGGCGGAACGCAGGGACACGGCGGATCGGGCCGCGTCTTCGGAAGCATGATGGGACACGAAGGACTCCTTGCGGGATCTGTGGTGGCAGTCACGGTGACATAGCCCATGGGGGCGCACAACCGGGGCAGTCCGGAGTGAGCACAATGTGCAGTTCTCAGCGTGTGTGCCGGTGATCACTGCACAATATGTCATGTGCAACGCGTTCGCGCTGGCACTCAGTCGGCACTCAGGCAGGGGAATCGGATATGAAGATCGACGAGCTCGACGTCCGGATCGTGCAGCTGTTCAGCGAGGACTCCGGGATCGGGGTGCTCGCGGCGTCGCGCGCGCTGGGAGTGGCCCGCCCCACCGTGCAGTCCCGCCTGGACAAGCTCAAGGCCGCGGGCGTGATCCAGGACGTGGCACCCACTCTGAACCCGGCGCGGTTCGGCTACCCCGTGATGGCGATCGTCTCCATCGAGATCAGCCAGGGGGTGGGCCACGTTCCCGTGGGGGAGGCGCTGCGCGAGATCCCCGAGGTGATCGAGATGTACACGGTCTCGGGGGACCACGACGTGATGGTCCGCGTGGTGGCCCGCTCCAACGACGACCTGCAACGGGTCATCGACTCGATCGCCCGGACCGGAGCCGTGAACCGGACCCGCAGCGTGGTGGTGCTGCAGACCCACTTCCAGAACCGGGTGCTGCCGCTGTTCGCGCAGGTGGGCGGTGCCGGGGCATGAGAAAGACCCCGTCCGACCTCTCGGTCGAACGGGGTCTCCTGCGGTGCGCGAGGGGGGAGTTGAACCCCCACGCCCTCTCGGGCACACGGACCTGAACCGTGCGCGTCTGCCTATTCCGCCACTCGCGCTCGTTGTCCCACTCGGCGTACGCCCGTGAGCAACGTCGAAAAGCCTACCCCACCCTGCCCGGGTTGGCGAATCGTGGCCCCGGGAGGCGGGGTGCGCCACGGACCAGCGCGTCGTGGAGTGCTCGAAGACGGGGCCGACGCCGCCCGCGACCCGCGCCGCGGCGTCGCGCTCCCTCACATGCTGACCGTGAGTCCCGTCCACGCGATGGCGGCGCAGAGCAGCCCCGCGACGGCATAGAGGGTGACGGGCACCAGCAGCAGGATCTCCCGTCCGGATCCGGCGTTGCCCAGCAGGGGGAGGCGCACGAACGAGCGCCGGCGGTAGAGGGAGGGGGGCAGCGGAAGGGGGAGGCGCAGCGGCCACAACAGGTGGATGCCCTGGGTGGTCAGCAGGTCGCCGGCCATGTGCACGGCGCACCCGAGCCCCACGGCCACCACGAACCAGTGCGGATGCTCCGGGGGGTGCGCGGCCACGAACGCCCCGAGCAGGATGCCCACCACCCAGTTGGCGTGGGAGAGCCGGTCCGGGACGAAGGCCAGCACCTTGACCGCACAGGCGATCAGCAGCACGGACAGCACTGCGGCCAGCGGCCACACCTGCCCGGGCAACGACGCCGCCGCGTCACCGACCGCGCCCGACCCCACAGAACCCGGCCCCAGCCCGCCGGACACCGCGGCACCGGTGGCCGCACCGCCTGCCGTGTCCGCCGCGGACTCCGTGCCGTTCCACCGCAGGGCATCGCCCACCGGGACGGAGGCGCGCTGGGAGAGCTCGGCGAGCACCATGATCGCGAGCAGCCCCAGGAGGGAGTGCGTGCCGCGGCGGTGCCCGCCGGCGAGTCTGCTCAGGCCCCGTGCCAGCCAGCGCGAGACCGGGGGCAGGGACCGGGCAACGGTCCCGCCCGGGTGGTCGAGGTCCGGCAGCAGGGCGGCCCCCGCGCAGATCAGCGCGCCGGTGACCACCCCGGGATCGCCCACGGGCATGAGGCCGAGGCCCACGGGGAAGGAGACGTCCGCGAGATCCACGGTGTAGGTGCCGGTCAGTGCCACCCACGCGGCGGCACCGCACGCGGCGTGGCTGGGGCCCATCACGGGGCGGTCCTGGGCATGGGGGCGGTCCTTTCCAGACCTCGGGGAAGAGGAGAAACCCCAGGTTAGGAACGGTTTCCGACCCGCATAAGCGCCGTCGACACTGCGCCCTGGGCGAGTCTGCGTGGGGCGACGCCGCTCGCGGACAGAGCGCGCCCGGTGTCCCCGCGGGGCGGGCCGGTCTCCCCGCGGGGCGGGCCGGCGTCCCCGTGAGCGGGGCGCGTGTTGCGCGACCTTCACAGTCTCCGGTGGCAACGACCCGGGCCGGGGCCACGAGGTCGGACCGGCGCGGTCCCGTTCAGTCCCCGGACTTGGGCGTCCAGGGCAGCTGCTGGTCGCACCCCGGGGTGAGCCAGGCCTTCACGTACCCGGCGCTCTGGTGGATGTACTGGTTGAACAGGCTCCTGCCCGAGAGCTGCAAGTCCACGGCGGACATCCGCAGTTCGCCGGAGTAGCAGCGTTCCAGGATCAGCCGGGAGCGGGAGACGTGCTGGGTAAACGTCACGGCGGTGACGGTGTCCCACCCGCGCTCCTCCGCGAGCTCCTGCAGCTTCATGGCCTCTCCCTGCGTGGTGGAGGGGTCGGGTTTGAAGCACAGCACCTCCACGCCGTCACGGGGTTCGCAGAACGAGCGGGCGTTGTAGTAGGCCACCGCCTCGGGCGATTCGTACGGCAGCGGGTCCGGGGCGGAGATCACCAGGGTGTCCGCGATGTGCTGGTTGTACACGAGGTCCTCCGCGTACGCCATGCGGGTGGGGTCCGGCGGGCCCAGCACGAACACGGCGTCCGAGGTCCGGGGCGGGTCCACGTCCGGACTGTCGAGGACGGCGTGGCACACCGCGAGCCACAGGCTCACGAGGATCGCCAGGGCGATCAGCACCACGAGGGGCCACTTCCGCCTGAGCGCAGGGGGATGCCCGGAGGGTTTCGGGGCCACGGGGTTCCTCTCGCTGGAGACAGCTCGGCGGGACGTCGCCGATATCATCTCACTCGGCGGTGTGGTGACCTGTGGATCCGCGCCCGGACGGCCAAACACCCAGCAAGGAGTCAGCACATGCGATCGAATGAACATCTCGAACGCGCCGTGACCTGCCCGGTTCCCCTCCGCTGGGGGGACATGGATCCGTACGGCCACGTCAACAACGTGGAGGTCATCCGTGTGCTGGAAGAGGCGCGGATCGCGGCCTTCGGCGTTCCCGTGGGCACGGGGGAGCAGGTGGTCCCGCCCAGGATCCCGCTGTTCTCGGTGCTGCCGGAGGGGACCCAGGCCCTGATCGCGGAGCACCGGGTGAAGTACCTGCGGCCCCTGGAGTACCGCAACGAGCCGGTGGACGTGCGCGTGTGGGTGGTCTCGGCGAAGGCCGCCACCCTGGAGCTGGGGTTCGAGATCCTGGACTCCGCGGACGGCTCCCCGTGCGTGCGCGCGCAGACCCAGCTGGCGTTCTACCTGCCGGAGACCCGCACGGTGCTGCGCCTCACCCGTGAGCAGCGGGACGTGCTCGCCCCGCACACCGCGCCGTCGCCGTTCTGAGGCCGGACGGGCGCGCAGGGTTCAGGCTGCGACGCCCGGGGCTGTGGCGAACTGCAGCTCGGCGCGCGTGCGCAGGACCGCGCCGTGCTCGGGCAGCACGCGCCACGTCCACCACAGCAGGGCGTGGGACTCCCGGTCCACGTGGCACGTGGCGGCCGTGATGGCGGCGGGCTCCTCCGGGTCCTGGACGCAGACCGCCAGGGGTGCGCTCTCCAGCGTGGTCCGGATCCGCGCGAGCTCCTTGCGCAGTCCGCGGGCGGAGTGCTCCGTGACGGTGCAGCCCACCTCCACGTGGGAGGCGAAGGGGGAGGGGTGCGAGATGTCGCGCAGGATGGGCAGCTCGGCGGCGCCGTCCTCGAAGACCCCCACCGTCTCCACCCAGGTCCGCCCCGCGTGGGTGATGACGAACTGGTGGTGCCCGGATCCCACGCGCAGCTCCACGTCCGTGAGCTCGTCCACCCGGAGGCGGCGGCCCGCGGGGGCGTCGAGCACCGGGAGATCCGTGCGGTAGCCGAACTGGTCCGGGCGGCACACGACGTGCCCGGGCACTCGGGTGAGCCAGTCATGCTCCATGCTTGCCATCTTCCTGTCGGCCGCGCGGCAGCCCGCCGCGCCTACTTCACGATTGAAAATATCCCCGGCTCGGGGGACAGGCAAGCACCGAATGGTCACTGTTCGGTGACAAGAGGCCCGCATCCGGGCGGTGGGGCTACGGCAACGGTCGTCCGCGAGCCGCGGTCCACAGGGCGTACCAGTCCTCGTGCGTCATGAGCTGCGCCGCACGGGGAGCCTGCGCACAGGCCGCGATCCGCCGCGGATTCAGCGTCCCCACCACGGGGCGGATGCCGTGGGGCAGGCGCAGCAGCCAGCCGACCACCACGGCCTCCGCAGGAACTTCCCAGCGCTCGGCGAGTCGGGCGACCAGGGCGCTCGTGCGCTCCTCCGGCGTGTCGGGGAGGCCCTCGGCACCGGCGGACGACGCCGCACGGTCCGGTTCCCCCGCGGCGTCGGCGGCCGTGCGGTCCCGTCCGCCCGCCTCACCCGGGCCCGATGGGCCGTGGGCCGCGGCGGGGTCCCGGGGAGGGGCGGCGCCGGAGTAGACGCCGCCGGCCAGCGCACCCCACGCCTGGATCTCGATGCCCTCCGCGGCGCACAGCTCCGGCAGGCCGCGGGGGAAGGACACGGCAGCCCCGTCCGGGTGGTTGGCCAGCACCTGGGCCTCCACGAGGTCCCGGTGGGCCAGGCTCAGCTGCATCTGCACGGCCGTGACGGGTGCGCGCAGGTGGCGGCGCAGCTGCACCACGTGCTCCGTGGTCATGTTGGACAGCCCCACGGAGCCGATGAGCCCCTCCTGGTGCAGCTCGTCCAGGGCGGCGGCGGTCTCCTCCGGTGGCGTCAGGGGATCCGGGCGGTGCAGGAAGAACCGCTCCACGCGGTCCACGCCGAGCCGTTGCAGGGAACCCTCGAGCGAGGAGCGGACGGCGTCCCGGTCCAGCCGGTAGTGGGCGGGTGCTCCCGCGGGGGCGGTGTTCCCGGGGAGCCGGATGCCGCACTTCGTCTGGACCTGCACGGCCTGGCGCAGCACGGCGTCCTCGCCGATGATCCGCCCGAACACCGTCTCGGAGTCCCCGCCGATGTAGATGTCCGCGTGGTCGAAGAGCGAGTACCCGCAACGGTGCGCGGCGTACACGGCCTCGCGGGCGGCGTCGTACTGGATGGCCGGGATGCGCTCCTGGCCCCACGAACCGCCCAGGTTCATGCACCCGTAGACCAGGGACGGGCTCACGCGCGGCCGCCCTGCTGCTGCGCGGCGCGCCGCAGCCGGGCGGCCTCCGCGAACGCGGCGGCGGACTCGTCCAGCTGGCCCGCGCGCTCGTGGAGGGCGCCCAGCTCGGTGAAGCAGTCGGAACGGTCCCGGAAGGAGTCGGGGTCCTGCTCGTAGAAGTCCACGGCCCGGTTGTACGCGGTCACGGCCTGCGCGTGGCGGCGGGTCTCCCGGTAGACGCGCGCGAGGTTGACGTAGCAGTCCGCCTGGTCCCGAGGCTCGTGCGGGGCGTCCAGGTACTGCCCGAGGGCGTCCAGCAGGTGGGTCTCCGCGGCGCGCAGCTGCCCGGTCTCCACGAGCAGCGAACCCAGGATGAGGTGGGCGCGGGCCTTGTGCTTGCCGCTGCCCTCCAGCTGGGAGAAGTGCTCCAGCGCGCTCTGGTACTCCGTGACGGCCTTGCCGGTCCGGTCCATGACCATGTAGATGTGCCCCAGGTTGTAGTGGCACGCCGCGAGCTCCCTGTGCGCGGGCCCGGCCTCCTGGAACAGCTCGATGGCCTGCCGGTAGGCGGTTTCCGCGAGGGTGTGGTCCCCGCGGTCCTCCGCGTCCAGGGCTCGTGTGAAGAACCCGTTTCCGTCATCCGAGTAACTCATCAGCTCATCCTCCCGGGGCCGGGTCGAGGTGAGCCCATGCTACTCGGTGAGCCGTGCCGCAACCCTGCTGATAATCTCGGACCCACACACTCCCAGGAGGTCAGGATGCCAGCACAGCACACCGCGCCGGGGCAGGACCCGCGCGCTCCCCGCCACGCAGCAGCAGCCCACGACGAGGACCACGCCTCCGTGATCCGTCACGAGGAGCGACTGGTCATCGAGCGGGAGCAGGCGGAGACGGGCCGCGCCCGGCTGCGCAAGTACGTGGTCACCGAGCCCGTGCGCCAGGAGGTCACGCTGGGCTCCGAGGAGCCTGACCTGGTGCGCACCCCCATCTCGGCCGAGGAGCGCCAGGCGTTCCTGGACGGCCGAGAGCTGCCGCTCGGGGAGGACGAGGTCATCCTCTACCGCTCCGAGCCCGTGGTGCAGACCGTGCGCGTTCCCTACCAGCGGGTGCGTCTCGTGGCCCGGCGCGTGGAGCGCACCGAGGTCGTCGAGGACACCCTGCGCAAGGAGCGCGTGGACATCGAGACCCAGGACGAGCCCCGCGTCTGAGCCCTTCCCTCCCGGCCCCTGCCGGTAAAACGACGCCGCGCCCCGCCGTTCGGGGGCGCGGCGTCGTCTCTCCGCCCGCCGTGACCCGGGGGTAGGTTGAACGGGTGAGTGAAACGACCCTGACCCTGATCCGCCACGGCCAGACCGACTGGAACCTGCAGCGTCGGCTGCAGGGGCGCTCGGACATCCCCCTCAATGACACCGGCCGCGAGCAGGCCCGCGTGGTGGGCCGCGAGCTGGCGGCCTCGGGTGAGCACTGGGACGTGCTGGTCTCCTCCCCGTTGCAGCGCGCCAGGGAGACCGCGGAGATCATCGGGCGGGAGATCGGGCTGGAACCTTCCCGCACCTACGAGGACCTCGTGGAGCGCGCCTTCGGCGACGTGGAGGGCCACGACTGCACGGGCATGGGCGACGACGAGCGCCACGCCATGATGGAGAAGCACGGCGAGGCCACCGAGGACGTGGTGCAGCGGGGGCTCTCGGTGCTGCGCACGGTCATCGCGGACTTCCCGGGCCAGGACGTGATGGTGGTGGCCCACGGCACCCTCATCCGGCTCACCCTGGACCGGGTGCTGGACACCGAGCTGCCCAGCCTGGAGAACGGCCAGGTGCTCACGGTCACCGCGGAGCAGGTGCTGTCCGCGGGCTGACCGCGCAACGCTTCCGTCGAACACGCGCCGTGTCTGGTCCCCGTGCCGTCGGGGTCCTATGGTGGTGGGACATGCGGCAGTGTGGCCGTGGGCGGTGCAGGGATCGTGGACTCCGAAAGAGCGTTCCGGTGGACCCTGCCCGGAGATGCCCCACAGGGCGTCACGTGCCACGCCGTGGAGTTACGATCCCCGACTCAACGACAGCTAAGGCGTGATGCAGTAGTGACCTCTCCTCAAGCCAGCACCCAGGCCATCCCCACGGTGTGGCAGCGACCGCGATGGAGCGGAGCGCGGGCATGGATCAACGAGTACTACCGCTCCGCGCCGGACGCGGACCTGGTGGGCCCCCAGGAGTCGGTGCTCACCGAGCGGGCCGAGACCCACCGGGAGGTGGGCCGCACCCGCGGGGCCGACGAGCTGTGCATCGACGTCCGTGAGGACCACGGGGTCACCGTGCTCTCCATGGTCACCACGGACATGCCGTTCCTGGTGTCCACGCTGACCACGGAGATCGCCGCCAACTGGGGTGGCGCCAAGCTGGTGCTGCACCCGCTGCTGCTGGCCGTGCGCGACGCCGGCTCCCACGAGCTCACGTCCCTGGACGAGGTCCCCAACATCTCCGCGGTGTCCTCCGGCGACACCACGGCCATCCCGATCACGGACGAGCTGGCCGGGGCGGCCGCGCGGGGCCGTGACTCGTCCACCGCGGTGGAGTCGTGGATCCGCATGGAGCTGCACCGCTCCCTGGACCAGGCGGAACGCGGTGAACTCGCGCGTCACATCGAGTCGCTGGTGGCGGACGTGAGCCGGGTGGCCGAGGACCAGGAGGCCATGCACGAGCAGGCCCGGGTGATCGCGGAGTCCCTCGCGCCCCTCGAGAACCTCACGTTCCAGGACGGCTCCCGACTGTCGGACGTCCGCGCCTCCCAGGACTTCCTGCAGTGGTTGCGGGACGGCAACTTCGTGTTCATGGGCATCAAGCGCTACGACCTCGAGGCGGACGGCGAGGACGCCGTGCTGCACTCCCGCCCGGACACGGGCCTGGGGCTGCTGCGGGAGCAGGGCTCCGAGGGCCACGCACAGAAGCTCACGGGCCTGGGCAGCGCGCACGCCCGCGACCACCAGGTGGTGTTCGTGACCAAGGCGAACCGCCGCTCCTCGATCCACCGCCGCGAGTACCTGGACTACATCGGCGTGCGCACGTTCGCCGAGAACGGGGACGTGGACGGGGAGTACCTGATCCTGGGCCTGTTCTCCCGTCACGCCTACTCCGTGCCCGCGCAGCAGACACCGCTCGTGCGGGAGAAGGTGGAGCGCGTGGTCGAGCGCTTCGGCTTCCTCCCGGACTCGCACTCCGCACGGGACCTCATGGGGATCATCGAGGACTACCCGCGGGACGAGCTGTTCCACATGTCCGCGGAGAAGCTCTACGAGACGGCCGGCGGCGTGCTGGGGCTCAACGAGCGCCGCCAGACCCGCCTGTTCCTGCGCCAGGACACCTTCGGGCGGTTCATGTCCGCCGTGGTGTTCCTGCCCAGGGACCGCTACAACACCTCGGTGCGTCAGCGCATCGAGACCCAGCTGTTCGAGGTCTTCGACGCCGAGGCCATCGACTTCGAGGTGCGCCTGACCTCCTCCTCCCTGGCCCGCCTGTTCTTCCGCATCCGGCTGCCCTACACGGGTGAGGTGCGGGACTTCGACCACGAGAACCTCGAGTCCCGCCTGCGCGCCGCGGTGCGCTCGTGGCCCGAGTCCCTGGGCCGCGCGATCGGCCACGAGTTCGAGGACGAGAAGGCCGGCGCGCTGGGCCCCGTGTGGGCGGACGCGTTCCCGGGCTCGTACCGCGAGGACTACGAGATCGAGGAGGCCATCCAGGACCTCAAGCGCTGCGAGGAGCTGTGGGGCCGCGACCCGGACCTGCCCGCCGAGGTGCGCGTGGCTCAGACGGAGGACGGCCAGGTCCGGCTGAACATCTACCTCACGCAGTCCCTGTCCCTCACCGAGCTGCTGCCCCTGCTGCACAACATGGGCCTGCGCGTGCTGGACCAGCGCCCCTACACGGTGACCCCCGCGGACGGCCGTGAGTTCCAGCTCTACGACTTCGGCGTGGAGCTGCCCGAGGGTGTGGACCCCGAGGGCCCCGAGGATGCCAAAACGGAGGACCTCATCGAGGACACCCTGTGCGCGGTGCTCTCCAACCGCTCCGAGTCCGACAGCATGGACCGCCTGGTGCTCACCGAGCGCATGGGCTGGCGCACCGTGGCCGTGATCCGCGCCTACGTGCGGTACCTGCTGCAGCTGGGCTACCCCAACTCCTTCGAGTTCATCGCGGACACCCTGGTGGACCACCCGCAGGCCACGCACGAGCTCGCCGAGCTGTTCTCCGCGAGCTTCGACCCGTCCCGCTTCACGGACGACGACGCCGCCCGCGGCCAGGCGCGCGAGGGCGCCCTCCAGCGGCTGGCCGAGGTGCTGGAGAGCGTTCCCAGCCTGGACGCGGACCGGCTGTTCCGGGCGCTCGCGGACGTGGTCACGGCCACCCTGCGCACCAACGTGTTCCAGAACCGGCCCACCATGGCGTTCAAGCTGGACCCCGCGGCCATCCCCGCGGCACCGCAGCCCCGCCCCGCATTCGAGATCTGGGTGTGGTCCCCGCGCGTGGAGGGCACGCACCTGCGCTTCGGTCAGGTGGCCCGCGGTGGTCTGCGCTGGTCCGACCGCCGCGAGGACTTCCGCACCGAGGTGCTGGGCCTGGTCAAGGCGCAGATGGTCAAGAACGCGGTCATCGTGCCCACGGGTGCGAAGGGCGGGTTCTTCCCCAAGCAGCTGCCCGACCCCTCCACGGACCGTGAGGGCTGGCTGACCGAGGGGCGCGAGGCGTACAAGCTCTTCATCGCGTCCCTGCTGGACGTCACCGACAACATCGTGCGCGAAGCGGAGACCGGAGCCCAGTCCGAGACCGGGGAGGGCACGGCGTCGTCGTCCCGCGGGGATGCGACCCCGGGTGCCGAGGGCGGGGCGAGCGGTTCCGCGGAGACCTCCGGTGAGGCCGGGGACACCGTGGTGCACCCCGAGAACGTGGTGCGCCGCGACGGCGACGACTCCTACCTGGTGGTCGCCGCGGACAAGGGCACCGCGGCGTTCTCCGACACCGCGAACGCGATCTCCCTGGAGCGCGGATTCTGGCTCGGGGACGCGTTCGCGTCCGGCGGCTCCGTGGGCTACGACCACAAGGCCATGGGCATCACGGCCCGCGGTGCGTGGGAGTCCGTGAAGCGCCACTTCTTCGAGCTCGGCGTGGACACCCAGTCCGAGGCGTTCACCGTGGTGGGTGTGGGGGACATGTCCGGCGACGTGTTCGGCAACGGGATGCTGCTCTCAGAGCACATCCACCTGCTGGCCGCGTTCGACCACCGGGACATCTTCCTGGACCCCACCCCGGACGCCGCGGCCTCCTACAAGGAGCGCGAGCGGCTGTTCAACGCCGGGCGCACCTCGTGGCAGGACTTCGACCGCAGCGTGATCTCCGAGGGCGGCGGCGTGTACTCGCGCCGCGAGAAGTCCATCCCGCTCACCCCGCAGGTGCGCGAGGCGCTGGGCATCGAGGACGACGTGGAGTCGCTCAGCCCGCAGGAGCTCGTGCGCCGCATCCTGCTCGCACCGGCGGACCTGCTCTACAACGGCGGCATCGGCACCTACGTGAAGGCCTCCTCCGAGACCCACCAGGAGGTCGGGGACAAGGCCAACGACGCGATCCGTGTGAACGGCGAGGACCTGCGCGTCAAGGTGATCGGCGAGGGCGGCAACCTGGGCGCCACCCAGCTCGGGCGCATCGAGGCCGCTCTGAACGGGATCCTGGTCAACACGGACGCGATCGACAACTCCGGCGGCGTGGAGTCCTCCGACCGTGAGGTGAACATCAAGATCCTCGTGGACGGCATGGTCCAGGCCGGGCTGCTCTCCACGGAGGAGCGTGCGGAGTTCATCGAGTCCATGACGGACGAGGTGGCGGAGCTGGTGCTGCGCACCAACGTGGCGCAGAACGTGCTGCTCACCACCGAGCGCGCCCGCGGGGTCTCCTTCACGGAGATGTTCATCCGGCTCATGCACTGGCTGGAGGACACCGCGGACCTCAACCGGGAGCTGGAGTTCCTGCCCTCGGACACCGAGCTGCGCGAGCGCGCCGCCCAGGGTCAGCCCCTGACCGGCCCGGAGCTGTCCGTGCTCACGGCTTACGCCAAGATCCAGCTCACGGCGGCGCTCGTGGACAGCGACCTCGCGGACGACCCGTGGTTCCACCGCACCCTGTCCCAGTACTTCCCGGCGCAGATCCGGGAGCGCTTCGACGCGGAGCTGGACACCCACCCGCTGCGCAAGGAGATCATCTCCACCGTGGTGGCCAACCAGATCATCAACTTCGGCGGGATCGCGTTCGCGTACCGCGTGGTGGACGACTCCGGTTCGGACCTCGCGGACGTGGCCCGGGCGTTCACCGCGGCCATGGAGATCTTCGAGCTCGACAGCTACGCCACCCGCCACGCCCAGCTGGGCGCGGACGTGCCCCTGGAGGTCTGGAACCGGATGTCGCTGCGCATGCGGCGCCTGCTGGACCGCGTGGTCCGCTGGTTCCTGCACCGCCAGGACACGGACACCGGGATCCAGGAGCTCGTGGACACCTACCGCCCCATCGTGGCCCTGCGCTTCGGCTCCGAGCACCTCATGGGCGAGGAGTCCGAGGAGCGCACCCAGACCGAGGCCGAGCTCGCCGAACGCCACGGCGTACCGCGGGACCTCGCGGTCGAGTGGGCGGAGCTGCTGGACGCGTTCGCGCTGCTGGACGTGGCACGGCTCGCCGAGCAGCAGGGCATCACCGGCCCGGCGCAGGACGGCACGTCGGGCGGCGGAGCCGGCGCGGCGGCGTCGTCCTCCGAGCGCGGTCTGACCGAGGGAACGGACGAGAACGGGGTGAGCGTGCAGATGATCGCGCGCGTCTACTTCTCGCTGTTCGACCGCTACGGGCTGGAGAACCTGCTCAACCGCATCAGCGCCCTGCCGCAGACCACCCGCTGGGAGAACATGGCGCGGATCGCGATGCGCGAGGACCTGTACTCCACGCTCGTCGCGCTCGCCGCGCAGGCGCTCGAGTCCCCGGGTGAGGACGCCCAGCAGAAGGTGCAGGCCTGGGAGCAGGAGAACGCGGACCGGCTCGAGCGGCTGCGCGAGGTCCTGGACGAGATCGAGTCCATGTCCGAGTCGGACGACGCCGGCGCCGAGCTCGCCGCGCTGTCCGTGGCGCTGCGCACCCTGCGCGGGGCGCTCGTGGACTGATCCGCACGCCGTCGGCCCGCCCGACGACGCCGCACCGCGCCCCCGTGGCCCACGCACCCCAGGTGCCGGGCGGCGGGGGCGCGATCGTGCGCCCGACCGGACCTGGCGTCCGACCGGTCCTGGCGCCCGAGCAGTGCGGACGTCCGGAGCGCGGGCAGCCGGGGAAGTGGCCCGGTGGGCAGGCGAGCGGCGGGGGCCGGACCTCACCGCCCAGGTGCGGGAGCGCCATCGTCCGCGGGGCCGCCACCGTACGATGGGGCGGTGACCGCAGACATCATCGCCACCATCGTGACCGTCGCCCTCATCATCGTGGGCTGCGTGGGAATCGTGATCCCCATCCTGCCGGGATCCATCCTGGCGCTGATCGGGCTGGTGATCTGGGCCTTCGTGGTGAACTCACCCGAGGGGTGGGTAGTGCTGGCCCTGGGCGGGACCCTGCTGATCGCGGGGCTGTCCTCCAGCTTGGTGCTCACCGGCAGCAAGCTCAAGCGCCGGGCCATCCCCAACCGCACGCTGCTCTTCGGAGTGCTGGGTGCGGTGGTCGGGATGTTCGTGATCCCGGTGGTGGGCCTGTTCGTGGGGTTCCTGGTGGGGCTGCTGCTCTCCGAGACCGTGCGCAACCGCAACCTCAACACCGCGCTGGCCAGTTCCTGGGTGGCGGCCAAGGCCATGGGGGTGGGGATCCTGCTGGAGCTCACGTGCGCGCTGCTGGCGTCCCTGACGTTCATCGTGGGGGCGATCACGTACTTCGTGACGGCGTAACGGCGTCACGGCGTGACCGGCAACGGCGCCCCTACCGGTGGTGCCCGACCGGCGGGCGCCCAGGAGGTCGGCAGCGGAGCGGAATCACATGGTGCTCTCCAGTGGAGTAAATGCACGCTGAGGCCCGTTCTGCTGCATTTGCTTCACACCACAGCACGTGCCACGCTCGCGGCCGGAGCGCCTCCACGATCCGTGCCCGCCGGCGCCGTCTCACCGGCTCACAACCGCCAGGGCAGCGGGATGGCCTCCATGTCCTGGCCCGGCTGCATCCCGTCCTCGGGGACCACCAGCAGCACGTCCGCGTGGGCGAGGCCCGAGAGCATGGCCGGGCCCACCGTGGGCTCGGGGATCACCCGGCCGTCCTGGATGTAGGCGGGGATCACACGGGTGCGGCCCAGCGGGTCCAGTGCGCGTCCGGCCGTGAGGCGGCGGGTGGTGGGCAGTCCTTCACCGGTGGCCCCGGCGATCAGCGCGTGGCCCACCGTGAGCAGACCGGTCATGGCGCTCAGGGGCGAGCCCGGCAGCGCGAGCACCACGGGGCCGTCCTCCGGGAGCTTCGCGAGGATCACGCCGTGTGCGGGTTCCTGCGCCACACCGTCCAGGATCAGGTGGGCACCCAGCTCCTCGAGGGCCTGACGGACGTGGTCGTCCTCCCCGTGACCCGTGCCGCCGGTGGTCACGACCATCTCGGCGCGGGCGTCCAACAGTGAACCCGCACCCATGGGGGACTCCGTGAGGGCGGAGACCATGCCCTCGCAGCCGTCCGCCACGCGGCGCACCTGGTCCACGTTCGCCCCGAGTTCCCGGAGCACCGCGGGCAGCTGCAGACCCAGGGAGTCGCGCACCTCACCGGGTCCGGGGATGCCGTCCTCCACCACGTTGGCGTAGCCGAGCAGCACGGTGACGCGCGGGCGGCGTCGTACGGGGAGCATGTCGTGGCCGGCGCTCGCCGCGAGACCCAGGTGCACCGGGTTGAGCTTGCGGCCCGCGCGCAGCAGCAGGTCACCCTGCTGGATCTCCTCACCCACGGCGCGGACGTCCTGGTTCTTCACCAGGACAGCGGCGGGGGTGGCGTCCTCCAGGGTGTCGCCCTCCACGGCCTTGCGCCCGTGCTCGGTGTCCTCGGGGATCTCCGCGGCCGGGTCCGCGGGAACCACGTGACCGCGGTGGGCCTCCAGCACGGCGGTGGTTCCGTAGGGGACGGCGTCCCCGGTGTTCACGTGGGTGGCGTCACCGGGGTGAAGCTCCACCACGGCCAGCATGCGCTTGTCCGGGGGCAGGGTCAGCAACAGCCGCTCGTCGGTCTCGGCGGGCTTCGGGGTGCGGACCCGCCACGGGCCCTCGCCGGACACCGCCCAGCCGTCCGTGGCGGCCGTGGCGTAGTGGGGAACCGGCATCTCTGCGGTCACGGACTCCGCGAGGGTCTCCTCGAGGCACTGCGCGAGCGGCAGGAGGATGTTGGGCAGCGGCTGGGGAACGCCGTACGCGATGCGGCGCGCCTCGTCCCAGGACGCCCAGTGCACGGTCGGTTCGACGGCCTCGCGGTGCTGCGACTGCTCGTGGTCCTCGTGGGCGGCGGCATCGTGCGGGTGCGGAAGTCCGGGCATCTTGTCTCCTCAGCGTGCTGATTCAGTACGAGTCGAGCCTGTGAACATCTTCCCACGTATCCACGTCCGAGGTGCTTCCGGCGGGCACGGTGACCTCCTGCGGACCCAGTCGCCGCCACACGGAGCGCAGGGACGCGTTCTCGGTGGGCGCGGCCTCCAGGGCGCGGGGGAGCGCGTCCGTGCGGGCCAGGACCACCAGGTTCTCCCGGCGCCCCTCACCGGTCACCGCGATCAGCCCTGCCACGTCCGACGCCGCCCGCTCCGCCGCCGAACGCAGCTCCACCAGCGCGCGGTGCACGTCCGGCATGTCGCACGCGAGCACGGCGGTCCAGGGGAGTCGCTCGGGAATGGTCGCCAGAGCGACGACGCCGGCGGCCACCGCGGCGGCCGGTCCCGAGGACGCAGGTTCCTCGCGGGTGCGCAGCACGTGAGACGGCAGCGGGAGGTCCTCCGGGCCCACGACCACCACGGTCCCGAACGGCAGCACCGCGTCCACGGTGCGGGTCAGCAGGGTGGAGCCCGCCACGGGGAGCAGCGCCTTGGGGGTTCCCCCGAGCCGCGAGGAGCGGCCACCGGCCACGACCACGGTGTCGAAGCGGAGGCCCCGGTGGGCGGCGCCGCGGGCGGTCACGGGATCAGCGGGCAGGCTCGTCGGCGTCCTCTGCCTCCTCCGTGTCCTCGAGGTCTTCGAGGTCCTCGTCGAGCTCGGGATCCTTGGGGCGCTCCTTCTTGGGCAGCCCGGCGATCCGCAGCCCGCACTCCACCACGAGCAGCACGAAGGCGATGTAGTAGATGATCATCGTGGGGTAGAAGTACGGCAGCTGCTGGCTCATGCCCACCAGGGACAGCACCAGCAGGACCACGGACAGGATCAGCACGACCATGTGCGCGGTGCCGAAGACCCCGGGGCGGCCCTTGCGGGAGAGGTACATGGCCGTGAGCCCGAAGAGGATGGGGAAGAGCAGCTGCCCGGCGAGCGTGATGCCGTCCTGGATGTAGGGGTAGACCCCCATGGCCTGGAGGACGGCGGTGATCACGAGCAGGGCGGGAGCTACGAAGGACTTCATGGGGCACCAGTCTAGGCGCGGCACGTGGGAGGACCGTGTGATGGCAGACCCGCCCAGCGGGTGGTCAGGGCGGTGGGTGGCGGGGTGAGGTGCCCCGCCACCGGGGGTGCGGCGTCGTCGAGCGTAATCAATCAGCGGCGGGCGGACTGCGGGGCGGATCAGGCGTGGAGATCCCGGCGGGTGAAAGCGAGGTGGCCGAGGAGGTAGGCCACCGCGGAGTAGACGAGAAGCAGACCGATCCCCGCCCAGCCCTCTCCCGTGCTCAGCGGGTCCGAGCCGAAGGCCCAGTGGTAGGGCGAAACCGCGGAGAGCCAGTCCAGCGAGTCCTTGCTCCGGGCCACCGCGTCGAACGCGTAGGACGCGATGCCCACCGCCGCTCCCGTGCCCACCGCGAGACCGCGGCGGCCACTGGCGGCCCCGGCGGACAGGGCGGTGACCCCGCACGCGAGGCACAGCGCTCCCCAGGCTGCCGTGGTGGTGAGCACGTGGCCGGGCGTGAGGGAGAGCTCCCCGGGGCCGTTGAGTGTGAGGACGACCGCCAGGGTCAGTGCGCACAGCACCAGCACCCGCAGCACCAGGGTGCCCAGACTCTCCAGCGCGTACTGGCCGCGCCCCACGGCGTGGGTCAGGCTCAGCTCCAGGCGGCCGGACTCCTCGGCGCCCGCGATCAGCTGGGCACCCCAGGAGACGCTGGCCAGTGTGGCGATGAGCAGGCCGAGCAGGCCGAAGTAGGTGGCCTGGGTGTATCCCGCTCCCGTGGCGATCTGGTCAAAGCCCAGGGTCTCGGTGAGCGTGGGCGGCATGGCCGCGACCATCTCGCTGAACCCGGGGGTCTGGATGCTCGGGTAGAGGGGGAGGTAGAGGCACAGCACCGCGGTCAACCCGAGGCACCAGCAGAGCAGCCCTCGCAGTCCGCCGTGCAGCTGCCGGCGCAGGACGGGGCACGGAGTGGCGTGAGGCACGGGGGTGGTCATGACGGTGTCACCGTGCTCTCGTAGAGTTCCAGAACGGATTCCTCGAGGTCGGGGGCCTCCAGGGTGAGCTCGTGGACGGTGTGCTGGGCCAGCGCCTTGAGCAGCGCGTCCGGCTCTCCACGCAGCAGCCCCGTCACCTGGACCGCCGCCGCGTCCGTACCCCGGACGGTGAGCTCGCTCAGCCCGGGAAGCCCCTCGAGGGCGGCACGCACGGTGTGCGGTGCGGATCCGGAGAGCACGGCGTGCACCCGGGAGGCCCCGGCCAGGCGCAGCGAGGCGATGTCCCCCTCGGCCACCACCGTGCCGTGGGCCAGGATGGAGGCGGCGTCAGCGGTGTGCTGGATCTCGCCGAGGATGTGGGAACTGAGCAGCACCGTCTGGCCGTTGTCCCGCGCTTCGCGGACCATGCTCAGGAACTCGCGCTGCATGAGGGGATCGAGCCCGCTCGTGGGTTCGTCCAGGATCAGCAGCTCCGGGCGGTGCATGAAGGCCTGGACCAGTCCGAGCTTCTGCCGGTTGCCCTTGGACAGGGTGCGCACCGGGCGGTGGAGGTCCAGTCCCAGCCGTTGCGCCAGCTCCTCCACGGTGCCGGGGGCCACCGGGCCGCTGATGCGGGCGAAGTGCTCCAGCACGGAGAGACCGGTGCTGCGCTCGGTGAACCTGACCTCGCCCGGCAAATAGCCGATGCGGCGCCGCAGCCCGGGAGCGGCCCTGCGCGGTGCCACGCCCAGCACCGAGACCGAACCTGCAGTGGGGCGGATGATGTCCACGAGCACGCGGAGCATCGTGGACTTCCCGGCCCCGTTGGGCCCGATCAGGCCGTGGACGGTGCCGCGCTCCACGGTGAGGTCGATGCCACGCAGAGCATGGACATCGCCGAAGCGCTTGTGCAGGGCGCGGGTCTGGATCACGGGATCCACGGGGTCCTCCTCCATGGGGGTCGGGCCCAGGGTGGCCGGCCGGGCGGTCACCGGGCCGCGCGCCTGTCCAGCGCTCGCTGCACCAGCGCCACGCTCTCCTCGGGCGAGTAGTGCAGCTGACCCGCGACCACGTCCAGGTAGGCGGCGGCCGCCCGTGCCGCACTGGACTCCCGGTCGTCACGGCTCTGCGCGATGAACGTGCCCTTGCGGCCGTGGGTCTCGATGATCCCGCGGGTCTCCATCTCCCGGTACGCCTTGGCCACGGTCCCCGCCGCGAGCCCGAGGTCCGCCGCGAGGGTGCGCACGGGCGGGATGCGGTCACCCACCACGAGCTCCCCTGCGGAGACGTCCCGCAGCACGCACTCCACGAGCTGCTCGTACACCGGGGTGGTGGAGTGGGGGTCGACCGTGAACATGGGTGTGCCTTTCCGTCGTCTGCCCTCATCGTAGGGCCCGCCCCACCCCCGGCGGGGTGCGGCGGGAGCGCCCGTCACTGCACGTAGGCTGATGGTCGTGTCCGCGCCTGCAGAACTTCCGTTTCCGCCCGCCGCCGTTCCCGATCCGCACGCGGTGCGGGACTTCGTGGCCCACGCCCTGGAGCGGGCCCGCGAGCTCGGGCCGCAGCTGCCCGCCCCGGGGGAGGGGTGCACGGCCGAGCTGTGGCGCTCGCTGAGCAGCCTCGGGCGCACCGACCTGGCGTACGCGCGCATCATCGAGCCCCACCTGGACGCCCTCGCGATCCTCCGCCAGGCCGGCCGCGAGGACCTCGTCACCGACCACGACACCTGGGCCGTGTGGGCCGCCGAGGGCCCGGGGGATCCCCTGCTCGCCACGCCGCCGACGACGACGCCGCCCGGTCCGGACCGCGCGCCGGGCCTGAGGTTCGCCGAGAACCGGGGCGGCGCGGCGTCGACGTCGGAGCCGGACGGGAGCGGGGGAACTGCCCGCACGCCGTCACCCGGTGCGGGCGACCAGCCGGTCCCCACCTGGACCCTCACCGGCACCAAACCGTGGTGCTCGCTCGCGGACTCCGTGACCCGCGCGGTCGTCACCGCCCACGTGACCGACGAGCACGGCGAGCCGACCGGGCACCGCCGCGCGTTCGTCGTGGCCACCGACCACCCCGGCTTTCGCCCGGCACCCGTGACGCAGTGGACCTCGCACGGGCTCGCGGAGGTCGTGACCGTGCCCGTCACGTTCGAGGCCGTCCCCGCCGAGCCGCTCGGCGCGGACGAGTGGTACCTCACCCGCCCCGGTTTCGCGTGGGGTGGCATGGGTGTGGCCGCCATCTGGCTGGGCGGCGCGCAGTCGGTTGCGGACCTGCTGTGGCGGCAGCTGCGCCACCCCCGCCGCCCCGTGGACGACGCCGCCCACACCGCCCTCGGGCAGCTGGACCTCACGCTCGGGGCGGCTCGCGCCGTGCTGGAGCAGGCCGCCGCGGCCGTGGACGCGGGCGACGCCGCCGGGGACCGCGGTGCCGCCTGGGCCCTGCGCGTGCGCCGCACCGTGGCCGACGCCGCCGAGACGGTCATCCGCGTGGTCTCCCGCGCCACGGGCCCCGGCCCGCTCACCGGGGACCCGGCGCACATCCGCCGCATGGAGTCACTGCAGGTCTACATCCGCCAGGACCACGCCGAGCGGGACACCGCCGCGCTCGGGCGCGCCCTCCTCGAGCTGGGGGAGGAGGACACCCCGTGGTGAGCTTCGACCACCGGGATCCGGGCACCCTGGAGGAGGACTGGGCCCGCTGCGGCGCCCTGCACCGCGCCCCGGAGCTGGAGCTTGCGGGCGTGGACCGCGCCGTCGTGTTCGCCGCGCACCCGGACGACGAGACCCTCGGTGCGGGCGGCACCGTGCACCGGCTCGCCCGGCAGGGCACCGAGGTGCGGGTGGTCGTGGCGACCCTGGGGGAGAACTCCCACCCGGACTCCCCCACGTTCACGCCGGACGAGCTCGCGCGGCTGCGCCACGAGGAGCTGGCCGCCGCGGTGCGGACCCTGACCGGGCAGAATGCGCCACCCGTGTACCTGTCCCTCACGGACGGGGGCCTCACCGAGGAGCAGCTGGAGGCCCCCGTGGCCGAGCACCTCGACTGGGCGGGCCAGGGGGAGAGCCCGCTCGCGGTCGTCACCTGGGAGCGGGACGGGCACACCGACCACGAGGTGCTCGCCCGCACGGTGGCCCGCGCCGCCGGTGCGCGGGGTGTGCGCTGCGCGCAGTACCCCGTGTGGTACTGGCATTGGGGTTCACCCACCCGCCTGCCGCGCGGTCTGGTGCGGGTGCCGCTCTCGGAGGAGGACCGCGCGGCCAAGCGCGACGCCCTGGCCCACCACGTCACGCAGGTGCGTCCGCTCTCGGACCGGCCCGGTGACGAGGTGCTGCTGGGGGCGCACGTGCTGGCCCACTTCGACCGCGCCGCCGAGCTCTTCGTACTGGCCGCCCCGGACCAGTCCGCGGTGTTCGACCGCGTGCACTCCGACGCCGCGGACCCCTGGGACGTGGACACCTCCTGGTACGAGCGGCGCAAGCGCGAGGTGCTGCTCGCGAGCCTGCCCCGGCGGCACTACGAGCGCGTCCTCGACATCGGCTGCTCCACGGGCGCACTCACGGCGGAGCTTGCCCAGCGGGCGGGTGCCGTGACCGCGGTGGACGCGAGCGACGTCGCCCTGCGTGCCGCCCGCGCCCGGCTCGCGGAGGACGGCGCCGCGAACGTCGACCTCGTCCACGCCGTGCTGCCCGCGGGCTGGCGGGAGGAGTGGGCTCCCAGAGACCTGATCGTGGTGAGCGAGATGGGCTACTTCTGCTCCCCCGAGCAGTGGGACGAGCTGCTGGAGCGCTGCGCCACTGCCCTGGACCCGGAGGGGCACCTGGTGCTGTGCCACTGGCGCCACCCCATCCAGGACTGGCCCCTGGACGGCGCGGATGTGCACCGCGAGGCGCGCCGCCGCCCGGACCTTCGACGCGTGGTGAGCCACCGGGAACGGGACTTCGAGCTGGAGATCTTCGAACCCGTGCCGCGGGAGCAGGGATGATCCGGCGAGTCGCGGTGGTGGTTCCGGCCTGCAACGAGGAGGAGCGGGTGGGGCGGTGCATCGCGTCCGTGGCGGCGGCGATTGCGGCGGCCTGCACCACGGCTCGCGTGATGGGGGCGCCGTCGCAGACGGCCCCCGGGGCGGCCCCTGCCGTGCCCGCGGGGTCGGAGTCCGCGCCGCCGGGGGACGACGCCGCCGTGTCGCCGGTCGACTCCGAGCTGTCGTCCCCCGGTGGACCCGATGGACCAGACCTGCCCGAGCCGCTCCGCGTGACCGTGGTGCTCGCCGCGGACTCGTGCACCGACCGCACGGTGGACCGCGCGAGGACCGCGTGGGCGGCGTCGGGACTGCCCGCGGAAACCGCACAGCTGGAGGTGGTCACGGGGTCGTGGCGCAGCGCGGGGGGAGCCCGGGCCGCGGCGGCGTCGTGGGCGCTGGCGAACCGCCGGCCGGAATGGATCGCGTCCACGGACGCGGACACCGCGGTGCCCGAGAACTGGGTCGCCTACCAGCTGGAGCGCGCGGCGCACGGGGTGGATGCGGTGCTCGGCACCGTGGAGCCGGACCCCGCGGAGTGCCCGGTGGCTGTGTACCGCCTGTGGCAGCGGGAGCACACGCTCGCGGAGGGGCACCCGCACATCCACGCCGCGAACATGGGGTTGCGAGCGCGCAGCTACGAGCATGCGGGCGGGTTCCCCGCGCTGGAGTGCAGCGAGGACGAGGCGCTCGTCGCCGCGCTGAACCGGACGGGAGCGCGCATCGAGGCCACGGACCGGATCCGGGCGATCACCTCCGCGCGGTTCGAGGGGCGCGCCGAGCTCGGGTTCGCCCACCACCTGCTGGGCCTCGCGCAGCTGGCCGGAGGGCCGGAGGAGGCGCCGTGGCCGGGGTCCGCGCAGCCACAGCGGCCCGAACCCGCGGGCCGCCCGAACGGCCCGGAGTTCTTCGCCCACCGCAAAAACGCTTGAACCCCCACCCCCGGTCCTGACTACCGTGTGAGGGAACAGATCACGTCACCACACAGGAGGTATCTCGTGAGCGAGAAGAGCATCACTGTCAGCCGTGTCATCGACGCCCCGGCGGAGGAGATCTTCGAGGTCTTGACCCTGCCCGCCAAGCACCCCGGCCTGGACGCCTCCGGAACCGTCATCTCCGGCACGGACCAGCGCATCCAGAAGGTCGGCGACGTGTTCGTGATGAACATGAACGCCGAGATGATGGGCGGGGACTACAAGATGGAGAACCACGTCACCGGGCTGGATCCCAACAAGCTCATCGCGTGGAAGCCCTGCCCGGAGGGCACTTCCGTGGAGGACAACGGCTGGGAGTGGATGTACGAGCTGCAGCCCGAGGGCTCGGACTCCACCACCGTGACCCTCACCTACTCGTGGGAGCACGCCAACCCCAAGGTGGAGAAGAAGGTCAGCTTCCCGGTCTTCGACCAGAACGTCCTGGAGGAGTCCCTGGACAAGCTCGCCGCGTCCGTCTCGGGTTCCTGATCCCGCTGCGGGGTTCTCGTCCCCTGTAACTAAGCACGTTCGCCCGCTTCTTCCTGAGGGAGGATGCGGGCGTTCTGTGTTCCAGGGCCCGTCCCCGGCCCGGTGTGGGGCCCCAGATTGGACTCCGGACGACGACACTGCTGGTGGTGCCCCCACAAGGGCCGCCCGGGATTCATCGGGCGCACCCTGGTGACAGGTCCGGACACTGCGCCCCGGCTCCACGCAAGACACTTGGTGATGCAGATCGTGTCTAACAACATCTGAGTGGTTCCCATGGGGCTACCCTCAGATCAGTGTGGCCTCCCACTATGAGCGCACGGATGCTCGAACTGTTTGCTGAAACTGCCCCTGCGTTTGTCACCAGTGACGAGCGGCAAGCCCAGAGGACCTTTCGACGTGCCGCTAAAGAGCGGGGTGTCAAAGGAAGAGTCAGAAACGAGGTGGTGGGCTTGCCAAAAAACAGGTGGTTGTCCGGGGCTCAGTTCAAGAGGCTGGCGGTCTTCCTGGTGCTGGGATTTGTGGCGGGCTTCCTGGCATGCGTGGGTGTTTCTCTTGTCTTCGACGGGGATGTGCCGTGGAGAACGGAGGGGGCAGTCCACGAGGTCTCCGTCTACACGTTCTACGGGGTTTATCTGTTGGCGTGCCTCATGTTCGCATTGGGTGCTGGTCGAAAGCGATGATCCTGTCCTGGTCGAATCGTGAACCATATTTGGAGGCGATATGACGGTACCTGTAATTTTCATCGGTGTGTTCGCGATAATCTCTGGCATGGCAATTGTTTGCAATCGAAAAGCTATTGCCTCTAGCATAGCTGAAGGCCAGAAAAGTATGTTCGGGAGACTTGGTAAATTCTTGGCAGGACAATCGAAGCCTGTTGGTGTGGCGATGGCGGGAGTGGGCTTCGTGGTAATCGGAGTCGCCGGGGTCGTGATGGGCATCCTGATCCCGCCGGACCGATTTTAGGTGGAGGGATCCTGAAGTGAAAGAAAGTCCCGGAAATCGACCGTTTTATGTTGCCATGTTTTGCTACGGGGTGTTTCTCCTGCTTGTGATACTGATATGGAACGTCCTCGAACCCGGCGCATTCCAGGTGTCCTTGACAATTCTCCTGGTAGTGGGAATGACGCCATTGGGCGTACATTTGTATCGACATCGAAAAAACTGAACAGGATTCGTTCATTACTTTTCAAAAACTCAAGCGCCTGTAAATACTAGCGATATCGTTGGCGGCACTATGGGTAATAATTGAACCGACGAGGATGAACGGTTTGAGAATCGGCTGCGCGTGCTGCGCGGTCGTCGCTGGATCGGGTGCGGTGATCTGGCCGACAAGACGTGTATTTCCTAATTGGCAAAGTTTTGCGCGTGAAAATAAAGTTACTTCTGATTTCTCCGCCGGTAGCCACAGGTGGGCGTCATCGTGTGTCCCGTCTATGGCTGGTTCTGGGGTTTATCAACGACCGCGGGCCGGGATGCTGCTGCCGCTGGCGCTGCTATTTGTGCTGGCCTGAGGCTCGTGGCGAGTCAGGTACGCACCATACTGGCCGACCGGTGCCACCGGCGTAGCCTGGACCGGTCCATGCCCGCGAGCCCCGACCGCTCTCTGTAATGCGGCGGATCGACGAACCCGGGGGCACCGGCCGAACGAGAGGGAATCTGCGGCTATGGCATCGTCACGCAGCCCGTGGGAGGGCTACGACAGGGGCAGCTCCGGCTACCGCCGCATCCTCGTGGCCCTGCTGTGCGCGGGGGTGGCCACGTTCGCGCAGCTGTACTCCGTGCAGGGCGTGCTCCCCATCCTCGCCGAGGACCTCCACGTGGACGCCGCCCAGTCAGCACTCGCCGTCTCTGCCGCCACTATGGGCCTGGCGGTGGGTGTGATCCCCTGGTCCCTGGTCTCCGACCGGTGGGGGCGACGTCGCACGATGGTCGCCGCGGTGAGCGCAGCCAGCGTGCTCGGTGTGCTTGTGGGGCTCATGCCCACGTTCGAGTCCCTCGTGACCCTCCGCTTCGCGGAGGGTGTGGCCTTGGGAGGCATCCCGGCGGTGGCCATGGCCTACCTCGCGGAGGAGGTCAGCTCGCGCCACGGAGCAGTGGCGGCGGGCACCTACATCTCCGGAACGAGTCTCGGCGGGCTCTCCGGCAGGATCGTGGCCGCACCCCTCGCGGATTTCTTCGGCTGGCGCGTGGGTACGTCGGTGGTTGCCCTGATCGCGGCGGCCGCCGCCGTCGTCTTCATCCTGCTCGCCCCCCGGCAGCGCGGTTTCACGGCCCAGCCTGTCAAGATCACGGGCGAGCACGGGCTGCTCGATCACCTGTGGATCCACCTCAAGGACCCCCGCCTGCTGACCCTCTACCTGCAGGGCTTCCTGCTCATGGGCGGGTTCGTGGCCGTCTACAACTACCTCGGATTCCACCTGGGCGAGGCCCCGTACAACGTGCCCCAGAGCGTGATCTCGGTGCTGTTCCTGGCCTACCTCTCCGGCACGTGGTCCTCCGCCCGGGCCGGGGGCCTCGCGGGGCGGTTCGGCCGGAAGCCCGTGCTGCTCGGCTCCGCCCTGGTGATGCTCGGCGGGCTGCTGCTCACCGCCGTGCCGTGGCTGCCGGTGATCGTGGCGGGGCTGCTCGTGTTCACGGCCGGGTTCTTCGCGACGCACTCCGTGGCCAACGGGTGGGTCCCCGCCCTCGCCACGGAGGGCCGGGCGCAGGCGTCCTCGCTGTACACGCTGTTCTACTACGGGGGATCGTCGGTGCTCGGCTACGCAGTGGGTGTCCCCTTCACCGCCGCGGGGTGGAACGGCGCGGTGCTGTGCATCCTGGGGCTCATCGTCGCGGCCGTGCTGCTGGCGGTGACTTTCTTGCCCAGAGCGGCAGCATCCTGCCGATAATCCGCCTTGGATGAGATTGACGACTCCGCGGAGCCCAGAAAGGCAACATCTTGCCGGTTCTCGGGGTTTGGCGGCACAATGAGGTTTTATGAACCGATATCGGCAATTTCTTGCCGGAGGGAGAGACTGATGCAGGGGATCGTGGAACCGGGCGAGGCCATCCGACGGGCACGCCGGGAGGCGGGTCTCACCCAGAAAGACCTCGCGGACCTCTCGGGCGTCTCCGAGAGGACGGTGCGCGCCATCGAGACGGGACGGGGCAACCCCACGGTGGCCGCCCTCGTCGCCACCGCCGGGGTGCTCGGTCTGCGGGTGAGCGTGGCATGACGGCGGATGTGCAGCGCCTGCGCTCGGTCGCCGCGGCGGACGTCTACAAGGCCGGGCGGCTGGCGGCACGACTGGAACGGGGTGACGCTGCGAGCACCGTGTTCACCTACGACGAGCAGTACCGGCAGCTGGGAGGCCCTCCGGTGGCGACGACGCTGCCCGTCCAGGAGGCGCCCGTCGCTACGGCCTCGGGCGGGGTGCCCGCGTTCTTCGCGGGTCTGCTGCCGGAGGGTCACCGTCTGACCGTCCTGCGCAACGCGATCAAGACGAGTCCGGATGATGAGCTCTCCCTGCTCATGGCCGTGGGGGCTGATGCCCCGGGGGACGTCCAGGTGGTTCCCGCAGGAACCCCTCCGGCCGAGCCCGACCCGCTGGTCGACACGGCTCACCTGCAGGACGTCGACTTCTCACAACTCGCCACCGCTCTGGACCTCCACGCCCTGCCGGGGGTCCAGGAGAAGGCCAGCGCGTCGATGCTCACCGCCCCCGTGGCCGCGGCGGAGAAGCGCTACATCCTCAAACTGGATCCCCCGGACCACCCCCATCTCGTCGCCAACGAGGCACTGCACCTCGCCGCCGCGAGGCACCTCAGGATCCCGGTGGCCCCGGCGCAGACCGTGGTGGACCGTCATGGCGTTGCCGGGCTGATGGTGGAGCGGTTCGACCGGACATTCCGCGACGGCAGCTGGTCCCGCATTGCCGCGGAGGACGCGTGCCAGGTCATGGGGCTGGCTCCGGCGGCGAAGTACACCATCACCTCGGAGGAGGTGGTGCGCGCGCTCGCGGGCACGACGGCGGCTCCCCTGGTGGCCACCAGAAACCTCTACCTGCAGTTCGTGTTCTCCTGGCTGACCGGCAACGGCGATCTCCACGCGAAGAACGTCTCCGTGCTCGCGGGCACCGGCGGACGGTTCGAGGTGGCCCCCGTCTACGACGTGCCCTGCACGCTCCTCTACGAGGACAGGACCCAGGCGCTGCCGGTGGACGGGCGGGTCAAGAACCTTCGGGCGAGTCACTGGGCAGCCTTCGCCCGTGCCATCGGGCTGCCGGAGCGCGCGGCGGACTCGGCGAACGCGCTGGCGCTGAAAGCCGCGAGCACCATTGACCTCGAGGCGCTGCCGTTCCACGGGTCCCCGCTGCGATTCGCGGAACGGGAGCTGCGCCAGCGGCGGGCCGAGCTGGCCGGCTGAGCCCCGCGGCGTCGTCGGGCGGAAAGGCAAGGCACGCAAGGGCAACCAGAGGGGTGGCACGAAACCGCCGGGGTGAAGCGGTTCGCACGCAGAAGGGCGAGCGAGGGGGGGCCGGGCGGGAAGCGGCCGGGAATCGCGCGGGCTGTGATCTGGCTCTACCCTGGAGACGGCCCCGCACACCACAGCGCGCCGCCGTCCGCCGGTGCTCCGGAGGGCACCGCCTCGTGAGGACGCGAGCGCGGCCGGCGCAGTCAGGAGACCCTCCCATGAGCGAGATCATGACCGTCCGGCACCTGTTCGGCCCCGGCCCCACCAACCCGTACCCGGAGGCCACCGAGGCGCTCGCGCGCCCGCTGCTCGGCCACCTGGACCCGCAGTTTCTCGCGGTCATGGACAGCGCGTGCGACGGGCTGCGGACGGTGTGGGGCACCGAGAACCGCCGCACCCTGCCGCTGTCCGCCACGGGCTCCGCGGGCATGGAGGCGGCGTTCGTGAACTTCGTGAATCCGGGGGATCCCGTGGTGATCGCGGTCAACGGCCTGTTCGGGGAGCGCATGTGCGACGTCGCCGCCCGCTGCGGTGCCGAGGTGACCCGCGTGGACTTCCCGTTCGGTGAGCCCGTGGACCCCGAGAAGGTGGCCGCGGCGCACCCGTCCCCGAAGATCATCGCGGCGGTGCACGCGGAGACCTCCACGGGTGTCCGCTCGGACATCGCCGCCCTCGGCGCCCTCAAGGGGGATGCCCTGCTGCTCGTGGACGCCGTGACCTCCATCGGCGGGATCGAGCTCAAGGCGGACGAGTGGGGCATCGACATCGGCTACGCCGGCACCCAGAAGTGCCTGGGCGTGGCCCCCGGCCTGGCGCCGTTCACGGTCTCGGACCGGGCGTGGGAGCGCCGCGTGGAGAAGCCCCGCTCGTGGTACCTGGACCTCGGGATGCTGGGCGGCTACGTGGGGGAGGCCTCCGGAGCCACCCGCACCTACCACCACACCGCGCCGGTTGCGATGGTCGCCTCCCTGGAGGCCGGTCTGCGCCGCGTGCTGGCGGAGGGGCTCGACGCCGTCCGCGAGCGTCACGAGGCTGCAGGCCGTGCGCTGCAGGACGGGCTGCAGGAGATGGGTCTGGAACTCTTCGCCCGCGAGGGCCACCGCCTGCCGGAGCTGACCACGGTCAAGGTCCCGGAGGGCGTGGACTCCGCCGCGGTCCGCAAGGAACTGCTGGAGACCTACAACATCGAGATCGGCCCCGGCGTGAAGGAGTACGCGAGCACCGTGTGGCGCATCGGCCTCATGGGCCCGAACGCGTCGATGGAGTCCGTGACCCTGATCCTCGGGGCGCTGAAGAACGTGCTGGGCCGCTGACGCGAGCTCACGCGAACGGCGGGCCCCACCTCTTCGGTGGGGCCCGCCGTCGTCGTGCGGTGTGAAGGGGCGCGGATCAGGCGGTGAGCTGGTCCGCGATGGCGCCCACGAACGCGTCCAGGTCACCGGGGTTGCGGGAGGTGATCAGCGTCCAGCCGTTGGCGGGGCACACCTTCACCTGCTCGTCCACCCAGCTGCCGCCGGCGTTGACGATGTCCGTCTTGACCGACTGGTAGGAGGTCAGGGTCTTGCCGTCCACCAGGCCGGTCTCCACGAGCAGCCACGGGCCGTGGCAGATGGAGGCCACCGGGCGGCCGGAGGAGGCGAAGGCCTTGGCGATCTTCTGGGCGTCCTCGTCCAGGCGCAGGGAGTCCGCGCTCAGGGTGCCGCCGGGCAGCAGCAGGAGGTCGTACGCGGCATCGTCCACGGAGGAGATGGTCGCGTCCACGGGGAAGGTCTCGCCCAGGTCCCAGTCGCCCACCAGCGACTTCACCTCGCCGGACTCGGGGGCGGCCACCGTGACCTCGGCACCGGCCGCGCGCAGCTTGTCCGCGGGCACCTTCAGCTCGTCCTGCTCCACGCCCTGGTTGTTCACGAGGAGGAGGATCTTCTTTCCGGACAGGTCAGACATTGCTAAGGGTCCTTTCTATCGGGTGATGACTCCTACTCTGGCACTGCGCTCCCGAAGCCTGCAAGATCACGGTGGCAGGTTCCGCTGACAGCGGCACGCGCACGACGCCGCCCGGCGCTACCTGCTACGGACGGCGCGCGGGTGCGACGGCCCGCAGAACCTCGGAGGCCCTGCGGCGGGTGTGGACCCGGGCACCGACGTGCGGCGCGGCGCGGTACCGAAGGACGCGAATGCACCTACGATCGAAGAGCGAGAGACGGCTCCTGCCGGCAACGAGCCAGCGGGCCCACGGCGGCGCCACGGCCCGCTGTGTCGAACGCCGGTTCCGCGCCGATCCGAGGAGCCGGTACACCCATGTGGGACTTCATCACCCAGAGACGCGAGGAGATCCTCTTCGCGTCCTGGCAGCACTTCAGCCTGGTGGTCCAGTGCCTCGTGCTGGCCACGGTGCTGGCGGTGGTCATCGCCGCGCTGGTCTACCGCAGCTCCACGGCCTCGGGGATCGCCAACGGGGTCTCCGCCGTGGGGCTCACCATCCCGTCCTTCGCGCTCATCGGGCTGCTCATCGCACCGTTCGGCTTCGGTGTCACCCCGGCGGTGATCGTGGTGACCTTCTTCGCCACCCTGCCCATCCTGCGCAACGCCGTGGTGGGGCTCAGCGGAATCCCCGGGGCCGTGCGCGAATCCGCGCGCGGGATCGGGATGAGCCGGCTGCGCACCCTGCTCACCGTGGAGATCCCCATGGCCTGGCCGGTGATCATGGCGGGCATCCGGGTCTCCGCACAGATGGTCATGGGCATCGCCGCCGTGGCCGCCTACACCCTCGGCCCGGGACTGGGCGGATTCATCTTCTCGGGCCTGTCCCGGCTGGGAGGTGCCAATGCCTTCGAGTCGGTCGTCGTGGGCGTGGTGGGTGTGATCGTCCTGGCCGTCATCCTCGACCTGGTGCTCGTGCTCATCGGTCGACTCACCACTCCGCGAGGTATCCGTGTCTGAACAGTCAGCAGCAGCAACCGGCGAGCAGTCCGTGAGCGGTGCCGCCATCCTCCTGCAGCAGGTCACCAAGCGGTACCCGGGCCAGAAGAAGCCTGCGGTGGGCGGCCTCACCCTGGAGATCCCGGCCGGCAGCGTGGTCATGTTCGTGGGCCCCTCCGGGTGCGGCAAGACCACCACGCTGAAGATGATCAACAGGCTCATCGAACCCTCGAGCGGCAGCATCGTGATCAACGGGGACGACGTCACGGGCATGGACGGTGACAAGCTGCGCCGCAACATCGGCTACGTCATCCAGGCCGGTGGGCTGTTCCCGCACATGACGGTGGGGGCGAACATCGCCCTGGTCCCCAAGATGCTGAAGTGGGACAGGAAGCGCATCGCGCGCCGCGTGGACGAGCTGCTCGAACTGGTCTCCCTGGACCCGGACACCTACCGGGACCGCTACCCCAAGGAGCTCTCCGGCGGCCAGCAGCAGCGTGTGGGAGTGGCCCGGGCGCTCGCGGCGGACCCGCCCGTGCTGCTCATGGACGAGCCCTTCGGTGCCGTGGATCCCATCACCCGTCAGCGGCTGCAGAACGAGCTGCTCAACATCCAGGCCGAGCTGCAGAAGACCATCGTGTGCGTGACCCACGACTTCGACGAGGCCGTGAAGCTCGGGGACTGGATCGCCGTGTTCGACGAGGGGGCGCGGCTCGTGCAGTACGACTCCCCGGAGCGCATCCTGGCCAATCCCGCGGACGACTTCGTGGAGAGCTTCATCGGCTCCGGCGCGGGCCTCAAGCAGCTCACCCTGAGCAGGGTGGGGGAGGTGCAGCTCGCGGACGCGCACGTGGCAGCGGCGGACACCGCACCCGCTGACGTGCTGGCGGCCATGGTGGCCGCGGGTGAGGAGAACGTGGTGCTCACGGACTCCTCCGGGCGGCCCGTGCAGTGGTTGTCCCGCCGGCAGGTCGAACGGCTGCGGTCCTTCCCCGCGGCGGCGGATCCCAACCTCCCCCTGGTGACGGCGCAGTCCACCCTCCACGACGCCCTGGATGCGATGCTCATGGGCAGCACGGGCAGTGCGCTCGTGGTGGACCGCAGGGGACGCCTGGTGGGTCTGGTCTCCATCGCCACCATCATGGACGCCATCTCCGCGTCCCAGTCCGCGGCCCGGGAGGACTCCGAGAGCCCCGAGGGGGCGAACACGGCGCAGTTCACCGCCTCGACCACCGAACCCGCGGCGTCCGGGTCCCACGCCGCGGCACCGGGCGAAGCACCCTCCGAGGACGTCACAGCTCTCGCCGGGGAGGGTCAGGCGAGCACCGGGAGCGGCGACGCGGACCCCGCGGTCGACGCCGCGCCGTCCCCCGGCCTCGGAGACCCGGCGCACGGAGACCCGGCGCACGGAGACCCGGCGCGCGGAGGCCCCGCAGGGCCCGAGCAGGGTGCCGGTCCCGAGGGGCGGGGCGGGCGGGCATGAGCGCCACGACCCAGGCCACCGAGGCCACCCAGGCCCCCGACGCCACCCAGGCAGCGGCCGAGACCCTCACGAGCGGAAGCATGCGCTCGCTGTGGATCCAGCTGGTCGTGGTGCTCCTGGCGATCGCGGGTCTGTGGTCCTACCTTGCTTTCGGGGATCTGAGCGAGACCGAGCGGACCACCCTGGCACCGACGAACCTGTGGAACTACACCGTGGAGCACCTGCAGCTCACGGTCGTGGCGGCGGCCATCGTGCTGGTGATCGCCATCCCGCTGGGGATCCTGCTGACCCGGCGCCCGTTCCGGCGGCTCTCCGGGCCGGTCATGGTGGTCGCGAACATCGGGCAGGCCGCGCCCGCGATCGGTCTGATCGTGCTGCTGGCCTTCATCGTGGGCTTCGGCTTCACCGCGGCCGTCATCGCCCTGGTGGCCTACGCCGTGCTCCCGGTGCTGCGCAACACCATGGTGGGGCTGCAGCAGGTGGACCAGCGGCTCGTGGAGGCCGGGCGGGGCATGGGCATGAGCGCAGCCGCGGTGCTGTTCCGCGTGGAGCTTCCCCTGGCTGTTCCCGTCATGCTCGCCGGGATCCGCACGGCCCTCGTGCTGCTGGTCGGCACGGCCACACTGGCCACGTTCATCAACGGCGGCGGGCTGGGCATCCTCATCACCACCGGCGTGAACCTCAACCTGACCAAGGTCCTCGTGGTGGGATCGCTGCTGGTCGCGCTGCTGGCCATCGTCGTCGACTGGCTCGGCCGTGTGGTCGAGCACGTGGCCCGACCGAAGGGACTGTGACCATGACGCAGGCATCGGAAGTCCACGGCCGCGGGTGGCCGGGCGACGCGGCGTCGTCGGACCCGGCTGCTCCCGCCCCGGACGGCGGCGACGCCGCGCACCGGGACATCGCGGCCACCGGGTCCCCCGCGTCCCCCGGTGGGCGGCACCGCTCGCGCCGCCGGGGGCGACGTGCCGCCTCGGGTGTGGCCGCCGTGGCCGGGGTTCTCCTGCTGGCGGGCTGCGGACTGCAGCCGGCCTCGTCCTACGTGCCCGCGGCCGGGCCGGGCACCATCCAGCCGATCGAGGGGCTGCCGGAGGACGCGCACCTCACGGTGGCGGGCAAGAACTTCACGGAGCAGCTCATCCTGGGCAAGATGGCCGTGCTCGCCGCGCAGGCCGCCGGGTTCGAGGTCACGGACCTCACCAACATCCCGGGCAGCCAGCCCACCCGTGAGGTCATGCTCTCCGGGGAGGCGGACATGACCTACGAGTACACGGGCACCGCGTGGATCACCTACCTCAACCACGAGAAGGGGATCGCGGACCAGCAGAAGCAGTACGAGGCGGTGCGGGACGCGGACCTGGAGAACGGTCTCACGTGGGCGGAACCGGCCCCGCTGAACAACACCTACCGGTTCGCGGTGCGCAGCGAGGCCGTGGCGGAGCTGGGTGACATCAAGACGTTCTCGGACGTGGCCGAGCTGCCTGTGAGCGAGCGGACGTTCTGCGTGGAGGCGGAGTTCAACTCACGCCCGGACGGGCTGAACCCCATGCTGGAGGCGTACGGGCTGGACCGCGGCGCGGCGGACGGGGTGCCGGACGAGAACATCGGGGTCTACGACACCGGCGCCGTCTACACCGCCACGGACGCCGGGGACTGCAACTTCGGCGAGGCGTTCACCACGGACGGGCGCATCGACACCCTGGACCTCACGCTGCTGGAGGACGACCGCGGGTTCTTCCCCGCCTACAACGCCGCGCCGGTGTTCAGCACCGAGACCCTGGAGCAGTACCCGGAGCTGGAGGACGTGTTCGCGCAGCTCTCCCCGCTGCTCACGGACGAGACCATGCGCGAGCTCAACGCCCGCGTGGACCAGGGCGGCGAGGAGCCGGGGGACGTGGCCTACGACTGGATGGTGGAGCAGGGGCTCATCACCCCGGCGTCCTGATCCTGCCGGGGTGCGCGTCGCCGACGGCGTGCCGCTCCGCCCGGCGCCACGCGGGCCCGCCCGCCGGACTGCCGTGCCGCAGGAGCGAGCTGCCCGTCCCCCGTTCCTGCGTGGGGCGGGCCGCATCCCGGGCGATCAGCCCGCCTGCTCCTGGATGATCGCGATCTTCTGCCACACCTTCCGCGCCATGTCCGAGGTCAGCGTCTCGATGCCCTCCACCGCATCCAGCACGTCCCCGTCCGTGGTGTCCTCCGCGAACAGCGCCGCGGTCTTGCCCACCAGGGAGAGCATTTCGGTGCAGTAGTCCAGGTACTGCGTCATCTCGGCGCGGGACATCCGCAGCTCTCCGCCGCGCTCATCCGTGGTCGCCGACGCCGCCGCGCCGGGCCCGTCCGCAGCCACCGGCGGAACGTCGTCACCGCTCGGACCCGCGCCGCGGCCGTGCGCGTCACCCGCCGCCGTCTCCGACGACGCCGCTCCGCCAGCCCGCGCGGAACCGGCACCTGGGCCGCGGGGGTGCGCGGGCGACGTCGTGCCCCCGGCCTCCGGACGGGCGGTCGGCAGGCGCTCGGGGACCTTGACGAGCTGGTGCATGTCGATCACGTGCGCGAGCGAGCGCAGCCGGTGCAGCACCCGCAGCACCCGGGCGCGCTCCATGCGCTGGGGCACCGCCAGCAGGAAGAAGATGGCGATGCCCGCGAAGACGAGGTCGTTGACCACGGTCTCCAGCAGGGGCAGCCAGTCCACGGGGCCCAGGGCGTCGGGGTTGGACCAGATGCTCGCGGCGGCCAGGGCTATGGCCGTGCCGAAGACCAGCAGCACCACCAATACGCCCAGCCGGGAGAGCAGCCGGGCCGAGCGGATCCGGCGCCGGCTGATGCCGCCTCCCTCGACCACCTCGTCCACCAGGGCGATCAGCTCACCGCCCACCTCCCACAGGCTGCGGCGGGGGAAGCGGGCGTAGATCCGGCGCTGCAGGGTGGCCGCGGAACCGCGGACGGCGGCGCTGTCGAGGCGCTGGTAGCGGCTGCCGGCGGGAGGGCCGTCGTCGTGGTCGTCGGGGCGCGCGGGAAGCGGGCGAGGGGAACGCATCCCAGCAGGTTACGCGAGCGGGGACGGCGCGCCGGCGTGCTCTGGGCCACGCGCGAGCACGGGAGCGAGGACCCCCTGCAGCTGGGCCTCCAGGAGGTCGGGGGAGGCGATCGGCAGGCCGAGTGCGGCGGTGACCTGGGTGCCCAGCAGGAAGGTCAGCAGGGTGTCTCCCCACTGAACGAGGTCCACGTCCTCCGAGAGCTCCCCGGCGTCCCGTGCCTCGGTCAGCCACCCGGTGACGGACCCGCGCCACTGCGCCATGAACCGCCGGTTGTGCTCCGCCCGCACGGGGTCGTGGGTGGCCTCCTGCCAGAAGGTCATGACCACGCGGGCTTCGTCCAGCCGGTCCGCGTCCAGGGGCATGACCTCGCGGCAGAACATCTCCAGGGCGGCCAGGCCGGAGCGTCCCACCACCGCACGGGTCACGCGCTCGTTGGTGCGCTCGAACACGTGGGTGTAGGTGGCCTCGATGAGATCCGCCTTGGATGCGAAGTACGGCTTGAGGGCGCCGTTCGCGTACCCGGCCTCCGCGGCCACCTGGCGCATGGTCATCCCCGAGGAGCCGTCCCGGGCGAGCACGCGCCACACGGCGCGCACGATCTCCTGCTGGCGGGCGGTGTGGTCCACCACTCGGGGCATCTGCGAACCTCCTGGGGGTCGGGGGCGTCTGGGTCGCGGGGCGGGGCCTCCGGGGCCGTGGAGACGGTGTCCGGGCGGCGTCGTCGGTGGCCAGGGGGTTGTCACGCGGCGGGGGTCGCCCTAATCTCTACAAGCGTAGAACAAAAAGTGATCCGGGCCACATTCCGCGGGTCACGGCCCGCCGCGGTGCCGGCACCACGAGAGGATCCACCATGTCGCACGAGACCACCAGCCCGTACGCCCTCCAGAGTCCCGAGGAGATCCGGGTGGTGCGCCAGGTCCTGGAGGACGCCGGGCACTTCCCCGAGACGGCGCGCATGGCGTACCTGGGCCTCGTCGAACCCGCACGGGGCACGCCCGTGGACGCGCCGGCGGACCGCAGGTTCCGCGTGTTCCTGCTCGGCGTCGCCGGGGGACCCGCCAAGGACGTCGTCGTCTCCGCGACGGCGCGCCGCGTGGAGAGCGTGACCGAGCTGGACACCTCCGAGACCGGGGAGCTGCCGGTGCTCGAGGAGGAGTTCGAGATGGTGGAGCAGATCCTCTCCACGGACGAGCGCTGGCTGGCTGCGCTGGAGAAGCGCAACCTGCCCGTGGAGAAGGTGCGCGTGGCGCCGCTGTCCGCCGGGGTGTTCGAGTACCCGGAGGAGAAGGGGCGGCGCATGCTGCGTGGTCTGGCGTTCCTGCAGGAGCACGAGGAGGACTCGGCGTGGGCGCACCCGATCGACGGGCTCGTGGCCTACGTGGACGTGACCAACCAGGCGGTGGACCAGGTGCTGGACCTGGAGGTGGTCCCGGTGCCGCAGGAGCACGGCAACTACACGGATCCCGAGCTCACCGGGCCCACGCGCACCACACAGAAGCCGATCGAGATCACCCAGCCGGAGGGGCCCTCCTTCACCGTGACCGGCGGCAACCACGTGGAGTGGGAGAAGTGGAGCCTGGACGTGGGCTTCGACATGCGCGAGGGGCTCGTGCTGCACAACATCGCGTTCGAGGACCAGGGCGAGAAGCGTCGCATCCTGGACCGCGCGGCCATCGCGGAGATGATGGTGCCCTACGGGGACCCCTCCCCGGTGCGGTCCTGGCAGAACTACTTCGACACCGGCGAGTACCTGGTGGGGCAGTGGGCCAACTCCCTGGAGCTCGGCTGCGACTGCCTGGGTGAGATCACCTACCTGTCCCCGGTGGTCGTCACCGGACGCGGCGAGCCGCGGGAGATCACCAACGGCATCTGCATGCACGAGGAGGACTGGTCCATCCTCTCCAAGCACACGGACCTGTGGAGCGGGGTGGCCTACACCCGCCGCAACCGCCGCCTGGTGATCTCCTTCTTCACCACCGTGGGCAACTACGACTACGGCTTCTACTGGTACCTCTACCTGGACGGCACCATCGAGTTCGAGGCCAAGGCCACCGGCGTGGTCTTCACCTCCGCCCTGCCCAACGGCTCCTCGGACTTCGCCTCGGAGATCGCCCCGGGGCTGGGCGCGCCGTTCCACCAGCACCTGTTCTCGGCCCGCCTGGACTTCGCGCTCGACGGCGGTCCGTGCCGCGTGGAGGAGGAGGACGCGGTGCGCGTGCCCGTCTCCGACGACAACTCCCGCGGCAACGCGTTCACCCGCAGGCGCACCGTGCTGGAGACGGAGAAGGCCGCCATGCGGGACGCGGACATGTCCCGGGCGCGCACGTGGGTGGTCTCCAGCACCGAGCACACCAACCGGTTGGGCCACCCCGTGGGCTACAAGCTGCACCCGGAGGGGCTGCCCACCATGCTCGCCTCCGAGGACTCGTCGATCCACCGCCGGGCCACGTTCGCCACCAAGGCCCTGTGGGTCACCCCGTACGAGGAGTCCGAGAGGTACCCCACCGGCGACTTCCCCAACCAGCACGCGGGTCACGGTGGCCTGCCCGAGTGGACCACCAAGGACCGATCCGTGGACGGCACGGACATCGTGGTGTGGCACACCTTCGGGCTGACGCACTTCCCGCGCGTGGAGGACTGGCCGATCATGCCCGTGGACACCGTGGGATTCAAGCTGCGCCCCGAGGGCTTCTTCGACCGCTCCCCGGTGCTGGACGTTCCGGCCCCGAAGAAGGGGCACTGCTGCGAGGGCGAGCAGGAGCAGGCATCCTGCTGCGAGTCGTAGCTCCACGCCCGCCGGCGCACGTCGGCAGTGCATGAGCGAGGCGCCCACCCTCCACGGGGTGGGCGCCTCGTCCGCGTCCGGACGACGACGACGCCGTGCCGACCTGTGTGGGGCGGGGCACGGCGTCGTCGTGGGAACAACGCGAATTGGGTGACCGGGGCAGCCTGAGTGGTCAAAAGTGCTTCACTTGTATCTCTGGACAGATACAATTGCAGGTATGAAGCTCCTTGAGGTGGTGTCGCAGGTGTCGCAGCTGGCGGCACGACAATGGGGGTTGCTCACCACCGCGCAGGCAGCGAGCGAGGGCATCAGTCGGCTGCACCTGGGACGTCTTGCAGCCGCCGGTGTCATCGAGCGGCTCGACAGAGGCATCTACGGCATCCCGGCGGCGGTGGATGAAAGGACTCCGATGCGAGTCGCGTGGCTGTCGCTCGATCCCGGGCGATTCGCCGAAGAACGGCTGACCAATCTCATTGCCTCCGGGGTGCTGTCGCACACCTCGGCGGCGGCACTGCACGGGATGGGGGATCTCCTGGATGACGAGCCGGAACTCTCGGTTCCCGGCAGGAAGCAGAGCAGGCGGGGTATCCGACTGCATCGCGCAGCGCTCGCCGCCGATGACGTGACCCTTGTCAGTGGTCTGCCGGTGACCACACCAGCTCGAACCGTCGCAGACCTCCTGCGCGACGGGCACGACCCCTCCCATGTTGCCGACATCGTCGGCGAGGCGGTGAGGAGGGATCTCGCCACGCCTCACGAGCTAGAGGTGGCGCTGGAGCCGCTGGCGCGGAGGAACGGTCAGACGAGCGGGGCCGCACTGCTCGGATACCTGCTCGACGGAGCAGGTCTGAACTTCGAGAGGACGCTGCTCTCGAGCGCTGCACCTGCAATGAGCGATATCAATAGGTATTCGTTGCCCCCGGGCGCTGACTCGACCGGCATCTCGCAATGAACGAAATGACGGAGGGGTTTCCCTATCGGGATGGCAATGCACTCTGGGCTGCAGTAAGAGCCCATGCCAAGACGGAGTCCATGACCTCTGGGGCTCCGGTTGAGGCCGTCATCAGACGGTTCGTCGTCGATCGTTTTCTCGCCCGGGTGTTCATTTCGCGCTCTGCGAGGTGGGTGCTCAAAGGAGGCAATGCCGTGCTCGTTCGGGTGCATGATGCGCGCACGACCAAGGACGTCGACCTCCTGGCGGAATTGGCTGACCCTGAGGATGCCGTAGCGGCGCTGCGGGCGGCAGTCGCCATTGATCTGGGTGACCATTTCCGATTCGCCGTGACCGGGGTCCGCGCAGCGTCCGGGGGTGTGCTGCAACCGGGCATCGCCGGCTGCAAGGTGTCGCTCGACGCCTACTGCGGTGTGACGCGGCGCCACAGTTTCAGCGTGGATGTGGTGACAGGTTCCCTGATGACTGCCTCGCCAGAGGTCTGTACCCGTCCAGGTCTCATTCCCGCCGTGCCGCCAGCCCGTGTCAGTCTTTACCCCGTGGTCGACCACATTGCCGACAAGGTTTGCGCTACGCAGAGCATGTACGGCTCCGCCGGAGACCAGTCTTCGACCCGAGTGCGAGATCTGGTCGACCTGGTAGTGCTCGCACGGACCCAGCACGTCAACGGCATTGAACTCTCACAAGCCATTGCGGCCGAATGGGAACACCGGGGCCTCTCCGGAGCACCGTTCTTCGCACCACCGAAATCGTGGGACCGCCTGTATCCGCCCGTAGCGAGGCGTGTTCCAGCGTGCGGTGATTTCCTCACGTTCGATGCCGCCGTTGAGCTCACCACCGCGTTCCTCGATCCGGTGCTTGATGGCTCTGCCGAGGGCAGTTTGTGGTCCCCGGAGAGTCTTGCCTGGGAAAGGGAGTGAGTCTCGCCGGCGGAACCGGAGGAGCAGACGCGCTCGGTGTGGGAGCCGCCCCGCCACCGGGTCGATTTCGGGGGACGCGTAGGTCCATGTGAAGGACTGCAAGACCTCGATGTCCACCGTGAAAAAGCCGGTGGGAAGGGCCGGCGGTTGGTTGCCATGGCCGCAGCGGAAGGGCGCCGCGTGGTCGGGCAAGCGTGTCATGTCGGCATGGCAGAGCCCGGGCATCGACAGGAAAAAGCGGAAGCGCATGGTGAGACGAACTGGCAGTGACACCTGTGCCGCTGATCCTGAGGACCGTCACTTGGCGTTCGAATTGAACCTCGCCAGGAGGATGAAGATCACCGCGAGGACCATGGTGGTCAGCGGGAAGAACAGGCCGGATGTGGTTCCCGCCGAGAGCTTGAGAGCGATGGCCACAACGCTGACCAGAATGGCGAGCGTCCCTCCGACGTAGACGAACTTCTTGACCCCGTACTGCATCGAGCCGGTCTTTTCCTCGGCCATGTTTGCCCCCTCTGGCGCCCCGGTGGGGCGGTTCCCTTTCGCTCATCTTTACTGAGGGGGACGGGTGCTGCAAGCGACGGTTCAGGGGGCATCGGCAGGTTCCCAGGGAGAACTGCTCTGCGCCCCTTGGCGGGCGGAAGATGCGGGCGCACACTGAACCAACTGAATGACGCCTGATGCTGAGCGGGCTGGGGGTGCCTTGTGCGGCACCACGTGCTCATCGCGCGGCAGCGGGACGAAGAACCGAGGTTCCCATGAGGAAGATCGCCACCCTCGTACTGGTCGTGCTGCTTTCTGCCGGAACTACTGCGTGCAGTCGCGACGAAGATGGCCTGCCGGAATACGCCTCTCTGAACGACGCCTATGGTGCCGTGGACGCCGTGGTGAACTGCGACACGAATCCCCCGGCGCCCACGGAGAAGGTCCTGCACCCGCCCGGACCGACCGGGGAATCCAGGATGTGCACGGACACGCTGGAAGTCCTGTGGTTCGACTCCAAGACGGACCGCGACAAGGTCTTCGACCTCCTGGCAAGCGCGGCCGGTCTGGCAGGATCAGTAAGTTTTGTGAAGGGCCGCAACTGGCTGGTCAGTGACTACTCGGACCTCGACACGGGGGTCACAAAGCAACGGTCCGTGGACATGGAGGCCGTCGCCCGGTCGCTGCACGGACAGTTCGTGCGCGAAGGCTGAGCCGCCGGTTCCACCGGGCTCGAGGTCGGCCCGCTCCTGCAGGACGCCGTGCCCCGCCCCATGAAGGCGAGGCACGGCGTCGTCGTCAGGCCTGGCCGCGGCTCAGGAGTCGTCCCGTGGGCGTCTCGTAGTCCACCTCGCGCCCGCCCACGAAGGTCGCGCGGACCTTCCCGGACAGCACCTTGCCCTGGTACGGGGTGATCGGGTTCTTGTGGTTCAGGCGCTGGGCATCCACCACGTAGCTCTCGTCCGCCGCGAAGACGGCCATGTCCGCGTCGTAGCCCAGGGACAGCTTGCCCTTGCCGCGCAGTCCCACGCGCTCGGCAGGGCGAGTGGACATCCACCGCACCACGCGCTCGAGCCCGACCCCGCGGCGTCGTGCCTCCGTCCAGATCAGGGACAGGCCCAGCTGCAGCGACGAGACGCCGCCCCACGCGACCCCGAAGTCCCCGTTGCCGAGGTCCTTGAGGTCGAGCGTGGAGGGGGAGTGGTCCGACACGATGTAGTCGATGGTGCCGTCGATCAGCCCCGCCCACAGCTTCTCCCGGTTGGAGACCTCGCGCACGGGCGGGCAGCACTTGAACGCGGTGGCGCCGTCCGGGATCTCCTCGGAGAGCAGCGTGAGGTAGTGCGGGCAGGTCTCCACGGTGATGTCCAGGCCGTCGTTCTTGGCGGAGCGGATCATGGGGATCGCGTCCGAGGAGGACAGGTGCAGGATGTGCGAGCGCGCCCCGGTCCAGCGGGTGCGCTCGATGACCTCCGCGATCGCAATGTTCTCCGCACCGCGCGGGCGGGACTTCAGGAAGTTCTCGTACACGTTGCCGTGGGGCTGCGGGGCCTTGTCGATGGTGCGGGAGTCCTCCGCGTGCACGATCAGCAACGAGTCGAACGTCTTGATCTCGGCGAGCGCCTCCTCCATCTCGTCCGCCTCCAGGTGCGGGAACTCGTCCACACCGGAGTGCAGCAGGAAGCACTTGAACCCGAACACGCCGTCGTCGTGCAGGGGGCGCAGGTCCTCCTTGTTACCGGGGATCGCACCGCCCCAGAAGCCGATGTCCACGAACGCGTTCTGCTGCGCGAACAGCCGCTTGTACTCGAGGGCGGCCGTGTTCACGGTGGCGGGCACGGAGTTCAGGGGCATGTCCACGATGGTGGTCACACCGCCGGCGGCCGCCGCCCGGGTGGCGGTGGCGAAGCCCTCCCACTCGGTGCGCCCGGGCTCGTTCACGTGCACGTGGGTGTCCACGAGGCCGGGCAGCAGCGTCTCGTCCTCGGCCAGCTCCACGACCCGCGCGCCCTGCAGCCCGGCGCCGAGCGGCTCGCTCGCGGCGATCTTTCCGTTCCGCACGCCCACCTCCCGGGGCACGAAGTGGTCCCCGCACATCACCCGGTGGCCGCGGACCACGAGGTCGAACTCGCCGTTCCGCCGTCCGGTGCTTCGCTCTTCTGCAGACTCGTCCGTGCCCGTGAGACGGTGCTCGGCCTGGTACTCGCGGATCAGCGCGCGCACGTGCTCCGCACCGTTGACCTCGGCGGCCAACGCGATCTGCGCGGCGCGCTCACCACCCCGTTCGGCGCGGTTCTCGGGGGTCTCCGCGAGGTTCGAATTCTGCTCCGCGACCTCCTCGGGGGACTCGTCACGCTCGGGGGACGACGCCGCCCGCTCCACCTTTGTGCGCACGTCCACCGTGGCCTGCTCGTCGTCCCGGGCGGGGTCCGTGGCGGCCGCGTCCTCAGACGGCCGAGACGCGCTGTCCGGGGCCACAGCGTCGTCGTGCGAGGTCTTGCGGGAACCGCGCTGGGGTGAGGCGTTCATGTCGGTGGTCCTTTCGGTGGGGCGTGCCGTGGTGGGTGCGGCGGGCGGTGGTGGCCTTGCGGGTGCTACTGCGAGCGTAGGCGGTGACCCACCTCACGCAGCAGACGTGGGGCGTCGCGCATGGAGGTGGCCGGGTCCGGGGCGAGGGCTCGCAGCTCGTGGACGGCGGCGAAGCCCGCGCCGGTCAGTGTCTTCGGGGACAGCGTGGTGCGACCGCACACGGCGATCACCGGCACACCGTGGCGGCGGCCCACGCGCAGCACGCCCAGCGGGGTCTTGCCGCCCAGGCTCTGCTCGTCCAGGCTGCCCTCGCCCGTGACGAGCAGGTCTGCGCCCGCCACGGCGGTGTCCAGGTCCACGAGGTCCAGGACCACGTCCACGCCGGGTCTGCGTTCAGCCCCGAGCACGGCGAGCGCCGCGTACCCCACGCCACCGGCAGCCCCGGCCCCCGGGGCGCTCGCGGCGGCGCGGGCGGGCTCGCCGAGCGCGTCCGCGAGCCGGTCGCGGAAGGTGCCCAGGGCGGCGTCGAGCTCCGTGACGTCCCGCGGTGAGGCGCCCTTCTGGGGGCCGAAGACGGCGGCGGCTCCGCGCGGACCGGTCAGGGGGTTGTCCACGTCCGCGGCCAGCACGAACTGCGCATGCCGCACGCGGGGGTGCAGGCGGGAGGCGTCCACGGTGTGAAGATGCGCGAGCGCCGCGCCGCCCCGGGGCAGGGGCTCGCCGTGCTCGTCCAGCAGCTGCAGGCCCAGGGCGGTGAGCATTCCGGCGCCGCCGTCCGTGGTGGCGCTGCCGCCCACGCCCAGGACCACGCGCGTGCACCCGGCGTCCAGGGCGGCGGCGATCAGCTCGCCCGTGCCGTGGCTCGTGGCGGTGCGCGCCTGCAGGAGGGGCTCGCCGTCACGATGGGGCAGGGCGGCCAGGCCCGAGGCGAGCGCCATCTCGACCACCGCCTCGTCCCCGCGCCGGGCCCACGCCGCGGCCACGGGATCGCCCGCGGGGCCCGTGACGGTGAGCTCGTGGCGCGCGAAACCGGCCTCCAGGGCGGCGTCGAGTGTGCCCTCGCCGCCGTCGGCCACGGGCAGCTCCACCACGTCCACCTCCGGGGAGGCGTCCCGGATCCCGGCCGCGAGGTGGGCGGCGGCCTCGCGGGCTGTCACGGAGCCCTTGAACTTGTCGGGTGCCACCACGATGCGCACGGCGCCTCCTTGCTGACGGGTCTCGGTCACGGCCGGCGCGCGCCGGTGGAGCGCGCCCCGCGGGGCCATTCCAGCACGACGACGCCGCAGGGTCCCGTTCCGCGCACCGCCCGTGGGGAGCGTGCGGGTACGGCCCTGCGCGGGCGGCCGGACGTGGACGGTGCGGCCGGGCAGGCGGCCGGTGACACCGCGTTCATGCCCGCTCCGAGCGCGGCAACCAGGAGAACGGGTCCTCGCGGGACGGCACGTATTCGAGGGCGACGTCCCCGGTGTAGCCGAGCTCGCGGGAGCGGGTCGCCCAGTCGAGCACTGGCAGCTCACCCGTGCCCGGTTCGTGGCGACCGGGGGCGTCCGCGATCTGGATGTGCCCGAACTCCGCGGCGTGGGCCTCGATGACGGCGGGCACGTCGTCGCCGTTGACGGCCAGGTGGTAGAAGTCCGCGAGCAGCCGCACGTTCTCCCGGTTCACGGCGTCGACCACCGCGAGCGCGTCCGCCGCGGTTCTGAGGGGATAGGTGGGGACGCCGGAGACCGGTTCGAGCAGCACCGTCCCGTCCAGCGGGGCGAGGACGTCCGCGGCGTGGCGGAGGTTCGCGAGCGCCGTCGTCCGCTGCTCCTCCCCGGCGAGACCGTCCAGGCGGTTGCCATTCAGCGCATTGAAGTGGCGGCACCCCGTGGTACGGGCGATCTCCGCGACCACGTCCACGTTCGCGCGGAACTCCGCCGCGCGGGAGGGATGGGAGAGCACGCCGCGCCCGCCGGCGGGCATGTCACCGGCATAGAAGTTGAGACCGGTGAGCTGGATGCCCGCATTCAGCAGGGAGGCCACGAAGGCGTCCACCTCCTCTTGAGGTGGCGTGGGGGAGTCGAACGGCCACCAGAACTCCGCGCGGGTGAATCCCTGCCGGGCCACTGCGGCGGCGCGGTCGAGCAGGGGGAGGTCCGCGAAGACGATCGAGGCGTTGACGGTGTAGCTCACGGACTCATCCTGCCAGCACCCCGAGCGAGCCCAGCAGCTCGACGACGCGCCGCCTGATCTCGTCGCGGATGGGACGCACGGCGTCAACGCCCTGCCCCGCGGGGTCCTGCAGCGCCCAGTCCTCGTAGCGCTTGCCGGGGTAGTAGGGGCACGCGTCCCCGCACCCCATGGCGATGACCACGTCCGAGGCCTCCACGGCATCCCTGGTGAGCACCTTGGGCCTTTCGGCACTGAGGTCGATCCCCTCCTCGAGCATGGTCTCGTGGACCGCCGGGTTGATGGAGGCGGCGGGTGCGGAACCGGCCGAGCGGACCTCCACGGCACCGCGCGAGAGGTGCCGCACGTAGGCGGCCGCCATCTGTGAACGTCCCGCGTTGTGGACGCAGACGAACAGCACGCTGGGATCCTGGGGGCTCATGCGCGGATCTCCTGGTGGGGGTAGTGCTTGCGGAGGGCCAGGCTCACGTAGACGAGCCCGACGAGGACCGGAACCTCGATGAGCGGCCCCACGACGCCTGCCAGTGCCTGCCCGCTGGTCACACCGAACGTGGCAATGGCCACCGCGATGGCCAGCTCGAAGTTGTTCCCGGCGGCGGTGAAGGCGAGGGTGGTGGTCCGTTCGTAGGAGAAGCCCAGCGCCCGCCCCAGCAGGAAGCCGCCACCCCACATCAGCAGGAAGTAGGCGAGCAGGGGAAGGGCGATCCGCACCACGTCGAGCGGCTGGGAGGTGATCTGCTCACCCTGCAGGGCGAACAGGATCACGATGGTGAACAGCAGGCCGTACAGGGCCCACGGGCCGACCCTGGGCAGGAACGACGACTCGTAGGCCTCCCGTCCCCACTTCTTCTCGCCGATGCGCCGTGAGAGGTATCCGGCCACGAGCGGGACGCCCAGGAACACGAGCACGGACGCCGCGATCCGCCAGGGGGAGACATCCAGTGACGCCTGCTCCAGCCCGAGCCACCCCGGCAGCACCTCCAGGTAGAACCACCCGAGGAAGCCGAACGCGACGATCTGGAAGATCGAGTTGAGGGCCACGAGCACGGCGGCCGCCTCACGGTCACCGCACGCGAGGTCGTTCCAGATGATGACCATGGCGATGCAGCGCGCCAGGCCCACGATGATGAGACCCGTCCGGTACTCGGGGAGGTCGGGCAGGAAGATCCAGGCGAGGGCGAACATCAGCGCGGGACCGACCACCCAGTTGAGCAGGAGGGACGCCCCGAGCATGCGCTTGTCCCCGGTCACGGTGTCCAGGCGGTCGTAGCGCACCTTGGCGAGCACCGGGTACATCATCACGAGCAGGCCGATCGCGATCGGCAGCGAGACCCCCTGGATCTCGACGGCGCCCAGTGCCTCCCCCAGTCCCGGCACCAGACGGCCCAGCGCGAGACCGGCAATCATGGCCGCAATGATCCACACGGGCAGGAAACGGTCGAGGGTGGAGAGGCGGGCGGCCGGTGGTGTGTCAGTTCTCAAGGTCGTCTCCAGTGGTGCGGCACGAGCGGATGGCGTCGTCGGAGGCCCCGCCTCAGCGGCCCGACTGCGCGCCGGAGGGCGGGGCCGTGGGGGCAAGCGCCGCGTGGCTGAGCACCCCGAGGGGGCCTTGCTTAGACAGAAGCCAATACAATCCAGCTTGCCGTCTGCATAGACAGTTGTCAAAATAGGCTCATGATTTCGGCTGAGCTGCACATCGATCACGCGCCCGACGGCCTCGAACGCTCGGCCGCCGTGTTCAAAGCCCTGGCGGATCCGGTGCGCCTGCGCCTGTACCTCTCGATCCGAAAGGCTCTGCCCGGAAGCATCTGTGTGTGCGATCTCCCGGACTTCGATCTGTCCCAGGCGACCATCTCGCACCACCTGCGCAAGCTTCGGGAGGCCGGGCTCGTCAGCTCGCGCCGGCAGGGCACGTGGGTGCACTACACCGCGCAGGAGGGTGTGTTCGAGTTGGCCGTCGACTCGGTGGTGTGAGACCGCGCCCCGCACGCGCACGTTGTGGGGCAGCTCGCACGCGCACGGGCAGGCGCGAACCGGTACCGAACCCCTTTCCGCCGAAATGACCTGGCCGGGGGTGCAGGTCTAGAGTCACGTCCCATGACTACCAATGTTGCTGCCTATCAGGCCGTCGCCTCCGGTGCCCCGCTCGAGAAGGGCACCATCGAGCGCCGGGACCTGCGTCCGGACGACATCCGCATCGAGATCGAGTTCGCCGGCATCTGCCACTCGGACATCCACACCGTGCGCGAGGAGTGGGGGCCCATCGACTTCCCGCTCGTTCCCGGGCACGAGATCATCGGCCGTGTCACGGAGATCGGCTCCGAGGTCACCACGTTCACCGTGGGAGAGCGCGCGGGTGTGGGCTGTCTCGTCGACTCGTGCCGCGAGTGCGAGTGGTGCCTCAAGGGCGAGGAGAACAACTGTCCGAAGGCCGTGGGCACCTACCGCGGCAAGGACCGTTTCACGGGGGAGCAGACCGACGGTGGGTACTCCACCGAGGTGATCGTGTCCGAGGCCTTTGCCCTGCACATCCCCGAGAACTTGGATCCGGCAGCCACCACGCCGCTGCTGTGCGCGGGCATCACCACGTACTCCCCGCTGCGCACGTGGGGTGTCACCGAGGGCTCCAAGGTGGCCGTGGTGGGCATGGGTGGTCTTGGCCACGTGGCCGTGAAGCTCGCCGCCGCCATGGGTGCTGAGGTGACGGTGATCAGCCAGACCCGCTCCAAGGAGGAGGACGGCCGCCGCTTCGGTGCCACCGACTGGATCGCACGGGCCGAGGACCCCGACGCGCTGCAGAACTACAAGGGTGCGTTCGACGTCATCATCAACACCGTCTCGGCGCACATCGACGTGCAGGAGTTCATGGCCACCCTGCGCCCGCACGGTGCCATGGTGCTGCTGGGTCTGCCCACCGAACCCCTGCAGATCAGCGCGGGCTCGCTCATCAGCGGTCGCAAGTCCCTCACGGGCTCCAACATCGGCGGCATCCGCGAGACCCAGGAGATGCTGGATTTCTGCGGTGAGCACGGGGTCACGGCGGAGATCGAACTGATCAACGCGGAGGACGTCAACGACGCCTACGACCGCGTGGTGGACTCGGACGTCCGCTACCGCTTCGTGATCGACGCGAAGACGATCTGAGGCAGGGCCCAGGCATGCCGACGACGGCGCCCCGGACCTTCACGGTCCGGGGCGCCGTCGCGCGTCGTGCGTTTCACCGCGCTCCACTAGCCTGAGCCCATGCCCCGCACAATCCACGACCTCTCCTGGCCCCGCCACACCGAACGGCTCACCGTGGGTCGCCTGGCCCCGGAGGATGCCGACGCTCTGTGGGAGTTGAAAAGAGCCCCGGAGCTGAACCGCTGGACCACCCGGATCTATGCCTCGCGCGAGGAGTTCCGGGCGGACTGGGACGCCCTGGCCGCCACCCACCTGATGGCCCACTGGGCCGGGCGGCTCGCGGCCTATCTCATGGTCAAGCAGCAGGACGCGTGGTCCCAGACGGACGTCACCGAACAGGCCCGGGGGCAGCAGGTGGAACTCGGCTGGGTGGTGGCGCCCTGGGCCCAGGGCCGCGGCGTGGCCACGGAGCTCGTGCGTGAAGGCCTGGCCATCGCGTTCGACATGGGCGTCCACCGGGTGGAGGCCGGCTGCTTCGCGGAGAACACCGGGTCCTGGAAGGTCATGGAGAAGGTGGGAATGCGGCGTGAGATCCACAGCGTGAAGGAGTCCCTGCACCGGGACGGCCAGTGGCACGACGGCTACGGCTACGCGATGCTCGCGGAGGAGTTCCGCGACCAGTGACCACGGAAGGAGCCGCCGGGCACAGTGCCCGGCGGCTCCTTCTCAGACGGGTGCGACCCTCACCGCCCCGCGTGCCCTCCCAGGCCCAGCGGCGCGTGCCGGTTCACGTCCTTGTACAGCAGGTACCGGAACGGTTTGGGGCCACCGGCGTAGCAGGCCTGCGGGCAGAACGCGCGCAGCCACATGAAGTCGCCCTCCTGGACCTCCACCCAGTCCTCGTTGAGCCGGTACACGGCCTGGCCCTCCAGGACGTAGAGCCCGTGCTCCATCACGTGGGTCTCCGCGAACGGGATGATCCCGCCGGGCAGGAACGTCACGATGGTCACGTGCATGTCGTGGCGCAGGTCCTTCTGGTCCACGAACCGCGTGGTGGCCCAGCGCCCCTCGGTGTCCGGCATGGGGGTGGGCTCGATGTCCCGCTCGTTGGTCACGAACGACTCCGGCTTCGGGACGCCCGCGACCTTCTGGTAGCGCTTGCGGATCCACATGAACCGGGTGTGCTCGCCCCCGCGGTTGTGCGCGGTCCACGTCTCGCCGGGGGCGATGAACGCGTACCCTCCCGGCGTGAGCTCGTGGGTGTCCCCGTCCCCGGGCTCGTCGCCCAGGGTCAGTTCCAGGGAGCCCTCCATCACGAACAGCACGGCCTCCGCGTCCGGATCGTCCTCGGGCTTGTCCGAGCCGCCGCCGGGCGCCACCTCCACGAGGTACTGCGAGAAGGTCTCCGCAAACCCGGTCATGGGCCGCGCGAGCACCCACAGCCGCGTGTCCTCCCAGAACGGCAGGTAGGAGGTCACGATGTCCCGCTGCGTTCCGCGCGGGATCACGGCGTACGCCTCTCGGAACATCGCCCGGTCCGTGAGCAGGTCCGTCTGCGGCGGGTGCCCCCCGCGGGTGGCCCAGTACGTGCGCTCGGTCATGGGGTTTCTCCTGTCTCGGGGCTCGTGCGGTCTCCCGCGGACGACGACGCCGCTGCGCCCGGGTTCGCCACGGCCCGCACCGTCTCCGGGTCCAGGCCCTTCTCGCGCAGCTCGTCCTCGCTCACCGCACCGCACAGTACCCCGCGCACCACGTAGCGGGCGAGGGCCCGTGCGGTGGCGGGCTCGTCCGCCACGTCCGCCGTCTCGATGCCGGGGACGGACCGGCCGGCGTAGGCAACCAGGCGGCGGGCGGCGTTGTCGAACGCCCCGCGGTAGAACGCGTAGTTGGTGAGGAAGCGCGTGGGCAGCTGGTGGGCGTGCAGGTCCCAGCCCTGGTAGATGCCGCGTTCCAGGGACCGGCGGACCAGGCGGGCGTGCAGTGCCCAGGTCTCGCGGCGCTGGGCGGCGTCCCCCACGGGCAGCCGGTTGGTGGAACCGTCCGAGAGGTGCACTCCGGTGCCGGCAACGGCCACCTGCATCACGGCCTTGGCGTGGTCCGCGGCCGGGTGCTCCAGGGACTGGAACTGCCCTGAGATCCCAATGGACGCGGAGTAGTCGTACGTGCCGTAGTGCAGGGCCGAGACCCGACCCTTCGCCGCGCGCAGCATCGCCGGAATGGGGCACGTGCCGTCCGGGCCCAGGATCATGGCCGGGGTCTCCATCTGGATCTCGAAGCGCAGCCGCCCGGCGGGCAGGTCCAGGGCGTCCTCGAACGCCTCGCACGCCTCCACCATCACGACCACCTGCTCCACCGCCGAGACCTTGGGCAGGGTGAGCACGAGCCCCCCGGGGAGCCCGTCCTCGCTGATCCCGGCCTCCGTGAGCCCGCCCTCGCGTACGAGGGTGCTCAGGAACAGGTCCAGGGTGCGCAGCCCGCGGATCCTGGTGGCCGCCTCGAAGCACTTGAAGCGGATGCCGGCGAAGGCCGGGGCCGGAGCCTCACCCGAGGCGCGGTTCCGGGCGAACGCGGCCACCGTGTGGGCGGCGCGCACGGCGTCGGCGTCCTCCTCAGCGTCCGGGCGCTCGCCGTAGCCGTCCTCGAGGTCCAGGCGCAGGTCCTCGACCGGTTCTGTGCGCAGCTTGCGCGCCACCCGCTCGACGAGATCGGGTGCGGCCGCGGCGTCGATCCCCGCGAGCTCGGCCAGGGCCCCGAGCCCGCCCGCATCCTCGGCCGCCGACGCCGCCGCAGCGCCCCACTCGGCGGGCGTCCGATCCGTGACGAGGTCGGCCGGGACGTAGCACGTGTGCACGGGCTGGCGGGTTCCGGAGTCCCCGGGGAGGAACCGTGCGAGGTCCGCGTCCGTGCCCGCGAGCAGCAGGTCCGCGCGGCGTGCGAAGCCCGCCGGCAGAGAGGGGCGGCCCCCGCCGCGCCGCGTGGGGCGGTCGTGGCGGGGGCCGGGGAGGCGTCCGGGTGCTCCGGTGTCACTTGCTGCCTTCCATGAGGTCGTAGGCGGACAGCGTGAGGAACGCGGGGTAGTCCTCTCTGAGCACCATGTCCGAGATGAGCTTGCCCGCGGGGACGAACCACTTCTCGTAGTTCTCCTGGTCGATCTCACCGCGCAGCACCTCGAGCTGCGTGTCCAGGGCGTCCGCCACCAGCTCGCGCGTGGCGGTGTTGCCGGTGTCCGTGTAGACCACGCCGTTCTTGATCTGCTGCCAGATCTGCGAGCGGGAGATCTCCGCGGTGGCGGCGTCCTCCATGAGGTTGTGGATGGCCACCGCGCCGCTGCCGGAGAGCCACACCGCCACGTAGCGGATGGCCACGTACAGGTTGGCGTTGAGCTCCTTCTCGGTGCGCTGGTCGCCCGCGGAGGGCACGTCCAGCAGCATCTCGGCGGTCACGTCCACATCTGGGCGCTGGTGGTCCACCTGGTTCGGCTTCTCGCCGAGCACGCCGTCGAAGACCTCCTGGCACACGGGCACGAGGTCCGGATGGGCCACCCACGAGCCGTCGAAGCCGTCCCCGGCCTCGCGGGTCTTGTCGTTGCGGACCTTCTCGAAGGCCGCCTTGTTGATCTCCTCGTCCTTGCGGGAGGGGATGAACGCGGCCATGCCGCCCATGGCGAAGGCACCCCGCTTGTGGCACGTCTGCACCAGCAGGTCCGTGTACGCGCGCATCAGGGGAGCGGTCATGGTCACGGCGGAGCGGTCCGCCAGGATGAACTTCTCCCCGGCATCGCGGAAGTACTTGATGATGGAGAACAGGTAGTCCCAGCGACCGGCGTTGAGCCCGGAGGCGTGGTCACGCAGCTCGTAGAGGATCTCGTCCATCTGGAACGCAGCGGGAATGGTCTCGATCAGCACGGTGGCGCGCACCGTGCCGTGCTCGATGCCCAGGTACTCCTCCGCGAACGTGAACACGTCGTTCCACAGCCGCGCCTCCAGGTAGGACTCCATCTTGGGGAGGTAGTAGTAGGGGCCCTGACCGTTCTCGATCAGCTGCTTGGCGGTGTGGAAGAAGTGCAGCCCGAAGTCCGTGAGGGAGCCGGAACCGGTCTTGCCGTTGACCGTGATGTTGTACTCGGGCAGGTGCCAGCCGCGCGGGCGCATGACCACCACGGCCAGGGGCACGTCCTCGCGGAGCTTGTACTCCTTGCCCTCCGGGGAGGTGAAGCCCAGGGTGCCGCGGGCGGCGTCGCGCAGGTTGGCGATCGCGTCCACCTGGTTGGCCCAGCTGGGGGACGCGGCGTCCTCGAGGTCCGCGAGCCACACCTTGGCACCGGAGTTCAGGGCGTTGATCGCCATCTTGGCGGGCGACGCCGGCCCGGTCATCTCCACACGCCGGTCCAGCAACGCCTCGGGGGCCGGAGCCACCTTCCAGTCGCCCTCCCGGACCTCGCGGGTCTCGGGGAGGAAGTCCATGGTGCCGGTCTCGGCGGCCTTCGTGCGGGCGGCCTCGCGCTGGCCGAGCAGCTCCTCACGGCGGTCCGCGAACTTCTCGTGCAGCGCCTCCACGAACGCGAGGGCCTCGTCCGAGAGGATCTCGTCCGCGGCGGCCACGTTCTGCGGGGTGGTGTGGGTGATGCTCATGGAGTGCCTCCAGGTATCCGTATTGTGGAAAAGTTATTCCATTACCACGAGTTTAGACATAGGATGTGACCCAGGACAAGGTCCTGCTGAGACGCAGGCCACACGCGTGCGGAGTCGCCGGAACCGCACAGTCCCGGCCACGTCGGTCCGGTCCCGCTGCGGCCTGGGCCGGCCGGCGGTGAGCCCCGCGCAAGACCACGGACGACCAGAGGAGCACACGGATGCCAGAGGGCAGGAGCACGGGCGGGGTGCAGTCCGTCGAACGGGTCTTCGGCCTGCTCGACATCATCACCGCCGCCGGAGGAGAGATCTCGCTGAGCGAGCTCGCGAGCAGGGCGCAGCTTCCGTTGCCGACCATCCACCGGCTGCTGCGCACGCTGATCCCCCTGGGATACGTGCGCCAGCTGCCCAACCGCAGCTACGCGCTGGGCCCGGGCCTCATCCGGCTGGGCAATGCGGCGGGGCTCGCGCTGGGCACGTACGCCCAACCCGTGCTGCAAGGGCTCGTGGACCAGCTCGGGGAGTCCGCCAACATGGCCGTGCTGGACGGGCGCATGGTCGTGTACGTGGGGCAGGCGCAGTCCTCCCACTCCATGCGCATGTTCACCGAGGTGGGCCGCCGCGCCCACCTGCACGGCACCGGCGTGGGCAAGGCCATCCTGGCCACCCTCCCCGAGGAGCAGGTGGTCTCGATCGTCACGTCCATGGGCATGCCCACCCCCACAGAGAAGAGCCTTGGCACGGTGGAGGAGCTGCTGGCAGACCTGGAGCTGATCCGCGAACGCGGCTACGCCGTGGACGACGAGGAGCAGGAGATCGGCGTCCGCTGCTTCTCCGTGCTCGTCCCGGACACCCCCACCCCCACCGCGATCTCGGTGTCCGGGCCCACCACGCGCGTGGACTGGGACTTCGGGGAGCGCGCGGTGCCCCTGCTGCGCGAGGCCGCAGTGCAGCTGTCCGGGCAGCTCTCCCGGGTGGGCTGACGCGGACGACGCCGCCGTGCCCCGCCTGGCTGGTCGCGCTTCACGCCGCCGAGGTGTGCGGCTGAGTCGCGGCTCTCACGGACCCGCCGTGCCCGCTCTGCCGCGCCCGGGGTGCGATTCAGCCGCGCTGCGGCAGGGCGGCGTCGTGCTCCGAGAGCAGTGACTCGAGGTGCGCGCCGTAGCCGCTCTTGCGCAGTGCGGTGGCCTGTTCCCGCAGCTGCTCGTCCGTGATCAGGCCCATGCGCCACGCGACCTCCTCGGGGCAGCCGATCGAGGTGCCCTGGCGCGCCTGGACGGTGCGGATGAAGTTGGTGGCGTCCGCGAGGGAGTCGAACGTTCCGGTGTCCAGCCACGCGGTGCCGCGCGGGAGCACGTGCACGGAGAGCTCGCCGCGGTCCATGTACATCCGGTTGAGGTCCGTGATCTCCAGCTCCCCGCGCGGTGAGGGCGTGAGCGAGCGGGCGAACTCCACCGCGCGCCGGTCGTAGAAGTAGAGCCCCGGGACGGCGTAGGCGCTGCGGGGGTGCTCGGGCTTCTCCTCGATGGCCACGGCCTGCCCTGCGGAGTCGAACTCCACCACGCCGTACGCGCTGGGATCCGCCACGCGGTAGCCGAAGATCGCGGCCCCCTGGAGATCGTGGAAGCGGCGCAGCTGGGTGCCCAGGCCGGGCCCGTAGAAGATGTTGTCGCCCAGGATCAAGCACACGCTGTCGTTCCCGATGTGCTCGGCGCCCAGCAGGAACGCCTGCGCGAGCCCGTCCGGGGACTCCTGCTGGGCGTAGCTGATCGCCGCGCCGAAGCGGGAGCCGTCCCCGAGCAACCGACGGAACTGGGTGGCGTCGTGCGGGGTGGTGATCACCAGGATCTCCCGGATACCCGCGAGCAGCAGGGTCGAGAGCGGGTAGTAGATCATCGGCTTGTCGTAGACCGGCACGAGCTGCTTGCTCACGCCCAGGGTCACGGGGTGCAGACGGGAGCCCGTGCCGCCCGCGAGGATGATGCCCTTCATGTCCCCATTGTGGCAGGGAACCATGAGCACACATCGAGGGGAGCGGTCAGTGCTCCTGTGGGTCCTTGGGTACCACGGGGATCTCCTGGGTCAGCGGCGCGGGGACCACGTCCCCGGCCGCGGTGATGACCGGGACCTCCTTGCCCTCGGAGTCCAGCAACTTGCCGTCCTTGACGGTGTCCCCCTCCTGCAGGTGGCTCTGCAGATGCTCGAGTGCCTCGATGGGCACGTAGCGCGGCGGGGCCTCCGTGAACACCGATCCGCGGCCCTCGGGCGGGTTGCCGAACGTGATCTCGTTGAACAGGATGTTGAGCACCACGGCGGCCACCGCAGCGGAGCTGATGCCCGAGTGGAAGATGGTCTCGAACCACGTGGGGAAGCCCGCGTAGATCTTCGGCGCCGCGATGGGCAGCATGCCGATCCCGATGCTCGTGGCCACGATGATCAGGTTGGGTGTGCCCTCGAACCTCACCTTCCCGAGCGTGCGGATTCCCGACGCCGCCACGGTTCCGAACAGCACGATGCCCGCACCTCCCAGCACGGGCACGGGCACCGCCGCGACCACGCGGCCCAGACCGGGAAGCAGCCCCAGCAGCAGCATGATCACGCCGCCGGCGGTCACCACGAAGCGGCTCTTCACACCGGTGATGGCCACCAGACCCACGTTCTGGGCGAACGCGGACTGGGTGAAACCGTTGAACACCGGGGAGATGAAGGACGCGCCCATGTCCGCGCGCAGCCCGTCCGCAATGCGCTTGCGGTCCACGTCCGTGCCCACGATCTCGCCCACGGCGATGATGTCCGCGGTGGTCTCCGTGAGGATCACGAGCACCACGATGGTCATGGAGATGATCGCGGCAGGCTGGAACGTGGGCGCTCCGAAGGCGAACGGCTGGGGGAGGGCGAACAGCGCGCCGTCACCCACCCGCGAGAAGTCCGCCATGCCCAGGGCCAGGGCCAGCAGCGTGCCCAGCACGATGCCCAGCAGGATGGACAGCCGGGAGACCAGGGCGCTGCGCACCTTGGACAGCACCATGATGATCAGCAGGGTGGCCCCAGCCAGGCAGACGTTGCGGAAGATCGCGTCCTCGTCACCCTTGGCGGCCACCGCGGCGCCGCCCATGGCCCACTGTGCGGCCACAGGGAAAAGGGACAGCCCGATGGTGGTGATGACCACGCCCGTGACCACGGGTGGGAAGAAGCGGATGATGCGCGCGAAGAACGGCGCCAGCACGAAGCCGATGGCCGCCGAGACCATCACCGCACCGAACACGGCCTGGATGCCACCGCCGCCGTTGACGATCGCCGTCATGGTGGCCACACCCGCGAAGGACGTGCCCTGGACCAGGGGGAGCTGCGAGCCGAAGAACCTGATGCCGAAGGACTGCAGCACCGTGGCGAGCCCTCCCACGAACAGGCAGCACGCCACCAGCAGGGCCTGCTCGTTGGCGGACAGCCCCGCCGCACCTCCCACGATCAGCGGCGGGGCGATGATCCCGCCGTACATGGTGAGCACGTGCTGGAAGCCGTAGCCGAAGCTCGCACCCAGTCCCAGGTACTGGTCCTCGGGGCGGGATGCCCTGGTGGGGGCTGTGGTGGATGACATGGCCGGCCTTCCGGGAAGTGTGTGGACGAGGCCCCCGCCGTGGACGATCCGGGCGGGGGCCTGCGCAGTGGTGGTGGGGACTCAGCAGAAGCCGGTGATGCCCATCCAGGCGTTCTCGTCCAGTGGGGCGTCCTTGCGCTGCACGGTGGCCTCGATCAGACCGAAGGGGCGGTCCGCCGCGTAGTGCGTCTCCTTGGGGTTCTCCATGCCGCAGAACCCCAGGTCGTAGACGAAGTGGTGCTTGTTGGGGCACGAGAACTTGATCTCGTCGATCTCCGGGTGGGCCTCGATCACGGCCTTGCCCATGAGGTAGAGCGTCTCCTGCAGGGCACGGGAGTAGTGGTCCGTGAACTTGTCCAGGATGATCCTCTTGACGTCCTCGTACACGGCGTCGAAGTCCACGTCCGTGGTGCTGTAGCGCCAGCGGGTGGCCACGTCCGTGGACATGATCCGGTCCGTGGTCTCGGGCAGGGTGGTGTACTGGTCCTTGGGGTAGCCCTCGAAACCGGACTCCGTGGACTTGAGCACCGTGAGGTCCTTGAAGCCGGAGATCACGGTGCTCCTCGGCCCGTCCGTGACCACCACGGCGGTGCGGACCTCCTGCTTGTTCTGCACGAAGCAGTGGTCGTGGTCGTTGATGCGGTCCCACGCATGCTCGTCCGCGGCCCACCGGCCACCGGAGACCCACTCGAACTCGGACGTGAAGTGCTCCGAGAGCTTGAGCAGCAGCGCCTCGGGGGAGTCCACCCCGTACTTCTGCACGAACGCGAACACGGTGTTCTTCTGGGTGTCCGTGGGCACGCAGTGGCCGTTGTCGCCCTGCGTGTGCACGGCGTCGAAGTCACCCCGCAGCTGGGACGTGACCACCAGGTCACGGATCACGTGGCGGTCGGTGTCGCGGTGGATGCGCACCACGTGGTTCTCCGCCTTGCCGTACTGGTTCTTGCCGAGCACTACGTCGGTCATGGTCCTCTGCTCCTTCGTCAGGAATGCGTGGGTGGTGGATCGGCAGCCGTCGACCGTGGGGTCGGCTCCTGGGTCAGCTGCCGCGGTACGTGGAGTACGCGAACGGGCTCAGCAGCAGGGGCACGTGGTAGTGGCCCTGCTCCTGACGCGCCGTGAAGTCCACCGAGACGAACGGGTAGAACGTCTCCAGCCCGCGGCCGGCGAAGTACGGCTCGGTCGCGAAGATGATCCGGTAGTGGCCGGACTCCAGGGTTTCGGGGCCGAGCTCGCTGACCCGGCCGTCCTCGTCGGTGGTGGCCGAGGCGAGCTCGCGGCCGTCGCCGGTGAGGAGCGTGACGTCGATCCCGGCGGCGGGGCAGCCGTGCACGGAGTCGAGGACGTGGGCGGAGATGAAGCTCATGACAGCGCTCCTTCGAGTCGCAGGACGGCGATCTGGCGCAGCTGCTCGGCCACTTCGCGGCGCTCGTCCTCGGGGGTGTTGGTCATCCGGCGGCGCGCCTCGGCGAGGATCTCGGGGAGGCTGCGACCCGCGGCGCGGATCAGGAACACGTGGCCGAAGCGCTGCTGGTAGTCCAGGTTGGCGCGCTCCAGCTCCGCTCTCACTGCGGCGTCCGCGTCCCCGAGCGCGGCCTGCTCACCGCGGGAGAGGCTCGCCTCGGTGGACTCGCCCTCCGCGCGGCGCCCGATCATCGGGTGGTGGGACAGGGCGCGCTCCAGCTCCTCGTCCGTGAACGGGCGGGCCGCCGTGCGTGCGGTGTCGAGGGCTGCGGCCACCGTGGTGTACGGGCGGTGGGACACGACCTCGTCGATCCAGCGGGGCACGTCCAGTGCAGGGCGCACGGCCGCGGCCGCGGCGGCGTCGTCGAGTGCGTTGAACTCGGTGAGGTCCACGGACCGGCCTCCTCGCCATCGTGGTCGCAAGTTTTCGCCATGTGAAAAACGAATTTCACCACAACCCAGTGAACTGGATCACAGGGCACGCGTCAAGCGTCGGCCCTGCCCCCGGTGGGAGCATCCGTGCGGGAGCCCGCACCGGAGCGGTGGTGTGCGGCAAGGCGTGCGGCCGTGGCTAGCATGAGGGCATGAAACCGTTCGTGCTGCTGGCCACCCGTGATGACGACGTCCTGGCGGACGAGGAGTACGAGGCCGTGGCGCGCTTCGGGGGGCTGAAGACCTCCCAGCTGGAGCGGATCCGCCTGGAGCAGGGAGATTTCCCCACCCTGGACCTGGACCGCTACAGCGGCATCATCGTGGGCGGCTCGCCGTTCAACTCCTCGGACCCCGCGGAGGAGAAGTCCAAGGTGCAGCGGCTCGCGGAGACCTGGATCAGCGGCCTGCTGGACGAGGTGGTGGCCCGCGACTACCCGTTCCTGGGTGCGTGCTACGGCGTCGGGACCCTCGGCATCCACCAGGGTGCGGTGGTGGACCGGACCCGCCCCGAGGAGGTGGGGCCCATCACCGTGACGCTCACCGAGGCGGGGCAGGCGGACCCGCTGCTCGCGGACATGCCCCGGGAGTTCAGTGCCTACGTGGGGCACAAGGAGGGCACCCGCGTGATGCCGCCGAACGCGGTGCTGCTGGCCGAGGGCTCGGTGTGCCAGGTGCAGATGTACCGCATCAAGGAGAACCTCTACGCCACGCAGTTCCACCCGGAGCTGGACGTGGAGGGTCTCGTGAACCGCATCCGCGTGTACAAGGACCTGGGCTACTTCAAGCCGGACGAGCTGGAGACCGTGATCGACCGTGTCACCAACGGTCCCGCCGTGGACCAGGCGCCCCGGGTGCTCAGCGCGTTCGTGGAGCGCTACGCCCGCTGACACCGCTCGCGGGCGCCCACGGACTACCGCGAGGACGAGCGCACGGCGGGCGCCCTGCACGATCCTGCGTCCCGGGCCCCGGACCGATACCGTGGGGGGATGAGTCACCCCAGCGCACCGTGGTCCCGTCCCGCTCCCTTCCCGACCGGCGCCCCGAGTGCACCGGCCCCGGGCGGGTTGGGGCCCGGCGCTCCGATGGGCGGGGCTCCGATGAACGGGGCCGCGGCCGGCGGAGCGCAGTCGGCTCCCCGGACTCGCACGTACTTCTACCACCGCCTGGCCCGCACGGACCCCAACCACCGCTGGTGGATGCCGCTGGTGGAGGGGCTGATCCTCTTCGGCATCTTCATCGTCCTGAGCATCCTGTTCGGGATCGTGCTGGCGCTCGCGTTCCCCGAGACCCTGACCGAGGACGTGCTGGCCGCCAACCAGCTGGACCCGGTCGTGTACTTCATGCTCTTCGCGTCCGTGGCGCTCCTGCTGCCCAGCGCCCTGCTGGCCCGGCTGGTCCTCGGCCCCCGGCCGCTCGGGCTGATCTTCTCGGTCACCGGCCGCATCCGGTGGAAGTGGCTGCTGCTGTGCTTCCTGGTGGCGGTGGGTATCTACGCGGTGGTCAACCTGGCGGGCATCGGCCTGGACCTCGCCACTGGTGGAACCCCCACCCCCGTGCAGCTCGCACCGGGCTTCGGCTGGCTGCTGGCCACCACGCTCATCGTGGTGCCCCTGCAGTGCACGGCGGAGGAAGTGGTCTTCCGCGGCTACCTGGCCCAGATGGTGGGCCGCTGGCTCAAGCACCCCGCGTGGGCCATCCTGCTGCCCGTCCCGCTGTTCGTGGCCGGGCACGTGTACGACGTGTGGGGCCTGCTCTCGGTGGGCATCATGGCGGTGTCCATGGGCATCGTCACGTGGCGCACCGGCGGACTCGAGGCGGGCATCGCCCTGCACGCCGTGAACAACATGACCGTCTCGCTGTTCGCCATGCTGGGGCTGGTGGACATGAACGAGACCAGCGGGGCTCCCACGGACCTGATCACCGAGGTGATCCTCAACGGGGCCTTCATCGCCCTGGTGTTCTGGCTCGTGAAGCGCCACCCGGAGGTCGCGGTCACCCGCACCGTGGTGCTCCCGCAGCCCCCGGCCCCGCCCCGGCTGCCGGCCGTGCGGCCCGCCGCGATCGCGGCGGACCGCTCCGGACTGGCCGCCTACCCCTACGACCCCGCCACGCAGACCTACCTGAGCCTGCCCCCGCAGTACGGCCCCTACGTGGTGCGGGACGGCCAGGGCCGCTACGTGGGTGTCCTGGACACCCGCGGCCCCGGTGAGATGCAGCCCACATACACTGGGCCCCATGACGGACAGTACTGACATGCACGCTTCCGCCCCGGCGCACGCCGCCGCGGACACCCCCGCCCACGCGGAGTTCGCCCGCGACCTCGGGCGGTTCGTGACGGCGTCCCCCAGCTCGTACCACGCCGTGGCCACCGCGGCCGCAGCGCTCGACGCCGCCGGGTTCACCGCCCTGGACGAGGCCCAGCCGTGGCAGCTCGGCGCGGGCCGCTGGTACACGGTGCGCGACGGCGCCCTGATCGCCTGGGTGCTCCCGTCCGGTGCCGCGCCGGGTGCGGGCTACCGCATCCTGGGTGCCCACACCGACTCCCCGGGCTTCAAGCTCAAGCCCCGCCCCACCACGGTGACCCACCGCTGGTACCAGGCGGGCGTGGAGGTCTACGGCGGTGCGCTGCTGAACTCGTGGCTGGACCGGGACCTGCGCTTCGCGGGCCGGCTCGTGGTGCGGGGCGCGGACGGCACGCCGCAGCGCCTGCTCACGAGCACCGGGCCCGTGGCCCGCATCCCGCAGCTGGCCATCCACCTGGACCGCACCGCCAACGACGCCCTGACCCTGGACAGGCAGCGCCACACCCAGCCCGTGTGGGGCGTGGGGGACGCCCAGGACGCCGATGTCCTCGCGTTGCTGGCGGACGCCGTCCACGCACCGGCCCCGGGCGGCACCGGGGAAGCCGGGAGCACGTCCGGTTCCGGCACCGCGCCGGGCGCCGAGACCTCTGCGGGGGAGACCCGCAGCGTGGATCCCGCGGACATCCTGGGCTACGACATCACGGTCGCGGACACCCAGGCCCCCGAGCTCATCGGCGCGCAGCAGAGCCTGCTGGCCAGTGGCCGCCTGGACAACCTCACCACCGTCCACGCGGGGCTGCGGTCCCTGGTGGAGCACGCGGAGGAGCTGGAGGCCGCGGAGCACGTGAGCGTGTTCGCCGCGTTCGACCACGAGGAGGTTGGCTCAGCCACCCGTTCCGGTGCCGCGGGCCCGTTCCTCGAGGACGTGCTCGTGCGCATCGGCGCCGCCCGCGGTGACTCCACCGATGACCACCGCCGCGCGCTCGCCCACTCCGTGTGCCTGTCCTCGGACGCGGGCCACCTGGTGCACCCCAACTACCAGGGCCACCACGATCCGGTGAACACCCCGGAGCCCGGCCGCGGCCCGCTGCTCAAGATCAACGCGCAGCAGCGCTACACCACGGACGCCGTGGGTGCTGCGGTGTGGGCGCAGGCATGCGAACGCGCGGGTGTCCCGTACCAGGAGTTCGTCTCCAACAACGGCGTGCCGTGCGGGTCCACCATCGGCCCCATCACCGCCACCCGCCTGGGCATCCGCACCCTGGACGTGGGCGTGGGCCTGCTGTCCATGCACTCGGCCCGCGAGCTCGTGCACACCGCGGACCTCTACGCCCTGCACCGCGCCATCGGGGGTTTCTGGCTGGACTGAGGCGCGCACGGCACGCCGCGCACCCTCCCACGCACGACGCCGCCCGGTGACCTTCGCGCAGAAGGCCACCGGGCGGCGTCGTCAGCAGGGCGCGCGGGGCGCCCGTGGTGCAGGAGCCGGTTACGGCAGCTGCAGCATGGAGATGTCCGCCATGCGGGCCATCACGCGCACCACCTGGCACGAGTAGCCGAACTCGTTGTCGTACCAGACGTAGAGCACCAACGAGTTGTTGTTCACGATGGTGGCCAGCCCGTCCACCACGCCCGCGCGGCGCGAGCCCACGAGGTCCGTGGAGACCACGTCCGGGGAGTCCACGTAGTCGATCTGCTTGCGCATGGCCGAGTTCAGGGAGATGTCCTTGAGGAACATGTTCACCTGCTCGGCGGACTCCGGGGCGTTCTCGAGCTGCAGGTTGAGGATCGCCATGGAGACGTCCGGGGTGGGCACGCGGATGGCGTTGCCGGTCAGCTTGCCCTTCATCACGGGCAGGGCCTTGGCCACGGCCTTGGCGGCACCGGTCTCCGTGATGACCATGTTGAGGGCGGCGGAGCGGCCGCGGCGGTCACCCTTGTGCCAGTTGTCGATCAGGTTCTGGTCGTTCGTGTAGGAGTGCACGGTCTCCACGTGGCCCTGGATGATCCCGTACTCGTCGTTGAGGACCTTGATCACCGGCGTGATGGCGTTGGTGGTGCAGGACGCCGCGGAGATGATGGTGTCCTGCGGGTCGATGTCCTGGTCGTTCACGCCGCACACGATGTTCTTCATGTCGCCCTTGCCGGGGGCGGTGAGCAGCACCTTGCCCACACCCTTGGAGCGCAGGTGCTGGGACAGGCCCTCCTCGTCGCGCCACACGCCGGTGTTGTCCACCACGAGGGCGTCGTGGATGCCGTAGGCGGTGTAGTCGATCTCCTCGGGGGAGTTGGCGTAGATGAACTGGATCGGCACGCCGTTGGCGGTGATCACGTTGTTCTCTTCGTCCACGGTGATCGTGCCGTCGAAGGAGCCGTGCACGGAGTCACGGCGCAGCAGGGACGCGCGCTTGACGAGGTCGTTGCCGGGCTTCTTGCGCACCACCACGGCACGCAGGTTCAGGCCGGTGCCGTCGTTGCGGTTGAGCAGGATGCGGGCGAGCAGGCGGCCGATGCGCCCGAAGCCGTAGAGCACCACGTCGCGGTTCTCGGCCTCGTTGCTGCCGTGCTGGTCCACCGCCGGGGCGAGCGCCTCGCGCAGGTAGCCGGTCAGGTCCGAGCCGCCGGACTCCGTGAAGCCCTGGTGGAGCTTGGCCACGTCCACGTTGCACACGCCCAGGTTCAGCTCACCCAGTGCCGTGACGATCTCCACGGTCTTCTCCAGGGGCATCTCCTCACCCATGATGCGGCGGGCGAAGCGGTGGACCTTGATGATGTCCGTGACGGACTTGTGCACCAGGGACCGGCCGAAGACGGTGGTGACCACCTTGTTGTTGCGGTGCAGCTGCCCCACCAGGGGGACCAGCTGCTCGGCGAGGGCTTCTCGTTCTGACCACGTGGCGCTCATGAGCATCCTTCTTCCTCGGCCCGGACGTCCTCGTGCGGGCCGTGTTGGTGTCGCGCGGCGGTGCGCGAGCTGGCGTGATGGAGCGCCCCGTGAGCGGCGCTGCTCGTCGGCCCCAGTTTACGTGCCCGCGCGCCCCCTCGTGGTCTGTGCCCACGGATGACGACGCCGCCCGCACGGGGCGGGCGGTGGCCGCTTTGCTACCGTGGAGCCATGTTGACCGTGATCGGTGAGGCCCTCGTGGACGTGGTGTCCCGCAGCGGCGAACAACCCCGGGCCCACGTGGGTGGAAGCCCCATGAACGTGGCCGTGGGCCTGGCCCGGCTGGGTCACCAGGTGCAGTTCCTGGGCCGCTACGGCCAGGACGAGTACGGCCACCAGGTGGTCGAGCACCTGCGCGGCAACGGGGTGCGGCTGCCGTTCGAGGCGGATGACCGCCCCACCTCGGTGGCTCAGGCCGTCCTGGACGAGAACGGCGCGGCGGACTACGACTTCCAGCTGGACTGGTCCCTGGACGTGTCCCCGGTTCGGATCGACGAGATCCTCGCGGACACGGACCTGCTGCACGTGGGGTCGATCGGCGCCATGCTGGAACCCGGCGCAGCCGTGGTGCGGCAGGCGCTCGAACGCGCACACCGTCACGCGCTGATCTCCTACGACCCCAACTGCCGCCCCTCGATCATCCCCGACTCCTCGGACGCCCGCGCCCGCGCGGAGCAGATCGTGGGTCTCGCCCACGTGGTCAAGGCCTCGGACGAGGACCTGCTCTGGCTCTACCCGCACCGCACCGTGGAGGACTCCGCCCGCGCGTGGCTGGACGCCGGCGTCCGACTCGTGGTGGTCACCCGCGGCGCCATGGGGCCGTGGGCGCTCAGCCGCGGCACGGGGCGCGACGGCGTGACCGTCCCCGCCGCGAAGGTCACCGTGGCGGACACGGTGGGCGCGGGGGACTCCTTCATGGCCGCGCTGCTCTGCGGTCTCGCGGACCGCGAGATCCTGGGAGCCTCCGGGGCGTCCTCGCTCGAGCAGCTGGGTGCGGACGAGGTGACCGCGCTGCTGGGCTACGCCGCCGCGGCCGCGGGCGTCACGGTGTCCCGCTCCGGGGCGCAGCTGCCCACCCGAGAGGACCTGCCCCCGGGCGGCTGAGAGCCCGCCACCGCACCCGCCCCCACCAGAACCTGCTGCGCCCGGCAGGACCGTCTGAGCAGGGCCACCCCGCCGCCCTGGCCGGATGGACCGCAGAACCCTCCGGACAGCACCGTCCGGACAGCACCACCCCGCGAGATGAGAGGAACACCGTCATGTACGACCGTCATCCCTACGCCGATCTCCCCGAGCTGCCCACCTTCACCGTGACCTCCACGGACGTGACCGACGGCGAGCCCGTGGCCACGCCCCAGGTCTCCGGGATCATGGGCGCCGGGGGAGAGGACGTCTCCCCGCAGCTGTCGTGGTCCGGCGCTCCGGAGGGCACGCAGTCCTACGTGGTGACCGTGTTCGACCCGGACGCCCCCACCCCCAGCGGGTTCTGGCACTGGTGCCTGTCCAACATCCCGGCGGACGTCACCGAGCTGGCGACCGGGGCGGCGTCGAACCCCCCGAAGGGCGCCGTGAAGCACCGCAACGACGGCGGCACGGACGAGTACCTGGGTGCTGCGCCGCCCGAGGGCCACGGTCCGCACCGCTACATCATCTGCGTGACGGCCGTGGACGTCCCCGAGCTCGAGGTGGACGAGAGCGCGAGCCCCGCCGTGGTGAACTTCACCCTGTCCTCCCACGCCCTGGGACGCGCGTTCCTCACGCCCACGTACGAAGTGAAGTAGACGCGGTGGCGGAGCAGACAGAGGATCCGGGGCGGGGGCCCGTCCGGCTGATCGCGAGCGATCTGGATGGGACCGTCCTGGGCCCGGACTTCCGCTTCCGCCCCCGCACCCTGGAGGCCATCACCGCGGCCCGGGACGCCGGGATCCAGGTGGTGTTCGTGACCGGGCGCCCCAAGCGGTGGCTGGACCCCCTGCACGAGCAGCTCGACGACGTGGGTGTGGTGATCTGCTCCAACGGCGCCGTGGTCTTCGACCCCGGAACGGAGCGCGTGCTGCGCGCCAACGGCTTCGACGTGGCCGAGGCGCTGCCCGTGATCGAGGACGTGCGCCGGGCGTTCCCGGACTCGCTGTTCGCCGCGGAGACCCTGGACGCCGTGCACACGGACCACGGCTGGGCGCGCACGGACCGCATGGAGATCCGGGACGTCACCGAGGCACCCGTGACCGAGACCCTGCGCGCCGGCACCCAGGTGGTCAAGCTGCTCGCCAAGCTGGACGGTGCGGAGCCGGAAGCCTACTTCGAGGCCGTCCGTGACGTGGTGGCGGGCAGGCTCGCGGTCACCCACTCCGTGGCCGCCGCCCCGCTCGTGGAGATGGGCCAGCGCGGGCTCACCAAGGCGCGCACCCTCGAGCACTTCGCCGCCGAGCTGGGGATCTCCCGCCACGAGGTGATGGCCTTCGGGGACATGCCCAACGACCTCGAGATGCTCACGTGGGCCGGGCGGGGCTACGCCATGGCGGACGGGCACCCGGGCGTCGTCGCCGCCGTGGAGCGCACCGCACCGGCCTTCACCGAGGACGGGGTGGCGCAGGTGATCGAGCGGTACCTGGCGGGGGAGGAGCACGACCCCGCGGCCGCGTCCCGCAACCTCGCCGCCCAGCCCGAGACCTCCGCCCAGGAGGCCGCGGGCGGGCAACCGGGGCCCTCGGCGCACGCCGGGCTTTCCGGACACCCCGCACACCCCGACCCCACTGCCCGCCCCGGGCGCTCCGGTGCGCCCGCCACCGAGGAGGACCATGCCTGAGACCCCGCGCACGCCGTCCGGCGCCGATGTCCGCGCCGGCCGGAACCCCGCCGCTCTCGCCCACCGCGGGTTCTCCCCGGACGGGCACGAGAACACGATGGCCGCGTTCCGGGCCGCCGCGGAGCTGGGCTTCGTGTGGCTCGAGACGGACGTGCACACCACGAGCGACGGCGTGGTCGTGGCGTTCCACGATCCCACGCTGGAGCGGGTCACCGGTACGGACGGGGACGTCAACGAGTTCACGTGGGAGCAGCTGCGTGAGCTGCGGGTGGGCGGGGAGCACGGCATCCCCACCCTCACCGAGCTGCTGCGCGAGCTGCCGGACGCGTGCCTGAACATCGACGTCAAGGACGAGGCCTCCGTGGCCGCGCTGCCCGAGGTGCTCGCCCGGGAGGGTGCGGCGGACCGGGTGCGGGTCACCTCGTTCTCCGAGTCACGACGACGCCGCACGCTCGCCCGGACAGCGCACCTCACCGGGCGCCGGGTCCGGACCTCCGCCGGAACACTCGGCACCGCCGGGTTCCTCGCGGTGTCCGCGGTGGCGCCGCTCACGGACCGGCTCTCGCCGCGGATTGCCACGGCACTGTGGGCGGGTCACCGCCGGGCGTGGGCCCGGGTGGTGGCGCCGTTCGACACCCTGCAGCTGCCCGAGCACCACACCCTGGACCTGCCCCTGGGGAGGAAGGTCACCGTGCGGATCGTCTCCCCGCGGTTCCTGGAGTTCGCCCACCGGGAGGGGATCGCCGTGCAGGTGTGGACGGTCAACGAGCCCGCGGACATGCACCGGCTGCTGGACATGGGCGTGGACGGGCTCATCACGGACCGGGCGGATCTGCTGCGGGCCGTGCTGGAGCAACGCGGCCAGTGGCCGCCGGACGCGCAGCTCTGACGCCCGCCCCGGCACCACGCGCGACGTTCTCGTCGTGCTCAGTCGGCGCGTTCCCCTCCGCCGGGGCGTTCCGCCGACAGCCCGAGCACCGGGCCGTTGCCCAGCACATCCTCACCCGACACGCCCGCGCGCGGACCCCCCTCGACGGGGTGCGTGACGCGTCCCGGGCGTCGCATCCGCCGGGCGACCACAGGCCCTGAGCGGGCTCGACGGGGTTCGACGCGAGGGGAACGGAGCTGCCCGCCTCACCCGTTCGGGTCCCGCGGCGCGGTAGCTTGGGGGGTGATCGGGGCCACGGGTGATCTCGGGATCGCCTCTGCGGTCCCGGTGACCGTCCGACGAGCCGAGGGAGGCCGCATGCACTGCACGGCCGTTCCCCCTGCCCTCGTCCGCACCTGGACCGCGGCGTCGCCCTCGACGTGCGCACTGCCTCCGAGCAGACCCACCCACCCCGAGCAGTCGGCCATCTACCGCCGCCGGCTCACCGTCCAGGCGCCCCTGCGGGGCCACCGCGTGGTGGCGTCCCGCCTGAGCAAGATCCCGTAGCTGGGCCCACGCCCCTTCGTGCCGCCCGTGATCCCGGGTGCGCACCGGCACTGCCCGCGACGACCCGCGTCGTTCCGCACGCCCGCGACCACCCAGCCCGCGAAGACCCAGCCTGCGAGGACCCATGAACCCTGTGCCACCGTCCGCCCTGCCGCCCCGAGGTCCTGATCCCGGGAGCCGGGCCTCCCGTTCGAGGCCGAACGCACCGGGCCGCGCCACCCGTGCCGGCGTGAGTCGGCGCGGGTTCATGGGACTGGGCGCCGCGGCGGCGTCGTTGGCGCTGGCGGGCTGCAGCAGCAGCGAGGGACAGCCCGGAGCGGCCGTGGCCCAGGCCTCGGGAGAGCCCCAGCGCGGGGGCACCCTGCGGATCGGGATGACCGGCGGCGGCGCCTCCGACAGCCTGGACGCCCACGCCCCGGTGGTCACCGCGGACGGCGGCCGCGTGATGGGGCTGTACGACCGCCTGTACGAGTTCGACCCCGACTACAAGACCGTGCCCGGGCTCGCCGAGTCCGCGCGTCCGCTCAGGGGTGGGCGGACCTGGGAGTTCCGGCTGCGCGAGGGTGTGCGCTTCCACGACGGCCGCCCGCTGACCCCGCAGGACGTGGTCGCCACGTTCGAGCGGATCACCGACCCCGACGACCCCAAGACCGGTGCGTCTGCGCTCGCGGAGCTCAAGCGTGTGGTGGCCGTGGGCGATCGTACGGTGCGCTTCGAGCTGGAGCAGCCGGACTCCACCCTGCTGGACTCCCTCTCCCAGAACTCCATGGGCATCGTGCCCGCGGACTACGACCCCGACAAGCCGGTGGGCACGGGGCCGTTCACACTGGGGGACTTCGAGCCCGGACAGCTCACCGTGCTCAAGCGCAATGCCGACTACTGGGCCGAACCGCCGTACGTGGACGAGATCCACCTGCTGAACTTCAACGACCCCGACGCCCTGGTCAATGCGCTGCTCTCCACCCAGGTGGACGTGGTGGGCCAGCTGCCGCTCGCGCTGGTGGACGTGGTCAACACGGACCCGAGGCTGCACACCGTGCTGTCCGAGACCGGCAACTGGCTGCCGTTCACCATGCGTGTGGACGTCGCACCGTTCGACGACCCCCGGGTCCGGCAGGCGTTCCGGCTGGTGGTGGACCGCGAGCAGATGGTGGAGCAGGTGTTCTCCGGCCACGGCACCGTGGCCAACGACATGTACGCCCCGTTCGACCCGGGGACGCCCCAGCTCGAGCAGCGCACCCGGGACATCGCGAAGGCCAAGAAGCTGCTCGCGGACGCCGGGCACCCCGACGGGCTGGAGGTGGAGCTCGTCACGGCGCCCATCCAGTCCGGGGCCGTGGAGGCGGCGCAGGTGTTCGTGGAGCAGGCCGCGGAGGCCGGGATCACCGTGAAGCTGCGCCGCGTGGACAGCACCACGTTCTTCGGTGACGGGTACCTGCAGTACCCCTTCTCCCAGGACTTCTGGTACACCCGCAACTTCCTCTCGCAGACGGCGCAGGGCACCGTGGAGAAGGCCCCGTTCAACGAGACCCACTGGGCGGACCCGGAGTTCACGGAGCTCTACGCGAAGGCGCGCGCCACCATGGACGAGAAGAAGCGCAACCAGCTGATCGCCCAGGCGCAGAAGCAGCTGCACGACGAGGGCGGGTACATCGCCTGGGGGTTCTTCAACCAGGCGGACGCCTACCAGAACTACGTGGGCGGTGGGTTCGCGCACCGCATCGGCATGCCGGTGTGCGGCTTCCACATGCGCCACCTGTGGATCGACCAGGAAGGGAAGTGATCGCATGGCCGCCATGATCCTCAAACGGCTGGGAGTCTCGGTCTTCGTGCTGCTGGCCGTGTCCCTGCTGGTGTTCGCGTTCACCCTCATGCTCCCCGGCGATCCCGCGCAGGCGATCCTGGGCCAGCAGGCCACCCCGGAGCGGCTGGAGGCGCTGCGCGAGGAGCTGCAGCTCAACGACCCCTGGTACACCCGCTACCTCACGTGGCTGGGCGGGCTGTTCGTGGGAGACCTCGGCACGTCGGCGGCCACGGGCGGTTCCGTGAACGAGCTGCTCGCCAGCAAGGTCTCCGCGTCCATGGTGCTCATGGTCATCGCCGCCGTGATCGCCATCCCCGTGGGTTTGCTGCTCGGCACGTGGTCCGCTATGCGCGAGGGCCGGGCCTCGGACCAGGTGCTCACCGGCTTCTCCCTGGTGCTCGCCGCGCTGCCGGAGTTCGTGATCGGTGTCATCCTCACCACCCTGCTCTCCACCACGGTGTTCACCCTGCTGCCCTCCGTGACCATGGCGGCCCCGGGGATGCAGGTGTGGGACTACCCGCTGCAGCTGGTCCTGCCGTCGCTGACGCTCGTGCTCGTGGTGGTGCCGTACATGATTCGCATGACCCGCACCACCATGATCGACGTCCTCGACTCCGGGTACGTGGAGATGGCCCGGCTCAAGGGCCTGCCGGAGCGCCAGGTGATCTTCAAGCACGCCCTGCCCCACGCGATCGGCCCCGTGGCCCAGGTGGTGGCCATGCAGCTCGCGTGGCTGGCCGGGGGCATCGTGGTGGTCGAGTACCTCTTCCGCTTTCCCGGACTGGGCCAGGCCATGGTGGACGCCGTGAACAACCGCGACGTCCAGGTGGTCCAGGCGCTGTCCATGATCATCGCCGCGTTCTACGTGGTCGTGAACCTCATCGCGGACATCATCGGCATCCTCGCCAACCCCAAGCTGCGGACGGAGTCCCGCTCATGAGCGCGCAGAACAGGGCGGGTGTCCCGCCCCAGGAGACCGGCGGCACCACGGCCGCGAACGACGTCGCCGTGGCCGCGGACCCCGCCGTCACGCCCGGGGGCACCGGCGCACCGGGCGGCGGCGCACCCCAGGACTTCGGGCACAGCGCGTCCCGCGGGGATGCGCGGCCCGTGTCCTTCGCGCGACGCGTGGTGCAGCAGCCCACGGCCAAACTGGGTTTCGTGCTCACGGGCCTCGTGCTGCTCGTGGCGCTGCTCGGGCCCTTCGTGGTGCCCGCGTGGACCGGGTACGGGCCCAACTCGTTCGCGGGCAAGCCGTTCCAGCCCGGGGTGTTCGGCACCGACAACCTGGGCCGCGACGTGCTCTCCCGGTTCCTGGAGGGTGGCTGGCGGCTGCTGCTGTACTCGGCGCTGGCCACCGTGCTGGGCGTGGGGATCGGCGCGGTGCTGGGCATGCTCGCCGCGTTCCGCGGCGGCTGGCTGGATGCCGTGATCATGCGCTTCGGTGACGTGCTGCTGGCCATCCCGCAGCTGGTGTTCGCGCTGCTGGCCATCACGGTCCTGGGCCCGCAGGGGTGGGTGCTGGTGCTCGTCATCGGCATCACCCACGCGCCCCGGGTGGCCCGCGTGATCCGCTCGGCCACCGCCGGCGTGGTCGCGGAGGACTACGTGCTCGCCTCGCAGATGTACGCGGTGCCGCAGTGGAAGATCCTGGGCCGCGACGTGGTCCCCAACATCATGGGACCGCTCATGGTGGAGGTGGGGCTGCGGCTCACGTACTCCATCGGTGCGGTGGCGTCCCTGTCCTTCCTGGGACTCGGCATGCAGCCGCCCACGCCGGACTGGGGCCTGATGATCAACGAGAACCGGATTGCGCTGTCCCTGCAGCCGTGGGGAGTGCTCCTGCCCGTGATCGCGATCGCCGTGCTCACCGTGGGGACCAACCTGATTGCCGACGCCGTGGCCGGGGCCTCCGCGGGCCGCGTCCGCGCCACTGCGAAGAAGGGTGCCTGATGAGAAGGTCGGAACACAACGCCCGGAACAGGGTGCGCGCCACCACCGTCCCCCGCGCCACGGTGGACACCGCGATCACGGTGTCCCACCTGGACCTGGGGGTCACCGGCGGCGACCTGATCCTGGACGACGTCAGCTTCACCCTGCACCCGGGCCGGATCCTCGCGCTCGTGGGCGAGTCCGGGTCCGGCAAGACCACCGCCGCGCTCGCGTGCATGAACCACCTCCGCTCCGGTCTGGAACTGCGCGGCGGCACGGTGCGGCTCGAGGAGGGTGCCTCGCGCTTCCACCGCAACGCCGTGGACCTGCTCACGCTGTCCGAGAAGAAGATGCGGCGGCTGCGCGGCGGCACGATCGCCTACGTCCCGCAGGATCCTGCGCTGTCCCTGAACGGCTCCCTGCGCGTGGGCGAGCAGATCCACGAGGTGCTGCGCGCCCACGAGTTCGGCCGCAACGCCGACGAGCGCAACGCCCGCGTGAGCGAGGTGCTCTCCGAGGTGGGTCTGCCGGGTGACCGCGCCTACCAGCGCCGGTTCCCGCACGAGCTCTCGGGCGGCCAGCAGCAGCGCATCGGCATCGCCATGGCGTTCGCGTGCCGTCCCGCCGTGATCATCCTGGACGAGCCCACCACGGGCCTGGACGTGGCCACGCAGGACCTCGTGCTCAAGACCATCTACCAGCTGACCACCAAGCACGACGTCGCGGGGCTCTACATCACCCACGACCTCGCGGTGGTGGCGCAGGTGGCCAACGACGTGGCGGTCATGCTCCACGGCTCGATCGTGGAGCACGGCCCCGCCGAACGCATCCTGCACCGCCCCGAGCACCCCTACACCCGCACCCTGCTGGACGCCGTGCCGGACATGCGCGGCGCCCGCGACATGGGCGGCGGCCCCGCGGTGAGCCCGGAGGTCTCGGTGCGCGCCCCGTGGGACCGCGGCAGGCCCGCTCCCGGCCAAGCCGCAGCGTCCGCGCCCGTCACTCCCGCCCCCACGACGGACGACGACGCCGCGGCGACCACCAGTGGCGACCACCCCGGAACCGGTGCGGTGACGCGCGAACGGGGCGCGGGCGGCGTCGTCGGCGGGAGTGGGCAGGACGCACCCGTGGTGAGCGTGCGGAACCTGCGGATGGCGTACGGGTCCGCGGTGATCCTGGACGGGATCACCCTGGACCTGGAGGCCGGGCAGACCACCATGCTGCTCGGGGAGTCGGGGTCCGGGAAGACCACGCTGTCCCGCAGCGTGGCCGGGCTCAACGACGGCTACACCGGGGAGGTGCGGCTGGGTGGGGAGGTGCTGGCGCCGAGCACCCGACGCCGCACCAGCGAGCAGCGCCGGCGCATCCAGTACGTCTTCCAGTCCCCGTTCTCGTCCCTGAACCCGCGGCGCAGCATCGGCGACTCGCTGCAGGTGCCGCTGCAGATGACGGGCGGAATGTCCCGCGCGCAGCGGCGGGCGGCCGTGGCGGAGGCGCTGGACTCGGTGCGCCTCGGGCGCAGCTACATCGACCGCCGCCCCGGCGAGCTCTCGGGTGGTGAGCGGCAGCGTGCCGCGGTGGCGCGGGCGCTCGTGAACGCGCCGTCGCTGCTGGTGTGCGACGAGATCACGTCCGCGCTGGACGTGTCCGTGCAGGCGTCGGTGATCGAGCTGCTGCGCGAGCTGCAGCACGAGCGCGGGCTGGCCATGCTGTTCGTGACCCACAACATCGCGCTGGCCCGGCACATCTCGCACAAGCTGGCGGTGCTGGAGAAGGGCAAGCTCGTGGACTACGGGCCCACGGACACCGTGCTGCGCCACCCGGAGCACGACTACACCAAGGCGCTGCTGCGCCACGTGCCCACGCTGGAGGACGCGAGCTGACCCAGGCCCGTGATGCCTGAGGAGAGGATCTGACGGGGTTCCTCGACGATCCGCCGTCAAATCCTCTCCTCAGACGTAGCCACCCCTTCGGGGGCGGGACCTCACGTCGTGGGGGTGGTGGTCCTGCGCAGGTGGATCATCAGCGGACCCGGCACTCGCAACTCCGCCGCCGTGAACATCACTGTGCTGGCCAGCGAGCCGACCAGGAGCGGGCTCCACTCCCGGAGATGGGTGTCCAGGGCGGCCACATGCTCCCAGGGGGTGCCGTGGAACTCGGGCAGTGGTGGGGCGCCCGTCTCTAGCGCCATCCCGTTCCGCTGCCGTGAGGACGGCCCGATCACCAGGCCGCGTGCCTCCGCCAGCACGGTGTCGAGGAGATCGACGCCGCCGGGCCGCTCCTGCCCCGCGAAGAAGCTGACACCCACGGAGGCTCCGGGTGAGACGGGCACGCGATCGAAGAACTCGGGATCCGAGGACTGCCGGACCGCCGTGACCGTGGCGTCGAACGCGAAAGAGTACCCCGCAGGTTCTCCAACAAACCACCGTCCCAACAGGTCCTGCGCACACGTGGTGATGCCCGCCCACGGGGCGCGGACCGGCCGGTCGTGGGGAAGGCTCACCTGGACCGAGTACGTGAGGCCGGTGGCACCGCTGATCCGGGTCATCTCATTGACCTGCCACGTCCAGGAGTCCCGGTCCTCGGGATCGAAACCCTGGCTCCACCCCAGCAGCTCGGCGTGGTCGATCATCAGACCGGTCATCTCGTCGTCGCTCGGCAGATCGGTGAGCAGGGCGGCGTCGAGGTCGTAGTGCAGTGCAAGCGTGGCCATGGGCCGATCATCCTTGCCCTCCGAGCAGCAGGCAAGGGTAAAGAGGCACGAGGAGATTGCGCCGGCGGGTTCAACCTGATGACACATGTGCATGCGCCCACCAGGAATCCGGCCGGTGTAGGTGCCGACCCACACCCGTCAGGGATGCCGCATCCGGTGGTCAGGACTCCGGCGGGCTCGCGCGCCGTGCGACCGCAATCAGCTCCGCCGCCAGGCCCTGCGTCCGCCGGGGGCCGTGCCACACCGCGCGCAGCTCGCGGTGCAGATCCAGCACCGTGGGGACCTGCACCAGGGTTCCGGCGGCCACGGCGTCGCCGACCGCCAACCGGCTGAGCACCGCCGGCCCGGAGCCGGCCTGCACGCTGACGCGCACGGCGGCGTTGCTGGGCATCTCCAGCAGGGAGGTCACGGGCCGGCCCAGTGCCTCGTCCAGTGCCAGGCGCGTTCCGGAGCCGGCCTCCCGGGTGATGAGCGGTGTGGTGGCGAGTTCGTCCGTGGTCGTGGGCTCCTGCCGTGAGGCCCACGGGTGTGCCGGCGGCACCACGAGCACGAGCTCATCCTGAGCCACCACCGTGTGGTGCACCCCGGAGGGCGGTGCCGGGCTCTCGATGAACCCCACGTCCGCAGCTCCGCGGAGCACGTCCCGGGCCACCCCGTGCGAGTTGTGCACGGTCACCCGCACGCGGGACTGCGGGTGGGAGGAGCGCATCTCCGCGAGCCACCGGGGGAGCAGGTGCTCGGCCACGGTCTGGCTCGCGGACACCCGCAGGGACAGCGAACGGGAGGTGTCCTGCGCGAGGAGGGCGGCGCCGTCGACGAGCCGGCGGGACGCGGCCACCACGTCCCGCGCCCAGTCCGTGACCAGCAGGCCGGCGGGGGTCAGCGTGGAGCCGCGGGTGGAGCGGTGCAGCAGGGGGACACCCACCGAGCGCTCCAGCCGTGCCATGGATCGGCTGGCGTTGGGCTGGGCGGTGCCCACGGCGCGGGCCGCGGCGGCCAGGCTGCCGTGGTCCGCGACCGCCACGAGCAGTTCGAGCGCCGCCACATCCGGCCATTGAGACATATCCGCAGGATATACCCCGGATACGGGATGCAGGGCTACCGGGGCTCCCGGAACACCGTCATTCTGGAGGAATGATGCGCTCTTCCCAGCCCTCGGCCGCTGCTCCGCAGACCCAGAAACCGCCCACCACGCAGCCCGGGAAGAAGCCCAAGGCCAACACGCTGCCGCTGCCGCCCGCGGGCCCGCAGTGGTACGGCTCGCTCATGGGCACGGGCATTGCGGCCACCCTGACGCAGACTCTCAGCGGGGACCTCCCCGGCGCCCAGGTCCTGGCCGTGGTGCTGCTGGTGATCGGGTGGTTCATCTTCGTGGGCCTGACGGCGGCGTTCGCGCTGCGGATCGTGCGTCGTCCGGCGGTGCTCGCGGGGACCATCCGGGACCTCCCGGTGCTGGCCACGTGGGGGATGGTGGCCATGGGTGTGCTGTCCCTGGGATCGGCCACCGCCACCGTGGTGCCCGCGCACTGGCCCTCTCTCGCCTCGGCCGCCTGGGCGGTGGACGGGGTGCTCTGGACCGTGGGCACGGTGCTCGGAATCCTCACGGCGCTGGGCTTTGCAGTGCGGCTCATCGGCCGGGACGTGGGGGCGCCCACCACCACCTGGGGCCTGCCCATCGTGCCTCCCATGGTTTCGGCGACCACCGGCTCGGCCCTGGTGCCCCACCTGGCCACCCGGGAGGGCCAGCTGCTGCTGGTGATCATCACCGTGGCGTGCTTCTTCCTGGCACTCGTGCTCGGGCTCGTGGTCTTCGCGGTGGCCTACCACCACCACTGGCGCGTGGCACCGCTGCCGCTGGCCGCCTCCACGAGCGCGTGGATCCCGCTGGGTGTGGTGGGCCAGTCCACCGCGGCCGCCCAGGCCATCGCGGTGCAGGCGCAGCGCTTCGTGCTGCCGGAGGACACCGGCACGCTGGTCCACCTGGCCAACTTCTACGGGATCGTGATGCTGAGCTGCGGCGTCCCGCTGGTCGTGTGGGCCACGGTCATGACGGTCCGCGGGTTCAGGCAGGGGATGCCGTACTCGCCGGGATGGTGGGCGCTCACGTTCCCCATCGGCACCGTCTGCCTGGGCCTGCACGGGCTCGAGGGCGGCACGGGGGTCCGCGCCTTCGGCATCGCCTCGGACGCTGTGTGCCTGGTGCTGCTGTGCACCTGGACCCTGTGCACGGTCGCCACGATCCGCGCGGTGCGCGCCTACCTGTTCACCACCGAGGAGGCCGCGGAGGAGCGGATCCCGCGCACCGCGTCCTGACACCCACCGCGCCCGCACGGCGCGCACGGGAGCGGGCGGCGTCGTCGGGCTCGGGGGACGACGACGCCGCACGCCAGGCCCGGGGCCCACGTCACCGACGCGGTCCCCGGGCCTCTGCATGCCGCCCCCGGGCGGCGTCGCGGAGCGCGGATGTGACCGCCGCGACACGTTCAGGTTCGGCTCGTTAGCATGGGGAGCATGAAGGCCACCGAAGAATCCCTCGTCCGCGCCGAGATCGTCGGACACACCGGACTGCTGACCCTCACCCGCGACAAGGCGCTCAACGCCCTGAACCGCAGCATGTACCACCAGCTGGTGGACGCCCTGCAGATGTGGCGTGACGATCCCGCCATCACCGAGGTGGTCGTGCGCTCCGAGCTGCCCAAGGCGTTCTGCGCGGGCGGTGACATCAAGGAGGTGCGCACCGCCGCGCTGGAGGGTCACGAGGACGAGATCCGGGACGCGTTCGGCACCGAGTACTCCATGAACGCGGTGATCGCCCGCTACCCCAAGCCGTACGTGGCCATGATGAACGGGATCGTGATGGGCGGCGGCATGGGGCTCTCGGTCCACGGCTCGCACCGGATCGTCACGGAGACCACGGTCATGGCCATGCCGGAGACCGCGATCGGCTTCTTCACGGACGTGGGGGCCAGCTGGTTCCTGCCGCGCGTCACCCGCGGGGCCGGGGCCGCCATCGACGACGACGCCGCCCGCCGCGAGTCCCTCGCCGTGGCCCGGTACCTGGGGCTGGGCGGTGTGCGGATCACCGGGGCGGACGCGATCGCCCTGGGCCTGGCGGACGTGTTCATCGACTCCTCGGACGTGGACGCATTCGTGGAGACCGTCACCACGGACGGGGTGGATGCCGCCGTGCAGAAGTACTCCAAGGACGCCCCCGAGTCCGAGTTCCCCGCCCGGTGGGACGACATCGTGGCAACCTACGGCGCCGACACCCTCGAGGAGGTCGTGCGCAACGCGGGCTCGGACCTGGACGGCATGAGCCCCACCTCCCTGGCCCGCGTGTTCGAGCTGCTGAGCAAGGGCTCCGAGGACGACGACGTGGTGTCCTGCCTGGAGCGCGAGCTGCGCATGGCGGAAGACACCGCCGTGGGACACGACTTCATCGAGGGCGTGCGCGCCATGGTGGTGGACAAGGACAAGACCCCGCAGTGGGAGCCGGCCACCGCCGCCGAGGTGGACGAGGACCGCATCCGGGCCCTGGTCTCCGAGAAGTCGGAGCTGCCCATCCGGGTCTGATCCGACCGACCCCCTGAGACGCCGACGCCCCGCACACCAGGATGTGTGCGGGGCGTCGTGCCGTGCGGGGTGGATCTCCCCAGCCGTGCGGCGTCGTCGTGCTGTGGGGCTCAGCCCAGCGGCGAGGGGCTCTGCGAGGTGTCCGGGGTGAGCGGGTCCGAGCCCACCGAGCCCCGGGCGCGGGCGATGGCCGCCATGACGTGGTAGACCACCAGGGCGGCGGCGGTGCCCAGGGCGATGCCCGCGAAGTCGAGCCCGGCCACGGACCAGGTGTAGTCGCCGATGCCCACGATCATGGCGATCGCCGCGGTGGTGAGGTTGACCGGGTTGGAGAAGTCCACGCGGTTCTGCACCCAGATCCGCACACCCAGCATGCCGATCATGCCGTAGAGCACGGTGGCCGCGCCGCCCAGGACCCCCTGGGGGACGGTTGCGACCGCCGCGCCGAACACGGGGGTGACGCTCAGCAGGATCGCCACGAGCGCGGCCACCCAGTACGCGGCGGTCGAGTAGACCCGGGTGGCGGCCATGACCCCGATGTTCTCCGCGTACGTGGTGGTTCCGGAGCCGCCGCCGAAGCCCGCGATCATGGTGGCCAGGCCGTCGGACATGATGGCGCGGCCGGTGTAGGGGTCCAGGTCGTCGCCGGTCATCAGGGCCACGGACTTCACGTGCCCGATGTTCTCCGCCACGAGCACCAGGATCACGGGGATGAACAGCCCGGCCATGCTGAGGTGGAACTCGGGCGCCTGGAACTGCGGCAGCCCGAACAGCCCCTGCTGCTCCCACGCGGCCTGGATGGCCGTGAAGTCCACTTCGCCGCGCAGCACCGCGGTGAGGTAGCCGATGGCCACGCCCAGCAGGATGGACAGCCGCCCCAGCAGCCCGCGGAACAGCACGGAGATCAGCACGATGGACCCCAGCGTCACCAGAGCGGTGACGGGCGCGGCCGTGAAGTTCTCCTTGGCGGACGGGGCCAGGTTGAAACCGATGAGCGCCACGATGGTGCCCGTGACCGCCGGGGGCATGAGCTTCTGCAGCCACCCCGTGCCCGCGACCTGCACGATCACGCCGATCAGGAACAGCGCCGCACCGGCCATGATCACGCCGCCCAGCGCGCCGCCCGGACCGTACTGGTTCACGGACGCGGTGATCGGGGCGATGAACGCGAACGAGGACCCCAGGTAGCTGGGCACCCGTCCCGCCGTGATGACCAGGAACACCACCGTGCCGATGCCCGAGAAGAACAGCGTGGTGGCCGGCGGGAAGCCCGTGAGCAGCGGCACCAGGAACGTGGCGCCGAACATCGCCACCACGTGCTGCGCGCCGATCGAGATGGTCCGCGGCCACGCCAGCCGCTCCCGCGGGGTCACCACGTCCCCCGGGGCCACGTGTTTGCCGTCCCCGTGCAGCCGCCAGTTCAGGCCCAGGCGGTCCGCGACGCCGCCGCGCCGGTCCTGCTCGCGCGGCTCGTGCTGCTCGTCCCGCGTGGGCGGAGTGTGGTCGGGGGAAACCGGCGAACTCATGGGTGCTCCTTGTCCTGGGCGGACCGTGGATGCCGCCCCGAGGATTCTAGTGCGCGGGCGGGGAGAGGCGGCGGGGCCGGCGGGGCTGTGACGGTGAGCGGCGCCCCCGGGGTGGCACTCGGTGCGGAACCGAGGCCTACGAGGCCGTGCTGCGGGAACCGCGCGAGGATGGGGTGCTCGCCGGACCACGTGCGCGCGGTGGTGAGGGTGCCGGGGGAGGCGGCCGTGCGGCGTCCTCGGCCCCTGGCGGAAAAGCTACGGGCGAGTACGGTGAGTGACGGGGGCCACGCCCGTGGTCCTCGGGCCCGCGGAGGCCGACTCGCGCGAGCGTGACTCACACAGGAGTGGGGGAACATCATGGCTGAACTGACCAACGTCACGGTGATCGGATCCGGGGTGCTGGGATCGCAGATCGCGTTCCAGGCGGCGTACTTCGGCAAGACCGTGACCGTGTACGACATCAGCGAGGAGATTGTCGGTGCGCTGCCCGGCAAGTGGGAGAAGCTGTCCCTGCTGTACACGCGGGACATGGCGGCCACGCCCGAGCAGCTGGAGGCCGCGACGTCCCGGCTGAGCGGGACCACGGACCTGGCGGCGGCGCTCGCGGACGCGGACATCGTGATCGAGGCGGTCCCGGAGAACCTGGAGCTGAAGAAGAAGGTGTGGGCGCAGATCGGGGAGGCGGCGCCGGGGAAGACGGTGTTCTGCACCAACTCGTCCACGCTGCTGCCCAGCGACATCGCGCAGTCCACGGGCCACCCGGAGCGGTTCCTGGCGCTGCACTTCGCCAACGAGGTGTGGCGCAACAACACGGGTGAGGTCATGGGCCACGCGGGCACGGACCCCGCGGCGGTGCAGGCCGTGCTGCGGTTCGCGGAAGAGATCGGGATGGTGCCCATCCACATCCAGAAGGAGCAGGCGGGCTACATCCTCAACACCCTGCTGGTCCCGTTCCTCACGGCGGCGTCGCACCTGTGGGTCAACGACATCGCGGAGGCGGAGGACATCGACCGGACCTGGCGAACGGCCACCGGTTCACCGCTGGGTCCGTTCCAGATCCTGGACCACGTGGGCATGGAGACGTACTACCAAATCAACATGAACGCCGGAACCGAGGAGTCCCAGCGGGTCGCGGAGCGCGTGAAGCGGGAGTTCATCGACCAGGGCCACATGGGCCGCAGCTCGGGGCAGGGGTTCTACACGTACGAGTGAGGGGAGGTGCCCCGTCCGGCGGGCCGCCGAGGACTAAGTGCAGCTTTTGCCAAAATCCGCTGCGGATGTGGCAAAAGCTGCACTTTTTTCTGAGGGGAGTGGCGACACGGGCTCCGGGCTTCCGCCGCATCGGCCCGGCGTGGGTCCTCGGACCCGCCCGGGGGTCCATGAATAATGATCGGCATGACCCAGGACGCATTCGGTGAACTGCTCGACAAGCTCTACTACGGGGCGCTGGACACCCGTGACCGCGGGGACAAGTTCGAGCGGCTGATGCGGTCCTACCTGCTCACGGACCAGGCGTACTCGTTCTCCAAGGTGTGGCTGTGGAACGAGTACCCGGAGCGGGGCAACCGCTCGGACATCGGCGTGGACCTGGTGGGGGTCCGTGCGGACACGGGCGAGAAGGTGGCGATCCAGTGCAAGTTCAAGGATCCGGACAAGGTGATCGCCAAGGGGGACATCGACTCCTTCATCTCCGCCTCCGCCACGGCTGAGTTCGGTGAGCGGCTCATGGTCTCCACGTCCCTCAAGGAGCTGGGCGGCAACACCCGCAAGACCATCGACAACCTGGACAAGCCGTGGTCCACGGTGGGGCTGGCCCAGCTCGCGGACGCGCCCATCGACTGGTCCCAGTTCAACCTGGATCAGCCGGAGCACATGGTCCGGACGGACGAGGGCAAGTCCCCGCGCCCGTACCAGCTGCAGGCCATGGCGGCGGTCAAGGAGGGGTTCGAGAGCCACGACCGCGGCAAGCTCATCATGGCGTGCGGCACGGGCAAGACGTACACCTCGCTGCAGATCATGCAGGAGCAGACCCCGCAGAACGCCACGGTGCTGTTCCTGGTGCCCTCCATCTCCCTGCTCTCGCAGACGCTCACCGAGTGGAAGCGGGACGCCTCCCAGGAGTTCCGCGCGTTCGCGGTGTGCTCGGACGTGAAGGTGGGCAAGAGCACCGCGGATGACATCTCCTCCACGGACCTGGCGCTGCCGGCCACCACGAGCGCCGAGCGCCTGATCACCCAGCTCAACCGTTTTCCGGACTACGCGGGCCGCACCGTGGTGTTCTCCACGTACCAGTCCATCGACGTGCTGCACCAGGCGCAGCAGATGGGTTTGCCGGACTTCGACCTGATCGTCTGCGACGAGGCCCACCGCACCACCGGCGCCACGCTGGCCGGCCAGGAGGACTCCGCGTTCGTGCGCGTGCACGACCAGTCTTTCATCCGCGGCACCAAGCGCCTCTACATGACGGCCACGCCGCGCGTGTTCGACGAGGGCACACGGAAGAAGGCGGAGGAGAACTCCGTGGTGGTCGCGTCCATGGACGACGAGGCGCTGTTCGGCCCCGAGTTCCACCGCCTGGGCTTCGGGGAGGCCGTGGAGGGCGGTCTGCTCAGCGACTACAAGGTCCTGGTGCTCGCCGTGGACGAGGCCGCGATCACGCGCCAGTTCCAGGAGCTGCTCACGGACGAGGACGGCCAGCTCAGCATTGACGACGTCGCCCGCATGGTCGGCTGCTGGAAGGGCCTGTCCACGCGCGGTTCCGCCCCGGGCGGCAAGGACGACGACGCCGCTCCGCGCCCGGGTGCCCCGGCTCCCATGCGGCGCGCGGTGGCCTTCGCCGCGAACATCCGGGAGTCGCAGCGCGTGGCGGACGCCCTGGAGCGGGTGAGCGAGCAGCTCACGCAGGACAACCCGCAGGATCTGCTGCTCCGTGCCGAGCACGTGGACGGCACCATGAATGTGGCGCAGCGGGGTAGCAAGCTTCGGTGGCTGGAGGCGGAGCCCGAGCAGGGCGAGTGCCGCATCCTCACCAACGCACGGTGTCTGTCCGAGGGCGTGGACGTGCCCAGCCTGGACGCGGTGATGTTCCTCAACCCCCGCAACTCGCAGGTGGACGTGGTGCAGTCCGTGGGGCGGGTGATGCGCCGGGCCAAGAACAAGGACTACGGGTACATCATCCTGCCCGTGGGCATCCCCTCCGGGGTGGCTCCGGAGGCCGCGCTGAAGGACAGCAAGAAGTACAAGGTCATCTGGTCCGTGCTCAACGCGCTGCGCTCGCACGACGACCGCTTCGAGGCGATGGTCAACCACATCGACCTCAACCAGGACCGGGACGACCGCCTGGACGTGATCCCGGTGACCGTGGACGACGACTCCACGGTGGTGGTCCCCACGGGCGAGCACGGCGAGCAGACCGTGCTGGAGCTGCCGTTCGAGAACGCGCAGGAGTGGCGGGACGCCATCTACGCCAAGATCGTGCAGAAGGTGGGGGACCGCGAGTACTGGGAGAACTGGTCCGCGACCATTGCGGAGGTGGCGGCCAGGCACACCGAGCGGATCACCGCCCTGGTCACCCAGGACCCCTCCCCGGAGGTCGCGGAGCAGTTCGAGACGTTCGTGGCGGCGCTGCGAGCCAACCTGAACGACGGCATCTCCGCCACGGACGCGATCTCCATGCTGTCCCAGCACCTGATCACCAAGCCGGTGTTCGACGCGCTGTTCGAGGGCTACGACTTCGCGGCGCACAACCCGGTGTCCGTGGTGATGCAGCGGATGGTGGACACGCTGGCCGGGAACAACCTGGAGTCCGAGACCGCCACGCTGCAGTCCTTCTACGACAGCGTGAGGCGCCGGGCCACGGGAATCGACAACCCGGAAGGCAAGCAGCAGATCATCACGGAGCTGTACGAGAACTTCTTCACCAAGGCGTTCCCCAAGCAGGCGGAGGCCATGGGGATCGTGTACACCCCGGTGGAGATCGTGGACTTCATCCTGCGCTCGGTGGACGAGCTCTCCCGCCGGCACTTCGGCGTGGGGCTCACGGACCGGGACGTGCACGTGCTGGACCCGTTCACGGGAACCGGCACGTTCATGGTGCGGCTCATCGAGTCCGGGATCATCGAACCCCACGACCTCGCGCGCAAGTATGCGGAGGAGCTGCACGCCACCGAGATCATGCTGCTGGCCTACTACATTGCCGCGATCAACATCGAGGCCACGTACCACGGTGTGCAGGGCGGGATGTACGTCCCGTTCGGGGGGATCGTGCTGGGGGACACGTTCCAGATGTCCGAGGACCGGGACGTGATCGACAGCGAGGTGTTCACGGGCAACAACTCCCGCGCGCAGAAGCAGCTGGACGCGGACATCCGCGTGATCGTGGGCAACCCGCCGTACTCGGTGGGGCAGACGAGCGCGAACGACAACAACGCGAACCTGGCCTACCCCACGCTCGACGCCCGGATCAGGGACACGTACGCGGCGCTGGGAAGCGGGCAGAACAAGAACAGCCTCTACGACTCCTACGTGCGCGCCCTGCGCTGGGGCTCCGACCGGATCGGGGACCGGGGCATCCTGGCCTACGTGACCAACGGCGGGTACATCGACGGCAACTCGGCGGACGGCATCCGGAAGTCGCTGGTGCGGGACTTCGACCGGTTGCACGTGTTCAACTTCCGGGGCAACCAGCGCACCGCGGGAGAGCAGTCCCGCAAGGAGGGCGGCAAGGTCTTCGGCAGCGGCAGCCGTGCCACGGTGGCCGTGCTGCTCGCGGTGAAGGACCCCGCGCACACCGGGGACTGCGAGCTGCACTACCGGGACATCGGGGACTACCTCTCCCGCGAGGAGAAGCTGGACATCATCCACACGGCGGGGCTGAGCGACGAGGGCTGGCAGACCCTGGAGCCCAACGCCAAGGGGGAGTGGCTCAACCAGTCCACGGACGAGTTTCAGGAGTACGCGCCGCTGGGAAACCGAGATGGAAGCTCAAGTGTCCCTCCGGTACTAACTGCGTATAGTCGCGGAGTGGCGACGGGTCGCGATGCATGGTGCTTCAGCTACTCGCAGAAGGCGCTGAGTCGAAAAGTTCGATCCACCATCGAATACTTCAATGAGATGGCTAAGGAAGTAAGACCGGTTGGCACATCCGCCGCAGATAAATTGAGAGAAGCAAAGGCAGGCGTCACCTACGATCCTCAGCGAATCAGCTGGTCCAGTGGGTTGCTGGGTGACATTGCCGCACATCGGCGACTTGAGTTCCAGGAGTCAATGATTCGCCGCAGCGCTTATCGCCCATTCAGCAAGCAGGTGGTTTACTTCGATAAGCACCTCAACGAACGCCGGTATCAGCTGCCCAAGATGTTCCCGACCCCGGAGCACGAGAACTACGGGTTCTACGCCAATACGGGCGGCACGAACATGGAACTCTGTGTTCTGATGACTGATGCCATTCCCGATCTCAACTTTTATGGCCAAGGTGGCCAGTTCTTCCCCCGCTACACCTACGAACCCCTCGACACACCCGCCGAGAACGAGAATCCCACGGAACTGGACCTGGGGCTGGGCGGGGGCGAGAGCGGCGTCGTCGTGGGTGGCTACCGGCGGCTCGACAACGTGACGGACGAGACCCTGGCGCGCTACACCGAGGCCTTCGGGGAGGGCGTGAGCAAGGACGAGATCTTCGCGAGCGTGTACGCGCAGCTGCACGATCCGCGCTACCGGCAGAAGTACGCGGCGGACCTCAAGCGGCAGCTGCCGCGCATCCCGCTGCCGGGCTCCGCCGAGGACTTCCGGGCGTACGCGCGGGCGGGGCGCGAGCTCATGGACCTGCACATCGGCTACGAGACCGTGGAGCCGTACCCGCTGACCGAGTCCCACAGCACGGGCGACGAGTCCGACCCGGCGTTCTACCGGGTCACGACGATGCGCTGGGGCGGCACGGGCAGGTCCAAGGACCGCTCGGTGATCGTGTACAACGGCAACATCACGCTCAGCGGCATCCCGGAGGCGGCGCACGAGTACATGCTGGGCTCGCGCTCCGGGCTGGAGTGGCTGCTGGACCGGTACCGGGTGAAGACGGACAAGGCGTCGGGGATCGTGAACGACCCCAACGACTGGGCGCTGGAGCACGAGAACCACCGCTACATCGTGGACCTCGTCAAGCGCGTGACCACGGTGAGCGTGCGGACCATGGAGATCGTGGAGGGGCTGCCGGGGGCCGTGTGAGATGACCGCAGGCTGAGCCCAGGGAGTCGCGGGCAGCTGCCGTTGCAGTGCTGCCCGAGCCGGGGCCGTTACGGTGAGGACAGCACATCGAACGACTGCAGCTGGGGAACGCATGGCCACCTTGAAAGACCTGATCGAACACGACCTGTTGTCCCCCGGGGAACAGCTCGAATCCACCTCCCGCAAGTGGCCGGCCAAGGCGGCACTCACGGCCGACGGATCAGTCCTGTACGAGGATGCCTCCTACGGCACGCCGTCCGGAGCGGCCCGCGCCGTGCGGATGGGGAAGGAGACCAACGGGTGGTCCTTCTGGCACGTCCGACGCCCAGCACGATGATGCCGGCCTCATCACGGCCTTCGGGATGTTCTGGCGCCGCGACCTGGTGGACTGGTCCGTGGGCTCGAACGCGGTCAGGGTGCTGGGCCGCCAGTCCCAGGACGAGGATCCCACCGACTTCGCCCGGCAGATCGGGGTCTACCTGCTCCACGACGGTGCGCGAACCATCTACGCCGGACGCGTGTCCAGTCCCAGGCTCGGGGCACGCCTCGCGGAGCACACCAAGGACCGGCTGTCGGGCCGGTGGGACAGGTTCTCGTGGTTCGGCCTGCGTCCCGTGCTGAGCACCGGGTTGCTGGGTGAGGCCGGGTCGAACTTCGGCACGGACCTGGTGGTGGCCACCATGGAGGCCATCCTGATCGAGGGCCTCGAACCGCCCCAGAACCGCCGCCAGGGGGACGGGATGACTGGACAGGAGTTCACACAGGCGGAGGATCCGAGCCTGCAGGAGCAGGACCTCATCGCGACGCTGCTACGGCAGCTGAAGAGCCGCGGTCGTTGATCGCGGCCGCGGCCCGGGGCGAGGGGGCGTAGGTGCTGCGCTCGAAATGACGTGGCGACGTGGCGACGTGGTGGCGTGCTGGCGACCGTCACGGCGTGAACCGCGCCGCTACTGGCTCCCCCGCCGCCTGTCCGCCAAGATGAACCCATGCCCAGTCACCTGAGGACCTCAGAACCGCGCGCCCATGCCCTGCAGAGCGAGCTGCGCCAGCGCGGTCTTCCCCTGGTCCTCGAACCGCGCGCCCGTGTGGCCAGGATCGTGTCCCGCAGCGCTCCCGCGCTGGTGGGTGCTCTGCTTCTCCTGGCGGGCATGAACCTGCTCGTGGCGGGCGTCGAGCACACGACCGCCGGGGACCTGGTGAATCCGACGGAGAGCCAGCTGGTGGCTGTGGGGGCGGGACTGCTCATGGTGCTGGCATTCCCCGTGGGGTGGTGGCTTGCCCAGCTGCTGCTGCCCCGGCTGCCGTTCGCAGTGAGCGGTGGGATCGGGGTGCTCCTGATCGCCGCGATTCTCGCTCTGCCCTGGTTGCACGGCAGCTCGGAGGGCACGTCGTTGACAGACGTGGTGGTCGTGCTCGCCGTCATCCTGCTGGCCACGTACTGGGGCGTGGGATCCGTGATGTCCTGGGCGTCCCGCCGGGCGGCGCGGGAGCTCAGCCACCTGGGCTCCATGATCGGGCGGGTGCTGCCCATCCTGATGCTCGCCCTGCTGTTCTCCTTCTTCAACGCGGAGATCTGGCAGGTGGTGGCGCAGCTGTCCATGGGGCGGACCTGGGCGATCGTGGGGGTCATGGGGGCTCTCGGCGTGGCCCTGGCCACCCTGAACGCCAAGGACGAGATCTCGGGCATCATCCGCGCCTACGACGCCCGGGAGAGCGGGCAGGACCTGCGTCCCCTGGAACGGGCGAACATCACCGCCATGTGCGTGCTCATCAGCCTGATCCAGGTGACCCTGCTGGGCGTGGTGGTCTTCGTGTTCTACGTGGTCTTCGGGGTCCTGTCCGTCTCTCCGGAGACCGCCACACAGTGGATCGGCAGTCCACCCGCCCAGTTCGGCGGCGTCTTCGCGGACCTTCCGGTGACCAAGCCCCTGGTGCAGGTGTGCATGGTGCTGGCCGCGTTCAGCGCGCTGAACTTCATCGTGAGCATCGGCACGGATCCCACATACCGCACCACGTTCCTCGAACCCGCGCTGGAGGAGGTTCGCACGGGCCTGCAAGTGCGGGACGAGTACACCGCGCTGAGTGCCACGGGCCGTTAGCCTGATCCCGTGCACCCCGCAGAGCTGAGCCCGTCCACCCAGGACTACCTGAAGACCATCTGGCGGCTGGGTGAGTGGGAGCCGGAGCGGGTGACCACCACGTCGCTGGCGGCGCGGATGGGCCTGGCGCCCTCCACCGTCTCGGAGGCGCTGAAGAAGCTCACCGCGCAGGGCCTGGTGACCCGGCCCGCCTACGGGGTGGTGGAGCTGACGCCCGAGGGCCGTGACGTGGCCGTGCACATGGTGCGCCGCCACCGGATCCTCGAGATGTTCCTGGCCACCGAGCTGGGCTACGCGTGGGACGAGATCCACGACGAGGCCGAGGTCCTCGAGCACGCCGTCACCGACCGCTTCATCGACCGCCTGGATGCCAAGCTCGGCCACCCGTCCGAGGACCCGCATGGGGATGCGATCCCCTCTCGGGACGGGGTGGTCACTCCCGCCCTGGCCGTTCCGCTCGCGGACGTCACCCACCCGGAGCCCGTGCGGGTCACGCGCGTCTCGGACGAGAGCCCCGAGACCCTGCGCATCCTCGCGGAAGCAGGAATCCGGCCGGGCACGGTGCTGCAGGTTCTCCCGGGCCCCGCCCGCAGCGCCACGGTGCGGGTGCGCGTGGCCGCAGGGGGAACGACGCCGGACGGTCACCTTCCCGGGGGCGGCTCGCCCGCCGGCCGGCAGACACAGACATCTCCCGCTGCGGCGGGCACGGACGCACCCGGCCGGGATGCCGTGGACCTCGGCATCCTGGTTGCGGAGGCCGTCTGGGTGCAGTCCCTCACCCGCGCAGGCTGAACGGGACCGCCCGCACCACCGGTCCGTCATGTGCTGCCGCCGGACTGCAAGGTGAACAGCGGATGACCGGAACATGTCCTACTCTTGAAGGAACACGAATGCGAACGCGGCGGCACACCATGCCCGGGCCGCGGCGGTGCGGGCTGGCACCGGATGATCCAGGAACACGAGGTCCACAACATGTCCGAGGGTTTTCTGCGCGTGGGCAGGCGGGTGGGCCGCTGGACGGGACGCGGGCTGTGCTACGGCCTGATCTGGCTGGGGCTCACCCTGCTGGCAGCGGGTGGGATCATCCGGCACTACTGGGGCCAGATCTCGGTGGGACAGATGCGCATGAACCTGATGTCCGTGCAGACGGACGGTGGCGGCGGGTCCGTGGTGTGGATCTCCGTGCTGGTCATCGGGGTTCTTCCCGTCCTGGTCACCGTGGGCATCGCCCTCGCCCGGCGCGCGTGGCTGCGCCGGGCCCGGCGCGGGCAGTCCACCAGGGCCCCGCGCGGCGTCGTGCGCTGCGCCTCCGCCGTGACCGTGGCTGCGGTGTTCGTGGCGGGGAGCACGAGCTTCGCGTCCGCGGTGGACCTGCCCCAGTACGTCAAGGCCGTGAAGTCCCCGCACGACATCGGCTCCAAGTACGTCCAGCCCACCATCACGAGTGACGCGGACAAGCGCAACCTGGTGGTCATCTACCTGGAGTCCGGGGAGGCCACGCTCGCGGACGAGGAGCTGTTCGAGAAGAACGCCTTCGCGCCGCTCGAGGAGGTCACCCGGCCCGAGGACGGGTGGCGCAGCGTCGAGGACTTCCAGCAGTACGAGGGTGGCGGCTGGACCATGGCCGGGATCGCCTCCACCCAGTGCGGCATCCCGCTCAAGGAGGCCGGGAACGGCAGCTCCGGTGACATCGGTGCCGGGCAGGAGCAGTACCTGGGTGGCGTGACCTGCCTGGGGGACGTCCTGCAGAACCACGGGTACACGAACACGTTCCTGGGCGGGGCCAACTCCTCCTTCGCGGGCAAGGACACGTTCCTGCGCACCCACGGCTACACCGAGGACAAGGGCCTGGAGGACTGGCGCGCGGCGGGCGAGCCCCCGGAGAACTTCCGCAGCGACTGGGGCCTGAGCGACGAGCGCCTCATGGCCCACGCCAAGGACGAGGTGGACCGCCTGCACGCCGAGTACGAGCGCACGGGCCAGCCGTTCAACCTGTCCATGCTGACCCTGGACACCCACGAACCGGTCCACATCTACAACTCCTGCGACGTGGACACCCAGAACGAGGTGACCTCCGTGTTCGCGTGCTCCATGACCCAGGTGGCCGGGTTCGTGGAGCACATGAAGGCCCAGGGCTACCTGGAGGACACCTCCGTGGTGATCATGGGCGACCACCTCAAGCACATGAGCGCCGGGGACGCGTTCCACGAGCAGCTGGACCACCACCCCAACCGCACCGTGTTCAACCGCGTGTGGATCCCTGGTGAGACCGCCGAGCAGCCCCTGCGGGCCGGCGCGGACCAGCTCAGCATGTACCCCACCCTCCTGGAGGCGGCGGGTCTCTCGGTGCACGACGGCGCCGCGGGCCTGGGCACGTCCGTCCGGCAGCAGCAGCCTCCCCAGGGCTCGGCGCAGGCCATGGACCCCGAGGAGTACCAGCAGCTGCTGGACTCGCGTTCCGCCGATTTCTACTCCCGGGCCTGGGACCCCGAGAACCCGGTGGGCTGACCCCCTGGCCCCTCCGCGCGGCTACTTCCCGCTGGGCGAGGTCTCTCCCGCCTGCTTTCCGGAGGTCAGCCCGGCACGGACGCGGGCCGCCGCCACCCGGGCGCGCGTGCGCGCCGAGCCCGCTTCGTCCCGCGCGCGGCGCGCGGCGCGGTAGGCCATGTAGCGGGGGGCGCTGACGGAAACGTCCCACGTGCCGCCCAGTGCCACGTCCGCGCCGCCGAAGGATCGCTTGAAGGCGCTGAACCCGGTCCACGGGTGGGTGGGATCGCTCAGCGGGGCAATTCCGAAGAGGTCGCCGATCGCGAGACCCTGCTCGGCGGCGTCGAGCAGCGCCTGGGCGATGAGCGGCTGGTTGGGGCGCAGCTTGCGAACGCTCGCGTCCATGCCCGAGTGGGCGAAGATCCGCGTGGTCGGGGAGTCGTACGTCAGCAGCGCGCTGACCACGGTGCCGTCCACGGAGCTGGTGTAGGCCGTGCAGTTCCCCGTGGCCCCCAGGCTGCGGGCGGCGCTGCGGAGGTAGTCCTCGCTGTGCGCCGTGAAGCCCTTTCGCCCGGCGGTGCGGTGCTGCAGGTCGATCACGGCCTCGGCGGCGTCCGGATGGGAGTCCGAGGCCAGAGTGAGACCCTTGTCCCGGTGGCGCCGCCACAGGTTGCGGTTGGTGCCCGTCATGGCCGCGAGGATCTCCTGCGGTTCGCGGGCGAGATCCACCCACCGCGTGTACGCGGGCTGGATGTCACGCGGGGCGGGCCGCGCTCCGAGGGCGCGCAGTGCCGCGCCGAGCGAGGGTGCCGTGGCGTTCTGCTGCTGCACGGCCGCGGCGAAGGGGGTGCCGACCGGGGACGGCACCTGCGGCTCCACCCGCAACCAGGCCACGGAGTGCTCGCGTGCGGCGGTGCGCAGCTCGCGCAACGCCTCCGGCAGAACCTCGGGGTGGGCCAGGACCGGTCCGTAGGGGGCGTACCAGACCGCCCCGGCCCGGGAGCGCTCCTCGATCACGAGCGCGTGCCACCCCGTGCCGTCAAGGGCGTGGGTGCGTCGCGAGAGACCGGCCTGGAAGTGCTGCCAGGGTTCGGCCTGCAGCACGCTGGACGGTCCGAGGACCGCGAGGGGGTCCGGGTGGGCGGGGGTGTGCCTCATGCGGGGTGCTCATCCTTGAGTGTCTGCCCCCGCCGCAAGGGATCGTCCTGGGGTCGCGGGGGTCGATCTTCATTAGATAGCCAAGCTCACCGACCCGCAACAGCACCCGTGCGGCGTGTTCCCATGTGACGACGGCGTGTCCAGCGGCAGAAGCCGGTGGAACGCGACTACAGCACGTCCCACCGGCCGTTCGGGCCACGGGAGGAACCGGGTGGGCAGGACGTGGCGCCCGCCCACCCGGTACTTCCCTGGATCACCGCGGGATCGTCACTGCCCGTCGACCACCGCCGGGTGCAGCAGGGCGAGCCTGCTCTGCGAGCTCGGCACGCTGGCGAGCGAGGTCCCGGGGTCGAACGACGCCGCGGCCCCGCTGTGCTGCAGCGTGTGGAACCGCTCCAGCAGGGCGGGGTCGTGGCACCACCAGGTCCGGGTGCCGCCGTCCGGGAACGTGGCCTGCACCGTGTTCCCGTGCGGGGCGCCCAGCTCCACCCGGACCCACCGGTCCTGGTTCTCGACGGCCAGGCGGGACTGGATGTAGTGCGCGTTGTGCCCCGGGCGGTAGCTCCGGCAGGCGGAATCCCCGTCCATGTGGACGCACGGGTGTTCGGGAGTGGGAGCGGAGTTGCTCATGATGGTGACCTTTCGCAGACTTCCGCGCGGCGGGTGCCGGGCGGCGGATCTTCCTCCGGGGGCACCGGGTGCGAACAACCGGTTGCCAGCCGACCAGCCGGAGGGCTGATGGTCGGGCTTCTTGATCCGGGAACATCACAGCACAACGCTCCGACACGCACAAGCGTCTGCGCCGCCCGGACACGACGAAGGGCCGCCGAGCAGCACGGGAGAACCCCGTACCGCTCAGCGGCTCCTGCGCAGCGAGCCGGTGCGGGAGCCCCGCACCGTGGCACTCAGCCGATGACCGAGTCCACCAGAGCCTTGGCCTCCTGCTGCACCTGCTTCAGGTGCTCCTCACCCTTGAAGGACTCGGCGTAGATCTTGTAGACGTCCTCCGTGCCGGAGGGCCGGGCCGCGAACCACGCGTTCTCCGTGGTGACCTTGAGCCCGCCGATCGCCGCGCCGTTGCCGGGGGCCTCCGTGAGCTTGGCGGTGATGGGCTCACCGGCCAGGGTGTCCGCCGTGACCTGCTCCGCGGAGAGCTTCTTGAGGGCGGCCTTCTGCTCGCGGTTCGCCGGGGCGTCGATCCGCTGGTACACCGGGTCCCCGAACTGCTCGGTAAGCTCGCGGTAGCGCTGCGAGGGGGTTGTGCCGGTGGTCGCGGTCATCTCCGCGGCGAGCAGCGCCAGGATGATGCCGTCCTTGTCCGTGGTCCACACGGAGCCGTCCCGGCGCAGGAACGAGGCACCCGCGGACTCCTCCCCGCCGAAACCGATGGAGCCGTCCAGCAGTCCGGGCACGAACCACTTGAAGCCCACGGGCACCTCGTCCAGGCGCCGGCCCAGGGACTGCGCCACGCGGTCGATGATCGAGGAGGACACCAGGGTCTTGCCCACCCCGGCGTCGCCGCGCCAGCCGTCGCGCGTGCGGTAGAGGTAGTCGATGGCCACCGCGAGGTAGTGGTTGGGGTTCATGAGCCCGGCGTCCGGGGTCACGATCCCGTGGCGGTCGCTGTCGGCGTCGTTGCCCGTGGCGATGTCGTACTTGTCCCGGGCGCCGATGAGCGAGGCCATGGCGGAGGGGGAGGAGCAGTCCATGCGGATCTTCTCGTCCCAGTCCAGGGTCATGAACGCCCACTGCGGGTCCACGGTGGGGTTCACCACCTCCAGGTTCAGTCCGAAGCGCTCGCCGATCTCCTGCCAGTACGCCACCGACGCCGAGCCCATGGGGTCCGCGCCGATGCGCACGCCTGCGGCCTTGATGGCCTCCAGATCGATGATCTCCGGCAGCGCGGAGACGTAGCTGTCCAGGAAGTCGAACGTCCCGGTGGTCTCCGCGGCCTTCGCGTCCTCCAGGGACACGCGCCGCACGCCCTCCAGGCCCGCCTCGATGAGCTCGTTGGCGCGGTCCGCGATCCACCCGGTGGCGTCCGTGTCCGCGGGGCCGCCGTGCGGGGGGTTGTACTTGAAGCCGCCGTCCGTGGGCGGGTTGTGGGACGGGGTGATCACGATCCCGTCCGCGCGGTCCTCCGGCTGGGAGGCGTTGTACGTGAGGATCGCGTGGGACAGCGCCGGGGTGGGTGTGAACCCGTCCCGCGCGTCCAGCAGCGTGTGCACACCGTTGGCGGCGAGCACCTGCAGCGCCGTGTCCTGCGCGGGCCCGGACAGCGCGTGGGTGTCCTTGCCCATGAACAGCGGGCCGGTGATGCCCTGCCCGGCGCGGTACTCCACGATCGCCTGCGTGATCGCCGCGATGTGGTCCTCGTTGAACGAGGTCTTCAGCGAGGAGCCGCGGTGCCCGGAGGTTCCGAACGCCACCCGCTGGTCCGGGTTCCCGGCATCCGGGGCGCGGTCGAAGTATGCCGCCACGAGGTCGTCGATGTCCACGAGGTCACTGGGTTGGGCAACGGTGCCCGCACGGTTGGTCATGCCCCCAACCTAGTCCCGAAAGCGCGCCCCGTCAGGCCGTGCGCCGCTCGGTTTCGGGCCTCGGCCCCGCCCCGGCGGACGACGACGCCGCACGGCCACCTCCCGCGCGCGGAGGCACGCTCAGGCGACGAGGCGGGCGTGCGGCGTCGTGGGCGGGTCCAGCTGGGCGGCCAGCGCGAACAGCTGCGCCTCACCGGACGCGCGCCCCACGAGCTGGATTCCCATGGGGACCGGACCCGGGTAGTCGCCGGTCTCGGGGGTGCGCCACGTGGTGGGTACCGTGATCGCGGGCAGCCCGATCACGTTCACCACCGAGGTCCACGGCGTGTACTGGCACTGGCGCATGTAGTCCTGCTCCGCACCCGCGGGATCCGCGATGTCGAAGCCCTCGTGGAACCACCCCACGGGCCGCGGCGGCATGGCCAGGGCGGGGGTGAGGACCATGTCGAAGCGGGAGAACTGGCGGATGAGGTCCGCCTCGATCCCGCGCAGCACGGCGAAGGCGTCCGCGAGCTCCACCGCGCTGCGGGACAGGGCGCGCTCGCGGAACGAGCGGGCCAGCCCGGTGAGCAGGTGCTCGGCGCCGTTCAGCGGCAGCTGGCCCATGGCCGTGGTCCACAGCCGGGAGAACGCCTCGGGGTACGCGGGGTCGTAGTGGATCTCCGCGTCCTCCACGGTGTGGCCCAGCGCCTCGAGCAGGCGGATCCCCTCGGCCAGCGCCGACCGCGCCTCGGGGGAGACCGTGATCTCGTACGTGGCGTCGAACGGAGAGGCCGTGCTCACCCCGATGCGCAGCGGCCGCTGGTCCCACGGCGCATCCCCCTCCAGGGCGCGCTCCACGACCCGCGAGAACGACGGTTCGGGCGCGGCCACCACGGGCCGGTCGATCCGCTCGTGGCCCGGGGTGTGGCACAGCACGTCCAGGAGCAGGGCGGCGTCCGCGGCGGTGCGGGTGATCGGCCCGTTGACCCCCAGCTGCCCGACGTTCGACAGCGCGTCGCTGCTGGGCACCCGTCCTCGGCTGGGCTTGAGCCCGATGAGCCCGCACGCCGCCGCGGGGATCCGCACGGACCCGCCGCCGTCCGAGCCGATGGCCGCGGGGAGGATGCCCGCGGCCACTGCGGCGGCCTGGCCGCCGGAGGACCCACCCGGGGAGCAGTGCAGCGCAAAGGGGTTGCGCGCTGCTGGGTACATGCGGTTCTCGGAGTAGGAGTTGAGCAGGAACTCCGGCACCTGTGTCTTGCCGAGCAGCACGGCACCGCTGTCCTGCAGGGTGGCCGCGAGCTCGTCCGATTGCTCCGCGGGCGGGACCGTGCCGTCCTCCCCGCGGGTGGTCAGGGACCCCCAGGAGGTGGGCATGCCGGCGACGTCGTGCCCGTCCTTGAGCGACTGGGGGACGCCCAGCAGGGCGGGCGTTTCCGCGTGGTGTTGGGGCGGGACCACGGAGGGACGCGTTCCGCCGTGCCGGGTGGACCCGCCGGACCGCTCGGAGGCCGGTGCCCGAGAGTCTCCGAGGAGCCCCCCGCAGCGCAGCCGCTGGTCTGCGGCGCGGGCGCCCTCCAGCGCCGCGTCCCGTGCCACGTGCACGAACGCCCCCAGGTGCTCGTTCAGCGCGTCGATGCGGTCCAGTGCCGCCGAGGTGAGTGCCTCGCTCGTCGTCTCGCCGCGGCGCAGGGCGGCCACGGTCTCGGTCAGGGTGGGGAAGTGCGCCACGGGATCCTCTCGCGCGGTCGGTGGGCGGTGGGGGATCAGGCGGTGGGCGTCGTGGTGGGCTCCGCCGCCTCGGCGCTCCGGCGGCGGCGCAGGTTGCGGCGCACGAGCGGCCAGAACAGTGCCAGCACGGCCACGGCCACGAGGCTCGTCCACACCTGGGTGCGGCTCGCCTCGTCCGAGACCAGCATGACCACCACGATCCCGGCGACCGCCACGATCACCAGGATGCCGAGCCACGGGTGCAGCCACATCTTGAGCTTGAGGTTGGCCTGTTCCTCGGGGCTCATCTGCGAGCGCAGCTTCATCTGGGTGATGGCCACGAACACGTACACGAACAGGGCCACGAGGCCGGCCGAGTTCATGATGAAGTCGAAGATCCCGGACTCCGGGGCCAGGAAGTTCACGAACACCGCCGCGTAGCCGCCCAGGGTGGAAGCGAGCACGGCCACCACGGGCACGCCGTTCGAGGACTTGCGGGCCACGATCCGCGGAGCCAGTCCCTCGCCCGCGAGAGCCGAGAACATGCGCGCTGCGGAATACAGTCCGGAGTTCAGGACCGAACACACCGCGGTGAAGATCACGATGCTCATGATCATCTCCGCACCCGGGACCCCGAAGAGGTCGAAGACGTACACGAACGGTGCCTGCTCGTCCGGGTCCGGCAGCTGGTTCCACGGCACGATGGTCACGATCAGCAGGATGGAGCCCACGAAGAAGATCAGGATGCGCCACACCACGGTCACGGTGGCCTGGCGGATGCCCTTGGCGGGGTCCTCGGACTCCGCGGCCGCCATCACGGCGATCTCCGTGCCGAAGTAGGAGAAGATCACCACGGCCACGCCCGAGATCACGGCCCAGCCACCCTGGGGCGCGAAGCCGCCGTGCTCCCACAGGTTGGGGATCGAGAAGTCGGCGCCCGGCCACAGCCCGAACGCGAAGAGGGTTCCCACGGCCAGGAACGCCACGATGACGGCCACCTTGATGCTCGCCAGCCAGAACTCCACCTCACCGAACGAGCGCACGGAGATCAGGTTGGTGGCGGTGAAGACCAGCAGCAGGACCACCGAGCACAGCCACACGGGCATCGCGGGGAACCAGCCCGCGAGCAGCGATCCGCCCACCACGGCCTCGAACGCGATCACGCCCACCCAGAAGTACCAGTAGAGCCACCCCACGAAGTACCCGGCCCAGTCGCCCAGGCCCACGCGGGCGTACTCCATGAAGGAGCCCACGGCGGGCCGGGACGCGGCCATCTCGCCCAGCATGCGCATGGCCAGGAACACGAGCAGTCCGCCCAGCAGGTAGGAGAGCACCGCGGCCGGGCCCACCATGCGGATCACGTTGCCGGAGCCCACGAACAGGCTCGCGCCGATGATCCCGCCCAGCGTGATCATGGTGACGTGGCGGGAGCGCAGCGCCTTGTGGGTGATCTCGGGGGAGTCCCCGCCCGCGGCGGCGGAGCTGCCGGTCCGTGCTGGTCCCTGTGGTGCCTTGCCGGTGCTCATGGCTGGTCCTTTCACCCGCAGGAGAGGTGGCGACAGTGGCTGCGGATAGGTGAGTTGTACCACAGAAGGTGCGTGGGCGGTGGTGACGTGTGCCGCGCGAGCCTCGGGTGGGTCTGCGGCGTCGCCGCAGGTCCGGGCGAGCTGCGGTGCAACGGTGCCGGCCCGAGCGCGGTGCCGCAGCAGATCCGGGCGGCGCGGCGGCGTCGTGCCAGGAGCGTGAGCGGCACGCAAACGGGCGGCCACCGGAGAACCGGTGGCCGCCCGTCAGGGTGCGCGAGGCGTCAGATCCGCAGGATCAGGCGCCCGCCTCCTCGATGGCCCCGGCGAACACGCCGAGGGCGTCGCGCAGCAGGTCCATGTCGATGACCAGCGGCGGGAGCAGGCGCACGATGTTGCCGTACGTGCCGCACGTGAGGATGGCGACGCCCTGCTCGAGGCAGCGCGCGGCGATCTGCTTGGCGGCGTCCGGGTGGGGCTCCGTGGTGCCGGGCTTCACGAACTCGAGCGCGATCATGGCGCCGCGGCCGCGGAGCTCGCCCACCACGGGGGAGGACTCCGCCACGGCGCCGAGCTCCTCGCGGATCACCTTCTCGATCTCCTGTGCGCGCGCCACCAGATCCCACTCCTCGATGGCCTCCAGCGCCCCGAGGGCCGCGGCGCACGCCACCGGGTTGCCGCCGTAGGTGCCGCCCAGGCCGCCGGGGTGCACGGCGTCCATGATCTCCGTGCGGCCCACCACACCGGACAGCGGCATGCCGCCCGCAATGCCCTTGGCGAACGTCACCAGGTCCGGCTCCACGCCCTCGTGCTCGGACGCGAACCACGCGCCGGTGCGCGCGATGCCCGCCTGCACCTCGTCCGCGACGAACACGGCGCCGTTCTCACGGCACCACGAGGACAGGGCGGGAAGGAAGCCCTCGGCGGGGACGATGAAGCCGCCCTCACCCTGGATGGGTTCGATGACCACGGCGGCCACGTTCTCCGCGCCCACCTGCTTCTCCACCATCGTCAGCGCGCGCTTCGCGGCCTCGGCGCCCGTCATGCCCTCGGGATCGCGGAACGGGTAGGACATGGGCACGCGGTAGACCTCGTTGGCGAACGGTCCGAAGCCCTGCTTGTACGGCATCACCTTGGCGGTCATGGCCATGGTGAGGTTGGTGCGCCCGTGGTAGGCGTGGTCGAAGACCACCACGGCCTGGCGCTTGGTGTGCACACGCGCGATCTTCACGGCGTTCTCCACGGCCTCGGAGCCGGAGGTGAACAGCGCGGTGCGCTTCTCGAAGGATCCGGGCGTCAGCTGCGCCATCTTCTCGCCCACGGCCACGTAGTCCTCGTACGGGGCGACCATGAAGCACGTGTGGGTGAACTTGGCCACCGCGTCCTGGACGCGCGCCACCACCTTGGGGTTGGAGGCGCCCACGGAGGTCACGGCGATGCCGGAGCCCAGGTCCACCATCTGGTTGCCGTCCACGTCCTTGATCACGCCGCCGTCCAGCTCGTCCGCGAAGACGGGCAGGGAGGAGGCGACGCCGGCCGCGACGGTCTGCGCGCGGCGCTCGGCGAGCGCCTGGGACTTGGGCCCGGGAATGCTGGTGACGAGCTCGCGCTTCTGCGGGAGCCGGTACTCGATCTCTGCCATCTCTGGTGGTCCTTTCGTGCGGTGCGCGGCGCGTCGCTGCGCCGCGGGGTGCGGTGCGGGCGGATCGGGCCCGCGGTGTCGGGTGGGATCAGGCCCAGGGGGAGGGCATGCCCATGTACTGCACGGTGGTGTACTCGGCGATGCCCTCGGCGCCGCCCTCGCGGCCCACGCCGGACTCTTTGACCCCGCCGAACGGTGCCGCGGCGTTGGAGATCACTCCCACGTTCAGGCCCAGCAGGCCGTACTCGATGCGCTCGCCGATGCGCAGCGCACGGGAGATGTCCTCGGTGAACACGTAGGAGGCCAGGCCGTACTCGGTCATGTTGGCCAGGCGCACGGCGTCGTCCTCGTCCGTGAAGGTGGTCACGGGCGCCACGGGGCCGAAGATCTCCTCCTGGAACACGCGGCAGTCCTCGGTCACGCCGGTGAGCAGGGTGGGCTCGAAGAAGTAGCCGGGCCCGTCCACGGGCTTGCCGCCCACGACGGCCCTCGCGCCCTTCTCGAGCGCGTCCTGCACGAACTCGTTGACGGAGTCCAGGGCCTTCTTCTCCACCATGGGGCCCACGGTGGAGTCCTCCTCCAGGCCGTTGCCGGGCTTGAGCGCCTTGAGCTTGGCCGCGAACTTCTGCGAGAACTCCTCGGCCACGGACTCGTGCACCAGGAAGCGGTTGGCGGCGGTGCACGCCTCGCCCATGTTGCGCATCTTCGCGGCCATGGCGCCCTCCACGGCCTTGTCCAGGTCCGCGTCCTCGAACACGATGAACGGGCCGTTGCCGCCCAGCTCCATGGAGGTGCGCAGCACGTGGTCCGTGGCGGTCTTCATGAGCTGCTTGCCCACGGGGGTGGAGCCGGTGAAGGAGACCTTGCGCAGGCGCGGGTCCGCCATGATCGGGTCCGAGACGTTGGACGCGGACTTGGAGGACACCACGTTGAGCACGCCCGCGGGGATCCCGGCCTCGACCATGAGCTTGGCGAAGAACTGCGAGGTCAGCGGGGTCAGGCGCGCGGGCTTGAGGATCATGGTGCAGCCCGCGGCCACCGCCGGGGCCACCTTGCGGGTGGCCATGGCCAGCGGGAAGTTCCACGGGGTGATCAGCAGGCACGGGCCCACGGGCTTGTGGGACACGAACATCTTGAGGTTGCCCTCGGGGGTGGACGCGTAGCGGCCGTAGTGGCGCACGGCCTCCTCGGAGAACCAGCGCAGGAACTCGCCGCCGTAGACCACCTCGCCCTGGGCCTCCTTCAGCGGCTTGCCCATCTCCAGGGTCATCAGCAGCGCGAGGTCCTCCTTGTGCTCCTGCACCAGGTCGAAGGCGCGGCGCAGGATCTCGGATCGCTCGCGGGTGCTCGTGCGGGCCCAGGACTCCTGGGCGTTCGCGGCGGCGTCCATGGCCGCGCGGGAGTCCTCCTCGGTGGCCGAGGCGAGCGTGGCCAGCACCTCGCCGGTCGCCGGGTTCTCGACGTCGAACGTGCCGCCGTCCGAGGCGTCCCGCCACTCGCCGTTGATCAGCAGACCCTTGGGCGTGGCCTCGAGGACGGCGGAAACCTTGTCGTGGATGCTCATCTGATTCCTTTCACGCGCTCGGGTGCGCTGCGGTCTCTGGGTTCTGGGGACAGGGCTGTCTGCGATCATCGTATGCCCGGGCGCAAGGGGCTCGGCGGTCGGATCATCCAATGTCCAACGGGTGGACGCCCACCCGTCCATTGTTCCGGTTTGCGCCCGTCATGCTCGCGCCGCCTCGTCCTCCACCGCTGTCTCCATCGCCGCGTGCTCCGGTTCGTGAGACCGGCCGTGGTGGCGCCCCGCGCGGTCGCTGGGGACACGTGAACGGCTGCGGACACGCGAACGGGGGACCTCCGTGTGGAGATCCCCCGTGGGTGCCGCCCGTCCGGTGCGGCAGGTGGCACGGGACGGCGGGTGGACACCCGCGCGTCCGGCCACGTCACGCCGCGTGGTTGCAGTTCTCGCAGGTGCAGTTCTCGCACGTGCAGGACTGGCAGGTGTCCGAGCAGTTCGGGCAGTTGCAGGTGGTCTCGTCAGTGGTGGCAGTCATCGCTGTGCTCCTTCATGTGCTGGAGGGCGTCTCGGAAGACGTGGGCCACGTGCTCGTCCAGAAGCCGGTAGCGCGTGACACGGCCGTCCTTGAACCCCTCGATCAGATGGGCCTCCCGCAGCACCTTGAGGTGCTGCGAGACCAGGGGCTGGGACAGGTCCAGCTCCCGGGACAGCTCTCCGACGAAGCGGGGCTCGCGGGCCAGACGGTCCACGACGGCGCAGCGCGCCGGGTTCGCCAGGGCGGAGAACAGACGTGCGACCTCCTGGTACGGGGCCAGGGGGCCGGGTGCATCGCTCGTCATAATGAAAGTCTTATATGAAGCTCATGGGGTGTCAAGGTCCGGGGGAGCGCAGCAGGCGCTGCGTGCGGTGTCCGGTCAGCTCGGGGCGTGCGGGGCGTGCGGGGCGTGCGCCTGCGGGATCTCCGAGAGACGCAGGGTGCGCGCTAACGGGCCGTGCGGCGTCGTGGGGTCCTCTCGCTCTGGGTGAACCCTCTGCCGTCGAGGTGTGACGCGCCATACGCTGGGACCATGGCTTACGCAACCACCAACCCCGCGACCGGGGAGACCGTCAAGACCTTCGAGACCGCCACGGACGAGCAGATCCGCGATGCCGTGGCCCGTTCCGCCCGGGAGTACACCTCCTGGCGCACCGTCCCGGTGGCGGAGCGCGCGCGGCTGATGCACACCATGGCCGGGCTGTACCGCGACCGCCAGGACGAGCTCGCGGCCCTGATCACCGAGGAGATGGGCAAGCCGCTGGCGCAGTCCGTGGCCGAGGTGCAGCTCGTGGCGGACATCTACGACTACTACGCGGACAACGCCGAGGAGTTCATGAAGGGCCGCACGCTGACGCCCTCCACGGGAGGCGAGGCCCGCGTGGTGCTCGACTCCACGGGCGTGCTGCTGGGGATCATGCCCTGGAACTTCCCGTACTACCAGGTGGCCCGCTTCGCCGCTCCCAACGTGATGCTCGGCAACACCGTGCTGCTCAAGCACGCGGGCAACGTCCCGCAGGCCGCGCTGGTGCAGGAGGAGCTCTTCCGCGAGGCAGGCTTCCCGGAGGACGTCTACATCAACATCTTCGCGTCCAACGAGCAGATCGCGGACATCGTGATCCCGGACCCCGCCGTGCAGGGCGTGTCCCTCACCGGCTCGGAGCGCGCGGGCTCGGCCGTGGCGGCCACCGCGGGCAAGAACCTCAAGAAGGTCGTGCTCGAGCTCGGCGGCTCCGATCCCTTCATCGTGCTGGACGCCGAGAACGTGGAGCGCACCGTCAAGCAGGGTGTCTTCGGGCGCATGCTCAACAACGGCCAGGCGTGCACCAACTCCAAGCGCTTCATCGTGCTGGAAGAGGCGTACGACGCCTTCGTGGAGAACTTCGCGCAGGCCGTCCAGGGCGTGACCCCCGGGGACCCCACGGACCCCAAGACCTTCCTGGGTCCCCTGTGCGCCGTGGAGGCCCGTGACGAGATCATGGAGCAGGTCCAGGACGCCGTGGACAAGGGCGCCACCGTCCTCGCCGGCGGCAAGAAGCTGGACAAGCCCGGTGCCTGGATGGATGCCACCGTGCTCGCGGACGTCACCCCCGAGATGCGCGCGTACGCCGAGGAGATCTTCGGCCCCGTGGCCGTGGTCTACAAGGTCAAGGACGCGGACGAGGCCGTGGAGCTCGCCAACTCCTCACCGTTCGGTCTGGGCGGTTCCGTGTTCGGCGCGGACGAGGCCGCCGCCCTGGAGGTCGCGCAGCGCGTGGACTCCGGCATGGTCTACGTCAACGAGGTCACCGGCACCGCTCCGGACCTGCCCTTCGGCGGCGTCAAGCGCTCCGGCGTGGGGCGTGAGCTCGGCCCGTTCGGCATCGAGGAGTTCGCCAACAAGAAGCTGATCCACACGCCCAAGAAGAAGTAGCCGGCCTAGGCACCCCCGTGTCCACCGCCCCCGCGCCGCCGGTGCGGGGGCGGCGTCGTACCCGGGGGCGGCGACGCCGCCGGGTCCGGTGGGTGGGCGAGGCCTCCGTGCCCGGGCCAGCTGTCCCGCCGTGGGCGTCATCGTGGCCTGATTCGGCGACGCCGCACGGCACCGGCCACGCGCGGGCGTCAGTCCTCGCGCTGGTAGCGGATCTGGGAGCCCACCACCGTGGCCTCCACCACGGTGTCCCGCACGGCCTCCGCGTCCACCGCGAAGATGTCCCGGTCCACGCAGACGAAGTCCGCGAGCATCCCGGGGGCCAGGCAGCCCTTCTGGTTCTCCTCGTAGGAGGCGCGGGCCACGGAGTGGGTGTAGTGGGAGACGGCCTCGGGGCGGGAGATGATCTCGTGCGGCTGCCACCCTCCCGCGGGGGAGCCGTCGCGGGTACGGGTGATGGCCGCGTGGATGCCGTGGAACGGGTTGGGATCCTCCACCGGGGCGTCGGAGCCGAAGACCAGCTCCGCGCCCGCCCGCCGGAGGCTGTTCCACCCGTAGGCCACGAGGTCCCGGTCCTCCAGGAATCCGTTGAGGGGGATGTCCGTGGTGCAGTGCATGGGCTGCAGGGAGGCGGTGACCTCCAGCTCCCGGAACCGGGGGACGTCGCGGCGCTTGACGTACTGCGCGTGCTCGATCCGGTGGCGCAGCCCGAAGGCCCGGGAGATGGCCTGGTTCGCCTCGATCGCGTCCAGCGCCTCCGTGGCCGCCTGGTCCCCGATGGCGTGCACGGCAGCGGCGATCCCCGCCGAGGCCGCCCGGTGGATCCAGTGCTCCAGCTCCTCGGGCTCCATCACGGCCATGCCGTGGTTCTGCGTTCCGGGCCACGCCTCGGACATGTGGCACGTGTGGGATCCCAGGGCGCCGTCCGCGAAGAGCTTCAGCGGGCCCATGGAGATCCACTCGTCCCCGGAGTGGGTGCGGATCCCGCGCCGGATGAAGTCCTCGATCTGCTCCTGCCGCAGGATCTTGTGCACGCGGATGTCCAGCTCACCGCGGTCGTGGAGCGTGCGGTACGCGTGCAGGCAGTCCACGCCGTCGATGTCGTGGATCGACGTGATGCCGCGCTGGAGCAGCTCGCGCTGGCCCAGGGGCAGGTAGCTGTCGATGCTGCCGGAGACGTCCGACTGCATCAGGCCGTCCCGGATGGGGATCGCGGCCGCCTCCTTGAGCACCCCGGTGAGCTCCCCGTGCTCGTCCCGCTCGAACTCGCCGCCGTCCGGGTCCTTCACGGTGCGCTCCAGCCCCAGCTCGGTCAGCGCGCGCGAGTTCAGCCACAGGGTGTGCAGGTCCAGGGAGCTCAGCGCCACGGGAACGTCCGGGGCCACCGAGTCCAGCACGTGGCGGTCCGGACGCTCGGGGCTCGTCCACGCGTTGATGTTCCACTGCCCGCCGAAGATCCACGTGATGGACGGATCCGTCCTGGCCTGCTCCACGTAGGGCCGCAGCACCGCCAGGGCCTCGTCCAGGTTCGTGCAGCCGCGCATGTCCGGCTCGATGAGCGAGCGCGAGTACATGGCGGAGTGGATGTGCCCGTCGCCCATGCCGGGCAGGACGTACGTGCCAGCCAGGTCCGTGCGCTCGGTGCCCAGCGGAGCCAGGTCACGCAGCTGCCGGTACTCGCCCACCGCCACGATCCGGTCCTCCGAGGTGAGGATGGCGTCGGGGTGCGGCATGTCGTGGGAGTGCCACTGGCCCTGCGGGGTCCAGCCCGTGGCCGGGTTCATGGCGTGGACGGTGGCGTTGTGGAACAGGCGGTGCATGGGACTCCTCGTGGTGCGCCGGGGACGCCGACGGCGCGGTGGCCGCCGATCGTCAGGCACCACCCTACGACGACGCCGCCGCCCACCCGAGGGGCGCGGTACGTCGCCGTTGCGGGGACAGCTACATCCCGGGCAGCAGCTTCGCGGGGTCCGCGACCACGTGCACCACGGCCGGGATCCGGTCCTCGGTGACGGCCCGCACGGCGTCGGCGATGACCCCCTCGATGTCCTCGTTGCGCTCCAGGCGCGCACCGAAGGCCCCGTAGCCGCGGGCCACGGTGGCGAAGTCCGGGTTATCCAGCTGGGTGCCGGACACGCGCCCGGGGTAGTGGTTCTCCTGGTGCGCGCGGATGGTGCCGAACTGGCCGTTGTCCAGCACCAGGATGAGCGGGTGCGCGCCGAACTGGCGGGCGGTCGCGAGCTCCTGCGAGTTCATGAGGAACTCGCCGTCGCCGGCCACGGCGAACACGAAACGCTCGGGCTGCTCCAGGGACACGGAGACCGCACCGGGCACGGAGTAGCCCATGGTGCCGTTGCGCACCGACAGCTGCGAGGGGTAGGCCCCCGTGGGCACGTAGGTGTTCGCCCATGCGGTGTGGTTGCCGGAGCCGTAGACCACCGCCGCGTCCTCGGGCAGGTGGGGGAGCAGCGCCTTCATCACCAGGGTCATGTCCGCGGTGCCCGGTGCGTTGTCCCCCGCGGAGGCCGGGATCCCGTAGCGGGCGCGGCGGGCGGCCACGGGCTTCTCGAGCCACTGCGACCAGTCCGGGTGCTCGCCCAGCTGCAGCTCCGCCAGGGCGCGGCCGAAGGCCACCGGGGAGGCCAGGATCTGGCGGGTCACGGCACCGGAGTGCTGGCGCAGCGAGGTGTCGATGTTGACGATCCAGTTCACTGCGGAGCGGTCCTGGCGCACGGTGAAACCGTCCGTGGGGATGTCCGAGAGCGTCCCGCCGACCACGAGCAGCACGTCCGCGTGCTCCAGGGTCTCGATGGTCTCCCGGCTGCGGCCGTAGCCGGCCTCGCCCGCGTTCACGGGGGAGGTTCCGGGGACCCGGTCCGCCGCCCGCCAGTCGGAGACCACGGGGATGCCGTGGCGCTCGGCGAAGTCCGTGACCTGCCGCGCGGCCTCGGGGCTCCAGCGGGGTCCGCCCACGAGGATCGCGGGACGCTCCGCCGCCTCCAGTGCCTCCCGCAGCCCGGCCAGCTCGTCGGCTCCCACGGCACCCTCGGCCACGGGGACGGGAGGGACCACGGGGGCGTCCGTGAGCTGGGTGATGACGTCCTCGGGCAGGCCCACCACCACGGGGCCGGGCCGTCCGGAGGACGCCGCGAAGAACGCCTCGGCCACGTACTCGGACGCACGGTCCGCCTCGTCCAGGACCATCACGCGCTTGGCCTGGGACCCGAACCACTGGTGCGGGTCGAACTCCTGGAACGCCTCCTTCTCCCGGTGGGCCACCGGGACGAGTCCCACGAAGAGCACCAGGGGAGTGGAGTCCTGCCACGCCAGGTGGATGCCCACGAAGGCGTTGGACGCCCCCGGTCCACGGGTCACCATGGCCACCCCGGGGCGACCGGTCAGCTTGCCGTGGGCCTCCGCCATGTAGGTGACCCCGCCCTCCTGGCGGCACACCACGTTCTGCACCCCGGAGTCGTAGAGTCCGTCCAGGACGTCCAGGAAGCTCTCCCCGGGGACGCTGAACACGCGGTCCACGCCGTGGGCCTTGAGGGACTCGACGATGAGGTGGCCGGCGGACTGCTGGGGCATGGGGTTCTCCTGGTTCCTGGTGGGAGTGCGGTTCCGGGTGTGACCGCGGACACCGGCGAGGGCTCGTGCGGCGATCCTACCGCCGGGCCCTGCACCCCGCGCCGGTCCGCCTCGGCGCCCCCGTCTCTGCTCGCGCCACTCATGCCGCCGACGCCGCCCGCACATGCCCACGTCACCGGCACCGCCCGCACCTGCCCGCCCCGGCAGGGCCCACGACGCCGCACGGCGGACTCACAGCGTGCCGTGCACCACCTCGCCGCCGACCACCGTGGCGGTCACCCGCAGGTCCCGGATGGTCGCGGGGTCCACCGTGTAGATGTCGTCGGAGAGCACCGCGAAGTCCGCGAGCATCCCCGGCACCAGCCGCCCCTTCTCGTGCTCCTGGTGGGAGGCGTACGCGCTGCCCACGGTGTAGGCGTGCACCGCCTCGGCCACCGTCACGCGCTCCTCCGGCACGAACGGGGTGCCCGAGGACGTGCGCCGGTTGACCATGTCGTGGATGTTGGCCAGCGGCGGGTAGTCCACCACGGGCGCGTCCGTGGAGGCGGGAACCACCATCCCGGCATCCAGCAGGGACCGCATGCGGTAGCAGAACCGGGTGCGCGGCTCGCCCATGGCCCGGGCGATGCCGTCCCCGAGCTCGCTCACGAACCGGCCCTGGGGTACGGGGACCACCCCGAGCCGGGCCGCCCGGGCCACCTGCTCGTCGCTCGCCACGCCGAAGTGCTCGATGCGGTGGCGGCAGTCCTCGCGGGGGAACTGCCGCTGCGCCGCCTCGAGCACGTCCAGGACCACGTCCACGGCCCCGTCCCCGATCGCGTGCACGGCGAGCTGCCAGCCGTTCGTGTGCGCCGCCGTCAGCCGTTCCTCGAGCCACTCCCGCGGGAACTGCAGGTACCCCGCATTGGCGACGCCGGCCTCGGTGTCCGCCGCGTAGTCCTCGGTCATGAACGCGGAACGGCCGATGAGCGAACCGTCCGCGAGCACCTTGACCGCGCCGATGCGCAGCCGCTCGTCCCCCAGCCCCGTGCGCAGCCCCAGGTCCAGGCCGAAGGGCCGGTCCGCGAGGGTTCCGCGCGCACCGGCCGCGCCCGCGGGAGGGAGCCCAGCGGCGTCGTCACCGCGGGCGTCCCCGGCGTTCGGCGCGTCTGGCGCGTCCGGTGCGCCCATCGGGTGCAGCGTGGTCAAGTACGGCATGACGGTGGCTCTCACGCCCAGCCGCCCCTGCTCCCGCGCGAGCTGGTACGCGGCGAGGTCCAAGACGGACTGCCCGAGGTGCTCGGGCGCGCCCAGCCCGGGTTCCGTGACGGACGTGATCCCGGCGGCCAGGGCGACGTCGCTCGCGGCCCCGATCTGCTCGGCCACCTGCGCGGCGGTCTTGGGCGGCATGGCCCCGGAGACCAGGCCGCGCGCCGTCTCCTCGAGCAGACCGACGGCTGCCCCGTGCTCGTCGAGCGGCACGCTGCCGCCCTCGGGGACGGTGAACCCGGTGCGCCCGGGGTACCCGGCGGCCTCGAACGCGGCCGTGTTGACCACGGCCATGTGCCGGGAGTTGTGCCACAGCCACACGGGGTTCTCCGGCGCCACGGCGTCCAGCTCCTCGGCCGTGGGGTGGGAGCCGCCCAGGTGGTTCTGGTCGTAGCCCTGCCCCAGGACCCACTCGCCCGGCGCGGCATGCCGCGCGGCGGCGGCCACGGCGTCGAGCAGCTCGGCCAGGGTCGGGACGGTCGTCGGCCGCAGGTCCACCTGCACGAGGGCCTCGCCCAGCATGGTGAGGTGGCAGTGGGCGTCGTGGAAACCGGGGACCACGGTGGCTGCGCCCAGGTCCACCGCGCGCGCGAAGAGCTCCGGCGCGAGCTCGTCGTCCAGGCTCACCACCCGGCCGTGGTGGACCCCCAGCGCCCGGGCCACGGGGTGCTCAGGGTCCTGGGTGTGGATGGTGCCGTTCGTGAAGATGACGTCGAGGGCCATGGGTGCCGTCCTGCTTCCGGTCGGTTCGGGCCACGCGTGCCCGCTGCGTGCCGCGCGGGCCGGTCCACGATCCGCGGGCAGGGGCCCATCGTCTCGCGGGCCGTGGCCCCTGTCACGCCCTGTGCCCTGCGCCGCGACACGCCGCGGGGCGCCGCGGCGGGGGAGGGCGCGGCACGCGGTCCATCCCGGGGCGCAGACGTCCCCGGCGGTCCGTCACGACGGCGCACCGTCACCCCGGGCACCCCGTGTGACGCTAACCTCGTGGGCAACGCAGTGCGCTGCCGGTTGCGCATGCCGGGAGCCGGGCGGAACACGACCGCCGCGGACGCACATCATCTCGCACCCAGGAGAATCCATGCCCTTCGACCCCCAGGCGCCGGCCACCGGCCCCCTGCCCGTCTACAAGGAGAGGGGGGACCAGGGGTACAAGAAGTCCCTCGGCAACTTCCAGATCCAGATGATCGGCATCGGCGGTGCGATCGGCGTGGGCCTGTTCCTGGGCATCGGAGAGCGCCTGGCCACCGCCGGTCCCGCGCTGATCCTGTCCTACCTGGTGGTCTCCACCGTGGTGTACCTGCTCATGCGGGCGCTCGGGGAGCTAGTGATCCACCGCCCCACCACGGGCGCGTGGGTCTCCTACGCCCGTGAGTTCGTGGGCAACCGGTTCGCGTTCATGACCGGGTGGATCTACGTGGCGCTCTCCGCTGTGGCCGGCGTGGGTGAGATCGCGGCGCTCGCCGTGTACGTGCAGTTCTGGTGGCCCGAGATCCCGGGCTGGATCCCCTCCCTGGTGGCGGCCATGACCATTGTGGGCTGCAACCTGCTGAGCGTGCGGCTCTACGGGTTCATCGAGACGTGGGCCGCGGCCATCAAGGTGCTCGCCATCCTGCTGTTCCTGGGCGCGGGCATCATCCTGGTGGTGGCCGGTGACATCTTCAACGCCCCCACCGCCGCGTCCGTGTCCAACCTGTGGAACCAGGGCTTCGCGCCCAACGGCGTGCTGCAGCTCGTGGTCGTGATGACCGGCGTGGTGTTCTCCTTCTCGGCCATCGAGATCGTGGGGGTCTCCGCCGGCGAGGCCAAGGACCCCGAGGAGTCGATGCCCAAGGCCATCAACTCCGTGGTGCTGCGCATCGCCATCTTCTACATCGGCTCCATCCTGGTGCTGTCCATGCTGCTGCCCACGTCCGAGTACTCGGGCGAGGAGTCCCCGTTCGTCACCGCGCTGTCCTCGCTCAACATCCCGGCGCTCGCGGGCATCATGAACTTCGTGGTGCTCACCGCGGCGATCTCCGGTGTGAACGCCACGCTGTACGCGAGCGTTCGGCTGCTGCGCAACCTGGCCGCCCACGGGCAGGCCCCGGAGGTCATGTCCAAGGTCTCCAGCCGCGGCGTCCCCTCCGGAGCCCTGCTGTGCATCTTCGTCTTCGACCTGTTCGGGATCGTGATGATCTACGCACTGGGGGCCGCGGACGCGTTCGAAGTGGTGCTGAGCGCGTGCTCCGTGTTCGTGCTCTTCGGGTGGATCTCGATCTTCATCTCCCACCTGGGCTACAAGCGCCAGGTGGAGCGCGGCCAGGTGGCGCCGGTGCACTTCAAGATGCCGGGCGCACCCGTGACCAACTACGTGTGCCTCACGTTCCTGGTGGTGCTGTCCCTCTACATCATGTTCGACTTCAGCAACCCGCACTGGTACTACAGCCTGATGGCCGGCGTGCTGATCCTGGTGGCCACCACCGTGGGCTACGAGTTCTCCAAGCGCCACGTGGCCAAGAAGGGCCTGCCGGAGCTGAAGACCACCGGCGACGACGAGGACCACGTGGCCGCCGAGCCCGGCGAGAACGAGGTGCGCTGAGCGGCGTCGTCCGCTGCGCGCGCCGCGGAACGTGATCGCGCTCATGGGCACTATGGTGGGGCACCGGAAGAAACGGCCTGGCCCACTACGGAGGAACCCATGGACAACGTGAACAACCTGCCGTCCGCAACCGTGGACGAGATCCCCGCGGGCGCTGCCGTGCTGGACGTGCGCGAGCAGAACGAGTGGGACGCGGGGCACATCGAGGGCGCGCAGCACCTGCCGCTGTCCGAGCTCGCGGAGCGCTCCGAGGAGGTCCCGCTGGACCAGGACGTCTACGTGATCTGCCGCTCCGGCGGCCGCTCGCTGCGCGCCACCGCGTACCTCGCGCAGTACGGCTACGACCCCGTGAACGTGCTGGGCGGCATGGGCGCGTGGGCGGACGCCGGCAAGCCCATCGTGTCCGAGACCGGGGAAGCGGCGCGCGTTCTGTGAACGCCGCTGTCTCCGGCGTGGCCCCGGGTCCGGTGGACCCGGGGCCACGCGCCCGTCGGTACGCGTTCCTGGGCCCGGTGGGCACGTTCACCGAGGCGGCCCTGCTCCAGGTCCCGGGCGCCGACGCCGCCGAGCGGACTCCCATGAACTCGGTGCCCGCCGCGCTGGCCGCCGTTCGTGAGGAACGCGTGGACGCCGCCGTGGTGCCGATCGAGAACTCGGTGGAGGGCGGCGTGACCGCCACGCTGGACGACGTCTCCTTCGGTGCCGAGCTGCGGATCCTGCGGGAGATCGTGGTTCCCATCCGGTTCTCGCTCGTGGCCCCGCCCGGCACCGGGCTGGCGGACGTCCGCACCGTGTCCACCCACACGGTGGCGTGGGCGCAGATCCGCCGCTGGGTCGAGGAGAACATGCCGGACGTGGCATACGTACCGGCGCCCTCCACCGCCGCGGCCGCCGTGGCCATGCTGGACGGTGCAGGCGGCGTGAGCACCAGGGGTCTCGGCTACGACGCCGCCGTGTGCTCACCCGTGGTCGTCTCCGCCCACCCGGAGCTGCACGTGCTGGCCGAGGACATCGGGGACAACAAGCAGGCCGTGACCCGCTTCGTGCTGGTGGCCCGCCCGGACGCCCGGATGCCCGCACCCACGGGCGCGGACAAGACCTCCCTGGTGGTGCCGCTGTGGCAGGACCGCCCCGGGGCGCTGCTCGACATCCTCGAACAGTTCGCCACCCGCGGGGTCAACCTCACGCGCATCGAGTCCCGCCCCGCCAAGACCCACCTGGGCGACTACTTCTTCTCCGTGGACATCGACGGGCACATCCAGGACGACCGGGTGGCCGACGCCCTCATGGGCGTCCGCCGGATCTGTCCCCGCACCCGTTTTCTCGGGTCCTACCCCCGGGCTGACCAGCTCGTGGTCCCCGTGGCCTCGCACCACAGCGACGCCGCATTCGTCCAGGCCCGTTCGTGGGTCGACAACCTGAAAGGACAGTGACGTCCATGGAGATCGAGGGCTGGAGCCAGACGCTGACAGCGGGCCCCCTCCTACTCATTGCAGCGGCGGCCATCGCGGTGCTGCTGGTGCTCATCATCAAGTTCCGGGTGCACGCGTTCCTGGCTCTGATCATCATCTCGGCCCTCACCGCCTTCGTCACGGGCATCCCCACCGACCAGGTGGTCCCCGTGATGCTCTACGGTTTCGGCAACACCCTGGCCAACGTGGCGCTGCTCGTGGGCCTGGGCGCCATGCTCGGACGGCTGCTCGAGACCTCGGGCGGCGCGCAGGTGCTCGCGGACAAGCTCATCGGGATCTTCGGTGAGAAGCGGGCGCCGTTCGCGCTGGGAGTCACCTCCCTGCTCTTCGGCTTCCCCATCTTCTTCGACGCCGGCCTGGTGGTCATGCTGCCCGTGGTCTTCTCGGTCGCACGACGGCTGGGCGGCAGCGTGCTCACGTACGCCCTGCCCGCCGTGGGTGCGTTCTCCGTGATGCACGTGTTCCTGCCGCCCCACCCGGGGCCGGTCACCGCGGCCACGTTCTTCGAGGCGAACGTGGGCTACATCATCCTGGTGGGCCTGGTGTGCGCGATCCCCGCGTGGTACCTGTCCTCCTACTTGTTCGGCAAGATCATGGGTCGGCGCATCAACCTCCCCGTGCCCACCATCCTGGGCCGTGCCGAGGACGTGGCGAACCCGCCCGCCGTGGGCACCGTGGTGGGCATCCTGCTGCTGCCCATGCTGCTGATCTTCCTCAACACCGGACTGGGCACCCTGGCCAAGTCCGGGGCCGTGTCCGAGGAGACGGCGTCGCAGACCTGGTTCCAGCTGCTGCGCGCGATCGGTGAGACCCCGATCGCCCTGACCCTGACCCTGATCGTCGCGGCCCTGGCCATCGGCAGGGCCCGCGGCCTCAGCGGCTCCGCGATCGAGAAGACCTTCGAGTCCGCCCTGGGCCCGGTCTGCTCCGTCATCCTCATCACCGGCGCCGGCGGCATGTTCGGCGGCGTGCTGCGCACCTCCGGGATCGGGGACGCCCTCGAGGACGTTCTCTCGGACCTGGGCATCCCCGTGATCCTCGCCGGGTTCCTGATCGCCGCCGTGATGCGCGTGGCGCAGGGCTCCGCGACCGTGGCGCTGACCACGGCGGCAGGGTTGATCGCCCCCGCCGTGCTGGCCGCGGACTACAACGAGGTCCAGCTGGCCGCCATGGTGGTGGCCGTGGCCGCCGGTTCCGTGGTGCTCTCCCACGTCAACGACTCCGGGTTCTGGCTGGTGGGCCGCTTCCTGGAGATGGACGTGCGCACCACGTTCAAGACCTGGACCGTGCTGGAGACCATCATCGGCGTGGTGGGCTTCACCGTGGCCGCGGTGATCTTCGTCCTCGCAGGGGCCGTCTGAGGCCCCGCCCCGCCTGCTGGAGGCGCCCCGGCTCGCAGTGAACCGTTGCGAGCCGGGGCGCTCTGCGCTGCGGGGCACGTCCGTTGTCCGGGCTCGTCCCGCGCCGGGGTGGGACGAGCCGTGCAGAGCATCGGTGCTCCGTGGTCCCGGTGCCCGCCCGGACGGGCCGGGAGCCGCTCAGATGCTGGAGGAGCCCCGCTGACGGATGCCGGCGTCGTCGGCCTGGGACGGTGGGACGCGCACCTTGAGCGAGCGGTGGTCGATGGTGGTCTCGAAGGCCTTGACGTCCCCCAGGGGATCGCCGTCCACCTCGGACTCGATGGGCTCGTGGAACTCCACCCGCACGGTCTTGCCGCTGAAGTAGTTGATCACCGGCGGCTCGTGGCGGTGCTGCAGGACCACCTTGGCCACCATGCGCATCCACCCCACCACGGAGCGCGGGGTCATGACCACGAGGTCCAGCAGGCCGTCGTCCAGCCTGGCGCTGGGCGCCAGCACGATCCCTGCCGTGAGCTCCCCGCAGTTGCAGATCATGACGGAGCGCACCAGGCGTGAGACCCACGGGCCGCCGTCCAGGCTGAAACGGGCCCACCGGGGGCCGCTGAACAGGTGGCGCGCTCCCGCCTCCGCGTACGCGGCCCAGCCCACGAGGTCCTTGAGGTTGTCCTTGGTGTCGGCCATGATCTGCGCGTCGAAGCCCGCGCCGCCCATCACCAGGAAACGGTGGTCCTCGGTGCGGCCGTCAGCGGTCTCCAGGTGCATGACCACGGTGTCGATGGACCTCTCCGAGCCGAACAGGGCCACGTCCACGGAGTGGTGCGGATCCGCGAGGTCCGCCTCGAGATTGCGGGCCAGCAGGTTGCCCGTGCCCAGCGGCACCAGACCCAGGGGGACGTCGCCGCCGGCGAGGGACTCGCCCACCGCGCGGATGGTGCCGTCACCGCCCGCGGCCAGCACGACGTCGGCGCCCTTCTCCACCGCGCGGCGCGCCATGGAGAAGCCGGGATCGTCCGCCTCGGTCTCGTAGAACACGGGATCCGCCCAGCCCGCCTTGCGGCACGCGATGATGACCGAGTCCCGGGCGACGTCGGCAAGGGCCTTGATGGGGTTGACCACGACGGCCACTCGCTGGGGTTCCCACGGATGATCCTGCACGGACACCTTTTCCTGGATCGGTTGAGAAGGGGGTGGAGACGGTAGCGGCCAGTCTACGGTGGCGGGGCCGCCGTGGCGGTCCGGGACGCTGTATCGCGCCCCCGAGCATCCGTTGGATACCCTGGACGGGTGATCGACATCAACGAGCTGCGCGCCGACCCTGACACCTACCGTGCCTCCCAGACCGCCCGCGAGGCGGACCCGGGGCTCGTGGACCGCATCCTCGAGGCGGACTCCCGGCGCCGCAGCGCGATCACCGAGTTCGAGTCCCTGCGCGCCGAGCAGAACGCGTTCGGCAAGAAGGTGGCCAAGGCCCAGGGGGAGGAGAAGCAGCAGCTGCTGGCGCAGGTCAAGCAGCTGGCCGCGGACGTGAAGGCCGCCCAGGCCGCCGCGGAGGAGGCCCAGGCCACGCAGCAGGAGCTCGTGGCCCAGTTCCCCAACCTGATCGTGGAGGGCATCCCCTCCGGCGGCGAGGACGACTTCGTGCAGCTGCGCACCGAGGGCACGCCCCGGGACTTCGCGGCCGAGGGCTTCGAGCCGCGCGACCACCTGGCCATCGGCGAGCTGCTGGACGGCATCGACATGGAGCGCGGCGCCAAGGTCTCGGGCTCCCGGTTCTACTTCCTCAAGCGGGACGTCGCCCGGCTGGAGACCGCGCTGCTGATGGCCGCGCAGGACCTCGCCCTGGACAACGGGTTCATCCCCATGACCACGCCCAACCTGGTGCGCCCCGCCGTGATGAACGGCACGGGCTTCGACGTGGAGCACGACGACGAGATCTACCGCGTGGGCAAGGACGACCTCTACCTGGTGGGCACCTCCGAGGTGGCCCTGGCCGGCTACCACGCGGACGAGATCCTGGACCTCTCGGACGGACCGCTGCGCTACGCCGGGTGGTCCTCGTGCTACCGCCGTGAGGCCGGTTCCGCGGGCAAGGACACCCGCGGGATCATCCGCGTGCACCAGTTCAACAAGCTGGAGATGTTCGTCTACTGCCACCCCGAGGACGCCGCCGCGGAGCACGAGCGGCTGCTCGCGTGGGAGGAGCAGATGCTGCAGGCGTGCGGGCTCGCGTACCGCGTGATCGACACCGCCGCAGGTGACCTGGGCACGTCCGCCGCCCGCAAGTTCGACTGCGAGGCGTGGATCCCCACCCAGGGGAAGTACCGCGAGCTGACCTCCACCTCCAACTGCACCACGTACCAGGCCCGCCGCCTCAACATCCGTGAGCGGCTGCCCGAGACCACGGACTCCAGTGGAAAGGCCAAGAAGGGCGGCACCCGCGCGGTCGCCACCCTCAACGGCACGCTGGCCACCACCCGCTGGCTCGTGGCCCTGCTCGAGACCCACCAGCAGGCGGACGGCTCCGTGACGGTGCCCGAGATCCTGCGGCCCTACCTGCGCGGCCAGGAGGTCCTGCGCCCGGTCGCCTGACCGGTCACCTCTCCGGACCCGTCGACGACGCCGCCCGCCCACCGTGCCCACGCGCGGCGAGCGGGCGGCGTCGTGCGTGGCGGTCCGGGCCGGACTTCACTCCCGCGTCACCCGGGCGTCCACCGGCGGACATGCCCCCGTGCTCATGTGACACCATGACTCTCATGACTGATATCCAGGCCGGCACCGATGACCGGCGCACCGACGACCGCGCGACGAGCGCCGCGGACGCGTTCGCGCCCATGAAGATCCAGACCCCGCGTTCCAGCTCCTGGACCAGGGAGGACGGCGTCCAGTACCTCGTGGCGCTGGACGTGGACGGCACGCTCGTGGACCACGACGGACACATGTCCCGCGGCGTCAAGGACGCCCTGCGGGCCGTGGTGGGCGCCGGGCACCACGTGGTGATCTCCACGGGCCGCTCCATGGGCGCCACCCTGCCGGTGATCCGGCAGGGGCACATCGAGTCCGGTTTCGCCGTGTGCTCCAACGGCGGAGTGACCCTGCGCCTGGATCCCGAGCTGCCCGAGCACTACGAGGTCACCGACCGCGTGAGCTTCGACCCCGCCAACGCCCTGAAGGCACTGGCCAGCAAGCTGCCCACCGCCAAGTTCGCGCTCGAAGGCGCGGACGGGCGGTTCTACTCCACGGAGCGCTTCCAGGATGCCTCCTTCGGCATCGAGGCCGTGGGCGTGGACATCCACGAGCTCGCCGAGATCCCGGCGGTGCGCCTGGTGGTCTACAGCGCCACGGAGGCCCCCGGGGACTTCGCGGACGCGATCGAGCGGGCCGGTCTGCACGGCGTCGCCTACTCCGTGGGCTGGTCCTCGTGGCTGGACGTGGCCGCGAACGGCGTCTCCAAGGCCAGCGCCCTGGAGCAGATCCGCGAGCAGCTGGGCGTGGACCCCGCCCACACCGTGGCCATGGGGGACGGCCGCAACGACATCGAGATGCTGCAGTGGGCCGCGCGCGGCGTGGCCATGGGCCAGGCACCGGACGAGGTGGCCGAGGTCAGCCGCGAGGTCACGGGCAGCGTCTACGACGACGGCGCGGCGGCCGTCCTGCGCACCCTGCTCTGAGGTTCACGCCCACCGGCGCGGGACACGACCTGTGAAACCTCATGGAACTGCGATACTGAGACCGTGTTCGTCCTGACCCTGACCCAGCGCGTGGCGGACGCATCCCGCCCGGATCCCGACACGGACCGCGAGGTGTGTCGGCGGCTCAGCGCGTTGCCCACCCGCGCACCGTTCCAGCCCTCGGCCCCGGGCGTGGTTCGCGGCCTCACGGAGGACCCGCGGGCTGCCGTGGACGCCGCCATGACCGGGCTGCGGGACAGGGCCTACGCCGTGGGCATCGGGGTGGGGGACGTGTACCTCACGCGCGTGGACCAGCCGGACGGCCGGGTGGCCGTCACCGCGGAGGGCCCGGGCATGGGCTTCGGGCACCACGCCGCCCAGCACACCCGCAGCACCGACCGCGTGGCCGTGCGTGTGAGTGCGGCGGACCCGGAGGCCGCGGCGCAGGCGGAGGCCGTGCTGCGGATCGTGGGCCACATCGTGGCCGTGCGCAGCGAGGCCGAGTGGCGCGTGGTGGACCTCATGGTCCCCGGTGCGCGCGGTCAGCAGAAGGCCGCCGCGGAGCAGCTGGGCATCACCCCGCAGGCGGTGTCCAAGGCCGTGGTGCGCTCCCTGTGGAACGAGGAGTGGCGGGCCCGCCCCGCGGCGGCCACCCTGTTGCAGCTGTGCGAGACCCCGGGGTCGTCCGAGATATAGCGCCCTGGGCCAAGAGCCCACGATCCCACCCCCGGTGACGACCGAGCCCCGGTTCTCACCACCAGGTGTCCACGGAGTGTCCGGCCCCCGTCAGGTCCGCCTCCAGCACGGGCAGGCACTCGGCGGGCAACCGCAGAGAACCGGCCACGTCCCGGGCGTCGAAGTAGCCCGTGAGCCACGAGAACGCGGGGTGCTCCTGCGCCAGTGCCTCGCAGCGGGCCACCACGGTCGGGACGTCCTCCTCGGGAGGGAACACCCAGAAGGACTCGAGGTCGGTCAGCTGGAACAGTCCGATCCCGTGGTGCCGTGACCCGGCCACGTTTTGTGCCTGCGCCGGGGGCCCGGAAGGTGCGGGCTGGCCCCAGGTCTGGGACGGACTGCGCACCCACCCGCCCGACGCCGCCGGGCCCAGGGCGGGGGCCAGCGGGTCCAGTTCCCAGCGCGGTGCGCCCGCGAGCCAGTCCGGAGTGGTGGGTGGGAACAGGGGCGCCTGCGGTGACTCCGGCCACCGGTCCCGCCAGGTGGCGAAGCTGCCCGCCTCGATCCGGTCCCAGAACGGTTCGGCACCCAGGACCACGGAGACCTCGGCCACGGTGCTGCGCTCCCGCGACCACGGGACGGGCCCGGTGTCACCGGGCAGCTGAGCGGCCTCCGAGGTGAACGGCCGGGAGGCGATGTCCGGGTGCGCGGTGGGTGAGAGCAGCGGCGCGGCGCCGGCCGCGGAGAGCAGGGTGCGGACCCTGTCCATCAGGTGCTCCGGTCCGAGCACCTGGGTGGAGTCCGTGCCGTGGAAGACGTAGACGCGCGCGGCGCTCGCGTCCTGCGGGTCGTGCACGGTCACCTCCGGGGTGCGCAACGGGTGTGCGGTGGGCGCCACCGCCGCGGGAAAGCTTCGTCGGGGACCATCGCGCCACCGGCTGCTCCAGGTGGCGCCGCGACGGTCCAGGATCATCCGACCACGGCCCGGTGACACGCATAAGGGGCCGGGAGACGACGGGGTCCCCGCAGCCGGAGCGCTCCGGCGGCGGGGACCCCTCGGAGTCCTGGGGGAATCAGCCGTCCTGCTCGGCCTCCGCGGCGGAGTCGTACTGCGACTGCTCGAAGCGCTGCTGGGCCTCGACGATGAGACGCTCGGCGGTCTCCTTGCCCTCCCAGCCCTCGCCCTTGACCCACTTGTTGGGCTCCAGGTCCTTGTAGCGCTCGAAGAAGTGCTGGATCTCCTTCTGGCGGAACTCGTTGACGTCCTCCAGGCCCTGGATCTCGTCGTAGCGCTTGTCGGTGGACACGCACAGCACCTTGGCGTCCCCGCCGGCCTCGTCCGTCATGTTGAACACGGCGATCGGGCGGGCCTCCACGATCACGCCGGGCATGATGTCCACGTCCATGATGACCATGGCGTCCAGGGGGTCGCCGTCCTCGCCCAGGGTGTCCTCGAAGTAGCCGTAGTGCGTGGGGTACTGCATGGAGGTGAAGAGCACGCGGTCCAGGCGGATCCGGCCGGTCTCGTGGTCGATCTCGTACTTCACGCGAGAGCCGCGGGGGATCTCGATGGTGACGTCCAGCTCCATGGTGACACTCCTTGAGTCGTGATGATGTGAGCCGGGCAGCTCGCTCACCCGGCGCCCATGACGCAATCGGTCCGTGGGCAGATGCCTCCCACGATACCGGCCGCGGCCGTCACGGTCCCACCGGCCGCCCGCCGCGGGGCCCGGGAACCGGGCGGCGCGTTGTCCCCGTCGGAGCGGTGCAGAACAATGGGGCCATGCCATCTCCCTCCCGGCGCTCGCCGGCCGCCCGCCTCCCGTGGGTGCTCGTGTGCGTGCTGCTCGCGCTCGCCGTGGCGGTGGCGGGTGTGCTCGCGGTCCCCGCGATCGCGGGCGAGCTCGCCCCCGCGGCCCAGTGGCGGCAGAGCCACGCGGAGCTCGAGGCCGGCGCCTCGCAGGCGTCCTCCTCCGGATCGGCGGGCCACGACGCCGCCGGTGGACAGGCAGGGACCGGAACCTCGAGCGCGTCCAGCGGTGCGGCGGACGCGGGGTCCCGCGCGGCGTCGTCGTCCGGGGACGCCGCCGCTCCCGCGCCCCTGGACCCCGCCGAGGTGGAGCGCGCGCTGCACGAGGGGCTTGACGGGGCGCCGGGCACCGCCGCGGCCACCGTGAAGGAGGCTGGTCAGGACACCGCGCTCGCGGGGCAGTCACCCGACAAGCCCATGGTCCCGGCCTCCAACCAGAAGGTGCTCACGGCCCTGAGCGTGGCCGAGCACGTGGCGCCCCAGGAGCGGCTGGCCACCACCGTGGTCGCGGGCGAGGAGCCCGGGGAGCTCACGCTCGTGGCGGGCGGGGACACGCTGCTCGCCCCCGGCGCCGGGGACCCCGAGGCCGTCAACGGCCACGCCGGGCTGGGCACGCTGGCCCGGCGTACCGCCGAGGCCCTGCGCCAGGAGTCACCGGAAGGTGTCCCGGGGCCGGTGACCGTCACGGTGGACACCACCCTGTTCACGGGACCGGACCGCAACCCCGCGTGGGAGGACGAGGACGTGGCCTCCGGGGAGATCACGCGGGTCTCCCCGATCGCCCTGTACTCGCACCGTGTGCCCGCACGGGACGGCACGGATCCGGGGGCCGCGGGAGAGCGGCCCGAGGATCCCGCGGTGGCTGCCCTCGACGAGTTCGCGCGCCAGCTGCAGGCCGAGCTCGGCGACGCCGCCCGGGTCACCGCGCGCGGCCAGGCCGCTGCGCCCGCTGAGGCCCGGGAGCTCGCCCGCGTGGAGTCCGCGCCCGTGCACGAGCAGAGCGCGTACATGCTCGCGCACTCGGACAACTCGCTCGCGGAGACGCTGGCCCGTGTGGCCGCTGGGCGCTCCGGGCGGGAGGCCGGCGTGGCCGGGGTCCAGGACTTGCTGCCGGCCACCCTCAGGGAGCACGGGATCGACGCCACCGGCCTGCACGTCCTGGACGCCAGCGGCATGGCACCGGGGAACAGGGTCACCCCCACCACGCTGGGGGGCGCCCTGGACACGCTGCTCACCGAGCCGCACTTCGCCCCGTACGCCCGCGGTCTTCCGGTGGCCGGGGGCACCGGCACGCTCTCGGAGCGCTTCGACGATCCGCAGGAGGCAGCCGCCCGCGGCGTCTCGCGTGCCAAGACGGGCACGCTGCTGGACGTGGTGGCACTGACCGGATACGTGCAGCGGGAGGACGGGCGCGTGCTGGTGTACTCCGTGGTGCTCAACGGCGTCACGGGGAGCACGGACGAGGCCAAGGACCACGTGGACCGCACGGTCGCGGAGCTCGCGCGGACCGGGTGACTCCGGGTCGCACGCAAGGTCGTGCGGGACGGCCGACCCGGGCGTGCCGGCGTGGTGCGCTCCCTCCGTTCGGCGGTCTGCGGCGGGTGACTTCCCACCGAGCACGTCAGCCCGGTGTGGTTGAGTGAGCGCATGAGCCGAGAACTGACCCGCCGCTCGCTGGTGGACTGGGACGCCGCCGCCCAGATCGCCGCCAAGGTGACCCCCGCAGGACCCACCCCCTCCCCGCGGGAGATGTCCAGAGCCGTGGAGTCCCTGCGCTACTTCGCACACGAGTCCGTGCACCACGTGCACACCATCACGGGACTGGACGCGGCCGAGAACCTGCGGGACTCCACGGTGCTCGTGGTGGACCGGGCGGGGTGGTCCAAGGCCAACACGCAGACGTTCTCCGTGCTCCTGCAGCCGGTCTTCGACAGGCTCCGCAGCAAGGACCCGGCCAAGTTCGACGCCGCCGGACGCGGTATGGCACCCACGGCCGCCGCCGCGGAGATGGGTGCGCTGGTGGGCTTCCTGTCCTCCAAGGTGCTGGGGCAGTACGACCCGTACGCGGGTCTCGTGTCCGAGCAGGCGGCCCGCTCCCACCCGGGCGGGCGGCTCATGTTCGTGGCCCCCAACGTGCTGTGGACCGAGCAGGAGCTCAACGTCTCCCCGGAGGACTTCCGGCTGTGGGTGTGCCTGCACGAGCAGACGCACCGGGTGCAGTTCGCGGCCGCGCCGTGGCTGCGGGACCACATGCTGGGCCAGATCTCCCAGCTGGGCTCGCTGGATGCGACCGCGTGGCAGAGACTGCGTTCCGTGGGCGCCTCGCTCGCGGGCCGCTCCAAGGACCCCCGCCCGGACGCGGGACTCGGTCCCATGACCCACCTGCTCACGGACGCCGAGCGCGCCACCCTGTCCCACGTGACCGCGGTGATGTCCCTGCTGGAGGGGCACGCGAACGCGGTCATGGACGCGGTGGACGCGAGCATCGTGCCCTCGGTGAAGACCATCCGGCGCCGTTTCGACTCCCGCTCCTCCACGCACGGCGCCCTGGACCGCCTGGTGCGCTCCCTGCTGGGCATGGACGCCAAGATGCGCCAGTACAGCAACGGCCAGAAGTTCGTGGAGCACGTCGTGCAGCGCGTGGGGATGGAGCAGTTCAACACGGTGTGGAGTTCCCCCCAGACGCTGCCCACCGAGGCCGAGATCCACGACCCGCAGGCCTGGATGCGGCGGGTTCTCGGCTGAGACCCGGTTCCACACCCGGGGGCAGTGCCCAGGTCGGGTGTGCCAAGATGAGCCCGTGAGCTCTGAAAACATCAATCAGCAGATTCGGCTGTACGGTCAGCCGCTGTCAGAGCGTTTTGGCGCCGTGGTGGGGGCCTACGGCATTACGCAGCGCAGACTGGCACAGGTCCTGGGCCTGTCCGCGCCCATGCTCTCCCAACTCATCAGCGGCAGACGCATCAAGATCGGAAATCCGGCCGTCTACGAACGGCTGGTCATGCTCGAGGACAGCACGGGGGCCTCGGACCTCGAGGCGGTCCTCACCAGGGTGGAGGCATCGCAGCCGGTGCTCTCCACGTCCCAGATCCGCACGGGGATCACCAAGGACACGGATGCCGTGGCCGCGCTGGCCGGCGTGGTGCCGGCGGGGGAGCTGGAACGCGCCCTGGTGATGCTCGGGGACAGCACCCCGGTGCTCTCCAAGGTGCTGGTCATGGCCGAGGAGTGCGCCCGGCGCACCGGCACCACCCAGGACTGAACGCGTGCAGCAGGGACGCACCGGGCGCTTGAACCCCGCGGTGGCACGGGCACGGCGCGCGGTGCAACGCACCGTGGACTCCGCGCTCGGCCCGCAGGCGGGGGACGGCACCGCCCTGCCCCTGGTGCTCGTGGGCTGCAGTGGCGGCGCGGACTCCCTCGCCCTCGCGGCGGCCACCGCCCACCTGCTGCGCCGGGGAAGGCTGCGGGTGGGGGCCGTGGTGGTGGACCACCAGCTGCAGGAGGGCTCGGCGGAGGTGGCCTCACGGACGGCGGCCACGCTGCGGGGCATGGGTCTGGACCCGGTCCACGTGCAGTGCGTGCATGTGACCCGCACCGGCACCGGTCCGGAGATGGCCGCGCGCCTCGCCCGGTACGAGGCGTTCCGTGCCGTGGCCGAGCGCACGGGCGCGGCCGCGGTGCTGCTCGGCCACACCCGCGACGACCAGTCGGAGACCGTGCTGCTGGGTCTCACCCGGGGGTCGGGCACGCGCTCGCTCTCGGGCATGCCCGCGAGCCTTGTCCGGGACGGTGTGCTCTACCTTCGTCCGCTGCTCAACGTCACCCGTGCGGAGACCGAGACCGTGTGCGAGGCGGAGGGTCTGCAGCCCTGGCTCGATCCCAGCAACGCGGACACGGCCCTCACCCGGTCCCGGATCCGCCACGAGGTCCTCCCGTTCCTGGAGTCGCAGCTGGGTCCCGGCGTGGCGCGCGCCCTGGCCCGCACCGCGTCCGTCCTGGGGGCGGACGCCGACTACCTCGAGGCGCAGGCCGCCGCCGCGTACGACGACGCCGTGGTGCCCACGCGATCCCAGGGCCACCGGGCGTCGTCGTCCGTCATGCTCGACGGCGCGGTGCTCCAGCAGATGCCGGCCGCGCTGCGGCGTCGTGTGCTGGCCCGGGCGTGCGTGGACGCGGGTGGGGAGACCCCCACGTTCGAGCGGCTGGGCGCGCTGGAGGACTTCGCCCTGGGCTACGGCGCCGCCGGGCCCGTGCAGATGGCGGGTAAAGTGGCCGCGTGGCGGCACCGCTCGGACGCGGACCACGCGCGGGGGTGCCTGGAGCTGCGCGGGGAGCCCACCCCGGCGGCTCAGCAGACATCGTCCACCCAGAACAACCCCGGGAGCGCCCAGTGAAGGCCGAACACGTCAAGGACGACCTCAGCGGCGTCCTGTTCACCAAGGAACAGATCGCCGAGAAGGTCCGCGACCTCGCCCAGCAGATCGACCGCGACTACGAGGGACGGGACGTCCTGCTGGTGGGTGTGCTCAAGGGTGCGGTGCCGATCATGGCGGACCTCATGCGCGAGCTCGACGGCCAGTACCCCATGGACTGGATGGCGGTGTCCTCCTACGGTTCCGGGACCAAGTCCTCCGGCGTGGTGCGCATCCTCAAGGACCTGGACACGGACCTGCACGGCAAGGACGTGCTGATCGTGGAGGACGTCATCGACTCCGGGCTCACGCTGTCCTGGCTGCGGACCAACCTGGAGTCCCGCGGCACCAGGTCCGTGGAAATCTGCGCGCTGCTGCGCAAGCCGGACGCCATGAAGACCAGCGTGGACGTCCGCTACGTGGGCTGGGACATCCCCAACGAGTTCGTGGTGGGCTACGGCCTCGACTTCGCGGAGAAGTACCGGAACCTGGACTGCATCGCCACGCTCTCGCCGCACGTCTACGAGTGAGTGGGCGGCGCACACCCGGTCCAGGGAGCGCCCGCGCGTCTCCCAGAGAACACCGGGACGGCGCGTGTACCGTGATCCGATCGTGTGCGCTGTGAAAGAACGAACTGCACCCGAGGCGCTGCGGCGCCACTCGAAACGATAGATTGTGCGATACGCGCCACGGCCGCCGTGTCCGCCCCGGGCCCCGGGAACGACACACAGACACGGTGAACCGCGGCAGAGCGTGACACGTCCACGGGAGGATCAACGGCTTGGCCACGGCAAAAAAACCCACGAGTTTCTTCAGAGGTCCACTGTTCTGGATCCTACTGGCCATTGTGGTCCTGGTGCCCGTGGGCGCCAGCTTCTTCAGCCCCACCACCGCGCGCGTGGACACCAACGTGGGCCTCGAGCTGCTCGAAGAGGGCAAGGTCAACGAGGCCAAGATCTACGACGGCGAGCAGAAGGTCGAGCTCTCCCTCAAGGAGGACTACCACCAGGGTGACCAGAACCTGGGCAAGGAGGTGGAGTTCTACTACGTGAAGCCCCGCGCCGAAGAGGTCGTCAAGACCATGGACGAGGCGGACCTGGAGGGCTTCACGGACCAGCCCGTGGAGAACAACTGGTTCCTGTCCCTGGTGCGCTTCCTGCTCCCGTTCCTGATCATCATGGGCCTGTTCTGGTTCATCTTCTCCCGCATGCAGTCCGGCGGGCAGGCCATGAAGTTCGGCCGTTCCAAGGCCAAGATGTTCAACAAGGAGAACTCCGAGGTCACGTTCGCGGACGTGGCCGGCGCGGACGAGGCCGTGCAGGAGCTCGACGAGATCAAGCAGTTCCTGGTGGAGCACGACCGCTTCACCGCCGTGGGCGCCAAGGTGCCCAAGGGCGTGCTGCTCTACGGTCCTCCCGGCACGGGCAAGACCCTGCTGGCCAAGGCCGTGGCCGGCGAGGCCGGCGTGCCGTTCTACTCCATCTCCGGCTCGGACTTCGTGGAGATGTTCGTGGGCGTGGGTGCCTCCCGCGTGCGGGACCTGTTCCAGCAGGCCAAGGAGAACGCCCCCGCGATCATCTTCGTGGACGAGATCGACGCCGTGGGCCGCCAGCGCGGCGCCGGCATGGGCGGCGGCAACGACGAGCGCGAGCAGACGCTGAACCAGCTCCTGGTGGAGATGGACGGCTTCGACGCGAACACCAACGTGATCCTGATCGCCGCGACCAACCGCCCGGACGTCCTGGACCCCGCGCTGCTGCGCCCGGGCCGGTTCGACCGCCAGATCGGCGTGGACGCCCCGGACATGAAGGGACGCGAGCAGATCCTGCGCGTGCACGCCAAGACCAAGCCGCTGGCCGAGAACGTGGACCTGGCGTCCGTGGCCAAGCGGACCCCGGGGTTCACGGGTGCGGAGCTCGCCAACGTGATGAACGAGGCCGCGCTGCTGACCGCCCGCTCCCACGCCCAGCTGATCGACGACCGCGCCGTGGACGAGGCCATCGACCGCGTGATCGCGGGCCCGCAGAAGCGCTCCCGCGTGATGAAGGAGCTCGAGCGCAAAGTCACGGCGTACCACGAGGGCGGCCACGCCCTGGTGGCCGCGGCGCTGCGCAACACGGACCCGGTCACCAAGATCACCATCCTGCCGCGCGGTCGGGCCCTGGGCTACACCATGGTCATGCCCTCGGACGACAAGTACTCGACCACCCGCAACGAGCTGCTGGACCAGATGGCCTACGCCATGGGTGGGCGCGCCGCCGAGGAGATCGTGTTCCACGACCCCTCCACCGGTGCCTCCAACGACATCCAGAAGGCCACGGACACCGCCCGCAAGATGGTCACCCAGTACGGCATGAGCTCCAAGATCGGTTCCGTGAAGATCGGCGGGGACAACTCGGACCCGTTCGTGGGACGTGAGATGGGCTCCGGCTCCAAGGAGTACTCGGACCGCACCCTGGCCGTGGTGGACGACGAGGTGCGGCTGCTACTGGAGCAGGCGCACGACGAGGCGCACCAGATCCTGCTGCAGAACCGGCCCGTGCTGGACCGCCTGGCGCTGGAGCTGCTGGAGAAGGAAACCCTCAACGAGGCCCAGATCCGCGAGATCTTCCGGGACGTGACCCTGCGGGACGTGCGCCCGGTGTGGCAGTCCGGGGAGGAGCGCGAGATCTCCCACGTGCCCCCGGTGGTCACCGCCGCCGAGCACGAGGAGGCCCGCCGCAAGAACCTGCAGGACCCCAGCACCATGGCGCCCCAGGACCAGGCGGTCGCCGCCAAGCCGGAGCACCCGCTGGAGGTTCCTGAGCACCAGGACCCGCAGCCTGGTGGCCAGTCCTCCTCCGGTTCCGGGAGCACCTCGGGCGGGGAGCCCGGCCAGGAACCGGGTGGTGTCCGGCGGGAGAACCGCTGAATGACGCACCAGCACGAACCCGGTGAACCCGTCTCCGGCTCGTACCTCGAGCACGTGGCGGGTGCGGAGACGGCCGCCGCCGTGGACCAGCCCCGCATCGCGGCGGCGGTCCGGGAGATTCTCCTGGCCGTGGGGGAGGACCCGGACCGCAGCGGTCTGCGGGACACCCCTGAACGGGTGGCCCGGGCCTACGCCGAGGTCTTCGCGGGGCTCCACCAGGACCCGGCCGAGCTGCTGGCCACGTCCTTCGACATCGGCCACTCGGAGATGGTCCTGGTGCGCGACGTGCCGTTCTACTCCACGTGCGAGCACCACCTGGTGCCCTTCCACGGGGTCGCCCACGTGGGCTACATCCCGGGGCCGGAGGGCAAGGTCACGGGGCTGTCCAAGCTCGCGCGCCTCGTGGACCTGTTCGCCAAGCGGCCGCAGGTGCAGGAACGGCTGACCACCCAGGTGGTCGAGGCGCTCGTGGAGCACCTGCACCCCGCCGGGGCCATCGTGGTGGTGGAGTGCGAGCACCTGTGCATGTCCATGCGGGGCGTCCGCAAGCCGGGCGCCAGGACCGTGACGTCCGCCGTGCGGGGCCAGCTGCGCGATCCCGCCACGCGGGCCGAGGCCATGAACCTGATCGCCGCGGGGCACTCGCGGTGACGGGCGACCGCGACGCTGCCGGCAGCAACTCCGACGCCGCCACCGGCGCCCACGACGCCGCCCGCCCCGGTTCCCGCCCGGACTCGCCGGCCCGAGCGGGTGGGGACACACCCCTCGGGTGGGGCTCCTTCGACGCGCTGCCCACCGGGCGCACCCTGGTGATGGGCGTGCTGAACGTGACGCCGGACTCCTTCAGCGACGGCGGTCGGCACGACACCGAGGCCGCCGCCGTGGAGCACGGGCTGCGTCTCGCCGAGCAGGGCGCGGACATCGTGGACGTGGGCGGGGAGTCCACCCGGCCCCACGCGCTGGGCGTGGATCCCGCGGAGGAGCGCCGGCGGGTGCTGCCCGTCATCCGGGAACTGAGCAGCCGCGGCGTGGTGGTGAGCGTGGACACGTTCCACGCGGACACCGCGCGGGCCGCGATCGAGGCCGGCGCGCACATCGTCAACGACGTCTCGGGAACCGCCGTGAGCCCGGAGATGATCGAGCTGGTCGGGCAGAGCGGCGTGCCGTACGTGCTGATGCACTCGCGCGGCACCCCGCAGACCATGACGGGCCTGGCCACCTACACGGACACGGTGGGCGAGGTTGTCTCGGAGCTCACGGCCGTGCGCGACCGTCTGCTCGCGGCCGGGGTCCGTCCCGAGCGGCTCGTCGTGGATCCCGGGCTGGGCTTCGCCAAGGCCGGTGGCCAGGACTGGGAGCTGCTCCGGGCGCTGCCGCGGCTGCGGGAGCTCGGCCACAAGGTCCTCGTGGCCGCGTCCCGCAAGCGGTTCCTGGGGGCGTTGCTCGCGGAGGGCGGCACCCCGCGCCCGGTCACGGGGCGCGACGGCGCCACGGCCGCCGTGAGCGCCCTGTCCGCGTTCGGCGGGGCCTGGGCCGTGCGCGTGCACGACGTCCCCGCCACGGTGGACGCGGTCGCCGTGGCCCACGCGTGGCTGGGGATCGAACCGCCCGTCCTGCGCCCCCGCGACACCGAGAGCTGAGGCCGCCATGAACAGCGTCACCCCCGATCCGAGCAGCCACGACCGCATCATCCTCACCGGACTGGGCGCGGTGGGCTACCACGGCGTGTTCGAGAAGGAGCGCCGCAGCGGCCAGCCCTTCTTCGTGGACCTGGTGCTGCACATGGACCTGCGCCCCGCCGGGGCCACCGACGACCTCACGCGCACCGTGCACTACGGCGAGGTGGCCGAGATGGTCCGGGAGATCATCATCGGCACGCGGTTCCAGCTCATCGAGGCCCTCGCGGAGGAGATCGTGGGCAGCCTGCTGGAAACCTTCCCCGCCGTGGCGGTGCTGGAAGTCACGGTGCACAAGCCCAAGGCGCCGATCGACGTCACCTTCTCGGACGTGGCCGTGAGCATCGTCCGACGCCGCCCCGTCCGCTCCGAGGACGGCAGCTGATGGCGCTGCGGTGCGTCGTGGCGCTCGGGGCCAACCTGGGGGACCGGATCAGGGCACTGAGGGAGGCAGTCCAGGAGCTGGCCGCAACGCCCGGCATCACACTGGTGGCGGCCTCCCCCGTGGTGCGCACCCGGTCGGTGGGCGGGCCCGAGGGCTCACCCGACTACCTCAACGCGGTGGTGGAGCTGTCCTCGGAGCTCACCCCGTTCGAGCTGCTGGAGGTGTGCCAGCGGATCGAGCACCGCCACGGCCGCACGCGCGAGGTGCGCTGGGGCCCGCGCACCCTGGACCTGGACGTGATCTGCGTGGCGGGAGTCCGCAGCACCGACCCCCGGCTCGAGCTGCCGCATCCGCGCGCGGCGCAGCGGGCCTTCGTCCTGCGCCCGTGGGTGCTGATGGACCCCGCGGCGGAACTGGACGGCGTGTCCGTGGCACGTCTCGCGGACACCGCCCCGGACCGCGAGGACCTGGTGGTCACCGAGCACACCCTGCGACCGGAGGAGCCACCGTGCGATACCTGAACCTGCTGTCCCTCGTGGCCGCCGCACTCGTGGCCGCTGCCATCGGCTGGAGCATGACCCAGGTGGTGGCCGGCGGCCGGCAGAGCCTGCTGGTCCTGCCGTGGATCAGCGTGCTCGCCGAGATCGGAGCGGGGATCGTCCTGGCCTACCTGGGCCTGCGGCTGCGCGCGTACCGCGACCCCGAGAAGGGCGCCGGGCGGCGTCGTGACCCCGCGAAGCGCAAGCCCTACGACCCCGTCTGGGCCGTGGGCACGGCGGCGGCGGCCCAGGCCGTGGCCTACTACGGCGCACTGTGCGCGGGATGGCACGCCGGGGTCGGGCTGGACCAGCTCACGCTGCTGGGCGTGCGCTCCACGCAGCAGCCCCTGTGGCAGTGCATCGCCCAGGTGGTGGTGGGGGTGGGTCTCGCGGTGCTCGGGTGGATCGTGGAGAAATCCTGCAGGCTTCCTCCCGATGACCCGGACGCGGAGGAGGAGACCCCTTACGGTGGACGGCAGGAACCGTACGCCACAGGAGAGGGAGGCTATGCCCGCCACCGATGAGCTCAGCCCGCCGGATCTCTCCTGGCGGCGGGTTTCACCCAAGTACGTCACGGTGCGCGTGATCGGTGCGGTGGCGGCCACGGTGGTGTGGGTGGTCGTGATGGCGGTGCCGCTGGTGCTCGCGCTGCTGGGCGTCTGGGGGCGCGAGACCGCGCAGTGGCTCTGGCTGCTGCCCGCGGTGGCCCTCGTGTGGGGTGGCATCAACCTCGCCCTTGTGCCCCGCAGGGTGCGGGCGATCGGCTATGCGGAGGCGCCCACCGAGCTGTGGCTGCGCCGTGGCCTGTTCTTCCGCACCGTCACGGTGGTGCCCTACGGGCGCATGCAGTACGTGGACATCAAGACCGGGCCCGTGCTCAGCGCGTTCCACCTGGCCTCGGTCACGCTGCACACGGCCGCCGCGAGCACCGACGCCGTGCTGCCCGGGCTGCCCCGCGAGGAGGCGGACCGGTTGCGCGAGCAGCTCACGGAGCGCGGGGAAGAGCACATGGTGGGTCTGTGACGGGCCGGGGGCACGCCTCAGGAGCACCCTCGGAACGGCCCGAGGGCGACGGCCCGGCGATCACCGTGCGCGGTGACGCCGAGGGCGTGTGGCACCGGGTGCACCCGCTGACCCCGTTCGTGCGCAGCTGGCTGCTGCTCGTCGCTCTGGTGTGGGGCATCGGCAACGCGTTCATGGACGATTTCGTGTCCTCCCTGGTCAAGCACGAGCCCGTGGAGGTCAACGTCAGCGGGGCGGTGCAGGTCGTGGGCCTGGGGCTTGCGCTCGCCGTGCTGTGCGGAGCCCTGGGGGTGCTGATCGCCCTGGGGCTGCTGTCCTGGTGGTTCATCCGCTACCAGATCACGGAGGACCACGTGCGCTTCCGCAGCGGGTGGCTGTTCCGCACGCAGCGCCAGGCGCGCCTGGACCGGGTGCAGGGCATCGACATCGAACGCCGCTTCCTGCCGCGCATCCTGGGGCTCGCCTCCTTGAAGTTCGACGTGGCGGACGGCGGGTCCAGCATTCTGGAGCTGTCCTACCTCGGGCGGGAGCACGCGCAGCAGCTGCGCCGCCAGCTCCTCGTGGCCGCCCAGCGCGCGGCCACCGACCACCTCGGGCCCGCCCCCTCGGGGACGGGCCGGAACGTCGTCCACCCCGATCCGCAGACGGGCGCCCCCGCGCGGGGAACGGGCCAGGGGCCCGGGCGGGTGGCGCCGTGGGCGCTGGCCCCCGCGGACGGCCGGAGCGGCGTCGTGCACCCCGGGGCGGGAACACAGGGTGCCACCACTGCGCGTCGCACGGGCGTGGACCTGCGGATGGCCCAGAAGTACGGCCTGCTGAACCAGCAGGACGAGCTGCGACGCGTTTTCATCGTGCCCACGGGGCGCGTTCTGCTCGGGCTGGTCTGCTCGCCGCCCGCCGTGGTGCTGGTGCTGATCGCGCTCATCACCGCGGGTCTGGCGCTGTGGTTCCCGGAGGCGTTGATCATCGTGCTGCCCTCGGCGATCGCCCCTCTGCTGGGCGTGCTCTCCGGGCTCTACACGCGGCTGGAACGCAGCTGGGGATTCACACTGAGTGAGGTCCCCTCCGGGGTGCGCACGCGCGCGGGGCTGTTCAACGAGCGCTCCTCCACGATCCCCACCGGGCGGGTGCAGGCCCTGCAGGTCACCCGGCCCCTGCTGTGGCGCTCCTTCGGCGGTCACCGGGTGGTGGTCACCACCGCGGGCAAGGGCGGAGCAGGGCAGATGGAGGACCTCGGGGCCGTGGTGCTGCCCGTGGGCACGTGGGAGAACGTCCAGGAGATCCTGCATCTGGTGCTGCCGCTGGAGCACGCCCCGCGGGAACTCGTGCGCGAGGGGCTCTCGGGGGTCGGGGACTCGCCACGGTTCACCGCCAACCCCCGCCGCAGCCGGTGGCTGGACCCGGTCACGTGGCGGCGCAACGGCTTCGCCCTGGACGACTCCTCCCTGGTGCTGCGCTGGGGCCGGATCACTCGCCACGTCTCGGTGGTCCCGCACCACAAGACGCAGTCCGTGGCCGTGCGCCAGGGCCCGGTGGAGCGCCGGATGGGGCTGAGCGGTGTGGCGGTGCACGTGACCCCGGGTGGCGTGGCCACCGCGCTGGACCACCTGGACGTCCACACGGCCCGGGAGCTGCAGTGGCGTCACGCGCGGCTCTCCCGCGCCGCCCGGGAGTGGGACGCCGCGGCCGGGTCGTGGACCGCGCTCCCGCCGGAAGCACCTGCGTCCGGGGTGTGAGCGCCGTGCGCTACCCTGTGCGTGCCGTCGTCCCCCTGTGAGGAGTTCCCGCGTGTCCCAACCCAGTCATCGTCCCGGTCGTCTCGGCGTGGGCGTCATCAGCGCGGGCAGGGTCGGTGCCGTGCTCGGCGCGGCACTGCGGGGCGCGGGCCACGCCGTGGTGGGTGTGCACGCGTCGTCGGAGGCCAGCCGCGAACGTGCGGCGGCCCTGCTCCCGGACGTTCCCGTGCTGGACGTGCAGAGCATCGTGGAGCGCAGCGAGCTGGTGCTGCTCGCCGTGCCGGACGACCAGCTCCCCGGCCTGGTGAGCGGGCTCGCGGCCACCGGTGCGTGGCAGCCGGGTCAGCTCGTGGTCCACACGGCGGGCCGCTTCGGCACGGACGTCCTGGAGCCCGTCCGGGCGGCGGGGGGCATCGGGCTGGCCGTGCATCCCGCCATGACCTTCACGGGGCTCAGCCTCGACCTGCAGCGCCTCGCGGACTGCAGCTTCGGCGTCACCGCCGCGGCACCCGTGCTCCCCATCGCCCAGGCACTCGTGGTGGAGATGGGAGCCGAGCCGGTGGTGGTCGCGGAGGCGGACCGCCCGCTCTACCACGCGGCGCTCGCCCACGGCTCCAACCACGTGATGACGGTGCTGGGGGAGTCCATGCAGCTGCTCGGGGAGATCGGGGTGGAGCACCCGGACCGCGTGCTGGGCCCGCTCGTGCGCGCCACGGTGGACAACGCCCTGGCCTCCGGGGAGAACGCCCTCACGGGTCCCGTGGCCCGCGGTGACGTCACCACGGTGGCCGCGCACGTGGCCGCGCTGCGCGAGCTGGCGGGCGGCGGCACCGGGGCCGCGCACAGCACCGGCCACGCGGACCACGACGCCGCCGCCCACGACGACGCCGACGCGGCCCGACAGCTGCTGGCCGGCTACCGCGCCCTGGCGAGGCAGACGGCCCGGCGGGCGGCGGCGTCGGGCAGACTGGACGGGGCGAGCTACCGCGCCGTCATGGCGGCCATCGAGGAGGAGCAGTGAGCGGCACCGGACCCCTGGTGTGCACGTCCATCGCGCAGGTGCGAGCGCAGATCGAGTCCCGCGTGGCGCAGGGTGCCCGCAGCGTGGGGCTGCTGCCCACCATGGGCGCGCTGCACCGCGGGCACGTGCAGCTGGCCCGGCGGGCACGGGACGAGAACGACCTCGCGGTCGTGTCCGTGTTCGTCAACCCCCTGCAGTTCGGGCCGGGGGAGGACTTCGAGAGCTACCCCCGGCAGCTGGAGCAGGACCTCGCGCTGCTCGCGGAGGTGGGCGTGGACCTCGTGTTCGCCCCGGACGTGCGGGAGATGTACCCGGACGGTGTCCCCGTGGTCTCGGTGACCTCCGGTGCCGCGGGGGGAGTCCTCGAGGGGGCCACCCGCCCCGGGCACTTCGACGGCGCCCTGACCGTGGTGAACAAGCTGTTCACCATCATGGCCCCCGGGCCCGGAACCCCGTTCCGGGCGTACTTCGGTGAGAAGGACGCCCAGCAGCTGCTGCTCGTGCAGCGCATGGTGCGTGATTTCGATCACCGGGTGGAGATCCGTCCGGTGCCCATCGTGCGCTCGGAACGGGGCCTCGCCCTGTCCTCGCGCAACCAGTACCTCTCCGAGGAGCAGGCGGAGCACGCCCTCGTGCTGCACGGCACCCTGCGCGCCCTCGCGGCCGGGGAACTCACCCTGGAGCAGGCCCGGCAGCGTGTGGACGCGGAGCCGGAGGTCTCCCTGGACTACCTCGAGACCGTGGACCCGCGCACTCTCGAGTTCGTGGCGCCGGGGCCCGGGGCCCTGGCCCTCGTGGCCGCGTGGGTCGGTCCCACCCGGCTCATCGACAACATGCGGATCTGAGCGCTACCGGTATCCTGGTCCACTGTGACCGAGCAGCCTGAAACCACCGTTCCCGCCCAGCCCGCCAGCACCGATCCGGAGCTGAGCGCGCACGAGCTCAACGACCAGATGGCCGTGCGCGCCGCCAAGCGGCAGGCGGCCGCGGACGCCGGAATGGCGCCGTACCCGGCGGGCGTGGGACGCACGGACACCCTCGCGCACGTGCGCGAGCAGTTCGCGGACCTCGAGGCCGGGGAGGAGACCGAGCACCGGGTGACCGTGGCCGGGCGCGTGGTGCACGTGCGCAACACCGGCAAGCTGTGCTTCGGGACCCTGCAGGAGGGGGACGGCACCCGGCTGCAGGTCATGCTGTCCAAGGCGAACGTGGGGGAGGACTCCCTCGCGCAGTGGAAGGCCCTCGTGGACCTGGGGGACTTCGTGGCCGTGACCGGCAACGTCATCAGCTCCCGGCGCGGTGAGCTGTCCGTGATGGCTGGCTCCTGGACCATGGCGTCCAAGGCGCTGCGGCCCCTGCCCACCATGCACAAGGAGCTCAACGAGGAGACCCGGGTGCGCCAGCGCTACCTGGACCTCATCGTGCGCCAGGAGGCCCGCGACGTCGTCCTGACCCGCTCCCTCATCACCCGCACCGTGCGCCGCGTGATGGAGGAGCAGGGCTACGTGGAGATCGAGACGCCCATGCTGCAGCTCGTCCACGGCGGAGCGGCCGCGCGTCCCTTCGAGACCCACCTCAACGCCTTCGACCAGGACATGACCCTGCGCATCGCCACCGAGCTGTTCCTCAAGCGCGCGGTCGTGGGCGGCATCGACCGGGTGTTCGAGATCGGACGCGTGTTCCGCAACGAGGGCGTGGACTCCTCGCACAGCCCGGAGTTCACCACCCTGGAGGCCTACGAGGCCTACGCGGACCAGTTCGTCATGGCGGACCGGATCCGCGAGATCATCCAGGAGTGCGCCCGGGCGCTCGGTGTGGAGGGCATCGACACCGAGCAGGGGCGGATCGAGCTGTTCGGGGAGTGGGCGTGGGTCGGCGTCTACCCCGGCCTCTCCGAGGCGGTGGGCCGCGAGATCACCCCGGAGACCCCCGCGCAGGAGCTGCGGGCCCTGGCCGCGGAGCGGGAGATCCCGGTCAACCCCGCGTGGGACGAGCAGAAGCTCGTGATGGAGCTCTTCGAGGAGATCGTGGAGCCCACCCTCATCCAGCCCACCTTCGTCTACGACTATCCGCCGGCCGCCCAGCCGCTGGCCCGCCCGCACCGTGAGAAGCCCGGCCTGATCGAGGCCTGGGACCTCATCATCGGCGGCATGGAGCGGGGGACCGCGTTCTCCGAGCTCATCGACCCCGTGGTGCAGCGGGAGCGGCTCACGGAGCAGTCGCTGCTCTCCGCGGCCGGGGACGACGAGGCCATGCAGCTGGACGAGGACTTCCTGCGGGCCCTGGAGCACGGTGCGCCCCCCATGGGTGGTCTGGGCCTGGGTCTCGACCGCCTGATCATGCTCTTCACGAACCTCGGAATCCGGGAGACCATTCTGTTCCCGTTGATGAAGCCGGAGTGATCCGGACCCGCGGAATCCTCCGCACAGCATTCACACAGTCCCGGAGAGGATGATCTGCATCATGGAATACGTGGCGGTCTTTTTGCCCTCGTTGGGCGTGGGTCTGGTGTTCTACCTGATCATGAGGTGGTTGTTGCGGGGGGACCGGGCCGAGCGGGCTGCGCAGAGCGAGGCGCAGGCGGATGCCGAGCGCTGGTACCAGGCCGTCCGGGAGCGGGAGGGTGACAAGGCGCCCTTCGGCCACCAGGAGGAGAAGACTCGCCAGCAGAGGGGTCTGGGGATGCGGCAGAGCATTCCCATTCGTGATTCAGCGGAAGACCGGAATCCCACCGAATAGCCCGTGATGACAATTCAAGAATTGCGTGCCATGATGGGCCATGTGATTCGGAGATGAATTCTGTTCCAGGATCCGCGATAACCGTCTGATCCACGGTTTGACTCTGGGGCTTTGATTGGGCACACCGCGCGAATGCCCGGAGGATCTCCGCTCGGACCACGTATCTTTGCACACGAACAAAAGACCTATGCAGCCCGCGGGGCGTTTGGAGGAGCTGACCATGGCTCAGACCGTGAAAATCATCCTGGAAGACGACATCGACGGCGGAGAGGCCCACGAGACCGTGCGTTTCGGCCTGGACGGCGGTCAGTACGAGATCGACCTGAGCTCGGACAACGCCACCAAGCTGCGCGATGCCCTGCGTCCCTTCATCTCCGCGGGTCGCCGCGCCACCGCCAAGACCGGCCGCAGCGCGACCACCACCACGCGGCCCAGCCGCTCGGGCAACCCCGAGACCCCCAAGATCCGGGCGTGGGCCAAGGAGCAGGGCCTGCAGGTCTCCGACCGCGGGCGCATCCACCAGGACGTCCAGGACAAGTACTACGCGGCCCACAGCAGCTGAGCCGCGCGCGGAGCGCACCGGCGGGAGGACCTCCCGCCGGGCCCCGCGCCGGGGTCTCCGGTGAACAACTGGGGGCCCATCCACGACGGCCGGGGCACACCAGAACTGGTGTGCCCCGGCCGTCGTCGTGCGTGCCGGGAACGGGCCGCGAAACCCCCGGGGCCGTGGGCGAAGGGGCGATTTCGCCCCCGGCCGAGCACCGTGCGCCAGTGGCGAACAGTGCCCATGGCACCGCGCGAGGTGCCTAGCATCGTGGGCAGAGATCAATGAAGGAGTATCCATGTTCGAACGCTTCACCGACCGTGCCCGCCGGGTGGTCGTGCTGGCCCAGGAAGAGGCCAGGATGCTCAACCACAACTACATCGGGACCGAGCACCTGCTGCTCGGCCTGATCCACGAGGGGGAGGGCGTCGCCGCCAAGGCCCTCGAGTCCATGGGCATCACCCTCAGCGCCGCGCGCGAGCAGGTCCAGGACATCATCGGCCCGGGCCAGCAGGCGCCCTCGGGCCACATCCCGTTCACGCCCCGCGCCAAGAAGGTGCTCGAGCACTCGTTGCGAGAGGCCCTGCAGCTGGGCCACAACTACATCGGCACCGAGCACATCCTGCTGGGCATCATCCGCGCCGGTGAGGGCGTGGCCTCGCAGGTGCTCGTGAAGCTCGGCGCGGACCCCGCCAAGGTGCGGGCCACGGTGCTCGAGCTGATCTCGGGCTACCAGTCCGGCAACTCCGGCGGCGAGAAGGAGGCGGCCGGCGTGGGCTCCGGCGGTCGCGCCGAGGGGACCCCCGCCGGTTCCGCCGTGCTGGACCAGTTCGGTCGCAACCTCACGGCCGCCGCGCGCGAGTCCAAGCTGGACCCGGTGATCGGGCGCTACCGCGAGATGGAGCGCGTGATGCAGGTGCTCTCGCGGCGCACCAAGAACAACCCCGTGCTGATCGGCGAGCCCGGCGTGGGCAAGACCGCCGTGGTGGAGGGCCTCGCCCAGGCCATCGTGCGCGGGGACGTCCCGGAGACCCTGAAGGACAAGCAGCTCTACACGCTGGACCTCGGCTCCCTGGTGGCGGGCTCCCGCTACCGCGGCGACTTCGAGGAGCGCCTGAAGAAGGTGCTCAAGGAGATCCGCACCCGCGGGGACATCATCCTGTTCATCGACGAGATCCACACCCTGGTGGGTGCGGGTGCCGCCGAGGGCGCGATCGACGCCGCCTCGATCCTCAAGCCCATGCTGGCCCGCGGCGAGCTGCAGACGATCGGCGCCACCACCCTGGACGAGTACCGCAAGCACATCGAGAAGGACGCCGCACTGGAGCGGCGCTTCCAGCCCATCCAGGTGGACGAGCCCTCCGAGGCCCACGCCGTGGAGATCCTCAAGGGGCTGCGGGACAAGTACGAGGCGCACCACCGAGTGTCCATCTCGGACGACGCCCTGGAGGCCGCCGTGCACATGTCCGCGCGCTACGTCTCCGACCGGTTCCTGCCGGACAAGGCCATCGACCTGATCGACGAGGCCGGTGCGCGCCTGCGCATCAAGCGCATGACCGCCCCGCCGGAGATCAAGGCGCTGGACGAGAAGATCGCGGAGACCAAGACCGCCAAGGAAGCCGCGATCGAGGGCCAGGACTACGAGAAGGCCGCGTCCCTGCGTGACACCGAGCAGAAGCTCATCGCCGAGCGGGACGAGAAGGACAAGGCCTGGCGCGAGGGTGACGACCAGATCTCCGAGGTCACCCCGGAGGTCATCTCGGACGTGCTCTCGGCGTCCACGGGCGTGCCGGTCTACAAGCTCTCCGAGGAGGAGTCCGGGCGTCTGCTGCACATGGAGGACGAGCTGCACAAGCGCGTCATCGGGCAGAACGAGGCCATCAAGGCCCTGTCCCGCTCCATCCGCCGCACGCGCGCCGGTCTGAAGGACCCCCGCCGCCCCGGTGGCTCGTTCATCTTCGCCGGGCCAACCGGCGTGGGCAAGACCGAGCTGGCCAAGGCGCTCGCGGAGTTCCTGTTCGGTGACGAGGACGCCCTCATCACGCTGGACATGTCCGAGTACCAGGAGAAGCACACGGTCTCCCGGCTCTTCGGTGCCCCTCCCGGCTACGTGGGCTACGAGGAGGGCGGCCAGCTGACGGAGAAGGTGCGCCGCAAGCCGTTCTCCGTGGTGCTCTTCGACGAGGTGGAGAAGGCCCACCAGGACCTGTTCAACTCCCTGCTGCAGATCCTCGAGGACGGCCGCCTGACCGACTCGCAGGGCCGCGTGGTGGACTTCAAGAACACGGTGATCATCATGACCACCAACCTGGGCACCCGGGACATCTCCCGCACCGTTCCCGTGGGCTTCCAGGCCAGCGGGGACGCCGCCACCTCCTACGACCGCATGCAGGCCAAGGTTCAGGAGGAGCTCAAGGAGCACTTCCGCCCGGAGTTCCTCAACCGCGTGGACGAGATCATCGTGTTCCCGCAGCTGAGCGAGTCCGAGATCGTGCAGATCGTGGACCTGTTCGTGGCACGGCTGCAGCAGCGGCTGCGCGAGCAGGACATGTCCATCACGCTCACGGACGAGGCCAAGAAGCTCGTGGCCAAGAAGGGCTACGACCCCTCCATGGGAGCCCGCCCGCTGCGCCGCACCATGCAGCGGGAGATCGAGGACCAGCTCTCGGAGCGGATCCTGTTCGGTGAGATCGCCTCGGGCGAGAAGATCACCGTGGGCGTCGAGGGCGAGGGGGACGATGCCTCGTTCACCTTCTCCTCCACCCCCATGTCGGAGCTGTCCGACGAGGAGATCGCGGAGATCGAGAACACTCCCACCCTCACGGACAACGACGACAGCACCTCCGGCAAGGACGTCCCGCGCTCGCCGCACACCGGCGGGGACACGGGCGGGGGAGCGGCCCAGGCCCAGGCCTGACCCACCCCGGCCCCGGCGGGCCCAGGGAGAGCTGCCAGCGGGCGGCGTCGCGAACCACAGCGGTTCACGACGCCGCCCGCTCGCGTTCCGGGGGTGCCCGGCCCCGCGTACAGTCGGGGCATGACCGAGATCCGCATCCGCCCAGCCCGCACGTCGGACGTCCACGGGATCAAGGAGCTCGTGGCGCCCATGGCCACGGAGCGCATCCTCATCACCAAGGACACCGTGACCTACTACGAGAGCATCCAGGAGTTCGTGGTCGCGCAGGACGAGTCCGGGGCACTGGTGGGCTGCGGTGCGCTGCACGTGATGTGGGAGGACCTCGCGGAGGTGCGCACGCTCGCCACGTCACCGGCGGCACGCGGGCACGGTGTGGGCGGGCGGATGCTGCGCGAGCTGCTGTCCCGTGCCGAGCAGCTCGGGGTGAGCCGGGTCTTCTGCCTCACGTTCGAAGTGGGCTTCTTCGCCGCCCACGGGTTCGAGGTCATGGCCAACCAGGAGACCATTCCCGCGGAGGTGTTCGCGGAGCTGCTGCGCTCCCACGACGAGGGCGTCGCGGAGTTCCTGGACCTCGCGCGGGTGAAGCCCAACACGCTGGGCAACACGCGGATGATCCGGCAGCTCACCCCGGGAGGCTGACCCCGGCGTCGTCCGCGGCCGCGAGACCGTCCGCCGTGAGCCCCGCCAGGGCGCGCCGTCGCTGCTCCACAGGAGCCGGCAGCCGCCACAGCGCCTTCAGCTCCTCCACCACCACGGCGGGTGGCGCCTCGTGCGCCGACGCCAGCTGCTCCGAGCCCGCGAGGTCCGTGAGCAGGAGGGCTTCCGGCACCGGAGCGGTGGCGGCCCTCAGCACGGCCATGATGGCGCCCCGGACCTGCCGGTCCGTCCCGTGCCACGACTGCCCGCGGGGCGTCTCCTCGGCGGGAGGACTGCCCGCGGCCACCCACGCGCACGCGTCCCGCACGGGGCACTGCCCGCAGCGCGGGGCGCGGGCCGTGCACACCAGCGCACCGAGCTCCATCACGGCCTGGTTCCACGCCACGGACTCGGCCACGTCCTCGGGGAGCACCGCGTCCGCGAGCCGCGTCTCCGCGGCGGTCAGGGAGCGCGAGGGCAGTGCACGGCCCGAGAACAGCCGGGCCTCCACGCGGCGGATGTTGGTGTCCACCACGGTGTGGCGCTGCCCGAAGGCGAACACGGCCACGGCCGCGGCCGTGTAGGCCCCGATGCCGGGCAGGGAGAGCAGCTCGGAGTGGTCGCCGGGCACCCGCCCGCCGTGCGCGTCCCGGATCCGTTGCGCCGCGGCGTGCAGACGCAGTGCCCGCCGCGGGTAGCCCAGCCTGCCCCACTCGCGCACCACCTCCGCCGGTGCGGCCCCGGCCAGGTCACCCGGGGTGGGCCAGCGCTCCAGCCACCGCCGCCACACGGGCAGCACACGCACCACGGGGGTCTGCTGGAGCATGATCTCGCTGACCAGCACGCCCCACGGGGTGCGCTCGGGTGCTCGCCAGGGCAGATCACGCGCGTTCGCACGGTACCAGCGGAGCACCGCACGGCGGACGTGGGTGGCGGGCTGTCCGGGGGTTTCGGCACTCGAGTTCATCACGGACCACGGTAGCCTGGAGCGCATGGCTTCCCACGGTTCCGATCGGCACGATTCCCCCGCTTCCCCCGCCGACCACGAGGACACCGAGGCCAGGCTCCCGCAGCACGTCTACCGGCGACGCCGCCTGGTGGCGCTGGGCGTCATCGTCCTGCTCCTGCTGCTGCTGGTCTGGGGCGTCACCACGGGGGTGCGGGCGGTCACCGGCACGGAAGCCGCGCCCGACGACGCCCCGGTGGCGACCCAGGAACCGGCCACCTCCCCGCAGGCGAGCGCGGATCCCGCACAGAAGTTCGCGGACTTCACCCCGCGCCCGAGCTCCTCCGGGTCTGCCTCGCCCGGCGGCTCGGCCAGCCCGAGTGCCACGTCCACGGCGGCCCCGCAGTGCCAGGCGGAGCTCTCCGTGAGCGCCTCCACGAGCAAGGAGAGCTACGCGGGGGACGAGGAACCGGTCCTCACCATGACCCTGGAGAACACGGGGGAGCAGCCCTGCACGGTCAATGCAGGAACCAAGCAGATGGCGTTCGTGGTCACCTCCGGTGCGGACACCGTGTTCGACTCCCGGCACTGCGCCGCGGGCGGCGAGGACCGCAAGGTGACGCTGGCCCCTGGGCAGAAAGAGACGTCCAACCTCACCTGGAACCGCGTGCGCACCGCGGAAGGCTGCCCCGCAGGACAGCCGAAGGCGCTCGCCGGGTACTACAACCTGGCCGTGTCCCTGGGAGAGGCCACCAGCGAGCAGGCGGCCTTCGTGCTGCAGTAGCGCGGCGCCCGCGGGACCGCGCCCGGTTCACATGAACCGGTCCAGCAGGCTGGTCTCCGCCATCCGGGACAGGGACTCCCGCACCGTGCGGGCGCGCTGCTCGCCGATGCCCTCCACGGACATGAGGTCCTCCAGGTTCGCGGCCATGAGCGACTGCAGCCCGTCGAACTGGGCGACCAGCCGCTTGGCCACCGCGCCGGGCATGGACTTGATGCCCTCCAGCAGGCGGTACCCGTGCGGGTGCAGGTCCGTCTCCAGGGTGCCCTGGGGGCCCGTGAGTCCGGCGGCCACCGCGACCTTCTGGAGGTCGATGAGGTCCACGGAGGAGAGCTCGGCGAGCGCGGCCAGGGACCGTGCCAGGACCTCCGCGTCGGTGCCCTCGGGGAGGTAGTCGCGCAGCACCACGTCCGGGCCCGGGCCGTTGCCGGCGGTGAGCTCCTCCAGCTGGAGGGAGATCAGCCGGCCGTCCGTGCCGAGCTCCAGCACGTACCAGGCGATCTCCTCGGAGATCCGGCGCACCATCTCCATGCGCTGCAGCGTCAGGGCCACGTCCCGGATGGTGACCGCGGCCTCGATCTCCAGCGCCGAGAGGCTGCCCAGCACCTGTTCGAGCCGGTTGCTGTAGTGCTCGAGGGTCTGCAGGGCCTGGCTGGCCCGGGCCATGATGGCCTGGGAGCCCTCGATGACGTAGCGCTCCTCGTTCTTGTAGATGGTGATCACGTTCATGGACTGGCTCACGGAGATGACCGGCACCCCGGTCTGCTTGGCGGTGCGCTCCGCGGAGCGGTGCCGGGTCCCGGACTCCAGCGTGGTGATGTCCGCGTCCGGCATGAGCTGCACGCCGGCCTTCAGGATCCGGGTGGCGTCCTTGTCGCACACGATCGCGCCGTCCATCTTGGCGAGCTCGCGCAGCTTGGTGGGCGTGAAGTCGGTGTCGATGTCGAAGCCCCCGGAGCACAGGGACTCCACCGAGCGGTCGAATCCGAGCACGATCAGGGCTCCGGTGCGCCCGCGCAGGATGCGTTCGAGGCCGGTGCGCAGCTCCGTGCCGGGGGCGACCCTGGCGAGGGTCCTGCGCAGGGAGGTTTCGCGTGTTTTGGCCACGGGCTCATTCTAGGGTCGGGGCGGGGACGCGCGGCGGCACTGCGCGCGGCGCGGGAGCGCGGGGCACGGGGGCGCGCGGCACAGGAGCGTGCGGCACGGGGGGCGCAGCACGGGAGCGCGCAGCACGGGAGCGCCGAACGGCCGGCCCCGGCGGCTCAGTCCGTGCGCGCCGGGAACAGCAGCTCGAGGGCCTGCCCCACGGTGGTCACCTCACGCACGGAGAACCCCGCGGGGATCCTGCCGGGACCGGTGGGGGAGGCCGGCACCACGGCGTGGGTGAACCCGAGACGCGCCACCTCCTGGATGCGGCGGTTGATCTCGGGCACCGGCCGCACCTCACCGGCCAGGCCGATCTCCCCGAAGCACACGAGGCGCTGGGGCAGCGGGCGGTCCTGGGCCGCGGAGGCCAGGGCCATGCACACCGCGAGATCTGTGGCGGGCTCCGTGAGCCGCACTCCGCCCACCGTGGAGACGTAGCAGTCCAGTGAGGCCAGGGCGAGCCCCGCCCGGCGCTGCAGCACGGCCAGCAGCATGGCCACGCGGGAGCCGTCCAGCCCGGACGTGGCACGGCGCGGCTGAGCGGTGCTGGAGGTGTCCAGCAGCGCCTGGACCTCCGCGAGCAGCGGTCTGCGCCCCTCCACCGTGACACTGAGACACGTTCCCGCCACGGGGACGGGTGTGCGTGAGACGAACAGCCCCGAGGGGTCGGACACGGAGCGGATCCCGTTCTCCTCGAGGTCGAAGCACCCGACCTCGTCCGTGGGGCCGAACCTGTTCTTCACCGCGCGCAGCAGCCGGATGCGCGAGTGCTTCTCCCCCTCGAACTGGCACACCACGTCCACCAGGTGCTCCAGCAGGCGGGGCCCCGCGATCGAACCCTCCTTGGTCACGTGGCCCACCAGCAGAGTGGTCATGTTCCTGGTCTTCGCGGCGTGGATCAGGCTTGCGGCGACCTCCCGCACCTGGCTCACGCCGCCGGCGGAGCCCTCGATCTCCGGGCTCGCGAGCGTCTGGACCGAGTCCACGACCAGCAGGTCCGGCTCCAGCTGCGCCACGTGGGCCAGGGCCACGGAGAGGTCGGACTCCGCCGTGAGGTAGAGGGTCTCGGAGATGGCGCCGATCCGCTCGGCGCGCAGCTTGACCTGCGCCGCCGACTCCTCGCCCGTGACGTACAGGACGGTGCGGGGCGTGTCCCCGCCGGCCACCTTGGCGGCCGCGTCCAGCAGCAGGGTGGACTTTCCCACACCCGGTTCTCCCGCGAGCAAGATGACCGCGCCGGGCACGAGACCCCCGCCCAGCACGCGGTCCAGCTCCTCCACGCGGGTGGGGGTGAACTGCGCCAGGGAGGAGTCCACCCGGGCGATCGGCTGCGCCGGGGTGGTCACGGCGGCCGCGGCCCTGGTGCGGCCGTGCTCCTGCTCCGCGCCCATCTCCTGGACGGTGCCCCAGGCCTGGCACTCGCCGCACCGGCCCACCCACTTGGCCGTGGTCCAGCCGCACTCGGTGCAGCGGTAGACGGTGGACTGCTTGCGGGTCTTCGTGGCCATGCCCACACGGTAGGTCCCCGTTCCGACGCGCACAGCGTTGCGGCGCACGACGCCGCTCTGCGGGCCTGGTCGGCGGGTGGTGGGCGGGCGGCGTCGTGCCCCGGCTCAGCAGCGCTCGAGGGGCGGCAGGTGCTTGGCCGCGGTCTCGTGGGAGACGCCCGCGGCCTCGAGAAGGTCCACGACCATGGGCCGCAGCAGGAGCACGAGAGCCTCGCCCTCCATGGTGCGGATGCCCATCTGTGCGGGGGACAGCCGCTGCGCCACGGAGAAGAGCTCGTTGCGGGTCTGGCGCAGGTAGCTCTCGCGGCTCTGGGCGTGGCTCTCGCGCAGGGCATGGCCGTAGCTCAGCACGGCGTCGGAGAGATCCGCGAGGGCCTCGGAGAGGGACTCGACGGCGGCGTCCGCCAGGGTCACGCGGTTGAGCACGGAGGCGAGCCTGCGTGCGAAGACGCGGGAGTTGCGCACCGCGAGGTCCAGGTAGCGGATGCTCGCACTGAGCTCGTCGATCTCCCGCCGGTGGCGCCGGTAGATGGGCGAGGCGTGGGCGATCTCCTTGGAGCCGGTCAGGCCGGTGCGCACGGAGTCCACGAGCGGCTGGGTCTGGCGCCCACGCACGAGCGCGTGCCAGGCCAGCTGCGAGTCGGTGTCGGCCACGGCGCGGGAGCAGTCCGAGAGCATCTGGGTGAACTCGGTGATGAGGACGGTGAGGTCCTGGCGCGGTTCGCGGCGCGGGTCCTGGGGCACCACGTAGGCGAGCACCAGGGCACACAGGCAGCCCACCACGGCGTCCAGGGAACGGGCGAACACACCGTCCTGGGACGGCGGCAGCAGCACCACCAGCACGGACTGCAGGCCCATCTGGGTGGTGAAGATCGCGCCGTTGTCCAGGAACCGGGCCAGCAGCAGCGAGATCAGCAGCACCACGGCCGCCTGCCACTCCCCGGGGCCCAGCACGTGGATCAGCAGGTCCCCCATGACGATTCCGAGCGTGCAGCCGACCGAGACCTCCAGCACCCGGCGGTAGCGCAGCCCACCCTTGGCGTAGCCCAGGGACACGAGTGCGGCCGTGGCCGCGAAGATGGGGCCGGTGTGGCCGAAGAGCTGCTCCGCGATGATGTAGGCGCCCACTGCCGCGACGGTCATCTGCACCGCCTGGAACAGCCCGGACGTCATGCGGTCCCAGCCCGTGCGGCAACGCTGCCACACGAGGTCTGCGGCACGCCGGGTCCGGGAGCGGGGGATTGCTGCTTCCGAGGACGCCATGAGGCCATCCTAGGCGGGACCGGGCCCCGCCCGACCGCCACCCGGTTCCACGGGACGACGACGGGCTCCGCGCCCCCGGCGTTGTTAATCGTCCGTTCACCTTCTTGGCTGAATCTGGCAACATCCGCTCCCTACCGTGATCGTCGGGCATGCTGCGCACGCAGCGGAGATGGGCGTCGGGCTGCGACGCCACACGCCCGCCGGAGTCACCGGCAACCGTTTTCGAAGGAGAAACAGTGAAGGTTTCGCACGTCGGCCGTTCGGCCGCAATCCTGGCCATTGGCGCCCTCGCCCTGACCGCTTGCGGTTCCGACAACCCCACCGGCGAGAGCGGCGGCGGTGGCGGCGAGAGCAGCGGCGTCTCCGGCACCCTGACCGGCATCGGCGCCTCCTCCCAGCAGGCCGCCATGACCGCGTGGCAGAACGGCTTCCAGTCCTCCAACAGCGGCGCCACGGTGCAGTACTCCCCGGACGGCTCCGGTGCGGGCCGCGAGGCGTTCCTCGCCGGTGGCGCGAACTTCGCCGGGTCGGACGCCTACCTCTCCGAGAAGGAGATCCCGGACGCCAAGAAGCAGTGCGGTGACGCCGGGGCCATGGACCTGCCCGTCTACATCTCCCCGATCTCCGTGGCGTTCAACCTGCCCGGCGTGGAGAGCCTGAACCTGGACGCTCCCACCATCGCCAAGATCTTCAAGGGCGAGATCAAGAAGTGGAACGCCGAGGAGATCAAGAAGCAGAACCCGGACGCGGACCTGCCGGAGACCGCGATCACCGTGGTGCACCGCAGCGACGACTCGGGCACCACCGAGAACTTCACCGACTACCTGAGCCAGGCTGCTCCCAAGGACTGGACCGACGAGCCGGACCAGGCCTGGCCCTCCAAGTACGCCGCGGAGAACAACAAGGGCACCTCGGGTGTGGTCACCACGACCTCCAGCACCGAGGGCGCCATCACGTACGCGGACTCCTCCGCCGTGGGTGACCTCGGCACCGCCGCCATCAAGGTGGGCGACGAGTACGTCGAGCACTCTCCCGAGGCCGCGGCCAAGGCCGTGGAGGTCTCCGAGCAGGTCGAGGGCCGCGGCGAGCACGACATGGCGATCGAGATCGCCCGCGACACCAAGGAGGCCGGCGCCTACCCGCTGGTGCTGGTGTCCTACCACATCGTGTGCGCCCAGTACGACTCCCAGGAGACCGCCGACCTCGTGAAGGCCTTCGAGACCTACGTGGTCTCCGAGGAGGGCCAGAAGGCCGCTGCGGACTCCTCGGGCTCCGCCCCGCTGTCAGAGTCCCTGCGCCAGCAGACCCAGGCCGCCGTGGACACCATCTCCGCGAAGGGCTGATCCGGTCCGAGCACCACTGAGTGCGGCGTCGGTGCGTTGAACGCACCGACGCCGCACTTGCGCACAGGACCACCAACCCGCGCCACGTCCTACGCTGGGCGGTGGCCACCACCCAGCTCGCACCACACCTGAACGAAGGGACTGGTTCATGTCCACCACCGTCAGCACACAGAAACCGGAGTCGAAGTCCACCTCGGCCGGTCGTGCCGGGGACTCCATCTTCTCCGGGCTCAGCCTGGCCGCCGGCATCCTGATCTTCGTGGTCCTGGCGGCCGTGGCGATCTTCCTGTTCCTGCAGGCCGTGCCCACATTCACCGCAGCGCCCGAGGACATCACCGGTGGAGAGGGCTTCGGCGCCTACATCGGTCCCCTGGTCGTCGGCACGATCATCTCGTCCGTCATCGCGCTGCTGATCGCCACACCCATCGGGATCCTGGTGGCCCTGTACATCTCCCACTACGCGCCCGCGAGGGTCTCCAAGCCGGTGGGCTACGTGATCGACCTCCTGGCCGCGATCCCCTCCGTGATCTTCGGCGCGTGGGGCGCCACGGTGCTGGCCCCCGCGATGGTGCCGCTGTACAACTGGCTCGCCGAGTACCTGGGATTCATCCCGTTCTTCGCCGGCCCCGCCTCGCAGACCGGCAAGACCATGCTCACCGCAGGAGTGGTGCTGGCCATCATGATCCTGCCGATCATCACCGCCATGTCCCGTGAGATCTTCACGCAGACGCCCAAGCTCCACGAGGAAGCGGCGCTCGCGCTGGGGGCCACCCGGTGGGAGATGGTGCGGATGTCCGTGCTGCCCTTCGCCCGCCCGGGCATCATCTCCTCCGTGATGCTGGCCCTGGGACGCGCGCTCGGTGAGACGATGGCCGTGGCCCTCGTGCTCTCCTCGGGCCCGATGATCGCCTCGCTCATCAAGTCCGGCAACCAGACCATCGCTGCGGAGATCGCCCTGAACTTCCCCGAGGCCTACGGACTGCGTCTGTCCGAGCTGATCGCCACCGGCCTCGTGCTGTTCCTCATCACCCTGGTGGTCAACATGATCGCCCGTGCCATCATCGCTCGCTACAAGGAATTCTCGGGGGCCAACTGATGTCATCGACCACGAACTCTCCCGGCGTCTCACCCGTCCGGCAGTCCAAACTCACCCGCGGGCAGCGCCCCGGGTGGCTGATCCCGGCCATCGGCCTGGGCGCCGTGGTGGCGGGTGCCGCCATCGCAGCGCTGGTGGGTTTCAGCATCGCCCTGTGGGCCCTGTTCGCCGCCGTGATCTTCCTGATCGCGGGTCCCTTGGCCGTGGGCCTCATCGAGGGCCGCCGTTCCGGCGCGGACTCCATGATGACCTTCCTGGTCTACGGCGCCTTCGTACTGGCCGTCATCCCGCTGGTTTCGGTGATCTGGACCGTGCTCGCCAACGGCCTGCCCGGGATCAGCATCGACTTCCTGACCACGTCCATGAACGGGGTCACGGGGTTCCAGGACAACCAGGCGGAAACCTCCGGTGACGTGGTCGGTGGTGCCTACCACGCGATCGTGGGCACCGTGTCCATCACTTTCTGGGCCACTCTGATGTCCGTTCCCGTGGGCCTGCTCACGGCCATCTACCTGGTGGAGTACTCCCGTGGCGGGTGGCTCGGCAAGGCCATCACGTTCTTCGTGGACGTCATGACGGGCATTCCGTCCATCGTGGCGGGCCTGTTCGCCGCCGCGCTGTTCGGCCTGATCTTCGGTCCGTCCACCCGTACCGGCTTCGTGGCCGCCGTGGCGCTGACCGTGCTCATGATCCCCACGGTGGTGAAGAACACCGAGGAGATGCTGCGGATCGTGCCCAACGAGCTGCGTGAGGCCTCCTACGCGCTGGGTGTGCGCAAGTGGCGGACCATCCTCAAGGTGGTCATCCCCACGTCGATCTCGGGCATTGCCTCCGGTGTCACGCTCGCGATCGCCCGCGTGATCGGTGAGACCGCGCCGCTGCTCGTCACGGCGGGCTTCGCCACGGCCATCAACTGGAACTCGTTCTCCGGCTGGATGACCACGCTGCCCACGTACATCTACTACCAGATCATGAACCCCACATCACCCACGAACCCGGATCCGTCCCTGCAGCGCGCCTGGGCGGCGGCGCTGATCCTGATCGTGATCGTGATGCTGCTGAACCTCGTGGCGCGCCTCGTCGCCCGGGCGTTCGCGCCCAAGACCGCCGGCCGCTGATCTTCCGACCTACCTGAGCTAAGGACAAGCAACCATGTCGAAACGCATTGACGTCGATCACCTCAACGTCTACTACGGCGACTTCCTGGCGGTCCAAGACGTCAGCATGAACATCGAGCCCCGCTCCGTCACGGCCTTCATCGGCCCCTCGGGCTGCGGCAAGTCGACCTTCCTGCGCACGCTGAACCGCATGCACGAGGTCATTCCCGGTGCCTACGCCGAGGGCAAGGTGCTCCTGGACGGAGACGACCTCTACGGCAAGGGCGTGGACCCCGTGACCGTCCGCTCCATGGTGGGCATGGTCTTCCAGCGCCCCAACCCGTTCCCCACCATGTCCATCCGGGACAACGTGCTGGCGGGAGTGAAGCTCAACAACAAGCGGATCTCCAGCAGCGAGGCGGACGAGCTGGTGGAGAGCTCGCTGCGCGGTGCGAACCTCTGGAACGAGGTCAAGGACCGGCTGGGCAAGCCCGGCTCCGGGCTCTCCGGCGGTCAGCAGCAGCGTCTGTGCATCGCGCGGGCGATCGCGGTCAAGCCGGACGTGATCCTTATGGACGAGCCCTGCTCCGCCCTGGATCCCATCTCCACCCTGGCCATCGAGGACCTGATCAACGAGATCAAGACCGACTACACGGTGGTCATCGTCACGCACAACATGCAGCAGGCCTCCCGTGTCTCGGACAAGACGGCGTTCTTCAACATCGAGGGCACCGGCAAGCCCGGCCGTCTGATCGAGTACGCACCGACCTCTGAGATCTTCAACACCCCGCAGAAGAAGGAGACCGAGGACTACGTGTCCGGTCGCTTCGGCTGATCCCGTCCTTCGGCGTGCGCCCGGCCCGTCACCGCTGACCGCGGTGGCGGGCCGGGCGTCGTCGTACCGGGACACTGGTGCGCGGGACCTGCGCGCGAGAGTCAGCCGGCCGGGGTGGGGATCAGCGGGGACACGGCGAGGAAGAGCACCGCTGAAACCATTCCGCACACGGGCACCGTGAGCAGCCACGTGCCGAGGACCCGCACCAGAGTGGAGTGGTACACGGTGCGGAACTTCTGGGCCGAGCCCGCGCCCAGAATGGCCGCGGTGCTCGTCTGCGAGCTCGACAACGGGATGGGGGAGAGGAAGGCGCCCAGGAACAGGAGCGTGCCGGAGACGGTCTGGGCGATCGCGCCGCGCAGCGGGTCCAGGGAGACCACGCGGGAGGACAGGGTGTAGGAGATGCGCCAGCCGCCCAGCAGGGTACCGAACGCCAGGCACAGGCCCACGAGCAGGCTCAGCCACACGGGGATGCTGTCCCGGGAGTAGCCCGGACCGGCCACCAGCAGGAGCACGAGCAGCAGCCACAGGGTGCGGCGGGCGTGCTGGATCCCGTGGCCGAAGTGGATGGCGGCGGCGCCGGTGGCCTGCACCACGCCCGCGAGGAAGCCCACGCGACCCGGGGACTGGTGCTTGACCAGGTGGACCATGGGGATCACCAGCAGGAACGCCAGGAGGAACGCGACGAGTGGCGCCACGACGAGCGGTGCGACCACGTTCCACGAGAGGTACGGACCGATTGAGAGGTCGCCGCTGGAGAGCCCCACCGCACGAGCGCCCAGCAGCGAACCCACCAGGGCGCCGCCGACCGCCGCGGTCGAGGAGGAGGGCATGCGCCACCACCAGGTGAGCAGGTCCCAGCCGATCGCGCTGAGCAGCGCGCAGATCAGCGCCACGGTCCCGACGTCGTTGAGGGGCACGGGGATCTCGAAGGTGATCATGTCGGTCAGCACGATCCCCACCAGCAGGGCACCCACGAGGTTGAACACGGCCCCCATCCACAGGGCCACCCGCGGCGTGAGGGCGTTGAAGCGCACGGGCAGGGCCACGGCGTTGGACGCGTCGTGGAAACCGTTGATCACGGTGAACACGAGCGTCAGCAGGATGCCCGCGAAGGCCAGCACCTCGGTCATGACGGGTCAGTACTCCGCCACGAGGATCCGGCCAACCTCGGAGGAGACCTGGCCCAGGGCCTGGGCGGCGTCGAAGAGCTGCTGGGCGGTGTCCATGCGGCGGATGGCCTGGGCGGCCTTGTAGTCCTCCATGAGGCGGGCCCGGTAGGCCCGCTGGGTGCGCTCCGCCTGGCGGGTGAGACGCATCATCTCGAACCAGTAGTCGTCCAGCTCGTCCATGCTGGTGAGCCGCCCCATGGCCTTGCAGGTCATGTGGGCCATGTTCTGGATCACGGCCAGCTGCTCGGTGGCCTGGGAGCTGGGGCGCTCCACCTTGTACTGGCGGTGCAGCTCGGCGCACGCCACGAGGCACTGCACGGAGCGCAGCAGCCAGTGCCCCAGGATGTAGACGTCCTGGCGGGGGATGGGCACCACGTAGGAGGAGCGCGTGGTGGTCATCAGGGAGAAGTAGAGGTTGGTGCAGCGGTCCTCGGTCTCCAGCAGATCCGTGAGCGGCTGCTCCCAGACCTTGTCCACGTGCCCCACGTGCTCCGAGAGCTGCTCCACCGCGGTGATGACGCAACGGCTCATCTGGACCAGCAGGTCCGTGACCCGCTCGTCCTCCGGGAAGATCCGAAAGGCCATCCGTCCGTCCTTGGGTTACGCACCGTGAAGTTTCGGCGTCATGCTACCCAACGAAGGTTAACCGGCAGGGTTCGCCACGGACCGGCGAGGGAGGCGGTGTCGGACCGGGAGCGCCTCTCGGCGGAAGGCCGCTCGTAGCGGCTGAATGATGGAGCCCGGGGCTGCCACGGCCCGACACCTTCCACCACTTTAGCGCCGGCCCCCGGGGGCCCACCAACCGGGCGGAGCTCGCCAGACGTCACCGGGGGCGCGCCGCCACGGGGTGGCAGAGCAGCCGGGCCTCACCAGCCGGCGCCCACCGGTCGTGTGGGGCACCGGACGGGATGCGGCCACCGGACCGCAGTCGCCGGGACGGGGCGCCCGGGCCCGGCGGAACCGGTCACTCGAGGTGACCGTGGCGCCAGGCCTGGGCGGCGGCGTCGAGCTCGTCGGCCGTGCGCAGCAGCCGGGGGATCCGCTCCCAGGGGTGGTCCACGGTGAGTCCGGGGGCGTCCAGCGTGTGCTCCTGGCCCACGGCGATCACGCGGCAGAACGCGGCGAACCGTTCGAGGGCCACGTCGAACTCGCCGTCGAAGGCCCCGGAGAGGATGACGTCCGCGACGTCGCAGATCTCCTCCGCACCCGGCGGGTCGGCCACGCCCGCGACCACCTGGGAGACCTGGGCGGCGTGGCGGCCGGTGGCGAACCACCGCCCCATGCGGTGCGGATCGGTGCGGGCCGCCGCGCGCAGCGCGTAGAGCCGCCACAGGGCCCCCGGGAGGGAGACGGCCCGAGCCTCGGCCCACATCTCGGCGATCCCGTCCAGCCCCTGCTCGTCCGTGAGCCGGACGAGCCGTTCGTGCACCTCGGGATCGCGGGACCGCCGCCCCCTGGACACCAGCGCCTGCGCCGCCAGGTGCGCCGCCTCCGAGACCCGCGCGGGGTCCGTCCCGCCCTCGTGGGCCTCGAACTTCTCGGGGGAGAACTTCACGGGTGAGTGGTGCATGCGGCGTTCGGACATGCGCCCGAGTGTACGCCCGGGGTCGTGCGGTCCGACCGGCCCGGGGGCGTTTCCCGGCGCGGACGGCGGGCCGTGGCGCGGGCGCGCGCGGGCGCCGTCGGGCCCGTGCGGCTCCCGCGCCCCGTGCAGGCCGCGTACCCGTGCGCAGACCGGGGGCCCGGGCGGCGTCGTCCGCAGCGCGCACGACGCCGCCCGGCTCAGTCCGCGGTGTACGTCTCGCCGGCCTGCTGCCGCCAGCGCTCCTCGAGGCGCAGCATGGCCTGCTGGCTCACCGCGCGCCACCAGCGCAGGGCCAGGGCGGGGTCCTGCTCCTCGATGCGCGCGATCGCCTCGGGGGAGAGCCGGCGCGCGGTCACGTGGGTGAGCGCGGTGAAGCTCACGAGGTAGCGCAGCTCGGTGCCCAGGGCGATCTCGCCGAAGCTCATGCCGGGGCCGATCACCTCGAGCTCCACACGGTCCCCCTGTGGGGAGCGGCGGGAGACCTCCACGCTGCCGGAGGTGACCATGTACACGCCGCTGAACTTCTGGCCCGTGCGCAGCAGGGTGGCCCCGGCGTCCCACTCCACGGCCTCGGTGTGGGAGCGGATCCGGCGGACGTCGTCCTCGGCGAGGGTGCTCAGCAGCTCCGACCGGGTGGAGTGGACGTTGTCCGGCATGCAGTCGGGATCCCCGAACTGCTCCAGGATCCTGTCCTCCGCCCAGGTCAGGGCCTCCGCGCGGGTGGCGAACACCGTCATGGGGTGCTCCATCCCCCGGGTGTGCTCGTTGCTCTTCTCCGCGATCAGCACCATGTGGTGCCCGGTGCTCTCCACCTGTTCCGCGGTGCGGGAGAGCATGGGGATCACGAACCGCGCCATGTCGTCCACCTGCCGGATGTCCACGAGCACGTACCGGGAGCGCCGGGCGGCGTCGCGGACCGTGCGCACGGCGGTCTCCGCGCCCGCGAACCGCAGGTCTCCCTGCAGCTCGATGATCCGGGCGTCCTCACCGTGCTGCTCCAGGACCTCGCTGGCGGCCTCGTTGCGGCGCACGAGCGAGGGCGCCTCCGCGAGGGTGTACTCGGAGCGCACCGTGGAGTGGCCGTTGCGCTCGGTGCGTGCGAAGTGCAGGTCCAGGTCCTGGGTCAGGCGCTCGCACGCGGCCACACCGCGCACCGAGTTCCCGTGCCGGTCCAGGGGCGGGGAGAACACCGCCACCGCGAGCTGGCCCGGGAGCACCGCGATCACGCCGCCGCTGACCCCGGACTTGGCGGGCAGGCCCACGCGCAGGGCCCACCGCCCGGCGTCGTCGTACATCCCGCACGTGCTCATCACGGACAGGACGTCCGAGACCACGGCGGGCTCCAGCACCCGCTCTCCCGTGACGGGGTTGCGCCCGCCGGCCGCCAGGGTGGCGCCCATGCGTGCGAGGTCCACGCAGTTGAGCATCACGGCGCACTGTCCGAAGTAGTCGTCCAGGGCGCCCGTGGGGTCCCCGTCGATGATGCCCCGTGAGGTCAGCAGCCACCCGAGGGCCCGGTTGCGGTCCCCGGCCCGGCGCTCCTGGGCCTGCACGTTCTTGTTGATCCGCAGCCGGCGCCCCGCGCACGCCGAGTACAGCCGCAGGATCCGTTCCATGCGGGTTCCGTGGGACGTGTTGCGCACCAGGGAGGTGGCCGCGATCGCCCCGGCGTTGATCATGGGGTTGGAGGGGCGCCCCGTCTCGGGCTGCAGGGAGATCTCGTTGAACGCGTCCCCGCTGGGCTCCACGTCGATCTTCTCGAACACCCCGTCCGCACCGCGGTCCGTGAGCGCCTGGGCGTACGTGAACGCCTTGGAGATGGACTGGAGGCAGAACTCGTGCTTGGTGTCCCCGGCCTGGTACAGGGCGCCGTCCACGGTGGCCACGGCGATCCCCACGGTCCCGGGATCCGCTCCGACGAGCTCCGGGATGGAGGTGTTGACCGCACCGCCCTCCACCTCGCGCAGCTCCGCCACGACCCGCCGCAGGTACTCGGTCACGGGGGACGGGCCCAGCTTGGACATGGGGACGGTGCTCATGGGCGTTCCTCGGGGATCGGTGGGGCTGGTGCGCCGGGGCGGACCGCGGCCGTGCACGCCGCGCTCCTCTCGGCCTACAGGGTCCCACATCCGCGCGGACCCGGCGCGCCGGGCCCCGGACGGCGACGCCGCACGGCCGCCTGCGCGGGCCCGTCCCGATGAGGCGGGCGCCCCGGGCTGCGCACGGACGAACTGGCGACGGGTCGGCGCTGCGGTAGAGTGGGGCTGCTCGTGCCCGGGGCGACCCGGCGGCGAGCACGCGCCTTTAGCTCAGTTGGTAGAGCAGTGGACTTTTAATCCATGGGTCGTGGGTTCGAGCCCCACAGGGCGCACCACCCGTCCCGCGCCGGTCCTGACCGGCGCGGGACATTCCATGTCCGGCCGCTGAGCTGCACGCGGCGTCGTCCCACGGGGACTTCGGCTGCGCCCGTGGGAACGCCCAGGGTCACAGACTGTGCTCTGGCTCTGGCTCTGGCCCTGGCCCTGGCCCTCGCCCCAGCCATGGCCAGTGTCCCGGCCATGGTGCTCCTGCCCGGGACGGAGAGCGTGTTCGCAGTCCGGTGCCCTCGCCCTGGTTCGTGGCGCCGCACCCGCCGGACCTGCGCGGTCAGCGCCCGGTGCCCACCCTGACGAGTCTCGACAGCGCCCAGCCCATGAGGGGGCGGTAGACCACGAGCACCGCGGCCGGCCCGTGGACCGTGACTCCCGCGCGGGTGCCACCGCTCGCGGACGGGGAGACCCAGTGCTCCAGCGTCAGCTCGAGCGGCCCCGGGTGCACCCGCCACGACCACCGGCGCCGAGCGGCCTGCACCGAGAGGACACGGAACGGAACGGAAACCACGCGCAGCGCCCGCACCGTGCCCTCGGTGCCGTGCAGAAGGATGTCGGAATTCGCCCGCACGTCCGTCAGGTGCGGTGCCCACGCGGTCCACAGGTCGAGCCGCTCGTAGTGCTCCCACACGTCCGAGGCGCGTGCCGGACCGGTGCGGGTCACTGTCATCTTCACGAGGTCGAGTCTGCCTCCGTGCCGCGGGAAGCGCCACCGGCACCGAACGGGTGAGGCTGTCCCCACTTTGCGCTACGTCCTGCGCGGCCGAGGCTGCGCAGCGCGTTGTGGGGCGTCATAAAAGAACGTTCTGACGTGGGCAAACATGCGAAATGTTCGGCTTGTCCACAAAATGGGGATGGTTCGGGGACGCGCTCGCACCCGGTGGAAATACGGGTGGGGGCATGCCAGCATGAAGACATCGCAGCACGGAGCTGGATGGTGCGGTGCGGTCATGACCGGGGGGAACACGGGCCGCCTGCGCCGCCTCTGATCCGAACGCTGACCACGCTGGGGGGGCGTGGTGTGTTCGGAGTCTCCGTGTGGCGTTGGAACGAAGTCAGTGCCGGGGGGCACGGGCTTCGAGCGGATCTGATCCGCGCCGGTTGCCGGCGTGTGCGTCCGCTGTGCCCACACCGGCCCGTTCGGGGGAACGGGTCGGGGCGCAGCGGGCGCATCACGTTTAGGTGCATCAGACGGCAGCAGACCACCACCCCGTCTGCCCCCGGCGCACGGGCCGGGCCCCGGGCGGGAGACTCGCCCCGGGCGCCGAGTTCCACTCCGTAAGAGCATCCCGCCCACCATCCCTGCCCTGGGCTGGTGCCGTTCACGTCCGTTGTGCGTGTCCGAACCCCCTGCGACACTGCAGCACATGACTGCGTCTGAGCCGTCCACCCCGTCCGACCTGCGAGCCCGTGCCCTGGGGCACCTGAGAGACCTCACGGGCAACCCGTCGGCGGACTTCCACCCGGGCCAGTTCGAGGCCGTCTCGGCGCTGGTGGAGGGGCACCGGCGGGCTCTCGTGGTGCAGCGGACGGGCTGGGGAAAATCCGCCGTCTACTTCCTCTCCGCACTGCTCATGAGGGCGCAGGGCTACGGGCCCACGCTGATCATCTCCCCGTTGCTCGCGCTCATGCGGGACCAGGTCTCGGCCGCCCAGCGTGCCGGGGTCCGTGCGGCCGCGATCTCCTCCGCCAACCCCACCGAGTGGGCGGAGATCTCCAGCGCCCTGGACCGCGGGGAGGTGGATGTCCTGCTGGTCTCGCCGGAGCGGCTCAATAATCCGCGGTTCCGGGACGAGCAGCTGCCCCAGCTCATGGACCGGCTGGGGCTGCTGGTCGTGGACGAGGCGCACTGCATCTCGGACTGGGGCCACGACTTCCGCCCGGACTACCGGCGCATCAAGGACATGCTGGCGCAGCTGCCGGACTCCGTGGCCGTGCTGGCCACCACGGCCACCGCAAACGAGCGCGTGATCGAGGACGTCAGGGAGCAGCTGGGGGTGGGCTCCGGGTACGGCGGCGAGGTCTTCACCCTGCGCGGTCCGCTGTCCCGCGCGTCACTGCGTCTGGGGGTGCTGCGCCTGCCCTCCACCTCGGCCCGGCTGGCCTGGCTGCTGGCCCACCTGGACGAGCTGCCGGGCAGCGGGATCATCTACGCCCTGACCATCGGAGCGGCGGAGGACACCGCCCAGGCCCTCACGGACGCGGGTCACCGCGTGGCCGCCTACACGGGCCGCACCGACGCCGCGGAGCGGGAGGACCTCGAGGCGGCGCTGAAGGACAACCAGGTCAAGGCGCTCGTGGCCACCTCCGCCCTGGGCATGGGTTTCGACAAGCCCGACCTGGGCTTCGTGGTGCACCTCGGGGCGCCGTCGTCCCCCGTCGCCTACTACCAGCAGGTGGGGCGTGCCGGGCGCGCCACGGACACCGCGGACGTGCTGCTGCTCCCCGGGCGCGAGGACCGGGACATCTGGGAGTACTTCGCCACCGCGTCCATGCCCACCGAGGAGAAGGCCACCGCCGTTCTCACCGCACTCGCGGAGCACGGCGGTCCGCTGTCCGTCGCGGCGCTGGAGCCCCGCGTCAACATCAAGCGCTCGCCGCTGGAGCTGCTGCTCAAGGTGCTCGCCGTGGACGGAGCCGTGGAGCGCGTGGGCGGGGGGTGGCAGAGCACCGGCAGGCCGTGGCACTACGACGCTCCGCGGTACCACCGTGTGGGCCGCGCCAGGGAGGCCGAGCAGCAGGCCATGCTGGACTACCAGGTCACGGACGGGTGCCGCATGCAGTTCCTCACCCGTCAGCTCGACGACCCCACGGGGGAACCGTGCGGGCGGTGCGACGTGTGCGCGGGGCCGTGGTACCCCACCGACGTCGATCCTGAGGTCTCCTCCGCGGCTGACGCCGCCCTGCACCGTGCCGGGGTCCCCCTCGAGCCGCGCGCCCAGTGGCCCACGGGAATGGACCGTCTCGGCATCCGTGTGAAGGGCAAGATCCCGGAGAAGGAGCGCGCGGAACGCGGACGCGCCGTGGCGCGTCTCACCGATCTCGGCTGGGGAGCCCGGTTGCGGGAGACCTTCCGCGCGGACGCGAACGGGCAGCCGGTGGACTCCCAGGTCACCGCGGACCTCGGACGGGCAGCCCTCACGGTGCTGTCCCAGTGGGACTGGCAGCAGCGGCCCACGGCCGTGGTGGCCATGCCGTCCCAGTCCCGACCGCAGCTGGTGGACTCCCTGGCACGGGGCATCGCGTCGGCGGGCCACCTCCCGTTCTGGGGTGCGCTGGAGCTGAACCCCGACGTCCCCCGGGGCAGTCACGGGGGCAACAGTGCCTACCGGCTCGCCGAGGTGTGGGGCCGGTTCACCGTCCCGCCGGAGGTGTCGGAGCAGCTCAGCGCGTCGGGGCGTCCCGTGGTTCTGCTGGTGGACGACCTCGTGGACAGCCGCTGGAGCCTCACGGTCGCGGCACAGCAGCTGCGGCTGGCCGGTGCTGAGGCGGTGCTGCCGTTCGTGCTCGCGGCGCAGGGCTGACCGCACAGCCGCAGGACCGGATCGCGTGTGCCACACACGGCGCTCCCAGGCCCTGGGGCGGGTGCTGAATTATCCTGGCGGCATGACCCAACACTCTGGTGACCCGCTCGTGGAGATCGTCATCCCGGTGCACTCCACATCACGCCCCATTGCGCGCGCGGTGTCCTCCGCGCTGCTGGCGAGCGAGGGTGCTCGCCCCGGGCAGTGCCGCGTGACGGTGGTGGCGCACCACGTGTCAGCGGACGAGGTCAGGGCCGTCCTGTCCGCCGAGCAGCGCGCAGCGGTCACGGTGATCGAGTGCGAGGATCGTGGAAGCACGGCGGCGGTGCCTCGCAACGAAGCCCTACGCCGCACCACGGCGCGCTACATCAGCTTCCTCGACAGCGACGACACCCTCGACGCGGGAGCGGTCACCCGGTGGCTCGGGATCGCCGAGCGCAGGGGCAGCGACCTCGTGATCCCCTTCCAGCACCACACGGGCCAGCGAGTGGACATCACGCCCATCCTCCGCCCGTTCCGCTGCTCCAACCTGGACCCGGTGAAGGATCGGTTGGGATACCGGAGTTCGGGGTTCGGCCTGGTCAGGGTTGCCTCGGCCCAGGAAATGCATGCTCGCTTCGATGAGTGCGTGCGTACGGGTGAGGACCAGTCCTTCGTCATGGCCCTGTATCAGGGGGCCGCACGGATCGACTACGCGCCGGGGCTCCCCGGGTACCTCGTGCACGCCGATGCCGCGGTGCGAGTGTCGCGTCAGCCGTTGCCCGTCCGCGACCAGGTCGCGGCTGCGCTCGGCGTCACACGCAGCCCGCAACCTGGGAGCGCCCTCTCGGACCTGCACGGTTCGTACATCCTCAAGTACATTCGCGTGAACTTCTTTCCGGCGGTGGAGCAGGTCGTGCAGGCGGGGCACTGGGACGCCACGCAGGCCCACAACGCCGCCGACATCGCACAGGAGCTTGTGGACTCCGCCCATCATGTCGAGCAACGTCTGTCCCGAGCAGACATTCGAGTGCTCCGCTTGCTCCGCTCTGGATCAGACGTCAGCGACCTGCAGGCCGCGATGGGAGCGCGCCGTCACTTTGCAACGCCCGCCGCTCTCCTCACCCAGAGTCCCCGATGGTGGCTCGATCGTCAGAGCCCTCTGCGGATCGCTGCCGCGAGTGCCGTGCAGACTCTGCGCTACCGCATGGGGTGCCGCTGAGCGGGGGGCAGGGGAACGACGGCCAAGCCATCGCACCCAGGCGCTGTGTCACCGCGCTCGACGACGCTTCGTCCAGCTCCGCAGGGCTTGGAGGCGAGGGGCCAGGTCACGCCAGGAGACAGCGAACCACACGGCCAGGAACACCAGCGTGGCCAGAATGTTCGAGCCGATACCCGGGTGGGTCATCACGAACCACGCACCCAGCAGAACCAGGATGTAGCCGGTTGCCACGCGCAGCATGAGCCCCGCCCAGGACATGCGGTCGTGGATCCACACGATGACCAGTGGACCCAGGGAGCTCACCAGGCAGCCCACGAGATAACCGATGGCTGCGGCCATCACCCCCAGTTCGGGGCCCCACCACAGGATGGTTCCCACCCCCAGCAGCAGGCCCACAGCGTTGCACGCGGCGAGGGCGCGCACGCCCCAGTTCTCCCCGCCGTTGAGCCGGGAGTTGGAGGCGTTGAAGCTCGTGGCCGAGACCGCGAAGAACAGAACGATCAGCAGTGGAGCAGCCTGGGTGAACTCCTCGGCGCGCGCGTTGTAGAGCAGGTGGATGATGGGCTCCGCCCACAGGATTCCCACCCCGAACACGGGCAGGAACACGAGCACCATGATCCGCAGGATGGAGTCCAGCTGCCGACGCATGCCGGGGAGGTCTCCGGACGTGAACATGCGCGCAACCGCCGGTGCGAGCGCCACCAGCATGGAGGAGGACAACATGCTCGCGGGCGTGGCAATGCTCACGGCTGCGGAGTACTGACCCACTGCCGAAGGGGTGTCGTAGTGTTTGCCAAGGATCATGGAGAGCTGCAAGAGCCCGGAGGCCGTGAGGATGTTGATGGCCGCCCAGGCGGTGAACGTGTTGATCTCGCGCTTGAGGGATCGGGGGAGCGGCCCGCCGCCATTCCGGGGCCAGCCGGGGATGGCGTAGATCAGGTATCCGAGGCTCAGGGGGAGCAGCAGCAGAGGAGTGAACCCGCCCAGGAGGACCAGCAGCAGCAGGGTGAGCGTCACGCCGGAGCTGATGCAGTCCCACACGGCAGTGGTGACGAACTGGTTGTTGCCCGTGCGGACTCCGCGCACGAAATTGTAGGCAGACAGTGCGATCACCAGCAGACCCGCCGAGATCGCGTAGCTGGATGGCAGGTGCAGGGACCATGTGGCCACCACGACAGCGACCACCGCCAGGAAGGCTGTGGCTACGGCTGCCGAACGCGAAGCGTAGGCGGCTACCGACAGCTGCTTCTCCCGATCCTGCTGTCCCCGGGCCATGGCAATGAACTTGGAGGCCGCATTGCCTGACGCCTGCGGCCACAGCAGCACCAGGAACAGGGCCAGAGAGATCGTCAGGTTGATCTGACCGAGGATCTCGCTGCCAAGCATGTTGCCGATGAGCAGGCTGTAGCCGAACCGGGACAGGCCCTGGGCGAAAACGGCCACCACGGTCAGAACGAAGGACGAACCAATGGGGTTGTCCTTGTTCTCGTGATTGGGCAGCGGGAAGAGAATCCTGCGCCACCGTCCGGTGGGGGCCGAAGCAGGAGGGGTGGATGTCACGTGCAGAAGCCTATCGAGCGAATCGACGAGACGTGCCCTCTCCGCCGACGAGCTCGTAGATCCGGGAGAACTGGGATCCAATCGTCGCGCGGGAGAACTTTGTGCGCACCGTGGCCGCAATCGCGGCGGGGTCGGATTCGCGGAACCTCTCCCAAGCACGCTGAACTGCGTCGGCGAGGTCCGGGACATCCCAACTGTCCGTGAGGACGGTGTTCTCCCCCGTGCAGTAGTCGTCGAACCCGCCGCTGAGTGGCACTGCAGCTGGGCGACCCGCGGCAATGGCCTCGGCCACCGCAGTGAAGAAGTTCTCCTGAGCGCTGGGGAGGAAGAAGATGTGCGCTCCCGCCAGGCGGCCAGCCACCTCGGACGGTGGGATGGGGCCGGTGAGCTCCACGCGGTCCTCGATGTCCAGTGTGCGGGCTGTGGTTCGCAGAGTGTCCATCAGAGGGCCGTCGCCCACCAGGGTGTAGTGAACGTCAACGCCTCGCCGTACGAGTTCCGCGACCGTCTGGAGCGCCAGGACCGGACGTTTGCGATCGATCAACGCTCCCACCCCCACCAGCTCGACAGGAGGGCTTTGGGGGAACGGCGTGGCGGGTGCCTGGTTCTCAACAACGCACGGCACCATGTGAGTGGCTCCGGGACGGGAGAAACGTGCCATTTCACGGCACAGCTCGTTCGTCACTCCCGTGACCGCGTGAGGCAGCCGCAGTGCGTGACGCAACCACGCGGTCCGCTCCCAGAGCGGACCCACGCTGGGTGGGTTCACCACACCGTTCCAGTGCTCCGTGTGCACCCACGGCAAACGGCGTGCAGCCCAGGGTGCGGCCGCGAAGAGCACCGCTGAGAACGCCATCGTGTGCAGCACATCCGCTCCGCGAAGGCCCGCGGAAATCAGACGGAGCACCTCGTAGTAGCTCCGAGGGTTCGTCACGTTCAGATGTGCCCGGGTCACGGGGACGCCTTCGTAGACCTCCTGGACAGTTGGGCCGTTGGCCCGGCCGATGCGAACGTGAACGAGCGCGACCTCGTGGCCCGCTTCCTGGAGAGCCCAGCAGTGTTCGAGGATGAAAGGAGTACGGCTGGGGGTCTTGGCATCAGGGAACCATGCGGTGACGACGAGTGAGCGCACAGGATGACAGCCTTTCGAGATGGGAGATGGCGGCCGGGCGCCGCGTATCCACGATTATCACCCAGGTCTGCACTGAGCCTGGACAGACGTGGCAGCGCAGCAGGGGCTCATCGACGCGCTGCCGACGATCCGCGGCTGGCGACCGCTTTGACCGTCCCTGCACCAGCCCGATAGTCTGAGACCCGTTGTTTTGTGATGAAGCGTCCTATTGGGAGCGTGACATCGCAGACAGCACGGAGACGTGCCAGAGCGGCCGAATGGACTTCACTGCTAATGAAGGGCTCGGATTAACCCCGGGCCGGGGGTTCAAATCCCCCCGTCTCCGCTCACGACCAGAACGCCGCCCGCGATCACGCGGGCGGCGTTCTGCATGTCCCGGCGTCACAATTCGGGAAACACCGTGTTTGCTTCTGCATATAGATGCGCATGGATACACTCCGAAGCAGCACCAGGTCCACTCCCGCCCGCCCGGGTCCGCGGCGTACCGGACCGGGGTCGGAGCAGGAGGAACGGGCATGGGCAACGCACGGGCACGGAGATGGATCGCCGCAGGACTGACGGTGGCGGTGATCGCCACGGCCGCACCTGCGGCGGCGGCACCCCCGGGTGGAGCGGCGTCGTCCGGGGAGCAGGCCGCGCAGGCGCAGCCGGCAGTGACCGGGGGAGTGGCCTCTCTGGGGAGGGGCGCGGCTGGGCAGGGCCGTGTGCTCCCGGAGACGGACCGGTTCGTGGTGGAGTACAAGCAGGGGGTGCCCCAGGAGCGCCGGAGCATCGCACTCGCGGAGGCCGCCCAGGCCACCGACCTTCCCCGGGCGGAGACGGTCCGGACCACGGGCAGCGGTGAGGACGTGGTGGAGACGGACACCATGCTCTCCCCGGCGGAGCAGAAGGACATGGTGGCCGCGATCGAGGCGAACCCCGCCGTGGAATCCGCAGAGCCCGACCAGATCGTGGTGGGGGCGCTCGCCGCAACGCCGGCCGTCGCCCCGAACGACACGAACTGGAACTACCAGTGGGGCCCGCGCAACATCGGTGTGCCGAGTGCGTGGAGCCAGGGGACCGGTCAGGGCGTGGTGATCGGCATTGCGGACACCGGGCAGATCAACCACCCGGATCTCAACGCCAAGACGGTGCCCGGCTACGACTTCCTCTCCGACACCTACCACTCGCGGGACGGCAACGGACGTGACGCGAACCCTCAGGACCAGGGGGACTGGAGCCCGGGGCGGCCGTCCTGGTGGCACGGTTCGCACGTGGCGGGCATTGCCGCCGCCCAGACGAACAACAGGATGGGGATCGCCGGCGTGGCCCCCGACGCGAAGATCCAGCACGCCCGCGTTCTCGGGGCGGACGGCCGCGGGTACGTCTCGGACATTGCGGACGGCGTGATGTGGTCTGCGGGCATTCCCATCCCGGGAGTGCCCAGGAACGCGAACCCGGCCAAGGTGGTCAACCTGTCGGAGGCGTGGGACTCCGGAACCTGTCCCGCGGTGATGCAGAACGCGATCAACCGGATGCACAAGATCAACGTGCCGCTCGTGGTGGCGGCCGGCAACGCGGCCAAGAGCGCGAACCTCGCCTCGCCCGCCAACTGCGGGGGCGCCATCGTGGTGGGGGCCACGAACTCCCACAACCAGCTCACCGGATACTCCAACTGGGGGCCGATGCTCGACGTCGTGGCACCGGGGGGAGATGCAGGGGCCCCCATCTGGTCCACGGTCAACACGGGAACCTACTCGATCGGCAAGCCGTCCTACGGTGACCTCAGTGGAACCTCCATGGCGGCGCCGCACGTGGCCGGCGTGGTTGCCATCATGAAGGAACGGAACCCGGACCTGGGCGTAGAGGCAATCCGTGCCACTCTGCGCAGCACGGGCACGAACGTGAGCGGTTACCGCAAGGTCAATGCCACTGCGGCGGCTCGGGCTGTCCCCCGTGCCAAACCGACCGTGCACGGTGCCATCGCCACCTACTACAACGCCCACGGGGGCGCCGCAGCCATGGGCGCCCCGACCACGTGGGAGCAGAGCACGGGGGCGGGCGGCGTGGTGCAGAGCTTCGCGAAGAACGGGAAGGTCACCAAGATCTACTGGTCCCACGAGACCGGTGCGCACAGGGTTGAAACCTGGAAGGGCATTGGAACGCGGTACTCGCAGCTGGGCGGCCCGACCGCTTTCGGGCTGCCCGCCAAGGACGAACTGCCCACCGCTACCGGCGGGGCCTACCAGAACTTCGTGCGCCCAGGGACGAACCAGACCACCAAGATCATCTGGAGTGGGACGTCCGGAGCTCAACCGGTGGTTGAGACATCCGGCATCGGCAGGCAATGGTCCCGCGACGGCTACGAGGCAGGCGCCGGCTACCCCACCTCACCCGAGGTGAAGACCTCCTCCGGTGCGTACCAGCGCTTCCGCAACGTGAAGACCGGCGACACCGTGCAGTACACCTGGACGCGGAGCACGGGGAAAGTGGTTCGCACCGCGGTCCGCTGACGGGCGCGCAGAGCGGGCCGGGAGGGCGGACCGGTCGGGTGACCCGGGCATGCACCGGCCCCGCCCTGTCCGTCGATATCCTGGACGGCATGGGAATTCAGCAGCGCGTGGTGGTGGTGGGGGCAGGTCCCCGTGGTCTGTCGGTCGTGGAGCGGCTCGTGGCCCGCTCGGCGCACACGGGGGCTCGTGTCCACATCGACCTGGTGGATCCCTTCCCTCCCGGCCCGGGGCACGTGTGGCGCACGGACCAGTCGGACGTGTTCCTCATGAACACGCCCTCCCTGTTCCCCACCGTCGTTGCGGCACCCGGGGCGCTGGAGGTGCCCTCGCCGGAACCGCTGCGGGGGATGAGCTTCGAGCAGTGGCGCCGCGGCGTCGTCGCGGGGGAGATCACGCCTGTGACGCCGCTCTCACCGGAGCAGATCGCGGCGCTCGCGGAGCTCACTCCCCAGGGCTACCCGCCGCGCGCCGTCTACGGCCGCTACCTCGAGTGGGTGTTCGCCACGCTGCAGGAGAACCTCCCGGACACGGTGCACCTGGAGGTGCACCGCGGGGAGGCCGTGGACGCGTGGGTCCGTTCCGAGGGGCGGCACCGCTACGCGGTGGAGCTGTCGGGCGGTCTCGTGCTCCCGGCGGACGCGGTCGTGCTCGCACTGGGGCACCTGGACGCGCACCTGCGCCCGGCGCAGAAGGACCTGGTGGACGGCGCCGCCGAGCACGGCCTCACGTACTGGCCGCCCACCGTGCCCGCGGACGCCTTCTGGTCCGAGCTGCCCAGCGGTGAGACGGTTCTGGTGCGGGGCATGGGTCTGAACTTCTGCGACGCCCTCGCACGGCTCACCGAGGGCCGGGGCGGGAGGTTCGACACCGACCCGAACAACCCCGAACGGTTGGTCTACCGCCCCTCGGGGCGCGAGCCGAAGATCGTGGCCGGCTCCCGGCGGGGCACCCCCTACCGCGCGAAGCCCGTGCTGCAGGGCTACTACGCGCAGTCCCTGCAGACCCGGTTCTTCACCCTGGACGCCGTGCAGGAACTGGCGGAGGACTCGCCGCAGGCCCTCTCCTTCGAGCGGCAGCTGTGGCCGCTGATCCGCAAGGACGTGATCTGGAACTACTACACGGTCCTGGCCCGCACCGCGCCCGAGGCCTTCCAGTCGGACCCGCAGCAGTTCCTGCGGGAGCTCGACGAGATCCTCCTGGACACCACCGACCCCGGCTGGTCGCACCACAGCGACGCCCTGATCTCCGACGCCGTGGTCCCCGGCCGGCAGCTGCAGCAGGCCCGGCTCGCACGGCCGTTCGAGGACGTCAGCTTCGCGAGCCACGACGAGTACGCCGCGGCGGTCGTGCACTACCTGGACCGTGACGTCCACGGTTCGCTGCGCGGCGAGGACGACCCCGTGAAGATGGCGATCGCGTCCCTCAACACCGCGCGCACGGTGCTCAAGTGCGTGCTCGCGGAGATCGGGATCTCGGACTCCTCGTGGGTCCACGAGCTGCGTCGCCAGTTCGAGCCCCTCGTGGAGGGTCTCGCCTCGGGCCCGCCCGTGCTGCGCATCCAGCAGCTCGCGGCGCTCACCCGGGCGGGCGTGGTCCGCTTCCTCGGCCCCGAGCCCCGTTTCGCGGTGGACCGCACCGAGGGGTGCTTCGTGGCGGCCTCCCCGTGGGTCGAGGACGCACCGGTGCGCTCGCGGTGGCTCATCGAGGCCATGTCCCCCACCAACGACGTCCACCGCAACATCTCGCCGCTGCTCACCCACATGCACGAGCGCGGGCTGGTGCGCGCCCGCCTCATGGAGACCAAGGACGGCGCGAGCCCCGAGTCCAGCTCGGGCCTGGACGTGAGCATCGAACGCGCCCGCGGTTGCCGGGACGACGACGCCGCGTCCCGTTCCTTCGTCTACCGCGCCGTGGGTGCCGGGGACCAGGCGGAGGAGGGGATCTACGTGATCGGCCTGCAGCTGTCCTCGGTGCAGTGGGGAGTGTCCATCGCTGCGGAGGCCGAGGCGCCCGCCCACCTGGGGGCCCGCACGATCGCGGACGCGGACCAGATCGCGCAGGACGTCTTCGCGGGGGCGCGGCGCGAACCGTGAGCCGCGTGCCCGGGGTGCGGGCGGCGTCGTCGTGGGGCCGCGTGCTCAGCCGAGAACGGCGCGGGCGGTCCGCTCGTCCGTGACCAGGTGGGAGACGAAACCCGCCTGCAGGACGGCGCGCAGAACGGGGACCTTGGCGGCTCCGCCGGCCACACAGATCCGGATCTCCTTGCGGCGCAGCGCGTCCAGGGGGATGGAGACGGTGCGCTCGTCCAGCTCCGGGACGGCGGCTCGGCCGTGCGCGTCGATGAAGTGGGAGCACAGATCGCCCACGGCGTCGCGCGTGACACCGGCGCGCTCGGAGGGCGTCAGGACGTCCCGCACGAGCAGCGGGGAGTCCTCCGCCACCGAGCCCACGGTGAAGATCGCGGTGCGCGCGCTGCGGCCGAGGTCCAGGACGTACTTGATGCTCCGGTCCTGCTCCACCACCCGCCTGACCTCGGGACTGTCGAAGAGCATGGGCAGGGGGAGGGTGTGGGGGTAGGCGGCGAACGCCGCGCACAGCAGCCGGATGGTCTCGTGGTGGCCCACGAGCGGTGAGGCCAGGCTGCTGCCGCCCTTGAGCTGGACCATGTGCACCCCGCTGCGCGGCTGGGGCGTGAGGGCCTGGGCCACCGCGCGCATGGTTCGGCCCCACGTGATGCCCACGAGGTCGCCGTCGGCCACGTTCTCCTCGAGCACCTGTGCGCCCATGCCGCCGAGCTCGTGAAGCAGCTCCTCGTCCGTGTCCGCCGCGGCCACCACGCGCGCCTGCGCGAGACCGAAGCGCTCGCACAGCTGCCGTCCCACGTCCGAGGAGACGGCCCGGGGGTCACGGATCTCGATGCTCACGAACCCCCGGTCCTTCGCGTGCTGCAGAAGCTTGGACACGGTGGGCCGGGAGATCGACAGCTTCCGGGCGATGTCCGCCTGCGGCAGCCCGCGCTGGTAGTACAGCCTCGCCACGTCCAGGGCCTGGGCATCCCGTGAGCTCAGTTCCACGCTGCGCGCTCCCGTCCGGGAATGGCGCCGGTCACAGGCCCATGATCACGCCGACGAGCGCGGCGTTGAGCATGTTGGTGAGGAAGCCGGCGAACAGGGCGAACATGCCCATCTGGGCCACGTCCGCCCGGCGGTCCGGGGCGAGTCCGCCGAACGAGCCGATCTGGATGGCGATCGAACCCAGGTTGGCAAAGCCCGCCAGGGCGAACGTGGTGATCAGCACCGACTGGGGCTGCAGGTCCGGGATGGCCGGGCCGAAGGACGTGTACCCCACGAACTCGTTGAGGATCGTCTTCTGGCCCAGGAAGTTGCCCACCTGCGCGGCGTCCTCCCACGGCACGCCGATGGCCCACGCGACCGGCGCGAAGAGGATCCCGAACAGCCCCTCGAGGGACCAGCCCTCGAAGCCGAAGAGCGAGCCGAACCACTCCAGGCCGCCGGACACCATGGCGATCAGCGAGATGAACGCGATGAGCAGGCAGCCCACGATCACCGCGATCTTGCCGCCGTTCAGGGCGCCGGTGCTGAGCGCGTCGATGAGGTTCTTGGACTCGGTGTCCTTGACCCTGAGGGTGTCGACCGACGCCACGGACTCCTCGGTCTCGGGCATGAGGGCCTTGGCGATCAGCAGCGAGCCCGGGGCATTCATCACGGAGGCCGCCAGCAGGTAGGGCAGCGGTGCACCCAGCAGCGAGTAGCCCACCAGGGTGGATCCGGCCGCGGCGGCGAAGCCACCGGTCATGCACGTGAACAGCTCCGAGCGGGTCAGCTTGCTCAGGTAGGGCTTGATCACCAGCGGGGCCTCGCTCTGCCCCAGGAAGATCACGGTGGCCGCGAACACGGACTCCACCTTGGAGGTTCCCATGATCTTGTTCAGGGCCGTGCCCACGAAGTGGACGAGCACCTGGATCACCCGCAGGTAGTAGAGGCCGCCGATGAGCGCGCCCAGGAAGATGATCACGGGCAGCACGCTCAGTGCGAAGACGAAGCCGTTGTCCTCGCTGACCAGGCCGCCGAAGACGAACATGACGCCCTCGTTGGTGTAGCTGATGAGCTTCTGGATCAGGTCCGAGATCCATTTCAACGCCTCGTAGCCGGTCTCCCACTTGAGGATCAGCAGGGCGACCCCCACCTGCAGGGCGAGACCCACGCCCAGTGTGCGCCACTTGATGGCGTGCCGGTGGCGGGAGAACAGGATGATGATGCCCAGGATGAGCGCGATGCCCACCAGGCCCTGGAAACGGCCCACGATGACCCCAGCTTTCGTTGTCCGGCACGGCGGCGACGGTGCCGCAGTGTGCACATTTGTCAAAACTATAAGTGTCAGAATTTCCGAAACGGCGCATAGGATGGAGAACGAGTCGTGTCGCGGGCGCGCACCCGCACCAGCACGGCGCCGCATCTACACGAGGGAGTGAGCACGATGGTCGAATCGTTCGACGCCGTTGACGTGATCCGCATGAAGAGGGATCGCCAGACGCTGTCCCCGGAGGCCATCAACTGGGTGATCGACGCCTACACCCGCGGTGTGGTGGCGGACGAGCAGATGTCCGCCCTGGCCATGGCCATCTTCCTCAACGGCATGGACCGCACCGAGATCTCCCGGTGGACGCAGGCCATGATCGACTCCGGCGAGCGCATGAACTTCCAGGCGCTGTCCCGGCCCACCGCGGACAAGCACTCGACCGGGGGCGTGGGGGACAAGATCACGCTGCCGCTCGCCCCGCTGGTTGCGAGCTTCGGGGTGGCGGTGCCGCAGCTCTCGGGCCGCGGGCTGGGCCACACGGGCGGCACCCTGGACAAGATGGAGGCCATCCCCGGGTGGCAGGCGGATCTGTCCAACGAGCGCATGATGGAGATCCTGGACACGGTGGGCGCGGTGATCTGCGCGGCCGGCAGCGGCCTGGCACCCGCGGACAAGAAGCTCTACGCGCTGCGCGACACCACCTCCACGGTGGAGTGCATCCCCCTGATCGCGTCCTCGATCATGTCCAAGAAGATCGCCGAGGGCACGGGTGCCCTGGTGCTGGACGTCAAGACCGGCCCGGGCGCGTTCATGAAGCTCGAGCAGGACGCCCGCGAGCTCGCGCGCACCATGGTGGACCTGGGCAAGGACCACGGCGTGAACACCGTCGCCCTGCTCACGGACATGTCCCGCCCGCTCGGACGCACGGTGGGCAACGCCCTGGAGGTGCGCGAGTCCGTGGAGGTGCTCGCCGGGGGCGGGCCCAGCGACGTCGTGCGCCTGACCGTGGCGCTCGCGCAGGAGATGCTCGCCGCGGCCGGTGTGAAGGACGCGGATGTGGAGGCTGCGCTGCGGGACGGCCGGGCCATGGACTCCTGGAAGAAGATGGTGGCCGCTCAGGGTGGCGACCCGGAGGCCCCGCTGCCCGTGGCGAAGCACACGCAGGACGTGCTGGCGGAGACGGACGGCGTGCTCACCGAGATGGACGCGATGTCCGTGGGCGTGGCGTCGTGGCGCCTCGGCGCGGGCCGCGCCCGGCAGGGGGACCCCGTGCAGGCCGGTGCCGGTGTGGAGATCCACGCGGTGCCCGGCGAGCGGGTCACCCGTGGGCAGAAGCTGTTCACCCTGCACACGGACACCCCGGAGCGCTTCGAGCGCGCGCTGGAGTCCCTGACCGGCGGCGCGACCATCGACCCCGACGCCGCGGACGGCACCGGCGCCCGCGAAGACGTCGTCATCGACAGGATCGACTGAGTCAGCGCCCCGCACTGCCGTGCCCGCGGCGTGCTCCACGACCGTTGCCGGTGCGGACCGCACGGCAGCCCGAAACCACCGAGGAGAACCACATGATCACCCGCGCAGAGCTGGCCGCCATGGTCGACCACACCCTGCTCAAGCCCGAGTCCACCGCCCAGCAGGTCGCGGACCTCGCCCGCGAGGCCGCTGACCTGGGGGCCTACTCCATCTGCGTCTCGCCGTCCCGTCTGGACGTGGAGCTTCCCGAGGGCGTGAAGCTGGCCACCGTGTGCGGCTTCCCCTCCGGCGCCCACCCCTCCGAGGTCAAGGCCGTGGAGGCCGCGGACTCCGTGGCCCAGGGCGCGGACGAGGTGGACATGGTCATCAACCTCGGTCTCGCGATGGACGGCGACTGGGACGGCGTGCAGGAGGACATCGAGGCCGTGCGTGCCGCGTGCCCCGAGCCCACCGTCCTGAAGGTCATCATCGAGTCCGCGGCGCTGGACGACGAGCAGATCGTGGCCGCGTGCCGGGCTGCCGAGGCCGCCGGGGCGGACTTCGTGAAGACGTCCACGGGCTTCCACCCCGCCGGCGGCGCGAGCGTGGAGGCCGTGCGGCTCATGGCCGAGACGGTCGGCGGCCGCCTGGGCGTGAAGGCCTCGGGCGGCATCCGCACCACGGAGGCCGCGCTGGCCATGATCGACGCCGGGGCCACCCGCCTGGGGCTCTCCGGCACGGCTTCTGTACTGGAAGGACTGGATTCCTGATGAACACGCAGCTGGCAGACCGCGTCCAGCAGTGGCTGGACCACGACCCCGACGAGCGCACCCGCGCCGAGCTGAGCGCGCTGCTGGACAAAGCACAGGGCGGGGACGACGCCGCCGCGGCGGACCTCGAGTCCCGCTTCGAGGGGCCCCTCATGTTCGGCACCGCCGGGCTGCGCGCCGCGGTGGGTGCGGGGGAGTCCCGCATGAACCGCGCCGTGGTGATCCGCGCGAGCGCCGGGCTGGCGTCGTTCCTCGTGGACCGCGTGGGCTCCGAGCCCCTCGTGGTGGTGGGCTGCGACGCCCGCCACGGTTCCGAGGACTTCGCCGCCGACGCCGCCGCGGTGTTCGCCGCGGCCGGCTGCCGGGCGGTGCGCCTGCCCGCGCAGCTGCCCACGCCGCTCGTGGCCTACGCCGTGCGTGAGCTCGGTGCGGACGCCGGTGTGATGGTCACGGCTTCCCACAACCCGCCCGCGGACAACGGCTACAAGGTGTACCTCGGTGCCCGCGCCGTGGACGGCGACGACGAGATGGGTGTGCAGATCGTGCCCCCGGACGACGCCCGGATCGCCGAGCGCATCGCGGCGGCACCCTGCGCGGACGAGGTCCCGCGCGACCCCGAGTCGGTGACCACCGCCGAGGACGCGGTGCTGGACGGCTACGTCCGCCGCGCCGCCTCCCTGCGGGCCGGTGCGGGCGAGGGCCAGGACATCCGGATCGCCCTGACGCCCATGCACGGCGTGGGTCTGGGCACCGCCCTGCGCGTGCTGGACGAGGCCGGGTTCCCGAACGTCTCGGTGGTGGCCGAGCAGGCCGAGCCGGACCCCGACTTCCCCACCGTGGCGTTCCCCAACCCGGAGGAGCCCGGCGCCATGGACCTGCTCATGACGCTCGCGGCCCAGGAGGACGCGGACGTGGCCATCGCCATGGACCCGGACGCCGACCGCTGCGCGGTGGCCATCCCCACCGGCGCCGGCACCGGGGACCCGCTGCGCGACTGGCGCCGTCTGAGCGGCGACGAGATCGGGGCCCTGCTCGGCGAGGACGCCGCCTCCGATCCGGACCGCCCGGGTGACACCCTGGCGTGCTCCATCGTCTCCGGTCGGCTGCTGGGGCGCATTGCCGAGCACCACGGCCTCTCCTTCCGCCAGACGCTCACGGGGTTCAAGTGGATCGCCCGCACACCCGGTCTGCGCTTCGGCTACGAGGAGGCGATCGGCTACTGCACCGACCCCACCGCCGTGCGCGACAAGGACGGGGTGTCCACCGCGGTGCGCGTCGCCTCGCTGGTCGCCCGGCTCAAGGAGCGCGGCACCACGGTCCAGGACGAGCTGGACCGGCTGGCCCACGTGCACGGTCTCTTCACCACGGCACCGCTGACGTTCCGCGTGGCGGACCTCTCGCTCATCACCCGCGGCATGCAGCGGCTGCGCGAGAACCCGCCCACGGAGCTCGCGGGGTCCCCGATCGCGGAGTTCGTGGACCTGGCCAAGGGAGGGCCCGAGCTGCTCCCCACCGAGGGGATCCTCATGCGCACCGAGTCCGACGACCGCGTGATCGTGCGCCCCTCCGGCACCGAGCCCAAGCTCAAGTGCTACCTGGAGGTCGTGCTCCCGGTGCTGGACGACGGCGTGGTCCCGCGGGAGGACGCCGCGCAGCGGCTGCAGCAGATCAGCACGCAGCTGCGGGAGGTCGTGGGTCTGTGAGTTCCGGGCCCGGCGCCGCCTCCCCGAGGCGGTGACCGCGGCCCACGACGAAGCCCCTGTCACCTGGAGTTCCAGGGGACAGGGGCTTCGTGCTGCGCGGAAGGTAAGGGATTTGAACCCTTGGTACGGGGTTACCGCACACTGGTTTTCAAGACCAGCTCCTTAGGCCGCTCGGACAACCTTCCCTCCGTCCGGTTCCGCGCGGGGCGGTCTCGGACAAGTGGCCATTATTCCACGCGCCGCGCACGGGGTGCCACCGCACTACCCCGGGGACGACGCCGCCCGGTTCCCTCCCGCGGGACGGTGCGGCTGTCCGCCAGGCGGGAACAGCGGCGTCGTGCCCTGGCGCGGGCGGCGGCACCGGCGGGAGGATGGGCACGAACGAGCCGACGAGCGAGAGGAAGCAGCCATGCGAGCCGTACGAGATCTGCGGTCCGGGGGCCCCGAGGTCCTGGAGGTCACCGAGGTGGCGGAACCGGAGCTGACGCCCGGTGGGGTGCTGATCGAGGTGGCCGCCGCCGGGCTGAACCGCGCGGACGTGCTGCAGCGGCAGGGCCACTACCCGGTGCCCCAGGATGCCACGGACGTGTTCGGTCTGGAGGTCTCCGGAACCGTGCTGGACCTCGGGGAGCAGGTTCCGGAGACGGCGGGCTTCGCCGTGGGGGACCGCGTGGTCGCACTCGTGGACTCCGGGGGCTACGCCGAGCGCGCGGTGGCCCCGTGGGAGCAGGTGCTCCCGCTGCCCGAGGGCGTGGACCCGGTGGCGGCCGCGGGGCTGCCGGAGGTGGCCGCCACGGTGTTCTCCAACGTGTTCATGGCCGCCGCCGCGCGCGAGGGCGAGACCCTCCTGGTGCATGGCGGTGCCGGCGGGATCGGCACGCACGCGATCCAGGTGGCGCGGGCCCTGGGCATGCGGGTGCTGGCCACCGTGGGCAGCGCGGAGAAGGCCCGGGTGGTGGAGGAGCTGGGTGCCACCGCGATCAGCTACCGGGACGAGGACTTCGTGGCCCGCGTCCGCGAACTCACCGACGGCCGCGGGGCGGACGTGATCCTGGACGTCGTGGGCGCCAACTACCTGGAACCCAACCTCCGGGCGCTGGCCACGAACGGGCGGATCGTGGTCATCGGCATGCAGGGCGGTGCCAAGGGGGAGCTGAACGTGGGCCTGCTGCTGCAGAAGCGCGCCGCGCTCATCGGCACCACGCTGCGGGCGCGCCCTGCGGCGGAGAAGGCGGCGATCATGGCCGCGGTGCGTGAGCACGTCTGGCCGCTGCTGGCCTCCGGGGCCGTGCGGCCCCTCGTGTCCCGCGTGTTCCCCCTCGACCGGGTGCGCGAGGCCCACGAGTACTTCGACAGCGGCTCCCACGTGGGCAAGGTGCTGCTGAGCATGTGACGCGTGGGCGGCGCCGGGCGGAGCCGCCTGGGCGGGCACGTGGCGCGGCTCGCATACAATCGTGCGCACCATCACACGCGTTTCCCAGCGTGTTGGCACGACGTTCGGAGCCTTCCCCATGAGCACCACACACCACCAGGCGGCGGGAGCACCCCGCCCGGCGGACGAGAGCCACGCCGATCTCCCGCCCAACCACGTGGACCCCGAGGTCCTGGACCGCGAACAGACCCGGTGGACCCCGCTGCGGATCGCCCTGTGGGTGGGTGTGGCCCTGCTCGGCGGAGTGGCCTGGTCCATGATCGCGTTCGCGCGCGAGGAGTCCATCAACGCGATCTGGTTCGTGTTCGCGGCCGTGTGCAGCTACTTCATCGCGTACCGCTTCTACTCCAAGTTCATCGAGATGAAGCTGACCCGGCCGGACGACCGGCGCGCGACCCCGGCGGAGTACCACGCCAACGGCAAGGACTACATGCCCACGGACCGGCGGGTGCTCTACGGGCACCACTTCGCCGCGATCGCGGGCGCGGGACCGCTCGTGGGGCCCGTGCTCGCCGCGCAGATGGGCTACCTGCCGGGAACCATCTGGATCATCGTGGGCGTCATCCTGGCCGGTGCGGTCCAGGACTACCTGGTGCTGTTCTTCTCCATGCGCCGGGGCGGGCGCTCCCTCGGCCAGATGGCCCGTGAGGAGCTGGGCGTGGTCGGTGGCTACGCCGCGATCGTGGCCACGCTCGCGATCATGGTCATCATCGTGGCCATCCTGGCCCTCGTGGTGGTCAACTCGCTGGGCGAGTCCCCGTGGGGTGTGTTCTCGGTGGGCATGACCATTCCCATCGCCCTGTTCATGGGCGTGTACCTGCGCTACCTGCGCCCCGGCAAGGTCATGGAGATCTCCGTGATCGGGTTCGTGCTCCTCATGGCCGCCATTGTGGGCGGCGGCTGGGTGGCCAACACCGAGCTGGGTGTCCAGCTGTTCACCCTGGACCGGCTCACCCTCGCGTGGTGCGTGATCGGCTACGGCTTCGTGGCCGCCGTGCTGCCCGTGTGGCTGCTGCTATCCCCGCGCGACTACCTCTCCACCTTCATGAAGGTGGGCACCATCGCGCTGCTCGCCGTGGCCATCGTGGTGGTGCGGCCCGAGATCACCACGCCGGCCGTCAGTGAGTTCGCGAGCCGCACGGACGGGCCGGCCTTCACGGGCTCGCTGTTCCCGTTCCTGTTCGTGACCATCGCGTGTGGAGCGCTCTCCGGATTCCACGCCCTGATCGCCTCCGGAACGACCCCCAAGATGATCGAGAAGGAGCGCCAGGCGCGGTTCGTGGGCTACGGCGGCATGCTCATGGAGTCCTTCGTGGCGATCATGGCGCTCGTGGCCGCGGTGTCGATCGACCGCGGCATCTACTTCGCCATGAACGCCTCACCGGCCGCCACCATGGGCACCGTGGAGGGCGCGGCGGCCTACGTGAACTCCCTCGGGCTCTCCGGCGTGCACGTGACCCCAGAGATGCTCCAGGGAACGGCCGAGGCCGTGGGCGAGGAGTCCATCGTCTCCCGCACGGGCGGCGCCCCCACCCTGGCGGTGGGCCTGGCCCACATCATGAACCAGTGGTTCGGTGGTGCCTCCATGATGAGCTTCTGGTACCACTTCGCCATCATGTTCGAGGCGCTGTTCATCCTCACGGCGGTGGACGCCGGAACCCGCGTGGCCCGGTTCATGCTCACGGACACCCTGGGCAACTTCTTCCCCAAGTTCCGGGACGCCAACTGGCGTCTCGGGGCGTGGCTGACCACCGCGATCATGGTCGCGGGCTGGGGCTCCATCCTGATCCTTGGCGTCACCGACCCCCTCGGCGGGATCAACACGTTCTTCCCGCTGTTCGGCATCGCCAACCAGCTCCTGGCGGCCATCGCCCTGGCGGTGTGTCTCGCGATCGCCGCGAACATGGGGAGGTTCAAGTACCTCTGGATCATCCTCGTGCCGCTCGCGTTCGACGTGGTGGTCACGGTCACCGGCTCGTGGCTGAAGATCTTCTCCTCGGATCCCAAGGTGGGGTACTGGGCCAGCCACTTCGCGGTCAAGGACGCCCTGGAGCAGGGCAAGACCAGCTTCGGGGCAGCCAAGGACGTCGCGGCCATGGAGGCGGTGGTCCGCAACACCTTCGTGCAGGGCAGCCTGTCAATCCTGTTCGTGGTGCTCACGATCATCGTGGTGGTGATGGCCTTGGTGGAGACGGTCAAGGCCCTGCGGGGCCACCAGCGTCGCACGCGCGAGGACCCCTTCGTCGAGTCGCGGATCTACGCGCCGTCGGGCCTGATCGCCACCCCGTCCGAGAAGGCGCTCGAGAAGCAGTGGGCGGCCCTGCCTCTTGAGCTGCGCACCCCCACGGGCGGAGGCCACCACTGATGCCCGGCGCCGACGAGGTGGAGCTCACCGCGCGCGGTGTGCTCGCGTCCTGGTGGCAGCGTGCGCTGCGCTTCGGCAACGGCGTGCTGGGCGCGGACAAGTACGAGCGCTACCTCGAGTACCACCGGGCCACCGGGAGCGCGGAGGCTCCCATGACGGAGCGGGAGTTCTGGCGCGACTACCAGGACTGGCAGGACGCGCACCCCGAGGGGCGGTGCTGCTGAGGGGATAGCATGGACCGCTGCCGGCGGACACGGGAAAGAGGCTTCGGTGGGATTCTTCGGTGAGTACAGGGCCACGCGCCGTGACGAGCGCGAGCTCGGGGAGGGCGTCTGGCGCCGCGCGCACGACCGCTTCAAGCGGGGCCTGGACCGATACCACCAGATCCTCGAGTCCGTGCGGGACCCCGAGCTGCGGGAGGCCGCGGTCCCCGTGGCAAACGACCTCGCGGACCTGCTGCCGCGGGTGCGTGCCGTGTGCACGGAGGCCCACCTCCGGGCTCCGTCCCAGACCCAGGACATCCCGCACTCCTCGTCCGGCTACCTCTCGGACGTCCACCGCCAGCTCTCCCGTGCCGGCAACGCCATGGCGCAGACGGCCGAGGCCCTGACCATGGCGCGCTTCGCCGCGCAGGGCACTCAGCGCTGCGGTGCTCCCGACTCCGCGGCGGGCGGGCACGGTCTCGGGGCGGCCGGTTCTGCAGAGGGCGCGCGGGGCCCCCAGCCGGGGCCGACCACGGTGGGCGACGCCGCCGGGGCCGGGCGGCGTCCCGACTCACCGAGCTCGGGGGTCGGCTCAGTCCAGCGTCGCTTCGCGGTGGTGCAGGAGCACGTGGTCTCGGCGGAGACCCTCATGGCGGCCCACCAGGGAGATCGAGCCGCGCGCTGAGCGGCGGACCGCCGAGGCAGAGTGCATCCCGGAACCGCGGTGGGTGGGACGGCCCGTCGAGCAAGGACCTGTTGAGCGGCGTCGAGAGGGGAATCCTTCAGGCGCCGGACAGGGGTTTTGGAAAGGTCTGCCGGGTCGTGTCCGAGCGGTGCCCCGGGACCCTTCCAGCCCTCGACCGTCTCCGGTCATCGGGAAGCGTCTCCGGGGCACCAGTGTGTCTCCTGTGATGGACCTTGCGGCCGCCTGAGCCGCACCGTCCTGGCCACAAGTTTATAAAACACTGTTGTGCTCCGGTAGTTCCGGGGCGATTGTTGCCGGGCTCGGTGGCGCAGCACAGCGTCTCCAGTGCGTCCGGGTCCGCGCGGTGCGGAGGTTCTGGGGCCCGCCGCCACAGGCCCGCACCGGGGTGGGGCCTGGCCCGGAGCTCCCCGGCGTGGCGCCGGGTGGGGTCGGGGGCCGTACCCGGGGCCCCATCCGCGCCAAGAGTTCACCCGAGGGCGTTCGCGGAGCTCATAGACTGAAGCGTGTAGTGGTGCCGACCCGAGGAGAACCATGTCCCAGCGGACGCAGAGCGCTTCGCCCAGGTCGGCCACGGCCGACGACGGCGTCCTCGTCCGCGAAGGCCTCAGCTCGGACGCCGTTGCCGAGCGGATCGCCCTCGGACTGACCAACGCGTCCTCCAGCACCACGTCACGCAGTGTGTGGGCCATCATCCGCACCCACGTGTTCACCCTCTTCAACCTGGTGCTGGGACTGTGCGCGGCGGTCATCATCGCGCTGGGCCGGTGGCTGGATCTGCTGTTCTGCCTGGCCGCGGTGAGCAACGTGGTGATCGGCTTCGTCCAGGAGTACTCCGCCAAGCGGCAGCTGGACAGGATCGCCCTGCTGCGCCGGGACCCCGCGCGGGTGCTCCGCGACGGTGCGGCCGTTCGGATCCCCCTCGAGGAGATCGTGCTCGACGACGTCCTGCTGCTCTCCCGCGGGGACCAGGTCCCGGTGGACGCCGTGGTGCTCGAGGCTGACGGCCTGGACCTGGACGAGTCGCTGCTCACGGGGGAGAACGACCCCGTGGTCAAGCGCCGGGGGGACCACGTGTTCTCCGCGTCGAGCGTCACGGGCGGCGCGGGGAAAGTGCGGGTCACCGCCGTGGGTGAGACCTCGCACGCCGCCCGGCTGGCCGCTGAAGCCAGGCAGTTCGCGCCCATCAACTCGGAGCTGCGGGCTTCGCTGGCCCGTGTGGTGCGGTGGCTCACCATCGCACTGCTGCCGATCGTGGCCGTGGTGCTCAACGGGCAGATGCAGGCCGCCGGGGGGTGGCAGCACGCGTTCACCTCGGGCGGCTGGGAGGACGCCCTGGTCGCGACCGTCTCCTCCGTGGCGTCCATGATTCCGCAGGGTCTGGCGCTCATGACCACCATCAGCTTCGCGGTGGCGGCCGTGAAGCTCGCCCGTGACGAGGTGCTGATCCAGGAGCAGCCCGCGGTCGAGGTGCTCGCCCGGGTGGACACCGTGTGCTTCGACAAGACCGGCACGCTCACGGAGGGCGGGGTCTCGTTCGACGCCGCCCGCAGCCTGACGGCCGGGGCGCGCCCGTCTCCCGGCGGCGTCGGCGAGCCCACCACCGTCACGCCGCTCCTGGGCGGCGCTGACCGTGTTCCCGGGCGGGGCGCTGCCGACGTGGTGACGCCCGCTCCCGAGGCCGCGGCTGCGCTCGCGTGGTTCGGTGCGGACCCGCACGCCAACCCCACGGCCGCTGCGCTCGCCGAGGGCTTCGAGCACCCGAACCCGTTGCCGCCGGTGGCCGTGCTCGCCTTCTCCTCCGCCAACAGGTTCTCCGGCGTGGAGTTCCCGGACAGCGGGGCCTGGATCCTGGGCGCCCCGGAGGTGCTGCTCGCGGCACCGGAGCACGACGCGGCGCGAGGACACGCGCACGCCCTGGCGGCCGCGGGAATGCGCACCATGGTGCTCTCCCACGCGCCCCACCTGGTCCTCGCGGACGGGGGCGACGCGGACGAGAAGCCGCGCGCCGCACAGGTGCTGCCCGCCGAGCACGAACCCCAGCTGCTGCTGACCTTCTCGGAACAGGTGCGCTCGGACGCCCGGCAGACCCTCGAGTACTTCCGGGAGCAGGGCGTGGACCTGAAGGTGCTCTCCGGGGACAACCCCGCCACGGTGGCGGCGGCCGCGGCCACGGCCGGGATGGACGTCTCCCACGGGGCCGTGGACGCGAGCACTCTGCCGGAGGACGGCGAGGAGCTGCACCGCGCGGCGCTGGAGCACAGCGTGTTCGGCCGGGTCTCACCCCACCAGAAGAAGAACATGGTGCTCGGACTGCAGCAGAGCGGACGCGTGGTGGCCATGACGGGGGACGGGATCAACGACGCCCTGGCCCTCAAGCACGCGGACCTGGGGATCGCGATGGGCAACGCCGCGCCGGCCACCAAGGCCGTGTCCCGCCTCGTGCTGCTGGACGGGCAGTTCTCCCGGCTGCCGTCGGTGCTGGGCGAGGGGCGGAAGATCATCGCGAACATCGAACGGGTCACCAACCTGTTCCTCACCAAGACGGGCTTCGCGGTCATGATGGGGCTCGCCCTGGGGCTGCTGGCCTGGACCTTCCCGTTCCTGCCGCGCCAGTACTCCACGGCGGACGCGCTGATGATCGGCATCCCCGCCTTCGTGCTCACGATGCTCCCGAACACCCGCCGCTACGTCCCCGGGTACCTGCGCCGGGCCCTGCACTTCGCGCTGCCGAGCGCGGCGATCGTGACGCTCTGCGTGGTGGGCCTGAACTTCTACGAGCGCACCGTGGACCCCGCACACAGCACGGAGGCGTTCCAGACCGCCAGCTTCATGGTGCTCGTGCTCGTGGGCCTGTGGGTGCTGTGCGTGGGCTCCCGCCCACTCACGCCCGTGCGTCTCGCGCTCGTGCTGGCCATGTACGCGGGGCTCGTGCTGGTCCTGGTGGTGCCGATCTCCCTGGCCTACCACCAGTTCGAGCTTCCCCACGAGTCCCTGTTCTGGGCGTCGCTGGCGATTGCTGCGGCGGGTTCCGTGCTCGTGGAGATCAACTTCCGGGTGCACACCCGGTGGCTGCGGCGCACGCAGCGGGAGGCGTACCGGGAGGCGGAGAACGCGCAGCAGCAGTGACAGTTCCCGCCGGACACGCAGAACGGGCGGCCCCGAGAACACCTCGGAACCGCCCGTTCTGTGGCCGCGGGACAGTTGCCCGGGGCCGGGGGGAGCCGCCTGCCGGAATCGAACCGGCGACCTATTCATTACGAGTGAATCGCTCTACCGACTGAGCTAAGGCGGCGTGACCGGGATGCGGACACCCCAGATGCACGCCGAAACAGTATCAGATGCCGGTCAGGCACCACCAATCACACGTGTGCGGCGAGCTCAGCTCTGCTCGCACACGGTGCCCTCGTCCGGCAGCCGGCCCCGGAGGAAGTAGTCGTCCACGGCGTCCGTGATGCACGAGGAGCCGGAGGTGTAGGCGGTGTGACCGTACGCCTCGTGGGTCAGCAGACGGGCGTCCCCGAGCTGCTCGGTCAGGGACTCGGCCCAGGCGTGGGGCGTGGCCGGGTCGTGGGTCGTGCCGATGACCATGGCCGGGGTCTCCACGTCCGCCCGGTAGTCCTCGAGCGGGGTGACGGGCTCGTCCGGCCAGCCCTGGCACGCCGCGGCCCCGTAGCCCAGGTAGGGGCCGAACGTGGGGGCCTGCTGTGCCATCTCGCGGGCCGCCTGCTCCATCTGCTGGTCGGTCACGTCCGCCGAGGACGTGTCCAGGCAGCTCACGGCGGTGAAGGCCATGGACACGTTGGAGGTGTACTCCCCGGAGGGGCTGCGCCCGTGGTTGGAGTCGCTGAAGGCCATCAGGGCGTCGTAGTTCCCCTCGAAGGCCTCCTGCAGCGCCGAGTTCAGCTGGGAGTAGCCGGTGGTGGAGTACAGGGGCACCAGGATCCCCTCGATCGCGTTCGTGGCGGTCACGGTGCGTCCGTCCGACGTCCTGGCGTGCCCCTCGGAGACGGTGGCCAGCATGTCCTGGATCCTGGAGATCCCGGCATCCACGTCCGCGCCGGCCACGGCACAGTCCTTGGTGGTCTCCTGGCAGTCGGCCACGAAGTGGCGCAGGTTGTCCTCGAAACCCTTCGCCTGTGCGAGGGCCGCGGACTGCTCGTCCAGGGTGGGGTCCACCGCGCCGTCCAGCACCATGCGTCCGGTGCGGGCGGGGAAGAGGTGGGCGTACGTGGCACCGATCTCCGTGCCGTACGAGAAGCCCAGATAGTGCGTGGTGGGCTGCTGCAGCACGGCCCGCAGGACGTCGAGGTCCCTGGCCACGCTCTGGGTGTCCATGTGGGACACCACGGCCGAGGAGTTCTGGTGGCACTTCTCGCCGACCTCCCGGGAGCTCGCCCGCAGCTCGTCGAGCGACTGCTTCTCGGGGTCGAACGCGGGTTCGGAGCGCCACGCATCCATCTCACGGTCCGTGAGGCACTCGATGCCGTCCGAGCGGTCCACCCCGCGCGGGTCGAAGCCCACGAGGTCGTACTCCCTCCGCATGTCCTTGGACGAGAAGTAGTCCGCGGACGCCATCATGTCCACGCCCGAGCCGCCGGGGCCACCGGGGTTGAGGAACAGGGTCCCGGTGGCGTCCCCGTCCGAGGCCTTCAGTCGCGCGATCTCCACGGTGGTGTCACCACCGTCCGGGTGCTCGTAGTCCACGGGCACCGTGACACCGGCGCACTCCAGGCCCCGGGGGAACTCCTGCTGCTCGGAGGTCTTCTCGCACTCGCCCCACTGCGGGCTCTGCGTGTAGAACCGCGTCAGCGCCGGATCCGTGCCTGCCGTGACCTCCGGGTCGGCGCTGCCGGCGGCGTCGGACGCCCCGGTGCTCCCGCTCGAGCACGCGGACAGGGACAGTGCGGCCGCGCACAGCAGGACGAGCGCGCGGTGGGGGAGTCTGCGGTTCACGGGGTCCTCTCGGCGGGTCAGACGATGGAGACCATCATGGCCTCGAACGCCAGCTGCGCGCTCACGTTCGTGCGGATCCGCCGGCGCGTCTCGCTGATCACGTCGATCGTGTGCAGCGTCTGCTCCGCGGCGGTGTTGGTGGCGTAGCCGTGGATCTGACCGCTCAGGTGCACGTTGATCAGGGGCATCCCGGTGTCCAGCTGCACGCTCAGCACGTCCCGGTAGAACGTGGTGAGGTCGATCAGGAACCGGTCCAGGGTGTCGGTCTGGATGCGGCGGGAGCGGCGCTTCTGATCCGCCTCCAGACGGTTGAGCGCCCCCCGGATGGCGGGAGGAACCCGTCCCGTCTCGGGGGCGCCCATGGACACGAGCAGCTGGGCCCGCTCCTCGTCGTTGCGGGCCTCGGCGTCCGCCGCGGACTCGTCCACGGCCAGGCGGTGCAGCCGGTCCGCGGCGCGGACGGCCTGGGTGACCCCGCGCATGGACAGGGGGAGGGAGACGACCTCCTGCCTGCGGGTGCGGGCGTCGTCGTACAGGGCGAGGCGCGTGGCCACGCCCACGTGGCACTGGGCCAGCCGTGCGCACTCCACGGCGCGCTCCTCGGTGACGCCGTGGCGGGCCACGAGCAGCCGGGCGACGTCCTCGGCGGAGGGCACCTTGAGCGTCACGGCGCGGCACCGGGAGCGGATGGTCACGAGCACGTCCATGGGGGAGGGTGCGCACAGCAGCCAGATGGTGTGCGGGGGCGGCTCCTCGATGCTCTTGAGCATCACGTTGGAGGTGCGCTCCGTCATGCGGTCGGCGTCCTCCACGATCATGATGCGCCAGGAGCCCACGGACGGCCGGTCCTGGGCCCGCACAACGAGCTCACGGGCCTCCTCGATGCTGATCCGGGGGTTCTCCGTGACGAAGTTGGTGACGTCCGCGTGGGTGCCGGCGAACGCCGTGCGGCACGCGTGGCACTGCCCGCACCCCGTGCCGTGCTCGCACAGCAGCGCGGCGGCCAGTGCGCGCGCCGCGGTGGAGCGGCCCGAACCGGGTGGGCCCGTGAACAGCCAGGCGTGGGTGGGCTCGTTGTCCCGCGCGGCGCGCTGCAGCTGCTCCACCACGCGGGGCTGCCCCACGACCTCGTCCCACACGCTCACCGCGCACCTCCCGGGGTCCCGGGCAGCAGCGGAGCCACGCGAGCGGCCACCGTGCGCGTGATCGTCTCGGCGGGCTCGGCCGCGTCCAGCACCAGGTACCGCTCGGGGCTGCGGGCGGCCAGGTCGAGGAACGCCGCGTTCACGGCGTGGTGGAACGCGCGGTCCTCGGCCTCCATGCGGTCCACGGCCACGCCGCGGTGGCGGCGGCGGGACTCGGCGGTGGCCTGGTCCACGGCCAGGACCACCGTGAGCTCCGGGACCAGCCCCTGCAGGGCCCACTGGTTCAGCTCCAGCACGTGCTCGGTGCCCAGGCCCCGCCCCGCTCCCTGGTACGCCACGGAGGAGTCCACGAAGCGGTCGCACAGCACGATCTCGCCGCGCTCCAGCGCAGGCCGGATGAGGCGGGAGACGTGGTCCGCGCGGGCCGACGCGAACAGCAGGGCCTCCGTGGGGGCGTCGACGGGGGCGTGGGCGGGATCCAGCACAAGGGTCCGGACGGCCTCGGCGAGCGGCGTGCCACCGGGCTCGCGCGTGCACGTGACCGCGTGTCCGGCGCCGCGCAGGGCCTGGGCGAGGGCGCCGACCTGGGTGGACTTTCCGGCGCCGTCACCGCCTTCGAACACGATGAGCGCCCCGCGCGTTGAATCCTTCACGCGCACCACTCTAACCAGCGCCCCCGACACCCCCGGGTGCCGGGCAGGGGGCTGGGCAGGCCGCCCACCGCGGGCCCGCGGTCGTAGGCTGGCGGGCATGCACAAGGACACCCTGGTGGTGACGGGCGGACGCCCCGAGCCCACGTACGACGCCCCCGTGAACCCTCCCGTGGTGCTGAGCTCCACGTACCGGGGGACCGGTGCGGTCGCGGACGGCGACCGCTCCTACGCGCGCTCCGCCAACCCCACGTGGGAGGCGTTCGAGGAGGTCCTGGGGCAGCTCGAGGGCGCGCCCTGTCCGGCGCTGTCCCACGCATCGGGAATGGCCGCGATCTCTGCGGCGCTGAGCCTCGTGCCGGTGGGCGGCACCGTGGTGGTGCCGCGGCACAGCTACCAGGGCACCCTGCAGCTGGCCCGGCGCCTGCAGGACCGCGGGATCCTCACCGTGCACGCCGTGGACGTCGCGGACACCACCGCCGTGCTCCGCGCGCTGGCCGGCGCGGATCTGCTGTGGGTCGAGAGCCCCACCAACCCCATGCTGGAGGTCGCCGACCTCCCCGCGCTGCTCGCGGGAGCCCGTGCGCGGGGCGTGCTCACGTGCGTGGACAACACGTTCGCCACGCCGCTGCTGCAGCAGCCGCTCGCCCTCGGTGCGGATCTCGTGGTGCACTCGGCCACCAAGTACCTGTCGGGGCACTCGGACGTCCTCATGGGGGCCGTGGTGTGTGCGTCGCCCGAGCTGCGGAGCCGGCTCCACACCCAGCGCACGCTGGAGGGCGGCATCCCGGGTCCCTTCGAGTCGTGGCTCGCCCTGCGGGGGCTGCGCACGCTCGCGGTGCGCCTCGAACGTGCCGTGGCGAGCGCGGCGGTGCTCGCCCGGAGGCTCCAGGAGCACCCCGCCGTGGCCCGGGTGCACTACCCCGGCCTGCCGGTCGATCCCGGCCACGAGCGTGCCGCCGCCCAGCTGACGGGCGGTTTCGGTGCGGTGCTCTCGATGGTGCTGCACGACGACGCCGCCGCGGCCGAGCGCCTCGTCGCCGGTCTTCGCGTGTGGACCCCCGCCACGTCGCTCGGCGGCGTGGAGTCCCTCGTCGAAAGACGGCGTCGCCATCCGGAGGAGCCCGCTTCCGTTCCCGAGAACCTGCTGCGGCTGTCCGTGGGGATCGAGAACGTGGAGGACCTGTGGAGCGACCTCGCCGCGGGGCTCGACGCGCTCGCCGGTCGGTAGACTGCTCCCGTGACTTCTTACCCGTGGGCCCTCACTCTGGCGAACTACCTGGACTACGCCATCACCGTGGTGGTGGCGGTGCTCGCCCTCCTCGCGGCACTCGACTGCGTGCGGCGCTCCCCGGTGCAGTTCGAACGGGCCTGGAAGCGCACCAAGTCCTTCTGGCTCGCCCTCACGGGCGGTGCCGCGGTGGTCACCGTGTTCAGTGCGGTCTTCTCCACCCTGTCGATCCTGCGGGTGGGCATCCCGGGCACCGGGTCGCTGATCCTCATGCTCATCGCGGCCACGATCGCCGGTGTGTACTTCGCGGACGTGCGCCCCGCCGTGGCGGGGGAGTCCAAGAACCCCGGCTCCTGGTGACGCGGGCGCGCACGCCCCGCTGAGCGACCGGGTGGCGCGGTCCGTCCGGCCCGCTGGGGACCAGCGGGTCCATTCGCGGGCCAGCGCGGCGCGCTGCTCAGCGTGGCGCCACCGCATCCCACGGCACCGTGAGCTCACCGAGTCGCCATCGCGCGGGTCCGTGCAGCACGGGCCATCCGGCTACCTTCAGGTCGCGGCACGTCGCATTCCAGCGCTGCCGCGGCCCGAACGGTGACAGCGCGGCGTTCGCCAGCCAGGCGGCGTCGGCGGCGGCCAGGAGCTCGTGGACGCGTTCACCCGCCACGTTGCGGTGGATCAGGATCTTGGGCAGCCGGGCGGCCACGTCCGAGGGCAGCGCGAAGGCACCGGGGCGCATGCTGACCGTGAAGCTTTGCGGTCCCTGCGCGGTGCAGCACAGCCACGTGGCGAGGCGCCCCAGCTCGTCGCACGTGCCGTCCATGAGCACACCGCCCGGCGCCAGTCGGGAGCACGCGAGGTCCCACGCCGCCGGCACGTCCTCCACCGGGTACTGGCGCAGCACGTTGAACGCGCGCACGAAGACCGGCGACCGCGCGCCGGTGGGAATCTCGAAACCGCCGCGCCGGAACGAGAGCCCCGGGCGGGCATGGGGCTGTGCCGCCGCCACGCGGACCGGGTCGATCTCGATCCCCGTGAGCTCCACGTCCGGCCGGACGGTGCGGGCGCGCTCCCACAGCTCCACCGTGGTCACGGGAGCGGCCCCGAATCCCAGGTCCACCAGCAGGGGGTCAGCGGCGCCGCGGAGTACGGGGGCCAGCACGCCCGTGAGGTAGCGGTCCGCGCGGCGCAGCCGGTTGGGGTTGGTGGTGCCCCTGGTCACGGATCCCACGGGGCGCTGCTGAAGGGGCACACGGCCACTGTACGTCCGGTGCGCGTCACCCGTTCCCCCGCGTGGTCAGGGGTGGAACAATGGAGCCATGGCTAACGAATCAGCGACCCACAAGCTCATCCTCCTGCGCCACGGCCAGTCCGAGTGGAACGAGAAGAACCTCTTCACCGGCTGGGTGGACGTCCCCCTCACGGAAAAGGGACGCGCCGAGGCCACCCGGGGTGGCGAGCTCATCGCCGAGAACCAGCTGCTGCCGGACGTGGTGCACACGTCCCTGCTGCGCCGCGCGATGAACACCGCCAACCTCTCGCTGGACGCCGCGGACCGGCTGTGGATCCCCGTGAAGCGCTCGTGGCGCCTCAACGAGCGCCACTACGGTGCGCTGCAGGGCAAGAACAAGGCCGAGATCCGTGAGGAGTACGGCGAGGAGCAGTTCATGACCTGGCGCCGCTCCTACGACACGCCGCCGCCCGAGCTCGACGACTCCTCCGAGTGGTCGCAGGCCGGGGACCCCCGCTACGCGGACGTGGCCAACCTGCCCCGCACCGAGTGCCTCAAGGACGTGCTGGAGCGGTTCATGCCGTACTGGGAGGAGCAGATCATCCCCGACCTCAAGGCCGGGAAGACCGTCCTGGTGGCCGCGCACGGCAACTCCCTGCGCGCCCTGGTCAAGCACCTGGACGGGATCTCGGACGAGGAGATCGCCGGGCTCAACATCCCCACGGGCATCCCGCTCTACTACGAGCTGGACCAGAACCTCAAGCCCGTGACCCCGGGTGGTCGCTACCTCGACCCGGACGCCGCCGCGGAGTCCATCAAGGCCGTGGCCAACCAGGGCAAGAAGTAGGGGTCACCCCCATGACGAAGGCCCCGCCCGAATGGGCGGGGCCTTCGTCGAGAACGGGCCGGGGCCCGCGGGGTCACTCCCCGGCGTCGGTGCCGTAGTGGCCGTGGCCCGTGGGGTGGGTGTCCGTGGCGGGCGCCCAGTCCCCGGTCACCAGGTAGGACACCTTGCGGGCCACCGAGACCCCGTGGTCGCCGATGCGCTCGAGGTAGCGGGAAGCCAGGGTCACGTCCACCGCGGTGGGCACGGAGGAGTCCCACTCCGGGGCGGCGAGCATCTCGAAGACCTGCTGGTGCTTGAGGTTCAGCTCCGACTTCAGCGCGAAGATCTCGTCCGACTGGCTGATGTCGCGGTTGCCCAGCACGGAGATCACGCGGGAGATCAGCTTGAGGTCGATCTCGAACATCTCGTCGAAGTGGGCGCGCATGGACTCGGGCAGAACCGGCTCGGGGAACCGCAACCGGGCCAGCTGGGCCAGGTGGCGGGCCAGGTCCCCCATGCGCTCCAGGGACGCGCTCATGCGCAGGGCGCCCACGATCATGCGCAGGTCGGAGGCCACGGGGGCCTGCAGGGCCAGGATGTCGATGGAGCGCTCGTCCAGGTCGTTCTGCAGGAAGTCGATGCGGGCGTCGTTGGAGATGACCTCCTCGGCCACCTGGATGTCGGCGTCGAGGAAGGCGGTGCGGGCGCTGGCCAGTGCCTGCTGCACGAGCGTGGCGATCTGGATCAGCTCTTCACCGACCTGATGGAGCTCGGCCTGGAAAACCTTACGCACAGGGGCGTCCTTTCGTTCATGGCAGTTCTTGGTCCCGTAGCCTACGCGTCTCGAACGGGTCGGGTGCCACCGGGGGAGCGGTGCGACGACGTCGCACACGTCTCACCAGGTTCACAGGTGGTCGTGAACGCGCCGCCATCCCCAGGTGAACGTTGGCTGAACCGGGCGGCCGGACCGTTCGATCAGGGGCTGCGCGCCGGCCCGGGAGTCTAAGCTGACACCGTGAGCGAGACGACGATTGCCCTGCTGGCCGGGTTCATCGGCTTCCTGCTCGGCATCAGCGGACTGATCGCCGTGCGGGTGAGCCAGCGCCGTCGTCATGCGTACGCGGACGTCCAGGAGCCCACCCTGCCGGAGGGCACCGCGGAGATCCTCGCGGCACTCGGTCTCGCCTACGTGGTGGTGGACGGTGTGGACGGCGTGGTCCGGGCCTCTCCGGCGGCGTACGCGTACGGCATCGTGCGCGGGCACACCGTGGTGCACCAGGAGCTGCTGGACATGGTCCGCAGCACCCGGCGCAACGGCGTGGTGGAGGAGAAGCGGCTGGAGCTGACCCGCGGTCAGCTGCAACGGGGTGTGATCGTGCTCGACATCCGGGTGGTGACCATTGCGGACGAGTACATCCTGCTGCTCGCGGACGACCAGACCGAGATCGTGCGCGCGCAGTCCATCCGCAACGACTTCGTGGCCAACGTGTCCCACGAGCTCAAGACCCCCGTGGGTGCCGTCAGCCTGCTGTCCGAGGCCATCGAGGACGCGGCGGCGGACCAGGACTCCGTGCGCCACTTCGCCGCGAGCCTGCAGCGGGAGTCGCGCCGTCTGAGTGCGCTGGTGCAGGACATCATCGAGCTCTCCCGGCTGCAGGGCACGGACGTGGTGTCCAAGGGCACCGCCGTGACCCTGAACCGGACCGTGGGCGAGGCCGTGGACCGCAACCGGCTGGCGGCGGAGACCAAGCACATCGAGGTCAAGGTGGGCGGGCGGATCGACACCCCGGTGTTCGGGGACCCTGACATGCTCGTCACGGCCGTGCGCAACCTCATCGACAACGCCGTGCGGTACTCCCCGGAGCACACCCGGGTGGGCGTGGGGCTGCGGGAGCGCAACGGCATGGCGCAGATCACGGTCACGGACCAGGGCCCGGGGATCTCGGAGACCGAGCAGGACCGGATCTTCGAGCGCTTCTACCGGGTGGACAGCGCACGTTCGCGCCAGACCGGGGGTACCGGGCTGGGGCTGAGCATCGTCAAGCACGTGATGGCGCAGCACGGCGGAGAGGTCTCCGTGTGGTCCCAACCGGGCCGGGGCTCCACGTTCACCCTCCAGATCCCGCTCATGGAGGATCCCGACGAACAGCACGGGCCGCCACCATCAGGTGGCGCGCACCGCAGACACCGAGTGGAGGAACGCGCGTGACCCAGATTCTGATGGTGGAGGACGAGGAGTCCCTGAGCGACCCCCTGGCCTATCTCCTGGGCCGTGAGGGCTTCGACGTCACGGTCGTGGCGGACGGCGTCCGCGCCGTGGCGGAGTTCGACCGGTCGGGCGCGGACCTCGTGCTCCTGGACCTCATGCTCCCGGGGCAGTCCGGGACCGAGGTCTGCAAGCAGATCCGGCAGCGCTCCACGGTGCCGATCATCATGCTCACGGCCAAGGACGCGGAGATCGACAAGGTGCTCGGTCTGGAGCTCGGCGCTGACGACTACGTCACCAAGCCGTACTCCTCCCGCGAGCTGGTGGCCCGCATCCGGGCGGTGCTGCGGCGCCGCTCCGAGCCCGAGGAGCTGATCACCGCCACGGTGGCGGCAGGTCCCGTGCGGATGGACGTGGAGCGGCACGTGGTGCACGTGGGCGGCGAGCCCGTGGCCATGCCGCTCAAGGAGTTCGAGCTGCTGGAGATGCTGCTGCGCAACGCGGGCAGGGTGCTGACCCGCGGGCAGCTGATCGACCGGGTGTGGGGCTCCGACTACGTGGGGGACACCAAGACCCTGGACGTGCACATCAAGCGGTTGCGCTCCAAGGTGGAGCCGGACCCGTCCGCGCCGCAGCACATCGTGACCGTGCGGGGACTGGGCTACAAGTTCGAGGCCTGAGCGCGCCGCAGGTCCACACGGGCTCCGGGCACGACGGGGACCCGGAAGGGACGGGGTCCGCACACGAGCGCATGGGCACGAACGCACCGGACACGCACAGAGGGGTCGCACCCGCGCGGGTGCGACCCCTCTGGTGGTCACGGCAGCACTGCCGTCACGGGTGGGTCAGTGACCGCCCTCGGAGTGGCCCTCCGGGGCCTTGGTGTTGGAGGGGTTGGCCGGGGTGGTGGGAGCGCCACCCGGAACGAAGGAGGCGTAGCGCGGGTAGGTGTGGTCCAGCACGGGCACGGAGGCGTTGCTGTCCTGGCCGTCCGCGGTGAACGAGGTCTCCACCATCAGGCCGGGGTCCGCGCCGGCCTTGTCCAGCACCACGGGCTTGGACTTCTCCAGGACGACTTCCTGGTTGGCGGGAACCTCGATCGTGGCCGTGGCGCCGTCCGCGTCCATGGTGACGGTCTGAGCGGTGTCACCGGTGTTGATCACGGTGCCGAGCACACGACCCTGGGAGTCCGCGTCCTCCGCGACCACGAGCACGTTGCGCAGCTGGACGTCTCCCAGGTCCATCTGGACACCGTCCGCGGGGGCGTAGGTGTCCGCGGTGGCCTGAGGGCTGATGTACGCGCATCCGCTCACGCCGGTCAGGACGGCAAGCGCTGCCGCGCCCAGTCCGAGCTGCTGCAACTTCTTGTGGGCGGCGTTCTTCACGGCACGAACTCCTCGGGCTCTCTGACGGTGGGACTCAATCTCCGGTCAGTCTATCGGTTTGGCCACGGATCGTCTGCAACCCCGCGCCGCTCGTGGCGCGGTCTCCAGTGGCCGCAGGTCGCCCCACGGGCGGCCGGGATCGAGGAATCGGGCATCATACACCGTGGTAGACTTGGCGGGCTGAAAGGGGTTTGTGCATGGTTTTCGAGGTTGGCGAAACGGTCGTCTATCCGCACCACGGTGCGGCGACCATCGAGGAGATCAAGACTCGCACCGTCAAGGGTGAAGAGAAGATGTATCTCCGGCTCAAGGTGACCCAGGGGGACCTCATGATCGAGGTCCCGGCGGAGAACGTGGACCTCGTGGGCGTCCGTGACGTCGTGGACGAGGACGGTCTCAAGCAGGTCATCGCGGTCCTCCAGGCGCAGGACGCGGAGGAGGCCTCCAACTGGTCCCGCCGCTACAAGGCCAATCTCGAGAAGCTCGCCTCCGGTGACGTCCTCAAGGTTGCCGAGGTCGTCCGCGACCTCTGGCGCCGTGACCGCGGCAAGGGTCTCTCCGCCGGCGAGAAGCGCATGCTGACCAAGGCCCGCCAGATCCTCACCTCCGAGCTGGCGCTGGCCAAGAAGATCGACGAGGAAGAGGCGGAGAAGCGCCTGGACGACATCCTGTCCGCGGCCTGATCCCCGCCCTTCCGTGACGCACCACCACGACCTCGCGAGCCCGTCCGTACCGGACGGGCTCGCTGTCGTTGTCGTGGCCGCTGGTTCCGGCACGCGGCTCGGGTACGGCATGCCCAAGGCACTCGTGCCGCTGCGCGGGAGACCGCTGCTGGAGCACGCGCTCGCCACGGTGCGCGAGGCGCTTCCCGAGGCCGCGCTGCTCGTCACAGTTCCTGCGGGCGACACCGAGCTCACGGCCGTGGCCGCCGGGTGTGGCGCGCACGCGGTCACGGGCGGTGCCACGCGCGCACAGTCGGTGGCCCGCGCCCTCGCGGCCCTGCCCCCCGGAGCCACACGGGTCCTGGTGCACGACGCCGCTCGCTGCCTCACCCCGCCCGCCGTGTTCGAGCGGGTGGTTGCCGCCCTGCAGAACGGCGCGGAGGCCGTGGTGCCGGTGGTCGAGGTGACGGACACCGTGCGCGGCGTGGACTCCCACGAGTGCAGCACCGGCACGGTGGAGCGGGCGGGGCTGCGGGCCGTCCAGACGCCCCAGGGGTTCGACCGCGCCCTGCTGGAGCGCGTGAACGAGGCCGCGGGGCTGCTGCCGGACCGCCGCGCGGAGGACCCCGCCGGCATCACGGACGACGCCAGCCTGGTGGAGCGCTACGCCCCGGAGCACGCGGTGGTCCTCGTGGCCGGGGACGTCGAGTCCTTCAAGATCACCCGCCCCCTGGACCTGCTGCTGGCGCACGCCGTGGTGGACTCGCGCGTCTGAGGCCGAACCGAGCCCGGCGCGCCGGGCCATCGCTCCGGCGCCCGCCACCCGGTGCTCGCTGGCAGCGGCACTCGATGCCGGGACGTGACAGCCGCCGCCTCCGTTCCCCTTCCGGTTCATCCGCGACAATGGGGGCATGTCTCACGAACCCGCTCACCCCGCCGCCGCGTCCCAGCCCCGCGCGGCCGTCCCGTACCCCCTGCCCCTCGTGGGGGTTGGGGTGGACGTGCACGCCTTCGGACCGGAGGGCACCCCGCTGTGGATCGGGGGTCTGCACTGGCCCGGGGAACGCGGACTGAGCGGCCACTCGGACGGGGACGTGGTGGCCCACGCCGCCGCGGACGCCGTGTTCTCCGCCGCGGGGGTGGGGGACCTCGGGGCCCACTTCGGCACGGACCGCCCGGAGTTCGCCGGGGCCCCCGGCTGCCGGATCCTCGCGGAGGCCGTGCGGATCGTGGCGGAGGCCGGGTTCACGGTGGGCAACATCTCGGTGCAGCTGGTGGGCAACCGCCCGAAGTTCGCCCCCCGCCGGGAGGAGGCGGCCGCGGTGCTCTCCGAGGCCGCGGGCGCACCCGTGCACCTCAGCGCCACCACCACGGACACCCTCGGGCTCACGGGCCGCGGGGAGGGGATCGCGGCGATCGCCACGGCCCTGGTGGTGCGCACCTCCTGAGCGCCCGGGGTGCCCGCAGTTCGCGCGGCAGGAAGCTTTCGGGGGGCCACGCCGCCCGCCCCGCCCGCACGGTGGGGAGGGTCACCGGGAGCCGCCTCGCGCCGTCGTGGGCGGCGGGCGTCCCGCTAGAATGGCCCGGTGACTCTGCGCTTCTACGACACCGCGTCCGCGACCATCAAGGACTTCGTCCCCGTGCACTCCGGGGAGGCCCGTCTGTACTACTGCGGGGCCACGGTGCAGGGGGCGCCGCACATCGGCCACGTGCGCTCCGCCCTGGTGTTCGACGTGCTCGCGCGCTGGCTGCGCTTCCGCGGCCTGGAGGTCACCACGGTCCGCAACGTCACGGACATCGACGACAAGATCCTGGTGAACTCCCGCGCGTCCTACGAGCAGGACTACCGCGGCGAGCACGCGCGGGAGCCGTGGTGGGCGCTGGCCTACCGCTTCGAGGGTGTGTTCGGGCAGGCGTACGCGGCGCTCGGCATCGACCGCCCCACGTACGAGCCGCGCGCCACGGGCCACGTGCCCGAGATGCACGCCCTGATCCAGGAGCTGATCGACGCCGGGCACGCCTACCCGGCCACGGACGGCTCCGGGGACGTGTACTTCGACGTCCGCTCGTGGCCGCGCTACGGGGAGCTGACCCGGCAGCGGGTCGAGGACATGCAGGACGCCCCGGACGCCGATCCCCGCGGCAAGCGGGATCCCCGGGACTTCGCCCTGTGGAAGGGCCACAAGGACGGTGAGCCGCTCACGGCCTCCTGGGACTCCCCGTGGGGTCGCGGCCGCCCGGGCTGGCACCTGGAGTGCTCCGCGATGGCGGACAAGTACCTGGGCTCCCACTTCGACATCCACGGCGGCGGGTTGGACCTGCGCTTCCCGCACCACGAGAACGAGCTCGCCCAGTCCGCGGCCGCCGGCCGGGAGTTCGCCAACTTCTGGCTGCACAACGGCCTGGTCACGTACCAGGGCGAGAAGATGTCCAAGTCGATCGGCAACACGGTCTCCCCGCAGGACATGCTGCGCGAGGCGCGCCCGCTCGCGGTGCGCTACTACCTGGGCCAGGCCCACTACCGCTCCGTGCTGGACTACCGGCCCACCTCCCTGCAGGAGGCCACCGCCGCGGTGGAGCGCGTGGAGTCCGTGCTGCTCGCCGCCCGCGCCGCAGGGCTCGGCCTGGACTGGGACGCGCAGGACGTTCCCGAGGAGTTCGTGGCCGTGATGGACGACGACCTCAACGTCCCGCGCGCGCTCGCCGTGCTGCACGAGACGGTGCGGGCGGCCAACTCGGCACTCGCCGCGGGGGAGCACCGCGCGGCGCAGCCGCTCGTCGCGGCGGTCGCCGGGATGTCGGACGTCCTCGGGCTGCTGCCGCTCATGGCGCTCGACGCCGCCGGGGACGCGAGCGGCGCGGAGCACCGTGCACTGGACGCCCTCGTGCAGGACCTGTTGGCGCGCCGGGCCGCGGCACGCGAAACCCGGGACTGGGCCCTCGCAGACACCATCCGGGACCAGCTGGCGGCCGCGGGCGTCGTCGTCAAGGACGGTGCGCAGGGCTCCGCGTGGTCCGTGGAATCCTGACGCTGACCTAAACTGGACCCAGATCGCCGACCACCCCGGGGCGGCCCTCTGGCCGTGACCCGTGACCGACACGGAAGTGATGACCATGGCCCAGAACAGCCGCCCCGGAGCAGTCCGCAAGAAGAAGAAGGGCCCGGTCGTGGGAAGCGGCGGGCAGCGCCGCAAGGGACTCGAGGGCCGCGGTCCCACGCCCAAGGCGGAGGACCGGGTCTACCACAAGGCCTACAAGGCCAAGCAGGCCGCGGCCCGCAAGCAGCAGAACCAGCCGCGCCGCCCGCAGCGCTCGGGCACGGGTCCCATCAAGGAGGACCTCGTCACGGGCCGCAACTCGGTGCTCGAGGCGCTGCGCGGGGGTGTCCCCGCCAAGACGCTGTTCATCGCGTCCAAGATCGAGGTGGACGACCGCGTCAAGGACATCCTGCAGCTGTGCGCCGAGCGCCAGGTGCCCACCCTGGAGGCCTCCCGCGGTGAGCTCGACCGGCTCTCGGCGGACGCGATCCACCAGGGCGTGGTGCTGCAGGTGCCGCCGTACGAGTACCAGGACGCGGACGAGCTCGCGGCCTCCCTCATGCGGGACGCGGACCAGGGACACCCGCCCCTGCTGGTCGCGGCGGACGGGATCACCGACCCCCGCAACCTGGGCGCGATCATCCGCAGCGTCTCCGCGTTCGCCGGGGACGGCGTGGTCCTGCCCGAGCGCCGCTCCGCCGGGGTCACCGCCACCGCGTGGAAGACCAGCTCGGGCGCCGCGGCGCGCGTGCCCGTGGCCAAGGCCACCAACCTCACCCGGACCTTGGAGAACTGCAAGAAGCAGGGCTACTTCGTGGTGGGCCTGGACGGCGGCGGGGACATGTCCCTGCCGCAGCTCGAGCTGGCCACCGAACCCCTCGTGGTGGTCGTGGGCTCGGAGGGCAAGGGGCTCTCCCGGCTGGTGACCGAGCACTGCGACGCGATCGTCTCCATCCCCATCGAGTCCGCCATGGAGTCGCTCAACGCGTCCATGGCGGTGGGGATCACGCTGTACGAGATCGCGCGCCGGCGTGCAGGCGCGTAGCCACCCGCTGGGGGTCCACCCCTCGCGCTCGGGGGACGGCACGGCGAACGTGGCTGTCCACGCGCCCGGGCTGGATGCGGTGGACCTCGTGTTCCAGCGCCCGGGGGAGACCTGGCAGCGGCTGCGGCTGGAGGGCGAGAACCACGGCACCCACTACGCCACCGTGTCCCGGCCTCGCAGCGTCCCCGCTCAGGAGATGACGCCCGAGGAGCTTGCCCGGGACGTGTGCCCGGCCATGCCCGAGGGAACCCGCTACGGGTTCGTCGCGGCGGAGCCGGCGGGGACCCCCGCGCCGGACCCGGCCGTGGAACCCGTGCTGCTGGACCCGTACGGGCGGGGACTCGAGCGCGTGGCCCCGCCCAGCGGCGTCGTGAACCCCGGTCCGGACGCGTACGGCGGGATGTACGTCTCCGTGGTGACCGCCCAGAACCACGCGTGGCAGGACGAGTCCCGCCCCACCCCGCCGTGGCGGGACACCGTGGTCTACGAGGCGCACGTCAAGGGCCTCACGATGCTCCACCCCGAGATTCCGCACGATCTCCGGGGAACCTACGCGGGCCTGGCCCACCCCGTGATGCTGGAGCACCTGCGCGTCCTGGGGATCACCGCCGTGGAGCTGCTTCCGGTCCACGCGCACCTGGACGAGCAGCACCTCACCGCGAACGGGCTCACCAACTACTGGGGCTACAACACTCTGAGCTTCTTCGCCCCGCACGCCGGCTACGCCACGGCGGCCGCACAGGCCGCGGGCCCCACGGCGGTGCTCGACGAGTTCAAGGCCGCGGTGGACGCACTGCACGGGGCCGGGCTGCAGGTGTTCCTGGACGTGGTCTACAACCACACGGCCGAGGGCGGCCCGGACCAGCGGGCCTACTGCTGGCGGGGGCTCGGGGACCGCGCGTACTACCGGCACGACCAGCACGGCGCCTACGTGGACGTCACGGGCTGCGGGAACTCCGTGGACTTCTCCAACCCGCAGGTGGTGCGCATGGCACTGGACTCCCTGCGCTACTGGGTCACCGAGTGCCACGTGGACGGCTTCCGCTTCGACCTGGCACCCGAACTCGGCCGGGACGAGCACCACCACTTCACGCGCAACCACCCGTTCTTCGTGGCCGTGGCCGCGGACCCCGTGCTGCAGGGCGTGCGGATGATCTCCGAGCCGTGGGACGTGGGAGCCGGCGGCTGGCAGACGGGGCGCTTCCCCGTGGGCTGGGCGGACTGGAACGACCACTACCGGGACACCGTGCGGGACTTCTGGCTCTCGGGCCAGCGCACCATGCGCCGCGGCGGAGGCGGGGGCACTGCGGCCCGCCTCGCGGGGGCGATGTCCGGCTCCGCGGAGCTGTTCGCCCCGCACGGGCGCAGCACCCTGGCCTCCGTCAACTTCGTCACGGCCCACGACGGGTTCACGCTCTACGACCTCACGGCGTACGACGCCAAGCACAACGAGGCCAACCTGGAGAACAACGCGGACGGCACCAACGACAACCACTCCTGGAACCACGAGCACGAGGGGTTCGCGCCGGACGTCCGGGTCCGCGCCGCCCGGGCCGCCACGGCGCGGAACATGATGGCCACCCTGCTGTTCTCCCAGGGGATACCCATGATCACCGCGGGCGACGAGTTCCTGCGCACCCAGGACGGCAACAACAACGCGTACTGCCAGGACAACCGGCTCTCCTGGGTGGACTGGCGCCCCACGCCCCTCGCCCGCTCGATGTTCCGCACCACCCAGCGCCTGATCCGCGCCCGGCGCGCGTTCCTCGCGGGTCAGCCCCGGCAGTTCCCCACGCGTCCCGAGGACGTGGTGCTGCTCTGGTACGCGTGCACCGGGGAGCACATGACGGCGGAGCGCTGGCAGACCGACGGTGAGCGGGCGCTGCAGGTGGTCATCGCCGCGCGCGGGGGAGACCTCGCGGGGCTCTTCGTGCTCAACGGCACGCAGGCGCCGGTCCACGCCGTGCTGCCCCTGCTCGAGTCCCCGCACGACGACGCCGCGCTGCCCCCGCGGGAGGCCACCTTCCGTCTCGTGCTCGCCACGGATCCCCAGCTGGACGAGCTCACGGGCAACCGCTGGCACACCGGGGACACGGTGGAGGTGCCCGCGCAGAGCGTCGCCATGTTCGCCGTCACCTGACGCGGCGGGCGCACGTGCGAGAACGCCCCCTCCCGGCAACCGGTGCTCCGGTGCGGGAGGGGGCGTTCTGCGTGCCGCGGGAGCTCAGTCCGCGGCGTTGCTCACGAGCGCCAGTTCGGCCGGGTCCGCCAGCTCGTCGTGGCGGGGCAGCACCCGCACCGTGTAGCCGAACGGCCCGGAGCGGTCGATCGTGATCGGGCCGCTGAACTGCACGCGGCCCGCCCCGAGGTCCTTGACCGGGGCCAGGGTGGCGTAGGAGCGCTCGTGCAGGTGGTCGGTCTCGCTCACCCGGCCGTAGCCCACCTGGACGGTGACGTCCTCGGGGGACAGGGGACCGAGGTCCACGTAGGCGCTGATGCCGAGCTCGTCCCCGATCTGCGGTTCCTGGTGCACGCCCTGCGCGTCCACGTGCTCCACACGCACCTGGGGCCACGCCTCCCGCACCCGTTCGATCCAGTGGGCGGTGGCGCGGGCTGCGGCGCCGTCGTCCGCGGCCGCACGGCGCCCGGACACGCAGGCCGGGACGTAGAGCTGCTCCACGTAGTCGGTGAGCATGCGCCGGGAGGACACCCGGGGACCGAGGGTCGCCAGCGTGTGCCGCACCATGGCGAGCCACTGGTGCGGGACGGCTGCGAAGGGGCTCTGCGCGGCGTCGGCCTCCGGCGTGTGGGCCTCGGACCCGGTCGTCTCGCCGTAGAAGCGGGGCGCCACGTGGCTCTCGATCAGCTCGTAGAGGGCTGCGGCCTCCACGTCGTCGCGCTCGTCCGTGCTGGCCTTGCCGTCCGCGGTGGGGATGGCCCAGCCGTTCTGGCCGTCGTACATCTCGTCCCACCAGCCGTCCAGCACGGAGAGGTTCAGCCCGCCGTTGATCGCGGCCTTCATCCCGGACGTGCCGCACGCCTCGAGCGGGCGCAGCGGGTTGTTGAGCCACACGTCGCAGCCCGGGAAGAGCACCCGGGCCATGGCGATGTCGTAGTTGGGCAGGAACACGATCCGGTGGCGCACCTCGGGATCGTCCGTGAAGCGCACGAGATCCTGGATCATCCGCTTGCCCATCTCGTCCGCGGGGTGGGACTTGCCGGCCACCACCAGCTGCACGGGGCGCCGGGGGTCCAGCAGGATCCGCTTGAGCCGTTCGGGGTCCCGCAGCATGAGCGTGAGCCGCTTGTAGGTGGGGACGCGGCGGGCGAAGCCGATGGTGAGCACGTCCGGGTCCAGGACGCTCTCGGTCCAGCCCAGCTCGGCGTCCGTGGCGCCACGCTTCTTCCAGGACGCGCGGAGCCGCTCGCGGACGTCTTGCACGAGACGCTCGCGCAGCACGCGGCGGGCGGCCCACAGCTCGGTGTCGGGGACGTCGTAGATCTTGCGCCAGCGGGCCGCGGGATCCTGGTCGTTCTCCCCGGGCTCCAGGGTCAGCTTGGCCACGTCGGGGTCGATCCACGAGGGCACGTGCACCCCGTTGGTCACGGAGGAGATCGGCACCTCGTCCGCGTCGAAGCCCTGCCACAGGCCCTGGAACATGGACCGGGACACCGCGCCGTGCAGCTTGGCCACGCCGTTGGCGCGCTGGGCGAGGCGCAGGCCCATGACGGCCATGTTGAATTTGCCCGGGTCACCGCCGGGGTAGGTCTCCGCGCCGAGGTCCAGCACGTGCGCCGCGGGGACGTCCGGGGCGAGGCCCGCGGCGAGGAAGTGCTCCACCTGGGCGCGCTCGAAGCGGTCGATGCCCGCGGGCACCGGGGTGTGGGTCGTGAACACGGTGCTCGCGCGGACCTGGGCGAGGGCCTCGTCCCACGTCATGGGTGCGGCCCCGGTGCCGGGGTTCATGAGCTCCTGGACCCGCTCGATGCCCAGGAAGCCGGCGTGGCCCTCGTTGCAGTGGTAGACCTCGGGCGCGGGCGCGCCGGTCACACGGCTGTGCAGACGCAGTGCCCGCACCCCGCCCATGCCCAGCAGCAGCTCCTGCTGCAGGCGGTGGTCGCTGCCGCCGCCGTACAGCCGGTCGGTGACGTTGCGCGCGGCGTCGTCGTTGTCCGGGATGTTCGAGTCGAGCAGGAGCAGGGGGACCCGGCCCACGTCCGCGCGCCAGATCTGCGCGGACAGGGAGCGTCCGTCGGGCAGGGGGAGCGTCACCCGCGCGGGCGTGCCGTCGGCCTCGCGCAGCAGGGTCAGGGGGAGCTCGTCGGGGTCCAGGACGGGATAGGTCTCCTCCTGCCAGCCGTCGCGGGACAGGGACTGCTTGAAGTAGCCCGCCTGGTAGAGCAGACCCACCCCGACCACGGGAATGCCCATGTCCGAGGCGGTCTTGAGGTGGTCGCCGGCGAGGATGCCGAGCCCACCCGAGTACTGGGGCAGCGCGGAGGTGATGCCGTACTCGGCGGAGAAGTACGCGATCGCCGCGGGTGCGTCGTCGCCCTGGGTGCGCTGGTACCAGTGCGGCTCGCTCAGGTAGGTCTCCAGGTCGGCGTCGAGCGCCCGGATGCGCGCCACGAGATCGGGGTCCTGCGAGATCTGCTGGATCTCCTCGCGGGTCAGGGACCCCAACAGTTTGACGGGGTCCCCGTGCACGGCCTGCCAGGCGTGGGGACTGAGCTCGGAGAAGAGGTCTTCGGTGGGTTTGTGCCAGGACCAGCGGAGGTTCCTGGCCAGTCGCCCCAGCGGGGCGATCGACTCGGGGAGGACGGTGCGGACGGTGAACCTGCGGATTGCCTTCACCCTTGCGAGCCTATCGGGTGCGGCCAGCTGCCGCACGGGTGTCACCGGACGTCGCCGCGCCGTCGTGATGCTTCGCAGCCTTAAGAATCCCGGCGATAGTCGGTAACGTGGGCCACGTGTCGCAGCAGAACCAGCCTTCAGGCCGCCGCCCGTTTCCCGAGACCACGCCGGACGCCCGCGCGGGGGGTGCGCTTCCTGATGTGGGATCGCGCCTGACGCCGCCCGTCCCCGCCTCCGGCGTTCCCGACGTCGCTCCCTCCGTCCACCGCACCGGTCCCGATCCGTCCCGCGAGCCGCAGGCGCACGAGCCCTCCGCCGCGGCCGTTGCGGCCGACGTCGAGGAGGACGGCGCGGACTTCCCGTCCGACGACCTCGTCTACGGCCGCATCCCCGTCTCCGACGTCAGCCCCGTGGTCGAGGGCGGGCGCTTCCCCGCGACCGCGATCCCCGGGGAGGACATCCGGGTGATGGCCACGGCGTTCCGCGAGGGGCACGACTCCCTGGGCGTGACCGCCGTCCTCTACGACCCGCAGGGGCGTGAGGCGCAGCGCCGGAGCATGACGCTCGTGGAGACCGGCACGGACCGCTACCAGGCGTGGCTGCGGCCCGAGTACGAGGGCCGCTGGAGCTTCGCGGTCGAGGGCTGGTCCGACCTCTACGACACGTGGCACCACGCGGCCGAGATCAAGCTCGGGGTGGGGCAGGACGTGGAGCTCATGTTCCAGGAGGCCTCGCTGCTGTTCGACGCCGCCTCCAAGGAGTCCGACCGCGGCCAGGACGAGATCCGGGCGTTCGAGGAGGCCGCCGAGGCCGTGCTGGACACCTCGCGTAGCCTCGAGGAGCGCTGGCAGATCGCCACGTCCGACACGATCCGGGACCACGTGGCCGAGCGCCCCCTGCGCGACCTGCTGAGCAGCTCCGAGCACTACCCGATCGAGGTGGAGCGCGAGGCGGCCGGGCGCGGCTCCTGGTACGAGTTCTTCCCCCGTTCGGAGGGGGCCACCTTCGACCCCGAGACCGGCACCTGGACCTCCGGCACGTTCCGCACGGCCACGGCGGCCCTGGACCGCGCCGCACGCATGGGCTTCGACGTGGCGTACCTGCCACCGATCCACCCGATCGGACGCAACCACCGCAAGGGTCCGAACAACACCCTCATCGCCGGGGATCAGGATCCCGGCTCCCCGTGGGCCATCGGCGGCCCGGAGGGTGGGCACGACGCCATCCACCCGGACCTCGGCACGTTCGAGGACTTCGACGCGTTCGTGGCCCACGCCCACGAGCTGGGCCTCGAGGTGGCCCTGGACCTCGCGCTGCAGGCCTCCCCGGACCACCCGTGGGTGAGCGAGCACCCGCAGTGGTTCACCACCCGCGCGGACGGCAGCATCGCCTACGCCGAGAACCCGCCCAAGAAGTACCAGGACATCTACCCCCTGAACTTCGACAACGATCCCCAGGGACTCGCCGCCGAAGTGCTGCGCGTCGTGGAGCTGTGGATCTCCCACGGCGTGGACATCTTCCGCGTGGACAACCCCCACACCAAGCCCCTCTGGTTCTGGGAGTGGCTGATCGCCCGGGTCCGCGAGGAGCACCCGGACACGGTGTTCCTGGCCGAGGCGTTCACCCGACCAGCCATGATGCAGGGGCTGGCCAAGGCCGGCTTCCAGCAGTCCTACTCCTACTTCACGTGGCGCAACACCAAGGAGGAGATCGAGGAGTACCTCGAGGAGATCTCCCACGAGACCTCCGGGTTCTACCGCCCCAACTTCTTCGTCAACACCCCGGACATCCTCACCGAGTACCTGCAGTTCGGCGGCCCCGCCGCGTTCAAGGTGCGCGCCGCGCTCGCGGCCACCGCGTCCCCGCTGTGGGGCGTGTACGCGGGGTACGAGCTGTTCGAGCACGTGGCCCGCCCCGGCGCGGAGGAGTACATCGACAACGAGAAGTTCCAGCTGCGCCCCCGCGACTTCGACGGCGCGGTGCAGCGCGGTGAGTCCCTGGCCCCGTACCTCACGCGGCTGAACCAGATCCGCCGGGACCACCCGGCGCTGGGGGACCTGCAGAACCTCACGCTGCAGAGCGCCTCGGACGACGCCATCGTGGCGTTCAGCAAGACCAAGACCGTGGAGCGGGACGGCGTGCAGGTCAAGGACACCGTCATCGTGGTGGTCAACACCGATCCCCACGCCACGCGCGAGGCCACCGTGTGGCTGGACCTGGACGCCCTGGACCTGCGGGACCAGGACTTCAACGAGGACGGCTCCTTCTGGGTGGATGACCTCATCTCCGGTTCCAGCTGGAAGTGGGGCACCCACAACTACGTGCGGCTGGACCCGTACGTGGAGCCCGTGCACGTCCTGAGCATCCGCCGCGACGTGAAGTGAGTCCGCGCCGCCGCCGTGCGCACCCGCGCGGCGGCGGCCACCGAGCACCACCCGTACGCCACAACGTCTCCTCGAGAGGGCAGCCCCGCCGACCATGAGCACCACTCCTTTCCACCTCAACGCTCCCGGGATCGCCCACGACCCCGACTGGTTCCGCAAGGCCGTGTTCTACGAAGTGCTCGTGCGGGCCTTCTCGGACGCGAACGGCGACGGCTCCGGGGACTTCACCGGTCTGATCGAGAAGCTCGACTACCTGCAGTGGCTGGGCATCGACTGCCTGTGGCTGCCACCGTTCTACGAGTCCCCGCTGCGCGACGGCGGCTACGACATCTCGGACTACTACTCGGTCCTGGACGAGTTCGGAACGGTCAGCGACTTCAAGCGGCTCGTGGCGGAGGCCCACGCCCGCGGGCTGCGGGTCATCACGGACTTGCCCCTGAACCACACCTCGGACCAGCACCCGTGGTTCCAGGCGTCCCGCGAGGACCCGGAGGGCCCGTACGGGGACTTCTACGTGTGGTCGGACACGGACGAGAAGTACCAGGACGCCCGCATCATCTTCGTGGACACCGAGGTCTCCAACTGGACCTTCGACCCGGTGCGCCGGCAGTTCTTCTGGCACCGGTTCTTCTCGCACCAGCCGGACCTGAACTTCGAGAACCCCAAGGTCGTCGAGGCCGTGTTCGACGTGGTGAAGTTCTGGCTCGACATGGGCATCGACGGCTTCCGGGCGGACGCCATCCCGTACCTCATCGAGGAGGAGGGCACGAACTGCGAGAACCTCCCGGGCACCCACGACTTCCTGGTCAGGCTGCGCGAGATGGTGGACCGGGAGTACCCCGGCCGCGTGATCGTCGCGGAGGCCAACCAGATGCCCCACGAGGTCGTGGAGTACTTCGGCACGGAGGAGTCCCCGGAGTGCCACATGTGCTTCCACTTCCCGATCATGCCGCGGATCTACTACTCGCTGCGTGACCAGAAGGCCGCGCCGATCGTCTCCACCATGGCGAACACCCCGCAGATCCCGCGCGGCACCCAGTGGGGCACGTTCCTGCGCAACCACGACGAGCTGACGCTGGAGATGGTCACGAGCGAGGAGCGCCAGGCCATGCTGGGCTGGTACGCCCCGGACTCCCGGATGCGCGCGAACATCGGCATCCGACGCCGCCTGGCCCCGTTGCTCGACAACTCCCGCGCGGAGCTCGAGCTTGCCCACGCCCTGCTGCTGTCCCTGCCGGGTTCCCCGTTCCTGTACTACGGGGACGAGATCGGCATGGGTGACAACATCTGGCTGGACGACCGGGACGCCTCCCGCACCCCCATGCAGTGGACCCCGGACCGCAACGCCGGGTTCTCCACCGCGGATCCGGGCAAGCTGTACCTGCCCGTGGTGCAGTCGCTGGTCTACAACTACACGCAGACCAACGTGGAGACCCAGCTGGCGTCGTCGTCCTCGCTGCTGCACTGGATCCGCCAGATGCTCATGGTGCGCAAGGCCCACCCCGCGTTCGGGCTGGGCGAGTACGTCAACGTGGCCACGGACCACGAGTCGGTCCTGGCGTTCCTGCGCAGGCTGGCGCCCGAGGACGCCGAGGACGCCGAGGACGGCGTGGGGGAGACCGTGCTGTGCGTGTTCAACCTCGCGCACACGCCTGCGAGCTGCTCCGTGCACCTGCCGGAGTACGCGGGGCGGGGCACGCGTGAGCTGTTCGGCGGCGAGCCGTTCGGGGAGTTCTCCCAGACGGGGGACTACCGCGTGACCCTGGGCTCGCAGGACTTCTTCTGGCTGCGCCTGCGCCAGGCTCCGAGCACGGACGGAAACCACCCCGAGACGGTGGCCATGCCGATCATCAAGCCCGCAAGAGGCGAGTGAGCCCGCGCGGGCCCGCCCGCGCGAGCGCGACAGTGACTTCCAGACGAAAGCGGGGGATCCCCATGACGGATCAGCAGGTTCTCGACAGGTTGCGCGACTGGTTGCCGGGCCGGCGGTGGTTCCCGTTCACGGCCACCCCGGACCAGCTTCGGCTGAGCGTGGTGGGCCGCGCCGGGGTGGACGCCGGTGACAGGTGGGAGTCCCAGCCGGGGCGCGAGCGCATCATGTTCCTGGTGGAGGTCACGGTGGGGGAGCGCAGCGAGCTGCTCAACATCCCCGTGCTCCTCTCCGAAGAGGCCGTGCCGGAGCTCGAGGGCTTCGAGATCGGCTCCTACCGTGCCGGAGGGGAGGGTCCCGTGCCGGAGGGGCCCGCCTCGGGCGCCGACGGAGCGTCGTCGTTCCTGCGCCGGGCCGTCTCCCAGGCGGGGGCGCTGCTGGAACGGCGCCGCTCGTCGTCCCGGGGCGCACCCTCGGAGCAGGAGGCGGGGGGCTCCCCGGCCGGCACCCAGCCGACGAGTGGGAGCACGGTCCACCTCTACGACGCCGTGGGGGACCCGGTGTTCATGGACCGGGTGCTGCGCATGATGGACGCGCAGCTCACGGAGGGCGGCGTGCTGCGCCACGGCATGGGCCTGCACGGACGCCACACGGGCGCGCTGAACACCGACTACCGGATCGCCGGCGCGGAGCAGATCCACGTGATCACCTCCGAGCAGTCCAACACGTCCGTGATCCTGCGGCCCGCGGACCGCGGGGAGGACGAGTCGGCGCTGCGGGAGGACGCGGTGATCGTCAAGTTCTTCCGCGTGGTGGGCGAGGGGCGCAACCCGGACGTCGAGGTGGGCGTCAGGCTCACGGCGCACCGGTCCTCGGCGGTGCCCGCCACGGCTGGGTGGATCGACGCCCAGTGGCGCCAGGGCCTCGTGACCACCTCGGGCCAGCTGGCCGTGGCCGCGCAGTTCCTGGACCGTTCGCGCGACGCCTGGGAGATGACGGTGGCCGCGGCCACGGAGGGCCGCGACTTCACGGAGCTCGCCCGGGACCTCGGGGTCACCACCGCGCGCGTCCACGCGGACCTGCTGGCGGCGTTCGACCCCACGGAGGCGGACGACGACGCCCGGCGCCGCTTCCTGGAGGACCTCACCGGCCGCGTGAGGTGGGCCTGGGAGTCCTGCGGGGAGCGATTCGAGCAGCTGCGCCCCGAGCTGGATCGCGTCCTCGAAGAGCTGGGGGAGATCCGTGAGATCCCCCCGCTGCAGCGGATCCACGGTGACTACCACCTGGGGCAGGTGCTGCACAGCGACGCGCAGGGGTTCCGCATCCTGGACTTCGAGGGTGAGCCGCTGCGCCCCATCAAGGAGCGGGTCCGCCCGGACGTCGCACTCCGGGACGTGGTGGGCATGCTGCGCTCGTTCGACTATGCGGGAGCCATGGCCGGCAAGGAGAACGGCCGGGACATGGGCGAGTGGACCAGCGCCGTGTCGGACGCCTTCCTGGCGGGCTACAGCTCGCGCAGCGGGGCTCCCGTGGACACGGACGGCGTCCTGTTCCGCGCCCTGTGGCTGGACAAGGCCCTGTACGAGGTCGTCTACGAGGAGCGCAACCGGCCCGACTGGGTCCAGGTGCCGGCGGACGCCGTGGTTCGTTCGCTTGAGCATGCCCGCTCCCGTACCGTGAACCGTGAGAACCACGAGAGCCCATCAACCCCGTCCAGAACCGAGGATTTCGTGACCACCGAGCACCCCCGTCCCTCAGATCCCACCGCCGCCTCCGACCGGGGGCCCGGCGCCGCGCCCGTGTCGCAGGAGGCCGACGCCGCCCGCCCGGCCGCGCGTCCGGACGGCGCCGCGCGCGCGGAGCCCACCCACGCGGCCCACGAGAGCCCGGTGCCCGGCACCGCTGCCGCCGCGGGAACCGCCGGCGAGAGCACAGTCTCCGTCGATGCGGCGGACAGCGGTGCCGCTGCGAGGACCGGTGACGGCGCGGCGTCGGCACCCGGTGCCGGGAACGCAGCGCACACCACGGCCGGAGACAGCGCGTCCTCAGGGGCCGGTGACGCCGACGGCGAGCATGCCGGGGAGACCACCACGGCTGCACGGGCCACCGGAACCGGTGCGGCTGCGCAGCCCGGGCGGGCGGCGTCGGGAGCTGCGGCCGGTGGGCCCGTGCCCGTGACCGAGGAGGTCCTCGCGGCCGTGGCCGAGGGGCGATTCCACGATCCGCACTCCGTGCTCGGAGCGCATCCCAACCCGGACGGCTCGGTGAGCATCCGCACCCTGCGGCGCTTCGCCACGGCCGTGGCGGTGCGCACCCCGGACGGCACCTTCCCCCTGGAGCACGAGTGGGGCGGGATCTTCACCGGTGTGGTCCCCGCCCACGAGCAGGGCCGCATCCCCGACTACCGGGTCGAGGTGAGCTACGCGGGCAAGGAGCCCGAGCTCGTCGACGACCCCTACCGCTTCGCACCCACCCTGGGCGAGCTGGACCTCCACCTGATAGGGGAGGGGCGGCACGAGACCCTGTGGGAGGTGCTCGGCGCGCACGTGCGCCGGTACCCCTCGCCGCTGGGCGACGTCACCGGCGTGAGCTTCGCCGTGTGGGCTCCCAATGCCCAGTCCGTGCGCGTGATCGGCGACTTCAACGGCTGGGACGGCTCCGAGCACGCGATGCGTTCGCTGGGCTCCAGTGGCGTCTGGGAGCTGTTCGTGCCCGGCATGAAGTCCGGGGACACCTACAAGTACCGCATCCAGGGTGCGGACGGGGCCTGGCGGGACAAGGCGGACCCCATGGCCTTCGGCACGGAGATCCCGCCCTCCACGGCGTCCCGCGTGTTCGAGTCCGAGTACGAGTTCCGCGACGCCGAGTGGATGGCGGCGCGGGCCGCGACCGACCCGCACAACGCGCCCATGAGCGTGTACGAGATGCACCTGGGGTCGTGGCGCATGGGTCTCGGCTACGTGGACCTCGCCCGCGAGCTCGTGGAGTACCTCACGTGGCAGGGGTTCACCCACGTGGAGTTCATGCCGGTCGCGGAGCACCCCTTCGGCGGGTCGTGGGGCTACCAGGTGACGGGCTACTACGCACCGTCCTCGCGCTTCGGCTCCCCGGACGAGTTCCGCTACCTCGTGGACCAGCTGCACCAGGCCGGGATCGGCGTGCTCGTGGACTGGGTGCCCGGGCACTTCCCCAAGGACGAGTGGGCGCTGGCCAACTTCGACGGCCAGCCGCTCTACGAGCACCCGGACCCCCGCCGCGGCGAGCACAAGGACTGGGGCACGCTCATCTTCGACTACGGCCGACGTGAGGTGCGCAACTTCCTGGTGGCCAACGCCAACTACTGGCTCGAGGACTTCCACGTGGACGGGCTCCGCGTGGACGCGGTGGCGTCCATGCTGTACCTGGACTACTCCCGCAACGACGGCGAGTGGGAACCCAACCAGTACGGCGGCCGGGAGAACCTCGAGGCCATCGCCTTCCTGCAGGAGGCCAACGCCACGGCCTACCGCCGCAACCCGGGCATCGTGATGATCGCGGAGGAGTCCACCTCCTTCCCCGGCGTCACCAAGCCCACCAGCGCGGGCGGGCTGGGCTTCGGCATCAAGTGGAACATGGGCTGGATGCACGACAGCCTCGAGTACATGGCCGAGGACCCGATCAACCGGCACTACCACCACAACAAGGCCACGTTCTCCATGGTCTACGCGTTCTCGGAGAACTTCATCCTTCCGATCTCCCACGACGAGGTCGTCTACGGCAAGGGTTCCCTGCTCCGCAAGATGCCGGGTGACCGGTGGCAGCAGCTGGCCAACGTTCGGGCGTACCTCGCGTACATGTGGGCGCACCCCGGCAAGCAGCTGATCTTCATGGGCACGGAGTACGCCCAGGAGTCGGAGTGGTCGCAGGAGCACGGTCTGGACTGGTGGCTCTCCGAGACCCCGCCGCACCACGGTGTCCAGGAACTGGTCAAGTCCCTGAACGAGGTCTACCGGAGCACCCCGGCGCTCTACTCGCGGGACAACGACCCCTCCGGTTTCGAGTGGATCGACGCGAACGACGCGCAGCGCAACACGTTGTCCTTCACCCGGTGGGACGACCAGGGCAACCCCCTGGTCTGCGTGGCCAACTTCGCGGGCAACACGCACGAGGGGTTCCGGCTGGGGCTGCCCTGGGCCGGCGACTGGGAAGAGGTGCTCAACACGGACGCCGAGCAGTTCGGAGGTTCGGGTGTCGGCAACCTCGGCCGTGTGGCCGCGACCGAAGGCGCGTACAACGGCAAGCCTGCCTCCGCGGAACTGACTGTGCCGCCGCTCGCGGTGCTGTTCCTCAAGCCGGCCGGCAGCTCGGCCACCTCAGCAGCCCGGACGACCGGGCACGGAGAATCCACTCCCTGATCCCTCGCTACGGCGAGCGGGCAGCCGCCTGAACGGTGCGCGCCCACCACCCGACAAACCCGCGGACGGCACACGCCGACCGCGGGTTTGTCGTATCCCGGGGCCGCGTGTAATGTCTTCCGAGTTGCCGCGGCGACGGTCCACCGGGCCGGAGCAGGGCAACGGATCAGGGATTCTCTGCAGTGCCGGTTCGACACGGTCGAATCGTGTGCTAGGATGAATCCCCGCAAGTCACCGAGACACTGGCGACATCGCGCGGCAACCCAGAGTTCACCTCAGGTTGCGGCAGATGGCATCAGACGGTAACCTTGCAGATCGCAACCGACCGTGGTGGTCCTCGTGATGGGGAGCTGCGTTGTGGTGTGTTGTTTGTCAACTCAATAGTGTGTCTAGTTTGTTGATACCAAAAGTTTTATTTTTTGGTTGAGGCCCAGCATCTTTGCAGGTGTTTTCCCGTTTCCTGGGGGTGTTGGGTGTCAGCTGGGATCCCACCGTACCGCGTTTCGGCGTGGTGGGTGGTTTCTGTTGAATTTTTTTGACGGAGAGTTTGATCCTGGCTCAGGACGAACGCTGGCGGCGTGCTTAACACATGCAAGTCGAACGCTGAAGCTTGGTGCTTGCACTGGGTGGATGAGTGGCGAACGGGTGAGTAATACGTGAGTAACCTGCCCTTGACTCTGGGATAAGCCTGGGAAACTGGGTCTAATACTGGATACGACATGTCACCGCATGGTGGTGTGTGGAAAGGGTTTTACTGGTTTTGGATGGGCTCACGGCCTATCAGCTTGTTGGTGGGGTAATGGCTCACCAAGGCGACGACGGGTAGCCGGCCTGAGAGGGTGACCGGCCACACTGGGACTGAGACACGGCCCAGACTCCTACGGGAGGCAGCAGTGGGGAATATTGCACAATGGGCGGAAGCCTGATGCAGCGACGCCGCGTGAGGGATGACGGCCTTCGGGTTGTAAACCTCTTTCAGCACGGAAGAAGCGAAAGTGACGGTACGTGCAGAAGAAGCGCCGGCTAACTACGTGCCAGCAGCCGCGGTAATACGTAGGGCGCAAGCGTTGTCCGGAATTATTGGGCGTAAAGAGCTCGTAGGCGGTTTGTCGCGTCTGCTGTGAAAGCCCGGGGCTTAACCCCGGGTGTGCAGTGGGTACGGGCAGACTTGAGTGCAGTAGGGGAGACTGGAATTCCTGGTGTAGCGGTGAAATGCGCAGATATCAGGAGGAACACCGATGGCGAAGGCAGGTCTCTGGGCTGTTACTGACGCTGAGGAGCGAAAGCATGGGGAGCGAACAGGATTAGATACCCTGGTAGTCCATGCCGTAAACGTTGGGCACTAGGTGTGGGGAACATTCCACGTTTTCCGCGCCGTAGCTAACGCATTAAGTGCCCCGCCTGGGGAGTACGGCCGCAAGGCTAAAACTCAAAGGAATTGACGGGGGCCCGCACAAGCGGCGGAGCATGCGGATTAATTCGATGCAACGCGAAGAACCTTACCAAGGCTTGACATACACCGGACCGGGCCAGAGATGGTCTTTCCCCCTTGTGGGGCTGGTGTACAGGTGGTGCATGGTTGTCGTCAGCTCGTGTCGTGAGATGTTGGGTTAAGTCCCGCAACGAGCGCAACCCTCGTTCTATGTTGCCAGCACGTGATGGTGGGGACTCATAGGAGACTGCCGGGGTCAACTCGGAGGAAGGTGGGGATGACGTCAAATCATCATGCCCCTTATGTCTTGGGCTTCACGCATGCTACAATGGCCAGTACAATGGGTTGCGATGCCGCGAGGTGGAGCTAATCCCAAAAGCTGGTCTCAGTTCGGATCGTGGTCTGCAACTCGACCACGTGAAGTCGGAGTCGCTAGTAATCGCAGATCAGCAACGCTGCGGTGAATACGTTCCCGGGCCTTGTACACACCGCCCGTCAAGTCACGAAAGTTGGTAACACCCGAAGCCGGTGGCCTAACCCTTGTGGGGGGAGCCGTCGAAGGTGGGACTGGCGATTGGGACTAAGTCGTAACAAGGTAGCCGTACCGGAAGGTGCGGCTGGATCACCTCCTTTCTAAGGAGCACAGTGGCTGGCCGTGTGGCCGGCACCCACGATCCTCGTCATCTTCGACGGGGTGTGGTTGATGCTCATGGGTGGAATATCAGCAAGCGGACACGCTGCTCCCTGACACGGGAACACGACCGGACACGAGTTCTGGTGGTGGTGTTGGGGTGGTGGTGTGGTGGCACATTGTTGGGTTGTCGATCAACACGCTGGTGTTGGTTGGTTTCCCGCAGCATCACGAAGTCCTGGAGTGTTCTGGGGTGGGTTGGTGTTGGTGGGTTGTTGTTTGTCAACTACATAGTGGACGCGAGCATCTTTGACGCCGCGCGCCTCCGTTGGGGGTGTGTGGTGTGTTCTTTGATGATTTATTTGTGTTGTGTGGCGTATAAGTTGTTACGAGCACACGGTGGATGCCTTGGCATCAGGAGCTGATGAAGGACGTGGAAATCTGCGATAAGCCTCGGGGAGCTGATAAACGAGCTGTGATCCGAGGGTCTCCGAATGGGGTAACCCGGCTGCGTGTTATGCGTAGTCACTCGTACCTGAATTCATAGGGTGCGAGGAGGAACGTGGGGAAGTGAAACATCTCAGTACCCATAGGAAGAGAAAACAACAGTGATTCCGTGAGTAGTGGCGAGCGAAAGCGGATGGTGGCTAAACCGGTTGTGTGTGATACCTGGCGAGGGTTGCATGATCGGGGTTGTGGGATGCGTTGTTCCTGGGGTCGCCACCCTGGGCGCTGTGGCGTGGTGGTAGTCGAACTGGTGGTGAGTGCCAGACCGTAGGGGGTGTGAGTCCCGTAGACGAAACTGTCATTGTCGTGGTGTGACGTTCTCCCGAGTAGCACGGGGCCCGTGAAATCTCGTGTGAATCTGCCAGGACCACCTGGTAAGCCTGAATACTTCCTGATGACCGATAGCGGATCAGTACCGTGAGGGAATGGTGAAAAGTACCCCGGGAGGGGAGTGAAATAGTACCTGAAACCGTGTGCTTACAAGCCGTTGGAGCCTTGAGGGGTGACAGCGTGCCTTTTGAAGAATGAGCCTGCGAGTTAGTGTTACGTCGCGAGATTAACCCGTGTGGGGTAGTCGTAGCGAAAGCGAGTCTGAATAGGGCGTTGTGAGTGGCGTGATCTAGACCCGAAGCGGAGTGATCTACCCATGGCCAGGTTGAAGCGCGTGTAAGAGCGCGTGGAGGACCGAACCCACTTCAGTTGAAAATGGAGGGGATGAGCTGTGGGTAGGGGTGAAAGGCCAATCAAACTCCGTGATAGCTGGTTCTCCCCGAAATGCATTTAGGTGCAGCGTTGCGTGTTGCTTGCTGGAGGTAGAGCTACTGGATGGCTGATGGGCCCTACAAGGTTACTGACGTCAACCAAACTCCGAATGCCAGTCAAGTTGAGCGTGGCAGTGAGACTGTGGGGGATAAGCTTCATAGTCGAAAGGGAAACAGCCCAGACCATCAACTAAGGCCCCTAAGCGTGTGCTAAGTGGGAAAGGATGTGGAGTTGCTTAGACAACCAGGAGGTTGGCTTAGAAGCAGCCACCCTTGAAAGAGTGCGTAATAGCTCACTGGTCAAGTGATTCCGCGCCGATAATGTAGCGGGGCTCAAGTACACCGCCGAAGTTGTGGCATGACACCGTAGAGCTGAGCCGTTTGTGGTTGAGGTGGTGTTGTGGGTAGGGGAGCGTCGTTGGGGTAGTGAAGCTGCGGGGTGACCCAGTGGTGGAACCTCAACGAGTGAGAATGCAGGCATGAGTAGCGATAGACGGGTGAGAAACCCGTCCGCCGGATGATCAAGGGTTCCAGGGTCAAGCTAATCTGCCCTGGGTGAGTCGGGACCTAAGGCGAGGCCGACAGGCGTAGTCGATGGACAACGGGTTGATATTCCCGTACCGACGAAGAACCGACCCTACTGAACCGGGGATACTAACCACCCGAACCACCATGACCGTGTGCCCTTGTGGTACGCGGGGTGTGTGGGGAGCGTGGGACCTGATCCGGGGAGGTAAACGTGTTAACAGGTGTGACGCAGGAAGGTAGCCGAGCCAGGCGATGGTTGTCCTGGTCTAAGCATGTAGGGTGACCCGTTGGTAAATCCGCGGGTTGTGTGCCTGAGATGTGATGGGACTCTCTTAGGTGAGGGAATTCGGTGATCCTATGCTGCCAAGAAAAGCATCGACGTGAGGTTCTAGTCGCCCGTACCCCAAACCGACACAGGTGATCAGGTAGAGAATACTAAGGCGTTCGAGAGAATCATGGTTAAGGAACTCGGCAAAATGCCCCCGTAACTTCGGGAGAAGGGGGGCCCTGTCTGGTGAGCACACGTGCTGTGTGAGCTGGGTGGGGTCGCAGAGGCTAGGGGGAAGCGACTGTTTATCAAAAACACAGGTCCGTGCGAAGTCGTAAGACGATGTATACGGACTGACTCCTGCCCGGTGCTGGAAGGTTAAGAGGACCTGTTAGACCCTTGGGTCGAAGCGGAGAATTTAAGCCCCAGTAAACGGCGGTGGTAACTATAACCATCCTAAGGTAGCGAAATTCCTTGTCGGGTAAGTTCCGACCTGCACGAATGGAGTAACGACTTCCCTACTGTCTCAACCATGAACTCGGCGAAATTGCAGTACGAGTAAAGATGCTCGTTTCGCGCAGCAGGACGGAAAGACCCCGAGACCTTTACTATAGTTTGGTATTGGTGTTCGGTGTGGCTTGTGTAGGATAGGTGGGAGACTGTGAAGCTATCACGCTAGTGGTGGTGGAGTCGTTGTTGAAATACCACTCTGGTCACTCTGGACATCTAACTTCGGCCCGTGATCCGGGTCAGGGACAGTGCCTGATGGGTAGTTTAACTGGGGCGGTTGCCTCCTAAAGAGTAACGGAGGCGCCCAAAGGTTCCCTCAGCCTGGTCGGCAATCAGGTGTTGAGTGTAAGTGCACAAGGGAGCTTGACTGTGAGAGTGACAGCTCGAGCAGGGACGAAAGTCGGGACTAGTGATCCGGCGGTACATTGTGGAATGGCCGTCGCTCAACGGATAAAAGGTACCTCGGGGATAACAGGCTGATCTTGCCCAAGAGTCCATATCGACGGCATGGTTTGGCACCTCGATGTCGGCTCGTCGCATCCTGGGGCTGGAGTTGGTCCCAAGGGTTGGGCTGTTCGCCCATTAAAGCGGTACGCGAGCTGGGTTCAGAACGTCGTGAGACAGTTCGGTCCCTATCCGCTGCGTGCGTTGGAAATTTGTGGAGGCCTGTCCTTAGTACGAGAGGACCGGGACGGACGAACCTCTGGTATGTCAGTTGTTCCGCCAGGAGCATCGCTGATTAGCTACGTTCGGGATTGATAACCGCTGAAAGCATCTAAGCGGGAAGCTTGCTCCGAGATGAGATTTCCTAGCCTCCTTTGAGGGGTGTGAGGTGCCCAGTAGACGACTGGGTTGATAGGCCAGGTGTGGAAGCGTTGTAAGGCGTGGAGCTGACTGGTACTAATACACCGAAGACTTATACACACACAAAATGTCATCAAGTGTGGTGTTCGCGTTCACTATGTGGTTGACCACCAACAACCCCCACCTGCGTGGGGACACGGTCCAAGCCGGGAGGCTGGGATGGTGTTCCTGGCCGGTGACGGGTCGTGTGGTTGGTAACAGAATAATGTTCCCGTGACAGAAACGGGAGACCAGGTTTCCCCCACCAGGGGTGGGGGTGCAGGTTTCCGGTGGTTATAGCGTGGGGGAAACGCCCGGTCCCATCCCGAACCCGGTAGCTAAGACCCACAGCGCTGATGGTACTGCACTCGGTAGGGTGTGGGAGAGTAAGTCACCGCCGGAATTAACGTAAGAAGAAGGGTTGAGGCCCCACCAGGGCCACTCGTCACGAGTGGACCAGGTGGGGCCTCCCCGCATTTAACACGCAGCTCCGATTCAGCATCCAACTCCGAGCCTCCTGGTCCGATTACTCAGGTCGAGCTCGCAGGTCCGCGCAGTTGGGGTGGAGGCCGGCGGTCTGGCGCCAGGTCCCCCATGGTGCTTCGATTCCGCAGGCGCTCTCACAGGTGGTCCCGGGCCTTCCGGTGTCAGTAATCCCCTCACCGCCGGCGCGATCAGCGCACCCACCGCCGCGCCGCCAGGCGCAGTCAGGCGGGGCTGGCAAGGGACGGCTGTGATCTCGGCAGCGCGCCCCACCCCTCGGCTTCGCTGCAGGTTTGCGCTTTGTTCCTCTGAGGTGCGGTCCTCCGTGATGCTGCTCTCCCCTCTTGTGAGCCAGGCCACCTGGTAGGTTTTCGAGCACGATCCCACGTGGTGGGTGCCCGCGAGCGAGAGGACTGCTGATCCGATGACGACGCAGGAACGTGAGAACAACAGGGCCCTCCTGTGGGAGCCGTCGCCCGAGGCCGTTCGCGAGTCACGGATGGCGGTCTTTGCCCGATCGGTTGAGGAATCCCGCGGGCTGAGCCTCCCGGACTTCGCGTCCTTGCACGAATGGTCCGTCAGCGACCTGGACGGTTTCTGGCGAGCGGTGTGGGACCACTTCGATTTTGTGGCGTCGTCGCCGGGGGAATGTGCCCTGCGGTCGGACGCCATGCCCGGGGCCGAATGGTTTCCCGGCGCCCGACTGAACTATGCCGAGAACAGCTTGCGGTGGGCGAGGACCTCACCTCACGCCGTGGCGATCATTGGAGAGCACGAGACCCGTGCGCCGGTCGAGTGGACCTGGGCCGATCTGGAGGCCCGGGTGGCGTCGCTCGCCAGCCGCCTGCGGGACCTGGGAGTGGAGCGGGGCGATCGCGTCGCGGGGGTGCTCCCGAACATCCCGGAGACGGTGGTGGCCCTGCTGGCCACGGCGTCCGTGGGTGCCGTGTGGTCGGTGGTGAACACCGATTTCGGGCCGTCGGGGGTAGCGGACCGGTTCGCCCAGATCGAGCCCAAGGTGCTGTTCGTGGTGGACGGCTACGAGTTCGGGGGCTCAGTGCGTGACATGACGGGCACGTACGGGGACCTGTTGGAAGTACTGCCCTCCGTCGAACAGCTGATTGTGGTTGATCAAATGGGTCAGGAGGGCGCGGGGTCCTTGCCGGACGGCGCCCTGCTGCTCTCCACCGTCTTGCGTGAGCCGGCAGAACCGGACTACGAGCAGGTCCCGTTCGACCATCCGCTGTGGATCCTCTACTCCTCGGGAACCACGGGTAAACCGAAAGGGATTGTCCACTCCCACGGGGGAGTGGTTCTGGAGTTCTGCAAGGCACTCGGTCTGCACGCGGGACTCGGGCCGGAGGACGTGGCCTACTACGCCGTGGCCACCACGTGGATGGTGTGGAACATGCTGGTGGGAATCCTCCTGACCGGCGCCCGCATCGTCACCTACGACGGGTCACCCACGTTCGGGGGCCCCGAGAAGTCACTGGCGCTCGCTGCACGGAACCAGGCCACGTTCTTCGGCACCGGCGCAGGGGTGCTGTCCATGGTGCAGAGGGCGGGTGTGGTGCCGAACGTTCGACTGGACTTCTCCGCGCTGCGCTCCATCCTGGTGACGGGATCCCCGTTGCCGGAGGCCACGTGGGACTGGGTGTACGAGTCGGTCTCCTCCACCGTGCGGCTGGGTTCGGACTCCGGGGGAACGGACGTCACCAGCGCGTTCATAGGGACCAACCCGTACCAGCCGGTGTACCGGGGCGAGATCATGGGGCCGTACCTCGGTGTGGCCGCCGAGTCCTGGAACTCCCGCGGTGAGCGTGTGTGGGACGAGGTGGGGGAGCTGGTGATCACCACACCCATGCCGAGCATGCCCGTGGCGTTCTGGAACGACCCGGACGGCTCACGTTACCGCGAGGCCTACTTCGACATGTTCCCCGGGGTCTGGCGTCAGGGGGACTGGGTGACCCAGCTGTCCGAGGGGCCGTTCATCGTGCACGGCCGCTCGGACTCCACGATCAACCGCGGAGGCATCCGGATGGGCTCCGCTGATCTCACCCACGTGGTGGACCGCGTGGCGGGCGTTGCGGCGTCCATGGTGATCGGTGCCGAACTGGCCGGCGGGGACTACTACATGCCGCTGTTCGTGGTTCCTGATCCGGGCACCCGGCTCACGGAGGATCTGGAGCAGCGCATCGTGGCCGCCATCCGCGAGCAGGTCTCGCCGCGGTACGTGCCGGACGAGATCATCGAGGCGCCGGCGGTGCCGCGCACACGCACGGGCAAGCTGCTGGAGATCCCGGTGAAGAAGCTGTTCCAGGGTGCGGATCCGAGCAGCCTGAACCGGGCCACGGTGGAAGATCCGGCCGTTCTTGACTGGTATGCCGAGACGGCGCGTCGGCACACCTCGCAACGGCCGGGGTCCTGAGGTCCGGAGCGGGCCCAGCTCTGGCCGTCAGTCCCGGATGTGGTGCCTGTTCGCGGCGTACAGCGCCCGCACGGCGGCTTCGATCCGCTCGTTGAAGCCGATGGCGTTCTCGTTGCTCCGCGCGCGCAGCGGTGCGCCCACGGCCACGACCACGGGCGGACGACCGCGGCGCGGCCAGTTGGCTCCCCGGGGCATGGCCTCGTGCGCGCCGATGAGGGCCACGGGCACCACGGGCACCTGGGTGGACAGGGCAAGCGACGCCGCTCCGATCTGGAACGGTGCCATCTTGCCGGTCTTCGAGCGGGTGCCCTCGGGGAAGATCAGCAGGGGGATGCCCGCCGCGAGCAGCTTCTTGGACAGACCTCGATTGGCACCCTCGCCGCGCCGGTCCACGGGAAATGCGTTGAACACGAGCTGGGTGAAGAACTTCTTGTGCCACGCCGTGAAGAAGTAGTCGGCGGCCACGCCCGTGGCCAGGTCACGGGAGATGTAGTGCGGCACTCCACTCATGACCAGCGGGGCGTCCAGGTGGCTCGAGTGGTTGGCGACCACCACGCACGTGCCCTTGACCCCGTACGCCGCCGGGTCCACCAGGTTGGTGCGGGTGATCGTGCGGTTCACCATGCCGCGGAAGAAGACGGTCTGCGCAACTCTCCGCGCGAGACGCCGCACCGGGTGGGTGTAGTGGGCCGCCGTCAGTTCAGCGGACTCCGCAGGGGGAGCCGGGGGATGGGGTTCCTGCTGTCCGGCGGAGCCCTCGAGGGAGTCCAGCACCCGGGGGCGGGGCTGCGGTTCCCTGGCCTTTCGGGGGCGTGCCGGCTTGGCGGAGTCGTTCTCGGCAGGTTCCTGGGAACGCGACATGGGATCAGGCCTGGATCTCGCGGCGTCGGATTCCCGAGATCTGACGGGAGACCCAGCGGACTGCGGGACGGGGAAGGTGGCGCATGGTGGTGGCCATGACCTTGTAGCGCAGCGTGGGGATGGAGATGACCTTGCCCCGCGCGATGTCCGCGAGGGCCTCCTCGGCCAGGCGATCCGCGTCCAGCCACATGAAGTCGGGGATCGAGGAGCCGGCGATGCCCGCGCGGCTGTGGAACTCGGTGCGGACCCATCCCGGCAGCAGGGCAGTGACCTGGACTCCCGTGCCGTGCAGCTCCACGGCCAGGGACTCGGTCATGCTCGTGGCGTAGGCCTTGATGGCGGAGTACTCGCCCATAGTGACGTATCCGGAGACGCTCGACACGTTGACGATCCACCCCGTTCCACGGGCGGTCATCGCGCGGGCCGCCGCGCCGGAGAGGCGCGCCACTGCGGCGCACATGACGTCGAACCCCATCTCGTGCCGGGCGAAGTCCTTGTCCGCGTAGGGAGTCTTGACGGAGAAGCCCGCATTGTTGACCACCATGTCGACCGGGCGGTCGGGGTCCTCGATGCGCCGCGCGACCCTGGCGAGATCCTCCGCGACGGCCAGATCGGCCCCCACGGTCTCGACGTGGATGCCGTGCTCGTCAGTGAGGTCGTTCGCCGTGCGGGCGAGGCGGTCCTCGTCCCGTGCGACCAGGATCAGGTTGAAGCCCCTGCGGGCGAGGGAGCGTGCGAACGCGGCACCGATGCCTGACGTCCCACCGGTCACGAGAGCGGTAAGCATGCCCCCAAGATACACTACGGTAGGCGTAGCGTTGAGTGGACCTGCGGGCTGACCTGCGGGGAGCCGCGCGGACGGGGTCCGCAGTCTGCCGCCCCGGGCCGGGCGGGCCACGCCCTGGACCGGGCGGGCCACGGATGCCCACGAGGTGGAGGCGTCGCCTCCGGCGGGGGTGCGTGGTCGGCCACGTGGTGCGGCAGCGTGCGCGGTGGGCCGGTGCCCGCCGCGCGGGTGGGGTGCGGTGGTCCTGGTGGCCTGCCGTGGCGGACGACGCCGCCCGCTCCCGTCTGCGGCGGAGCGGGCGCTCCCCGAGCCTGCACCGCGTCCCGCCCACGGACCGAGGGCGGTCCGCCCACCGCTTGTGAACCACCCGTCCACTGCCCGTGAACCAACCGCACCGACACCCGGAGGAGCCCTGTGACCGACAGCACCAGTGCTCCAGCAGCGCGCCCGCGGCCCCCCGAGCCGGACCCGCAGGCCGTCGCGAGTGAGTCCGTGGACCCCCGTACGGCCCGGACCGACCGCAGGATCGTGGCCGGGGCACTGCGCCTGCTCCGGGAGGGTGGTCCGCAGCGGGTGACGATCGAGGCGGTCTCGGCCCTCACGGGCGTGGCCAAGACCTCGATCTACCGGCGCTACGACAACAGTCCTCAGCTGCTCGAGGCGGCACTGAAGCACACGGCCGCGGCGGCGGGCTCCCTGCCGGAGGACGCCACGTGGGAGCAGGCGCTCACGGAGGCCGTGGAGCTGCTGCTGCGGGACATGGGCCTGGGGGTGGCGATCACGCTGCTGCAGGAGCCGGGGTCAGCGACGGCCCAGGTGCTGCGCTCCTCGGTGGTCCGCCCTCGGATGGATGCGCTGCGTTCCCTGCTGCAGCGGGACCGGGACCGCGGGCTGATCCGGGCCTCCGTGGACCTGGACATGGTGGTGGACTTCATCCTGGGAGCCGCGTACGCCCACGTGGCGCGGTACGGATCACTGGACGAGCAGTGGACAGAGCGCGTGCACCGGGCCGTGACCGACCTGATCTGCGTGCCCCCGGAGACGGACTAGAAGACGTCCCGTTCGTCCGGGCGCTGCGCCAGGTAGGACTTCACGTAGTCCTGCGCCGCGGCCGCGGTGGCCACGTTCTCGCCCGCCTTCTCCGACATGAACCAGCGGTGCTCCAGGACCTCGTGGACGATCTGCGCAGGTTCGCGCTTGCGGTGCAGCTCGGCGGGGACAGCGGACATGATGGGCGCGAAGATCTCCCGCATCCACAGCTGCGCCGTGAGGTCCTCGGGAAGACCCGGGTACAGGGCGTGACCGAACTGGTCGATGTCCGTGAGGATCCGCCGGGCCTGGTTCTCCTGGGTGTTCAGCCCCGTGAGGTGCAGGAGTCTGCGGCTGTGGTGCCCGGGCTCCACCACCCTCGGACGCAGGTGCACGCGGCCGGCCTCGTCGGAGTCCAGGGAGGCCTCCTCCACGTCGAATCCGAGGTCGTTGAGCCGCTCCACCCTGGCCTGGACGCGCCAGCGCTCCGCCACGGAGAACACCTCGGTGGCAGTCAGCTCCTCCCACAGCCCGTTGTAGGTCTCCACGAGCCGGTCCGAGACGACGAACGGGTCCACCGACCCGGGGTCCACCCCCTCCTCCGAGAGCCGCTGCTGCATGTGCTCACCGGCCAGCAGGTCCATGATCTCCCCGGCCACGTTGGTACGGGCGAGGTCGATGTCGTACTCCCGCTGCCCGCGCGTGAGCCGGGGATGCAGCTCACCGGTCTCCGCGTCCACGAGGTAGGCGGCGAACTCCCCGGCGTCCCGGCGGAACAGCGTGTTGGACAGCGAGACGTCCCCCCAGTAGAAGCCGGACAGGTGCAGCTGCACGATCAGCAGGGCCAGCGCGTCCACGAGACGCTCGATGGTCCCGGGGGAGGGAACCTGCTCGAAGATCGCGCGGTAGGGCAGCGAGAAGCTCAGGTGGTCGGTCACGAGGGCCGCCGGCAGCGGCTCGCCGTCCGGCGCGCACCGGTCCGTGACGACCGAGTCCGGGACCACCGAGGGGGTTCCCATGCGCTGCAGCCTCCGCAGCAGTCCGTACTCCCGCCGGGCGTAGTGCGCGGTGGTCTCCTTCACTGCCACCACGCGCTCACCCACGCGGGCGAAGCGCACTACGTGACGGGACAGCCCGCGCGGGTACGCGGCGAGCACCTCGGGCGGCCATTTCTCGAGCGGCACGTCCCACGGCAGCTCGAGCAGCCCGGGATCGGGAAAGGCCGTGCTGATGGACACGCCGCGCGGCGGGTTCGCGGGGGCCGAAGTTCCCGGCTGCTGGGTGTCGGCCATGTCAGCCGGCGTGGCCCAGGGCCCGGGCACGACGCCGCACGAGGTCCGCGAGTGCCTCGGCGAGGGTTGCGGGATCCGCCACGCGCCACGGGGCCACGGAGTCCTTGGCGCCCACCTTGATGCCCACGTCGCGAGGGCCCAGGACGGCCAGGGCGTCCTCGTCCGTGTCGTCGTCCCCGGCGAAGACCGTGACGTCCGGGCGCACCGCGGCGCGGATGGTGTCGAGGCCGTCGCCCTTGGTGGCGCTGAGCACCGAGCACTCGACCACCTGCTGCCCCGGGGTCACGCGCAGACCCGGCACCGCGGCATAGGCGTTCTTCATCTCGGCCAGGGCGCGCTGCGCCACCTCCGGATCGGTGATGGGGCGGGTGTGGAACGCGACGCCCGCGGGCTTGTGCTCCGCCCGCGAGCCCGGGTAGCGCGCCACGAGCGCCTCGGTGGCCGCCACGGCACGCCCCAGGAGCTCCCGCTGCTGCGGGTCCAGGGCGATCTCGGTGCCGCCGTCCGTGCCGGGGGCCGCCCCGAGATCCACCTCGGCACCGTGCGATCCCGAGAGCACCATGGCGCGGTCGGGATCCACCACGGTGCGCAGGAAGTCGAGCGGACGCCCCGAGATCACGGCCACCGTGGTGCGGGGCAGCCGTGCCAGGGCATCCAGGGCGTCCCTGGCGGCGGGCAGGGGTCGGGAGTCCTCGGGGCGTTCCGTGAACGGCGCCAGGGTGCCGTCGAAGTCCAGCGCCACGAGCAGGTTCTCGGCCTCCGCCGCGGCGTCGAGCGCGGCCTCGACCCCGTCACCCACGGTCGGCTCCGCTTGCCGCGTCACCCGGCCGTGCGGCGTCGTGGTCCGGTCCGCCCGCGCCGCCGGCGTGGGCCGCGAGGTCGTCGAGGAAGCGCTGGGACCAGTCCACGACGTCGTGCGTGAGGACCTGGCGGCGCATGGACGACATCCGCTTGCGGGCCTCGGTCGCGGGCATGTCCCGCGCGTGCAGGATGGCCTCCTTGAGACCGTCGATGTCGTGCGGGTTGACCAGGATGGCCTGCTTCAGCTGCTCGGCCGCACCCGTGAACTCGGACAGCACGAGTGCCCCGGAACGGTCCCGACGGGCGGCCACGTACTCCTTGGCCACGAGGTTCATCCCGTCCCGCAGCGCGGTCACGAGCATGACGTCCGCCGCGAGGTACAGCGCCACCATCTCCTCGAACGGGTACCCGTGGTGCAGGTAGCGGATGGCGGTGTGGGAGATGGTGTCGTGCTGGCCGTTGATCCGGCCCACCATGCCCTCCACGAGCTCGCGCAGCTGGCGGTAGGAGTTCACTCGCTCGCGGGACGGACTGGCCACCTGGATCAGCACGGAGTCCTCCACTGAGATCTCGCCGTCGTGCAGCAGCTCCCCGTAGGCCTTGATGCGGTGCCGGATCCCCTTGGTGTAGTCCAGCCGGTCCACGCCCAGGAAGATGGTCTCGGGGTTGCCGAGCTCCTCGCGGATCTCCCGCGCCCGCGCCTGGACCGATGGATCGTCCGCGAGCTTCTGGATGGAGTCCACGTCGATCGAGATGGGGTAGGACTCGGCGTGCACGGTCCACGTGGTCTCCTGGCCGTCCGCCGTGCTCTCCGACATCACCGCGGTGCCCTTGGTGAACTGCGCGCCCAGGTACTTGCGGGCGCAGCGCTGGAAGTTCTGGGCGTCCCCGGGGCGCTGGAAGCCGATGAGGTCCGCGCCCGTGAGCCCGTCCAGCACGGCCCGGCGCCACGGCAGCTGGGAGAAGATCTCGGTGGGAGGGAACGGGATGTGGTTGAAGAACCCGATGGTCACGTCCGGGCGCAGCCGGCGCAGCATGCGCGGCACGAGCTGGAGCTGGTAGTCCTGCACCCACACGGTGGCACCCTGCGCGGCCGTCTCCGCGGCCGTGCGCGCGAAGCGCTCGTTGACGCGCCGGTAGGCGTACCACCAGGTGCGGTGGAACTCCGGGGACGCGATCACGTCGTGGTACAGCGGCCACAGCGTGGCGTTGGAGAAGCCTTCGTAGTAGCGGGTGACCTCCAGCTCGCTGAGCGTCACCGGGACCAGGTGGAACACGTCGTGGTCGAACGGCTCCAGGGTTTCGTCGGAGGCGCCGTGCCAGCCGATCCACGCGCCGTCGCGCTGCGCCATGACCGGGGCGAGCGCGCTCACCAGGCCGCCGGGGGAGCGCCGCCAGGTGCTGCTGCCGTCCTCGGCCACGTCCCGGTCCACGGGGAGCCGGTTGGAGACCACGACGAAGTCGTAGCCGTCCCGGGGGACGGCCACCTCTTCCATGGACTGTTCTGCACTCATGCTGGTTCCCTTCCCGCGTACCGGCTGGTTTCCCTCCATCCTAAGTGGGCGTACCACCGCCGGGCAGGGGCGGCGCGTTCCGGGGAGGCCCCTGGGTGCCCGCTGAGTCGTGGGCGACCCCCGGGCCGGGTACCCTGAGGACGAGTTGTCGACACCCCGCCACGCCCCACGGAAGGACACCTGGCCCCCATGGTTTCCAAGAACAACAATGCCGGTTCCTCACCGGCGGACGCCCGAGAGCGGGCCCGGCAGATCGCCGACCGCCAGGCGCGCCGCCACAGCGGTCGACCCCTCGGTCTGATCCTGGGCATCGTGGCCCTGGTGCTGGCCATCGTGCTGATCATCGGGCTGGTGATGTGGCAGAACAGCAAGTCCAAGATCCCCGAGGCCGGCCCCGTGCCCGCGAGCGCCAACCAGTACGGCGGCATCACGGTCACCAAGGACGGCATCCCGCAGAACACCTCGGACGTCGAGGAGCGGGACCTCTCCAGCCTCCCGCCCGCCCCCGAGGAGCCGGACACCACCAAGACGCCCCCGGGCATCGTGGACGCGGACAAGGCGGCCACCAACGGGGAGCCCGTGCAGCTCGTGGTGTTCCAGGACTACGAGTGCGTGCACTGCGCGGACTTCGAGAAGGAGAACGCGGAGCTCCTCAAGAAGTACGTGGACGCGGGGAAGCTGGACGTGGAGTACCGCAACCTCAACTTCCTGGACAAGGCCACTCCCGACCAGTACTCCTCGCGCGCCGCCAACGCGGCCTACCTGGTGGCCGAGCAGGTCAGTGCGGACCAGTTCCTGGAGTACTCCCAGGAGGTGTTCACCCACCAGGGAACCGGTGGTCTGAGCAACCAGGAGCTCGCGGAGATCGCCGGGAAGCACGGGGCCTCCGTGACCGCCGAGGACATCGACGAGAACACCTACCGCCCCATGGTGGACGTGGCCACCCGCGAGTCCGTGACCAACGGCGTGGCCGGGACCCCCACCATGTTCGTGGACGGCAAGCGCTACGAGGAGGGGGCTTTCGAGGACATGCTCAAGAAGGCCGTCGACGCCAAGAAGTAGGCGCCGCAGCTTCCGTGCCGAACGGGCCCTTTTCCTCCAGGAACGGGGCCCGTTCCCGTGCTCCCGGGAATCATCGGGCGCGGGCTGCGCCCCGTCGGAACCGTGCCGGGGCAGGGCAGGGCAGGGCGGGGCGGCGTCGTGGGTGCGGCCGGGGCCCTGAACGGTGACCGCGCGCCCGCAGGAGGTGCTGGCGATCGGGACGTCGCCCGGTTGCCGAGTGCGGCGGCGTCGTGCGCGCGGCAACCACCCGGCGCGCACCAGGGGGGAACGGCGAAGGGGCACACGGTGTGTTCCGTGTGCCCCTCGTGTGCGCCAGGCGCTGTGGAGCCCCCTGCCGGATTCGAACCGGCGACCCTCTGTTTACAAGACAGATGCTCTGGCCATCTGAGCTAAGGAGGCGCTGCGGCCCCGGTTCGCTGCCGCGAGAACGGGACCGCTCCATGATACTGGACCGCGCCGGGCGGCCCGCGCAGACGACGTCGGCCACGCTCCCCGGGGAGCGTGGCCGACTGTCAGCGAGGCGCGGGGGTCATTCCTCGGAGATCTCCACCGCGGCCTGCTCCCGGCGTCCGAAGGCCCACAGCAGCAGCTCCGAGGGCTCGCCGCGCACGATCTTCACGCGGCGGGCGGACTTCTTGCCGCCGCGCACGGCGCCGAAGCCCGCGGCGAGGAGCACCACGGACTCGGACTCCTTGCGGAGCATGGCCGGACCGCCCAGCTTGAGCATGGCCCACAGGGCCTTCTGCTCGTCGTGGAGCAGCTGACGCGGGTGCCACTGCGGCTGCGCGCGGCGGACGTCCTCGTGGTGCACGAAGAACTCGCCCGTGTTCATACGCTTGTCCACCGGGGACCAGCGACCGGGGGAGTGCAGCGGGGGACGCTCCACGAGGTCCACGAGGGACTCCCACGGCATGGCGCGGTAGTCCCCGTCCACGGACTTGGTGTGCGAGCCCAGCAGCGGGAGCTTGGGCGCGAACATCCCGGGCACCGCATCCGGGCGCGCATCGCGGATGGCGAGGTGCACGGCGAGGTCGCGGGTGTCCCACCCCTCGCACAGCGTGGGGGCATCAGGGCCGACCCGGCGCAGCAGGGCGGCGAGGTGGCGGCGTTCGACATTGGCGAAGTTTGTCACGGGGACATCCGTTCTGTGGGGTGGACCATCACGACCACGGTAGACGCGCTCGGCCGGGTGCGCCACCGCGCCGGGGCACCCTGGCGCCGAGATCGGGGGTCCGCGCACACCGGCGGCACCGGCACGACGGAGCCACCGGGAAGCCGCCACGAGTGCGTGTGGAGGGGCGCGATGCCCCGTCCGGAGATCAGGCGTCCGCGTCGGCGCCCACGCCGGGTTCGGGTTCGTTGAACTGGGCCTCGTACAGCTCCGCGTACGCGCCCCGGGCATCGATGAGCTCCGCGTGGGAGCCCTGCTCCACGATCCGCCCGGAACGCATCACGATGATCGTGTCCGCGTCCCGGATGGTGGACAGCCTGTGGGCGATCACGAAGGACGTGCGCTGCGCCCGCAGGGCCGCCATGGCCTTCTGCACGAGCAGCTCCGTGCGGGTGTCCACAGCAGACGTCGCCTCGTCCAGGATCAGCAGGGACGGCTGGGACAGGAAGGCCCGCGCAATCGTGATCAGCTGCTTCTCCCCGGCGGAGACCGAAGACCCCTCCTCGCTGATCACGGTGTCGTAGCCGTCCGGCAGGGCCCGCACGAAGCGGTCCACGTACGTGGCCTGCGCCGCCGCGACCACCTCCTCGTCCGTGGCGTCCTGGCGGCCGAAGCGGATGTTCTCCATGATCGTGCCGCTGAACAGCCACGCGTCCTGCAGCACCATGCCCACCTGGGAGCGCAGGTCGTGGCGGGCCAGGTCCCGGATGTCGATTCCGTCCAGGGTGATCCGCCCGCCGTCGATCTCGTAGAAGCGCAGGACCAGGTTCACCAGCGTGGTCTTCCCGGCACCTGTGGGGCCGACGATCGCGACGGTCCGTCCGGGCTCCACGTGCAGGGAGAGGTCCTCGATCATGGGCTTGGCGCCCTCGGCGAGGGCGGCTTTGTCGTAGGAGAAGTCCACGTGCTCGAAGCGCACCTCGCCACGCAGCCGTGCGGGCAGCTGGGCGGTGGGGGTCTCGGGCTCCTGCTCGGGGGCGTCCAGCAGCTCGAAGGTGCGCTCGGCGGACGCGATGCCGGACTGCAGCTGGGTGGCCATGCCCGCCACCTGCGACAGCGGCTGGGTGAACTCGCGCGAGTACTGGATGAACGCGGTGGCGTCCCCCAGGGTCAGCTGCCCGGTGGCCACGCGCAGTCCGCCGAGCACCGCGATGCCCACGTAGGAGAGGTAGGAGATGAACTGCATGACGGGCATGATCGTCCCGGACAGGAACTGGGCGCCGAAGGCGGCGCGGTAGAGCTCCTCGTTGCGCTCGTCGAACTGCGCCTGCATCTCACGCTGGCGCCCGTAGGCGTGGACGAGCTCGTGGCCCGAGAAGGACTCCTCGATGTGCCCGTTGAGCTGGCCCGTGGCCTTCCACTGCTCCTTGAACATGCGCTGGGAGCGGGTGCCGATCACGCCTGCGGCCACCGCGGACAGCGGCAGCGCGAGCAGCGCCACCAGCGCGAGCTGCCACGAGACCACGAACATCATGACCACGATGCCCAGCACGGTCAGGACGTCCTGGACCAGCTGCGCGAAGGTCTGCTGCAGCGCGGTCTGGATGTTGTCCACGTCGTTGGTCACCCGCGACATCACGTCCCCGCGCTGGCGGGTGTCGAAGTAGCTCAGCGGCAGGGCGTTGATCTTGCGCTCCACCTCGGCGCGCAGGTCGTACACCACCCGCATCACCACGCGGTTGAGCACGTAGCCCTGCAGCCACATCAGCACGGAGGCCACGGTGTACATGGCGAGCACGGTGAGGATGAGGGTGCCCAGCCTGGTGAAGTCCACGCCCTGGCCGGGGACCAGGGTCATGGCGGAGATCATGTCCGCGGTGGAGTCCTGGCCCTGCGCGCGCAGCCCGGCCTCCACCTGCTCCTGGTCCGCCCCGGCGGGCAGGGAGCGGCCGACGACGCCGGCGAAGATCACGTCCATCGCACGTCCCAGCACGCGCGGCGCCCACACGCCCAGCACCACCGAGATCACCACGGCCAGGATCACCACGGTGAGGGCCGCCTTGTGCGGCGTGAGCAGCTTCATGAGCCGCGCGGCCGAGGGCCAGAACTGCTGCGGCTTGCGGGCGGGTTCCTGGGTCTCGCTCACAGCGCGCCTCCGGTGCTCTGGTCTGCCGACAGCTGGGAGGTGACGATCTCCCGGTACGTGGTGCTACTCGCCACGAGCTCCTCGTGGGTGCCCCGGGCGGTGATGCGGCCCCGTTCGAGGACCAGGATCTCGTCCGCGCCCGTGATGGTGGAGACGCGCTGGGCCACGGTGACCACGGTGGCGTCCCGGGTGACCGGGCGCAGCGCCGCGCGCAGCCGGGCGTCGGTGGCCACGTCCAGTGCGGAGAAGGAGTCGTCGAAGACGTAGACGCTCGGGCGCGCCACGAGGGCACGGGCAATGCTGAGCCGCTGGCGCTGACCGCCCGAGACGTTGGTTCCGCCCTGGGACACGGGGGCGTCGAGACCCTGGGGCATGGCCCGCACGAAGTCCTCCGCCTGCGCCACGCGCAGGGCCTCCCACAGCTCCTCGTCCGTGGCGTCCTCACGCCCGAAGCGCAGGTTGCTCGCCACGGTGCCCGAGAACAGGAAGGGACGCTGGGGCACCAGGCCCACCCGCCCGGCCAGGTCCTCGGGGGCGTAGTCCGGCAGCGCCAGCCCGTCCAGCAGCACCTCGCCACCCACGGGGTCGATGAGGCGGGGGATCAGGTTGATGAGGGTGCTCTTCCCGGATCCGGTGGCCCCCACGATCGCCACGGTCCGCCCGGGCTCCGCGGTGAAGCAGATGTCGTCCAGCACGGGTGCCTCGGCCCCGGGGTACTGGAAGGTGACGTCCCGGAACTCGAGCCTGCCGCGAGCGCGCGGGGCCGCGGCCGGCCGCTGCGGGGGGTGCATGGCCGGGTGGGTGTCCAGCACCTCGGTGATGCGCTCGGCGCTGACCACCGCGCGCGGGACCATCATGAACATGAACGTGGCCATCATGACGGCCATCAGGATCTGGAGCATGTACTGCAGGAACGCCGTGAGGGCGCCCACCTCGATCTGCCCCTGGTCCACGCGCTGGCCGCCGAACCACAGCACGGCCGCGGTGGCCAGGTGCATGACCATGTTGATCACGGGGAACATCAGCACGAACAGTGCGCCGATCTTGAGGGAGATGTCCGTGATGTCCTGGTTGGCACGGGCGAAGCGCCGCGTCTCGAAGGGTTCCTTCACGAACGCGCGGATCACGCGGATGCCGGTGATCTGCTCGCGCAGCACCCCGTTGATGCCGTCGATGCGCTCCTGCATGGTGCGGAACCACGGCATGAGCCGGGAGACCACGAGCCCCAGCAGCACGCCCATCACGGGGATGGAGACCCACACGAGCCACGACAGCCCGGGGTCCTCCCGCAGGGCCATGATGATCCCGCCCACGCACATGATGGGTGCCATGACCATGAAGTTCAGGGCCATGAGCGTGAGCATCTGGATCTGCTGCACGTCGTTGGTGTTGCGGGTGATCAGCGAGGGCGCGCCAAAGCTCCCGACCTCGCGCGCGCTGAACGAGCCGACCCGCAGGAACACGCTGCGGCGCAGGTCGCGACCCACGCCGATCGCGGTGCGGGCGCCGCACCACACGGCGACCACGGCCGAGACCACCTGCACCAGGGCGACCGCCAGCATCACGGCGCCCGTGCTCCAGATGTAGTCGGTGTCCCCCTTGGTCACGCCGTTGTCGATGATCCTGGCATTGAGGCTGGGCAGGGAGAGGGTGGCGATCGTGGAGATCAGCTGGAAGACCAGGACGCCCACCACCCAGGGACGGTAGGGGCGGGCGTGGATGCGCAGAAGACGCAGCAGCATGAGGGTCGATCCTGACGCAGAGCAGCGCGGCCGGAGCCGATGACGGGCCCAATATACGCGTTGGCACGGACACGGTTGCGCCGGGGACGACCGGAGAAATGTGGGAAAAAGGGTGGTAAAACCACATAAACAGACATAAGCTCACATCCAACACGCGTGAGACCCGCAGCCCCCGTCCGTGAGGTGAGCATGTTCGCTGCAGAACGCCACGAGGAGATCGCCCGCACCGTGACCCGCGAGCGCCGGGTCAACGGCGCGGAACTGGCCCGCCGGTTCGAGGTGACCATGGAGACCATCCGACGGGACCTCGCGGTCCTCGAGACACAGGGAAGGCTGCGGCGCGTCCACGGTGGAGCCGTGTCCGTGGACCAGTCCACGAGCGGGGAGCAGGGCATGGACTCCCGCCACCGTCTGGCCACCGCCCAGAAGCGCAGCATCGCCGTCAAGGCCCTCGAACTCCTGGAGGGCGCCGGAGCCGGGGCGGTGGTGCTCGACGCCGGAACCACGGTGGAGGCGCTCGCGGAGCTGATGCTGTCCCGCGACAACCACCTGGAGGGCGGCCAGGAGCAGCTGGTGATCACCCACGCGCTGCACATCGCGGCCAAGCTCGCGGACGCCGAGGGCGTGGGGCTCGAACTCGTGGGCGGACGGATCCGCAAGCTCACGTGGGCGGCCACCGGTTCCCGTGCGGCCCAGCACTACGACCAGCTGCGACCGGACCTCGCGTTCGTGGGCTGCAACGGCGCCCACGCCCGCTTCGGGCTCTCCACCCCGGACCCCATCGAGGCGGTGGTGAAGTCCGCGATCGTGACGGCCGCGCGCCGCGTGGTGGTGCTGTGCGATGCCAGCAAGCAGGACCAGGAGACCCTCACACGATTCTGCTCGCTGGAGCAGATCGACACCTTCATCACCGACCGGGCACCCGTGGGGGACCTCGCGCAGGCCCTCGAAGACGCAGACGTGGAAGTGGTCGTCGCATGATCATCACCGTGACCCTCAACCCCTCCGTGGACCGCACGGTGGACCTCTCCGCCCCGCTGGCCCGAGGGCGCGTGCAGCGTGCGCACGCCACCCGCCAGGACCCGGGCGGCAAGGGCATCAACATCTCGCGGGCGCTCGCCGCCGGGGGAGCGGCCACGGTGGCCATCGCCCCCGGAGACGACACCGACCCCCTGTTCGCGGGGCTCGACGCCGCCGGGGTCCGCTACGACAACGTGTCCACCGGTGCCGCCATCCGCACGAACATCACCGTGACCGAGCCGGACGGCACCACCACCAAGATCAACGAGCCCGGCCCCGCGCTGGACGAGGGCACCGTGGAGCGCATCGTGGAGCGCATCGTGAGCCGCGCCGCCGGTGCCTCGTGGCTCGTGTTCGCCGGTTCCGTGCCCCCGGGGCCCGCCCAAGACGTGTACGCGGTCATCGCGGCACGGGTGCGCGGGGCACTCGGGGCCGCGGCGCCGTCGTACGCCCTGGACACCTCCGGGGCCCCGCTGACCGAGGCGCTGGCCCCGGGAGCGACCGTGCTGCCGGATGTCATCAAGCCCAACGGGCACGAGCTCGCCCAGCTGCTCGGCCGGGAGGACGGCGACGCGCTCGAGGCCGATCCCCGGGCCACGGCCGATGCCGCGCGCATCCTCGTGGAGCGCGGCGTGGGCGCGGTGCTGTGCACGCTGGGCGGCCACGGCGCAGTGCTCGTCACGGCCGACGGCGCGTGGCACGCGGTGCACGAACCGGTCACCGTCCGCTCCACGGTGGGGGCCGGGGACAGCGCGCTGACCGGGTACCTCGTGGCCTCCGAGCGGGGAGACCCCCCGAGCGAGTGCCTGCGCCACGCGGTCGCCCACGGGTCCGCGGCCGCCGCGCTGCCGGGCACCCAGATGCCGAGCGCCGCCCAGACGACCCCCGACGCCGTGCGCGTGACGGAGCTCGGCCCGTTTCCGGCCTCTGCGCAGGCCCCCCGCGCCGCGCAGGAGACGGCCGACGACGCCGCGCGGCCCCGGCCCGCCGTGACGCAACCCGCCGTGACACCACCCGCTGTGACCCCACCCGCTGTAACCCGGCCCGCCGACCCCGCGGGGACGGCGTCAGCGCCCGACCCCGCAGACGGCACCCCGGTCGCCCCCGGTTCCCAGCGCGGGCCCGCGGGTCGTCGTCCCTGATCCACCCACTGCGCGCCGCACCGGCCCGTACCCGAGGAGCACCGAGATGTCAGAACTCATCACCCCCGACCTGGTCCTGCTGGACCGGGATCTGGGCGGGGACACCGACAGCGTGATCCGCGCCCTGGCGGCCACCGTCCACCGCGACGGCCGCGCGCGGGACGCCGAGTCGCTCGCGGCGGACGCGCTCGCCCGCGAGGCCAAGAACGCTACCGGGATCCCCGGCGGCATCGGCATCCCGCACTGCCGTTCCGAGGCCGTCACCCGGGCCACCCTCGTGATGGCGCGCCTGGCCCCGGCCGTGGACTTCGGTGCCAAGGACGGCCCGGCGGACATCGTGTTCTTCATCGCGGCTCCAGCGGGCGCGGACCAGGAGCACCTCAAGCTGCTCTCCAAGCTCGCGCGCTCCCTCATGAAGAAGCCGTTCGTGGCCTCCCTGCGCGAGGCCGCCTCCGCGGAGGAGGTCGTGGCCGTCGTGGACGGGGCCCTGGGTCTCGCTCCGGCCGACGACGACGCCGCCGCACGCCCCGCGGGGGACGGCACCTCGTCGGCGGGCTCACCCGCGGCCGGTGCGGCGACCGGGGGAGCGGGCGCCGCGGCGTCGTCGTCCCACGGTGAGGACGGTGCGCGGGAGGCCCGTGGCCCGCGTCGGCTCGTGGCCGTGACCGCGTGCCCCACCGGGATCGCGCACACCTACATGGCCGCGGACGCGTTGACCAACACCGCGCAGGAGATGGGGGTGGACCTGCAGGTCGAGACGCAGGGCTCCTCGGGCGCCACCCGCCTGGATCCGCAGGTGATCGCGCGCGCCGAGGCCGTGATCTTCGCGACCGACGTGGATGTCCGCGAGCGCAACCGCTTCGCGGGCCTGCCGTACATCGCCTCGGCCGTGAAGCGGGGGATCGACGAGCCCCGCGAGATGGTCGAGGAGGCGCTCGCCGCCGCGGACGACCCCCGCGCACCGCGCGTCACGGGTGACGGCACGGCCACGGCCGATGCCCTGACCGCGGGCGAGGGCTGGGGCACGCGCATCCGCAAGGCCGTGATGACGGGCGTGAGCTACATGATCCCGTTCGTGGCCGCGGGCGGTCTGCTCATGGCCATCGCGTTCATGATCGCGGACCCGGTGGCCGTCGCGCAGCAGGCGGAGGACATCCTGGGCACCGCCACCCTGGGCAACCTGGGGGACGTGTCCCTGTCCATGTACCTGGGCGCGGTGCTGTTCACGATCGGCAACCTCTCCATGAGCCTGCTGGTCCCGGCGCTCGCGGGCTACATCGCCTACGGGCTCGCGGACCGGCCGGGCATCGCCCCGGGCTTCACCGCGGGTCTTGTGGCCAACTTCATGGGAGCGGGCTTCATCGGCGGCATCGTGGGCGGTCTGCTCGCGGGGCTGTGCGCGTACTGGCTGAGCCTGCCGCGGCTGCCCCGCTGGCTGGGCTCGCTCATGCCCGTGGTGATCGTCCCGCTGCTGGCCTCGCTCTTCGCGGGCGGGCTGCTGTTCCTGGCTATCGGCGGGCCCATCGCGGCGTTCATGACGTGGCTGACCGGCCTGCTCGCCGGGATGAGCGGGGCGTCCGCCGTGGCGCTCGGGGCGGTGCTGGGCCTCATGATGTGCTCCGACCTGGGCGGCCCCATCAACAAGGTGGCCTACTCGTTCGCCGTGGCCGGGCTGGGCACCGCCACCGCGACCAACACCGCGCCCCAGGAGATCATGGCCACCGTGATCGCGGCGGGCATGGTGCCCCCGCTGGGGCTGGCCCTGGCCTCCACCGTGCTGGGCCGGAAGTACTTCACCCCGGCGGAGCGGGAGAACGGCAAGACGTCGTGGCTGCTCGGAGCGTCCTTCATCTCCGAGGGTGCCATCCCGTTCGCGGCGGCGGACCCCCTGCGCGTGATCCCGGCGTGCATGGCCGGAGGGGTGGTGACCGGGGCCATGACCATGGCCTTCGGTGTCACCTCCGCCGCTCCGCACGGCGGCATCTGGATCTGGCCCGTCATCGGCGGCCTCGGAGCTTTCGTGGGCTCCATCCTGGTGGGAACCGTGATCACCGCTGTCCTGGTGACGCTCCTCAAGCGCGTGGGCGGGGTCGAGAAGCGGGCCGCCGAGACCCCCGGGGTTCCCGCCACCCCGCAGACCGTGGAAGCGTGAGCAGCATGGACGAGAACCGGACGGGGCAGCAGAGCCCCGAGAAGCAGCCCGAGCAGCAGAGCCTGCACGGCGTGGGCGTGAGCCCGGGGCGGGTCATCGCCCCCCTGGTGCACATGGCACCGGCCGTCACGGAGCCGCCCGAGGGGGATCCGCTCACGGGCGACCCCGAGGCGGCGGTCGACCGGCTCAGGGCCGCCGCGCTCGCGGTCAAGGCCGAGCTCACGGAGCGGGCGGCCCGCGCCCGGTCCGAATCCGCGGCCGAGGTGCTCAAGGCCACCGCGCTGATGGCGGGGGACCGGGCCCTGACCAAGAACGCCGGCAAGCTCGTGGTGTCGCAGGGGCTGAGCCCCGAGCGGGCACTGTGGCAGGCCGCCACCGCCTACGCGGACCAGATGCGTGCCATGGGCGGCTACATGGCGGAGCGTGCCGCGGACATCGAGGACGTGCGTGCACGGATCGTCGCGCAGTTGCGCGGGGAGGACGCCCCCGGCGTGCCCCAGCGCCGTGAGCCGTTCGTGCTCGCCGCCGAGGACCTCGCGCCCGCGGACACGGCGGTGCTCGACCCCGATGTGGTGCTGGCCCTGGTGACCGAGTCCGGCGGTCCGCAGTCCCACACCGCGATCCTCGCCCGCAACCTCGGTCTGCCCGCGGTGGTCGCCGTGGCCGGCGTGCTGGAGCTGCCCGGCGGCACGCGCGTGTACGTGGACGGCGCGGCCGGGGCGGTCGTGACCGAACCGGGCGTGACCGAGGAGCAGGCCGTGGCCGCGTGGCGGCGCGCGAGCGAGCAGCTGGCGTCCTTCGACGGGCACGGCGAGCTCGCGGACGGCACGGCGGTCCCGCTGCTGGCCAACGTGGGAACGGGCGACGACGCCCGCGCGGCCGCCGAGGCCGGCGCCCAGGGTGTGGGGCTGCTGCGCACCGAGTTCTGCTTCCTCGGGCGGGACACCGAGCCCACCGTGGCCGAGCAGGCCGAGGCCTATGCCGAGGTCTTCGCCGCGTTCCCGGGGCGCAAGGTCGTGGTGCGCACGCTCGACGCCGGCGCGGACAAGCCGCTGCCGTTCCTCACCGACGCGCAGGAGCCCAACCCGGCGCTGGGGGTGCGCGGCTACCGCACCGACTGGAGCACACCGGGTGTTCTCGCCCGGCAGCTGGAGGCCATTGCCGCGGCCGCCGCCGAGAGCTCCGCGGACGTGTGGGTCATGGCCCCCATGATTGCCACGGTGGCCGAGGCCGCCCACTTCCGTGAGCTCGTCCACGCGGCGGGGCTGCCCGTGAGCGGCGTGATGGTCGAGACGCCCGCCGCCGCCATGACCGCCGAGCAGATCCTGGACCGCGTGGATTTCGTGTCCCTGGGCACCAACGACCTCACCCAGTACACGATGGCCGCGGACCGGATGCTCGGCTCGCTGGCCGAGCTGAACTCCCCGTGGCAGCCCGCCGTGCTGCGCATGGTCGAGTGCGTGACGCGCGGGGCGGCGTCGGCCTCGCAGTCGCACGCCACCCCCAAGAACGTGGGAGTGTGCGGAGAAGCCGCCGCGGATCCCGCGCTCGCGGTCGTGCTGGTGGGCCTGGGCGTGGACTCGCTGTCCATGAGCGCTCGTTCACTCGCCGCGGTGGCCGCGGTGCTGAGGACCGTGGACACGGAGCAGGCCCGGAGGATCGCGCGTCTCGCACTGCGGGCCACGAGTCCGCAGGAGGCGCGGGACACCGTGCGGGCGGAGCTGCCCGTGCTGGCCGAGCTGGGTCTGTGACGGCACCCGGGGCTGCCCGGAACGAAACCATCCGCAAGACAACGACTAGGAGCTGACATGTCAGAACGCACTGCCACCGTGGCCTCCCGCGTGGGGCTGCACGCCCGACCCGCCGCGATCTTCGCGGAAGCGGCCGGGGAGTACGAGAACCTGGAGATCACCATCCGCGCCGAGGGCGAGGATGCCGAAGAGGGCATGGACGCTTCCTCGGTGCTGTCCCTCATGTCCCTGGGCGCCGCCCACGGCGATCGCGTGGTCCTCGCCGCCGAGGGCGAGGGAGCCGAGGAGGCCCTCGAGCACCTCGCGGGCATCATCGAGACGGACCTCGACGCCGACTGACACTCCCCGCGGTGCACCGGATCCTTTCGGGGATCCGGTGCACCGGTGTCATGCCCGCACGCCTCGGGCCGGGCTCCGGACGCGCGGGGTACGGTGTCCCCATGGTGCGTCATCTGATCCTCGCCGGCCTCGCCGTGGCCACCCTCGCCACGGTCCTCGCGGCAGTTCTCGGTCCCTGGGGATGGTGGTTCCCCGCCATCGCCTTCCTCCTCCTGCTGCTCGTGGCCGTGCGCGACGCCACGCAGCGCAAGCACTCGGTGCTGCGCAACTTCCCCGTGCTGGGTCACATGCGGTTCTTCCTGGAGAAGATCCGTCCGGAGATCCAGCAGTACTTCATCGAGCGCAACTACGACGGCAAGCCCTTCGACCGCGACCAGCGCTCGCTCGTGTACTCCCGGGCCAAGGGCTTCAAGGGGGACAAGGCGTTCGGCACCGAGCTGAACGTCAACGAGCCCGGCTACGAGTACTTCGTGCAGTCGGTGGCTCCCAAACCCGCGCCCGAGGACGAGCACCGCGTGCGGCTGGGCGGCCCGGACTGCCTCCAGCCCTACGACGCCTCGCTGCTGAACATCTCCGCCATGAGCTTCGGCTCCCTGTCCAAGAACGCCGTGCTGGCCATGAACAAGGGTGCGGCCCTGGGTGGGTTCGCGCAGGAGACCGGTGAGGGCGGCCTCACGGAGTACCACCTGGCGCACGGCGCCGACCTCATCTGGGAGTTCGGCTCCGGGTACTTCGGCACCCGGGACGAGCACGGGAACTTCGACCCGGAGGTCTTCCGGGAGAAGTCCCGCCTGCCGCAGGTCAAGGCCATCAACATCAAGCTCTCCCAGGGCGCCAAGCCCGGTCTGGGAGGTGTGCTCCCCGGCTCCAAGGTCACCGCGGAGATCGCGGCGGCCCGCGGCGTGCCCGAGGGGCAGACCTGCATCTCCCCGGCCAGCCACTCGGCGTTCACCACCCCGCGCGAGCTGATCCGGTTCGTGGCGCGGCTGCGGGAGCTCTCCGGCGGCAAGCCCATCGGGTTCAAGCTGTGCGTGGGCTCGCGCGTGGAGATCCTCGCCATCTGCAAGGCCATGATCGAGGAGGGGGTGAGCCCGGACTTCATCATCGTGGACGGCGGTGAGGGCGGCACCGGAGCCGCCCCGCTGGAGTACCAGGACCACGTGGGCACGCCGCTCGTGGAGGGCCTGATCCTCATGCACAACGCGCTCGTGGGCTCCGGTCTGCGGGAGCGCATCAAGCTCGGGTGCGCCGGGAAGATCACCTCGGGCCACGACATCGTGCGCCACATCATCCAGGGCGCGGACTTCTGCATGAGCGCCCGTGCCATGATGATGGCGGTCGGGTGCATCCAGGCCCAGGCCTGCCACACCAACAAGTGCCCCGTGGGGGTCACCACCCAGGATCCCAGGCTCTACCGTGCCCTGGACGTGACGGACAAGGGCGAGCGCGTGGAGCGCTACCACCGCCTGACGGTGGCGGAGGCGGGGCAGATGATCTCCACCATGGGCTGCGAGCACCCCGAGGAGCTCACCCGGGAGATGCTGCGCCGCAAGGTCACGGCCACCCAGTCCACGTCCTACGAGACCCTCTACCAGTGGCTGCGCCCCGGTGAGCTGTTCGAGGGCGTCGAGGGCGGCTGGGGTGAGGACTGGGACTACGCGGACCCGGACCGCTTCTCCGCGGGCCACCCCGGCAAGTACGTGTTCCACGACCGCGGGCCGCTGACCCCGGCCGGCGTGATCCCCGAGGCGGACCGCAGGTACGCGGGCGGCGCCGCCGGCGTGCGCTTCCCGGACGGGCGCCCCGCGGCGGCGTCGTCCCCCTCCGGAGCCCCCGTTGCCGGGGGCTCCCGGGAGAACGGCTCCCCGGCGGGGACCGGCAAGCGCCCGGAGGGCGAGCCCGGGACCACGGCGGGCGCCCAGCACACCACGCGGGACCCGGTTCCCGAGCCAGACAACGTGGATCCGCGTGACGACTCCCGCAGCCGCAACCCCGGGATGGCCTGAGCGCGGAGGGATATCATGTGGGACGGCGTCGCCGCGCGGCGTCGCCCACCGTCCGAGCACGACCCGCGGTCGAAGGATTGAGAGAGCCTTGCGAGAATTCACGGCACGATTTGCCACCGCCCAGGAGATCGCCGAGTGGGACTCCCACGTGACGGCCAACCCGGCGGGCGGCAACCTGCTGCAGTCGGAGGCCTTCGCGGAGGTCAAGAAGGACCACGGGTGGACGCCCCGGCACGTGGTCTACGAACCCTCGGACGGCTCGCGGGCGAGCTACAACCTGGTGCTCGAGAAGAAGGTCCCGGCTCTCGGCAGGCTCTGGTACATGATCAAGGGCCCGGACGTGGAGTCCGTGGACGACATGCCGGGCATCGTGGCCGCCAACGAGCGCTTCGTGGCCGGCGCGGCCAAGGGCGTGTTCGCGATCAAGTACGAGCCCGAGATCGTGGCCTCGGACTACGCCGCCGGGGTGCTCGCGCGCTGCGGGCTGGTGAAGTCCTTCGAGATCCAGCCGAACGACTCCACCGCGGTGCTGGACACGGACATGGACGAGAAGGCCCTGCTGAAGTCCCTGCACTCCCGCGGCCGCAACGCCGTGCGCCGCGCCACCCGCGAGGGCTGCGAGGTGGCGCAGGTTCCGCTCACCGAGGAGAACATGCGCGCCATGTACACCCTCATGGACTCCGTGGGCCAGGGTCACGCGCACGTGAACCTGCGCTCCTACGAGTACTACCGGGTGTTCTGGACGAACTTCGCCGAGCGCGGCCAGGGACGCCTGTACTTCACCTACGAGGACGGCAAGCCCTCCGTGGGTGCCTACGTGATCGCGTACGGCTCCAAGGGAACGTACAAGGACGGCGGCTCCAAGCCCCGCCGCAAGCAGTACGGGGACTCCCACCTGGTGCAGTGGAGCGCGATCACGGACCTGAAGCGGGACCACGGGATCACGCAGTACGACTTCTGCGGCACACCGCCCTCGGACCAGCTCAAGAACAAGGAGCACCACTACTACGGCCTGGGTCTGTTCAAGACGAGCTTCACGAAAACTGTCGTGGACTACGCAGGCGTCTGGGACCAGCCGCTCAGCCGCGCGAAATACGCTGTCTGGACCAACGTGGCGGAGAAGGTCCAGCGTCAGCTGTGGGTGCGCCGCACGGGGCAGCCGTTCTACTGACCGTCCACCCCGCTGCGACACCCGGCGGGTCCACCGCGTCCCGGCCTGAGAGCCGAGGCCCGCACCAGCCACCACACCAGATCTGAGCAGTGCCCGCGGCGGCAGGGAAGGGTCATCCGACGTGAGCGTGAACGAGCAGTTGAGGCACCTGGCGCACCAGGGGTACCCGTCCTCGGGGGAGGCCACGGCCCGCCCCTCGGCCGACGACCAGCCCTTCGGCCCGGGCGGTGACACGGCGCTGCGGGAGGCCGTGCGTTCCACCGCTCCGCGCCGTCGTGCGCATCCCATGCCGCGCCCCACGGAGGAACAGGCGGCCCAGGCCCGTGCGCGCGCCGCCGCACACCCGCACACGGACCCGCACGCCGCGGCCCCCCGCACCGCCGGGCCGCGAACCCTGCGGACGGGTCAGTCGGCCACCGCCGGATCCACCCGGGTCTCCGCCCTGCCCGTGCTCACCCCCGGACAGATCGCCGCGGACCGCGCGGGGCAGGGACACCGCGGCGGGGTCCCCGCCGCGCTCACCGAGCCGATCGGCACCACGTCCCGACGCAGCAGCACCCCGGCGGCCTCGCCCGTGGAGCGCCCGGAGACGGTCGAGCACGAGATCGCCCCGGCCACCACCGCGATCCCCCGGGCCGTGTACCCGGCCGCCCGGGTGGACCCCCCGAAGGCCTCCCGGTCCCTGTTCCGCTCGCTCGTTCAGGGCGACGCCGCCCCCACGGCTCCCATGCGCGTGGTGGACCGTCTCACCTCCACGCCGTTCCGTCACCTGCGCAAGTTCGGCGACGGCTCCGACCGGCAGGCCCGGCGGACCCTGAACTTCGCCCTGCGCCTCGCGGAGACCATGTTCCACTACGGGGCGGACGCCCTGGACGTGGAGAACGCCATCATCGCGGTGTGCGCCACCTACGGGGTGGAGAACCTCGAGGTGGACATCACCAACCAGTCCGTGACCATCAACTACGTGGCCGAGACCACCGCCACGGGCCAGCTCGCGGCCGCGGGGCTCACACCGGCCACCACGGTGGCCGAGAGGGAGGCCGGGGAGAACGCATCCTCGTTCGCGGGCACCCCCGGCACCACCGGGGAGATCCGCGGCTCGGGGACCACCCGTACGGGGGAGGACCCCTGGGGGGACTCCGCGACCTCCAGCCACACCGTGATGCGCGTGGTGCGCTCGTGGACGGACAACTACTCGGGCCTGGCGGACACCCACCAGCTCGTGATCCGCATCATCGAGGGCGAGATGCCGCTGCGCAGGGCGGAGCGGGAGCTCGCGGAGATCAATGCGCGCCCCAAGCCCTACGCCCGCTGGATGGTCACGGCCGCGACCGTGCTCGTGGCCGGAACCCTGGCGCTGGCCCTCGGGGCGTCCTGGGTGGGGGCGTCGGTGGCCGTGGCCTCGGCCGCCGTGGTGCAGATGGTCACCGCCAAGCTCAGCGCGTGGCGGATCCCTGAGTTCTTCACACTCGCCGCCAACGCCTTCGTGGTCACGCTCGTGGCCATCGTGGTCTCCGCCCTCGGTGTGCCGCTGTCGCCGCCCACGGTGATCGCGGGCGGTCTGATCATGCTGCTGCCCACCACGCGCATGGTCTCCACCATGCAGGACGCCATCAACGGCTTCCCGGTGACCGCGGCGGGGCGGCTGCTCTCCACGGCCATGGCATTCCTAGGCATCGTCGCGGGCATTGCCCTGGGGGTGTCCCTGACCGTGAACGTGCTCGGGGTGCCTCCCATCGACATCTCCCAGTCGAGCTTCACCCCCACGGGCAAGCTGACGAACATCGCGTTCATGCTCGTCTCCACCGCCCTGATCGCGGTGTCCATGCAGGTCAAACCGCGGCACATCCCCCCGGCCGTGGCCGCGGCCCTCGCGGGGCTGCTGCTGTACCACGGCGTGGGACTCGTGGACGCCGGCAGCCGGATCGCCACGGGCGTGGGGGCGGTGGCCAGCGGGTGCGTGGCCGCCCTGCTGGCCGCCCGCTCCAAGATTCCCCAGGCCGTGCTCGCGATCCCGGCCATGACGTTCCTGCTGCCGGGGCTCACCCTGTTCCGCGGGATGTACGCCATGACGGTGCAGACCGAGGCCCCGGGCCAGGGCATCAACGAGCTGGTCAACGCCATGGCCTCGATCGTGCTGCTGGCCGCCGGCGTGGTGCTGGCCAAGTACCTCATGCGCCCGTTCATCGAGCAGATGCAGCACCTCTCGCAGCGGCGCAACCGCCGCCGCTGACGGCGCGCGCGGACCTCAGAGGATCTTGCCCACGGGCAGCTTCTTCTCCGCCTGGAACACGTCCTCGGTGCGCCCCCGCGCCCAGTAGCCGGACAGCGACACCTGTGCGCGGTCGAGTCCCCGGACGTCGAACAGCTCCCGACGGGCGGCCTTCATGGCCTCGCGCTCGCCGTGCACGAACGCCTGCACGCCCGTGAGGTCCCCGGGCCACGCGGCCTCCGACAGGCCGACGACGAGCGCCCGCTCACCCGGGCGCTCGTCCGCCCGGTGCACCCACCGCACCCGCACGCCCTCGGGTACGGCCGTGTCCGAGAGGTCGAGCTCGTGGGAGGCGTCCTGGACCTCCAGAACCGCCTCACCGCGCGCGGTGCCCGGCAGGGCCTCGAGGTTGGCGAGCACGGCGGGAACGGCGGCGTCGTCCCCCGCGAAGATGCTCCATGAGGCGGCGGGGTCCGGAACCCACTTCCCGCCCGGGCCCAGGGCCACGATCCGGTCACCGGGCTGGGCGGACGCGGCCCACGGGCCAGCGTGGCCCTCGCTGCCGTGCAGGGCCACGTCGATCCACAGCGTGGCCGTGGACAGGTCCACCCGGCGCAGGGTCATGTGGCGGGACACCGGCTGCTCGTGGGGTGGCGCGCTCTCCCGGACCGCCCAGTAGTCCGGCAGCTCACCGGGAGCGGTGGCCGCGAGCGTCTGCGGGGAGAAGAAGAGCAGCTTGACGTACTTCTCGGGCGGTGCGACGTCCCGGAAGTCCTCGGGGTTGTCGATGCGGCACACCACGCGCACCATGGCGGGCGCGAGACGGGTGCGCTCGAGCACGCTGAGGTTGATCTGGGGCTTGCGGTCCGCGGGCGCTGGAATCCGTGGCATGGCCCCAGCGTAGGGGACCCTAACCCGGCAGCTCCCACGAGACGGGCTCCGCCCCCTGCTCCCGCAGCAGGTCGTTGACGCGCGAGAAGGGGCGGGAGCCGAAGAACCCGCGGGACGCGGACAGCGGTGAGGGGTGCGCCGACTCCACCGTGGGCGCCCCGCCCAGCCAGTCCTTGGTGGTGCGGGCGTCCCGGCCCCACAGGACGGCCACGAGGGGCTGCTGGCGGTCACCGAGTGCCCGGACCGCGCACTCCGTGACCGCCTCCCAGCCCTTGCCCCGGTGCGACGCCGCCGAGCCCGCCTGCACCGTGAGCACCCTGTTGAGCAGCATGACTCCCTGACCCGCCCACGAGGAGAGGTCCCCGTGCGAGGGCGCCTCGATGCCCAGGTCGGACCGCAGCTCCTTGTAGATGTTCTGCAGGGACCGGGGGACCGGGCGGACGTCCGGCGCCACCGAGAACGAGAGCCCCATGGCGTGGCCGGGCGTGGGGTAGGGGTCCTGGCCCACGATCAGCACCTTCACCGCGGACAGCGGCTCCCGGAACGCGCGGAAGATGTTCTCCCCGGCAGGCAGGGTCTGCCGCCCCGCGGCGTGCTCGGCCCGCAGGAACTCGCCCATCTCCCGGATCCGGGGCTCCACGGGCTGGAGTGCGGCGGCCCACTCCGGGTGCATGATCTCGGACAGCGGGCGCGGGGTGCTCACGAGTGGCCTCCTGGTGCGGTGCGTCGCGCGCGGCGCAGTCCCCGCGCGCTAGGGTTGACGCCATGTCTACCACGGGGGAGGAGCTCGACGAGCTGGACCGGGCGGTCCTGGAGCTCGAGTCCGAGCACTGGAAGTACCGCGGCGCCAAGGAGTCCGCGATCCGCTCGCGGCTGGGACTGAGCCCGGTGAACTACTACCAGCGTCTGAACGCCCTGATCTCCTCCGAGGCCGCCGCGCGCCACGCGCCGATGCTGATCTCCAGGCTGCGCCGGGCGCGCTCGCGCTGACCGCTCGTGGACACCGGCCTCGTCCCCTCGGACGCGCGCCAACTGCCGAGCGGGCACCCGGCCGGCCGTGCGATAGTGGCCACTGACAGCGTTGCGCCCGGAGCACCGCGCGGTGCGCGAGCCGGGCCCAGGAGAGCGAGACCATGAGCGAACACCCCCGCGACGAGTTCGACGACGTTCCCGAGGACGGCGCCCGCCAGGGCGCGCACCGCGGCCACAACCCCCGCGCCCGTGAGGGCTCCACGCGACAGTTCCGCACGGTCCTCGTCTCGGGCGTGCTCGCCCTCGTGCTCGGTGCCGTGTGCTTCGTCAATGCGCCCCGCACGGCCCAGGAGGCGCAGTCCTTCGGGAGCGTTGCGGTGTCCCCGGTCGCCGTGACCACCGCCTCGCCTGTGACCTCCGCCTCGCCCGTGCTCGCCGACGCCGCCGCGGCGGGCCAGCGCGCAGCGGCCCCGGGCGGCGTCGAGCGGGTGTGAGACCGACCGGCGTTCAGCCGGGAATGAAACCTGAGCCCAGCACGCGCAGGGGTTTGCGGTTCCGCGCGCGGCAGTGCCACTATGGGATTAGCACTCAGTCGGGTGGACTGCTAACCGGGTCCGGTGGCGGCGGCCCGACGCACGAGTGGACACCACATCACGGTGAGGTGGTCGCGGCGCGGTGAGGACCGCGGTGCGAGCGCCGTCCGTCGCGGGCATCGTGACCAGTCTCGTTTGTCGACCGTCCAGGAGGGACGAATCACATGGCAAAGATGATCGCATTCGATGAAGAAGCACGCCGCGGCCTCGAGAAGGGTCTCAACACCCTCGCGGACGCCGTCAAGGTCACGCTCGGCCCCCGCGGCCGCAACGTGGTCCTGGAGAAGTCCTGGGGCGCCCCCACCATCACCAACGACGGTGTCTCCATCGCCAAGGAGATCGAGCTGGAGGAGCCGTATGAGAAGATCGGCGCCGAGCTCGTCAAGGAGGTCGCCAAGAAGACCGACGACGTCGCCGGTGACGGCACCACCACGGCCACCGTGCTGGCCCAGGCCCTCGTAAAGGAAGGCCTGCGCAACGTGGCCGCCGGTGCGGACCCGCTGTCCCTCAAGCGCGGCATCGAGAAGGCCGTGGCCTCCGTGACCGAGCAGCTGCTGTTCTCCGCCAAGGAGATCGAGACCGAGGAGGAGATCGCCGCCACCGCGTCCATCTCCGCCGCTGACCCCGAGATCGGCAAGCTGATCGCCGAGGCCATGGAGAAGGTCGGCAAGGAAGGCGTCATCACCGTCGAGGAGTCCAACACCTTCGGGCTGGACCTCGAGCTGACCGAGGGCATGCGCTTCGACAAGGGCTACCTCTCCGGCTACTTCGTCACGGACGCGGACCGCCAGGAGGCCGTCCTGGAGGATCCCTACATCCTCATCGTGAACTCCAAGATCTCCGCCGTGAAGGACCTGGTCCCCGTGCTGGAGAAGGTCATGCAGGCCGGCAAGCCGCTGCTGATCATCGCCGAGGACGTGGACGGCGAGGCCTTGGCCATGCTGGTGCTGAACAAGATGCGCGGCGCTGTGAAGTCCGTGGCCGTCAAGGCTCCCGGCTTCGGCGACCGCCGCAAGGCGCAGCTCGCGGACATCGCGATCCTCACCGGCGGCCAGGTCATCACCGAAGAGGTGGGGCTGTCGCTCGAGTCCGCCACGATCGACCTGCTGGGCCAGGCCCGCAAGGTCGTCGTCACCAAGGACGAGACCACCATCGTGGACGGCGCCGGCACCCAGGAGGAGATCGAGGGCCGCGTGGCGCAGATCCGCGCGGAGATCAACAACTCCGACTCCGACTACGACCGCGAGAAGCTGCAGGAGCGCCTGGCCAAGCTGGCCGGCGGTGTGGCAGTGCTCAAGGCCGGCGCGGCCACCGAGGTGGAGCTCAAGGAGCGCAAGCACCGCATCGAGGACGCCGTGCGCAACGCCAAGGCGGCCGTGGAGGAGGGCATTGTCGCCGGCGGTGGCGTGGCCCTCATCCAGGCCGGTGCCAAGGTGTTCGACTCCCTGAACCTCTCGGGTGACGAGGCCACGGGCGCGAACATCGTCAAGGTCGCCATCGACGCCCCGCTCAAGCAGATCGCCCTCAACGCCGGCATGGAGCCCGGCGTGGTGGTCGACAAGGTGCGCGGGCTCGAGACCGGCTGGGGCCTCAACGCCGCCACCGGCGAGTACGAGGACCTCATGGCCGCGGGCATCAACGACCCCGTCAAGGTGACCCGTTCCGCTCTGCAGAACGCGGCGTCCATCGCCGGGCTGTTCCTCACCACGGAGGCCGTGGTGGCGGACAAGCCGGAGCCCGAGGCCGCCGGTGCGGGCGCGGGCGCCGATCCCATGGGCGGCATGGGCGGCATGATGTGATCCCACTCCACTGACGTGGAGCCCCACCCGTTCCGCGGGTGCGACCGTCGAGGGACCCCGGACGCGCACGTCGTGTCCGGGGTCCTTCCATGTCCGGTGGGGCGGGAAGGCGCCGTGGCGTTCCGCGTGTCGGGACGCTTTGGGAGGATGGGCGCATGACGATCATTGCTTCCGCGGACGGTTCGGCGCTCGGCAACCCGGGGCCGGCCGGCTGGGCCTGGTACATCGACCCCACGTCGTGGCACGCGGGCGGCTGGGCGCACGGCACCAACAACATGGGCGAGCTCACCGCCGTGCTGGACCTGCTCGAGTGCACGCGCCACCGGCGGGACGAACCGCTCACGGTCTACTGCGACAGCCAGTACGTGATCAACTCGATCACCAAGTGGATGCCGGGCTGGAAGAAGAAGGGCTGGAAGAAGCGGGACGGCAAGCCCGTGCTGAACGTGGACATCATGAAGGCCCTGGACCGGGAGCTATCCGGCCGCTCGGTCACTTTCGAGTGGGTCAAGGGCCACGCCGGTCACGAGCTCAACGAGGCCGCTGACGTGCGTGCCCGGGCGATGGCCACGGCGTACCAGGCGCGCACCTCCCCCGAGGACATGCCGGTGGGTCCGGGCTTCCGGGACGAGGACGCCACCCCCGCCTCCCGTCACGCGTCCGGTGCCGAGCCCTCCGCCACCGACGCCACCGCACCCGCGTCCGGTGCGGCCGCACCCGTGCACGCCGCAGACGCCGCCGCACCCGCGTCCAGTGCTGCGACGGCCCCGCCCTCTGCCGAGGGTGGTACGTCCCGCCCCGCGGCCACGGGGCACGCTGCCGCCGGTGGCGGCGCACCTGCCGGACCACCGTCTGCGGCACCGGGGGACGGCATGGTCAGCCAGCCGGATCTCTTCTCCGAGCTGGAGGCCGCGTCGCCGCCGAGCGGGACCCAGGAGTCCGCCGGGGTTAGAGCGGACGGGTGGTCGGAGCAGTTCGTGGTGGATGCCGTGCAACGGGAGCGCGCGGCGGTGTGCACCCCGCCCGGGGCGGCGCACGAGACCGCCGGGGCCTCACCCCGTGCGGCGGCGTCGCCCCACGCTGCGGAGCACGCCACCACGCTGCTACACCCCGACCTGCAGTGCATCGACGCGGGCGGTGCCGTCGTGCCGGTGGCGCAGTTCCCGTCCCGAGCCGTGGCGGAGGGCACCCCTGGTGAGGTGCGGGTGACCGCCCTCGGTGCGGATGCCTACCACGTGAGCTACCGGCTCGAGGAGCCCTCGCACGTGACCCGTCGCAGCTCCGTGTGGGTGCGCGAGGACCAGCACAACGACATGGGCCCCTGGCTGCTGCGCTTCCACCAGGTCACGGCGGAGGACTGAGCAGGGCTCAGGATGAGAACATCCGGGCGTTGGCGGCCTCCGTCTCGGCGTACTGCGTCCCGGCGGTCGCGAGCGCCTGGTTGATCTGCGCGACGGCCTGCTCCATCTGGGCCTGCGCGGAGCGCCACGAGCTCAGGGCCTCCTGGAAGCTCGCGGAGGCGGTGCCCGTCCAGGTGCCCTGAAGATCCGTGAGCGTGGCGGTCATGCCGTTGACCTCCGCGCTGAGCCGTTCGATGTGCCCGTGTGCCTGCTGGGACTTGGCGGCAATGGTGTCGCTGTCCACCACGAAGTGAGCCATGATGTTCCTCCTCGGAAAAAGGTGCCGGTGACCGGCCGGTGACCGGCGGGTGCCGGTACGGGTCACGCTACGAAGGGGGAAGGCCGCAGGGACGGGGGGCCGAGGAGGCGGTGGAGCTAGGAGTCCGATCCGCGGCTGTCCACAGGTTCCGTGTGCGGGATCCGCACGGTGAACGTGGCTCCTCCGCCGTCCGTCTGCTCCAGACGGACCGTGCCGTCGTGCTGCTCGATGATCGCGGCCACGATGGACAGCCCCAGCCCGGTGCCCCCGGTCTCACGGGTCCGGGAGGAGTCCGCCCGGTAGAACCGTTCGAAGACCCGCTCGGCGTCCGTGCCGTGGATTCCCGGCCCGTGGTCGCGCACCTGCAGCACGGAGGTGGACCGGCCGTCCACGGCGGGTTCGAGACCCACGGCGAGCTCCAGCGGCGAGCCCGCCGGTGTGTAGCGCAGGGCATTGGTCAGCAGGTTGGCCACCACCTGGCGCAGCTTGGACTCGTCCCCGTGGACCCAGGCGGCCTCCGGGGAGGAGTCCTGCAGGCCCACCACCGTCACGGTGCGGTCGGGAGCGGTCGCGTGGGCGTCCGAGGCGGCGTCGTACGCCAGGTGCAGCAGGTCCACCGCGCCCATGGTGGACACCCGGCGCTCGTCCAGGCGGGCCAGGGTCAGGAGGTCCTCCACGAGCTGCGTCATGCGTTTGGACTCCGACTCGATCCGGTCCATGGCCTTGCCCACGTCCTCGGGCGTCTGCAGCGCCCCGTGGCGGTAGAGCTCTGAGTACCCCCGGATGGACACCAGGGGGGTGCGCAGCTCGTGGGAGGCGTCGGCCACGAACCGCCGCAGCTTGGTCTCGGACCGGGTGCGCGCGTCGAAGGCGTCCTCGATGTGGCCGAGCATCGCGTTGAGGGACGCGGAGAGCTGACCGATCTCGGTGTGCGGGTTGTACCCCTCCATGCGCTGGGAGAGGTCGCCGTCCGCGATCCGTGCGGCAGTGGCCTCCACCTGCCGCAGCGGCTGGAAGGCACGGGTGACCATGACCCACCCCACGGTCATGGCCGCGATCAGGGTGGCCAGTCCGAAGCTGAAGGTCAGCAGGCCCACGCCCGAGATGATGGCGTTCGTACGGGCCATCGGCTCGGCCACCACCACGGACATGTCGAACATCGTGAGCTTGGCGGGCAGCACCCGCCACGTGTCCTCGTCCGAGCCCACGGACCCCACGGTCTCCGCCTGACCGTCGTGGGCCACCACGTAGTCGAGGGTCATCCTGCTCAGATCTGGATCCGGCGGGTCCTCGGCCGTGGGCGCGCCGCCGTGTGCCGTGGCGATCACGTTGCCCTCGGCGTCCAGGAGGTACCCGTTGGTGGGCACCGGCGAGCTCACGTCACCCTCGAGGGTGCCCGTGAGAGCGGTCGCCACCGCGGGGACGGACTGCCGCAGCTCCTGGTCCAGGCTCGTCACGAGCGAGTCCCGCAGCACCGAGACCGCCACCAGCGTGGTCACCATGATGCTGACCGCGAGCAGCACGCCCGTGAGGGCCATGAGCTGCGAGCGCAGGGACGCGGAGCGGAACCGCCGGGCGAGCACGTTCAAGGGATCAGTGGCGCTTGTTCGCGGAGCGCAGCAGGTAGCCCACACCGCGCTTGGTGTGGATCAGGGAGGGCTGGTCGGGATCGTTGTCGATCTTGCGGCGCAGGTAGGAGATGTAGGACTCCACGATGGAGGCGTCCCCGTTGAAGTCGTACTCCCACACGTGGTCCAGGATCTGGGCCTTGGACAGCACCCGGTTAGGATTGAGCATGAGGTAGCGCAGCAGCTTGAATTCCGTGGGGGACAGGTCGATCTCGCGCCCGTCGCGGAACACCTCGTGGGCGTCGTCGTCCAGGACGAGGTCGTCCACCTTGAGACGGGAGTCCTCCTCCTCGAGCGGCTGGGTCCGGCGCAGCACGGCGCGGATGCGGGCCACCACCTCGTCGAGGCTGAAGGGCTTGGTGACGTAGTCGTCGCCGCCCACGGTCAGCCCGGCCACCTTGTCGTCGGTGTCGTCCTTGGCCGTGAGGAAGAGGATGGGGAAGTGCCGCCCGGCCGCGCGCAGCTTGCGGGTCACCGAGAAGCCGTCGATGTCCGGGAGCATGACGTCCAGCACGGCGAGGTCCGGGTCCTCGGCCTCGGCCTTGAGCAGGGCGTCGCGGCCATTGGCGGCGGTGACGACCTCGAAACCGGCGAACCGCAGGGAGGTGGCGAGCAGCTCGAGGATGTTCGGCTCGTCGTCCACGACGAGCAGTTTCGCTTCTGTGGTTTTCGTGTTCATGCGCTCAGTGTCTCCGAATTTTCTGGATGGAAGCTGTCATGCAGCCCGCGGAAAACTGGGAGGGGTGAGCAGGCGGGGGCACGGGGGCTCCGGGACGACGGCGAGCGGCGCTCTCAGCGGTGCGAGCGGCGTCGTGCACCGCCCCGCACGAGCTCCACGCACAGCAGCAGGAACGCCAGGGGGAAGAGGATCGACGGGATGAAGGTGAACCCGGGCCACAGCACCGTGCCCGCGGCAGAGGCCACGAGCACCGCGATCAGGCAGAGGGCGCTCACGCCGGCCAGCACGAGGGCCACCACAAGCAGCACCGGCAGACCTCCCCCGGTGCGGTGGTCGGCGGCGGCGGAGGTGGTGGGTGCGGTGGATTCAGGCATGCCCACAAGGTAGCAAGCCGGGGTTACGCGCTGGGTTGAACGGGGCCGCGGTCGAGCGCGCGGGGGATAAACTGTGGTGTTCGCAAGGCGCCGCGCAGCGGTGGCCGCAACGAGAAGACGAGAGACTGAGGTGATCCGCGTGCCCACGGGCAAGGTCAAGTGGTTCGACGCAGACAAGGGTTTCGGTTTTCTGGCCACCGACGACGGCCAGGAGGTGTTCCTCCACGCGTCGGCACTGCCCCAGGGGGTGACCACGGTGAAGCCCGGCACCCGCATGGACTTCGGGATCGCGGACGGCAAGCGGGGGGCGCAGGCGCTGTCCGCCACCGTGCTCAGCGCACCGCCGTCGGTCACCCGCAACACCCGCAAGCCGCCGGAGGAAATGGCGGTGCTCACCGAGGACCTGATCCGCCTCCTGGACGGGATGTCCAACGGGCTGCGCCGCGGGCGCTACCCGGACCGCTCCCACGGGCACAAGATCGCGGCCATCCTGCGCACCGTGGCGGATGAGCTCGATGTCTGAGCGCACAGCACGGACCACGGACACCGCCCGCGCGGACGCTGCCAGCTCCCCGGCTCCGGCCGGGCAGACCCCGGACACGCAGACGGCAACCGGGCAGACCCCGGACGAGCAGACGGCAACCGGGCAGGCCACGACCGAGCAGGCCCAGCAGGAGCAGACCACCGCGGCCCAGAACCCCACCGAGCAGGGCTCCGCCGACCAGACCCCGGGTGGACGGAGTCCCGATGGGCAGCTCTCGGTGGATGAGGCCCTGACGGAGAAGGACGCACCGCAGCAGGACCCTGGGGAGGGCCCCGCGGCTTCCCGGTCCGCAGCAGCGGTGAGCGCCGCCGAGAGCGGCGCGGAACCGTCGTCGGCTCCGTCCCGCGGCGCGGCGAAGCGGCGCTCGGGACCGCGCACCCGCACGCCCAAGCAGGATCCCGTCCTCACGGAGGCCGTGGACCTGGCCCGGGAGGCGATCGTAGCGGGCGCCCACGAGGACGGCGGCATCGGCGAGCACGTGGGTGTCACCGTCCACGAGGACCGTCTGCTCACGCACCTCTTCGACTGCACGCTCCCGGGGTACCCGGGGTGGACCTGGTACGCCACCGTGTCCCGCGCTCCCCGTTCCAAGCACGTGAGCGTGTGCGAGTCCGGTCTGCTGGCCGGCCCCCGCTCGCTCCTGGCGCCGGCCTGGATCCCGTGGGAGGAGCGCATGAACTCCCTGCACGCGGAGCAGGAGGGCGCAGAGCACGAGGGCACGGAGCAGCCGAGCCCCGAGCAGGCGGAGACCGACCGTCCCGACGACGCCGCGCGCGAGTCCCACGAGGGGTCCGAGGCCGGTGATCCCCCGGCCGGGCAGGACACGGTGTCCGCCGAGGGCGGCACGTCATCCTAGGCCGCGGGTCCGGCGCGGCGGAGCGGGGACCGGCGGCACCGGGTGCCACCGGGATGTTCCGATCGCTGCGGATCCGCAACTACCGGCTGTGGTTCACGGGGGCTCTGGTCTCCAACATCGGCACGTGGATGCAGCGCACGGCGCAGTCCTGGCTGGTGTTCGACGAGCTGACGGATCACGACTCCACCGCCATGGGCGTGGTCATGGCGCTGCAGTTCGTCCCGCAGCTGCTCCTGGCGCCGTACGCCGGGGTGCTCGCGGACCGCTACGACCGGCGCCGCATCCTGGTGCTCACCCAGGGGATCATGGCGCTGCTCGCCGCGGTGCTGGGAACGCTGCTGCTGCTCGACCTCGCGGGGCTGTCCACCGTGTACGTCTTCGCCCTGGCGCTGGGGGTCGTGGCCACGTTCGACGCTCCCGTGCGTCAGACGTTCGTCTCCGAGATGGTCCCGGACACCCACCTGTCCAATGCGGTGGCCCTGAACTCCACCTCGTTCAACTCCGCGCGGTTGATCGGCCCCGCGGTGGCCGGAGTGCTGGTGGCGGCCGTGGGTACCGGGTGGGTGTTTATGCTCAACACCCTCACGTTCGCCGCCATGATCTGGGCAATCGTGCTGATCGACGCCGGGCGGCTGCGGCCCGCCCCGCGCGCCCGCCGGGGGCGCGGCCAGATCCGGGAGGGCATTGGCTACGTGGCGCACCGCCCGGACATCGTGGCTGTCATGGCCACGATCTTCATGATCGGCACCTTCGGCATGAACTTCGCGGTGTACCTCGCGGCCATGGCGGGTTCGGAGTTCGGGCGCGGCTCGGAGGAGTTCGGGCTCCTGAACTCGATGCTCGCCCTGGGCACCGTGACCGGTGCCCTGCTCTCCGCCCGCCGCGAGCGGGCGCGGCTGCGCTACATCTTCATCGGCTGCGCGGCGTTCGCGGTCTCCTGCCTGGGGGCGGCCACGGCGCCCTCGCTGTGGCTGTTCGCCGTGTGGCTGATCCCGTGCGGCGTGTCCTCGCTGACCATCATGACCACGGCCAACGCCTACGTGCAGAGCACCACGGCGCCCGCCATGCGGGGACGCGTGATGAGCCTCTACATGGCGATCTTCATGGGCGGCACCCCGATCGGCGCCCCCGTGGTGGGGTGGCTCACGGACACGTTCGGAGCACGCTGGGGCATGGGCTCCGCGGTCCTCGCGGGTCTCGTGGGCGCGCTCATCGGGGCGTGGTTCGCGTGGCGCCACGTCCCCGCCCGCTCCGGGGCGCCCACGGCGGGCTGAACGCGGCAGGACGACGACGCCGCGGCGCCCGCCGCGCGCTCAGGCCAGTTCGCCCACGGCCCAGTCGATGCACCGCAGCAGCGCGCGCACGTCCTCTGGGGGAACGGACGCGAAGGTGGCGATGCGCAGCTGGTTGCGTCCGAGCTTGCGGTAGGGCTCCACGTCCAGCACACCGTTGGCCCGCAGGACGGAGGCCACCCGGGCCGCGTCCACGGCGGCGTCGAAGTCCACCGTGCACACCACGGGGGAGCGGTGCGCAGGATCGGCGACGAAGGGCCGCGCGTGCTCGCTGCCCTCGGCCCAGTCGTAGACCAGCCCGGAGGTCTCGGCGGTCCGCGCGGCGGCCCACGGCATGCCGCCCTGCTCGAGCAGCCAGCCGAGCTGCTCGTCCAGCATCACGAGCCCGGCAAGGGCCGGGGTGTTGTAGGTCTGGTGCTTGCGGGAGTTCTCCACGGCGGCGGCCAGCGAGAGCACGTCCGGGACCCAGCGCCCGGAGGCCGAGAGACGCTCCACACGCTCGAGGGCCGCGGGGGAGAACGCGGCGAACCAGATCCCGCCGTCGCTGCCGAAGTTCTTCTGCGGGGAGAAGTAGTAGACGTCCGTCTCGGCGATCTCCACGGCCATGCCGCCGGCGGCGGAGGTCGCGTCGACGACCGTGAGGGCGTCGTCGGCCACCACACGGCGCACCGGCATGGCCACGCCCGTGGAGGTCTCGTTCTGCGGCCATGCGTAGACGTCCACGTCCGGCAGGATGCGCGGTCCCTCGGGGCGGGAGCCCGCGGGAGCCTCGAGCATTACGGAGCGTTCCAGGAACGGGGCCCGGTCGGTGACGCTCGCGAACTTGGCGCCGAACTCGCCGAAGGTCAGGTGCTCGGCGCGGGAGCGCACCAGGCCGAAAACGGCGCTGTCCCAGAACACGCTGGCACCGCCGGTTCCCAGCACGATCTCGTAGCCCGCGGGCAGCCCCAGGAACTCGGCCAGCCGCTCCTGGATCCGGGCCACGAGGTCCTTGACTGGGGCCTGCCGGTGGGAGGTTCCCAGCAGCGTCGTTCCGGCCCGGGCGAGGGCACCCAGCTGCTCCGGGCGCACGCGGGACGGGCCAGCCCCGAACCGGCCGTCCTCGGGAAGCAGGTGCGGGGGGATCACGGGCAGATGGGTCACGGTGGGTCCTCCTGGAGGGCGGGACGGTGGTGTGCTCCATTGTGCTCGCCCCGGCCGGTGCTGCGGCGCACGACGACGGCGGGGACGAGATCCGCCTCGTTACAATTATCCTGAATCATTCACACCACGCTGGAGTGCACCCCCCACCGGGGGCCGTTGACCCGCGCGCCGCGGTGCGCAGAAATTCGAGGACGGACCATGAGCGGCGACCTGATCGACACCACCGAGATGTACCTGCGCACGGTGCTGGAGCTCGAGGAGGAGGGCATCACGCCCATGCGGGCCCGCATCGTGGAGCGGCTGCACCACTCCGGGCCCACGGTGTCCCAGACGGTCTCCCGCATGGAGCGTGACGGTCTGCTGTCCGTGGCGCCGGACCGTTCCCTGCAGCTCACGCCCGCGGGCCGTGACACGGCCGTGTCCGTGATGCGCAAGCACCGCCTGGCCGAGCGGCTGCTCGCGGACGTGGTGGGACTGGACCTCGCGCACGTGCACGAGGAGGCCTGCCGCTGGGAGCACGTGATGAGCGAGCGCGTGGAGAGCCGGCTCGTGGATTTGCTCGGTGACCCCAAGGTCTCCCCGTACGGGACGCCCATCCCCTGCCGGGACGGGGACGCCCTCGAGGTGTTCGGCGGCCTCACCCTTCTCGACGCAGCCACGGCGGCCGACGGCGCGCAGTACGGGGTACGACTGCTGCCCGAGGTGGTGCAGGCAGACCCCGAGCTGATCGAGACGCTCAGCTCCGCCGGGATCCTCACAGGGTCACGTGTCACCGCCGAGATCAACCCTGGCGACGAGCAGCGCGTCGTGGTGACCCATGTGGCATCGGGGGTCTCCCTGGACCTCGACGGAGCCACGGCACGGGCCATCCGGGTGAGCGCGACCGCCTCCTGAGCCCGGCCCGCGGGCGGGACCGTGATCTTTCCGATGTGTGGACAACCACACGGCGACCGGTTCGTCGTGCCGCGCCGCGCGGTGCTCCACAGGGCTGTCTCCGCAGGTCAGAGGTATGTTGCCCCTGGTGATGAGCCCATAGGGTCCCCTGTCGATTGATTTATTCTTTGTGATCAAATGGGCTGACTGATAGCCGTGAGTGCCCGATCCGTGATCGGTTGTAATCAAAACGTGACATTCCCGTGATCTGTCCTGTACAGTCGTGACCGTGCCGATCACTGGTCGGATCCGGCACTCCCGAGCGCTCGCCGAGTTCTGCCATGCGCCCCGGGATCCCGTACACAGAACATCCGCATGGCAGAAGCGGGGGAACCACTTCCCGGATTCGTCACAGCCCGTCGAATCCTTGGGGTCAAGCCAGCACGGCCCATCGGCTCGTGCGGCCGGATGTCTCCCATCCGAACCCGACAGCTCACCCCGCAGGCGTAGGGAGGAACACACACATGTCTTTCATGAAGCAGAGCTCTGCCCGTCACCGCGCTGAGACCCAGTCCCACGTGGTGCGCAACACCACCGTTGCCACCATCGCGGCCGGCGCGGCCGTGGCCGGCATGACGATGCCCGCTCAGGCCTCCAGTGACATCGTGGAGCTGGGCTCCACCTCGTCCTACAGCGCCGACACCTCGCTGGGCGCCTACAACGCCTCCTACACCACCCCGGCCCCGGATGCCATGGCGTCCGGCTCCGGCGTGAGCACGCAGTCGAACCACGCCGCAGGCGGCCTCGTGGGCGATGCCTACGCCGGCATCGGCGGCGCGTACGTGTGGGGCGGCACCGGCTACAAGGCCTGGGACTGCTCCGGCTTCACCCAGTCGGTCTACGCCCAGAACGGCATCAACATCCCCCGCACCACCTGGGCCCAGTTCGCGGCCGGCACCCCCACCTCCACCCCGCAGCCCGGTGACCTGGTCTCCCAGAACGGCGGCTCGCACGTGGGCATCTACATCGGCAACGGCCAGATGATCTCCGCCCTCAACTCCGCCCAGGGCACGCAGATCCACTCTGTGAACGCCATGCAGCTGGACGGCTACTACACCTTCCGCTGATCCAGTGCACCTGCGGCGCCCTCGGGCGCCGCAGGTCCCGATCCAGTGAGAAACACGGCACGGCGCATCGGCCCGCACCCGGGCGGTGCGCACGTGCTCGCACGAACTGACATCAGAAGACATCGCCAACCCGCCCTCCCTCGGTGAGTTGCGGCAGCACTGCGCTGCCCGACGACCACCGCACATCTCCGTGCCCTGGGCGGACACGAACGTGTTAGGAAACCACACGCATGACGAACGAAACCACCACTCAGTCGGCCAAGGGTCTGTTCGCGGGCAAGGCTCGCACCGTGGCAGCCGTTGCCGCCTTCTCCGGTCTGGCTCTCGCCACCACCGTGTCGGTGCAGGCCACGCAGAACGCTTCCGACGAGCAGGCTCCCGCCGCCGCCGTGTCCGAGGCTCCCGCCTCCGAGAACACCGTCTCCGCCGAGCCGGCCGCCAAGGCTGACAAGGCCGAGAAGGCTCCCGCCAAGAAGGCCGAGCCCGCCAAGGCTCCGGCCCAGCCCGACGTGGTGCAGGCCGCCCCCGTCGCCGAGGTGACTCCGGTCGAGGCGCCTGCGGCTCCCCAGGTGGCTCCCGCCGCCCAGACCGTGACCCCGGTCGCGGAGCAGGCTCCGGCTCCGGCCCAGGGCCGCCACGCCGCGCAGCCCACCCAGCAGACGCTGCAGGCCGAGGCCGCCGCCGAGCAGGGCAACGCCATCTACAACTACGGCGCCCCCCAGACCGGCTACGCCCCCCAGGCCGGCTACACCGCTCAGACCGGTTACACCGCTCAGACCGGTTACACCGCTCAGACCGGGTACGACACCACCGCCAACACCGGCAAGGTGACCACGCAGTCCAGCACCACCCCCAAGCAGGCCAAGGCCGCGTCCAGCACCCCGGCTTCCGGCCAGGGCCAGGCCATTCTGAGCGCCGCTGAGGGCCAGATCGGCGTCAACCAGGACTGCACCGCCCTGGTGAGCAACGCACTGGCAGCGGTGGGCATCAACCACCACGGCTGGCCCGCCAGCTACAAGTCCCTCGGCACCCCGGTCTCCGCCGCTGAGGCCCAGGCCGGCGACATCGCCTACTACGCCGACGGCGGCGCCGGTGTGGCCCACGTGGCCATCTACGCCGGCAACGGCCAGGCCATCCACGGCGGCTGGAACGGCAACCAGACCGTGAAGACCACCGCCAACGTGGGCTCCGGCCCGGAGTACATCCGCGTCGGCTGAGCTCCCCCGAGTTCGGCACCGCGCTGATCGGCGCGGTGCCACACCTCGAAACGAGTCGGGACCGGTTGTGTACCCGCTCCCGACGAGGACGAGATGAATGCGTACGGACCCTGATGACCACAGGGTCCGTACGTTTTTCTCGTCTCTGCATACCTTTGCATGCCTCTGCGTCCCTCTGCGCCACTGCCGCGCAGTACGCGCCGGCCACGGGACCAATCATCCCGTTCGTCCACCGCGGGCTGCCGGGGCCAGCGTGCGGGTGACGTCCAGGGGACGGGATCTAGAATGGACGCCATGTCCACCGATTTCTCGAGCGCAGCCAGAACCCCCCAGGACCAGGAATTCACCTACTACGCCGTGGGGATGGTGGCCGGGGCGGTTCCCGGCATCATCGTGGGATTCATCGTGGCGGCCTTCGCCGGCCACGCGGCCATGTGGCTGTCTGTGTTCGGCGGTCTCGGGATCATCGTGGGTCTCGTGCTGGCGGCGCTCATCTTCCGCCGCCGCCGTGCCTCCGCCCCCGAGCGCGAGGAATCAGGGGCCCTCGCCCCGGACGCCTCTCAGCAACCCGGGGCGGACTCCACCGCCACGCCGCCGACCCACCGCTCCTGACGTCGACCACGCGGAGCCGTAACCAGCCGCGTACCCTCACTTCGGCGGAACAGCGCCACCCGCGTGCCCTCACCTCGTAGGAATGATGCGACCCGGGTGCACTCACCTCGGCAGAGTGGTGCCAGCCTGGTGAAGAGTGGGTCGGCCATGAATCCCCTCGGCGCGCCGCCCCTCCCCGTTGCTCACTGCCCGGTGAGCAACTGGATCTCCCGTGCCACATTGCGCCGGGCCTGCGTCTCCCACAGTGCCACCGCGGTGTCGTGGTGGAACAGGCGGGGACTGGACAGCAGATTCTGCAGCACCTCGGCGCGGGCGGCCCGGAACTGGCTCTCGGGGACGTCTGCGTACTCCCGGCGCACGTCCGCGCGGTAGCGCTCGTACTCCTCCGCGGTGCCCCCGAGCACGGCAAGATCCGCGTCCACGAGCAGGCACGCGTCCCGGTCCGTGGGATCCGGCCGGTGCGCCACGGTGACCATGACGAGCTCTGCGACCCTGTCCGCAAGGCCGGCCGGCCACGGCTCCGCAGCTCCTGGACCCCGTCCTTCGCGCGGGGCCGCCCGTACCCCGGACCCGGGGGCGGCGTCGCCCTCCCCGCTGCCCTCCTGGACGGGGGAGCGTCCCGCCCCGCCGCGGCCGGCAGGCGGGGGTGACTCCGGTGCGCACCCGTCGGGGCCCAGCAGCTGCCGGGCGAGGGCCGCCGAGTCCTTCTCGTCCTCGCCGGCCCGCCCCCGGTGCACGGCGTCGTGGAACCATGCCGCCAGCACGAGCTCCTGGGACGGGCGCCCGTCCGTGAGCAGATCCACCGCCTCCAGCACCTTCAGCAGGTGGGCGGGGCCGTGGTAGGCACGGTGCGGTTCGAGCCAGCGCTCCAGCAGGTGCGAGCCCAGGTCGGGATGCCCCGGAACGTGCCGCTCCCAGCGGCGGGTGAGGGCCGGGGCCAGCTTGACCGGGCGGCGTCGTGCGGGGACCCGCAGGCCGCTGCGGATCAGGATCCGCGCGAGGTCCTTGCCCTCCACCGCGACCGCGCCGAGGGCCAGGGCGTCTGCGAGGCGGTGCGCGGGAATGTCGTAGTGGTCCTGGTCGAACGCCCGCACGGACACGCCCAGGCGTGAGGCGAACTCGTGCAGCTCGGCCAGGGACTGGTCCGAGACGAGGTGGGAGAACACGGTACCGTGGGCGGGCCAGCGCGGGGGATCGATGAAGACCGTCATGGTGACCATTGTGCGCCTGACTCGCGGGGTGGGTCCCCCGCGGATAAGCTGGTGCAGTATTGCCCTCGTAGCTCAGGGGATAGAGCACGGCTCTCCTAAAGCCGGTGTCGTTGGTTCGAATCCAATCGAGGGCACGAACGATGCCCTGCCCGGTCCCGGGCGGGGCATCCGTCGTTCGGCGGTGGAGCAGTCAGCCCCGTGGACGCTGGCCGGGCAGCTCGCCCTCGGAGAAGGCGTTGATCTTGCGGCGCACCACGGAGACGCTCACGAGCACCGCAATGAGCAGCAGGAGCGCGGTCAGCACCCAGCGGGTGACCACCAGGCCGGAGGCGAGCGCCACGGCGCCGCTGTCCTCGGGGTGCGCCACGGCGGCGTCGAGCGCGGCGTTTCCCGCCAGGAAGACCACGGCGTACGCCAGGACCACGGACCAGTAGAGCCATTTCCGGGCTCGCTGCGGGGTGTTGAGACCGGTGAACAGCAGCCATCCCAGGCTCAGCAGCAGGGGCGTGAACAGTCCGGTGGTCGCGTGCACACCCTCGTAGGAGGCGATGCCCTCCGCGCCCAGTCCGCGCGCGAAGGCGGCGATGTGCTGGGAGTCGAAGCCGCCGGGCATCAGCTCGGGAGCGGTCACCCCTCCGGCCAGGTTCCCGGACACGCCCTGCAGGACGAGCAGGTGGTAGTACAGCCAGAGCGCGATGCCCACGAAGAACGCGACCCCCACGAGGATTCCGGCGGAGGAGCCCTTGGTGGGGTCCGCGGCGAGCTGCCCGTCCCGCATCTCGTGGACGCTCACGGGGCGCACGGAGGCTCCCTGGGTGCTCGTGGATCCGGCCGGGGCAGCACCCGCGGCCTGCCCGTGCTTCCTGGCCTTCTGCGCTCTGGTCATACCCATGGCTCCATTATCCCCCGGGGCGTACTGTGAATCGAAGACGGGTACCCACTCTCGACGACGAGGTGGAGGACAGGTGCCCCCGGCGGGCACCGCGAAAGGTGGTGACGGTCATGGAGCTCTCCATCGGCCTTCCGGACGGTCTGCTCATGAACGCGGGTGACGGCTCGGAGCTCACGCTGTACGAGGCCGACCACTGCACAGTGCGCCGCAGGATCGACTGCTCCGTCCTCAAGGGCGCCCGCATGGCCGACATCGTCTGGTCCCACAAGCTCTCCGCCGTGGTCGCGGCGGTCCCCGAACGCCACCGGCTCTACCGCTGGGACGCCTACACGGACGAGCTCCAGGAGTGGGCGGGCACTGGAGAGCCCGGCCGCAGGGACGGCACGCTCGGCCAGGCCACGTTCGCGGCCACCGTGTCCATCACGGAGGCCGGGGACGGCACACTCTGGTTCGTGGACCGGGACTCCTCCTCGCTGCGGCGCATCGACATCAACACGGACCGGCCCGACGGCGCGCCCCACGTGGTCACGGTCGTCGGCAGGCACGGGGCCGGGTACCGGGACGGTGCGGCGTCCGAGGCCGCGCTCGACCATCCCCAGGACCTGCAGATCCTCTACGACGGCTCCGTGGTGGTGGCCGACACCGGCAACCACGCCCTGCGGCACGTGGACACCTCCGACGGCGAGGTCACGACCATCTTCGGGGGCCCGGAGCAGGTGCTCGACGAGCTGAGCGACGACGACCTCGTGCTGGAGGCTCCCGTGCGGGTCACCGTGGCGGACTCCCACCTCTGGGTCGAGGACGCGAACGGCCGCCACCAGGTGGAACCCCGGTACGTCTGACGGGCTGGCAGTCGTGCGGTGCCGCACACCGGGGCCCGGCCCCGGCTGCCCGTCGCCGACGAGGCCACCGTGCGGGTCCGCGCCCGGCTGCGCGTCCGAGCCGCTGGATAGACTGGGCGCACCATGGACTACCTCTCTGACAACCCCCTGCTCTCTGCCTCGTCGGTGCGTTCCCCGGCCGGTGGCGCCTCTGCCGAGCCGTCCGACGCCGCGGCGTCCCCGGAGCAGCTCGTGGCGGGGCTCAACGACCCGCAGCGCGCGGCGGTCGAGCACGCCGGCTCGCCCCTGCTGATCGTCGCGGGCGCGGGGTCGGGCAAGACGAGGGTGCTGACCCACCGGATCGCGCACCTGCTGGCCACCGGTCGGGCCGGCCGTGGTGAGATCCTGGCCATCACGTTCACCAACAAGGCCGCGGCGGAGATGCGCGAGCGGATCGTGGAACTGGTGGGGGACTCCGCCCGTTCCATGTGGATCTCCACGTTCCACTCGCTGTGCGTGCGGATCCTGCGCCGCGAGGCCAAGACCCTGGGACTGAGCACGAACTTCTCGATCTACGACTCCGCGGACTCCCTGCGGCTGATCACCCAGGTGGCCAAGCAGCACGAGCTGGACCCCAAGCGCTTCGCGCCGAAGGCCATCCAGCACAAGATCTCCGCGCTGAAGAACGAGCTCGTGGACGACGAGACGTACCTGGCGCGGGCCAGCTCCACGGACCCCTTCGAGTCTGCGGTCGCGCAGGTGTACCGGGGATACACCCAGCGGCTGCGCGCGGCCAACGCCATGGACTTCGACGACCTGATCGGCGAGACCGTGCACATGTTCCGCGCGTTCCCCCAGGTCCTCGAGTACTACCGGCGGCGGTTCCGCCACGTGCTGGTGGACGAGTACCAGGACACCAACCACGCCCAGTACGCCCTGGTCCGGGAACTCGTGGGAGGAAACTCTCCCGGTCACACGGACGAGTCCGGGATCCCCGCGGCCGAGCTCACGGTGGTGGGCGACTCCGACCAGTCCATCTACGCGTTCCGCGGGGCGGACATCCGCAACATCACGGACTTCGAACGGGACTTCCCGTCCGCGCGCACCATCCTGCTGGAGCAGAACTACCGCTCCACGCAGAACATTCTCTCGGCCGCCAACGCTGTGATCTCGCAGAACGCGGACCGCCGTGAAAAGAAGCTGTGGACGGCCGAGGGGGACGGCGCGCCCATCGTGGGCTACGCGGCGGAGAACGAGCACGAGGAGGCGCGGTTCATCGCGGAGGAGATCGACCGCCTCCAGGACGAGCACGGGATCCGCCCCGGGGACGTGGCCGTGTTCTACCGCACCAACGCCCAGTCCCGCTCCCTGGAGGAGATCCTCATGCGGGTGGGGCTGCCGTACAAGGTGGTCGGGGGCACGCGCTTCTACGAGCGCAAGGAGATCAAGGACGCCATCTCCTACCTGCGGGCGATCGCCAACCCCTCGGACGACATCACCGTGCGCCGGATCATCAACGAGCCCAAGCGCGGGATCGGCGACCGTGCCCAGGGGTCGATCGCCGCGCTCGCCGAGCGAGAGGGGATCTCGTTCTCCGCGGCCATGCACCGGCTGGACGAGGCCCCGGCCCTGGCCACCCGTTCCGCCAACGCGATCCGCTCGTTCTCCCAGCTCATGGACGACCTCGCCGAACTGGCGGAGGGGGCGTCCGTGGCCGCGGTGCTGGAGGCCGTGCTGGAGCAGTCCGGCTACCTCGAGGCCCTGCGCACCTCCACGGATCCCCAGGACGAGTCCCGCGTGGAGAACCTCGCCGAGCTCGTGGCCGTGGTGCGCGAGTTCGAGAAGGACCACCCGGACGCGGGGCTCGGCCAGTTCCTCGAGCACGTGGCCCTCGTGGCGGACGCGGACCAGATCCCCTCGCGGCCGGACACCGCCGGGGAGGGCGCGGCCAGCGCCCAGCAGATCGCGGCGGAGGTCGAGGAGGCCCGGTCGCTGGGGGTGGTCACCCTCATGACCCTGCACACCGCCAAGGGGCTGGAGTTCCCCGTGGTGTTCCTGACCGGCATGGAGCACGGGATCTTCCCGCACCAGCGCAGCTTCGCGGATCCCTCGAGCATGGAGGAGGAGCGCCGGCTCGCGTACGTGGGCATCACCCGTGCCCGGCAGCGGCTCTACATCACCCGGGCGGAGTCCCGCTCCATGTGGGGGCAGTCCCAGTTCAACCCGGCCAGCCCGTTCCTGGACGAGATCCCCGCGCACCTGATCGACTGGAAGCGGGAGGGCTCCGCCACGGCGGGGGGCTGGGGGTCACCCGTGCACTCCGGGGGCCCGTCCAGTTCCCGGGATCCGCTGCGGGGGTCGTCGTGGGGCGCCGCCGCCGGATCCGGAGCCACGTTCCGTCGCCTCTCCCCGGCCTCGGCGGGCAGGGTGCAGCCGCAGAAGGAGATCCCCTCCCTGAACGTGGGGGACACCGTGGAGCACAAGGCCTTCGGCCGCGGCTCGGTGGTCGCGGTGGAGGGCAACGGGGACAAGACCGTGGCCAAGGTGCGCTTCGGGGCCGAGGAGAAGCGGCTCCTGCTGCGCTACGCCCCCATGGCCAAGGTCTCGTGACGGAGCGGGCGCGGGTGCTCGGGACCGCGTCAGATGAGGGCGTAGACCAGGACCGTGAACGGTGCGGTCACGCGCAGGGACTCCCCGGAGCGCACGTGCAGCATTCCCAGCAGCACGCTGGCCACGAGCGTGCTCAGCCCCGCGGCCTGTCCCCGGGACAGCAGTGCCACGGTGCCCATGCACACCCCGGTGACCAGCCCGCCCCACGGGATCCACCGCGCGCCCCGGAACGTGGCCACGCCGAGCACGGCCCGGTGCGAGTAGGCCAGCAACCCGGCCACCACGAGGCAGCGCCCGACCAGGTACACGAGCCACGCGGCCATCGCGAGCCAGGCACCGCCGCCGTACTGCGCGTAGAGGTCCAGGAACCGGTCCACCGGGGCGAAGCCCCACGGCAGCCCCACCACGGCGGGCAGCGCGATCGCGGTGACGACGGCGGCCGCGAAGTACCCGAGGACGGCTCGCCAGGCGCGGTGGTCCGGCCCGTCCGCCCGCTCACCCGCGGGTCGGTCCGGGGGCAGGGGGTCCAGACCGCGGCGTCGGCACCAGAGCACGAGGGCGCGCGCCAGCAGCAGCCACACCGCGCCGAGCCCCACCCAGGTCAGGCACTGCCAGCCGAGGGGGTAGAGCGACGGGACGTCACCCGTGAGGGTCAGGTAGGTGCCGTCGACCACGAGCTCGAGCCCCAGGGCCACGAACGAGAACGTGGCGAGCGAGGCCATGAACCCGTGGTCCGCTTCCCGGGCGTCCCAGACGTCCGGCAGTCCGATCCATTGCATGGACCCAGTCAACCAGGCGATCCCGGGTGGCAGCGCATCGTGGGCTGTGGGTTCACGCGGGCCCCGGTGGGGCGAATCGCCGCGCCATGGACTAAAATCACAGTGAGGGCACTGTGAGCGCAGCGCTGCGCCGCATCCCCCCACATCAGGTCGCTCCAGCCGGGGGTTCCCGGCGCGGAACGACACACCTCGACGCAGAAGGACACTTATCCGTGGACCTGTTTGAGTACCAGGCACGCGACCTGTTCGAGAAGCACGGTGTCCCCGTGCTGGCCGGCATCGTCGCCACTACCCCAGAAGAAGCCAAGGCAGCTGCTGAGAAGATCGGCGGCGTGACCGTCGTCAAGGCCCAGGTCAAGGTGGGCGGTCGCGGCAAGGCGGGCGGCGTCAAGGTCGCGAAGTCCCCCGAGGAGGCCTTCGAGTACGCCCAGCAGATCCTGGGCATGGACATCAAGGGCCACACCGTGCACCGCGTGATGATCGCGCAGGGCGCGGACATCGCCGAGGAGTACTACTTCTCCGTCCTGCTGGACCGCGCCAACCGCTCCTACCTGGCCATGTGCTCGGTCGAGGGCGGCATGGAGATCGAGCAGCTGGCCGTGGAGCGTCCGGAGGCCCTGGCGCGCGTGGACGTGAACCCCGCCGAGGGCATCACCGAGGCCAAGGCCCGGGAGATCGTGGAGCAGGCCAAGTTCGACGCCGAGACCGCCGCCAAGGTCGTGCCCGTGCTGGTCAAGCTGGGCGAGGTCTACGCCAAGGAGGACGCCACCCTGGTGGAGGTCAACCCCCTGGTCAAGACCGGTGACGGGGAGATCCTCGCGCTGGACGGCAAGGTGTCCCTGGACGACAACGCCGAGTTCCGCCACGAGGACCACGCCGCGCTCGCGGACAAGACCACGGCCGATCCCCTGGAGGAGAAGGCCAAGGAGAACGACCTCAACTACGTCAAGCTGGACGGCGAGGTCGGGATCATCGGCAACGGCGCCGGCCTCGTGATGTCCACCCTGGACGTCGTGGCCTACGCCGGCGAGAAGCACGGGGACGTGAAGCCCGCCAACTTCCTGGACATCGGCGGCGGCGCCTCGGCCGAGGTCATGGCCGCGGGCCTGGACGTCATCCTGGGCGACCCCCAGGTGAAGTCCGTGTTCGTCAACGTCTTCGGCGGCATCACCGCGTGCGACGCCGTGGCCAACGGCATCGTCAAGGCCCTGGAGATCCTCGGCGACTCCGCCACCAAGCCCATCGTGGTGCGGCTGGACGGCAACAACGTGGACGAGGGTCGCGCGATCCTCCGCGAGGCCAACCACCCGCTGATCACCACCGCGGACACCATGGACGCCGGCGCCGACAAGGCCGCCGAGCTCGCCCACTCCGCCAAGTAACCGCCCACGAGCAGAGCTACCAGGAAGAAGACATGTCGATCTTTTTGAACAAGGACTCCAAGGTCATCGTTCAGGGCATCACCGGCGGCGAGGGCACCAAGCACACCGCACGCATGCTCGCGGCCGGGACCCAGGTCGTGGGCGGCGTCAACGCCCGCAAGGCCGGGACCACCGTGAACCACCAGGACAAGGACGGCAACGCCGTCGAGCTGCCGGTCTTCGGCTCCGTGGCCGAGGCCATGAAGGAGACCGGCGCGAACGCGTCGATCGTCTTCGTGCCGCCGGCCTTCTGCAAGGACGCCGTGATCGAGGCCATCGACGCCGAGATCCCGCTGGTCGTGGTGATCACCGAGGGCATCCCCGTGCAGGACTCCGCCGAGTTCTGGGCCCACTCCCAGGCGAACACCGGTGCGGACGGCAAGCCCAAGACCCGCATCATCGGCCCCAACTGCCCGGGCATCATCTCCCCGGAGGAGTCGCTGCTGGGCATCACGCCCGCGAACATCACCGGCAAGGGCAAGCTGGGCCTGGTCTCCAAGTCCGGCACCCTGACCTACCAGATGATGTACGAGCTGCGTGACCTGGGCTTCACCACCGCCATCGGCATCGGCGGCGACCCGGTCATCGGCACCACCCACATCGACGCCCTCGAGGCGTTCGAGGCGGACCCCGAGACCGAGGCCATCGTGATGATCGGCGAGATCGGCGGCGACGCCGAGGAGCGCGCCGCGGACTTCATCAAGGCCAACGTCACCAAGCCCGTGGTGGGCTACGTGGCGGGCTTCACCGCTCCCGAGGGCAAGACCATGGGCCACGCCGGCGCCATCGTCTCCGGCTCCTCCGGAACGGCCCAGGCCAAGAAGGAGGCCCTCGAGGCCGCCGGGGTCAAGGTCGGCAAGACCCCCTCGGAGACCGCGCAGCTCATGCGGGAGATCTTCGAGACCAAGTGAGTCGCGCCCGGCTCCGTTCGGGACCCGCGCTGAGAACGACGCCGCTCGCCCACCTCGGTGGGGGAGCGGCGTCGTTCTCGTTGCGGGCGGGTGGTCGCTCCGGGGGCGGGCCGGTCGGGTCTCAGGCCAGCACGATGGTGCGGTTGCCGGAGACCACCACCCGGCCCTCCGCGTGCCACTTCGCCGCCCGGGACAGCGTCTGTGCCTCGGCGTCCGACCCCACGGCCACAAGATCCGCGGGGGTGTGGGCGTGGTTCACGGGAATCACGTCCTGCGCGATGATCGGGCCCTCGTCCAGGTCCGGGGTGACGTAGTGGGCGGTGGCCCCCACCATCTTGACGCCGCGCTCGTAGGCCTGGTGGTAGGGCTTGGCCCCCTTGAAGGACGGCAGGAACGAGTGGTGGATGTTGATGCAGCGTCCCGCGAGCTCCCGCGTGAGCTCGTCCGAGAGGATCTGCATGTAGCGGGCCAGCACCACGAGCTCGGTGTCGTGGGCTGCCACGAGGCGCAGCAGCTCCGCCTCGGCCTGGGGCTTGGTGTCCCGGGTGACGGGCACGTGGTGGAAGGGCACGCCGTAGAAGTCCACGAGCGGGCGCAGATCCGTGTGGTTGGAGACCACGGCCACGATCTCCACGGGCAGCGAGCCCACGTGCGCCCGGTGCAGCAGGTCCGCCAGGCAGTGGGAGATCTTGGAGACCATCACCAGCACCCGGGTCTTCTTGCGGGCGTCCACCAGCCGGAAGCGCATGTCGTGCTCCTGGGCCACCGGGCGGAAGCCCTCGATCAGCGACTCGGTGGTCACGGTGCCCGGCGCGCTGATGGTGTGGCAGCGGATGAAGAACCGGTCGTCGTGGCGGTCGGAGAAGTGCTTGACGTCGAAGATGTCGCAGCCCTGGCTGGTGAGGTTGGAGGCCACCGCGCTCACGAGGCCGTAGGCCTCGGGACAGTGGGCGGTGAGGACGTGCTCGTCGGGCGTGGAGGGCTGGGCCGACATGAAAGGGATGCTCCTGGGGTCACGGGACGGATCGGTGGTCCGCGGGGCGGCAGGGCCGCGGCACCGTGGACCGGCGTCGATTTTATCGCCGGGACAGGGGCGTTATCGACCGGTGGCCGCGTGAGCGGACGGTAGGAGCCCGTCCGGCGCGGGGAGAGGTGCGCCTCTGTGAGAGAACCAGCGGCCACCGGCAGGCGATAACGCCTCAACGGGATCGAGCCGTGGGCTGAGCGGCTACCGACGCACAGCACCGGCCACAGTGCACCCCCCAGTGCAGGTGTGGCGGTTTCCCTGTGCGAAGTCTCCCGTTGCAGTGGTTCAGCGAACCACGAGTCCAGAATATCCGAATTTCACAGATGGCTCGGAGGCTGTGCAGAATCAAAGAACCGCTTTACCTACACGGGTACCCCCGCCCTTCGCGGGTGCGAGCGGACCGGGCGTCGAGAACCCTGCTGTGACTAGGGCAAACGCAGAAAGTAAATGATATCCCTACTATTTACCTCTGCGAATTGCCATATTTCTCGAGCCAAGCCGATGCACTTGTGGGCCCTAGAGGGGACAATACTTTCCGTGGACTGCGGCGATGCGCTTCGCGCCCGCGAGAGCGGGTCAGGCCACCCCGGTGTTGAACACGAGCCCCAGCAGGTAGGTGGCCACGGCCGCGCCGTAACCGATGCCCAGCTGCCGCAGGCCCCGCTTGAGCGGGGAGGCGCCGGAGAGCAGACCCACGAAGCCACCCGTGACCAGCAGGGCCATTCCCACGAGGACCATGGCCACGACCATGGCCACTCCGCCCGTGAGCCCGAAGATGTAGGGCAGGATCGGGATGATCGCTCCCGAGGCGAAGAAGCAGAAGCTGGACGCCGCCGCGCCCAGGTCCGTGCCGAGGGCCTCGTGCTCGCCGGAGCCCGCGGCGTCGTCGTCGCTCTCCTGTCCAGGGTCCGCGGCACGGCGGGCCTTCTCGTCCTGGAACGAGAGTGAGGGGTCGCAGTCGCAGTCGTAGTGGCCGAGGCGTTCCGCGGCGCGGTGCTCCGCGGCCTCCTCGCTCATGCCGCGGGCCCGGTAGATGAGGGTGAGCTCGTTCTCGTCCAGGTCTAGGGACGGGGCGACCCGGAGGGTCACCTGGGTGGGTTGCGAGGCGTCCAGCAGCTCGCGCTGGGAGCGCACGGACACGTATTCGCCCGCCCCCATGGACAGTGCGCCCGCGAGCAGCCCGGCGATGCCCGAGAAGAGCACCATCGAGCTGGACGTGCCGGTGGCCCCCACGCCCATGACGAGTGCGAGGTTGGACACCAGGCCGTCGTTGGCGCCGAACACCGCGGCGCGGAAGTTCCCCGAGAGCCGGGTGCGGCCGTCGGTGGCCAGCGCCCGGATGATCTCCTCGTGCACGGCCTCGTCCGCGGCCATGGCCGCGGTGGCGTCGGGGTCCTCCCGGTACGGGGAGCGGGACTCGGCGCGCTGCAGCAGCGCCAGGACGAAGACCGAGCTGACGTGCTTGGCCAGGAACATGAGGATGCGCGCCTCGAGGCCGGGGCGGACCGTGCGCTGCGCGTGGGGTCCCAGGAGCCGGCGCCAGTGCTCCGCGTGGCGCCCCTCGCCCTCGGCCACCCGGTGCAGGATCTCCGCGTGGCGCCCGGTGCTGTGGCGGGCCAGGTGCTCGTAGGTCTGCGCCTCGGCAAGCTCGTCCGCGAGGTAGTGGCGCCACCTGCGGATCTGGGCGGGGGTCGGTTCGGCGGTTCCGGGCACGGGGGAGTGCGTGCTGGTGGGCTCAGGCATGTCTCCGGATCATACGCACGAGCCGTCACGGGTGATTTCGGGGCCCCGAAGCTCGGGTCGAGACGCGCGCCGTGGCCGCCACCGGCACCACGGGCCCGGTTCCCCTGATCACGGGCGCCGGGGAGCCGGGGAGCCGGGGCGCCGGACCCATGCTCTGGCTGCAGTGCCAACTCGCCGTGTGGTGCCGGTGGTGCGGCGCTCAGGGCTCCACGAGCGAGCGGATGTCCTGCGCGTCGAGGCTCGCGGAGAACACATGGTCGTCGTCGAGCACCGCGGAGAAGAGGTCCGCCTTGCGGGTCTTCAGCTCCATGACCTTCTCCTCGATGGTGCCCTGCGCCACCATGCGGTAGACCATGACCTTCTGGGTCTGCCCGATCCGGTGGGTGCGGTCCACGGCCTGGTTCTCGGCGGCGGGGTTCCACCACGGGTCCAGGAGGAAGCAGTAGTCGGCCTCCGTGAGGTTGATGCCGAAGCCACCGGCCTTGAGGCTCACCAGGAACACGGGGGCCTTCCCGCTGCGGAACGTGTCCAGGGCCGCGGCGCGGTCCCGGGTGCTGCCGTCCAGGTAGGCGTAGGCGATCCCGGCCTCGTCCAGCCGCCGGGCCACGATCTTCAGGAAGCTCGTGAACTGGCTGAACACCAGGGGGCGGTGGCCCTCCTGCAGCAGCTGGGGGAGCTGCTCGAAGAGGACGTCCAGCTTGGAGGAGGCAGCGGTGGACTCGGGGTCCACCAGGGCGGGGTCCAGCGCGAGCATGCGCAGCGTGGTGAGGGACTGGAAGATCGTGAAGCGGTTCCTGTCGAAGTCCCGCAGCAGCCCCAGGATCTTGGCGCGCTCGCGCTGCAGCCGGCGGTCGTACGCGGCGCGGTGCTCGGGGTTGAGACCCACGGCCAGCACGTGCTCGAGCTTGGGCGGCAGCTGGAGGTCCACGTCCGCCTTGGAGCGGCGCAGCATGAACGGCCTCATGCGGGAGCGCAGCCGGGCCAGGGCGTCCGAGTCCATCGCGCGTTCGATGGGCCGCTGGTAGTGCTCGGTGAAGCGCTTCTTGGACGGGAACAGCCCCGGTGCGGTCAGGGACAGCAGCGACCACAGCTCCGTGAGGCTGTTCTCCATGGGGGTGCCGGTGATGGCCAGGCGGGTGCGGGCCCTCAGGTTCTTCACGGCGCGGTAGGCCTTGGTCCGCGGGTTCTTCACGAACTGCGCCTCGTCCATGACCACGCCGGCCCACTCGACGCCGCGGTAGGCATCCGCGTCGAGACGGAGCAGGGCGTAGGAGGTCAGCACCACGTGCGAGTCCCGCGCGGCGTCGGCCACGGAGTCCTTGGTGCTGGTCAGCACGGTGGTCCGCAGCGACGGCGCGAAGCGCGTGAGCTCGGCCGACCAGTTGGCCACCACGGAGGTGGGGGCGATCACCAGGAACGGTGGCAGCCGGGGATCGCGGGCCACGGCGCGCAGCATGGCGGCGATGGTCTGCACGGTCTTGCCCAGCCCCATGTCGTCCGCGAGGATCCCGCCGAGGTCGTGCTCCCACAGGAAGCTCAGCCACCGGAACCCCTCGTACTGGTAGGGGCGCAGGGTGGCCTGCAGGGCCTCGGGCACGGAGGGCGACGGGATCTCGTCCAGGTGCGCCAGCGCGCGGACGCCCGTGCGCCACTGCTCCGCCTGCTGCGTGTCCGTGGCGAGGTCCTCGAACTGCTCCCAGAGGCTGGTCTGGTACCGGTTCAGGGCCAGGGGCGCGCTCTTGTCCTCCTGCAGGGTGCGGGCCTCGGCGATCAGCTCGCGCAGCCGGACGAACTCCGGGCGGTCCAGGGAGAACCAGGACCCGTCCCGCAGCAGCATCACGTCCTGGCCGCGGTCCAGGGCCTGGAAGATCTCCGAGAAGGGCAGGTAGTGCTCACCCACCTTCACGGTGACTCCCAGCCCGAACCAGTCGTGGTGCTCGGTGGGGGCGGTGGAGACGGTGATCTCGGTGGGCTCGGAGACCTCTCGGTAGGCGGGGGCACCACCGGTTTCCTCGATCCGCAGGTCTGGGATGCCGCGCAGCCGCGGCAGCCACTCCCGCAGCAGCGTGAGGGCGTCCTGGGCGGCGTAGGAGCTGCGTTTGACGTCCAGCTCCGGGACACGGCGGTGCACGGCCTGGACCATGGAGGACTCCCAGCGGGACTCCCGCGCCACGACCTCGTCCCCGAGCGGGTCCAGGGGCCGGAACGGCAGGCGCACGCGCTCCCTGCCCTTCTGGTACTCCCACTCCCACTCCACGCGCTCGGTGAGGTCGTCGTGGTGGACGGTCAGCACGAGCTCGGGATCTGCCACCTGCGGCAGCACCAGGGAGTCCTCCCCGGCGGTCACGTGCATGCTCTGGTGCAGCCGGGGGAAGTACGTCTCGAAGAACTCCTCCACCCCGTCCTGCGGGACCGTGAGGTCCTCCGCACGGTCCAGGAAGGAGCGCTGCTGCTGGTTGAGGCGGGTCCCCAGGGCCACCAGGTGCAGGGGGAAGCGGTTGAGGTCCTCGGCGTCCTCGAGCGCCGCAGGGGAGGCCTCGGGGTAGAACAGCCCGTGACCGGGCTGACCGATGATGTGGGCCCAGCGCAGGGGCACCTCGTGCTCGCCCACGATCAGCTGCGGGCGCAGGCTCAGCTCCCCGTGCTCGCCCGGGTCCACCCGCACCTCGAAGCGCCCCTCGTGCTCCAGCACCACGGGGGCTCCCGAGCCGCGGGACACGAGGGGGATGCCCAGGGCGTCGGCGCGCGACAGGATGGGCCACAGCAGGGGAGAGGTGTAGCGCTCCACGTGCAGCTGGTGGCGTTCGGCGGCGTAGCTGCCCCGGTGGGACTCGGACAGGGCGCGCAGCTCCTCGAACCAGTCCAGCTGCTCGGGGCCCAGCCGTCCCGCGCGGACGTGGGAGGCCAGGTTCCCCCAGTCGATGCCGCTCTGCACCCAGCCGCGGCGCCCGCGCAGCACGGGCCGCGCGGTCAGTGCGAGGGGCAGTTCCCCGAGTGAGCTCCGCCACGCCCTGGGGGCGCGGTTCTGCACGCGGGAGAGGTCCAGTTCGAGTGCGACGCCCGGGGCGTCGTCGGGGTCGGAGACCACGCGCTCCGAGGCGGTGCCGGGGACGATGCGGGAGAGTTCGCTGCGCCAGTCCGGGCCCCCACCCGGCATGCGGGCATCGGGGAACTGCGCGGCGTCACTCATGCGCACTACGGTACCGCCCGGTACGGACACGGCTGCGCGAGGGCCCGCGCGGAGGCGGCCCGGCGGCGTCGTGGGAATCTCCGCCCGGGCCCCCGTGGGACGGCACGGCCCGGACTCCTATACTCGAGGTGACTGTGACGACTGAAGCGCCCACGGCGCAGACGGAGGATTTGTGGCTGACGCTGCCGGTTTCCGCACGGGAGACCACGCGATTGCATCCGGACCCCAGGAAGTCGAGTACCTGCGCTGGAACGACGCCGTGGCGCGTGCGTTCTTCGGCCCCCGCGCGGCGGGGGAGCTCGTCCAGCTGGACCTGGACGAGAAGATGCTCGAGCAGATCGGTTCCGAATTCGGCCTGGACGGGCCGTCCACCCTGCGGGCGCTCGCGGACTCCGTGACGCCGCTGCTGGTCACGGACGGCTCCCGCCGCTCGATGTTCGACGCGTTCAACAAGCTCACCGAGGTCTGGTACCGGATGTCCCGGCGCCAGCTCGAGGACCTCACGAAGATTGGCCCGCCGCCGATCGTGGCGCTGCTGGCCCTGCTGTCCCTCGCGGGACGGCACATGTCCGCGCTCGCGGCCCGCACGGGCAAGAAGTCCGTGTCCACGTTCTACCTCCCGCTCGCGGTGCTGCTGCAGGCGGGGCAGGACAACGCCAAGGCCCTGGAGTCCTCGGTGCGCAAGGACTCGGAGACCTACTGGGACGCCCTGCGCTACTGGCTCGAGGCCTTCGACGGGCAGCTGGGCCTGCCCTCCGCGTACGCCGTGAACCACCGGCCCGTGGGCCTGGCGCTGTCCCAGACGCTGTTCGGCCCCTCGGAGCTGCGCCAGCTGCACCAGATGTTCGAGGACCTGGAGCTCACCACGGCGCAGGGCATGAGCGCGCAGGAACTCGGGATCTATATCGACTTCTGGCTGGACATCGCGGACACGGACGCCTCCAAGTCCATGCGCAGCATCTGGTCCAACCCGCTCACCCGCGACCCTGCGCTGCAGGTGGCACTCGCCCAGCTCGCCGCGTGGGAGTCCTCCCCGGACGACGACGCCGCCGCGGCCACCCGAGGCTCACGGCACCTGGGCTCGCGCAGCCCGGGCCTGTCCCTCACGGACGGCACGGACTACGTGGGCAACCCGGTCTACGAGCTGGGCTTCGTGGTGCCCAAGCGGTTGGTTCCCGGCCGCGAGGTGGACCTGGCCACCACGGCCGGTCCGCGGACCATGTTCCTGAACTACATCGGGGACGCGTTCCTGGGGATCTCCGCCTACAGCGCGCGCATGACCAGCGACACCCTGCTCTCGGGCCAGCTGACCGTGACCGCGGGGGAGCTCACGCTCACCCGCAACCCGCGGCCCGTGGTGGTCTTCGCCAAGGACGCGTACTCGGACACCTTCCTGTCCGTGGACCACGTCCCCACGGCGTGGCCGTGCCGCATCATGGTCCGCAACGAGCCCGAGTGGGTCGAGCAGGTCCGTGCCATCCTGGACGACTCCGCCTCCCCGGACTACCGCCTGGTCGAACCGGGGGAGAACGGCGTGGCCGAGGGCTGGGTGCTCTTCGACGACGTCCAGGTGCTGCGCGCGGGCGATCCCGCGCTCACGGTCAACGACAACTTCTCCGCCCTGGTGCCCCGCCTGGTCCCGGCCATGACGCTCTCCGGCGGCCTGCGCATCCCCGGGGACGTGGAGCGGTTCTCGGCCTTGCGCCCGCCCCAGCTCACCGTGACCTCCGACAGCGACGACCCGTTGAGCGTGGAGTGCGAGTGGCGCAACCCGCACTCGTTCAAGCTCATGAGCACCAAGCTGACCGTACCCCGCGTGCCCCCGTTCCAGGTGAGCCTGGGCGCCACCGAGCTGGCCACCGAGCACGGTCACCTCAAGCCCAACGACTACACCCTGGTGCTGCGCTCCGGGCGCACCGTCAAGCAGCGGCTCGAGTTCCGGGTCCGGGACAGCTCCTACTACATCACGCAGCGCTCCCTGGGCTACGAGGGGGAGATGGTGCACGTGGCCGAGGAGACCCTGTGGCCGGTCACCGCGGTCACCCGGGACGAGATCCCGGACGAGTACGTCCAGGGCTCGTTCGACAACATGACCCCCTACGAGGCCGAGCTGCCGGAGGCCGAGGTGCCCGAGGTCGCGGGCTGGGAGTCCGTGGAGGGGCAGATGTTCCCCGAGCGCAGCAACGAGCTGCCCACGGCCCCGGACGTCTCCTGCATGGTCACGGGCAAGCACAAGGTGATCCTGCCGCCCATGGACCCCAAGGCCAAGGCGCCCTGGGTGTTCGGGCGGTGCACGTTCTGCGGGCTCACCAAGCGCTACCCCGGCCGCCTCACCAAGCTCTCCGCCGTGGGACAGACCGGCTCGGTGGAAGCCCTGCAGTTCATCGGTCCGGAGGAGGGGGAGTACCCCGGTTCCTGGGCACCCTTCAAGGACATGCTCACGTTCCTGGGCGGCGGCAAGCGCTCGAGCCTGTCGATCGTGGCGCGCCAGCTGGAGGACTCCGAGCGGTTCGAGGAGTGGTTCGTGGGCCACCTGCAGGCCCTGGGGTTCCTGGAGACCATCCGGGACGAGAACTGGACGGTGCGCCGCTGGCAGGTCTGCTCCCCGGCGCTGACGCAGCTCGTGGACGGCTCCGTGCTGCTCACGGGCGGTTGGAAGGCCGAGCAGGAGGAGGCCGTGACCCGCGCCGTCGCCGCGCAGGGCGGTGAGGTGGTCGTGCTCTCGCCCGAGGACCACGCCACCACCATGCTGGTGGACGTGGACCTCGACTCCCTGGGGCGCATGCTGCCCGAGGGGATGTGCGACGTGGTGTACGACGCCGGGCCGGTCATGCTCGACACCCTCCCGCAGCTGTCCTCGGTGGTGGCCGGGCTGCCGCTGCGCGAGATGCAGTACAACGGCGTGGCGGAGAAGTTCGTGCCCGCGGACGCCACGTGGGAGGCCACGGAGGACCGCAACACCCCCGGGCTGTACCGGATCAACCACCACCACAAGACGCGCTACGTGTTCCGCACGGCGGAGGACGTGGAGTCCGGACACGGCAGGCAGGTGTCCTCGGGGCTGGGCAAGCACCTGGCCGCTCGGGAGCTGGGGATCGCCCTGGTCAGCCACGACCCCGAGCTGCGGCTGCTGTCCGTGCCGATCGGGGCCGCCCTGCCCGGGCTGTACGCCCGCGCCGCGGTGCTGTGCTCCGGTCTGCTGCCCACGCTCGTGGACGAGGACTTCTCCCTGAACTACGGAGACGTCTCCGAGGAGTTCGCGAGCGCGCTCGTGGCCAAGCTGCTCGGATGACGGAGACCGGGCGGGGGCACGGATGTGCCCTCGCCCGGGGCCTGCCCTAAGGTGGGAGGGCCGAAATTTTGCTACTTATCGGTAACACGACGCCTCGACCCCGGGTCGCCCAACGTCCGGCCCAGACGTGAGATCGTTCCCATGAGTGATTCCTCGACCCCGCCCTCGTCCGCATCCGGCGCCACGGCGGTCACCACCGCAGCCGCCTCCGACACCACCCGGCTGCCCGTCAACTGGCGAGTCCTGATCGCGGCGGCCGCGGTCATCATCGGCCTGTCCGCGTGGGCCATCGCCGCCCCCGAGCAGGCCGACGCCGTGATCGGCGGCGTCGTGGCCTGGGTGGCCTCCCGCCTGGGGTGGTTCTACATCCTCACCGCCACGGTCGTGATCGGCTTCGTGGTCATGGTGGCCGCGAGCCGCGGCGGCAAGGTCCGCATGGGCCCCGACCACGCACGACCGCAGTTCAACATGTTCACGTGGACCGCCATGCTCTTCGCGGCGGGCATCGGCGTGGACCTCATGTTCTTCTCCGTCTCCGAACCCGTGAGCCAGTACTTCGCGCCGCCCTCGGGGGAGGGGGAGAGCCTCGAGGCGGCACGCCAGGCGGTCGTGTGGACCCTGTTCCACTACGGCATCACCGGCTGGGCCATGTACGCCCTGATGGGCATGGCCTTCGGCTACTTCGCGTACCGCTTCGGCATGCCGCTCAGCATCCGCTCGGCCCTCTACCCGATCCTGGGCAAACGCATCCACGGCGTGGCCGGCGACGCCGTGGACACCGCCGCGCTGCTGGGCACGGTCTTCGGAGTGGCCACCTCCCTGGGGATCGGCGTGGTGCAGCTGAACTACGGGCTGAAGTCCCTGTTCGGCGTTCCCGAGAACCTCGCCGTGCAGACGGCCCTGATCGCGGTGGGCGTGGGCATGGCCGTGGTCTCGTGCGTGTCCGGCGTGGACAAGGGGATCCGGCGGCTCTCCGAGCTGAACATCGTGCTGGCGATCGGGCTCATGCTCTACGTCCTGCTCGCGGGCCGCACGTCGTTCCTGCTGGACGCCATCGTGATGAACGTGGGGGACTTCATCGCCAGCTTCCCGGGCATGACCCTGGACACGTTCGCCTACGAGGCGCCGCAGGAGTGGATGAGCGCCTGGACCCTGTTCTTCTGGGCGTGGTGGATCGCGTGGGCACCCTTCGTGGGGCTGTTCCTGGCCCGGATCTCCCGCGGCCGCACCCTGCGCCAGTTCGTGGTGGGCACCATGACCGTGCCGTTCACGTTCATCCTGCTGTGGATCTCGATCTTCGGGAACTCGGCACTGGACCTCGTGGTGGGCGGCAACACGGAGTTCGGCGAGGTGGCCATGAACACCCCGGAGCGCGCGTTCTACTCGCTGCTGGAGCAGTACCCCGGGGCCACGCTGGCCGCCTCGATCGCCACGTTCACGGGTCTGCTCTTCTACGTGACGTCCGCGGACTCCGGGGCGCTCGTGATGAGCAACTTCACGTCCAGGATCGACGACCCCAACCAGGACGGTCCCAAGTGGCTGCGGGTGTTCTGGGCCGTGGGCACGGGTGTGCTGACCCTGGCCATGCTCCTGGTGGGCGGTGTGACCACGCTGCAGAACGCCACCCTGATCATGGGTCTGCCGTTCTCCGTGGTGATGTACCTGATCATGGTGGGGCTGTGGCGGGCCCTGCGCGTGGAGGTCAGCACCGCCGAGTCCGGTGTGGTGGCCAGCCGCTCGGCCGTGGCCGGGCGCACCGGCCGGGACACGCACTGGCGGGCACGGCTGTCCCGGCTGGGCAGCTATCCCGGCGCCCGCGCGGCCCAGCGGTACGTGCAGGACGTGGCCGCCCCCGCGCTGGACACGCTGGCCGCGGAGCTGCGCGGGTCCGGGGCGGCGGTCACCGTGGTCACCGACGCGGTCGAGGAGAACCCGTCCCTGCAGCAGGTGTGCCTGTCGGTGGACCTGGCCCCGGAGCGGGACTTCGTCTACCGGGTGCACCCGGTGGCGTTCCCCACCCCCGGCTTCGGCGGGTTCCGCACCAATCCGGACTCGGACCGCTACTACCGCCTGGAGGTCTTCACGGCCACGGGTTCTCTGGGCTACGACGTGCTGGGCTACACCGCCGAGCAGCTCATCAACGACGCCCTGGACTGCTACGAGCGTCACCTGGAATTCATCCGGCTCAACCACGAGCACCCGGGCAGCACCCAGATCGGCCTCCCCGCGGCCGAGACCGGTGCCCCGGTGGACAGCTCCCCGACCAAGGAGGACAACGCATGAGCAACACCCTGTACATCGACGGCCAGTGGGTCCCCGCGCTCGACGGCGGGACCCGCACCATCCACTGCCCCGCGGACGGCATCGAGGTCGCGGTCGTGGCCGAGGCCACGGCCCGGGACACCGAGCGTGCGATCGGCGCGGCCCGCGTGGCCTTCGACGACGGCCGCTGGTCCGGCGTCCCGGCCCCCGAGCGCGGCGCGTTCCTGCTGCGCGTGGCCGCCCGGCTGCGCGAGCGCGCGGACGAGTTCGCCCGCGCCGAGTCCCTCGACACCGGCAAGCGGATCGAGGAGTCCCAGCAGGACATGGTGGACATCGCCAGCTGCTTCGACCACTTCGGCCGGATCGCCGCGGACGACGCCGGGCGCGTCGTCGACGCCGGGGACCCGGACGTGGTGAGCCGCGTGGTCCACGAGCCCGTGGGCGTGTGCGGTCTCATCACCCCGTGGAACTATCCCCTGCTGCAGGCCGCGTGGAAGATCGCGCCGGCGCTCGCGGCGGGCAACACGTTCGTGCTCAAGCCCGCGGAGCTGACCCCGCACACCGCGATCCTCATGATGCAGGTGCTCGAGGAGCTCGAGCTGCCCGCGGGCGTGGCCAATCTCGTGCTGGGTGCCGGTGCGCAGGCCGGTGCGCCGCTGTCCTCGGACCCCCGCGTGGACCTGGTCTCGTTCACCGGCGGGCTCGTCACGGGCCGCGTGATCGCCCGGGAGGCCGCGGCCACCGTGAAGAAGGTGGCGCTGGAGCTGGGCGGGAAGAACCCCAACGTGGTCTTCGCGGACGCGGACTACGACGCCGCCCTGGACAACGCCCTGAACGCGGCGTTCGTGCACTCGGGGCAGGTGTGCTCCGCCGGGGCGCGGCTCGTGGTCGAGGAGTCCATCGCGGAGCGCTTCGTGGCCGACCTCGTGGCGCGCGCCGAGGCCATCCTGCTGGGCGGGCCGTTCGACGAGAAGGCCGAGACCGGCGCGCTGATCTCCGCCGCCCACCGTGACAAGGTGCACGCCTACGTGGAGCACGCCCGCGAGCAGGGCGCCCGCATCCGCTGCGGCGGCGCGTTCGCCGAGGGCCCCTCCGCGGACGGCTCCCTGCGGCTGGAGGACGGCTTCTTCTACCTGCCCACGGTGATCGACCAGTGCACCCCGGACATGGACTGCGTGCACGACGAGGCTTTCGGTCCCACCGTGACCGTGGAGACCTTCCGGACCGAGGAGGAGGCCGTGGCGATCGCCAACGACACCCACTACGGACTGGCCGGCGCGGTGTGGTCCCAGGACGCCGGCAAGTCCCAGCGCGTGGCGGGCAAGCTGCGCCACGGCACCGTGTGGATCAACGACTTCCACCCCTACCTGCCCCAGGCGGAGTGGGGCGGCATGAAGCAGTCCGGCGTGGGCCGCGAGCTCGGCCACGACGGGCTGGGGGAGTACCAGGAGACCAAGCACGTCTACCAGAACGTCCGCCCCGCCGTGACCGGCTGGTTCGCGCAGCACTGAGCTCACCGCGGGTTCCACCGGAGCACGACGACGCCGCGGCGCCGGTGTGCACGCACGGAACCCCCCGCGCGCTGAGCCGCCCGCTGGACGGGCCGGCGCGCCGGAGCACCTCACCGGCACCGACGCCGCGGTCCCGCACCGCGGCGTCGGGCACCCACCGAAGGGAGAAGACATGACCGAGAAGAACACCATTGCCGAGTACGACTACGTGGTCGTGGGCGCAGGATCCGCGGGAGCGGTCGTCGCCGCCCGCCTGAGCGAGGACCCGGACGTGACCGTGGCCCTGCTCGAGGCCGGCGACCACGACGCCGGGTACCCGGAGGTCCTGCAGCTCAACCGCTGGATGGAGCTGCTGGAGTCCGGTCACGACTGGGACTACCCGCTGGAGGAGCAGGAGAACGGCAACTCCTTCATGCGCATGGCCCGCGCCAAGGTGCTGGGCGGGTGCTCGTCCCACAACTCGTGCATCGCGTTCTGGGCGCCGTCCGAGGACCTGGACGAGTGGGAGACGAAGCACGGCGCGCAGGGCTGGAACTCCGAGCTGGCGTTCCGGCTGTACCAGAAGCTCGAGAACAACGAGGACCCGGGCGCCCACCACGGCCACGACGGGCCCGTGCGGCTGCGCAACGTGCCCCCGGCGGACCCGAGCGGCGTCGCCCTGCTGGACGCCGCCGAGCAGGCCGGGATCCCCCGCGCGGACTTCAACACCGGCAAGACCGTGGCCCAGGGCGCGAACTTCTTCCAGATCAGCGCCCGGGAGGACGGCACCCGCTCGTCCTCCTCCGTGAGCTACCTGCACCCCGCGCAGGACCGGGAGAACCTCACGATCCTCACCGGCACGCAGGTCAAGCGCGTGCTGTTCGACGAGGACCGCCGTGCGACCGGCGTGGAGGTCACCGACAACGCGTTCGGCAAGGCGCACACCATCTCCGCGCGCCGCGAGGTGGTCGTCTCCGCCGGGGCGATCGACACCCCCAAGCTGCTCATGCTCTCGGGCATCGGACCGGCCGAGCACCTGGCCGAGGTGGGCGTGGACGTCCTGGTGGACTCCCCGGGCGTGGGTTCCCACCTGCAGGACCACCCGGAGGCGGTGATCCAGTGGGAGGCCAGGAAGCCCATGGTGGAGGACTCCACCCAGTGGTGGGAGATCGGCGTGTTCGACCAGGTGGACGAGGGCCTGGACCGCCCGGACCTGATGATGCACTACGGCAGCGTGAACTTCGACATGCACACCTACCGGCAGGGCTACCCCACGGCGGACAACGCGTTCTGCCTGACCCCGAACGTCACGCACGCCCGCTCGCGCGGCACCGTGCGGCTGCGCACCCGGGACTTCCGGGACAAGCCCCGCGTGGATCCCCGCTACTTCACGGATCCCGAGGGCTACGACATGCGGATCATGACGGCGGGCATCCGCCGGGCCCGCGAGATCGTGGCGCAGCAGGGCATGTCCGAGTGGGCCGGGAAGGAGCTCTTCCCGGGCGAGGACGTGCAGAGCGACGAGGAGATCGCGGACTACATCCGCCGCACCCACAACACCGTGTACCACCCCGCAGGCTCGTGCCGCATGGGTCCGGTGGAGGACGCGGACTCGCCGCTGGATCCCCAGCTGCGGGTCAAGGGCGTCACCGGGCTGCGCGTGGCGGACGCGTCCGTGATGCCGGAGCTCGTGACCGTGAACCCCAACATCACGGTCTACATGATCGGTGAGCGCGCCGCGGAGCTGATCGCCGAGGACCGGCAGGGCACCCGGCGCTGATCCGCCCGCTCCCGGACACGACCGGGGCCCGGCACCGTGCGCGGTTCGCGCGTGGTGCCGGGCCCCGGTGCTGTTCAGGTGGCGGCCGTCCGCCGGAGCGCCCTTGCCCCGGTGGGGGCGGCTCAGGCCGGCAGCGGCTCCAGCTTGAAGAACGGCATGCCGCCGGTCACCCGGGACGCTCCCGGCACGAGGAGGCGACGGTACTTGGCGCACCACTGGCCCCGGCCGCGCGTGTGCTGGGTGGCGAGTGCGAGCTCGCGGACGTCCTCGGTGCGGAACGAGCGCTCGTGGCCGTCCGCCCCGGTGAGGGAGACGAGCTGGTGGGCGACGTCTGCGCGGACGGTGACGTCCACCCACTGCTCGCGGGACTCGGTCCCGGCGTCGGTGCCGTGCGATGGTCGCTGTGCTGTGCTGTTCATGGTGTGTGGCCTTCTGTGCTTTCTGGCTGCTTGCCGGAGCCACGCGTGTGACCCGGCCTCTTCGTCATCCAATCCACCCCTGGACCGAGGGTTGGCGTGCGCCGAGTTGGAGCTCGGGGTGCGCAGGGGCGTGTCCGCCCTCGCGCAGGCGCATCTCGTGAAGATGGTTCGAGCGTAGCCAGGTCGTCCGGGCGCGAGCCAGGGACCGGCCGGGAATGTCATCAAAACTTAACCAATGCACCCCGTGAGACGCGGATCACGGGATGGCGGGAGTGCGGCGTGGCCGAGATCTGCCGCAATCGCGGTGCCGCAAGGGAACGCCGGGGCGCACGTGCGGCACCGCAGAACATCCTCCGTTCCCCGGGGATGCTCACCGGGAACCGGCAGATCCCGTCCGCTCGAGGCCGGATCCGGCACGCGCCCGGATCCGGCGCGCGTTGACCGTGCGGGCCCGTTCGTAGTGCTCGAGCAGCTGGTCGCACACCCCGGCCCACGTGCGCGGCTGGACCGTGCGGTGGGCGGTGCGGGCGAACGCGAGGCGCTTGGCGTCGTCGCCCACGAGGTCCCGGACGCGCTCGCGCAGCTGCTCGGTGTCCCCGGGGCGGTAGAGCCACCCGGTACGGGAGGAGTCCACGAGGTCCAGGGGACCGCCGCGGCCCACGGCCACCACGGGCACGCCGGAGGCCATGGCCTCCTGGATGGTCTGGCAGAAGGTCTCGTGCTCGCCCGGGTGGACGAAGACGTCCAGGGAGGCCATCGCGGTGGCGAGCTCCGTGCCCGTGAGGAATCCCTCGAAGTGGGCGTTGGGCAGCAGCGCCCGCAGGGACTCCTTCTCGGGGCCCGAGCCGATGACGACCACGCGGGTGTCCGGCAGCGAGTCCAGCACCACCAGGTCCGCGACCTGCTTCTCCGGGGCGAGGCGCCCCACGTATCCCACGAGCCGCCGGCCGCCACCCACGCGCTCCCGCCACGCGGGGTCCCGCAGCTCGGGACGGAAGCGGGCCGTGTCCACACCCCGGCGCCACAGGTGCACCCGCTGCACGCCGTGCTCGTGGAGCGCGGCGATGGACGCCGTGGAGGGCGCCAGGGTGAGCGTGGCGGTGTTGTGCATGGTGCGCACGTGGGACCACATGGCCTTCTCCAGCACCGGGGCCCCGTAGCGGGCGGCGTAGCCGGGAACGTCCGTCTGGTACACGGCCACGCACGGCACCCCGAGGCCGTTGGCGGCCTGGATGGCCTGCCAGCCCAGGATGAAGGGGGAGGCCACGTGCACGATGTCCGGCGCGAAGCGGCTCAGGATGCGCTGCATGCGGGCCACGCTGCAGCTGGCCAGCCGGACCTCCGGGTACCCGGCCAGCGGCAGGGACGGGATGCGCTCGATGCGCACGCCGTCCACGTGGTCCACCGAGCCCATGAAGAGGGTCTTCTCGTACGAGGGGGCGATCACCATGGCCTCGTGGCCGCGGTCGCGGAGGTACTCCAGGACGCGGATCACGGAGTGGGTGACGCCGTTGACGTGGGGGAGGAACTGTTCGGCCACCAGTGCGATTCTCACGGTTCCCACGGTGGGGTCCGCGCCCCACCGCAGCGTCACCCCACGGTGGCCCCCGGGTGAAATCGGGACGAACAACGCTGCCCGGACGGACGGCGCGGGCGTGGGAGGATGGGGAAGATGAAACTTCCCTCTGTGCCCGGCGCCGTCTCGGGCGTACGCGATCGTTGGCGGGCCCGCGGCTCCTCCGCCGCCCAGGACCCGGCCGAACCCCGCCCCGGACGCGGCGACGACGGCATCCCCATGCCCCTCCCGCTGCAGGGGGTCATCGAACTCCTGGTGGTCGCCGCGGTGAGCCTGCTGCTGGGCGCCCTGCTGCTCGGCGCGGTCTGGGTCGCGGGCGGCTCGGACACCCTCGGCGCGGGGGGCAGCCTGCGGCTCGCGGGCCAGGTGTGGCTGCTGTCCCACGGGGCTCCACTGTCCATCCAGGCCGTCGAGGGTCTCTCGCAGACCGGTGGCACCGTCACGCTGGTCCCCCTGGGCCTCACCCTGATCCCGTTCGGCCTCTCGGTGGTTGCCGGACGACGGATCGCCCGGGCGTGCTGGCGCGGCCAGTTCCTGCTGCCGTTCGTCGCGGGCATGGTCGGCTACGCGGTGTTCGGCGCACTCGTGGGTCTGCTCAGCCGCACGGAGGAGGTCTCGGTGGACCTCGTGGCCGCGGCCCTCTGTCCCCTCGTGCCCGTGGCACTGGGAACCCTGGTGGGCGGGTGGAGCGTCTCCCGCTCCCTCGCGGCCGTCCTCGGAGCCGACGCCGCGTCCTGGCTGCAGCGCACGAGCCAGTACTCCCGGTGGGCCGGTTCCTACGTGTGGGCCGTGATCCGCGCGGGCTTCCTGGCCGCCGTGGCCGCCGTGGCGGGAGGCGCACTGCTGCTCGCGGCGGCTCTCGCCTGGAACTGGGACGCCGTCCTCGCCGTCTACCAGGACCTCGGCACGGATCCCGCGGGGGACACCGCCCTGACCGCGCTGCAGCTCGGGTACCTGCCCAACATGGTGGTCTGGGCACTCGCCTGGGCCACGGGCGCAGGATTCTCCCTGGGCACCGGGACCCTCACCTCTCCGTTCCAGACCGCGCTCGGCCCCCTGCCCGAGGTGCCGGTGCTCGCGGCGGTGCCCACCGGCGACCCGTGGGCCTTCGCCCCGGGTGTGCTGGCGATTCCGGTGATCGCCGGGCTGCTCGCGGGCTGGTGGTTCTGCCGGGAGGGGGAGAACCACCTGGACGACTGGATGGCCATCCGCCTGCCCCTGCGCTGGATCACGTTCCTGCTCTCCACGATCCTGACCGTGGTGTTCATCGCGGCGGTGGGAGCTGGGCTGGTCTCGGTGCTCGCGTGGCTGTCCCACGGCTCGCTGGGCATCGGCCGGCTCACGGACTTCGGCCCGCACGCCGGATCCGTGTTCCTGTGGCTGGGTGCTGAGCTCGCGGTGGGTGCCGCCGTGGGCTACCTGCTCGGGCCCTGGCTCGAGCACGAGGGCTACCGCTCCCGGGCGCGGTCCACCGCGGACGACGACGCCGTCCCGGCCCCCGCGCCGCACGGGAGCGGCGGGCACGGGGCACCCGAACCGGCGGGCACCGCTGATCCGGCGTCCTGGGACTCTGACGCCGGCGTCCCCGAGCCCCGCTCCTCAGCCGCCCGGAGCTCGAGCACCCGGATCTCCGCTCTTCGCGGTGCAGCGGGCGGAGGCTCGACGGCTCATGCCCCGGCCCCCGTCACCCGGGTCGTCGACGGCCCCGCCGAGGACCCCGCGGATGCGAAGACGATCGCCGAGGACGGCTCGGAGCAACCCGCGCCCCGTGCGCGACGATGGCGCCTGGGGGGACGCGGGAACCGGGCGCAACCCGCCCCACAGGACGCCGCGGCGTCGGGCGCGTCCGGCGTGGAGGACGCGGACGGCACCGCGGGACGTGCTCTCGACGGACCCTCGGCGCTCGCTGAACGCAACCCGGGGCAGCCCGGGAGCGCCATGGAGCCCCGCAACCGGCCCGTCACGGCCGGCCGGCCGGGCGAGGAAACGCCCCGTGCCGGGCGCCCGACCGGCGGGTCCACCGCGGCGTCTCGGGGTGCCGAGCCCGAGGACCGACCAGCGGTGTCCGCGTGGGAGGAGGCCAAGCGGCGTCGGGCCGAGCGCCGGTCCGCCAAGCGCAAGGCCGCACGGCTCGCCGCGATGGACCGGGAGAACGAGCGCTAGCTCCCCGCGTGACGGACCCTCGGCCCCACCCGGCGCCTCAGCCGGAGGGCGTGCCGGACGGGGTGCTCGACGGGGTGGCGGCGGGTGACCCGGTACCGGTGGTCGTCGCGGACGGCGAGGGCGACGACGAGGCGGACGCCGAGGGATCGGGCGAGGGCTGCTGCGTGGGGAAGCCGGTCTCCACGGGATCGCCCGAGAGGTGGCGCCACACGTTGTCGGTGAGCTGCTGCTGGCACTGCGACGTGGAGGACAGCGTGAGCGCCCGGTCCGTGCACTCCTGGAACGCCTCGGATGCCGGCCACACGAGCAGCCGGCTGCCGCCGCCGAAGGCGTTGAGCGTGCCCCACAGGATCGCGATGACCGACAGGGAGACCACCAGGGGCCGGACCGCGGAACCCCGCAGCCGGGCGAGGGCCACGATGCCCAGGACCACACCCGCGACGGCCAGGACGATCCCGAGCACCGTGGCCCACACGTCACCGCTCACGAAGGCGGAGGCCAGCACGGCCAGCCCGGCCGCGGTGGCGGCGAGCTTCACGCGCGCGGCATCCGCCGCAGAACGGCCCGAGGGATCGGGGGAGCCGGGAGCGTTGTCGTGGGGCGGCGTGCCGCGGTGGGGCGAATCCTGCATGACCACCACTGTAGGCGAGGCGCGGGGGTGCCTCCGCCGGGTCCGCGGGCCGGCCCGGCCGTTAGCATGGGCCCATGCGCATAGTGGTTCTGGTCTCGGGGTCCGGCACGAATCTGCAGGCGGTCATCGACGACCTGCACCACGGGGACGCCCCCGTGGAGATCGCCGCGGTGGGCGCCGACCGGCCGTGCACGGGGCTCGAACGGGCTGAGGCCGCCGGGATCCCCACGTTCCTGGTGCGCCCCGCGGACCACCCAGACCGGGCGCAGTGGAACCGCGCCCTGGAGCGCGCGGTGGCCTCCCACCACGCCGACCGCGTGGTGTTCGCGGGCTTCATGCGCATCGTGGACGCGGAGTTCGTGGCCGCGTTCCCCGGGCTCGTGGTCAACACGCACCCGTCGCTGCTGCCCTCGTTCCCGGGGGCGCACGCGGTGCGTGACGCCCTGGTCTACGGCGTGAAGCTCACGGGCGCCACGGTGCACGAGGTGGTCGCGGACGTGGACGCGGGGCCGATCCTCGCGCAGGTGGCGGTGCCCGTGCGGGAGCAGGACACCGAGGACACGCTGCACGAGCGCATCAAGACCGCCGAGCGGCAGCTGCTCGTGGACTGCCTCGCCGACCTCGCCCGCTGACCCGGCCCGCCGCACGGGCGGCGCGTCCGGCCGCGGCCGTAGACTGGTCCGGGCGCTGTCCTGCGGTGCCCCGCACCGTCGCCCCGCGCCGGGGCGGGCCCCTCCGGGAGCCGCGGCTCCCGGACCACGGCGCGCCGCTCGCGGCGCGTCCGCACGGACCGCGCCGGACCACACGTCCCCACGTCTTCCTGGAGAGTCCGTGAACACTTCCGACCTGAACCGTGTGCCGCTCAAGCGCGCCCTGATCTCCGTGTACGACAAGACCGGCCTCGAGGAGCTCGCCCGCGGGCTGCACGACGCCGGCGTGGACATCGTCTCCACCGGCTCCACGGCGAAGACCATCCAGGCCGCCGGGGTCCCCGTGACCGAGGTGGCCGAGGTCACCGGGTTCCAGGAGTGCCTGGACGGGCGGGTCAAGACCCTGCACCCGCGCGTGCACGCCGGCATCCTCGCGGACCGCCGCAGGCCGGAGCACGTGCAGCAGCTGTCGGAGCTGGAGATCGAGCCGTTCGACCTGGTGGTCGTGAACCTGTACCCCTTCCAGGACACGGTGCGCTCGGGTGCCGGCCAGGACGCCGTGGTGGAGCAGATCGACATCGGCGGTCCCTCCATGGTGCGCGCCGCCGCGAAGAACCACGCGGCCGTCTCCGTGGTGGTGGACCCCGCGGGCTACCCCGACGTGGTGCGCGCCGCCCAGGAGGGCGGCTACGACCTCGCCGCCCGCCGCAGGCTCGCGGCGGCCGCCTTCGCCCACACCGCGGCCTACGACACCGCCGTGGCCACCTGGACCGCGCAGCAGTTCGACCACGACCCCGAGGCCAACTTCTGGCCGCCCTACGCCGGGCTCGCGCTGCAGCGCGCGGAGTCCCTGCGCTACGGCGAGAACCCGCACCAGAAGGCCGCGCTCTACACGGACGACGCCGCCTCGCCGGGCATCGCGCAGGCCGAGCAGCTGCACGGCAAAGCCATGTCCTACAACAACTACGTGGACGCGGACGCCGCCCTGCGTGCCGCCTACGACTACGAGCAGCCGGCCGTGGCCGTGGTCAAGCACAACAACCCGTGCGGCGTGGCCGTGGCCACCCCCGGGGCCACGGACCCGATCGCGGACGCCCACCTCAAGGCGCACGCGTGCGACCCGCTCTCCGCCTACGGGGGAGTGGTGGCCGCCAACCGCCCTGTGACGGCCGAGATGGCCCGCGGCCTCAAGCCCGTGTTCACGGAGGTGGTCGTGGCACCGGAGTTCGAGCCCGAGGCGCTGGAGATCCTCTCCGCCAAGAAGAACATCCGCCTGCTCGCCCTGCCCGACGGCTTCGACCGGGATCCCCTCGAGGTCCGCGGGGTCTCCGGTGGCGCGCTGATCCAGCAGGCGGACCGCCTCGACGCCCCCGGTGACGACCCCGCGAACTGGACCCTGGTCGCGGGTGAGCCCGCGGACGAGCAGACCCTCGCGGACCTCGAGTTCGCGTGGCGCTCCCTGCGCGCGGTGAAGTCCAACGCGATCCTGCTCGCGAACCAGGGCGCCTCGGTGGGCATCGGCATGGGCCAGGTCAACCGCGTGGACTCGTGCCGGCTCTCCGTGGAGCGCGCCAACACGCTCGCCGAGGACGGTGCGCAGCGCGCCCGCGGTGCCGTGGCGGCGTCGGACGCGTTCTTCCCGTTCGCGGACGGGCTGCAGGTGCTGCTGGACGCCGGTGTGCGCGCCGTGGTCCAGCCCGGTGGCTCCATCCGGGACGAGGAGGTCGTCGAGGCGGCCAAGGCCGCCGGCGTGACCATGTACCTCACGGGAGCGCGCCACTTCTTCCACTGAGTTGCGCCCGCTGGAAGCCGGGAGGCACGGCGGCGGCCCGGACTGCACGAGTCCGGGCCGCCGTGGTGTTCGGGGGCTTCCCGGTCAGGCGTTCAGCGCGCGGTGCTCCCGGGAGAGCACGATGTAGTGCTGGGCGTTGCGGCTCACCGCGCGGCGCTCCTCACCCGTGAGCTCCCGACGCACCTTCCCCGGGACGCCGGCCACGAGGGAGCCCGGCGGCACCTCGGTCCCCTCCAGGACCACGGCGCCCGCCGCAATGAGGCTTCCGCTGCCCACCACGGCGCCGTTGAGCACGGTGGCGTTCATGCCCACCAGGACGTCGTCCTCCAGCGTGCAGCCGTGGACCACCGCGCCGTGGCCCACGCTCACCCGCTCGCCGATCGTGGTGGGGTGCTCCGGGTCCGAGTGGACGGTCACGTTGTCCTGCAGGTTCGAGTTCGCCCCGATCCGCAGCGGGGAACGGTCCCCGCGCACCACGGCGCCGTAGAAGATCCCCGCGCCCGCGCCCACCGAGACGTCCCCCACGAGGGTCGCGTTGGGCGCCACGAAAGCCGTCTCCGCGACCACCGGGCGGCTCTGGCCGTACGAGAGGATGAGCGGTACGCGGGCGGCGTCGGGCGAGGGAGAAGCACTGTGGGTCATGGACCACAGTCTAGTGCGGGTCACGACGCCGCCGTGCCCGCCCGGGCGGCGTCGCCCGCCGTGCCTCAGGACTCGCCGGCGTCCGAGATGAACCGGCGGCGCAGGGCCGCGGTGGCCTTCTCCGGGCGGCGCGACTCACGGTGGCGCAGGGACACGGAGATCTTCTGCCCGCCCTTGAGCACGTACTCGGCGTCGTTGACGTGGATGGTCACCGGATCCGCCTTCACGGAGCTGCCCTCCAGCTCCAGGATGTCGTGGTCCAGGGAGACCTCGATGACCTGGCCGTAGTAGAGGACGGTGAAGTCCACGGCCTCGATCTCACGCGGCAGGGCCGGCTGGAACTCGAGCCAGTCGCCGCGCACGCGCAGCCCGGCGTACGCCCGAGTGACCACGTCCACGGAGCCGGCCATGGCTCCCAGGTGGATGCCCTCGCCCGTGGTGCCGCCCTGGGTGTCGTCCAGGTCGACCATCAGGGCGTCCTGGAACGAGCCCCACGAGCGGTCCGGGTCCAGCCACGCGAGCACCGCGGCGTTGACCACGCGGGACAGGGACGAGCCGTTCGAGGAACGGGCGATGTAGTGGTCCACGGTGCGCTGCACGGCGTCCAGGTCCGTGGTGTAGCCCATGCGGGCGAGCTCCTCGATCACACCCTCCGGACCCAGCAGGTACACCAGCATGATGGTGTCCGCCTGCTTGGTCAGCTTGTAGTTGTTGGTCATGTCCCCCTCGTTCTCGAGGAGCAGGTCCAGGCGGCCGATGTTGCGGTACTTGCTGCGGTAGAAGTCCCAGTCCAGTTCCGCGAGCTCGTCGTAGCCCTCGAACTGGGCGATCGTGCCGTCCGCGTTGAACGGGACGTACATGTTCTTGGCCATGTTGAGCCAGGTCTGGACCTCCTGGGGGGAGATCTCGAAGCGGGACTCCAGGTACTCCCGCTGGTGCTCCACCATGTCGTTGAAGATGTGTGCGGAGTGGCGGAACAGCCACGAGGCGAGCACGTTGGTGTAGGCGTTGTCCTTCAGACCGCCACCGTGCTGGCCCGCGGGGCCGTCGTGGTACTCGTCCGGGCCCATGACCCCGGCGATGTGGTACCGGCCGTCGTGGGAGTCGTACTCCGCCAGGGACGCGAACAGACGGGTGATCCCGATGATCAGCTCCGCTCCCTGCCCGGAGAGCCAGTCGATGTCACCGGAGGACTCGTAGTACACCCACGCGTTGTAGGCGATGGCCAGACCCACGTGGAACTGCCGCCAGGAGTTGTCCGGCAGCCACCGTCGGGAGTGGTGGTTGTACAGCTCCGGGGGAGTCTCCTCCCGTCCGTCGGAACCGGACTGCCAGGGGAACGCCGCACCGTAGAGACCGATCTCCTGGGCCCGCTGCTGGGCCATGGCCAGGCGCCGCCAGCGGTAGGAGAGCAGGGAGCGGGTCACGTGCGGCTGGCGCATGTTGATCACGGGCAGGATGAACAGCTCGTCCCAGAAGATGTGTCCGCGGTAGCCCTCGCCGTGCAGACCACGGGCCGGGACACCGGCGTCGCGCAGGGTCAGGTGCGGGGCGAGAGTCTGCGCGGCGTGGTAGAGGTGGGTGCGCACGGCGAGCTGGGTGCTCAGGTGTTCCGGTGTGTCCTCGGTGGACTCCAGGGTGACCTCGTAGCGGTCCCAGAACCGGGCCCACTCGATCTCGTGGGACGCGAGCAGCTTGCGCACCCCGAACGGCGTGCGGTTGAGCTCGGCGAGCGCCCCGTCCCGCGGCGAGCCGATCGCGGCGTCGCGGCTCGTGACCACGGCGGTGGTGCTGTCCACGAGCACGGGGCTCCACGGCGTCACCTGCACGGTGTGGCGGCGGAACTCGATGCCACCGGGGCGCACCTCGCGGCGCTCGGTCACCGCGCCCTCGCACTCGATGCGCGTGCGCTGCGCCATGGCGATCTCGATCTTGGACTGGGACGTGCGCACGAGGGACAGCAGGGTCTCGTGCTCGTCCGGCAGCGTGGTGGAGTCCAGCAGCAGGAGGTGGTGGGAGTTGAGCTCGCGGTACTCGGCCACGCCGCTGTTGGTCACCGCCGGGTCCACCCCCGTGCGCACGTGCAGCCGCCCCCGGTAGCCGCGCGAGACGATGCGCGTCTCCTGGGCTCCCAGGTGGCGGTAGCGCAGGGACACGAGGCGGCGCTGCTCGACCTCGAGACTGCGCTCGGGCTCCGGATCCGCTGGATCGGCCTCGGCGTCCGTGAGCACGAGCGTGCGGATCAGCACACCCCGGCGCAGATCCAGCTCCACACGCTCCTGCGATGCGCGCAGCCCGCCCTCGGACCACCAGCGGCCGTCCGAGAACCGCAGGTCCAGGTGGAGCCAGTTGGGGGCGTTGACCATGGACTCGTGCTCCACGTCCCGCCCGTTGACGTGGCTCAGGACGCGGTTGAACACGCCGGCCAGGTACGTGCCCGGGTAGTGCACGCCGTTGGCGGGGAACTCGCACGCCGCTCCGCGCACGCCCATGTAGCCGTTGGCCAGCGTCAGCAGCGCCTCGCGGCGGGCCTCGGTGGCGGGGTCGAAGCCGTCGAAGACGAGCCGCCAGGTGTCGTCCCGGCGGGCCCCCAGGTCCAGCTCGGACACGTCGTTGAGCACCACGTGGGCACCGGCGCGGTAGAGACGCTCGCGGGCGCCGTCGCGGTTGACGCCCACCACCAGGCCGAAGCCTCCCGCGGCGCCCGCCTGGACACCGGCCACGGCGTCCTCCACGACCACGGCGTCCGCGGGGTCCACCCCGAGCAGCCGGGCGCACTCCAGGAAGGTGTCCGGTGCGGGCTTGCCGGGCAGGCCGTTCTCCGCCGCCCAGTTGCCGTCCACGATCCGGTCGAAGGAGTCCTGCAACCCGGCGGCCGTCAGCACCACGGCGCTGTTGCGGCTCGCGGTCACGAGTCCCACAGGGACGCCGCTGTCCCGCAGCCGCCCGATCAGCGCCACGGTGCCCTCGAAGACACGCACCCCGTGGGTGGCGAGCTCCTCGTGGAAGAACCCGTCCTTGGCGCTCGCCTGCCCCTGCACGGTCCAGTCCCCGGGCTGCGGGTCCGCGTGGTTCTCCGCCTCCGGGAGAGCCGCCCCGCGGGCGGCGAGCAGCGCGCGCACACCGTCCTCGCGGCGTCGGCCGTCCACGTGGGTGCGGTACTCGCCGGCCATGTCGAAGGGCCCGCGCTCCACCCGGCCGCCCGGTTCCGCGGGCTCGAGCCGGGGATCCTGGAGCAGCTGGTCGAACAGCTTCTTCCACGCCCGGGCGTGCACGCCGGCGGTGTCCGTGACCACGCCGTCCATGTCGAAGATCACGGCGGCGTAGCGGGTGCGCAGCACGTCCACGGGTTCCGACGGCGCGTGGCCGTCCGTCACCCGGGGCATGGCGGCGGTGAACGGGGCGGTGGGAAGGACGTTCACGGCGCGGCTACTCCTAGCACAGGCAACAGGGTGGTGAAAGGGACGGTGCGGATGCTCGCCACGTCCTGGGACGACGGCGGCCCGGCAGTGCGTCGACCGCGCGGGTCCTCCGCGAACGGCTCGGGCACACACGTTACCGGCATTGGTCCCCCGCGTACCACACCGGGCTCCACCCCACCGGTGCCGGGCCGGAACCGGACACGCGGCGGCAGCACGCCCGGGACGCCTGGCCCGGCCCGGCGGGATCCGTGTGATGCACCGAACAGCAACCGGACGGCACACGGATATGCTGGTGCGGACCCTACCGACGACGAAGAAGGTGGAGCATGACGCCGACCCCGGCAGACTCCGTGACCAACCAGCCGCTCTCGCAGGTGGATCCTGACGTGGCGCGCGCGATCGACGACGAGCTGGGCCGCCAGCGCTCCACGCTGGAGATGATCGCCTCCGAGAACTTCGCACCGCGCGCCGTGCTCGAGGCGCAGGGCTCCGTGCTGACCAACAAGTACGCCGAGGGCTACCCGGGGCGCCGCTACTACGGCGGCTGCGAGCACGTGGACGTGGTGGAGAACCTGGCCCGCGACCGCGCGTGCGAGCTGTTCGGGGCCGAGCACGCGAACGTGCAGCCCCACTCCGGCGCGCAGGCCAACACCGCCGTGATGGCCGCGCTCATGCAGCCCGGTGACACCCTCATGGGCCTCTCGCTGGCCCACGGCGGACACCTCACCCACGGCATGAAGATCAACGTCTCGGGCAAGCTCTACAACATCGCCGCGTACGAGGTGGACCCGGACAGCTACCGGATCGACATGGACAAGGTGCGCGAGCAGGCCCTGGAGGCCCGCCCCAACGTGATCGTGGCCGGCTGGTCCGCGTACTCGCGCCAGCTGGACTTCGAGGCCTTCCGCTCCATCGCGGACGAGGTGGGCGCCAAGCTGTGGGTGGACATGGCCCACTTCGCCGGTCTGGTGGCCGCGGGCCTGCACCCCAACCCGGTGCCGCACGCCCACGTGACCACCTCCACGGTGCACAAAACTCTGGCGGGCCCGCGCTCCGGCGTGATCCTCTGCGAGGCGGACCTCAAGAAGAAGATCGACTCCGCGGTGTTCCCGGGTCAGCAGGGCGGCCCGCTCATGCACGCGATCGCGGGCAAGGCGGTGGCCTTCAAGATCGCCGCCACGGAGGCCTTCCGGGAGCGCCAGCAGCGCACCATCGAGGGCGCCCAGATCCTCGCCGAGCGGCTCACCGCACCGGACGTCGACGAGCACGGCGTCTCCGTGCTGACCGGCGGCACGGACGTGCACCTGGTGCTCGTGGACCTGCGGAACTCAGAGCTGGACGGCAAGCAGGCCGAGGACCTGCTGCACCGCGCGGGCATCACGGTGAACCGCAACGCGGTGCCGTGGGACCCCCGCCCGCCCATGGTCACCTCGGGCCTGCGGATCGGCACGCCCGCTCTGGCCACCCGCGGTTTCGGGGCCACCGAGTTCACCGAGGTCGCGGACGTGATCGCGCAGGCGCTCATGCCCGGCGCGGACATCGACGCGCTGCGCTCCCGGGTGGACGCGCTCACCGGGCAGTTCCCGCTGTACCCCGGCCTCGAGGAGTGGTGAGGTGACGGCCAGCATCCTCGACGGCAGGGCCACGGCGGCCCAGATCAAGGACGAGCTGACCGAGCGGGTCGGGCGGCTGCGGAAGCGCGGCGCGGTCCCCGGTCTCGGCACGGTGCTCGTGGGCGACGATCCCGGATCGCGCTCGTACGTGGCGGGCAAGCACCGCGACTGCGAGCAGGTGGGCCTGGCCTCGATCCGCAGGGAGCTTCCGGCGGACGCGTCCCAGGAGGAGCTCGAGCACGTCATCGACGAGCTCAACGAGGACCCGCAGTGCACCGGCTACATCGTGCAGCTCCCGTTGCCGGAGCACATGGACACCAACGCGATCCTGGAGCGCATCGACCCGGCCAAGGACGCGGACGGGCTGCACCCCACCAACCTGGGGCGCCTGGTCCTCAACGTCAGCGAGCCGATGACCTCCCCGCTGCCGTGCACCCCGCACGGGATCGTGGAGCTGCTCACCCGCCATGGGGTGGAGCTCGCGGGGCGCGAGGTGCTCGTGATCGGCCGCGGCGTGACCGTGGGCCGTCCCATGGGCCTGCTGCTCACCCGTCGGGAGATCAACGCGACGGTCACCCTCGCGCACACGGGTACGCAGAACCTGCCCGAGCTGCTCGCGCGGGCGGACGTGGTGGTGGCCGCGGCGGGCCGCCCGCACATGGTCACCGCCGAGCAGGTCAAGCCCGGCGCCGTGCTGCTGGACGTGGGCGTCTCCCGCGTGCCGGACCCGGAGACGGGCAAGGGCAGGCTCACGGGTGACATCGACCCCGCGGCCGCGGAGGTCGCGTCCTGGTTGTCCCCGAATCCCGGCGGTGTGGGTCCCATGACGCGCGCCATGCTGCTGGTCAACGTGGTCGAGTCCTGCGAACGGCAGGTTGCCGGGGAGGCCTGAACCCTCCGGCCGTCCACGACGCCGCCCGGTCGCCTCCTCCGCGAGGCCGCCGGGCGGCGTCGTTCCATCCCGGGCGGTGTTCAGGCGCGGGCGGCCGCCGTGCGGCGTCGCCCGTCCGCCACGGCCACCGCCATGGCGAGCAGCACCACCAGGGCGATCACCCCGAAGGCGGCCGCGAACGCGGTGTTCCAGTCCGCGAGCTCGAGCACCGCGAACGTGACGGCCGTGATCAGGGCGGTGCCGATCGCGGTGCCCATGCGCTGACCCGTCTGCAGGACCCCGCCCGCGGCCCCGGCGAACTTCAGGGGCACGTCCGCGAAGCTCAGGGTCTGGTTGGGGGCCATCACGGCGCCCTGCCCCGCGCCGATGAACGCGAGCGAGGCGTAGAACGCGGCGATGTGCCAGCCCCAGTGGCTCATGCCGTAGGCCACGAGCACCGACAGCAGGATCCCGGACAGTGCCACGCCCATGCCGACGACCACCACGGTGCGCCCCCAGCGCAGCACCGCGCGCCCGGAGAGCGGAGCGATGACGGCGGAGAGGATGGAGGCCGGCAGGCCCAGGGTCCCGGACTCCAGGGCGGTGCGCCCGAGGCCCTGCTGGGCGTACATGGCCACGACGATCCACACGCTCGTGACGCCCAGGAAGTAGATGGAGATCAGCAGGCTCCCGTAGCTGAAGCTCGCGGTGCGGAACAGCTCCAGGTCCACCATGGGCGAGCCGCCAGCGGTCTTGTACCGGCGTTCCCAGCGCACCCAGAGGAAGACCAGGAGCAGGCCCACGGGCAGCGACAGCCAGATCCAGGGGCTCACCCGGGCCTCGACGAAGGGCAGCAGCAGCGCGAGCACGGCGATGCCGAACACGCCGACCCCCACGGGATCCATGTCCACGCGGCCGGGGCGGCGGGGCTGACGGGGCAGCCACAGCATGGCCAGCACGATCGCGAGCACCGCGATGGGGACGTTCACCAGGAACGCGGCGCGCCACCCGGTGCCGGGTCCCAGCACCTGGATGAGCAGGCCGCCCAGCGTGGGCCCGATCGCCACCGCGACCCCCACCACGGAGCCGAAGAGCCCGAAGGCGCGGGCGCGTTCCCGGCCCCGGAAGTACTGCTGGATCATGCCCACGGTCTGGGGGTTGAGCATGCCGGAGCCCAGCCCCTGGACCACGCGCCCGATGTTGAGCACCGTGGTGTTCGGTGCCAGCCCGCACAGCAGGGACGCGCCGGCGAACACGGCGATGCCCCCGACGAACAGCTTGCGGCGCCCGAAGACGTCCCCTGCCCGCCCGCTGGCCACCAGCAGGACGCCGAAGGCCAGGGCGTAGCCGGTGAGCACCCACTGCAGGGCGGAGGCGCTCGCGTGCAGGTCCTGCTGGATGGAGCTCAGCGTCACGTTCACGATGGACACGCTGATCAGGGACATGAACAGCGGCACGAGCAGCACCCCCAGGACACGCCGGCGCGCGGCGGGGCTCAGCTCCTCCGGCTCGCCCCCGGAGGCGTCGGGACGTGGAGAGTTCTGGGAGGTCGTGGTGTCGGCGTCGTGGGAGTGCGGGGAAGGTGCGGGGTCGTGACTCACCCTCCTTTGATACTCCTGTCCGGGGACGAGCGCCACGGGCACGACGCCGCCGCGCGGCCCGGACCCGCGCGATTCGGTACGCACAGCAGGGTTTGAGACAATGACCCCATGCAGCCCATCGGATCTCCCGCCGCCCACCCCGCCGACACCAGACGCTCACCCCGCTCGGGACGCACCGCGCTGTGGGGCACCCTGATCGGGCTGGCCGTGCTCGTGGTGATCTTCGTGGTCGCCCTGATCGAGGCCGCCAACGCCAACACGCTGCTGGGCTGGATCCTCGCGGGCATCGCCCTGGGCTGGCTCATGCTCGCCGCGTGGGCGCTGTACATGGTCCGCAAGGCCGCCGTGTTCGGACGGGAGCAGGTGCGCCAGGCCCAGGAACAGTTCCAGGCCCAGCACGGCCGTGCGCCCGCCACGTCCGCGGCGGGCGAGGGATGGTCGCTGCGGGACGAGAAGCTCGCCCACGGCATGCAGGTCATTCTGGTGCAGTCCAAGGTGGTCAAGGAGCAGCTCTCCTCCCCGGAGGCGGATCCCGAGCAGGTCCGTCGGGCCCTGGAGACCATCGACATGACCGCGGCCAACGGGCTGCGCAGCCTCCGCGACTCCGGCACCCCCGTGAGCGGTACGGTGGAGGACTGATCCTGCGGGACGGGGCCCGGCGGCGTCGTCCCTGCGCGTCAGGGACGCACGAGACATCATGAACGACCGAGGAGACTCAACGGATGGCTGACTCAGGGCAGAGGGTACGCATTGCCACGGTGAACGTGAACGGCATCCGGGCCGCCTACCGGCGCGGGATGGCCGAGTGGCTGGCACCTCGCGGCGTGGACCTGCTGTGCCTGCAAGAGGTGCGCGCACCGGACAAGATCACGCGCGAGCTGCTGGACGAGGACGTCTGGGACGTGCAGCACGCCGAGGCCTCGGCCAAGGGGCGGGCGGGCGTGGCGATCGCCACCCGCCGGGACGCGTTCGACGGCGCCCTGCTGCCCACCGCCTCGCGCGTGGGGATCGGCGAGGAGTACTTCGACGACTCCGGGCGCTGGGTCGAGAACGACCTCACGCTCCCCAACGGCGAGACGCTCACCCTGGTCTCCGCCTACGTGCACTCCGGTGAGGTGGACACGCCCAAGCAGGCGGACAAGTACCGTTTCATGGACGCCATGCTCACGCGCCTGCCGCAGCTCGCGCAGGGCTCCGACCACGCGCTCGTGGTGGGGGACCTCAACGTGGGCCACACCGAGCGGGACATCAAGAACTGGAAGGGCAACGTCAAGAACGCCGGTTTCCTGCCCGAGGAGCGCGCGTACTTCGACCGCTTCTTCGGGGACGTGGGCTACGTGGACGTGGCCCGCAGCCTGGCCGGGGACGTCCCCGGTCCCTACACCTGGTGGTCCTACCGCGGCAAGGCGTTCGACACGGACGCCGGGTGGCGCATCGACTACCACATGGCCACCCCCGGACTGGCCGCGCGCGCCGAGAGCGCCGCGGTGGACCGGGCCGCGAGCTACGACGTCCGGTTCTCGGACCACGCACCGCTCGTGGTGGACTACCGGCTCGCCTGAGCCGCAGCACCGGTTCGACGCCGCGAGGCTCCCTCCCCGCGGCGGGCCACGGTCCGGTCCCCGCGCCCGGCGCACCCGTGCCGCCCGCGCACCGGCCACCACGACCTCCCGCACTCCCGACCACGACGCCGCCGCACGCACGCGGCGCGTCACCCGCACCTTCGCGCACCGCGGCCCTGCGCGGTGCGCACGAACGAAAGAAGACAGCCCCGTGAGCGAACAGAGCACCCCCGTGAACCAGATCCCGCGCGTGGTCTCCGGCGTCCAGCCCTCCGCGGACTCCCTGCACCTGGGCAACTACGTGGGGGCCCTGCGCAACTGGGTGGACATGCAGGACGACAACGACTGCGTGTTCTTCGTGGCGGACCTGCACTCCATCACCACCGGACAGGATCCGGCCACGATGTCCGAGCGCACCCGTGTGACGGCCGCGCAGTACATTGCCGCGGGCATCGACCCGGAGCGCTCCACCCTGCTGATCCAGTCCCAGGTCCCCGAGCACACGCAGCTGGCGTGGGTGCTCAACTGCATCACCGGCTACGGCGAGGCGGCGCGGATGACCCAGTTCAAGGACAAGTCCGTGAAGCAGGGGGCGGAGAACACCACGGTGGGGCTGTTCACCTACCCGGTGCTGATGGCCGCGGACATCCTGGTGTACCAGGCCCAGCAGGTTCCGGTGGGGGAGGACCAGCGCCAGCACCTGGAGCTGACCCGCACCCTCGCGCAGCGCTTCAACTCCCGGTTCGGCGAGACCTTCACCGTGCCGGACGCCAAGATCCTGGAGAATTCCGCCAAGGTCTACGACCTGCAGAACCCCACGGCCAAGATGTCCAAGTCCGCTCCCTCGGACTCGGGACTGGTCCGGCTGCTGGATCCCGCCAAGGTCAACGCCAAGAAGATCAAGTCCGCGGTCACGGACGACGGCACCGAGGTGCGCTTCGACCGCCAGGCGAAGCCGGGTGTCTCCAACCTGCTGACCATCTACTCGTCCCTGACGGGCACGACCGTGGATGCCCTGGAGGCCGAGTACGAGGGCAAGATGTACGGCCACCTCAAGGTGGACCTCGCCGAGGTGGTCACCCAGACCATGGACCCCATCCAGAAGCGCGCCCAGGAGCTGCTCGACGACCCCGCCGAGCTCGACCGTCTCCTCGCCCGGGGCGCCCAGAAGGGCAGGGACATCGCGTCCCGCACCCTGGCCGAGGTGTACGGGCGGATGGGCTTCCTCCCCGGAGCCTGAGGCACTGCGCGGAACACGGTGGGATAGTCTGGAACGCGGCCGAGTCGAGGAGGATCGCGTGAGCGAGCAGCAGACCTCACCCACCGTGCGCCCGGGGCACGTCTACGCCGGTGTGGTCATCCGGCTGCCCGAGCCCACGGGCCAGGAGCTGCGGGACTGGCGGGCCTCGTTCGAGGACTCCCCGGCCGTGGGCGTCTCCCCGCACATCACCCTCATGATCTCGGAGTCCCGTGGCGAGTGGAACCGGCTCGTGGCGCACGTGCGCCGGGTGCTGGTCGGGTGGAAGCCGTTCCACCTGGAGATCCACGGGACCGGCACGTTCCGGCCCGTGACCCCCGTGGTCTACCTGGACGTGGAACGCGGCCGCGAGCAGTGCCTCGCCCTGCACCGGGCCCTGCACGGCAGCGGAATGGACTCCGCCTCCCCCTTCGAGTACCACCCGCACGTCACCCTGGCCCACGGGCTCGACGACGAGACCCTGGACCGGGCGCAGGAGATGCTGCGCACCTATCGCGCGGGCTTCCTCGTGGACCGCGTGCACGTGTACGAGGGCGACGAGCACGGCGTGTGGCACGTGCGAGAGACCGTGTGCTTCGGCCACCGGGGTGCGGACGAGCGTGGCTCGCACTGACCCACCCCCGGTGGTTCCCGCCCTCGTGGACCGCGCCGGGCTGACCGCCGAGCACCGTCGGCTCCGTGCCGTGCGGCGGGAGCTGGCGTCTCGAGGCGCCCCTGTCGGGAGGCGCACCGGCGCGTTCTTCGCGTGGGCCTTCGCCCGGGCCATGGCCCTGCCCCCGGTGCGCACCGTGGGCCACTACACGTTCCACGGCGGTCCCCTCATGGCGGCGGGACTGGCCTACCAGCTCCTGTTCGCCTCCACCGCCCTGCTGGTGATCTTCTTCGCGGCACTGGCCACGTTCCTGGGGACCAACTCCCCGCTGCAGCAGAACCTGGTGGCGGGGCTGACGGAGAAGATCCCCGGGCTGCTGGACGTGGGGGACGGGCACGGGGGAGTGATCCCCCTGGAGCTGCTCGAGAACACCGGCCCCTTCTCCGTGGCCTCCACCGTGGCCGTGGTGGTGCTGCTCTACACCGCGTGGCGCTGGGTGGCCGGCGTGCGCCTGGCGACCCGCCGGATGTTCGAGGTGCCCCCGGCGCCCGGCGCTCCGCTGGCGGCCGTGGCCCGGGACCTCGGCTGGCTCGTGGTCGTGGGCCTGCTGCTGCTGGCCTCCGCGACCGTGAGCATTTTCGCCTCGGGTGCGGTGGACGGCATCATCGGGTGGCTCGGGGACATCGGACTCACCACGCTGCAGCCCTGGCTCGACGGCGGGGTGAAGTCCACGATCACGTTCGCGGTGGGGCTGCTCGTGGACTGCCTGATGAGCTTCACCCTGGTGCGCGGCGTGGCCCAGCTCAAGCTGCACCGCAAGGCGCTCGCGGTCACCGTGGTGATCGGTGGCCTGGGGTCCCAGGTGCTGCGCTACGGCGGCAGCGAGATCATCGGCCGGGCGGGGGAGAACCCCTACCTGCTCTCCGTGGCCGTGCTGGTGGGCGTTCTGCTGTGGTTCAACTTCTACGGCCAGGTGCTGCTGTTCTCCGCCGCCGCCGGGGCCGTGGTGCAGGCGGACATCCGCGGTGCCCGCGCCCAGCCCGAGCGCGAGGACAGGGCAGTGGCCGCCGTGGCCGCATCCGCCCTTCCCGACGCCGCACGGGGGCTCGGCCACGAGGCTCCCGTCGACTTCGGGCGCCCCTCGGGCAGCAGCCCCGCACCCACCGACGCGCAGTAGGGCCCCTCTCCCACCCGGTCCCGGCCTCCACGCTCGTCCCGCACCCACCGACGCGCGGTAGGACGGCAGGCCGTCCACGGCGGTTCCGGGAACGCTCGCCGATGACCGCGGGGGCCGGCTGATGCGTCGCGCTCGTGAAGGCAGGCCGGTGCCTGGCCGTGGCGGGGGGTGCCGCTCGGGAATCCTCGCGGGGCACTCGCGGCAATGACGAAGGCCCCGGGATCCAGCACGGATCCCGGGGCCTGTCGGCTGCGCCGGAGGGTCACAGGGCGGAGGCGAAGACCGCCTTCTTGACCTCGGCGATGGCCTTGGTCACCTGGATGCCGCGGGGGCACGCCTCGGTGCAGTTGAAGGTGGTGCGGCAGCGCCACACGCCTTCCTTGTCGTTGAGGATCTCCAGACGCATGTCACCCGCCTGGTCGCGCGAGTCGAAGATGAACCGGTGCGCGTTGACGATCGCGGCGGGCCCGAAGTACTGCCCGTCCGTCCAGAACACGGGGCACGAGGACGTGCACGCCGCGCATAGGATGCACTTGGTGGTGTCGTCGAAGCGCTCGCGGTCCTCCTGGGACTGGAACCGCTCCCCGGTGGGGGTGTGGTCCTCGTTCACCAGGAACGGCATGATCTCGCGGTAGGACTGGAAGAACGGCTCCATGTCCACGATCAGGTCCTTCTCGCACGGCAGACCCTTGATGGGCTCCACGAGGATGGGCTTGGACAGGTCGAGGTCCTTCAGCAGCGTCTTGCAGGCCAGGCGGTTGCGGCCGTTGATGCGCATGGCATCGGAGCCGCACACGCCGTGGGCGCACGAGCGCCGGAAGGACAGCGAGCCGTCCAGCTCCCACTTGACCTTGTGCAGGGCATCCAGCACACGGTCGGTGCCGTACATGGTGAGGGGCCACTCGTCCCAGTGCGCCTCGGTCTCGAACTCGGGGTTGTACCGGCGGACCCGCAGCACCACGTCGTACGTGGGGATGGCCTCTTCGCCCTCGGCGTCGGGCTTCTGAGCGTCCTGGTTCTGGTTCTCGGTCACTGCAGTGGACATCAGTACTTACGCTCCATCGGCTCGTAGCGGGTCATGATCACCGGCTTGGTCTCCTGCCGGATACCCGCGGTGGCTGACGACGGGTCTTCGTACACCATGGAGTGGACCATGAAGTTCTCATCGTCACGATCGGGGAAGTCCTCGCGGAAGTGTCCGCCGCGGGACTCCTCACGGTGCAGGGCCGCCACGGACATCACCTTGGCGAGCTCCAGCAGGAAGCCCAGTTCCACGGCCTCCAGCAGGTCCAGGTTGAAGCGCTTGCCCTGGTCCTGGATGGAGATGTTGGCGTAGCGCTCCTCCAGGGCCGCGATGTCCTCCAGCGCCTGCTGGATGGTCTCGGCCGTGCGGAACACCTGCATGTTCAGGTCCATGGTGTCCTGCAGGTCTTTGCGGATGGCCGCGACCTTCTCGCTGCCGTGGGGGCTGCGGGCGTTGTCCAGCAGCGCCTCGGTGCGTGCCACGGCGTCGTCGGGGACCGGCAGGAACTCGGCGGTCTGCGCGTACTCCGCCGCGAAGATCCCGGCGCGCTTGCCGAACACGTTGATGTCCAGCAGGGAGTTGGTGCCCAGGCGGTTGGAGCCGTGCACGGACACGCAGGCCACCTCACCCGCGGCGTACAGGCCGGGGATCGTGGTCTCGGAGTCCTGGAAGACCTCGCCCTTGATGTCGGTGGGGATGCCACCCATGCAGTAGTGCGCCGTGGGGAACACGGGCACCGGCTCGGTGTAGGGCTCCACACCCAGGTAGGTGCGGGCGAACTCCGTGATGTCCGGGAGCTTGGCGTCGATGTGCGCGGGCTCCAGGTGCGTGAGGTCCAGCAGCACGTAGTCCTTGTTGGGGCCGCAGCCGCGGCCCTCGCGCACCTCGTTGGCCATGGACCGGGCCACGATGTCGCGCGGGGCGAGGTCCTTGATGGTGGGGGCGTAGCGCTCCATGAAGCGCTCGCCGTCCGCGTTGCGCAGGATGCCGCCCTCACCACGGGCCGCCTCCGAGACGAGGATCCCCAGACCGGCGAGTCCCGTGGGGTGGAACTGGACGAACTCCATGTCCTCCAGCGGCAGTCCGTTGCGGAACGCGATGGCCATGCCGTCACCGGTGAGGGTGTGGGCGTTGGAGGTGGTCTTGAAGACCTTGCCCGCGCCTCCCGAGGCGAAGACCACGGACTTGGCCTGGAACACGTGCAGCTCGCCGGTGGCGAGGTCGTAGGCCACCACACCGGCGGAGCGACGCCCCTCGGGGGTGTCCACCATGATGAGGTCCAGGACGTAGAACTCGTTGAAGAACTCCACGTTGTGCTTGATGCACGTCTGGTAGAGGGTCTGCAGGATCATGTGGCCCGTGCGGTCCGCGGCGTAGCACGCGCGGCGCACCGGGCTCTTGCCGTGGTCACGGGTGTGGCCGCCGAAGCGGCGCTGGTCGATCTTGCCCTCGGGCGTGCGGTTGAAGGGCAGACCCATGTGCTCCAGGTCGAGCACCGCGTCGATGGCCTCCTTGGCCATGACCTCGGCGGCGTCCTGGTCCACCAGGTAGTCGCCACCCTTGACGGTGTCGAAGGTGTGCCACTCCCAGTTGTCCTCCTCGACGTTGGCGAGGGCCGCGCACATGCCACCCTGTGCCGCACCCGTGTGGGAGCGGGTGGGGTAGAGCTTGGTCAGTACGGCAGTGCGGGCGCGCTGGCCGGACTCAATGGCGGCACGCATGCCGGCGCCGCCGGCGCCGACGATTACCACATCGTACTTGTGAACCTGCATACCAGATGTTCTTTCTACGTGGGTGAGTGGGAGAAGTGTGGGGTCCGGACGCGTGGTCCGGAACGACCGCGAACGGCGGGGCCCGGGGGCCCCGCCGTTCACCGGGTCACTGCGCGGGGCAGAAGGACGGCAGCAGCGAGGGATCAGCGCCGGCCGGGCAAGGATCGAAGGTGAAGATCACCATGGTGCCCAGGAGGATGACGAACGCGGAGGCCACGAACAGCAGCACCTTGAGCCAGAAGCGGGTGGTGCTGCGGGCGGCGTAGTCGTCGATGATGGTCCGCATGCCGTTGGTGCCGTGGAGCATGGCCAGCCACAGCATGACCAGGTCCCAGACCTGCCAGAACGGGTTGGCCCACTTGCCGCCCACGAAGCCGAAGTCCACGGCGTGCACACCCTCGCCCACCATGAGGTTGACGAAGAGGTGGCCGAACACGAGGACGATGAGCAGCACGCCGGACATGCGCATGAACAGCCACGCGAACATCTCGAAGCTGCTGCGGGAGGAGGATGCGCGGTTGTACTTGACACCGTCCACCTCGAGGTCCCGGCTGCGGGGGACCTGGATCTTGGTCTTGAGAGGAGTGCTCATGGGATCAACCCCCGAAAACGATCGACAGGTGGCGGATGAGGAAGGGGATCATCACGATGACCCACAGGGCGATGACTCCCCAGAGGAGACCCTTCTGGTGCTTGGTCCCGCCCTTCCAGAAGTCGATCAGGATGATGCGAAGCCCATTGAAGGCGTGGTACACGATCGCGGCCACCAGGCCGGTCTCGCCCAGACCCATGATGGGGTTCTTGTAGGTGGCAATCACTGCGTTGTACGCCTCGGGGGATACACGCACGAGAGCGGTGTCGAGGACGTGGACCAGCAGGAAGAAGAAGATGGCCACGCCGGTAATACGGTGGGCAACCCATGACCACATGCCGTACTGGCCGCGGTAAAGGGTGCCCCTGGATGAGTTCGCCACGGAATGTCCTCCCTGTGTCGCTCGTCGTCGTGCGCACTGGTGATCGGTGAGAATCGGTAGCGGTCTCGCGCGGGTGCACGGCGATGGCGGAGCTCTGGCTGGCTCTGTCATGGATGATGCGGTAGTTCTCGTCAAAGATACCAGCCTCCCGGGAGTTCACTGACAACGTGTCGCCATCCCGAAAACCGCACGGGGCCGCGGAATTAGCACAGTTCGACATTCCCGAATCGCGGCTCCCAGGGGCGGCCCCGGGCGGTGTTCCGCAGGGGTCCCGGCGTCGTCGTCGGACGGCGCACCCGGCGCGTGGACCGGACGCGGCGGCGTCGTTCCCCGGGGGTTCCCACGGGGCGGGGAGTGCAACGGCAGCGGCGTCCCCCGGGCGGGGGACGCCGCTCGTCCGGGGGCACGTCACAGGCTCGAGATCCGCGGAGCCGCGCGGGTCTGGCCGTACACTGACGGTCGTGACTTCGCCATTGCAACGATTCCATCCGTTCATTCCCGCGGGCGGCGTGGGCTCACGGCTGTGGCCCCTCTCCCGCGCGGACGCCCCCAAGTTCCTGCTGGACCTCACCGGCTCGGGCTCGTCCCTGCTGCGCGCCACCTACGACCGGCTGGCCGCGCTGACGGACGGGCCCATCATGGTGGTCACGGGTCGTTCGCACGCGGGAGCGGTGCAGGAGCAGCTGCCGGAGCTCACGGACGGCGACCTCGTGCTGGAGCCGTCCCCCAAGGACTCGGCGGCGGCGATCGGGCTCGCGTGCACGCTCATCGCCCGGCGCGATCCCACGGCGATCATCGGCTCGTTCGCCGCGGACCACGTGGTGGAGCCCGCGGAGGCGTTCCAGGAGGTGGTCCGCGAGGCGGTGCAGGCCGCGGACACCGGACGGATCGTGACCATCGGCATCACCCCCTCCTCCCCGGCCACGGGCTTCGGGTACATCAAGGCGGGGGAGTCCCTGGGGCTCGCGGAGGCACCCCACGCGCTCGCGGTCGAGCAGTTCGTGGAGAAGCCGGACGAGGGGACCGCCCGGCAGTACGTGGCCAGTGGCCGCTACACGTGGAACGCGGGGATGTTCGTGGCACCGGTGGGTCTCATGCTCGAGTACCTGCGCGAGAGCGAGCCCGAGCTGGCCAAGGGGCTGGACCGGATCGCCGACGCCTGGGACACCCCCGAGCGCGACGCCGTGGTGGACGAGGTCTGGCCCACCCTGACCAAGACCGCGATCGACTACGCCGTGGCCGAGCCGGCGGCAGCCGCAGGAGCCGTGGCCATGGTCCCCGGGGACTTCACGTGGGAGGACGTGGGGGACTTCGCCGCGATCAACCGCCTCAACAAGGTGGACCCGCAGACCGATTCGCAGGTGTCCATCCTGGGACAGAACAACCGGGTGCTCGCGGACGAGTCCTCCGGGATCGTGGTCTCGGACACCGGGCGGCTCATCGCGCTGATCGGTGTGGAGGACATCGTGGTGGTGGACACCCCGGACGCCCTGCTGGTCACCACCGCGGAGCACGCCCAGCGCGTGAAGAACGCCGTGGACTCCCTCAAGCGCAACGGGGACACGGACGTCCTCTGACGCCACGGCGGTACTCTGGCTCTCATGTTGGATCTGCCGCTGCCCTCCGCCGACGACGTCGGCCTGCCCCCCGCGATCGGGCCCCTGCTCTCCCACTACCTCCCGGACCTGATCCGCTTCCGGCGCGACGTGCACCGCCACCCTGAGCTCTCCTACGAGGAGTACCGCACCACCGAGCGGATCATGAACGCCCTGGAGGCCTCCGGTCTGCGCCCCGTGCGGTTCGAGCGCACCGGATGCTACGTGGACGTGGGTCGCGGGCCCGTGATGGTGGGGCTGCGCGCGGACATCGACGCGCTGCCGATCCTGGAGGACACGGGGCTGGAGTACGCGTCCATCCACGAGGGTGTGATGCACGCGTGCGGCCACGACATCCACACCACCGTGATGCTCGGGGTGGCCCGGGTGCTCGCGGACCTGCACCGCTCCTCGCCGTTCGCGGGCACCGTGCGGATCGTGTTCCAGCCCGCCGAGGAGAAGCTGCCGGGCGGAGCGCTGAGCATCATCAAGCAGAACGTGCTGGCCGGCGTGCCCCGGATGTTCGCGCTGCACTGCGAGCCCAAGCTGGACGTGGGGCAGGTGGGGACCCGGATCGGTGCGATCACCTCCGCGTCCGACACCATCCGGATCGAGCTCTCGGGCCGCGGCGGGCACACCTCGCGCCCCCACCTGACCGAGGACCTGGTCTACGCGATGAGCCAGATCGCCATCGACGTCCCCGCGGTGCTCTCCCGGCGGGTGGACGTGCGCTCGGGCGTGGCCGTGGTGTGGGGTCAGATCCACGCCGGGGTGGCACCCAACGCCATTCCCATGTCCGGCTTCATGGCCGGGACCATGCGCTGCCTGGACGCGGACGCGTGGTACCAGGCCGGGGAGATGCTCGACGAGGTCGTGGGGCAGGTTGCGGCCCCGTACGGAGTCAATGTGGACCTCGAGCACATCCGCGGCGTGCCGCCCGTGGTCAACGGCGAGACCGAGACCACCCTGCTGGAGATCGCTGCCCGCGCGGAGCTGGGGGAGGAGAGCATCCTGCTGGTGGAGCAGTCCATGGGCGGGGAGGACTTCGCGTGGTTCCTGCAGCACGTGCCCGGCGCCATGATGCGCCTGGGCACCCGTGAACCGGGTGGCCGCACGTACGACCTGCACCAGTCCGACTACGTCCCGCAGGAGGAGGCCATCCGGTGCGGCGTGCAGGTCATGGCCTCCGCCGCGCTGCGGGCGGTCCGGCTGCGGGTGCGCGAGCTGACGGATGCGGCACAGGTTCCGGAGCGGCCCGAGGGCTGACACGCCGGGACCCGGCGCACTGCCAGGGAGTTATGGGGCTACACTGAGCGGACCTATGATCCGGGTCACGTCCTTCTCGCGGTTCCTCCGCGGTGCGAGGGCCCGGCTCTTCGCGCCCCCAGCCCGATCCCACCGGAGGACCCCATGACCACTCGACGTTTCCGCACCCTCGGCGCCCTCGGACTGGCCGGGCTGACCGGCCTCACCCTGGCCGGTTGCGGTGCCGCACCGGACAGCTCCGGGGACAGCAGCGCCCAGGCCTCCGACTTCAAGGGTTGCATCGTCTCCGACGACGGTGGCTTCCAGGACCGCTCGTTCAACCAGAGCTCGTACGAGGGTCTCAAGGCGGCCGAGGAGCACAAGGGCATCAAGGTCAGCCAGGCCGAGTCCCAGTCCGAGACGGAGTTCGAGCCCAATCTGACCTCCATGGCGCAGCAGGGCTGCAACCTCACCGTGTCCGTGGGCTTCCTGCTCGCGGACACCACCAAGAAGGTTGCGGAGGCCAACCCCGACAAGCACTTCGCGATCGTGGACGACAACTCGATCAAGGCCGACAACGTGAAGCCGATCGTGTACAACACCGCGGAGGCGGCCTTCCTGGCCGGCTACCTCGCGGCCGGCAGCTCCGAGACCGGCAAGGTGGCCACCTACGGCGGCATGGACATCCCCACCGTGACCGTGTTCATGGACGGCTTCTCGGACGGCGTGAAGTACTACAACGAGAAGAACAAGAAGGACGTCAAGGTCCTCGGCTGGAACAAGGACTCGCAGAACGGCACGTTCCTGAGCTCCTTCCAGGACTCCTCCAAGGCCAAGACCGTGACCCAGAACCTCATCGGTGACGGCGCCGACGTGGTGCTCCCGGTCGCGGGTCAGGCCGCCCAGGGCACCGTGGACGCGGTGGTCGAGGCGAACAAGGGCAACAAGAACGTGCGGCTGATCTGGCCGGACACGGACGGCTACGAGACCCTCGACTCCGGCAAGGAGTTCCTGCTCACCTCCGTGCTGAAGGAGATGTCCACCTCCGTGGAGGACGTCGTCACGCAGGCGGCGGACGGCAACTTCGACAACGCGCAGTACGTGGGCACCCTCGAGAACGGCGGGGTGGGCCTCGCGCCGTACCACGACCAGGAGTCGAAGGTGGGGGAGGACCTCGACAAGGAGGTCCAGCAGCTGAAGCAGGACATCATCGACGGCAAGGTCACGGTGGAGTCCGAGAACGCACCCAAGTCCTGACCGAGCGCGCAGGCAGGAGCGAAGAACGTGCAGCTGAAACTCACGGACGTCACCAAGAGGTTCGGTGACTTCACCGCCAACAACCGTGTGAACCTGACGGTGGAACCCCACCAGATCCACTGTCTGCTGGGGGAGAACGGAGCGGGCAAGTCCACGCTCATGAACGTCCTCTACGGTCTCTACGAACCCACGTCCGGAAACGTGGAGATCGACGGTGAACCCGTGAGGTTCAGCGGCCCCGGTGACGCCATGGCGGCCGGGATCGGCATGGTGCACCAGCACTTCATGCTCGTCCCGGTCTTCACGGTCGCGGAGAACGTGGCGCTGGGGCACGAGAGCACCCGGGGGATGTCCCTCGACCTGGAGACCACGCGGGCCAGGATCCGGGAGATCTCCCGGCGCTACGGCTTCGACGTGGACCCCGACGCCGTGGTCGAGGACCTGCCCGTGGGCGTGCAGCAGCGCGTGGAGATCATCAAGGCGCTCGTGCGTGACGCGCAGGTGCTGATCCTGGACGAGCCCACGGCCGTGCTCACCCCCCGGGAGACGGACGAGCTGCTGCAGATCATGCGCCAGCTGCGGGACGGCGGCACCTCCATCGTGTTCATCTCCCACAAGCTGCGGGAGGTGCGAGCCGTCTCGGACGTGATCACCGTGATCCGCCGCGGCGAGGTGGTGGGGCACGTGGGACCCGAGGCGTCCACGGAGGAGCTGGCGGCCCTGATGGTGGGCCGGAAGGTCTCCCTCACGGTGGAGAAGGAGCCCGTCCTGCCGAGCGGAGCCGCCCTCGAGGTGCGCGACCTCACGGTGGTGGGGGACAACGGTCTCGTGGTGCTGGACGGTGTGAGCTTCGACGTGGCCCCCGGGGAGATCCTCGCCGTGGCCGGCGTGCAGGGCAACGGCCAGACCGAGCTGACCCAGGCGCTCGTGGGGCTCGAGGACCGTGTGACGGGGTCCGCGCGTCTGGACGGCCACGAGCTCGTGGGCCTGCGCACCCGCGAGGTGCTGGCCCGGGGCGTCGGCTTCGTGCCCGAGGACCGTTCCACGGACGGACTCGTGGGCCCGTTCTCCGTGGCGGAGAACCTCGTGCTGGACCGCTACCGGGACCGCGAGTTCGCGGCGGGGCCCTCGTTGCGGTTGGGCGCCATCAGCGAGAACGCCCGCTCCGCCGTGTCCGAGTACGACATCCGCACGGGATCCGTGGACTCCGCCGTGGCCACGCTGTCCGGCGGCAACCAGCAGAAGGTGGTGATCGCCCGCGAACTCGGGCGCCCCCTCACGCTGTTCATCGCCTCCCAGCCCACGCGCGGTGTGGACGTGGGCTCGATCGAGTTCATCCACCGCCGCATCGTGGCCGAGCGGGACCGGGGCACCGCGGTGCTGATCGTCTCCACCGAGCTCGACGAGGTCTACGCCCTCGCGGACCGCATCGCGGTCTTCTTCCACGGCCGGCTGATGGGCATCGTGGGCCCGGAGACCCCGCGCGAGGCGCTCGGGCGCATGATGGCCGGCGAGCCCGCCGAGTCCGTGCTCCCCTCGGCCCCCTGGGACCACTCCGACGCCGACGCAACGCACCACGAGGCCGCCGAGGACCCCCACGCGGACTCCGCCCAGGCCGACGACGCCCACGCAGGCACCGCACACGCCGACGACGCCGCCCACCACGCGGTCTCCGGCGCCGCCGCTGACGCCCACCGGGGCAGCAGCGCGGCCGACCCGACCGACGACCGACCCGAGGGGGACCGCACGGCATGAGCGCGACCACCACACCGGCGCAGACCGACCAGGTGTCGGCGCCGCCACCGACCGAACTCGCCGCGGGCAGCCACCGCCGCACCCTTCTGGGCTCCACGCTCCAGTCGGTGCTGGCCGTGGTGGTCGCGCTGATCCTGGGCGGACTGCTGATCGCGGTCACCAACGAGGACGTCCGGGAAGCCGCGGGGTACTTCTTCGCGCGCCCCGGTGACACGCTGTCCGCCATGTGGCAGGCCGCCTCGAGCGCCTACGTGGCCATGTTCCACGGCGCGGTGTACAACCCCGCCGGCGCCACGCTCGCCGACAAGCTCTACCCGCTGACGGAGACGCTCACCGTGGCCACCCCCCTGATCCTCGCGGGTCTCGGCGTGGCGCTCGCGTTCCGCGCGGGCCTGTTCAACATCGGTGCGCAGGGCCAGATCCTGATCGGGGCCACCCTGGCCGCGTGGGTGGGGTTCTCGTGGCACCTGCCCGCCGGGATCCACCTGCTCGCCGTGATGGCGGCCGGCGCCCTGGGCGGTGCCCTGTGGGGCGGGATCGTGGGGCTCATCAAGGCCCGCACGGGCGCCCACGAGGTCATCCTCACCATCATGCTCAACTACGTGGCGCTCAACCTGGTGGCGTGGCTGCTGACGCTGCCGGGCTTCCAGCGCGAGGGCTCGTCCAACCCCATCAGCCCTCCCGTGGACCAGACCGCCATGTTCCCCAAGCTGCTCGGGGACCAGTTCCGGCTGCACTGGGGCTTCGTGCTCGCCGTCCTGGCCACCGTCGCGGTGTCCTGGCTGCTCAACCGCTCCACCGTGGGCTTCGAGCTGCGGGCCGTGGGGGCCAACCCCCGCGCGGCGCGGACCGCGGGCATCTCCGTGACCCGCGGCTTCGTGGTCGTCATGCTGCTCGCGGGCCTGCTGGCCGGTCTCGCCGGTACCGCGCAGGTCTCCGGCACCGAGCACTCGCTCACGGCGGGCATTGCGGCCTCCTTCGGCTTCGACGCCATCACCGTGGCTCTGCTGGGCCGGTCCACGCCGTGGGGAACGTTCTTCGCCGGGATCCTCTACGGGGCGTTCCGTGCGGGCGGGGTGACCATGCAGTCGATGACCGGCACCAACGTGGACATCGTGCTGGTCGTGCAGTCGCTCATCGTGCTGTTCGTGGCCCTGCCGCCCCTGTTCACCTTCGCCACCCGTCGCTCGCAGGAGGCCGCCGCGTGAGTACCGCCACTGCATCCCCCCACCTGGACGGCCCGGACGGCTCCGTGCCCGAGGCAGATCTACCCACCTCCGCGGTGCTGCGCGATGTGGGCGTGCGGACCCTGCGACCCGCGGTCGGGCTGGCCGTGCTCGCGCTCGTGGCCCTGGTGGTCTTTGCCCTGAACGCCTCCGGGCAGTCGGTGCAGTTCCGCTTCTCCGGTGAGAACGACGCCGTGCGCCTGCCCGACGTCTCCGTCTCCTCGACCGTGTGCGGCTGGGTGGTGACGGCCGTGCTGGCCGTGCTGGCCGGCTACGCGGCGGTCCGGGCACGCACCCTGCCCCGCTGGGCATCGCTCGTGGCCGGTTTCTTCTTCGTCACCGGATTCCTCGTGTGGATCGTGGGCACGGCCCAGACTCCCAGCATCTCCGTGACCGCACTGCTCGCGGGATCGGTGGCGCTCGCCACGCCGCTCGTCTTCGGCTCCCTCGGGGGTCTGCTGTGCGAGCGCTCGGGCGTGGTGAACATCGCGATCGAGGCCCAGCTGCTCTTCGGCGCGTTCTCCGCCGCGGTCGTCGCGACCATCGTGGGCAGCGCCTGGGCGGGGCTGGTCGCGGCGGTCCTCGGATCGGTGCTCGTCTCGGTGGTGCTCGCGGTCTTCGCCATCCGCTACCGCGTGAACCAGGTGATCGTGGGCGTGGTGCTCAACGTCCTGGTCTACGGGCTCACGGGCTTCCTGTTCGCCACCGTGCTGGAACCCAATGCCGCCGCGTTCAACTCCCCGGAGCGGCTGCCGCACGTGCGGATCCCGGTGCTCGCCGAGATCCCCGTGGTGGGGCCCGTGCTCTTCGACCAGTCCGTGATCGGCTACATCATGTACGCCACCGTGGCCGTGGTGTGGTTCGCGCTCTACCGCACGCGGTGGGGCCTGCGGACCCGCGCGGTGGGCGAGCACCCCAAGGCCGCGGACACCCTGGGCATCCCCGTCAACGCGCTGCGCGTGCGCAACGTGCTGCTCGGCGGTGCGGTGGCCGGGCTGGGCGGTGCGTTCTACACGCTCGTGTCGGTGTCCGCGTTCACCCGGGACATGACGGCGGGCTCCGGGTACATTGCGCTCGCGGCCCTGATCTTCGGGCGGTGGAACCCCGTGGGGGCGCTGCTGGCCTCGCTGCTGTTCGGCTTCGCGTCAAACCTGGAGTCGATCCTCTCCTTCCTGGGCACCCCGGTGCCCAGCCAGTTCCTGGCCATGCTCCCGTACGTGGTCACCATCCTCGCGGTGGCGGGCCTCGTGGGCCGGTCACGGGGCCCGGCCGCCTCGGGTGAGCCCTACCTCAAGGAGTGACCCCCCGCCCGGCCAGCGCCCCGACGGCGTAGCGTCGGGGGTGGACCCCCGCGCGGTGGTGCGCTGAGCGGCGTCGCCGGGCGAACCCGCACGAGAACCCAGGACGAGGAGACGACGACACCATGACCGAGAACCAGACCGTGGACCAGGCCACCTGGCAGCGGCTGCAGCGGGCGGCCACCGAGGCCCTCGAGCACTCCTACTCCCCGTACTCCCACTTCCCCGTGGGAGCGGCAGCGCTGGTGGACGACGGCCGCGTGGTCACCGGGGCGAACATCGAGAACGCCTCCTACGGCGTGACCCTGTGCGCGGAGTGCTCGCTCGTGAGTGCGCTGTTCATGTCCGGCGGCGGCAAGCTCGTGGCCTTCGTGTGCGTGGACGGGCACGGTGAGGTGCTGATGCCGTGCGGGCGCTGCCGGCAGCTGCTGTACGAGCACCGTGCTCCCGGACTGCAGCTGCTCACCGTGAGCGGTGTGCGCAGCATGGACCAGGTGCTGCCGGACGCGTTCGGGCCCGAGAACCTGTGACCCGCTGAGACGCCGGGGGAGCGTCCCCGGGTGCTTCCAGCTCCCGGGCGGCTCCCGAGCGGCCCGCCTATACTGAGCACCAGACCGAGCCCGGCTTTCGAAGGGAAACATTCACGTGGGTTTGAGAGATCTGTTCCGCAGCAAGAACACCACCCCGACACCCCAGCCGTCGCCCGGCGCCGCGCCGTCAGATCCTGCGGCGGCTCCCGTGTCCGGCCAGATGACGCCGCCCGAGGCAGTGCAGAACACCGCGGGGGAGCACCACGAGCACCCGCGGCGGGAGCCGGCCGCCGAGCCGTTGCCCCAGGACGGGGCGCTGCAGCACCTCGTGGAGCTCCTGCTCGCCCGGGGGGCGGACCGTGCCCGGCTGACCCTCGTGCAGTCCGGGAACATCATGACGCACCAGACTCGCCAGGCCGTGGGTGAGGCTCAGGACGAGGTGGAGAACGGGACCGTGGACCAGGGCTCGCCCCTGTTCGACGACGTCGCGGACCTCTACACGCAGGCCATGAGCACCCCGGTGGGACCGTGGCGCCAGCTGGACCTCGTGGTCGCGGCACCCCACCACGCCGCACACGAGATCACGGTGACCTACGACTACCCCAACGGGGAGTCCCGGACCGAGCACTACAGCCACCCCGGTGGCGGCTCCGCCCCGGAGCACCACGGTGTCTCCGAGGAGTCGCGCACTGCCACGGCGGCGCACCAGGGGCAGCAGCCGGTCAACCCGCAGGACCACACGGAGGCCGCGGACCGCGCCTCCGTCCACCACGACACCCCGGTGGGCACCGGCTCGGACGCGCACGCCCACGGCACCGGGCACGCGGAAGCCGCGGGCCTCGGCGCGGCCGCGGTGGCCGGTGGCGCGGCGGGCTTCACCGCCGCAGGAACCACGGCGGAGCACGAGGACCACGTCGCGGACGCGCACCGTTCCGAGCAGGGTCAGGCCCCAGGTGCCGCCGCAGATCAGATGTCCCCGGGGGCTCCGCAGGACTCCGACGCCGTGCGTGTGGTGGCCGACGGCCACACCGAGCCGGCCACGGACGGCGACGTCCTGGCCGCGGGTCAGGCGGCACCGGTGCTCGCGTCCGGCGAGCAGGACTCCGCAGAGCACGCCGAGGACGGCTCCCCGGCGGCACCCTCGGAGGAACGGCCCGTGGACCAGGAGCGCGCCTTCGACGCGCAGGACGGGGGATTCGGGGACGACGCCGCAGAGTCCGAGGAGGACGCGCACTTCGACCAGGGCCTGGGCGAGGACCCCCGCGTCCTGGACGGTGCGCCCACCCACGACGACGCGTACGACGCGCAGCCCGGAGCGGAGCACGCAGCCGTCCCCGACACCCAGGACGCCCGGTCCGCCGAGGACCTGCCCGCGCACGTGGACGAGTCCGCGTTCGGCACGGAGTCCGAGGACACGCTGGTGCCCGCCCCCGCGGTGGTGGGCGGCGACGACGATCCGGCCGGTGCCCCGCAGGTGGCCACCGCCACGGACGTGTCCCCGTCCTACCGGGCCCCCGCCCCGGAGCAGGACGTGGACCCCGATGCCCTCGCGTCCGGCAACCTGGCGCTCACCGTGGGTGACGTGACGGCCCGCCTCGCGGACGCGCAGCGGCACCTGTTCGGACCGGACGGCACCGCCCGTGAGGTCTCCACCGTGCTGGTCCGCGTGCGCGCGCTCGGCACCTACTACGACGCCCTGACCCACGTGCGCCTCAACGGGTTCTGGGACCAGCGCCCCACGTTCGACCTGGTGCCCGAGGACCAGCTCAAGGTCCAGGAGCTCAAGGACGACTCGTACGTGGAGGGCTCCGGCGCCCCGCTGGCCATGATGTTCCGCTTCCGCCCGGGCGTTCCCCCCGAGGTCGCGTTCGACTACTCGGACGAGGAGGCGTTCGTACGCTACGAGCAGCGCCTCCCGGGGCAGAACTACCTGGAGGAGCTGCGGATGTACCCGCGCACCGGCTCCAACATCCCCCAGCACGTCAACGACGCCCTGCAGGACTGGAACTACTGACGCCATGAGCACACGAACGACCCCCGAGGGCCCCGTCCGCACCACGGACGGGGCCCTCGGGCCACACGGACTGATCTCGCTGCACGACCACCTGGACGGCGCCCTGCGTCCCGCCACCGTCGTGGAGCTCGCTGCGCAGGTGGGCCACGAGCTGCCCACCACGGACCCGGCGTCCCTGGGACAGTGGTTCCGCGACAGCGCCGACTCCGGGAGCCTGCCGCGCTACCTGGAGACCTTCGCTCACACCGTGGCGGTGATGCAGACGGCACCGGCTCTGCGGCGCGTGGCCCGCGAGTACGTGGCGGACTGCGCCGCGGACGGCCTGGTCCACGCCGAGGTCCGTTGGGCACCGGAGCAGCACGTGGCCGGGGGGCTGAGCCTGGACCAGGCCGTGGACGCGGTGCAGAGCGGTCTCGCGGACGGGGTCGCAGCGGTCAAGGCCGCCGGCGGGCACATCTCGGTCGTCCAGATCCTGTGCGCCATGCGCCACCTGGATCGCTCCCGCGAGATCGCCGAGCTCGTGGTGCGGCGGGTGCGGGCGGCGTCGTCCCCGTCCGGAGACCCTGAAGAAGCAGGCACCGGCAACGTCCCGGCCACGGGCGCCGGCGCACACACCGCCACGACGACGGCGGACGGCCGGGTCCCCGGGGAACCGGTGCCGGGATCCGTGGTGGGCTTCGACCTGGCGGGCCCGGAGGACGGGTTCCCCGCCTCGGCCCACCGGGACGCACTGGAGCTTCTCGCGGCGGAGCACGTCCCCGTGACGCTGCACGCGGGGGAGGCCGCCGGCGCAGAGTCAATGGCCGACGCCCTCCGCTCGGGCCGGGCCCTGCGACTCGGCCACGGTGTACGGCTGCTGGACGAGGACCGGGAGATGACCGCACCGCTGACCCGCTGGATCCGGGACCGTCGGATCGCGCTCGAGGTCTGCCCGTGCTCCAACCTGCAGACCGGGGCGAGCGCGGCGTGGGGCGCCACCCTTGCCGAGCACCCGGTCACGAGCCTGCTGCGGGCCGGATTCGCGGTGACGGTCTCTCCCGACAACCGCCTCATGAGCGGGACCTCCGTGACGCACGAGGTGGACCGGCTGCGCGCGGAGGCGGGGTGGAGCTCCGAGGACGTGCTGCGGGTCCAGTGCACGGCGGCGCGCGCGGCCTTCGTGCCGGTGGCCTACCAGCAGTGGCTTGAGCGGCGCATCACGGGGGAGGCCTCGTGAGCCCGGAGCGCACTCCGGGTGAGCAGTTCGAACGGCTGCTGGCGGTCATGGACCGGCTGCGCTCTCCGGGAGGCTGCCCGTGGGACGCGGAGCAGACCCACGAGTCGCTGCTGCGCTACCTCGTGGAGGAGGCCTACGAGGTGGTGGAGGCCGTGGAGACCCTCGAACCCTCGAGCCGCCGGGACGAGCTCGTGGAGGAGCTCGGGGACGTGCTGCTGCAGGTGGTCTTCCACGCGCGGATCGGGCAGGAGCACCCGGACGCGCAGCGCTTCGACGTCTCGGACGTGATCTCCGCCGTGACGGACAAGCTCGTGCGCCGCCACCCGGCGGTGTTCGGTGCGAGCACGGGGACGGCTCCGGCGACCACCGGGGACACCGTGCCGGGGGCGGAGCGCGCGGGCGGCCCGGCGGTGTCGTCGGACGAGGTCCCCGCCGCCGGGCAGCGGCCGAGCACCGCCGAGCTCGCCGCGCGCTGGGACGCCGTCAAGCGGGGCGAGAAGCCGCAGCGCACCCGCATCTTCGACGGCATCCCGCCGGCGCTGCCCGCCCTCGCCCGCGCCGAGAAGGCACTGTCCAAGGCCCGCCGGCACGGGGTCCCCGGCGTGGTGGCCGTGGGCCCGGAGCTGCCGGAGGAGCAGCGCGAGGACGAGGAGCGTGAACTGGGGGAGCGGCTGCTGCGCCAGGTGGCGCAGGCCTCCGCCCGGGGACTGGACCCCGAGCGTGCGCTGCGCACCGCGGTGGGCCGCTTCGTGCGGGAGAACGACGGCCCGCTGCCGGGGTGAACGCCGTCATCCCGGGCGCGTATCGCCGGGACACAGGCGGGCTCGGTAGGCTGGGACCCGGGGCCGGAACCGCCCCACGGGTCGACGACCGACAAGGAGATTTTCATGGCAATGATCATTGCGCTGCAAGCCCGCCAGATCCTGGATTCCCGCGGCAACCCCACGGTCGAGGTGGAGGCCCTGCTGGACGACGGCAGCTTCGGCCGCGCGGCCGTCCCCTCGGGTGCGTCCACGGGTGAGTTCGAGGCCGTGGAGCGCCGCGACGGCGACAAGAAGGTCTACCTGGGCAAGGGTGTCCTGGACGCCGTGCACGCCGTGGACGAGGAGCTGGAGCAGGCCGTGGTGGGTCTGGACGCCTCCGACCAGCGCGCCGTGGATCAGGCCATGCTCGAGCTCGACGGCACCGACAACAAGGCCAAGCTGGGCGCCAACGCGATCCTGGGCGCCTCCATGGCGATCGCCCGTGCGGCCGCGAGCTCCGCGGACCTGCCCCTCTACAAGTACCTGGGCGGCCCGAACGCCCACGTGCTGCCCGTGCCCATGATGAACATCCTCAACGGCGGCTCCCACGCGGACTCCAACGTGGACATCCAGGAGTTCATGATCGCCCCGATCGGCGCCCCCACGTTCTCCGAGGCCCTGCGCTGGGGTGTGGAGGTCTACCACAGCCTCAAGTCCGTGCTGAAGGACCGCGGCCTGTCCACGGGCCTGGGTGACGAGGGCGGCTTCGCCCCGAACCTGGACTCCAACTCGGCGGCGCTGGACCTCATCCTCGAGGCCATCAAGAAGGCCGGCTACAAGCCCGGCCAGGACATCGCGCTGGCCCTGGACGTGGCCTCCTCCGAGTTCTTCGAGAAGGGCAAGTACACCTTCGAGGGCAAGAAGCGCTCCGCGGAGGAGATGTCCGCGTACTTCGAGGACCTCGTGAAGAAGTACCCCCTCGTGTCCATCGAGGACCCCCTGGACGAGGACGACTGGAAGGGCTGGGCCACGCTCACCGAGCACATCGGAGACAAGGTGCAGCTCGTGGGCGACGACCTCTTCGTGACCAACCCGGAGCGGCTGGCGCGCGGCATCCAGGAGGGCGTGGCCAACTCCCTGCTGGTCAAGGTCAACCAGATCGGCTCGCTGACCGAGACCTTCGACGCCGTGGAGCTCGCCCAGCGCAACGGCTACCGCTGCATGATCTCCCACCGTTCCGGTGAGACCGAGGACACCACCATCGCGGACATCGCGGTGGCCGTGAACGCGGGCCAGATCAAGACCGGTGCCCCGGCGCGCTCCGAGCGCGTGGCCAAGTACAACCAGCTGCTGCGCATCGAGGAGGAGCTCGGCGACGCCGCGGTCTACGCGGGCGTCTCGGCCTTCCCGCGCTTCACCGCCAAGTAGGCCCGTCGCGCGGCGCCCACGGACGCCGCGCGAGGGCCGCGACGCCGCAGCCCGGTCCCGCCGGTAGCTTCCAGGGGACCGGGCGGCGTCGTGCTGCGGGTAGACTGGCCGAGCACGATCCGCCCCACGACGTCACCCGGGAGGTACGCATGGTCGGTCCCCGCCCCCGGATCCCCCGACGCACACCGCGCCCCGCGCAGCAGGACCCCGAGCGTGAGCGGCCGGACCCGCGCCGCGACGCCGCACCGCGCCCGGAGCGCTCCGCGGGTGGCTCGTCCACGCTGGCGGCGCCCACGCCCGCGCACTCCTTCAACGGGCGCCTGGTGGCCCTGGTCGTGGTGGCCACGCTGATCGTGTTCCTGGCCGCACCCACCGCCAAGATCTTCCTGGACCAGCGGGCGCAGATCTCCGAGCTGCAGGCGAGCATCGCCCACGAGGAGCAGCGCCAGCAGGAGCTCAAGCGTGAGGAGCAGCTGTGGGGGGACGACGCCTACGTGGAGCAGCAGGCCCGGGAGCGGATGTCCTACGTGAAGCCCGGTGAGAGCGCCTACGTGGTGCTCGGCGGGCAGCAGGACCTGCACCAGGCCCCGGAGTCCTCGGCCGAGCAGGTCGAGGCCGGCAAACCCGCGTGGGCGGACGGGCTCTGGCAGTCGGTGCTCGACTCCGCCTACCCCCAGGAGGACATCACCCTGGAACCGCAACCGGACGAAAGCAGCGAGAAGTGACCGCACCGCACGACCCGACCGTCACGCCACAGGACCTCACCGTGGTGGGAGCCCAGCTCGGGAGGCCGGCCCGGGACGTCGTGGAGATCGCGGCGCGCTGCGTGTGCGGCAACCCCCTCGTGGTGGCCACGGCCCCGCGGCTGAGCAACGGCACCCCGTTCCCCACGGTCTTCTACCTGACCCACCCGGTGGTCACCGCCGCGGTCTCCCGTCTCGAGGCGGAGGGCGCCATGTACGCGATGTCCGACCGCGTGGCCCAGGACCCGGAGCTCGCCGAGCAGCACCGCGCGGCACACGAGGACTACCTGGCCCAGCGTCGTCGTGTGGGCGAGCTCGCGGGCACCGGCGACGTCCCGGAGATCGAGGGGATCTCGGCCGGTGGGATGCCCACCCGGGTGAAGTGCCTGCACGTGCTCGTGGGCCACAGCCTGGCCGCGGGCCCCGGTGTGAACCCGCTCGGGGACGAGACCCTCGAGACCATCTCCGGGACGTGGACGCCGCAGCGCTGCGCGTGCGATCCCGCGTGGCGCGCAACCGCCTGACGCGCCGGACCCCTGCCCCCATCGACACGAGGATCCCTGCTGCCATGCGCGTTGCTGCCATCGACTGCGGTACCAACTCCATCCGACTGCTCATCGCGGACGTCGTGACCCGTGACCACCACCCCGCCCTGAAGGACGTGGTGCGCGAGATGCGCATCGTGCGCCTGGGGCAGGGCGTGGACGCCACGGGGTGGCTCGCCGAGGCCGCCCTGGAGCGCACGTTCGCCGCCGTGGACGAGTACGCCGCCCTGATCACCGAGCACGGTGCGGACAGGGTGCGTTTCGTGGCCACCTCCGCGACCCGCGACGCAGGCAACCGGGACGTGTTCGTGGCGGGCATCCGCTCCCGGCTGGGGGTGGTCCCGGAGGTCGTCAGCGGCGACGAGGAGGCCGCCCTGTCCTTCCGGGGCGCCCTCAACGCGGCCCCGGGCCTGGACCCCGGGGACCGGGTGCTCGTGGTGGACGTGGGCGGCGGTTCCACGGAGTGTGTGCTGGGCACCCCCCGCGAGGTGCTGGCCGCCCGGAGCGTGGACGTGGGGTGCGTGCGCATGACGGAGCGCCACCTGGGCTCCAACCCTCCCACCGAGGAGCAGCAGGCCCACGTGCTCCGGGACGTGGACGAGGCCATGGACGTGGTGGCACGCACGGTCCCCCTGGAGCAGACCACCCGCCTGGTGGGAGTGGCGGGCACCGTCACCACCGTCACGGCCATGGCCATGGGGCTCAAGCGCTACGACCCCGACCGCATCAACGGGACGGTGCTGGAGATCGCGGACGTGGACCGGGCGTGCCGAGAGCTCACGGCCATGACCCGCAAGCAGCGTGCGCGCCTGGGCTTCATGCACGAGGGCCGGGTGGACGTGATCGGTGCCGGAGCGCTCGTGTGGCGCCGCGTCGTCGAGCGTGTGGCCCGGGCAACGGACGGCCGGGTCGACACCGCGACCGCGAGCGAGCACGACATCCTGGACGGCATCGGCCTGTCGCTGGTGTCCTGACACCCGACATCCGGCACCGCCGGGAACACCCCGCGCCACGGGAGGCGGGGCACACGAGGAGACACGAGGGACATGACCGGTCGATCGAGAACGCGCCGCGCGCTCGCGGGATCAGCGGCAGCGCTGCTGCTCTCGGGGGCCACGCTCGCTCCCGCGCTGGCCCAGGACCCCGCGGTCCCCGCGCCCGCACCGTCCGTCCCGGTGGAGACCCCGGTGCAGCCCCCGCCCGCCGGCGGCAAGCCCCCGGTGGACGGCGCGGACATCCAGCAGAGCGAGTACTGGCTGGACGACTACGGGGTGCGCGACGCCTGGAAGGAGTCCACGGGCAAGGGCGTGAAGATTGCGGTGATCGACACGGGCGTGGACGGTGGCCACCAGGACCTCGCCGGCGGCGTGCTGCCGGGCACGGACACGTCCGGCGCCGGCCAGTCCGACGGGCAGAAGGGCCTCGGTGCCGAGCCCGAGCACGGAACCCTCGTCTCGTCCCTCGCGGCCGGACGCGGTCACGGGGCCCCGAACGAGAACGGCCCGGGCCACCAGGAGGGAGTCCTCGGGGTGGCTCCGGACGCGGAGATCCTGCCGGTCTCCCTGTGGCTCGGCAACGAGCAGCCCGGTGTCAAGGACGTCAACGAGCAGATCCCCGAGGCCGTCCGGTGGGCCGTGGACCACGGCGCGGACGTGATCAACATGTCCGTGGGCTCCGACTCCACCTCCTGGCCGCAGTCCTGGGACTCCGCGTTCGCCTACGCGGAGGAGAAGGACGTGATGGTGGTCGCCGCGGCGGGCAACAGGGGCTCCGGGCTGAACCAGGTGGGCGCCCCCGCCACCATCCCGGGTGTGGTGTCCGTGGGTGGAGTGGACCGTTCGGGCAGGGCCAGCTGGGACTCCTCCTCCCAGGGCATCTCGATCGCCGTGGCCGGTCCCAGTGAGGACATGGTGGGTGCGATGCCCGGTGACGGGTACGCCCAGTGGTCCGGCACCTCAGCCACCGCACCTCTGGTGGCGGGCACGGCGGCCCTGGTCATGGAGCAGCACCCGGAGCTCACGGCCGAACAGGTCACCCAGCGCATCGTGAGGACCGCGCACGACGCGGGGGAGAAGGGCAAGGACCCGATCTACGGCTACGGGGTGCTGGACGTGCGCGCGGCCGTGCTGGACGACGTCGAGACCCCGGACGAGAACCCCATGGGCAGCGTGCGGCACTGGATCGACCAGAACCGCCCGCACAGCGGCGCCGCCACACCCACGGCCACCTCCGGCACCGCGGACGGGGACACCCGGCAGGTCACCCAGGAGGCCACCCCGCCGGTCGCACAGGCACCGCTCAACGAGACCGGGGCACTGCCGGTCGTGGTGCTCGCGTCCTTCGGGCTGGTGGTGACCGCTCTGACCGTGGCCGCCGTCCTGCACATCCGCAGGCTCTCACGCTGATTTCACGGTCAGCACAGTTCCCGACCGTCACACCGTCAGCGAAAGCCCGGCGCCGTGGGTAAACTTCGAGGCATGGCTTTCAATCAACTTGCTAAGGACCGACCGCGCCTTCTCATCGTGGGTGGCGGCTACGTCGGCTTCACCCTCGCCCAGAAGCTGCAGACCCGCATCAAGGAGTCGGGCGGCGTGGTCACGGTGGTGGACCCCAACCCGTACATGACCTACCTCCCGTTCCTGCCGGAGGTCGCGGCGGGCAACATCGACGCCCGTTCCGCCGTCATCTCCCACCGCCAGCACCTCGGTGACTGCGAGCTGGTCGGCGGCCGCGTGGAGCACATCGACCACGCCTCGCACACGGTCACCGTGCGCGGGATCGACGAGGGCCCGGAGTTCCAGCTGCCCTACGACGAGATCGTGATCGCCGGTGGCTCCACCACCCGCACGTTCCCCATCCCGGGGCTCGCGGAGAAGGCCATCGGCATGAAGACCATCGAAGAGGCCGTGTCGGTGCGCAACTGGGTGCTCGAGCGCATCGAGGTCGCCTCCCTCACGGACAGCGAGGAGGACAAGCGCAAGGCGCTGACCTTCATCGTGGTGGGTGGCGGCTACGCCGGCTCGGAGTCCATCGCCGAGCTCGAGGACATGGCCCGCTCCGCCGTGGAGCGCAACGACCGCCTGCGCGTCTCGGACCTGCGCTTCGTGCTCGTGGAGGCCATGGGGCGGATCATGCCCGAGGTCTCCAAGGACCGCGCCGAGAAGGTCGTGGCCGAGATGCGCGCCCGCGGCATCGAGGTCCTCCTCAACACCTCCATCTCCGAGGTGGACGGTGACGTGGTCAAGCTCATCAACATGGGCGACAGGTCCCCGGCCGGCGAGGTGGCCACGGACACCCTCATCTGGTGTGCGGGGGTGCAGGCCTCCGGCTTCGCCAAGAACAGCGACCTTCCGGTGGACGAGCGCGGCCGCGTGCGCGTGGGCGCTGACCTGCGGGTCACCGGTGACGACGGGCCCCTCGAGGGCGCCTGGGCCGCGGGCGACATCGCTGCCGTCCCGGACCTCACGGGCTCCGGCCCCGGCGGGTTCTGCGTCCCGAACGCTCAGCACGCCGTGCGTCAGGCCGCCACCATGGCCAAGAACATCATGGCCGCTCACCAGGGCGAGCCGCTGGAGGACTACTACCACGAGAACCTCGGTTCCGTGGCCGGGCTGGGTCTCTACAAGGGCGCGGCCACCATCCGCGGCGTGGACCTCGGCGGGCTGCCCGCCTGGGCCATGCACCGGCTCTACCACGGCTACGCGATCCCCACCGTGGAGCGCAAGGTCCGCGTGTTCACGGAGTGGGGCATCAACATGCTCTTCGGCCGCGACACCACCTCGCTGCGCCACCTGCGGGAGCCGCGTCGCGCGTTCCTGAAGGCTGCCGGCAAGGACCTGCCCGCGGAGAAGGCCCAGCTCTAGGGTTTCCCGCACGGAAGCGGACGTGCAGCGGTGGGGTCGCGCCTGTGGCGACCCCACCGCCGTCGTTGCCGCCCCCATAGCCCAACCGGCAGAGGCAGCGGACTTAAAATCCGCTCAGTGTGGGTTCGAATCCCACTGGGGGCACCTGATCGCCGGTCCGAACCGCCCGCGTGGCGCCGGACCTGGCAGCTGGCCCTGAACCTGGTGACCATCCACTGGGGCGCAGGGTGGCGGGCAGTCGCCGCTGATAGCCTGGGGCAACAGCTCGACTACGCCCTCGAAAGGACGTCACATGGCCGGCGGAAACCCCCTCCTTCGCGACTTCGACAAGAAGAACGCGACCACCCCGGGGTCCTACCAGGATTCCCGCTACTCACCCGAACAGCTCGAGCGCATGTACAACGCGCCCGCTGCGGGTCCCGCGCAGACGGGACGCATGAGCTACGACGACGTCGTGATGCGCACCTCTCTGGTGCTGGCGTGCGTGATCGCCGGTGCGGCGGCGGGCTGGTTCATGCCCGTTCTGGCCTTCCCCGGCTCCCTGGTCGGACTGGTGCTCGGTCTGGTCAACTCGTTCAAGCGCGAGCCCAGCCCCGTGCTCATCATCCTCTACGCCCTGGCCGAGGGCATGTTCCTGGGCGGGTTCTCCATGATGATGGAGGCCGCGTACCCGGGCATTGTGGTGCAGGCCGTGATCGGCACCCTGGCCGTGTTCGTGTCCGTCCTGGTGCTGTACAAGGTGGGCGTGCTGCGTTCGTCCCCCCGCGTCACCAAGTTCTTCATGGTTGCCCTCATGGCCTACGCCATCTTCGCGCTGGTCAACCTGGGCACGAGCCTCATCGGCGGCTTCGACATGCGCTCCGAGGTCTCCATCATGGGCATCCCCCTGGGGCTGGTCGTGGGGGCCGTGGCCATCCTGCTGGCGGCCTACAGCTTCGTGCTGGACTTCGAGAACATCAGCGACGGCGTCTCCCGCGGGATCCCCAAGAAGGCGGCGTGGACCGCGGCGTTCGGGCTGACCGTGACTCTGATCTGGGCCTACGTGGAGATTCTGCGCGTCCTCTCGATCATCCGCTCCATGAGCGACTGACCTGCCGCGAGGCCAGGAGCCGCATCAGCGGATCCGAACCCTCACAGACCACGGCGGCCCGGTGCATCCCAGCACCGGGCCGCCGTGGTTTTTGTCATCGGTTCAGTCCGAGCCGGCTCAGATCCAGGTGATCCCCAGCTCGCGCGGCGGTAGGTTGATGGCCCTGGCCGGCACACTGTCGGAGGCCGCACGGCCCACGAACAGCCAGCCGAGCACCTCCTCGTTCTCGCCCAGGGAGTAGAACTCCCGGATCAGCTCGCGGTCGAAGGGTTCACGCTGGGACCACATGGTGGCCCAGCCCTGGGCGTAGAACGCGGCTTCCAGCACACCGCGGGCCGCGTGGACCTGTCCCCGCTGGTCCTTCTTGGACTCCGGGAGCTCCGGATGGTGCTGGAAGACCAGCGCCAGGGCCACCCCGCCCCGGGAGGCCCACTGCAGGCTGCCGCGGTAGGCGGCGAGCACCCTGATCTTTTTGCCCTTCAACCGGGGCACCGGACCGGTGAGGCTGGGCACCGACGTGAGCCCGGCCATCGCAGCGGCCAGCAGGGAGGCGGACCTGCGGTTGGTCACGGCCACGCGCCACCCCGTGGGGCGGTCGTCGAACTTGGCGCCTGCTGCGGCTCTGAGAACGGCCTCGAGGTCCTCGGGTCGCGGACCTTCCTGGGTGAGCAGACTCGCGGGGCGGCGCTGGGCCAGGACACGCAGCAGTGTGGTGGACATGACAGCCATCTTGTCATCCTCGGATCTCGTTCGCGTGTATCTGCAGGGCTCGCAATGATGCGATGATAGTGCGCATGTCATCCAGTGTTCCGACGTCGCACGCGGGTTCACCCCCGGGCCGCGCCTCAGACGTCCCCCAGTCGACTCCTGTGCCCATTGCCGAGGCCGAGACCATGGTCACCACGCCCGTGCGGATTGCCGCCGCGTGGTCCTGGCGCGTCCTGCTGATCATCGCCGGGGTGGGCGTGGTGGGCTGGCTCCTGAGCCACGTCACCACAGTCCTGATCCCCGTTCTCCTGGCGGCGCTGGCGGCCGGCCTGCTGTCACCCGCCGTGCGGTGGCTGCGGTCCAAGGGCTTCGCGGCGGCGCTGGCGGCCATCACGGTGGAGCTGGGCCTCATCCTGCTGGTCCTCGGGCTGCTGACGCTCGCGGGACAGCAGATCATCGTCGGCTTCGCGCAGCTCTCCGACGGTGTGGTGGCGGGCTTCCAGCAGCTGCTGGGCATGCTCGAGGACAGCCGCCTGAACATCTCCACCGACACCATCAACCAGTGGTTCTCGGAACTCGGCAGCACCCTGCAGGCCAACTCGGACGCAATTCTTTCCGGGGCCATGACGTTCGGTTCCACCACCAGCAACATCGTGACCGGAACCTTCATCGCGCTGTTCGTGCTGCTGTTCTTCCTCATGGACGGCGAGAACATCTGGCTGTTCCTGGTCAAGCTGTTCCCGGGCCGGGCCCGCCCGGCGGTCAACGGCGCAGGCCGCAAGGGCTGGACGTCGCTGGCCCAGTACGTGCGGATCCAGGTGTTCGTGGCCTTCGTGGACGCCCTGGGTATCGGGCTCGGGGCGTTCCTGCTGAACGTGCCCCTGGCACTGCCCATCGGCGTGCTGGTGTTCCTGGCGTCCTTCATCCCGATCGTGGGTGCGGTGCTGACCGGTGCCGTGGCGGTCCTGGTGGCGCTCGTGGCGGTCAGTCCCGCCATCGCGCTGGCCATGCTGCTCGTGGTCCTGGCCGTGCAGCAGATCGAGTCCAACATCCTGCAGCCCCTGGTGATGGGCAAAGCCGTCTCCCTGCACCCCGTGGCGGTGTTCCTGGCCGTCTCCGCGGGCAGCGTGCTCTTCGGGATCATCGGTGCGCTGTTCGCCGTGCCGCTGATGGCCGTGCTCAACACGATCATCCGCTACCTCGCGGGGCGGGCGTGGGAGCACGACGACGAGATCGCGTGGGAGCCGTTCATGTACCCGCGTGAGATCAAGAAGGCCGCGAAGAAGAAGAACCTCTCCAGCGAGCAGGTCATGGCCCAGCTGCAGCGTTTCCGCGGCAAGCGCCACCGTGAGCGCGAGAACGAGGAGCGCAAGCGCGAGGAGAAGCACAAGAAGGAGACGGAGCACGATGCGAGCATCGAGCAGCGTTCTGCGGGGGAGGACCAGCCGCTGCACTGACGCACCGGCGTCATAGCATGGAACGCGGCGCCCCCGCCTGTGGGCGCCGCGTTCTGTGTTCTCCCACCACGCTGCCCGCCGCGGCCCAGCCGCGAGGAGGCAGCCGCACGCCGCACGACCCGGCAACGACGAAGGAAGTTCCTGTGGGCCACAATGCTCTGCCCGTTTCCGCCACGGACGTCCGCGACGCCGCGAACCTGCTGGACGGGGTGATCGAACGCACCCCGCTGGCCCACTCCCGGGCCCTGTCCCGGATGCTGGGATCCGAGGTGTACCTCAAGTGCGAGAACCTGCAGCGCGCCGGCTCGTTCAAGGCACGCGGAGCCTACGTGCGCATGGCGCAGCTCAGCGAGGACGAGAAGCGCCGCGGAGTGGTGGCTGCCTCGGCGGGCAACCACGCCCAGGGGGTCGCGCTCGCCGCGGCCAAACTGGGGGTCACCGCCCGGATCTACATGCCCCGCGGAGCAGCGCTTCCCAAGATCGCGGCCACGCAGGACCACGGCGCGGAGGTGGTCCTGCACGGCTCCTCCGTGGACGAGGCCCTCGCGGAGGCGCAGCGGTTCGCGGACGAGACCGGTGCGGTGTTCGTCCACCCGTTCGACCACGTGGACATCATCGCGGGGCAGGGCACCATCGGGCTGGAGATCCTCGACCAGCTGCCCACCGTGGACACCGTGATCGCCGGGGTGGGCGGTGGTGGCCTGCTGGCCGGAGTGTCCGTGGCCGTCAAGGCCAAGGCCGAGCAGCAGGGGAGGGACATCCGGGTGATCGGTGTCCAGGCGGAGAATGCCGCGGCCTATCCGCCGTCACTCGCGGGGGACGCGATCGTGACGCTGTCGAAGGTGTCCACGATCGCGGACGGCATCGCGGTGGGTCGTCCCGGGCAGCTGCCGTTCCGGATCATCCGGGAACTCGCGGACGACGTGGTCACGGTGTCCGAGGACTCCCTCTCCCAGGCCCTGATCTTCATGCTGGAGCGCAACAAGATGGTGGTGGAGCCGGCCGGTGCCGTGGGCGTGGCGGCCATCCTCGAGGGCGAGCTGAAGCGGAGCCACCCAGAGCTCGGCACCACGGTGGTGCTGCTCTCCGGCGGCAACATCGACCCGATGCTCATGCTCAAGGTGATCCAGCGCGGACTCTCCGCGGCCGGGCGCTACATGACCATCAAGATGATGCTCACGGACCGCCCCGGTGAGCTCGCCCAGATCTCCGGGATCATCGCGGACATGGACGCCAACGTGACCGGCGTGAACCACACGCGGATCGGGGGATCCCTGTCCATGGGGGACGTGTCCATCACCATCGACATGGAGACCAAGGGGCACGCGCACTGCGACCAGGTGATCGCGGCGCTCGAGTCGCACGGGTACCACCCGGTCATCGTGCACTGACGTGCCCGGTGGGTGAGCGCTAGCGGCGCCGCCTCCGCGCGGTGAAGAACGTGAGCAGGGCGGATGCGAACGTGGCCACGAAGAGGATGTTGCGCAGACCGCCCGTGGCGTTGAGCGAGGGGTTGCCCTGGCCCAGGATGTGGACCACGATCGCCGCCACCGCCAGCAGCGCCGTGAGGACGATCATCGGCGTGGTCCAGGGGGCCGGGCTTCGATTCCAGCGGGTGACCACGATCGGACTCCTCTCGGGGCGTGACAGGTGATGGGACGATCCTACGGGGCACGCCTGCGGGAACGGTGGGAACCGGGGCGGAGCGGGCCGCAGCACCGCCCGGGTACGAGGAAGGCCACCCCGCCGTGGCGAGGTGGCCTCCGGTGGCCCGCGGACGGGTCCGGGTGGCTCAGCGGCTGAAGGGCTTGGCCTTGAGGATCTTCACCGTGATGTCCTTGCCGTTGGGGGCCTGGTAGCTCACGGTCTCGCCCACCTTGTGGCCGTTGATCGCAGCGCCCATGGGGGAGCGATCGGAGAAGACCTCCAGGTCCTCGCCGCCGGTGAGGTCCTCGGCGACCTCCCGGGATCCCATGAGGAAGGTCATCTCGTCCCCGGCGATCTCGGCGGTCACGACCATCCCGGCCTCGATGATGCCGTCGTCGGCGGGGGCCTCGCCCACCTGGGCGTTCTCGAGCAGCTGGGTCAGCTGCACGATGCGGCCCTCGTTCTTGCCCTGCTCCTCACGCGCGGCGTGGTAGCCGCCGTTCTCCTTGAGGTCTCCCTCGGAGCGCGCCTGTTCGATCCTGTCCACGATCTCCTGGCGGTAGGGCCCGGCGATGTAGTCGAGCTCCTTCTTGAGCCGGTCGTACGCTTCCTGGGTGAGCCAGGCTCCCTCTTGTGCAGGCACTGTGCCTCCGTTCTCCGGTGTCCGTCGCCCTGACGGACACGTGTGAAAAACCCCGCCCCGGGGCGAGCCGCGTGGCCCAGCGCTTCCGGGTCGGGGATGTGGTCTTCGGGCAAGTGTAGAGGACGGTGCGCCCGCACCCCAAAGTGATGCAGGGCACCCGGTGTCTCAGTCAGAGGTGATCCAGCAGGAGTCCACACCGGCGGTGTTGGCCAGGTTGGTGGTGCGCACGGGCACCCGGTGGGTGCTGGTGCGCCCGTTGAGCTCGTCCTCGGGGACGTGGCCGATCGTGACCTCGTTCCACCCCACCACGGCGTACTGCTCGTTCAGCGCCTGCACGGCGCACGTGACGGTCTGGTCCGGATCCTTGGTGAGGTCGAAGTCCGCGTAGACCTGCCCGGCGTCCATGATCTTGAAGCTGACGTCCTTCGAGACGGGCTGCTGGGACTCGCCCCGCACGATCCACGTGATGAACAGGGCCGCCACCAGGGTGGCCGCCACCGCGATGAGGATCCACCCCCTCGCACCGGGGCCGCGTCGGGGTGTGCCCGCCACGGTGCGGTGGCCTGATCCGTAGCGCTGGGAGAGCACCCGCTCCGGGGCGGGTTCCTCCGGCGCGCGCCGGGCGTCGGAGGGTGGGGAGGTGGCGGAACTCATGACCTCCACTGTACCCAGCGGGAATGGGTGCGCACTGGGCGGACGGGCCGCGGTCCGGAGGGCTGGGGCGCAGTGATCGGCGTAGGATACCGGGGGTTGTCATTTTCGCTTCGACGTCTTGGAGGCATCCGTTCGGTGACGGACTATTCGCAGCTTCGTTTGTTGGCCATCCACGCCCATCCGGACGACGAGTCCAGCAAGGGCGCGGCGACCATGGCCCACTACGCCGGGCTCGGCGCCCGCGTCATGGTGGCCACGTGCACCGGGGGTGAGCGCGGCTCGATCCTCAACGCCGAGATGGAGGGCGACGTCCGGGCCGAGCGGGACCTGCCGGGTCTGCGCCGCCAGGAGATGGCGTCCGCGGTGGCCGCCCTGGGGGTGGAGCACCGCTGGATCGGCTTCATGGACTCGGGTCTGCCGGAGGGTGATCCGCTGCCTTCTCTGCCGTGGGGCTGCTTCGCCCTGCAGCCCCTGCAGCGCGCGGCCGCTCCACTGGTGCAGCTGATCCGCGAGTTCCGTCCGCACGTGATCCTGAGCTACGACGAGAACGGCGGGTACCCCCACCCGGACCACATCCAGACGCACAAGGTCTCCATGGAGGCGTACCTGCGCGCGGGAGACCCCGAGGCCTACCCGGGAACGGGGGAGCCCTGGGCGCCGTCCAAGCTGTACTACGACCGCGCGTTCAACCCGGAGCGCTTCCTGGCGCTGCACGAGGCTCTGGAGGCCCGGGGCCTGACCTCCCCGTACGCGCAGCGCATCGCCGCGATGCAGGAGTCGGACCCCGAGGGCCACCGCCCGCCCGTGCCCCGGCACGAGACCACCACCCAGGTGCGCTGCCCGGAGCAGTTCCCCGCCCGGGACCGCGCGCTGCGCAGCCACCGCACCCAGGTGGATCCCCGCGGCATGTTCTTCGCGGTCTCCACCGAGACCCAGGCGGAGGTGTGGCCCTGGGAGGACTACACCCTCGCGGAGTCCCGGGTGGAGACCAGCCTGCCGGAGACGGATCTCTTCGCCGGGATCGACCCGACCACGACCCCACGGAAGTGAGTGCCCCCGTGCCCACGCTGCTGACCGTTCTGACCGCCGCGACCCCCGCTCCGAGCCCCGACACCACCCTGAAGCCGGGCCTGGATCCCAGCCAGGTCTCGCCCGGGCTCGTGGGCTTCCTCATGACGTTCGTTCTGACCGCCGCGGTGGTCCTGCTCGTGATCGACTTCAACCGCCGCAACCGCCGGCTGCGCTACCGCGCGCAGTACGCCGAGCAGCGCGCCGCACAGGAGGGCCTGGCCGACGGTGCGGCGCACGAGCCGGGCACGGACCACGGGGCTGCCCACGCGGGTTCCCCGGAGCAGACCGTGTCCTCCGGCGATGGGTCCACCGGTTCGCGTCCGGCGAGTGGGCGTCCGCACGACCCCACCCACTCCCCCGACGGCGACGGACCGCAGCGGCCCCGCGCCTGAGGTCCGGGCGGTTCCGGCCGCCGCCCGTGCCGCCCGTGCCGCGAGCGAGGGTGCGGCGCATGCCTGCTGACCCGGGCGCATTGGAGCGGATGACCGTGCCGTGATCGCGGGTGCGGCTGCCCGGCACGGTGAGGAGCGCCGTGCTGACGAGCTGGTTCCGCAGGGCGGCCCTTCCTCAGGTCCGCGCTCAGGCGGCCCGGCCCGGCCCGGGCACGTGCCGTGCTCCGCCCACCCCACCGAGTGGGCGGGGCCGAGGGACGCTGTGAGACGGTGGTGCCATGTCGAACCGTCTGGCGCACTCCACCAGCCCGTACCTGCTGCAGCACGCGGAGAACCCCGTGGACTGGTGGCAGTTCTCACCGGAGGCCTTCGCCGAGGCCCGGCAGCGCGACGTTCCTGTGCTGCTGTCCGTGGGCTACGCGGCGTGCCACTGGTGCCACGTGATGGCCCACGAGTCCTTCGAGGACCCGGAGATCGGCCGCGTGGTCAACGAGCACTTCGTGGCCGTCAAGGTGGACCGCGAGCAGCGTCCGGATGTGGACTCGACCTACATGGCGGCCACCCAGCTGCTCACGGGGCAGGGTGGGTGGCCCATGACGGTGTTCCTCACCCCGGAGGGCCGCGCGTTCCACGCCGGGACCTACTTCCCGCCGCGCCCTGTGCAGGGGACGCCGTCCTTCTCGCAGGTGCTCGCCGCCGTCACCGAGGCGTGGACCGAGCGCCGCGACGAGGTGCTGCGGGGCGCGGATCAGGTCACCGAGGCGCTGTCCCGGCACCCCGAGCTCGTGGAGCGGATGCTCGCGGAGGCGGGGCCCGCCGTCGTCGTGTCCTCCGATGAGGAGGCGGACGACGCCGCGGGGCGGCTCGTGGGCGCGTGGCTCGACGGCCTGGAGGTGGCGCGCGACGCCGCTCACGAGGGGTTCGGCACGGGCGCCAAGTTCCCGCCGTCCCCGGTTCTCGACGCTTTGACGCGGGTGGCTCGGGGCCCCTCACCGGTGACGACGGGGCCCGGCGCGGCCCCCGCGGTCGGGCGGCCCGGTGCAGCAGCACGTGCCGACGACGCGGCCGACGCACCGGCCGTCGAGGGCTCGGCCCCCGGTCGCGGCGGCCCCGGCCGCGGCAGCCACGAGAACGGGTCGACCGGCTCCGCGCACGCGGCCGCCGAGCAGCGGCGACGGACCGCGCGCGAGCTGCTTCACGCCACCCTGGACGCCATCGTGCGCGGTGCCCTGCAGGACCACGTGGGCGGCGGGTTCTTCCGATACTCCGTGACCCCGGACTGGTCCCTGCCGCACTTCGAGAAGATGCTCTACGACAACGCCCAGCTGCTGCGCGTGCTCGCCCACGCCGTGGAGCTGCTGGAGCGCGACGGCACGGATCCGGCGCGCGCGGCCAGGTACCGCCGGGCCGCCGAGGCTCTCGTCGAGTGGCTGCACCGCGAGATGATCACGGCGGAGGGCGCCTTCTCGGCCTCGCTGGACGCGGACAGCACCCCCGCCGCGGACGAGCCGCACGCGGAGCGGGAAGGGGCCTACTACACGTTCTCCCGCGACCGGGGCTCCCGGAGCGGGTCGGACCGGGGGCACCCTGAGCCCGTCACCGCGGACTGGGGCGAGGCCGGGGCCGTCACGGGGATCCTCGACGAGAGCGTGCGGCACGAGCTGTGGGAACGGCGCGCGGGGCGCGAGGCGCCCCACCGGGACGACAAGGTGGTCACCGCCTGGAACGGCATGGTGATCACGGGTCTCGCCGAGGCGGCGGTGCTGCTCGACCGGCCGCAGTGGTTGGAGACGGCGGGCGCGGCCGCGCAGTTCCTGTGGCGCCACCACTGGGATCCCGCCCGGGAGACGCTCGCGCGGACCTCGCGCGGCGGCGCGGTGGACGCCCACGAGGGTGCCCTCGAGGACTACGCGTGCTTCGGAGCCGGGCTGCTCGCCCTGTACCGCGCGACGGGGGAGACCGCGTGGTACGAGCGCAGCTGCGAGCTCGCGGACGCCACGGTCCGACGCTTCGTGCGGGACGGTCGCGTGCTTGAGTCCGCGGAGCTGGACGTCACGCTCGCGGCGGCCGGTGCCACGGGGCGCGCCGAGCCCTTCGACGACGTCGCCGCGTCCAGTGCCGCCGTGCTCGGCCGGTGGCTCTCCGAGCTGTCCCGACCCGAGGTGGGCGAGCGGGAGACCGTAGACGTGGTGGCCACGGTGACGGCTGCGGCCGCGGGTGTGGTGCCCAAGGCACCCACGGCCGCCGGGGGCATGGTCTCCGCGGTGCTGGCGGGGGAGCAGCCGCCGCAGCTGCTGCAGGTGGCGGGCGCGTCCCCGGAGCAGTGGCGCCAGCTGCTGGAGTCCCTGGGCGCCGCCCGTGTGCTGGACACCCTGGTCCTGGAGTCCCGCGTGGCGCCGTACGGCACGCCGTCGGCTGACGGCACGGGGTTCACCGTGTGGCGGTGCCGGGACGGGCGCTGCGAGCTGCCCGTGCACTCGGTGGCGGAGCTGCTGCGGCGGCCCTGAGCGGCGCTCGGCTCAGGACGCGAACATCGCGAGCATGATCGAGATGTAGTGGCACACGAAGCCCACGATGGTGCACGCGTGGAAGACCTCGTGGAAGCTGAACGTGGCCGGGCGCAGCCGCGGCCACTTGGTGGCGTAGCAGACGGCACCGGCGATGTAGGCGGCCCCGCCGCAGATCAGCAGGACCGTGGCCGGGACGTTCACCGCGAAGAACGCGGGCAGGTAGAGCAGGGCGATGCACCCCATGACCACGTAGAGCGGGGTGTACAGCCACCGGGGAGCGCCCAGCCAGAACACCCGGAAGAGCACGAGCAGCGCGCCGAGGGACCAGATCACGGCGAGCAGCACGGTGGCCGGGCCGCTGGGCAGGAAGCTCACGGCCAGCGGGGTGTAGGTGCCGGCGATGATCAGGGCGATGTTGGAGTGGTCCAGTCGGCGCAGCACCGCGTTCATCCGGGCGCCCCAGTAGAAGCGGTGGTAGATGGCGGACGTCCCGAACAGCATCACCGCGGTGATCGTGTAGACCAGGCACGCCAGACGCAGCTGCAGCGTGGGTGCCACCACGATGGCCACCACTCCCATGGCGATCGCGAACGGGCTGAAGCCCGCGTGGATCCACCCGCGCCAGGCGGGCTTCTTCTCCACCGTGAGCTCCCCGTGGCGGGTGTGGCGGACCACGGTGGGGGGTGCTGGGGCCTCGGCCGCACGATCTTCTCGCATGCTGGGTACCACTGCCTTCCAGGACGGCCCGGACGACGCCGGGGCGGTGGGGCGCTGCTGGACTGCGCTTGACCTACGGGTAGTTTAGAACGTGTGGAACCACGCAGGCCGAGACGAAGCAGGGGGTAGGAACGCCGTGAAGCTCCCCCGAGTGCTGTACTCCTTCTACGAGCACCGCCTGGCCCGCACCCTCGCACCCGAGGAGCTGCCCCACCACGTGGGCGTGCTGGTGGACGGCAACCGCCGCTGGGCCAAGCAGTTCGGGGCCACCACGGAGGAGGGCCACCGCGCCGGGGCGCGCAAGATCGTGGAGTTCCTGCGCTGGTGCCACGAGCTCGACGTCCAGGTGGTCACCCTCTACATCCTCTCCACGGAGAATCTCAACCGCCCGCCCGAGGAGCTCGAGGCGTTGCTGGACATCATCACCAAGCTCATGTGCGAGCTGCAGGACGAGGGCATCTGCCGCATCCAGCCGGTGGGCGCGCTGTCCACGCTGCCTCCCGCGCTGCAGGAGCAGCTCGGGTGCAGCGCCCGCAGGACCGCCGGCAACCCCGGGCCGCACCTCAACATCGCGGTGGGCTACGGCGGACGCCAGGAGATCGTGGACGCGGTGCGCGAGGTCCTCGCGGACGCCGACGCCCGGGGGGAGTCCCTCACGGGGATGGCCGAGTCGCTGAGCGTGGAGCACATCTCCGACCACCTCTACACGCGGGGGCAGCCGGACCCCGACCTCCTGATCCGCACCTCCGGGGAGCAGCGGCTCTCGGGCTTCCTGATGTGGCAGTCCGCCTACAGCGAGTTCTACTTCTGCGAGGCCCTGTGGCCGGACTTCCGCCGCGTGGACTTCCTGCGGGCGCTGCGGGACTACGCCCGCCGCCAGCGCCGCTTCGGGGGCTGACGGCTGGCGCGCCGTTCCGACCCGCGGGTGCGATCACCGACCCGTGGGTGCGGTCACCGGACACGGGCGTTCACCCTGGTTCCCACGGGGATGCCGGGCGGTGCTGTTTCCACGGCGGATGTTCACGCCGCGTTCACCGCGGGGCCGGGGCGCTCTCCCTCGCGGCTCCTAGCGTGGAACCACCCGGCACGTGCCGGCCCGAACCCGCGTGGAAAGGTCCCCATGAGCAGCGACACCTCCGTGGCACCCGTTCGATCCGCAGGACTCCCCGGGCAGGATGCCCCCGTGGGGGCAGCGCCGCCCCGCACCGGGGTTTCCGGTTCCCCGGAGGACACGAGCCTCCGAGCCGGGACGGGACAGCCGGCGGACACCCAACGAGCCGTGCGCAGCTACGTGATCGACACCTCCGTGCTGCTCTCGGACCCGCGGGCCCTGCTGCGCTTCGCGGAGCACCGCGTGGTGGTGCCCATGGTGGTGATCACCGAGCTCGAGGCCAAGCGCCACGATCCCGATCTGGGGTACTTCGCGCGCAAGGCGCTGCGGCTGCTCGACGACCTCCGCGTGACCCACGGCGGCCTGGACCGCCCGGTGGGGCTCCCGGGTGGTGGGTGCCTGGCCGTGGAGCTCAACCACGTGGCGGACACGGTCCTGCCCCAGAGCTTCCGGCTCAAGGACAACGACTCCCGCATCCTTTCCGTGGCTGCGAACCTCGCGCAGGAGGGCCACGACGTGTGCGTGGTCTCCAAGGACCTGCCGATGCGCGTCAAGGCCTCCGCACTGGGTCTCGCCGCGGACGAGTACCGCGCCGAGTGGCTGGGCGGGGACGACGAGTACACGGGAGTGGCCCAGCTGGACGTCCCCGACGACGTCGTCTCCGGGCTCTACCTGGACGGGCGCGCGGAGGTGCCGGGGGCCGGTGAACTGCCCGTGAACACCGGCCTGGTGGTGCGCTCCTCCGCGGGCAGTGCGCTGGCCCGTGTGCAGCGCGACGGGCAGGCGCGGGTGGTGGCCGCGGACAAGGACGTCTTCGGCGTCCAGGGCCGTTCCGCGGAGCAGCGCCTGGCGATCGACCTGCTGCTGGACCCCTCGGTGGGGATCGTGTCCCTGGGAGGGCGTGCGGGCACGGGCAAGTCCGCCCTCGCGCTGTGCGCGGGGCTGGAGACCGTGCTGGAGCGCCGCGAGCACCGCCGCATCATGGTCTTCCGCCCCCTCTACGCGGTGGGTGGCCAGGACCTCGGCTACCTGCCGGGCACCGAGGAGGAGAAGATGAACCCGTGGGGCCAGGCGGTCTTCGACACCCTCTCCGCCGTGGTCTCCCCGGCCGTGGTGGACGACGTCGTGGCGCGCGGCATGCTCGAGGTGCTGCCCCTGACCCACATCCGTGGGCGCTCGCTGCACGACGCGTGGGTGATCGTGGACGAGGCCCAGTCCCTCGAGCGCAACGTGCTGCTCACGGCGCTGTCCCGGATCGGGCAGAACTCCAAGGTGGTGCTCACCCACGACGTCGCCCAGCGGGACAACCTGCGGGTGGGCCGCCACGACGGCATCATGGCCGTGGTCGAGGCCCTCAAGGGCCAGCAGCTGTTCGGGCACGTGACCCTCACCCGCTCGGAGCGCTCTCCCATTGCCGCGCTCGTCACGGACGTCCTGGAGCGCCACGACGTGTGAAGCGCCCCGTGCACGGACGGCCGCGGCTACGAGGCGGCCACGGGCCAGGGCACGTGGCGGGAGACGTCCGTGAGGTCGAAGTCCTGGCGGGTGAAGAGGTCGTCCAGCATGTACTCGTCCACAGCCTCGATCACGAGCCGGTGGCCCTGCCCCGCGTACGGGCCCCGGAGCACGTGCGAATAGACGCACACGCCCGTGGCGGTGTCCACCGCGATGCGGGTGGGGCCGGGAGCCAGGGGATGGGCGTCCGTCACGGGGCGGTAGCGCAGGGTGGGTTCCACGGTGGCGCACCACACGCGGCGCTTGGCGAAGGCCCCCGCAACCACCGAGCGCAGCGCCGCGGGGCGCTGCTCCGGGAGGTAGGGCGGCACGGGCGCCGGCCCCACGCACTCCACGGGATCCAGGATCGCCTGCCAGCGGCCGCCGCCGAACACGGGATCCCCGTAGGCGGCCTCGGGGCGGCGGGTGACCAGACCGTGGTCGTCGTAGACCGGCGCCACCAGGGCGGGCGGGAGCAGCCACGAGCGGGGAGTGTCCGTGACGTAGAAGTCGTCACGGGAGCGCTCCAGGGACGTGGAGGTGTAGAGGGGCTCGCCGTTCAGCGTCTCGACGCGCAGGTCCGAGGGGCGCCGCAGCCACGCCCGCACGGGTTCAGCGGGCGCGGTGTCACCGCCGCCCACCCAGTGCAGTGAGAACCGCAGGGTGTCCCAGCGCCACGGCGAGGAGCGGCAGAGGGCCGCGAAGGACTCCTCGGACACGTCCGGGCGGGCGGGCCGGGTCTGCCAGGGAGCGGTCATGGGGCCAGTCTACGAAGCCGCCCTGCACAGCCCCTGCAACATCCCCGTCAGGCGGCTGGGCGGTGCCTACCATGGCCCCATGATGCAGCCCAACTCGGCGGGCATCGGGGGATTCGTGGGGGACCACCTGCAGGAAGCGGCACCCAGTGCCCAGCTCGCGGCCGTGCTGTGCGCGCTGGCCGTCCTGGTGCTCGCGTGCTCCGGGGTGTGGCTCGCGGCCACCGACATCCGCGAGCACCGACTCCCCGGTTCCGTGGTGCGACCGCTCTACCCCGTCACGGCCCTGCTGCTGGGCGCCGCGGCGGTCCTCGGGGAGGACACCGAACGGCTCGGATGGATGCTGTGGGGGATGCTCATCATGGGTGGGCTGTTCCTGGCGCTGCGGCTGGCGCACCCCGCGGGCATGGGACTCGGGGACGTGCGACTGGCGGGCGTGCTCGGGATCCTCACCGGTTTCTCCTCCGTGACGCACACGGTGGTGGCGCTCGCGACCACGTTCCTTCTCGCGGGAGCCTTCTGTGCCGCGCTGCTGGTGAGTCGCAGGGCGGGGCCCACCAGCCGGATTCCCCTGGGGCCGTTCATGATCGTGGGAAGCTTGGGTGTCGTGGCATTCGCCTGACCACCCGCCCCGTCCCAGGAGACCGCACCATGGCAGTACCGGAGTTCATCCAGAGCCTTCGCACCAGGATCGGCCACGAGCTGCTGTGGTTGCCGGGCTGCACCGCCGTGGTGCTGCACGAGGGGAAGGTGCTGCTCGGGCGGCGCGCGGACAACGGCAACTGGGGGCTCATCACCGGCATCGTGGAACCAGGGGAGGACCCCGGCGTGGCCGCCCGCCGGGAGTGCCTGGAGGAGACGGGCGTGGAAATCACGGTGGACGCCCTCGTGCGGATCAAGGCCGGAGGAGAAGTCCAGTTCCCCAACGGGGACCGCTGCCAGTTCCTGGACCACACGTTCCTGTGCAGCTACGTGGGCGGGGACGCACGGGTCGCGGACGACGAGTCCCTCGAGGTCGGCTGGTACGAGCTGGATGCACTGCCCGCGATGCCGGAGCACCAGGCGCAGCGGCTGCGGGCGGCACTCGAGTTCACGGGGCGCACCAGCTTCGAGAACTGAGCCTGCCTCCCTGGAACGGACGACGACGCCGCGGGGGCGGCCCCGCGGCGTCGTCGTGCCGTGTCTCTCCCGGGCCGGGACGGGCCCGGCCGGGGGATCAGCCGCGCGGGATGTTGCGCAGGTTGGAGCGGGCCATGGACACGGCCTCGCCGGCACCGCGGTTGAGCACGATGCGGGACATCGCGGTGGCGAAGCCGAAGACCTGGTCCTTCTTGATCTCCGGGGGGATGGACAGGGCGTTGGGGTCGGTGATGACCTCCACCACGGACGGGCCCTGGTGCGCGAGCGCGGTGGTGAACGCGGACTCGAGGTCCTTGGGCTTCTCCACCCGGATGCCCTGCATGCCCATGGCAGTGGCGATCTGCGCGTAGTTCGCCTGGGGCACGTCCACGCCGAAGTCCGGCAGCCCGTCCACGAGCATCTCCAGCTTGACCATGCCCAGCGTGGAGTTGTTGAACACCACCACGGTCACGGGCAGGTTGTAGGCCGCGAGCGTCAGCAGCTCGCCCATGAGCATGGACAGTCCGCCGTCACCTGACATCGAGATGACCTGGCGTCCCGGCTCGGCCAGCTGCGCGCCAATGGCCTGCGGCAGGGCGTTGGCCATGGACCCGTGCAGGTAGGAGCCCAGGATGCGGCGGGTGCCCAGCGGGTTGATGTAGCGGGCGCTCCACACGTTGCACATGCCGGTGTCCGCGGTGAACACGGCGTCGCGGGCCGCCACCTGGTCCAGGACGGACGCCGCGTACTCCGGGTGGATCGGCGTCATCTTCTCGACCTTGCGGGTGTACGCACCCACGGCCTTGTTCATGAGCTTGTCGTGCTTGGCCAGGGTCTTGTCCAGGAACGAGCGGTCGGACTTGACGGTGAGCTCGGGCAGCAGCTTGAGGATCGTGGACCTCACGTCACCGTGCACGGGGATGTCCACACCGGTGCGGCGCCCGATCACGGTGGGATCGGTGTCCACCTGGATGGTGGTGACGTCCGGGAGGAACTGGTCGTACGGGAAGTCCGTGCCGAGCATGACCATCACGTCGGCGTCGTGCAGCCCCTCCGCCGCGGCGCCGTAGCCCAGCAGCCCGGTCATGCCCACGTCGAACGGGTTGTCGTACTGGACCTGGTCCTTGCCGCGCAGCGAGTGGCCCACGGGGGCCTTGAGGGTGTCCGCGAGGGCAATCACCTCGTCGTGGGCGCCGGCCACACCGATGCCCGCGAAGATCGCCACCTTCTTGGCAGAGTTCAGAGCCTGCGCCATGCGCTCGACCGTCTCGTCGGAGGGAACGACGGCGCTCGGTGCCGGCACGGCGAACGGCCGGGCCTGCGTCGCAACCTCCGAGTCCGCGAGGTCACCCGGCAGCGTCACCACGGAGACGCCGGGGCTGGTCACGGCGAACTGGATCGCGGAGCTCACCACGGCGGGGCACTGCTGCGGTGTGCTCACCAGCTCCGAGTACACGGAGCACTCGGTGAAGATCCGGTCCGGGTGGGTCTCCTGGAAGTACTCGGAGCCGATGTACTGCGAGGGGATGTGGGACGCGATGGCCAGAACGGGTGCGCCGGAGCGGTTGGCGTCGTAGAGCCCGTTGATCAGGTGCAGGTTGCCGGGCCCGCACGAGCCCGCGCACACCGCGAGCTTGCCGGTCAGCTGGGCCTCGGCGCTCGCGGCGAACGCCCCGGCCTCCTCGTGGCGCACGTGCACCCAGTCGATCCCGCCCTTCGCGGAGCCGCCGGTGCGGCGCACGGCGTCCACGATGGGGTTGAGGCTGTCGCCGACCACGCCGTAGATGCGCTCCACGCCGGCTTCCACGAGCTGCTGGACGATCTGTTCTGCGAGTTTCACACTGTCTCCTCGAAGGACCGGTCCGCCTCGGGAGCACCCGGGCGGGCATCACGAATGTCTCTGTGTCCCAGGATAGCCCCGGGTCCTTGCAGCCGAAAAGATCTGTGGGCAACGGAACAGGCGCGCGTGGGGTGCCCCACGAGAGCCCCGGGGCCGTCCGGTCCCGCGCTGCTCGGGCGGGCGTCGGCAACCCGGACCGACGCCGCGGCGTCGGCAACCCGGCCCCCCGCGGCGTTGGCCGCGCGGCGCGGCCCGGTGGCCGGCGCTCGGTCTCCGGCCCGGGAACGGAAGGACCCGACCGCCCCTCAAGGGGAGGCCGGGTCCTGTCACACGCTCGCCGCGCCTGTGGGCGCGGCGGTCAACGGGTGGCTCAGTGGTTGCCGGTCATCGTGGTGACGTCCAGCGCCTTGTCGAGCTGCTCCTCGGTGAGCTTCTCGCCGTCCACGTAGCCGAGCTCGATGGTCGCCTCGCGCACGGTGACCTTGTTGGCCACGGCGTGCTTGGCGATCTTCGCGGCGGCCTCGTAGCCGATGGCCTTGTTCAGCGGGGTCACGATCGAGGGGGAGGCCTCGGCCAGGAAGCGGCAGCGCTCCTCGTTGGCCTGCAGACCGTCCACCATCTTCTCCGCGGCCACGCGGGACGAGTTGGCGAGCAGGCGGATGGACTCGAGCAGGTTCGCGGCCATCACGGGGATGCCCACGTTGAGCTCGAACGCGCCGTTGGTGGAGGACAGCGCCACGGTGGTGTCGTTGCCGATCACCTGGGCGGCCACCTGGATGGTGGCCTCGCAGATCACGGGGTTGACCTTGCCCGGCATGATCGAGGAGCCCGGCTGGAGGTCGGGGATGTGCAGCTCGCCCAGACCGGTGTTGGGCCCGGAGCCCATCCAGCGGATGTCGTTCATGATCTTCATGTAGGAGTACGCGATGTTGCGCAGCTGCCCGGAGGCCTCCACGAGACCGTCGCGGTTGGCCTGTGCCTCGAAGTGGTTGCGGGCCTCCGTGAGGGGCAGCCCGGTCTCCTCGGAGAGCAGCTCGATCACACGGGCGGAGAAGCCGTCCGGGGTGTTGATGCCGGTGCCCACGGCGGTGCCGCCCAGGGGCACCTCGGCCACGCGCGGCAGGGAGGCGTCGATGCGCTCGATGCCGTAGCGAACCTGAGCGGCCCAGCCGCCGAACTCCTGGCCCAGGGTCACGGGGGTGGCGTCCATGAGGTGGGTGCGCCCGGACTTCACGACGTCCTTGAACTCCGCGGCCTTCTTCTCCAGGGAGGTGGCGAGCACGTCCATGGCCGGCTTGAGGTCGTTGATCAGGGCGTTGGTCACGGCCACGTGCACGGACGTGGGGAACACGTCGTTGGAGGACTGCGAGGCGTTGACGTGGTCGTTCGGGTGGACCTCCACACCGGCGGACTCGAGCGCGCGCGAGGCGAGCGTGGCGAGCACCTCGTTGGTGTTCATGTTGGAGGACGTGCCGGAGCCGGTCTGGAACACGTCGATCGGGAAGTCGGCGTCGTACTCGCCGGAGGCCACGGCGTCCGCCGCGTCGCGGATGGCCTGCGCGCGCTGCGCGTCCAGCACACCCAGCTCCTCGTTGGCGGTGGCGGCGGCCTTCTTCACCTGGGCGAGCGCCTTGATGTGCTCACGCTCCAGGGTGGTGCCGGAGATGGGGAAGTTCTCCACGGCGCGCTGCGTCTGCGCACGGTAGAGCGCGTTCTTGGGAACGCGCACCTCGCCCATGGTGTCGTGTTCGATGCGGTACTCGGTGTTTTCAGCCATGGCCCCAGTTTAGGCGCCCGCACCGCCCTGTGCCCGCCGCCTCGGCGCTCGCGCGGCCGCGTGACGGACGACGACGACGCCCGCCCAGGTGCCGCCGCGCCGTCGCCCCCACCGGAGGCCTGAGCACGGACCTCCGGTGGGGGAACCCGCGCTCGCAGCTGCTCGCCTCTGCACGGACCGTCACGCTCTCATGTGTCGATAAAGCAGAAACTGGGCCGTGATGCTGCGTTTGCTCCACACCACAGCATCACGCGGGCGGCTGCGGTCGAGGTTGCGGCTGGGCGGGGCGGGCGTCGCGTGCAGGTGCGGCCGGGCGGCTCAGGCCTCCCCGAACGCGGGGTCCTCGGTGTAGACCAGCTCCGCCTTGCCGTCCGCGAGGTGGTAGAACACGCCGATCACGGCGGCGTCCCCGCGGGTGACCGCGTTGGAGATCGCGGCGGAGTGGTCCATGAGCCGTGCGGCGGTCTGCCGGGTGTGCTCCACGACCATGTCCTGCAGGTCCGCATCCCCTGCGCGCTTGGCCTCCAGCACGGACGGGGTGATGCGCTCCACGAGGTCGCGCTGGAAGCCGCGGGGCAGCTGCCCGGACTCCACGGAGTCCTTGGTGGCCGTCACCGCACCGCACGAGTCGTGGCCGAGGACCATGATCAGCGGCGTGCCGAGCACCTCGATCGCGTACTCCAGGGAGCCGAGCACCGCGTTGTCGATCACCTGACCGGCGGTGCGGATCACAAAGGTGTCACCGAGACCCAGGTCGAAGATGATCTCCGCGGCCAGGCGGGAGTCGGAGCACCCGAAGATCACGGCGAACGGCTTCTGGGACTGCGCGAGGTCCTTGCGGCGCTGCGCGTCCTGGTGCGGGTGCTCGGTCTGCCCGGCGATGAAGCGGGCGTTGCCGTCCTGCAGGGCGCGCCACGCCTCGAGCGGGGTGCGGGGGGTGTGGTCCACGGCGGTGGTCTGAGTGCTCACGCAACGGCTCCAGGGTGCTCGAAGGGTTCGCGGGCGCCGATCGGGCCCGCATCGGTTCCAGGGTAGACCGGCTCACGCCGTGCTTCTGCGGGGCCACGGAGGGCGGCCTGAGGTGGGGCCTTCGTCCCGGTCCGGAGGTCTGCGGGCTCCCGCGCCGCAGGGACCACCACTGGACACCGCGGCGGGTCAGGAGCCGGACAGCGCCTGCGCGACCTGCTCGAACTCGGCGTCCGGGGCCTTTCCGCTGAGCACCACGGTGGAGTCCTTGAGGTCGGCGACCCACGCCGTGTACTCCTCCTGCTTGTCCGTGGCCTCGCGGTGGTGCAGGGTCCACGTGACGCCGCCGATGGTCTTCTCGCCCGTCTGCGGAGCCTGCTCGGTGCGCTGCGCGAGCCACGTGGGGTTGGACTCGGCCGTCTGCACCAGGTCCACCAGGTGGTACTCGGGGGAGAGGTATCCCACGTTCCACAGCGGCACGCCGTCCTCGGAGTTCTCGGTCCAGCGCGCGTAGTTGGCGCTCCACCCCTCGGGCAGCGTGGGGGCCGCGGGCGTGAAGGGCGCCTGGTCCGCCACAAACGCGGCCTCCTGCCCCACGTCCACGTTCGCGCGGTAGGGCTGTCCGTCCGGCTTGGGCTGCAGCCACAGGAACGGCAGCAGCAGGAGTATGAGCACCGCCATGGAGATGACCATGCCCCGGATGGGGGCGTTGATCCGCGCCGCCTGCTTGGTGGTCAGCTGGGGGACGGGCTGCTCGGCGTCCCCGGTGTCCTCGGTGTTCCCTGTGCCGTTCCCGACGCCGCGCGGCTCGGTCTCCGGGGCGGCGCTCTCGCTGTCGGGGCCGGGCTCTCCGCTTCCCGAAACACCATCGGTGCTGGAGGGAGAGGGCATGCCGGGTGCAGTGGCGGTGCCGGACGCGCCGGTGGCGGGCGGGGTACCGAGGCCGTCGACCGCGCGGCCGCTGTCCCCGGGAACGGCCGCGGCGCCGTCGGTGCCGGCGGGGGAGCGGCGGGCGGCGGCGTCGTCGGCGGGGCGCTCTCCGTGGGCGGAGCGGGGGTCGGGGCCGGAAGCAGAGGAACTCACGCGCTCCATTGTGCCGTGCCCGCGCGGACCGTCCCAACAGCGGGGCCCGGGGATATGCTGGAGACACCCGTGGTGGTGCCCCGGGACCCCGCAGCACGCGGACCGGGCGCCGCCGTAACTCGAAGGTGAGGAACAACGTGGCAGAGACGACCCAGCAGGGCTCGGGAAATGTGGCGGACCGCAACTTGGCACTGGAACTGGTGCGTGTCACGGAGGCCGCGGCGATCGCGGGCGGCCACTGGGTGGGCGCCGGTGACAAGAACAGCGCGGACGGCGCGGCCGTGGACGCCATGCGCTCGTTCCTCTCCACCGTGGACTTCAACGGCACCGTGGTGATCGGCGAGGGCGAGAAGGACGAGGCTCCCATGCTGTTCAACGGCGAGCAGGTGGGCAGCGGTGCGGGGCCTGCCTCGGACGTGGCCGTGGACCCGATCGACGGCACCCGGCTCACGGCGCTGGGCATGAACAACGCGCTCGCGGTGATCGCCGTGGCGGACGGCGGCTCCATGTTCGACCCCTCGGCCGTGTTCTACATGGACAAGCTCGTGGTGGGCCCGGAGGCCGCGGACATGGTGGACCTGCGCCTGCCCGTGAAGCAGAACATCCACCTGGTGGCCAAGGCCAAGGGTGTCAAGCCCAACCAGGTCACCGTGTGCGTGCTGGACCGCCCCCGCCACCAGGGACTCGTGGAGGAGATCCGTGCCACGGGTGCCCGCACCCGCATGATCCTGGACGGGGACGTTGCCGGTGCGATCGCCGCGTGCCGCGAGGGCACCGGTGTGGACATGATGATGGGCATCGGCGGCACCCCGGAGGGCATCGTCACCGCGTGCGCCGTCAAGGCCACCGGCGGCGTGATCCAGGGTCGGCTGGCCCCCACGGACGAGGCCGAGCGCCAGAAGGCCGAGGAGGCCGGGCTGGACGTGGACCGCATCCTCACCACGGACGAGCTCGTGACCTCCGACAACTGCTTCTTCGCCGCCACCGGCATCACGGACGGCGACCTGCTGCGCGGTGTGCGCTACCGCGGCCGAACCATCACCACCCAGTCCATCGTGATGCGCTCGCACTCCGGCACCGTCCGCATGGTCGAGGCCGAGCACCTGGCCACCAAGTGGGAGAAGTACGAGCGCCGCCAGGGCTGAGCCCCCACGTTCCCCACGAAGCGCGTGCCCACCCGGACCCGGGTGGGCACGCGTCGTCGTTTCCGGCCGCTAAGCTGGGGCGCGGTGCATCGGGCCCGAGGAGAGGAAACAGGCGTGGCGTTGAGCGTGACCCCGTGCGGCAACCGGAAGACCTGGGACGCCCGCGTCCGGGTCACCGGAGGGCACCCGGACCTGCTGTGGGGCATCGGGGAGGCCGAGGCCCTCACGGGCGAGGGCGTGAGCGTGGAACGGGTGGCCGTGGACCGCGCGAACCAGACCGTGGGCTACGGTCAGCTGCTGGTCCACGCGGAGGACCGCCACACGGTGGTGGACGCCAAGTCCCTGCACGTGAAGGACCCCCGGGAGCTCGTGACGGTGCTGGCCGCGCTGCAGGACCACGCCCGGGACGCACACCATGCCGCCGTGCTCCGGATCAGCCCCGACACCCGTGCCACGGTGGCGCTCGCCGCCGAGCTCGCGGAGGCCGGGTACCGCCGCCGGGACAAACCGCGCCGCGGGGAGGCAGGACCGCGTCACCTGGTGGTCCGCCTCGGCGAGACCGAGGGCGAGCTGTCCCGCAGGCTGTCCGGCGCCACGCTGCAGCGCTGCCGCGGGGGACTGCGGGACTCGGGGGTCCGGGTGCGCCGCGTGGACGCCGCAGACCGGGACCTGTCCCACGTGGGTCTGCGCACCCAGCACATCAAGGACCTGCTGCATGCCGTGGGGGACGACTCCGTGTTCCTCGTGGCCACCGAGCGCGCGGAAGAGGGCGGCGCGGAGCACGCGCTGGGCTACCTGTGGTTCGTCCACACCGGGGAGTCCGCCATGATCTACCGCTCGGGATTCACCGACCGCGCCCGCCAGCTCGGGGTGGACGACGCCCTGCTGCTCACGGGCCTCGTGCAGCTGCAGCAGCGCCAGGTCCACAAGGTGCTCGCCGGGGACCCGGACCAGCCGGGCCAACCCATGGTGCTGCGCGAACTGGCCACCGAGGACCAGGAGGTGCTGGGCACCTGGGAGTACCCGCTCGTGGGCGAGTTCCAGGTCGCAGGACGCGCCGAGAAGACGCGGCGACGCTTCTTCGGGCGCCGCCGCCCGGCCGTGCCGCAGGACGACCTGCTCCCCGGGGCGGGAGAGGATCCCAAAACGCTGACGGCTCACGGGGCGCCCAACTCCGAGCAGCGTGCGCGTGCTGGGGCGCCGTCGCAACGTGCCGCCGCGGACGCAGGTCCGGGAACGACGCCGGACCCCACCGCCCGCGCCCAGGCGGCCAGTCCCGCACAGGGCGGGGTCACGGCTCCTGCCACGACTCCCACCGGCCACACGGGGCCGCTGAGCATGGACCATGCGTCCTCCAGCGCCACCGCAGCGCAGGAGGCGCAGCAGCACGCCGCGCGACAGGAGACTGCTCCCCCGACTCCCGGGGACGAGTCGCTCGCCTCGGTCACCCCCATTGCCGCAGGGGTGGACGCTGACCCGGACCTCGCGCGACCGCAGGATCTCGCTCCGCGCGGTGACACCGCACCGGCCCAAGGGGTGCGGGAGCCCGCACAGGACAAGCGCTCAGGAGCCCGCAGGCTTCCCCTCGTGGGTCGACTCAAGCGCGGCGCGGGGTCCCACGGCACGGAATCCGGTAGCGCCGCACCGAGTGCGGGGGCAACCGCGGGAGAGAGTGGGCGGGCTGCGTCGTCGGCCACCGGCGGCGCGCAGCCGGAGCCCGGCGAGAACCGGGCGGGCGCCCTGCTGCGACGGGCCGTGGCCGAGGGACGTGCCGCCGTGAGGGATGCCGCCCGCTGGTAGCGCCACCCGGCGCCGAACCGGCCTGGGATGCGGCCCCGGGGAGCCGGACGTCAGGAACGCCCGGACACCCGGTTGGCCACCCGTGCGCTGAGCGCGTGCGGCACGAGACCGGTGATCCGCTCCAGGACGTGGTAGGCCCGCGGGAACACGAGCCGCGAGCGGCCGCGCTCGAGCGCGGACAGGGCCGCCGTTGCGAGGTCCTCCGGGCGGGCGGAGCGCCCGAGGTCGATGGCGGCGGCGTCAGCCACCGCGAAGAAGTCGGTGTCCACGGGCCCGGGATTCACGCTCAGCACACGAACGCCGTGCTCGCGTGCCTCCACACCCACCGCGAGCGTGAAACGGTCCACGAACGCCTTGGACGCGCTGTACGTGGCCATGGACGGCAGGGGCTGGAACCCCGCCACGGAGCCGATGTTGATGATCGCGCCGCTGCGGGCCGCTGCCATGGTGCGCAGCGCGGCGTGGGTCAGGGTCATGAGCGCCCGTACGTTGACGGTGAGCTCCTCGAGCTCCCGGTCCAGATCGAGCGTGGCGAACTCGCCGTGGCTGCCGAAACCGGCGTTGTTGACCAGCAGGTCCACGGGATCTTGCTCCAGGACGCGCACCAGGGCGTCGATGCCCTCCTGCGTGCCCAGGTCTGCGGCCACCGCGCGGGCCGCGCCGCCCGTGACCTCGCGGGAGAGGGCGGTGAGCTTCTCCTCGCTGCGCCCGGTGAGGACCAGCGCCCAGCCCCGCTCGTGCAGCGCCCGGGTGAACGCCCGGCCGATCCCGCCCGTGGCCCCGGTGACGAGCGCGGTGCGGGTCACGAGGCTGCTCCGCGGGTGCGCAGCGACCGCAGCTTCCGCTGGGCTGCGGCCAGTCCCTCCCGGGCGGCACGACCACCGTGGTACGCGGCGTATCCCACGCGGGACACCGGAAGGTCCCATGTGCCCGGATAGGACACGGGCTCGCCGCCGAAGGCCTTTTTGAAGGACGTGAAGCCGTACCACTCGTGCTCGGGTCCGGCGCCCTCGGGGGCGGTGCCGAAGAGGTCGAACCACGTGAGGCCCTTCTCCCGGGCGTCCATGATCATCGTCACCACGAGCGGGATTCCCGCCGAGAGCCGGCGGTGCTCCTGGTCCATCGCCGCGTGCGCGTAGGTGCGGGTGTCCGCGGAGTCGTACACGAGCGCCGCCGCGATGGGCGTGCCGTCGAGCCTGGCGAGGTAGAGACTCGCCGCGCCCAGCGGCATGAGGGTCTGCGCGGCAGCGCGCAGGTAGTCGTCCTGCTGGCGGTTGAAGTTGCGGCGCCTGGCGGTGTCCTCCAGGAAATCCAGCAGGTACCCGATGTCCCTCGGGTCCTGGGAACGCTCGATGCTCACACCCTTCTTGTGGATGTTGCGGTACAGGTTCCTGTTGGTGGACTTCATGTCCTTGAGCAGGTCCTGGGGATCCTTGCGCAGGTCCACCACCTGGGTGTGCCCCGGCTGCACCTGGCGGGGGGAGCGCGTCATGCCCCGGCGTTCGAGGGACGCCTCAGGGGTCTCACCCACCCGTGCGGGGTGCCCGTTGGCCGGCTCGACCCGCACGAACCAGCAGCGGTGCGCCCTGGCCTGGGCCGCGAGGTCCTCGAGTGCGAGGTCGAACGCCTCGGGGGACTCGGCCTCCGGGCCGTACGGGCAGTAGAGGTAGCGCCCGGTGCGGCCACCCTCGACCGTGGCCAGGTACCGCCACCCCGGGCCCTCGGCCTGGACCACGCGGTGACCGATGCGTTGCTGGAACTGTGCCCATTCGGGGGATTGAAGGATGTTTGCCACGCTCCCACTGTACCGATGCGCACCGGTGCGCGCCGTGGCCCGGATCGCACGGGGCTAGGGCACCGAGCACGTGCCGTTCGGCGAGAGCTGCTCCTCGGAGGGCACCCTGGCCAGCGCCGGGCGCACGGTGCTGGAACCGGCCGCGGAGACACCCGCGGCGGGACCCGTGCCGGCCCCGGCGGCGTCGGCACCCCCCACGGACGACGACGCCGCGCTGCCCGCCGCCTGCGCGCTCCGGCCGTCGGCCTGCTCCAGGACGGCCGCGAGGTCCGCCTGGAACTGCGCGTAGTCCGGGTAGGTGGGGAAGCTCTGGTCGTAGTACGGCGGGCCCGCGGCGTAGGACTGCAGCTCGTGGTTCTGGGCCTTGCCGGCCACGGAGACCATGGAGCCGATCGAGGCCTGGGGAATGTCCGTCTCGAGGATCTGCTCGCCGGACGCCGCGAGGTCGTCGAAGTTGGTGAGCACTGTGCGGGGGTCCAGCTGGGAGATCATCGCGGCCTGGACGCAGCGCTGGCGTGCCTGCCGGTCGTAGTCCGTGGCGCCCTCGCGGGACCGCGCGTACCAGAGCGCGTGGTAGCCGTCCATGTGCTGGGTGCCGGGTTCGATGTACCCCAGGATCGGGTTCTTCTCACCCGTCTCGAGGTTGGTGCCGCCGCCGATCGGCACGCGACCGCCCACGGTGATGTCGATCCCGCCCATGGCGTCGATGAACGCCTCGAAACCGTCCATGTCCACGAGTGCGTAGCCCTGGATCTTCAGGCCCGTCACTCCCTCGGCGGCCTCCTTGGTGGCCTGGGCGCCCGGGTCCGCGACGCCCGGGTAGAGGTCCTGGTGGTTCTGCATGACGTCCGTGTAGATGGCGTTCATGAGGCACTCGTCCCCGCAGTTGAACCCCTCCGGGTACACGGCGGCCATGGGGGAGTCCGAGGGGAACGGAACGTTCTGCAGGTTGCGCGGGATGGACACCGAGACGGTCTGCCCGGAGGAGGCGTCCATGCTCAGCACCGACATGGAGTCCGGGCGGCGGCCCTCCCGGTCCTCGCCCGCGTCCCCACCCATGAGCAGGATGTTGTAGCGCCCGTCGGAGGGCGCGAACGGGAGGCCGTCCGCGAACGTGTTCGAGATCGCACCGCGGGCCACGGACACCAGGTGCGCCGCGTACCCGAGCCCGCCTCCCGTCACGAGCATGGCGAGGACGGTGACCAGGATCACGGCGCGGCGCATCCCGGTGCTCAGCAGACCGGGTCTGATGATCCGCAGGGTGTCGAACCACAGCAGCACCCACCCGATGGCGAGGGCCACCAGGACCACCATGAGCACCAGGGACGTCACGGCGCCGGTGAACACCCAGACCACGGCGGTGCGCCACACGAACCACAGCACGAGCGCCGCGAGGAGCAGCGCCCACACGAGGGCCGTGACGCGCACGGCGGCGCGCCCGAGCCGGCGGTTGCCCGCCACGAGCTGCGCGGAGCCCGGCACGAGCAGCGTGGCTCCCAGCAGCCACCACGCACGCCTGGTGCGGGTGGCCGGTGCGGCGAAGCGCGGGTGCACCAGGGGATCGCCCACCCGCGACCTCGTGCGGCGGGGTCCGTCGTCCGGGTGGCGGGCGGCCGTGGCACCCGCGAACGGGTCGTGCTCGTCGCCGGGGCCGGCGTCAGCGACCTGCTCGTAGGCCCTCGTGGCCGTGGGGTGGGCGGCAGCGCCGTCTGGGCGGTCGGTCGATCCGTTCACGTGCAGCTCCGTGCGGGAGGGGAAGTCGGTGCGGGTCCGCGGGAGCGGTCCCGCGGGGCCGGGGTCCGGTGCCTCGGGGGACGGACTCCGACGCGCTCATTGTGCCCTGTCCACCCGGGTGGGTGTCGAGATGCGGGGTGCCCGGGCGAGTCCGCGGCGGGACGGTGCTGGGCGGCGTCGTCCGGGTGGAGGGTCAGGAGCCGACGCCGCGCGCCACCGTCTCGCGCAGGGCGGCGCCCTTGCGGTGCGCCGCCTCGGACAGCTCGTGGGCGACGTCCTGCAGCCGCCCGCGCAGCTCGGTCCCCGAGACATCGGGGGAGGAGGCGAGGACGCGCGCCGCGAGCAGACCCGCGTTGCGCGCGCCGTCCACGGACACGGTGGCCACGGGAACACCCGCGGGCATCTGCACGATGGAGAGCAGGGAGTCCATGCCGTCCAGGTTCTTCAGGGACACGGGCACCCCGATCACCGGCAGCGGCGTGACGGACGCGAGCATGCCCGGCAGGTGGGCCGCCCCGCCCGCGCCGGCGATGACCACGCGCAGTCCGCGCTCGTGAGCGGTGCGCCCGTACTCGAGCATCTCGGTGGGCATGCGGTGCGCGGAGACCACGTCCGCCTCGTAGGGGATTCCGAGCTCCTCGAGCGCCTGGGCCGCGGCGGACATCGTGGCCCAGTCCGAGTCCGAGCCCATGACGAGCCCCACCACCGGGGCCTCCGCCTGCGTCGCGGGAACCGCGCCCCACGTGGCGGTGTGCCGGGGGTTCAGCGTTTCGGAGCCGCCCGCCTGCTCGCCGTCGCGGACGATCGCGGCGGCACGGGTGGCCGCGGCGCGCAGCCGCTCGACCTCGTGGGTGCCTCCCACGGCGTTGACGTGCCCGATCTTGCGGCCGGGGCGCACGGACTTGCCGTACGTGTGGATCTTGGCGCGCGGCTCCGCGGCCATGGCGGCGGGGTAGGCCGAGAACAGGTCCTGGTTGCCTCCGCCCAGCACGTTCTTCATGACGGCGGCGCCCGCCACGGGTTCCGTGGCACCCAGGGGCCAGTCCAGCACGGCGCGCAGGTGCTGCTCGAACTGGCCGGTCACGGCGCCGTCCATGCTCCAGTGCCCGGAGTTGTGCGGGCGCATGGCCAGCTCGTTGACCGCGAACCCCGCGTCCGTGCCGGGTGTCTCGAACAGCTCCACGGCCATCACGCCGGTGACCCCGAGCTCGCGGGCCAGCAGCAGGGCCGCCTCCTGCGCGGCGGCGGCGACGCGCGGGTCCAGACCCGGGGCCGGGGCGATCACCTCGTCGCACACGCCGTCCACCTGGATGGACTCCACCACGGGCCACGCGCGCGTCTCGCCGGAGGGGCGCCGGGCCACCATCGCGGAGAGCTCCCGGGAGAAGGGGACGGCCTCCTCCGCGAGCAGCCCCGTGCCACCGGCCGCGCGGGCGCTGCGCTCGAACCACTCGGCGGCCGTTCCACGGGCGGCGGCCTCCGGGCCATCCACGAGGAGCACTCCCTTGCCGTCGTAGCCGCCGCGAGGGGTCTTGAGCACCACGGGCCAGCCCGTGCTCTCGCCGAAGGCCACCAGGTCCTCGGACGTGTGGACCTCCGCCCAGCGTGGATTCGGCAGGCCCAGCCGCTGCACGGCACGGCGCATCACGAGCTTGTCCTGTGCGTGCACGAGCGCGTCCGGACCGGGCCGCACGGCCACGCCCTCGGACTCGAGGGCGCGCAGGTGCGCGGTGGGCACGTGCTCGTGGTCGAAGGTGAGGACGTCCACGTCCGCCGCGAAGCGGCGCAGGGACTCCAGGTCGGTGTGGTCACCGGTGGGCGCACTGTGCACGGCGGGCACGGCGCTCGCGTCCGGGGACTCTGCGAGGACCCGCAGCTGCACTCCGAGCGCGGTGGCGGCGGGGGCCATCATGCGGGCCAGCTGACCGCCGCCCACGACGCCGATGACGGGACCGGTAACGGGAGAATTCACCGGCCCAGGATACCGTCACACGCCACGCACAGTCATGTCGGAGTAAGATGCAGACATTTATCGCAGAACGCCGAGCGGCCCCGTCTGGGGCGCGGCGGGTCCGTGGCGGTGCACCGATCGGGTGGCCGGGACCACGACCGTCCACCTTCCCCGAGTAGCAGATTGAGATCGAATCCTTGAACAACCTGGCTGATCGCGCTCACGCGCTGTGGGATCTCTTCGTCAAGGAACTCACCAAGTTCGGTCTGGTGGGTGCCGCAGCCTTCGGCATCAACGCCAGCCTGGTGTGGCTGCTCATGCACACGCCGCACTTCTCCGACAGCCACATCAAGGCCAAGGTGGTGGCCACGGTGGTGGCCATCATCTTCTCGTGGGTGGCCAACCGGATGTGGACGTTCCGGGAAAAGCGCCAGGACGACAAGAAGAAGGAGCTCGTGCAGTTCCTCGTGGCCAACGGCATCGGCATGGCCATCGAGCTCGGCTGCCTGGGGGTGAGCTACTACGTCCTGGGGCTGACTTCCGCCACCGCGTCCTTCATCTCGGGCACGGTCATCGGCACCATCCTGGGCACGATCTTCCGCTACTTCGCCTACCGCTTCTGGGTCTTCCGCACCGAGCTCGACCAGGATCCCGACTTCGCGGACAGCGCGGACGAGGAGTTCGCGTTCATCACCAGCCAGATGCCGGTGGTCCACGAGCACGGCACCCACGGCCGCGGTGCGGACACCGCCCGTGACGGGCACTCGCGGGACGACGCCGCTGGGCCCGGGGAGTCCCACTCCTCCGGTTCCACCGCCGCGCGCCCCGTGTCCGGGCCCGCGGACGACGACATCCGCCGCGCATCCTAGATTCCGCGGGTTCAGGTCCCTGCGCGGCCTGGAGACCGCGTGTCCTGGCGGCCGCGACCCCCGTGGCCCGCGAGCTCTGCCGTTCGTCGCGTGCGCCCCGGAGTCCGCCGGGTGGGAGCGGGCCCGGTCAGAGGGAAACGGCGCGTTCCTGGCTCAGGACGTCTTCCGTGGCGTCCTCCGGTCCGGCCGTGATCAGCACGGCACCGCCCAGCACCACCGTGCCGAGCAGCGTGAGCAGCTCCGCGTCACCCCACCCGTCGGTCAGTGACAAATGCACGGTTCCGGGCGCCTCGGACAGTCCGGACGGAGCGGCCGCGAGAGCCCGCGTCACAAGTTCGCCGTGCAGCACGCCGGTTCCCAGGGCCTCGGCCGATGGGTCCGGGGCCTCGAACCCCGTGTAGACGTCCGGCATGGCGCGCACCTCGTCGGCGAAGTCCACGGCCCCGTCCGGCAGGGGAGCGGTGCACGAGAAGGCCAGCGCTGGCCGGGCGACCACGAGCAACAGCTGCGCGGCGGCGTCGTCGTCCGGGGCCGACTCCAGGTGGGCGTGGACCACGGAGTCCGGTTCCGGCCGGTGCGTGAACTGCACGCGTGCTCCAGCGCGCAGGGCGGCGAGGGCGATCACCACGAGTCGCCAGTGCGGAACGGGGGAGACCGTGACCACGTCCGAGGCGGCCACGTCCAGCTCGTCCACGAGCAGCCCGGCGGACTTCTCCACCCAGTTGACGAGAACGCGCCCCGAGAGCTCGACGCGTTCGGCGCCGTCACGCCAGACCAGAGCGGGAGTGGGGCGTTCGGAGACCGTCATGAGCGCCTGTGCGAGGTCTCTCGGTGTGCGTCCCACGAAGAAACTCCTTAGGGTAAGTGACGGCGCCCCGGGTTCCCGGGCGGCGCGCCGGAAGAACCGGTCACCTCAGGGTACTCGGCTTGACCCCAGGGACTTACACGCGTGTAATTAGGGGGTCCACCCGGCCCCCGTGGGTGAACCCGATCACGGCGCACGGGCCGGGACAACCGGGCTGGTTGAGGGCACGAGACAGCGAACGCGTGGGACGGAAGGACTGACATGGGAGAGGCCGCACGCCGCCGGATCGACGGTCGCGAGGACTCCGCAGCCGATGCGAGCGGGGGCGCCGTTCCCGTGGACTGGTTCGTCGACCCCGTGGACCAGGCCCGTGGGGCCGCCGGGGTGACCACCCTGGACGATCTGGCCTCGGCCTTCCTTGCCGCCCATCCCGAGGTGGCGGGCGACGTGCTGCTGCGCTCCGACCGCAAGAAGCCCCGCGATCCCGAACCTTCCGCCGCCGCGCCCCAAAATCTCAGCGGCATGGAGGTCCACGACGTCCAGAGCGTGGACGCCTCCGTGTGGCAGGCCGTTGCTGGTCTCTACTCCGTGAGCGAGGGCGACGCCGAGGGCGAGCTCGCGTGGCAGACGGACGCGCTGTGCGCCCAGACCGATCCCGAGGCGTTCTTCCCCGAGAAGGGCGGTTCCACGCGGGACGCCAAACGCGTGTGCGAGGCGTGCCCCGTGAGTGGGCAGTGCCTGGACTACGCCATGACGAACGACGAGAAGTTCGGCATCTGGGGTGGTCTCTCCGAGCGCGAGCGGCGTCGGCTGCGCCGCCGGGGACGCTGAGTCCCGTGCCGGACACCGCCACACCTCGCCGCAGCTGCTCCAAGCTGACGTGCAACCGCGAAGCCGTGTGCACCCTCACCTACGTGTACTCGGACTCCACCGCCGTGATCGGGGCGCTCTCCGCGCGCCGTGAGCCGCACGCCTACGACCTCTGCCCCGCCCACGCCGACGCCCTGACAGCGCCCCGTGGCTGGCGCATCGTGCGGCTCGAGGCCCCGGGCGGCTGGAGCCGCGACGACCTCGACGACGTGGTCCAGGCCGTCAGCACCGGCGACACCCCGCCCACCCGTCGGGCGCCCGGCGGAGGCCCTTCCCTCGGGGCGGTCCGACCGACCCGGGGCGCCCGCGCGTTGCGGGACGTCTCCTACCGGGTCCCGCCGGCGCAGGACGCACTGGACGGCGACCCCGGCGCGGCGGCGGCCGACCGGAACGCGAGCGAGGACGCGGCCGACACCCCGTCGGCTCCGGTGGAGAGGTCCAAGGGGTATCCTGAACCGACGCAATCAGTTGCGAACGCACATCATCATCCTGCACCGCCCCGCTCCGTCGCGATGCCCGACGAGCTGCGCACGCCGCACTGGCGCCGTCCCTGACCGTTCGGCGTCCATCCGTGGCGGGCCTGGGCTGGTGGATCCCCCTGTGAGGTTCTCCATGACGTCCTCGTCACCACACCGTCCGTCCTCGGAGCGATCCGGGCTCCGCCTCCGCGGGTCCCGCCCGTCCCGGGGTCCTGCCCTGTCCGCCCTGGGTCTTGTGGCGCTGCTGGGTCTCACCGCGTGCGGCGCGGGCCCGGGGGACGACGCCGCCGCGCCCGGTTCCCCGGCGAGCGGCACCACGGCCTCGCAGCACGCATCGGCCGCGCCCGAGGTCGGTGTGGCCCCGGCGGCGGACACCACGATGGTCAACCCCGTGGATCCCGTGGTGGTGACGGCGTCCGGCGGGGAGCTCACGGACGTGACCGTGACGGCCACGAGCACCGGCGAGACTGCGAAGGGCTCGCTGAGTGAGAACCACGGCGAGTGGCGTTCCACGGAGCCCCTGGCGTTCAACGAGAGCTACACCGTGTCCTACACCGCACGCGACGGCGACCAGCAGCGCACGGGAGAGAGCGCCTTCACCACCGTGGACGCCGCGCACGAGGCGGACGTGAGCATGAACGTGAAGGACGGCGGGACCTACGGGGTGTGGCAGGTTCCCGAGTTCACGTTCTCCGAGCCGGTCACGAACAAGGAGGCAGTCGAGAAGGCGATCACCGTGGAGGGGGCCCACCAGAAGGGCCAGTTCCGCTGGTACTCGGACCAGAAGCTGCGCTTCCGCCCGGAGAAGCCGTGGGCGTCCAACTCCTCCGTGAAGGTCTCGGCGAACATCCTGGGCACGGACCTGGGCAACGGCATGATCGGCAACGGGAACAAGACCGTGAGCTTCACGACCGGCCCCGAGCAACGGGCGTACGTGGACAACAACACCAAGACCCTGGTGTCCTACGTGGACGGCAAGCAGACCGGCAGCTGGCCCGTGACCCTGGGCAACCCGGACTGGCCCTCCACCACGGGCAAGAAGGTGATCATCGAGCAGGCGGAGTCCTACGAGTTCAAGGCCTCCTCCCTGAACCTGGAACCCGGCGATCCGCACTACTACCCGCCGTTCGACGCCTCCAACGTGTCCCGGCTGACGTGGAGCGGGGAGTTCATCCACCAGGCCCTGCCCTCCGCGCTGCCGGTGCTCGGCGTGGCGAACGTCTCCCACGGCTGCGTGGGCATGCCCCCGGAGGGCGCGTCCTACATCTACGACGTCTTCCGTCCCGGAGACATGGTCGAGGTGGTCAACACCGACTACCCGCAGGCGGATCCGGACGACGGCTACGGTGACTGGAACATCCCGTTCGAGCACTACGCGGACGAGAACTGGCACGGCAACTGGTGAGTGCGCCCGGTTCCTCCGCGGCCCCGGCCCGATCGCCCCGCCCCACGCCGGTGCAACGCGTGCTCCAGGTGTTCCTGGTGCTCACGCTGCCCGTCCTGTGGCTCGCCGTGGGCGTCCGCCTGGTGGCCACCCCGGCCTTCCTGTGGCTGGAGTACCACCGCCCGGGCTTCCCCGCCGACCAGTGGGGGATGGGCCTCAACGAGCGCATGACGTTCGGCTCGTACGGGCTGGACTACATCATGAACCTGGCGCCGCCCGAGTACCTGGGTGGACTCGTGAGCCCGGAGGGCGGGCTGGCTTTCACGCCGTCCGAGGTCTCCCACATGACGGACGTGCAGCACGTCATGCAGTGGGGACTGCTGCTGGCCGCGGTGCTGCTGGTGCTCAGCGCGCTCGCGGGATGGTTCCTGCACCGGACGGCACCGGGCACCGCCTCCGCCGCGTGGTTCGCGGGGGCCTGGCTCACCGTGGCCCTGCTCGTGGTGGCCGCGGCCACGGCCCTGCTGGGCTGGGAGCAGTTCTTCACCGCGTTCCACTCGCTGTTCTTCAGCTCCGGGACGTGGACGTTCAGCGTGACCGACACCCTGATCCGGCTCTACCCCACGCAGTTCTGGGTGGACGCCGCCGTGACCGTGGCACTCGTGGCCCTGGTGGGAGCGTTCGCCACCGTGCTGGTGACCCTCCGGCGCCGCCGGAGCCTCAGATCCAGGAGCTGAACCACATCCGCCAGCGCCAGTGCTCGTAGGGGATGGTCTGGGCGGTCCACACGGGCCAGAAGAACACGAACAGCGCGGCCACCACCATGAGGTACACGAGCGTGACGGTGTGCCATCTGCGGGCCCACACGGGGGAGATCACCCGTTCCCCCTCCGCGGCCGCCACGGAGCCTGCCACCGCGCCGCCCCGCGGCACGCCCAGCCTGCCGGTGAGCACACCCACCGCCCCGGCGATCAAGAGCGCCATGGCCGGGAAGTAGGACAGGGCGTAGAAGAAGAACATGGTGCGCTCGGGGTAGAGGAACCACGGCAGGTAGCCGGCCGCGTAGACCCCCACGAGGGCCCCGAAGCGCCAGTCGCGGCGCACGAGCCACAGCCACACCCCGAGCAGCACGGCCGCGATCCCCACCCACCAGATCGCGGGGTTGCCCACGTTGAGGATCGCCTGGCTGCACGCGTCCACGGTGCAGCCGTCCGTGCCCGCCCCCGGTGACTCGTAGTAGTAGGAGGTGGGGCGGCCCATGAACGGCCAGGTGGCCGGGCCCGCCATGTAGGTGTGCGGGGAGTCCAGCCCGGTGTGGAACGAGTACGCGGACACGTGGTACTCCCACAGCGAGCGCAGGGCCGGGGGCAGCCACTGTGGGCCCTCCCCGGGGTGCAGCTCGGCCCAGTGACGGTCGTAGCCGGAGTCCGTGAGCAGCCACCCGGACCACGTGACCACGTAGGTCACGAGACCCACACCGATCATCGTGAGGAAGCCCCACGGACCGTCCTTGAGCACCGCTCCCGTGAACCAGTGCCGGGCCCCGGCCACGCGGCGGGCGTTCATGTCCCACAGCACCACGAGGATCCCCAGGGCCGCGATGCTGAACAGGGCGTTCCACTTCACGGCGGCCGCCGCGCCGCACGCCACGCCCGCGGCCACCCGCCACCAGCGCACCCCCAGCCACGGCCCCATGGCGGAGCCGTTCCAGCGGGCGACCAGGCGGCGTCGGCCGTCGTCCCGGTCCAGCAGGGCGAAGACGAACGCGAGCAGCAGGAAGAACATGAGGAAGATGTCCAGCAGCGCCAGCCGGGACTCCACGAGGTGCAGACCGTCCAGGGCCGTGACCAGTCCCGCGATCGTGGCCAGGGACACCGAGCGGAACAGCAGCCACCCCGCCCACCAGACCAGGGCGATGGACAGCGTGCCGAACAGTGCGGCGGAGAACCGCCAGCCGAACGGGTCGTCCGCGCCGAACAGCCACAGCCCGATCGCGATCAGCCACTTGCCCAGCGGCGGGTGCACCACGAAGGACGGCTGGTCCTCCACCGGCGGGATCATCCCCGAGACGAAGCCCTCGTCCGCGTTCTCCGGCCACTGCTGCTCCGTGCCGTGCAGCAGCAGCGAGTAGGCGTCCTTGAGGTAGTAGGTCTCGTCGAAGACTACGGCGTGCGGGGAGGACAGGCCCACGAAGCGGACCACCCCGCCCAGCACGGTGACCAGCAGCAGCGGCACCCACCACAGCTGCGGCAGCCGGGTCACGGCGGGCAGCAGCAGCTCGCTCAGCGAACGGTCGGAGCCGCGGACGGCCGGGGGGCCTGCGGGGGAGAGGGCAGTCGAGGGCACGCACCCCATGGTAGGGCGCGGACCCCGGAGGACCGTGCGGTGCGGCCGCGGCCGCGTGGACGGGGCGCCTGCGCGCCGCGACTGGACGGGGTTCGTAGAGTGGTGCTGTGAATTCGCGCGCATCGACCCCGGCACCCGGCAGCGACGAGCAGGCTCCGTCCGAGGACGGCCCCCGCGGGGGCGGTCCCGGCTCCGTGATCGTCGTGGGCACTCCCATCGGCAACCTCTCGGACGCCTCCCAGCGGCTCAAGGACGTGCTGCGCACCGCGGACGTCCTGGCCGTGGAGGACACCCGCACCCTGCACCGCCTCGCCACGGGGCTGGGGGTCACGGTGTCCGGGCGGATCGTCACGCACCACGAGCACAACGAGAACTCCCGCGCCGGCGAGCTGCTGGACGAGGTCCGGGCGGGGCGGACCGTGGCGGTGCTCTCGGACGCGGGGATGCCCACCGTCTCCGACCCCGGCTTCCCCCTGGTGCGCGCCGCGGCGGAGGCGGAGCTGCCCGTCTCGGTGCTTCCCGGCCCGTCCGCCGTGCTCGCGGCGCTCGCCGTGTCCGGTCTGCCCACGGACCGCTTCACCTTCGAGGGGTTCCTGCCGCGCAAGACCGGGGAGCGTGCCGCCCACCTGTCGGCGCTCGTGCAGGAGCCCCGCACCATGGTCTTCTACGAGTCCCCGCACCGGCTCGCGGAGATGCTCACGGCGGTGCGCGACGCCCTCGGCGGGGACCGGCGCGCCGCGGTCTGCCGGGAGCTGACCAAGCTCCACGAGGAGGTGCTGCGGGACGACCTCGACGGGCTCGTGGCGTGGGCCACCGGGAACCAGGTGCGCGGCGAGATCGTGGTGGTGGTCCACGGGGCCGCGCCCGCACCCGCGCCGGAGCCGGAGGACCTGGTGGGGGAGGTCGAGGCGCTCGTGGCCTCGCACGAGATCAAGCTCAAGGCCGCCGCGCGCCAGGTGGCCACGGACCGGGGCGTGAGCACCCGCCGCCTCTACGACGCCGTGATCGCCACCCGGGGCCGCGCCTGAGACCCGCGGGAGCGCCCGCGCGCCGTCGGTTCTGACCCGCCGCGAAAGTCCCGCCCACGGTGAGGTCTGAGGTGCGCCTCATGCTCTGCGCTGCTGGACGACGCCGCCCGCTCGCCCGGGCGCGCGGCCGGCGTCGTCGTCAGCGGCGGGATCCCCCGAACAGGGAGGCCGGCCACCACGTGGCCCGGAACCGCTGCCCGCGGGAGGCCCGGCGGCGGAACTCGTCGCGGATCGTCGCGAGGTCCTCCGGGGTGGTAAGGGGGCTCCACGAGGAGTCCGGTGCGCCGTAGCTCGCGCTCTCCAGGTCCGCGACCACGCGGTCCACGGACCGCTGCGCCGCGGGGATCCCCGCCGCGAGCCGGCTGGCCCGCACCCGCGGGGTGTCCGAGACCCGGGAGGCCGCGCCGTGGTCCGCGGCGAGTGCCCGGAACTCGTCCCACGCGGCGTTCGCCCGGCGCTGCGAGGTCAGCGAGGCGTCCTGCATCGCGCGGACCCGTGCTCGCCGACGCCGCCCGCGCAGCAACCGGGGCAGCGCCGCGAGCACGAGCAGCAGCGGGACCGCGATCGCGGCCGCGACGACCCACCACGGCAGCGGCAGCCCTGCCGGCCGCTGCTCCTGCGGGGCCGGCTCGTCGGTTGCGCCGCTCTGCCCGGGCTGCGGCGAGGCGGGGTCACTGGGCTGCTCTGAAGCGGGCTCGCTGGGCTTCTCGCCGGAAGCCTCGCTCGTGCTTGGCTCGGGCTGCGACGCGTCCGGAGTGGGGGAGGCGGAGGCGTCGCCCTGGTCCTGAGGGGTCTCCGGGGCGTAGTCGGGTGTGCTCGGCACACCGGGGGTCGGTTCGAAGCGCACCCATCCCACGTTCTCGAAGTAGAGCTCGGGCCACGCGTGGGCGTCCCCGGTGCCCACCGCGAACGAGGTGCCGCCGTCCGCGGTGGCCGCGGTGGGGAGGTAGCCCACGGCCACCCGGGCGGGTATCCCGACCTCGCGCGCCATCAGGGCCATGGCGGGGGCGAAGTGCCCCGAGTAGCCCGTGCGGGTGGACATGAACGTGTCCATGGAGCTCATCCCGCCGGCGTCGTAGCCCTGGGCCAGGGGAGCGTTGACGTCGTGCTGGAAGTCCCGGCGCAGGTGGTTCTGCAGCGCCAGGGCGCGGTCGTAGTCCGTGCCCGCCCCCTCCGTGAACTGCCGGGCCGCGTCCGAGAGGGACTGCGGACGGTCCGCGGGCAGCGTGAGGTACTCGGTCATCGCGGGGTCCGCGGACTCGGAGGGTGCCTGGCGCAGGGTCTCAGGGGTGGGCTGCGGCGGCACCGAGGTCACGGTGTAGCTCGCACCGGACATCCCGGTGGCCGCGCTGTGCACGGTGAGGTCCTGCGGGTTCCACCCCCACCCGTCCTCGCCCAGCCCGGAGATGTCGGCGGGGGCGTAGGGGGCGGGCAGCCAGTGCTCGTCGTAGTCGTCGAACGTGACCTTGGCGGTGACCTCCGTGCCGCCGGGCACGGCCTCGCGGGCCGCGCCGCCGAGTGCGGAGAGGTTCTCGTCCAGGCCCTCCGTGTCCGGGAACCACTCGTCCTGGGAGAAGTCCGAGAGGGTCAGCAGGCGCATGTACTGCGCCTGGCCGTCCGAGGTGGTGTAGCTGAAGCGCTGGGCGTCCTCCGCCGAGCGCAGGTCCTGGCCCACCGCGCGCAGCGGCCCCACGCCGGAGGCGCGCCCGGACGTCAGCGAGCTGCCCTGGGGGAACGCGCCGTTGAAGAACCCCGGCATCACCGAGGGCACGAGCAGCACGACCGCGAGCACCCCCGCGATCACGAGCAGGGCGCGCGGCAACCCTCCCGGTGCCGGGGCGATCCGGCGGTCGCGGGTGGCGCCCCAGATCCGGGAGCCGGCCAGCAGCGCGAGTGCGGCGAGGGCGGCGGCCGCCAGTCCGAGCGTGCTGACACTGTCGGGCAGGGTCAGGGCGGGCACCAGCTGCAGCGTGAGGATTCCCACGCACGCCAGCCCCGCCATGCGCAGGCCCACCAGGACGGTCTCCATGAACACCGTGACCAGGCCCACCAGGGCGCACAGTACGAAGGACAGTCCCGGATCCTCGCCGTAGGGGGCGGCGTCCCGGGCCACGAAGTCACCCGAGGACTGCCAGAGCGAGGACGCGGCAGAGAAGGTCTCCCCGGTGGGCACGAAGCCCAGCAGCGCGTGATCGCTCAGGTGCACCACCGTCAGCGCGAGCAGCAGCGCCGCCAGGCCCAGCACCGTGACGAGCACCGAGGGCAGCCGCAGCCAGCGCGCCGCACCGGTCACCAGCAGCACGGTGACCACGGTCGCCGCCACGGGCAGGATCCACCACGTGCCGCTCAGCGCGTCGGCCAGACCCACGCACCCCAGGGCGGTGCTCACGAGCAGCAGCAGGGACAGCTCCGGCACCCGCAGCTGCGGTGCGGAGCCCGGTCCGCTGGTCGGGGCGTTGGAGGCTCCGCCAGCAGGCCGCCGCCGCGGTGCGGTCTCCGCGCGGCCGGTACCGGTGGCCCGGCCCGGCCTGCGGGCCCGGCCCGGGGTGCCAGCGGGTTCTGATCCGCCGGCTCGGCCGGTCGCCGCGGCAGTGGTGCCGCCCACGGTGCGTTCGGTGGGGGCGCCACCGGGAGTCTCCCGGCGCGCGGCACCGTGGCCCGCGTGGTCGTGGCGTGGTGCGCCGGCCGCGCGGTCCGAGGCAGGGGCGCCGTCCGCGGGGTTCGGCGTGCGGTCCCACGGCGTGCGGCGGGACGCGGGATCGGGGGCGCTCATGCGGTGGTCCTCCGGGGGGTGCGGCGCAGCATCTCGTCCATGCCCAGCTGGGTGGTTCCCGGGGCCGGAGGACGGGGGGCCATCAGGGTGCCGCCGCCGCGCAGGGCCAGCCAGGCGGCGTCGACGTCGGTCCAGCAGCTCACGAGGACCACGGACCAGCCCGCGGCCTCGAACACGGCTGCGCTCGCGGGGCGGTTCAGCGGCGGGTCCACCACCATGACCACCGAGCTCGCGGGGCAGCCCGCGGTGGCCTGCACGTAGCGGCGGGCGGCCGCCTCGGACAGCCGGCCCGTGAACAGCATGACCGGGTGGCTGAGTCCCTCCCGGTCCAGGCGCGCGGTCAGCGGGTCGTGCGCCGCATCCGGCTCGGGGCGGGGCGCGGGCGCCACCCGTGCCAGCCCGTGGACCACCTCGGTGGCCGTGGTGTCCGTGACCGCGGTGTCCCGCAGCTCGGCGCTCTCCGCATCACCGCGCGGCAGGGCGCGGCCCTGGTCGCCCAGGGCGTGGACCACTGTCTCGCGGCGGGTGAGATGCTCCAGGACGGACGCGGTGGCGCGCACCGCCCACTCGAACTCCTCCGTGGACTCCAGGATCCCGGCCCGCACCGTGGCGCCGGGCCAGTGCTGCGCCACGCAGTCCAGGACCAGGACCGCCCGGCGCGTGCTGCGCGGATCCTCCTGGCGCACCATCAGCTCGCCGTGCTTGGCCGACGCCGCCCAGTGCACCCGGCGCATCGGGTCACCGTGGCGGTACTCGCGCGTGGTCACATTGTCCGGACCCGGCTGCGGCTGCGCACGGCGGGACGGATCGTTGCCCGTCTCCGGGACCATGGAGGCCCCGTGCTCGCTGAGCGCCTCGGGGTCGGGCGCCACGTGCAGGGACGTGCGCTCGGCGACGTCCAGCAGCTCGGTCACCACCCCGAACGGATCGCTCACGCGCACCGTGGCGGGGCCCAGCTCGTGGATCCCCCGACGCCGCGGGCGCACCGTGTACGTCACGGGCGCACCGGAGACCGGGACCGAGACGTCCTGGTCCACACCCAGCAGCGGGTCCACCGTCTCGTGGACCTCCACGGCGGCGCGCTCAGAGGTGAAGGACCCCGGGGTGCCCGCACGGGAGCCGAAGGAGGAGCGGCGTCGGATCCGCAGGGCCACCAGGGCGGCGTCGCCGAGCGTGACCAGGGCCGGGTCCACCGAGCGCTTCAGGAGCACACGGGGCTTGACGAGCCACATGGCGAGCGAAGCCAGCAGCGGGACGGCGCCCAGGAAGAGGGACAGCGCCAGAACGTCCTTGCGTCCGAGCCACGTGGCCGCCGCGAGGCACAGCACCGCCGCGACCAGGAAGCACCACCCGCGCGGCGTGAACTTGGCGCGCGAGTCCACACGGGAGGTGGTGGCCCTCATCGGGTCTGCGCGGCGTCTTCGGTGGGGACGCGGACGTCGTCGAGGATGCCGCGCACGATCTCCTGGCTGCTGTCCGCACCGGAGCGGCGCTCCAGGATGAGGCGGTGGGCGAGAACCGGAACCGCCACGTCCTTGACGTCGTCCGGCAGCACGTGGTTCCGGCCCGCCAGGGCGGCGTGCGCGCGGGCGGTCGCCTGCAGCTGCAGGGCGGCGCGGGGGCTCGCCCCGAGGCGCAGGTGGGGGTGGGAGCGCGTGGCCTGGCACAGCGCCACGATGTAGCGGCGCACCGCGGTGGACACGTGCAGGGACGCCACGTGCTGCACGAGCAGGCGGGCCTGGTCCACGCCCAGTACGGGATCCAGCCCGGCCAGGGGAGAGCCGGAACCGTGCTCCGAGAGCATGGCGACCTCCGCGTCCGCGTCCGGGTAGCCCATGGAGATCCGCGCTGTGAAACGGTCCCGCTGGGCCTCGGGGAGCGGGAACGTGCCGTCCATCTCCACGGGGTTCTGCGTGGCCACCACCATGAACGGGGACTGCAGCCGGTACGTGGTGCCGTCCGCCGTGACCTGACCCTCCGCCATGGCCTCCAGCAGAGCGGACTGGGTCTTGGCGGACGCGCGGTTGATCTCGTCCCCGATCACGATGTTCGCGAACACCGGGCCCGGCTTGAACTCGAACTCCCGGCGCACCTGGTCGTAGACCGAGACGCCGGTGATGTCCGTGGGAAGCAGGTCGGGGGTGAACTGGATGCGGCTCACCGAACCGCCGATCGCCCCCGCCAGCGTGCGCGCGAGCATGGTCTTGCCCACGCCCGGAACGTCCTCCACCAGCAGGTGGCCCCCGGCCAGCAGCACCGTCAGCGCGGTGCGGGTCTCGGCGGGCTTGCCGTCGATGACCGCGTTCATGCGGTTCAGGACGGCCTGGGTGCGGGCGGCGAACTGCTCCATATTTCCTCGTCTCACGGGCATGGGGGCGGGGGTGGTCCGGGGACCATGTTCTCAGGAATTGCGCAGGTCCGCGCGCATTGCGCCCGCACCCCTGTCCGGGGCCGTGGGCGGCCCGCGGACCGGGCGGTGCGGGCCGGAGCGAGCGGGCCGGGCGGCGTCGTCGCCTATCGTGGAGCCGTGATCGAGACAGCCCTGACCGAGTCCCTGTGGCCGCACGGCGCGCGCCCCGCCCCCGTTGCCGGTGAGACGCCCGCCGCCTACGACCCCGAGCGGTACGCGCTGGCGGCCGGTGCCCCGACCGGGGAGGGCACCGAGCGGCGTGCGGACACCGACGTCCACGGGCAGAAGCGCAACCTCCGCTTCCCCGCGCTGCCCGAGCCCCTGCCGCACCCCGTGGTGGACAACCACACCCACCTGGACATGCAGGACGGGCTGGTGCGCGTGTCCGTGGCGGACGCCGTGGCCACCGCGCGGGACGCCTCCGTGGCCGGCGTGGTGCAGGCCGGGTGCGACGTGGAGTCCTCCCGGTTCGCGGTGGCTGCGGCCCAGGCGGTGCCCGGTGTGCTCGCGGCAGTGGCGCTGCACCCCAACGAGGCACCTCAGCTGGCGCACCGTGGTGAGCTGGAGGCGGCGCTGCGGGAGATCGACGAGCTCGCGGCGCAGGACCGGGTGCGTGCCGTGGGGGAGACCGGGATGGACCGGGTGCACACCCCGGAGGAGGGACTGGCGGCGCAGGAGGAGTCGTTCCGCGCCCACATCGAGCTGGCGAAGCGCCACGGCCTGGCGATGCAGATCCACGACCGCGAGGCCCACGAGGTCGTCCTGCGCATCCTGCGGGACGCCGGCGCCCCGGAACGCACGGTGTTCCACTGCTTCTCCGGGGACGCGGAGCTCGCGCGGGTGTGCAACGAGAACGGCTGGTACATGTCCTTCGCGGGGACCGTGACGTTCAAGAACGCCACGGCGCTTCAGGAGGCCCTGCGGGTCGCGGACCCCGCACTCGTGCTGTGCGAGACGGACGCCCCGTTCCTCACACCCCACCCGTTCCGGGGTCGCCCCAACGCCCCGTACATGGTCAACCACACGGTGCGCGGGATGGCCCAGCTGCTGGGCACGGACCTGGAGACGCTGTGCCGCCAGATCTGGGACACCTCGCGGACGGTGTACGGGGAGTTCTGAGGGGCGGGTGACGCGTGAGGAGAGGCTCCGCCGGGGACCCGTCCCGGACCTCCGGCGCAGCGCTCTCCGCGGGTCACACCGGGTGCTGGGACGTGCTCCGTGGGCCCGCCCCGTAGGATTGTCCGGTGACCGAGCACAGCGCAGCCGGGCCCCTGCTGGGCCCCGCGGAGATCAGGGAACTCGCCGAGCGGGCGGGCATCCGCCCCACCAAGACCCTGGGTCAGAACTTCGTGATCGACCCCAACACCATCCGCCGCATCGTCGCGGCAGCGCACCTCACGCCGGAGGAGCACGTCCTGGAGGTGGGGCCCGGGCTGGGGTCGTTGACGCTGGGGCTGCTGGCGGCGTCGTCGGCGGTCACGGCGGTGGAGATCGACCCGCCGCTCGCGCGGCAGCTGCCGGAGACCGTGGCGCGCTTCTTCCCGGAGGCTGCGCCGCGGCTGAGCGTGGTGGAGGCCGACGCCGCCCGCGTGCGTGAGCTGCCTGGGGATGCGCAGCCCACGGCGCTCGTGGCCAACCTGCCGTACAACGTGGCCGTGCCCGTGCTGCTGCACATCCTCGAGACCTTCCCGAGCATCCGGCACGGGCTGGTGATGGTCCAGGACGAGGTCGCGGACCGCCTGGCCGCCGGCCCGGGCTCGCGCGTGTACGGCGTGCCGTCCGTGAAGGCCACGTGGTACGCGCAGGTCGGCAAGGCCGGGGTGATCGGGAAGAACGTGTTCTGGCCCGCGCCCAAGATCGCCTCGGGCCTGGTGCGGCTGGAACGCCGCGAGCCGCCCGCCGAGGAGCGCCTGCGGGTGCCCACGTTCGCGGTGGTCGACGCCGCGTTCGCCCAGCGGCGCAAGACCCTGCGGGCGGCGCTGAGCGGCTGGGCCGGCTCGGGTGCGCGGGCGGAGGAGATCCTGCGCGCCGCGGGAGTGGACCCCGCCGAGCGCGGTGAGAAGCTCGCCGTCACCGACTTCGCGCGCATTGCGGAGGCAGCCAACGCCCTGGCCGCCGACGACGCCCCGCCCACGTCCCTGGCCGAGGCCACCCCGGTCGTGGGTGAGGGAGAGGGACCGGTTGCGGGCGCTGCCCCCGCGGGGGACCGGGACGAGGTGCCAGGAGCGGACGACGCCCCTCTGGCGGGCCGTGAGCACACCGCGCTCACGGGGCCGGACGGGACCCCGGGGGAGCGCGCATGACCGCAGCACCCCGGTGGGTCACCGCGAGCGCCCCGGCCAAGACCAACATTCTGCTCCACGTGGGCAGCCCCACCCCGGACGGCTACCACCCCCTCGAGACCCTGTTCGTGGCGGTGGACCTGCGGGAGACGATCACGGCCACCCTGGACCCCGCCCTGGCCGGGAGGAGTGTCACGGTCACGGTGGAGCCAGCGCCGGGCAGCGAGTACGCGCGCACGGTGGAACAGGGTGCGGCGAGGCTGTCGGACATCCCGCTGGACGAGCGGAACCTGGCGGTGCGCGCGGCGCTGGCGGTGTGCGACGCCCTGGGTGTCCATGATCCGGGCCTCGCCCTGCACGTGCGCAAGGCCGTGCCCGTGGCCGGCGGCATGGGCGGCGGGTCCGCGGACGCGGCGGCCGCGCTCGTGGCGGTCAACGAGCTCCTCGCGGAGCACCTCGGAACCGCACCGCTGACAGAGGGCGAGCTCTCCCGGCTCGGCGCCGGTCTGGGGGCGGACGTCCCCTTCATGCTCCTCGGCGGCGCGGCACTCGGGCGCGGCACGGGCACCGAGCTGGAACCGGTCCCCACCAGCGCGCAGCTGCACCTGGTCTTCGTCCCGCAGGACCAGGGCCTCTCCACTCCCGCGGTGTACCGCCGGTGGGATGACGTGCACGGCGTGTCGGGCACCGGCGCCCCGGACCCGGTTCCCGCACAGGCCCTCGCCGCGCTGGACCCGGCGGAGCCCGGCGCGCTCGCCGCGCTGGTCCGCAACGACCTCCAGGCACCGGCCGTCGAGCTGCTCCCGGCGCTCGCCGACGTCCTCGACCACGGTGCCAGGCTCGGGGCGCTCGCCGGCTGGGTGTCCGGCTCCGGCCCCACGGTGTGCTTCCTGGCGCCCTCCGCCGAGGCCGCGGAGCAGCTCGTGCGCGCCTTCTCCCACGAGGGGCGCCGCGCGCTCGCCACGGCGTCCCCGGTGCCCGGCGCGCGGGTGGACGCGCACGGATGAACCCGGCCCCGGGAACGCCCCGGGGCACAATCGGGTCAGCACACGTGCGTCAGCGCGGTTCGACCGGACCGGCGGGCGCGTCCGGCCCGAACGGTCCGGGCGCCGCAGCCGGGTGAGGAGTCAGCATGGCCATCCGTCCGCAGCAGGTCCGTCCCGTTCCGGAGCCGCTCGTCGCGGCGCTCGAGTCCCTGCGCCGCGAGCTCGCCATCCCGGACGACTTCCCGCCGGAGGTGCACGACGCCGCCAGGGCAGCCGCCGCCGCACCCCGCCTCCCGGAGACCGACCGCACGGAGCTGCCGCTCGTGACCATCGACCCCGAGGGATCGCGAGACCTGGACCAGGCGGTGTTCATCGAGGCCGCCCAGGACGGGTTCACGGTCTGGTACGCGATCGCGGACGTCGCGGCGTTCGTGGGCCCCGGCGATCCCGTGGACCGGGAGGCCCACCGTCGTGGTCAGACCCTCTACGCCCCGCACCAGCGCACCCCGCTGCACCCGCCCGAGCTCTCCGAGGACGCCGCGAGTCTGCTGCCGGACGGGGTGCGCCCCGCGGTGCTGTGGCGGCTGGGTCTGGATGACCGCGGGGAACTCGTCAGCACCGGTGTGGAGCGTGCCCTGGTGCGCAGCCGGGCGCAGCTGAGCTACCGCGAGGTGCAGGAGCAGCTGGACTCAGGCACCGCCCCGGAGGCCCTGCAGCTGCTGCGCACCGTGGGGCAGCTGCGGGAGGCCGTGGAGCGCGAGCGCGGTGGCGTCAGCCTGCGCATCCCGGAGCAGGAGGTGGTGGTGGAGCAGGACGAGTGGCGCGTGGTGCACCGCAGCGCCCTGCCGGTGGAGGGGTGGAACGCCCAGATCTCACTGCTCACGGGCATTGCGGCAGCCCGCCTCATGCTCGACGCGGGCGTGGGGCTGCTGCGGGTGCTGCCCCCTGCCACGGACTCCGCGGTCCGCCGCCTGCGGGTGATCGCGTCCGCGCTGCAGATTCCGTGGCCCGAGGAGGTGTCCTATCCGGAGTTCGTGCGGGGCCTGGACCCGGAGCGGGGAACCCACGCGGCCATGCTCCACGCGTGCACGCTGCTCTTCCGGGGCGCGGGCTACGAGGCGTTCGAGGGGCAGCCGCCCGGGAACAGCGAGCACTCGGCGCTGGCCACGCCCTACGCCCACGTCACCGCGCCCCTGCGCCGGCTCGTGGACCGCTACGGCAGCGAGGTGTGCCTCGCGGTCGCTGCGGGCCGCCCGGTGCCGGACTGGGTGCTGCAGGCGCTGCCGCAGCTGCCGTCGGAGATGGAGACCGCGGGCCGCAGAGCCTCCGCGTACGAGCGCGGGATCGTGAACATGGTGGAGACCCTCGTGCTCTCGGCCCACGTGGGCCAGGACTTCACGGCCACCGTGGTGGACCTCAAGGAGGACGGTTCGCGCGGGACCATCGTGATCCGGGAACCAGCCGTGGAAGCAAGCCTCAAGGCTCCCGGTCTGCGCCTGGGCAGCGAGATCCGGGTGCGGCTGCTCGGCGCGGACGTGGCGGCGGGACGCAGCGAGTTCGGACCGGTGACGGGTTCCGCCTCCGACTGATCCGTCACCTCGCGGGCCTACAGTGGGAGGGACCGCACAACGCACCAGGAGGCTGACATGTCCGTCGTGAAGATCAACGCCATCGAGGTTCCCGAGGGCTCCGGATCGGAGCTGGAGGCCCGCTTCGCCGCGCGGAAGCACTCGGTGGACGGGGAGCCCGGGTTCGAGGGCTTCCAGCTGCTGCGCCCCGTGGCGGGGGAGAACCGCTACTACGTGGTGACCATGTGGGCCACCCAGGAGGACTTCGAGGCGTGGCGGGACGGCAACGCCAAGGCCGCTCACGCGGGCGGTCCGGGCGGCGCGCGCAAGCCCGTGGCCACCGGTGCCTCGCTGCTCGAGTTCGAGGTCGTGGACCTGAACGCCGGGGGCTGAGTCCGCCGCCCGGGCCGGCACCGCATTCATCCACCATCACTCGAGCGAGGAGCACTCCATGACCGACACCGTTGCCGGGATCGCCGTCCCGGACACCGCCTTGACCCGCGACGTGACCGAGTACATCCGGGACACCGAGGACGACCTGCTCTACCACCACTCCCGCCGTGTCTACTTCTTCGGGGCGTTGCTCGGACATGCGCAGGAGATGTGCGTGGACCACGAGCTGCTCTACGCGGGCGCCATGTTCCACGACCGCGGCCTCACCGAGGACCACAAGAACTCCACCCTGCGTTTCGAGGTGGACGGCGCCAACGAGGTCTTCGAGTTCCTCATGGAGCGCGGCGCCTCCCGGGAGCGCGCGCACACCGCGTGGCTGGGCATCTCGCTGCACACCACCCCGGGGATCCCCGAGTTCATGGCGCCCGAGGTGGCGCTGGTGAGCGCGGGAGTGGAGACGGACGTGCTGGGCATGCACTTCGACCAGGTCACGGACGCCCAGCGCCGGGCAGTGGTGGAGGCCCACCCCCGTCCGGACTTCAAGAACCGCATCCTCCAGGCGTTCCACCACGGGATGGAGCACCGCCCGGGCTCCACGTTCGGCACCATGAACGCCGATGTCCTGGCGCACTTCGACCCCTCGTTCGAGCGCGACGACTTCGTGGAGATCATCAGGACCAACGACTGGAGCGAGTGAGACCGCCACGCTCCCGGCCCGTGCGGCCCCGACCGGACACCCGGTCGGGGCCGCATTTTTCTGGGCGCCGCCCGTGCGTCATAATGAGAACCATTATCAGGAAGCGGCGGAATGTTCGCCGTCGTCCGCGGTGGAACGGCCCTCGCGAGCGGCGGACCCGGGCAGCCCCGCCGCGCAACTACGAGGGAGGCGAGCGTGGACCCCGTCGACGTGATGGCAGTGGTGGGCGCGTGCGCCCCGGAACGGGCGCGGTTCGCGCGGGAGACCGCCCGGCACACCGGACGCATGCTCGTGTCCGCCCAGCGGGTGGGCGCGTCTCCGGAACCCGTGGCGGAGGCCATGTCCCTGCTCCCGTGGTGCTCCCGTCCCCAGGGGGCGGTCGTGGAGTTCCCCGAGTGCACGGACGTGACCGAGGTGATCGGTGCGAGCGCCGCCGCGGACTCCGGCGTGGTGCTCACCGGGGTGCTGTGCGTGGTGGACGCCACCCACCTGCTCGCGGAGCTGCACCGGGAGGACTGCGTGATCCACCCCGCCCTGCCCCACGCGCGGCCGCGCCACACAGCCCGCGCCCTGCTGGGCGTCATGTGCGTGGAGTTCGCCTCCGCGGTGGTGCTGGTCAACTGGGAACCGCTGACCACGCCGGAGCTCTCCACGGTGATGGCGCTGGTGAACCACCTGGGCCCGCGGGCCCGCCTGCGCCTGCACCACGGCGAGCGGGATCCGTGGCTGCGGGAGATCGCCGCGTCCGCCACGCGCTACGACGTCACCCAGGAGCGCTCCGGCTGGGTGACCCTGCTCAACCGGGAGCACGATCCGTACATGACGGATCCGCGGGTCACGGCGCTGCACTACGAGAACGTCCGGCCGCTGCACCCCGGGCGGCTCGCCCGGCTGCTGGACCGGCGGATCGAGTCGGGGGAGTTCGGCACGGTGGTGCGTTCGGCGGGCTTCTGCCGCCTGGCCACGCGCTCGCACCTGATCGCCCGGTGGAACCACGTTGGCCGGATGATCTGCCTGTCCCCCCTGGTGGGCGACGACCACGTGGCGGAGGGGGAGGAGCTGCTCGCGCTGGGGCAGGACCTCGGGATCATCGGCCTGGACCTGGACGCCCCGGCCCTGTGCACGGCACTGGACGACGCCGCCCTCACGGACGATGAGCTCGCGGCCGGTCCCGGCGCGTGGGCCACCTTCGAGGACCCCTTCCCGGCCTGGCCCACGCTGAGCGGCCGCTCGGGCTGACGGTCCCGGCGGGCTGCTCGGGGACTACTCGAGGGCTTCGCCGAGCTCGAGCCACCGCAGCTCGAGCTCGTCCACCTGCTCCTGCAGCTGCGACTTCTGCGCCGCGAGCTTGCCCAGGCCCTCGAAGTCGGAGGGATCCGCAGCGGCCATGGTGGCGTCCAGCGCCGCCACCTCCTTCTGCAGCTTCTGCAGCTTGCGCTCGACGGCGCCCAGCTCCTTCTGCGCGGCCCTCGCCTCGGCGCCGCCCAGGGCGGGCCTGCCCGCGGGCCGGGACGCGGCGGCGTCGTCCGCGGGGGCGGCAGGGGAGGAGGACGCTCCGGCGGCGAGCGGGTTGGAGGCACCCGCGGAACCCGCGGCGGAGCCCGAGGCCGCCGAGGAGGACAGCTGCAGGTACTCGTCCACCCCGCCGGGCAGGTGCCGGAAGCGGCCGTCCACCACCGCGTACTGCTGGTCGGTCACGCGCTCCAGCAGGTAGCGGTCGTGGGAGACCACCAGCAGCGTGCCGGGCCACGTGTCCAGCAGGTCCTCCATGGCGGCGAGCATGTCCGTGTCCAGGTCGTTGGACGGCTCGTCCAGGATCAGCACGTTGGGCTCGTCCAGCAGGATGAGCAGCAGCTGCAGGCGCCGCTTCTGCCCGCCGGAGAGGTCCTTGACCGGAGTCTTGAGCTGCGCGGAGGTGAAGCCCAGCCGTTCGAGCAGCTGCGTGGGCGTCATCTCCTTGCCGCCGGTCACGTACGAGGTCTTCTTCTGAGCCACCACGTCCGAGACGCGATCGTCCGCGACGTCCTCCAGCTCGGCCAGCTGCTGCGTGAGCGTGGCGATCTTCACGGTCTTCCCGCGCTTGACCCGTCCCGTGGTGGGCTGCACGTCCCCGGTGACCAGGCCCAGCAGGGTGGACTTGCCCGCCCCGTTGACGCCCAGGATGCCGGTGCGCTCGCCGGGGGCGATGAGCCACGTGACGTCCCGCAGCACCCGCGTCTCGGCACCCTCCGAGCCCTCCGGGGCGGGGAAGGAGACGGAGACGCCCTCGATGTCCACCACGTCCTTGCCCAGCCGGGACACGGCCATCCGTGACAGGGACACGGTGTCCCGGGGCGGCGGCACGTCCTCGATCAGGGTGTTCGCGGCCTCGATGCGGAACTTCGGCTTGGACGTGCGCGCCGGTGCTCCCCGGCGCAGCCACGCGAGCTCCTTGCGCATGAGGTTCTGCCGCTTCTGCTCCACCACGGCGGCCTGGCGGTCGCGCTCCACGCGCTGCAGCACGTACGCGGCGTACCCGCCCTCGAAGGGCTCGACGACGCGGTCGTGCACCTCCCACGTGTCCGTGCAGACCGCGTCCAGGAACCAGCGGTCGTGGGTGACCACGGCCAGGGCACCGGAGTTCTTCGACCACCGGCTGTTCAGGTGCGTGGCGAGCCACGTGATGCCGTCCACGTCCAGGTGGTTGGTGGGCTCGTCCAGGAAGATCACGTCCCAGTCCCCGGTGAGCAGGCTCGCGAGCGCCACCCGGCGCCGCTGGCCTCCGGAGAGCTGGCCCACGGGGGTGTCCCAGTCCACGTCCGAGACCAGCCCGGACACCACGTCGCGCACCTTGGGGTCCGCGGCCCACACGTAGTCGGGGACGTCCCCCACCACGGCGTGACCCACGGTCTGGTCCGGGTCCAGGGTGTCCGCCTGGTCCAGCATGCCCACGGTGGTCCCGGAGCGCACGGTCACGCGCCCGGAGTCGGGTGGGATCCGACCGGCGAGCAGGCGCATGAGGGTGGACTTGCCGTCCCCGTTGCGACCGACGATGCCGATCCGGTCACCCTCGTCGATCCCCACGCTCACCGCGTCGAACACGGTCTTGGTGGGGTACTCGAGGTGCACGTTTTCTCCGCCGATCAGATGAGCCACCCGCCAAGGATACAAGCGCGCGGCGGGCTCCCCGGGTGCCGCCGCGGCCCGTGCATGGGGCCCGCCCACGGACGACGACGCCGCACGGCCGGGTGGCGAGCGCCCGGGCCGCCCGCCCGTCCCGGGGAGGCGGGCCCACGGCGTCGTCGTGCGGCACGCCCGGTGCAGCTCAGGTCCGGGCACCCGCGTCCACCGCTGCCACCCTGGCGTGGGAGACTGAGTGCCATGCAGTCAACACAGGGCGGGGAAGAGCTCGCGGGAACCGTGCTGGACGAGCCCCAGGACCTCGCGGCGGCCGTGGCCCGCGTGCGGGAGCACCCCGGGCCGGTCGAGATCACCATCGGTGCGGCCCGCCCGGTGGGCTCCCACATGGGCTCCAGGGTGCGCCGCCAGGCCGCCCAGCAGCTGCGCGAGGCCGGGGCGGAGCCGCTGCTGCTGCGGGCACCCGTGGCCGTGGACGAGGACATGCCGGACGAGGGAGTGCTCGCGGAGGTCGACGACGCCCTGGGCGTGTGCCGCGGGGTGGGCGCCGGGATGCTCGTGCTCGCCCTCGGCGGGGTCTCCCACCGCGGACGCCAGCGGCAGCGGCTCTACTCGATGCTCGCGGCGCTCGCCGAGGCCGCCTCCCACCAGGAGGTCCGCCTCATGGTCCAGAACGCCACGGCCGTGGAGGAGGTGGTCATGCTGCTCGCGCTGCTCGACCGCGAGTTCGAGCAGGGGAGCCTGGACGTGAGCTCCGCGGACGTCACCTCCATGGCGTGGGACGTCTCCCGCTCCCGGGCCGCCGGGCAGTCCGACGACGACGCCTGGCACTACGTGCGGCGCGCGGCCGCCCGGGCACAGGTGGTCGTCCGGGGGATCACTCCGAAGGACGCTGTGACGCTCGCGCGCACCCTCCCAGGCTTCCGCGAGGAGCGCGCCGCGGGGCGGATCCTGACCGTGCTGAGCCGCGGAACCCAGGTGCTACAGTGATTTTTCGTGCGCCCGCGGGCGCACGTTCCTTTGTTGGCGCCCACGGGTGACAACGCTCCGCCATGGTGTAATTGGCAGCACACCGGCCTTTGGAGCCGTGAGTCTAGGTTCGAGTCCTAGTGGCGGAACGCACGACACATCGAGGCGAAGATGGCCCCCCACCGCCTCACGAGCACCCAGAGGAGTCTGGACCGTGAGCACCCCTCAGCACGCCACGACCGGGGAGAACCCCGCCGCGATCATCGTCCTGGCCGCCGGCAAGGGAACCCGGATGAAGTCCAGGACGCCCAAGATCCTGCACGAGATCGGCGGGCGTTCCATGCTCGCGCACGCGCTGAAGGTCGCGGGCGAGCTGGAGCCCCAGCGCATCGTGGCGGTGATCCGGCACCAGCGTGATCTCGTGGCCGAGCACATCGCGGACGTGGCACCGGGCGTGCTCACCGCGGACCAGTCGGACGTTCCCGGCACGGGCTCCGCGGTGGACGCGGGTCTCGAGGTGCTCGACGCCGCGGCCCCCGTGAGCGGCACCGTGCTGGTGACCTACGGGGACGTGCCGCTGCTCACGGCCGAGACCCTGCGCGCCTTCGTGGCACACCACACCGAGCACGGCAACGCCGTCACGGTGCTCACCGCGGACCACCCGGAACCGGGCAAGTACGGGCGCATCCTGCGGGACGCCGCGGGGCAGTTCACGGAGATCAAGGAGTTCAAGGACGCCACGGAGGACGAGCGCGCTGTCACCGAGGTCAACTCCGGGATCTTCGCGTTCGACGCCGCGGTGCTGCGCGACGCCCTGTCCCGCGTGGACACGGACAACGCGCAGGCCGAGAAGTACCTCACGGACGTCCCCCGCCTGGCACGCGAGGCCGGGCACCGCGTGGACGCCCTGAAGATGGCGGACTACATGGAGCTCGAGGGCGCCAACGACCGCGTCCAGCTGGCCGCCCTGGGCCACTACCTGAACCAGCGCACGCTGGAGCGGCACATGCGCAACGGGGTGTCCATCGTGGACCCCGCCACCACGTGGATCGACGACACCGTGGAGCTCGAGGCCGACTCCACCGTGCTGCCCGGCACCCAGCTGCACGGCAGCACCCGGGTGGCCGAGGACGCCGTCGTGGGCCCGGACACGACCCTCACCAACGTGACCGTGGGTCGGGGCGCCACCGTGGTGCGCACCCACGGCAGCGACTCCGAGCTGCGCGCGGGCGCTACCGTGGGCCCGTTCGCCTACCTGCGCCCCGGCACGGTGCTGGGCGAGGACGGGAAGATCGGCACGTTCGTGGAGACCAAGAAGTCCACGATCGGGCGCGGCTCCAAGATCCCGCACCTCTCCTACGTGGGGGACGCCACCATCGGCGAGAACTCCAACATCGGCGCCGCCTCCGTGTTCGTGAACTACGACGGCGTGAACAAGCACCGCACCGTGATCGGCAACGACGTCCGCATGGGTTCCGACAACATGTACGTGGCACCCGTGACCGTGGGCGACGGCGCCTACTCCGGAGCCGGTACCACCGTGCGCAAGGACGTCCCCGCGGGCGCCCTGGTGCTCACCGAGGGCAGGCAGGTCATCGTGGAGGGGTGGGTGCAGCAGCACCGCCCCGGCACGGCCGCAGCCCGCGCGGCGGAAGCCGCCCAGCAGTCTGAGCGCGAGGACCGCGCCTGACAGGGCGCGCCACGCGAGCAGGAACCACGAGGAATTCAGAGAAAGCGAGTTCACATGACCGGCATCACCAACACGGGTTCGAACCGGATGGTTCTGCTCTCGGGTCGGGCGCACCCCGAGCTCGCGGAGAACATCGCGCGTGAACTGGGCACCGAACTGGTTCCCACGGACGCCTACGACTTCGCCAACGGCGAGACGTACGTGCGCTTCGGGGAGTCGGTGCGCGGCGCGGACGCCTTCCTCATCCAGTCCCACCCGGCACCCATCAACCAGTGGCTCATGGAGCAGCTGATCATGCTGGACTCCCTCAAGCGGGCGTCCGCCAAGTCCATCACCGTGGTGAGCCCGTTCTACCCCTACGCGCGCCAGGACAAGAAGCACCGCGGCCGCGAGCCCATCTCCGCCCGTCTGATCGCGGACCTCTACAAGACCGCGGGCGCGGACCGGCTGATGTCCGTGGACCTGCACACCGCCCAGATCCAGGGCTTCTTCGACGGCCCCGTGGACCACCTCATGGCCATTCCGCTGCTGAGCGACTACGTGCGCTCCGTGGTGGACGTGGACAACGTCACCGTGGTCTCCCCGGACACCGGGCGCGTGCGCGTGGCCGAGCAGTGGGCGGAGCGTCTGGGCGGTGCGCCGCTCGCGTTCGTGCACAAGACCCGCGACATCACCGTGCCCAACCAGGCCGTCTCCAAGGAGGTCGTGGGCAACATCGCCGGGCGCACCTGCGTGCTGATCGACGACATGATCGACACCGGCGGCACCATTGCCGGCGCCGTGCAGGTGCTCAAGGACCAGGGCGCCAAGAACGTGATCATTGCCGCCACCCACGCCGTGTTCTCCGGACCGGCCGTGGAGCGGCTGTCCTCGTGCGGAGCGGACGAAGTGGTCGTCACCGACACCCTGCCCGTGCCGCCCGAGCACCAGTTCGAGAACCTCAAGGTGCTCTCGATCGCCCCGCTGATCGCGCGTGCCATCCAGGAGGTCTTCGAGGACGGCTCGGTCACGAGCCTCTTCAACGGCAACTCCTGACGCCACCGTGACCGGCCCCGGGCCGGGAACCGAGAGAGCCGCCCTCGTCCTGCGACGTGGGCGGCTCTCTCGCGTGCAGCCCGGGTTCCGGCGCAGTGGACCACGCAGGGCGGCCCGGCAGCGGCGGGTTCCCCCGGAGGTGCCGGGCTCCGCGCGCGCAGAGCGCGGGAGCTGACGTCCTTGGCTGCTCGTGGATTGCTGACGGACTGCTCCGGCGTGCCCCGGTCGGCTCCGGTGGGAACCCGGGGAGGGGGATACGGCAACGGCGGCCCGGTGCTCCGGGCCGCCGCTGAACGGGTGTGCAGGGGGGATCCGGAGATTCCGGATCCGGGACTCAGATCCTGACGACCCGCACGTGACCGGTCCTGGTGTTGAAGCCGATCATGTAGCCCTTGGAAAAGGTCTGGCGGATCTCGTCCCCGCGGCGGTACTCGTCAGTGGTGGGGAATCCCATGCCTCGCTCCATGCCACCCTGGGCCCAGCGCTTGCCGATGGCACCCTGTTCCTTGACGGCGTGCGATCCGGAGCTCGGTGTCCACATGACCTTGGTCGTCTTTCCGTTCGGCGCGCGAAACACCTGGTAGGCGCCACCGGGGATGGACCGCTCCTCGGTCGAGGGGAAGCCGTAGCCGTACTCGCTGCCGGCACCCAGGAACTTGGCGCCGATGCTGGACTTGTTGCGCAGCATGTGGGCTCCGGTGCTCGGGTGCCAGTAGGCGGTGCTGATCACGCCGTTGCGGGAGAACTGCTGGTACTTCCCGCCGTAGCCCGCGTTGCGCTCGTTGGAGACCGGCTGGCCCCACGTCGCGGCACCGCCGGTCTTCTTGTACACCGCGCCGATGCCACCGCTCACCGTGTAGCCGGACGGACGCCCACCCAGGGGCTGGTAGCTCGCGGACGAGGCCAGGGACTGGAACTGCTGCCACGAGCCGCCGTACACGTTGGAGTCACCGGAGAACGGGCCGCTGTCCGAGAACTGCCACAGATCGTAGCGGGACCAGCCGTTGGGCATGTAGCCGGGGCTGGTCACCCCGTAGGACGCGAGGTGCAGCGGGTGGTTGTTGAACTGGGCGGTGTTGCCGGTGCAGGTGCGCCACCAGTCCGCGGTGGTGTATATGGCGGGCAGCCGCCCCGTGCGCTGCTTGTAGCGGTCGGAGAAGGACGTGATCCACGAGTTCATCTGGGTGGGGGTCATGTTGTAGCACGTGTTGCCCAGCGAGGAGTACGGGTTGTACTCGATGTCCAGCAGTCCCGGCAGGGTCCGGCCGTCCGCGGACCAGCCGCCGCCGTTGTTGATGAAGAAGTCGGCCTGCGCGGCGCCCGAGGTCTGGCCGGGCAGTGCGAAGTGGTAGGCGCCGCGGTTCATGCCCACGGCGTAGGAGCCGGTGTACTGGTCGTTGAACGCCTCGGAACGGTAGCCCGTGCCCTCGGTGGCCTTGACGTAGGCGAAGCGTGCGCCGTTGGCGTACTCGGCACTCCAGTTGACGGCGGGCTGCCAGCCGGAGACGTCCATGCCGGCGATCCCCGCCGGACGCCAGGAGTTCTGCTGGATCACGAGCGACATCGAGCCCGCGGGGCCCACGCCGGTGCCCGCAGCCTGCGGTGCCGCCTTTTCGGTGGCGCCGGTGCTCGGGGTGCTCGCGCCGGACGCGGCGCCCGACGGGGAAGCCGACGCCGCGGGGCCGCCTCCCAGGACGGCCTTCTCGACCTTCTGGAGCTCCTTCTCCGAGGCGGGGGACAGCTTGGTGGTGTCCTCCATGGTCTTCATCTTCTGGCCCATGGTGGCCCCGGGGTTCTTGTCCCCGGTCTTCGGCGGCGCAGTGGGGAGCTGAGGGTCCTGCACCACCGTCTCCAGCTCTTTGGTCTCGACGGAGACCACGTCACCCTTGTCCGGGTTGAGGTTCTGGTGCGGATCCTCGGCCGCGGCGGCCGGGAGGAAGCTGGTGACGATCAGCGCGGCCGCGGTCACGGCGGCGGGCAGCACTGATTTTCGGGGGGAGATCATAGGCCTGGCCTTACTGCATGAGGGGAGCCGCTCGGCAGGGGGGAAGGCGAGCAGGCTGGGGGAACGCACTAGAAAGTGTAGAGGTTCACACAGGGAAATGAGGTACCTCACGCGCCGGTTCGTGCGACGGCGAGATGACGGGTGCGTGTCCATCCCGTGGCCCCGAGGTGACGGCCGGCCCCGACGGCGCCCGCCCGCGCAGAGTGGCCGCCGTCGCCCCGTCCCCGGCGGCCCTGATCTTCTGCCCGTGCGGGAGCCTCGCTCAGTAGGCGCCGTCCGAGGCGAAGACGGCGCGCACCGTGCGCAGCATGATGACCATGTCCTGCACGGGTGACCAGTTCTCCACGTAGTAGAGGTCCAGGCGCACGGTCTGGTTCCAGTCCAGGTTGGAACGACCGGACACCTGCCACAGGCCGGTGATGCCGGGGCGGACCCGGAGTCTGCGGTAGACGTGCTGCTCGTACTTGTCCACCTCGCTGGCCAGCGGGGGGCGTGGGCCCACCAGAGACATGGTGCCGTTGAGCACGTTGATGAACTGGGGCAGCTCGTCCAGGCTGTAGCGGCGCATCCACTTGCCCGGCTTGGTCACGCGGGGATCGTCCTTCATCTTGAAGAGCACGCCGCCGTCGGACTCGTTGGCCGCGAGCAGGGCGGCCTTGCGCTCCTCGGCGTCGGTGTACATGGATCGGAACTTGAGCATCTTGAACCGGGTGCCGTCGATCCCCACGCGCTCCTGGGCGAAGAATGCCGGACCGCCGTCGTGCGCCTTGACCAGGATGCCCAGCACGAGCATCACGGGGAAGAGCAGGATCAGCGCGGTGAGCGAGCCCACGATGTCGATGCACCGCTTCACGATCTTCTTGGCCCGTGTGAACCGCGGCGTGGCCACGTGGATCAGAGGAAGTCCGGCCAGCTGCTGCGTGTGGATGCGGGGTCCGGCCACGTCCGTGAGGCCGGTGTTCATGACCAGCCGGATGCGCTCGTCCGCGAGGGCCCACCCGAGGTGCCGGATCTCCGTGGTGCTGAGCGGCACCGCGGCCGCCATCACCAGGGTCTCCACGTCGTGCTCGCGGCAGGCCCTCATGATCCCCTGGACGCTCGGGCGGTCCGCGGACGCCAACGCGTTCTCGGGCAGGCGGACGGACGCCAGGGACTCGGGCAGCTTGTGGTGGGAGGTGGGCATGTAGACCACGACGGGGTCGAAGCCCGCGTCAGGGCGGCTCTGCAGCTCACTCACGAGCTCCACGGCGCCGGGAAAGCGGCCCACCACCATGGTGCGGGACATGTTGAGCCCGCGGGAACGCCGGTGCATGAGCTGGCGGCGGGCCCACATGCGCCCCCCGAGCAGGGTGAGCGTACCCACGGGCAGGGCGATCAGGATGTACCCGCGTGCGGTGGGCACGTTGAAGGCGTAGGACGCGATGGCGATCGCCGCGAAGAGCGTGAGCGAGGCCGTGACCAGCTGCTTGGCCTCCTCAGCCCCGTTGCCGATCAGTCGCACCCCACGGGTGCCGCGCAGCTCGAGCCACACCCACCAGCCGACCCCCAGCATGATGCCCACGAGCCAGTAGGGAATGGGGAGATCGTCCAGCTGCAGCAGCCCCTGGAGCCGGCCGAAGCGCAGCGCCTGGGCCACCGCCAACGCGATGACGAGTGCGACGGCGTCGTAGATCCTCAGCTCGCGCTGGTAGCTCTCACGCCAGGACAGATGTTTGTGCCTGTGGCTTGCCTTCTGGAACACGGTCGACGAACCTTCCCCCAAAAACCGTTCGACGGCGAGACGCCCCACGCGCTCGCCCGGGTGCTGGTCCGATAAGAGGCGGCCCCGGCACCACGGTGTTCATCTCCCCCGAGATTTACGCCCGCTAACACCCAAATATACCCATCACCTGCTCGAATGCCCCGCAATCGCATGCTTCGATGCAGATGTGTGGACAGGGGGAGCGGCGGATCGCGGCGGGCTGTGGACCGGACGGGGGTCGGATGTCATCCGGTGTGGTGCCCCGCCGCCCGAGGGGTCCCCGTCACGGCTGCGCTCCGACCGCGGCTACCTCATGGCCCCGGGCTCGTCGTTCCAGCGGCGCGGGCAGCCTGAGGTATGACGCCCTCGGGCCGGTGCTGGCGGCGTCGTGACCCGGCCTGGCCCGCGGCGCCAGCATGGTATCCTGACCGGGTTGCCAAGGCGAGGGGGCGTGCGCGCCCCGTTATCGACGACGGCCTGTGGATCCTTTCGATCCGCCGCACCCGGTGCACACTTCCCGGGCGGTGGGCGCAGTGCCGCACCACGTCGGTCGCAGACCGCCCGAACGTCCGGTGCCACTCGCACCGTGAGCGCGCGGACGGTCTGACGGTGACCAACCAGACCAACGATCGAAGGAGCACCATCATGGTGGATGTCATCACCATTCCTGCAACCCTGCGCACCGACTTCGGCAAGGGCTACGCCCGCCGCGTGCGCGCCAACGACCAGATCCCGGCCGTGATCTACGGCCACGGCGCCGAGCCGCTGCACGTGACCCTGCCGGGCCACGAGATGATGCTGGCCTCCCGCAACTCCAACGCCGTCCTGGAGATCAACGTGGACGGCGAGGGCCACCTGGCCATGATCAAGGAGGTCCAGCGCCACGCGGTGCGTCCCGAGATCCTCCACATCGACCTGCTGACCGTGCGCCGTGGCGAGCGTGTCGAGGTCGAGATCCCCGTGCACGTGGAGGGTGAGGTCGCACCGACCGCCATCCACAACGTCGAGGAGAACGTCCTGGTCGTCGAGGCCGACGCACTCAAGGTTCCCGAGTACCTCGTGGTGGACATCGCGGACCTCGAGGCCGGCGAGCACGTCTATGCCAAGGACGTCACCCTGCCCGCCGGTGTCACGCTCGTGTCGGACCCCGAGCTGCTGGTCATCAACGTCTCCGAGCCCATCGAGCAGGACCTGGGCGAGGAGCCCGAGACCGAGGACGAGGAGACCGAGGGCGAGTCCGAGGACTCCTCCGAGGACAGCGAGTAAGGACCGTTCCCACCGCGCGCCCGGCAGCGGACGCGACGCGGTCTCGGACGGCGGCGGGTGCCCTGGGCGCCCGCCGCCGTTCTGCGTCCGGGGGACGATCCACGCTCCGTGCGGCATCCCGTCATCGGGGTGGCGTGGACGTCGCTGCGGGGCGTGGCGGCCGGACCGCCGGGGACACCCCGGGATCCGGACCACCCGATCTCCGATGAAGCCGCGGGACTCGTTCGCACCGGTCGACGAGGCGTTCCAGGCCGGCGGGTGGCTGACCACCGGAGCCGAGCACAGTACGAGAGTCACGACGAGTGAGGAGCAGGACATGGGCGATCGCACCCTGGTGGTGGGGCTGGGCAACCCGGGTGACCGCTACGCGGGCACGCGGCACAACATCGGCGCCATGGTGGTCGCAGAGCTCGCGGCGCGGGCGGGTGCACGGCTGTCCGCGCACAGGGCGCGCGCCGCGGTGGCCGAGACGCGGCTGCGCCCGGGCGCCCCGAGGCTCGTGCTGGCCCAGCCGCTGAGCTACATGAACCTCTCCGGCGGACCCGTGCGCGCCCTGGTCGGGTACTACTCGCTGGGGCTCGAGGACCTCGTGGCGGTGCACGACGACATCGACCTCCCCTTCGGCGCCGTCAAGCTCAAGCGCGGCGGCGGGGACGGGGGACACAACGGGCTGCGGGACATCACCAAGGCCATGGGCGGCAAGGACTACGTGCGCGTGCGCGTGGGTGTTGGCCGCCCGCCCGGACGCATGGACACCGCGGACTACGTGCTCAAGAGGTTCTCCGGCGCGGAGGCCAAGGAGCTGCCGCTGCTGGTCTCCGAGGCCGCGGACGCCGTGGAGATGCTCACCGAGCAGGGGCTCACCGCCACCCAGCAGCACGTCCACCCGCGCAACCCCGCCTGACCGGCCCGGTTCCCGCCAGCAGACCGGCGGCTGCACCACGGAGGGCAGAGCGCCCGGCCACGGTGGCCCGGATCGCTTCGCCTCCGACGTCCGAGACTCTCCGGCGCAATGGACCCCACGCGCCCGGCCCCGGCCCTCTCGGTCCAGATGATTCGGTGCCGGGTCACTCGGTCCGCGCCGTTCGAGGCCGTGCAGGTCAGATCACGGCACGGACAGAAGCAGCGCCCTTCCCCGCAGGGAAGGGGCGCTGCCCTTGTCCGGGGGTGCGGCGTCGTCGACTCAGTCCAGGGTGTCGGGATCGTGACCCGCGGCGCGCATGGCCTTGTACTTGCGGTTGCGCGGGGCGATCAGGGCGGCGCCCACGATCGCGGCCAGCAGCGAACCGCACAGGATGCCCACCTTGGCGTGGTCGCTGTGCGGGCTGCCCTCACCGAAGCTCAGCTCCGCCACCAGCAGGGACACCGTGAAGCCGATGCCGGCCACCACGGACATGCCCAGCATGTCGAACCACGAGTAGTCCTTGTCCTTCTCGGCGGACGTGAACCGGTCCATGAGCCACGCGGCACCGAAGATGCCCACGGGCTTGCCGATCAGCAGACCCGCCACGATGCCCAGGGCCACGGGGTCCGTGGCGGCGGCCTGGATGCCCTCCCAGCCGCCCACGGCCACGCCCGCGGAGAAGAACGCGAACACCGGGATGACCAGTCCGTTGGACAGGGGCCGGAACCGGTACTCCAGCGCGGGGGCCAGGCCCAAGCGGGGGTCCTCCTGGCGGATGATGCGCGGCTCCTGCTTCAGCACGGGAACCATGAAGCCCAGCAGCACACCGGCGATCGTGGCGTGGATCCCGGACTCGTACACGAGCCACCAGGTGATCACGCCGATCGGGAGCAGGATGACCCAGGCGGCCCAGTGCTGCGCCATGAACCAGCCCATGTACTTGTGGGTGAGGAACCAGAACAGACCCAGCATCACGGCGGCGCCGGCCAGGAACCCGAACTGCACGCTCTCCGTGTACACGAAGGCGATGATGGCGATCGCGATGAGATCGTCCACCACGGCCAGGGTCAGCAGAAACGTGCGCATGGCCACCGGCAGGGAGGAGCCCACGACCGCGAGAACTGAGACCGCGAAGGCGATGTCGGTGGCCGTGGGAATGGCCCAGCCGTGCAGCGCCGTGGGGTCACCGCCCGAGGCCAGGTTGATGCCCAGGAAGATCAGGGCGGGGACCACCACACCGCCCACGGCGGCGACCACTGGCAGGATCGCCTTGCGCAGGTTGTGCAGCTCCCCGTCCACGAACTCCGCCTTGAGCTCCAGGCCGGTGAGGAAGAAGAAGATCGCGAGCAGTCCGTCCGAGGCCCAGTGCCCCACGGTGTGCTGCAGCCCGGCCACCTCTCCGGGACCCACCTCGGCGTCCCGGAGCCCGAAGTAGGCCTCGCTCCACGGGGAGTTGGCCACCACGATGGCCAGGACCATGGCGATCAGCAGGAGGAGCCCGCCCGTGGTGTCCTTGCGGAGGAATGTGGTGATGCGTCCCCCGGATTCCGGGGCCGTCTGCGTGTCCGTGCTCACTACGAGGATCTCCCAACGCGCGGGCCGTGGCCGGCCCGCGACTGTCGTGTCGGATGGGGGACGGCCGGGCGGCACGCGGGGTGCCGTCCGGCCGTCCGGGGCGTTGCTGGTGTCAGTGCTGGGCGATCCACGCCTCGGCCTGGCGGGCCTGCAGGGTCAGTGCCTTGCCGATGTAGGGCTCGGCGGCCGCGGCGATCTTCTTGCCGACCAGCGGGATGCTGGCCTGGACCTCGCCGGTGACGTCCACGGAGGTCTCCTGCTCACCCAGAGGCTTGATGTGCTGCGCGGCGGTGGCGCCCACGGGCAGGCCGGAGGCCTTGATCTCGGTGCGCACGGTGCGGGAGCCGTCCGCGGCGGGGGCGTCGTACGTGTCCACCTGGGTGAACTTCACGCCGTTCTTCACGAACTTCTTCACGGCGTCGGGCAGCTTGTCCGAACCCATGCTGCGCACGGTGGTGGCGGTGAAGGCGGTGGAGGTGTCGCCGTTGACCTCGAAGGACTCGAACGTGGCGCCCCCGAGCTCGCTCACGTGGCGCACGAACGCCTCGTCCACGAAGGTCTTCAGGACGGTGTCCACGGGGGCCTTGATGGTGGTGGATGCGTTGACGGACATGGTGCTCCTTGCGGGATCGGTAGCGGTTCGTCGGTTCCCGAGCGGCGCGGGGCCGCAACGGGTGCTGCGTCCACTCTAGTCGCGGGTCGCTGCCGCGGCGCGCGCGGTGCGCTCGCGGCAGCACAGGACGTCGTTGGATCGGCGGGTGCGCCACCCCCGAGAAGGTGTCCGCCGAAGAAGGGACGCACCCTTTCCGTCCGGGGCGACCGGTCGGGCGGCGCCGTCACCTAGGCTGGACGTCGAACGCGACGGGGGGTCGCCAACCGGACCGGGGGTGCGGCGGGAAACCTCGTGGCGGGCGCTCTGGGGAGAGCAGCACACGGGAGTCGACGGCGGAGTTCTTGCAGCCCGCCATCTGGGGGAGAAGACCATGAGCACGAGGACGGGAACGACCGCGTCCCGGGGTTCGCGAGGCGCTGCGGCGTCCGCCGTGGACCATCCGGGCGCATGCCCGGGACCGGTGGGAATCAGGGGAGCCGGCATGTGGACGGGCCACGGTGACACCGCGACCGTGACGTGGCTGCACACTCCGGAGAACGGGCGGGTGCGGGCGCTCGTGGTCCTGGCACCGCCCGCGGGTCTCGACCACGCCCGGTCCTACCGGCTGCTGCGTCAGCTGGCCATGCTCCTGGCCGGTGCCGGCTACTGCGTGGCCCGCGTCAACTACCGCGGCACGGGGGACTCCCACAGCGTGCATCCCCACGACGACGTCGTGGACCTGTGGGTGCGCAACATCCTGGACGCCGCGGACCAGGCGCGGGCGGTCTGCGAACTGGAGGGCCTGGAGACCTACGGCATCGGCTACGGGGTGGGAGCAGCCCTGACGCTGCGCGCGGCAGAGCACCTGGACCACGTGATCGCCTGGGAACCGGAGAGCGGAGCCGAGTTCGTGCTGCGGTGCGCCCGTCGCCCAGAGGTCTCCCCGGACCGCGGTGCGGAACGGGAACGTGTGGATCTCCCCGGCTTGCGGCTCACGGCTGAGCAGACGGCGCGCCTGTGCGCGCTGGTGAGCCCCGGGGCGGGTGGGTGCGGGCAGCACGGGGTGCAGGTCCTGCGTTCGAGCCACCGGGATCGCGGACCCTTCGATCGCGGGAGAGAACTGGACGAGGAGCCGGTGCACCCCGACGTGCTGGAGGATCTGCTGTGGGCTCTGCCCCGCCCGCCGCTGCAGCCGTTCGCCGCCACCGGGAGGGGGTCGGTGCACAACGAGTTCGTGGCGGAGCCCGGCCGCCCGTGCGTGGAGGAGATCGTGGCCGTGGAGTCACGGGGTCACTGCGGTGTGCTCACCGCGCCCTCCGCGCCGGCGCCCGGGAGCGCCGACGACGCGTCCGCGTCGAAGCTCCCCGCGGTGGTGCTGGTGGGTGGACGGGACGGTGCGCGGGACGAGCGCGGGCTGTGGCCGCGGGTTGCGCGGGAACTCGCCGCACGCGGCGTCGTGTCCCTGCGCGCGGACGGTGACGCCGCGGGTGACCGCGTGCCGCTGTGGCAGGACCACCTCCTCGATCCCCGGGGCGCGGGTGCCGCGCGCGCGGTGCGGGACCAGGTGCGGTGGCTCGGCGCACGCCGTCCCGGGTCCGTGGTGCTCGTGGCCGCGGGCGAGGGCGCTGCGCCGGCTCGGCAGCTGGCGGGCGATCCGGCAGTGGCGGACGTGGTCCTCCTGGGGCCCTCCGGGCGGGCCACACCCACAGCGCGGCGGGGGTCCACGGCAGCGGACATCCTGAGCACCGTTCACGGCCTGTGGGAGCGGCGCCCGGCTCCCGCCCCCGGTTCACGACGGCTGCGGAATGAGGCTGGAAGCTCGGGCATTCTCACCGGGGACGCCCAGGAGCGGGCGGTCCGTGAGCTGCTGGCACTCCTCGCGCACCGGTCGTGAGAACGGGCCCGCACGCGCCACAATGGAACGCGTGAACACTTCTGCCGCGGCATCCCCGGTCCTGCTCGCGTGCGCCCACGGGACCCGTGATCCCGGTGGGCAGCAGGCGGTCGCGGCCCTCGTGGCCGCGGTGCGCGAACGGCTTCCGGGAGTCCGCGTGGTGGACACGTGGGTGGACGTCCAGGAGCCGGACCTCGTGGCGCGCACCGCCGAGCACGCCGGGCAGCGCGCCGTGGTCGTTCCGTTGCTGCTGTCCGCGGGCTACCACGTGTTCGTGGACATGGCCCGGGCCGTGCAGGGCTCACCGCACCACAGGGTGGCCGCGGCCCTCGGACCCGACCACCGGCTCGCGCGCGTGCTCGCCCGCCGGCTGGCCGAGGCACTCGACGCCGCTGGGGAAGCGGCCCCGGAACCGGTCGACGAGATCGTGATGGTCTCCGCAGGCTCCTCCGACCCCCGCGCCGGTCAGGACTGCGAACGGGTGGCGGCCATGCTCTCCGAGGTGCTCGGCCACCCCGTGTCCTCGGCCTACCTCTCCGCGGCCCGCCCGTCCCTGCCCGATGCGCTCGCGGCGGCCCGTGGCCGTGCAAACCCGGGGGACGACGCCGCAGGGTCGCCCCGCACGGATGCCGCTCCCGCGCGTCCTGGGCGCGTGCTGCTGGTCCCGTACCTGCTGGCCCCCGGGTTCTTCCACGGCCGGGCGCTCGCCGCGGGAGCGGACGTCACGGCCGAGCCGCTGCTCGTGCACCCCGGCGAGGTGCCCCCGGAGCTCGTGGAGCTGGTGGTCGAGCACTACCGGGAGGCCGCCTCCGAGGCGTGATCGCACACGGCCCTGACCATGGCCCCGAGCCGGAAGCGCTCCGGGACCACAGCGGGGATTCCGGCCTCCTCGAGCGGCTGCACGCACACGGGCCCGATGGCCACGGCGGTGCAGCGCCCGTCCCGCAGGGCCCGCTGGAGGTCCTCGAGCACGCCGAGGGCGCGGGCGGCGTCGAACACCGCGTCCACCGCCGGCGCCGCGGTGAAGGTCACGTAGTCCACGTCCCCCGCGACCATGTCCCGCACAAGAGTGGCCAGGCGGGAGCCCTCGTCCGCGGACTCCCAGCGGTACGGTGCCACGACCCGCACGGGCAGACCCGCCGCGCGCAGCCGCTCCAGCTGCTCCTCGTCCGGGGTGCCGTGCACCTGGACGGTCACCGTGCCGCGGGGTGCGGGGTCCCCGGCGAGCAGCCGGTCCACGAGCTCCGCGGTGCGCCCCGAGGAACCGGTGCACGCGCACGGGATCTCGCTCGCCCGCAGCTGCCCCGTGGCCTTCGCCCCGCGCGAGAGCACGGTGGAGGCCCGCAGCGCCGCGAGCAGCTCCTCGCCCAGTCCGTGCCCCTGTGCCACGGCGAGCCAGCGCTTGAGCCCGTAGCCCGTGGTGACCAGCACGGTGCCCGGGGCGGAGGCGATCAGGTCCCGGGTGGCGGCCAGCACGCCGTCGTCCTCGTCCGCGGGCGTGAGCTTCAGGGCCGGTGCGTAGCGCACCCGCGCGCCGTGGCGTTCGAACGCCCCGCCCTGCTCCGAGGCGCGACGGTGGGCGGTGACCGCCACGGTCAGTCCGGTCAGGGCGGGGTGCTCGGGGCTCGTCATGCTCCCAGGGTAGGAGGGGACGCCGACGCCGCACGCACCCCTCGGGCCTCCGCGGTCCCGGCCCGGCGCCCGCGGTGTCCGAGGCCCCGAGTAGGCTGGGGCGCGATCCGCCCGGCCCGTGCACCACGGCGAGGGTCGGGGCCAGGCCCCGCCCGGCGTCGTCGTGCCCCGCGCCGGGTCAGACCGCGCGCCGCCGTGCCATCCGCCCCACACACCAGGAGCCCGCCACTCATGTCCCTGACCGGTCTGCTCACCGCGCTCACCGAGGACCGCAGCTTCGCGAACATCCGCACCCAGGCCGCGCGCCCGCTCGCGGAGCGCTCCCCGGAGACGATCATCAGCGCCACGGACGGGCTGCGCGCCCCCGTGCTCGCGCAGATCGCCGCGGGTCTCGCGGACGACGCCGCGGCGTCGGCTTCCGGGCGCTCCGGCGCCTCCGCCGCGGGGGCCCACGCCCCGGTGCTGCTGGCCGTGACCGCCACGGGCCGTGAGGCGGAGGAGCTGCAGGCCGCGCTGGGCTCCTACCTGCCCGCCGAGCAGATCGCGAACTTCCCGTCCTGGGAGACCCTGCCGCACGAGCGGCTGTCCCCGCGCTCGGACACCGTGGGGCAGCGGCTGAGCGTGCTGCGCCGACTGGAGCGCACCGATCCCTCCGAGCAGCCGCTGCGCGTGGTCGTGGCGCCGGTGCGGTCGGTGCTTCAGCCGGTGGTCGCCGGGCTCGGACAGATGGCGCCGGTGACCCTGCGCACCGGGCAGGACTACGACTTCCAGCAGCTCGTGGCTGAGCTGGCTGGCGCCGCCTACTCACGCGTGGACATGGTCACCCGGCGCGGGGAGTTCGCGGTGCGCGGCGGGATCATCGACGTGTTCCCGCCCACCGAGGACCACCCCGTGCGCGCGGAGTTCTTCGGGGACGAGCTGGACGAGATGCGCTGGTTCGCGGTGGCGGACCAGCGCACCCTCACCACTGCCGAGCACCCCTCGGTGATCGTGGCCCCGCCGTGCCGCGAACTGCTCATCACCCCGTCCGTGCAGTCCCGCGCGGCCAAGCTCAAGGACCAGCTGCCCGGCGGGCGGGAGATGCTCGAGCGGATCGCCGGTGGGCAGTACGTGGAGGGCATGGAGTCCCTGGCCCCGCTGCTCGCGGACGAGATGGTGCAGGTGCTGTCCCTGCTGCCCGGGGGCTCCATGACCGTGGTGCTCGAGCCCGAGAAGGTCCGGGCGCGCGCCCACGACCTCGTGGCCACCAACGAGGAGTTCCTCATGGCCGCGTGGGACTCCGCCTCGGGCGGCAGCGACGCGCCCCTGGACCTCAACGCGGCGCTGGACACGGACGACGGCGCCGCCCGCACCCTCTCGTCCGGCTCGTTCCACACGATCGCCGAGGTGCGCGAGCTCGCCCTGGAGCGCTCGGTGGTCTGGTGGGCCGTGACCGGGCTGAACGTCAACGCCGTGACCACCTCCGAGATCAGCGCGGACACCTCCGACGAGGAGGTCCACCTCGCGGACACGGACGCGGACACCCTCACCGTGACCGCGCGCGAGCCCACCCGGTTCTCGGGGGATGTGCCGGCCGTGCTGTCCTTCCTGGGGGAGCGGGCGCGCGAGGACTGGCGCATCGTGCTGGTCACGGACGGGCCCGGTCCGCTGCAGCGGCTGAGCGAGCTGCTGCACGGAGCGGACGTCCCCGCCGCCCGCCACGAGAGCATCGACGCGGCCCCGCAGCCCGGCCTCGTGGAGCTGACCACCGCGCGCGCCGGGCGGGGTTTCGTGCTCGAGGGGCAGCGGATCGCGCTGCTCACCGAGGCGGACGTGCTGGGCCGCTCCAGCACCTACGACAACCGCGCCGAGCGCAAGCTCCCGCAGCGCCGCAAGCGCAACCAGGTGGACCCCCTGGCCCTGCAGAAGGGCGACTACGTGGTGCACGAGCAGCACGGCATCGGGCAGTTCATCGAGCTCGTGCAGCGGCCCATCGCGGGCGCCATGACCGCTCCCGGCCAGCCGAAGCCCGTGCGCGAGTACCTCGTGCTGGAGTACGCGGCGTCCAAGCGCAACGGGCCCAAGGACCGGTTGTTCGTGCCCACGGACCAGCTCGACCAGGTGAGCTCCTACGTGGGCGGGGAGGCGCCGTCGCTGTCCAAGATGGGCGGGGCGGACTGGAACAAGACCAAGCGCAGCGCCAAGAAGGCCGTCAAGGAGATCGCCAACGAGCTGATCCGGCTGTACTCGGCGCGCATGGCGTCCAAGGGCCACGCCTTCGGCCCGGACACCCCGTGGCAGCGCGAGCTGGAGCAGGCGTTCCCGTACATCGAGACCCCGGACCAGCTCACCACCATCGACGAGGTCAAGGCGGACATGGAGCGGCCCATCCCCATGGACCGGCTGATCTCCGGGGACGTGGGCTACGGCAAGACCGAGGTGGCGGTGCGCGCCGCGTTCAAGGCCGTGCAGGACGGCAAGCAGGTGGCGGTGCTCGTGCCCACCACGCTGCTTGCCCAGCAGCACTCCGAGACGTTCGCCGAGCGGTTCTCGGGCTTCCCCGTGCGCCTGGCCACGCTCTCACGATTCCAGACGGCCAAGGAGTCCAAGGCCACCATGGAGGGGCTGCGCAGCGGTGCGGTGGACGTGGTGATCGGCACCCACCGGCTGCTGAGCAAGGAGATGCAGTTCAAGAACCTGGGCCTCGTGATCATCGACGAGGAGCAGCGCTTCGGTGTGGAGCACAAGGAGAAGCTCAAGGCCATGCGCACGGACGTGGACGTGCTGGCCATGTCCGCCACGCCCATCCCGCGCACCCTGGAGATGTCCATGACGGGCATCCGCGAGACCTCCACGCTGGCCACACCGCCCGAGGAGCGCCACCCAGTGCTCACGTACGTGGGCCCGTACACGAACAAGCAGGTCTCCGCAGCCATCCGGCGTGAGCTCATGCGCGAGGGCCAGGTGTTCTTCATCCACAACCGTGTCTCGACCATCGAGGCGCAGGCCAAGGAGCTCGCGGAGCTCGTGCCCGAGGCGCGGATCGCCGTGGCCCACGGGCAGATGACCGAGTCCCGCCTGGAGCAGATCATCGTGGACTTCTGGGAGAAGAAGTTCGACGTCCTGGTGTGCACCACCATCGTGGAGACCGGTCTGGACATCGCCAACGCCAACACGCTGATCGTGGACCACGCGGACCGCTACGGTCTCTCCCAGCTGCACCAGCTGCGCGGCCGTGTGGGTCGCGGGCGCGAGCGCGCCTACGCCTACTTCCTGTACCCCGCGGAGAAGCCCCTGAGCGAGACCGCTCTGGAGCGGCTCAAGGCCGTGGCCGCGCACAATGAGCTGGGCTCGGGCATGCAGCTGGCCATGAAGGACCTTGAGATCCGCGGGGCGGGCAACCTGCTGGGCGGTGAGCAGTCCGGGCACATCGCGGGCGTGGGCTTCGACATGTACCTGCGCCTCGTGGGCGAGGCCGTGGCGGAGTACCGCGGGGACCAGGACACCGGGCCCGCGGAGATGAAGATCGAGCTGCCCGTCAACGCCCACCTCCCGCACGACTACGTGCCCGGGGAGCGGCTGCGTCTGGAGGCCTACCGCACCATCGCGAACGCCGCCACGGAGGACGCCGTCGCGGAGGCGGGCAACGAGCTGAAGGACCGCTACGGGCCTCTGCCCACCCCGGTGCAGAACCTGCTGGAGGTCGCCCGGCTGAGGATCCGGGCGCGCGCCGCGGGCCTCACGGACGTGGCAACGCAGGGCACCATGGTCCGGTTCTCGCCCGCCGAGCTCAGCGAGTCACGCGAGATGCGCCTCACGCGCCTCTACCCGGGCGCGCAGATCCGTCCGGTGCCGGGCACGGAGGAGCGCATGGTGCTGATCCCCAAGCCCAAGACCGCGCGGATCGGCGGCAAGGACCTCGTGGACGGGGACATCCTCGCGTGGGCCCGCGAGGTGCTGGACGCGATCTTCCCGGTGCTCGAACCCGCCGCCGCGGGCACGGACGCCACTGCGGGCACGGGCGACGTCGCGGGGTAGCGGCCCCGGGGACGTCGGCCCCGCGACCCATCGGCTGCGCGCGTCCCCCGTTCGGGGCTCCTAGGATGAACAGTCATGGGACATCTGCTCGTGACCGGCGGCGCCGGATTCATCGGTGCCAACTTCGTGCACCACGTGCTGGCGCACACGGAGCACTCCGTCACGGTGCTGGACAAGCTCAGCTACGCGGGCAACCGCGAGAACCTGGCGGTCGCTGACCCGGCCCGCTGCGACCTGGTGGTGGGGGATGTCGCGGACGCGGGCGTCGTCGACGACCTGGTGGGCGCGGCGGACGCCGTGGTGCACTTCGCCGCGGAGTCCCACAACGACAACTCCCTGCGGGACCCCTGGCCGTTCGTGCAGACCAACGTGGTGGGCACCTTCACCCTGCTGGAGGCCGCTCGGCGGCACGGGACGCGGTTCCACCACGTGTCCACGGACGAGGTGTTCGGGGACCTTGCGCTGGACGACCCGCAGCGCTTCACCGAGGAAACTGCGTACCGGCCTTCGAGCCCGTACTCGGCCACCAAGGCGGCGTCGGACCACCTGGTGCGCGCGTGGGCACGCTCCTTCGGGGTGGAGGTCACGCTGTCCAACTGCTCCAACAACTACGGCCCGTACCAGCACGTGGAGAAGTTCATCCCGCGCCAGATCACCAACGTGCTCACCGGGCAGCGGCCCAAGCTGTACGGCGCGGGGGAGAACGTGCGGGACTGGATCCACGTGGCGGACCACTCCGCCGCGGTGCTGCGCATCCTGGAGCGTGAGACGCCCGGGCGCACCTACTTGATCGGCGCGGACGGCGAGCGGGACAACCTCACGGTGCTCCGGGAGATCCTGCGGCTCATGGGCCAGCCGGAGGACGCGTTCGAGCACGTGACGGACCGCGCCGGGCACGACCGCCGCTACGCGATCGACGGCTCCCGCACCCGCGAGGAACTGGGGTGGGAGCCCCGGTACACCAACTTCTCGGAGGGTCTCGCGGACACCATTGCGTGGTACACCGAGCACCGCGAGTGGTGGGAGCCCGCGAAGTCCGCCACCGAAGCCGCCTACCGGAAGGCCGGACAGTGAACGCCCAGGACCTCACCGTGCACACCACCGCCATCGACGGCCTGCGGTTCGTGGAACTGCCCGTTCACGGCGACAACCGCGGCTGGTTCAAGGAGAACTGGCAGCGCGCCAAGGCGGTGGCGGCCGGGTTGCCCGACGCCTCGTTCGTGCAGCACAACATCTCCTTCAACGGCTCCCGCGGCACCACGCGCGGGATCCACGCCGAGCCGTGGGACAAGTACGTCTCCGTGGCCACCGGGCGGATCTTCGGCGCGTGGGTGGACCTGCGCCAGGGGACGGGCTTCGGCACCGTGGTCACGCACGAGGTCACCCCGGGCACCGCGGTGTTCGTCCCGCGCGGCGTGGGCAACGCGTTCCAGACGCTCGAGGAGGCGACCGCCTACACCTACCTGGTCACGGACCACTGGCGCGCGGACGCCACCGCCGAGTACTCGTTCGTGAACCTCGGTGACCCGCGGCTGGGCATCGAGTGGCCCGTGCCGCTCGCGCAGGCTGAGCTCTCGGACAAGGACCGCGCGCACCCCGCGCTGGACGACGTCGCCCCGCTGGCTCCCGCGCCCGTCCTCGTGCTGGGCGCCCGCGGCCAGGTGGGCCTGGCCCTCACGGCGCGGCTGTCGACGATGGGGCTTCCGTTCACCGCGTGGACGCGCTCGGAGCTGGACCTAGCTGACCCTGCCTCCTGGCCCGCGGAGATCAGCTCGGGGGACGCCTTGCGGCGCTACCGTGCCGTGCTCAACGCCGCGGCGTTCACGGCCGTGGACGCGGCCGAGAGCACCGAGGGCAGGGCGGCCGCCTGGGCGGTCAACGCCACGGGTGTGGGAGCACTCGCCGCGGCCTGCGCCCGGGCCGGCACCACCCTGGTGCACTTCTCCACGGACTACGTGTTCGACGGCGCCCTGCCGCTGGGCTCGGCGTACGCCCCGGACCACCCTGTGGCGCCGCTGTCCGTGTACGGGCAGTCCAAGGCCGCGGGGGAGACCGCCGTGCGCGCCTGCCCGCGGCACTACGTGATCCGCACCAGCTGGGTGATCGGGCAGGGGAAGAACTTCGTGGCCACCGTGGCGGACCTGGCGCGCCGCGGGGTGGACCCGGCGGTGGTCGCGGACCAGCACGGTCGACTGACCGCGGCGGCCGATCTGGCGGAGGGCGCCCTGCACCTCGTGGACTCCGGCGCCCCCTACGGCACGTACCACCTCACCGGCTCCGGTGCACCGTGCACCTGGGCGGAGATCGCCCGCTGGGTGTTCGAGGAACTGGGGGCGGACCCGGAGCGGGTGCGACCGGTCGGGACGGCTGAGTACACGGCGGGGAAAGTGGGCATCGCACCCCGACCGACCAACAGCTGCCTGGACACCACCAGCCTGGAGGCCACGGGGTGCTCCCCCCGGGACAGCCGGGCCGTGGTGCGGTCGGTTCTCTCCACCACCCACGACTGACCGCACGGTGACGAACACGAGAGAGCCCCGCTGCCTCACGAGGAGGCGGCGGGGCTCTCTGCGGTACTGGGCCGGAATCAGACGGCGCGGTCCTGCTTCTGCTCGCCGGTGCCCACGGCGCGCTGCGCCATCTCGGACGCGTTGCGCGGCAGGTCCAGGGTGACCTCGGTGCCACCGGTGGAGTGCTTGGCGGTGGCGCCGCTCAGGAACAGGGTGGGGACCATCAGCGCCAGGCCGTAGGCCAGGATGCCCACCATGAAGAGCCACCAGCTGTCCGGGTAGGTGCTGAACAGCCACAGGCTCACGAGGATCGTGACCATGCCGCCGCCGAAGAGGACGGCGTTCTTCACGATCTCGCCCTCGCCCGAGTACTGCGGTGCGCGGCGGCCGTGGCGCTCGGTGGTGGTGCGGGTGGCGTGAGCGTCCGCGGCGTGGCTGCCGTCCTCCGTGGTGCGCCCGGTGTGCGGACGGTGCGCGTTGGACTCGGCTTCCGATCTTCTGACCATGAGTTCACCCTTTCAGACCGCCGTGGCGGGCCCAGTACTGTCGTGCGGCCAGTCTAGTGCCTGGCACCCGGACTTGCTGACATTCCGTCGCCGGATGCGGTGGCTCAGAGCCTGCCGGCGATGTCCGCGAGCAGCCGGGAGATGCGGGGCCCGGCGGCGCGGCCCGCCTCCAGGACCTCCTCGTGGGACAGCGCCTCGGGGCTGATGCCGGCGGCCGCGTTGGTCACCAGGGACATCCCCAGGATCTCGAGGCCCGCGTGGCGTGCCGCGATGGCCTCCAGCGCGGTGGACATGCCCACGAGGTCCGCGCCGAGCACCTTGGCCATCTGCACCTCTGCCGGAGTCTCGTAGTGCGGGCCGGGGAACTGGGCGTAGACCCCCTCGTCCAGGGAGGGGTCCACCGTGCGGGCGATGTCCCGCAGCCGCTGGGAGTAGAGGTCCGTGAGGTCCACGAAGGTGGCTCCCTCCAGCGGGGAGCGCGCGGTGAGGTTGAGGTGGTCGCGGATCAGGACGGGCGTCCCGGGGGCCCAGTCCGGGTTGAGTCCGCCGCAGCCGTTGGTGAGGATCATGATCTCGCTGCCCGCGGCCGCCGCGGTCCGAACACCGTGGGACACGGCGCGCACGCCCTTGCCCTCGTAGAAGTGGGTGCGGGCGCCGATCACCAGGGCGTGGGAGCCGTCCGCCAGCCGGATGGAGCGCAGCGTGCCGCCGTGGCCCTCGAGCGCGGGCTTGGAGAAGCCGGGGATCTCGTGGGCGGGGACCTCGGACACGGTCTCCCCGAGCAGGTCCGCCGCTCCACCCCACCCGGAGCCGAGGGTCAGGGCGATCTTGTACCGGTCCACGCCGGTGCGTTCCCGCAGGGCGTCCGCGGCCTGCTGCGCGAGCTCGAAGGGTTCCTGGGCCGTGGTGTCAGTCATGCCACCATCCTAGGCACGCACGGCTGCCGCGTCAGCGTGTGGGCGCGCCCCGGTAGGCTGGGGCGCATGGCTGACATGACTGTGCAGAGGGAATTCGCGGACCAGAAGCTCGTGATCATCGGCGGTGGCCCCGGTGGCTACGAGGCCGCCCTCGTGGCGGCGTCGCTCGGGGCGGATGTCACCGTGGTGGAGGAGCAGGGCATGGGCGGCTCCGCCGTGCTCACGGACGTGGTGCCGTCCAAGACGCTCATCGCGTCCGCGGACACCATGAACCGTTTCGCCTCGGCCCGTGACCTGGGTGTGCACGTGGGCGACGACCTCGACGCCACGGAGGAGCTCAACAACCTGCGCGTGGACCTGGACAAGGTCAACGTGCGCCTGCTGCGCCTCGCGGCCACGCAGTCCCGGGACATCAAGCGCGGCCTGGAGCGCGTGGGTGTGCGGGTGGTGCAGGGCCGCGGGAAGATCGTGGACCGCTACACCGTGGTGGTGGACCCCAGCGACGACGAGCCCTACGAGCTGAAGGCGGACGTGGTGCTCGTGTCCGTGGGCGCCCACCCGCGCGAGCTGGACACCGCCAAGCCGGACGGTGAGCGGATCTTCAACTGGAAGCAGATCTACCAGCTCACCGAGATCCCGGAGAAGCTGATCGTGGTGGGCTCCGGTGTGACCGGTGCGGAGTTCGCCTCCGCCTACAACGGTCTGGGCTCCGAGGTCACCCTGGTCTCCTCCCGCGAGCAGGTGCTGCCGGGCTCGGACAAGGATGCCGCACAGGTGCTCGAGAACGTGTTCGAGCGCCGCGGTCTGCGCGTGCTCTCCCGCTCCCGCGCGGACGCCGTGGAGAACACCGGCGACGGCGTGCGGGTGACGCTGTCGGACGGCCGCAAGATCCGCGGCACGCACTGCCTGCTGGCCGTGGGCTCCATCCCCAACACCGCGGACATGGGCCTCGAGGAGGCCGGTGTTGCCATGACGGATTCCGGGCACATCCGTGTGGACACCGTCTCCCGCACCACCGCCCCCGGCATCTACGCCGCGGGCGACTGCACGGGCGTCATGCCGCTCGCCTCCGTGGCCGCCATGCAGGGCCGCATCGCCGTCGCGCACATCCTGGGTGACACCGTCCACCCGCTGCGCACGGACGAGGTGGCCTCCAACATCTTCACGTCCCCGGAGATCGCGTCCGTGGGCATCACCCAGCAGGACGTGGAGGCGGATCCCGCCATGTTCACCGGAATGACCATGAACCTGGCCACCAACCCGCGCGCCAAGATGATGGCCGTGGACGACGGCTTCGTGAAGATCTTCGCCCGCCGCGGCAGCGGCACGGTGATGGGCGGCGTGGTGGTGGGCCCGCGCGCCTCCGAGCTGATCTTCCCCATCGCGCTCGCGGTCACCCACCGCCTGGGCGTGGACGACCTCTCGGACACCTTCGCGGTCTACCCGTCCCTGTCCGGGACCATTGCGGAGGCCGCGCGCCGCCTGCACGTCCACCGCTGACCCGGCCCCGGGGGCGGTACGACGACGCCGCGGTGACCTTTCCCGCGAAGGTCACCGCGGCGTCGTCGTGCGCGGGGCGGGGGAGGGCTACTCCACGACCACCCGGGCGGCACCCACGGTGTTCATGTCCACGTGGCGGGTCTCGGGGGAGAACCACAGGGCCACCAGCGTGATGAGCGCCGCGAGGGACAGGTACAGGCCCACCGAGCCCACGCCGTAGTTGGCGTTGAGCATCACGGCGATGTACGGCGTGATGGCCGCGCCCAGGATCGAGGCCACGTTGTACGCGATCCCGGAGCCGGTGTAGCGCACGTTGGTGGGGAACAGCTCGGGCAGGATCGCGGACATCGAGCCGAACGTGAGGCCCATCAGGGTCATGCCCACGGTCAGGAAGAACAGCACGCGCGGCAGGGAGGCCTCGGCACCCGTGCCCACGAGGGACGGGGCCATGACGATCCCGAACGTGAGCCCGAAGACCAGGATCAGGGACGTGATCACCAGCTGGGACGAGCGGCGTCCGAAGCGGTCCGCGAGCCAGCCGGAGACGGGGACCATGGCCGCGAACAGCAGCACGGAGAGCAGCTGCAGCACCAGGAACGTGCGGTAGGGGATGCCCAGACCACCGGCGGTGGGCTTGCCGATGCCGTAGGAGAGGATCCACGCGGTCATCAGGTAGAACAGCACGTAGGTGGCCAGCATGATGAACGTGCCCTGGATGATCTGCACCCACGAGGTCTTGAACACCTCCAGCACGGGGGCGGTGACCTTCTGCCCCTGCTTCTCCGCGTGCTTGAACACGGGGGTCTCCTCGAGCTTCACGCGCACCCACAGGCCCAGCAGCACCATGACCACCGAGGCCAGGAACGGGATGCGCCAGCCCCACACCAGGAATGCGTGGCTGGTGCTCGGGTCCTCACCGGCGGTGCCGAACTGCATGAGCACCGTGAGCAGCAGGAAGAAGCCATTGGCCAGGATGAATCCGAACGGCGCACCCAGCTGGGGCCACATGGCGGCGCGGGCCCGCTTGCCCTCCTCGGCGTACTCGGTGGCCAGCAGCGAGGCGCCGGACCACTCGCCACCCAGGCCCACGCCCTGGCAGAAGCGCAGGATGGTGAGGATCAGGGGTGCCCAGATGCCGATCTGGTAGTACGTGGGCAGCACACCGATCAGGAACGTGGCGATGCCCATGGTCAGCAGTGCGCCGATCAGGGTGGCCTTGCGGCCGATCCGGTCCCCGAAGTGCCCGAAGATCACGGAGCCGATGGGTCGGCCGAAGAACGCCGCCGCGAACGTGGCCATGGAGGCCAGCAGCTTGGCGGTGTCGTCGTTGCCCGTGAAGAACAGAGCGGGGAACACGGCCACGGCAGCCGTGGCGTACACGTAGAAGTCGTAGAACTCGATCGTGGTTCCCACCAGGGAGGCCAGGATCACGCGGCCGCGCGGCACCCTCTGGTTCAGGGACGGCGAGCCGGGGCCCGCGGGGGAAGCGGTCGTGGACATGGAGCTCCTCATCGGCAGTCGGTTCGAAGAATGACTACAAGATAGGGGCGCGGATACCACATGGTGAATTCAAGTGTCCATAATGTGAGACAGCCCGTTGACGGCCTGCGGGTGGCCGTTCCGGGGGCCTCGACCGGTACCCCGCACGAGATTCCGATCGTCGGGGGTACGGCGCAACGCACGAGGCCCCGGTCCGCGGGGGACCGAGGCCTCGTGACGGCGAGAGGACTCAGGACTCGATGGTGGCCAGCACGGTGCCGGCGGAGACCGTGTCCCCCTCGGAGACCTCCAGGTCCTTGAGCACACCGGCCTTGTGGGCCGTCAGTGGCTGCTCCATCTTCATGGCCTCGAGCACCACGATCAGGTCGCCCTCGGCCACCTCGTCCCCGTTGGACGCGGCGATCTTCACGATCGTGCCCTGCATGGGGGAGGTCAGGGCGTCGCCGGAGGCGCCTCGTGCGGCCGTGCCGCCGCGGGCGCCGCGCTGCTTGCGGGGCTTGGCCTGGGCGGGCGCCGCGGAGCGGGTGGTGCCGGGCAGCTGCGGCATGGTGACCTCCAGCCGCTTGCCGCCGACCTCCACCACCACGGTCTGCCGCTCGGGCTCGTCCGCGGCGGGCTCGGGGGACGCGGTGAACGGCTCGATGCTGTTGTCGAACTCCGTCTCGATCCACCGGGTGTGCACCGTGAAGGGGGTCCCCTCCGGGGTGGCGAACGCGGGATCGGAGACCACTGCGCGGTGGAACGGGACCACGGTGGGCATGCCCTCGATGGTCATCTCCTGCAGGGCACGGCGGGAGCGCTCGAGCGCCTGCGTACGGGTGGCGCCGGTGACGACGAGCTTGGCGAGCATGGAGTCGAAGTTCCCGCCCACGGTCTCGCCGGCCTCCACGCCGGAGTCCACGCGGACGCCCGGTCCGGAGGGGACCGTGAACGTGGTCAGGGTGCCGGGGGAGGGCATGAAGTTGCGCCCGGCGTCCTCGCCGTTGATGCGGAACTCGATGCTGTGCCCGCGCACCTCGGGGTCCTCGTAGCCCAGGGCCTCGCCACGGGCGATCCGGAACTGCTCGCGCACCAGGTCCAGGCCCGAGACCTCCTCGGAGACGGGGTGCTCCACCTGCAGGCGCGTGTTGACTTCCAGGAAGGAGATGGTGCCGTCCTGGCCGACCAGGAACTCGCACGTCCCGGCGCCCTGGTAGTTGGCCTCGCACAGGATCGCCTTGGAGGACTCGTAGAGCCGCCGGTTCTGCTCCTCGCTCAGGAACGGCGCGGGGGCCTCCTCCACGAGCTTCTGGTTGCGGCGCTGCAGCGAGCAGTCCCGCGTGGAGACGACGACCACGGTGCCGTACTGGTCCGCGAGGCACTGGGTCTCCACGTGGCGGGGAGCGTCCAGGAAGCGCTCCACGAAGCACTCGCCGCGGCCGAACGCGGCGGTGGCCTCACGCACTGCGGACTCGTAGAGCTCGGGGATGGCGTCCCGCTCGCGCACCACCTTGATGCCGCGTCCGCCGCCGCCGAAGGCCGCCTTGATCGCGATGGGCAGACCGTGCTGGTCCGCGAAGTCCAGAACCTCCTGGGCGGAGGAGACGGGGTCCGCGGTGCCGGGCACCTGGGGCGCGTTCACCTTCTCGGCGATGTGCCGGGCCGCGACCTTGTCACCCAGCTGGGCGATCGCGGCGGGCGGCGGGCCGATCCACGTGAGGCCGGCGTCGATCACGGCGGCGGCGAACTCCGCGTTCTCGGAGAGGAAGCCGTAGCCCGGGTGGACGGCGTCGGCACCCGAGCGCCGTGCGGCGTCGAGCACCTTGTCGATCCGCAGGTAGGAGTCCGCGGCGGTGGTGCCGCCCAGGGAGTAGGCCTCGTCCGCCATGCGCACGTGCAGCGCGTCCCGGTCCGGGTCCGCGTACACGGCCACCGAGGTGATGCCCTCGTCACGGGCGGCACGGATCACGCGCACCGCGATCTCCCCCCGGTTGGCCACGAGGACCTTGGTGAGGGGGCGGGTGCCGGTGGCGGCCTCTTGCTGCCGCGAGGTGGTTGTCACGTGTGAACTCCTTGTCGACTCTCTGCCGAAAGATTAGTGCCCGTCCCGGGGGATCACCTAAGTGTGGCGGCAACCCGTCACGACAGCTGTGGAACCCCTACAAATCCGTGCGGTCCACTTCGTCACGCCGCTGACCACCAGGAGGTGGCCGACACCCCGACCGCGCGCAGCAGCTCCCGCAGGGTGGAGAGGCTCAGTCCGATCACGGCATGGGGGTCCCCCGTGACGCGCTCCACGAACACCGACCCGCGCCCGTCCAGGGTGAATGACCCGGCCACCTGCAGGGGTTCCCCCGTGGCCACGTAGTCACGGATCTCCTGGGCGCTCATGTGGGCGAACTGGACGTCCGCCGAGGCGGTGGCACCCTCCCCGAGGGCGGGATCGCGCCGCGTGTCCACGAGCCAGTGCCCGGTGTGCAGGGTCCCGGTGCGACCGCTCATCCCGGCGATCCGCTCCACCGCCACCTCGGGGGTGTACGGCTTGCCGTAGCTCTGCCCGTCCAGCTCGAACACGGAGTCGCACCCCAGCACGAGCGCGCCGGCCGAGCCCGGCAACTGGGCCACGGCCTCGGCCTTGGCGCGGGCCAGGCGCAGCGCGGTGTCCCGGGGGGTCAGCGGCCCCTCGGCGGCGACGAGGGCGTCCTCGTCCACGTGGGAGACCACGGTGTCGAACGGAATGCCGGCCTTGCTCAGCAGCCCGGCGCGGGCGGGGGACTGGGACGCGAGGATGAGTGAAGGTTCCACGGGCCCACTCTACGGCGCGGCGGGCAGCGCGTTCCGGGCAGGGTATGGCTCGGGGCACGGGACAGCGGTGGCCACCGAGGACCTGGTGGGTCCCTCGGCCCCGGCAGCATGCCCGTGCCGCGCCCACGTTGCGCGCGTAGGAGGAGCCCTGCCGCTCGGTGGCTTCCACCACGCGCAGTGGGCAGGGAAGGCCGGGGTGGTCGTGGACGAGGCGGTCCAGCGCGCCGGGCGCCCCGTTGTTCACCACGAGCACCTCGAAGGCCGGTGCCGCGAGCTGCGACCCCAGAGCGGCCAGCTGCAGGGGGAGGGTCTCCGCGTCACGGCTGCACGGGATGACCACGGACACCACGGGGGAGCCGCCCGTCACCTCACGCACTCGAGGCCCGCCGTCAGACGTCGCGGGCGGAGTGGGAGGACGCCGAGGAGCCGGCCGAGGAGGACCTGCGGGAGCGGGCCCGGTCGGGGGTGGCGCGGCGCTTGGCCCGGAACCCTCGCGACGACTTCTTGGTCTCCCCGTAGTAGGACGAGTAGCCGCGTCGGTATCCGCCGTAGCCGAAGCCGTAGTGGGAGGAACCCACGCCCCGCGCCGGAGCCAGGTTGAGCACGGCACCGAGCAGTGTCACGGACACGCGCCGCAGCATCGAGGCCGCGAGCTCCACCTGCTCCTTGCGGGTGCCACCCACCTCGATCACGAGGATCGCCCCGTCGGCCGCCGCCGCGAGCAGGCTGGCGTCCGTGACGGGCAGAACGGGCGGGGCGTCCACGAACACCATGTAGGACTCCCGCAGCTCGGTGAGCACGTGCTTCATGCGCTGTGAGCCCACGAGTTCGGACGGGTTCGGTGGGATGCGCCCGGCGGGCAGCACCATCAGGGAGGAGCCGGGGACCTGCTGCAGGGCATCCTGCAGCGCGACCTGACCGGACAGCACCTGGGTGAGCCCCACGGAGCCGTCCACCCCGAACACTCCCGCCACGGTGGGCCTGCGGAGGTCGGCGTCCACGATCACGGCTGCCTCGCCCGCGTGCGCGAAGGAGTTGGCGATGGCCGTGGTCACGGTGGACTTGCCCTCACCCGGGTTGGGGCTCGTGACCACCACGCACCGCGGCGGGTTGTCCACGCTCACGAAGCGGAGGTTGGTGCGCAGCTGGCGGACCGCTTCGTGGGCGGCGTCGTCCTCCACCTCGCCGCGGTTGTTGCCCTTGAGGGACGGGGTCTTGGGGAGGATGCCCAGCACGCCGGCGTCGGTGAGCTCCTCGACCTCGTGGGACGTGCGGATGCGCACGTCGGACACCTTGCGCAGCAGCGCCACGGCGTAGCCGGCCAGCAGCCCGGCGGCGGCGCCGGCCAGGAGGTACCGCTTGGTGTTGGGGCTCGACGGCCCGCCGGGGACCTGGGCGTCCTCGAGGGGCACCACGCGCACGGGTGAACTGTTGCCCTCGAGGTCCTGGACCACCTCGGCGGTCGCCTGCAGCGCCGAGTTGGCGAGAGCCGCGGACTTCTCCGGATCGTCGGCGGTGGCGTCGACCTTAATGAGGGCGGAGTTGGGGACCACGCTCGCGGTGAGGTGGCCCGCCACCTCGTCCGCCGTCAGACCGAGGGCGGGATCCTGGGCGATCTTCTCCGCCACCGAGCGGGAGGAGATCACCGGGATGTAGGCATTGGCCTTGTTCTGGGCGGCGACGTCCCCGTTGAGCACGTCCCCCAGGGAGCTGCTGCCCGTGGTGGTCACGAACCCCGTGGAGGAGGACGTGTAGATCTTGGGCTGGGCCAGGGCCACGCCGAAGGCCAGCAGCAGCCCGGCAAGGGTGGCCGCCAGCAGCAGCACGAGGTTGGCGCGGGTGAGGCGCAGGAAGTCAATGACGGTCATGCCGGCCCTGGGGGTGGGTCTGTGCGGGGGGATCACCGACATCCGCGGGCGCGGGGACCGGAGGGGTTCACCGGATCTTGCAGCGCGCTGCGTGGAAGATGCGATTTCCTGGAGTTTAGCAATGATTCACGGCTGCTCCCCGGAGCGGCACTGCCCCTGCCGGCTCAGGAATCCCTGTGTGACCAGGTCGGACACGAAGTCCCGCACCTGCGGCCCGATCTCCGTGAGGGGTGCACCGGTCGCCTCGGCCAGCACCTGCGGCAGCGAGTCCTCCGGCGTGGACTGCGCCAGGTGCCAGATCAGCGCGGCGGAGTCGTTGAGGACCACGGGCCGGCCGCCGGGGACGAGTGCGAGGCACACGCTGCCGAGCACGGTCTCCGAGGGGGCCACCTCGACCACGGCCGTCCCCGGCGCGGGGCGAAGCACGCCGGCTCGGGCCGGAGCGCGCCGCGCCGGAGACGCGATGGGCTCCGGGCCGAGCAGCCACGAGTCGGGCTGACCCGGTGCTGCGGGCGGGGAACCGGGCACCCGCGGGTCCGGTGCTGCGGGCTGGTCCGGCGCCGTGGTGTCCGCGGGCGCGGTGCTCGGAGTCCCGGGAGCGGGGGGCAGGGGCATCGACGACGCCGCGTCCGGGCCGGGAGCCGGGCTCGGCAGGACAGTACCGGGGTGGGCCGGCGCAACCTCGTGGGGATGCTCTGCGGCGTGCACCCCACCTGGGAGGGGGGCGGCACCGGGGGAGGCCCCGGCGGTCGGTCGGTCAGCCGTGTCGGGACGACGTCGCGCGCGGCCGGTGAGCAGCTCCGTCACGGCGCGCACGGGGCGGGACACGGTGGCTCGCGTGATCTCCAGGGCGGTGGGCTCCCGGCCCAGGTCCATGCGCAGGTGGTCCACGTTGGGAAGCGGCGCACGCAGCGCGACGGCGAGCTTTCCGCCCACGGTGGTGGCGGCTTTCATCCGGGCCCGCCACTCCTGGGAGCGCGTTCCCTCGTGGGACAGCACGAGCCGTAGGTCGTGGGTGGGACGGTCGCGGTAGCGGGGCAGCTGACCCGTGGCGGCCGCGAACGCCACGGTGGCCTCCAGTTCTGCGGCCCGTTGCTCGAGGCGTCGCCAGTCGGCCTCGGCGAGCACCTCGGCCAGGTGCCCCACGTCCTGGGTCATCGACTCGGGGCTGCGCGCCGCGTGCACCAGGATGATCAGGGCGTGCTCGAGCGTGCGCGGCACGTCGCACGGGTGGCCGGCCACGAGGCGGGTGCGGCGCTGCGCCCACAGCTGGTCGAACAGTTCCTCGGGGTCCATCTCGAACCCCGGGAACGAGCGGTGGATGTCCACGAGCCCCCAGTGGGGGTGCCGCATGGTCTGGGCGTGCTGGAAGATGGAGCCGGACCGGAACGTGGACACGGTGTTCCAGCCGTACTCGTGCAGCGCCTGCACCAGGAGGTCCGCGTGGGAGGGCCGGGTGAGGACGTCCACGTCGCTGCTCACCCGCCCCCGCACGTACAGCCGGGGGTCCGCGGCGTAGCCCTTGACCAGCAGGGCGTCCACCCCACGGGCCCGCGCCACCGCCTGGATCTCGGCGTGCGCCAACTCCACCCGTGCTGCCAGGGGGATGTCGGATCGCTCCATCACCCCAGGTTAGCGCGGGTTGGGAGTCACACGGCGCACAGTTCGCTGCGGGTGAGGAACCGGCGCCCGGTGGGGGTCTCCAGGGAGAACCCGGACCCCCGCCCCGGCACCGCGTCGATCACCAGCCGGGTCCGCCGCCACGCCTCAAACTGTTCCGCGGAGATCCAGAAATCCACCGGGCCCAGTTCGGACGAGTCCGCCGCGGTCAGCCGGGCGGTGCCCAGCAGCACGTCGGAGTCCCCCGTGCGGAACTCCCCGGCGGGGAAGCACATGGGTGCGGAGCCGTCGCAGCAGCCGCCCGACTGGTGGAACATGAGCGGCCCGTGCACCTGCCACAGCTCCCGCAGCAGCTCCACGGCTGCCGCCGTGAACCCCACCCGCGAGGTGTTCTCCCCGGGGACGGCGGGGGTGGCCTCCAGCGCCACCTCGATCCCGCCGGTCCCGACGCCGTCGGGCCCGGTCGCGACGCCGCCCTGCTCTACCTGCTCACCCATGTGCGTCACGCCGTTCCGGTCTAGAAGAAGCCCTGCGCGGACTCCGTGTAGGAGACCAGCATGTTCTTCGTCTGCTGGTAGTGGTCGAGCATCATCAGGTGGTTCTCGCGCCCGATGCCCGAGGACTTGTACCCGCCGAACGCCGAGTGCGCGGGGTAGTTGTGGTACTGGTTCACCCACACACGCCCGGACTGGATGGCGCGCCCGGCCCGGTAGGCGGTGTTGCCGTCGCGGGACCACACGCCCGCGCCCAGGCCGTAGAGGGTGTCGTTGGCAATGGAGATGGCGTCCTCGTAGGAGCCGAACCTCGCGACCGAGAGCACCGGGCCGAAGATCTCCTCCTGGAAGATCCGCATGGAGTTGGTGCCCTCGAACACCGTGGGCTGCACGTAGTAGCCGCCCGCGAGGTCGCCCTCGAGCTCGGCGCGCTCGCCGCCCACGAGCACCTTGGCGCCCTCCTTCTTGCCGATGTCCAGGTAGGAGAGGATCTTCTCCAGCTGGTCGGTGGAGGCCTGCGCGCCGATCATGGTGTCGGTGTTTAGGGGGTTGCCGGCCGTGATCTGCTTGACGCGCTCGATGCCGTCCGCCAGGAAGGAGTCGTAGATGGACTCCTGGATCAGGGCGCGGGACGGGCACGTGCAGACCTCGCCGGAGTTCAGGGCGAAGAACGCGAAGCCCTCCAGGGACTTGTCGTAGAACCCGTCCTTCTCCCGTGCCACGTCCTCGAAGAAGATGTTGGGGGACTTGCCACCCAGCTCCAGGGTGACGGGGATGATGTTCTCCGAGGCGTACTGCATGATCAGCCGCCCCGTGGTGGTCTCACCCGTGAACGCGATCTTGCGGATCCGCTTGTTGGACGCCAGCGGCTTGCCGCACTCCACGCCGAAGCCGTTGACGATGTTCACCACGCCGTCCGGGACCAGGTCCTGGATGAGCTCCATGAGCACCATGATGGACGCCGGGGTCTGCTCCGCGGGCTTGAGCACCACGCAGTTGCCCGCGGCCAGCGCGGGGGCGAGCTTCCACACGGCCATGAGGATCGGAAAGTTCCACGGGATGATCTGGCCCACCACGCCCAGGGGCTCGTGGAAGTGGTACGCCACGGTGTCCTCGTCCAGCTGGGACAGGTGGCCCTCCTGCGCGCGGATGGCACCGGCGAAGTACCGGAAGTGGTCGATGGCCAGGGGGATGTCCGCGTTGAGCGTCTCCCGCACGGGCTTGCCGTTGTCCCAGGTCTCGGCCACCGCGATGGTCTCGAGGTGCTGCTCCATGCGGTCCGCGATCTTGTTCAGCATGAGCGCGCGCTGCGCGGGGGTGGAGGCGTTCCAGGACGGTGCGGCGGCCCAGGCGGCGTCGAGCGCGGCCTCGATGTCCTCGGCGGTGCCCCGGGCCACCTCGGTGAACGCCCGGCCCGTGACGGGGGTGACGTCCTCGAAGTACTGGCCCTTGACCGGCGGAACCCACTGGCCCCCGATGAAGTGCTCGTAGCGGGGCTTGAAGGTGATGACGGATCCGTCCGTGCCGGGCTGGCTGTACACGCTCATGGTGACCATCCTTGGATCGGTAGTGAGGTGGATCACAGCCTAGTGCCCAGCGGTGACACGATCGACCCCCGCATGCCACGGGGCGGCCCGGGATCAACCCGAGCCGCCCCGTTCGCAGAAGGTGCCGGCGGTGACGCGCGTGCTACACGGTGCGCTGACCGTCCGTCGCCCCGGGTGAGGTCTGGGACAGCGTGGCACCGGACGCCGGCGCCGCGTGCTCCGGTTCGCGCGCGGAGGTGCCGTTGCCGGGGAGGCCGGTGGCGGCGTCGTCGTCCTTGAACGGGCGACCGGCCAGCGGGGCGTTGTAGCGGGGGAGGTCCAGGATGCCCTCGCGCTTGGAGACGACCGTGGCCACCAGCGCCTGGCCGGTCACGTTGAGCGCGGTGCGGCCCATGTCCAGGATGGGGTCCACGGCCAGCAGCAGGCCCACGCCGTCCAGGGGCAGGCCCAGGGTGGACAGGGTCAGCGTGAGCATGACCGTGGCACCGGTGGTTCCCGCGGTGGCGGCCGAGCCCAGCACAGAGACCAGGGCGATCAGCACGAAGTGCATGGGCATGAGCTCCACGCCGTAGAACTGGGCCACGAAGATCGCGGCGACTGCCGGGTAGATCGCGGCGCAGCCGTCCATCTTGGTGGTCGCACCCAGCGGGATGGCGAAGGACGCGTAGTGCCCGGGCACGCCCAGGTTGGACTCGCTCACGCGCTGGGTCACGGGCATGGTGCCCAGCGAGGAGCGTGACACGAAGCCCAGCTGCATGGCGGGCCACACACCGGCGAAGAACTGCTTCACGGACAGGCCGTTGAGCTTGACGATCACCGGGTAGACCACGAACGCCACCAGCAGCAGCCCGGCGTACACGGTGAGCACGAAGCTCACGAGCGAGCCCATGGAGGTCCAGCCGTACTCGAACACTGCGGTGCCGATCAGGCCCAGGGTGCCCAGCGGGGCCAGGCGGATGATCCACCACACGACCTTCTGCATGATGGCCAGCCCGGACTTCATGAGGTTCAGGAAGGGCTCGGCCTCCCGGCCCACCTTGAGGGCGGCGATCCCGACCACCAGGGAGACCACCAGGATCTGCAGGATGTTGAAGTTCACGGTGGTCTTGACGGTCTCGGGGTCGATGACCTTGGAGGTGGTTTCCAGGCCCAGGAAGTTCACGGGGATCAGGCCCTTGAGGAACGCGAGCCACGAACCCTCCGTGCCGGAGTAGGTCTCGGGCTGCGGCTGGCCGGTGCCCACACCGGGCTGGACCACCACGGCCAGCACCATGCCGATCACCACCGCGATCAGCGAGGTGATGGCGAACCACATGAGGGTCTTCCACGCCAGTCGGGCGGCGTTGGAGACGTCGCGGAGGTTGGCGATCGAGGAGATGACCGCGGTGACCACGAGCGGAACCACCGCCGCCTTGAGGATGGTCACGTAGCTGGAGCCGATGGTGCCCAGCGTGGTCATGAGCCAGTTGGGGCTCTCCTCGGGGTCCCCGCCCATGGCAGAGGCCAGGGACCCCAGGAGAACGCCCGCGATCAGGGCAATGAGGATCTGCCACCCGAAGGAGGTCATCCACCGCGGCAGACGCCGGGTACTTTCTGCGGAATTCATGCGCGCCACGATAGGGCGGCGAATGGTAATCCGCACACCCCTCGTGACGAACTGTGACGCCCGGATCCTGGGACAGCCCGGGAAAGCCCCCGGGAATCCGCTCCCTACAGCGCCAGGGCGTAGGTGAGTGTGTCCAAGCCCACGGAGCCCAGCCGCAGCGCGCGGCTGTGGAATCGCTTGAGGTCGAAGTCCTCGCCCTCGCGCGCCATGGCCTGCTCGCGGGCGTCGAGCCACATCTGCAGCCCGATCCGGTAGGAGGGTGCCTGCCCGGGCCAGCCCATGTACCGCAGCCACTCGAAGCGCAGGGTGCCCTCCGCCATCGCCACGTTGTGGCGCAGGAACTTCCAGCCGTCCTCGGGGGTCCAGACCTCCCCTGCGCGGGCGCCACCCAGCATCTCCCCGAGCGCCTCGGGGATCTCGAAGCCGCAGTGGAAGCCCACGTCGAAGATCACGCGCACGGTGCGCAGCCGCTGCGAGTCGAGCATGCCCATGCGGTCCCCGGGGTCGTCCAGGAAGCCGAGCTCGTCCATGAGCCGCTCCGCGTACAGGGCCCAGCCCTCGCCGTGGCCGGAGACCCAGATGCCCATGCGGCGCCACTCGTTGAGCTCGCCCGCGTTGGCCAGGGCCGTGGCGCACTGCAGGTGGTGGCCCGGGATGCCCTCGTGGTACACGGTGGTGGTCTCCTCCCACGTGTTGTGCTGGGAGACCCCCTCCGGCACGGACCACCACATGCGCCCCGGGCGGGAGAAGTCCGCGCTGGGCGGGGTGTAGTAGATGATGCCGTCGTGCGTGGGCGCGATGCAGCACTCCAGGGTGCTCATGGGCTCGGTGATCTCGAAGTGCGTCCCGGCCATCTCCGCCAGCGCGGTGTCCGAGAGCTTCTGCATCCACGCCTGCAGCTCCTCGGGGGAGTGCAGCTGCCTGTCGGGGTCCGCGTTCAGGGCGGCCATGGCCTCCTGCACCGTGGCTCCGGGCTTGATCTGCTCGGCCACGGCGCGCTGCTCGGCGTCCAGCTCCAGCAGCTTCTGCACGGCCCAGTCGTAGACCTCGCGGGGATCACGGCGCGCGCCCAGGAACGAGGCGAGGTGCAGCCGGTAGTCCTCGATCCCGCACGCGTCGGACTCGCGTGCGACCGGGGCGAAGTCCTCGCGCAGGATCCGCGCGATGTCCCGGTAGGCCGCGCGGGCGGCGTCGGACGCGGCGCGCAGCTCGTCCCGCAGGGCATCCGGCGCGGCGGGGTCAGCGGCGAGCGACGCGAAGAAGCCGTCGTCGGACGCATACTGCTCCGCCTGCTGGGAGGCCTCCACGATCTGCGGGGCCGACGGCGGCCGGTTCAGGGAGACGGCCTCGTCCAATCCCGCGCGGTACTGCTCCAGGGCGGCGGGGATGTTGGTCATGCGCCCGGCGATGTGCTTCCAGTCCTGCTCGGTCTCCCGCGGCATGGCGTCCAGCACCTGACGGATGCCCTGCACGGGGGACTCGATGTTGTTGACCGCGGAGACGTCCAGGTTGGCCTCGTGGCGGTCGCGCTCCAGTTCGAGCTCGTTGCGCATGGCGTGCAGGGTCACCCGGTCCACGTCGTCCTCCGGGGTGACCTCCTCCAGGCGCGCGAGGGTGGAGCGGACGAGCTCGGCACGGGCTGCACGGCCGGCGGGACCGAAGTCCGGGTACTCGGTCTCGTGCCCGGGGAAGCCCAGGAAGGTGGCGTCGCTCGGGTTCAGGGCGAGGCTCTCGTGGAAGTAGGTCTCGGCGAGCTGGTCCGCCGCCGTGGCCGTACGCTGCGTGGAACCCAGGGTGCGAGGGGTTCGTGGGACGGGGATGAGGTGTCGGTGTGAGTCACAGAATGTAACCCTAGTCACACCGGCGACACGGACAAGCACCGCCGTGCACGGCGGTCACCCGGCGAAGCGCTCCGCGAGCTCGTCCAGCAGCTCCAGCACGGCTCCGCTGCCCGCCACCGGTCCGCCCGCGAGCAGCCCGTCCGCGCCCAGCACCACGGCCCAGGGGTTGCCGGGCCGGTCGAAGACGATGGCTGCGGCCTGGTCGGCATCCACCAGCGCCGCGCCGCGCAGGGCCTCCGGAAGCTGCTCGCGCTCGTCCTCGTGAGCCACCACGGCGTGCAGCGCCACCGGGCCGGTGTGGCTCCCGAGCTCCGTGAGCCGCTGGATCATGGGGGCGCACCAGCCGCACGTGAGGCTCACCGTCACCAGTGCGCGAGCTCGAGTGGCGGACAGACCCCGCAGCGTCACCACCTGGCCGTCCGCGGTGGTGAGCCCCGCGTAGGGGATCGGCAGCCGCTCGTAGTCCTGCGGCTCGTCGTCCGCCTGCTGCGGCCCCCCGGGCTCGGTCGCGGGCCCCTCCGTCGCGACCGCGTCCGCCGCGGTCGTGCCGGGGCTCACGGGGGGCGACGCCGCGGCGTCGCCGTCCTCGCGCAGGGTGCGGGGCAGCGGTGGGACGCGGGCGACGTCGTACGGGTCGCCGGCCCGGCCGTGTGCGGGCCGCTCGCTCCAGAGGGTGAGCAGCACGAGGAGCGCGGGGATGGCGAGGGCCGTCACGCCCCACCACGGCAGACGGAGCACGGGGCCGTGGAACGCGACCGCGGACAGGGCGAGTGCCAGGGCGGCCGTGAGGGTGAAGGCGGCGTTGCGCACCACGGTGCGGCGTGAGACCGGCGCACGGGAGAGCCCGCCGAAGCACCCGCACGAGGCAGGATCAGGTGCCCGAGTGCCCCGGAGAACCACCACGGTGAAGACGGTGAACAGTGCCGTGGCCGCGAAGGCGCTCAGCAGCAGGAACGGGCCGGAACCGAGGAGCAGGCACGCGGCCAGCAGGATCTCCCCCCAGGGGAGGGCGCGCTGCAACCAGGGGGCGCGAAGGGCCCGGGGGAGCGGTGCGGTGGTGAGGATGGTGCGGCCGGTGTCCGGCACCGCGAGTTTCGCCGCTCCGCTGAGGAGCAGCACGGTCGCGAGGGAGACGAGGGCGGAGAGGGCGATGACAGGCACCGGACCATTATCCCCGCCGCGGAGGTCGACCTCGTGCCGGCGGGCAGGTCACAAGAGGGCCACGAGCGAGACGGTCGTCGTGAGTTCGTGAGGTCCTGGCAGCGCGGGGCCGTGTGCCCCGGGGACGCTTCAGACCGAGGACCGGGGCCAGGGTGTGCTCACCGCTCCGGCTGCGTCCACCGCCACGCCCCGCGGCCGGGCCGCAGGCGCAGGCCGAGCCGGAGTCTGCGGGACTGGTGGCGCGGCGCACGGCGCGCGTGGGCCGGAGGTGCGTCCTGCGGCTCGGGCAGCGCGCCGAGGACGGCCACCAGGGCGGCCAGCTCCTCGGGACTCGGGTTGCCACGCGTCACGGTGAACAGCGGGTCCGCGTCAGTGGTGGCGTCCGGCAGCGAGGCCACTGCGGCGTGGCGGGTGTCCACGGGCATGCGCGGTGCGGCGCCGGACGAGCTGGCCCCGGTGCGGCGGTCCAGTGATCGCGCTGACTCCGGCGTGCTCACAGCGGGATGTTCCCGTGCTTCTTGGCGGGCTGAGAGGCACGCTTGTCCGCAAGCCCCCGCAGCGCCTTGATGATCTGCTCCCGGGTCTCGGAGGGGCAGATCACCGCGTCCACGTAGCCCAGCTCGGCGGCCTGGTAGGGGTTGAGGAGGTCCTCCTCGAACTGCTGGGCCAGCTCGGCGCGCAGCGCCTGGGCGTCCTCGCCGTTCTCCTCGGCGGCCTTGAGGTCCCGGCGGTAGAGGATCTCCACCGCGCCCTGGGATCCCATGACCCCGATTTGGGCGGTGGGCCACGCGAGGTTGATGTCCGCGCCCAGCTTCTTGGAGCCCATCACGATGTACGCCCCGCCGTAGGCCTTACGGGTGATCAGGGTGATCAGCGGAACGGTGGCCTCGGCGTACGCGTACAGCAGCTTGGCGCCGCGGCGGATGATGCCGTTGAACTCCTGGTCCGTGCCGGGAAGGAACCCGGGGACGTCCACGAACGTGAGGATCGGGATGTTGAAGGCGTCGCAGTGGCGCACGAAGCGCGCGGCCTTCTCGGACGCGGCGATGTCCAGGGTGCCGGCGAACTGCATGGGCTGATTCGCCACGATCCCCACGGTGTGGCCCTCCACCCGGGCGTAGCCCACCATCACGTTCGGGGCGTAGAGCTCCTGGATCTGCAGGAACTGCCCGTCGTCCACGACCGTCTCGATCACGGTGCGCATGTCGTAGGGCTGGTTCGCGGAGTCCGGGATCAGCTCGTCCAGCGCGAGGTCCTCGTCCGTGACCTCGTCCACCTGGTCGTGGTCCAGCAGCGGAGAGTCCTGCAGGTTGTTCCCCGGCAGGTACTCCAGCAGCTCGTGCACGAAGTCGAAGGCGTCCTGCTCGTCCGAGGCCAGGTACGCGGCGGTGCCGGTGCGCTCGTTGTGGGAGCGGGCACCACCCAGGGTCTCCATGTCCACGGTCTCGCCGGTCACGGTCTTGATCACGTCCGGGCCGGTGATGAACATGTGGGAGGTCTTGTCCACCATCACCACGAAGTCGGTGAGGGCGGGGGAGTACGCGGCACCGCCGGCGCACGGCCCCATGATCAGGGAGATCTGCGGGATCACGCCCGAGGCCCGGACGTTCATGCGGAAGATGTCCGCGAACATGGCCAGGGAGGCCACGCCCTCTTGGATGCGGGCGCCGCCGCCGTCGTTGATGCCGATCACGGGGCAGCCGTTGCGCAGGGCGAACTTCTGGACCTTGACGATCTTCTCGCCGTTGACCTGGGACAGCGAGCCGCCGAAGACCCCGAAGTCCTGCGAGTACACGGCCACGAGTCGCCCGTCCACGGTGCCGTAGCCGCTCACCACGCCATCACCCAGCAGCTTCTTCTTCTCCATGCCGAACATGGTGCTGTGGTGCACGGCCAGGGCGTCGAACTCCACGAAGGAGTCCGGGTCCAGCAGCATCTCGATCCGCTCGCGTGCGGTGTTCTTGCCCCGGGAGTGCTGCTTCTCCACGGCGCCCTGTCCTGCCGGTGCGGCAGCCTCATCGCGGCGCTGCCGGAAGTCGGCGATCTTGCCTGCTGTGGTGGACAGGTCGTGGCTCATGACACCTCGCGTGGTCGTGGTCGGGGCGGGGCGCGGCCCCTCGGGAATCCACCCCAGTGTAGTTGTCGGCACCGGGTGCGCACTTGTAGGAGTTCCACAACTCCGGTGCCCCGTCACCGCACGCGGCGCCCGGGTGTCCCACCGCACGCGGCGCCCGGGATGCCCCTCCGCTCGGGGGCGTGCGTTCAGTCCGAGCCCACGGCTCCGATGGTCACGGACCACTCGCGGACCACGTGCTCGGTCACCGCACCGTGGACCACCAGGGGGTCCTCCCGGATGATCTGTTCCACGTGCTCGGCGCTGTCCGCGCGCAGCACGATCAGCGCGCCGTCGTCCCCCAGGGGCCCGGAGGCCAGGTTGACGCCGCGCTCCTGCAGCTCACGCAGGAAGGCTCGGTGGGCGGGGCGGTGCTCGGCCAGGATCTCGGACGGGCCGCCGTAGGTGTAGGTCAGGGCGTAGACGCTCATGCTCGGGATCCTCCGGCTCGACGTGGGGGTCTGGGCTGACGGATCCCAGCATATGCCCGGGCCGTGCGGGTACACCTAAGCTGGAGGAGACCCCCCGACGGCCACGCCGTCCCGTCCTGTGAGGAGCAGACATGCACGCCACGGATCAGCAGCCCGCCGCGGACTACCACCAGTCCGACCTGGAGGACGCGATGCGATCCCACGGCTACCGGTCGGTGACCGTGGTGGACACCGTGGGCTCCACGAACACCTGGTTGTCGGAGCGGGTGGCGCCGCGCGCCGGGGACCAGGGGAGCGGGAACGGCCTCGAGGCCGTGGTCACCGGTTTCCAGAGCCAGGGCAGGGGGCGGCTGGACCGCGGCTGGATCACGCCCCCGGGCACCGCGGTGACGTTCTCGGTGGCCTGCACCCCCGTGGACCGCTCGGGCCGTCCGTGGCCGCAGGAGCTGATCCCGTGGCTCACTCTGCTCATGGCGCACAGCATCACCGGGGCGGTGCGGGAGCTGACCGGGGTGCCCGCCGTGGTCAAGTGGCCCAACGACGTCCTGGTCCGCGACCGCAAGCTCTGCGGCATCCTCGCGACCATGGTCGCGCCGACTCCCGGTGCGGCACCCACAGTGGTGGTCGGTGCCGGCATCAACGTGAGCCAGCGCGAGCTCCCCGTCCCCACCGCCACGTCCCTCGCACTCGAGGTGCAGGACTCCGACGCCGTCCCCAGCCGCGCCGGGCTGCTCACCGCGGTGCTCGGCCGGTTCGCGGACACCCTGGACCGCGCGTCCCAGGACCCCGCGGGGCAGCTCGGCCGCGGGGGAGAGCTGCGGAGCGAGGTCGAGGCGCAGCTGGACACCCTCGGCCGTGAGGTCACCCTGCAGCTGCCCGGCGCACGGGATCCGCTGACCGCGACCGCCACGGGCCTGGGAGACTCCGGCCAGCTCGTGGTGCGCGCCCGGGACAGGAGGGAGCACGAGTACTCCGCGGGCGACGTCGTGCACGTGCGCCCCGCGCACGGCGGGGGCGGCCCCGCATGAGCGGACGGCGCGGCCTGGAGCTGGCACCGGGCGAGGAGACCGTGGTGGCCACGCGTCCGCACCCGCTGGCGCTCGCGGGCCCCGCGGTGACCGCCTGGCTGACGGTCCTGGTGTACTCGGCGCTGCGCCGGGTCCTGGACCTCACGTGGCGTCCCACGGACGCGCCGTGGACCGGACTGCACACGTTCGTGGGGTGGTTGCTGCTCGCGGCCGCACTGCTGCTGGCGTGGCGCCGGGTGGCGGTGCCCGTGTGGCGGTGGTGGCGCACCCGCTTCGTCCTGACCACCGAGCGCCTGGCGCTGCTGGGGCCCCCGGCGCGTGACGGCGCCGTGTCCCTGCCGCTGAACGCCCTGCAGTCCGTGCGTGTCACGCGCGGCGCCACCGAGGTGGGTGCCGCGCGCGAGCACCTGGACCGCGGCACCGTGCTGGCGGATTTCGGGACCCTGGGCGGGCTCAAGCTCGCGGGCGCCCCGCAGCCCGCGCGTCTCACGCAGCTCGTGCGGGAGTCGGCGGCGCAGGTGGGCAACTACAGTGGGGGAGGCACCATCCCGGGGCCGGGACGTCCCGGCCCGCACACCGCCCAGCAAGGAGGACCGCGTGGCTGAAGACCCCTCGGAATCCCCGCAACCCGTGGTCACGGGCCCACAGACCGAGCAGCTGAACCTGAACCTCCACAACCCCGTGCAGTCCAACCTCTACGGCTCGGAGGAGTCGCAGGCCGCAGTGCGCCACCTGGACTCCCTGCTGCTCGGCTCCCAGCGGAACCTGCGCCGCCGCGAGGCCGCCCGCGAGGCGGACCTCTCCTCGGCCTCCGCGCGCAAGATCTGGCGGGCCCTGGGCTTCCCCAACCTCAGCGACGACGACGTCTACTTCACGAACGAGGACGTCCGCGCCCTCAAACTGGTGTCCAGCCTGGTCCAGGACGACAAGCTCAGCGAGGAGGCAGCGCTCTCCCTCGCGCGCTCGGTCGCGCAGCTCACGGACCGCATGGTCGTGTGGCAGGTCGAGGCCCTCGTGGAGGACATGGTGGCCCACCGTGACATGACGGACGCCCGGGCCCGCCGCGAGCTGCTCACCCTGCTCCCGGACCTGCTGCAGCCGCTCGAGCAGCTGCTCGACTACGCGTGGCGCCGCCAGCTCTCGGCGGCCGTCCAGCGCTTGGCCATGCGGGGGGAGCGCCCGGACGGCTCCACGGTCATCCTGCACGACGCCGCTCCGGACGTCGGCGCCTCGGCGCTGCCCCTCGCGCGGGGCGTGGGTTTCGCGGACCTGGTCTCCTACACCTCCCTCTCCCGGCAGATGAACGAGCGCACGCTCGCCAACCTGGTGCAGCGCTTCGAGAAGCGCTGCGCGGAGGTCATCTCGATCGGCGGCGGCCGCGTGATCAAGACCATCGGCGACGAGGTCATGTTCCTCTCGGAGACCCCCGAGGGCGGGGCCCAGATCTCGCTCGCGCTGGCACGGATCATCAAGGAGGACCCGTTGCTGCCCCAGGCGCGCGTGGCCTTCGTGTGGGGCCGTGTGCTGCCCCGTCTGGGGGACCTCTACGGCCCCACCGTGAACCTGGCCTCACGGCTCGTGGCGCTCACGGAACCGGGCGGCGTGGTGGTGGACGAGTCCACCGCCCGCGTGCTCCGGGGGGACGAGCGCTTCGTCCTCGAGCCGCAGCCCACCCGCAACGTCCGCGGCTTCGGGGACGTCCGCCCCGTGGCGATCGCCCAGGGCTGCGGGCCCCTACTGGAAGACGAGGTCGAATGACCGCTCCCCTGACCATCCGATCGGGCGGTGTGACCGACCGCGGACTGCGTCGAGAGACCAACGAGGACGCCCTCATCGTCACCGACACCATGTGCGCGGTGGCGGACGGCATGGGTGGGCACGAGGCCGGCGAGGTGGCCAGCGCCCTGTGCGTGTCCACCCTGGGCGCCTCGGAGCTGTTCACGCTGGAGGACTTCCGCGACTACCGGATCGTGGAACCTGCACCCGGCTCGGACGTGGCCCGGTTCCGGGCCACCATCGACCGGCAGCTCAAGCTGGACCCGGACATTCCGGCCGAGGCGCTCGACGCCGTGCACCGGGTGCGCTCGGTGCTGTGGGAGGCGGACCAGGCCATCCAGGCCCAGTGCGGCACGCGTGCCGGCACCACGGTCACCGGGGCGTGGCTCGTGCAGATCGCGGGCACGTGGCTGTGGATCGTGTTCAACGTGGGGGACTCCCGCACCTACCAGCTCACCGGACCGCGGGTGGGGGAGCCCGTCACGGAGAAGTCCGGGCCCGTGGGGGTCTCCCAGCTCACGGTGGACCACTCCGAGGTGCAGTACCTGGTGTCGATCGGCCAGCTCACTCCCGCTCAGGCTCTGGTGCACCCGCGCCGCAACGTGATCACCCGCGCGCTCGGCACGGGGCAGATCTGGGAGCCGGACGTCGTGGTGCTTCCCGCCGTGCCGGGGCATCGGCTGCTCATGTGCTCGGACGGTCTCACGGGGGAGCTCTCCCCGGCGCACATCGCCCGCGTGCTGCACTCGGTGCAGCACCCCAAGGAGGCCGCGGACGTGCTCGTGCAGGCGGCGCTGCGCACGGGCGGGCGGGACAACGTGACCCTGGTGGTCGCTGACGTCCTCACCGCGGACGACCCCCGCGCGAACACCAGTTCCATCCCGCGCGTGCGCTGAGAGCGCCCTCCGACCATCCACCCGCAGGCAGCGCCCCCTGCTCCGCTCCGCGCGTGCGCTGAGCCGGCCTCTCGGCCGTCCACCCACTCGCGGCACCCCGCCCCGCCCCGCACACGGAAGCGGCCCCGCGGCGTCGTCGTGGGTCGACGACGCCGCGGGGCCGCTTTCTCAGTCCGGCGCTGCTGTGCCCGGCGTCCACCGCGCGCCGCCCCCGTCTCGGGGGCGGCGCGCGGCGTGGCGCGGGTCAGGCGTGGTGGCCGCGGGTCTGGGCGCCCGGGTCCTTGGCGGGCTTGGGCTCCTTGACGGGGGCCTTGCCGCTCGCGCGCAGTCGGCGGTAGTAGTCCGCGGCCTCCTTCTGGCGCTCGGCCTCCACGGTGCCGCCGATCTCCGCGCGCAGCAGCTCCGGGGAGAGCCCGAAGGCATCCACGAGCTCCAGGGAGTAGGGGCGCAGCCGCGCGATGAGGCGGTTGATGTAGGACTCCAGGGCGCGGCCACGGCGCATGGACAGCCGCCCGTAGGAGAGGTACCAGGCCAGGTCCCGCTCGATCAGGCTCAGCCCGAAGAGGTCGCGCAGCCACGTGAGCACGCGCTTGGTGTCCGGGTCCTCGATCTTCTCCAGACCGGCCGTGAACGCCTCCCACTGCAGCAGCTGGGCGTGCGAGCGGGCTGCCTCCAGCAGACGGTTCTGGTTGTTGTTGAACGCCTCGGCCTGCTCGGTGCGGGACTTGCGGGCCACGGCGCGCAGCTCGTCCGCGATGTCGCCGATCATGGTCTGCACCCGGTCGGTGAGCAGCGCGCGCTGGGCCGCGGGGTCGCGCAGCGCATTGACGGATTTGCGGGAGTCACCGGTGTCCGAGAACGCCTGGGTGAGCTTGCGCAACCCGGAGCGGTTGAAGCCCGCCTCGGTGGCGCGGTCCGCGACGTAGCGGGCCATGACCCCCACGTCCGCGTTCTTGAACTCCGCGGAGTAGTCGTTGAGCAGCCGCTTGGCCACGAGCTGCAGCAGGATGGTGTTGTCACCCTCGAAGGTCACGTACACGTCCAGGTCCGCGCGCAGCTCCACGAAGCGGTTCTTGGCGATGAACCCCGCGCCGCCGCACGCCTCGCGGCACTCCTGCAGGGTGTCCAGGGCGCTCCACGTGGACATCGGCTTGAACGCCGCGGCCAGGGTCTCGAGCTCCTGGCGGTTGCCGTCGGACTCGTCCTCGCCGGAGAAGACCTCGTGGAACTTGTCCAGCAGCTGCTGGTGGGCGAAGGTCATCGCGTAGGTCTCCGCGATGCGCGGGATCAGCCGGCGCTGGTGGCGCTGGTAGTCCAGCAGCGTCTGCTCCTCGATGTCCGAGTCCGTGGTGAACTGGCGGCGCTGCTCCGCGTAGCGCACGGCAATGCTCAGGGCGGCCTGGTTGGCGATCGTCGCCGCGCCGTCCAGGGACACGCGACCCTGGACCAGGGTGCCGATCATGGTGAAGAAGCGGCGGCCCGGGGAGGGGATGGGGGAGGAATAGACGCCGTTCTCGTCCACGTCCCCGTACTTGTTCAGCAGGTTGGTGCGGGGCACGCGCACGTGGTCGAAGTGCAGGCGGCCGTTGTCGATGCCGTTGAGCCCGCCCTTGCGGCCGTCGTCCTCGCCGCCCACGCCGGGCAGGAACTCGCCGTTCTCGTCACGCAGGGGAACGTAGAGGCAGTGCACGCCGTGGTTGGTGCCGTTGACGATCAGCTGCGCGAACACCGTGGCCGCGCGGCCGTGCACCGCGGCGTTGCCCAGGTAGTCCTTCCACGCCGCCTTGAAGGGGGTGTGGATCTCGAACTCGTCCGTCTCCGGGATGTACGTGGCGGTGGTGCCGATCGAGGCCACGTCCGAGCCGTGCCCGATCTCCGTCATGGCGAACGCGCCGGGCATGCTGAGGTCCAGGATCGCCGGCAGCCACTTCTCGTGGTGCTCCTCCGTGCCCAGGTTCAGCACGGCGGAGCCGAACAGACCCCACTGCACGCCGGACTTGATCTGCAGGGACGGGTCCGCGAGCACGAGCTCCTCGAACGCGGAGAGGTTGGCGCCGGGGCTCATGGCCCCGCCCACGCTCTCGGGCATGCCCAGGTACTGGGGCCCGGCGTCAGCGAGCAGCTTGAGCTGCTCGTACGTGTGGTTGCGCTGGTCCTCCACGGACTGGTTGTACTGGGAGTGGAAGCGGGGATCCTCGGCGCGCTTGCGGGCGGCCAGGCGAGCCTCGGGCCAGCGGCCCAGGAGGATCTTGCCGAGCTCCGCGGTGTCGAGCGCCGAGGGGGCGGCAGCCCCGTCCTCGGGCAGGTCCTCGATGCGGTCGGTGTCGGGAATGGTTCCGCTGACCTGGGTGGTGCTCATCATGACTCCTGAGGGGTGTCGCGGACGGCGGGGCCGTCCTGGGTACGGGCTTGTCGGGAAGGCGTCGTCGCGGCGGAGACCGCCGCGGACGTGCTGGCCACGGGGCGCAGACCCTCCACGGCCCACGTGGTGATGATGCGACTCATGGTGTGGCGGTCGGGCGTTCCCGGGGCGTCCCCCTGGGCGAGCCAGGCCTCTCCGGCGCCGCGGACCATGCCCACGGTGGCCGCGGCCCAGCTGCGCAGGACGCCATCCCCGGTCTCCGCCTCGCCGTAGTGGCGTACGTACTGCTCCATGAGCAGGTCCCGCACCGAGTCGATGAAGCGCTCGATGGTGGAGCCCTGCTCCTCCGGGGCGGTCACCACGAAGCGGTAGACCTCGGCGGAACCTGCCACGGACTTGAGGTACTCGGAGACGAGTGCGTGGATCATGGCCGCGAAGGTGTCCGCCTCGCTGACGGCGGCCACCATGCGGCGTCGCATCCTGGTCACGAAGTACTCGCCCACGGCCGCCTGCACGCCGGACTTGTCCGTGAAGTAGCGGTAGAACACGGACTTGGACGTGCCGCACGCCGTGGCGATCTCCTCCATGGAGATGGCAGCACCGTTCGCGGCCACCGCGTCGCGGGCGGCCGTGATCAGCTCGGTGCGCCGCTTGGCGCGGTGTCGCTGCCAGCGGCTGTTCCTGCCGTCCACGGGGGTCGTGACCTGTTTCACGATACTGAGAGTATCAGCTACTCTGGGTATCAAGTGACCCACGTCGCACACACCCCCTCTCAAGGAGCAGACATGACCGAGAACACGCAGAGCACCCCGGCCAAGACCTCGACCGCCCAGGGCACCGGCGCCACGCCCGCGGCAGGGTCCGCCGCAAAGCACTCCGCAGGAACCACCGGCACCCGCGCCGTGGTGGTCGCGGGCAACCGCATCCCCTTCTCCCGCGCGGGCGGCGCCTACGCCAACGCGTCCAACCAGGACATGCTGACCGCGGCGATCGACGGCCTGGTGGCCCGCACCGGGATCGCCGGTGAGCGCCTGGGTGCCGTGGCGGCCGGTGCCGTGATCAAGCACTCCCGCGACTTCAACCTGACCCGCGAGTCCGTGCTGGGCTCCGCCCTGGACCCGGCCACCCCGGCCTACGACGTCCAGATGGCGTGCGCCACGGGCATGGAGACCGTCAGCTCCATCTCCAACAAGATCCGCCTGGGCCAGATCGAGGCCGGCATCGCCGGCGGTGTGGACTCCTCCTCCGACGCTCCGATCGCTGTGAGCGAGGGCCTGCGCCGCGCACTGCTCAAGCTGCAGCGCGCCAAGACCACCATGCAGAAGCTCCAGGCGTTCAAGGACGTCCGCCCCGCGGACCTCGCGCCCGCCGTGCCCAGCTCCGGGGAGCCCCGCACGGGCCTGTCCATGGGCGAGCACCAGGCCCTGACCACCGAGCACTGGGGCATCACCCGTGAGGCCCAGGACGAGCTGGCCGCAGCCTCCCACCAGCACCTCGCCGCCGCGTACGACCGCGGGTTCTTCGACGACCTGGTCACCCCGTTCAAGGGCCTGACCAAGGACAACAACATGCGCCCGGACTCCACCGTGGAGAAGCTGGGCAACCTGAACCCGGTCTTCGGCAAGAAGCTCGCGGGGGAGGCCACCATGACGGCCGGCAACTCCACCCCGCTCACGGACGGCGCCTCCGCCGTGCTGATCACCTCCGAGCAGTGGGCCGCCGAGCACAGCCTCACGCCGCTCGCCGAGGTCGTGGACTCCGAGGCCGCCGCGGTGGACTTCGTCACCGGCAACGAGGGCCTGCTCATGGCTCCCGCCTACGCCGTCCCGCGCCTACTCGCCCGCCACGGGCTGACCCTGCAGGACCTGGACCTCGTGGAGATCCACGAGGCGTTCGCCTCCACGGTGCTGTCCATCATGAAGGCCTGGGAGTCCCCCGAGTTCTGCAAGGAGCGCCTGGGCCTGGACGCCCCGCTGGGCTCGATCGACCGCTCCAAGCTCAACGTCAACGGCTCCTCGCTGGCCACCGGCCACCCGTTCGCCGCCACCGGCGGGCGCATCGTGGCCTCCACCGCAAAGGAGCTCGCCGCCCGCGCCAAGGCCGAGGGCAAGCCCCAGACCGCGCTGATCTCCGTGTGCGCCGCGGGCGGCCAGGGCGTGGCCATGCTGCTGCGCTCGGTCTGAACACCCACCACGGCAATCGAGACACCACGAGATCAGGGAGAAACTTCACGTGACGGACACTTATCTGGACATGGTCAACTCGGGGCTCGGCAAGCAGCTGGCCTCCAAGCTGGGCCTGCCCCGGCCGGTCACCCTGCGCCGCTACCAGGCGGGCGCTGACTTCCCGGACGGCGCGGTCCTCGTGCTCGGCAAGGGCACGGCGGGCGACGCCGCGGCGTCGGCACTGCTCGGCTGGAACCTGGACGTGCGCCGCCACGCGGCGGACGTGGACCGCGTGGGTGCGGTGCTGATCGACTACACCGGCATCGAGAGCCCCGCGGACCTCGGCGCCCCGGCGCTCGAGCTGGCCTCCGCGCTGCGGAAGCTGCGTCCGGGCGGACGCGTGATCACGCTGTCCCGCCCGGCGCCGGGGATCGGCACCGGAGCGGCGTCGGGCACCGTGGCGGGCGCAGAGCAGCTGGCTCCGGCCCAGGCCGCGGCGCGCCAGGGCGTCCTGGGCATCCTGCGCTCGATCGGTCAGGAGATGCGCGGCGGCGTGACCGCCAACGGCATCCTGATCGCGGACGGTGTGGCCGGGGACGCCCCGAGCGTCACGGGCGCCATCCGCTTCTTCCTCTCGGGCCGCAGCGCCTACGTGGACGGGCAGTTCCTCACGGTCGGTGACGACCGCGGTGACGCGACCGTGGACTGGGAGCACCCCGTGGCGGGGAAGGTGGCCGTGGTCACCGGCGCCGCGCGCGGGATCGGCGAGCAGGTCACCCGCACGCTGGCCGCCTCGGGGGCCACCGTGGTCCCCGTGGACGTGCCCGCGGCCGGGGACGCCCTGACCAAGCTGGCCAACGAGCTGCGTGTGCCCGCCCTGCAGCTGGACGTCACGGACCCGCAGGCCGGGCAGAAGATCCTGGACCTCGTGGCCTCCCGCTACGGCCGCCTGGACCTGGTGGTGCACAACGCCGGGATCACCCGGGACAAGATGCTCGCCAACATGGACGAGGCCAAGTGGAACTCGGTCATCGCGGTGAACATCGAGTCGCAGCTGCGGATCAACGAGACGCTGCTGGCCTCCGACAAGCTGGGCGCCACCCCGCACATCGTGTGCCTCGCCTCCACGAGCGGCGTGGCGGGCAACCGCGGTCAGACCAACTACGCCGCCTCGAAGGCCGGCGTGATCGGTCTGGTGGCCGCCACCGCACCGCTGATCGCCGCGAAGGGCGGCACCATCAACGCGGTGGCCCCCGGCTTCATCGAGTCGGACATGACCGCCAAGATCCCGGCCGCGCGCCGTCAGATCTCCCGCCGCCTGAACTCCCTGCAGCAGGGCGGTCTGCCCGTGGACGTGGCGCAGGCCATCACGTTCCTGCTCTCGGACGCCGCGGGCGGCATCAACGGCCAGACCCTGCGCGTGTGCGGGCAGAGCATGGTGGGGGCGTGATCGCGTGAGCGCCACGGATTCCGTTCCGTCCGTTCCTGCTGACTACGAGCGCACCACGCCCTCGGGCGCGGTCAAGCTGCCCGCCCTCTACGCGAGCGCCGGGGCGCGTGCGGCCACGAGCGCGGCGGGCGGCGCGGCGTCGTCGGCCTCCCGCAAGGTGCTGCCCGCGCTGCGGAAGTCTCCCGTGGGGCGGGTGCTGCCCGCGTCGCTGCGCACACCGGGTGCCGAGAAGGTCTCCGGTGCGCTCGAGCTGCCGCGCGTGGCCCACGTGGTCGAGGGCCTGTCCGCCGATGCCGAGTGGCACGAGAAGTTCTGCCGCGTGGTTCACGCCAGCTTGCGGCCCATGGCCCCGGGCTCCGCGGAGACCGCCGTGTTCTCCGGCGCGCTGCACTCGCTCGCGTTCCCCGTGGCCATGTCCGTGCTCACGCGCAAGGACTTCCCGCTGCCCGTGCTGGGCATGGTGCACATCTCCAACACGGTCCACCACGTCTCGGACGTGGCCGTGGGGGAGCGGGTCACGGCCACCGCGTGGACCGAGAATCTGCGCGCGCACCGCGCGGGGACCATGCTCGACGCCGTGGTGACCCTCACGCGCGAGGACGGCTCGGTCGCGTGGGCCGGGCGTTCCGGCTACCTGGCCAAGGGTGTGCACACCGCGATCGCCGGTGACGCGCCCCGCGCGGGCGCCGAGGACGAGGCGCAGCGCGAGCACGCACCGTTCGAGGCGCCGCAGCCCACCGGGCAGTGGTCCCTGGGATCCGGGACCGGCCGTGAGTACGCCGCGGTGAGCGGGGACTACAACCCCATCCACCTCTCGGACCCCTCGGCCAGGGCCCTGGGCATGAAGGGTGCGATCGCCCACGGCATGTACACGGCCTCACGGGCGCTCGCCGTGACCGGTGTCCCCTCCGAGGTGCCGTTCACGTGGTCCGTGGAGTTCGCCACCCCGGTGCGCCTCCCGGCTACGGTGGCGGTCGCGGTGGACGACGACGGTCGGGGCGCCCACTGGAGCGCATCTCGCGTCCAGGTGTGGGACCCCAAGCGGGGCCGCCCGCACGCGGACCTTCGGGTGGCCGCGCTGTAGCGGTGCACTGCTCGCCGGGCCCCTCGGATCCACGGATCCGAGGGGCCCGTTGCGTGCTGCGGGTGCGTTGCGCGGGCGTGGTCACCGTGTGCTGGTGGCGCCGCCGTGGGGCGGGGCGGTCGCGGGGGAGGTGTCCGGTGCCCGGCCGGGGCGCGCCGCGTGACGGCCGTGGAGGGGCGCGGGGGCCGCCGCTCGTGCCTGTCGGAGTCCTGGGTCACAATGGTCCGGTGAGCACAGTCAACGCCAAGGGCGCGCAGCCCGCCACGGACGCCAACGGCCAGAGTCTCAACCCCGAGGAGCCCAGCGAGGCCCTGCGGGAGGAGTACGTCGAGCTCTCGGACCGGGTCCGTGAGGCCCGCGCCGCGTACTACGTGCACGACCAGCCCGTGATCTCGGACGCCGAGTACGACCAGCTCTACCGCTCGCTGGAGGAGTTCGAGGCGCTGCACCCGGAGCTGAAGGCCAACGACTCGCCCACCCAGGAGGTCGGCGGCGAGGTCGGGGCGGCCTTCAGCCCCGTGAAGCACCTGGAGAAGATGTACTCGCTGGAGGACGTGTTCTCCACGGACGAGCTCGTGGCGTGGCTCGAGCGCGCCGAGAAGCAGGTCGCGGAGCTGCCCGGCGCCCCGGGGGTCGCATGGCTGAGCGAGGTCAAGATCGACGGCCTGGCCGTGAACCTGCTGTACCGAGACGGCGTGCTCGTGCGGGCCGCCACGCGCGGTGACGGCACCACGGGTGAGGACATCACCCACAACGTGGCCACCATCACGACCATCCCGCAGCGGCTCTCCGGCGAGAGCCTCCCGGAGGAGGTCGAGGTGCGCGGCGAGGTGTTCATCTCCTCGAAGGACTTCCGCACGCTCAACGAGGCCATGGTGGAGGAGGGGCGCGCGCCCTTCGCCAACCCCCGCAACGCGGCGGCCGGCTCCCTGCGCCAGAAGGACCCCCAGGTCACCGCCCGGCGTCCGCTGTCCATGTTCGTGCACGGCATCGGGTACGTGCGCGGCGTCGACCTCGAGACGCAGTCGGAGGCGTACGAGATCCTGCGCGGGTGGGGCCTGCCCGTGAGCCCGTACTCCCGGGTGCTCTCCACCGTGGCGGAGGTGCTCGAGTTCATTGCCGAGTTCGGGGACAAGCGGCACAGCCTGCTGCACGAGATCGACGGCATCGTGGTCAAAGTGGACGACCGCCGCACCCAGTTCCGCCTGGGCTACACCTCCCGTGTGCCGCGCTGGGCCGTGGCGTACAAGTACCCGCCGGAGGAGGTCAACACCACGCTCGTGGACATCCTGGTGAACGTGGGCCGCACCGGGCGCGTGACCCCGTTCGGGCTCATGGATCCCGTGCGCGTGGCCGGCTCCACGGTGGAGATGGCCACCCTGCACAACCAGGACGTGGTCAAGGCCAAGGGCGTGCTGATCGGGGACACCGTGGTGCTGCGCAAGGCCGGTGACGTCATCCCCGAGATCGTGGGCCCCGTGGTGGCCCTGCGGGACGGCTCCGAGCGCGAGTTCGTGATGCCCACCGAGTGCCCCTCGTGCGGCACGCCGCTGCGCCCCGCCAAGGAGGGGGACGTGGACATCCGCTGCCCCAACGCGGAGACCTGCCCGTCCCAGCTCAAGGAGCGCGTGAACCATGCGGCCGGCCGTGGCGCCTTCGACATCGAGGCCCTGGGGGAGGAGGCCGCCAAGGCGCTGACCCAGCCGGTGCCGCTGGACGCACCGGACGGGAGCGACTTCTCCGTTCCGCCGCTGCGCAACGAGGCCGGACTGTTCGACCTGACGCCCGAGGACCTGCGGGACGTCATGGTGTGGCGGGACTCCCGCCGCACGGTCACGGACAAGGAGACCGGGGAGAAGACGCAGCGGATCACCCCCGAGCTGGTGCCGTACTTCTGGACCAAACCCACCAGGGCCAAGCCCAGCGTGCCGTCCAAGACCACCGAGCAGATGTTCGCCCAGATGGAGCAGGCCAAGGACACCGAGCTGTGGCGCGTGCTGGTGGCGCTGTCCATCCGGCACGTGGGCCCCACCGCGGCCCGCTCGCTGGCCACGTCCCTGCGCAGCATGGACGCCATCCGCTCCGCGGACCTGGACACCCTGGCCGGCACCGACGGTGTGGGGCCCGTGATCGCCCAGGCGGTCAGGGAGTTCTTCGACGAGCCCTGGCGGCGCCGCGTGGTGGAGCAGTGGGCCGCCGCGGGCGTGCGCATGGAGGAGGAAGTGGACGAGTCCACCCCGCGCACCCTGGAGGGGATCACCGTGGTGGTCACAGGCTCCCTCGAAGGCTTCAGCCGTGACTCCGCCAAGGAGGCCATTCTGAAGCGCGGCGGCAAGGCCTCCGGGTCCGTGTCCAGGAAGACGCACTTCCTCGTGGCGGGGGAGAACGCCGGGACCAAGCTGGACAAGGCCGAGTCGCTGGGGGTTCCCGTGCTGGACGAGTCGGGGTTCGAGCGGCTGCTCGCGGAGGGCCCGGACGCCTTCGGGGACGAGGAGGGCACGGACCCGGCCGAGGGGGCCGCCGGCGATGCCCCCGGAACCACGGGTGCGACTCCCGCGGAAGGGGAGTGAGGGAACCGGTGGCGGATGCTCTCGAGGGCCTGGGGCCCGGTACGGACGAGCTGCAGGAGCTCCTGGAGGTGGCGCTGGCCGCGGCCGAGGCCGGGGCGCAGGTGCTGCGCGGCCGGGATGCGGCGGCCTTCGAGGCGGTGACCAAGTCCTCGGACGGCGACTGGGTCACCGCGTTCGACGTCGCGGCGGAGGAGGCCGTCACGGCGGTGCTGCGGGAACGCAGGCCGTACGACGTCATCACGGGTGAGGAGTCCGGCACCTGGGTGCCGCCGCAGCGCTCCGGGCTGCGATGGTCCGTGGACCCCTTGGACGGCACCACCAACTTCATCCGGGACATCGTCTACTACGCCACGTCGGTGGCGGCGTGCGACGAGCAGGGGAACTGGCTCGTGGGAGTCGTCAATGCATCAGCCCTCGGCAGGGTGTACTACAGCATCACGGGCCTGGGCGCGTGGGTCCGGCGCCAGGGCAGGGACACACGCCTGAGCGGGCCGGTGCCCGGGCGGCGGGGGGCGCTCTACGGCACCGGGTTCTCCTACGACGCCCAGGTGCGTCGTGAACAGTTCGGATCCTTCCTGGACACCATGGAGGACTTCTCGGACATGCGGCGGCTCGGGGCCGCGTCCCTGGACCTCTGCATGGTCGCGGACGGCACGCTGGACGGCTACTCGGAACGGGCGCTGCACGAGCACGACTGGGCGGCCGGCGCGCTGATCGCCCACGAGGCCGGAGCGGTGGTCCACCGTCCGGAGCTCCCAGCCCCGCCGGCACTGTGTGACGAGTCCCACGGCAGCGCAGCGCCCGAGCGTCTCCAGCAGCGGGAGGCCGAGTACGAGAAGGCCCGTCTGGCCAGCGTGATCGCCGCCTGGAGCGCGGGATAGCGCTGGGGAAATCGTCCCGTTATCAACGGTGTATCCGGCCGTTATGCACAGTGCGGGGGCTCCCTGGGTTGACCCGTCACGCGGGGGTGACCTACCGTGGCTCAGGTTGACCGGCCAGGGTGCCGTGATACATGCCCGCGGCGGGGGTTGTCCCCCAAAGCGGGATAACGAAAAAGTAACGAAGCTCTTGAACACGGGGTGACCGTTACGCTATCGTTATTGACAACTTCCTCAGCGAACTCTCCTGAACGGAAGTTCGCTACCAGACGCACATGATCCGTCGTCTGGATTGTGCTGGATGCTGCCGCACACCGTACGTCGTCTACATGGCAGCATTCCGTAGTTTCTACCCCTCACACCTAACTGTTATGGGTAGACGACGGCGCGAAGACACCCAGGGATGGGAACGAGCGCAGGTGGCCTGACGGAGCATGATGAAGACTTCAACCGCTATCCGCCGTGGTACCGCTGCTGTCATGATGGGCGGCCTGGCCGTGGGCGCGTTCGCCGTCCCCGCCAACGCTGCTTCCATGGAGACCTGGAACGCTCTCGCCGAGTGCGAGTCCGGTGGCAACGCCTCGACGAACACCGGCAACGGCTTCTCCGGCGCCCTGCAGTTCACCCCGTCCACCTGGGCAGCCTTCGGTGGTCAGGGCTCCGCTCACAACGCCTCGTGGGCCGAGCAGGTCCGCGTGGCCGAGAACGTTTACGCCGGTCAGGGCTGGGGCGCATGGCCCGCATGCTCCGCCAAGCTGGGTCTGACCTCGGCCGACGCTGCCGGTTCCGCCTCGGCCGCTTCCGTGGCCCCGCAGTCCACCTCCGTGCAGCAGGCTGCTCCTGCGCCGAAGGCCGCCCCGGTCCAGCAGGCTGCTCCCGTGCAGCAGGCCGCCCCGGTGCAGCAGGCTCCGGTGGCCGAGTACACCGCTCCCGCCGCTCCCGTGCAGCAGGCTGCTCCCGCCGCCGGCACCTACACCGTGCAGGCCGGGGACACCCTGGGCACCATCGCCAACAAGCTGGGTGTGAACGGTGGCTGGGAGGCCCTCTACGCCGCCAACGCCGGCTCCGTGGCCGATGCCAACCTGATCTTCCCGGGCCAGGTCCTGAACATCCCCGCCTGATCCAGGCACCTCATCGCTCGTCGATGACCGGCTGACCCGGCCGAGCTGATCGACCGGGTCGGTCACAGAACCCCGCCCCTCACCGTCATGGTGAGGGGCGGGGTTCTTCGTGTGCCCGAGGTCTGGCGTCCGGCATCCGGGTCAGTCGACCGGCACCCACCGCCCTCCGCCTCCGTGCCGCCCGCCGTGCCCGGGTTGCCCTGGCAGCGGTGGCACCATGGGCTCATGCAGTTCGACATCGTGATCATCGGGGCGGGCATCGCGGGCCTGTCCGCGGCCTCTGAACTGGCGCGGCTGCGCGGCACGGGGCACGGCATCTGCCTCCTGGAGGCGGAGGACGACGTCGCCCAGCACACCTCCGCGCGCTCCGCCCAGCAGCTCATCCCCAGCTACGGCCCGGATCCGGTGCTGGAGCTGACCCGTTGGTCCATTGCCCGGCTGTCGGAGGTCTCCGCGGACCTGCCCTCACCCCTGGTGTGGCCGAGCGCGTTCGTGGTGGCCGGTTCCGCCGAGGACGTCGCGGCGGAGACGGTGCCGGGCCTGCGCCGTGCCACCGACGCCGAGTTGCTGGCGCTGTGCCCCGAGCTCCGGGCGGACCCGGTGCGCTACCGCACCGCCGCGGTGGACGACTTGGCCGTGCGCTCCGACGCCTCGGCACTGCTCGCGTGGCACAGGCGCCGGGCGGAGGACGCGGGGGTGACCCTCCGAACAGGGTTCCGCGTGGCCAGCGCGCGGCGGTCCGGTGAGGTCTGGGAGCTGTCGCCCGTGGCGGGCGGGCGGAGAACGGACCCGAACGGCACGGTCCGCGCGGCCACCGTGGTGAACGCGGCCGGGGCGTGGGCGGAGCACATCGGTTCGCTGCTGGGTGCCGCGCCGCAGGGGCTGCAGCCGCTGCGCCGCACCGCAGCCCTGGTCCGTCTGGACACGGCCATGCCCGCGGAGCACCCCATGGTCATGGATGCCGCAGAGCACTGGTACTACCGGCCCGACCCCGTGGGGGCCATGATCTCGGTGGGGGAGTCCGAGCCCAGCGAGGCGTGCGACGCGCAACCGCACCCGGGCGCCGTCGAGCGCCTGATCGCGACTGTCCAGCAGCACACGGCACTGCGCATCACCGGGGTGGTGAAGGCGTGGACCGGACTGCGGACGGAACGCGCGTGCGGCGTGCCCGTGTGCGGCTGGGACACCGCGGCCGAGGGCGTGTTCTGGCTCGCCGGACAGGGAGGCTACGGCTTCCAGACGAGCGCGGCGATGGCCACTGCGGCGGCCGAGCAGGTCGTCACCGGGCACGTGGGGGACTGGTTGAGCCCTCGGACGGTGGGAGCGTTGCAGCCGGAGCGTGCCGCGTGAGCCCGGTGGATCCGCTCATGGCCGCGCGCCAGGTCAAGCACGCGCTGTTCGTGGTGAACAAGCGGCGCCGCCGAACCCAGAAGGCCCTCCGGTTCGCCGCGGTCACCGCGGCGGCGCCGTGGCACGCACGCGTGACGACCTACGAGTTCGACGCCGCCCGCTACCGTCGTTCCTTCGTGGCCCGCACGCCCCCGGCCCCGGACGGGCCGCAGGAGCTGCCGCGGCGCGTGGTCACCCTGTGGCTCGGGGAGAATCCCCTGACCCCGCGGCGACGCGCCAACCTGGACGTGATGCGGGACCGGATCGGACTGCCCGTGGAGCTGGTCACACGGGAGAACCTGGACCAGTGGCTGGTGCCGGGGCATCCGCTGCACGCGGCGTACGAGAACCTGTCCCTGGTCCACCGCTCCGACTACCTGCGGGCATACCTCATGCACCACCACGGCGGGGGCTACTGCGACCTCAAGGCGCCCGTGACGTCCTGGGAGGCCGCCTTCGCGCGGATGGACGCGGACCAGCAGGCGTGGCTGAGCGGCTACCCGGAGAGAGCAGCACAGGACGTGACCCGGCTGACCGGCGCGCTCGGCACGGATCTGGCGTGGCACCACCACCGGCTCGTGGGCATGGGGGCCTACCTGGTGCGCTCCCACACCCCCCTGACCGCGGAGTGGCTGCGGGAGGTCGAGCGCCGGATGGGCTACTGGGCAGACCAGGCGGCGGAGTTCCCCGGGGAGGAGCGCGGCGAGGTGGTGGGCTACCCCGTCTCCTGGACCCGGATGCTGGGCGGCATTCTGCACCCACTGCAGCTGAAGCACCTGGACCACGTCCGGCAGGACCCGGACCTCAGGCTGGACCTGGGCGACTACCAGTAGCGCGGGGCACTGACTGCCTCATCCCCGGGGGTGCTGAGACCCCTGTCAGCCCGCAACCCCGAGCTGCCGCGCGAGCCACGCGTACTCCCACGCGGTGTCCTTCCACTGCGCGTACCTCCCGGACGCGCCACCGTGGCCGCCGGCCATCTCGCAGCGCAGCAGCACGGTCTCCGGGTGCGCCACGCGGGTGCGCAGCTCGGCCACCCACTTGGCGGGCTCCACGTAGAGCACGCGGGTGTCGTTGAGGCTCGTGACGGCGAGGATCGGCGGGTAGTCGGCGTCCCGCACGTTCTCGTAGGGGGAGTAGGAGCGCATGTACTCGTAGACCTCGGCGGACTCCACGGGGTTGCCCCACTCCTCCCACTCCAGGGCGGTCAGCGGCAGCTCGGGCATGAGCATGGAGGTCAGCGCATCCACGAACGGCACCGCGGCCAGCCCGCCGCAGTACAGCTCGGGGGCCAGGTTCAGCACTGCGCCCGCGAGCAGACCGCCCGCCGAGCCGCCCATCAGCGCGATCCGCCGCGCATCCACGTCCGGGCGCGCGGCCAGGTGCCGGGTCACGGCCACGAAGTCCGTGAACGTGTTGGTCTTGGTGTTCTTCTTGCCGTTCTCGTACCACGCGCGCCCCAGCTCACCGCCACCGCGCACGTGCGCCACGGCCCAGACCACGCCACGGTCCAGCAGGGACAGCCGAGAGATGGAGAACGCCGGGTCCGTGCTGATCTCGTAGGAGCCGTACGCGTACTGCAGCACCGGCGCGGGCACGGCGGGGTCCAGGTCCGCGCGGCGGATCAGGCTCACGGGAATCCGCGTGCCGTCCTCGGCGACCGCCCAGTCCCGCTCCACGGTGTAGTCCTCGCTGCGGTACCCGCCCAGCACGGTGGCCTCGCGCCGCAGCACGGGCTCGCCCACGCCGAACCCGTCCAGCGCACCGGCCCTGGGCTCGCCCGTGGGGATGTCGTACACGCGTGGCGGCGTCACGAAGGACGTGTAGGACACCCGCACCACCGGGTTCTCGTACTCCGCGGAGAGCACACCGGTGCTGCTGAGGTCCTCGTCGAACGCGGCCTCGGTCCCGGCCAGCAGCTCGGCATCCGCCGCTGAGCCGGCGCCCGGGGACGACGACGCCGCACCGCGCACCCGCGCGCCCGTTCCGTGGTGCGCCGTCCCGGGCACCAGGGCGTCCAGGGCCGCGCGGGGGATCAGGCGCACCCGGGGGGTGGTGTTCTCGCGCAGGGCCACCACCAGGTGGGTGGCCGTGGGGAGGCAGGACTCCACGCGCACGGTCTCCGAGGCCGGGACCAGATCCACCAGGTCCGCCTCCGCGAGGCCCCGCCCGGCGTGCTCCAGCGGCATGAGGCTGACCCGGCCGTTCGGGGCCTGGGCGTCGTGGGAGAGCAGCAGGACCTCGGTGCCTGCCACGGTGAGGGGCTCCACCTCGTAGAGCACCCGCTCCTCGCGCGAGAGCACGACCCGCCACGGCAGGTCCGCAGGGGCCCCGGTGCGTGCCCCCTCCGCAGGGTTCGCGTACCCGGGCTCCGCCCCCGTGCGCTGACCGGATGCGTCCCGGTCCATCCGGGGGGAGGCAGCCGCGGGGGACGGGCCCCGGGAACCCGGCACGGCGGCGTCGTGCGCCGGAGCGTGTGAACTGGCCGCGGCGGCGTCGTCCGCGGGAAGCGCGCTCAGGTGCAGGATGCGGTACTCGCTGTACTCCGAGCAGGAGGAGGACAGCATGAGCCACTGCTTGTCCGCGGAGAGCTCTGCGCCGAGCCAGAGGCCCGGGTCGTCCTCCTGGAACAGCAGCTGGTCCTCGGCCACGTCCGTGCCGAGCAGGTGCCGGTACACGCGGTGCGGACGCCAGGACTCGTCCACCACCGTGTAGATGACCTGGGACGCGTCCGGGGTGAGGAACGCACCGTAGGAGGTCTGGGGAATCTGGTCCGCGAGCAGCTCCCCAGTGGTGAGGTCCTCGACGTGGACGGTGAACCGCTCGTCCCCGGCGGTGTCCTCGGACCAGGCCAGGCGGGAGCCGTCCTCCGCGACGCTGAACGCGCCCAGGGCGTAGAACTCGTGCTCCTGGGACGCGGCGTTGGCGTCCAGCAGGGTCTGCTCGCCGTCCAGGGACGTTCCGGGCTCCACGGCGGGCGGGGTCCAGTCCGCGGCGTCCGACACGGGCACCCGGCAGAACACCTGGTGCGCGCCGCCCTCCACGGTGCGCGCGAAGTACCACCAGTCCCCGTGGCGGCTGGGGACCGAGAGGTCCGTCTCCTGCGTGCGGTCCTTGATCTCCGTGTAGATGCGCTCCCGCAGCGGGGCGAGGTCCGCGGTGACGGCCTCCGCGTAGGCGTTCTCGGCGTCCAGGTGCGCGCGCACCTCGGGGGAGTCCTTCTCTCGGAGCCACTCGTAGGGGTCCACGAACGTGTGACCGTGGAACGTGCGCTCCACGGGACGGCGGGGTGCCACGGGGAAGGTCTGCTGCTCGAAAGTCATGCGCCCCAGTCTAGGGACGCGGCAGAATGTGCCGCGTGCAGACCAATCTTTCTCCCACTTCACCGAGCGTGCCGCGCGCCGACCTCCGGATGCAGATCCTGCTGGTGCTCGGGGTGTCCCTGGGCGCGTCGGCGGTGTACTCCGTGCTGGACCTCGTGGAGATGGCGGTGCAGTCCTCGATCGCGGAGAGCTCCACCACGCTCAACCAGCCGCTCAGCCCGGTTCCGGTGATCGACGCGCTGCGACGCCTGACCAGCATCTGCTTCGCGCTCGTGCCCGTGGTGCTCGCGCTGTGGTTCCTCGCGGGGACCACCTCCCGGATCCCCACCGCCCTGCGCGGCATCGGTGCGGATGCACGCCGCCCGGGGCACGACGCCGCCCGGGGCCTCGCGCTGTTCGCCGTCATGGGCGGTGGGACCCTCGTGCTCTACCAGGCCGGGAGGGCGCTCGGGATCACGGCGGAGATCACCACCTCCACCCTGGAGAACACGTGGTGGACGGTTCCGCTGCTACTGCTCACCGCCCTGCGCCACGCGCTCGTGGAGGAGATCATCGTGGTGGCGTTCCTCGCGGACAGGATGCGGCGGCTGGGCCGCTCGTGGTGGACCGTGGCCATCGTGTCCTCGGTGCTCCGGGCGAGCTACCACCTGTACCAGGGGGTGGGGCCGGCGCTGGGCAACCTGGTCATGGGGCTCGTGTTCGTGTGGTGCTACCGCCGGTACGGGCGGGTGATGCCGCTGCTCGTCGCACACTTCCTGCTGGACGCGGTCGGCTTCCTCGCGCCGCAGCTCCTGGCCGGCTGACCGCCTGGGCGGGCGGCGTCGTCGTGCCCCGGCGGATCAGATGGTGACGGGCCCGTCCGGGGTGCCGAAGGTGACCGCCATGAGGCCGGGGGTGCCGTGGGGAGCGGACCACGTGACGTCCACCGAGCGCAGGACGTCCTCCACGGGACCGCCGAGCCAGTCCGTGACGCGCTCGGGGGAACCGGCGATGTCCATGCCGGTCAGGCGGACGTCCGTGATGCGCGCCTGGGACGGGTGCATCTCGTCCGCGGAGTCGAAGTGGATCATGAACGGCAGCTGCGGATCCGCGATCAGGCCCTTGACGCCGATCTGGTGCCAGTCCAGGCGCCGGCCGTCCGGGAAGATGCGCCCGCCCGGCACGGAGGGGCGGCCCAGCTTCTGCTCGAACGGAGCGAGGTCCGGAACCTCCACGACCCACCCGAGCCAGCCGCCACCGGCCTCGGAGCGGGCGCGGACGGCCTGGCCGAACGGCGCCTTGTCCGCGGCGGGGTGCTCCAGCACGGTCACGACCTCCACGTACTGGTGGTCCGTGAGCGGCAGGATCATGTTCTGCGTGCCGAACCGGGGGTGCACGCCGCCCTTCACGGGCTCGATCCCCAGGCGGTCCGCGATCCGCTCGGTGGTGGCCTCCAGCCCGTCCGGCTGCGCTGCGAAGGAAACGTGGTCCAGCTTCATGCAGTCATGGTGGCACCCGTCACACGGGGGTCCAAATCGACGGGTGCAACACTGCGGACACCGAACTTGACGCGGGAGCCGCCGGGTTCCCACACTTGAGGTCTAGGTCACGAGAGTCAGCGCCAAGCCCCAGCTTGCTGACCGGCAACCCTCCCTACCGCGGCGGGGTGCCCTGGGTGAAGACCTGGCCGTGACGTCGTCCGACGTCCACGGCAAGCGCGGGCCACCGGTCGCCCGTTCGTGCGGGCACCGTGCGGACGGTCGCCTGGCCCCTGATCCTTCCGAGAAGGAGCACGGCCATGAGCACTGCACCCACCCCCGACAACCCCCAGGACTGGGCCTTCGAGACCCGCCAGATCCACGCGGGCCAGAACCCGGACCCCGTGACGGGTTCACGGGCGCTGCCCATCCACCAGACCTCGTCCTTCGTGTTCCCGGACGCGGACACGGCCGCCGCGCGGTTCGCGCTCGCGGACATGGGCCCCATCTACTCCCGTCTGACCAACCCCACCACCGAGGTGGTGGAGAACCGACTCGCCTCCCTGGAAGGGGGAGTGGGGGCGCTGATGGTCTCCTCCGGGCAGGCCGCCGCCACCCTGGCGGTGCTCAACCTGGGCAGTGCGGGAACGCACGTGGTGGCCAGCCCGTCCCTCTACGGCGGCTCGTACAACCTGCTCAAGCACACGCTGCCGCGGCTGGGTGTGGAGACCACGTTCGTGGCGGACCCGGACGATCCGCAGCAGTGGCGGGACGCCGTGCGCCCCACCACCGTGGCGTTCTTCGGGGAGACCATCCCCAACCCCCGCAACGACGTCCTGGACGTGGAGACCGTGGCCGGGATCGCCCACGAGGCCGGGGTGCCGCTGATCGTGGACAACACCGTGGCCACTCCGTACCTGGTGCGGCCCATCGAGTGGGGCGCGGACATCGTGCTGCACTCGGGCACCAAGTTCCTGGGCGGGCACGGCACCGCGATCGGCGGGTTCATCGTGGACGCCGGGCGCTTCGACTACGGCGCGGACCCGGAGCGGTTCCCGGGCTTCAACCAGCCGGACCCCACGTACAACGGCCTGGTGTACGCGCGGGACCTGGGCGCGGACGGCGCGTTCGGGGTCAACCTCTCCTACGTGCTCAAGGCTCGTGTGCAGCTGCTGCGTGACCTGGGCACGTCGATCTCCCCGTTCAACGCGTTCCTCATCGAGCAGGGCATCGAGACGCTGTCCCTGCGGGTGGAGCGCCACGTGGCCAACGCCCAGCGGGTGGCCGAGTGGCTCGAGTCCCGCCCCGAGGTCCGCTCCGTGTCCTACGCCGGCCTGCCGTCCTCCCCGTGGCACGAGCGGGCGCGCAAGTACGCGCCCCGGGGAGCCGGTTCCGTTCTCGGTTTTGTGCTGGAGGGCGGCAAAGAGGCGGGGATCGCGTTCGTGGACGCGCTGAGCCTGCACTCTCACGTGGCGAACATCGGGGACGTGCGGTCCCTGGTGATCCACCCGGCATCCACGACGCACGCGCAGCTCTCCCCGCAGGAGCAGCTCGCGGCGGGCGTGGAGCCAGGCTTCGTGCGGCTCTCGGTGGGCACCGAGGGGATCGAGGACATCCTCGCGGACCTCGAGGAGGGTTTCGCGGCCCTGGCCGCGGCTCCGGGGGTCAAGGACGCCCGCCACGGCCAGGGAGATCAGGACCCGGCGCGCTCGCAGGCGGACCGGGCGGTGAACGGCACCGTGCGGGCCGCCTCCGCGGGTACCGAGCCAGCCGTGGACCCCGGCGCCGGCGCGGACGGCGGCCCAGCGGCGTCGTCGACGGCGCGTCCGGACGCGGCCGCCGGGCCCGCGGCATGACCGTGGTGCAGACCGCGCCCGCCGTGCGCCGGGACGGTGTGGTGCGGGCCGCGGAGATCGGGGAGCTCACCCTCGAGTCCGGATTCCGACTGCCGCACGTGCGCCTGGCGTACGAGACGTGGGGCGAGCTCGCCCCGGACGGCTCCAACGCGGTGCTGGTCGAGCACGCGCTCACGGGTGACTCGCACGCGGCGCGCGGAACGGCCGTGGGCTGCGGGGACACCGCACCCTTCGACGTGGACGGTCGCCGTGCCGCCGCGGACGCCGGCGGCTGGTGGGACGGGCTCATCGGACCGGGCGCGGCCATCGACACCACCCGCTGGTTCGTGGTGTGCGCCAACATCCTGGGCGGCTGCCACGGCAGCACCGGCCCGGCAAGCCTCGCCCCGGACGGCACGCCGTGGGGCTCGCGGTTCCCCCGGATCACCGTGCGGGACACCGTGGCCGCGGAGGCGCGGCTCGCGGACCTACTGGGCATCCGGAGGTGGCGGCTCGTGGTGGGCGGCTCCATGGGTGGTGCCCGCGCCCTGGAGTGGGCCGTGTGCCACCCCGAGCGGGTGGCGGCGTGCGCCGTGATCGCGGCGAACGCCCGGGTCAGCGCGGAGCAGCTCGCGTGGGGCCGCACCCAGGCGCTCGCCATCCGGCAGGACCCCCGGTTCCGCCACGGCGACTACTACGCCGGCCCGCACCCCGTGGAGGGCCTCGGCCTGGCACGGCGGATCGCGCACATCACCTACCGCAGCGCCCACGAGCTCGCCGCCCGCTTCGGGCGGGAGGCGCAGCCGCGCGAGGACCCCGCGGGCACGCACCCGGGCACCCGGGGACGCTACCGGGTGGAGGGCTACCTGGACCGCCAGGCGGAGAAGCTTGCGGCGCGCTTCGACGCGAATGCGTACCTCAGCGTCAACGAGACCCTGATGTCCCACGACGTCGCCCGCGGCCGCGGCAGCCTCCGGCAGGCCCTCGCGCGCACCCGCTGCGAGTGGCTCGTGGCGGCGGTGGACTCGGACCGGCTGTTCCCGCCCGAAGAGTCCGCCGAGCTCGCCGCCGCGCTGCCCGGTGAGCACGAGGTGCGCACCATCACCTCACCGAGCGGGCACGACGGCTTCCTGCTGGAGACCCCGCAGGTGGGGCGGCTGCTGCGGACCACGGTGCTGCGGGACTGAGCGGCGTGCCCGGCTACGTGCTGCGGCTGACCACGACGACGGCGCCCGCACCCGGGAAGGGGCGCGGGCGCCGTCGGCGTGCGGCACAGCGAAGTGGGAGCTCTCAGGCCTCCTCGGCCTGCTCCGGGATTTGTTCGCCCGCGCCGGGGATCGTGGCCTGGCCGAACGCGGGGCGCTTGGCGGTGATGTAGTCCCCGGAGCTGCGGCGGCGGATGCGGCGGCCCACCCAGGGGACGAAGTACTTGCGGGCCCACACCATGTCGTCCCGGCGGGCCTGGCGCCAGTTGCGCACGGGGCGCTCCTCGGGGTGGTCGGGGATGAGTCCGTGGTCCACGCCCAGGCAGTCCAGCGCCTCGCACGCGATGAGCTGGTGTCCCAGCGGGGAGAAGTGCAGGCGGTCCGGGGCCCACATCTGGGGGTCGCTCAGCTGGTTCAGCCCCCACAGGTCCACGAGCACGGCGTCGTGGCGGGCGGCCACCGTGCGCACGTTCTCGTTCCAGATGGCCACGCGGCCGCGGATGCTGCGCATCACCGGGGTGTTTCCGATGTCCGGGGCGTCGAACATGACCACGGTAGCGCCGGTGGCGGCGATCCCCTCGATCACGGTGTCCAGCCGGGAGGCGATGTCGTCCGGGTCCGCGCCGGGGCGGAGCATGTCGTTGCCGCCGGCGCTGATGGTCACGAGATCCGGTCTCAGTTCGAGCGCCGGCTCCAGTTGCTCGTCCACGATGGGCTGGAAGAGACGACCACGGATGGCCAGGTTGGCGTAGGCGAAGTCGTCGGTGGTGCGGGCGAGCTCCTCGGCCATGCGGTCGGCCCAGCCCCGGAACCCGCCGGGGACGGTGTCGTCGGGATCGCCCACGCCCTCGGTGAACGAGTCGCCCATGGACACCATCCGGTGCCACGGGTGCAGGGGCTCGGCGGGGGACTCGGCGGTGGGATCGGGAGACGTGGTCCGGGGCGCAGTGCTCTCATCCATGGTCAAATTACTAACACGTATTCCTGGGCGGTTCCGTCATGCTCCGTCACGGGAGCGTGTGAGGATGGGGCCATGGCACAAGCACCCCACGTGATCTGGAACAACGACGAAGCCGACCGCGCCGGCACGCCCCTGGTGGTGATGTTCCACGGCTACGGCTCCCACGAGGGCGACCTCATGGCCCTGAGCGCGTCCCTCCCGCAGGGGTTCACCGTGGCCTCCGTGCGGGCACCGCAGCGCGCGGGCGCGGGCTTCCAGTGGTTCGCGCTGTCCTCGGACCTCGGCTTCACCACGGACGCCGTGGTGGCCGCCGCGGAGCCGGTGGTCGAGTGGCTGCGGGACGAGTCCCTGCAGCACACGCACGTGATCCTGCTGGGCTTCTCCCAGGGGATGGCGATCGCCACCACGGTGGCCCGTCACGCCCCGGACCTCGTGGACGCGGTGGTGGGGCTGTCCGGTTTCGTGGTCCCGGTGGCGGACGACGACGCCCAGGCAGACTTCTTCCACGACGCCGCGCTGCGCGAGGAGCCCCTGCGGATGTTCTGGGGCCGGGACCCCGAGGACCCCGTGATCCCGCCCGCCCTGGTGGACCTCACCGCGGAGTGGGCCCAGCAGCACGCGGACGCCACCAAGGTGCAGTACCGGGGGATCGGCCACGGGGTCTCACCCCAGGAGCTGTCCCACGTCTCCGAGTACCTGCGGGCACTCACGGACTGAGCGCACCACCCATCCGCACCATCCTCCGGTCCGGCGCACCCACTGCGGTGGGGGTGCCGGACCGCTCTATGCGCTGACGATGCGCACGGGCGGCATGCCGGAGCCCGGGACTGCCAGCACGTCCCCGGGGTGCAGCTGCGCGCCCCGGCGGGTCTCCACGGCGCCGTTGACCTGCACCGCGCCCTCGGACACCAGGGTCTTCGCGTGGTGTCCGTCCTCGGCCAGGTTGGCCAGCTTCAGGGCCTGGCCCAGGCGGATCATCTGGTCCCGGATGGGCATCTCTTCATACGCAGTGTCGCTCATGCGTCCATTGTCTCAGGCATGCACGGGGCGGATCGCCGGGAACGCTGCCCGCTTCGCGGACGTGTGTGGGCGGAGTGGGGTGAGGGGGTGCGGAAACGCGCCCGGGCGGCGTCGTGCCCCCAAGTAGTTGCACGTCCAATGAAGTGGGGATACGTTCGGGGGAGACGTGCATCACACCCTCCCACCATCCCCAGGAGAAGACATGACACTCGTTCCCCACTTCGTCGCAGGCCGGAAGACCCCGGGCGACTCAGGCCGTACGCAGGACGTGTACAACCCCGTGGAGGGCGCGGTGAGCGCCCAGGTGCCGCTGGCCTCGGCGGAGGAGGTCGCGCAGGCCGTGACCGCCGCCGAGGAGGCGTTCCCGCAGTGGTCCGGGCTCAACGCCCAGCGCCGCGCGCGGATCCTGCTCAAGTGGGTGGACCTGATCAACGAGAACATGGACGAGCTGGCCACCCTGCTCTCCAACGAGCACGGCAAGACCTTCCCGGACGCCAAGGGCGACATCCAGCGGGGCGTGGAGGTCGTGGAGTTCGCGGCCGGTGCACCGCACCTGCTCAAGGGCGAGTTCTCCAGCGGCGCGGGCACGGGCATCGACGTCCACTCGCTGCGTCAGCCCCTCGGCGTGGTCGCGGGCATCACCCCGTTCAACTTCCCCGCCATGATTCCGCTGTGGAAGGCGGGCATCGCGCTCGCCGCGGGCAACACGTTCGTGCTCAAGCCCTCCGAGCGGGACCCCTCCGTGCCCGTGCGGCTCGCGGAGCTCGCGCTGGAGGCGGGCATGCCCGCGGGTGCGCTCAACGTGGTCCACGGTGACAAGACCGCCGTGGACGCCCTGATCGAGGATCCGCGCGTGCGGGCCGTCGGGTTCGTGGGCTCCTCGCCGATCGCCCAGTCCATCTACACCGCGGCCGCCGCGCAGAACAAGCGCGCGCAGTGCTTCGGCGGCGCCAAGAACCACATGGTGATCATGCCGGACGCGGACCTGGAGCAGGCCGCGGACGCCCTGATCGGTGCGGCCTTCGGCTCCGCCGGCGAGCGCTGCATGGCCATCTCCGTGGCCGTCCCCGTGGGGGAGGCCACTGCGGACAAGCTGCGCGCGCTGCTCGAGGAGCGGATCGCCACGCTCACGCTCGGCCCGTCCCTGGAGTCGTCCTCGGACTTCGGCCCCGTGGTCAGCGCCCAGGCCAAGGAGCGCATCGAGTCCTACATCGCCGCCGGTGAGAAGGAGGGCGCGGAGCTTGTGGTGGACGGCCGCGGCGCCACCGTGGACGGGCACCCCAACGGGTTCTGGGTGGGTGCCACCCTGTTCGACCACGTGACCACGGACATGAGCATCTACCGCGAGGAGATCTTCGGCCCGGTGCTGTGCATCACGCGCGCCGCGGACTACGAGGAGGCCCTGCGCCTGCCCAGCGAGCACGAGTACGGCAACGGCGTGGCCATCTTCACCCGGGACGGGGACGCCGCCCGGGACTTCACCACCCGCGTGGAGGTGGGCATGGTGGGCGTCAACGTCCCCATCCCCGTGCCGATCGCGTACTACACCTTCGGCGGCTGGAAGGCCTCCGGCTTCGGCGACCTCAACCAGCACGGCACGGACGGGCTGAAGTTCTACACCAAGACCAAGACCGTCACCACGCGCTGGCCCTCCGGCATCAAGGAGGGCGCGAGCTTCGTGATGCCCGAGGGCAGCTGAGCCGCGCGGCGGCGTCGTGCGCCACGCCGTACGACGCCGCTGCACCCCGCTACCGCGCCACGCCGCCGCATCCCGTCACCGAGTCCGGCACGACGCACCCCGCACGACGCCGCCCGGCGGAGTCCCGGCGCGCCGGCACTCCCACCTTCCCGCCGCTCCGCGACGCGCGGAGCCACCGCCACCCCTGGAACGAGGAACGTCATGACAGAGACCACCAGCCAGCAGCTCCCCACCGTCGCCTTCCTGGGCCTGGGCCACATGGGTGGACCCATGGCCGTGAACCTGGTGAAGGCCGGGGTGTCCGTGACCGCCTTCGACGTGGTGCCCGCCGCCATGGACGCCGCCCGGGAGCAGGGGCTCACCGTGGCGGACACCCCGGAGGACGCCGTGCACCAGGCGCAGGTGGTCATCACCATGTTCCCGTCCGGGCAGCACGTGAAGGACGCGTACACGGGGGCCCGTGGCGGTGAGGGTCTGCTGGCCGCGGCACCCGCCGGGGCCACGTTCCTGGACTGCTCCACCATCAACATCTCCGAGGCGCAGGAGGCGGCGGCCCTGGCGCAGGAGAAGGGGTTCACGGCTGCGGACGCCCCGGTCTCCGGGGGAGTGGTGGGCGCCACCGCCGGCACGCTCGCGTTCATGGTGGGTGCGCCGGACGAGGTCTTCGAGCGCGTGCGGCCCCTGCTGGAGATCATGGGTGCGCGCGTGGTGCACTGCGGCGGCAACGGCATGGGCCAGGCCGCGAAAATCTGCAACAACATGGTCCTGGGTGTGTCCATGGTGGCGGTGAGCGAGGCGTTCGTGCTCGCGGAGAAGCTGGGTCTGGAGCACCAGGCGCTCTACGACGTGGTCTCCAACGCCTCCGGCCAGTGCTGGGCGCTGACCACCAACTGCCCCGTTCCCGGGCCCGTGCCCACGAGCCCCGCCAACAACGACTACGAGCCCGGTTTCGCCGGCGCCCTGATGGCCAAGGACCTCAACCTCGCGGCCACCGCGCTGGAGGAGACCGGTGCCACCGCGCCCATGGGACGGCTTGCGGCCGAGCTCTACAACCAGTTCGTGGCGGACGGCCACGCGGGCAAGGACTTCTCCGAGATCATCACGACGCTGCGGGAGAGTTCCCGGGGGGAGTGAAGTCCCCCTCGCGGGCACGAAGCCCGCTGAGCGCCGCCACGATCGCGTCCACCTCGTGCGCCGCCAAGCCGGTGTCCAGGAAGAGCTGCTCGTTCAGTGCCCGCGTGGCCCGTCCCACCACATCCAGGCCGGTGGGGGTGAGCGCCACGTTCACCGCCCGCCGGTCCGTGCTGACCGGCTCGCGGCGCACCAGCCCGGCGTCCTCCAGCCGGTCCACCGCGTTGGTGATGGACGTGGGGTGCACCTGCAGCAGGGCGCTGGCCCGCTTCATGAGCATCTTGTGCTCGCGCGCGAAGCTGAGCAGGGCCAGCACCTCGTAGCGCGAGAACGTGAGCTGGAACGGTTTCAGGATCCGGTCCGCCCTGCCCAGCAGGATCTGCTGGGCCCGCATGATCGAGGTCACCGCGGCCATCGGTCCTGCGGCCTCGGTCCAGCCCTCGCGCTCCCAATTGCGCTGAGCTTCCGCAATGGGGTCCCTGTTGAGCGGCTGGTTCTGGGGCATGGAGACAGTCTAGGGGCGCGCGGGGTCCGTGATCCGGACCACAGAAAAATGCATGCCTGCGTTATAGTCGGACGCACCACTATCGACCTGCCCACCACCTTAGGAACAGGACCATGACCTCAGCCGCAGCATCCCCGCGTGCCCCCCGCTCCCTCCCGGGCCCCGACCTCCTGCACCTGGAGCGCCAGCTGCCCGAGTCCGAGCGCGAGCGGCTGCACGCCATCACGGAGCACCTGCAGGCCGAGGTGCGGCACCAGAGCGTGGACGCCTGGAACAAGGAGGAGCTGCCGCGCCACCTGCTGCCCGCGCTCGCGGAGCTCGGTCTGGGGCAGGTGGCCCAGGACGGGTCCTCGCGACTGTTCCAGGGGCTGGTGCACGCGCAGATCGCCCGCGCGGACCTCTCCCTCTCCGCGCTGCTGGGCATCCACAATGAGCTGATCGTGGGCACCATTGCCGCGTTCGGCTCCCCGGAGCAGCAGGAGACGTGGCTGCCGGGGCTCATGAAGCTGGAGCGGCTCGGCGCGTTCTGCCTCACGGAGCCGGACCACGGCTCGGACATCGCCGGCGGGCTGGCCACCACGGCCACCCGTGACGGGGACGGCTGGGTGCTCAACGGCCGCAAGCGCTGGATCGGGCTGGGCACAGTGGCGGACCTCGCGCTCGTGTGGGCCCGGGACACCGCCGACGGCCGCATCAAGTGCTTTGCGGTGGACACCTCTCTGCCGGGATACACGGCGTCCAAGATCGAGCACAAGATCGGGCTGCGGATCATGCAGAACGCGGACATCGAGCTCACGGACCTGCGGCTGCCCGCGGACGCCCTGCTGCCCGGCGCCGAGGACTTCTCCGCGGCCAACGGCCTGCTCAAGGACTCCCGCGCGTGGGTCGGCTGGCAGGCGGTCGGCGCCCAGATGGCGGTGTTCGACATCGTGCGCGACTACGCGATCGAGCGGATCCAGTTCGGCAAGCCGCTCGCGAGCTTCCAGCTGGTGCAGCAGGTCATCGCGGAGGCCGCCGGCAACCTTGCCGCCTGCTCGGGGCTCATGGCCCAGGTGACCCGCGTGCAGGAGGCGGACGACCTGCAGATGATGCAGGCCGCCCTGGCCAAGTCCACCGCCACCCGACTGGCCCGCCAGAGCGCGTCCCAGGCCCGGGACGCCCTGGGCGGCAACGGCCTGCTCAGCCACTACGGGATAGCCAAGGTCATGGCGGACATCGAGGCCATCCACACCTACGAGGGCAGCTACCACATCAACTCCCTGATCGTGGGCCGCGCGCTCACGGGCGTCTCCGCGTTCGTCTCGTAGCAGCGCGCCGGGGACGACGCCGCTGGGCCGGTTCCGGCGCCCGCCCCGCCCTCAGCGGCGCAACAGGCCCGGGCCGCTCGGTCACCCCGCGCGCCGGGGTGCCCGGTTCCGAGCGGATGGTTCGAGCGCATGCTGCGCGGGCGGGTCGGAGGCGGCGAGGTGAGCCGTGCAGGAGCGGGCGGTGCGCGCGGGAGGCGGCCGTGCGGCGTCGTCGTGCGCGGGGGTTAGGTCCGGCCTGCGGAACCTCGCTACCCTGGAGCGGAACGGCTCTCCCCGTGCGGGTCGAGAGCCTGAGCCCACCGATCCCCACGCGCGAGCCCCCGCGGGCTCCGCGCGAGACACGGAAGTGAGACCACATGGCCCCGAAATCCACCCTGGACAATGTCATCTCCCTGGCCAAGCGCCGGGGCTTCGTGTTCCAGGCGGGTGAGATCTACGGGGGCTCGCGCTCCGCGTGGGACTACGGGCCGCTAGGTGCAGAGCTGAAGGAGAACATCAAGCGCGAGTGGTGGCAGACCTTCGTGCGCGGCCGCGCGGACATGGTGGGCCTGGACTCCTCGATCATCCTGCCGTCCGCGGTGTGGCAGGCCTCCGGGCACGTGGAGACGTTCACCGACCCCCTGGTGGAGTCCCTGCACACCCATAAGCGCTACCGCGCGGACCACCTGCTGGAGGCGTACGAGGCCAAGCACGGCCACCCCCCGGTCAACGGCCTGGCGGACGTCAAGGACCCGGAGACCGGCCAGGACGGCAAGTGGACCGAGCCCCAGCAGTTCTCCGGCCTGATGAAGACCTTCCTGGGCCCCGTGGACAACGAGGAGGGCAAGCACTTCCTGCGCCCGGAGACCGCCCAGGGCATCTTCGTGAACTTCCTCAACGTGGTGACGGCGTCCCGCAAGAAGCCGCCGTTCGGCATCGGACAGATCGGCAAGGCGTTCCGCAACGAGATCACGCCGGGCAACTTCATCTTCCGCACGCGCGAGTTCGAGCAGATGGAGATCGAGTACTTCATCCACCCGGACGAGGCCAAGCAGTACTTCGACGAGTGGGTCGAGGCGTGCTGGAACTGGTTCGTGGACCTGGGCGTGAACCCGGACAACATGCGCCGCTTCGACGTCCCCGCGGACGACCGCGCGCACTACTCGGACGGCACCATCGACATCGAGTACCGCTTCGGCTTCCAGGGCTCCGAGTGGGGTGAGCTGATGGGCGTGGCCAACCGCACGGACTTCGACCTCAGCAACCACACCGAGGCCTCCGGCACCAAGATGCAGTACTTCGACCAGGCCTCCGGCGAGCGCTACACCCCGTACGTGATCGAGCCGTCCTTCGGGCTGACCCGCTCCATGATGGCGTTCCTGGTGGACGCCTACGTGGAGGACGAGGCACCCAACACCAAGGGCGGTGTGGACACCCGCACCGTGCTGCGCCTGGACCCGCGCCTGGCCCCGGTCAAGGCCGCCGTGCTGCCGCTGTCCAAGAAGGAGGACCTGCGCCCCGCCGCGCAGAACCTGGACGCCGAGCTGCGCCGCCGCTGGAACATCGACTACGACGACGCCGGGGCCATCGGGCGCCGCTACCGCCGCCAGGACGAGATCGGCACGCCGTTCTGCATCACCGTGGACTTCGACACCCTCGAGGACCAGGCCGTGACCATCCGCTCGCGCGACGAGATGACGCAGGAGCGCGTGGGCCTGGACCGCGTGCAGCAGTACCTGGCCGAGCGCCTGGAGAAGTGAGCGCATGAGCATCGACTACCGCCCCTGGCAGGAGGACGACGACCTCCGGCTGCTCGAGCTGTGGCCGGACGCCGAGTCCGCGCCCGTCCAGGCGTTCCGCGCCCGGCTGGGTGCTGCGGACCAGAGCGGGTTCACCGTGACGCTCGTGGCCACGGACGACGACGTTCCGGTCGCCGCCGGGGTCTGCTACGCCTCCGCGTGGCACCCGCAGCGGCTGTGGCTGTTCGTGGAGGTCGCACCGGACCACCGCCGCGAGGGCATCGGGCGCGAGCTGGTGTCCCGGCTGCGGGCGGCCGCCCGTGAGGCGGGTGCTCCCACCGAGGCCCTGCGCACGCGCGTGACCCCGGGCTCCACGGGGGAGGGCTTCGCCCGCTCCCTGGGCTTCGCGGATGCCATGCGCTCCCGCGTGGTGCGCGTGGACGCCGGAGCCCTGCCCGCGCCCACGCTCGGGCAGAACGCGGACGGCTCCGACGCCGAGGCCGTGGCGGACCTCGCCACCGGATCCGTGGAGCTGACCCGCGCCGTCGAGTCCTTCTACCGTGCGGTCCACGCGTGGGACCCGGTGGGGGACGTGAGCATCGGGGCGGTCAACAAGCAGTTCCTCTCGGACACCGCCGGGGCCTACGGCGCCGTGGTGCTGCGGCGCACGGCGGACGGCACCGAGGGCAGGGGCCCGATCGCGGCGTTCGCCGTGAGCTACCGCCCGTTCGACCCCGCCAACCCGCACGACGAGCCGCAACCGAACGAGGTCGCGGACGTGCTGCTCGGTTACGTGCCCGGTGCGGCTGAGGCCACCCCGGAGCAGTCCGGCGCGGCCCTGGAGACCCTGCTGGCGCTGCTCGTGAGCGACTACCCGGTGGAGCTGGAGGTGGACGACTCCATGGGCCCGCTGGTCAGCGTGGTGGACAACCTCCTGGCCGCGAACGTGGCCCGCGTGGTCACGGAGACCGAGACGCTGGTCCTGGACTAGCGCAGCCCGCGAGAGCCCTCCTGCCGCGTCCGCGGTGGGAGGGCTCTCGCGCGTCCGCGGGCCGCGCGGGACCGTGGCACGCGGCGCGCGCTCGTCGGTGCGGTGATCACCTCGCCGCACCCTGCCCCGCCTCTGGCACTCCCGGGCGGCCGCCGTGGCACCGCCTCACCCCCGCGCATGTGCTTTCCGCGGTGAGGACCGTGGTAAGACGTTCACGGACGAAAGGACCTCGATGCACGCTTCCCAGGCGCACTCCCCGCAGCACACCGGCCCCACCACGCCCGGATCCGCAGCAACCGGCACCTCCGGCGACGCCGCCGCACCGCACCGCACTGGCGCGCCCGACGCCCAGCCCATGAGCGGACGGCTGCGGTTGATCGCCACGGTGGCCACGTTCGGCGGTCTGCTGTTCGGCTACGACACCGGCGTGATCAACGGCGCGCTGCCCTCCCTGGTCACGGACATGCAGCTCACCCCGTTCCTGGAGGGGCTCGTGGCGTCCATCCTGCCGTTCGGCGCGGCCTGGGGCGCCGCGTTCGGTGGGCGGCTCGCGGACGGGTTCGGGCGGCGTCGGCTGCTCATGGTGCTCGCCGTGGTGTTCGTGGTGGCCACGGTCGGCTGCGCGCTCGCGCCCTCGGTGGGCGTTCTCGTGGCGTTCCGCGCGGTGCTGGGACTCGCGGTGGGGGCGTCCTCGGTGGTGGTGCCCGTGTTCCTCGCGGAGCTCGCCCCGGCCCCCCTGCGCGGGCGCGTGGTCGCCCAGAACGAGCTAATGATCGTGGGCGGGCAGGCGCTCGCGTTCGTGTTCAACGCGGGGCTGGCGACGGCGTTCGGTCACCTCCCGCACGTGTGGCGCTACATGCTCGTGCTCGCCACGCTGCCCGCCCTGGCGCTGTGGATCGGGATGATCGTGGTGCCCGAGTCCCCGCGCTGGCTCGCCCGGAAGGGGCGCGGCGAGGAGATGGTGCGCGTGCTGCGTCGGATCCGGGAGGACGCCTACACGTCCCAGGAGGCGGACACGGTGCGGGAGCTCGCCGCGCAGGACGCAAACCGCCCGGCAGCCAGCGTCCTGGACCTGGTGCGCGTGCCGTGGGTCCGCCGGATCTTCGGGATCGGTGCGGGCATGGCCGTGATCAACCAGATCTCCGGGATCAACGCGATCCAGTACTACGGCGTCACCGTGCTGCAGGATGCGGGATTCGGGGGCAACGGCGCGTTCTACGCGAACATCATCCCGGGCGTGGTGGGTGCCGCCGCGGTGGCCCTGGCCATGGTGCTGCTCAAGCACGTGGGGCGCCGGCCCATGCTGCTCACCGGGCTCTGCGGGACCATCGTGTCCCTGACCGCCTTCGCCCTGGTCTACCTGCTGGTCCCGGAGGGCCATCCCGCCCGGGCGTGGGCGGTGCTCGCGTGCATCGTGGTGTTCGTGGGCTTCATGCAGTGCTGCATCGGGACGGTCACGTGGCTGTACATGTCCGAGATCTTCCCGCTGTCCGTGCGCGGGGTGGGAATGGGCGCGTGCGCGTGGTTGCTGTGGATGATGACCTTCGTGGTGGGCCTGACCTTCCCGCTGCTCACCGATGCACTCGGTGTGGGGTACACCGTGCTGATCTTCGTGGCCCTGCAGCTCGTGGCGCTCGTCTGGGTGCACCGCGTGGCCCCGGAGACCAAGGACCGCACCCTGGAGGAGCTCGAGGAGCACTTCCGCGCCGCGTAGGGGACAATGGCGTGTCGCCACCGCACCACCCGACCATGTGAGGAACCGTCCGTGTCCTGTGAACCCGCCGTCGTCGCCCCGCCGGAGGAAGCCGGGTGCCCGCAGTGGGTGCCCCAGCCGGACGTCCTCGCGCGCGCCGAGCTGCTGAGCGAGCGCTTCGAGCGGGCGTACGGCCGCGCGCCGGTGGGCGTGTGGGCCGCGCCGGGCCGCGCCAACCTCATGGGGGAGTACATCGACTACTCGGGCGGGATGTGCCTGCCCTTCGCGCACCAGTACGTCACGCTCACCGCCGCCGCACCGCGCACGGACGGCGTGCTGCGAACGCTGTCCCTGCAGGACGCGGACGAGTCCGTGGCGGACCACCGGCTGCGCACCACCTCCGTGGCCGACATCGCCCCCGGGAGCATCGGCGGCTGGTTCGGCTACGCCGCCGGCGTCGCGTGGGGCATGGGGCGGGTGGCCTCGGGCCGCTCGGACCACCCCGTCGCCGTCCCCGAGCTCGCCCTGGCCCCTGACTTCGGGGCGGATCTCATGGTGGACTCCACCGTGCCCATCGGCGCGGGGCTGGCCTCCTCCGCCGCCCTGGAGTGCTCGGTCGCGCTCGCGCTGTTCTCCCTCTCCACGGGCGACGACGCCCCGGACGACCGCCTGCGCCGCGCCCTGGCCCGCGCGTGCATGGACGCCGAGAACCACATCGTGGGCGCGAATACGGGTGGGCTGGACCAGACCGCGTCCCTGCGCTCGCACGCGGGGGAGACCCTCGCCCTGGACTGCCGGGACTTCGACGCCGCGCGCCTGCCCGCCGATCCCTCCACCGCCGGTCTCACGTGGCTCGCCGTGGACACCCGCGCCCCGCACCGCCTCGCGGACGGCCAGTACAGCTCCCGGCGCGAGCAGTGCGAGGCCGCCGCCGCCGTCCTCGGTGTCGCCCGACTGAGGGACGCCCTGCCCGACCACCCCACGGACGACGACGCCGCCGCGGTTCTCGAGCGTTTCGACGCTCTCGTCTCTTCCGGGGCCGTCCTGTGCGGGGACCCGGAGGGTGTGCGGCTGCGGCTGCGGCACTCATTGACCGAGATGGTCCGCTCAGTGCGGATCGCGGACCAGCTCGCCACCACTGCTCCCGACTGGGACCTCGTGGGCCGGCTGCTCGTGGCGGGCCACGAGTCCATGCGCCTGGACTGCCAGGTCACGGTTCCCGAGCTCGACGCCGCCGTGACTGCGTGCCTCGACGCCGGGGCCCTGGGCGCCAAGGTGGTGGGCGGCGGCTTCGGCGGCTCCGTGATCGCCCTGGCCCGGGAGGACCAGCTGGACGAGCTGGCCGCCGCCGTGTGCTCGGCGTTCTCGGACCACGGCTTCCGCGACCCCCTGTTCCTGACCCTGAACCCGTCGCCCGCGGGGCGGCGAGTCCGCTAAGATTCAGCGCAGTAGCACACATGCTGAAAGGCCGAATTCTCTGTCTTGGAATTGCATGCTATACAAAACACCACATCGTAAATTGATAGCGGCGAATATTAATTATTAAGTAGTTCAAGGTCAACCAGATAAAGGTGCGTGATGACTACCCTCATTGCTAAAGTCGATCACATTACCCATGCTGGCCTCGCTATGCTGAGGTTGCCTGATGGTCGTTTGGTTGCCGGGGACAACTACGTGTCGAACCTACATCCGGAAGTGGGGGATGTACTAATCCTTGGAGACGAGTGGGGGTTCGGCTCAGACGACGACTGGGAAGCTGAAGTGGAACTAGGGGTTGTTGAGCAGGTTGTAGATGACACAGCTATCGTTCGCGGCCCTCAGGGTCTAGTCGCTCGGACGGCGCCTGAGTCTATCGGTGTATCAAATTCGGATTTAGTATTGTTCAACCGAAGTCCACGGATCTTGAAGACGCTAGGAAAGAAACCCGCGCCACCACCCCTGTTTGATGATGGGTTCAACCCCCAAAGTCTACGCAAAGCTCCGAACTTAGATCTCCGCTGGGATGATTTTGTTGGTTTCCCAGATATCAAAGAGCAGGCACACACCATGGCCGCCGTCCAAATGCGACTGGAATCTCGAAAGAAGCTGATCGACTTAGGTGTTAATCCGATTAAAGGTGTTCTGTTCCAGGGTCCGCCAGGTACAGGAAAAACATTTCTTGCTAAAATTATGGCCGCACAATCCGGTGCGGAATTTTATTTAGTCACTGCGGCATCACTTGGGGGACGGTTGGTGGGCGAAAGTGAGCAGAGACTCGAGTCCATCTACACCGATGCCGCAGCTCAGAAGATGTCGATAGTGTTTATTGATGAAATTGATGTCTTAACTAAAGATCGCGCGAATGAAAATGACAACGGTTCACGGCTGGTCAATGTGTTTTTGACAAACATGGATGGGGTCGATAGTCCCACCAATGTTATAACGGTCGGGACAACAAATCGCGTGGGAGACATTGACCGCGCGCTCAGGCGGCCAGGCCGTTTCGATCGGGAGTTGACATTCCGTAGCCCCGACCTGGAAGATCGCAAAGCCATTCTTTCTTCTGGTAATTACGTCCGGTCCGAAAATTTTGACTACGAAAAAATTGCGGATGCGACAGACGGTTGGACCGCGGCAGAAGTCGGAGCAATTTGGCAATATGCAGCCGAAATGACAGTGCTAAGTGAGCGCACTCGAATCGCTTACGATCATTTCATAATGGGGTTTGAGCGTGCTAAGTGCTCCAGGGATAGACGATTGGCTGGTAAATAATGAACAAGCTACGTGAGTGGTGGCTGAAGAGACGCCGGTCTCGGGCATTGAAAAAGATTAATAACCTGCGCCGTAAAGTGGAGCCAATCGGGGAGCTCAAGCAAATAATTTATTTAGACGCGGTGGCGCTTAGAAGCCTTTATATATCCCGTTATGGCCCGGAAGATGCGCGCATCACAATTACGAATTCCAAGACACGTGATGCGGAACTTGGTGGTTCGGTTGGTATTGCCCCTTCGGGTGTCGGGTCTGCTGGACTTGGCGGTCAATTTAAGCGTAGTACCGAGAAGGCTATACAAGTCGAACGTATTTCTTCAGAGCAGTCGCTTCTAAAAGACTTGTTGGACCGAGAGTCCATTCAGGGTGGGGGCAGCAAATTCTGGGATGCGACCATTCTGTCGGACAGGATGACCTCTACGAACCAAATTAAGCTACATCGCGGAACCATGGTTCAAATTCGTATTCGACTTCAGGCTGACATCACATTCCGCATTAGCTCCCTAGCTGATTCCATTGCGAAGTTGGCAGAATCGTCCCCGGATGTAGTCTTGTCGGGACCGTCCGAAATGTTGCAGATTGCTGATATTCTACGCCAGCTACTTCTCGAGCAGGCTCCGATTGACGCGGAATTAACCGATTGGGGTTTTTCCCCTGATCAACGTGCACTCGTCCCTGTTTCAGAAGCTTCCTTTCCCGTGCGACTCGCGGCTCTAACGGAAATCGAAAATTATTGGATTGATGTGCGTCGCGCATTGTTTGACAATGCGGAGTGCACAGCGCTGATTCGGGTTAGCGAGAATTTCCCTTCGTCTAAATGGTCTCCTGTCAAACTTTTCGATGCTGTGAGAGGCATTCCTGGGTTTAAGGAAGTCGAGGCGTCTATCGCGAAGGTGACGGATATGTTGAATACCGCTGTAGCGGCGCCGCCACCACAAAGTAATTCATTTACCCCTGCCCTTCAGTACTATGCGGATAAACGATGCCCGATTCATATTCACGATGTGATTAGCAAACAAATCCCAAGGATTGCAGAACAATATCAAACAACTTCGGATATTGCCACCGAATTTGACAAGGCTCTTGATGAAATTGATGAGTTAGCCAGGCTTGAAAGCATTTCCGCAGAAGATCCCGATGAACTTGGGCGGTGGAGGTCCGAAGCCCTTGGGCTTGTTATCAGTTTTGAGCAGCAGAACTGTGATTTCTACGACGAGAATAATGCGGTCGAGGAATCGCCTCGATATTTAGTTGGCGAAGTAATTGCCCTCTATTGGTAATTGGCTGCATTGTGGATGCCGTCTCATCTAGAGTCGGGTGATGTGTCGAACGGGAGTGCGTTCTAGATCGTTCATTTTGCGTTTGCTCTCGACTGTCGACTTGGGTACGCATCCGCCTAGCCGCCCGGAAGCGGGTGGCCTGATTTATGGCCATATGTGTTTTGCATCCCACCAGCGTTCTTGCTTGCTCGTGGTCACAAATAATTGCCATCAAAAGTTTAAGATGGAGTGGTTTGATGTTTTCTATCTGGGTATCTAGTCGCCGACTTAGGCGCGGCCTCACCGCCCGTGGGCGCGGTGACCTCGCCGAGGCCCGGGCGCTGCTCGAGGACGCCCTGCGCACCGCCCGCCTGGGTGACGCGTGGTGCGCGGCGGGTGATGCGGCGTCGTCGCTCGGGGACCTGGAACGGGACGCGGGGAACCTCACCGACGCCGAGCACCACTACCGGATCGGTGCCGTGCAGTACCGCCGGGCGGAGCGCACCGCGCGGTCCGTGCGCGGGCGGGTGCAGTGCCTGGAGGAGCTCGGGGACGTGCTGCTCGCCCTCGGGCGCCCGTGGGACGCGTACCGCGTGTTCCAGGAGGGCGCGCAGGTGGCCGGGGTGGATCCCCACCGCCCGGCCCACGCGGGTAGCACCGGGTTCGTGACCCGCGAGGACCTGCGCTGGACCTCCCACCTGGCCACGGCGGCGCAGGCGGCGGGGCGGCGTCGTGTGGCGGAGGAGCACTACGAGGCCGTGCTCAGCGGCTGCGAGTCCCGCCGGGACGTGGCCGGGCAGATCCTGTGCTGGCGTGGGCTCGCCGCGCTCGCCGCGGACCGCATGGCGTGGGCCGACGCCGCCCACGCCCTGGAGAACGCCTCCAACCTGTACTCGGCGCTGCCCGATCCGGAGGCCCACACGGACGAGTGGGTGGCGTGCCTGCGTGAGCTCGGGGCGGCGTGCAAGACCCTGGGCCGCCGGGACGAACAGGTGCGCGCGTTCAAGCTCGCGGTGCGCCTGGAGCAGATCGCCGCGTCCGAGGCCGAGCAGAACGCCTCGGGCTGAGGCGGGTCCGTGCGCTAGATGTACTGATCGGGGACGTTGATCAATCGTGAGAAGGGCGGCTGGTTGCCACAGGCCGTGCGAGGCCGGTGCTGGTCGTACTGGTGCAGCCAGTCGGGTAGGGCGTCTCGGCGTTCTTGCTCGCTGGTGTAGCAGCGGGCGTAGGCCCATCCGTCTGCCATGGTGCGGTGGAATCTCTCGACCTTGCCGTTGGTCTGGGGGCGGTACAGGCGGGTGCGCTTCGGGTTGATCGACAGGGCTTCGCAGGTCTCGCGCCATAGGTGGGACCGGTACGCGCTGCCGTTGTCCGACAAGACGCGCTCGGCGAACCAGGCGACGGTTCGGTGGAGAACGGCGGCGGTCATGGCGGTCTCGTCGTCATGCACCTCCGTGTATGCCACGCGGGGGTGGTCGTCGATGACGGTGTGCACGAACGCGTACCCGAGCTTCGGACCGCTGTACTGGTTGCGCGGCTTGCCTGGGGTGGCGGCGCGGCCGTGAGGATGCGGTGGACCGTGGACGGTGCGATACCGAGCCGGTCGGCGAGCTGTACAGGCCCTTCCCGCAACCGTATTCGCAGGCTCACGCAGCGCTTCGTCACCGGCTTCGGTGTCTTGTTTGGCGAAGACTTCGGTCGCGAAGTTCGGTCGTGCATCGACTCGCCGGCGAGGTAGCAGTCGACCCAGCGCCTCACGGTGGGCCATGAAGCTTGGAAGCGGGCCGCGACCTCATTGATCGGCTACCCGTCGTCGACAACGAGACGGGCCACTTTGAGCCGGTGGCGAGGGGTGAGGGCAGCGTTGGGGTGTGACATGGGGATCCTCGTACATGAGAGGAGCCCACCCCCGGCGGGGTGGGCTCCTGGCGGCACCTGGATCAGGCAGGGTCGACGGGGGCTACGCGCAGCAAGTTCCCATCGGGGTCTTGGGCGATGAAGGTGCGGCCGAAGACATCGTCGTGGGGTTCCTGGACGATGGTGACCCCGAGGTCGCACCAGCGTTGGTACTGCCCATCGACGACCTGGGGGCCTCCGGGGAGGTTGAGACAGACCTCGCTCGTACGCTCGGTCGTGGACGTGAGGGAGTCGGCCTTGCCGGACCACAAGGCAAGCCCCACCCCAGTTGCGACCTCGAACTCCACGAACCGGGGGCTGGTGAACCGTGGGTTCATCCCGAACAGCTTTGAGTAGAACGCGGTCGAGACGGTGACGTCCGTGACGTAGACGATGAACAGGTTGGGTGCTGGCATCAGGTCTCCTAAGTAGCGGGCGGAACACATGACTTCATCCGATCAGGCAAACCAGGCATCCAATGTCATGTTTGTTTGCGAGGATTGGGGTTCATGAGGTCCGCCCGTCTGATGTCGCTGCTGTTGCTCCTGCAGACCCACGAGCGGATGACCAGCAAGGAGCTGGCGCATCGCTTCGAGGTCTCGCAGCGCACGATCCTTCGCGACGTGGAGGCGCTGTCGGCTGCTGGCGTCCCAGTCCACACCGAACGTGGACGACACGGCGCCATTGTCCTCGACCGCCGGGCCCGACTCGATCCTGCGCGTCTGGACCCGGCCGAGGTCCAGCTGCTGACGCTCAGCGGCCTTGACCCCAAACAACTGGAGAACGTCGGCTTGCACACTGTGGGTACCCGAGCTCAGGAGAAACTCGCCGCCGTGGCCGCCCGAAGCTCTGGGGCCACTACGCAGCCCCCTCTGTCGGACATCCTGCTCATCGATCCAGCGGGCTGGTTCTCTGAAGGCCACGAGCTCGATTTGTCTGCCCTCCTCAAAGCGGCGCGCCACAAGCAGCGCGTGCGGATCCGCTACCGCCGCAGCGGACAGTCGGCCGGCCACTGGCTCGTCGTGGACCCGTACGGCATGGCCACCAAGGCCGCCACCTGGTACCTCGTCGCCGATGTCGACGGTGAGCCACGAATGTTCAATACCAGCCGCATCCAGGCCCATCAGCCATTGCCGCAGACTGCAGTGCTGCGCCCGGGTCAGGACCTCCGCACTGTCTGGGCGGGTCTGCTGGACGACTTCCAGCCGGTCCCGGCGGTGGAGGTGCGAGCACTGCTGCGCTCCACCCGGCTGGATCTAGCGCGTCGCATCCTCGGTACACGCCTCGTAGCCGCCACTGCCGCCGACGCAGAGTGGAGCTCGATCGTCGTGCAGTACCCGGACGTCGAGTCCGTCCGGCAACTCCTCCAGTTCGCGGACCACATCCGCGTCCTGCACCCCAACGAGGCAGTCGAACGGATCCATAGCTTGGCTGACGAACTAACGCAGAATCACCCGAAGTAAGGCTCGACCAACGTCCCCGGTCCGTACGGCTAGAGGGCGCGGGTGCGGTGCTGGGCCGGGCGGCGTCGCCGTCCCCGCGTGCGGGGAGACAACCCACGGGGCCGCGGCCCGTTGCGCGCAGGTGAGACAATGTCAGGCGATGAGCACCGAGACGACTGAGACCGCGGACCGCGAACCGGCCGTGCTGAACCTGAAGCCGCTGCACCTTGGACCGTTGACCATCGACGTTCCCGTGGTGCTGGCACCCATGGCCGGGGTGACCAACAAGTCCTTCCGCAAGCTGTGCCGCGAGTACGGCGGGGGTCTGTACGTGACGGAGATGGTCACGGCGCGCGCCCTCGTGGAGCGGCGGCCGGAGTCCCTGCGGATCATCCACCACGACCCGGACGAGACCCCGCGCTCCATCCAGATCTACGGCGTGGACGCCGTGAACGTGGGCAAGGCCGTGCGGATGGTCGCGCAGGAGGACCGTGCGGACCACATCGACCTCAATTTCGGCTGCCCCGTGCCCAAGGTCACCAAGCGCGGCGGCGGCTCCGCCCTGCCGTGGAAGACGGACCTGTTCCGCGCGATCGTGAGCACCGCGGTGCGCGAGGCCGGGGACATTCCCGTGACGGTGAAGATGCGCATCGGCATCGACGACGAGCACCAGACCTACCTGGATGCCGGGCGCATGGCCCGGGACGAGGGCGTGGCCGCCGTCGCCCTGCACGGGCGCACGCTGGAGCAGCACTACTCGGGCACGGCGAACTGGGACGCGATCGCCCGGCTGCGCGAGGCCCTTCCGGACATTCCCGTGCTCGGCAACGGGGACATCTTCTCCGCCGAGGACGCGGTGCGGATGGTCGAGCACACGGGCGTGGACGGCGTCGTCGTGGGCCGCGGCTGCCAGGGACGGCCGTGGCTGTTCGGGGACCTGCAGGCCGCGTTCGAGGGCAGCCCGCGCCGCTTCCGGCCGGGCGTGCGCAAGGTCGCGGACACCGTGTACCGCCACGCGGAGCTGCTCACCGAGGAGTTCGGGGACGAGGCCAAGGGCTGCCGCGAGATCCGCAAGCACGTGTCCTGGTACTTCAAGGGCTACCCCGTGGGCGGCGAGCTGCGGGCCAAGATGGCGCAGGTCCCGGACCTCGCCGCGCTGCGCGAGCTGCTGGACCAGCTGGACCTGGACGCCCCCTACCCGGGTGCGGACGTGGAGGGGCCCCGCGGGCGCGCGGGCTCGCCCAAGAAGCCTCACCTGCCGGACGGCTGGCTGTCCTCGCGGATCCTGGGCGACGCCGAACGGCTGGGTCTCGTGGACGCCGAACTCGACGTCTCGGGAGGCTGAGCGCCGTGCACACCCCTGACCGCCTGGGCATTCTGGCCCCCGGCTACGAGCCCTCGGACACCGAGCGCTACGTCAGCGAGGACCACCACAACCGCCACCGCAGCCACTTCGAACGTGACCGCGCGCGCGTGCTGCACAGCTCCGCGCTGCGCCGGCTCGCGGCCAAGACGCAGGTGGTGGCGCCGCAGACCGACGACTTCGTGCGCAACCGCCTCACCCACTCGCTGGAGGTCGCGCAGATCGGGCGGGAGCTCGGCAAGGCGCTGGGCTGCGACCCGGACGTGGTGGACGCCGCGTGCCTGTCCCACGACCTCGGCCACCCGCCCTTCGGCCACAACGGGGAGACGGTGCTCGCGCAGCTGACCCGGGGGATCGGGGGCTTCGAGGGCAACGCGCAGACACTGCGGCTGCTCGTGCGGCTGGAGCCCAAGCTCGTGACGCCCTCGGGGGACCCCGCCGGGCTGAACCTCACACGCGCCACGCTGGACGCCACGTGCAAGTACCCGTGGTCCGCCGCGGACGCCCCGCCGCGGGCGGACGGGCGCCCCAACCGGAAGTTCGGCGCGTACGAGGACGACCTCCCCGTGTTCGAGTGGTTCCGCGAGGGCGCTGTGGAGAGCCGCAAGTGCCTGGAGGCGCAGGTCATGGACCTCGCGGACGACATCTCCTACAGCGTGCACGACGTGGAGGACGCCGTGGCCGCCCACGCACTGCAGCTGGACCTGCTGGCCGAGCCCACCCAGCGCGGGCGGGTCATCGAGTGCACGCGCGGCTGGTACCTCCCGGACGCCACGGACGAGGAGCTCGACGCCGCCCTGCGCCGCCTCGAGGCCACGGCGGCCTGGGTGCCGCGCATGGATGGCACCCGCGGGGACCTCGCGCGGCTCAAGAACATGACCAGCCAGCTCATCGGACGCTTCGCGATGTCCGCGGTGGAGGCCACCCGGGAGGTCGCCGGGGAGGACCGGCTCACCCGCTACCGGGCGTCCCTCGTGGTGCCCCGGGAGACGGAGCTGGAGATCGGCGTGCTCAAGGGCATCGCCACCGCGTTCGTGATGACCGTGCGGGACGCCATGCCCCTGTACGAGAATCAGCACGAGATCCTCACCATCCTGGTGGAGGCCCTCATGGAGACCGACGGCCGGTTCCTCTCCCCGGAGTTCGCCGCGGACTGGCGGGCAGTGGCGGACGGGCCGGGGGCGGAGGCCGCCAGGCTGCGGCTCGTGGTGGACCAGATCGCGTGCCTCACGGACCACTCGGCCGTGGCGCTGCACGACAGGATCCGGGGCACCAACTGGCGCACGGGGGACAAGCCGCTCTGGTGAGCGGGCGCCCTGCACACCCGCCCGGGCGGCGTCGTCCGCGGTTTGACGGGGTGCCTAAACTGGCCCAGTGGCCGGACTGATCAAGCGTGAAGACATCGACGAGGTTCGCGCGCGCACGGACATCCGCGAGGTCGTCGAGCAGTACGTGACGCTCAAGCCCGCGGGGATCGGCTCCTACAAGGGGCTGTGCCCGTTCCACGACGAGCGCTCGCCGTCCTTCCACGTGCGCCCGCAGATGGGCACCTACCACTGCTTCGGCTGCGACGAGTCCGGGGACGTCATCGCGTTCCTCATGGAGATGGACCACACCCCGTTCACGGAGACCGTGGAGCGGCTGGCCGCGCGCATCGGCTACGAGCTGCACTACGAGCAGGGCGGCGCACCCAACCGCGAGGAGGTGGGCCGCCGCCAACGTCTGCTGGACGCCCACAAGGTGGCCGCCGAGTACTTCCAGCGCAACCTCTACACCCGCCAGGCCGCCGCCGCCCAGAAGTTCCTGGGGGAGCGCGGCTTCGACCAGGACGCCGCCCGCACCTACGGGGTGGGCTACGCGCCGCAGGGCTGGTCACACCTGCTGAACCACCTGCGCAAGCAGGGGTTCACGGAGCAGGAGCTCAAGCTCACCGGCATGTTCTCGGAGGGCAACCGCGGGCTCTACGACCGCTTCCGTGGTCGGCTCATCTGGCCCATCCGAGCGGTGGCCGGGGAGGTCATCGGCTTCGGGGCGCGCAAGCTCTACGAGGACGACCAGGGCCCCAAGTACCTCAACACCCCCGAGACGCAGCTCTACAAGAAGTCCCAGGTGCTCTACGGCATCGACCTGGCCAAGCGGCCCATCGCCAAGACCAAGCAGGTGGTGGTGGTGGAGGGCTACACGGACGTCATGGCGTGCCACCTGGCCGGGGTCTCCACGGCGGTGGCCACGTGCGGCACGGCGTTCGGACCGGAGCACATCAAGATCGTGCGCCGCTTCCTCTCGGACGACTCCGCCGGCGGCGAGGTGGTCTTCACGTTCGACGGCGACGCCGCCGGGCAGAAGGCTGCGCTGCGCGCCTTCCAGGAGGACCAGCGGTTCGTGGCCCAGACCTACGTGGCCGTGGAGCCGCACGGCATGGACCCGTGCGACCTCCGCCTGGCCCGCGGGGACGTGGCCGTGCGGGACCTCGTGGAGACGCGCACCCCGCTGTTCGAGTTCGCGCTGCGGGCCACCATCAAGGAGTACGACGTCAACAGCCTCGAGGGGCGGTTGCGCGCCATGCGGGCGTGCGCGCCCATCGTGGCTCAAATCCGCGACCCCTCCCTGCGCCCGGCCTACGCGCGGGAGCTCTCGGGGTGGCTCGGGATCGAGACGGACGAGGTGATGCGCGCGGTGACGGCCGCGGCGAAGTCCGCGCAGCGCGGCGGCCCGGGATCTGCTGGCTCAGGGCCCTCCGGCCCTTCCGGCCAGGGGCCCGCGGGTTCGGGGCGTTCTGGAGCAGGACCGGCCGGTTCCGGGTACGACGGCGCTCGCGGCCGGCAGCAGGCCCAGGTCCCCTCGCGCGGGGGAGCGGACCACGACCCGCAGGCATCGCGGGGAGCGGCCGGCACTCACGATGGTTCCCCCGAAGAGCCGCGCACCGTGGAGCTCCCCGATCCCCGGGAGCCGGTGTCCCGCATGGAGCGTGAGGCGCTGGAAGTGGTGCTGCAGGTCCCGGACCTCGTGCCGCTGGCCTACTGGGGGCACTTCGAGTCCGCGGGCATGACGTACCGGGTGCACCAGGTCATGCACGACGCCGTGGTGGGTGCCCGCGCGGACCTGGGAGAGGGTGTCCAGGGCGGCCGGGTGTGGCTGGAAGCCGTGCGGAACCACCTGCCCGAACCCCTGCACGGCTACCTGGCGCAACTGTCCGTCACACCGCTGCCCGCGGCCACCGAGCAGCAGATGCGCAACTACGCGGTGGGGGTCATCACCTCGCTCGTGGAGATGCACATCAACCGGGAGAAGTCCGACAAGCTCGCGCACCTCAACCGGCTCAACGCCCAGCGCGAGCCGGACCTCTACCAGCAGCTCAACCGCGAGCTGCTGGACCTGGAGCTGCAGCGGCGCAGCCTCATGGGGGTCTGACTCACGGCGGGCTGCCGGTGGCCAGCGTCCGATCCCCACGGACCCCCACCCGGTGGGCTGCGGACCCGGGAACGGCTCGCCCGGGCGATTTGAGGAAGCCCGGCGGGAGCTGTAAAGTATCGTCTCGTTGCGCAGCAACATGTGCATTCCCCCGTAGCTCAATTGGCAGAGCATTCGACTGTTAATCGAAGGGTTACTGGTTCGAGTCCAGTCGGGGGAGCAAGCAAGCCGGGTCTGACCTGCGGAGACGCAGAACGGGCCCGGCTTTCTCCATGTTTGGAGACGCTCGTGGTGGCGGATTGGTCACGGATTCGTGCGTAGCTCTCGGGGCCCGTGGACTCCGAGTAGGGCACCGATACAGTGAACTTCTGTTGCAGTTTCGCAACTCCATGACCACGACAGGCGGGTGACCCGGTTCCATGACCCTCGCGTCCCGCCGTCTCGCGGCGCTGATCGCCGTCCTCTACTCCACCTGGCTCGTTGCGCCACTGCTCGATCCGCAGCTGCACCCCTGGACCTCCTACGCCTCCGAGTACTTCGTGGCGGACCGCCCTGCCGCCACACTCCTGCGCACCACGGACGGGGTGGCCGGGATGCTGATGGTCGTGATGGCGGTGCTCTCCTACGCCCGGGCCCGGACGCTGTGGCGCGGGCTGCCCGGCGGGTTCGGTGGGCTGGACGCCTCTCGGCCCACGCGGCGTCGTGCGCGGTGGGCCGTGCGGGTGTGGTGCGCGGCGCTGGCCGTGGCGGGTGCGGCCACGGTGGTGGACGCCATCAATCCCATGACGTGCGCGCCCTCGGTCTCACCCGAGTGCGCCGCCGCCGAAGCCGCGGGAACGCTGCCGCTGCAGCACCACATGCACACCGCATCCTCCGCCGTGGCGGGAACGGCGTTCGTCGTGGCCATGCTCGCGTCGCTGGTGCTGAGCACCGCCGCGGACCGCGTGACCCGGATCGCCAGCTGGGTGGGCGTCGTGACCATCGCCCTGTCCGCGGTGGACGCCCTGCTCACCAGGATTCCCACCGAGGGGATCACCCAGCGGATCTCGATGGTGGCCATCGTCGTCTGGCTCGTGGCCGCCGCCGGGTTGCCGGTCGTGGAACGGGTGGGGGTCGCGAGACGGGCGGTGTCCGCGTGAACCGGGACACCGCGGCACTGTGGCGGGAGCACCTGAGGGAGCACATGGTCGGGGGCGCTCCCGCCCGGGTGCTCGACGTAGGCTCCGGCCCTGTGGTGCTGTGCGCTTCCGGCGTGGCCTCGGTGCTCTGGGACTGGGTTCCCGTGGTCGAGCTGCTGCGCGGGGATCACCGTGTGATCGTCCTCGACCGCCCCGGGTACGCCCCCGGTCAGGACGTGGCCAAGACCCTCCCGGACCTGGACACCGAGGCGGCCCGGCTGCTCGCGGTCCTCGACACTCTGGGTGTCGCCGGGCCGGTCACCGCCGTGGGCCACTCCTTCGGCGCAGCGGTCGTGGAGGCCGCGGCGCGTCTGCAGCCCGGACGGCTGGCCTCACTGGTGTTCCTGGACGGCTCCGTTCCCGAGGCCGAGGGCGCGGACCCCGACCACGACGGCGCCCGGGCCGCGCACCGGTTCCGCCACGGCACCCACCCCGTGATCCGCTCCCGCTCCGCACGCCGCATCTGGCGGGCGGTGGGCCCCGCCCTGTCCGCGGCCCTGGTCCCGGGCCGACGCCGCGTGGCCCACCACCTGGGCGGCCTGCGGTCCGAGGGTGCCGCCGCGAGCACTCTGCTGGCGTCCCTGCGCGAGCTCGCGGGCTACGTCTCCTGCATGAACCGGCTCCGCGAGCTGCGCGAGCAGAATCCCCTGGATCCGCACGTGCCCCTCACGGTCGTGGCCGCCAACGGGCTCCTGCCCCGCCCGGGGCTCTCCCGGTGGGTGCGCCAGGTCCTGGCCCAGGCCGGGCAGCTGGCGCGCGAGACCGCGGTGCGCCGAGTGGTGCTGTCCCGCAGCGGGCACTTCGTGATGCTCGACCAGCCGCGCCGCACCGCCGAACTGATCGCCCAGGCCGTGCCCCGCTGACGCCCCGGCGAACGACGCCGCCCGCTCGCCGGGCTCTGTTCGACGAGTCCTGCTCGGCAGATGTGCCGGCACACGCAGCCGTCCGCTCGCCAGGCCCCGCTCGAAGAGTCCTGCTCGGCTAACGTGCCGACCAACGCTGTCGCCCGTCCGTTCCGCGCTCGTGCCCCGGACGACGGCGCGCGGGCGGCCCGGGCACCCGCCCGACCGTGTTCCCACCGGCGCCCCGGAGCCGCACGCCTCGCCCGTCCATGGGGGCCGTCTCCGCACATCGTTCGTTGCCGACCACTCTGGGCGCAGGGGGCGATTTGGCTGTCGTAAATGAGAATGATTATCATTACAGCGCTATGCACACGACGCCCCGATTCTCACCCCGCGCCCACGCGCTGCTGGTGCTCGCGCTGCTCGTAGCGCTGGGCGTCTCCGTCCCCGTGGCCGTCTCGTGGGGTGCCGCGGAGATTCCGGTGGCGGACACCGCCCGGTTCTTCTGGGCCGCGCTGACCGGCGGCGCAATCCCTGCGGCGGACTTCACCGACTACACCGTGGTGCTGCAGATCCGCACCCCGCGGGTGCTGCTCGCCGCGGTGGTGGGAGCGGGGCTGAGCGTACTGGGCATCGCGGCGCAGGCCATGGTGCGCAACCCCCTGGCGGACCCCTTCATCCTGGGGATCTCCTCCGGCGCGGCCGTGGGCGCGAGCGCCGTCGTCTCCTGGGGACTGTTCTCCGCGCTCGGGGGACTCGCGCTGAGTGCGGCCGCGTTCCTGGGGGCGCTGGCGGCGTCGGTGCTCGTGTACCTGCTGTCCCGCGCCCCGGGCGGGGTGGCGCCCGTGCGGCTGATCCTCACGGGCGTGGTGCTCTCGTTCGGGTTCCAGGCGCTGATGTCCGCCATCGTCTTCTTCGACGCCAAGGGCGACGCCGCCCGCACCGTCATGTTCTGGATGCTCGGCTCCCTGGGCGCGGCCACGTGGCAGCAGCTTCCCCCGCCGGTCGCGGCCACCGCGCTGTGCCTCGTGTGGCTCGCGTGGCGCGCCCAGGACCTGGACACCCTGTCCATGGGGGACGGCTCCGCTGCGAGCCTGGGCGTGGACCCGGACCGGATGCGCGTGCAACTGTTCGCGCTCACGGTCCTGGGTACCGCCACCCTGGTCTCGGTCGCGGGAACCATTGGCTTCGTGGGACTGGTGGTCCCGCACGCCACCCGCATCGTGCTGGGCCCGGCCCACCGGCGCGCCGTGGTGGTGGCCCCGCTCGTGGGTGCGCTGTTCATGGTGTGGGTGGACCTGCTCAGCCGCGTGGCCGTGCCGCCCCGTGAGCTGCCGCTCGGCGTGGTCACCGCCCTGATCGGCGTGCCGGTGTTCCTCGTGCTGATGCGCCGCGCCGGCTACGTCTTCGGAGGCTCCCGGTGAGGGCGCCCGCACCGCGGCACACGGCCGCGGCGGCGAACGAGCTCGCGCCGGGCACGACGCCGCCCGGTCCGGCCCCCGCAGGCACCTCGCCTTTCGGCCACGGCCCCGGAGGCGCCGCGCCTCGCGGCCCGGACCTCGAAGGCACCGCGCCGTCATGCCAGGCCGCCGACGTTTCCGGGCAGGCCACCGCCGCTCCCGTGGGCACCCCGCCGCGCGGGACCGGTCTGGAGCTGCAGGAGCTGCGGCTCGACGTCGCCGGGCGCACCGTGGTGGCGGGCCTCACCCTGCGGGTGGCGCCGGGGGAGGTGGTGGGGCTGGTCGGTCCCAACGGCTGCGGGAAGTCCACCGTGCTCAAGGCCCTCTACCGGGCCCTGCGCCCGTGCGGCGGGGCCGTGCTGATCGACGGCGAGTCCCTGCACGGGATGCGCTTCCGGGACTCGGCCGCGCAGATCGCGGCGCTGCCCCAGGACGAGCGGAGCGAGCTGGACTTCCTGGTCGCGGAGGTCGTGCGCCTGGGTGCGGTGGCCAACCCGCGCCTGCGCGCGGAGGAGCTGGGCGGCGTCGTGCGGGATGCGATGAACCGCGCGGGCGTGGCGGACCTGGCCCACCGCAGCGTCCTGGGACTCTCCGGGGGCGAGCGCCAGCGGGTGCTCATCGCCCGCGCCCTGGCCCAGCGCACCCCGTACCTGCTGCTGGACGAGCCGACCAACCACCTGGACCTGCGCCACCAGACGGACCTGCTCCGCACCCTGCGCGGCCCCGCCGGGACCGGCCCTGCCGTGCTGCTGGCCCTGCACGACCTCAACCTGGCCGCCGCGCTGTGCGACCGGATCGTGGTGCTCGCCGAGGGGCGGGTGGTGGCCGACGCCCCCGCCCACGAGGCCCTGGACCCGGACACCGTGGAGCGCGTCTACGGCGTGCGGCCCCTGCTGATCACCCGTCCCGACACCGGGACACCCCATCTGCTGTTCCCCATCGACCGAGAGGACCCCTCATGAGAACACCCCCTGGCTCCGGCACCCACGGCGTCGAGCGCCCGATCGGCGGCGCCGTCATGCCCGAGACCCGCCGCCCACACCTGCACCGGGACGGTGCGACGGCCCGGCAGGCGCGGACGACCGGCGCTGCGGACGGGCCGGGCGGCGTCGTGCACCGCGGCGCACCCCGGCGCGGCCGGGCGCTGACCCGCCGCGGCGCGCCCCTGGCCGTGGGACTGGTGGCGAGCCTGCTGCTCACCGGCTGCGGCGCGCAGGTCCAGAAGGACGCGGCGTCGGGCGCGGAGAAGACCATCGAGAACTGCGGGCGCAGCAGCACGTACCCCACCCCGCAGAAGGCCGTGGCGTACGACGTCTCGGCCATCGAGAAGATGTTCTCGCTCGGGCTCGCGGAGCAGATGCGGGGAATCGTGCTCCCGCAGACCGTGAGCAGCGTGATCGAGAAGTCCCCCTACAAGGAGGACTACGGCAGGACCGAGACCATCTCCGACACGGTGCTGGGCCAGGAGGCCGTGGTCAGCGCGCAGGCGGACTGGGTCTTCGCCGGCTGGCAGGCCGGGTTCAGCGAGGCCCGCGGGGTCACGCCGGACTCACTCCAGGGCGTGGGGATCAACTCCTACATGCAGCACGAGACCTGCAAGGGCTACCAGGGGGACACCTCCGACCCCGATCCGCTGGACGCCACGAACGCGGACCTCAAGGACCTGGGGACGATCTTCGGCGTCGAGGACCGCGCGCAGGAGCTCGTGGGGCAGCTGGAGGAGAAGCGGCGCGCCCTGCAGGAGGCACCGCGTCCCGAGAACCCGGCCCGCGTGTTCGTCTACGACTCCGGAACCTCCGAGCCCTACACCGCGGGCAGGCGGACCGCCCTCAACGGGATGGTGGAGCTGGCCGGCGCCACCTCCGTCACCAAGGATCTCGACGCCCGCTGGGACACCGTGGGTTGGGAGTCGGTGGTCACGAGCGAACCCCAGGCGATCGTGGTGGTCGACTACAACAAGCAGCCCGTGCAGGAGAAGCTCGACTACCTCAAGAACGAGTCCCCGGTGAAGGACTCGCCCGCCGTGAAGAACGGGAACATCTACGTGATGGACTACGGGGAGGCCGTCTCGAGCCCCCGCAACATGGACGGCGCCCAGAAGCTCGCCGACTACCTGCGTTCCAAGGGGCTGCGGTGAGCGGGGCGGGGGCGCGCGCCGGAGAACGGGGAGTGGACCCGCCGGCTGCCCGTGACCGTCTGCCCCACGGGCGGGCGGGGAGCCCGCAGCGGTGACGACCGGCACCCGCGCGCCGACTCCCCACCCCGACGCCGCCCTGGGGGACGCCGCGATCGCCGCCCGGATCTGGCCGCTGCTGGGGGCGAGTGCCCTGGGACTCGTGCCGTTCACCCTGTACTCCACGGCGCTCGTGGAGATCACCCGCGACGCGCAGAGCGATGCCGCGCTCATGGGCTGGCTGCGCGGCACGGGCGGAGTGGCCGCGCTGCTGGTGGGTCTCGGCTGTGCACCCCTGCTGGATCGCGTGCCCCGGGGTGCACTTGCGTCCGGGGCGCTCGCGGTGATCGGCCTCGCGTGCGCTGCGGCGGTCCACGGCGCGGTGTGGTCCTGGACGGTCTTCTGCCTGCTCGTGGGCGCGGCCACGAGCGTGCTGAACCCCGCGGTCTCGGCCATGGCCGCGGACCGTTTCGCGGACGGCGCCACGGCGGGCCGTGCGGCCACGCAGATCTCCGCCACGATGACCCTCACGGCAGTTCTCGGCGCGCCGGTCCTCGCGCTGTCCGCCCGGTGGTGGGGCTGGCGCGGGGACCTCCTGGCGGTGGTGGCACTGGCCGGGCTCACCGCGGTCGCTCTTCTCCGCCGGGGGAGGCCGGCCGCTGCCGGGAGGAGCACCCCGGCAGGGACGGGCGTCAGACCCGGGTACGGGCAGGCTCTGCGCACCGCGTGCAGGATGCCCGGGGTGGGTGCCCTCCTGCTGGTGTCCGTCCTGCGGACCACCTCGTTCATGGGGCAGCTGTCCTACCTGGCCGTGCTGTGCTCCGAGCGCTTCGGCGCGGGCCCGGGGCTGATCTCCGTGGTCTGGGGCGTCTCCGGGCTGTCCTTCTTCCTGGGCAACTGGTTCGGCGGGCGGTTCCTGCGCTCCCTGACGGCCGGGCACCGAGCCGCACAGCTCGCCGCGGGGGCCGCCGCGCTGGGAGCCGCGGCGGTCTACGGACTGTTCGTCACGGACCACGGCGGGGTGGCGATCGTCATGACGGTGGTGCTGGGGCTCACCCACGCGGTGGTGGCCGCCGTCGTGACCACGCTGCTGGTCCGTGGCTGCCCCGGGAACCGCGGCACGGTGCTCGGGCTCAACGGCGCGGGTCAGAGCCTGGGGGTGTGCGTGGGAGCCACGGTCGCCGCAGCAGGTCTCTCGCTCGGCGGCTGGCCGGGCGCGGGACTTGCCCTCGGGGCCGTGAGCGGGCTCTGCGCGCTCGTCGCGGTGTTCGCCGCGCGGCGTCTGCGTGAGGGCAGACCCCTCAGATGACGTGCTCCTCCCGGGCACGGCTCACGGCGGCGGTGCGGTTGTCCACGCCGAGCTTGTCGTAGATGTGCACCAGGTGGGTCTTGACGGTGGCCTCGGAGATGAACAGGGACCTCGCGAGGGCCCGGTTCGAGGCGCCCGTGGCCAGGCCCCGCAGGATGTCGATCTCACGCGGGCTCAACGAGGTCCCCGGGGTGCGGACCTGGTTCATGAGCCGCGCCGTGACCGAGGGGGAGAGCACGGGACGGCCCGCGGCGGCGTCGTGCACGGCCTGGCCGATGCTCTCCGGCTGCGCGTCCTTGAGCAGGTAGCCGGTGGCTCCCGCCTCGAGCGCGGCGACCACGTCCGCCTGGGTGTCGTAGGTGGTGAGGATCAGCACGGGGGGCCCGCCCGCGGCGACGATCCGCCGGGTGGCCTCCAGCCCGCCCATCCCGGTGCCCATCTGCAGGTCCATGACCACCACGTCCACGCCGTGCCCGGGCGCCTCCAGCCGTTCCAGGGCGGCGCGCCCGTCCTGCGCCTCGGCGCACACGGTGATGTCCCCGAGGGACTCCAGCACGGCCCTCAGTCCGGCGCGCACCACGGGGTGGTCGTCCACGAGCAGCACTCTGGTGGTCATGCGGTGGCCCTGCCTCCGGGTCGGTGGTGGTCTGCTTCGGTGGACGACGCCGTAGGGTCGCCCTCGCCGCGGTGCGGCACCAGGGCCGGGGGAGCGGCGTCGTCGCCGGTCCCCTGGATGGCGGGCGCCCCCGCCTGCGACGTCTCCCGCGTGAGCGGCAGCCGCACGTTCACGGCGGTGCCGCTGCCCGGCTCGGACTCCACGGTGAGCTCGGCACCCAGCTCGGCCGCGCGGCGTCGCAGGTGGGAGAGGCCGAACGAGTCGTCCTCGTGCGCGCGGGACACGGAGCGGGGATCGAAGCCCACGCCGTCGTCCACCACGTCCAGTGCCACGGCGTCGTCCCAGCCCTCCAGCGTGACCACCACGCGGGTGGCACGGGCGTGGGAGAGGACGTTCGCGAGCGTGGACTGCGTGGCACGGATGAGCATCGTGCGCTGCCGGTCCGAGAGGTCGGGCAGCGTCCCCTGCTCGCGGAACTCGCACGAGAGCCCGGTGCCGGCGGCGCGGGAGCCCTCCTCCGTGCGGCGGCAGACCTCGGCGAGCGCGCTGGGCAAGGATTCGTCCAGGGCGGGGGAGGCCAGGTCGCGGACGAACCGCCGGGCCTCGGCCAGGTTCGCGGCGGCGGTGTCCTCGATCGTGGCCAGCCGAGTGGCGGTCACGTCTCGCTCGTCCGAGGACAGGGACTGCTGGGCCGCACGGGAGACGAGCACGATCGAGGTCAGGCCCTGCGCGAGGGTGTCGTGAATCTCCCGGGAGAGCCGCTCCCGCTCGGTCATGGTGCCCGCGGTGCGCTCGCGGCGCGCGAGCTCGGCGCGCGTGGACTCCAGCTGGCGGATCACGCGCATGTGGCGGCGGGTGTCCCGGTACAGGGCGCGGTAGCCGTAGCTGACCAGCACCGCCACGACCGCCCCGATGCTCGGGCCCACGGCCATGGGCGCGGTGAAGGTCCCCGAGGGCACGTGGATCAGCTGGGAGAGCACCACCACGCCGGTGAGTACCACGATGCTGACCAGGGCCACCGCCGGGGGCAGCAGCACGGGGTAGAGGAAGAAGAGGGGGAAGACCACCCACGCGAAATCCCGGCTCAGCAGCGCCAGGGCGATCCACAGGACGGTCACCGAGCCCAGCCACACGGGGGTCCAGCGCAGCCGCGCCGGGTTCGCGCGACCGCCGGCCACCCGGTTCTCCACCGTGGTGCCGAGCACGTAGGTCGCGGTGAGCAGGGCGGACAGCACGAGCACCACTGCTGTGGCGGCACCACCGCCGGGCGGCTGCATGAGCGTGCGCAGCACCGCGAGACCAAGCAGGGCCGCGAAGCTCAGGTGCAGCGAGACCCGCATGACCCGAAGCAGGGCCGGGGTGGACAACTCCTGACGCACGATCTGCCTTCCTGGACGGCGGCCGGGGAACGGGGGCAGGAGTGGCCGACTCCGTGGTCATGGTACGCACGTGGCCTGCAAGGGCATCAACCGATCGGTTGATTCCGGGATCAACCGCCTGCGCGGCCCGGTTCAACCGCGCTGGCGATCCGCGGCGGGCCGCAGCGCACGAGACTGGGAACAGTCCAGAAAACTACGTCACGGGAGTTCCCATGTTCTTGTCCCTGAGGGACATCACGTTCGCCAAGGGCCGGTTCGCGCTGCTGGCCACGGTCGTGGCTCTCATCACCCTGCTGCTGGTCCTGCTCACGGGCCTCACCAACGGTCTGGGTCATCAGAACACGTCCGCCCTCGAGCGTCTCGAAGCCCAGCGCATCGTGCTCCAGGCACCCCCGGGTGACTCGGACACGCCGTCCTTCACCACGTCGCAGATCGACGAGAAGCAGCTGACGGCCTGGGAGGACGCCGTGGGCGAGGACCAGGTCGAGCGTCTCGGCATCACCCAGACCAGCGCGAGCCGCGGGGCGCAGTCGGAGGACGACTCCGCCCGCACGGACACCACCGCCGTGGCCGGGATCGCCCTGGAACCGGGAACCTCCCTGGCCCCCGGGCTCACCGCGACCTCCGGGGACACGCACCCGGGCAAGGGCGAGGTGGTGCTCAGTGAGACCCTGGCCGAGGACCTCAAGGTCTCGGTGGGGGACACCGTGTCCATGGGTGGCACCAGCCTGAAGGCCACCGGGATCACGGAGGACGAGTACTACAGCCACGTGCCCGTGGCGTGGATGAGCACGGAGGACTACCCGGCCGTGGCCCACACCTCCCCGGAGGAGCAGGCCACCGCGCTGGCACTGACCACCGCCGACTACCCCCAGGACGTTCCGGGCGACTCCGACACCGTGGCACTGGACACCAAGGGCTCGCTCGCCGCGCTGCCCGCCTACCAGTCCGAGCGCGGATCGCTGCTCATGATGCAGGCGTTCCTGTACGGGATCAGCGCGATGGTCGTGATCTCCTTCCTGACCGTGTGGACCATCCAGCGCACCCGCGACATCGCCGTGCTGCGCGCGCTCGGGGCCGGTCGCACGTACGTGGTGGTGGACTCGCTCGTGCAGGCCGCCGTGGTGCTGACCGTCGGCGTCCTGGTGGGCGGTGCCCTGGGTCTGCTGGGCGGAATGCTCGCCGGCTCCGCGGTGCCCTTCGAACTGAGCGTCGCCAGTGTGGCCGTGCCCGTGGTCGGGGTGCTGGTCCTCGGCCTGCTCGGCTCTCTGCTGGCCGTTCGCCGCGTCTCCACCGTCGACCCGATGATTGCCCTGGGAGGTAACTGATCATGCATGCTGCTGAGTCCGAACCGCGCCACCGCGCCGAGCACCACGAGCACCACCGGGGCCACGCCCACGACCCCCGCCACGAGCACGACGCCGCCCGCCACCCCCAGGCAGGGTGGCACCCCGGCGAGACCTCCGACGAGGATTCCGCCGCGCCCGCACTGAGCGTGCGCGAGGTCACCCTCGAGTACCCGGACGGCACCGCCAACGACGGCACCCCGCGCACCGTGCGTGCGCTGGACCGCGTGAGCCTGGAGCTGCAGCGCGGGGAGATGACCGCCCTGATCGGCCCCTCGGGGTCCGGCAAATCCTCCCTGCTGGCCGTCGCCGCTGCCCTGATCAAGCCCACGTCCGGAACCGTGATGGTTGCGGGGGAGTCCCTCACCGAGCTGCCGGAGAAGGAGCTCGCCCGGATCCGCCGCGGCCACACCGGCATGGTCTTCCAGCAGCCCAACCTGCTCGCGGCCCTGACGTCGCGCGAGCAGCTCGTGCTCTCGGCCCACGTGGCAGGCGCCCGTGGCAAGGAGCTCAAGGCCGCCCGCACGCGCGCCGACGAGCTGCTCGAGCAGGTGGGCCTGGTGGACTGCGGCGACCGCCGCCCCCACCAGCTCTCGGGCGGGCAGCGCCAGCGGGTGAACATCGCCCGGGCGCTCATGAACGACCCCCAGCTGCTGCTCGTGGACGAGCCCACGGCCGCCCTGGACCAGGAGCGCTCCCGCGCCATCATGGAGCTGCTCGCGAACCTCACCCACGAGTTCCGTCTGGCCTCCCTGGTGGTCACGCACGACACCGAGTTCGTGCCGCTGGCGGACCGCTGCGTGACCATGGAGGACGGCCGCCTGCAGTGACCACGACGCCGCCGGCGGCGCGCGCGGGCATGGCCTGCCCGCGCGCCCGCCAGTGGTATTTTGGGAGCGGACTGACCTTTTGAACACCACCACGTACTCATCGGAGGCGGCATGAGCCATGCAGTGGGCCCCACCAGCGGCCACTCACCCAGGGCAGGAACACGCACCACCAAGAAGCCGGGCGCGGCGTCCATCGTGGACGTCGTCAAGGTCTTCCTCAGGCTGCTGCCCAAGCAGCTCAAGGACGAAGCACAGCTGGCCGTCCTCGAGCTCAAGGCCAAGGGCATCAAGCTGGGCATCGGCGCCGCGTTCGCGGTGGTGGGCCTCATCTTCCTGGGCCTCGCCGTCATCGCCCTGGTGGGAGCGGCCATCGCCGGACTCTCGCACGTGATGCCCGCATGGCTGGCCGCGCTGCTGCTCGCCGTGGTGTTCCTGGTGGTGCTCGCGATCCTCGCCCTGATCGGCGTGTCCAAGATCAAGGGCGCCCTGCCGCTCATGCCGGAGAAGGCCGTCTTCGGTCTGCGCTACGACCTCGGCGTGGTCAAGGAGGGCTCCGCCTACAACGAGGGCCGCGTGCAGCGCGACATCAACGAGGCGGAGCAGAAGAAGCAGCGCGAGAAGGAGGAGGCCGCGAACGACCCCAACCAGGTCAAGCCGGTCAAGCCCACGGAGGAGCAGCTGCGGAACCGCCTCAAGCTGCGCCGCGAGCACCTCAAGAGCCTGCGCGACGACACCCAGAACCGTGTGGACTCCGTGCAGTCCGCCACCCAGGGCTTCGTCAACCGCACCTCGCGGACGTTCTCCTCCACCCAGGAATCGGTCAAGTCCACGTTCGCCTCGAAGGGCGGCTCCCAGGGCGTGCGCCCGGAGGGATCCACCTCCACCTCGGACCTGCTGAGCGAGCGCTGGCAGCCCCTGGCCGTGGCTGCCGCAGCGGGCACCGCGTTCCTCGTGTTCCTGCGCAAGCTGCTGAAGTAGACGCACCCCTCGCGGTTCCTCGGAACCGATGAGTCCACAGAAGGCCGGGCCCTCGGGACCCGGCCTTCTGCGTGCCCGGAGGCGTGGCACCTCGGGTTCGGGACAGCGCCCGTCCGGGACTGTGGCGGGCCCGCATCGTGAGGGAGACGTCGGACGGGTGGCGCGCGCGGCGTCGGACCGGGTGCGCGTGCGGCGTCGGCGTGTGCCCGGAGAGTGGCGCTGGCTGAGAACCCTACGATGGGACCGTGACGTCCCAGCGAGGCTTGCGATGAACCAGTGGGTGGCGGTCGCGCTCGCGCTGGCCTCGGCGGTGTGCCTGGCGGTTGGCACGCAGACACAGTCCCGGGCCGTCACGGGCCACACCTCCGGAGCCCTGAGCCCCCGGGCGCTGCTTACACTGCTGCGCAACCGACGGTGGCTCGCGGGGACCGGGCTGCTCGTGCTGGGGATGCTCCTCAACGTCTCGGCCCTCGCCCTGGCCACCGTGACCGTGGTGCAGCCGCTCGGCGTCGTGGCCCTGGTGATCACCACGCTGCTGCACGCGCGCCGCGAGGGGCTGAGGATCAACCGCCGCACGTGGCTGGCCGTGGCCCTGTGCACCGCGGGCGGTGCGGGCTTCGTGGTGTGCGCCGTGGCGGGAACCGACCCCGCGCACCGGCCCGGCCCGGAGGCGGAGCGGCTGGTGGTGCTGATGCTGGTGGGTCTCGTGGTGCTCATGGGCATCGCGGAGATCTTCGTGCGCCGGCACCGGATCAGCATCTTCTACGTGCTCTGCGCGGGCGTGCTCTACGGCTTCGTGGCGGTGCTCGTGCGCCTGGTGGCCACGGCAGTGGGGGACGGCGGGATCGCGGCCGTGAACTGGCTCAGCGTGCTCATGGTCGTGGTGGCGGCCGCGCTCGGGGGCTGGATGGTGCAGTGCGCGTACTCGTGCGGGCCTCCGGACCTGGTCATCGCGGGGCTCACGGTGGTGGACCCCATGGTGGGAGTGGCGCTGGGGCTGGCAGTGCTGGGAGAGGCCGGGCCCACCTTCACAGGTGTGCTGGGGGCGGGCATGGGCGTGGCAGGTCTGATTGCTATAGTCGGCGTGGTCCTGCTCTCCCGGTACCACCCGGAGGTCGTCAGGCGCCGAGCCGCTGCTCGCAACGGCACCCGGGGCCAGGGAAGCGGCACCAGTCCCCGGTCCGCCTCGGCTGAGAGCCGGACCGGCCACGCCGACCAGTGACCTACGTACGGAACCCAACGCCTTGAAGATTCTGATCACCGCAGAGACCTACCCGCCCGACGTCAACGGGGCGGCGCAGTTCGGTCGCAGGCTGGCCCACGGGCTGCTCGAACGCGGTCACGAGGTCCACGTGGCCGCTCCCATGCCCACCCGCGGCGCCTCGCGGACCATGGAGGACCACGGCATCACGGAGCACCGGTTCCGCTCCCACCACGCGGCCACCCATCCGTACTTCCGGCTGTGCCTGCCGTGGGAGATCAAGCGGGAGGTGGCCCGGCTGCTCGACGAGCTGCAACCCGACGTGGTCCACGCCCAGTGCCACTACATCCTCGGCCGACTGATGATTCGCGAGGCGGCGCGCCGGGGCATCCGGGTGGTCGGCACCAACCACTTCATCCCGGAGAACATCGAGCCCTTCCTGCCGTTCCCGGAGTGGTTCATCCGGGGCTACCGCAAGGTCTCCTGGTGGGACATCGCCAGGGTGTTCCGCCACTGCGACGTGATCACCGCCCCCACGCCGCTGGCCGTGCGCACCATGGTGGAGAACGGGGTGCCGGACCGTGCGGTCGCGGTGTCCAACGGCATCGAGGCCGGGCACTACGAGGCCACGGCGGGCGAGGAGATCCGTCATCCGGACCACCCGGTGGTGCTGTTCTGCGGTCGGCTGGCGGTGGAGAAGAACGTCAACGAGCTCATCGAGGCCATGGCCCTGATCCCCCGGGAGAAGAACATCCACGCGGAAATCGTGGGGGAGGGGGAGCAGCGGGACCGCCTCGTGGCACTCGCCCACGAGCGGGGAGTGGCGGACCGCGTCCACTTCCTGGGGTTCCTGACCGATGAGGAGCTGCGGCTCGCGTACCTGCGGGCGGACGTGTTCTGCCAGCCTGGCACCGCGGAGCTGCAGTCCCTGGTGACCCTGGAGGCCATGAGCGCGTCCACTCCGGTGGTGCTGGCCAACGCCCGTGCGCTGCCGCACCTCGCGGACGAGGGCCGCAACGGCTACCTGTTCACCCCGGGAGACCCGGCCGACCTCGCGGCCAAGCTGCAGCTCGTGCTGGACGCGTCCCCCGAGCAGCGGCGCGCCATGGGTGCCCGCAGCCACGAGATGGTCGCGCAGCATTCGTTCACCAGAACCCTGGAGACCTTCGAGCGGATCTACGCGGGCGCCAGCCGTTGAGGTCACGGCGCTGTGGGTGGACACCCGCCTGCGCTCGTACACTTCCCGGGCACGACGGGGGACGTGGGCCATGCTCCGCCCCCGTGTGCACCGGTTCTGCTCACCGTGTGCGGTACCGTGGAGCGGCGCTCGGTCACCGGGCGCCGAGCCTGGGGCGGTAGCTCAGCTGGTCAGAGCAGAGGACTCATAATCCTTGGGTCGTGGGTTCAAGCCCCACCCGCCCTACAGAAATCGCCCTCTCACTAGGCACGATGCTTAGCGGGAGGGCGATTTTCCGTGTTACGGGGTCCGCAATCCATCTGAAACCCACTACTTTCCTGGGAAAGCTTCCAGTTCAGCGGAGGCGTCCGGCGCGTCCGCGAGCTTCTGAACGTAGTGCCGCAGCGTGATCGCTTCGGATGCGTGACCGAGTTGCGCGGAGGCCGCGGCCACGGATGATGCGTGCGCGAGGCGGGTGGCGACGGTGGCGCGGATCATGTGCGGGTGGACGTGCTCGAAGTCGCTGCCCTTCAGTGCGGCGCGCCACTTCTTTCGGAAGTTGCTGGGGTCCATCGGTGTCTCGCGTCCGCTGGGGAACACGAGTGCCGTCCAGTGCTGGCGCCGGCGAAACACGTCTGCGCCGAACTTGGGCAGGAACAGCCGGTGATGCGACCCGGCTGACTTCGGGTGCGCTTGCCGCTGGATCTTCCCGTCCGGCCCGCGCACCACTGTCCCCGTGATCGACAACCGCGGCGTGTCCGTGTCGATCTCCACATCCTCCCAGCGCAGCGCGAGGACTTCCCCGATGCGCGCTCCGGTGGCGAGCAGCACGTCCAGAACGTCCCGTAGGTCGCCCTGTGGGAGCTGCTCACGGAGCTTGTGCACCTGATCCACCGTGAGAGCGTCCACGGCCTTCTGCGGGGCGTGTACGGGCTCGACGGACAGCATGGGGTTGGAGGGGATCGCGTCTCGCCGTGTCGCGAGGGAAAACAGGTGCCGCATGACCGTCTGACAGAGCTTTGCAGTCGCAGCACCGTGAGTGACTTTGATCGACTGGAGCACGTTGTCCAACAGCCCCACGGAGCACTCGTTGAGTCGGACGGCTCCGAGCTTTGGGAGGATGTACCAGTCCAGGACCTCCCGGTATCGGCGAACGGTGGCCGGCGCGGAGTCTTTGTCTTGAAACACCACCCACCAGACGGCGGCGAGCTCGGCAACGCGGGTGGTGCGCTCGATGGTCCCGTTGGTGGGAGTCTGTCGATCCGCGATCGCTTCTCGGAGCGCCCGTTTCGCTGCGGCCTCGGACTTCCCGTGCCGTTCTATAAGCCGGATCTTCCCGTCCATGTCCCGGTAGCGGGTGCGGGCGCGCATGTGGCCGTTGGGCATGGTGGTGAGGGTGAAGTCACCAGCGGTGCCTAGGGGGAGCGGTGGCCTACTCATCGAGCTCATTGGGCTCGTCAAGGCCCTCCCCGTCTACCCCGTCTTGCTTACGTCGTTCGGCCTCATCTGCGATCCAACCAAATGCCTCGTAATCGGCTCGTTCGACTAGGGCATGTAGATCTTCATCGACGTAGGCCTTGGCCCACTTTTTGGCTTGTTCGAGATTGGCTTGCCCTTCTTCGAGGAGGAGGGAAGAGACGTCCAACCTCTCCATGTCTCGTAGTAGACCCCGTAGTGCCCCCCGGCTTTCCTCCCAGTCGCGAACGTAGGCAACGACCTTGGTGCGGTATGAGTTGGCCGCTTCGATTTCGCTCCAAAACCTTTGCAGCGTCCTGGACTCTTCATTGGGCGCGGTCATGTAGCCGAGGTGCACCCCCAGTAGGCGAGACAGGGCGCGTGCTTCGCCGAGGCGGACGGGCCGCTGGCCCTTCTCGATCCGACTCACGGTCGCTTGGTGAAAGTCTGACCACCCGGCGTCCACCATCCGGCGTGCCAGCTCTCCCATTGAGAGCCCCTGCTCCTCTCTGCACTGCCGCAGGGACTGTCGGAAGCGGTCCTCTTCGAGTAGTTCTCGCGCTGGTATCTCCATGCGCCCCATGCTCGCACGTGTCGATTGACATTCTCAAACGCGCGTGTATCGTTACTCTCGGTTGGGTTGGCCAATCCAACGCGGACGATTGGGAAGGAAGCTATGGAAGATCGGTTCTTGTCCATGCAGGACCTCGCGGACCGCTACGGGGTGAAGCTGCAAACCGTTCGCAGCTGGAGGATGACCGGCTACGGGCCGCGGGGGTTCAAGGTCGGAAGTCTTGTCCGGTACCCCCTCGCGGAGTGCGTGAAGTGGGAGGCGGAGCAGCTTGCTGAAGCGAAGGCCTGAACCGGCAAGCACCAGGGCGAAAGCTCACAGGTCCGCGGGGGCCGCGCCAGGGTCCATCATGCCCGCGGGCCGATACGCGGCCACGAAGCAACGGGTCCGTGACCACGCCGCGGCGCACGGTTACCGGATGTCACGGAACTCCATCGAGCGGGCTGCCAAGTACGTCATGGCCGCCGAAGACGGTGCGTTCTTCGACGTGGGACCGTCCCCGCTGACCTACCGGGACGACACCGGGGAACGCGCCACCGGCCGCGGCTCCGTAGCTGTCCACGAGTTCGTGCGGGAGCTGATCCAATGAGTCCGCGCCGGCCCCGGGGCGCCGTCCAGGAGCCCATTGAGGATTACCACGACACCGCCCGCACCGGGCATGAAATTGGCCGCCCCGTCGAAAATTTGGCGATCGACGACGGGACGGCCTTGAACAGAAATACCCCTTCGAACGAGGAGCTTCACATGTTCCAGACTATCAACGCACCCGCCCGCCCCGCGAACGTCCCGCCCAGGTTCCGGGCTGAGTGCGACACGGACGGCTCGCTGCTCTTCTGGGGTGCGGACCTGGTCGCCGAGGATGACTTCTACGCCGAGTCCGTGAGGTACCCGCGGGCGCCGGAGGACACGCGATACAACCTGGAGCTGACCATCACGGAGGGCACCTCCGAGGAGATCCGCGCCGCCCTGGACCGGTTGTGCGCGTGGTGGGCATCCCAGGAGGCGCACCTGGACGGCACGGAGGTGACCCGATGAACGCGGCCGTGAAGGACGGTCTGCGCCGCACGAGGTACAAAGCGCAGTTGCGCTTCTACCTGGAGCACTACGGGGCCACCGCACTGGGGTCGCTCACCGTACCCCGCGACCCCGCCGAGTACGTCCACCTGCTGAACACCGCCCGGCTGGATAAGAGCGTTCTGGACGGGAATGCGCCGGTGTACCTCGCGCTGTGCTCCTACCGCTGGCAGAAGCGTCCTGCGCTGGTCTCGATCCACGGGACGAACCCCGGAGACGAGTTGTGCCCCGCGTGCTACGTGCTGGCGCACTGGCCCCAGCATGACGAGGGGGACGCGGCATGATCCGCAATCTCCTCGCACGAGTCACACCCCTGACCCTCGCGCTGGGCATCCTCGGCTACTTGTTCGTGGCCGCCGCTCTCGTCACCGCGGTCACCGGCTGATTCCGGTGGAGGGCGCCTTCGAGGGCGTCCCCACCGAAACCCTGCGCGCCGCCCTGGCCTGTCTGGATCACCCGAATCCAGAGGTCAGGGCGGCGTACTTGTTGGGCACGGTCATGGGACGCCAGCATCACCAAGAATCCTTACCCTCACTCGTCCAGCACGTCGTCAAGAAATCACTGTCCGACCAAATGGGCGCACCCCCGTGGGAGGAAAACCCGATCGCGGGTTACGACTACCCGCTAACGGATGCGCAGCGCCGAGAAATGTTCCCGCAGCGACGGGATACCGAATTTGATGGAAGGAGGGCCGCGTGAACGATGAAGGCCCTATTGCACCAGACCCACTGGACGAAGCGTTCGGCGCGGACTGGCTCACCAAACAAGAATTCCCGCCCGTGGAGTACGTCGTGCCTGGCGTAATCCCGGAAGGGCTCACGCTGCTGACCGCGGCCCCGAAGATCGGCAAAAGTTGGATGGTGCTGGGGCTCGGGGTTGCGGCCGCGACAGGGGGCTACGCGTTCGGCCGCATCCGGGTGGACCGGCGCCCCGTCCTGTACCTGGCGCTGGAGGACGGCAAGCGCCGTCTGTTGTCCCGGCTGCGCACGATCGGTGTGGAGGACGGCCCCGCGGGGCTCACGTTTATGACGGATCTGCCAGCGGGGCCGGTGCCCACGATCGACGCGTTCTTGGAGCGCCACGCCCAGGAGCAGCCGCTGGTCATTTTGGACACGCTCGGCAAGATCCGCGGGGTTTACGGGGGCAACGACGCGTACGGCAAGGACTACTCGCAGATGACGGCGTTGAAGGATCTCGTGGACGCCCGCCCCGGCTCCTCGCTGCTGATCGTCCACCACACTCGTAAGGGAGAGGCGTCGGACTTCCTGGACAGTGTGTCCGGGACGCAGGGTCTGGCCGGGGCCGCGGACAGCATCCTCGTGCTGCGTCGGGACCGTCACGCGGACGGTGCCACTCTCCACGTCACGAGCCGCGACGCTGTGGAAGGTGAGTATGCGGTGAACCTCACGGACGGGTCCTGGACTCTCGAAGGGGCAAGTCTGTTGGAGGCGGCGCGAGCTGTGGAGCAGCGCAGGGCCACCGCGGGGGTGGGCGATCCGATGGCCGACCTCGTGTCGAAGGTCCACCAGTACCCGGAGGGGACGAAGGCCACGGACCTCGCCACGCTGCTGGGGTGGGAGGTCTCCAAGGTCCGTACCTACCTCGGACGGGCGTGCGAGGCGGGCCGGATCGAGAAGCTGCAACGCGGCCTGTACGGCCCTGTTATGTCTGTTGCGAGTGTGTCGTCTGACCCCGGGGACTCCCACCAACAACACACACATAACAGACATAACACGCACCACTTGGAGGTGGTGAAGTGACCGGGCCACCCCTGCCACCCCCCCAACCTGAACACGTCCCCCAGCTGCCCACCCGATTCGCATCGGGTGGGCAGTCCCATTCCCAAGGACTACCGATGACCCAAGCATTCACCTGCGCAGTGTGCTCCCACCCCCTCGGCCGGGACGCTCCGCACATGCTGATCGACAACACGGTGGTGTGCCTCACCTGTACCGGCACGCGGGCGGCGCACAAAATCACCGCTTGCCCCGTGAACTGGCACGACGGGTGGGACCACACCACACACGTCACCGACCGGGACACCGCCCGTGTCCTCCTCACCAACGGGGGGCACTCGTGAGCAAGAAACTGCGCGCCGTGCCCTACGTCTGGGACCGCGACACGAACCCCGTGGACGGCATCGCGTTGATGCTCGGACCGTTCGTCAAAGCGTTCGTTCCCCTGGACCGGGTACTGGAGATCTCCGACCGGATGGTGGACCTCTACGAGCAGCGGGAGGAGGTGGAGGAATGGGACTCCCACAAGAACCGCGGACGCTCCGACTGACCCCCGGTTCGCAGAACAAGAAGGCCGGCGTGTTCATCACCACGGAGAACGCCACCGTTTTCATCCCGCAATGGGCGCTACCGGATATCCGGCGACAGCTCGCACAACTGCAGCACAGATTGGAAAAAGCATGATCCTCAACACGAACGACTTGATCCGCGTCAAGGAAATCCGCACCGGGTGCGAACCCCGACACCACCGGGTAGTGGCGTGGACGGACAACGGGGTGCCGTTGATTCTCGGGGTCCGCGGACTTCACGAGCCGCGGTTCCGCCGCTGGGTCCTGGAGGACAAGCTCACGCAGCTGACCGTCCACGAGCAGCACGCCCGGGACGCCCTCGCGGACGAGCTCGGACGCCGGGGGGAACTGGTATGACCATCACCACTCCCAGTGCGGAGAACATGCGGAAGGCTCTCGCGGACGCGATCGCGGCGACCGAGCTTCCCGGCCCCGTGGAGCCCCGCCGAACCGAACCGTCCCTCTCTCGGGAACAGGCCCGTTTCGTCGGAGAACTCGCGTGGCGGTGCGGGCTGGGGCCGTCCGACATCTGGACCGCCACCACCCCGAGGAATCTCCTGGACAAGAAGAACAACCTGGACCCCGAGAAGCTCGCGGCTGCCATCGTGCGCGCCGCCCAGACCACGAAGGACAACCGATGACCGAGACCACCACCACGCAGGACGAGCTGCACGACGAGGACACCGCCCCCACCGAGCAGCACGAGAACCCCCAGGGCACCACACCGGAGCAGCCGGAGGACGACGCCCAGGACACCGAGCAGCCCCAGGCCGAGGAGAAGGATGAGCAGTCCACGCCCCTGGAGAAGCAGCTCGCCAAGGCACGCCGGGAGGCCGCAGAACGCCGTGTCACCGCACGGGAAGCCACCGAACGAGCCGAGGCCCTCCAGGCCGAACTGGACACCGCACGCGGGGACCTCGACCGCTTCAAGCAGGGCATGGCACGGGACATCGTTCAGCGGGGCATGAGCGTCACGTTCGATGCGTTCACCGCCGCCGGCCACACCCTCGAAGACCTCACGGACGAGGACGGCAGGCCCGACCCGGAGAAGATCCGAGCCCTGGACGACGGGCTCGGGGAGAAGTACGGGCGCACCCGATCCGGGAACTTCGGCGGGGTCTCCGCCGTCGAAGCCGCCCGGGCGTTGGCTGACCGGTACGCCAACCCCTTCGGGGACAAGGCCAAGGGTGGATCAACCTGGGGTGACGTGCTCACCAAATAACCCCGAGCAATAACAGGTGGGCCGCCACTATCCACCCCCGGAAAGTGGCGGACCATCTTATCCCCGCGATAGACTGAAAAAAGATTCCCAGGCGGAATCTCGCACAACAACATAACGTTCACGTCCTCCCAGGCTGGAGAACACCAACACCCATTCGGCTGGCCCGAACCGTTGGAGAACACACAAACCCTGTGTATTCACATTCAGCCCAAGGAGGGCTTTCGTATGTCAACGCTTTTCAGCAAGGATCTTTCCCCGATCATCCCCGAGCAGGTCGCCCAGGACCTCCTCATCACCCCGCTCGTGGAGACGAGCATCCTGTTCAACCCTGCGGTTTCCCGCACGGTCATTACCGGCAACCGGCAGATCCGGTTCCCGCGGATCACCCGCCACGCCACCGCCGCGTGGGTCGCCGAAGGCGCGGAGATCCCCGCCACCGACATCGCCGTGGGCGACGAGGTGATCGTGCCCTCGAAGGTCGCCGCCCTCTCGGACCTCACCCGCGAATCCGCCGAGGACTCCGACCCCGCCGCCCAGGAGCTGCTGGGCCAGTCCATGATCCGCGGGATTCGTGAGCGGCTGGACAACTCGTTCCTGAACTCCAAGAACGTCCCGTCCCTGTCCAAGCCCGAGCCCACCGGACTCGCTGGACTGACCGGCGCGACCGAAGCCACCCTCGACCTCACCGACCTGGACAGCTTCGTGGCCGCCGCGTACTCGATCGCCCAGCTCGGGGGCACCGCCACCGCCTACATCGTGTCTCCCGAGGACGCGCTGACCATCGCGACCCTGAAGACGGCCACCGGCTCCAACCAGTCGCTGATCGAGCAGAACCAGCCCGGTGTCACCACCGTCAACGGACTGCCCCTGATCGTGGCCCCGCAGCTCACCGCCGGCACCGCGTACGCCGTGGACAACTCCGCGGTGATCGCTGTGGTCCGCCGTGATGCCACCGTGGAGACCAGCGACGCGCCCCACTGGTCCAGTGACCGCATCAGCGTCCGCACCACCATGCGGGCGGCGTGGGGATTCGCTGACCCCGCCCGAGTTGTTCGCATGACCACGGCCGCGGCCTGACCCATGAGGACGACAGCGCCCCGCACCATCACGGGTGCGGGGCGCGTCACACTCACGACCGTGGTTACTTAGCTTGCGCAGCCAGCTTCTTGGCGACCGCCAATATCACCTTGCCAGCGGGTTCATCCGTTCCATAGTAGGAATGCCAGTCCGTTCCAAATTCGAGGGGCTCGCCCTCCTTGCGTTCCAGCCGAACATGCACTCGGAGAGGCGGGTCATCGGGTGCCTCCTCCCCACGGGGGCGATACTGCTGTTCGACCTCCACGCTACGCACCCGCAAGGATTCGACGCGCAGTTTACCGGGGATTGCGTAGCCGTGGTAGACCGAATGACCCAACGTCCAGGGCAGGGTATAGAGCAGAGTGCCCGCGATGATGTGGACTGCCCCGCCGTTCTTAATATCTTCATCCGCGTTGAGGGTGTACCAGCCCCAATCGACGTCATCCGCGTCCAGGAGCCCACTGAGGGCCTTGTCGAGTTGTGCCCCGTTTACTCGGCTCCGAACTCGGGTTACGCGCTCATCCAGGTACTTGATCTTGTCGTGGATCTCTTTGCCCGGCCACTCGCTGGTCTCCATCGATTCTCCTTGTGTTGTGCGCCAAAGCACATCTTTAGATGCATATGCATCATACGTATTGCGGCACCGAGAGGTCGCTGCGCGCCCCCCGACGCCCCACCCCCATGCCCCTCCCGGGTGGGGTCCGTGCGTCGCCCCCGGCATAGACGTATCCCTCCCCAGGGTTTGCACACCGTTTATGGTGCGTCTGACCTGGGGCGATGCAGGGTGCTTCTGAGCCCGGTTTGTGGGCTTCTGCGGGTGGGCTTGTACCGCGTGTTTCCGGGGTTTTTCGCGTACACATGGGCCGTGCCCCGGGTTCTGGGCCGTGGTGCCCGCGGGGTGGGTCTCCTGCTTTTACATCGTCTGACCGGAGGAGTCTGATCGTGGAGAGAATGTCTGTCCCGAAGTGGCGGGTGGGGGTGGATCAGCAGCGTGACCGGCTGCGGGTCCGGGTGGCGATCGGTTCCCGGTTCCGGTTGCTGGAGGTTTCGGACGCCCGAAGGATCGCGGACAGGATCCACGACACGTGCGACTGGATCGAGGAGCTGCGGCGTCGCCGGGACGAGCGGGGAGGGGCAATGCCCCCATACCCTGCTGATTAGGCAGGGTACGGGGGCGCGGCCACGGCTCGGACATTACCCTTCAGCGGGCTCCACGGCGTCGAGCCGGAACGTGCGGATCTCGCCCGTCTCCTGGTCGAGTAGCCGAACTACCCACATGTTCAGTTCCCGGGCGGTGCTGAGGTACTCGGGGGCCGGCCGTGATCCGTGCCTCCCAACTGCTTCCATCACTGTGCCTGTGGCCTTCACGCGGTAGTGAGTGGTATGGGGGTTGCTCATGGGCTTGTCTCCTATCGTGAGCCGGGCGCGCCCGGGTGGCGCGCCGCTGCGACCATTGCCTCACCACTTTCCCGGGCGGGCTGCGATGGTGGGGGACGTGTCGCCGTGTCACCGAAAAAGGATGCGGGCTACCGGGGGTTCCCTACATCCCACCTTTTACCCATCTTTTACCGCCATATGACGACCAGCCCGAATCAACGTGGATAGTTACGCTGGCCGCACGGCCCTGCGGTCGCGGCTATGTGAAGGAATGCCGGAGTACCCATCTGAATGGGGTCGCTCATAATCCTTGGGTCGTGGGTTCAAGCCCCACCCGCCCTACACGCCGGTGGTCACGCGCGAACGGCACCGGACGAAGGCCCTCGACGGCGGTCGGGGGCCTTTCGCGTATCCGTGACCCGCGGGCGGGGCCACCCCCGTAACGGTCGGGCAGCGGGCGCCGTGCGCTAGGCATCCGGCACGGGCAGCAGCACGGAGGGGCGCAGGTCCACCACGAACTGCAACGGGTTCACGTACTCGCCGTCCTGCCGGACGCCCCAGTGCAGGCTGCTCCCGCGCGGCCCGTGACCCGGGGCCGCCACACTCGCCACCACCTGCCCGCGCGTCACGTGATCGCCCTCGTGCACGAGTGCGGTGACCGGCTCGAACGAGGACTTCCGCCCGTCCCCGTGGTCGATCGTGAGCACCTCGCGGTCCACCACCACGCCCGAGAAGCTCACGACTCCCGCAACGGGGGAGCGGACGGGAGTTCCCGGAGGTGCGGCGAGATCCACCCCGCGGTGACCCGGCAGCCACTTCTGGGCCGGTGCCTCGAAGGAACGCTCGACGCCCGGGCGGGGAGACACCGGCCATGTCCAGCCGGCTCCGGCCGCAGCCGCGGGAAAGGCACCCAGCACGAACAGGGCCGTGAGGAGAGCCGCGAGGCCCAGGGCGAGCCACCGTGGCCCGGGACGCGCCGTGCCCGTGGCCGAAGGTCGTCCGGGAAGCCTGCGGTGCACGTCCCCGCGAGGACGGGCCACCGGCCCCACGGTGGGGACCGGCGGTCGGCCGGTCTCGCCGGTCCCGGCGTTCAGGGCAACCGGCCCGGCGATGTGTGCCGAAGCAGGAGTGGGGGCGTGGGTGGTCGGGGCGGTGACCGAGCGGAGCGGGTGAGGCATGGAACCAGGGTGGCGCGGCGGCGTCGTGCTGCCGGGGGAGGAGCGCGCGATGTGGAGCGGAGGTGCCGCGTGATGCGCTAGACTGGCCTGTGCAGTTGCCCTGCCATCAGATGCGCATGCCCGTTCGCGGGTGGGCGTGGCAGCAGGGAACTGACTTCGCGCGCGAAGGAACCCGGAACGGATCCGTTCCCTCCGGGTGCGTGCCCCTCGGTCCGGATCCGCCTGTGGAACCGGTACGGGGCACGTCGGACCCGCTCCACGAGCACGGTCCGCGCATCGCGCCAGGGACCGGCACGTCCGGTCGACAACCGTCAACCCACGGTGGCCCCCGGGCCGCCGGATACTCATGAGGAGACGACATGCCTGTCGTTACCATGCGCCAGATGCTCGACAACGGCGTCCACTTCGGTCACCAGACCCGTCGCTGGAACCCTAAGATGAAGCGCTTCATCTTCACCGAGCGCAACGGCATCTACATCATCGACCTGCAGCAGTCGCTGGGCTTCATCGACAAGGCCTACGAGGCTGTCAAGGCCACGGTCGCCCACGGCGGCACCATCCTGTTCGTCGGCACCAAGAAGCAGGCCCAGGAGGCCATTGCCGAGCAGGCCACCCGCGTGGGCATGCCCTACGTGAACCACCGCTGGCTCGGTGGCATGCTCACCAACTTCCAGACGGTCTCCAAGCGCATCGACCGCATGAAGGAACTGGAAGAGGTCGACTTCGACGACGTCGCCGGCTCGCAGTACACCAAGAAGGAACTGCTGCTGCTGCGCCGCGAGAAGGAGAAGCTGGAGCGCACCCTCGGTGGCATCCGCAACCTCACCAAGACCCCGTCCCTGATCTGGATCGTGGACACCAAGAAGGAGCACCTCGCGGTCGACGAGGCCCAGAAGCTCGGTGTGCCGATCGTCGCGATCCTGGACACCAACTGCGATCCGGACGAGGTCGCGTTCCCCATCCCGGGCAACGACGACTCCATCCGCTCCGTCTCCCTGCTGACCCGCGTGGTCGCGGACGCCGTGGCCGAGGGCCTCATGGAGCGCCACAACGGCAAGTCCAACGCCGCCGAGGAGCCCATGGCCGAGTGGGAGCGCGAGCTGCTCGAGCAGCACGAGGGGCAGAAGTCCGAGCAGGCCGCCCCGGCCGCTGAGGCTCCCGCCGCCGAGCAGGCCGCCCCGGCCGCTCCCGCCGAGACCGAGCAGAAGGACGCCCCCGCCGCCGAGTGAGGCCGCGGAAGGTGTTCACCTTCCATTCTCCCCGGTGACCCACGATGGTGACCGGACCCGCCCGGGCGTCCACGGACGCCCGGGCGGACACAACCGACAACAGAGGAGTTCACATGGCGAACTACACCGCTGCTGACATCAAGGCCCTGCGCGAGCGCACGGGCGCTGGCATGCTGGACGTCAAGAAGGCGCTGGACGAGGCCGACGGCGACGCCCAGAAGGCCCAGGAGATCATCCGCGTCAAGGGTCTCAAGGGTGTGACCAAGCGCGAGGGCCGCTCCACCGCCGAGGGCATCGTGGTGGCTCGCACGGAGAACAACGTGGGCTACATGGTCGAGGTCAACTCCGAGACCGACTTCGTGGCCAAGTCCGCGCCGTTCGTGGAGTTCGGCAACAAGGTGCTCGACGCCGCCGTGGCCGCCGACGCCGCGGACCTGGACTCGCTGCTCGCGGCTGAGGTGGACGGCACGCCCGTCTCCGAGCTCGTGACCGAGACCGGTGCGCTGCTCGGTGAGAAGGTCGTCGTGCGTCGCGTGGCCCGCGTGGCCGGTGACCACGTGGCCGTGTACCTGCACAAGACCTCCAAGGACCTCCCCGCCCAGGTGGGCGTCCTGCTGGCCGTGTCCGGCTCCGAGGCGGAGACCGCCGCCCACGACGTCGCGGTGCACATCGCCGCGATGTCCCCGGCGTTCCTCTCCGAGGAGGACGTTCCCGCCGAGACGGTGGAGAACGAGAAGCGCGTGGCCGAGGAGACCGCCCGCAACGAGGGCAAGCCCGACAAGATCATCCCGAACATCGTCCAGGGCCGCCTCAAGGGCTACTACAAGGACGTCGTGCTGGTGGACCAGGACTTCGCCAAGGACTCCAAGAAGACCGTGGGCCAGGTGCTGTCCGAGGCCGGCGCCACCGCCACCGCCTTCGCGCGGTTCCGCGTGGGAGCCTGATCCACGACCCCACCGGGCCCGGCGCTGCACGCACGTGACGCGCTGACGGCCCGCAGCGGCGTCGTCCGCGGGAGACCGCGGCGCCACCGCACCCCGTGACGGCGGGGCACCACCCGGGAGACCGGGGTGCCCCGCCGTTTCTGTATGCTGGAGGGCGGTCTGCCGAGCCCGTGACGGACGCGATGTGTCCGCTCTGCCGCCCGAGGGCGGGGACACGTCCTGCGGACGGGTCCGACGACCAGCTCGACCACTGCCCTGACGACTCATCGCCCCCGGGAGGATCCATGCCCACCACCAACGAATCCGAGCCCCAGGACGAGGCGATCCGCATGAGCCGCGACTCCCGCCGCGCCGAGCCGGCGCGCCGCAGGGTCCTGCTGAAGCTCTCGGGCGAGGTCTTCGGCGGCGGCAGCGTGGGCGTGGACACCACCGTGGTGCGCCAGATCGCCGAGCAGATCGCCGCGACCGTGGGCCAGGTGGAGACCTCCATCGTGGTGGGCGGCGGCAACTTCTTCCGCGGCGCCGAGCTCTCCCAGGCCGGGATGGACCGCTCGCGGGCGGACTACATGGGCATGCTGGGCACCGTGATGAACTGCCTGGCGCTGCAGGACTTCCTGGAGCAGTGCGGGGTGGACACGCGCGTGCAGTCCGCGATCAAGATGGAGCAGGTCGCGGAGACCTACATTCCGCGCCGGGCCATCCGACACATGGAGAAGGACCGCGTGGTCATCTTCGGTGCGGGTGCCGGACTGCCCTACTTCTCCACCGACACCGTGGCCGCCCAGCGTGCCCTGGAGGTGCACGCCACCGAGGTGCTGATGGCCAAGAACGGAGTGGACGGCGTCTACACCGCGGACCCCCGCAAGGACCCGGACGCGCAGCGCCTCGCGAGCCTGACCTACGACGAGGCCCTGGCCAGGGACATCCGCGTGATGGACCAGACCGCGTTCGCCCTGTGCCGGGACAACCACGTGACCATGCGCGTGTTCGGCATGGAGGGCGCGGGCAACGTGACCCGTGCGGTGCTGGGCGAGGAGATCGGCACCCTCGTCACGGCCTGACCGGACGAGCAGCCCGCGGCGCACGAGAGCCCGGGCGGCGGGCGCGACCACCCGGGCGCGACCGTTAGAGTGGAGACCACGTTCCGTTGCCGCCGGTGCCAGACGACCGCGGCCGTCGCATAAGGAGAACCACCCGTGATTTCAGACGTCCTCTCGGAGGCCACCACCAAGATGGGCAAGGCGGTGGACGCGGCGAAGACCGACTTCTCCACGGTGCGCACCGGCCGCGCGAACCCGGCCCTGTTCTCGAGCCTGCTCGTGGAGTACTACGGCACGCCCACCCCGCTGCAGCAGCTGGCGTCCTTCCAGACGCCCGAGGCCCGCACGCTGCTCATCACGCCCTACGACCGCAGCGCGCTCAACGACATCGAGAAGGCCCTGCGGGACTCGGACATCGGCGCCAACCCCGCGAACGACGGCAACGTGATCCGCGTGGTCATGCCCGAGCTCACCGAGGAGCGCCGCAAGGAGTACGTGAAGATCGTCCACGCCAAGGCCGAGGAGGCCCGGGTGTCGGTGCGCAACATCCGCCGCCACGCCAAGGAGTCCATCGAGAAGTTCGTCAAGGACGGGGACGTGGGCGAGGACGACGGCAAGCGCGGTGAGAAGGATCTCGACGCCGCCACCAAGAAGCACATCGACCAGGTGGACGAGCTTCTCAAGAACAAGGAAGCCGAACTGCTCGGCGCCTGATGGCCTCGCCAGATTCCGACTCCGCGCCCACCACGCACCCCGCGACCGCCCCCACGGCGCCCGCGGGGCAGGGCGTGCCGCAGCGCGACCGGGACCCGCTGGCCACCGGCTCCCTGCGCCACGTCCTCGCGCGTCCCTTCCACCGCAGCTCCGAGCACAGGGCGCCGTCCCGTGCGGGACGCAACCTGCCCGCGGCCGTGACGGTGGCGGTGGTGCTGATCGCCACGCTGCTCACCGGCCTGTTCTACGTTCCGCTGGTGCTGGCCCTGCTGGCCGGGGCCGCGTCGGGCATCGGGGTGTGGGAGGTTGCACGGTCCCTGACCTACAAGGGCGTGCAGATCCCCAAGGTTCCCGCCGTCATCGCGGCGGTGCTCATGCCCCTGGCCGCGTTCTTCGGAGGCGGCGAGGCGCTGTCCATGGCGCTCGTGCTCGCGGTCACGCTCGTGGTGGTGTGGCGCGCCTTCGGGCCGCGGCACGGCATGATGCTCTCGATCATGGGATCCGTGTTCGCCCTGGTGTGGGCGTCCTTCCTGCTGAGCACCGCCGTGCTGCTCTACCACTCGCCGGACGGCTCCCGGAAGGTGCTCACGGTCATCCTCCTGGCCATCAGCTCCGACACCTTCGGCTACGCGGTGGGGGTGGTGTGGGGCAAGCACCCCATGGCTCCCAGGATCTCGCCCAAGAAGTCCTGGGAGGGTTTCGCCGGCTCCGTGGGCGGCGCCGTGGTGGTGGGTGTGCTGTGCGCCGAGTTCCTGCTGGAGATGCCGTGGTGGCAGGGTGCGGTGCTGGCCGTGGCCATCGTGGCGGTCTCCACGGTGGGGGACTTCTCCGAGTCCATGATCAAGCGCGAGATCGGGATCAAGGACATGGGGACCCTGCTGCCGGGCCACGGCGGTGTGATGGACCGGATCGACTCGATCCTGTTCGCGGTCATCACCGGCTACGTCATCTTCGAACTGTTCAGCGCCCTGGCCTGACGCCACGCCGGGGCGCCGCTGCCGGGACCGGTCACCGCGCGTGACCGGTCCCGATCTCGTTCTCGAAAGGGCTCGCATGACATCTCAGGACCGTTTCCCCCGCTGCGGCGACCGGCTGTGGGGCTACGACACCGCCCAGGTGGACGACCTCCTGGACCGCCTCGAGGCCCTGCGCGCCACCACGACGCCGCCCGCGGCCTCCGAGCCCGTGCCCACTTCCGCGCGGGTGGACTCCGCCGCCCGCACCCCCTCCGGCGAGGGCACCGACCCGGCCACGGGCTCCCACGCGGTGGGGGACCGGCGCATGGGCAGCCGGCAGCTGCGCGAGCGGGTCTTCGACCGCGCCCGCGGCGGCTACGACCCCGCGGCCGTGGACGCGCACCTGGACGTGCTGGAGGACGAGCTGTTCGAGCGCGAGCGCACCGTGTTCATCGAGGAGCACGGCGAGCAGCGGTGGAACGAGCACGTGGAGTGGCTGGGCGGGCTGCTGCTGGGACGGCTCAACCGGCCCCACTCCGAACGCTTCCGCCGCCCCCGCAAGCACCGCACCCAGGGGTACTCCGCGGCCGAGGTGGACGTCCTGTGCGACCGCCTGGTGGCGGAGCTGCGCAGCGGTGAGGACGTCTCTCCCGAGCTCCTGCGCCACGCGGTGTTCCGCCCGGCCCAGGGCCAGCGGTGCTACGAGGAGCAGCAGGTGGACGCCTTCCTGGACCGCGCGGTGGAGTTCGTGCTCGCGGTGCGCGGCAGGGGTGCCTGACCGGCGATTCTGTATACACAGTGTCGGACAGCCTGCAGGGACCACCAGTGACTCGCCCGTAATTTCAAGGATTATTGCAGCAGTTTTCTGCCACCTCTTGTGTCTTTGGATACACAACTCCTAGTGTGGTGCCCATCACACTAGGAGGCACTCATGGCATCCACGTCCTCTGTCGACCCGAACGGCTCCCCGGCAGCCTTCGGCATCGACTTCCCCGCGGTGCAGCGCTCGGAACAGTTCCAGCGCCTGCGCAAGACCCACCGGTCCTTCGTGTTCCCCATGGCCGTGGCGTTCCTGGTCTGGTACCTGCTCTACGTGGTGCTGGCCATCTACGCTCCCGGCTTCATGTCCACCCCGGTGGCGGGCAACATCAACCTGGGGCTCGTCCTCGGGCTGCTGCAGTTCGTCACCACGTTCGGCATCACCGCGGCGTACGTCGCGTTCGCCAACCGCACCCTCGACCCGCAGGCCACGGCGCTGCGCGAGGAGCTCGAGGCATCCCTCGACAAGCAGACCGAGACCGACCAGGAGGTCCGGCCATGATCGCCGTTCCCGCGATGTCCCTGCCCGCGGTGCACCTCGCGCAGGAGAGCTCCGCGACCGTGGGCAACCCCGCGATCAACATCTCGATCTTCCTGGGCTTCGTGCTCGTCACGCTGGTGGTGGTGATCCGGGCGTCCAAGTCCACCGCCACGGCGGCCGACTACTACGCCGGCGGGCGCTCCTTCTCCGGAACCCAGAACGGGCTGGCCATTGCCGGTGACTACCTGTCTGCGGCATCGTTCCTGGGCATCGTGGGGGCCATCGCCCTGCAGGGCTACGACGGGTTCCTCTACTCGATCGGTTTCTTCGTCGCGTGGCTCGTGGCGCTGCTGCTCATCGCGGAGCCGCTGCGCAACACCGGTAAGTTCACCATGGCGGACGTCCTCTCGTTCCGGCTGCGCCAGCGCCCGGTCCGCGTGGCGGCCTCCATCTCGACGCTGGCGGTCACCTTCTTCTACCTCCTGGCGCAGATGGCGGGCGCGGGTGCGCTCGTGTCCCTCCTGCTGGGCATCAGCTCCAAGGCCGGCCAGTCGCTGGTGATCGTGATCGTGGGCGTCATCATGATCGTCTATGTGCTTGTGGGCGGAATGAAGGGCACCACGTGGGTGCAGATCATCAAGGCGTGCCTGCTCGTGACCGGCGTGGCCGTGATGACCGTGTGGATCCTCGCGATGTTCGGCTTCAACCTCTCGGCCATCATGGGCGCCGCGGTGGAGACCAACAACAACCCCGCGATGCTCGAGCCCGGACTGAAGTACGGCGTGAGCGAGATCTCCAAGCTGGACTTCATCTCCCTCGGACTCGCGCTCGTGCTCGGCGCGGCGGGGCTGCCCCACGTGCTCATGCGCTTCTACACGGTCCCCACGGCCAAAGAGGCCCGGAAGTCCGTGGTGTGGGCCATCACCCTGATCGGCCTGTTCTACCTCTTCACTCTGGTGCTCGGCTTCGGTGCCGCCGCCCTCATCGGAGCGGACCGGATCAAGAGCGCACCCGGAGGAGTGAACTCCGCAGCACCCCTGCTGGCCTACGAGCTCGGTGGATCGGTGCTCATGGGTCTGATCGCGGCGGTCGCGTTCGCCACCATCCTGGCCGTGGTCGCGGGACTGGCCATCACGGCGTCGGCGTCCTTCGCGCACGACATCTACACGTCCGTGATCAAGAAGGGGAACTCGGACCCGCGCCAGGAGCTGCGCGTGGCCAAGACCACCGTGGTGGTCATCGGTCTGATCTCCATCGCCGGCGGCATCGGCGCCCAGGGGCAGAACGTGGCGTTCCTCGTGGCGCTGGCCTTCGCGGTGGCGGCCTCCGCCAACCTCCCGACCATCCTGTACTCCCTGTACTGGAAGCGCTTCACCACCCGCGGGGCCGTGTGGTCCATGTACGGCGGGCTGATCCTCTCCGTGGTGCTGATCGTCTTCTCGCCGGTGATGTCCGGCTCGGAGACCTCCATGATCCCCGGTGCGGACTTCGCCATCTACCCGCTGTCCAACCCGGGCATCATCTCCATCCCGGCCTCGTTCCTGCTGGGCTTCCTGGGATCGGTGACCGAGCGGCGCCGTGAGGATCCCCTCAAGCAGTCCGAGATGGAAGTGCGTTCCCTCACAGGTGTGGGCGCCGAGAAGGCCGTCTCGCACTGACTCCACCGCGGCGGCCCCGGTTTTCAGGGACCGCCGCGGTGCACCGGAGCCCATAGACCCCCAAACTGGTAGTACACTGAGCGACGGTTCGCTGACCAGAGCGACTGCGGGCAACCGCACGCGTTTGCAACGAAAACTTGAGGTGGAGAAATGGGCATTTTCAGCTGGATCATCCTCGGCATCATCGCTGGCGCTCTCGCCAAGCTGATCCTGCCGGGCAAGCAGGGTGGCGGGATCATCGTCACCATGATCCTCGGCATCGTGGGCGCGTTCCTCGGTGGCTGGCTCGGGTCGTTCATCCCGGGTCTGAGCAACGGGATCCAGGAGATCAGCTTCGGCACCATCATCACGTCCGTCGTGGGCGCGATCATCGTGCTGCTGATCTACGGTTTCGTCGTCGGCCGCCGTCGCTGAACCGCACGGGTCCGCGAGGACCACTGAGCAAGGGCGTCACCCCCGGGTGGCGCCCTTGTCGTCTGTCCAGGGCCGTGACGACACCTCCCGGTGGCTCGGGCGGATCTCGGGCGCGCCAGGGCTCTGCGCAGGGAAGGGCGGGTCGGACGGGCGCGCCATACTGGTGCCATGACCTCCGCAGCCATGACCCCCGACCTCGACCGCGCCACCCGTGGGGCTCCCCGCCGTCTGGTGGTCCTCGGCTCCACGGGGTCCATCGGCACGCAGGCGCTCGACGTCGTCCGGGGCGCCGCCCAGCTGACGCGGCCCGGGGGCGGCGTCACCCACCCGCCCTTCGAGGTCCTCGCCCTCGCCGCGGGTGCGGGCCACCTCGAGCTCCTCGCGCAGCAGGCGGTGGACTTCAGCGTGGCGGCCGTCGCCACCAGCGGGTCCGCGCAGGACGCCGCCCGGCTGGGTGAGCTGATCGACGACGCCGCCCGGGCGGCACGCTCCCCGGCGCCGCGGCCCGAGATCCTCCACGGCCCCCGAGCCGCCGCACAGGTGGCCGCGTGGGAGGGCGCGGACGTGGTCCTCAACGGCATCACCGGAAGCATCGGTCTGGAGCCCACGCTGGCGGCCCTGGAGGTCGGGCGCCGGGTGGCGCTCGTCAACAAGGAGTCGTTGATCGCGGGCGGTCCGCTGGTCACGGCGGCCGCCGCGGCCACGGGTCTCACGGATGCGCTGATCCCCGTGGACTCCGAGCACTCCGCGATCGCCCAGGCGCTGCGCTCCGGGACGGCCGGGGAGGTGGACCGTCTGGTGCTCACGGCGTCCGGGGGACCGTTTCGCGGCATGACCCGGGAGCAGCTGGCCCACGTGAGCCCCGAGCAGGCCCTGCGGCACCCCACCTGGGACATGGGCCCCATGGTCACCACGAATTCCGCGACCCTGGTCAACAAGGCCCTCGAGGTGCTCGAGGCCAGCCTGCTCTTCGACGTCCCGCTCGAGCGGATCGACGTGACGGTCCACCCCCAGTCCGTGGTGCACTCCATGGTCCAGTTCACGGACGGCTCCACTCTCGCGCAGGCCTCGCCGCCGGACATGCGGCTGCCGATCGCGCTGGGCATCGCGTGGCCCCACCGGGTCACGGGTGCGGCCGCCGCGTGCGACTGGACGCGCGCCGCCGAGTGGACCTTCGAGCCGCTGGACGCCGAGGCCTTCCCCGCCGTGGAGCTGATCAAGCACGCCGGGGGGCTCGGCGGCACGTGGCCCGCGGTGTTCAACGCCGCGAACGAGCAGGCGGTGCACGCGTTCCACCGCGGGGAGCTCGGATTCCTGCAGATCGTCGAGCTGGTCTCGCGCGTGGTCGACGAGCACGACGGCGTGCGCGAACCCCGCCTGGAGGACGTGCTCGAGGCGGAGACGTGGGCCAGGGCGCGCGCGGACGAACGGATCGCGGGAGGTCGCTGAACCGGTCTGCCAGTCCGAACTCCCACTGCGGGCGTCGCCATGCCCGGGGGGGCGCTCGAGGGGGGGAGGGAGCCAGGCGCGGCCCCGGGGTGCGCCGTGGCACGCGATGACGCCGTGCGGACGGGGGCGGACCGGGCGGCGTCGTCCGGCGGTACGGGAACCTGCGAGCACCGTGCTACAGTTCTGGGCGGATGACGAGATCCGGCGCGAAGCTCTGGCTGGCCGGACGGCAACCCTCTCCCGTAGCGGGGTGCCCCAGATGACCATCCGGCCGCGGTTCGAACAGATCACGGCAAGTGCGGTTTTCCTCGAATGGCACGTGTCTGATCATTGCCCTCATCCAGGTGGGACTGTTTGCTCCGCGCATCCGTATCCCGACCCTGGAAAGGCATCACCGTGCGAAGCAAGCGCCTGATCCCCGTTGTACTGGCCACCACCCTGGGCCTGACCCTCACCGCGTGCGGCGGCCCCGAGAACACCGATCCCATGGCCGACGGCAAGATCACCATCGGCATCGTGGGCGCCACCCCCGTCCAGGATGCGTTCAAGGAGGTGGCGGCGCAGAACGACGTCACCGTGGAGTTCGTGGACTTCAGCGACTACAGCCAGCCGAATCCCGCCCTGAAGAGCGGGGACATCGACATGAACTGGTTCCAGCACATCGCCTACCTGGCGGACTACAACAACAACTCGGGTGACACGATCACCCCCGTGGGCTCCACGTCCATCTTCCCGCTGGGGCTGTACTCCAAGTCCGTGAAGTCCGTGGCCGACTTCAAGGACGGGGACGAGATCGCCGTTCCCAACGACTCCATCAACCTCTCCCGGGCGCTGAGCCTGCTGGAGCAGCAGGGCCTGGTGACCTTCACCAAGGACACGATCGCCCCCACCGAGCAGGACGTGGACACCGAGAAGTCCAAGGTGAAGGTCCGCCCCGTCTCCGCGGAGCAGACCGTGCTGTCCATGGATTCCGTGGCCGCCTCCGTGGTGAACAACGACTTCCTGGACCGCGCCGGGCTGGACCCGAACAAGGCACTGGCCCAGGACGACCCCACCGCGGACAGCGCCAAGGTGTACGACAACATCTTCGCCGCCACGCAGGCCAATGCGGAGAACGAGACCCTCAAGAAGGTTGCGGGTTTCTACTACGACGACAAGGTGCTGGAGGCCGAGAAGCAGGAGACCAAGGGCACCGCGGTGCCCACCGAGGTGGACCAGCAGGAGCTCAAGGACCTGCTGTCCCGCTACTCCGAGGACCTCAAGGGGCAGAGCAAGTGAGCCCGGCGCCCGAGGCGCAGACACTGGTCAGCTTCCGGGACGTCAGCAAGGTCTTCGTGACCGGCTCCAAGCGCCGCACGCGCACGGTCACCGCCGTGGACTCCGTGGACCTGGACATCCGGCGCGGGGAGATCTTCGCCGTCATCGGCTACTCGGGTGCCGGCAAGTCCACGCTGGTGCGCCTCATCAACGGCCTGGAACCCATCACGTCCGGCAGCCTGCAGGTGGCCGGCCGCCAGGTGGACGGCCGCAGCGAGACCCAGCTGGCCCCGATCCGCCGGGACATCGGGATGATCTTCCAGCAGTTCAACCTGTTCACGTCCCGCACCGTGGCCGGCAACATCGAGTTCCCGCTCAAACGGGCCGGGTGGAAGCCGGAGGACCGCAGGGCGCGGGTGGCAGAGCTGCTCGAGTTCGTGGGGCTCACCGAGCGCGCTGGCAACTACCCCGAGCAGCTCTCGGGCGGCCAGAAGCAGCGGGTGGGCATCGCGCGAGCGCTCGCCACCAACCCCGAGCTGCTGCTCGCGGACGAGTCCACGTCCGCACTGGACCCGGAGACCACGCAGGAGGTCCTGAGCCTGCTGCGACGCGTCAACCGTGAGCTGGGGATCACGATCGTGCTGATCACCCACGAGATGGACGTGGTGCGCGCCGTCGCCGACCGTGTGGCGGTCATGGACTCCGGGCGGGTCGTGGAGACCGGGACCACCGCGGAGCTCTTCGCGCACCCGAGGGCGGAGACCACCCGCAAGTTCGTGTCCTCCGTGATGCGCACCGTGCCGCAGGAGGACGAGCTCGCCAAGCTCCGGGCGGAGCACCCGGGCCGGCTCGTGCTCGTGGACGTCACCGACCGCAACAGGATCGGCTCGGTGCTCTCCGACGCCGCGCGGGACGGCGTGGCCTTCGAGATCGCGTTCGGCGGGATCTCCATCCTGCAGTCACACACGTTCGGGACGCTCACGCTGTCCCTCGACGGGCCCGACGACGCCGTGTCACGGGCCATCGAGGCCCTGCGCGCGGTCACCACGGTCCAGGAGGTGTCCGAGTAATGGACTGGTCCACTCTCGGCCCGCAGTTGCTGCAGGCAACCGGGCAGACGCTCTACATGGTCTCGGTGACCCTGGTCCTCGCGGGGCTCCTGGGCCTCGCGGTGGGCGTGGGGCTCTACGTGACACGCCGGGGCAACATCCTGGCGAACAGCGCGGTGTTCACCGTGCTGAACCTGCTGGTGAACTTCGTGCGACCCATCCCGTTCATCATCCTGCTCGCGGCACTGGGGCAGGTCACGGAGGCGGTGGTGGGCACCCGGCTGGGGCCCAACGCCGCGATCTTCGCCATGACCATCGGCGCCACGTTCGCCGTGGCGCGGATCGTGGAGCAGAACCTCATGACCGTGGACCCGGGGGTCGTGGAGGCCGCCCGGTCCATGGGGGTCTCGCGGTGGAAGATCATCACCACGGTGGTGCTCCCCGAGGCGCTCGGCCCCCTGGTGCTGGGCTACACCTTCCTGGTCATCGGCATCACGGACATGTCCGCGATGGCGGGGGCGATCGGTGCCGGCGGTCTGGGCGACTTCGCCCTGCGCCTGGGCTACCAGCGCTTCAACGACCAGGTCACGTGGGCCGCGGTGATCGTGATCATCATCCTGGTCCAGCTCGTGCAGTTCTTCGGCAACTGGCTCGCACGCAAGATCATGCGCCGGTGACTTTCCGTCCCGGGCTCGACGCCGCCCCCGGCCACGCACGCGCGTGGCCGGGGGCGGCGTCGTTATGCCGACGACCGGCGGGCGTCAGCCACGTCGGAGGAGTGGGGCACAATGGGGGGAGCAACGTTCGCGGGGCGCGCGACTCGGGCCCCGCAGGTCGATTCCCCTGGAGGAAACACGTGACGTCGGTCAATCTCGGCATGCCCGCAGCGCCCCAGCCCGTTCTGTCCCCGCGGCGCACAACCCGTCAGATCCGGGTGGGATCCGTGGGAGTGGGCTCGGAGTCGCCCATCAGCGTGCAGTCGATGACCACCACCCCCACCACCAACATCAACGCCACGCTGCAGCAGATCGCGGAGCTCAACGCCGCGGGCTGCGACATCGTGCGCGTGGCGTGCCCGTCCCAGGACGACGCCGACGCCCTGCCGATCATCGCGAAGAAGTCCCCGATTCCGGTGATCGCGGACATCCACTTCCAGCCCAAGTACGTCTACGCCGCGATTGACGCCGGGTGCGCCGGTGTCCGCGTGAACCCGGGCAACATCCGCAAGTTCGACGACCAGATCGAGGGCATCTCCCGCGCCGCGGAGGCCGCCGGGGTGTCCATCCGGATCGGCGTGAACGCGGGCTCCCTGGACAAGCGGCTGCTGGAGAAGTACGGCAAGGCCACCCCCGAGGCGCTCATGGAGTCCGCCGTGTGGGAGGCATCCCTCTTCGAGCAGCACGACTTCCACGACTTCAAGATCTCCGTGAAGCACAACGACCCCGTCACCATGGTGCGGGCCTACCAGCTGCTCGCGGAGCGCGGGGACTGGCCGCTGCACCTCGGTGTCACGGAGGCCGGGCCTGCGCTGCAGGGCACCGTGAAGTCCGCCACCGCGTTCGGCATCCTGCTGTCCCAGGGCATCGGGGACACCATCCGCGTGTCCCTGTCCGCCCCTCCCGTGGAGGAGGTCAAGGTGGGCAACCAGATCCTGCAGTCCCTCGGACTGCGCCCGCGCAAGCTGGAGATCGTCTCGTGCCCGTCCTGCGGGCGTGCGCAGGTGGACGTGTACAAGCTCGCGGAGGAGGTCAACGAGGGGCTCGCGCACCTCACCGTGCCGTTGCGCGTGGCCGTGATGGGCTGCGTGGTGAACGGGCCGGGCGAGGCCCGCGAGGCGGACCTCGGGGTGGCCTCGGGCAACGGCAAGGGCCAGATCTTCGTCAAGGGCGAGGTCGTCAAGACCGTTCCCGAGGACCAGATCGTGGAGACCCTGCTGGCCCAGGCCAACGAGATGGCCGAGAGCATGGAGCTGGACGAGAACGGCCAGCCCGTGGAGGGCTCCCCGGTCGTGACCGCCGGGTGATCCGGCGTCGGGGCGCGCGGGCGCTCGCACCCGCCGCCGTGGACCCCGCGGCACTGGACCGGCTTCTCGCGCAGGACCCGGTGGCCTCCGTGTTCGTGGCGTCGCACGTGCAGCGGGTTCGTGCCTCCGGGGCCCGCCGCCCGCCGGTGTACGGGGTGGCCGCACCCTCGGGGGAACTCGTGGGTGCGTGCTGGGCCGGGACCAACGTGGTCCCCGTGGTGCTGGACGAGCGGGGAACGGACCTCGTGGCGGACGCCCTGGCCCGGGGCGGGCCCCGCTTCGCCTCGTTCTTCGGCCCGGCAGAGCCGGTGCTCGGACTGTGGGAGCGGCTGCGGGACTCGTGGCCCGCGCTGTTCGACGTGCGTCCAGTGCAGCCCCTGCTGGTCATGGACCGAGACCCCGACCCCCGCCTGCTCGCCGGCCCCGCGAGTTCCGTGCACTGGGGGAGCGAGGCGGACCTCGAGCGGGTGCTCCCCGCGGCGGCCGCCATGTTCACCGAGGAGGTCGGCTACTCGCCCCTGGGCAGTGGCGCCCACGGCTACCGGGAGCGGATCCGGTCCCTGCTGCGCGACGGTCGCACCGCGGTGCTCGCCGACCACCGCGGGGACGTGGTGTTCAAGGCCGACATCGGCTCTCTGCACGGCGGGGTGTGCCAGATCCAGGGGGTGTGGGTGGCCCCCGAGCACCGGGGCAAGGGCCTCGCCGTCCCCTGCATGGCCGCGACCGTGGCCATGGCCCGGCGGCAGGCCCCAACCGTGAGCCTCTACGTCAACGACTACAACGCCCCCGCGCTGGCCACCTACCGCCGTGTGGGGTTCCACCGTCACGGGGATTTCGCCACCGTGCTCCTGTGAGCACGGTGGGGCTGACCCCCGGGACGCGCCACAGCGATAGACTCGCCGCAGACATCAGCAGCTTCGATCGGCCCGGTCACGGGCGGTTAGGACCTATTCGTGCCGCTTCGCCTCAGTTCCCTGTTCCTGCGCACCCTGCGTGAAGATCCGGTGGACGCCGACGTCGACAGCCACAAGCTGCTCGTGCGCGCCGGCTACATCCGCCGCGCCGCCCCCGGCATCTACACGTGGCTGCCCCTGGGCCTGGCCGTGCTGCGCAGGGTCGAGAAGATCGTCCGCGAGGAGATGGACGCGATCGGCGCCCAGGAGGTCCACTTCCCGGCGCTGCTGCCGCGTGAGCCGTACGAGGCCACCAACCGCTGGACCGAGTACGGCGAGAACCTCTTCCGGCTGCAGGACCGCAAGGGCGCGGACTACCTCCTGGCGCCCACGCACGAGGAGATGTTCACGCTGCTGGTCAAGGACATGTACTCGTCCTACAAGGACCTGCCCGCGATGCTCTACCAGATCCAGACCAAGTACCGTGACGAGGCCCGTCCCCGCGCCGGTCTGCTGCGCGGGCGCGAGTTCATCATGAAGGACTCCTACTCCTTCGACGTGGACGACGCCGGGCTGGACGAGTCCTACGCCAAGCACCGGGCGGCCTACGTGCGGATCTTCGAGCGGCTCGGGCTGCCCGTGGTGGCGGTCTCCGCCACCTCCGGTGCCATGGGTGGATCGCGCTCCGAGGAGTTCATGCACCCCTCGGCGGTCGGCGAGGACACCTTCGTCCGCTCCGCCGGCGGGTACGCCGCGAACGTGGAGGCCGTGACCACCGTGGTCCCGGAGTCCGTGGACTACGCGGACGCACCGCCCGCACAGGTGCACCGCACGCCGGACAGCCCCACGATCGAGACCCTCGTGGCCCGGTCCAACGAGCTGCACCCCCGCGAGGGCGAGCCCTGGACCGCGGCGGACACCCTCAAGAACGTGGTGCTCTCCGTCTCCCTGCCGGAGGGACGCAGACAGCTCGTGGCCGTGGGCATTCCCGGGGACCGGGACATCGACCTCAAGCGGGTGGAGGCCGGCATCGGCGAGGCCCTCGGCGAGGGTGGTGAGCTGGAGGTCGCGGCCGCCACGGAGGACGAGCTGCGGGCCGTCCCCGAACTGGTCAAGGGCTACATCGGTCCGGGACTGACCCGGGACGAGCCGCTGCTCGGCGCCGAGTCCCTGACCCGCATCCCCTACTTCGTGGATCCCCGGGTGGTGCCCGGCACGCGTTGGATCACGGGCGCGAACGTCGCGGAGTCCCACGTGTACGACCTCGTGGCGGAGCGCGACTTCACGTGGGACGGAACTCTGGAGGCCTGCACGGTCCGCGACGGCGATCCCGCACCGGACGGCTCCGGGCCGCTGGAGATCGCCCGTGGCATGGAGATGGGCCACGTGTTCCAGCTCGGCCGCAAGTACGCGGAGGCACTCGGCCTCAAGGTGCTGGACAGCAACGGCAAGCTGGTCACCGTGACCATGGGCTCCTACGGCATCGGGGTCACCCGGGCGCTCGCGGCCGTGGCGGAGTTCTACCACGACGACAACGGCCTGCTGTGGCCGCGCGATCTCAGCCCCGCGGACCTCCACGTGGTGGCCACGGGCAAGGGTCCGGAGGTGCTGGAGGCCGCCGAGGAGATCGTGGCGCACCTCGAGGCCGCGGGCATCAGCGTGCTCTTCGACGACCGTCCCAAGGTCTCCCCGGGCGTGAAGTTCCGGGACGCCGAGCTGCTCGGTGTGCCCACGGTGCTCGTGGTGGGGCGGGGGCTGGCCGACGGCCTGCTCGAGCTCAAGGACCGCCGCAGCGGCACCAGCCGGGACATCCGGCGGGACCAGGTGGTCGCGGAGATCACCGCCGAGCTGCAGGGTCAGAACGGCCCCGCAGCCGAGTCCCTGTAGCGGACGCGCGACGCACGGACGGTGGATGCCTCGTTCCTCAGCGGCTCCGGGCTGGAGTCGGCAACTCCCGGGCTGATCGCCCTGCTCATGGTCACCGGTCTGGCCGCGGGCTTCATCGACGCCGTGGTGGGTGGCGGCGGTCTGCTGCAGCTGCCGGTCACGCTCATGATCCCGGGACTGAGCCCGGTCCAGGCGCTGGCCACCAACAAGATGGGCTCCGTGTTCGGAACGGCCACCTCAGCGGTGACCTTCTACCGCAGGGTGCGCCCGGACCTGCGCACGGCGCTGCCGATGGCGGCGGTGGCCGCGCTCGCGGCGGGCGGGGGCGCGGCGGTGGCCGCGGCCCTGCCCGAGTCCGTGTTCACGCCGATCATCGTGCTGGCACTGATCGCGGTGCTCGTGTTCACGGTGGCGCGTCCGTCCATGGGCCAGCTCACCGAGCTGCGCCACACGGGCGCGCACCACTACGCCCGGGCCGTGGCGCTGGGTGCGCTGATCGGCTTCTACGACGGTGTCATGGGCCCCGGCACCGGATCCTTCCTCATCATCGCTCTCGTGTCCGTGCTGGGGTACAGCTTCCTGGAGGCCAGCGCGAAGGCCAAGATCGTGAACCTGGCCACGAACCTCGGGGCGCTGGCCGTGTTCGCGGCCCACGGCTCCGTCCTGTGGGGGCTGGGTCTGGTGCTTGGGCTGAGCAACATGACCGGCGGCTACCTCGGCGCGCGCACGGCCGTGGCGCGGGGCAGCTCCTTCATCAGGGTCGTGTTCTTCGTGGTGGTCACCGCGCTGATCGTCAAACTGGGGTGGGACGTGGTCTCCGGCTCGTGAGGTCCGTGGCCCCGCGCGGGCTCAGGGCCGTGCGTACTCAGGGCGCGGCGGGAAGCACGGGCACCGGTTCCTGCGGAGCAAGGGCCTGTGCCGTGCGGACGGTGTCCCGCAGGGCCGTGAGCAGCCACACGCGGTCCTCGGAGGGCGACGACGCCGCCGCGGCCAGCAGCGCGCGTGCCGTCTCCTGCTGCGTCAGTCCCACGCTCCGCGCCGGTTCCACCGCCAGGTCACGGGGGAGGTCGTGCCGGGCCGCCACGGGTGACGGCTCGCACGCCAGCAGGGGCTCGACCCGGGGCTGGGACAGCGTGGCGCGAACGTCGTTCGCCACGGTGGTCACGGTGTCCCGGGCGGGACCGTCAGCCATCACGGCGGTGGCGGCCTCGGCGGTGAACGCGGAGCGGTCCAGGGCGGTCGCAGCGGCGAGCAGGTCCTCCTGGCACGGGGCCTCTGTTCCGGTGGGGGAGCCGGCATCCGCGGTGCCCGGCATGGCCCCGGGACGTGCGGAGTCAAAACCCGTCCCGCCGGAGGAACTCGTTGGCACGGCGGCAGGGCTCGTTCCCCGGCCGGAGTCACCCGGGCCGCCCGTCGCCGGGCCCGCCCCCTCGCCGGAGGGGCCCCCGGCGGTGTCGAGCGGAGAGTCGGGCGCCTGCGCGGGAGTTTCCGCGCCCATGCTCTGCTGCGCGGCCCACCAGGACGCGGCCACGGAGGCCGTGTTCCCGGCCAGTTCCTCGTCCGGTGCTGCGACGGACAGGCGGGCCATCCGGTCCGCGGCGTCCGCCAGATCAGCCGGAGGGTTCCACTGCCCGCCCTGTTCGTCGAGGCGTCGTTGCTGCGCGGGTGTGGCCGCGGGACCGAGGGCATCCAGCTGCTGAGCCAGGGCGTCGTCGGGAAGCACGGCAGGATCCGGGGTCAGCTCGCTCCGCACGGACTCGACCGTGGCGCGCGCGGTGAGCCGGGCGGTGTCGTGCTCGGACAGGGGGCGCCAGTACGCCCAGGCGCCTCCCGCGAGCACCAGGATGAGGAGCACGGCGAGGACGGCGGCCGTGATGCGCCAGGGCCGCGCGGGGGCCGGGGACGGGTGGGAGCTCACGAAATTCCTCCGGGGGGACGGGTCTGCTCCATGATAGGGAGGACACCCGACCCGCACAGGCGCCCGGAGCACCGGGCGCGCACGAAAAGAGGACCGATGACTTCCGAGCACGATGCACCCATCCGCGCCGCCGTGGAGCCCGTGGTGGAGGCCGCCGGGCTGTTCCTGGAGGAGTGTGAGCTGAAGGGACAGGGCGGAACCCGGACCCTGCAGGTCCTCGTGGACCTCCCGGACGGCACGGACGCGCTGAGCCTGGACCGGGTGGCCGCCGTGGCGCAGGAGATCTCTGACGCCCTGGACCGCACGGACCCCGTGCCCGGTCCGCCCTACGAGCTCGAGGTGTCATCACCGGGCGCCACACGCTCGCTGGAGACGCCGCGGCACTGGCGGCGCACGGTGGGCCACCTGGTGCGGATCCGGCCGCTCGAGGGCGAGCGCTTCACGGCGCGGCTGCTCGAGGCGCACGACGACCACGCGGTGGTCCAGCGCTCCCACCAGCCCAAGAAGGGCATGCCCGTGAAGCTGCTGGACCCCGAGCGCGTGGACTACGCGAGCATCCGCGGGGCGAAGTCCGAGGTGGAGATCTGAGGCCGGGCCCGGCGATGTAGCATGGCCTGCAACAGATCACGACGTGAGACCCATGCAGCAGCGCACCGCACGCACCCGTGCGGCGCGCTGTTTGGTTCCCGGCCCCGCTCGGGCCGGACAGCCGCGTGGCGCGAAGGAAGGCCGGACACATGGACATCGACATGAGCACCCTGCGACTGCTGGAGCGCGAGCGGGACATCCCCGTGGACGTGTTGATCCCCACCATCGAGCAGGCGCTGCTGCTGGCCTACATGCGCTCGCCCGGAGCGATCGACGGCGCCCGTGCCGAGGTCGAGCGCCGCTCGGGCCACGTGACCATCTGGGCGCCCGAGCTGGACGAGGAGGACCGCCGGATCGGCGAGTTCGACGACACCCCCTCCGGCTTCGGACGGATCGCCGCCGCCACCGCGCGTCAGGTGATCCTGCAGAAGCTGCGGGACGTCGAGGACGACAACGTCCTGGGCCACTTCAAGGGCCGTGAGGGTGAGCTGGTGTCCGGCCAGATCCAGCAGGGCAACAACCCCAAGATGGTCCAGGTGAACCTGGGCACGGTCGAGGGGCTGCTGCCCCCGCACGAGCAGGTCCCGGGAGAGACCTACCGCCACGGCGACCGCATCCGCGCGTTCGTGGTGGAGGCCAAGCGCGGCTTCAAGGGCCCGTCCATCACGCTGTCCCGCTCCCACCCGGACCTGGTGCGCCGGTTGTTCGAGATGGAGGTCCCGGAGATCGCGGACGGCTCCGTGGAGATCGTCACCCTGGCCCGCGAGGCCGGGCACCGCACCAAGATGGCCGTGGAGGCCACGCGCCCCGGTGCGAACGCCAAGGGCGCGTGCATCGGGGACATGGGCTCGCGTGTGCGCGCGGTCATGAACGAGCTCGGGGACGAGAAGATCGACATCATCGACTTCTCCGAGGACCCGGCCGAGTTCATCCTCAATGCCCTGTCCCCGGCCCGGGTCTCGCGCGTCGTCGTGCTGGACGAGGCAGCCCGCTCCGCGCGTGCGGTCGTCCCGGACGCGCAGCTCTCGCTGGCCATCGGCAAGGAGGGACAGAACGCGCGCCTCGCGGCCCGGCTCACGGGCTGGAAGATCGACATCGTCCCGGAGTCCCGCGCAACGGATCGCTGAGACCCGCGGGATTCGGGGGAACGGCGCCCGGCGCGCTAGACTGTGATCTGATCAGGTGGACCATCTGTCGGGACCGTGCGCGCTCAGGCGCCGGGCGGTCCACGGGGATGGCACACGAGGGGCAGGGATGAGCACCACGAGCCTTCGCACCTGCGTGGGGTGTCGCACCGTGACGTCCCCCGATCAACTCGTCCGCGTGACGACGGAGAGCACCGCAGCCGGCCCCCGGGTCGTTGCGGATCTCCGCCGCCAGTTGGGAGGCCGTGGGGCCTGGGTGCACGCCACCCCCCGCTGCGTCGACCTCGCGATCCGGAAACGGGCCTTCAACCGCTCGTTCCGCACCGCGGTCAGCGCGCAGGACCTCATGGAACAGCTCCGCGTGCTCCTGCCCGTGCAGGAGGACGAACACCAGGAAAGCGAGTCAGAAGACCATGGAAAACCGATGAGTGCCGGCCGATGAGTACCTCCACGTACTCACCCCGCAGCCGTGCAGGACACCCGCGCACCGCGCTCGTGTCCGGCGGCGGCTTCAACGGAAGATAAACGGTTCGTACCTGTTTCGGTGCGGACCGAGACAGGAGAACAGTGGCCAAGCCCCGTGTCCACGAGCTCGCGAAAGAGCTCGGAATCACGTCCAAGGAAGCAATTTCCAAACTTCAGGAACTCGGTGAGTTCGTCCGTGGCGCATCGTCCACGGTCGAGCCGCCCGTAGCCAAGAAGCTGCGCACCGCGTTCCCCGCCGGCGGCGACAGCGCCGCGGCGTCCAAGCCCGCGGCCAAGGCCCCCTCCCAGGGTGCCAAGAAGCCCGCGGCCCCGGGCCCGAAGCCCGGCGCCAAGGCACCCGCCAAGCCCGGCGCGTCCAGCGACGCCGCACCGGCCGAGAAGCCCGCGGCGCGCGAGACCCCGAAGGCCGCCGCCCCGAAGGCCGAGGCGCCGCAGCGAACCGAGCCGGCCGCGCCGTCGTCGGAGTCCGCAACCCCCGAGGCCCCGGCGAGCAGCGCTCCCAAGCCCGCGGGCGCCACTCCCGGCCCGCGCAAGAGCCCCGCGCCCGGCGCCAAGCCGGGGCAGTCCGCTCCCCGCCCCGGGAACAACCCGTTCGCCTCGCAGCAGGGGATGGGCCGTTCCGAGGGCGGCGCGCAGCGCGGCGGTCCTCGTCCGGGTGGCCAGCAGCGCTCCGCCAAGCCCGGTGCACCGCGCCCCGGCAACAACCCGTTCGCAGCCCAGCAGGGCATGCGCTCGGCCAACTCCGGTCAGGGCGGGCCCCGTCCGGGCGGTCCGCGCCCCGGAGGCCCCCGTCCCGCGCAGTCGGGCCAGGGCGGTCCGCGTCCCGGTGCGCCTCGCACGGGCGCTCCCCGTCAGGGCCAGGGCGGCCCCCGTCCCGGTGGTCCTCGCCCCTCGCCGAACATGATGCCCGGCCAGACCACGAGCGTGGCGCCGATCGGCAGCCGTCCGGCTCCGGGCAGCGGCCCGCGCCGCGGTGGCGGCGGTCCCGGTGGCGGACCCGGTGGCGGCGGCGGATTCCGCGGTCGCGGCGGTCGTGGCGGCACCCAGGGTGCCTTCGGCCGCGGCGGTGCCCGTGGCAAGCACCGCAAGTCGAAGCGGGCGAAGCGCCAGGAGCTCGAGCAGATGAGCGCACCCGCCGTCGGCGGTGTGTCGGTGCCCCACGGCGACGGCAGCACGGTTGTGCGCCTGCGCCGCGGTGCCTCGCTCATGGACTTCGCGGAGAAGATCAACGCCAACCCGGCGTCGCTCGTGACCGTCCTCATCCACCTGGGTGAGATGGCCACGCAGACCCAGTCCCTGGACGAGGAGACCTTCCAGCTCCTCGGTGCCGAGCTCGGCTACCAGATCCAGGTGGTCTCCCCGGAGGACGAGGAGCGCGAGCTGCTCGAGTCCTTCGACATCGACCTCGAGGCCGAGCTGGAGGCCGAGGGCGAGGACGTCCTCGCCCCGCGTCCCCCGGTGGTCACCGTCATGGGCCACGTGGACCACGGCAAGACCCGTCTGCTGGACGCGATCCGGAACACCAAGGTGATCGAGGGCGAGGCCGGTGGCATCACCCAGCACATCGGTGCGTACCAGATCTCCACCGAGGTGGACGACCAGGAGCGCCTGATCACGTTCATCGACACCCCGGGTCACGAGGCGTTCACCGCCATGCGTGCCCGTGGTGCGCAGGTCACGGACATCGCCGTGCTGGTGGTCGCCGCGGACGACGGCGTCATGCCGCAGACCGTGGAGGCGCTGAACCACGCGCAGGCGGCCAACGTGCCGATCGTGGTGGCCGTGAACAAGGTGGACAAGCCGGACGCGAACCCGGAGAAGATCCGCGGCCAGCTCACCGAGTACGGTCTCGTGCCGGAGGAGTACGGCGGCGACACCATGTTCGTGGACGTCTCCGCCCGCGAGAACCTCAACATCGACGACCTGCTGGACGCGATCGTGCTGACCGCGGACGGTGCACTGGAGCTGCAGGCCAACCCGGACAAGAACGCCCGCGGTGTGGCCATCGAGGCCAACCTGGACAAGGGACGCGGTGCCGTGTGCACCGTGCTGGTCCAGTCCGGCACGCTGAAGGTCGGCGACTCGATCGTCGCCGGCGCGGCGTACGGCCGTGTCCGCGCGATGTTCGACGAGATGGGCCGCACCGTGGAGGCGGCCACGCCGTCCCGTCCGGTGCAGGTGCTGGGTCTGTCCACCGTGCCGCGCGCCGGTGACACCTTCCTGGCCACCCAGGAGGAGCGCACCGCCCGCCAGATCGCCGAGAAGCGTGAGGCTGCGGACCGCAACGCCCAGCTGGCCAAGCGTCGCAAGCGCATCACGCTGGAGTCCTTCGACGAGGCCGTGGCCGAGGGCAAGATCGACACCCTCAACCTCATCATCAAGGGCGACGTGTCCGGTGCCGTGGAGGCGCTCGAGGACTCGCTGCTCAAGATCGACGTGGGCGAGGAGGTCCAGCTGCGCGTCATCCACCGCGGCGTGGGCGCCATCACGCAGAACGACGTGAACCTGGCCACGGTGGACAACGCCGTGATCATCGGCTTCAACGTCCGCCCGGCGGAGCGCGTCACGGAGCTCGCGGACCGCGAGGGTGTGGAGATGAAGTTCTACTCGGTCATCTACAACGCCATCGACGAGGTCGAGAGCGCGCTCAAGGGCATGCTCAAGCCGGAGTACGAGGAGGTGGAGCTCGGCACCGCCGAGATCCGCGAGGTGTTCCGCTCCTCCAAGTGGGGCAACATCGCCGGTGCCTACATCACCAAGGGCATCGTCCGCCGCAACGGCAAGGCCCGCCTGGTGCGCGACGGCAACGTGGTGCAGGACAACCTCACCATCGACTCGCTGCGCCGCTTCAAGGACGACGCCACCGAGGTCCGCGAGGGCTACGAGTGCGGTATCGGGCTCGGCTCCTTCAACGACATCCACGAAGGTGACATCATCGAGACCTGGGAGATGCGCGAGAAGCCGCGCGACTGACAGGCTCCACCGGCCGGGGCGCTCCTCGCGGGGCGCCGCGGCCGGTGCGCACGACAGCGTGACCGGATGCCCGGGGACTCCTCGCAGAGGCCCCGGGCATCCGCCCGCACCGCGGTGCGTTCCCGACGCGCCGCTCCGGGCGGACCCGCTCCGGCGGTTCCGCCCCCCGACTTCGGCGGCGCGCCGCGCCGCCCGCACACGAGGAGTTCCACCATGGCCGACGCCGCACGCGCCGCACGACTGGCCGATCGCATCAAGGTGATCGTGGCCCAGGCTCTCGAACGCAGGATCAAGGACCCCCGGCTGGGTTTCGTGACCGTGACCGACGCCCGGGTGACCAACGACCTCCAGCACGCCACGCTCTACTACACGGTCTACGGGGACGAGGAGCAGCGTGAGGAGACGGCCCGCGCGCTGGAGTCCGCCAAGGGCATCCTGCGCTCCGAGGTGGGCAAGAACATCACCGCGCGGCTGACCCCCACGCTCACGTTCGTGGCGGACGAGATCCCCGCGGACGCCGCCCGGTTGGAGACCCTGCTGCGCTCGGCCCGTGAGAAGGACGCCCAGGTGGCGGCCCAGGCAGAGGGCGCCCAGTACGCGGCGGGGGAGGACGCCTACCGCACACCGTCCGACGAGGACGACGCCGAGGGCCCCCGCAGCACTCCGCAGGTCTGAGCGCGGTGGGCGCGCGAGAGGACGTCCCCACCCCGGCCCCGTCCCTTCCGAGGGTCCCGGGGCTCGTGGTCGTGGACAAGCCGCTGGGCTGGACCTCGCACGACGTCGTCGCGCGCATGCGCCGACTGGCGGGGACCCGGAAGGTGGGTCACGCCGGGACACTGGACCCGGCGGCGTCGGGCGTGCTGGTGATCGGTGTGGAGAAGGCCACCAAGCTGCTCACCTGGGTCACCGGCACGGACAAGACCTACCGCGCCGGCATCCGTCTGGGGGCTGCCACCGTGACCGACGACGCCGAGGGCGACGTCACGCGCACGGCGGACCCCGAGCTGCTGGCCGGGATCACGGACGAGCAGGTCATGGCCGCCGTGGCGCGGCTCACGGGCGAGATCCAGCAGGTCCCCTCCGCGGTGAGCGCGATCAAGGTGGACGGTCAGCGCTCCTACGCGAGGGTGCGCAGCGGAGAGGACGTGCAGCTGCCGGCCCGCCCGGTCACGGTGTCCCGGTTCGAGGTGCACTCGATCCGCCGCGCGGAGTCCGCAGCGGGCGACGGCCCCGGGGCGCCCAGGGCCATCGACGTGGACGCGACCGTGACGTGCTCCTCCGGAACGTACGTCCGCGCGCTCGCCCGGGACCTGGGGGAGGACCTCGGCGTGGGCGGACACCTCACGGCGCTGCGGCGCACCCGCGTGGGATCCTTCACGCTGGACTCCGCCCACACGCTGGAGGAGCTCACGGAACAGGTGCGCTCCGGTGCCACGGTGACCACGCTGGCCATTGCCGACGCCGCGCGGAAGCTCTTCCCGGTGCGCGAGCTCACGGCCACGGAGGCCACGGACCTCTCCCACGGCCGTCGCATCCCGGCCTCCAGGACTCCCCGCCACGACGCCGCCCGGGGAGCCGCGGAGACTCCCGTCGCGTGCTTCGCGCCGGACGGGACGCTCGTGGCCCTGGCCGAGAACCGGGGGAGTGCGGAGCAGCGCTACACGACCTCGGTGCTGGGGATCACTGCGGGGACCACGTTCTCCGAGCCGGCACCACGGGAGACACCCGGGGCGGCGGAACACTCCGTGCAGCCGCACGCCGTTGCCGACCAGGCCCCCGGGACCCCGGGTGAGGACCGGGGGAGCGGAGCCACCACGGAAGACACGGACACGACACACGGAGAGCGGGCGGACGACTGATGCTGTGGGGATACGACGGGTGGTTCTGGGCCGCGGTGGTCCTCGGTGTGCTCTCCTGCGTGGTCTGCCTCGTGCAGGCACTGCGAGGTCGGGCACCGGACGACTTCTCCCAGGGCTCGGTGCTGGTCCTCGAGGCGTTCCTGCTGGTGTACTGCGTGGGCTCGCTGCTGCTGCCGGTCCTCGGCCCCTCGGCCTCCGGCAGCGTGCTGGAGTACTGGGGGTACCTCCTCACCGCGCTGCTGATTCCGGCGGGCACGTTCGTGTGGTCCCTCGTGGAGCGGTCCCGGTGGTCCACGCTGATCCTCGCGGCCGCGGGCCCCGTGGTGATCGTGATGGTCTACCGCATGAACTACATCTGGTACTACCAGTGACCCCTGGCGCGCCCGCACCCCAGCACTTCACGGAAGGACAGACGATGGACCGCGAGACCTCGCACAGCACCCTGCAGCAGCGCTTCGGCCGCCGCTCGGGTGCCCGGCGGCACGACCGCAAGAGCACCGGCTTCGGCCGCGTGCTGATCGTGGTCTACTGGGTCTTCTCCCTCTCCGCGGGTGTCCGCTCGCTGTACCAGCTGGCCACCGAGTTCAGCCTGGCGCCCCTGGCGATCCTGCTGTCCACGTTCTCCGCCGCCGTGTACGTGGTGGCCACGATCGCCCTGTCCCGTTCCGGCGCGCGCTGGCACCGCGTGGCCACCGCCGCGGTGCTCGTGGAGCTCGTGGGCGTGCTCGGCGTGGGACTGCTGAGCGTCCTGCACCCCGAGCTGTTCCCCAAGGCCAGCGTGTGGTCCGACTTCGGCGCGGGGTACGGCTACATCCCCCTCGTGCTCCCCGTGGTGGGGCTCGCGTGGCTCTGGGTGACGCGGCCGTCCCGCGCGGAGCGGTAGGCTCTACGAGATGCGCCACCAGCCGAGAAGACATCGAGGAGAGCTGTGATTCGCTGGAGAAGCCTGGACGAGGTCACGCCTGGATTCGGTCCCTCCGTGGTGAGCATCGGCAACTTCGACGGTGTCCACCGGGGCCACCAGGAGGTCTTCACCCGGCTCCTGGACACCGCCCGGCGGCGTGAGGCGCACTCGGTGGTGGTCACGTTTGACCCGCACCCCGCGCTGGTGCACCGTCCGGAGTCCCACCCCGGCCTCATCATGGGCCTCGAGGACAAGCTCGACGCGCTCGAGCAGACCGGTGTGGACGCCGTGCTCGTCCTGCCGTACAGCCTGGAGTTCTCCGAGCTCGGCCCCGAGGAGTTCCTCGTGGACTACCTCGTGAACCCGTTGCGCATGGTCTCCCTGGTCATCGGCTCCGACGTCCGGCTGGGCCGGGACAACTCGGGGGACCTCACCGCCATCCGCGAGCTGGGACACCAGCACGGCTTCGACGTGGTGGTCGTGGAGGACGTTCCCGGAACCCCCGTGGCAGCGGACGCCGATGACACGGACGGTTCCGCGCCACGCCGAGAGGATCGGCGCTGCTCGTCCACCTGGGTTCGCTCGTGCCTGGAGGCGGGTGACATCACGGGTGCCGCCCAGCTGCTCGGTCGGCCCCACCGCATGCGTGGCGAGGTGGTCCACGGTGCGGCCCGTGGCCGGCAGCTCGGCTTTCCCACCGCCAACCTGGCCCCGGAGGCCACGGGCTTCATCCCCGCGGACGGTGTCTACGCCGGGTGGCTCGTGGACCAGGAGGGCGCCCGGTGGCCCACCGCGATCTCCGTGGGGTCCAACCCCACGTTCGAGGGCGTCACCCGTCAGGTCGAGGCCCACGTGATCGACCGCCCCGAGGAGGCCGTGGAGGACTTTGACCTCTACGGGCAGACCGTGGTGGTCGAGTTCGTGGAACGGCTGCGCGGCATGGTGGCCTACCGGGGAGTGGACGCCCTCGTGCTGCAGATGCGCGACGACGTCAGACGCACGCGCGACATCCTGCGCGAACAGCGGCAGACGGGGGAGCGCACCGCGGACTGACGGCTCCGACGCCGCAGGGATCGGCGGCCCGACCGCTCCCGGCGCACGTGCCCGCGCTGCGCCGCGCCGCACGGCTCCCATGCTGCGCCCACGTGCCGTGGCCCGGGGCGTCGTCGGCCCGGGCGCGGCAGGGGTCGTGCAACACGCCTGACCGCCGGTGCCGTCTCTGTCGAGCACCGGCCGCGGGGAGATGACCCCGCGGCCGGTGGACTCACATCTCCTCGTGCACCGCCGGATCGAATCCGGACCCGCTGATCCCGGTGTGCATCATGCGCAACCGCTCCATCTGCTCGTCCGTGAGCTCCCAGCCGAACACGTCGATGTTCTCGGCCATCCGCTCCGGGTTGGAGGACTTGGGGATCGGCACGATGCCGGACTGCACGTGCCAGCGCAGCACCACCTGGGCGGGAGTGCGTCCCTGCCGACGCCCGATCTCCGCGAGCCACTCGTCCTGCAGCAGGTCGGTCTTGCGGCCCAGCGGGGACCACGCCTGCGTGAGGATGCGGTGCTCCTCGTTGAACCGGCGCAGAGCCTCCTGCTGGTACTGCGGGTGCAGCTCCACCTGGTTCACCACGGGCATCTCCCCGGTCTCCCGCTCGAGCCGCAGCAGGTGCTCCGGCAGGAAGTTGGACACACCCACGGAGCGCACGAGGCCCTCGTCCCGCGCGGCCAGCATCTCCTGCCAGGTCTGCACGTACTGGTCCACGCCCGGATTGGGCCAGTGGATCAGGTACAGGTCCAGGTGGTCGGTGCCCAGACGTGTGAGGGTCTCCTCGAGCGAGCGGCGCACGCTCGCCCGGCCGTGGTCGCGTCCGGGAATCTTGGAGGTCAGGAACAGATCGTCCCGGGGAATGCCGCTGTGGCGGATGCCCTGGCCCACGCCGCGCTCGTTGCCGTAGTTCACCGCGGTGTCGATGAGCCTGTAGCCGCGCCACAGGGCCTCCGGGATCAGGGCCTCCGCCTCGGCGTCGTCCATGGGGTACGTGCCGAAGCCCAGCTGCGGGATCTCGTGGCCGTCCCGCATCACGTGGGGGGCCACCTCCGGCGCGGTGTCCCGGAGGTCCTGGGTCTTGTCCTTGCTCATGCGTTCCTCGTCTTCCTCGATGCCTGTCTGGTCTGGTGCACTGCTCTCACCGGACAGTATCCCCGGTGATCCTGGATTCACGCCCGGTCGGCGCCCTCGAGCGCGGGCAGCACCCGCAGCACAGCCCGGGCGCTGATCCGTGCGACCACGTCCAGCTCCAGGTGGAACTGCTGGTCGGCCGCGGGGCCGCACAGGTCGGAGATGCTGCGCACCGCGAGGAACGGGGTCCCGTGGCCCGTGCACACCTGCGCCAGGGCGGTGGTCTCCATGTCGGTGCTCAGCGCCTCGGGGAAGACGTCACGGGTGGCCCCCACGTTCTCGGCGGTGACGAACGAGCCGCCGGAGAGCATGGTGCCGCGCCACAGCTGCCGTCCCTCCTCCGCGGTGAGGCGCTCCGCCGCGGTCACGAGGGGCTCGGCGGCGGTGAAGGACTCGGGCATCCCGGGCACCTGCCCCGGGGCGTACCCGAAGGCGGTCGCGTCCGCGTCCGCGTAGCGGAACTGCGTCCCGACCACGAGGTCGCCCACGTTCACGTCCGCGCGCAGCCCGCCGCAGGACCCCGCGGACACGACGGCGCTCGGCTCGAACCGCTCGAGGGCGGACGTCAGCGCCGAGGCCGCGTTGACCAGCCCGATGCCCGTGCGGACCAGGAGCACGGGCCCGCCCTCCAGCTCCAGGGCGTGCAGCTGCGCGCCTCCCACCTGCTGGGGGATCGAGCAGCGGGCCGTGGCGAGGTCGAGGAAGGGCTGCGCCTCCTCGGCCATGGCGACCACCACGGCGGGTGCGCCCACGCAGGCGGCGAACAGGGCGGCGTCGTCGGACGTGTCTGTGCTGTGCATGCCACCATTGTCCCAGTCCGCTCGGACACGCACGCCAGGGGAGCGGTGCGGTGCTCCGCGGCGGCATCGGCTAGGATGGTCAACGGTCTGACTGCGGTCCGTGGCGGTCGGGCCCCGGGGCACGCCCCGGACCCCGGGCGGGAATCTCACGCACCGGGCGGTCACGGTACTGACTCTAGGAGTTACCCATGGCACTGGATGCCGCTGTCAAGAACCAGATCATCACCGAGTACGCCACCCACGAGGGCGACACCGGTTCACCCGAGGTGCAGATCGCCGTTCTGTCTCGCCGGATCTCCGATCTGACCGAGCACCTGAAGATGCACAAGCACGACCACCACACCCGTCGCGGCCTCATGGCCCTGGTGGGACGCCGTCGTCGCATGCTTGACTACCTGCGTCGCACTGACATCGCCCGCTACCGTGCGCTCATCGAGCGCCTCGGCCTGCGCAAGTGATGTGAGTCCCGGCGATTCCCCGCCCTCCCCACCGGGAGCGCGGGGAATCACCACACCCGGCGCTGTCCGTGACGGACACCGCCGCGGCCCGCGGTGACGCGAGCCGACCGGGTCCACAGGACCCGCAACCACAGAACCAACCATCAGACTGTGCAGCCCGCCGCATGTCGCGGTCCTCGACAGTGGCCTTCGCAACGCGGGAGCGGTGCGAGCGCCTCGATCGAAGACCGGTGTGTCGCGCGGGTTGCGCACCACGAAGAAACGGAGGTGACCCGTGGAGGGTCCCGAGATCCAGAGTGCAGAAGCCGTCATCGACAACGGCTCCTACGGACAGCGCGTCGTGCGCTTCGAAACCGGGCGGCTCGCCCGTCAGGCCGCCGGTGCGGCCATGGTCTACATCGACGAGGAGACCTCGATGCTCTCGGCCACGGCCGTGGGCAAGCACCCCCGTGAGGGCTTCGACTTCTTCCCTCTGACGGTGGACGTCGAGGAGCGCATGTACGCCGCGGGCCGCATCCCCGGCTCGTTCTTCCGCCGCGAGGGCCGCCCGTCCACGGACGCGATCCTCACGTGCCGCCTGATCGACCGCCCGCTGCGCCCCGCGTTCGGCAAGGGCCTGCGCAACGAGGTGCAGGTGGTCGTCACCGTCATGTCCATCGCGCCGGACGAGATCTACAACACCGTGGCGATCAACGCCGCCTCCATGTCCACCACGCTCTCCGGCATGCCCTTCCAGGGCCCCGTGGGCGGCGTGCGCATGGCGCTCATGGCAGAGGAGAACGGCGGCCACCAGTGGATCGCGTTCCCCAAGCACTCCCAGCTGGAGAACGCCGTGTTCGACATGGCCGTGGCCGGCCGCGTGGTGACCACCAAGGACGGCGGCCAGGACGTCGCCATCATGATGGTCGAGGCCGAGGCCACCGACAACGCGTGGGAGCTCATCAAGGGCCAGGGTGCCGTCGCGCCGTCGGAGGAGCTCGTGGCCGAGGGCCTCGAGGCCTCCAAGCCGTTCATCAAGGCGCTGTGCGACGCCCAGGCGGACCTCGCGGCCCGCAACCGCAAGCCCGAGCTGGATCTGCCCCGCTTCGGCGGTTTCGGTGACGACGCCGCCCAGGCCGTCGAGGAGTTCGCGGGCGAGCGCATGGCCCAGGTCTACTCGATCGCCGGCAAGCAGGAGCGCGAGGCCGCCACGGACGAGCTGCACCAGTCCACGCTGGCCGAGCTCACCGGGGAGGGCAAGCCCTTCGAGGGCCGCGCGGACGAGGTCAACGGCGCCTACCAGGCCCTGACCAAACAGACCGTGCGCCAGCGCATCCTCAAGGACAAGGTGCGCATCGACGGCCGCGGTCTCACGGACATCCGCCAGCTCAGCGCCGAGGTGGACGTGCTCCCGCGCGTGCACGGCTCCGCGCTGTTCGAGCGCGGCGAGACCCAGATCATGGGTGTCACCACGCTGAACATGCTCAAGCTGGAGCAGCAGATCGACTCGCTGTCCCCGGTGAAGAGCAAGCGCTACATCCACCACTACAACTTCCCGCCGTACTCCACGGGCGAGACCGGTCGCGTGGGTTCCCCCAAGCGCCGCGAGATCGGCCACGGCGCCCTCGCCGAGCGTGCGATCACCCCCGTGCTGCCCTCGCGCGAGGAGTTCCCCTACGCGATCCGCCAGGTCTCCGAGGCGCTGGGCTCCAACGGCTCCACCTCCATGGGCTCCGTGTGCGCCGCCACGCTGTCGCTGTTCAACGCCGGTGTGCCCCTGCGCGCCCCTGTGGCGGGCATCGCCATGGGCCTGGTCTCCGACACCGTGGACGGTGAGGTCCAGTACGCGGCCCTGACCGACATCCTCGGTGCCGAGGACGCCCTGGGCGACATGGACTTCAAGGTCGCCGGCACCTCCGAGTTCGTCACGGCCATCCAGCTGGACACCAAGCTGGACGGCATCCCCGCCTCCGTGCTGGCGTCCGCGCTGACCCAGGCCCGTGAGGCCCGCCTCTACATCCTGGACGTGCTGACCTCCGCGATCGACGCCCCGGACGAGATGAGCGAGTTCGCCCCGCGCGTGATCTCCGTGAACGTCCCCGTCTCCAAGATCGGCGAGGTCATCGGCCCCAAGGGCAAGATGATCAACCAGATCCAGGAGGACACCGGCACGGACATCTCCATCGAGGACGACGGCACCGTGTACATCGGTGCCACCGACGGCCCCTCCGCCGAGGCCGCGCGCTCGGCGATCAACGCGATCGCCAACCCGCAGGTCCCGGAGGTGGGCGAGCGCTACCTGGGCACCGTGGTCAAGACCACCACGTTCGGTGCGTTCGTGTCCCTCACCCCGGGCAAGGACGGTCTGCTGCACATCTCCGAGATGCGCAAGCTCAACGACGACAAGCGCGTCAACGAGGTGGACGACGTCCTGTCCGTGGGCCAGAAGGTCCAGGTGGAGATCACCAAGGTGGACGACCGCGGCAAGCTGTCGCTCGCCCCGGTGGTGGCCGGATCCGACTCGGACGCCGCGTCCGAGGACGAGAACTGAGCAGAGGTCACCCGCACCAGATGACGGTTGTTCACCTTCCCCTGAAGGCGGGCAGTCCCGAGGAGCACGGCTCCCCGGAGGACGCCCGCCTTCGGGCGTATCCAGACACGGACCCGGCCGGAGGCTTCACCCACACGGTCCACGACGACGCCGACGGCGCGGTCATCATGCGCACGGTCCTGCCGTGCGGCACCCGCGTGCTCACGGAGAAGATGCCCGGGCAGCGCTCGGTGTCCGTGGGGTTCTGGGTGAGCCTGGGCTCCCGGGACGAGGCCCCGGGCATGCTGGGCTCCACCCACTTCCTGGAGCACCTGCTGTTCAAGGGCACGGCCCGGCGCAGCTCCCTGGAGATCGCCGAGGCCTTCGACCGAGTGGGCGGAGAGTCCAACGCGTTCACGTCCCACGAGCACACGTGCTACCACGCCCGGGTGCTCTCCGAGGCGCTGCCCATGGCCGTGGACGTCCTCGCGGACATGTTCACGGGCGCGGTGCTGGACCCCGAGGAGTTCGACCGCGAGCGCGGCGTGATCCTCGAGGAGATCGCCATGGACCGGGACGACCCCACGGACTTCGCGTTCGAGCAGTTCACCGAGCAGGTCTTCCACGGCTCCCCGCTGGCGCGTCCGATCGCGGGCACGCCCGAGGAGATCCGCAGCGTGGCCCGGGACGCGGTGTGGGAGCACTACCGCGGGGCCTACCGGCCCGAGAACCTGGTGGTCACGGTCGCGGGCGGGCTCGAGCACGAGAACGTGGTCCAGCTGGTCCGCGAGTCGCTGGCCCGCGCGGGCTGGGATCCGGACACCGCCGGGGGAGCGGGCGCGCGCCGCCCCACCACCCCCGCGCTGCTGACGCCGCTCACGGGCACCCGCGCGCTGAACAGACCGGTGGAGCAGGCCAACGTGGTGCTGGGCGGGGCCGGGCTGCAGTCCGGTGACGAGCGTCGTTTCACCATGACCGTGCTCAACGCGGCCCTGGGTGGTGGCATGTCCTCCCGGCTGTTCCACACCATCCGCGAGCAGAAGGGCCTGGCGTACTCCACGTTCTCGTTCTCCGGCTCGTACTCGGACGCCGGGTTCTTCGGCATGTACGCCGGCTGCACGGCGGACCGCGTGGACCGGGTCACCGGGCTGATGCGCGACGAGCTGGACCGCCTGGCCCAGGACGGCATGGACGCCGCGGAGCTCGCCAAGGTGGAGGGCCAGCTCAGCGGGGCCACCGTCCTCGCCCTGGAGGACACGGGCTCGCGGATGTCCCGGCTGGGTTCCGCGGAGCTCAAGACCGGGGTGTTCATGGACCTGGACGAGTCCCTGCGCCGGATCCGCGCGGTCACGTCCCAGGACGTCCAGCAGCTCGCCGCGGATCTCGGCGCGGACGCGACCGTCCGCACGGTGGTGGGACCCGGCGTCGCCCGGGAACCGCAGGAATGAGGGGAACGGACATGGCAGAACCGATCCGGGTGGCCGTCCTCGGCCGCGACGGCCGCATGGGCTCCGAGGCGGTGCGCGCCGTCGACGCCGCCCCGGACCTCGAGCTGGTCGCGGCACTTGGCCGCGGGGACGGTCTGGAGCAGCTGCTCGAGGCCCGCGCGGAGGTGGTCGTGGACCTCACGGTGCCCGCCGCCACGCGGGAGAACGTGCGCTTCGCGGTGTCCCACGGGATGCACGCGGTCGTGGGCACCACGGGCTGGGACCGGGCCGCCCTGGACGAGCTCGAGGCCCAGCTCGCCGAGTCCCCCGCAACCGGGGTGCTGATCGCCCCGAACTTCGCGGTGGGGGCGGTGCTGGCCATGAAGTTCTCGGAGCTGGCAGCACGGTTCTTCGACTCCGTCGAGGTCGTGGAGCTGCACCACCCGCGCAAGCTCGACGCGCCGTCGGGCACCGCGGCCCGGACCGCCGCCCTCGTGGCCGCGGCCCGCCAACGGGCGGGTGTGGGAGCCTCCCCGGACGCCACGGAGTCCGATCCGCACGGCGCACGCGGTGCGGTGGTGGACGGCGTGCACGTGCACTCCGTGCGGCTGCAGGGTCTGGTGGCCCACCAGGAGACCCTGCTGGGAAACACGGGGGAGCAGCTCACCGTGCGCCACGACTCCTTCGACCGCGCCTCGTTCATGACCGGTGTGCTGCTGGGGATCCGCCGGGTGGCGGAGCACCCCGGGCTCACGCACGGTCTGGACGGCTACATGGATCTCGGACTGTGAGCCGGGCAACGGGGCGCAGCGGGCTGCGCTGGTGGGCCGCACTGGCCATCCTGCTGCTGGTCCTCACCGTCCTGCTGCTGCCCATCCCGTCCGTGTCCAAGGTGTGGATCATCGCGGTGCTGGTCTTCGCGGGCGTGTTCACGGTGCTCGAGGCCGGGTCCATGGGGCGCGCCCTCGCCGCGCTCATGATCGCCCTGCTGACCCTCTACCTGGGGGTGTCCTTCCAGCGGGCCTGGCTGCTGCTGGGCACCGAGGGCTGGGTGCCCAAGCTGCTGGGGCTCGCCATGGTCGTGATCCCCGCGGTGGGCACGTGGGCCATGGTGCGGGAGATCCTCTTCGGAGCCCGCACCGCGCGGCTGGGGCGCGAGCTCGCGGCCCGCGGCGAGCTGCCGGTCGACGAGCTGCCCCGCACACCGTCGGGACGCTACGTGCGCGCCGCCGCGGACGCGCACTTCGACGTGGTGCGGCGGGAGGTCGAGGCGAGCCCCGAGGACTGGGGCGGGTGGTACCGCCTGGGCCTGGCCTACTCGGCCAGCGGTGACAGCCGCCGGGCCCGGGGCGCCATGCGCACGGCGATCGCCCTGCACCGGGGGGCGGACCCCGAGACGGCGCTCGCGCGGTCCGGGCGGTAACCTGTGGGCATGACACACGAGAGCTTCCCCGCGCCCACGGACCGTCCCGCGCCCCTGTTCGGGACCCTGCTCACCGCCATGGTCACGGTCTTCCACGAGGACCGCTCCGTGGACCTCGAGGCCACCGCGGCCCTCGCCGTGCAGCTCGTGGACGACGGCTGCGACGGCCTGGTGGTGTGCGGCACCACGGGGGAGTACTCGACCATGACGGACGAGGAGAACCTCTCGGTGTTCCGCGCCGTCAAGGACGCCGTGGGCGGGAGGGTCCCCCTGCTCGCGGGCACGGGATCCAACGACACCGAGCACTCCCGGTACCTCTGCCTCGAGGCGGAGAAGATCGGGATGGACGGTCTGCTCGTGGTCACCCCGTACTACAACAAGCCCACCCAGGCCGGTGTCGAGGCCCACTTCCGCTCGCTCGCGGACTCCGTGGACACGCCCATCATGATGTACGACATCCCGGGCCGCTCCGGGATTCCGATCGAGCCCGGGACCATGATCTCGCTCGCCTCGCACCCCAACATCGTGGCCGTCAAGGATGCCAAGGCGGATTTCGTCGCCGCGTCCCGCGTCATGGCGGAGACGGACCTCGTGTTCTACTCCGGCGACGACGGTCTCACCCTCCCGTGGATGGCCACCGGCGCCGCCGGGCTCGTGGGCGTGACCACCCACGTGGACACCGCGCGCTACCGCCGCATGATCGACGCCGTGCTGGCCTCGGACCTCGAGACCGCCCGCAGGCTCAACGCGGAGCTGCTGCCCCTCGTGCGCGCCACCATGACGCGCGTGCCCGGGGCCGTGGCCGCCAAGACCATTCTTCAGTGGCAGGACCGCCTGCCGAACGCCGTGGTGCGCCTGCCGCACCTGGCACCAACGCACACCGAGCTGGAGCAGATCCGTGCGGATCTGAGCACGTCGGTGATTGCGGACACTCTGACCAACTAGCAATGAAAGGGGTCTCATGACCCAGTGGAACTCTTCCGATCTCGCTGAACCCCCCGCCCTGGCCAAGGACACGCTCCGCGTGGTCCCCCTGGGTGGCCTGGGGGAGGTCGGCCGGAACATGACCGTGTTCGAGATCAACGGGCAGCTGCTCGTGGTGGACTGCGGTGTGCTCTTCCCCGAGGAGACCCAGCCCGGCGTGGATCTCATCCTCCCGGACATCAACAACATCCGGGACCGCGTGGACGACATCGTGGCGATCGTGCTCACGCACGGCCACGAGGACCACATCGGCGCCGTCCCGTACCTGCTCAAGCGCCGCCCGGACATCCCCGTGATCGGCTCCCAGCTCACCCTCGCGCTGATCGAGGCCAAGCTCCAGGAGCACCGCATCAAGCCGTTCACCATGGCCGTGCGCGAGGGCCAGGTGGAGCGCCTCGGCGAGTTCGAGTGCGAGTTCGTGGCCGTGAACCACTCCATCCCGGACGCCCTGGCCGTGTTCCTGCGCACCAAGGCCGGCACCGTGCTGCACACGGGTGACTTCAAGATGGACCAGCTGCCCCTGGACGGGCGCATCACGGACCTGCGCCACTTCGCACGTCTGGGCGAGGAGGGCGTGGACCTCTTCCTCACGGACTCCACGAACTCCGAGGTCCCGGGGTTCATCCCCTCCGAGAAGGCGATCGGTCCCGTGCTCGCGGACGTGGTCTCGCGAGCCAAGCAGCGCGTGATCGTGGCCTCATTCTCCTCCCACGTGCACCGCGTGCAGCAGGTGCTCGACGCCGCCGTGGCCAGCGGTCGCAAGGTCGTCCTCATGGGCCGCTCCATGATCCGCAACATGGCGATCGCGGAGAAGCTCGGCTACCTGGACGTCCCGCCGAACGTGCTCGTGGACCAGAAGAAGGTCGGGGACTACCCGGACGACAAGATCGTCATCATGTGCACCGGTTCCCAGGGCGAGCCCATGGCCGCGCTGTCCCGCATGGCCAACGGGGACCACAAGGTGCAGGTCAACGCGGGGGACACCGTGATTCTCGCGTCGTCGCTGATCCCCGGCAACGAGAACTCCGTGTTCCGCGTGATCAACGGCCTCATGCGCCTGGGCGCGAACGTGGTGCACAAGGGCAACGCCAAGGTCCACGTCTCCGGCCACGCCGGTGCCGGAGAGCTGCTCTACTGCTACAACATCGTGGAGCCCGAGTACGTCATGCCGGTGCACGGCGAGATCCGCCACCTGATTGCCAACGGCGAGCTGGCGCGGGAGACCGGCGTGCCGGACGACCACGTGATCCTCGCCGAGAACGGAACCGTGGTGGACATGCACGCCGGGAAGGTGAAGATCACCGGCCAGGTGGAGTGCGGCTTCATCTACGTGGACGGCTCCTCCGTGGGGGAGATCACGGACGCGGACCTCAAGGACCGCATGACCCTCGGTGAGGAGGGCTTCATCTCGGTGGTGACCGTCGTGAACCGGGACACGGGCAAGATCGTCTCCGGTCCGGACATCCACGCCCGCGGCGTGGCCGAGGAGGACAAGGTCTTCAACGAAATCCGCCCCAAGGTGGCCGCGGCCCTCGAGGACGCCCTGAGCGAGAGCGGCAAGAACCACACCGCCCACCAGCTGCAGCAGATCGTGCGCCGCACCGTGGGCTCGTGGGTCTCCCGCAGGCTGCGTCGCAAGCCCATGATCGTGCCGGTGGTCGTGGAGGCCTGACGCCCCCGCGCCCCGCACGCACCCCACGGCCCGTCCGGTCACCCGACCGGACGGGCCGTCGTGCGTCCGGGTACCCTGGAGCAATGGCGTCACGAACTACCCCCGCGCGCTCGTCGAAGACCACCAGCCGGTCCAAGGCCCCCGCGCGGTCCCCCAGGAACGGCAAGAAGACCCCGGCACGCACCACGCCCGCGGGGCCCTCTGCCGGCACCACCGCGCTGCGCGCCGTGGTGGGGGCGTGGTCCGGGGCCGGACACGTGGTGGGCGCTGCGGTGCGTCGCGTGGGCACGCTGCGCACGGACATCGCCCCCGAGCAGCGCCGCGACGGCGGAGCGCTCGTGTGGCTCGTGCTCGCCGTGCTGATCGCCGCGGTGGAGTGGTGGAACCTGCGCGGCGTGGACTTCGCCCCGATCGCGGTTCCGGCCTCGTGGGTGCACTCCGTGGTCGGCGGCACGTTCGGCTTCATGGCCCTGGTGCTCCCCATCTTCTGCTTCTGCTTCGCCATCCGCGTGTTCCGCCACCCGGAGCCCACGCAGGCCAACAACCGCGTGGCGATCGGCCTGCTGGCCCTCACCGTCGCAGGCTCCGGCACCGCCCACCTTGCGGGGGGCTCCCCGGACCTCGGGGACGGCTTCGAGGCCGTGTGGCGCGCCGGCGGCTTCGTGGGCTTCCTCGCCGCAGATCCGCTGTCCTCACTCATCACCCCGTGGGGAGCGCTCGCCGTCTTCGTCCTGCTGGCCGTCCTGGCACTGCTGGTGATGACCGCCACACCCGTGGGGGAGATCGGCCCGCGCCTGCGCGAGCTCTACCGCCGTCTGACCGGTCAGACCGAACCCCGCACCACGGACCTCTCGGCGCCCGAGCACGACCGCTCGTACCTGGATCCCGCGCCCGCACGCGGTTCCAAGCGCGCGTCCCGGGCGGAGAAGCGCCGGCAGCGTCAGGACCTCGACCGCTACGACGGGGACGAGGCCTTCGAACGCGCCGTGGTGGACGAGGCCAACCGCCGGGAGGCGCGCGGTGCCGCGGCCACGAGCGTGTTCGACGTGGGATCCCACACCGCAGAGCCGGCCGCCCGCCGCGCCGGCTCCTCCGGCACCCGCGCGGGCACGGCGGCGTCGGGCTCCAGCGCCGCGGACTCCCAGGCCACCGAGGTCGTGGGGAGCCCCGAGCCCGGGCCGCGCCCCGGCGAGAAGCGCCCCACGCGTTCCCAGCGGGAGGCCCAGAAGCTGCGCGAAGAGCAGGGGATCACGCCCGCCGCGGACACCGCGGCGGCCTCGGACGCCCCCGCGCTCGACGTCACGGCCGAGGCCGACGCCGCGCGCACCCACACGCCCAGCACGCCCATCCCCGCCCGGTCCGAGCAGCTCAAGCTCGCGGGCGACGTCGCCTACAGCCTCCCGCCCGTCGCGGACCTCGTGCAGGGCCCGCCCGCCAAGGAGCGCTCCGAGGCCAACGACCAGGTGGTCAGCGCCCTCACCAGCGTGCTGCAGCAGTTCAAGGTGGACGCCGAGGTCACCGGCTTCTCCCGCGGCCCCACGGTCACGCGGTACGAGATCGAGCTCGGCTCGGGCACCAAGGTGGAGCGTGTCACCGCGCTGTCCAAGAACATCGCCTACGCGGTGGCCTCCGCGGACGTGCGCATCCTGTCGCCGATCCCCGGCAAGTCCGCGATCGGCATCGAGATTCCCAACACGGACCGCGAGACCGTGGCGCTGGGCGACGTCCTGCGCTCCCAGAAGGCGCGCGCGTCCGAGCACCCCATGGTCATGGGCGTGGGCAAGGACGTCGAGGGCGGGTTCGTGCTCGCGAACCTCGCCAAGATGCCGCACATGCTCGTGGCGGGTGCCACGGGTGCGGGCAAGTCCTCGTTCGTGAACTCGATGATCGTCTCCATCCTCATGCGCTCCACCCCGGACGAGGTCCGCCTGGTCATGGTGGACCCCAAGCGCGTGGAGCTCACCGCGTACGAGGGCGTGCCCCACCTGATCACGCCCATCATCACCAACCCCAAGAAGGCCGCCGAGGCCCTGCAGTGGGTGGTGCGGGAGATGGACGCGCGCTACGACGACCTCTCGCACTTCGGGTACAAGCACATCGACGACTTCAACAAGGCCGTGCGCAACGGCAAGGTGCAGCCGGAGCCCGGGTCCAAGCGGACCATCCGGCCCTACCCGTACCTGCTGGTGATCGTGGACGAGCTCGCGGACCTCATGATGGTGGCTCCGCGGGACGTGGAGGACGCGATCGTGCGCATCACCCAGCTCGCGCGTGCGGCCGGCATCCACCTGGTGCTGGCCACCCAGCGGCCCTCCGTGGACGTGGTCACCGGTCTGATCAAGGCCAACGTGCCCTCCCGCATGGCGTTCGCCACGTCCTCCGTGACGGATTCGCGCGTGGTCCTGGACCAGGCCGGCGCGGAGAAGCTGATCGGCCAGGGTGACGCCCTGTTCCTGCCGATGGGCGCCTCCAAGCCCATGCGCGTGCAGGGAGCCTGGGTCTCGGAGTCCGAGATCCACAAGGTCGTGGAGCACGTCAAGGCGCAGATGACCGTGGACTACCGGGACGACGTCGTCCAGGAGGCCCCGCAGAAAACCATCGACGAGGACATCGGGGATGACCTCGACGTCCTGCTGCAGGCCGCCGAGCTGGTCATCACCACCCAGTTCGGCTCCACGTCCATGCTGCAGCGCAAGCTGCGCGTGGGCTTCGCCAAGGCCGGGCGGCTCATGGACCTGCTCGAGTCCCGGGGCGTGGTGAGCCCGTCAGAGGGCTCCAAGGCCCGGGACGTGCTGGTCAAGCCCGACGACCTCGCCGCGACCCTCGCGCTGATCCGCGGGGAGGAGCCGCCCTCGCCCGATCCGCAGCCCGTGGGCGGTTCCGTGGACTACGGCGAGGACCCCGTGGAGGCGTCGCTCGCCGACGTGGCCCACGACTACCACGACGGATCCACCACCGAGGACGCATGGGAGCTGACAGGACGATGACCGCACACCAGGCCGCCGCACCGCACGGGGAGCCGGCACCCAACAGCTCCAACTGGAACCTGCCCAACGCGCTGACGGCGCTGCGCATCGTGATGGTGCCGTTCTTCATCTGGTTCCTGTGGGCCGGAGGGCCCCACGGGCAGGACTCCACGGGCATGCGCTGGGCGGCGGTGATCACGTTCGGGCTGGCCATGTACACGGACAAGCTGGACGGGGACCTCGCCCGGGCCCGCAACCTCATCACGAGCTTCGGCAAGATCGCGGACCCGATCGCGGACAAGCTGCTCACGGGTTCGGCCTTCGTGGTGCTCTCGTTGCTGGGCGAGCTGTGGTGGTGGGTGACCATTCTGATCCTCGTGCGCGAGTGGGGCATCACGGTCATGCGCTTCGTGGTCATCCGCTACGGCGTGATGGCGGCCTCCAAGGGCGGCAAGACCAAGACGGTGCTGCAGACCGCGGCCCTCATCGCGCTGCTGCTGCCGCTCTCGCCGGTTCTGGGCGAGTGGTGGCTGTGGTTCGCGTGGTTCCTCACCGCGCTCGCCCTCGCCGCCACCCTGGTCACCGGCGTCGACTACGTGGTCAAGGCCGTGCAGCTGCGCAACCGGGCGGTGCGCGGGGAGACCGCGTGACGGCGTCGGGCCGGGGGCACGACGCCGCCGCGGCCGGTTCCGGGGCACCGCACCCCGCGTGCGGTGCGGCCGAGCTGGTGCACCGCGCCACGGAGCGCGGCGTGAGCGTGGGGACCGCGGAGTCCCTCACCGGCGGGGCGGTGGCCTCGGAGATCGTCACGGTGGCCGGGGCGTCGGCGTGCTTCGAGGGCGCGGTGGTGAGCTACTCGCACGAGGTCAAGGAACGGGTGCTGGGAGTGCCCCACGAGCTGCTGGAGGATCGCGGCGCCGTGGACCCGGACGTGGCGGTCGCCATGGCCCGGGGCGCCCGCGCGTGCCTGGGCGTGGACTGGGCGCTGTCCACCACGGGGGTGGCCGGTCCGGAGCCGCACGACGGCCACGCCGTGGGGACGGTGTTCGTGGGGATCAGCGGGCCCGGTGTGGACCGGGCCGAGCGCCTGGACCTGCCGGGGGACCGGGCCGCCATCCGCGCGGCCACGGTCCGTCACGCGATCGACATACTGGCGACTCAAATCTCACTCCCAGGCAATGCCTAGTGCATTTCGTCCGGCGGCAGGGAACAATTGAACATGCAAGCACGTTATGCGTGACAGAGCTTGAGCCGTCAGGGCGCAAGACCTCGAACCCGTCGCATCCGATGGATGTGCAGAGCCCGTTCGTTCACACGAGGAGTAGGCAATTCACATGACCAAGCAACCCGTGTCTGTCAATGGTGTCGTCCGTTGGAAGGACGTGGGTGTGGCAGATGACGTCAACACGGACTCCCACGAGGCCAAGGTGGGCGTCCTGCGCCAGGAGATCGGGGAGGTGCTGCGCAGCGTCCGGCAGCGTCAGGGCCGCACCCTCCGCGAGGTCTCGCACCTCGCCCGTGTCTCCCTGGGGTACCTGAGCGAGGTGGAGCGCGGCCAGAAGGAGGCATCTTCCGAGCTGCTCGCCTCGATCTGCACGGCACTGGACATTCCCATGTCCCAGATGCTGCGCGAGGTGGCGGACCGGCTGGCCTACGCCGAGGGCAACTACATCCCCGACACCGTTCCGTCCGAGCTGACCGACGAGTTCACCCGCGAGGTGCGTCAGCTGCGCGGAGGCACGGCGGCCGGCGCCCACTGATCCACTCCCACCGACCCGTTGGGCACACCACCGCGTGAGCCCGGAGCAGCAGCGGACCCGCCCAGGGGGCGGGTCCGCTGCCGTGTCCGCCGTGCGGCGACGTCCGGTTCGCTGGGCCCACCGGATTCGACCGGTCAGCACCCGTGCCTCTGCACCACCACCCGAGGAGTTCACGCCATGCGAGTCAGCACGTTCTGGGAGCTGATGTCCCACGAGTTCGGGGCCAGCTACTGCCGGGTTCTCGCGGACGACCTGGTGCTGAGTGAGGTGGGGGAGCGCACCGCCACGGAGGCCCTTGCGGCCGGGGTGGACCCCAAGTCCGTGTGGTTCGCGGTGTGCCGCGCGCAGGACGTCCCCGAGTCCCGGTGGTGGGGCCCGGACCAGCCGCCCAGGAGCTGACGTGCACCGAGCATGATTCGAAGGTATATTCGAAGGGCGTCACGCGGGCTCCACAGGCGGCCCGGTTCCTTATGGGTGTCGGACACCCTCGTTAGCGTGGACCGCGAAGACATCGACAGGGCCTGGACCAGGCCCCTGAGACCCGAGGTGAATCATGGCAGCCAAGTCCAAGGGTGCATCCGCTCCCACGCCGTCTCAGACGGCCGGCTCCGATCGGCAGAAGGCGCTCGACACCGTCCTCTCGCAGATCGACAAGAACTACGGCAAGGGCTCGGTCATGCGCCTGGGCGACCGCCCGGCCACCAAGATCGAGACCATCCCCACGGGCTCCATCGCGCTGGACGTCGCCCTGGGCATCGGCGGCTTCCCCCGCGGCCGCGTGGTCGAGATCTACGGCCCGGAGTCCTCCGGCAAGACCACCGTGGCACTGCACGCCGTGGCCAGTGTCCAGAAAGCGGGCGGCATTGCGGCCTTCATCGACGCGGAGCACGCGCTGGACCCGGCCTACGCGGAGAAGCTCGGTGTGGACACCGACAACCTCCTCGTGTCCCAGCCGGACACCGGTGAGCAGGCCCTGGAGATCATGGACATGCTCGTGGGCTCCGGGTCCATCGACATCATCGTCATCGACTCCGTGGCCGCGCTGGTGCCCAAGGCCGAGATCGAGGGCGAGATGGGCGACAGCCACGTGGGTCTGCAGGCCCGCCTGATGTCCCAGGCGCTGCGGAAGATCACGGGCCGGCTGTCCCACACGAACACCACGGCCATCTTCATCAACCAGCTGCGCGAGAAGATCGGCGTGTTCTTCGGCTCCCCGGAGACCACCACGGGTGGCAAGGCGCTGAAGTTCTACGCCTCCGTGCGCGTGGACGTCCGGCGTATCGAGACGCTCAAGGACGGCGCCAACCCCGTGGGCAACCGCACCCGCGCCAAGATCGTGAAGAACAAGATGGCTCCGCCCTTCAAGCAGGCCGAGTTCGACATCCTCTACGGCCAGGGCATCTCCATCGAGGGCGGCCTGATCGACATGGGGGTCGAACACGGGATCGTCAAGAAGTCCGGCGCCTGGTTCACCTACGAGGGTGACCAGCTGGGCCAGGGCAAGGAGAACTCCCGCCGCTTCCTCAAGGACAACCCCGAGCTGGCGCAGGAGATCGAACGGAAGATCCTGGTGAAGCTGGGCATCTCCGAGGACCCGGACGAGGCCTCGCAGGACCCGGAGGGGCTGGACACGGAAACCGGGGAGCTGGATCCGGATGCACCCTTCGCCCCGCAGCAGAGCGACACCGAGCTGCCCGCCTTCTGAGTGAGGTGATCCGGTGGTGAACCAGTCCTCGCAGCACGACTCCCGGGCTCGCCGGTCCACGGTCTCGCGCCGTGGTCCGGCGAGCCCGGGGATGCGGCGTCGCCGTTCGCGGTCGCAGAAGCAGATGCTCAGGTGGTGGACACGGCGGAGACCGCAAGCGCGGAGCAGCTCGAGACGGCTCGTGGCATTGTGCTGCGGCAGCTCACGGCCTCGGCCAAATCACGCCGCCAGCTCGAGGACAAGCTCGCGGAACGGGATGTGCCGGAGCATGTTGCCCAGGAGGTGCTCGACCGCTTCGAGCAGGTCGGTCTGGTGGACGACCGTGAGTACGCCGCCATGTTCGTCCGCTCCCGCGCCGAGACCCGCAAACTCTCGCGGGCGGCCCTGCGGCGTGAGCTCTCCCAGCGCGGCATCACGGGGGAACTGGCGGAGCAGGCCCTTGAGCAACGCCACGAGGAGGACGAGGTGCGTGACGCGCACGAGCTCGTCCGCAGGAAGCTTCCGGCGTCGGCGGACCTCACGGACCGCAAGGAACGGGACAAGCTCACCCGCCGACTGGTGAGCATGCTGGGCCGCAAGGGGTACCCGTCCGGCATGGCGTTCGCCGTGGTCAAGGAGGAGCTCGCAGGGCTCGGATCCCTGTCCGATCCGGTCTCGGAGGACGGCGCGGGCGCCGAGGTCTGGGACACCCCGTGAGGGGTCGTTCCGTTCTCCGGGTGCTGCCCGGTGAACGGGCAGGCACGGCCCCGGAAGATTTGACCCCGTCCCTAAGATGATGGGGTGACTCAGATGCCCCACACCGCCGTAGACCCCTCCGCACCGGTCCCGTCGGACGCTCCGCCCGCCTACGAGGTGCGGACCCTCGGCTGCCAGATGAACGCCCACGACTCCGAGCGCATCACAGGCCTGCTCGAGAACGCGGGGTACATCCCGGCCGTGGGGCGCGAGCCTGACCTGGTGGTGTTCAACACCTGCGCGGTGCGCGAGAACGCGGACAACAAGCTCTACGGACAGCTGGGCCAGCTCGCTCCGGTCAAGCGCCGCAACGACCGGATGCAGATCGCCGTGGGCGGGTGCCTCGCGCAGAAGGACCGGGCCACCATCGTGGAGAAGGCTCCGTGGGTGGACGTGGTCTTCGGCACCCACAACATCGGCTCGCTGCCGGTGCTGCTGGAACGCGCCCGGCACAACGAGCAGGCGCAGGTGGAGATCCTGGAGGCCCTCGAGACCTTCCCCTCCGCGCTGCCCACCAAACGCGAACAGGCGTACGCGGGATGGCTGTCCATCTCGGTGGGGTGCAACAACACGTGCACGTTCTGCATCGTCCCGCAGCTGCGTGGCAAGGAGAAGGACCGGCGTCCGGGGGACATTCTCGCGGAGGTCCAGGCCCTCGTGGACTCCGGAGCGGTGGAAGTCACGCTGCTCGGGCAGAACGTGAACTCCTACGGTGTGGAGTTCGGTGACCGCGGCGCGTTCGCCAAGCTGCTGCGCGCGTGCGGCGACATCCAGGGACTGGAACGGGTCCGGTTCACGAGCCCCCACCCCGCGGCCTTCACGGACGACGTGATCGACGCCATGGCCGAGACCCCGAACGTGATGCCGCAGCTGCACATGCCGCTGCAGTCGGGCTCGGACCGGATCCTGAAGGACATGCGCCGCTCCTACCGGTCCAAGAAGTTCCTGGGGATCCTGGAACGGGTGCGGGAGCGCATCCCGCAGGCGGCCATCACCACGGACATCATCGTGGGCTTCCCCGGGGAGACGGAGCAGGACTTCCAGGACACGCTGGACGTGGTGGAGGCCTCGGAGTTCTCCTCCGCGTTCACGTTCCAGTACTCGATCCGCCCGGGAACCCCCGCGGGGGAGATGGCGGACCAGGTGCCCGCGGCCGTCGTGCAGGAGCGGTTCGAGCGCCTCACGGCTCTGCAGGACTCCATCAGCGCCCGGCTCAACCGCCAGCTCGTGGGGACGCGTGCGGAGCTGCTCGTGAGCGCGCAGTCCGGGCGCAAGTCCGGTGCCACGCACCGGCTCTCGGGGCGCAGCCGCGACCAGCGCCTGGTGCACTTCAGCGTGCCGGAGGGCTCACCCGTGCCGCGTCCCGGGGACTTCGTCACCGTGCCGGTCACGGGGGCCGCGGCCTACCACCTGCTCGCGGACCCCGCGGACGCCTCCGAGTACCACGTCCGGCCGTCGCGTGGCGGGGACGCGTGGGAGGCGGCGCAGGCCGAGAGCTGCGGGGCGCCGTCGTCCGGTGGGGCCGCAGGATCTGCCGGGACCGTGGGACTGGGGATGCCCGTCCTGCGGAAGCCCTGACGGGGATGACCGACCGCGGCGCACCCACGCCCCTCGTGGCCGTGGTGGGCCCCACGGGCACGGGCAAGTCCGATCTCGGCATCGCCCTGGCCCACGAGCTGGGCGGCGAGGTGATCAACGCGGACGCCCTGCAGCTCTACCGGGGCATGGACATCGGCACGGCCAAGCTGCCGCTCGAGGAGCGGGACGGCGTGCCCCACCACCTGCTCGACGTTCTCGACATCCACGAGGAGGCGTCCGTGGCGGCATTCCAGCGGGATGCCCGGCGCTGTGCGGACGAGATCCGGGAACGGGGTCGCGTGCCCGTCCTCGTGGGCGGCTCAGGGCTGTACGTGCGGGCCGCGCTGGACGCCATCGAGTTCCCCGGAACGGACCCCGGGATCAGGGCACGGCGGGAGGAGCAGCTGCGGCGTGACGGCCGCGCGGTGCTGCTGCGGGAACTGGCCGCCGTGGACCCGGAGTCCGCGGCGCGCGTCAAGGACGACCGGCGTCTGGTGCGGGCCCTCGAGGTCCACGACCTCACGGGGCGGCCCTTCACGTCCTTCATGCCGCAGCGCCGGTACGTGCGCCCCACGGTCCAGATCGGGCTGGCCATGGACCGGGACGAACTCAACGACAGGCTGGCGCGCCGTGTGGACCTCATGCTGGAGCGGGGCTGGCTGGACGAGGTCAGGGTTCTCGCCGCACGCGGTCTACGAGAGAGTCCCACGGCCGGCAGGGCGCTCGGGTACCCGCAGCTGCTCGCCGTGCTGGACGGCACCATGACCCTGGCGCAGGCCCGCGAGGACACCGTGGCGGCCACCCGCAGGTTCACCAAACGGCAGCGCACGTGGTTCCGCGCCGATCCGCGCGTGCACTGGATCGAGTGCTGCGCAGGGCGCAGCGTCACGGACCTCGCGGCTCGAGCCCTGCAGGTCGTCCGTGCTCAGTAGGATGACGCGCATGAGTGCAACCAACGAGGGGACGGGACCAGCAGTGGGCAGCGGTGAACTGGCGGGCGTGCGGGTGAGCAAGGCGCACGGCACGGGCAACGACTTCGTGGTCTGCACGGACCGCGACGGGACCCTGGACATCTCCGCGGAGACCGTGGCGAGCGTGTGCGACCGGCACACAGGGCTCGGCGGGGACGGACTGATCCGTGCCGTGCGCTCCCGGCACCTGGAGGAGGGGCGACGGCTGCTGGAGCGGCATCCGGATGCCGAGTGGTTCATGGACTACCGCAACGCGGACGGCTCACTCGCCCAGATGTGCGGCAACGGCGTGCGGGTCTTCGTGGACCACCTGGTCCGTGAGGGGCTGCTGAGCCTGCCCCCCGGCGCGCGGGTGCGGATCGGGACCCGCGCTGGGGCCCGAACGGTGGCGCGCACCTCCGCCGGGTACGCCGTGGACATGGGGCCCTGGAGCTTCAGCCACGGCGAGGAGGCCCGCGAGCGGGGTTCGGACTGCGTGGTCACCGCCCACGGTCTCACCGTCCCGCGACCGGGCGTGTCCATCGACATGGGCAACCCGCACACGGTGGTCGTCCTGTCCGAGGGGGAGAAGCTCGACGCCCTGGACCTGCACGCCGCGCCCGCGGTGGATCCTGTGCCCTCGAACGGCACCAACGTGGAGTTCGTGGTCCCGCTCGACCACGACGACACCGAGGTGGGGCGGCTCGAGATGCGCGTGCACGAGCGCGGCGTGGGGGAGACGCTCTCCTGCGGCACCGGAGTGTGCGCGGCTGCGGCCGCCGCCCGTTTCTGGGGCGGGCCCGAGTCCCCGGACCGGTGGTTCGTGCAGGTTCCCGGCGGGGTTCTCTCGGTCACGTTCGTGGCCGCCCCGGACGGCACCGAGCACGTGGTGCTCGCGGGGCCGGTCCGTGTGGTCGCCACTGCGGAGCTCGTGTAGCGGGTCCGGGACGTCACGCGCCGGTCGCGCGGAGGCGGGCGGGCGGCGTCGTGCGGTGTGGGCGTCGTGCGAGGCGGGGCCGTGGAGGCCCTCAGTCCCGGTGGACGGCGATGATGCGGAAGCCCTTGTCCGTGGCCGCACGCTCCACGCGGAAGTCCGCGGTCAGGGTCTGCGCGAGCCAGCGCTGCAGCGAGTCCCCGCCCAGGTTCTTCTGGACCACCAGCCACGCCGTGCCGCCGGGGTTGAGGCGGGGCAGCCACGTGGTCAGGATCTCGTGCAGGGCGTCCTTGCCCACCCGGATCGGGGGGTTGGACCAGATGGTGTCGAACGTGCGACCTTCCGGAACGTCCTGCGGCAGAGCGGTCTCCACGCCGGTCAGGCCCAGGGACCGGGCGTTCTCAGCGGTGAGCTGGAGGCTGCGCTGGTTGACGTCCACGGCCGTGACGCGCGCCTCGGGCGCCGCCTGCGCCAGTGCGATCGTGATCGGACCCCACCCGCAGCCGATGTCCAGCAGGTCTGTGCCCTGCGGATCCGGCACGGTGCGCAGCAGCGCCGCTGTCCCCTTGTCCAGGTCCCCGGGGGAGAACACGCCGGCGGCGGTCACCACGTCCACGTGCCGACCTCGTAGCTCCACGCCGATACTGCGCCGCTTCTCCGGTAGCGACGGATCGGAGACGAAGTAGTGGGGGACGGGGTGTTCGGCGGCCATGGCTCCACATGGTAGTGCCCACGGAGTCGTGTCACCGCCCGGCGCTAGACTGGGCCAACCCGTCACCAGCACAGATCAAGGAACCATGACTGACTCTCTTTCGCCCCGGAACCACGCCTCGGAACCCTCCGAGCGTTCCGGCGAACTGTCCGCCTCGGAACTCGAGGACGTGGTCTCGCGCGTCCTGGCGCGCGCCCGGTCCCGCAACGAGCCCACCGCCACTCAGGACGACGACGCCGCCGCGCCCCGCGCGGGCCACGAGCGTCTCGGACGGGCCCGGGAGCTCGTGGACGAGGAGGACACCTACGTCCCCTCCGACGGGGACCAGCAGGACCTCGCCGAGCGCCACGCGCTGCGGCGCGTGGCCGGACTGTCCACCGAGCTCGAGGACGTCACCGAGGTCGAGTACCGGCAGCTGCGCCTGGAGCGAGTGGTGCTCGCCGGTCTGTACTCCAGCGGCACACTCGCGGACGCGGAGAACTCCCTGCGGGAACTCGCCGCGCTCGCCGAGACCGCGGGCTCCGAGGTCATGGACGGCATGCTGCAGCGGCGCGTGAACCCGGATCCGGGCACGTACCTGGGCTCCGGCAAGGCCCTCGAGCTCAAGGACGTGGTGGCCGCCACCGGTGCGGACACGGTCATCGTGGACGCCGAGCTCGCCCCCTCCCAGCGGCGCGCGCTCGAGGACGTGGTCAAGGTCAAGGTCATCGACCGCACCGGCCTGATCCTGGACATCTTCGCGCAGCACGCGAAGTCCAAGGAGGGCAAGGCCCAGGTGGAGCTCGCCCAGCTGGAGTACATGCTCCCGCGACTGCGCGGCTGGGGCGAGTCCCTGTCCCGCCAGGCCGGCGGCCGGGCGGCGTCGGGCGAGGGCATCGGCAGCCGCGGGCCCGGTGAGACCAAGATCGAGCTGGACCGCCGTCGCATTCGCCAGCGGATGGCCAAGCTGCGCCGGGAGATCGCGGCCATGAAGCCCGCCCGGGAGACCAAGCGGCTGAACCGCAAGCGCAACTCGGTGCCCTCCGTGGCGATCGCGGGCTACACCAACGCCGGGAAGTCCTCCCTGCTGAACCGGCTCACGGACGCCGGTGTGCTCGTGGAGAACGCCCTGTTCGCCACCCTGGACCCCACGGTGCGCAAGGCGCAGACCCCGGACGGGATCGGCTACACCCTGGCGGACACCGTGGGCTTCGTGCGGTCCCTTCCCACGCAGCTCGTCGAGGCGTTCCGCTCCACGCTCGAGGAGGTCGCGGACGCGGACGTCATCGTCCACGTGGTCGACGCCTCCCACCCGGATCCGGAGGGTCAGCTCAAGGCCGTGCGGGACGTTCTCACGGACGTGGGGGCCAACGACATCCCCGAGATCGTGGCCCTGAACAAGGCGGACATCGCGGATCCCGTGGTGCTCGCCCGGCTGCGCAACCACGAGAGCCCCTCCGTGGCGGTCTCGGCGCGTACGGGAGCGGGCATCGAGGAGCTGCAGCGGCTGATCTCCGGTGCCATCCCACGGCCCGACCACGAGCTGGACCTCCTGGTCCCGTACACCCACGGGGAAGTGGTGTCACGGCTCCACGCCCAGGACGCGGAGATCCTCAGCACCGAGCACACCCCCGAGGGCACACGTCTGCACGTGCGGGTGCGCGAAGACCTGGTGGACGACCTCGAGCGCTACCTCAGTGCCCCCCACACCCCTGCCGGGGCCGAGGCCCAGGGGCGGGAGCAGGCGCAGGACTCGCAGGGCGCATGAGCGCACCGTTCATCGACGAGACCGGCAAGGACGTCTCGGAGATCCGCCCGGAGTCCCTCCCCGGGGGCGCGGACGCCCTCGAGCTGCTCGACGCCGCCGTCACCGCCCTCGGGGGGCAGCGGCGGGACGGTCAGCGCTTCATGGCGGCCAAGGTGGCCGAGGCCCTGCAGACCCGCCGCCACCTGCTGGTGCAGGCGGGCACGGGCACGGGCAAGTCGCTCGCCTACCTGGTTCCCGCGCTGGTCCACGCGAGGACCTCGGACAAGCCGGTGGTCGTGGCCACGGCCACCCTGGCCCTGCAGTCGCAGATCACCGGCCGTGACGTGCCGCGTCTGCTCGACGCACTGGAGGACGAGCTCGACGAGCGCCCGGACGTGGCGCTGCTCAAGGGCCGCTCCAACTACGCGTGCCTGCACAAGGTGGAGGGCGGGTACCCCGAGGACCACGACGCCGCTCTGTTCAGCGCTCCGGTCGGAGGCTCCGGCGGCGTGGGAACGGGCCGCCCTCTCGGAGGGCTGGCGCAGCAGGTTCTCCGCCTGCGCGAGTGGGTCGAGACCACCGAGAGCGGGGACCGGGACGACATCCAGCCGGGGGTCTCGGACGCCGCGTGGCGCCAGGTCTCCGTGACGGCCAAGGAGTGCCTGGGGCGCAAGTGCCCGCTCGTGGAGGAGTGCTTCGCGGAACGTGCCCGCGCTCAGGCGGGTGGGGCGGACATCGTCATCACCAACCACGCTCTCCTCGCGATCAACGCCTTCGAGGGCCTCGCGGTGCTCCCGGAGCACGACGTCGTCATCGTGGACGAGGCGCACGAGCTGCGCGACCGGGTCACCGGCGCGGTCACGGCGTCGTTATCAGCGGCGGCCGTGCGCGCGGCGAGCACCGCCGTCCGCAAGCACACGGCGGCCTCCAGCGACGCGCTGGAACGAGCCGCGCAGGCCTTCGACAAGGCGTTCGACGACGAGGACGCGGGCCTGCTGCCCCGGGGATTCACCGAGGAGCAGGTCTACGCGGTACGGGGGATCCAGGACGCCGCCCGCACAGGGCTCAGCGACACCAAGGGGGAGTCCAAGGGAGAGGACGCCGGACGGCACGCCGCACGCTCGCGGCTCTCGGAGCTTCTGGACACCTCCGAGCGCATGCTCGGGGCAGACACCGCGCACGACGTCCTGTGGGTTTCGCGTGTGGGTCGGTGGAGCCCCACGGAGGGGTACGTGGGCACCTCGGCGGGAGAGCCTGCCACGCTCAACATTGCGCCCCTGAGCGTGGCGGGGCCCCTGCGCGAGGGTCTCTTCGACGGCCGCACGGTGGTGCTCACCTCCGCGACACTGGCCGTGGGGTCGTCCTTCTCGTCGGTCGCCGGGTCCCTCGGCCTGCAGGGCCCGGGGGCGCCGCCCTGGCGGGGCGTGGACGTGGGAAGCCCCTTCGACTACCGCCGCCAGGGGATCCTCTACGTGGCCAAGCACCTTTCCAAGCCCGGGAGGGGCGTCTCGGAGGAGCAGCTGGGCGAGCTGCTCGAGCTGCTGGAGGCGTCCGGAGGCGGAGCGCTCGGGCTGTTCTCCTCACGGCGCGCGGCGGAGGACGCCGCAGAGGCGTTGCGGGAGCGGACCGAGCTGCCCATCCTGTGCCAGGGGGACGCCTCGTTGCCCTCACTCGTCAAGGAGTTCACGGACGATCCCGCGGCCAGTCTGTTCGGCACCATGAGCCTGTGGCAGGGGGTGGACGTCCCGGGGCAGTCCTGCCGGCTGGTGGTGATCGACAGGATCCCGTTCCCCCGCCCCGACGATCCGCTGGGCACCGCCCGCACCCGTGCCGCCGAGCGCGCCGGGGGCAACGGCTTCATGACGGTGTCCGCCTCGCACGCGGCTGTTCGGCTTGCCCAGGGCGCGGGACGGCTGATCCGTGCGAGCGGGGACAAGGGTGTGGTGGCGGTTCTGGACTCCCGCCTTGCGACGGCCCGCTACGGGTCCTTCCTCGCCCGGTCGCTGCCCCCGCTGTGGCCCACCACGGACAAGTCCACCGTGCTGGGGGCGCTGCAGCGGCTGGGCCGGCAGTGAGGTGAGGGCCCCGCGCCGCGGCTACAGGGAGCGCAGGACGGAGACGACCTTGCCCATCACGGTGGCGTGGTCGCCCAGGATGGGTTCGTAGCGGGTGTTCTGCGGCAGGAGCCAGGTGTGGCCGTCGCGCTGCCGGAAGGTCTTCACCGTGGCCTCGTCGTCCAGCAGGGCGGCCACGACGTCCCCGTTCTCCGCGGAGTTCTGCTGGCGCACGACCACCCAGTCGCCGTCGCAGATGGCGGCGTCGATCATCGAGTCCCCGGCGACCTTGAGCATGAACAGCTGGCCGTGGCCCACGAACTGCCGCGGCAGCGAGTAGACCTCCTCGACGGACTGCTCGGCGGTGATGGGGCCGCCCGCGGCAATGCGGCCCACCAGGGGCACGGGCACCATGGCGTCGTCCTCGTCCGCGACGGGCACCGAGCCCAGGGTGGGCGTGAGGGACGAGACCGTGGCACCGCCGGCGGCTTCACCCGCCTGGGGCGCCTCCTCGCCCAGGTGGTGGTCCAGCTCCTGCTGGCTGAGCGGGCGCAGCACCTCCATGGCCCGGGGGCGTCGGGGGTCACGGCGGAGGTACCCCCACTTCTCCAGCTGACCGAGCTGGTGCGTGACGCTCGACAGAGATGCGAGCCCCACGATGTCCCCGATCTCCCTCATGGACGGCGGGTACCCCCGCGTGGCGATCGAGCGCTGCACGGCACCCAGGATCCTCGCCTGACGGTCCGAGAGTGTTCGAACGGGCCGGCCAGGTGTCTGCTGAGCGGGGGAAGTGGTGCTCACGAGCGGGGTCCTTTCGCCGTGCCGCACAGGGCGTGCCCGGGGGCCGGGCCGCGGACCGCTTATGCGTGTCGGAGACGTGGGGTCGACTGTCACATGTATGGGGCCAGCTTAACCCGGGTGACCTGCGCATTCAAATATGTGTTCGAAACGGACCTCGACACCGTTCGTACATCCGTGCTAGAACTGTCACCAGACATTCGAAGATGTGTTCTACCCGCTACCGCGGTTCGAACACCGCCGCCCGGTGGGCGGCATCGACCGGAACACCAGGAGGTTGCCATGACCGCTCTCATCATGCCGAGGCCCGTTCGCCGGGCCACCGGAGTACGCGGCCGGTCCAGCATCCGAGCCGGTGTCGCCCGTCAGCTGGACGCCGCCGGCGGGGGAGGGCACGATCTCGGACCGGGGATCATGCGCTTGACCCGCCGCGGCAGACTGCTGCTGATCGGACTGCCCGTGGTCACCGGAGCCGCAGCGCTGCTCGTGGTGGCCGCGGTGTTCCTGCTGCCGCCCACCGTCAACGCCTCCACGGACCCCGTGGGTGAGCCCGTGACCCAGAGCGTCACGGTGCAGGCCCGGCAGAGTCTGTGGGAGATCGCGGTGGCCGCCGACCCCGACCGCGACCCGCGGGAGGTCATGGACGACATCGCGGAGCTCAACGGCCTCAGCTCGTCCCAGCTCTCGGCCGGTCAGGTCCTCGAAGTTCCGGCCCGGTAGGCTCTGCTGACCCTTTGGTCTCCACGGGCCCGGAGTGCCCAGCCTGCCCCGTGGTCTCAAGGGATCCCGTGATCTTGAGGGACCCCGTGGTCTCGAGGGAGCCAGTGATCTTGAGGGCCCCGTCGACTCAACGAGCCCCTGTGGTCTCAGCAGTGCGTGGAGCACGAGGGCGGCGGCCTTGCAGTCTGTGTGCGCCGACTGCCTCGGGGATCAGCAGCGCCGTCCTTCCCCGTTCTTCCCCGGCGGCGCTCGGCTCGATCGACCCCCGGCCTGTCGGTTGGACCCGCGCTCGATAGGATGAACCGGTGAATTCCGCCGCAGATCCTCTGGCCTCCCTCCCGATGCGTGACGACCTGCAGGGGATGTCCCCGTACGGGGCTCCGCAGCTGCAGGTGGAGGTCGCGCTGAACACCAACGAGAACACCCACCCCGTTCCCGACGCCGTCGTGGACGCGATCACGGATCGTGTGCACCTCGTGGCCGGGGCGCTGAACAGGTACCCGGACCGGGACTTCACCGCCCTGCGGAAGGCCCTGGCCTCCTACCTGGGGCACGGCCTCGACGAGCGGAACATCTGGGCGGGCAACGGCTCCAACGAGGTGCTGCAGCAGATCCTCCAGGCCTTCGGGGGACCGGGGCGTTCTCTCCTCAGCTTCGTTCCCACGTACTCCATGTATCCGTTGCTCGCACTGGGAACGGGCACACGGTTCATCGCGGGGGAGCGGGACGCCGACTTCTCCCTCACGGCGGACGCCGCGGCCCGGCAGGTGGCCGAGCACGCGCCCAGCGTGGTGTTCCTGTGCTCGCCCAACAATCCCACGGGGACCGCTCTCGAGCTCGACGTGGTCGATGCCGTGTACCGCGCCGGAGAGACGCACCGCACGGTCGTGGTGGTGGACGAGGCCTACGCCGAGTTCGCCCGCGAGGGAACACCGTCCGCGCTGACCCTGCTCGAGGACCGCCCCCGGCTCATCGTGTCCCGGACCATGAGCAAGGCCTTCGCCCTGGCTGGAGCCCGCCTCGGCTACTTCGCGGCGGCGCCGGAGATCGCGGATGCCATGCGGCTCGTCCGGTTGCCCTACCACCTGTCCTCCGTCACCCAGGCCACCGCGCTGGCGGCACTCGAGCACCACGGTGCGCTGCTGGCCACCGTGGAGGACATCAAGACCCAGCGTGATCGGATCGTGCGGGAACTCACCCGTCTGGGGCTCGCGCCATCGGCGTCGGACTCGAACTTCGTGTTCTTCGACTGCGGCGGAGACGCGCACGCGATGTGGCAGGCCCTCCTGGACGACGGGGTGCTCGTGCGGGACGTGGGGATTCCCGGGCACCTGCGGGTCACCGCCGGCACGGAGCCCGAGACGTCCGCGTTCCTGGACGCTGTGGCGGGGTACCTGTCCGCGCGCTGAGTCACGACGGACCCACGTTCACCGGAGGCCGGAGGCCGGGGGCTGGCTGCGGGCGGCGCGTCGGCCAGGGCGCGGAGCAACTGCGGTCCCGCCTAGACTGGAACGACCCGCGCGCACCACGCGTCCCGCCATTGCCGGACCGGCCGCGCGCGGGCGGATCGAACCACGAGGAGTCAGTGCCAGACATGAGTGCGACCGAGAAGCAGCGCACCGCCACGGTGGAACGCGTCACGAGCGAGTCCACGGTGCGGGTGAGCCTGGACCTGGACGGCACGGGCACCTCCCGCATCGACACGAGCGTGCCGTTCTACGACCACATGCTCACCGCCCTGTCGAGGCACTCGCTCATCGACCTGGACGTCACGGCGCACGGGGACACCCACATCGACGTCCACCACACGGTCGAGGACACGGCCATCGTGCTGGGCGAGGCATTGCGGGAGGCGCTCGGGGACAAGCGCGGGATCCGCAGGTTCGGGCAGGCCACTGTTCCCCTGGACGAGGCCCTCGCCTCGGCGGTGGTGGACGTCTCCGGCCGCCCCTACGTGGTGCACACCGGAGAGCCCGAGGGACAGCAGTACCACCTGATCGGTGGCCACTTCACGGGGTCCATGACCCGTCACGTGCTGGAGTCCCTGGCCCACCACGCGCAGCTGTGCCTGCACATGGACGTGGTGCGCGGGAGGGACCCCCACCACATCGTGGAGGCACAGTTCAAGGCGCTGGCCCGTGCACTGCGCGAGGCCGTGGAGCTGGATCCGCGGATGGCCGGCACCATCCCGTCCACCAAGGGCGCCCTGTGAGCGCCGAGGTGACGGACGCGCAGGACGCGCCGAGCGTCGTCGTGCTGGACTACGGCGCGGGGAACGTGCGCTCGGCGGTCCGCGCGCTGGAGGCCGCGGGCGCGCGCGTGCGACTCAGCGCGGACCCGCGCGACGTCCTGGACGCGGACGGGCTCGTGGTGCCGGGCGTGGGCGCGTTCGAAGCGGTGATGGAGGGGCTGCGGTTGGTGGACGCCCCCCGGCTCATCGACCGGCGCGTGAGTGGCGGCCGCCCCGTGCTGGGGATCTGCGTGGGTCTGCAGGTGATGTTCGACCGCGGCGTGGAGCACGGCCGCGAGACCGCGGGCCTCGCGCAGTGGCCCGGAACCGTGGAGCGACTGGCCGCGCCCGTGGTGCCCCACATGGGCTGGAACACGGTGCGCCCGCCCGAGGACTCGGTGCTCTTCCGGGGCCTCGAGAACGAGCGCTTCTACTTCGTGCACTCCTACGGTGTGCAGGGCTGGGCGTTCGACCAGAGCATCGAGGTCATGGCTCCTCCCGCCGTGACCTGGTCCGAGCACGGCACGCCGTTCGTGGCCGCGGTGGAGAACGGACCGCTGAGTGCCACGCAGTTCCATCCCGAGAAGTCCTCGCACGCGGGGATCGCCCTGCTGCGCAACTGGCTGGCCACGCTGCCTCGCACGGGCCGGCTGGACGACCGTCTTTCCGACCCCGCAACGGAGCATGCCTCATGACCGCCTCGGTCCTCGTCCTCGTCGCCGGCGCCTTCTTCGTCGGTGGCGCCATCTCGTTCGCCCAGCAGCGCAAACCCGTGTGGTCGATCGTGCTGCTCGCCCTGGTCGCCGCCGCGCTGATCGGCTACGGCGCGTACTCGTGGTTCACGAGTCTGTGAGCACGCCCGTGCCAGGATCCGCGCACCGCACGTGACGCGGTGCGCGGCGCCGCCCCGGGCCTGACCCCGTTGCCGCCTCGGGTGCCGCATCCGAGACCCGGGCCGGCGGAAGCACCGGGGCAGGCTCCCGAACCGGCCACCCCGCGCCCCACGGCGCGGACACCATTCGACGGCGCGCCGTCCGGCGCCCACGTGAGGAGACCCATGACAGAGAACACCGACCGTCGGCTCGAGCTGCTGCCCGCCGTGGACGTGCAGGGCGGGCAGGCCGTGCGCCTGGTCCAGGGCGAGGCCGGTTCCGAGACCGGCTACGGAGATCCACTGGAGGCCGCGCGCGCCTGGCAGGAGGCCGGCGCCGAGTGGCTGCACCTCGTGGACCTGGACGCCGCATTCGGCCGAGGTGACAACATCGAGGTGCTGCGCCGTGTGGCGGAGAACCTCGACCTGAAGATCGAGATGTCCGGGGGCATCCGGGACGACGAGTCGCTCGAGCGCGTCCTGTCCCTGCGTCCCGCGCGCATCAACCTGGGCACGGCCGCGCTCGAGAACCCCCAGTGGACGCACCGCGTGATCGCGGAGCACGGTGACGTCATCGCCGTGGGACTGGACGTGCGGGGCACCACGCTCGCGGCACGTGGCTGGACCCGGGACGGCGGTGACCTCTGGGAGGTGCTGGACCGGCTCGAGGCGGACGGCTGCGCGCGCTACGTGGTCACGGACGTCACCAAGGACGGCACCCTGCGGGGCCCCAACACCGAGCTGCTCGCGGAGGTCGCGCGCCGCACCGACAAGCCCGTGGTGGCCTCGGGCGGCATCTCTTCCCTGGAGGACATCGCCGCGCTGCGCGAGCTGGTCCCCGCCGGCGTGGAGGGAGCGATTGTGGGCAAGGCGCTCTACGCGGGCAAGTTCACGCTCGCGCAGGCCCTCGACGTCGCGGGGCGCCCCGTTGCCTGACGACGCCGCCCGCCCCCTTCCCCCTCACATCGCCGCGCAGCTGCGCTCGGCCGGCGGCCCCACCGACACCGGTGGCCAGGCCTGGGAAGGGCGCAACCTGGGCGACGGCACGAGTCACACCCACCAGTTCCCGGACGACCCCGGGACCGCCGACCCCAGCGCCGCCCGCGCGCTCGCCGCGTGGCGGGACGGCCGGGCCGGGGAGCAGGACGTGGTGGCCGCACTGGCCGGAATCCGCGTGTTCGTGCCGATCGTCGCCCAGATCTCGCGCTCGCACATCACGCAGGACGGGCTGGTCTCGGACAAGGAGGCCGACATGGCGCTCGTGAGCCTGCAGGCCTCCGACGGGCGCAAGGCCCTGCCGGTGTTCACCTCCACCCAGGCGCTGAGCGCGTGGAACGGGGACGCCCGACCGGCGGCGGCGGACATCCGCCGTGCCGCGCTGTCCGCGGTGCAGGACGGCTCGTCGCTGCTCGTGGTGGATCCGGCGTCGGACCCGGCCTTCGTGGTGCGGCGCCCGGCGCTGTGGGCCGTGGCCCAGGGGAGGGAGTGGACGCCGTCGTACCGGGACTTCGCCGTGGACGACGCCGTGACCCGCGCGGCGGTGGGAATCCCCGGGATCGTCTCCGCGATCGCGGAACCGGGCCGGGGCGTTCACGCCGTGCGCGCCGACGCCGCGGTGCTGCGTGGCGGGGGAGAAGGACCGGAGCTCACGGTGTCGCTGCAGCTGAGTGCCGGCCTTCCCGAGTCCGAGGTCCGTGCAGCCGTGCAGGCGTTCCAGGAGGCCCTGGCGGCGGAGGACATCGTGGCCGAGAATGTGGACTCGGTCCAGGTGCGGCTGACGTCCTGACAGCTGCGGCCCCCGACGTGGTCGGGGGCCGCAGCGTGTGGGGATCCTGCTCAGCCGTAGACGGGTCCAGTGAACTTCTCCCCGGGGCCCGCGCCGGGGGCGTCCGGGAACGGGGACGCCTCGCGGAACGCGAGCTGCAGGGACTTGAGCCCGTCGCGCAGCGGGCCGGCGTGCTGGGAACCGATCTCCGGTGCGGCGGCGGTGACGAACCCGGCCAGGGCCGTGATGAGCTTGCGGGCCTCGTCCAGGTCCTTGAGCTCGTCGGCGTTCTCCTCCGCGGCCAGACCGCACTTCACGGCCGCCGCACTCATGAGGTGGACCGCCGCCGTGGTGATGACCTCCACGGCCGGGACCTCGGCGATGTCCCGCATCTGGTGGCTGACCTCGTCGAGGGCCTCCTGGGGCAGCTCGGCGGAGCCGGCGGCGGGGGGCTGCGCCGTGGTGCCCGCAGACGGGTTGGCGGTGAATTCGAAGCGCTCGGGGCGCAGTTGTTCGGACATGGTCTCCACTGTAGAACAGCGGGACCGGCGCGCCGACGTCAGGACAGCCTGGTGCAGGCATGCCCGGGTGCTGCGGGCCGGGGCGGTCCCGGCCAGGCGAGGGGAGCATCACACCACAGCGGACGGAGCCCGAGGGAACTGGCGCGCCAGCGTGGCGGTGCGCTACCATGGTTGGCAGTGTGCAAGCGGAGGCAACTCCCACCCGCCGCCGACCCCGGGATCTCCCGGGACCCACCAGGCGTCCGGGTTCCAGACCTGAACGGTCCCACCGTCATCGGACGGTGTCTCCGATTCGCGGTCTCCGTGTGGTGTCCAACCTCCGTTTGCGCGTGCCGCAACGGAGGTTTTGTCGTTGTGGCGGCAGTCCCGCCCACGGGGTCACCCACGAAACTCAGGAGATTGGCATTAGCGATCCACGTATCAATGACAGAATCCGTGTCCCGGAAGTCCGTCTGGTCGGACCTGGCGGCGAACAGGTCGGCATCGTGCGCGTCCAGGACGCGCTGCGGCTGGCCCGTGAATCGGATCTCGATCTGGTCGAGGTCGCCCCGAACGCCAAGCCTCCCGTCGTCAAGCTCATGGACTTCGGCAAGTACAAGTACGAAGCCGCGGTCAAGGCCCGCGAGTCACGCAAGAACCAGGCCAACACGGTTCTCAAGGAAGTGCGTTTCCGTCTGAAGATCGACACGCACGACTACGAGACCAAGGTTGGCCACGCCAAGCGCTTCCTCTCCGCGGGGGACAAGGTCAAGGCCATGATCCAGTTCCGCGGTCGTGAGCAGCAGCGCCCCGAGATGGGAGTGCGCCTGCTCGAACGGCTCGCGAACGATGTCGCCGAGGTCGGCGCGGTGGAGACCAACCCCCGCGTGGACGGTCGCAACATGGTCATGGTCATCGGCCCCCTCAAGAACAAGGCCGAAGCCCGTGCCGAGGCCCGCAAGCAGCAGCAGCGGGAGAACTCCAAGGCCGAGAACCAGCGCAAGCAGCGCGTGGACACCTCCTCGCCCGAGACGGTGACCCAGTCCATCGGGGACGCGTTCCCCGAGGAGCTGCGCAACGCGGCGTCGGCACCGGCCGAGGACCAGACGGTGGAGAGCGCCCCGCTGGCTCCGGAGGACGAGGTCAAGGCCACGGTGGCTCCGGCCACCGAGACCACGGAGACCACGGTCGACCCGACCGCTCCCGCGGTGGAGCCCGCCGAGCCGAAGGCCGCGCCCGCCAAGTCCGCAGCCAAGCCGGCGAGCAAGCCCGCAGCGGCCAAGCCTGCTGCGGCCAAGCCCGCCGCCTCCCCGGCCAAGCCGGGTGCGCCGAAGCCCGGTGCGCCCAAGCCGGGAGCGGGCAAGCCGGGTCCTGCCAAGAAGTAGCGGCACCAGGAATTGACAGCGTCGGGCGTGCGATCGCCCGGCACCAGCGTGGTCGCGGCCGCCGAGCCGCGACCCACCGGTGTGCCCCACACCGGTCGATGTAAGAAGGAGACGGCCACCATGCCGAAGATGAAGACCCACAGCGGAGCCAAGAAGCGCTTCAAGCTCACCGGCTCGGGCAAGGTCAAGCGCCAGCAGGCCAACCGCCGCCACTACCTGGAGCACAAGTCCTCCCGCCTGACCCGCCGCCTCGCGAGCGACCAGATCGTCTCCACCCCGGGTGAGGCCAAGGCCATCAAGCGGATGCTGGGCAAGTAAGCCCCTTCGCCGTCCAGTCAGAAGTTCGCCGCGAGAGCGGCGGGTAGTCATGTTCCGGTGAGCACCGGGACCAGATCGTTAGGAGTACACACGTGGCACGTGTGAAGCGGGCAGTCAACGCCCACAAGAAGCGTCGGGAAGTCCTCGAGAAGGCATCGGGCTACCGCGGTCAGCGTTCGCGCCTGTACCGCAAGGCCAAGGAGCAGATGCTCCACTCGTACACCTACTCGTACAACGACCGCCGCAAGAAGAAGGGCGACTTCCGTCGGCTGTGGATCCAGCGCATCAACGCTGCGTCCCGCGCCAACGGCCTGACCTACAACCGCTTCATCCAGGGCCTGAAGGCCGCTGAGGTCGAGGTGGACCGCCGCATGCTGGCCGAGCTGGCCGTCAGCGACGAGACCGCGTTCGCGGCCCTGGTCCAGGTGGCCAAGGAGGCCCTGCCGGAGGACACCTCCGCGCCCCGCACCGCCGCCTGAGTGCTGCTGTGACGTTCGTCGAGCGCCTGGAAGACCGGTTGCTGTCCAACCCCCGTGCTGATCGGGTGAGGGACGTGGCCGCGTTGACCAGGCGCTCGATGCGTTCCAAGCGCGGCCTGTTCCGCGCAGAGGGCCCCCAGAACGTGCGGGAGGCGGTGCGTCTGGCGCTCGACGCCGCCCGCCCACCCCACCGGGGCCCGTCGCTTCCCGCCCTGGACGCCGTGTACGTCACGCGACAGGAGCTCGAACGCCATCCGGGGATCGCCGCGGACCTCGAAGCGCTCGGGTCCCGGCGGGACGTGTTCCTCCGCATGGTCACCCCCGAGGTGCTCGGGGCCATGACCGACGCCGTGACCCCCCAGGGGATGCTCGCGGTGTGCCGCCTTCCCGAGGTCTCGGTGCTGGACGCGCTCGCGGACGCCCGGCTGGTGTGCGCGCTGGCCCGGGTGCAGGATCCCGGCAACGCCGGAACCGTGGTGCGCGCCGCCGATGCGGCCGGTGCCGGTGCCGTGGTGTTCTCCGAGGGCAGCGTGGACCCGTTCAACCCCAAGGCCGTGCGCTCCACGGCGGGTTCCCTCTTCCACCTCCCCGTGCTCACGGGGGTGGAGCTCTCATCCTTCGTGGCCTCGGCCCGGGGCCGTTCCCTGCGAGTCCTTGCGGCGGACGGCTACGCGCAGGCCACCGTGGACGAGCTCGCCGACGCCGCCCTGCTGCGTTCTGCGGGCGTCGCACCGGTGGTGGAGCACGACGTGCGGCTGGAGGATCCCACGGTCTGGCTGTTCGGCAACGAGGCGCAGGGGCTCTCGGATGACGAACGGGACCTCGCGGACCTGGCGGTGGCCGTGCCCCTGTACGGGCGGGCGGAGTCCCTCAACGTGGGCACCGCCGCGACCGTGTGCCTCTACGCCTCGGCGAGGGCGCAGCGACGGGCGGACAGCGGCGTCGTCACCGTGCGGCGCGGAACCCCGTGACCGGCGGGACCCCCCGGACGCGCGTGGTCGGGGCCGCGATCCTTGACGACGCGGCGTCGCCCACCCGCGTGCTCGCGGCCCAGCGAGCGTACCCCGAGTCCCTGCGCGGGCTGTGGGAGTTCCCCGGCGGCAAGCAGGAACCGGGGGAGGGCGCTCGCGACGCCCTGCTGCGGGAGTGCCGCGAGGAGCTCGGGGTGCACCTGGACCTGCTGTCCGAGGTGGGACCACCGGAACCCCACGGCTGGCCGCTCACCGGCTCCGCCGTGATGCGGGTGTTCACCGCCGTGCTGCGCGGTCCGAGGGACCTGCGGTCCGCGGATGCCCCTGAACCTCGGCACCCCGTGTCGCCCGAACGGGTGCTCGAGGAGCGGGTCCGCACCGGTGAGGACCACCTGGACGTCCGGTGGCTGCCACTGGACGATCCCGCCACCGTTCTGGCGCTGCCGTGGATTCCAGCGGACCTGCCGATCGTGGCCGCACTGCTGGAAACACTGCGAACGGAGCACGCGTGAACCACACGACCGCCGAGAGCCGGGACGGCACCGATCCGCGGGCGTGGCACGCGCTGTGGGCCATGGTGCTCGGCTTCTTCATGATCCTGGTGGACGCCACGATCGTGTCCACCGCGATCCCCGCCATCACCGCGGGACTGCACACCGACATCTCCGGGGTGCTGTGGGTCACGAGCGGCTACCTGCTGGCCTACGCCGTGCCGCTGCTGGTCACGGGGCGGCTCGGGGACCGGCTGGGGCCGCGGACGGTGTACCTGTGGGGGCTCGCGATCTTCACGGGGGCGTCCCTGTGGTGCGGCTTCGCGCAGGACGTCACCGCGCTGGTGGTCGCACGCGTGGTCCAGGGTCTCGGGGCGGCCCTGATGTCCCCGCAGACCATGACCGTGATCACCCGGATGTTCCCGGTGGCCACCCGCGGCACGGCCCTGGGCATCTGGGGTGCCACCGCGGGGATCGCGACCCTCGTGGGGCCGCTGCTCGGCGGGATCCTCGTGGACCTCGCGGGGTGGCGATGGATCTTCTGGGTCAACGTGCCCGTGGGGATCTTCGCCCTGTGGCGCGCCGCGGTGCACCTGCCCCGGCTGCCGGTGCGCAGCCACTCCCTGGACCTCGTGGGCGTGGTGCTCTCCGGGCTCGGGCTGTTCCTCGTGGTGTTCGGCATCCAGGAGGGGCAGAGCCACGACTGGTCCACCGTGGTGGGTCCCGTCACGATTCCCATGGTCATCGGGGCCGGAGTGCTGATCCTCGTGGCGTTCCTCGCGTGGCAGGCCGTCACCCCCGCCGAACCGCTCGTGCCCCTGCCCCTGCTCCGGCAGCGCAACTTCACCCTGGCCAACGCCGCGATGGCCGCCGTGAGCCTCACCGTGAACTCCATGATCATCCCCGCGATGCTCTACCTGCAGGTCGTGCGCGGACTGGACCCCACAGTGGCCGCACTGAGCTACGCGCCCATGTCCCTGCTCTCCGCGGTCCTCGCCCCTTTCGTGGGCCGGGCGCTGGGCCGGGTGGCACCGCGGAGCATCGCGCTGCCCGGGATGCTCATCATGGCCGCCGGGCTCGCCGCGTACGCCCTGAGCCTGCGCCCCGGGACCTCCGTGTGGCTGCTGGCCGCGCTGACGCTCGTGATCGGGCTGGGCAGCGCCATGATCTGGTCCCCGGTCTCGCTCACCGCCACCTCGGACCTCGCCCCGGACGTCGTGGGCGCGGGCTCGGGGGTGTTCAACGCCACCCGGCAGGTCTCGGCCGCCGTGGGCAGCGCCATGATGGCCGTGCTCATGCAGGCCCAGCTGGCCGCGAACCTGCCGGCCGGGGCGGCAAGCGGCGACCTCGCCACGGGAGGGTCGGGGCAGGCCCTGCCGGAGCAGCTGCAGCCGGGATTCGCCCTCGCGATGTCCCACTCGCTGCTGCTGCCGGTGGCGGTGCTCGTCCTCGGTGCCGTGGCCATCGCGTTCTTCCGCGCTCCCTGTCGCACGCACCCTGACCGAAGTGCTGACTGAACCACTGGCCCAAGCACTGCCCGAACCACTCCCGACCGGACCGGGCCTGGCCGCACGTGCTCAGACCGGCCCCGCCCGCACCCGCGGCGGTGCGCGTGGCCCCGGCGGGTCCGCGAGCGGCGTCGCCGGCTCCTGACGGGCGGACGGCGCGGGCGCATCCACTAGACTGACCGTGCCCGTTCGCCCCGGCGGCGGGCACCGCCGTGTCCCGCGGCGAGCGCGCCCCAGGGACACGGAGCACCCCGTCCGCGAGCGCAGGAACGCGAGAAACCATGTCCGAGACCACACCGTCCGCCGCGGTGGACCCCACCGACGAGGCGGCCGTCACCGCCGCCGTCGAGGACGCGCTGAGCGCGATCCGGGCCGCCGCGGATCTGCCCGAACTCAAGACCGTCCGGCTCGCCCACGCGGGCGAGAAGTCCCCCCTGGCGCTCGCCAACCGGGCCATCGGCGGACTGGACAAGGCCGCGAAGGCCACCGCCGGCAAGCTCGTGGGGCAGGCGCGCGGACGCGTGAACAAGGCGATCGCCACGCGCACCGCCGAGCTCGAGGAGGAGCGGGACGCCCGGATCCTGGTGGAGGAGGCCGTGGACGTCACAGCGGCCACGCGGCGTCGTCGGATGGGCGGGCGCCACCCGCTGAACACCCTGATGGAGCAGATCGGGGACATCTTCGTGGGCATGGGCTGGGAGGTCGCGGAGGGCCCCGAGCTCGAGCACGAGTGGTTCAACTTCGACTCCCTCAACTTCCAGCCGGACCACCCGGCACGTCAGCTGCAGGACACGTTCTTCGTGGACCCGCCGTCCTCGCACCTGGTGCTGCGCACCCACACCTCGCCCGTGCAGATGCGCTCGCTGCTGGAGCGCGAGCTGCCCGTGTACGTGGTGTGCCCCGGCAAGACGTACCGCACGGACGAGCTGGACGCCACGCACACCCCCGTGTTCCACCAGGTGGAGGGCATTGCGGTGGACGAGGGGCTGTCCATGGCGGACCTCAAGGGCACGCTCACGCACTTCGCGCGCACCATGTTCGGGCCGGAGGCCGCCATCCGGCTGCGCCCCAACTACTTCCCGTTCACCGAACCCTCTGCCGAACTGGACGTGTGGCATCCCACGGCCAAGGGCGGGCCGCGGTGGATCGAGTGGGGCGGCTGCGGCATGATGCACCCCAACGTCCTGCGGGCCGCGGGCATCGACCCCGAGCGCTACTCAGGCTTCGCGTTCGGCATGGGCATCGAGCGGACCCTGATGTTCCGCAACAACGTCCCGGACATGCACGACATGGTCGAGGGCGACGTCCGTTTCAGCGAGCACTTCGGGATGGAGATCTAGAGCATGCGTATTCCCCTGTCATGGCTGCGCGAGTACGCGCCCGTCCCCGAGGACGCCACCGCCGAGGACGTCCTGGCCACCCTGGTGAAGGTCGGCCTGGAGGAGGAGGACGTCCACCGCCCCACGGACTCGCTGTCCGGGCCGATCGTGGTGGGCCAGGTGCTCACCATGGAGCCGGAGACCCACTCCAACGGCAAGACCGTGAACTGGTGCACCGTGCGCGTGGTCCCCGAGGGCCAGGAGCAGACGCTCACCGGAAAGGGCATCGAGGCCTCCGGGGTGCAGGGCATCATCTGCGGGGCCCACAACTTCTCGGTCGGGGACAAGGTGGTCGTCACCCTGCCCGGTGCCGTGCTGCCCGGTGACTTCCGGATCTCCGCGCGCAAGACCTACGGCCACACCTCCGCGGGCATGATCGCCTCCGTGCGCGAGCTCGGCATCGGGGAGGACCACGACGGCATCCTGGTGCTGTCCCGGCTCGGGCTGGACCCCGAGATCGGCTCCGACGCCATGGAGCTGCTGGGCCTCTACGACTCCGCCGCCGAGGTCAACGTGACCCCGGACCGGGGCTATGCCTTCTCCCTGCGCGGTATCGCCCGCGAGTACTGCAACGCCGTGCGCGCACCGTTCACGGATCCCGTGGCCCAGCTGGCACCGTCCGTGCCCGCCCCCACGCAGGACGGCTTCCCGGTCACGATCGACGACGCCGCCCCCATCCACGGCCGCGCCGGTTCCAACCGCTTCGCGGTGCGCGTGGTGGAGGACGTGGACGCCTCCCGGCCCACCCCGCCGTGGCTGGCATCCCGGCTGCGCCTGGCGGGCATCCGCTCGGTGAGCCTGCCCGTGGACATCTCCAACTACGTGATGCTCGAGTACGGCCAGCCCATCCACACCTACGATGCGGACACCCTGCAGGGCGGAATCACCGTGCGACGGGCCGCCGCGGGGGAGACGCTGACCACGCTGGACGGCAAGGACCGCACGCTGGACACCGAGGACCTCGTGATCGCGGACGAGTCCGGTGCCATCGGCCTCGCGGGCGTGATGGGCGGAGCCGCCACGGAGGTGAGCGGGTCCACCACCCGGATCCTCGTGGAGGCCGCCCGCTTCGACGAGGCCTCGATCGCCCGCACCGCTCGCCGGCACAAGCTGCCCTCGGAGGCGTCCAAGCGCTACGAGCGCGGCGTGGACCCCGAGCTCGCACCGGTCGCCGCGCAGCGCGTGGTGGACCTGCTGGTCGAGCTGGCCGGCGGGGCGGACACCGGTCGCGTCACGGACGTGGACCACACGCAGGCACCCACCCCGATCGACCTGGCGGCCGGCTACCCCACGGCGCGCGTGGGTGTGGACTACTCCCCGGAGGTCGTGGAGCGCACGCTTACGGCGATCGGCGCGGACGTCACCGAGACGGGCGACGGCTGGATCGTGACCCCGCCGTCCTGGCGCCCCGACCTCACGGGCGAGGACGACCTCGTCGAGGAGATCGCCCGACTGGACGGCTACGACAAGATCCCGAACCGGCTCCCCGTGGCCCCTCCCGGCCGCGGATTCACGCGCTCGCAGGCCGCACGACGCCGCGTGGCCACCACCCTTGCGGCAGCGGGCCTCACCGAGGTGCTCAGCTACCCGTTCGTGGCGCAGGCGGACAACGACCGCTGGGGCAGCCCCGAGGGCGCGCGTGTGCCCTCGATCAGGTTGGCGAACCCCATCAGCGAGGCGCAGCCCCTGCTGCGGGTCAGCATCCTGCCCGGTCTGCTGGAGGTGCTCAAGCGCAACCACTCCCGCGGGTTCCGTGACCTCGCGCTGTACGAGATCGGCCACGTCTTTCTCGCCGAGGGGTACACCCCGGACACGCAGCCGGTGCCGCCCCTGGGCGTGCGCCCCATGGACCCGGATCTGGACCGCCTCCACGCCGCCGTGCCGGACCAGCCGCGCAAGCTCGCCGCGGTGCTGGCGGGTCACGACGCCGCCGCGGGCCCGTGGGTCACGCCGCGCGCCTACGACTGGCAGGACGCACTCGACGTCGCCGAGCTCGCCGCGCGCAGCGCCGGTGTCGAGCTGGAGGTGGCCCAGGGCCGTCACGCCGCGTTCCACCCCGGCCGCACGGCCGAGCTGCGCACACCGGACGGCGCCGTGATCGGCGTGGCCGGCGAGCTGCACCCCAAGCTCGTGGCGGCCGAGGGCCTGCCGGAGCGCACGTGCGCCATGGAGCTGGACCTCTCCGCCCTGCTCGAGCGGGAAGCACCCGCCGTGGTGGCGCAGCCGATCTCGGGCTACCCCGCCGCCACGCAGGACGTCGCCCTCGTGGTGGACGGCTCCGTGACGGCCGCGCAGCTGCTGGAGACGGTGCGCCGTGGTGCCGGTGAGCTGCTGGAGTCCGCGGACGTCTTCGACGTGTACGCGGGCACGGGCATTCCGGAGGGGAAGAAGTCCGTGGCCATCGCGCTGAGGTTCCGGGCCCCGGACCGGACCCTCACCGCGGACGAGGCCTCGCAGGCTCGCGAGGCCGCCGTCACGGCCGCCCGTGACGCCCACGGCGCCGAGATCCGCAGCTAGCACACCCACCCCCAGCACAAGGAGCGTCGTGTCCCCCGATTCACGCGAACTCATCGACTTCCACGAGCAGCAGGATGACCACGCCCCGAGGTCCCGGGGCTGGCTCGTCGTGAGCATGGCGCTCGTGGGTGCGGTGCTCACGGTGGTGCTGGGGGTGCTGTGCGCACTGTCCTTCGAGAAGGCCTCGCGCCTGGAGGACGTGGCGGGGGAGACCATGGTGGTGTCCGGGACGTACCAGACCCTCACCAAGGACCTGGACACGCAGGACTACAACGGGATCTACTCGGGCACCATGCCCGCGAACGACCTCGTGGTGCAGCACCCGTTCGACAACCGGCTCAACGATCCGCAGCAGAAGGCGGAGGGGGACCAGATCACATTCCGGGGCACCCAGACCGGGGTTCAGGACGCGGACTTCCCCCGGGACGTCGACGCCCTGCTCGCCGTGCGCGACGGCAACCTTACTGTCGTGGAGACGGACGTCCCCGGAACCTACGGCACGGAGGGGGTGACCGAGTCCACTGTCACCACTCAGCGGGTCAAGGCCACCGCGTGGGGTGCGAGCGCTCTGCTGTGCGCCCTGCTGACCGTGTGGGGCGTGCGTCGCACCCACCGCGGGGTGCGTGTGGGCGTGTGAGTCGCGGTTCTGCGGACCGCGCTCAGGGCACGAGCAGCAGCTTGCCCTGCGTGGTGCGGGACTCGAGATCCCGGTGCGCCGCGGCGGCGTCGGCCAACGGGTGGGTCCCGCCCACCCGCACGGTGAGGTCGCCGCTGCCCACCGCGTCGGTGAGCTCGGACCACCGCCAGGCGCGCTCCTGCGCGTCCCGAAGGTAGTGGGCAAGCGACGGCCTCGTCACGTAGAGACCTCCCGCGCCGTTGAGCCGCTGCAGGTCGAACGGGGGCACCTGGCCCGAGGCTCCGCCGAAGAGCACCACGGTGCCGCGCACGCGGGTGGCGCGCAGGGACTCGTCAAAGGTGCTGCGCCCCACGGAGTCGTAGACCACGTCCGCGCCTGCTCCGTCGGTGAGCTCCCGGACCCGCTCCGCGAATCCCTCGTAGCCGAGCACGTGATCCGCGCCCAGCCCACGCGCCGTCTCCTCCTTCTCCGGCGTGGAGGTCAGGGCGATCACGGTGGCCCCCACGCGCTTCATGAGCTGGATCGCCAGCCCGCCCACGCCGCCGGAGGCCGCCGTGAGCACGGCGGTGTCCCCGCGGCCCAGCCGGACCGTGGAACGCACCAGGTAGTGGGCGGTGAGGCCCTGCAGGGGGAGGGCCGCGGCGGTCTCTGAACCCATGTCCTCGGGGACGGGGAGGACCGTGTCCGCGGAGACCACGAAGTGCTCTGCGTACGTGGCGCGGGCCTCGGCGGTGGCGATCCGCTGCCCCACGGAGACCTCCGTGACCTCCGCTCCCACGGCCGTGACCACACCGCACCCCTCGGCCCCGGGCGTGAACGGAAAGGACACGGGGTAGACCCCGCAGCGCTGGTAGGTCTCGATGAAGTTCACCCCTGCGGCCTCGGTGCGCACGAGCACCTCGCGTGGGCCCGGAGTGGGCACGGGCAGCTCGTCGAGCCGGAGGACCTCGGGGTCCCCGGCCTGTCGGGCAACGATGGCCTGCATGGTGGTGGTCATGGTGCGGTCTCCTTCGTGGGGCACGTCAGACGGTGCACGGCAGCTCGCTGCTGGGCGACGGCGTGCGGGCGGGGCGGGGGCGGCCCCGACCGGGCGGTGTCTCTCCGGCCAGTCTCACCCGCCCCCGTGCACGGGGCAACCCCGGCGGAGCGGCGGGTGGTCGGACAGGCCCTGGTGAATAAGTATTGAATAGAGTGCATAGAAATACGCTATGCTGACTGCATGACCTACACCGCAGCAGTTTCGGGCGCCACCGGCTACGCGGGCGGAGAGGTGCTCCGTCTGCTGTGCGGGCACCCGGAGATCGAGATCACCACCGTCACCGCCCACTCCTCGGCCGGACGCCGCCTGGGGGAGCTGCAGCCGCACCTGCACGAGCTCGCGGACCGGGAGGTCCTGGAGACCACCGCGGAGAACCTCGCGGGGCACGACGTCGTGTTCCTGGCCCTGCCGCACGGCCAGTCCGCCGCGTTGGCCGCGCAGCTGCCCCCGGAGACCGTGGTGGTGGACGCCGGCGCGGACCACCGGCTCGCGTCCGCCGAGGCGTGGCAGCAGTTCTACGGCACGGAGCACGCGGGCACGTGGCCGTACGGTCTGCCCGAGCTGATCGTGGATCCGAGCGGACGCACGCAGCGGGACCGTCTGCACGGGGCGGCACGCATCGCCGTGCCGGGGTGCTACCCCACAGGTTCGCTGCTCGCGCTGGCACCGGCGCTCGCGGTCGGCGTCGTGGAACCCGCGGACCTCGTGGTCGTCGCCGCGTCGGGCACCTCGGGGGCGGGCAAGTCCGTGAAGCCTCACCTGCTGGGCGCGGAGACCATGGGGTCCATGTCCCCCTACGGTGTGGGCGGAGGGCACCGGCACACGCCCGAGATCGAGCAGGGCCTGGGGTGGGCCGGGGGCACGGAGGTCTCCCTGTCCTTCACCCCCACCCTGGCTCCCATGCCCCGGGGAATCCTCACCACGGCCACCGCCGTGCTGCGTCCCGGCGTGGACGAGGCCCGGGTGCGGGAGGTCTACCGGGCGGCCTACGCGCACGAGCCGTTCGTCCACCTGCTGCCGGAGGGCCAGTGGCCGACCACCCAGTCCGTGCTGGGGTCCAACCACGCGGCCCTGCAGCTCGCGGTGGATCCGCACGCGGGGCGCCTCGTGGTGACCTCCGTGATCGACAACCTCACCAAGGGCACCGCCGGGGGAGCGGTTCAGTCCGTGAACCTGGCCCTCGGCCTGTCCGAGACCACGGGCCTCACCGCTCAGGGGATGGCCCCGTGACCGGTTCCGCCGCAGCCCACCCCTCCGACCGCACAGGAGCAGAGACACCCATGACGTCCCACGACCCCGTTCCCGAGATCCCCGTGACCACGGAGTCCGGCGTGTGCACCGCCGCGGGCTTCACCGCCTCCGGCGTCGAGGCCGGCTTCAAGGCCTCCGGCGGTCCCGACCTGGCGCTCGTGGTCAACACCGGGCCCGAGTTCGCCGCCGCCGCCCAGTTCACCTCCAACCGCGTGGCCGCGGCCCCCGTGCACTGGTCCCGCGAGGTGGTGCGCGCAGGATCGGTGCGTGCCGTGGTCCTGAACTCCGGCGGCGCGAACGCGTGCACGGGCCCCGAGGGCTTCCAGAACACGCACACTACGGCGGAGCTCGTGGCCGGGGAGCTGGGCATCGGCGCGGGGGACGTGGTGGTGTGCTCCACCGGGCTGATCGGGGAGCAGCTGCCCATGGACGTGGTGCGCCGCGGGGTCCCCGAGGTGGTGCGCGCGCTCGCGGCCGGGCAGGACGCCGGGCGGCGGGCCGCGGAGGCCATCATGACCACGGACTCCGTCCCCAAGCAGGCCAGCGTCTCCGGCCCCGGGTGGACCGTGGGCGGCATGGCCAAGGGCGCGGGAATGCTCGCCCCGGGACTTGCCACCATGCTCGTGGTGCTCACCACGGACGCCGTCATGGCCGCGGACGCGCTGGACGCCGCCCTGCGGGAGGCCTGCCGCGTGACGTTCAACCGCACGGACTCGGACGGCTGCATGTCCACCAACGACACCGTGGTGCTGATGTCCTCCGGGGCGTCGGGCACGGCCGCGGAGCAGGGGGAGTTCACCCGGGCCCTGACCGCGGTGTGCCACAGCCTCGCGCAGCAGCTCATCACGGACGCGGAGGGCGCGTCCCACGACATCGCGATCACCACGGTGGGCGCGGCCACCGAGACGGAGGCCGAGGACGTCTCCCGCACGGTGGCGCGCTCCAACCTGCTCAAGACCGCGGTGTTCGGCAACGACCCCAACTGGGGTCGGGTGCTCTCCGCGGTGGGCACCACGCAGGCACAGTTCGACCCCGACCGGATCGACGTCACCATCAACGGTGTCACCGTCTGCCGCAACGGCGGCATCGGCGATCCCCGCGAGGGTGTGGACCTCGCGGCGTCGCGCGCGGTGGACATCGAGATCGACCTGAAGACCGGGGACGCCCGAGCCACCGTGTGGACCAACGACCTCACCCACGACTACGTCGAGGAGAACAGCGCCTACTCCAGCTAGGCCGACCACCATGTCACGACTCAGCGACAGCACCCGGTACGACACCGCCCGCTCCAAGGCGGAGACCCTCATGGAGGCCCTGCCCTGGATCCAGCGCTACGCGGGATCCACCATGGTCTTCAAGTACGGCGGCAACGCCATGGTCGACGACCAGCTGCGCCGCGCGTTCGCGGAGGACATCGTCTTCCTGCGCCACGTGGGCATCCGCCCCGTGGTGGTCCACGGCGGCGGCCCGCAGATCAGCACCATGCTGGAGTCCCTGAACATCCACTCGGAGTTCAAGGACGGGCTGCGGGTCACCACGGAGGAGGCCGTCAACGTGATCCGCATGGTCCTCACGGGCCAGGTGGGCCGCGAGCTCGTGGGCCTGATCAACGCCCACGGCCCGTACGCGGTGGGCATGTCCGGGGAGGACGCCGGGCTGCTGCAGGCCCGCCGCGTCCGCACCGGTTCCGACGGCGCCCCGGTGGACCTCGGTCTCGTGGGCACCGTCACGCGGGTCAACACCGTGGCGGTCGAGCAGCTGCTGGACATCGGCAAGATCCCGGTGATCGCCTCGATCGCCCCCGAGCTCGCGGAGCCGGAGGATGACGCCGCCGGGCTCGGTGCGCTCACCGGCCAGGTTCTCAACGTCAACGCCGACACCGCCGCGGCGGAGGTTGCCGTGGCCCTGGGTGCGGAGAAGTTCGTGGCGCTCACGGACGTCGAGGGGCTCTACGCGGACTGGCCGGACCGCTCGTCGCTGATCTCCTCGCTCACGGCCCCCGAGCTGCGGGAGATGCTGCCCTCCCTGGAGTCCGGGATGATCCCCAAGATGCGTGCGGCCCTGCGCGCGGTGGACGGCGGGGTACCACGGGCGAGCATCGTGGACGGGCGCTCCGAGCACTCCTCGCTGCTGGAGATCTTCACGGACACGGGCATCGGCACCGAGGTCACACCGGACGAGGAGGGCATCGCATGAGTCGGACCACGGAACTGCTGGACGGGTACCGGGACAACCTGCTGGGGGTGTTCGGGGATCCAGCGCTCGTGCTCGTGGAGGGGCAGGGGTGCCGCGTCACGGACGCCGACGGCCGCCGCTACCTGGACCTGCTCGCGGGCATCGCCGTCAACTCCCTGGGCCACGCGCATCCGGCGTGGGTGCGGGCCGTCGCGGAGCAGGCGGGTCGGCTGGCGCATGTGTCCAACCTGTTCACGACCCCGGAGGTCGTCGAGCTGGCCCGGGAGCTCCTGGAGGTCACCGACGCCCCGTCGGGATCCCACGTGTTCTTCGCGAACTCCGGCTCCGAGGCGAACGAGGCCGCGTTCAAGCTCGCGCGCCGGCACGGCCGGGAGCACCCGGATGCCCAGGGGCGCCCGCGGACGCGCGTGCTCGCGCTTGAGCACGCGTTCCACGGGCGGACCATGGGATCGCTCGCGCTCACGGCCAAGGAGGCCTACCGCGCACCCTTCGAGCCGCTGCCCGGCGGGGTGAGCCATGTCCCGGCCACGGTCGAGGCACTCGCGGCCGAGCTGGACGACACGGTGGCCGCGCTGATCGTGGAGCCGGTGCAGGGCGAGGCCGGCGTCCGGGGTCTCCCGGAGGGCTACCTGGCGCGGGCGCGGGAACTCACCCGGGAGCACGGCGCACTGCTGATCGTGGACGAGGTGCAGTCCGGGATCGGACGCACCGGCGACTGGCTCGCGAGCACGGCCCAGCTGCCCGGGGGCGAGTTCCCGGACGCCGTGACGCTCGCCAAGGGACTGGGTGGAGGCTTCCCCATCGGGGCCCTGCTCACGGCGGGCCCCGAGGTGTCCGGGCTGCTCGGTGCCGGCCAGCACGGGACCACGTTCGGCGGCAACCCGTTGGCGGCTGCGGCCGCACTCGCCACTGTCAGGACCATCCGTGACGAGGGCCTGCTCGAGAACGCCCGCGCGGTGGGGGAGCACCTCGCCGCCCGGCTGCGGGACGTCCCCGGCGTGACGGTCGTGCGCGGACACGGGCTGCTCGTGGGATTGGACCTCGTCCAGGGAGCTCCCGACGACGCCGTGGCCCCGCGTCTCGTGGCCGCGGCGCGGGACGCGGGGTTCCTCGTCAACGCGACCGGACCGGCCACGGTGCGCCTGGCGCCGCCGCTGATCGTGACCCGGCAGGAGGTGGACACGTTCGTGTCCGCGCTGCCCGATCTGCTGCGCACCGTCAGCTCCACCTGAGAGCCTGCCCCTGAGAGAAATCCCTGCATCCCCGCGCCCGAGACGGCGCGTCCGAGATCCCGGTCCCGCCGGGCCCCGCGAACCGAAGGAGAACCCCGCGTGCTGCGCCACTTCCTGGTCGACACCGATCTGAGCCCCGAGGAGCAGTCCGAGGTGCTGGACCTCGCCGCCGCCCTCAAGGCGGACCGCTTCTCGCGGCGTCCGCTCGCCGGCCCGCAGACGGTGGGGGTGATCTTCGACAAGACCTCCACGCGCACCCGGGTCTCGTTCGCCGCCGGGGTGAGCGACCTCGGCGGGAACCCCCTCGTCATCAACCCGGGGGAGTCCCAGCTGGGGCACAAGGAGAGCGTGGCGGACAGCGCCCGCGTGCTCTCCCGCATGCTCTCGGCGATCGTGTGGCGCACGTACGCGCAGTCCGGGCTGGAGGAGATGGCCGAGCACAGCAGCGTGCCCGTGGTCAACGCCCTCACGGACGACTACCACCCGTGCCAGATCCTCGCGGACCTGCTCACCCTCCGGGAGCACTTCGGGGACGTGGCCGGGCGCACCCTGGTGTACCTGGGTGACGCCTCGAACAACATGGCCAACTCCTACCTGCTGGGCTGCGCCACCGCCGGAATGCACGTGCGGATCGCGGGCCCGGAGGGGTTCCTGCCGCGGGAGGACGTGGTGGACGCGGCGCGCGAGCGGGCCGCGCAGACGGGCGGATCGGTGCTCGTCACCACCGACGCGGGCGAGGCGCTCGCGGGCGCGGACGCCGTCGTGACCGACACGTGGGTGTCCATGGGGCAGGAGAGCGAGAAGGCCGAGCGCTGCGAGATCTTCCGGCCGTACTCCGTGACCACCGAGGCCATGGCGCTCGCCGCGGAGCACGCGGTGTTCCTGCACTGCCTGCCCGCCTACCGCGGGCTGGAGGTCGCCGCCGAGGTCATCGACGGGTCGGCGTCCCTCGTGTGGGAGGAGGCCGAAAACCGGCTGCACGTCCAGAAAGCGCTGCTGACGTTCCTGCTGGACTCCTCGGGACTGTCCGCGGACCTGCCGGCGGCCCTGCGACGGGAGGAGACGCGATGAGCATCCCCACCACCAAGACCGCCCGGCAGGCCCGGATCCTGGACCTCGTGACGGGCGGGGACGTCCACTCGCAGGCGGAGCTCGCGGAGCTGCTGGCCGCGGACGGCATCCAGGTCACCCAGGCCACCCTGTCGCGGGACCTCGTGGAGCTGGAGGCCGTCCGGGTGCGCTCTCCGCGGGGCGGGATGGTCTACGCGGTGCCCATGGCGGGGGCGGACCGCTCCCCGGCGAGCGGCATCACGCGCGAGAGCACTGAGGCCAAGCTCGGGGCACTGTGCCGCGAGCTGCTGGTCACGGCGGAGGGCAGCGCCAACCTGGTGATCCTGCGCACCCCGCCCGGAGCCGCGCAGTACTTCGCGTCCGCGATCGACCACTCGGTCACCCCCGAGATCCTGGGCACGATCGCCGGGGACGACACCATCATGGTGGTCAGCCGGGACCCGCAGGGCGGCGAGCAGCTCGCGCAGCGGTTCCTGGACCTCGCCCGCTGAGCGCTCCCCCGGCAGGCGCACCGCCGCCGACGCCGCCCGCAGTGCCCACTTCTCGTCTCGCCTCCCGGCGTGGCACCCGTTGCCCCGGGCCCCGTGCCGTCGTTGCGGCGCAGGCCCCGGAGCCGTCGGAGCGGCTCAGGACTCGCGCGTCTCGTAGCTCTCGAGCAGCGGCAGCAGGTGCTCCTGGCCGAAGACCCGTGCGACGTCCTGAGCGTGCTGGTGCCCGGTGGCCTGGCCCGCCCCGGCCTCGAGCAGCGCCCGGGCGATCGGCTCGTTGCCGCGGAACACGGCGCAGACCAGGGCGGTGAAGCCCATGTCGCTCACGCGCTCGGTGTCCGCACCCTTCTCCAGCAGCATCCGCACCGTGTCCTCCCGCTCGAGGTAGGCGGCGAGGTTGAGCAGGGTGTCACCCTTGTCGTTGGTGAGGTTCACCGGAACGCCGGCCTCCACGGCGGTGCGCAGCAGCTGTGTGTCGCCGTTGCGGGCGGCGTCGAACAGGGAGGCCACGTAGGCGAGCTCCTCGTCCGTGAACTGGGGGGTCTGAGCGGCGCTCTGCTGATCGGTCACGGGGCATCCTCCGACACTGAGCGGCCCACTGGCTGGCGGGCCTGGTGCTGATGTTCACTGCTACCGCTCCGTGGCACCCCGGGGGAGGGGTCACGGTGCGGCGCGCTCCAGTCTCCCACGCCCCAGCCGGGGCGGTGACGGTGTTTGACTCAGATACCCGATACGGGCAGTATCACGTGGTAGAACTCACATTCCTACCTGGAGGATCCATGACAAATCTGGCCACCCTGCTCACCACGTCGGCCGAGAAGTACGGCTCGGATCCCGTGATCATCCTGGACGACCTCCACATGAGCTACGACCAGCTCAACGACCTCTCGGCCCGTGGCGCGGCGCTGCTGAAGGCCAACGGGATCCGTCCCGGGGACCGTGTGGCGCTCGTGCTGCCCAACGTGCCGCACATGGCCGTGCTCTACTACGCGATCCTGCGCGCGGGCGGCATCGTGGTGCCCCTCAACCCGCTGCTCACTCCCCGTGAACTGACCTACCACTTCCAGGACGCGGGGGTTTCCTTCGTGCTCGCGTGGGAGGACATGGCCGAGGCCAGCCAGAAGGCGGCCGAGGAGATCGACGGGCTCAACGTGCTGCCCATCAGCGCCCAGGGCACGGTGGGGCGGCTGCAGGCCGTGGATCCCGACCACGAGGTCGTGGAGCGCGCGGACTCGGACACTGCGGTGCTGCTGTACACCTCCGGCACCACGGGCCGGCCCAAGGGTGCGGAGCTGACCCACCACAACCTCCTGTCCAACGCGGAGGTGGCCGGTGAAGTCTTCAACCTGGCCCACGGGGACGTGATGTTCGGCGGACTCCCGTTATTCCACGTGTTCGGCCAGACCGTGGCCCTGAACGGCGTGATCTGCGCCGGTGCGACCGTCACGCTGCTGCCGCGCTTCCACCCCGCCGAGGCGCTCGAGGTGCTGCGCCGGGACCGGGTGACCATCTTCGCCGGCGTGCCCACCATGTACGTCGCGCTGCTCCACCAGTCCGGGCAGGATCCGCAGGCCGTGGAGGGGATCGACCTGCGCGCCGGGGTATCGGGCGGATCGTCCATGCCCGTGGAGGTCCTGGCCAAGTTCGAGAAGGTCTTCGGCACCACGGTGTTCGAGGGCTACGGGCTCTCGGAGACCTCTCCCGTGGTGTGCTTCAACCAGCCCGGCAACGTGCGCAAGCCGGGCTCCATCGGCTCCGAGGTGCGCGGCGCGCAGCTGCGCGTGGTGGACGGCCAGGACAACGAGGTCCCCACCGGCGAGGTCGGCGAGCTCGTGGTGGCCGGCCAGTACGTCATGAAGGGCTACTGGCACAAGCCGGAGGCCACCGAGGAGGCCATGCGCGGCGGCTGGTTCCACACGGGGGACATGGCCCGGAAGGACGAGGACGGCATGTTCTTCATCGTGGACCGCAAGAAGGACATGATCCTGCGCGGCGGCTACAACGTGTACCCGCGTGAGGTCGAGGAGGTCATCTACCAGTTCCCGGGCGTGGTGGAGGCCGCCGTGGTGGGGGTCCCGGACGAGAAGCACGGCGAGGAGGTCGGCGCCGTGGTCGTGTTCGAGTCCGGCGTGCTCGAGTCCAAGGGCAAGGAAGCGCTGACCCGGGAGCTGGACGCCTTCGTGCAGGAACGGGTGGCCAAGTACAAGTACCCCCGCATCTACCGCGTCACCGACGAGCTGCCCAAGGGCCCCACGGGCAAGATCCTGAAGCGCGAACTCACCCTCGATGCATAAATACTGACTGGCGTGTATAGTCATGCATGAAGCGCGGGAGGTCCCGTGCAGTCAGAGCCGTCGTTGAGCAGTGTGGAGGGAAGCGCCGTGAGTGATCGCGTGGTATTGGCCTACTCGGGTGGACTGGACACGTCCGTGGCCATCGGGTGGATCGGTGAGGCCACCGGTGCCGAGGTCGTGGCCGTGGCCGTGGACGTGGGACAGGGTGGCGAGGACCTGGAGACCATCCGCCAGCGCGCTCTGGACTGCGGCGCGGTCGAGGCGTACGTGGCTGATGCCCGGGACGAGTTCGCGAGCGAGTACTGCATGCCCGCGCTGCAGGCCAACGGTCTCTACATGGACTCGTACCCGCTGGTCTCCGCCGTGTCCCGCCCGGTGATCGTCAAGCACCTGGTGGCGGCCGCGAAGAAGTTCGGCGCCACCACGGTGGCCCACGGCTGCACGGGCAAGGGCAACGACCAGGTCCGCTTCGAGGTGGGCATCCAGACCCTCGGTCCGGAGCTCAAGTGCATCGCCCCGGTGCGGGACCTCGCGCTGACCCGTGAGAAGGCCATCACCTACGCGGAGCAGAACAACCTGCCGATCGAGACCACCAAGAAGAACCCGTTCTCGATCGACCAGAACGTGTGGGGTCGTGCGGTGGAGACGGGCTTCCTCGAGGACATCTGGAACGGGCCCACCAAGGACGTCTACGACTACACGGACGACCCCACCTTCCCGCCCGCCGCGGACGAGGTCGTGATCACGTTCGAGAAGGGCATCCCCGTGGCGATCGACGGCAAGCCCGTCACCCCGCTGCAGGCCATCCAGGAGATGAACCGCCGCGCCGGCGCGCAGGGCGTGGGCCGGATCGACATCGTGGAGGACCGCCTCGTGGGCATCAAGTCCCGCGAGATCTACGAGGCCCCCGGGGCCATGGCGCTGATCGCCGCGCACCAGGAGCTCGAGAACGTCACCATCGAGCGCGAGCAGGCCCGCTTCAAGAAGACCGTGGGCCAGCGCTGGACGGAGCTCGTCTACGACGGCCAGTGGTTCTCCCCGCTGAAGAAGTCCCTGGACGTGTTCATCCAGGACACCCAGACCTACGTGAACGGCGACATCCGCATGGAGCTGCACGCCGGGCGGGCCACGGTGACCGGTCGCCGTTCGAACACCGGGCTGTACGACTTCAACCTGGCCACGTACGACGAGGGCGACTCCTTCGACCAGTCCAACGCCCGCGGCTTCATCGAGCTGTTCGGCATGTCCTCCAAGGTCGCGTCCCGGCGCGAGCAGGGACTCGCCGGGAAGTGACACCCGGTGGCCGCGGCAGCGCGGCCCCACCGCCCACGGGCGGACCCGGACGGCCGGGCTCCTAGACTGGAGCCCGGCCGTTCACCACGCCGGGCGGCGTCGTCCCCGGCCCCCGCAGGGTCGCCGCACGCGCGGCTCGGCCCCCGCGGGGGACAGCGCACGCGCCACTCGACCCGCAGGGGGACGCGGCGCCCGGCCCACGAACCACAGCACACGTCAGCGAGGAGCACCATGGCCCAGCACGAGCAGCACGGAACCAACGAGGGCGCCCTGTGGGGTGGCCGCTTCGCCGGGGGACCGGCGGACGCGCTCGCCGAGCTGAGCCGCTCCACCCAGTTCGACTGGCGCCTGGCGCCGTACGACATCGCGGGCTCCCGCGCGCACGCCCGGGTGCTGCACACCGCGGGGCTGCTGGACGACGCCGAGCTCGCGGGCATGCTCGACGCCCTGGACCGGCTCGAGGCGGACGTGCGCAGCGGCGCGTACGCCCCGGCGCCCTCGGACGAGGACGTCCACGGCTGCCTCGAGCGCGGACTGATCGAGCGCGCCGGGGCCCAGCTGGGCGGCAAGCTGCGGGCCGGGCGCTCCCGCAACGACCAGATCGCCACGCTCGGGCGCATGTACCTGCGGGACCACGCCTCGATCGTGGCCCGCAACCTGCTGGACGTGGTGCGCGCGCTGATCGAGCAGGCCGAGCGCCACCCGAACGCCCCCATGCCGGGGCGCACGCACCTGCAGCACGCCCAGCCGGTGCTGCTGTCCCACCACCTGCTGGCCCACGCGTGGGCCGTGCTGCGGGACGTCCAGCGGTTCGTGGACTGGGACCGCCGCGCGGCCGTCTCGCCCTACGGGTCCGGAGCGCTCGCGGGCTCCTCCCTGGGGCTGGACCCGAATGCCGTGGCCGCGGAGCTCGGCTTCGACTCCGCAGTGCACAACTCGATCGACGGCACGGCCTCGCGGGACGTCTACGCCGAGTTCGCGTGGGTGTGCGCGATGGCCGCAGTGGACATCTCGCGCATGAGCGAGGAGGTCACCACGTGGGCCACCAAGGAGTTCTCCTTCGTGACCCTGGACGACGCCTTCTCCACGGGCTCCTCGATCATGCCGCAGAAGAAGAACCCGGACGTCGCCGAGCTCGCGCGCGGCAAGGCGGGCCGGCTCATCGGGGACCTCACCGGCCTGCTGGCCACGCTCAAGGGCCTGCCGCTCGCCTACAACCGCGACCTGCAGGAGGACAAAGAGCCGGTCTTCGACGCGATCGACCAGCTCGAGGTGCTGCTGCCGGCGGTCGCCGGGATGATGGCCACGCTCGAGTTCCACCCCGATCGCCTCGCGGAGCTCGCACCGCAGGGCTTCGCGCTCGCCACGGACGTGGCGGAGTGGCTCGTGCGCCAGGGTGTGCCCTTCCGCGAGGCCCACGAGATCTCGGGGGAGGCCGTGCGCGTGTGCGAGGAGCAGGGCATCGAGCTGTGGGACCTCACGGACGAGCAGTTCGCGGCCATCTCGACGCACCTCACACCGGGCGTGCGCGAGGTCCTCACGGTGGCCGGTTCGCTCGCCTCCCGCAGCTCGCAGGGCGGGACCGCACCCGAGGCCGTGGCCCGGCAGCTCACGGAGCTGAAGCGGCAGCTCGCGGAGCTCGCCGCCTTCGAGACGCGCGAGCCTGTGATCTCGTGAGCCTCGCGCTGCACGAGCTGCTGTCCCGGCCCGCGCCCGACGTCGCTCCCCGGCTCCTCGGGGCCGTGCTCGTCTGCGCGCGGGACACCGGCACGGTCGCGTTGCGCCTCACGGAGGTGGAGGCCTACGGCGGTCCGCAGGACTCGGACCTCCCGGACCCGGGGGCGCACACGTTCCGGGGTCGCACCGCGCGCAACGCCGCCATGTTCGGGCCGCCGGGGCACCTGTACGTCTACTTCACCTACGGGCTGCACCACGCCGTGAATGTCGTGTGCCGACCCGAGGGCATGGGCGGGGGCATCCTGATCCGCTCCGGTGAGGTGGTCCTGGGGACCGAGCCCGCCACGCGGCGTCGGCTGGCCACGCGCAGCTCGGAACCCCCGTTCGCCACACTGGCCCGCGGGCCCGGCAACACCGCGCAGGCCCTCGGCCTGACCCTCGCGGACGACGCCGCCGCGATCGTGGATCTCGGGACCTCCCTCGATCCCGTGGCCCGTGCCCGCGAGGCCGTGGCCGAGCGGGAGGGAACCACCTGGACGGGTCTGGCGCTCGCGGAGCCTGCACCGGAGGAGTTCATGGAGACCCCGCGCACGGGAGTGTCCGGGGAGGGCGGCACCGATGCCTTCCCGTGGCGCTTCGCCCTGTCCGGGGAGCCCACGGTGTCCCCGTACCGACGAGCCACGGTGAAACGGCGCCGCACACGTTGACTCCGAGGGGGCGCAACCGGTCGCGGCGGATACGATGACCGGGTGACTGAATCCGTGGAACAGATGATCGACCGGTTGTGCGCCAAGATCCCCGACCACCCCGAGCCGGGGGTGCTGTTCCGTGACCTCACACCGCTGTTCGCGGACGGGCCCGGGTTCCACCGCACGGTGGACGCCCTCGTGGACGCCTTCGACGGCCAGTACGACTGCGTGGCCGGCGTGGAGGCGCGCGGCTTCATGATCGCCGCCGCCGTGGCCTACGCCTCCGGGGCCGGGATCATTCCCGTGCGCAAGGAGGGCAAGCTGCCCCGGGAGACCATCTCCCAGTCGTACAACCTCGAGTACGGCACCGGGACGCTGGAGATCCACACCGACGACGCCCCACGGGGTGCGCGCGTGCTCGTGCTCGACGACGTCCTGGCCACCGGCGGAACACTCGGCGCCGCGGCGTCCCTGCTGACCCGGGGCGGCTACAACGTCGCGGGGTTCGGCGTGATCATGGAGCTCACCGCGCTGCGCGGTCGCGCCCAGCTGGGTGGGCACCGGGTGCGCGCGCTGCTGCGCGTGTGAGCGCCCCGGCGGCGTCGGCCGAACGGTAGGATGGTCGATCGCCGGTCGAGGAACCGGCGTTTCCGGCTGTGTGCGTGAGGTGAACTGCGTGGAGGAATCCGCAACCGTGGGAGTGTCCCGGCAACTCGAGTTGGAGCGCGAGCACGTCGCCACGGCCTACGCGCGGCTCGACGAGCTGCGGGCACAGAGCGAGCGCGAGCTGCGCCGGGTGCGGACCACCCAGTACGGCGGAGGCCACCAGGCCCGTTCGGAGCGCGATGCGTTCGCCACCCACTACGAGGACCGGCTCACCCAGCTCAACGCCGTGGACGAGCGGCTCGTGTTCGGCCGCCTGGACACCACGGAGGACGAACGGCACTACGTGGGCCGGCTCGGGCTGGCCACCGAGGACCACCGCCGGCTCGTGCTGGACTGGCGCGCCCGTGAGGCGGGCGCCTTCTACCAGGCCACGGCCGCGAACCCCATGGACCTCGTGCGCCGCCGCCACCTCATCATGGACGGGCGGGACGTCACCGCGCTCGAGGACGACGTCTTCGACGCGGAGCGGGTCGCGGACGAGGACGTGGTGCACGGGGAGGGCGCGCTGATCGCCGCGCTGAACTCCGAGCGCACGGGCCGCATGACGGACATCGTGGCCACCATCCAGGCCGAGCAGGACCGGATCATCCGCGCGCCGCTGTCCGGTGTGAGGGTGGTTCAGGGCGGGCCCGGCACGGGCAAGACGGCCGTGGCCCTGCACCGCGCGGCGTTCCTTCTCTACGAGCACCGGGAACGACTGGCCAAGTCCGGTGTGCTGATCGTGGGACCTTCGTCCTCCTTCCTCTGGTACATCGAACGCGTCCTGCCCGCTCTGGGCGAGACGGGTGTGGTGATGTCCTCGCTCGCGGACCTCTACCCGGGCGTCCACGGCACGGTCGAGCCGGACCCCTGGGTCACCCGCTGGAAGTCGGGGCTGCACATGGTGGACGTGGTGGCCCGCGCGGTCGCCGACCGCCAGAAGGTCCCGCCCCGTGCCCAGTGGCTCACCGTGGACGGCCACCGCGTGAAGCTCTCCCGGTCCCTCGTGCGCCGCGCCCGTGAGCGCGCCCGCGCGACCGGCAAGCCCCATAACCAGGCCCGCGAGACGTTCGTGAAGGTGGTCATCAAGGAGCTCGCGCAGAAGCTCGGGGACGAGCTGAACGAGAAGGCCGGCTCCACCATGGACCGCTCGTACCTCAAGGAGGACCTGCGGCAGTCCCGCGAGGTCAGGATCGCGCTCAACCTGCTGTGGCTGCCCCTGACGCCCCAGCAGCTCGTGGGCCAGCTGTTCAGCAAGGAGCACTACTTGCGTTCCGCCGCCCCGGAGCTGAGTGACGCGGAGGTCGCGCGCCTGCTCCGTCCCGCGGACGCGCCGCTCACGGTCGCGGACGTCGCCCTGCTCGACGAGGCCGCCGAGCTGCTCGGGGACTTCGAGTCCGCGGGCATCACCGTGCGCGGTGACCGGTCACTCGAGGAGCGCAAGTCCCAGGAGTCCGCGCAGAAGGCCCTGGAGGCCATGGCCGAGGGCTTCGAGGACATCGGTGCCCAGGGTGTCGTGACGGTCGAGCAGCTCACGGCGTTCAACGCCGAGGCGCCGCACCGCATGACCGCGGCCGAGGCGGCGTCGTCGGACCGCACGTGGGCCTACGGGCACGTGGTCGTGGACGAGGCGCAGGAGCTGTCGCCCATGCAGTGGCGGGTGCTGATGCGTCGGTGCCCCCTGAAGTCGTTCACCGTGGTGGGGGACATCGCGCAGGCGGGAAACGCCGCCGCCGCGCGCACGTGGTCCGAGGCGCTCGAACCGTTCGTGGGGGAGCGCTTCGACCTCGAGGAGCTCACGGTCAACTACCGCACGCCCCAGCCGATCGCCGACGCCGCCGCGCGGGTGGCGCGCGCGGCAGGCCTCACCGTGTCCGACCCCCGGGCCGTGCGCGACGGCGAGGCCCCCGATGTCCTGTGCACGGGCACCGAGGACGAGGTGACGCACGCGGTGGTGCGGTGCGTGGGAACCGAACTCGACGCCCTCGCCGGAGGCCTCGTGGGGGTCGTGTGCCCGGGCCACCTCATCGGCGCGGTCGGCCGGACCCTGGACCGGGAGTTCCCCGGGCTGGTCGCCGCGGGCATGCGCAGCCTGGACCGGCGCATCATGGTCCTCACCCCGTGGGACGCCAAGGGCCTGGAGTTCGACTCTGTCGTGGTGGTGGAGCCGAACGACATCGCGGGGGACCCCGCGGGCGGAGCGGGCAACCTGTACGTGGCCATGACCCGGCCCACCCAGCGGCTGCACCTCGTGGGCGCGCACGGCATGCCCACCGGCGTCACGGAGCAGGGCGGCGAGCCCCGGCCCGTCGCCTGATAAATTGGTCGGCGTGTCAACCACCGATCTCAGCACGCAGCACAACGATCCCTCGTTCTCCTCCCTCTGGGAGGAACTGAACTGGCGGGGCCTGGTCCAGGTCTCCACGGACCCGGAGGCCCTGCAGGCGGCGCTGGACGGTGAGCCCATCACCTACTACTGCGGCTTCGATCCCACGGCGTCCTCCCTGCACCTGGGCCACCTGGTGCAGCTGCTGCTGCTGCGCCGGCTGCAGCTCGCGGGACACCACCCCATCGGCCTGGTGGGTGGCTCCACCGGCCTGATCGGCGACCCCCGGCAGACCTCCGAGCGCATCCTCAACTCGCGCGAGACCGTGGCGCAGTGGGTGGAGATGCTGCGTGAGCAGGTCCAGCGCTTCCTGTCCTTCGAGGGGGAGAACCCCGCCCGCATGGTCAACAACCTGGACTGGACGTCGCAGCTGTCGGCCATCGACTTCCTGCGCGACATCGGTAAGAACTTCCGCGTGGGCACCATGATCAAGAAGGACATCGTGGCCAAGCGTCTGAACTCGGAGGAGGGGATCTCCTACACCGAGTTCAGCTACCAGATCCTGCAGGGACTGGACTTCCTGAACCTCTACCGGCAGTACGGCTGCACCCTGCAGACCGGCGGCTCGGACCAGTGGGGCAACCTCACCTCCGGCACGGACCTCGTGCGCAAGACCGAAGGTGCCGCGGTGCACGCCATCGGCACCCCGCTGATCACCAACTCGGACGGCACCAAGTTCGGCAAGTCGGAGGGCAATGCCATCTGGCTGAACCCGGAGCTGACATCGCCCTACGCCTTCTACCAGTTCTGGCTCAACACCGCGGACGCGGACGTGGCGGACCGCCTGAAGGTCTTCACCTTCCGCACGCGGGAGGAGATCGCGGAGCTCGAACGGCTCACCCGCGAGGAGCCGTACCGTCGTGAGGCCCAGCGCGTCCTCGCAGAGGACGTCAACACGCTGGTGCACGGTGCCGAGGCCACCCGGCAGGCCGTCGAGGCATCCGCCGCCGTCTTCGGCAAGGGCGCGTTCGAGGACCTTGATGAACCCACGCTCGCGGCGGTGGCGCAAGCGCTTCCCGGCATGACCGTGACCGGGCGTGAGGAGCAGCCGGTTGTAGACCTGCTGGTGGGCACCGGGCTGTCCGAGTCCAAGTCCGCGGCGCGACGCACCCTCAAGGAGGGTGGCGTGTCCCTCAACAACCACAAGATCACGGGGGAGGACGCCGTCGTCACCTCGGACGATCTCCTGCACGGCCGTTTCGTGCTGCTGCGGCGCGGCAAGAAGAACCTCGCGGCCGTCACGTTCACGGACTAGGTCCCTCCGGCCCCGGCGCCGGGCCGAGGGAGTCGGCACTGGCCCGCTCGCGTCTGCGCTGCGAGGAACGACGTCCCCTCCCTGGCCGGCGTGACCCGAGAGGGGCACGCGCCCTGCAGCACCTCCTTCGTACGAGCCAGGACCGGCACTTTGCGCCGGTCCTGGCTCGTGTGTAATGTATTCCGAGTCGCCGCGGCGAGGGGCCCGAAAGGACCTGGAGCAACGGGGGTGGCCGGCAAAGATCAGCCCGAGTGTTCGGACCTTGTTCATGCTACGGTTACCCAGCAACCCTCAGGGGAAGCGCAGAGACTTGAGAAGTCAAGTTGACACGCCGATCCACGCAGGGATAAGCTCTTCAAGTTGCTCCAGCGAGGGACCGGAACGGTTCCACGGGGCGACGACCTAAATCTCGATCCGCCGCAAGGCGTGATCGCAACCGACCGTGGTGGTCCTCGTGATGGGGAGCTGCGTTGTGGTGTGTTGTTTGTCAACTCAATAGTGTGTCTAGTTTGTTGATACCAAAAGTTTTATTTTTTGGTTGAGGCCCAGCATCTTTGCAGGTGTTTTCCCGTTTCCTGAGGGTGTTGGGTGTCAGCTGGGATCCCACCGTACCGCGTTTCGGCGTGGTGGGTGGTTTCTGTTGAATTTTTTTGACGGAGAGTTTGATCCTGGCTCAGGACGAACGCTGGCGGCGTGCTTAACACATGCAAGTCGAACGCTGAAGCTTGGTGCTTGCACTGGGTGGATGAGTGGCGAACGGGTGAGTAATACGTGAGTAACCTGCCCTTGACTCTGGGATAAGCCTGGGAAACTGGGTCTAATACTGGATACGACATGTCACCGCATGGTGGTGTGTGGAAAGGGTTTTACTGGTTTTGGATGGGCTCACGGCCTATCAGCTTGTTGGTGGGGTAATGGCTCACCAAGGCGACGACGGGTAGCCGGCCTGAGAGGGTGACCGGCCACACTGGGACTGAGACACGGCCCAGACTCCTACGGGAGGCAGCAGTGGGGAATATTGCACAATGGGCGGAAGCCTGATGCAGCGACGCCGCGTGAGGGATGACGGCCTTCGGGTTGTAAACCTCTTTCAGCACGGAAGAAGCGAAAGTGACGGTACGTGCAGAAGAAGCGCCGGCTAACTACGTGCCAGCAGCCGCGGTAATACGTAGGGCGCAAGCGTTGTCCGGAATTATTGGGCGTAAAGAGCTCGTAGGCGGTTTGTCGCGTCTGCTGTGAAAGCCCGGGGCTTAACCCCGGGTGTGCAGTGGGTACGGGCAGACTTGAGTGCAGTAGGGGAGACTGGAATTCCTGGTGTAGCGGTGAAATGCGCAGATATCAGGAGGAACACCGATGGCGAAGGCAGGTCTCTGGGCTGTTACTGACGCTGAGGAGCGAAAGCATGGGGAGCGAACAGGATTAGATACCCTGGTAGTCCATGCCGTAAACGTTGGGCACTAGGTGTGGGGAACATTCCACGTTTTCCGCGCCGTAGCTAACGCATTAAGTGCCCCGCCTGGGGAGTACGGCCGCAAGGCTAAAACTCAAAGGAATTGACGGGGGCCCGCACAAGCGGCGGAGCATGCGGATTAATTCGATGCAACGCGAAGAACCTTACCAAGGCTTGACATACACCGGACCGGGCCAGAGATGGTCTTTCCCCCTTGTGGGGCTGGTGTACAGGTGGTGCATGGTTGTCGTCAGCTCGTGTCGTGAGATGTTGGGTTAAGTCCCGCAACGAGCGCAACCCTCGTTCTATGTTGCCAGCACGTGATGGTGGGGACTCATAGGAGACTGCCGGGGTCAACTCGGAGGAAGGTGGGGATGACGTCAAATCATCATGCCCCTTATGTCTTGGGCTTCACGCATGCTACAATGGCCAGTACAATGGGTTGCGATGCCGCGAGGTGGAGCTAATCCCAAAAAGCTGGTCTCAGTTCGGATCGTGGTCTGCAACTCGACCACGTGAAGTCGGAGTCGCTAGTAATCGCAGATCAGCAACGCTGCGGTGAATACGTTCCCGGGCCTTGTACACACCGCCCGTCAAGTCACGAAAGTTGGTAACACCCGAAGCCGGTGGCCTAACCCTTGTGGGGGGAGCCGTCGAAGGTGGGACTGGCGATTGGGACTAAGTCGTAACAAGGTAGCCGTACCGGAAGGTGCGGCTGGATCACCTCCTTTCTAAGGAGCACAGTGGCTGGCCGTGTGGCTGGCACCCACGTTCCTCGTCATCTTCGACGGGGTGTGGTTGATGCTCATGGGTGGAATATCAGCAAGCGGACACGCTGCTCCCTGACACGGGAACACGACCGGACACGAGTTCTGGTGGTGGTGTTGGGGTGGTGGTGTGGTGGCACATTGTTGGGTTGTCGATCAACACGCTGGTGTTGGTTGGTTTCCCGCAGCATCACGAAGTCCTGGAGTGTTCTGGGGTGGGTGTGGTGTTGGTGGGTTGTTGTTTGTCAACTACATAGTGGACGCGAGCATCTTTGACGCCGCGCGCCTCCGTTGGGGGTGTGTGGTGTGTTCTTTGATGATTTATTTGTGTTGTGTGGCGTATAAGTTGTTACGAGCACACGGTGGATGCCTTGGCATCAGGAGCTGATGAAGGACGTGGAAATCTGCGATAAGCCTCGGGGAGCTGATAAACGAGCTGTGATCCGAGGGTCTCCGAATGGGGTAACCCGGCTGCGTGTTGTGCGTAGTCACTCGTACCTGAATTCATAGGGTGCGAGGAGGAACGTGGGGAAGTGAAACATCTCAGTACCCATAGGAAGAGAAAACAACAGTGATTCCGTGAGTAGTGGCGAGCGAAAGCGGATGGTGGCTAAACCGGTTGTGTGTGATACCTGGCGAGGGTTGCATGATCGGGGTTGTGGGATGCGTTGTTCCTGGGGTCGCCACCCTGGGCGCTGTGGCGTGGTGGTAGTCGAACTGGTGGTGAGTGCCAGACCGTAGGGGGTGTGAGTCCCGTAGACGAAACTGTCATTGTCGTGGTGTGACGTTCTCCCGAGTAGCACGGGGCCCGTGAAATCTCGTGTGAATCTGCCAGGACCACCTGGTAAGCCTGAATACTTCCTGATGACCGATAGCGGATCAGTACCGTGAGGGAATGGTGAAAAGTACCCCGGGAGGGGAGTGAAATAGTACCTGAAACCGTGTGCTTACAAGCCGTTGGAGCCTTGAGGGGTGACAGCGTGCCTTTTGAAGAATGAGCCTGCGAGTTAGTGTTACGTCGCGAGATTAACCCGTGTGGGGTAGTCGTAGCGAAAGCGAGTCTGAATAGGGCGTTGTGAGTGGCGTGATCTAGACCCGAAGCGGAGTGATCTACCCATGGCCAGGTTGAAGCGCGTGTAAGAGCGCGTGGAGGACCGAACCCACTTCAGTTGAAAATGGAGGGGATGAGCTGTGGGTAGGGGTGAAAGGCCAATCAAACTCCGTGATAGCTGGTTCTCCCCGAAATGCATTTAGGTGCAGCGTTGCGTGTTGCTTGCTGGAGGTAGAGCTACTGGATGGCTGATGGGCCCTACAAGGTTACTGACGTCAACCAAACTCCGAATGCCAGTAAGTTGAGCGTGGCAGTGAGACTGTGGGGGATAAGCTTCATAGTCGAAAGGGAAACAGCCCAGACCATCAACTAAGGCCCCTAAGCGTGTGCTAAGTGGGAAAGGATGTGGAGTTGCTTAGACAACCAGGAGGTTGGCTTAGAAGCAGCCACCCTTGAAAGAGTGCGTAATAGCTCACTGGTCAAGTGATTCCGCGCCGATAATGTAGCGGGGCTCAAGTACACCGCCGAAGTTGTGGCATGACACCGTAGAGCTGAGCCGTTTGTGGTTGAGGTGGTGTTGTGGGTAGGGGAGCGTCGTTGGGGTAGTGAAGCTGCGGGGTGACCCAGTGGTGGAACCTCAACGAGTGAGAATGCAGGCATGAGTAGCGATAGACGGGTGAGAAACCCGTCCGCCGGATGATCAAGGGTTCCAGGGTCAAGCTAATCTGCCCTGGGTGAGTCGGGACCTAAGGCGAGGCCGACAGGCGTAGTCGATGGACAACGGGTTGATATTCCCGTACCGACGAAGAACCGACCCTACTGAACCGGGGATACTAACCACCCGAACCACCATGACCGTGTGCCCTTGTGGTACGCGGGGTGTGTGGGGAGCGTGGGACCTGATCCGGGGAGGTAAACGTGTTAACAGGTGTGACGCAGGAAGGTAGCCGAGCCAGGCGATGGTTGTCCTGGTCTAAGCATGTAGGGTGACCCGTTGGTAAATCCGCGGGTTGTGTGCCTGAGATGTGATGGGACTCTCTTAGGTGAGGGAATTCGGTGATCCTATGCTGCCAAGAAAAGCATCGACGTGAGGTTCTAGTCGCCCGTACCCCAAACCGACACAGGTGATCAGGTAGAGAATACTAAGGCGTTCGAGAGAATCATGGTTAAGGAACTCGGCAAAATGCCCCCGTAACTTCGGGAGAAGGGGGGCCCTGTCTGGTGAGCACACGTGCTGTGTGAGCTGGGTGGGGTCGCAGAGGCTAGGGGGAAGCGACTGTTTATCAAAAACACAGGTCCGTGCGAAGTCGTAAGACGATGTATACGGACTGACTCCTGCCCGGTGCTGGAAGGTTAAGAGGACCTGTTAGACCCTTGGGTCGAAGCGGAGAATTTAAGCCCCAGTAAACGGCGGTGGTAACTATAACCATCCTAAGGTAGCGAAATTCCTTGTCGGGTAAGTTCCGACCTGCACGAATGGAGTAACGACTTCCCTACTGTCTCAACCATGAACTCGGCGAAATTGCAGTACGAGTAAAGATGCTCGTTTCGCGCAGCAGGACGGAAAGACCCCGAGACCTTTACTATAGTTTGGTATTGGTGTTCGGTGTGGCTTGTGTAGGATAGGTGGGAGACTGTGAAGCTATCACGCTAGTGGTGGTGGAGTCGTTGTTGAAATACCACTCTGGTCACTCTGGACATCTAACTTCGGCCCGTGATCCGGGTCAGGGACAGTGCCTGATGGGTAGTTTAACTGGGGCGGTTGCCTCCTAAAGAGTAACGGAGGCGCCCAAAGGTTCCCTCAGCCTGGTCGGCAATCAGGTGTTGAGTGTAAGTGCACAAGGGAGCTTGACTGTGAGAGTGACAGCTCGAGCAGGGACGAAAGTCGGGACTAGTGATCCGGCGGTACATTGTGGAATGGCCGTCGCTCAACGGATAAAAGGTACCTCGGGGATAACAGGCTGATCTTGCCCAAGAGTCCATATCGACGGCATGGTTTGGCACCTCGATGTCGGCTCGTCGCATCCTGGGGCTGGAGTTGGTCCCAAGGGTTGGGCTGTTCGCCCATTAAAGCGGTACGCGAGCTGGGTTCAGAACGTCGTGAGACAGTTCGGTCCCTATCCGCTGCGTGCGTTGGAAATTTGTGGAGGCCTGTCCTTAGTACGAGAGGACCGGGACGGACGAACCTCTGGTATGTCAGTTGTTCCGCCAGGAGCATCGCTGATTAGCTACGTTCGGGATTGATAACCGCTGAAAGCATCTAAGCGGGAAGCTTGCTCCGAGATGAGATTTCCTAGCCTCCTTTGAGGGGTGTGAGGTGCCCAGTAGACGACTGGGTTGATAGGCCAGGTGTGGAAGCGTTGTAAGGCGTGGAGCTGACTGGCACTAATACACCGAAGACTTATACACACACAAAATGTCATCAAGTGTGGTGTTCGCGTTCACTATGTGGTTGACCACCAACAACCCCCACCCATGGGGCACGGTCCAAGCCTTTCCGGCTGGGCGGTGTTCTTGGAGGGTGACGAGGGTGTGTGGTTGGTAACAGAATATTGTTCCCGTGTTTCACACGGGAAACCAGGTTTCCCCCACCAGGGGTGGGGGTGCAGGTTTCCGGTGGTTATAGCGTGGGGGAAACGCCCGGTCCCATCCCGAACCCGGTAGCTAAGACCCACAGCGCTGATGGTACTGCACTCGGTAGGGTGTGGGAGAGTAAGTCACCGCCGGAATTAACGTCGGAGAAGGGTTGAGGCCCCACCAGGGCCACTCGTCACGAGTGGACCAGGTGGGGCCTCCCCGCATTTAACAAGCAGTCCACGGCCCGGGGCCACAAGCCCCCGGGCACAGGCCCGGCGCATGCTGGGCTCCCCAGGCCCAACGGGCAGGCTCCCAGTCCACTCCGGGCCTCGTGCTCCCTACTCCGGGCCTCGTGCTTACCGCTCCGTGCACCGCCCGTCCGCTGACCCCGGCCATCCACGCTGCCTGTGCGCGTCACGTTCCGAGTTCGCCGCGGCGAGTTCTTCCAGGCCTCATCCCGACGAGGTGATGATGATCGTTCGTCTTTGTGCCGACGAGGCGCCGTTGGTCTTCTCATCGCTGTTTCTTGGCGCTGCGGATGGTCTTCTCGTCGCGGTCCCCTGAGCTGACGATCATCGTCCCGTGCCTGGCCCTAGGCGTTGGCCATGGTTGAGCCGTGCCAGGTGCGACCGGCTGGCTTCGGCGGCTGTTTGCGGGTCTGTGCTGTTTCTGTGTGTGGATGCTTCAGGCATCCTCTGACCGCCAGTCGATCTCGGGCCGCACACGTGACAGGGGCGCGCCGTGTGACACGGCGCGCCCCTGGAAGGCGTGGCGGTTGCTGGTCAGCGGACCGCCGCGCTGGGGGAGTTGCGCAGCCGCCCGTCCTTCCCTCGCAGCATCTTGTCCATGACCGCGGCGATGGCGCCGTCGCCGGTGACGTTGCACGCGGTCCCGAAGGAGTCGATGGCCACGTAGGTGGCGATCATCAGCCCCACGGCGGTCTCGTCGAAGCCGAGCTGCGACTGCAGGATCGCCACGGCTGCCATGATGGCGCCGCCGGGTACGCCGGGTGCGGCGACCATGGTCACGCCCAGCAGGAAGATGAACCCGATGTACTGCCACGTGTCGATGGGCATGCCGGAGATCGTCATGATCGCAGTGGAGAACAGCACGATCTTCATGGTGGATCCGGACAGGTGGATCGTGGCGCACAGGGGGATCGTGAAGCCGGCCACGCGCTCGTCCACGCCGTTGCGGCGGGCGCACGCCAGGGTCACCGGAATGGTTGCGGCCGACGACGCCGTGCCCAGGGCGGTTGCGTACGCCGGCAGCATGTTCTTGAGCATGACGAACGGGTTCCGCCTGGCCACCACGCCGGCGATGCCGTACTGGATGAGCAGGATCACGATGGTCATGATGAACGCGAGTACGACCACCCGCAGGAACGTGGAGATCACCAGCGCGATCTGGCCGTTCATGGTCAGGCTGAGGAACATGCCGAAGATGTAGAGCGGCAGGAGTGGGATGATGACCTTCTCCACCACGCGCATCACAATGGTGCGCAGTTCCGCGAAACCGGAGTGCAGGGTGGTTCCCCGCACGAACGTGATTCCCACGCCCAGGCAGAAGGCCAGGACGAGTGCCGTCATGACGTCGAACACCGGGGGCATGGCGATCTCGAAGTAGCCGCTGAGCGCGTGATCCTCCGGATTCTCGAGCCCGTCGATCGACTGGGTCCCTCCGAGCAGCCAGGGATAGCTGCTCTGGGCCACGAAGAACGCCAACAGCCCCGCGAAGACGGTGGAGCCGTAGGCGACCGCCGCGGTGACCGCGAGCCACTTGCCGGCGCCCCGCCCCAGTTCGGCGATGGCCGGGGTGACGAGACCCACGATGATCAACGGGATCAGGAAGCCCAGGAACTGGCTGAAGATGCCGTTGAACGTCATGAACACGCGGGCGAGCCACTCGGGCATGACCGCTCCGAGTGCACTGCCGAGGACGATGGCTGCGACAACACGGACGAGCAGGTTCTTGGAGAGGGATCTCAAGCGCATGCTTCATTATCAACGGAACCTGGCCACCGGCCCTGCACTAGCGTTCTCGCGTGGCGCTGCGGTGAAGGGCGGAAGCCGGGGCCGGGGCATTGTGAGGCGGTCGGTGACCGTTTGTAGAATGCTCAGCAGACCAGTGGACATCGCCCGGCGATGACCTGAACACCAAGGCCTGAGGCCGCAGTAGGAGACACCCCTTGAGCGCATCTGATCAGCACGGTTCCCGCGATCACTCGGATCGTCGGCGCGACGAGGGCGAGCGCGGCGGATGGCGCGGCCGCGAGGACCGCGGCGGACCACGCGGTGGATGGCGTGGGGGCTCCGCATCCCGCGACGGCGGCCGCCAGGAGGGGCGCGATGGCTACCGGGCCAGCTCCGACCGGGACGGCTACCGGGGCCGCGACGACCGCTACGCAGGGGAGCGATCGGAGCGGGGCAATGATCGGACCCCTGGCGGCCGTGACGATCGCCGCCGTGACGACCGCGGCGACTACCGCCGCGGCGAGCGTGACGGCGCACGCGGTGGTTACCGGGGCCGTGACGACCGTGGAGATCGCCGGTTCGAGGGTCGCCGTGATGATCGCGGTTCGCGGTCCCGGGACGACGACCAGAACCGGGACAACCGCGAGAACCGGGACAACCGCGGGAACCGTGACCACGGGGGGAACCGTGGCTTCGGCGGCGACCGGGACGAGCGGCGTCGTGAGGGCGGGGGACCGGAGGGCTACCGCGGAGGGAACGATCGGGGCTCCGGCGGGCGTGACCGCCAGGACCGCGATCGTCGGGACGGCCGGTCCTACGGCTCCGGCAACGACCGGCGCCGCTTCGACGAGCGCGGCGGCGCGGAGCGCCGAGGCGGTGCGGGTGGGCCGGGACGCGGCAGGGACGGTTACCGTGCCGACTCCGCGGACCGCCGGGGTGACAGGGACGCCCGGCACCGGGACGCCCCCCGCGGTGGTGGCGTTTCCCGGTCAGATGCGCGCGGCGACGGTCGCGGTCGCGCGGACGACCGCGGCGGCTACCGGTCCCGCGACGACCACCGTGGCCCCGCCGGGGGCCCGGGGCGGGGACACCGGGATGACCGCGGAGGAAGCGGCGGCCGCGGGGACCGTTTCGAGGCGCGGCACGACCGGGGCGGGCAGGACCGCCACGGTCGTGGCGGCGAGCGCCGTGGCGAGTTCGGCACGCACGACCGCACGGACCGGCGCGGTCACGACGACACCCGCCCGCGGTTCGTGGCCCCGGAGATCGATGCGGACGTCACCGGCCGGGAGCTCGACCGCACGATGCACCACGAGCTCAAGGCGCTCGAACCCAGCAACGCGGAACGCGTGTCCCAGCACCTCGTGATGGCCGCGCGGTACCTCGACGACGATCCCGAGTTCGCGCTGGAGCACGCGAACGCAGCCGTCCGCAAGGCGGGGCGCATCGGCGTCGTGCGTGAGGCCGCGGGTGTCGCGGCCTACGCGGCGGGAGACTATGCGCTCGCGCTGAAGGAGCTGCGGACCCACCGCCGCATCTCGGGCTCCCAGGAGCACCTGCCCCTCATGGTCGACTGCCAGCGGGCCCTGGGCCGCGCGGACAAGGCCATGGAGGAGGCGACCTCCGACGCCGCGGCGCAGCTGGATGCCGAGGGCAAGGCGGAGCTCGCCATGGTCGTCTCGGGCATCCACTCCGACGAGGGCGACCACGACGCCGCCCTGGCGGCCCTCGAGATCCCGCAGCTCGACAAGAACCGGGGCTTCGTCTACAGCCCCAAGCTCTTCCGCGCCTACGCGGAGGCACTGCGGGCCGTGGGCCGGGACAAGGAGTCGATGGGCTGGGAGCGCCAGGCCATCGTCGCGGAGGCCGCCCTGGGCATGGGCCAGTTCTCCGAGCCCGAGATCGTCGACCTCGGTGACGACCTCGACGAGGAGGAGGCGCAGCGGACGGTGCGCGAGGCCCAACGGCGGCACAGCGCGCCGGAGCCGGGGGCCGCAGACCGTTCCGAGGACGGCGCCTCGGACGATCGCGCTTCCGGTGCGGGAAAGTCCTCGGACCACACGGCGGAAGCTCCGGAGCCGATGGAGCCCGCGGAAGCAGCTGAGACTTCTGCGTCCGTGGAAACCGTTGAGTCCGCAGAAGCCGTCGAGTCCGCCGAGCGCTCCGGTTCGGGTGGGACGGCTGCTGCTGCCGGTGCGCCTGAGACGGCTGCGCCCTCCGGTTCCGCTGAAACAGCGGCACCGGGTGGTTCTGCAGAGACAGCTGCGTCTGACGATCAGGTCGACTCCGCAGCACCCGGGGTCACCGCTCAGAAGGCGGAGTCTGCTGAGCACGAGGGCGAGGACACCCCGGAGCACCGTGCAGACTGAGCGGGCTCGACCCGCGGTGGACGAGAGTGCGCCGCTGATCGAGCGGTTCGACGCCCTGCTGTGCGACCTGGACGGTGTGGTCTACGCGGGGCCGCACGCGATCGACGGCGCGCCGGAGGCCCTCGACGAGGTGCGGCGCTCCGGCCGGGCCGTCGTGTACGTCACGAACAATGCCTCCCGGCCACCGAGCGCCGTGGCGGAGCACATCTCCGCTCTCGGGGCCCCCACCAGGGTGGAGCACGTGGTCAGCTCGGCGCAGGCCGCGGCCACTCTGCTCGCGGAGCGGCTGCGGCCCTCCGCCCGGGTGCTGGTCACGGGCTCGAGCGCGCTGGCCGACGAGATCCGCGACGTCGGGCTGGTGCCGGTGGACTCCCAGGCGGAAGACCCCGTGGCCGTGGTGCAGGGCTTCGATCCCCACCTGGGCTGGGAGCAGCTCGCCGAGGCCGCGTTCACGCTCGCGGACGAGTCCGTGCTGTGGTGCGCCACCAATACCGACCGCACGATTCCCAAGGAGCGCGGCATCGCGCCGGGCAACGGGACCCTGGTGGCGGCCGTGGCCGCGGCATCGGGCAGGGATCCGCTCGTGGCGGGAAAGCCCGAGGCACCGATCTTTCAGGAGGCCGCCGACCGGGTGGGCTCCGAATGCCCGGCGGTGGTCGGGGACCGGCTGGACACCGACATCCTGGGGGCGCACAACGCGGGCATGGAGAGCATCGAGGTGCTCACCGGAGTGGACTCCGCGGCCACCGTGCTCGCGGCGTGCTCGGCGCAGCGTCCCACGTTCCTCCTGGGGTCGCTCCGCGAGCTCTTCGAGCCGTACCCGCGGGTCACCGTGGAGCACCACGGCTCCGGGGTGAGGGCCACGTGCGGGGAGGCGGTCACGGAGGTGGAGAGTGACCTCGTGTCGGTGACGGCAGAGAAGGACCACCTGGACGGCTGGCGCGCGGCCTGCGCCGCGTGGTGGAACGCGCACCCGGATGCCGAGCAGCCCACGGAGCCGCGGCTGCAGTGGAAGGACCCCTCGTGAACCATGAACCGGCACCCGAGGCCGCGCCGGCCTCCGGCAGCTCGTCCGCTCGTGAGGATGCGGCCACGCCGGACGGGCAGGTCTCCGGGCCCGAGTCGACGCCCACCCTCGACTCACGCTTGCCCAGCGGCCCGACCACGGGGTCGACGACGCCGCACGGCACCTCCATCGCTCACGGCACCTCAATCGCCAACGACACTTCCACGGCCCACGATTCGTCCGGGCCGCAGGAGCCGTCTGCGTCGCATGATTCGTCAGTGGGGCCGGAGTCACCCGTGGGGTCCGGGTCCGGTCGGGACGACGTCCCGGGCGGCGCCGTTCCCCGGACGGGGTTCGGACCGGTCGACGCCGTTCTGGCACGTGAGGCCCAGATCTCCCGGATGCCCGTGGCCCAGCGGGCGGCGGCGTTCGCAGAGCTGCACACGGAGCTGGAGCGGATTCTGGCGCAGGATCCGGCGTCTCTGCCCGCAGGGCTGGTTCCTTCGGGGCCCCCGCGCCCGGGGTCACAGTCCCCAGGGGCACCGGCCTCGGCGTTGCAGTCCCAGGCGTTGCAGTCCCCGAGGTCCCCGTCCTCGGCGTTCCCGTCCCCGGCGTCACCGTCCTCGGTGGCCGGGGTTCCCGGCAGGGCACACGGCCAGAACCACCCAGCCGGACGCGAGCCGCGGTGACCCCCCGACTCGACCGGGTGCTGACGGAGCGTGGGCTCGCCCGCTCGCGCACCGCGGCCGCGACGTGGATCAAGGACGGCCGCGTGGCCGTCAACGGCGTCCCTGTCACCAAGCCGGCCACGCCGGTGGGGGAGCAGGACGTGGTGGAGGTCGCGCCGTCGGCCGAGGACGAGTACGTGAGCCGCGCCGGCCACAAGCTGGCGGGTGCGCTGGAGTGCTTCCCGGACGTGGACCCCGCGGGCAGGCGGTGTCTGGACGCCGGTGCCTCCACGGGCGGCTTCACCGACGTCCTGCTGCGCCGGGGCGCCCGGGAAGTGGTCGCCGTGGACGTGGGACACGACCAGCTGGTCCCCGAACTGCGCGCAGATCCCCGCGTGGTCGTCCACGAAGGACTCAACGTGCGCTACCTGGAGCCGGAGCAGATCGGTGGGCCCGCGCAGCTCACGGTGTGCGACCTCTCGTTCATCTCCCTCACCCTCGTGGTCGAGGCCCTGGCCGGCGCCACGGAGCCCGGAGGGGACCTGCTGCTCATGGTCAAACCGCAGTTCGAGGTGGGAGTCCACAACCTGTCCCGCACGGGGGTGGTCACGTCCGAACAGGCCCGCGCGGACGCGGTGCGGCGCGTCACCGACCGTGCGGGCGACGTCGGGCTGGACGTCCTGGCCACGGCCCCGAGCCCGCTGCCCGGGCAGGACGGCAACGTGGAGTTCTTCGTGCGGTGCCGCCGCCCGCGGACCGCCGGCGGCGTCGGAGTGCTCGCGTAGTGTGGAGCCAGTCAACGCACGGTGGGAGCCGAACGCAGGAGGATGATCTGCAGCACGTGAGCCGGAAGATCCTGGTGATGACCCACACGGGCCGTCCCGAGGCGAAGGACGCCGCGCGCCAGTCGTGCGCGCAGCTGCACTCCGCGGGGCTGGTCCCCGTGCTCTCACGTCCGGACCTCGAGGCCCTGTGCGCAGACGGGCTGGACATGTCCCCGGTGGAGATCCTCGAGGAGGACGTCGCCCTGAAGGACATCGAGATCGTCATGGTCCTCGGCGGCGACGGCTCGATCCTGCGCGCGGCGGAACTCGTGAGAGGTGTGGACACCCCGCTGCTGGGCGTGAACCTGGGGCACGTGGGCTTCCTCGCGGAGTCCGAGCGCTCGGGCCTGAACGAGACCGTCGAGGCCATCGTGGACGGGCGCTACACGGTGGAACGCCGCATGGCACTGGACGTCACCGTGTGGGAGCACCGGCGCAAAGTCCTGCACACGTGGGCGCTGAACGAGGCCTCCGTGGAGAAGGGCGACCGCGAGAAGATGATCGAGGTGGTCACCGAGGTGGACCGCCGGCCCCTGTCCACGTTCGGCTGCGACGGAGTGGTCATGGCCACCCCCACCGGCTCCACCGCCTACGCGTTCTCCGCGGGTGGGCCCGTGGTGTGGCCGGAGGTCGAGGCCCTGCTCATGGTGCCGCTCTCCGCCCACGCGCTGTTCTCCCGTCCGCTGGTGATCTCCCCGCGCTCCATGCTGGCCGTGGAGGTCCTCACCCGAACGGACGCCCGCGGCGTGCTGTGGTGCGACGGCCGGCGCACCGTGGACCTTCCGCCCGGCTCCCGGATCGAGGTGCGGCGCTCCGAGAAGTCCGTGAACCTCGCGCGCATGCACGCCACGCCCTTCTCGGAACGCCTCGTGAAGAAGTTCGAGCTGCCCATCGCCGGGTGGCGTGGTCCCCGGCCCGGCGAGCAGGTGGAGTCCATGACCACCGCCCTGCCCATGGTCCAGCCCACCACGGTGGTGGCGCAGGACCTCTCCCAGCCCAAGCTGAGCGTGGGGCGGGAGATCCCGCACCACGGACCCGTGGGGCGCGGCGGGACCTGCACCCCGGACGCCGATGACCCGAACGGAACCAGCGGATCATGATCGAGGAAATCCACATCCACGACCTCGGCGTCATCCCCGACGCCGTCCTGCCCCTGGGCCCGGGTCTCTCGATCCTCTCGGGCGAAACCGGGGCCGGAAAAACCATGGTGGTCACGGCTCTCGGCATGCTCCTGGGCAACCGCGCGGACGCCGGCGCGGTGCGTTCGGGAAGCGCGAAGGCGCTCGCGGAGGCCACCGTGCGCGTACCGGCGGACCACGCGGCGGTCGGCCTCGTGGAGGAGTCCGGCGGCACGGTGGACCGCGAGGAGGTCGGGGGCGGCGACGAGGCGCTCATCCTGATCTCGCGCACCGTTTCCGCGGAGGGTCGCAGCCGCGCCCACGTGGGAGGACGCTCGGCACCCGTGGGAACGCTCGCGGCGGTGGGGGAGTCCCTCGTGGCCGTGCACGGCCAGTCGGACCAGCTGCGGCTGAAGTCCGCCGCGGCGCAGCGCACAGCTCTGGACGACTACGCGGGTCAGCCGGTCGCGGCCGAGCTCGCCGTGTACCGGGAGGAGCTCGCGCGCTACCGCAGCGTCGTCGCCACCCTGCGGGCCGCCAAGGAGAACTCCCGCGAACGCGCCCTGCAGGCGCAGAGTCTCACCACTGCCCTCGCCGAGATCGACGCCGTGGAGCCCGTGCCGGGCGAGGACACGCAGCTGGACGCCGAGAGCGAGAAGCTGACCAATCTGGAGGCCCTGCGCACCGCGGCCACCACCGCGCACGCGGCCCTGAGCGGGTCCGACGCCGACGACGCCCCGGAGGCCAACGCCGTCGCGCTGCTGTCCCACGCCCAGCAGGCCCTCGACCTCGAGTCCGACGCGGACCCGGACCTCGCGGCGCTCGCGGCCCGCGTGCACGAGCTGACCGTGGTGGCCGCGGACGTGGCCGCGGACCTCTCCGGCTACGCGAGCGGTCTGGACGAGGACGGCCCGGCGCGCCTGGCGGAGGTCGAGGCCCGCCGCAGCGCCCTGCGTGCGCTGACCAAGAAGTACGGCGCCACGATCGACGAGGTGCTCAGCTGGGCGGACGAGGCGCGCGCCCAGCTGGACGAGCTCGTGGTGGACCCCCAGCGGGAGGAGCAGCTGCGGGCCGAGGGGGAGAAGCTGCACGCGTCCCTCGAAGAGCACGCGGCCACTCTCCTGTCGCTGCGGCGCAAGGCCGCCGAGAAGCTGGCGGCCGCCGTGAGCGCGGAGCTCACGGCGCTGGCCATGCCCAACGCAACTCTCGTGGTGGCGGTGGAACCGTCGGAGCGCTTCACGGACGACGGGCGGGACACGGTCGATTTCATGCTCGCCCCGCACGCCCAGGCCACCCCGCGTCCGCTCGGCAAGGGCGCCTCGGGTGGTGAGCTCTCCCGCATCATGCTGGCCCTGGAGGTGGTGCTCTCCGAGGTGGATCCGGTGCCCACGTTCGTCTTCGACGAGGTGGACTCCGGAGTGGGCGGCAAAGCGGCCGTGGAGATCGGGCGCCGGCTGAAGATGCTCGCACGCAACGTGCAGGTCCTGGTGGTCACCCACCTGCCCCAGGTGGCGGCCTTCGCGGACCAGCACATCCTCGTGACCAAGTCCTCGGACTCGAGCGTCTCGGACGTGAAGGTCCTCACCGAGGACGAACGCGTGGTGGAGCTGGCGCGGATGCTCGCCGGACACGAGGACTCCGACGCCGCCCGTGAGCACGCCCGTGAACTCCTGCGGGACGCCACCGCATGACCGCTGACCCCCGTACCCCGCACACGACACGAATGGTAGGCTCGAATCCCGTGGTTGATGCTCAGGACGCCGCCCGCGAGGCAGGCACAGAAAAGAACAACGGCAAGGTGACCCGGCAGATCTTCGTCACGGGTGGTGTGGCCTCGTCCCTCGGCAAGGGGCTCACCGCATCCTCACTCGGCATGCTCCTGCGAGCACGCGGGCTCTCCGTGACCATGCAGAAGCTGGATCCCTATCTGAACGTGGATCCGGGCACCATGAACCCGTTCCAGCACGGCGAGGTCTTCGTGACCGACGACGGCGCGGAGACGGACCTGGACATCGGGCACTACGAGCGCTTCCTGGACGAGAACCTGGACGCCTCCGCCAACGTGACCACCGGCCAGGTGTACTCCACGGTGATCGCCAAGGAGCGCCGCGGCGAGTACCTGGGGGACACGGTGCAGGTGATCCCCCACATCACGGACGAGCTCAAGCGCCGCATGCGCCGCCGCGCCGAGGACGAGAACGCCCCGGACATCATCATCACCGAAATCGGCGGCACGGTGGGCGACATCGAGTCCCAGCCGTTCATCGAGGCCGCCCGACAGGTGCGCCAGGACGTGGGTCGGCGCAACGTGTTCTACCTGCACGTGTCCCTGATCCCGTTCATCGGCCCCTCCGGCGAGCTCAAGACCAAGCCCACCCAGCACTCCGTGGCCACCCTGCGCGGTCTCGGCATCCAGCCCGACGCCCTCGTGCTGCGCTGCGACCGGGACGTCCCGGACGCCATGCTGCGCAAGATCGGCAGCGCGTGCGACGTGGACCTGGACGCCGTGATCTCTTGCGCGGACGCGCCGAGCATCTACGACATCCCCAACACGCTGCACACCCAGGGCCTGGACACCTACATCCTCGACTACCTGGGTCTGGACTACCAGGACGCGGACCTGCGCCAGTGGTCGCGCCTGCTCACCGCGGTGCGCGAGCCCGAGCACCAGGTCACGGTCGCCCTCGTGGGCAAGTACATCGACCTCCCGGACGCGTACCTCTCGGTCTCCGAGGCCCTGCGCGCCGGCGGGTTCGCCAACGACGCCAAGGTCAACCTCAAGTGGGTGGCCTCTGACCTGTGCGACACCCCCGAGGGCGCACAGCGTGAACTCGGCGACGTGGACGCCATCTGCGTGCCCGGTGGCTTCGGGATCCGCGGCCTGGAGGGAAAGCTGGGTGCGCTGACGTGGGCCCGTCAGCACAAGGTCCCCACCCTGGGGCTGTGCCTGGGCCTGCAGTGCATGGTCATCGAGTACGCGCGCAACGAGGTGGGGCTGCCCAACGCGTCCTCCACCGAGTTCGACCCCGAGACCGACACCCCCGTGATCGCGACCATGGAGGAGCAGAAGCAGTTCGTCGAGGGCGCGGGAGATCTGGGCGGCACCATGCGCCTGGGCCTGTACCCCGCCGCGCTCGCCGAGGGCTCCGTGGTGGCCGAGACCTACGGCACCACCGAGGTCTCCGAGCGCCACCGCCACCGCTACGAGGTCAACAACGCCTACCGCGAGGCGCTGTCCGAGGCCGGGCTGCGGATCTCGGGCACGTCCCCCGAGGGCACCCTCGTGGAGTTCGTGGAGCTGCCCCGCGAGGAGCACCCGTACTACGTGGCCACCCAGGCGCACCCGGAGCTCGCATCGCGTCCCACGCGCCCCCACCCGCTCTTCGACGGCCTGGTCCGGGCCGCGCTGGAGCGGCGCGGCGTACAGGCGCACGCCTGATCCACCGGTGAGGTGACGCTGGGCCCCGACGACGTACGACCCGTCGTCGGGGCCCCGTGCGTCCCCCGGGCCCCACGACCCTGACCCAGCACGGAACGGAGACACCATGGACTTCACCGACATCTCGTCCGAACAACTGCGCGACACCCCCGACCCCCACACGGCCGAGTCCTCGGAGACCGTCTTCGAGGGCGCGATCTGGGATGTGTGCCGGGAGAGGTTCCGCATGGCGGGCCAGGAGGACGCGCTCACCCGGGAGTTCATCACCCACCCCGGGGCGGTCTCGATCGTGGCCCTCGACGAGCAGGACCGGGTGCTGCTGATCAACCAGTACCGCCACCCGGTCCGGCTGCGCATGTGGGAGATCCCCGCCGGGCTCCTGGACGTCTCGGGCGAGCCCGCCCTGGACGCGGCCCAGCGGGAGCTGGGGGAGGAGGCGGACCTGCGCGCGGAGCAGTGGGACACGCTCGTGGACTTCGACAACTCTCCGGGCTCCTCGGCCGAGGCCAACCGGATCTTCCTGGCGCGGGGGCTCAGCGAGGTTCCGGCGGCCCAGCAGTTCACGCGGGAGGGTGAGGAGGCGGAGATCGTCGCCGGCTTCGCGGATCTCGACGCCGCCGTGGCCGCAGTGCTCGACGGCCGCCTCACGTCCCCGGCCGCCGCACTGGGCATCCTGGCCGCGCACGTGGCCCGCGCCCGCGACTGGAGCACTCTGCGGGCTCCGGACGCACCGTGGCCGGCACGCCCGCAGCACGCCGGGTGAACGACCACCAGGAGCTCACCGCGGGACACACGGGCCGGGGTCTCACCGCGGCGGAGGAGGCTCCGAAGACGGGGCCGCAGCTGAGAGTGACGCCGGATGGGGCCCCGCCGGTTGCCCGGAACGGGGAGGCCGCGCCGCCGGAGACCGGTCCCGACACGGAGCCACTACCCGTGGTGGCGCAGGAGCCCGCGCGACGGGAGCCGGCGGCGTCGTCCTCGGAGCGGGAGCCCGCGGTGGAACTCGTGCGGGCCGTGGGACGCTACCAGGACCATCTGGTGGTGGAGCGCGGACTGGCACAGAACACGGTGGCCGCCTACCGGCGTGACCTGAGACGCTACCTGGCCCACCTCACGCGGACCGCGCCGGACGTGCGCGTGCCGCGCGACATCACCACCGACCACGTGCGGGCGTTCATCCGTGTGCTGCGGGAGGGGGACGACGAGCACCCGCCCCTGTCGGCGCGCAGCAGCGCACGCGTGCTCGCCGCGGTGCGCGGGGCCCACGCGTTCTGGGCCACCGAGTCGACCGTGGACGCGGACGTGGCCTCGCGGGTCAGCCCACCGCCCCCGCCGCAGCGGCTGCCGAAGGCGATCGGGGTGACCGAGGTGGAGAACCTGCTGGCGGCACCCGATCCCGAGACGCCCGCGGGACTGCGGGCCCGGGCGTTCCTCGAGCTGCTCTACGCGACCGGCGCGCGCATCTCCGAGGCCGTGGCCCTGGACGTGGACGACCTCGCGGGACTGCACGACGAGGATCTCGCGCTGATCCGGCTCGTGGGCAAGGGTGACAAGCACCGGCTGGTGCCCGTGGGCTCGTTCGCCGTGACCGCGCTGGAGCGCTACCTGGTGCGCGCACGTCCCGAGCTCGCGCGCCGCGGCAGGGGAACTCCCGCAGTGTTCCTCAACGCGCGGGGCTCACGGATCTCACGGCAGACCGCCTGGACGATGGTCAAGGACGCCGCGCTCACCATCCACCAGGAGGACAGGATCACGCCCCACACGCTGCGGCACTCCTTCGCCACCCACCTGCTCGAGGGCGGCGCGGACCTGCGCGTGGTGCAGGAGCTGCTGGGCCACGCGTCCCTGGCCACCACGCAGATCTACACGAGGGTGTCCGTGGAGTCCCTGCGCGAGGTGTACGCCACGTCCCACCCGCGGGCCCGCTGAGCCGGACCCGCCCAGTGGGCGGGCCGCAGATTGCTCCCGCACACCCGGCCGTTCACCCGGTCGTCACCGTCCCGGTCTACCCTGGGAGGGATGAAACCGTTCACGCGCCTGCCTTCCACCCTGCTCGCTGTTCCGCTCGCCGCGACCCTGCTCTCGGCCGGGATGTCTCCCGCGTCCGCCGTGACGGGCATCGAGGCGGAGTACAACGCACTGCCGCAGGCCCAGGACTGGCTCGGTGAGCCCACGTCCGAGGAGTCGTGCGAGCTCCGGGACGACGGGTGCTACCGCGAGTACGAGAAGGGCGCCATCTACTGGTCGCCCGACACGGGCGCGCGGGCGCAGCGCGGGGCGATCTACACCCGGTGGCGGGCCGAGGGCTCCGAGCACGGGCCGCTCGGCTACCCGGTGAGCCGCGAGACCTGTTCCGACGGGGAGTGCGAGGTGCACTACCAGCGGGGCAGCATCACGTGGACGGACGCGGACGGCACCACCGTGCACCGGGACGCGGACGAGGCAGCCAGCAAGGGCGTCGTCGTCAACAAGCAGCGGGCGCTGTCCCCGCAGGACTACGCGCCCGCTCCGCTGCGGGACGTGGGCGGGGGTGTGCAGCTGCGCAACGACGCCGCGGCCGCCTACGAGCGGATGTCACGCGCCGCGGCGGAGCAGGGAGTGGAGCTCACGGCCGTGAGCGGGTACCGGGACTACGCCACGCAGGCGGGACTGTACGAGCAGTACACCGCGATGTACGGACGGGAGACCGCCGACTCGATCTCCGCGCGCCCCGGGCACTCGGAGCACCAGACCGGTCTGGCCATCGACGTGGGCGCGCCGGACGGTTCGTGCGCCCTGCTCGCGTGCTTCGAGGACACCCCTCAGGGCCGCTGGGTGGCCGATCACGCGCACGAGTACGGGTTCGTGGTGCGGTACCCGGAGGGGCGCACGCAAACCACCGGCTACGCCTACGAGCCGTGGCACCTGCGCTACGTGGGCGAGGACACCGCCACGAGCGTGAAGGACAGTGGGGAACCCGATCTGGAGTCCTACCTGGGCCTGCCCGACGCTCCCGGCTACTGACCCCTCGGGCGGTGGCCCCGGGGCCAGCCCGCCCCGCGCTGCGCGCCGGGGCCGCGCTGAGCCTGGGCGCCGCTCACGACCGCAGTGCACGACCGCGGTGCAGCGGACGATTGAAGGGCTGGAGTCCCGGGAGGAGGTCCCCGCACAAGACACGACCCGTGACCCCCATCCGAGGGCCACGGGTCGTTTCCGTGGTGGAACTCTCGACCTGACGTCCACCGGACCGGGCGGCCACCACGGGCGTTCCGGTCCCGTGACGGAGTCAGCTGAGGTGGCGCTCGTCCGGGCCGTTGTAGTCCGAGAGCGGGCGGATCAGGGAGTTGTTCGCGCGCTGCTCCATGATGTGGGCCGTCCAGCCCGCGATCCGCGCGCACACGAAGATGGGCGTGAACGTGGGGATGTCGAAGCCCATGAGCCAGTACGTGGGTCCGGCGGGGTAGTCCAGGTTGGGCTTGATGGACTTGGCTTCGTCCATGGACTTGGCCAGACCGTTGTAGAGCCCCAGGATCTCCTGGCGGTCGTAGTGATCCAGCATGCGGAAGAGGGCCTCCTGCATGGTGGGCACGCGGGAGTCGCCGTGCTTGTAGACGCGGTGCCCGAAGCCCATGACCTTCTTCTTCTCGGCCAGCGCCTGGTCCATCCACTCCTTGGCGCGCTTCTCGGCCTCCTCCGCGGTCTCCTCCTTGCGGATCCCGAGCTCCTCGAAGGTGTGCATCACGGCCTCGTTGGCGCCGCCGTGCAGCGGTCCCTTGAGCGCGCCGATCGCACCCGTGACGGCAGAGTGGAGGTCAGAGAGCGTGGAGGTGATCACGCGCGCCGTGAAGGTGGACGCGTTGAAGGAGTGCTCCGCGTACAGGATGATCGACACGCGGAACGCGTCCACCACCTCGGGGGCGGCTTCCTCGCCGAAGGCCATCCACAGGAAGTTCTGCGCGTAGTCCAGGTCCTCGCGGGGCTCCACGACCTCCTGGCCGTGACGACGGCGCTGGTCGTAGCAGACCACGGCGGGCATGACCGCGAAGAGCTCCTGGGCCTTGCGCAGCTCGGCCTCCGGGGAGTTGTCCTCCGCCAGGGGGTGCTGGGCGCCGATCACGGACGCGGCGGTGCGGCACACGTCCATGGGGTGGCACGTGGTGGGCAGCTCGTCGATCACGCGCTTGAGCTCGGGGGTCAGGGCACGGTTCTCGCGTTCGAGGGTGCGGAAGGCCTCGAGCTCCTCCACGGACGGCAGCTCGCCGTTCCACAGCAGCAGGGCCACCTCCTCGGCGGAGCACTTCTCGGCGAGCTCCTGCACGGGGTAGCCCCTGTAGAGCAGGGAGTTGGTCTCGGCATTGACCTTGGACACGGCGGTGGCGTCCGCCACCACACCGGCGAGTCCCTTGCGGATTTCGGTATCGGCCACGGTTGATCTCCTTCGACAGCTGTGGACTGGAAACGTGTGATGGTTCCCACCCCACCAGAGTAGGCGGGGTGGGAACTGGGAGTCAGGAGTTCGGGGTGCCCGGCACCTCGAAGTTGAAGACCCCGGTGTCGAACTGGTTGTACCCGGTGTAGTCCACCAGCTCGTAGAGCCGCTTGCGCGTGAGCATGTTCTCCACCTGCGCCTGCTGGGTGCCGTCCTCCCGGATGGTGGTGAGCAGACGTTCGATGGCACCCATGGCCTGGCGCTCCAGGGACACCGGGTAGATGATCATGGACACCCCGGCGTCCTGCAGCTGCTGCTTGGTGAACAGCTCCGACTTCCCGAACTCGGTCATGTTCGCGAGGATCGGGACGTCCAGGGCCTGCGCCATGCGCTCGAACTCCGAGAGGTCCGCCATGGCCTCGGGGAAGATCACGTCCGCACCGGCCTCGGCGAGCGCCTGGGCGCGCTCCACGGCGGCGTCGAAACCATCCACGCCGCGGATGTCCGTGCGAGCCATGACCACGAAGTTCGGGTCCCGGCGCGCGGCCACGGCGGCGCGGATGCGCTGGGTGGCAGTGGCGGTGTCCACCACGGACTTGCCGTCCAGGTGGCCGCAGCGCTTGGGGTTGAACTGGTCCTCGATGTGGCAGCCGGCCAGCCCGGCGTCCTCGAGCTCCTGCACGGTGCGCGCCACGTTCATGGGCTCGCCGAAGCCGGTGTCGGCGTCCACGAGGCACGGCAGGTCCGTGCTGCGGGCGATCTGCCCGGCGCGGGTGGCCACCTCGGTGAGCGTGGTCAGTCCGATGTCCGGCAGTCCGAGCTCGTTGGCCAGCACGCCGCCGGAGATGTAGACGCCCTCGAAGCCCTGCTCCTGGATGAGCTTGGTGGACAGCGGGGTGAACGCGCCCGGGAACTGGGCGATCTCCGGTGCGGCCAGCAGCTCGCGGAAGTGCTCGCGCTTCTGGGCGGGGGTCACGGTGGTGTACAGCATGATCAGAAGATTCCCTTCGGCGACTTCTCCAGCTCCACCGCGGCGGCGATGTTGAGCTGCCCCAGCTCCCCGGCCTTGAGCTCGGGCAGGCGCTGCACGGTGTCCAGGAAGCGCTCGATCTCCTCGGGGGCCACGAGGCCCTCGGCCAGGGTGCGGAACTTGGTGATGTACTGCTCGCGGGCGAACGGCCGGGCACCGAGCGGGTGGGCGTCCGCCACGGCGATCTGGTCCGTCACCACGGAGCCGTCCTTGAGCGTGATCTCCACGGAGCCGCCGAACGCCTTCTCGGAGATGTCCAGGGAGTGGTAGCGGCGGGTCCACTCGGGATCCTCCTGCGTGGTGACCTTGTGCCACAGCTCCACGGTGTCGGGGCGCCCGGCACGCTCGGGGGCGTAGGAGTCCACGTGGTGCCACGCGCCGTCCTGCAGTGCGACCGTGAAGATGAAGGGGATGGAGTGGTCCAGGGTCTCGCGCGAGGCGGTGGGATCGTACTTCTGGGGGTCGTTGGCCCCGGAGCCGATCACGTAGTGCGTGTGGTGGGAGGTCTTGATGAGCACGGACTCCACGTTGGCGGGGTCGGTGACCTCGGGGTGCTCGCGGTGCAGCTTGCGGGCCAGGTCGATCCACGCCTGCGCCTGGTACTCCGCGGAGTGCTCCTTGGTGTACGTGTCCAGGATGGCGCGCTTGGCCTCGCCCGGCGCGGGCAGGGGCACCTCGTAGCTCGCCGTGGGGCCGGAGAGCAGCCACGCGATCACGCCGTCCTCACCCTCGTAGATGGGGGTGGGGGAGGTCTGTCCGCGCATCGCACGGTCCACGGCTTCCACGGCCATCTTCCCGGCGAACGCGGGGGCGTGGGCCTTCCACGTGGAGATCTCGCCCTTGCGGGACTGGCGGGTCTGCGTGGTGGTGTGCAGCGCCTGGCCGATGGCCTGGAAGATCGTCTCGGTGTCCAGGCCCAGCAGGGTTCCGATGCCCGCGGAGGCGGACGGGCCGATGTGCGCGATGTGGTCGATCTTGTGCTCGTGCAGGCAGATGCCCTTCACGAGGTCCACCTGGACCTCGTAGCCCGTGGCGATGCCGCGGATCAGGTCCTCGCCGGTGCTGCCCACGTGCTGGGCCACGGCGAGGATCGGCGGGATGTTGTCACCGGGGTGGGAGTACTCCGCGGAGAGGAAGGTGTCGTGGTAGTCCAGCTCGCGCACTGCCACGCCGTTGGCCCACGCGGCCCACTCGGGGGACACGGCGGCGTCGTCCTCCGGGGCGCCGTAGAGCAGCGAGCCCTGGCCGGAGAACCCGGCGTTCGGCACCACCTTGTGGCACAGCGCCTGCGAGCGCGCGGAGACGATCGGGCCGCGGTTCAGGGACGCGATGGCCACGGAGGCGTTGTCGATGATCCGGTTGATCACCATGTCCACCACCTCGGGCTCCACGGCCACGGGGTCGGTGGCCACGGAGGCGAGCTTGTGGGCCAGCTGCTCTTCGCGGGGCAGCTCTTCCTTGGAGGAGTACGTGCGCACGGTGTGTGTGACGGTCACGGGCGTTCCTTTCGGTGCGTGGTGCGTGGGCTTGGAGGTGGTCGGGGTGCCGCGGGGCGGCGGGTCAGGAGGCCACCGGGACGGCGGCGAGCTCGGGGGTGCGCAGGGCGTTGCCGAGCGCGTTCTTGAGGTGGACGCGGGTGGTGGCCACGGCCAGGGCGGCGTCGCCCTCCGCGATCGCGCGGGCAATGGCCTCGTGCTCGGCGGCGGCCACGGCCAGGCGGCGTGGGTTGGACGTGGACAGCCGGCGGACCCGCGCGAGGTGCAGCCGCACGTTGGCGAGCGCCTGCTGCAGGTAGGGGTTCTGCGCGGCGGCGTCGATCTCCGCGTCCATGCGGTCCACGAGTTCGTAGTACGCGACGTGGTCCGGGTCCCCGGTGAGCGTCTCCGCAATGTGCGAGAGCTGCTCGGCGAGCTCCCGGAAGGTCTCGCGGTCGCCGCGCTCGGCGGCGAGCTCGGCCGCCCGGCAGTCCAGGGTGTCCCGCAGCTCGTACAGCGCACGGACGTCCTCGGAGGAGATCGCGCTGACGACGACGCCGCGGCCGTTGTGCGGCTCGGTCAGCCCGTCCGCCGTGAGCCGGGACAGGGCCTCGCGCACCGGGGTGCGGGAGATCCCGAGCCGCTCGGAGAGGTCCACCTCCCCGAGCAGCTGCCCGGGGGTCAGGCGCCAGGACACGATGTCCGCGCGCAGTTCGCGGTACGCGCGCTCTCCAGCTCGCATGGTTCCTCCTGACGTGGTGGTGACCCCATTGTATACACCCGGGGCGTGCGGTCCAATCAAATCGCGGAACCGCAGGCTTATCGCAGGTGCTGTGTATACACAACCCTTGCCGGGTGTGATGCAGGGCACTAGCATGAAGGTACGCCGATGCCCGCCCCAGCACCACGTCCGGAGGACGCCATGTCGCAGCCCACCTACGAATCCGTCTACCGCGCCAGCGTGGATGATCCCGAGCGGTTCTGGCTGGAAGCCGCCGACGCCGTGGAGTGGATCACCCCGCCCACCCGGGCCCTGGACGACTCCGCCGCCCCGCTCTACCGCTGGTTCCCGGACGGGGAGCTGAACACGTGCGTCAACGCGGTGGACCGCCACGTGGCCGCGGGCCACGGGGAGCGCACGGCACTGATCTACGACTCCGCGGTCCTCGGGGTGCAGGAGCACATCACGTACGCCCAGCTGCAGGAACGCGTGGCGCTGTTCGCCGGGGCGCTCGCGGCCCAGGGGGTGTCCAAAGGTGACCGGGTGCTGCTCTACATGCCCATGATCGCGGAATCGGTCGTTGCCATGCTGGCGTGCGCCCGACTGGGGGCTGTGCACTCGGTGGTCTTCGGGGGCTTCGCGCCCCGTGAACTCGCGAGCCGCATCGACGACTCCCGGCCGGTGGCCATCGTCACGGCGTCCGGAGGCGTGGAGCCCAAGCGCCGGATCGAGTACCTGCCCGCGATCGAGGAGGCGCTGCAGATCAGCGACCACGCGCCGTCGGCCGTGCTCGTCCACGAGCGCGAGGGGTTCGAGACGAGCGTGGCCGAGGCCCGCGAGCGCGCACAGTCCTCGGAGGGGCCGGCATGGCTGTCGTGGGGGGAGGCACAGGACGGGGTGAGCCCCGCCGAGCCGGTGGCCGTGAAGGCCACCGATCCGCTCTACATCCTCTACACGTCCGGCACCACGGGAAAGCCCAAGGGCGTGGTCCGGGACAACGGCGGGCACGCCGTGGCGCTGAGCTGGTCCATGGCCAACATCTACGACGTCTCCGCCGGTGACGTGATGTGGACCGCCTCGGACGTGGGGTGGGTCGTGGGCCACTCGTACATCGTGTACGCTCCGCTGCTCGCGGGGGCCACCACGGTGGTCTACGAGGGCAAGCCCGTGGGCACCCCGGACGCCGGGGCGTTCTGGCAGCGGGTGGAGGAGCACGGGGTCAAGGTGCTGTTCACCGCCCCCACCGCGCTGCGCGCGATCCGCAAGGCGGACCCCGAGGGGGAGTTCGTCAGGAAGCACGACATCTCCTCCCTGCATGCGCTGTTCGTGGCGGGGGAGCGGCTGGACCCGGAGACCTACACGTGGGCCTCCACCGTGCTGGGCGTACCCGTGGTGGACCACTGGTGGCAGACCGAGACCGGGTGGGCCATCTGCTCCAACCCGTTCGGCATCGAGAAGCTGCCCATCGTCGCGGGATCCCCCACGGTTCCCGTGCCCGGGTTCCACGTGGAGATCCTCGACCCCATCGGGGAGCCCCTGGGTCCCGGCGAGGAGGGCAACATCGCCCTGCGGCTGCCGCTGCCCCCGGGCACCCTCAGCACGCTGTGGGGCAACGACGAGCGCTTCGTCTCCTCCTACCTCTCGGCCTTCCCCGGGTACTACGCCACGGGGGACTCCGGGTACATCGACGAGAACGGGTACGTGTTCGTGATGGGACGCACCGACGACGTCATCAACGTCTCGGGCCACCGGCTCTCCACGGGACAGATGGAGCAGATCGTGGCCACCCACCCGGACGTCGCAGAGTGCGCCGTGATCGGTGTGAACGACCCCCTCAAGGGTCAGCGGCCCTCCGGGTACGTGGTGCTCAAGACCGGTGCGGAGATCACCCAGGAGCAGCTCGCGGAGGACCTCGTGACCATGGTGCGCTCGCAGATCGGTCCCGTGGCGGACTTCAAGGACGTGGCCGTGGTCGAGGCCCTGCCCAAGACACGCTCCGGAAAGATTCTGCGCAAGACCATGCGTCAGATGGCCGACGGCGAGCAGTACACGGTGCCCTCCACGATCGAGGACCACTCCGTGCTGGAGGCGCTGCAGTCGGTGCTGGCGCCCAAGAACTAGCGTCCCGTCCCACGACGGCCGCTGAGCCCCGCCCCGGAGCACGCCACCGGGGGCGGGGCTCCGCCGTGAACGACGCGGAGGATTCTCTCTCAGCCACGCCACCCGTACTCGAGCTCGGGCCGGCCCGGTGCGCCGTGGCGCGCCCGCCGCTCGAGCATCCCGGTCTCGCACAGGTGCTCGAGGTACCGCCGTGCCGTGACCCGTGAGAGCCCGAGGTCGCGGGCGATCTCTCCCGCGGAACGGAACTCGGGGGTGGCCCGCAGCGCAGCAGCCACCTTCTCCAGTGTGTCCGCGGCCAGCCCCTTGGGCGGGGCGGTGCGCATGCCCGCGCTCAGGGTGGCGAACAGACGGTCCAGCTGCGTCTGGTCCACGGTCGTGTCCTCGGGGGTCGGGCTGGCCAGTGCGCGGTGGAACGCGGCGTAGGCCTCCAGCTTGCCAAACAGGTCCTGGAACGAGAAGGGCTTGACCAGGAAGCCCACGGCGCCCACCGACGAGGCCTCGCGCACGGTGGCCACGTCCCGGTGGGCAGTGACCACCAGCAGGTCCACACCGCACCGCTGTGCCCTCAGCGCCCGGGCGGCCTCCAGCCCGGACATGTCCGGGAGGTTCACGTCCAGCAGCACGAGGTCCACGGGCTCGCTCGACGCCGCCCGCTCCCGCACGGCGCGCACAGCGGACCGGCCGGTGCGCGCGACCCCCACGACCTCGAAGCCGTCGCACCGGCCCACGTACTCCGCGTGGGCGGCACCGGTGAGGGGCTCGTCCTCGACCACGAGCACCCGGATCACCGGGTCACCTCTGGGGCCCCGGCACGCAGGACGGGGACGTCCACGGTGAAGACCGCGCCCGCATCACGCTCCACCCTGATGGAGGTGCCCCAGGACGAGACGATTCCCCGCACCACGTGCAGGCCCACTCCGTGGCTCACGCCCGGCTCGTGCTTGCTGGTGACGCCGCGCTCGAAGATGAGCTCACGCGAGTCCTCCGGCACGCCTGGCCCGTTGTCCGAGACCGTGACGTGCACGCACCTCCCGTCGCCCGACGTGGTGAGCTCGACCTCCACGGAGGGCGGTTCGCCGCCGACGCCGTCCTCGGCACCCGGATGGTGCACTCCCGCGGCCGCCTCCACAGCGTTGTCCACGAGGTTGCCGACCACGCTCACCAGGTCGGTGGGTTCCACGGCCAGCGCCGGGATCTCCCCGTGGGTCAGCACGGCGAAATCCACGCCGCGCTCGCGGGCGGTGGCCGCCTTGCCCATGAGCAGGGCCGCCAGGAACGGGTCCCGGACGTCGCGGGTCACGGTGTCTCCCACCTGGACGGACCGCCGCGCGCTGGCAGACGCGAACTCCAGGGCCTGGGGATGGCGCTCGAGCTCCAGCAGCGACACCACGGTGTGCAGCCGGTTGGCGTGCTCGTGCGTCTGAGCCCTCAGCCCCGCGGCCATCGTGCGCACCAGGTCGAGCTCACCGGCCATCCGGCTCAGCTCCGTCTGGTCCTGGACCATGAGCACCCGCAGCGTCTCGTCCCCGGACGCGCGGGTGCACGTGGCCACCAGGGTGCGACCCGCCACGGTGCAGCGACGGTCCGTGAACGTGGTCTCGTGCGAGAGCAGCCCCGCCACCGGACCGGGAAGAGCCAGGGGCGGGCGGCGTCCTGCACCGTGAGGCCCAGGCGGCGGAACGCGGCGAGGCAGACGCGGGGAGCGGCGTCGTGCCCGGTGGGGCGCCGCCGTCCCGTCCGCCCGGCGGGAGACCTCACGGGTGGGCGCGTCGTCGTCCGCCGCGGCGGGGTCCGCGTCCGACTGGCCCTGGTCCTCGGGAAGTGCGACCCCCAGGAGATGGGCCGCGCGGGCGTTGGCCAGCACGGGGTGGTCGTCCCGGTCCAGCAGGACGAGACCCTCGCGGGCCTCGGAGAGCACGGCGCGGTTGAGGGCGAGCTGGCGCACCAGGGACTCGGGGGAGCGGCCGCCCGTGACACGGTGCAGGTAGCGGGCCATGAGGAGGCTGATCAGCGAGGACATGGCCAGGAGCGAGCCCGAGATGAGCAGCAGGCCGGGCAGCTCCCGGCGGCTCTCGGTCGCGATCCGGTCCAGCAGGACACCGGAGGACACCAGGCCGATCACCGTGCCGTCGGCGTCCCGCACCGGGGCGATCGTGCGCACGGAGGGCCCCAGCCGGCCCACCTCGGTGGCGGTGTAGGTCTCGCCGGCCAGAGCGTGCGAACGGTCCCCGAGGTACTGCTGGCCCACGCGGCTCGGGTCGTAGTGGGTGATCCTCGTGCCGTCGGGAGTCATGACGGTCACGAAGTCCACGTCCGTGTCCCGCTCCACGGCCGACGCCACGGGCTGCAACTGCGCGTGCGGGTCCGCGGAGAGCAGCGAGGAGCGCACGAACGGGTCGTCCACGAGGGTGGTGGTGGCCACCCGGGTCACGGACTCCGCACGGTCCGTGACCCTGGCTCGGGTCTGCCCGACCATCACGCCCGCCACCACCAGGGTGATGACCACCACGAGGGCGAGCTGCAGGGCCAGGAAGCGTTGGGCCAGGGACATGGTGCGCACTCCGTGCTGGACGTTGAGGTGGGCCGCTGGTGGGCGGGGAGGCTCCGGTGTGACGCCGGTCATGAACGATATGACCACAACGCGACACGGGACCCGCTCGAGGGTGAGGGTGGTCACCATTCCACCACCGAACACCCAGGAGCCATCATGTCCCACCCACCCGCCGCGCGTGAGGCGAACCCGCCGGTGAAGAAGAAGCGCGACACCACCCACTACCTCTACATCGCCGTCATCGTCGCGGTCGTGCTCGGTGTGGTGGTGGGACTGCTGTTCCCGTCCGTCGGTGTGGCGCTGAAGCCGCTCGGCACGGGTTTCGTGGCGCTCATCAAGATGGTCATCCCGCCCGTGATCTTCTGCACCATCGTGTTGGGCGTGGGCTCGGTGGCCAAGGCCGCCACGGTGGGCAAGGTGGGCGGTCTGGCCCTGCTGTACTTCATCGTGATGTCCACGTTCGCGCTCGCGATCGGCCTGGTGGTCGGCAACATCGTGCAGCCCGGTGCGGGTCTGGACCTGGCCAACGCCCACTTCGACCAGTCGACCCTCGGCGGAGGCTCTCAGGAGTCCCACGGAGAGGGCACCACGGGCTTCATCCTGGGCATCATCCCCACCACGCTGTTCTCCTCGCTGACCTCCGGGCAGATCCTGCAGACGCTGCTGGTGGCGCTGCTCGTGGGCTTCGCGCTGCAGTCCATGGGCGCGGCCGGGCAGCCCGTGCTCAAGGCCGTGGGCTACCTGCAGGCGGTCGTGTTCAAGCTGCTCTCCATGATCATGTGGCTCGCGCCGATCGGTGCGTTCGGGGCGATCGCGGCCGTCGTGGGCGCCACCGGGCTGCAGGCGGTGTTCTCGCTGCTCGGTCTCATGGTGGCCTTCTACATCACTTGCATCCTGTTCGTGGTGGTGGTCCTGGGGCTGCTGCTGAAGCTCGTCTCCGGCGTGAACATCTTCAAGCTCATGAAGTACCTGGCCCGCGAGTACCTGCTGATCTTCTCCACGTCCTCGTCCGAGGCGGCCCTGCCGAGGCTGATCGCCAAGATGGAGCACCTGGGCGTGTCCCAGCCGGTCGTCGGGATCGTGGTGCCCACCGGCTACTCGTTCAACCTGGACGGCACCGCCATCTACCTGACCATGGCCTCCCTCTTCGTGGCCGACGCCATGGGCACGCCCCTCGCGCTCGGTGAGCAGATCGGCCTGCTGGTGTTCATGATCATCGCCTCCAAGGGCGCGGCGGGCGTCACCGGCGCGGGCATCGCCACTCTCGCCGCCGGGCTGCAGTCCCACCGCCCGGACCTGCTCGACGGCGTGGACCTGATCGTGGGCATCGACCGCTTCATGTCCGAGGCCCGTGCTCTCACCAACTTCTCCGGCAACGCGGTGGCCACCATCGTGCTCGGCACGTGGGTCAAGGAAGTGGACGGTGCGCGGATGAAGCGCGTCCTGTCCGGAGCAGAGCCGTTCGACGAGGCCATGCTCGCGGTGGACCCCCACCTGGCCCCGACCCCGGCGGAGCAGGCCGCGGGGGCACCCGTGCCCGACCCGGCCACGTCCTCTCCCGCGACGCCGCCGCGCGACCAGGCGGGACCGTCCGTGCACGACGGACAGTAGCCCCGGCGCCGCGGCACCTCACGACCTTCGAACGGCACCCGCCCCACGGCGGGTGCCGTTCGTGCGTCCGGCCCCTCGCCGTGGAGCCACGTGGCGGTCGCGTCCCACGTGGGCGGTAGGGTAGGACGTCGAGACCCGTACTCCACGCGCAGGAAGGAAGGCCGTCGCCCGTGAGCAACGCCAGTGATGAGAGGCCCCAGCAGAGCCAGGCTGTGGCGTCGGACGCCGTAGGCCCCACCGGTCGGCCGCTGCGGACCTTCCCGGATCCGCCCGAGCTGTCCACGCACGGCCCCGCGCGCATCATCGCGATGGTCAACCAGAAGGGCGGGGTGGGCAAGACCACCTCGACCATCAACCTGGGTGCTGCGCTCGCGGAACTGGGCCGCAAGGTCCTGCTCGTGGACTTCGACCCGCAGGGCGCGCTGTCCGCAGGATTCGGCTCCAACCCCCACGAGCTGGACCTCACGGTCTACAACGTGATGATGGACCGCTCAGTTGACGTGTGGGACGTGGTGCAGCAGACCCACGTGGAGAACGTGGACCTGCTGCCCGCCAACATCGACCTCTCGGCGGCCGAGGTGCAGCTGGTCAACGAGGTCGCACGCGAGCAGGTGCTCGCCTCCGCGCTGCGCAAGGTCGAGGACCACTACGACGTCATCCTCATCGACTGCCAGCCCTCCCTGGGGCTGCTCACCGTCAACGCGCTGACCGCCTCACACGGTGTGATCATCCCGCTGATCTGCGAGTTCTTCGCCCTGCGCGCGGTCGCCCTGCTGGTCGACTCCATCTCCAAGGTGCAGGACCGGATCAACCCCAAGCTGCAGATCGACGGCGTGCTGGCCACCATGTTCGACTCCCGCACCCTGCACTCCCGCGAGGTCATCGCGCGGATCGTGGACGCGTTCGGGGACAAGGTGTTCGACACCGTCATCAAGCGCACCGTGAAGTTCCCGGACGCCACCGTGGCCGCGGAGCCCATCCTGGCGTTCGCCACCAACCACCCCGGCGCGGAGTCCTACCGCCAGCTCGCCCGCGAGCTCATCTCGCGCGGCGGCGCGCCGTGATCCAGGCCCGACGCCGCCCGGGCGCGTGAGCGGCGTCGTCGCCATCCCTTCCGAGGCACCCGGGGAGTCCCAGGGCGGCTTCACCGTGGCGCTGGAGAATTTCCAGGGCCCGTTCGACGTCCTGCTGTCCCTGATCGCCAAGCACGAGCTGGACATCACCCAGGTCTCGCTCTCCGTGGTCACGGACGAGTTCATCCAGTACGTGCGGGCCCTGCAGGAGGACGCCTCGCCCAAGGCCCTGGACGAGGCCAGCGAGTTCCTGGTGGTCGCAGCCACCCTGCTGGACCTCAAGGCCGCCCGGCTGCTGCCGCGCGGCGAGGTCGAGGACGAGTACGACGTGGAGCTGCTTGAGGCCCGGGACCTGCTGTTCGCCCGGCTGCTGCAGTACAAGGCGTTCAAGGAAGTGGCGGGGCAGCTCAACGTCCGCTTCGCCGCGGAGTCGGTGCGGATTGCCCGCCAGGTGGACCTGGACCCGGCCATCACCACGGCGCTGCCCCCGCTCACGTGGACGCTGACTCCGGACCAGCTCGCGCATCTCGCCGTGACCGCGCTGGACCCGGAGCGCCACGTGCCAGACGAGGTGGACGTGGCCCACCTGCACGGCGCCCAGGTGCGGGTGGCGGACGAGGCCGAGGTGCTCGCGGGCATCCTGCGGGACGGAGAGGACCACACGTTCCAGTCGCTGGTCGCGGACGCGGAGTCCACCCTGGTGGTGGTGGTGCGGTTCCTCGCGCTGCTGGAGATGTACCGGGACCGCGTGGTCCGGCTGCACCAGGAGGACGTCCTGGGAGCGCTGCTCGTGCGCTGGGACGGACCGGAGCAGTGGTCCGCGGCATCGCTCAGCAGCGAGTACACGGGCGCCGAGCAGGAGAGCACCCCGAGCGCGGACGGCGAAAACCTGGGAGAATGAGTCCCGCACAGGATCGGTGTGAACCGTACCGAAGGAGAGGATGACCGCGTGGCGGAGCAGACACCCCCCACGGCCCCCGCGGCGGACGCGTACCGCGCAGGGCCACCCATCACCCCGGCCGCCCCGGAACGCGCCGACGCACCGGCGTCAGAGACAGCGGTGTCCAGGGACGCCGAAGCGTCCACCGGCGGCATGACACGCGACCAGCTGCTCTCCGCGCTGGAGGCGGTGCTCATGGTCGCGGCGGCCCCGGTGGGCCTGGCCGAGTTCTCCCGGGTCACGGGTGAGCCCGAGCACCGGGTGCGCAGCGCGCTGGAGCACCTCAAGGCCGAGTACGACGGAGTGACCGGAAACACCTCTGCATCCGCCCGGCCGGGTGCCGTGGCCGGATATGATGGACGGTCGGCCTCCGAATCCCAGGACCACGTGGAGCACCACGACGGCGCTCCCGCACCGTCCAGCGCGCCCACGCCTCGAGTGCGCGGTTTCGAACTGCGTGACGTGGCCGGGGGCTGGCGGATCTACGCACGCAGCGAGCACGCCCAGCTGGTGACGGACTTCGTGGTGGAGGGCAGCAGCTCGCGGCTCTCCCAGGCGGCCCTGGAGACGCTGGCGGTGGTGGCCTACCTGCAGCCCGTGTCCCGCTCGCGGGTCTCCGCGATCCGTGGTGTGAACGTGGACGGCGTGGTGCGCACCCTGGTGCAGCGCGGCCTGCTCTCGGCCCACGAGCGGGAGGAGTCGTCCGGCTCCGTCCTGTACACCACCACCCCCCTTTTCCTGGAGAAGCTCGGTCTCGGCTCGCTAGACGAGCTGCCGGACATCGCACCGTTGCTGCCCGGAACCGACCAACTCGACGAGATAGAGGACTGAACGACGCATGGCTTCATCACACGGCAACGCATCCCGCGGCGGCGGCGCCCGCGGCCCCCAGGGGCGCGGCAAGGGCTCCAAGGCCGGACCCAAGGGCGGTTTCCGCTCCGGACCGGGCAAGAAGGGCTCCGGCGACGCCGCCGGGGGCCGCGGCTACCCCAAGGGAGCCGGAGCCAAGGGCCCGGGAGCCGCGCGCGGCAAGGGTCCCGCGGGCAAGGGGCCGGGCAAGCCCAAGGCCGGTGCGGCCCAGAAGGGTCCGCAGAAGCCCCGTGCCTTCGCGGGCGTGGACAAGTACGAGCGCCGCGCCTCGGCGATCAAGGAGCACGGCCCGCACCGGCGGCGTCGTCCCAAGAACCCGCCCGTGGACCGGCTGGAGGTCCACGACGAGAACGGCGTGCGGCTGCAGAAGCTCATGGCGCAGGCCGGCGTGGCCAGCCGCCGCGTGTGCGAGGAGATGATCCAGGACGGCCGCGTGAGCGTGGACGGGGAGATCGTCACGGAGCTCGGCGTGCGCGTGGATCCCGCCGTGCAGGCGGTGCACGTGGACGGCATGCGCATCCAGACGGACGAGAAGCTCGTGTACTACGCGTTCAACAAGCCCGCGGGCGTGGTCTCCACCATGGAGGACCCGGATGGGCGCCGTTGCGTGAGCGACTACCTGGATCCCCGCAAGCACCAGCGTGTGTTCCACGTGGGTCGCCTGGACGTGGAGACCGAGGGTCTGCTGCTGCTCACCAATGACGGCGAGCTGACCAACCGGCTCACCCACCCCTCCTACGAGGTGCCCAAGACCTACATGGTCCAGGTGCACGGTCCCGTGGAGAAGGGCATCGGCAACCAGATGAAGGAGGGCATCCGCCTGGAGGACGGCATCGCCAAGGTGGACGACTTCCGCCTGGTGGACTCCACCCCGGGCCACGTGCTCATCGAGGTGGTGCTGCACTCCGGACGCAACCGGATCGTGCGCCGGATGTTCGACGCCGTGGACCACCCCGTGGAGAAGCTCGCGCGCACCCACGTGGGCCCCATCGCGATCGGCGACCAGAAGCAGGGCACGGTGCGCAAGCTCTCGCACACCGAGGTGGGCAACCTCCTCGCGTCCTTGGGGATGTGAGCGTGGTCCCCACCGCTCCCTCGAGCACCGGCCCCGTGCTGGTGGTGGGCTCCGGTCTGCTCGGTGCGAGCATCGGGCTGGGGCTGCGCCACCTGGGGGTGGAGGTCCTGATCCGGGACTCCTCGCCCACCACGGAGGCCGTGGCCCAGGACATCGGCGCGGGCTGCTCCGTCCGTGCGCTCCGCAGTGCGGGGGAGGATCTCCCCGAGCCCGCGCTCGTGGTGGTCGCCGCGCCGCCGGACGTGGTGGCCGAGCTGGTCGTCGAGGCGCTGGCCGAGCACCCGCACGCCGTGGTGCTGGACATCGCCTCCGTCAAGGCCCCCATTCTCGACTCCGTGGCGGCGGCGGGCGCAGACCTCACCCGCTACGTGGGCACCCATCCCATGGCCGGGCGGGAGAAGTCCGGGCCGGTGGCGGCGCGCGGTGAGCTGTTCACGTCCATGCCGTGGGTGGTCTGCCCCGGTCCCGCCACGGGAGCCGCCGCGGTGACCGCGGCCAAGAACCTCGCGGTGGACCTGGGGGCGACCCTGACCGTGATGGAGCCCGCGGAGCACGACGAGACCGTGGCGCTGATCTCCCACCTGCCGCAGGTGATGTCCTCGCTGCTGGCCTCGCGGCTGCAGGAGACCCCGCTGCACCAGCTGTCCCTGGCGGGGCAGGGGCTGCGGGACACCACGCGGATCGCGGGCTCGGACCCGGGGCTGTGGGTGCAGATCCTCTCCGCCAATGCGCGGCCCGTGGTGCGCTCCCTCCACCAGGTCCGGGAGGACGTGGAGCGGCTGATCGCCACGCTGGAGGCTCCCGACGCTGACGGTGCACGGTTGGACATCGCCCGGCTGATGGCCGAGGGCAACGCCGGCCAGGCCCGGATCCCGGGCAAGCACGGCGGGGCCCCCAAGGCCTTCGCCACGTTCACGGTGGCCGTGGACGACACGCCCGGTCAGATCGCCCGCCTCCTCACGGAGATCGGGGAGATCGGGGTCAACCTGGAGGACATGCGCCTGGAGCACTCGCCCGGGCAGCCCGTGGGTCTCGTGACCGTCTCGGTGGAGCCGAGCCGGCACACGGACCTCGTGGAAGAGCTGCAGACACGCGGCTGGAAGGTGGTGCAGTGATGAACGCACGGGATGAGAACGCACGGCTGGTCATCGCGGTCGACGGGCCCTCGGGGTCCGGGAAGTCCTCGGTGTCCAAGGAGGTGGCGCGTCGGTTCGGGCTCGCCTACCTGGACACCGGCGCGATGTACCGCGCAGTGACGTGGTGGTGCCTGGACTCGGGGGTGAGCTTTGACGACCACGAGGCCGTGGTGGCCGCCACCGAGACCGTTCCCCTGGAGATGGGCACGGACCCGGACGAGGAGCGCATCCTGGTCAACGGCGAGGACGTCCGCTCCGCGATCCGCGGGGACCTGGTCACGGACAACGTCTCCCGGGTCTCCACGATCGTCCCCGCACGGGAGGTGCTGGTACGGATGCAGCAGGACATCATCCGGGACAGCGGGTTCCGGATCGTGGCCGAGGGCCGGGACATCACCACGGTGGTGGCCCCGGACGCGGACGTGCGGATCCTGCTCACCGCCTCGGAGGCGGCGCGCATGGCGCGGCGCGGCAGGCAGCTGGGCGCGGCGGCGTCGTCGAACCTGGAGGCGCAGGTGGTGGGCCGTGACGCGAAGGACGCCACCGTGGTGGACTTCATGAACGCGCAGGACGGCGTGTACCTGCTGGACTCCTCCGAACTGACCATGGAACAGACCGTGCAGGGCGTGATCGACCTGGTCATCCGCGCCACGGACACGACACACGAGGGGGGCCCCACGGCCCCTGACGAGACGGGCGCTGACGCCCCCGAGGAAGCGAGGCAACCATGAGCGCACCCGACGAGCCCACGGCGGACTCCTACGAGCAGTCCGTGCTGGGCGGGGGCAACGAGGACATCTCGCAGCGCCTGGCCGCGATCGATGACACCGAGGCCGAGGCCCGCGCGCAGGCGCTGCGCGAGGGTCTGGCGGACTACGAGCTGGACGACGAGGACGCCGCGCTGCTGGCGGACTGGATCGACGGCGAGGAGGACCGGGACGCCCGCCGCCCCGATCCCGTGGTGGCCGTGGTGGGCCGGCCCAACGTGGGCAAGTCCACGCTGGTCAACCGCGTGATCGGCCGCCGCGAGGCCGTGGTGGAGGACACCCCGGGCGTGACCCGTGACCGTGTCTCCTACAAGGCGGAGTGGAACGGCAAGAACTTCACCCTGGTGGACACCGGCGGCTGGGAGCAGGACGCCAAGGGCATCAACAAGCGCGTGGCGGACCAGGCCGAGCTGGCCGTGGAGAACGCGGACGCCGTGCTGCTCGTGCTGGACGTGACCGTGGGGGTGACCGCGACCGACGAGGCCGTGGTGAGCATGCTGCGTCGCGTGAAGAAGCCCATCATCGTGGTGGCCAACAAGGCGGACTCCCCGCATCTGGAGATCGAGGCCACCGCGCTGTGGTCCCTGGGCATGGGGGAGCCGTTCCCGGTGTCCGCGCTGCACGGCAAGGGCTCCGGCGACGCGCTGGACGCCCTGGTCAAGGCGCTGCCGGAGTTCTCCGAGGTGGCCGAGGCCGAGCTCGAGGGTGGGCCGCGGCGCGTGGCACTGATCGGGCGGCCCAACGTGGGCAAGTCCTCGTTGCTCAACAAGCTGGCCGGCTCGGACCGCGTGGTCGTGGACTCCACCGCGGGCACCACGCGCGATCCCGTGGACGAGATCGTGATGCTCGGGGGCGAGCCCTGGCGCTTCATCGACACCGCGGGCATCCGCCGCCGCGTGCACCTGCAGCAGGGCGCGGACTTCTACGCGTCCCTGCGCACGCAGACCGCGCTGGAGCGCGCCGAGGTGGCCGTGGTGCTGCTCGCCGTGGACGAGGTGCTCTCCGAGCAGGACGTCCGCATCCTGCAGATGGCCGTGGACTCCGGGCGCGCCCTGGTGCTCGCGTTCAACAAGTGGGACACCCTGGACGAGGAGCGCCGCTTCTACCTCGAGCGGGAGATCGAGCGGGACCTCGCACACGTGGCCTGGGCGCCGCGGGTGAACATGTCCGCGAAGACCGGGTGGCACAAGGACAAGCTGGTCCCCGCGCTGCACACGGCCCTGGACTCGTGGGACCGCCGCATCCCCACCGGGCGCCTCAACGCGTTCCTGGGGGAGATCGTGGCCGCCCACCCGCACCCCGTGCGCGGCGGCAAGCAGCCCCGCATCCTGTTCGGCACACAGGTGGCCTCCCGGCCGCCCAAGTTCGTGCTGTTCACCACGGGCTTCCTGGATCCCGGCTACCGCCGGTTCATCCAGCGCCGCATCCGCGAGACCTTCGGCTTCGAGGGCACTCCGCTGGAGGTCACCATGCGCGTGCGGGAGAAGCGCCAGCGCAAGCGCTGATCACCGTGGACGACGACGCCGCGGCGGGCCCGTCACGAACGGCTCGCCGCGCCCGTCCTCCCGGCCCGCGGTCGATGTGAAAATCGGGACCGGGTGGGGTAATGTATCCCAAGTGTTCGGCGCTGGTTCGCCAGTGTTGAGCATGGTCGCGGGATGTGGCGCAGCTTGGTAGCGCACTTGACTGGGGGTCAAGGGGTCGCAGGTTCAAATCCTGTCATCCCGACCAACGGACCGGCTCTGACAAGGCAAGACGCCTCGTCGGGGCCGGTCCTTCTTCGTATCCAGGGGTCCAAGTGTCCACTTACTGACCACTTTCAACCCGACGCAGGCGGGATGAGCCCCTGCGCCACCGCGAGCAAGCCCACCAGATCGGCCCGCTCGGTGCAGTACCGGCGAGGGACCTCCGGCCCCGGATGACCCAGCTGCTCAGCAGCGGGCTTGCCTCCCGCTGCTCGCAAGATCCACGTGGCCCCCATGGTCCCCGCGTCGCCACCCGCCGCAGCGGGGGTCAGGACGCCTCGCACTCCGCAACTAGTGGCTCGGCAATCGCCGTTGCCGCCGCCATGCCCTCCTGGTAGCTCGGGGCCCCGAAGGTCGCGATGGAGACCGTGAGATCGCACGCGGTCGTTGTGACGGCCCCGATGCTGCTGACCGACCACTGCCCGTCCAGTTCGGCGAGCCAGCCGTTCTTGAGGTAGACCTCCGCGCCCTCGGTGGCGTCGGTGGGGGCCACAGCGCCCACGCCGAACGCCTGGGAGGGGTGGAGGGCCTGGGCCGTCACGGACATGTCCGCGCGCATGCTCTGTGCGTTGTCCGGACCGAGCCAGGCGGGCGGTTCCCGCAGCGCCGCGATCAGGGCGACTCCGTCCCGCGCCGTCACCAGGGTCTCGCCCCACCCGGCGCCCGGGTTGCCGGGCGCCACGCCCAGCAGGCCGTAGACCTCCGCGAGCGTGGCGGCCCGCTGCTCGGGAGTGGCCCCCAGGGAGGTGTAGAGAACGTCCGTGGCCTCGTTGTCGCTCTCGGCCAGCGCCCGGTGCATCAACTCCCGGTCGGCGGCGGTGACGGCCGGGCCACCCGTGGAGGCCACATGGAACCTCGCCATGACCACGACCACCTTGGCCGTGGACGCTGCGCGCACGGGGAAGTGGTCGTCCACGGCGATCTCCTGGCCCGTGGACTCGTCCCGCACCACGATCCCGCCACGGATCCCCGTGCTGTCCTGCAGCTCGTCCAGTGTGCTGCGCAGCTCGTCCTCGAGTTCTCCGTGGGAACCGGTCTCGTCCGCGGGATGGTCGTGGGCTGCGCCGCTGCTGAGCTCCTGGCCGTCCCCGTTCCCTCCGGGGGTCGCGCGGTCCGACCCGGCGCCGCGCTCCTGGTGCGGACGGGTCGTCGCGGCGGACCCTCCGTCCACGCCGGGCTGGCCGCAGCCGCTGAGCGCGAAGAGCAGGGCGACAGCGGTGGCGGCGCCGGCGCACCGCGTCAGGGACGCGCCCTCGGCGAGCCCCGCAGAACGACCACCCCGGGTACGCACTCAGGTCTCCCGTGTCAGCCGCACCCAGCCGTCGCTGAGCCGTGCTCTGAGGCCGGCCGTGCGGGACACCGGCGCCAGCGCGTGGGAGAGGCACGCCACGGAGTCGTACCCCGCGTGGTCCACCCCGGGCAGCACGTGGAGGTGGGTGTCGAAACCCGCCGCGCGGTACGCCGCCACGCCCTCCTCCGCGGCTCCCAGCGCGCTCCACTGCGGAGGATTGGTGGCGCCGTCCACGTCCCGGTCTCCCACCCACCAGTGCATGACGGTGGAGCCGATGCAGGGACGGGCCTTCTTCTTGGTGGACACCGGCGCGTCGGCCCCGCCGCCGCCGATGATGACGGCCCCGCCGCGGGCCATGCCCTCGATGCCGCGGTCGAGCAGCTCGTAGGTGATGAACTCCGCGCCCCCGCTGTAGCCCAGGAGCCAGATGGTCGAGGAGTCCACCTCCGGGTGCCGTGCCACGAGGTGCTCGTGCAGTGCACGGAAGAACTTGCCGTTGCCCTTGCAGTCCTCCCACCACGTGTACCCGTCCCCGCGGCCGTCCGTGTCCGGGGTGTTCACGGCCACGAACATGAGGTTCCGGGCCTGCGCCGCCACGGCGAGCCGGGCCAGGTCCCCTTCCTCGGGCCAGTTGATCGAGGTGTCGTCCAGGTCCCAGTAGTCGCCGTCGAAGTAGTACAGGATTCCCGCTGTGCCCGTGGGCCACACGTGGTACCAGGACCTCATCCCATTGGGTGCGGTGAAGTCGATGAACGTGTCCGGTGTCATGATCCCCCCCAGATCGTGGAGCCTCGGTGCCGCAGCGGTGTCTCCCACTCGGCATCGCCCCAGTATGACGCAGACCCCTGGCAGGCGGCCCGTGCACGGCCGACGGACGACGCAGAGGGGTCGCCTCCCGCCAGTCGGGGCGGCGTCGTCCGCGGGAGCCGCACCCGCCCGGGGGTGGTCAGGCGGCGGTGCCGCGTGCTTGGCTGGGATCACACCGAGGAAGGGAAACGCCATGGGCGCCGTCATCACCACCTACCTGCAGGACCACCACGCGGGATCGGCCGCGGGGGTGGCCGCGTTCCACCGCGTGGCCGAGTTCCACGGGGACCCCGAAGTGCGCGAGGCGGTGGGCCGGATGGCGGAGGAGATCGCCCAGGACCAGGCCGCCCTGGAACAGGTCATGGCCTCGGTGGGCGTCCGGCCGGCAGCGCTGAAGGACCTTCCGGCGCGGGTCGCGGAGAAGGCCGCGCGGCTCAAGCCGAACGAGCGGGTCGGCAGGCGCTCGCCGCTGTCCGACATCGAGGAGCTGGAGGCACTCGTGGCCGCCGTCCACGCGAAGCGGCTAGGGTGGCGATTACTCCTGGAGGCTCCGGACGACAGGCTGGACCGCGATCTGCTGCGGCGGCTGGGCGAGCGCGCCGAGGAGCAGGAGAAGACGCTGGACCTGTTGCGGCTGGGGCAGGCCCACAAGCTGACCAGTTCGTGACGTCCCCGCCGCACCATGTGAAGGGACCCCATGACCACCGCCGACCAGATGCCCTCCCTGCGCCGACGTACGAGCACCAAGTGGCGCAGCTACCCGGAGGACGTCCTGCCCATGTTCATCGCGGAGATGGACTTCCCCACCCCGCCCCCGGTCAAGGCCGCGCTGAAGGCCGCGATTGAGAACAACGACACGGGCTACGCCGCCACCGCGGACCGTGGTGCGGCGCAGGCGTACGCGGACTTCGCGGCCGCACGCTGGGGCTGGCGCCCGGACCCTGAACGCATCATGTACACCACGGACGTCACCGTGGTGATCGTCGAGGCGCTGCGCCGGCTGATCCGCCCCGGCGAGGGCGTGGTCCTCACCCCGCCGGTGTACGCGCCGTTCTACCACCTGGTCGCGGAAGCCGGAGGCCGCCCGGTGGAGGTCCCGCTGCAGGACGACGGCGCCGCGTACCGCCTGGACCTGCCCGGCATCGACGCCGCGCTGGCCGCGGGCGCCCGCGCTGTCCTGCTGTGCAACCCCCACAACCCGCTGGGCCTGGTCCACGCCCGCGAGGAGCTGGCGGAGCTCGCCGAGATCGTGGAACGGCACGACGCCCACGTGGTGAGCGACGAGATCCACGCACCGCTCACGCACCACGACACCACGTTCACGCCGTACCTGTCCGTGTCCGACGCCGCCCGCAGGCACGGTGTCGCGGCGGCCTCCGGAAGCAAGGCCTTCAACCTCGCGGGGCTCAAGGCGGCCATGTTCGTGGTGGACTCCGAGCCCATGGCGCAGTGGCTGGCCACGGTGCCCGATGCCGTGTCCTACCGGACCGGGATCATGGGTCTGCTGGCCACGCAGGAGGGCTTCCGGCACTGCACGGACTGGCTGGACGCCACGATCGAGGTGATCGAGGGCAACATCGAGCTGCTGGAGCGCCAGCTCGCGGAGAAGCTGCCGCGGGTGCGGTTCCGCCGCGGCAGCGCCACGTACCTGGCCTGGCTCGACATGCGAGAGCTGGGCTGGGGCGAGGATCCTGCCGAGTACGCCGCGGAGCACGCCAAGGTGGCGCTGTCCTCCGGCCCCACGTTCGGCGCGGGTGGCGCGGGATTTGCGCGCATGAACCTGGCGTGCTCCCCGGACACGGTCGTGGAGGCGGTGGACCGGCTCAGCTCGGCCGCGCGCGGATGACGGCTTGCGTGCTGCGGCTCGGCCGGGGCACACTGCCGGCCCCGTGAACAGAACACCGTGGGTCCGTCGTGGGGGTGGCCTGCGGTGCCCGCGGCGCCGCGTCCTCGGACCGCTTGGAAGGAGCCCCGTGACCCGCACCGTCCCCGTGCTGATCCTCACCGGCTACCTGGGCGCCGGAAAGACCACGGTGCTCAACCACGTCCTGGCCACGGGCGGGGGCCGTGTGGGAGTGGTGATCAACGACTTCGGGGACGTGAACGTGGACGCCGGGCTCGTGGCGGGCCACGTGGCCGAGCCGCTGTCGATCGCGGGCGGCTGCCTGTGCTGCCTGCAGGACCCCGCGCAGCTGGACGACGCCCTGCGCACCCTGTCCCGCCCGGCACTGGACCTCGACGCCATCGTCATCGAGGGCTCGGGGATCGCGGAACCGCCCGCGCTGCTCCAGCTCGTGCTGGGCACCACCGTGGACTCCGTCCGCTTCGGTGGTCTCGTGGAGGTGGTGGACGCGGCCCACGTGCCCCACGCCGAGCAGCGCGGCTGGGACCTCCCGCAGCACGTCAAGGCCGCGGCGCTCGTGCTGCTCACCAAGACCGACGTGGCGCAGCCCCACGAGACCGCGCGTGTGCGCGAGCGGATCGCGCAGGCCAATCCCCACGCCATGGTGCTCGACGCCCCGTGGGGTGCCGTGGACCCCCGCCTGTTCTTCGACGCCGCGGAGCGTGCCGTGCCCGAGGGCGGCCAGCTTCCGCTGTGGGAGCTCGGCACCACGGGTGGGCACACGCACCACGTCCACCACCGTGCCGCGAGCCTGGACGTGCCCACCGAGGTGGACCCGGCGGCGCTCGCGGACCTGCTCGAGGATCCCCCGGACGAGGTCTACCGCGTCAAGGCCGTGGTGGACGTGGCCACGGCCCGCGGACCCCGCCGCTACGTGGCCCACTCCGTGGCCGGGTTCGTCACGGTGCAGCGGGCACCGCGCCCGGCGGGCGCGGCACCACACTCGGTGGTCGTGGCCATCGGCCCGGAGGACGACGCCGCCGGGCCCCTGGATCTCGCGGGTCTTGTCAGTCGGTCCCGAGCTCCGGCCACCGCACGCGAGCTGCGCCGCCTCACCCGGTTCCTGTGAGACCCTCGGCCCCGCCACGCCCGGTCCTGGGAGGCCCGCTGCAACGCCCGGGCCCGGGGGCGGCAGGTTCCTCGCCGCCTCGGGGGCGGGGGATCCGGGCATCGGGGGAGTGGCCGGTCAGGTGAGGTTGGAGAAGTGCTCCACCTTGCGGGTGGGCCCCGTCACCAGGATCTGGTCGTCGTCGTAGAGCATGGTCCCGGCCTCGATGGGCTCCCACTGCCCGCCCGGGCGGCACACGGCCACGACCGAGACCCCCAACCGCTGCCTCACGTTCAGCAGATCCATGGGACGCTGCTGGATGGGTTCGGGCGGGGTGCAGCGGACCAGTGCGTGGCCGTCGTCGATTGGCACGAAGTCCAGGATCCGGTGCTGCACCAGGTGCGCGGCGCGGGTGCCCATGTCGCTCTCGGGGTTGACCACGTTCTGCACGCCCAGCTGCGTGAGGATCTCGGCGTGCGGCTCCGTGAGGGCCTTGGCCCAGATGCCGGGGCACCCGAACTTCACGAGCCGGGACGCGGTGAGGATGCTCGCCTCGATGTTGGAGCCGATTCCCACCACCACGCGCTCGAACTCGTTCACGGACAGGTCGCGCAGCACGTCCTCGTCCGTGGCGTCCGCCCGCACCACCGAGGTCAGTTTGCCGTTGAACCGCTGCACCGTGGCCTGGTCGTGGTCGATGCCCAGCACGTCCGTCTCGTTGCGCATCAGTTCGAGGGCGAGGGCACCACCGAAACGCCCCAGCCCGATCACGGCCACGGCGTCGGACATGCCTCGACGGGAGATGTCGGAGAGTTGGGAACCGAACATGGGACTTCCTTCCGGAGTGGGGCGTCCCGCGGCGGGCGGGATGCCGGGGGAGTGCTGCGCGGCGTCGTGCCGGGGCAGCCGGAGCTGGTGGGTCACCCGATGAGGGGCCGCTCCTTGGGCAGACCGAACGAGGGCGGGCGTCGACCGTAGGCGATCGCGGCGGCCACCGTGACCGGTCCGAGTCTGCCCATGACCATCAGCGCGATCAGCACGCACTGGGCGAAGGGCTCCAGCACGGGCGTGATCCCGGTGCTCAGACCCACCGTGGAGAACGCGGAGACCACCTCGAACAGCACCCGGTCCAGACCCAGGGACTGGTCCGTGAGCATGATCAGCATGGCCCCGCTGATGACGGCCCCGGCGGCGAGCACCACCACCGTGATGGCCTCGCGCTGCACCGACCGGGAGAGCTGCTTGCCGAGCACCGGGACGGCGGCGCCGCCCCGGATCTCCGTGAGCGCGATGAAGAACAGCACGCCGAACGTGGTGACCTTGAGCCCACCGGCGGTGCCCGCGGGACCACCGCCGATGAACATGAGGATGTCCATGCCGAGCCACGACACGGGGTGCATCTGGGAGATGTCGATGCTGTTGAAACCCGCGGTGCGGGAGATCGTGGACTGGAAGAACGCGTTGAGCACCTTGACGGTGGGGGACTGCGACCCCAGGGTGGCCGGGTTGCTCCACTCGAGGACCAGGATGAACACGGTGCCGCAGAACAGCAGCAGCGGGGTGGCGAAGAGCACGAGGCGGGTGTTCATGCTCCATCGGTGCGGCATCCTGATGTGCCGCCGGAGCTCGGCAAGGACGGGGAATCCCAGGCCGCCCAGGATCACGCACGCCGACAGGGTGAGAAGCACCACGGCGTCGCCCGAGAAGTCCATGACGTTGAGGGTGTAGAGCGCGAAACCGGCGTTGTTGAACGCGGACACGGCGTGGAACACCCCGTGCCACAGCGCGGTACCCACGGAGTAGTCGTAGTGCAGCAGGAACCGGAGGAACAGAATGGTGGCCGCGGTGCCCTCGATGACCAGGGTGGTGCCCACGATCCGTGCGACCACGAGCCGCGCTCCGCCACCGGACTTGGTCTCCGTGCTGGTCAGCAGCCGGGCGGAGAGACCAAGACGGCGGGACAGCAGGATGCCGAGCATCGTGGTGAAGGTCATCACGCCGAGCCCGCCCACCTGGATCAGGGAGATGATCACCACCTGGCCGAACGGGGTCCAGTAGGTGGCGGTGTCCACGGTGATCAGCCCGGTCACGCACAGCGCCGAGGTGGCGGTGAAGGCCGCCGTGATCACGTCCGTGCTGCCCGGGGCCACCGTGGCCAGCGGCAGCATGAGGAGGCCCGTGCCCGTGAGCAGCGCCAGCAGGAACGCGGAGAGGATCAGCCGCGCGGAACGCCCCGGGGTCAGCTCGTGGACGTGCAGGGGGTCCCGGCGGGACTTCATCGTGGGAACGGTCCGGCGGATCCGGGAACCGTGGGTGTGGACGCGGATCGCCGCCTGGCGGAAAGCCTCGGTGATGGGCACCGGGCCAAAATACCCCGATGCGGGGGCCCGTACACCCATTCGTGGCGGTCCGCGCGGAGCGTGTTGGACGCCGGTGGCACGGTTGCACTGCACACGCACGCGTGTGATGTGCGCTACTGCCGGGTATGTGCCCTAAACTGACCGGCATGACCAACATTCCCGCGGAACTCGCGTACACGGCAGAGCACGAGTGGGTCCAGGACCTCAACGACGACAGCACCTTCAAGGTGGGCATCACCGACCACGCCCAGAGTGAGCTGGGCGAAGTCGTCTTCGTCCAGCTGCCGGAGGTCGGGGACTCCGTCACGGCAGGGGACGTGGTGGGGGAGATCGAGTCCACCAAGTCTGTGAGCGACCTCTTCGCTCCCGTCAGCGGCGAGATCGTCTCCGTCAACGACGAGCTCTCGGACACCCCGGGGCTTCTCAACGACGCACCCTACGAGGCCGGCTGGCTCTTCACGGTGCGGGTGCAGTCCCAGGACGCCACGGCCGATCTGCTGGACGCGCAGGCCTACCAGCAGCTGCTGGACTAAACTCGTACTTCCACGTGAGCTGAGGGGAACCCATGCCTAATCAAGAGAACTCGGGCGCGCAGGCGGGCCCGGAGACCACGTCCATCCAGATCGTCGCGGACGTGCTCTCCACCGCCGCGCACCACAAGCTCACCGAGGGTGAGCAGAACGCCGTGGCCTCGCTTCCCCCGGGGTCCGCTCTGCTGCTCGAGACCAACGGTGGTCTGACGGGTGCGCGCTTCCTGCTGGACCGGGACGAGGTCGTGGCCGGACGCCACCCCGCGTGCTCCGTGTTCCTGGACGACGTCACCGTCTCCAGGCGGCACGCGGAGTTCATCCGCCGCAACAACACCTTCGAGATCGTGGACCACGCCTCGCTCAACGGCACGTACGTCAACAGCGACCGTGTGAACACCAAGGTGCTCGAAAACGGCGACGAGGTGCAGATCGGCAAGTTCCGTTTCACGTTCTACCACTCCGTGCAGAACGGGTCCTGACACCGTCCATGCCTGAGACCGGACTCCCGCAGACCGCCCGTGTCGGCATCGGTGCACTGCTGCGCCAGCTGCAGCCGCGCTTTCCGGACCTGACAGCCTCGAAGGTGCGTTTCCTGGAGGACCAGGGACTGGTGCATCCGCACCGCACCGCGTCGGGATACCGCAAGTACTCGGAGCAGGACATCGAGCGTCTCACCACGGTGCTCATCCTGCAGCAGGAGCGGTACCTTCCGCTGCGGGTCATCAGGGAACGCCTGGACCGCGGGGAGGATCCCGCCGCCGGCGCCGAGCGGCAGCGTCCTCGGGTGCCGGTCGACGCCGCGGAGCCAGGGGCCGCCGACGCCGCCGACCCCCCTCGCGCGGGCTCGGCGCGGTACTCGTTGCGCGAGCTCGCCGCGAGGTCCGGGACGGAGGTTCCGCTGCTGCGCGAGCTGCTGACCCACGGGCTGATCGTGGAGCGGGCCGGTGCCTACGACGAGCACGCCCTGGCAGTGGCGGTGGCCGCTGGGAAGCTCCGCGGCTACGGCATCGAGCCCCGGCACCTGCGTGTGCTCCGGGGCGCCTCCGAGCGCGTGGTGGCTCTGGTGGACGGCAGCGTGGCGCCCCTGCGCACGCGGCGCGATCCGGAGACCCGGCGCAGGGCCGTGCTGCGCGCCCGTGAGATCGCTGCTCTGTGCCTCTCGGTGATGTCCGCCGTGGTCACCACCCAGGTGGACGACACGGTGCGTTCCTTCCACACCCCGGACGCCTCCGGGAGCGACACGTGAGCGCGGACGTCCGCATGGAGATCGCGGGGGTGCGCATGGACGTCCCCACGGGGCAGCCCGTGGTGGTGCTGCGCGAACTGGACGGGCCCCGTCGCCTGCCCATCTGGCTGGGCACCAACGAGGCCACGTCGATCGTCTTCGCCCTGCAGGGAATCGAGCCCCCTCGCCCGCTGACCCACGACCTGCTGCTGGCGGTGGTGGGGGAGCTGGGTCGCAGCATCACGGGGGTCGTGGTCCACACCGTGGAGGACACGGTGTTCCACGCCGCCATCTCCTTCGACGACGCCACCGTGGTGGATGCCAGGGCCTCGGACGCCCTCGCCCTCGCGGCCCGCACGGGGTGCCCCATCCTGTGCTCCTCCGCCGTGCTGGACGAGGCGGGGCTGGTGCTCAGCCCGGACGGCGAGCTGAGGGAGCAGTCGGCGGACGCTGCGGGTGGTGCGGAGGCCCAGGTGCGGGAGTTCCGCGACTTCCTGGACCACGTGGACCCGGACGACTTCCAGTCCTGACCTCCCCGTCGGGCAGGGGGTCCGCCTCCCACGACGACACGACCAGAACCGCGCCGAATGTCTTTGACCCGTTCCACCCGGGGGTTTACCGTCAGGGGAGCATGGTGGGCCGTCCCCTGCCCGCCCCACGCACGAGGAGGACGCTTGAGCAATCCTGAGTTGCCGCTGGACGCGGCGCAGCTGCGCGCATCCTCCCTGGCCGGGGGAACGCAGGAGATGCTGTTCACCGACGACCTCACCGCACTCGACGAGACCGTGGGGTTCCGCGGACCCACCGCGTGCAAGGCCGCCGGCATCAGCTACCGGCAGCTCGACTACTGGGCGCGCACCAGCCTGGTGGAGCCCACGGTGCGCGGGGCCAAGGGATCCGGCTCGCAGCGTCTCTACAGCTTCCGGGACATCCTCGTCCTCAAAGTGGTCAAGCGGCTGCTCGACACAGGTGTCTCCCTGCAGCAGATCCGCTCCGCCGTGGGTGCGTTGCGCCTCAGGGGTATTGACGACCTCACGCGGCTGACGCTGATGTCCGACGGCGCAAGTGTCTACGAGTGCACCTCCCCCCACGAGGTCATCGACCTCGTCCAGGGTGGGCAGGGTGTGTTCGGCATCGCCGTGGGCCGGGTGTGGCGCGAGGTCGAAGCCACCCTGGCCTCCATGCCGGCCGAGCACGCCTCCCTGGAGGGTGCCGCAGAGGCCGCGGGGCCGTTCCCCGAGGACGAGCTCTCGGCCCGTCGGGCGCGGCGGCACAAGAAGAACGCCGGCTGATCGAGGACGCCTCGCCTCAGCGCGTGAGCCCCTCCAGCACGGCGGTGAACCGTCCGGCAATCTCCGCCGCTTCCGCTCCCGGCCAGCGGTGCACGGGCCACGCGGCGCCCTGAGCCTGCTGCACCACAGGGAGATCGGGCAGCACGGGGTCCACCACGAGCGGACCGAACAGCTCCCGGAGTTCCCGCAGCCGGTGCTGCTGCTCCTGGGACGCGCTCTGCACCCTGTTGACCACGACCCCTGCCTCGGGCACGGCCCAGATGCGGGAGGCCTCGAACTGTGCCAGGGCGGTCATGGTGCGTTTGGTGCCGGCCACGGAGAACAGCGACGGCTCGGCCACCGAGAGGACCTTGTGGGAGGCGGCCCACGCCATGCGGGTGAGCGCGCTGAGGGTGGGAGGACAGTCGACGAGCACCAGTTCGTAGCGGTCCAGCCCGCGCAGGGCGGTCTCCAGCCGCTTGAGGTCCTTCGGTCGGTACGACGCATGGTCCAGGTGCGACGAGGCCGCGGAGCCCGGGGCGACGTCGAGAACGGGCACGCGCGTGGTGCGTGCGGCATCCGGCGCCCAGTCTCGGGGGCCGGACGCGGAGGTGTCCGGCGTGATGGGGTGCGCCGTCCAGGACGAGGCCTCGGCCACCGAGGCGAGACCGCCCTTGCGGGGCCGACGGAGCACCGTGCCCACCTCGTGGCCGGCGCGCGCGTGCACGCCCAGTGCCGTGGAGGCGTCACCGTGGGGATCGAGATCCACCACCAGCGTGGGGATCCTGGCGTCCAACGCGGCGGAGGCCAGCCCCAGGACCACGGAGGACTTGCCCACGCCACCCTTGAGGCTGCTGATGCTGACGATCTGCACGGATGACCCTTCTGTAACCCAAAGGGGGGCTATCCGCCGCCCCGTTACATGCTAATGGGTGTACTTCGGGGGGCAGGGAAGACGTGCCGTGACACGATCGCCGGATCAAGGTCCCGTGAGGTCTGGCTCACGTAAGCTGAGAGCCGGTATCAACTCCTCACCCAGTGCGCGCGTCCCCGCGGACCGCGCACGGAAACGGACGTCATGTTTTCCAAGATCTTGGTGGCCAACCGCGGCGAGATCGCCATCCGCGCCTTCCGCGCGGCCTACGAGCTCGGCGCAGGGACCGTGGCGGTGTTCCCCCACGAGGACCGCAACTCCATCCACCGGCAGAAGGCGGACGAGGCCTACAACATCGGTGAGGAGGGCCACCCCGTCCGGGCATACCTGGACGTGGCGGAGATCGTCCGCGTGGCCAAGGAGTCCGGGGCGGACGCGATCTACCCGGGCTACGGCTTCCTGTCCGAGAACCCCGAGCTCGCCCGCGCCGCCGCGGCGGAGGGCATCACGTTCGTGGGTCCGCGCGCCGAGATCCTGGAACTCGCCGGGAACAAGGTGGAGGCGTTGCGCGCAGCGCGGCGCGCCGGGATCCCCACCCTGGACTCCTCGGACCCCTCGTCGGACAAGGACGCCCTGATCGCCGCCGCCGAGAAGATCGGCTATCCCGTGTTCGTCAAGGCCGTGGCCGGCGGCGGCGGGCGTGGCATGCGCCGTGTGGAGACCCCGGAGCAGCTGCCCGGTGCCCTGGATGCCGCGATGCGCGAGGCGGACACCGCCTTCGGTGACCCCACGGTGTTCATCGAGCAGGCCGTCCTGCGCCCCCGTCACATCGAGGTGCAGATCCTCGCGGACAACGAGGGCAACATCGTTCACCTGTTCGAGCGCGACTGCTCCCTGCAGCGGCGCCACCAGAAGGTCATCGAGATCGCCCCGGCCCCGCAGCTGGACCCCGAGATCCGGGACGCCCTGCACCGCGACGCCGTGAAGTTCGCCAAGGAGCTCGGCTACGTGAACGCGGGTACCGTGGAGTTCCTCGTGGACACTGCCGGTGAGCGCGCGGGCCAGCACGTGTTCATCGAGATGAACCCGCGCATCCAGGTGGAGCACACCGTGACCGAGGAGATCACGGACGTGGACCTCGTGCAGTCCCAGCTGCGGATCGCCGCGGGGGAGACGCTCGAGGACCTGGGCATCAGCCAGGACGGCCTGCGGGTGCGCGGCGCGGCGCTGCAGTGCCGCATCACCACCGAGGACCCCGCCAACGACTTCCGCCCGGACGTGGGCAAGGTCTCGGCCTACCGCTCCGCCGGCGGCGCCGGCGTGCGCCTGGACGGCGGCACGCTGTACGCGGGTGCCGAGATCTCTCCGCACTTCGACTCGATGCTGGTCAAGCTCACGTGCCGCGGCCGCGACTACGAGACCGCGGTGCTGCGGGCCCGGCGAGCGCTGGCGGAGTTCCGCATCCGTGGGATCGCCACCAACATCCAGTTCCTGCAGTCGGTCCTGCACAACCCGGACTTCCTGGCCGGGGACGTGGCCACGGACTTCATCGAGAACCACCCCGACCTGCTCAAGGGCAAGGGCTCGGCGGACCGTGGCACGCGCGCCCTGAACTACTTGGCCGAGATCACGGTCAACAAGCCCAACGGGGAGCGCGTGGACGGCATCGACCCGCGCGACAAGCTGCCGCACTACCCCGGGGACAAGAGGGACGAGCCCTACCGCAGCCCCTTCGACGGCCCCTCCAAGCACGAGGTCCCCTCGGGCTGGCGCCAGGTGCTGCAGGAGAAGGGCCCCGAGGGCTTCGCCCGGGCCCTGCGGGAGTACGAGCCGCTGGCCGTGACCTCCACGACCTTCCGGGACGCCCACCAGTCGTTGCTGGCCACGAGGGTGCGCACCCGCGACCTGCTCGCGGCGGCCCCGGCCTACGCGCACCTGTTGCCGGGTCTGCTCTCGATCGAGGCCTGGGGTGGCGCCACGTACGACGTCGCGCTGCGCTTCCTGGGGGAGGACCCCTGGGAAAGGCTGCGGCTGCTGCGCGAGGCCATGCCCAACATCCCCATCCAGATGCTGCTGCGCGGACGCAACACCGTGGGCTACACGCCGTACCCCGTGGAGGTGACCAACGCATTCGTCGCGGAGGCCGCGGAGACGGGCGTGGACATCTTCCGCATCTTCGACGCCCTGAACGACGTGGAGCAGATGCGCCCGGCCATCGAGGCCGTGCGCGCCACCGGGACCGCGGTGGCCGAGGTGGCCCTGTGCTACACGGGCAACATGCTGGACCCGGACGAGACCGTCTACACGCTGGACTACTACCTGGACCTCGCGCAGCAGTGCGTGGACGCCGGGGCCCACGTGCTCGCGATCAAGGACATGGCGGGTCTGCTGCGGCCCGAGGCGGCGCGCCGGCTCGTCACGGCGTTGCGCGAGCGCTTCGACCTCCCGCTGCACCTGCACACCCACGACACCGCGGGCGGTCAGCTGGCCACCCTGCTCGCCGCGTCCGAGGCGGGCGTGGACGCGGTGGACGCCGCGGCGGCGTCGATGGCCGGGACCACGTCCCAGGTCTCCGGCTCCGCACTCGTGGCGGCGCTGGAGAACACCGAGCGCGACACCAACCTGGGCCTGGACGTCGTGAGCGACATGGAGCCCTACTGGGAGGTCGTGCGCTCGATCTACAAGCCCTTCGAGTCCGGACTCACCAGTCCCACGGGCCGCGTGTACCGCCACGAGATCCCGGGAGGTCAGCTCTCCAACCTGCGGCAGCAGGCGATCGCCCTGGGCCTGGGCGAGAAGTTCGAGGCCATCGAGGACATGTACTACGCGGCGGACAAGATGCTCGGGCACCTGGTCAAGGTCACCCCGTCCTCCAAGGTGGTGGGGGATCTCGCCCTGCAGCTCGTGGGCATGGACGTGGACCCCGCGGAGTTCGAGGCGGACCCCCGCAAGTTCGACATACCGGCCTCGGTGATCAACTTCCTGGCCGGCGAGCTGGGGACCCCGCCCGCGGGCTGGCCCGAGCCGTTCCGCACCAAGGCCCTCGAGGGACGCACCGTGAACCTCGCGGACGAGGAGCTCTCGGCGCAGGACCGCGAGGCGCTGGAGCAGCCCGGTGCGGTGCGCCGTGCCACGCTCAACCGCCTGCTGTTCCCGGGCCCCACGAAGGACTTCGAGTCCTCCCGCACCAAGTACGGCGACGTCTCCGTGCTGCACACGCGCGACTTCCTCTACGGCCTGGACCAGGACCACGAGCACGTGATCTCGCTGGGCAAGGGTGTGCGCCTGCTGGTGACCCTGCAGGCCATCTCCGAGCCGGACGAGAAGGGCATGCGCACCGTCATGGTGACCCTCAACGGCCAGCTGCGCCTGCTGGAGATCCGCGACGAGTCCGTGAAGTCCCAGGCCGTGGAGACCGAGAAGGCGGACACGTCCCAGCCGGGCCACGTGGCGGCGCCGTTCGCCGGCGCGGTCACGGTCACCGTCTCGGAGGGCGACACCGTCTCCGCCGGGGACTCGGTGGCCACGATCGAGGCCATGAAGATGGAGGCTTCCATCACGGCTCCCGTGGGCGGAACGGTCTCCCGCGTGGCGCTCTCGGACACCGCACACGTGAGCGGCGGGGACCTCGTCCTGGTGATCGACCCCCAGTGATCCGCAGGGATCCCCGCGGCGGCCACGCCGTGGGCTGAACGGACGCCACCCCGCACCCCGTGTGCAGGGTGGCGTCCTAGCATGGGGCCCATGCGATCTTTCGACCTGATCATCGTCGGCTCCGGCTCGGGCAACTCGCTGCTCACGGACGAGTACCGGGACCTGCACGTGGCCATCGTGGAACCCGGCCGCTTCGGGGGCACGTGCCTCAACGTGGGGTGCATCCCCACCAAGATGTACGTGTACCCCGCCACCGTGGCGGACCAGGCACGCGATGCGGGCAGACTCGGGCTGGACGCCAGGGTCGACGGCGTGGACTGGCCGGGGATGCGGGACCGGATCTTCGGCCGGATCGACGCGATCTCCGAGGGCGGTCTGGACTACCGGCGCTCGCTGGAGAACGTCACGGTCATCCAGGAGTACGTGCACTTCGTGGAGCCCCGCGTCCTGGAGACGGACTCGGGGGAGCGGCTCACCGCACCCAGGATCGTGCTGGCCAACGGCTCCCGCGTCCATGTCCCGGACGTGCCCGGCACGGATCTGCCGGGGGTGCACACCTCGGACACGGTGATGCGCATCCCGGACCTGCCGCGGGACGTGGTGGTGGTGGGCGGCGGCTACATCGCCGCCGAGTTCTGCCACGTGTTCCAGGGCCTCGGTCCGTCCGTCACGCAGCTCAACCGCTCGCAGCGCCTGCTGCGCGCCCACGACGACACGATCGCCGAGCGCTTCACCCGCGAGGCCGCCGCGCACTGGGACCTGCAGCTGGGGTGGAGCCTGACCGGCATCCGGACCTCCGGGGACGGCCGGCTCACGGTCTCGGCGGACGCGAGCGACGGATCCGGGAAGCAGTGGGAGCGCACCGCGGACGTGGTGCTGCTCGCCACCGGGCGCATCCCCAACGCGGACACCCTGAACCCCGGGGCCGCGGGACTGGACGTCACCGAGCGCGGGCTGCTCGCCGTGGACGAGCACCAGCGGGTGCTCTCGGGCGGGGAGCCGGTCGAGGGCCTGTGGGCACTCGGCGACGTCTGCTCCCCGCACCAGCTCAAGCACGTGGCGAACGCCGAGGCCCGCGTGGTCTCCCACAACGTGGTGCACCCGCAGGACCAGCGCAGCACCGACCACCGCTACGTGCCGGCCGCGGTCTTCACCGAGCCGCAGATCGCGTCCGTGGGCATGACCGAGCGCGCCGCGCGCGCCTGGGCCGAGCGCACGGGCCACGAGATCACCGTCAAGGTGCAGGACGTCGGGGACGTGGCCTACGGGTGGGCCATGGAGGACCACGTGGGTCTCTGCAAGCTCATCGCGGACTCCGGCACCGGGGAGCTGCTCGGGGCGCACCTGATCGGCCGGGAGGCGTCCAACCTGATCCAGCCGCTCGTGCAGGGCATGTCCTTCGGACTGCGCGTCCACGAGATGGCGCGCGGACAGTACTGGATCCACCCCGCGCTCGCCGAGGTCGTGGAGAACGCGCTGCTCGGGCTGGACGTCCCGGGCCAGCGCGCGGACTGAACGACGACGCCGCCCGCACCCCGGGTCGCGAGGGGGCGGGCGGCGTCGTGGTCGTGGGGGCTACGTGGCGTAGATGTCGTCGATGACGTCCGCGAAGTCCTCGGCCACCACCGACCGCTTGAGCTTGAGGGACGGCGTGAGGTAGCCGTCCTCCACGGTGAGGTCGCGGTCCAGGATCCGGAAGGCCTTGATGCCCTCCGCGCGCGAGACCTTGGTGTTCGCGTGGTCCACGATCCGCTGCACGTGGTCGATGACGGCTTTCTCACGGGCCGCCTGCGCGACGCTCAGACCGGGGTCCAGACCGAGGGTGGGCAGGACGTTGGCGAGGGTTTCCGGATCGAGCGTGATCAGGGCCGCCACGAACGGGCGGTTCTCACCGACCACCATGATCTGCCCCACCGTGGCGGACGCCCGGATGGGGTCCTCCAGCATCGTGGGAATCACGTTCTTGCCGCTCGCCGTGACGATGATCTCCTTCTTGCGGCCGGTGACCGTCAGCAGGCCCTCGTCGTCCAGGTGCCCCAGGTCACCGGTGGCGAACCAGCCGTCGTGGAAGGCCTCGGCGGTCTTCTCGGGCAACCCGTTGTAGCGCTCGAACACGTTGACGCCGCGCACCAGGATCTCGCCGTCCTCCGCGATGGCCACCTCGTTGCCGGGCATGGGGTGGCCCACGGTGCCCAGCCGGTTGATGCTCGGCACGTTCGCGGAGATGGGCGCGGTGGTCTCGGTGAGCCCGTAGCCCTCCACCACGTACACGCCGATGCCGTTGAAGAAGTGCGCCAGGTGCTCGCCCAGCGCCGCGCCACCCGAGACGGCGTAGCGGACCTCCCCGCCCATGGCCTGGCGCAGCGTGGAGTACACCAGCTTGTCGTACAGGCGGTGGCGCGCCGCGAGCCACGGCGAGACGCGGCCCTGCTGGGAGGCCTTGGACCATGCGGCAGCCGTGGCCACCGCGCGCTCGAAGATCAGCTTCTTCACGGGTGAGCCCGCCTGGGCCTTGAAGCGAGCCCCCACCAGGATCTTCTCGAAGACCCGTGGCACCGCCAGGATGAAAGTGGGCTTGAACCGGGCGAGGTCGTCCATGAGCTGGGAGACGTCGGGGGTGTGCGCCAGGGCGATGCCGGCGTCCAGGGAGGTGACCTCCACGAACCGGGCGAACACGTGGGCCAGCGGCAGGAACAGCAGGGTGCGCGCGCCCTCGTGCATGAGCTCCCCGGCCACGGGAATCGTGTTCTGGGAGCACGCCACGAAATTGCGGTGGGTCAGCTCGCAGCCCTTGGGCGGTCCGGTGGTCCCGGAGGTGTAGATGAGCGTGGCGGCGTCGTCCAGGCTCACGCCGTCGTACGGGGTCTGCAGGTCCTCGCGCCCGGAGCCCGCCCGCACCACCGCGTCCAGGGAGATCTCGGCGTCGTCCGTGTCGAACACCCGGATGCGCTGCTCGGCCGGGAAGGGGGTGATGCGGTGGGCTTCCCGCACGCGCCCGGCGAGCTCGTCCGTCTCGACGAACACGGCCGTGGCACGGGAGTCCGAGAGGATCCAGGCGATCTGGTCGGGGGACGACGTGTCGTAGACCGGCACCGGGACCGCTCCGAGCCACCACAGGGCGAAGTCCACGAGGGTCCACTCGTAGCGGGTGCGGCTCAGCAGACCCACGCGGTCCCCGGAGCGGATCCCCTGGGCGGCCATCCCGCGGGCGAGGGCCACGACTTCGGCGCGGAACTCGCGAGCGGTGACGTCCCGCTCCCGCCCGGGGGCGAGGATCGTGTAGAGCACCAGATCCGGCTGCGTGCGGGCACGCTCCTCGAGGATGTGGGCGATGCCGGGGTAGGGCAGGGGATCGACGATGGCCGGGGCGCTGACGCGTCTCATGGGGGTACCTTCCTGGCGAGATTGAGTCTCAGTTTACGGTGTGTTCACCTTCACACCGCGCCGTTGGTGGACGTGTCCACACAAGCGGGGTCGAACCGTGTCGCCATGCCCGCGGTGGGACACCGGTGTCAGAGGACCGCACCGTCGTCGTCCTCGGGGGAGTCCTCCGGCAGCGCGCGGAACACGAGGAACAGCCCCGCCATGGCCCCGGCGAGACCCGCCACCCAGACCGCCCCGGGCAGCCTACCGGGCAGAACGGTGAGCCCCAGCATGATCACGAGCACCGCGACCAGCACGCTCAGTGCGCGCAGCATGGCGGGGGAGACCCCGCCCGTCACCGGGCCGGGATCTGGATCGTAGACGGCGTCCGCGTCCACCTCGTTCAGCTCCTCCGGGACGTCCTCCGGGGGCTGCTCCCGAGGAACCCACTCGAGGTCCTCCGCCCAGGGTTCCATGTCCTCGTCGTCACCCGGGACGTCGTCCCACGTGTTGGACCGGATGATGCTCTCGAAGGGATCCTCCGATCCGTCCCGGGAGCTCACGCCGTCTCCGGCAGCAGCGGCAGACCGCGGCAGACGCGCTGCACGGCGTCCCGCGAGGTCTGCTCCACGAGCGGCGCGTCGTGGTCCAGGGTGGCCACGTGGTAGCTGTCCGGCAGGGGGACCACCCGCACCGGACCGCGCGTGCGCTGCGCCACGAGGTCCGCGGAGGCACCCGAGACCACGTGGTCCACGTCGGAGCGGAACACGATCGCCGGGGCGGTGACCGCCGGCAGCATCTGCACCGTGCGGTGCATCAGCACGTTGAGCTGCGCCACCGCGGCCAGCGGCGTGCGGTCGTACGCCGACTCCAGGACGGACTCCTTGCGGATGTCGCTGCCGATCCCCGCGTAGGACGGCACGGCGGTGGCGAGCACCCTGCTGAACCGCGCCGCCCTGTTCACCAGGGACAGTGCGGGGTTCACGAGCAGCACGCCGGAGACCTCCCGGCGGGCCGCGGTGTGCAGGGCGAGTGCCCCGCCCATGGACAGCCCGCACACGACCACGTGCCCGTGCCGTCGCCGCAGCTGCCAGTAGTGCGCGTCCACGGCGTCGCGCCACGCCTGCCACGGCTGCGCCGCGAGGTCCTGCCAGTGGGTTCCGTGACCCGGCAGCAGGGGCACGCTCACCCCGGGGGCCGCGCCGGCGGAGTCGGTGGCCGTGTGGATCGCCCGGGCCCAGTTCGCCACGGAAGCGGTCGTGGAACTGAAGCCGTGGAGCACCAGGACCCCCACGGAGGAGGCGCCGGGCAGGTGCAGGGAGTCGTGTCGTTGCAGATCCGATGACATGGCGCCATTGTGCCAGCCGCCGTCACCCCGCATGAGAGAATCGCCCGGGACCGCCCGGGGCCACTGCACCGGGCGTCCCCCGACCGGGCCGAACAGGCCCGGGTCCCGCGCCGATGAAAGGGCACACGCTCATGGTGTACATGTTCCTCAGGAACTACGTGGTGGCACCCGTGGTCAACAGGGTCTGCCGACCCACCGTGATCGGCCTGGAGCACGTCCCGTCCAGCGGTCCCGCGATCCTGGCGAGCAACCACCTGTCCGTGCCGGACACCATCTTCATGCCCGTGGCCGTGCCGCGGCAGGTCTTCTTCCTGGCCAAGTCCGAGTACTTCAACACGCCCGGTCTGAAGGGGCGCCTCACGGCGGCGTTCTTCAGGGCGATCAACCAGATCCCCATGGGCCGCCGCGGCGGTCAGGCCAGCGCGAAGTCCCTGAGCGCGGGGGGCCAGGCCCTGGCCGAGGGCAAGCTGCTGGGCATCTACCCGGAGGGCACCCGCTCCCCGGACGGGCGGCTGTACCGCGGCAAGGTGGGGGTGGCCCGCCTCGCCCTGGAGTCCGGAGCCCCCGTGATCCCCGTGGCCATGATCGGCACGGACAAGATGCAGCCGCTGGGGTCCCGTTTCCCGGACCCCCGCCGCGCCCGGATCACCACGATCTTCGGTGAGCCCATGGACTACTCCCACCTGAGTGGGCAGCAGGGTGACCACGCCACGCTGCGGCGTGTGACGGACGAGATCATGGCCGCCATCCAGCGGCTGTCCGGCCAGGAGGTCGCGGACGTCTACGCCACCGAGCACAAGCGCCGGCTGGCGGACGGGAAGACCTCCGCCCTGCTCGCCCAGGCCAAGGAGGTGGCCCAGGCCACCAGGGACAAGGGCCGTTCCGTCACGGACGCGGTGTCCCAGCAGGCCGGGCACCTCAACGACACCCTGCACCGCCGTCCGCATGGCGGGACGGACACCGGGGCGGGTGACGGGACCCCTGGTCCCACGGCCTAGACTGGGGGAATGAGTTCCGAGACCCTGCCTGAACAGCTCCGATCCGTGATGACCCCCTCGCCGAGCGCGGCGGACTACCCCGGACTGGACGAGTGGCGGGGAAGGACCATCGGGCAGCATCCCCAGTGGGCGGAGCACCCGGACTTCGCGGCCACTATCCAGGAGCTGGGCGCGGTCCCGCCCCTGGTCTTCGCCGGGGAGGTGGACACCCTCCGGGAACGTCTCGCCCAGGTGGCCAACGGCGAGGCCTTCTTCCTCCAGGGCGGCGACTGCGCCGAGACGTTCGCGGGAGCCACAGCGGACAAGATCTCCGGCCGGGTCCGCACGCTGCTGCAGATGGCGGTGGTGCTCACCTACGGTGCGTCCATGCCCGTGGTGAAGATGGGCCGGATGGCCGGGCAGTTCTCCAAGCCGCGTTCCTCCAACGAGGAGACCCGAGACGGTGTCACCCTGCCGTCGTTCCGCGGTGAGATGGTCAACGGCTTCGACTTCACCGAGGAGTCCCGCGTCCACGATCCCCGCCGGATGCTGCGCGGCTACCACACCTCGGTCTCCACCCTGAACCTGATCCGCGCCTTCACCCAGGGCGGTTTCGCGGACCTGCGCCGCGTGCACGCGTGGAACATGGGTTTCGCGGCGAACCCCGCGTACGCCCGCTACGAGTCGATGGCGCGCGAGATCGACCACGCCGTCAAGTTCATGGCCGCGTGCGGCTCCGACTTCGACGCCCTCAAGACCACCGAGTTCTTCGCGGGCCACGAGGCCCTGCTGCTGGACTACGAGCGGGCGCTCACGCGCATCGACTCCCGCACGCACCTGCCGTACGGCACGTCGGGGCACTTCCTGTGGATCGGTGAGCGGACGCGCGACCTCGACGGCGCCCACGTGGACCTGCTCTCGAGGCTGCGCAACCCGATCGGCGTCAAGCTCGGCCCCGGCACCTCCGGCGACGACGCCCTGCGCCTGATCGACGCGCTCGATCCCGACCGCGAGCCCGGTCGCCTCACGTTCATCACCCGCATGGGCGCGAAAAACATCCGGGAGAAGCTGCCGCCGGTCATCACGGCGGTCGAGGACTCCGGCGCGAAGCCCGTGTGGGTCACCGATCCCATGCACGGCAACACCGTGTCCCTGTCCTCCGGGTACAAGACCCGCAACTTCGAGGACGTGGTGGACGAGGTGCGCGGCTTCTTCGAGGTGCACCGCGAGCTCGGCACGTTCCCCGGCGGCATCCACGTGGAGATGACCGGTGACGACGTGGCCGAGTGCCTCGGCGGCTCGGACCCCGTGGCCGAGTCCTCCTTCGCCGAGCGCTACGAGACGCTGTGCGATCCGCGGCTCAACCACAAGCAGTCGCTCGAGATCGCGTTCCTGGTGGCGGAGTACCTCTCCGCGCAGCACTGACGGTCGTGCTCCCGCGCCGGGCCGCGGCTGTCCGGCGCGGGCACGTGAGCGTCCTGTACCGGTGGCCGGTCGGGAATCGTGCGGGGGCTCAGAGGACGGTGAGCACCACGGTGTCTCCGTCCTCGCGCTGGCGCACCACCCGGTTGAGGTGGGAGCCCACGGGGGAGTCGACCTGTACGGTGTAGCCCTGCTCCTCGAGGGTGGCCCGCGCCGTGTCGGCGTCCTTGCCCACCACGTTCGGAACCGGTCCCTGCGGTGAGTCCGTGGCCACGGTGAGGGACACCTGCGTTCCCTCGTCCACGCGGCTGCCCGCCTCGGGGGACTGGGACAGCACGGTGCCCGCCGGCTGCGTCGAGTACTCCCGGGTGACCTCGCCGAGCACGAGACCCGCGGCGCTCACGGCCGCCTCGGCGTCGTCGGCCGACATCCCGGTCAGCGCCGGAGCGTCCACCTGGGCGGGACCGGAGGAGACCAGGAGATTGACCTGTTCGATGCCGCGAACCGTGGCGGAGGCGGCCGGATCGGTGGAGATCACCGTGCCCTCCGGCGTCTCGCGGCTCGGGGTGCTGCTCACCCCCACGTTGGAGATCCCCGCGGCGTTGAGGGTGCGTTCGGCCGTCGCGGTGTCCTGCCCCGCCACCGGGGGCACCGTTGCGGAGGCCGTTCCGGGCGCGGACCCCAGCCACCACCCCAGGAACGCCGCCACCGTGAGCAGCAGCGCGAACACCACGACCGCGAGGGCCACGTGCAACGGCTGGGCCGGGGGGTTCAGGCGTACGCGCGGCTGGTGCGGTGCCCGGTGCGCCGTGGAACCCACCTGGGTGAGCGCCACGGTGCCCGTGGCGTCCTCCTCGTAGGCGGGCAGGATCGGGGAGCCGTGACCTGCGGGGTGCTCCCCGGCGCTCGCACCCACGACCTCGGTGGGTGCCTCGCGCGACGACGTGCCGAGAGCCTCCGTGGGGACGTCGTGCGTGGCGGAGCCGATGGCTTCGGTGGGGACCTCCTGGAGCCCGAGGCCCATGGCCTCGGTGGCCGCCTCCCCGAAGGGGGTGGCGCGACCGGCGTCCTCGGATCCCAGGGCCTCCGTGGGTGCCTCCTCCGGATGCCCGGAGTGCGGATGGGCGCCTCGGGCGAGGACCTCGGTGGCGGCCTCCCGCAGCGACGGCGGATCCGCGGGAGCGGGCAGGGAGCGTCGGACGGCGAGGGCGAGGTCCAGCAGCTCGGCGGCGTCGGCGGGACGCCGGGAGGCGTCGCGGGAGGTGGCCCGCAGCACGAACTCGTCCAGGGCGGGGGGCACGTCCGCGGCGATCCCGCTCGGGGCGGGCACGTCCCGGCTCACGTGCGCGGTGGCGACCTGCAGCGCCGTGCCCGTGTACGGGCGGGAACCCGTGAGCATCTCGTAGGCCATGATGCCCACGGCGTACACGTCGCTGCGCTGGTCCACGGGCCCGTCACCCACCAGCTCGGGCGCGGCGTAGCCCACGGTGCCCAGCACGGTGGTGCTGGCGGTGTGGTCGTCCACGGCGCGCGTGAGGCCGAAGTCCGCGACCTTGACCTGTCCGTCCGCGGTCAGCAGGACGTTCTCGGGCTTGACGTCGCGGTGCACCAGGCCGGTGCGGTGGGCCCTGGCGAGGCCCCGGAGCACGGGCACGAGCAGCTCGAGGGCGCGGTGCGGGCCCATCGGCGCCTCGTGTGCGACGACCTCGCGCAGGGTGGGGCCGTCCACGAACTCGAGCACCAAATACAGCACGCCGTCGTCCGTGCGCCCCTGGTCCAGCACCGCCACCACGTGGGGGTCGTGGAGCCGGGCTGCGGCCTTCGCCTCGCGTTCGGCCCGGGTGACGAAGCGGGGGTCGTCCGCGAAGTGCGGGTGCATGATCTTCAGGGCCACGGGCCGTTCGAGGCGTTCGTCCAGGCCCTCGTAGACGGCGGCCGTTCCCCCGTGGGCGATCCGCCGGAGAACGCGGTAGCGGTTCTCGAGCAGGGCCCCCACACGGTGGTCGTTCATGCTGCTACTGGGCAAATTTCCGTTCCTGTGCGCTCACGGCCTTGACGTATGCCTTGGTGTCGGAATACATACCGTACGTGCTCACGCCGTGCAGACCCTGGTAGTAGGCGCCGATCCCGGTTGCCCTGTCCGGAGCCCTGTCCTGCAGCTCCCGGATGATGGCCACGCCGGCGGTGATGTTGTCCTGCGGGTCCAGCAGGTCCAGGTCGCGGCCCACCATTGCGGAGGCCCACCGTCCCGCGGCCGGCACCACCTGCATGGTGCCCACGGCGTCCGCCGGGGACACGACGTCGTGGCGGAAGCCGGACTCCTGGGACGCGTGGGCCAGGGCGAGGGCCGGGTCCACGCCCATGTCCCGGGCGGTGGCCTCCACCATCTGCCGGATCTGCTCAGGCGGCGGAACGTCGCGCGAGCGCAGCTGCTCGTGGTGCGCGTTGGCCGAGTCCACGACCTCCCGGGGGTACTGGCGGCCCGCGAAGGAGGCGCCCACTGCCGGCCCCTTCGCCGGGGCCGTGGTCCCGGTGCGTTCGGGGGTGGGGGACGACGACGCCGCCCCCGTCCCGCGCGCGGGCGCCGCGTCTCGGGGAGCCCCGGGAATCGTGAGGGTGCGCCCGGGCCGCAGCACCTCGTTCGGGGAGAGCGAGTTGTCCCGCATGAGCTCGGCCACGCTCACCTCGTAGCGCTGGGCGAGGTTCCAGAGAGTGTCCCCGGCTGCCACGCTGTGGTGCATGCCCGCGGGCGCGGGCGTGGAGCTGCCGCCCGCGGGGGACGCCTTCGGGGCGTCCTTCCCCTGGGCGGGGGCTGGCCCTCCGTCCGCGGGGTTCGGGGTCTCGGGGATGCGCAGCCGCTGGCCCGGGCGGATCATGCCGTGCGCCGGGATGTCGTTGGCGGTCATCAGCTCCGAGACGCTCACGCCGTGGCGGGTGGCCAGGGACCACACGGAGTCCCCGGGGACCACGGTCACCTGTCCCGCGTGCTGCTGGGCCACCTGAACGGTCTGCGGGGTGGTGGGTGCGGCCTGGGCCGCGCCCACGGTTCCCAGCGCTGTGAGGGCCGTCAGGGCGGCCACGGACCCGTGAGCGGCGCGACGGGACCACTGGCCGCGGGGGGTGTGGCGGTCGTGGGGCGGCTCAACCGGCATGTTCGCGATACCTGCCTCGACGTGGGGGGAAAGGGACGATCGGGGGCACCGGGGGCGCCGCACGCTGTGCTGCCAGATTACCCGACCCCGTGCCGCCCACCCGGGTTCTGCAGGCCTGTGGCGGCGTGGCAGAGTAGTGGGCGTGAACTACGCAACCGATCTCACGCCCCAGGAATTCTCCGAACTCGACGCGCTCGTGGGCGAGTGGACACACCTGCCGGACATCGCCGAGGCCATGGACATCCAGATCACCAGGGTGCACCGGCTCATGGACGACGGCTCCCTCCTGGAGGTGCGCCGCCCCGAGGACCGGGTGCGCGTGGTGCCCGCGGCGTTCATGGACGGCTCGCACCCCGTGGACTCCCTCAAGGGCACGGTGGCGGTGCTGCGTGACGCGGCCTTCACGGACGCGCAGGCCATCCGCTGGCTGTTCACCGAGGACGAGTCCCTTCCCGGTCGTCCGATCGACGCCCTCCGGCGTGGTCAGAAGACCGAGGTGCGGCGCCGGGCGCAGGCACTCGGCTGGTGAACCGGGCCGACTGAGACCCGGGGAGGGCGCCAGCCTGTGGCGTGCCCGGATCCCGCCCGCGGCGTGGGGCTCACGGCCCCTCATCCGGGGTGACTCAGCGTGTGCGGCGCACGGCCGCGTCCGCCAGCGCCCGCAGTCCCGCGCGGGGCACCTCACCGGTGGGGAGCACCGCCAACGCCTCGTCCGAGGACGCCACGAGGTCCGCGATGAGCTCCTCGGACCGATCGTGGGCGCCGCTGGAGCGCATGAGGTCGCGCACCCGCGCCACGTCCTCCTCGGTGAGCCGTTCGCAGCCCAGCACCGATTCGAGCCACTGTCGCTGCTCCGGGGAGCACCCGGCGGTGCAGAGCGCGATCAGGGCGGTGCGCTTGCCTTCCCTGATGTCGTCCCCGGCGGGCTTGCCCGTGGTCTCCGGGTCGCCGAACACCCCCAGGACGTCGTCGCGCAGCTGGAACGCCTCTCCCAGGGGAAGACTGAATGCTGCGCACGCGCTCAGGAACTGCTCGTCCCCACCGGCCAGGGCGGCCCCGATGGCCACGGGGTGCTCCACCGAGTACTTGGCGGACTTGTAGCGAAGCACCGTCATGGCGCGCTCGAGCTGCACCGCGGCGTCGTGCGACGGTGGGGCGACCTCCGCGTGGATGTCCAGGTACTGCCCGGCCATGACCTCGGTGCGCATGCTCGAGAAGATGTGCCGCGCCGTGGCACCCGCGGGGCGGGGCACCCCCGCGGCGGCCTCGGCGAAGAGCTGCTCGGCGAAGGACAGGCTCATGTCCCCGGTGAGCACGGCGGCACCCACACCGAAGTGCTCGGGGTCCGCGGCCCAGCCCGCTTCGCGGTGGACGGCCTCGAAGACCCTGTGGACGCTCGGGCCGCCCCGGCGGGTGTCCGAGCGGTCCAGGACGTCGTCGTGGATCAGTGCCGCTGTCTGGAACAGTTCGAGAGATGCCGCCGCGGCCACCACGACGTCGCTGCCCGCCTCACCGCCCGCGGCGCACCAGCCCCAGTGGCACAGTCGTGCACGCAGCCGCTTGCCGCCGTCCGTGAGGTCCGCGATGGCCGCCACCAGTCGCGTGGCGTCGGGAGAGATGGCGGTGACTCGTTCCCGCTCGGAGGTGAAGAACTCGCGGATGGCGGTGTCGAGCCGGGCGGAGAACTGGGCGTCCTGCGCGGCGGCAGAGGCGGCGGGATCGTCCGTGGAGGTCATTCCGGGGCACCTTTGCTGGGAGGGGTGGCGTGTGCCGGGCCACGCGGGACGGGCTCGCCCGCGGGGTCCGCGGACCGGCCCGCCCAGCCTAGCGGCACGTCACGGCCTCGGTTCAGCGTGTCGGAGCCGGGTCCTAGGATGGTTTCGGTCCCGGCCCCGACACGGTGGGACGTCTCCGGGTTCGTCCCGGGTGGAGCGGAGACGGGAGGCGCACACGATGGGCGGTCCGAGCTCGCAGCAGCTGGACGAGTACCGGCGCTGCGCCATCCTGCACGTGGACATGGACATGTTCTACGTGGGGGTCGAGCTGCTCAGCGCACCGCAGCACCGCGGCCGCCCCGTGATCGTCGCGGGATCCGGGCCGCGCTCCGTGGTGCTCTCGGCCTCCTACGAGGCCCGTGAGTACGGGGTGCACTCCGCCATGCCGGTCTCCCAGGCGCGGGCCAGGTGCCCCTCGGCAGTGCTGCTGGAACCCCACCGGGAGGCCTACGCCCACTACTCGGCGATCGTGATGGACATCTTCCGCTCGGTGACGGACCGGGTGGAACAGCTGAGCGTGGACGAGGCGTTCGTGGACGTCTCGGGCGCCATCCGCCGCTGCGGACCGCCCGTGGAGATCGCCCGGCGGCTGCGGCGCACCATCCACGAGCGGACCGGGCTCACCGCGTCCGTGGGGATCGGCGAGAACAAGACGGTGGCCAAGATCGCCTCGGCGCACTGCAAGCCGGACGGACTGCTCGTGGTGGCCCCGGAGCACACCCGGGCGTTCCTCGCCCACCTGCCGGTGCAGCGGCTGTGGGGCGTGGGTCGACGCACGTCCGAGACCCTGCACGCGGCGGGACTCGCCACGGTGGGGGACATCGCGGACACCCCGCTGCCGCGGCTGCACGCCCTCGTGGGGGTGGCCGCGGGCTCACACCTGCAGCAGCTGGCCCTCGGCCACGACCCGCGCCCCGTGACACCCGTGCGGGAGGACAAGAGCCTGGGGGCCGAACGCACGTTCCAGACGGACGTGGCGGACACCGCCCTGCTCAAGCGCGTCCTGCTCGGGCTGAGCCACGACACGGCGGCCCGGTTGCGAGGCCGCGGGCTGCTCACGGGACGGGTGGGGCTCAAGCTGCGGTACGCGGACTTCACCACGATCACCCGCTCGCGCACCCTGGGCCACCCCGTGGCCTCCGCCCACGACCTCTACACGGAGGCCGCCGGTCTGCTCGACGCCCTGGGGTCGCGCCCGCAAGCGGTGCGGCTGGTGGGTGTCAGGTCCGAGAAGCTCGTGGGCTCCGGCCACGCCCTCCAGCTCAGCCTGGACGGCCGCGAGGGGGAGTGGGGAGCCGCCGAGGAGGCCATGGACCGGGTGCACCACCGCTTCGGGCCGGGGACCGTGCGTCCAGCGAAACTGATGGAACCCACGGTGCCAAACGCTCCGCCACGGGATATTCTGGACGGTACGTGAGGGACGGCCCACGGCCACCGCCTCGCTCTCTCAACCCCACAGGAGGAATCGTGCCTCTCTCCGAGCACGAACAGCAGCTTCTCGCCCAGCTCGAGAAGCAGCTGCACGAAGACGACCCCCGCTTCGCATCCAGCATGCACACCGAGACGGTGCGGGGGAGGGGCTCCATGCGCAACGTCGTGCTGGGAGTCGTCCTCGCGGTGGTGGGACTCGGTGTTCTCCTCGCCGGGGTGTCCACGCAGCTGATCGTGGTGGGGGTGCTCGGGTTCGTGATCATGGCCGGCGGCACGTACGTGGCCACTCTGCGCAGCAAGGCTCCCGCGGGCGAGGCGTCGTCCACCGCCGGCACCCCCGGAGGCTCCGGCCCCGCCCCGAAGAAGTCCTCCACTTTCCTCCAGGGTCTCGAGGAGAAGTGGGACAAACGCAACCAGGGCGGGCTCTGAGCGGCCCGCCACAGGCCCTCGCGGCCCCGATCTTTCCCGAACTCCCCGGCGTGTCGCCGGGGAGTTCTTTTGTGTTCCCTCCCGCGGCACGCCCGCTCCCGTCCCAGGACAGGGCATGGTTGGGCTCCCATCCGCGCTGGCCGGGCGCCCCTGGGTGTGGTGCCACGCGTGGCATTGTGGAGGGTTTCGCATTGACCGGGGAGTGGAGTGGAGTAAAGTGGAGGGCGGTAGAGAAGCGGGGGTCGGGCTGGCCCTGAGTCGAAGGCGGTGGCGATGTTTCTCGGAACATACGAACCGCGTCTCGACGACAAGGCACGGCTCATCCTTCCGGCCAAGTTCCGGGCTGAACTGGCGGACGGACTCGTGCTGACGCGCGGACAGGAGCGATGCCTGTACGTGTTCAGTGCGCAGGAGTTCGCCAGGGTCCACGAACAGATGCGGGCGGCGCCGCTGTCGTCCAAGCAGGCCAGGGACTACATCCGCGTTTTTCTCTCCGGTGCCTCGGACGAGGTGCCGGACAAGCAAGGTCGCATCACCATTCCTGCGTCCCTGCGCTCCTATGCGGGCCTGGACCGGGAACTGGCGGTGATCGGGGCGGGCAGCCGCGCCGAGATCTGGGATGCGACCGCCTGGCAGCAGTACCTCTCGGAGAAGGAAGCGGCATTCTCCGAGACGCAGGACGAGGTCATCCCCGGGCTCTTCTGAGGTCCCGGCCCGGTGCCTCGCCGGTGCGTTCCCGGTCATGAGATCTCCAGCCGCCCACGTCACCGTCCTGACTCGACTTCCCCCGAGCCAGGCCGGATTCGAGGGGCGAGCGGCGGATGGGGATCTGGTGACCGGGTGGCCGGCTCGAAGGACCGCTGCGCCCGGGGACGGATCCGTGCGGCCAGTACTGCCGGGCCCGCCACGCGATCCGCGCCGTCGCCGGGCGGTGCGACCTCACCGGCCGGTTCCCCGGCCGCGTCGGCGGGCGGTCACGGCCCGTACCATGGCACAGGGTCCCCGACCCACCCCCCCCAGCACCACCAGCAACAGACCAGGAGCCCGGCATGGAAGAGGCGCCCGCCGAGCAGCGGCACGTTCCCGTGATGCTGCACCGCTGCCTCGACCTCCTCGCCCCGGCACTGGAGTCCCCGAACCCGGTGGTCGTCGACGCGACTCTGGGGATGGGGGGACACACCGAGGCGATCCTCGACCGTTTTCCGGGCGTCAGGGTGGTGGGCATCGACCGGGACCCGCAGGCGCTGCGGCTCGCCGGGCGGCGGCTCGAGCGGTTCGGGGACCGCTTCAGGAGCATCCACACCACGTACGACCACATCGCCGACGCCGCCGCGCTGGCGGGTGTGGAGCGGGTGGACGGGATCCTCTTCGACCTGGGTGTCTCCTCCCTCCAGCTGGACGAGCGCGACCGCGGCTTCGCCTACTCCTTCGACGCCCCGCTCGACATGCGCATGGACTCCCGGGCCGAGCTCACGGCCCACACGGTGGTCAACGAGTACTCCGAGGCGCAGCTGCGGGACATCATCTACCGGTGGGGGGAGGACCGCTTCGCGCCGCGGATCGCGCGCGCCATCGTCGCCGCGCGCACTCAGGCACCGCTGGACACCACCGCCCAGCTCGTGGAGGTGGTGCGCTCGGCGGTTCCCGCCGCGGCGCAGCACAAGAAGGGGCACCCGGCCAAGCAGACGTTCCAGGCGCTGCGGATCGAGGTCAATGAGGAGCTGGACGTCCTGGAGCGCGCGATCCCCGCGGCCGTGGAAACTGTCAGGGTGGGAGGGCGTGTCGTCGCCATGAGCTACCACTCCCTGGAGGACAGAATCGTCAAGCAGGAGTTCGCTCGCGGTGCGCGATCCACGGCACCTCGGGGCTTCCCGGTGGAGCTTGCGGAGCACCAGCCGGTGCTGAAGGTCGTCACCCGTGGGGCCGAGCGGGCCCACGAGGACGAGACCACGAGCAACCCGCGCGCCACTTCCGCCCGGCTCCGGGCGGCGCAGCGGCTGCGGGAGACGACGACACCAGGGGGGACGCGATGAGCCGAGGACCGGACCGCGCGGCGTCGGCCCCGCAGTCCCCGGGTGACGCGGAGCGGCAACCGCTGTCCGTGGTGCCGCGGCGCGCGCCCCGCCGCAGTCGTGTCTCCACGGTGGTGATGTGCGCGCTCGCACTGGCCGCCGCACTCGTGGGCATCCTGCTGCTGAACGTCCAGATCACGCAGGGGCAGTACCAGCTGACCGAGCTCACCGGGCAGGAGCGGGCGCTCTCGCAGGAGAACGAGGCGCTCACGCAGGACATCGAGGCCAACGCCGCGCCGCAGAACCTCGCGGCCCGTGCCAACGACCTCGGCATGGTGCCGGCCCAGGACGTGGGCAGCATCAACGTGGACACCGGCGACGTCACACCGCCGTCCGCGCCGGCGGAGAAGAAGGACTCCCAGGACGTCCTCGTCCCGCCCGCGGAGATGAAGGGCTCCGACGCCGCCGAGAAGAACCGCGCGGCCGCAGAGGAGCGTGCGGAGAAGCGCGCCAAGGAGGAGGCGGAGAAGAAGACCGCCCAGCGTGAGGCCGACCGCAAGGCGGAGGAGGCGCGGGATCTCAACGGCGGTTCCATCCCCGCGCCGTCGCAGCGCGCGCCCGGTCAATAACCCGGCGGTCCGCCCCGCGGACCGGAACCAGCACCCGTCGGAGGTAGCCGCACCACGCAGGCGTCCAGGAATCGAGGAAGACCGTGTCACCAGCACCCGCGCGCAGGAACCGCCTGCTCAGGCCCTACACGCGCACCCAGGTGGGGATTGCCCTCCTGCTGGCGCTGCTGCTGCTCGTGGCCGGTCGGCTCTTCTGGGTGCAGGGCCTGGACCCCTCGGGCCGTGCCGAGGCGGCGGCGCAGCAGCGGACCATGGTGGAGCCCATTCCCGCGGTGCGGGGCGAGATCACGGACACGAGCGGCACCGTGCTGGCACGCACGCTGCAACGCTACGACATCACGGTGGATCAGACGGCGGTCACGGACGTTGCGGTTCCGAACAAGGACGGCACCGTGGAGACCGTGACGCCCACCCAGGCGGTCTACAAGATCGCCGACGCGCTGGGGATGAAGGACACGGACGTCAAGAACGCGCTGGACGGCGACAAGACCTTCAACTACGTGGCACGGGGCGTCACCCCCGAGCAGTACAACGCGCTGCGCGAACTGAATCTGCCCTACATCTACGGTCAGCCCACCTTCCAGCGCAGCTACCCGAACGGCTCCCTGGGCGGTTCCGTGGTGGGCTTCCTGGGCAGCGAGGGTCAGGCCCTCGGTGGCATCGAGCAGACCCAGGACGAGCTGCTGCGGGGCACGGACGGCGAGCGCCAGTTCGAGATCTCCGGCGACGGGGTGCGCATCCCGGTGGCGCCGCAGGAGCAGAAGGCCGCGCAGGACGGCTCGGACGTCCAGCTGTCCCTGGACAGCGACGTCCAGTTCTTCGCGGAGCAGGCCGTGCGCGAGCGCACCAAGGAGCTCAAGGCCGAGTGGGGCACCGCCGTGGTCATGGACGTGAAGACCGGCAAGGTGCTCGCGCTCGCGGACTCGTCCTCGGTGGATCCGAACGTGCCGGGCAAGGCGGACGCGGAGGATCTCTCCTCGCGCGCGGTGACGCAGGCTGTCGAGCCCGGGTCCACGGAGAAGATCGCCACGCTCGCCGGAGCCCTGGACCGGGGCATCGTGGCGCCGGAGACCGAGATCACCGTGCCGCCGTACCTGCAGATCGGCTCCGAGAAGATCACGGACGCGTTCGACCACGGGACGCAGAATCGCACTGCCGCGGGCATCATCGCGGACTCCATGAACACGGGCACCGTGATCATGGGCTCCAAGATGGACAAGGAGACCCGCCACGACAACCTCGAGGAGTTCGGCGTGGGCTCGGCCACCGGCATCGAGCTGCCCGGTGAGTCCACGGGCATCCTGACCCCGGCCGCACAGTGGGACGCCCGTCAGGAGTACACCGTGCTGTTCGGACAGGGCGTGTCGCAGACGCCCCTGCGCACGGCGACGATCTTCCAGGCGGTGGCCAACGGGGGGAAGCAGATCGAGCCGCGGATCGTGGAGTCCACCACGGCCCCGGACGGCACGGTCACCACGCCGGAGAGCCCCGCCCCGAAGCAGGTGATCTCCGAGACCGCCGCCCAGCAGACCCTGGACGTGATGGAGAACGTGGTCACCCAGGGCGGCGCGAAGGACGCCGCCGTGCCGGGCTACCGCGTGGGCGGCAAGACGGGCACCGCGGAGGCGCCGAGCGAGAAGGGCGGCTACGACGGCTTCACCACGTCCTTCGTGGGGGTGGCGCCCATGGAGGACCCCCAGTACCTCGTGGGCGTGACCATGCAGCGGCCGCAGGGCGACGTCCACACCGTGGGCGTGACCTCCACGTTCTCCCAGATCATGTCCCAGGTGCTGCACCACTACAACGTGGCACCCTCCACCACCAAGGCGCCGGAGCTGGACATGCAGGTGCCGGAGAACATCAAGAAGGACGTGACACCCACCAACGCGCTCGAGCAGACCTGGCCCCAGCCGGGCAGGGACGAGTCCCAGGGATAAACTGCGGACTCAGAGAGACAACGCACGAGCAATCACCGGTGAGACACCGGCCCGGGTGGACGGGGCACGTCCGCAGACAGGTTCGAAGAGGATATTCATGGTGGCATCTGCCCGCGAGGGATCGGACGCGCAGAGCGTGCGTCCGTCCCACCCCGTCCCGCACACGGTCGAGGACATCGCCCGGCTCACGGGCGCCCGGCTGGTGCCGGTGGCCACGGGCCGTCCGGGTTCCGTCACGGGCGTGGTGCTGAACTCCCGGGAGGTGCAGCCCGGTGACCTCTACGCGGCCCTGCCCGGTGCCCGCGTCCACGGTGCCCGCTTCGCGTCCGACGCCGCCGCGGCCGGCGCGGTGGCCGTGCTCACGGATCCGGACGGGGCGGCGGAGCTCGCGCGGGCCGGCGTGGAGCTGCCCGTGCTCGTGAGCCCCGAGCCCCGGCAGTGGGTGGGCTCCGTGGCCGCGGCCGTCTACGGCTCCCAGCCGGAGGACGGCGCGGCCCAGGAGCTCTTCGCCGTGACCGGGACCAACGGCAAGACGACCACCACCTACTTCACCACCTCCATCCTGCGCGCCCTGGGACACACCACGGGGCTGATCGGGACCATCGAGATCCTCGCCGGGGACACCCCCATCCCGTCGCAGCTCACCACCCCGGAGGCCCCCCACGTCCACAGCCTGCTGGCGCTCATGCGGGAACGGGGGATCACGGCCACCGCCATGGAGGTCTCCTCGCACGCGCTCGAGTTCCACCGCGTGGACGGGGTGCGCTACGACGTCGCGGGGTTCACCAACCTCACCCAGGACCACCTGGACCTGCACGGCTCCATGGCGGAGTACTTCGAGGCCAAGGCCCAGCTGTTCACGGCGCAGCGGACGCGGCGCGCCGTCGTCGTGCTCTCCGAGGACGACCCGTGGGGCGCCGCCATGGCGCGGCGGGCACGGGAGAACCTCGGGGCGCAGAACGTGAGCACCGTGGCCCTTCGGGGAAGCGACCACGCGGGCCCCGAGCCGGACACGGCGGACTGGACGCTCAGCTCGCTGACCAGCCGGGGCATCGGGACGTCGTTCGTGCTGCGGCACCGGGACGGCCGTGAGCTGCGTGTGCACACCGGGCTGCCGGGTGACTTCAACGTGGCCAATGCGGCGCTCGCTGTGCTCATGGTGCTGGACTCGGGCGTGGCGCTCAACACCCTGCAGCGCGCCCTGGACGAGCACGACCCGCTCACCGCGAGCGTGCCCGGTCGCATGGAGCTCGTGGGGACCCGGCCCACCTCGCTCGTGGACTTCGCCCACAACCCGGACGCCCTGGTGCGTGCGCTGCGCTCGGTGGACCCCGAGGACGGCCGCGTGATCGTCGTGTTCGGCGCCACGGGGGAGCGGGACACCACCAAGCGTCCCGTCATGGGTCGCGTGGCCGCCGAGGAGGCGGACGTGGTGATCGTCACGGACGACGATCCCCACGCGGAGGATCCCGGCCCGATCCGCGAGCAGGTGGCCGCCGGTGCCCGTGAGGCCGTGGCGGCGGGTGCCCGGGCCTCCGAGGTGCTGGTCATCGAACCGCGCGCCACCGCCATCCGCACCGCGGTGCGCATGGCCCGGCCCGAGGACTCGGTCATCGTGGCCGGCAGGGGCCACGAGACCGTGCAGGACGTCGACGGCGTGGACGTCCCCCTGGACGACCGCGTGGAGCTGCGGGAGGCCCTGGCCGCCCTGCAGACGCACTCAGAGGAGCAGAAATGATCGCCATCTCCGCCGCCCGGATCGCGGAGGCCGTGAGTGGCCGGCTCGCCGGCGTCCCGGACCCCGACTCCGTGGTCGTCACCGCCGTGACCACGGACTCGCGCGAGGTCGCGCCCGGCACGCTGTTCGTGGCGAAGCCGGGGGAGACCACGGACGGTCACCGCTTCGTGCCGCAGGCCGCGGCCGCCGGAGCCGTGCTGCACCTCACCGAGCGCGAGGTCCTGGACGAGTCCGGCAGCCCGTACCCGTGCGTGGTGGTCGAGGACGTGGTTCTGGCCATGGGTGCGCTCGCGAGCTGCGTGGTGCAGCGGCTGCGGGCCGAGCACCCGGTCACGGTCGTGGCCGTGACGGGGTCGGTGGGCAAGACCACCACCAAGGACCTGTTGCACGGGATCTTCGGCGCGGAGGGCCCCACCGTGGCCCCCCGCAACTCCTACAACGGTGAGGTGGGCGTCCCGCTCACGGTGTTCACCGCCACGGAGGACACCGAGTACCTCGTGATCGAGATGGGCGCCACCCACATCGGCAACATCCGCTACCTGTGCGACATGGTGCGCCCGGACGTGGGAGCGGTGCTGTGCGTCGGCTCCGCGCACGCGGGGGAGTTCGGCGGCGTAGAGAACATCGCGCGCGCCAAGGGTGAGATGGTCGAGGCCCTCGCGCCCGGGGGCACCGCCGTGCTCAACGACGACGACGCCCGCGTGAGGGCCATGCGCGAGCGCACCGCGGCGCGCACCCTGTCCTTCGGAGAGGGGCCCGAGCCGCGCGACCCCGCCCACCCGGACCCGCGCGTGTGGGCCGGGGACGTCACCACGGGCGCGGACGGGTGTCCGTCCTTCACGCTGCACTTCCCGGACGGCTCGGCCTTCCCGGTGCGCTCGCAGCTGATCGGGGTGCACCACGTGACCAACCTGCTCGCCGCCGCCTCGGTGGCGTGCGCGGCCGGGGTGGAGCCCGCGCGCATCGCCGCCGGGCTGGAGGGCCGGGGGCCGCGCTCGCGGTGGCGCATGGAGCGCACCGAACGGCCGGACGGCGTGACCGTGGTCAACGACGCCTACAACGCCAACCCGCAGTCCATGAAGGCCGCGCTGCAGACCCTCGCCCAGCTGGGCCGGGGCGACGCCGAGCACCCGCCGCGGCGCACGATCGCGGTGATCGGCGGGATGCACGAGCTCGGGGACGAGTCGATCGCCGCCCACGCGGACCTCGGGCAGCTGCTCGTGCGTCTCAACATCTCGCACGTGGTCGCCGTGGGGGACCTCGCCCGGCCCGTGTTCACCGCGGCAACGCTCGAGGGGTCCTGGGGCGAGGAGGCGGCGTGGGTCCCGGACGCCGAGGCCGCGCAGGAGCACCTCGAGGCCGTGCTGCGCCCCGGGGACATCGTGCTGCTGAAGTCCTCCAACGCCGCCGGACTCCACCACCTGGGCGACCGCATCGCCCGGCGCGGCGCCGACTCGAACCACCAGGAGGGCTGAGCCCGATGATTCAACTGCTCATGGCGGCGGGACTCGGTCTCGTCTTCTCGATCTTCGGGACGCCCCTGCTCATCAAGGTCCTGGCCCGGCACGGCTACGGCCAGTACATCCGCGACGACGGTCCCACCTCGCACCAGACCAAGCGTGGCACACCCACCATGGGCGGCGTGGCCATCCTGCTGTCGGTCGTGGCCGCGTACCTGGTGACCCACCTGATCAGCGTCATCCTGTGGCCCGCCAACGGCGGCATCACGATCTCCGGGGTCCTCGCGCTCGCCCTCATGCTCGGCATGGGACTCGTGGGGTTCCTGGACGACTACAAGAAGATCTCCCAGAAGCAGAACCTCGGCCTCACCGCTGCCGGGAAGATGGTGCTGCAGGGCGCGATCGGCAGCGCATTCGCGGTGCTCGTGCTGTTCTTCCCGGACGAGGGTGGCAACACCCCGGCCTCCACGGCGATCTCCTGGACCCGGGACACGGGGATCGACCTCGCGTTCGCGGGGCCCGTCATCGGGCTGCTGCTGTTCGTGGTCTGGGTGAACCTGATCGCCACCGGAACCACCAACGCGGTGAACCTCACGGACGGTCTGGACGGGCTCGCAACGGGTGCCTCCATCCTGGTGTTCAGCGGCTACATGCTGATCACGCTGTGGCAGGCCGGGCACCTGTGCGAGAACGTGGCGCAGGCCGCGTGCTACGAGGTGCGGGACCCCATGGACCTCTCCATCGTGGCGGCCGCTCTCGTGGGGTCGCTGATCGGCTTCCTGTGGTGGAACACCTCGCCCGCCAAGATCTTCATGGGGGACACCGGCTCCCTGGGCCTCGGCGGCGCACTGGCCGCGTTCGCGGTGCTCTCCCGCACCGAGCTGCTGCTCGTGCTGATCGCGGGTCTGTTCGTGATCATCACGATGTCCGTGATCCTGCAGGTGGGCTACTTCAAGCTCTCCCACGGCAAGCGGATCTTCAAGATGGCGCCGCTGCAGCACCACTTCGAGCTCAAGGGCTGGCAGGAGGTCACCATCGTGGTGCGCTTCTGGGTGATCGCCGGACTCTTCGTGGCGGCGGCCCTGGGCATGTTCTACGGTGACTGGCTGCTGTTCAACGGCGGCGCGTTCCCGGGAACCGAGGCCCTGCACTGACGACGCCGCCCGGCACCCGGGCGGCCCACGAGCCACCGCCACCACACACGTTCCGCACGAGGATGAGGCACACACGGTCATGATGCACGCGAGCAACGACAACCCGATCCTGGAGAACCCCCGGCTCGCCGGGCTGACCAGCTGGGACGCACCCTGGGCGGGACTGCGCGTGGTGGTCGCCGGGATCGGCGTCTCCGGATTCGCCGCGGCTGACACGCTGATCGAGCTGGGCGCGCTGGTCACCGTGGTGGACGCGGGGGACACCGAGCGCAACCGGCAGAGCGCGGACACCCTGAAGATCGTGGGGGCGAGCGACGTCGTGCTGGGACCGGACGCCATGACCCGCGTGCCGGACGTGGCGGGGGAGCGTCCCGAGCTCCTGGTCACCTCCCCGGGGATCCGGCCCACCAGCCCGCTGCTCACGGCGGCGCGCGAGGAGCGCATCCAGATCTGGGGTGACGTGGAGCTCGCGTGGCGCGTGAACCGCCGGGAGGGGCGCAGGACCCCGCAGTGGCTGTGCCTCACCGGGACCAACGGCAAGACCACCACGGTGGGGATGACGGCCGCGATCCTGCAGGCCGCGGGGCTCAAGGCGATCGCCGTGGGCAACGTGGGCACGCCCATCCTGGACGCCCTGCGCGACCCCGTGGAGTACGACGTCCTGGCCGTGGAGCTCTCGAGTTTCCAGCTGCACTGGATGCACTCGGTCTCCCCGCTGGCCTCGGCCGTGCTCAACGTGGCCGAGGACCACGTGGACTGGCACGGCAGCTTCGAGAACTACCGCGCGGACAAGTCCCGCGTGTACGAGAACACGCAGGTGGCCTGCGTGTACAACGCCGAGCAGCCCGGTGCGGAGGAACTCGTGGAGGCCGCGGACGTGGTGGAGGGCTGCCGCGCCGTGGGCTTCACCACGCAGCACCCCGGGCTGTCCATGGTGGGGGTCGTGGAGGACCTCCTGGTGGACCGGGCGTTCGTGGCCGATCGTGTGAAGACCGCCGCCGAGCTGGGATCGGTCTCCGACACCGGCCCTCTCCCCACGCGCCACGGAGTGGCCAACGCGCTGGCCGCGGCCGCGCTGGCCCGGGCCGCCGGGGTGGAGCCGGAGTCGGTGCGTGACGGGCTGCGGGCCCACCACCCGGGGGAGCACCGCATCCAGCTGGTCCTCGAGTCCGAGGGCGTGCGCTGGATCAACGACTCCAAGGCCACCAACCCCCACGCTGCGCAGGCCTCCCTCTCCGCGTTCGACCCCGTGGTGTGGATCGCCGGGGGGCTCTCCAAGGGCGTGTCCTACGACGACCTCGTGGAGAGCAACGCACGGCGCCTCAAGGCCGTGGTGGTCATCGGCACCGACCACGCCGGACTGCTGGACTCGCTGGTGCGGCTCGCCCCGGAGGTCCCCGTGCACCACGCCGCCCCGAGCAGCCTCGGCACGGACGCGGCGGTCGCGGATGCAGCTGCCGCCGACGCCGCGGACCAGGCACCCCTCGACCCCGCGGACGGGCCGGGCGTCATGCGGCGCGCGGTTCGGCTGGCCCACGGGATCGCCGCCCCCGGGGACACCGTGCTGATGGCACCCGCCGCGGCGTCCATGGACCAGTTCGCGGACTACGCGCAGCGCGGTCAGGCCTTCATCCGCGGCGTGCACGAGGAACTGGGGCTGTGATGAGCGCACCGACCACCGAACGCCCGGCGGCCACGGAGACGGCCGAGGGCACGGCACTGAGCACCAGGCTGCGGCGGCTGTGGCACCAGCTCACGGACGGACCGCTCTACCACTCCTACTACGCGCTGGCCGGTTGCGTGGTCCTGCTGACCGGCATCGGCGTGATGATGGTGCTCTCCGCGTCCGCGGTGGAGTCCATCTCGGACTCCCGCTCGGCGTACTCCCTCTTCGCCAAGCAGGCGATGTTCGGGGTGCTGGGGCTGATCGCCATGTTCGGGCTGTCCCTCGTGCCCACGCACTGGTACCGCAAACTGGCGTGGCCCGCGTGGCTCGTCAGCGTGCTGATCTCTGCGCTGGTGTTCACACCACTGGGGCGCGAGGTCAACGGCAACCGCAACTGGCTCGTTCTGGGCGGGCAGTCGATCCAGCCCTCGGAGATCGCGAAGCTGAGCATGAGCCTGGCCCTCGCGGCGGTCTTCGCCACCCAGGGCAGGGCGGTCGAGGGGGACTGGAAGAAGGCGATGTGGCCGTCCTTCCTGGCGTTCGCCGTCCCCACGGGAATGGTCCTGCTGGGCGGGGACGCCGGAACAGCCATCGTGTTCTGCCTCATCTACGCCGCGGCCCTGTGGTTCGCGGGGGCCCCGCTGAAGATCTTCGCCGCCGGTGGCGTGCTCGCGGCGGGCGCCGGGCTGCTGCTGGTGGTCGTCGCACCGCACCGTCTGGATCGCATCACCGGATGGCTCTTCGGGGACTGCGGGGCCACGGACGCGTGCTGGCAGGCCGAGCAGGGGCTCAACGCCCTGGCCACCGGCGGCTGGTGGGGAGTGGGTCTGGGCCAGTCCCGGTTGAAGTACAACTACGTGCCGGAGGCCCACAACGACTACATCTTCTCGATCATCGGTGAGGAGCTCGGGCTCGTGGGCACCATGATCATCCTGGTGCTGTTCATCATCATGGTGGTGGCCATGGCCCGGATCCTGACCCGCACCCGCAGCACGTTCGTGCGCATCACCACCGCGTGCATCACCACGTGGATCGTGGGACAGGCGTTCGTGAACATGGGAATGGTCACGGGGCTGCTGCCGGTGATCGGGATTCCGCTCCCGTTCATCAGCTACGGTGGATCCGCGCTGCTCATGACCATGGCCGCGGTGGGAGTGGTCATGTCCTTCGCGCGGGTGCCGCGCACCGTGCGGGTTCGTTCCACCGGCGGCTCCGCCGAGGCGCAGATCCTGGACGACCAGGAGGCCCGCGAGCGCGGTCTCGATCCCGAGGTCCGCGAGGGGCGGCCCACGTGGCGCGAGCGATTGACCACCCGAGCAGGAAGGGACCGAGCATGACCCCCACACGAGGACCCGGCACGGAGGAGCAGCGCGCGGGCTCGGCCCGCGTGGTGCTGGCCGGCGGTGGTACCGCGGGACACATCAGCCCGCTGCTGGCCATCGCACGGGCCATCCAGGAGGCCAGGGTGGACGCCACGGTGTGCGCCGTGGGCACGGCCGCGGGCATGGAGACCCGCCTGGTCCCGGAGGCGGGTGTGCCGCTGGAGCTCATCGAACGCGTTCCCCTGCCACGCAGGCCCTCGGTGGATCTGGTGCGTCTTCCCCGGCGCATGTCCACCGCCGTGGCGCAGGCCGGTCGCATCCTGGACGCCCAGCAGGCCACCGTGGTCGTGGGGGTGGGCGGCTACGTCTGCACACCCGTGTACCTCGCGGCCGCCCGCCGCAGGATCCCCGTGGTGATCCACGAGGCCAACGCCAAGCCCGGTCTCGCCAACCGGGTGGGAGCCCGGTTCGCCTCCGTGGTGGCCACGGCGTTCCCGGACACGCCCCTGCGTGGCGCACGCGTGGTGGGCATGCCCATGCGCGAGGAGATCGCCACCCTGGACCGGGCCGCCGAGAAGACCCGGGCGCGCGTGGCCCTCGGACTGCAGCCGGACCTGCCCACCGTGGTGGTCACGGGGGGCTCCTCGGGGGCCCAGTCCATGAACCGCACCGTGGCGGCCGTGGCGCGCGAGGTCGGTGAGCACGGCTACCAGCTGCTGCACGTGACCGGTCGGACCAAGGAGGTCCGCACGCCGGACGGTGAGCTGCTGCGCGCCAGGAACTACGTGCAGACCGAGTTCGTGGACGGCATGGAGACGGTGTACGCCGCCGCGGACCTGCTCGTGGCGCGCGCCGGCGCGGCCACGGTGTGCGAGGTCGCCGCGGTGGGACTGCCCGCCGTCTTCGTCCCGCTGCCCATCGGCAACGGCGAGCAGGAGCTCAACGCCCGGTCCCTCGTGGCCGCCGGCGGCGCCGAGCTCGTGGCGGACGCCCAGTTCACGCCGCAGTTCTACCGCGACACCGTGGCCCCGCTCGTGACCGACGCCGCCCGGCTGGACCGCATGGCGCGTGCCTCCGCGGCCCATGGCGTGCGCGACGCCGCCCAGGTGATGGCCCGCCTGACCCTCGACAGCGCCCGGCGCTGATCCCCCCCCGCTTCCCACCGCCCACAGGAGAACACCGTGAACAGCCAGCAACCGCTCGATCCCCGCGACCTGGGCCGTGTGCACTTCATCGGCATGGGCGGCGCGGGAATGTCCGCCGTGGCGCGGCTGCTGCTGGCCCGGGACGTGGCCGTGAGCGGTTCCGACGCCAAGGACTCCCCGGGGCTGCGGGATCTCGAGTCGCTCGGCGCACACGTGTTCGTGGGGCAGGACGCGCAGAACGTGGCGGCAGCGGACACCGTCGTGGTCTCCACCGCCATCAAGGCTGAGAACTCCGAACTGGCCGCAGCCCGTGAGTCCGGGCTGCGGGTGCTGCACCGGTCCCAGGCGCTCGCGGCGGCCATGCACGGGCGCCACGTGGTCGCCGTGGCGGGCACCCACGGCAAGACCACCACGAGCTCCATGGCCGCGGTGGCCCTGCGAGCGGCGGGGCTCGACCCCTCGTGGGCCATCGGCGCCCACGTGGCCGATCTCGGGGCGAACGCCGGCTTCGGCACGGGGGAGTGGTTCGTCGCGGAGGCGGACGAGTCGGACGGTTCGTTCCTGGCCTACCACCCGCGGATCGCGGTGGTGACCAACGTGGAGGCGGACCACCTGGACCACTACGGCAGCCAGGAGGAGTTCTTCCGCGCCTTCGACGAGTTCTCCGCCACGATCCGCGAGGGCGGCGTCCTGGTGGCGTGCGCGGACGACCCCGGGGCCGCGAACCTCGCCGAGCGGCGTCGTGCGGCGGGGCACACCGTGGTGACCTACGGTGCCGCGGCCACGGCGGACGTCGTGTTCTCCGAGCCCGTCCCGCGCGGCACCGGCTCCACGTGCCGGCTCACGTTCACCGTGGCTGGTCAGCGCCGCAGCGAGGAGCTCGCGCTCGCCGTGCCCGGCGCGCACAACGTGGCCGACGCCGCGGCAGCCTTTGCCGCGGGGCTCGCCGCGGGTGCGGACCCGGACCGGCTGCTCGCGGGGCTCGCGGAGTTCCACGGCTCCGCCCGGCGCTTCGACCTGCGGGGAGAGGTCGGATCCGTGCGCGTGTTCGACGACTACGCCCACCACCCCACGGAGGTTCTTGCGGCCCTCGCCGCGGCTCGGGACGTGGCCCAGGACCACCGCGTGCTGGCGATCTTCCAGCCCCACCTGTACTCGAGGACCCGCGAGTTCGCGGAGCCGTTCTGCCGTGCCCTGGAGCACGCGGACCTCGCGTGCGTGACCGACGTGTTCGGCGCCCGCGAGCAGCCGGAGCCCGGGATCACGGGCGCCACGATCGTGGGGCACACGAGCACCGACCGGGTGGTCTCCACCCCGGGCGCGGACGAGGCGATCGCCGCGGTGGTGGCGAGCGCGCAACCCGGTGACGTGGTCATGACCATCGGCGCCGGTGACGTGACGGCTCTCGGTCCGCGGGTGCTCGAGGCCCTGGAACACCGCCGATGACGCGCTCCGTCCCGCCGCACCAGCCCTCCCTCGACGGCCGCGCCCCGGCATCCGACGACGGGGACGTGACCGCCTCCCCGCAGGACGCCGTGCGCGCTCCGGGCTCCGGTTCCACTGCGGCCGGCAGCCACCCGCGCCCCGAGTCCGCGGCGCGCGCCGGGAGCGGCGCCGCGGGGAACACCGGGTCCGACGCCGCCCGCGGCAAGTCCGCGGGGGCCGGGACGAACGAGCAGGACGAGTTTCCCCTCGTCCGGGTCAACGACGAGTCCAAGGTGACCCGCGTGGACACCGGTCAGCTCGAGGCCGTGCCCGAGGCCGGCGGCCGCTTCTCCTCGTGGCGCGCCAGGAGGCGGACAGCCCGGGAGGAGGGCACCGGTCAGATCGGGGACGCCCCCGGAACCGAGGCGGACCCGGATGGCACCACGGTGGTCCGCCTGCCCCGCAGCGCGCACCAGCGGCGTCGGCGCCGACGGCTGCTCACGTTGCTCGTCTCCCTGCTCGTGCTGGTGGCGCTGGTCCTCGTGGTCTTCTTCTCGCCCCTGTTCGCCACCCGCACGATCGACGTGCAGGGAGCGACGCTCACCGATCCGCAGAAGGTCGAGGAGGCGCTGTCCGGGTTCCAGGGCGTGCCCATGACACGGATCTCCAAGCAGGACGTCAAGGACTCCGTGGGCGACGTCCCCCAGGTCAAGTCCGTGGACGTGGCGTTCCAACCCCCGCACACCATCTCCGTGCAGCTGCACGAGCGCGTGGGGGTTGCGGCGGTCGAGGACGGCTCCTCGGTGGTGCTCGTGGACTCCGAGGGCAAGCCGCTGAGCTCCGTACCGGCCGAGCGCCGTCCCGACGTCCCCCTCGTGGACGGGGGCACCAAGGTGCTGAGCACGCCGCAGTTCCAAGCGATCTCAGACGTGCTGGCCACGCTCCCCGCGGACGTCCTCGCCCGGTTGGAGAGCGCTTCGGCCCCGTCCGGATCCACGGTGGAGCTGACCATGAAGGACGGTCCCACGGTGGTGTGGGGGGATGCGAGTGACAGCGACGTGAAGGCCCAGGTGGTGGCCACCCTCGTGAACTCCGAGGAGGTCTCGGACTCGGCCGTGGTGGACGTCTCCGCACCGTTGCACCCCGTGGTGAAGTGAGTCTCGCCGGTATTGCCCAGAGTTGGCAGTGAGACTTTAAACCTGGGGGTGACCAGGGCAAATGTGGCACATCCCCGTGACACGTGGGAACATGATAGGGACAGGGCCCTCGGAGTTGTTATCCTGGTCCGCAATGGAATGGCGTTCCCCCGGGAACGGTCACTTTCCCCAAGTTTCACACAAGACTTGAGACTTTTCCCGACAGCTCTCCCATCCCCGCAAGCCCACGCGAGTTAGGTGCACATGGACTCCTCAACCCCCCAGAACTACTTGGCCGTCATCAAGGTGGTCGGCATCGGCGGCGGCGGCGTGAACGCCGTCAACCGCATGATCGAGGAAGGCCTGCGCGGCGTCGAGTTCATTGCCATCAACACGGACGCCCAGGCCCTGCTGATGTCGGACGCGGACGTCAAGCTCGACGTCGGGCGCGAACTGACCCGCGGTCTCGGCGCCGGCGCCAACCCGGACGTGGGCCGCCAGGCCGCCGAGGACCACGAGGAGGAGATCCAGGAGGTGCTCAAGGGCGCCGACATGGTCTTCGTGACCGCGGGCGAGGGTGGCGGCACCGGCACCGGCGGCGCTCCCGTCGTGGCGCGCATCGCGCGCTCCCTGGGCGCCCTGACCATCGGTGTGGTCACCCGCCCGTTCACCTTCGAGGGTCGCCGCCGCTCCAACCAGGCGGAGAACGGCATCGAGACCCTGCGGGACGAGGTGGACACGCTCATCGTGATCCCCAACGACCGTCTGCTCTCCATCTCGGACCGCAACGTGTCCATGCTGGACGCCTTCAAGTCCGCGGACCAGGTGCTGCTGTCGGGTGTCTCCGGCATCACCGACCTGATCACCACCCCGGGCCTGATCAACCTGGACTTCGCGGACGTCAAGTCCGTGATGCAGGGCGCCGGTTCCGCGCTCATGGGCATCGGCTCCGCCCAGGGCGAGGACCGCGCCGTGAAGGCCGCCGAGCTGGCCATCGCGTCCCCGCTGCTCGAGGCCTCGATCGACGGCGCGCACGGTGTGCTGCTGTCCATCCAGGGCGGCTCGGACCTCGGTCTGTTCGAGATCAACGAGGCCGCCCGTCTGGTCCAGGAGGTCGCCCACCCCGAGGCGAACATCATCTTCGGCGCCGTGATCGACGACGCCCTGGGCGACCAGGCGCGCGTCACCGTGATCGCGGCCGGCTTCGACTCCGTCTCCCAGGAGACCAACGCCAACAACTCCTCGCCGGCCCAGCGCCAGGCGGAGAGCACCCGGGCCACCTTCGGCGGCGATGCCTCCCGGCCCTCCGGGCTCGGTCGTTCGCCCCAGCGGGGTGGCTCGTCCTACGGTGCCCCGGCCGCGGGCTTCGGATCTCGCCAGGGCCAGGACGACGACATCCCGGACGACGCCGGGTTCGACGTGGACCTGCCCGCGGAGGCCGACGCCCCCTCGTCCTCGAACTCCTCGAGCCGCAAGGACTCCCTGGACTTCCCGGACTTCCTGAAGTGATGCCGCGGGTGCTCGGCACCCGCGCATGACCGGGGACCGGTCCGTGCAGCTGGCGGCTCGTGCCGCAGCGGGCGCGAGCCGTCCGTCCCGGTGAACGGGGTGACCACCCATCCGGTGGTCACCCCGTTCACGTCCCCGCAGACCGTTGCAGAGCGATCCCGAGGAGGACGCCGTGTGGTACCAGTCAGAGCAGCACGGGGTGGGCGTGGCGTTCACCGACGTGGGCGAGGGCAATCTCGCGGCCCACACGGGTGACGACGTCGTGCAGGTGGCCCAGCGGCGTCGTGCCCTGGAAACTTTGCTGGGGTGCGAGCCCGTGCGCTACGTGCGACAGGTGCACGGCACCGTGGTCGCGGACGTGACGGGCACTGCCGCCCCCGACCACGCACCCGAGGCGGACGCGTCCGTGAGCGCGGACGGCACCCCCCTGGGGATCCTCACCGCGGACTGCCTTCCAGTGGTCCTCGTGGGTGCCCGCTCCCGCGCGGAGCCCGGCGACGTCCCCGTGCTCGCGGTGGCGCACGCGGGACGGAAGGGTCTGCTGGACGGTGTCCTGCAGGCCACGGTCGAGGCCGTGCGGGCGCACGGTGCCGAGCAGCTCACCGCGTGGATCGGCCCGGCCGTGTGCGGCTACTGCTACGAGGTGCCGGAGGAGATGGCGCGCTCGGCCGAACGAATCCTGCCCGGTATCACCACGACCACCGCGCGGGGCACCCCCGGGCTGGACCTGCCCGGGGCGGCCCGGTCCCTGCTCGAGGCGCGCGGCGTCCGTGTGGATCCCGCGTGCGCGGACCGGCGGGGATGGTGCACCCTCGAGCACGACCAGCTGTACTCGTACCGCCGCGACGCGACGCCCGGACGTCTTGCCGGCCTCGTCTGGCCGCGCACCAGGAAGGAGCCCGCATGAGCCACGAACCCAGGACCGGGGAGGCGGCGTCCGCTCCGCCCGGCGGCACCGGGAACGACGACGCGCACCGCACCGCGGAGCTCGCGCAGCGTGTGGCGTCGGTGCGCCGGCGGATCCTGGCCGCCGCGCAGGAGCGTGACGAGCAGCACGACCACGGCGGTGAGCTGCCGTCGCTGGTGGTGGTCACCAAGTTCTTCCCCGCCGAGGACGTCCTGAGGCTGCGCGAGCTGGGGGTGCGGGCGGTGGGGGAGAACAAGGACCAGGAGGCCGGGCCGAAGGCCGCCAGGGTGGCCGAGGTGCTGAGCTCCCGCCGGCCGCCCGTGACGCCGCCGGTGTGGCACTTCGTGGGGCAGCTGCAGTCGAACAAGGCCAAGCACGTGGTCCGCTACGCGTCCTGGGTCCACTCGGTGGACCGGCCGTCGCTGGTCACGGCCCTGGGCAAGGCGGTGCGCCACCACAGGGACGCCGTGCTCGCGGACGGGGTCGCACCCGGTCCGAGTGCGGAGCACGACCTCACATGCCTGCTCCAGGTGGACCTCGACCCCGAGGCCTCCCGGGACGGCGCCCGCGGGGGAGCCCACCCGGACGCCCTGCCCGGACTCGCCGACGCCGTGGCGGGGACCGAGGGGCTCGTGCTCGGCGGCGTGATGGCCGTGGCACCCCGGGACGGGGATCCCGCCGAGGCCTTCGGGAGACTGTGGGAGATCTCCCAGCTGCTGCAGCGGGAGCACCCGCAGGCCCGGGCCGTCTCCGCAGGCATGAGCGGGGACCTCGAGGCGGCGGTGCTCGCCGGTGCCACGCACGTCCGCATCGGATCGGATGTTCTCGGGCCCCGGCCCGCGGTGCGGTAGCGTATTGACGGACGACTTGCGGGCCGATGCACGTCGCCCCCCGCTGAAGAATTCGAGGAGACAATATGGCCGGAGCGCTGCGTCGCACCATGGTGTATCTCGGGCTGGCCGAGACCGACGACGAGTACATCTCCGATGACACCCCCCGCCCCCGGGAAACCCCCCAGAGCACCGGTGGCTCCACCGTGGCCGTGAGCGAGAACGGCAGCACCTCCGTGGCACGCCGTTCCCCCGAGTACAGGGCCCCGGTGACCCCCATCAAGCGGGCTCCCAGTTCCCGAGAGGACGAGAACGAATTGCGCACCATCACCACCGTGCATCCCCGGTCCTACAACGATGCCAAGTCCATCGGGGAGGCGTTCCGGGACGGGACCCCCGTGATCATGAACGTCTCCGACATGGGTGAGGCCGAGGCCAAGCGCCTGGTGGACTTCGCCGCGGGACTCGTCTTCGCGCTGCACGGCTCCATCGAGCGTGTCACCGCCAAGGTGTTCCTGCTGACTCCCTCCTTCGTGGAGGTCCGGGACCAGGGCCACAGCGATGACATCGACGAGCCCGCCGCCTCCCTCGAACAGGTCGAGGGCTGACCGTGGACCTCGCGCTGTCGATCATCTACCTGGTGATCCACGTCCTGTACATCGCCCTGCTCGGGCGTCTCGTGCTCGACTGGGTCCAGATGTTCGCGCGCGGCTGGCGGCCCAAGGGCCTGGCCCTGGTGGCGGCGTCCACGATCTACTCGCTCACCGACCCGCCCATGAACGCGCTGCGCAGGCTGGTTCCGCCCCTGCGGCTCGGCGGGGTGGCCCTGGATCTCGGGTTCTTGATCCTGGTCTTCGTGCTCAGCATCCTGCAGTCGATCGTGGCGGGACTGCTGCTGCGCACGTGATAGTCGTCGGCCCCGGGTGCGCGGTTGTATCCTGGGCCGGAAATCCCTCCGCCCCTGGGGCGCCGAGAGGCGCCCGGACACGGGTGGTTCCAGTTCGACACGAGGAGACAGACCCATGGCTCTGACAGCTGAAGACGTCATCAACAAGCGGTTCCAGCCCACCAAGTTCCGCGAGGGCTACGACCAGGACGAGGTGGACGACTTCCTCGACGAGGTCGTCGTGGAGCTGCGCCGCCTGCACCAGGAGAACGACACCCTGCGCAAGCAGGTGGAGACCCTCGGTGGCCGCCCCGAGGACGCGCCCTCCGAGACCTCCGTGCCCGAGCAGGAGACCGGCGCCGGCCAGGCCACCACGGTTGCCGCGGCCACGGGCCGTGACTCCCGCGAGGAGACCGTGTCCGAGCCCGTGGCAGCGGCTCCGGTCGAGACCGCGGCCCCCGTCGAGCCGGAGAGCACCGGGACCGTCACGAGCAGCACCGACGCCGCGCCGTCGGCCACCCCGGCCCGCCCGGTGGCCGAGGGGACGGCCTCCACCGACTCCGCGCAGTCCGCGGCCGCCGTGCTCGCCATGGCGCAGAAGCTGCACGACGACTACGTCTCCCAGGGCCAGTCCGAGCGTGAGCGCCTGATCACCGAGGGCCGCACCCAGGCGGACCACCTCGTGGCCGAGGGCAAGCGCACCAAGGAGGAGACCCTCTCCGCCCTCGAGACGGAGAAGGTGGACCTGGAGGCGGCCGTGGCCGAGCTGCGCACCTTCGAGTCCGACTACCGCGGCAACCTCAAGAGCTTCCTGAACACCCAGCTGCGGGATCTCGACAACACCGGCTCGCTCGCGCCCACGGGTGCCCCCGCGTCCGGCACCAAGCGCACCACCAAGTAAGCGCCTGTGACGGATCACATGCCCGGTGCAGCGGCGGCCCAGGTTCCCCAGCGGACCGGCCGCCGCTGCGCCGTCGTGGCTCTGGCCGTGGCCGCCGCGGTCTGGGCCGTCGACCAGCTCGTGAAGCTGTGGGTGGTCAGCAGCCTGGTGCCCGGGGTGCAGTACCCCGTGATCCCGGGGCTGCTGTGGTGGGAGCACATCCGCAACAGCGGTGGCGCCTTCTCCCTGGGCTCGGAGTTCACGTGGATCTTCACCGTGGTGATGGCCGTGGTGTCCGTGGGCATCCTCTGGATCCTGCGCCGCGTCCGCGATCCGTGGTGGGCCGTGGGTCTGGGGCTCGTGCTCGGCGGCACCCTGGGCAACCTCACGGACCGGCTGTTCCGTGAGCCCGGCTTCGGCGTGGGCCACGTGGTGGACTTCATCGCGGTGCCGCACTTCGCGATCTTCAACATCGCGGACTGCGGCGTGACCGTGGGGATCGGGATCATCATGGTGCTGATCCTCAAGGACCGCGACATGGAGACACCGCGTGGTGGCTGAGCGGACGCGGCCCACGGGTTCCGATCCCGAGTTCGACGACGCCCGGTTCACGGTCTCGCAGGAGCAGGACGGCCTCCGGCTCGACGCAGCCGTGGCCACCTGGACGGGGCTGTCCCGTTCCGCGGCGGCCCAGCTGTGCAGCGAGGACCGGGTGGGGTTCCGTGGCAGGCCGGTGGCCAAGTCCCACCGCGTGGCCACGTCCGAGACGTACACGGTGCAGGTCCCCGTGCCCGAGGACCCCCGCCGGATCGCCCCGCAGCACGTCCCGGACCTGCGGGTGGTGCACGCCGAGGCCTCCTACGTGGTGATCGACAAGCCCGCCGGTGTGGCGGCCCACCCGTCTCCCGGCTGGAAGGGACCCACGGTGGTCGGTGCGCTGGCCGGCGCGGGGATCTCCGTGGCCACCTCGGGCGCGCCTGAGCGCCAGGGCATCGTGCACCGGCTGGACGTGGGGACCTCAGGGCTCATGGTCGTGGCCCGTGAGGAGAGCGCCTACTCCCGACTCAAGCGGGCCTTCAAGGAGCGCACGGTCACCAAGGTGTACCACGCCGTGGTGCAGGGCATCCCGGATCCGCTGAGGGGGACCATCGACGCCCCCATCGGACGCCACCCGGGCCACGAGTGGCGCTTCGCCGTCCTGGAGGACGGGCGCAACTCGGTCACGCACTACGAGGTGCTCGAGGCGTTCGGGCGCGCGTCCCTGGTGGAGGTGCACCTGGAGACCGGGCGCACCCACCAGATCCGCGTTCACTTCAGCGCACTGCAGCACCCGTGCTGCGGGGACCTCACCTACGGCGCGGACCCCGCGCTCTCCGCGGGGCTGGGCCTGACCCGGCAGTGGCTGCACGCCAAGCGCCTGGGCTTCACGAGCCCCGCCACGGGCCAGTACGTGGAGTACGAGAGCCCGTACCCCACGGACCTCGCCTACGCGGTGGAGACGCTGCGCGACGGCGGTCCGCAGCTGTGACGGATCTCCGCCCGCGGGCGGGCGGGGACGTCCGGGCCGCGGCCTAGAATGGTCGGGTGACTTCGGCGACCGGCAAAAAAGGCTTCACTCATCTCCACGTGCACACCGAGTACTCCATGCTGGACGGTGCCGCGCGCCTGAACGACCTCTTCGAGGAGTGCCACCGGCTGGGCATGGACTCCCTGGCCACCACGGACCACGGGTTCGTGTTCGGCGCGTTCGACTTCTGGAACAAGGCCCGCGCGGCCGGCATCAGGCCGATCATCGGCGTGGAGGCCTACCTCACGCCGGGCACGGCCCGCCAGGACCGCACCCGCGTGAAGTTCGCGGACGGCGGGCGCGACGACGTCTCCGGTGCCGGCGCCTACACCCACATGACCCTGCTGGCGCAGTCCAGCGAGGGCATGCAGAACCTCTTCCGCGCGTCCACCAAGGCGTCCCTGGAGGGCCAGCTGTACAAGCCCCGCATGGACCGGGAGCTGCTCAACCAGTACGGCAAGGGGCTCATCGCCACCACGGGTTGCCCGTCCGGCGAGGTGCAGACCCGGCTGCGGCTGGGCCAGTACGACGAGGCCGTGAAGGCCGCCGCCGAGTTCCGGGACATCTTCGGCGCGGAGAACTTCTACTGCGAGCTCATGGACCACGGGCTGGGCATCGAGAAGCGCGTGACCCAGGACCTGCTGCGCCTGGCCAAGGACCTCAGCCTGCCGCTCGTGGCCACCAACGACCTGCACTACACGCACGCGGAGGACGCCAAGTCCCACGCGGCGCTGCTGTGCGTGCAGTCCGGCTCCACGCTGCAGGACCCCAAGCGCTTCAAGTTCGACGCGGACGAGTTCTACCTCAAGTCCCCCGAGCAGATGCGCGAGCTGTTCCGGGACTTCCCGGAGGCGTGCGACAACACCCTGGAGATCGCCGAGCGCTGCGAGGTGGAGTTCGACACCTCCGCCAACTACATGCCGCGTTTCCCCACGCCCGAGGGCGAGGACGAGACCTCGTGGTTCATCAAGGAGGTGGAGAAGGGGCTGCACTACCGCTTCCCGGGCGGGATCCCGGACGACGTCCGCGAGCAGGCGGAGTACGAGAAGAAGATCATCATCCAGATGGGCTTCCCCGGCTACTTCCTGGTGGTCGCGGACTTCATCAACTGGTCCAAGGACAACGGCATCCGCGTGGGTCCCGGCCGTGGTTCCGGTGCCGGCTCCATGGTGGCGTACGCCATGCGCATCACCGAGCTGAACCCGCTGGCGCACGGGCTGATCTTCGAGCGCTTCCTGAACCCGGACCGTGTGTCCATGCCCGACTTCGACGTGGACTTCGACGACCGCCGCCGCTCCGAGGTGATCCACTACGTCACGGAGAAGTACGGCGACGAGCGCGTGGCCATGATCGTCACCTACGGCACCATCAAGGCCAAGCAGGCGCTCAAGGACTCCTCGCGCGTGCTGGGCTACCCGTTCTCCATGGGGGAGCGGCTCACCAAGGCCATGCCGCCGGACGTCATGGGCAAGGGCATCTCCCTGCAGGACGTCTACGACAAGGACGCCAAGCGCTACGACGAGGCCGGCGAGCTGCGCGAGGTGCTCGAGGACGACCCCGAGTCCATGAAGGTCTTCGAGACCGCCCAGGGTCTGGAAGGGCTCAAGCGCCAGTGGGGTGTGCACGCCGCGGGCGTGATCATGTCCTCGGACCCGCTGATCGACATCATCCCGCTCATGCGCCGCGAGCAGGACGGCCAGGTGATCACCCAGTTCGACTACCCCACGTGCGAGGGCCTGGGGCTGATCAAGATGGACTTCCTGGGGCTGCGCAACCTCACGATCATCTCCGACGCCCTGGAGAACATCACGCTGAACCGGGACGGCTTCGTGCTGGACCTGGAGCACCTGCCCATCGACGACCCCGGCTCCTACGAGCTGCTGGCCCGCGGGGACACCCTGGGCGTGTTCCAGCTGGACGGCGGGCCCATGCGCCAGCTGCTCAAGCTCATGCGCCCCGACAACTTCGAGGACATCTCCGCGACCATCGCCCTCTACCGTCCGGGCCCCATGGGTGCGAACTCCCACACGAACTACGCGCTGCGCAAGAACGGTGCACAGGAGATCACCCCCATCCACCCCGAGCTCGCCGAGCCGCTCGAGGACATCCTGGGCACCACTTACGGCCTGATCGTCTACCAGGAGCAGGTGATGGCGATCGCCCAGAAGGTCGCGGGCTACTCGCTCGGCCAGGCGGACATCCTGCGCCGTGCCATGGGCAAGAAGAAGAAGGCGGAGCTGGACAAGCAGTACCAGGGCTTCCACCAGGGCATGGTGGACCGCGGCTACTCCGAGGCCGCGATCAAGGCGCTGTGGGACATCCTGCTGCCGTTCTCGGACTACGCGTTCAACAAGGCGCACTCCGCCGCGTACGGTCTGGTGTCCTACTGGACCGCGTACCTCAAGGCGCACTACCCGGCCGAGTACATGGCGGCGCTGCTCACCTCGGTGGGCGACGACAAGGACAAGCTGGCCATGTACCTCACCGAGTGCCGTCACATGGGCATCACGGTGCTGCCACCGGACGTGAACGAGTCCGAGCTGAACTTCACCCCCGTGGGCACGGACATCCGCTTCGGCATGGGCGCGGTGCGCAACGTGGGCGCCAACGTGGTCCAGGCCATGGTGGACGCCCGCAACGAGCAGGGGAAGTTCACGTCCTTCAACGACTTCCTGGCCAAGGTCCCGGCGGTGGTGTGCAACAAGCGGACCATCGAGTCCATGGTCAAGGCCGGTGCGTTCGACCAGCTCGGGCACACTCGCCGGGGTCTGGTGATGTGCCACGAGCAGGCGGTCGAGGACGTCGTGGCGCAGAAGAAGAAAGAGGACAACGGCGAGTTCACGTTCGACATCTTCTCGATGGGCGGATCCGAGGACGAGGACCAGGAGACGTTCTCCGTGGAGGTCCCGGACGTCCCCGAGTGGGAGCGCAAGGACCTGCTCGCCTTCGAGCGCGAGATGCTGGGCCTCTACGTCTCGGACCACCCGCTGCGCGGTCTCGACGACGCCCTGGGCCAGTACACGGACACGGCCATCGCCCCGCTGCTCACCGAGGAGAACACCCGGCCCGACGGCGCCGTGGTCACCATCGGCGGCATGATCACCTCCCTGTCCCGCAGGATCGCGAAGTCCTCCGGCAACGCCTACGCCCGGGTGGAGCTCGAGGACCGCTCGGGCTCGATCGAGGTGATGTTCTTCGGCAAGGCGTACGCGCCGATCGCGGGCGTGCTCGCGGAGGACCTGATCTGCGTGATCAAGGGACGCATGCAGCGCCGCGACGACGGCTCGATCACCATCTCCGCCCAGGAGCTCACGGTGCCCGAGCTAAGCGTGGACGGCTCCTCGGGGCCGGTGTGCGTGGCCCTGCCCGAGCACCGCGCCACGGAGGCCACCATCCGCCAGATCGGGGAGGTGCTGCGCAGCCACAAGGGGGACTCCGAGGTGCGGATCCACCTGGACACCCGGCGCAGCATCCAGGTGATGCGGCTGGGCCCGGAGTACCGGGTCAACCCGTCACCCGCACTGTTCGGGGATCTCAAGGTGCTGCTGGGCCCCGCCTGTCTGGAGGCCTGAGCACCCCGGTACCCTCCGCGCTCGGGGTGGCACCCACCCGCGTCCCCGCCGTGGCAGGGCCGTGCGGGGGGCGTCCCGGGCGGTTTTGACGCGCAATTGTAGACTGGCACGGTGAATGCGCAACCCCACACCACCCCGTCCTCCGGCCCCGCTGGCACCCACCTGAGGGTCGTCGACCTGCGCGGGAAGCACCTGAGCTGGGGCGAGCTGCGCTGTGTGGTTCCGCGCCAGGCGGCGTCGTCCGTCTCCGCGGCCGAGGACACCGTCCGGGGGATCGTCGAGGACGTCCGCGTGCGCGGGGCTGACGCACTGCGCGAGCTGGCCCACCGCTTCGACGGTGTGGAGCAGGGTCGCATCCGCGTGGCCCCGGAGCAGATCGAGCGGGCTGTGGCGGAGCTGGAGCCTGCTGTGAGGCGCGCCCTGGAGACCGCCATTGCACGGACCCGGGCGTTCGCCGAGGCCCAGCGGCCGCGGGACGTGGAGGTGGAGGTGGCACCCGGGGCCGTGCTGCGCCACCGTTGGACCGCGGTGCGCCGCGCGGGCCTCTACATTCCCGGGGGACTGGCCGTGTACCCCTCCTCCGTGGTGATGAACGTGGTGCCGGCGCAGGCCGCGGGCGTGGAGTCCGTGGTGCTGTGCTCGCCGCCGCAGAAGGAGTTCGGCGGGCTGCCGCACCCCGTGATCCTGGGGGCGGCCGGGCTGCTCGGCGTGGACGAGGTCTGGGCCGCGGGCGGCGCCCAGTCCCTCGCGGCCATGGCCCTGGGCATCACGGACGGACAGGACGTCCTCGAACCCGTGCACACCCTCACCGGCCCCGGCAACATCTTCGTGGCCACGGCCAAGCGCCAGCTGCGCTCCCTGGTGGGCGTGGACGCGGAGGCGGGCACCACCGAGATCGCCGTGCTCGCGGACGACTCCGCGGATCCCCGGTTCGTGGCCGCGGACCTGATCTCCCAGGCGGAGCACGACCCCGCGGCCGGCTCGGTGCTCATCACCGACTCCCAGGGCCTGGCCCGGGCCGTGGAGCGGGAGCTCTCCGCGCAGGTCCCGGAGGCACGGCACCGCGAGCGGATCACCGCGGCACTGGGCGGTCCGCAGTCCGGGGTGGTCCTCACGGACGGGCTCGAGCAGTCGATCGCCGTGGCGGATGCCTACGCCGCGGAGCACCTGGAGATCCACACCCGGGACGCCCGCGAGGTGGCCGCACGGATCCGCAACGCCGGGGCGATCTTCGTGGGCCCGTACAGCCCCGTGCCGCTGGGGGACTACGCCGCCGGCTCCAACCACGTGCTGCCCACGGGCGGCACCGCCGTGTTCGCGTCCGGGCTGCAGGCCGCCTCCTTCATGAAGGCCGTGCAGGTGGTCGAATACACCCGCGAGGCGCTCGCGGAGCTGAAGGAGGACATCGTGGCACTGTCCGGCAGCGAGGACCTGCCCGCGCACGGCCGCGCCGTGACCCTCCGCTCGGAGGACCACGTCGCCGAGGACGCCCGCGGCGCGGAAGAGTCCGCGGCCGCCACCAGCGCCACCCCGGGCCCCGGCTCCGGGGCGGACGACGACGCCGCGTCCCGTGCCGGCGACGCCGGCCGCGTCCCGGGTGCGCCCGGCACCGGATCCGCCGAGACCCACGGGAAGGGCTGAGCCGTGCACTGTCCGTTCTGCCGTCACAACGACTCCAAGGTCGTGGACTCCCGCACCTCGGACGACGGCACCTCCATCCGGCGCCGCCGCCGCTGCACCGAGTGCGGCCGGCGCTTCTCCACGCTGGAGACCACCTCGATCTCCGTGATCAAGCGCTCCGGAGTCACCGAGCCGTTCGACCGCCAGAAGATCGTCAACGGCGTGCGCAAGGCGTGTCAGGGGCGACCCGTGAGCGAGGACGATCTCGCGATGCTCGCGCAGGAGGTCGAGGAGTCCATCCGCGCCTCCGGCAGCGCGGAGGTGGAGGCGCACGACGTGGGCCTGTCGATCCTGCCGCCGCTGCGCCGCCTGGACGTGGTGGCCTACCTCCGGTTCGCGTCCGTGTACCAGGCGTTCGAGGATCTGGAGGACTTCGAGCGCGCGATCGACGTGCTACGGGACCAGCAGGCCGAGCTCGCGGGCCAGCAGACGCTCGTCCCGCCAGCAACGCGCTCCGCCGCGGCACACGCCGCACGACGCCGCGCCGCGCGCCGGGATGCGCCGGGCGAGGAGCCGGAGTCCGCACGGAGCGCCGGGACCACGGACGAGGACCAGGACGAGAAGCCGGCCCCGCGGCGTCGTCGGGCGAAGAAGTCCGCGGACACGGTCACCCAGCCGCGGCTGCTGTAGGCACGCAGCCCCCGCAGCCGTCGCGGCCGCGTTCCGGTTCCACCGCAGGTCAGACCGGGTGCGGCATCGCGGCGGACTCTCCCGGTGACGCATCAACTGTTAGCCTGGGGGTGTGACGCAGAACAGTAACCGCCCTGTCCAGCCCGTACCGCAGCTCGAGATCGTCCCCGCGTCCCGCGCGGACACCGACCGGACAGCCGCGGTGCTCGCCGAGGCGTTCGCGACTGATCCGCACGTGGTCGGTCTGCTGCCCCACGGCGATGTGCTCGAGGCCCTCACCCTGCTGTGGCGGCGCATCATACGGGAGGCGTTCGCAGCGGGCGGCCACGTCTACCTGGCCGTGCGGCCGGGGGAGGAGCGTCCGCTCGGTGCCGCCCTGTGGACCGCCCCGGGCACGAAGGTCTCCTTCCCCCGGATGCTGCCTGGCGTGGTGAGCTACGCCCGGATCTTCCGCACCCGTTTCCCGGACGCACTCGCCACCGAGCTGCTCACGCAGCGCGCGCAGCCGACGTCCCCCCACTGGTACCTCAAGGCGCTGGCCACGGCGCCGGGCGCCCAGGGCACAGGGGTGGGATCCCGCCTGCTCGAGGACCGTCTGGCGGACATCGACCGGCAGCACGCCGGGGCCTACCTGGAGGCCTCCACCACCGACCTGGTTCCGTACTACGAACGCTTCGGCTTCCGTTCCCGCGGTCCCGTTGCCTGCCGTGGAACGGTGCCTGCGATTGGGATGTGGCGTCCACCCGCCGACTGACTCCACGTGGCGGCCCCGGATCGACCGAGGCCCCGCACCGGGTCGCGCCCACCGGCACGGGTGGCGGGGTCAGCCGGCAGGCGGGGCGGGAGGCGGTTGCGGACGCCGCCGAGGGACCGTCCCCAACTCGACCACCGCCGCGATCAGCGCGGCCAGCGCGCCGATCCAGGCACCGTGGAAAGCGGTCATGGAGATCTCGTCCGCCGTGCGCTGCGTGAGACCCCACCGTTCCAGGGGACTGGGAACCGTGGTTCCGCGGGGGTCTACAACATCCCCCAGTGCCAGTCCGAGGAGGATCTGCATCAGCCAGTGGAACAGCAGGAAGCCCGTGCTCCACGCCCCAGCGGCGTAGGGCATCACCAGGCAGGCGCGCGCCGTCACGAGAATGGCCAGCACCGCGCCCGCGATCCACGCGATGGGCAGGCCGACGACGAGGTGGATGACCGCGTGGAGTCCCTCGAGCCCGAAGCCCACCCGCAGGTTGAAGAGCAGTGGCGGGAGCCCCAGGACCACGGGCCACACGAGCCACGCCACGAGCCGCTCCAGTACGGACGCTGGGCTGGCACGCCTCCTCGAGGGGCGCCCCGGTCGGTAGGGGGCCACCCGGGCGCGCGACGGGCCGCTCACGAGACCGCTCCCGCACAGGGACGAGAGGCGACGCCGCACGGGCACCCGGCCGGTGGCACGGTCGCCCGGGGCGTGCTCGCGGCGGCCCTTCTTCCCCGCGCCGGCTCGCCGCTCCCGCCCGCGCAGCACCGTGTCCATCCCGGGCCGCTCTGCCCGCCCATGATCCCCGTGAGTGTGTTCACGCGCCCACGCTAGACACGCGGGGAAACCACCTGGAAGGGGTGCGGGCCCGTCTGTGGACAGAGCCACGGCTGCGGAGTCCCGTGCACCACGGGTCGGGGACCCGGAGATGCAGACGCCCCGCCCGTGCGAGGACGGGCGGGGCGTGCGCTGGTGGGCCCTGCCGGGATCGAACCGACGACATCTACGGTGTAAACGTAGCGCTCTACCAGCTGAGCTAAAGGCCCGGGATCGGGTGGGCACGACTGGAGCAGCTGCCAGCACCCGATTGGGAGTCAGCCTACCGTTCGGTCGGGTCCCCGCCCAGGACGGGTGGGGTGAGCTTGCACACGTGCCGCTCATACGGAGCTGTCCGGTTTGACACGAGCGCGTCACCTGGCGTTAAGATGATGGGGCAGTAGGCGGGAGGCCGCAGCTGTTCACCAGGGGACGCTGGTGCGCTTGATCGCCTTCGGGCGTGACAGATACGGCGGTTCGATTCCGTCGGTCTCCACCGCGAGGGGAACCCCGGAGCCATACGGCTCCGGGGTTTTTCGCATTGCGTGCCCACCCACCCGCGCCATGCACGGGTCTGCGCGCTGTCGGTCCGGGTGCGTAGGCTAGGAACCATGGCTGCAGAAAAGAAAGCTGATATCGGTGTCACCGGCCTTGCCGTGATGGGCGCCAACCTTGCCCGCAACTTCGCGCACCACGGCTACACCGTGGCGCTGCACAACCGCTCGTCCGCCAAGACGGATGCGCTGATCCAGGAGCACGGCTCCGAGGGCGACTTCATCCGCACGGAGACCATGCAGGAGCTCGTGGACTCCCTCGAGCGCCCGCGCCGCGTACTGGTCATGGTCAAGGCGGGTGCGCCCGTGGACTCCGTGATCGAGCAGCTCACCCCGCTGCTGGACGAGGGCGACATCATCATCGACGGCGGCAACTCCTACTTCCAGGACACCCGCCGCCGTGAGCGCGAGTGCGCGCAGAACGGGCTGCACTTCGTGGGCGTCGGCGTCTCCGGTGGCGAGGAGGGCGCGCTCAACGGCCCCTCCATCATGCCGGGTGGCTCCGAGGAGTCGTACAGCACACTGGGGCCCATGCTCGAGGACATCTCCGCCAAGGCGGACGACGGTGCTCCCTGCTGCGCGTGGATCAGCACGGACGGCGCCGGGCACTTCGTCAAGATGGTGCACAACGGCATCGAGTACGCGGACATGCAGGTGATCGGCGAGGCCCACGAGCTGCTGCGCTCGGTGGCCGGGCTCGAGCCCGCCGAGCAGGCAGACGTGTTCGACGAGTGGAACACCACCGAACTGTCCTCCTACCTGATCGAGATCACGTCGCAGGTGCTGCGCCAGGTGGACCCGAAGACCGGCAAGCCGTTCATCGACATCGTCGCGGATGCCGCGGGCCAGAAGGGCACCGGGCGCTGGACCGTGCAGGAGGCCCTGGAGCTCGGCTCCCCGGTCACCGCGATCGCCGAGTCCGTGTTCGCCCGCGCGCTGTCCTCCTCCGAACCCGCCATGCGCAAGGAGGCCCAGGAGGTGCTGCCCGCGGGCATCGGTGACACCACCGAGGACGTGGTGAAGGACCCGGAGTTCGTGGACGACGTCCGCAAGGCGCTCTACGCGTCCAAGCTGGTCTCCTACGCCCAGGGCCTGGACATGCTCACCATGGCCGGACGCGAGTACGGCTGGAACCTGGACCTCGCCTCGATCGCGAGCCTGTGGCGCAACGGCTGCATCATCCGCGCCGAGCTGCTGAACGTGATCATGGCCGCCTACGAGGGGGACAAGGCCCCGCTGAACCTGCTGTTCGCGCCGGAGTTCGTGAAGTCCATCGAGGACGCTCTGCCGGCCTGGCGCCGCGTGGTGGCACGCGCCGTCGAGCGCGGCATTCCCGCACCGGTGTTCTCATCCGCGCTCGCGTACTACGACGCGCTGCGCCGCCCGCGCCTGAACGCGGCACTGACCCAGGGGCTGCGCGACTACTTCGGGGCGCACACGTACAAGCGCGTTGACGACCCGGACTCCAGCTTCCACGTGCTGTGGAGCGGGGACCGCTCCGAGGTCGTTTCCTGAGGCGGTCGCGCGGCGTCGTCGTGGGACGCAGCGCATGAGAACGGGCCGGGTTCCCCGCGGGGAACCCGGCCCGTTGCGCATTCCTGGAGCCAGGTGCAGTGCCGCCGCGTCAGATCCACATGGCGGGGTCCACGTACGCGGCGGGGTCCACGAGCGGGGCCTTCTTCTCGGGCGTGCGGGGGCGGACCTTGCCGGGGATGCCGGTGACGATCGAGTCCGCGGGGACGTCCTTGACCACCACGGCGTTGGCGCCCACGGCAGAGTCGTGCCCCACCGTGATGGGCCCCAGCACCTTGGCACCCGCACCGATTGTGACCCGGTCCTCCACCGTGGGGTGGCGTTTCACGGGCGCCAAGGACCGCCCGCCCAGGGTCACACCGTGGTAGAGCATCACGTCGTCACCGATCTCCGCGGTCTCGCCGATCACCACGCCCATGCCGTGGTCGATGAAGAAACGCCGACCGATCGTGGCGCCGGGGTGGATCTCCACGCCCGTGGCGAAGCGCGCCAGCTGGGACACGGTGCGCGCCAGCAGCCGACGGTCGGGGTTCTGCCACAGCCGGTGGGACAGCCGGTGCGCCCAGATGGCGTGGAGCCCCGAGTAGTTCAGGACGATCTCCACGCTGGAGCGGGCCGCCGGATCGTGCGTGCGGGCGGTCTCGAGGTCCTCGTGCAGTCTGCGCCAGAAACCCACGCGTGCTACCCCCTGGTGTGGAACGGGGCGGGCACCGGTGAACCGGTGCCCGCCGATGTGCAACGGATGCTCGGGACGGGTGTCCCGCGCCCCGGGCGGTCTGACCGGGGCTCAGCCCCGGATGTCCTCGTACAGGATGGTGGAGACGTAGCGCTCGCCGTAGTCGCACACCACGGCCACGATCAGCTTGTCCCGGTTCTCCTCCTTGGCGGCCTCCTGCAGCGCGGCCCAGATGATCGCGCCGGTGGAGATCCCGCCCAGGATGCCCTCCTTGCTGCCGAGCTCCCGGGCGTAATGGACCGAGTCCTCCACGGTGACGTCGTAGACGTCGTCGTAGATCTCGCGGTCCAGCACGTCCGGCACGAAGTTGGCGCCCAGCCCCTGGATCTTGTGGGGGCCGGCCTTGCCCTCGGTGAGCAGCGGGGAGTCGGAGGGCTCCACGGCGACGAGCCGGACCTCCGGCTTCTGCTCCTTGAGGTACTTGCCGGCACCGGAGATGGTGCCGCCCGTGCCGATGCCGGCGACGAAGACGTCCACGGCGCCGTCGGTGTCGTTCCAGATCTCGGGTCCGGTGGTCTCGTAGTGGATCTGCGGGTTGGCGGGATTCGCGAACTGGCTGGCCAGGACGGCGTTCTCGGTGGTGTCCACGATCTCCTGGGCCTTGTCCACGGCGCCGCGCATGCCGTCCGCGCCCGGGGTGAGCACGATCTCCGCGCCGTAGGCGCGCAGCATGACCCGACGCTCGGTGGACATGGTCTCGGGCATGGTGAGGATGACCTTGTAGCCGCGGGCGGCACCCACCATGGCCAGGGCGATGCCCGTGTTGCCGGAGGTGCCCTCCACGATGGTCCCGCCGGGCTTGAGCTGCCCGGACGCCTCGGCGGCGTCCACGATGGCCTTGCCGATCCGGTCCTTCACGGAGTTGGCGGGGTTGTAGAACTCGAGCTTGACCGCCACGTTGCCGGGGAGGTCCTTGTCCAGCTGGTTGAGGCGCACCAGGGGGGTGCCCCCCACGATCTCCGTGACGTCGTTGTAGATCTTGCCCATCACTTGTCTCCTTGTCCTGTGGTGTCGCAGTTCTGCGGTATCGCACTCGCGGCACGGCGGTGCCGGGCGAGTGCCCGGAATCCGTGTCAGCGTAGCCCCGGGTTCCAGCGGTCTCTCAGTCCGTGAGCCACGCGGCGTAATGTTGGCGAACCTTCGCGAGCTTGGGGTTGATGATCACCTGGCAGTAGCCGTTGAACGGCTGGTTGCCGTAGAAGTCCTGGTGGAAGTCCTCGGCCTCGTGCAGCGGGCCCAGTGGCTCCACCGTGGTGACCACGGGGTCGTCGAACAGCTCCTGGGCGCGCACGATGGCGGCCTCGAAGAGGCGGCGCTGCTCCTCGTCCGCCGGGAACACGGCTGAGCGGTACTGCGTGCCCACGTCGTAGCCCTGGCGGTTCAGGGTGGTGGGGTCGTGACCCGTGAAGAACAGGTCCAGGATCACGTCCGCGGGCACCACGTCCGGGTCGAACACGACCTCCACGGCCTCGGCGTGGCCGGTGGTTCCGGAGCACACCGATTCGTAGTCCGGGTGCGGGGTGTGCCCGCCCGTGTACACGCTGCGCACGCTCTGCACTCCGCGCACCCTGCGGTACACGGCGTCCAGGCACCAGAAGCAGCCACCGGCCAGCACGAACGTCTGCGGCGTCGATGAAGTCATGCCCAGTACAACGCGTGGCGCGCCAGAAGATTCCCCGCCCGTGGCGGAGGCCGCGCTCCTAGGATGGGGCCATGAGCACCGATCAGCCGTCATCCGATCCGCACCCCACGGTCCAGGACGTCGTCGCCGCGGCGGACGCACTGTGGCCCTTCCGGCTCCAGGAGGACTGGGACGCGTCCGGTCTGGTGCTCGGGCGCCCCGAGGCCCCGGTTCGGCGCATCCACCTGGCCGTCGATCCCGTGGCCGGCGTGGTCCGGGAGGCCGTGGATGCAGGAGCCGACCTGCTGCTCACCCACCACCCCCTGCTGCTGCGCGGCGTCACGTCCGTGGCCGCGGACGGCTTCAAGGGTCGCGTGGTCCACGACCTCGTGGAGAACCGCTGCGCCCTGCTGTGCTGCCACACCAGCGCGGACTCGGCCCGCCGCGGCGTCTCGGACGCCCTGATCGCGGCGTGCGGTGTCGGGCCCGACGACGCCGCTCCGCTCGTTCCGCACTTCTCCGACCCCCGCACGGGGCTGGGCCGTGTGGGAACCCTGGACGAGCCGGTGACCCTGCGGGAGCTCGCCGAACGGCTGGCGCGGCGCATCCCGCCCACGGTGCAGGGACTCCGGGTGGCGGGTGACCCGGACCGGCGCGTGAGCACGGTGGCGGTGTGCGGCGGCTCGGGGGACTCCCTCTTCGACGTCGTGCGCAGCCACGGCGCGGACGTCTACGTGACCGCGGACCTGCGCCACCACCCGGCGTCGGAGGCCAGGGAGCGCGCCCTCGGGCCGGGGGAGCACGGCACCCCCGCGCTGGTGGACGCCGCGCACTCCGCGAGCGAGGCCCTGTGGCTCCCGTGGGCCGCCGAGGACCTGCAGCGCGCGCTGACTGCCCGCGGCTTCGCGGTGGAGATCCACGTGAGCACGCTGCGCACCGACCCGTGGGATCTCACGGTGGCCACCCCGCCGCAGTGAGACGCCACGGGCGGGGTGGCCCACCGGAGGCATCCGGGCTCCCGCCGCGCACCAGCCACCCGTGAACCGCGCGGTGGCACCGCCCGGAGCCCCCGCCCCGCCCACCACCCGCCCCGCGGCACGACCGTCCCGGCAGCCGCACCCGGACCCCAGGAGAAGCTCATGACCTCGTCCCGCTCCGCACTGCCCGCTCTGCTCGACCTCCAGTCGGTGGACTCCCAGATCCTGACCACGCTGAACCGGGCCAAGGCCCTGCAGAGCTCGGAGACCGTGGCCGGGCTCATGCGGCGCCGGTCGCAGGCCATCGCGGCGGCCCAGGAGCTGGACGCCACCCAGCGCCGGGCCCAGGACGCGGTGGAGAGCGCCGAGGCCGCGGTGTCCGCGATCCAGGCCAAGATCGACCGGGACACGCAGCGCCTCAACGCGGGAGGCACCTCCAAGGACCTCATGGGCATCCAGCACCAGATCGACACGCTCACGGCCCAGCGCGCAGCCGCGGAGGAGGCGCAGCTCGCCGCGATGGACCACGCGGAGGAGGTCGCGGCGGACCGCGAGCGCAAGCTGCCCCTGCTGCGCGCGGCGGATTCCGAGGCCCGCGCGGCGGTGGCGGAGCGGGACGCGGAGCTCGCCGCCCTGAAGGAGCAGCACGCCGCGCTGGGGGAGCAGCGTTCCCGGCTGGCCGCGGCCACGGACGCGGGCCTGCTCGCCCGTTACGACGCGCTGCGGACCGCGCGCGGGGGCGGCCGGATCGCCGTCGCCCGCTGGGAGCACGGGACGTGCGGTGCATGCGGCACCCGCTTGAGCCCCGCGGACGCCGCCGCGCTGGAGGCCACGCCGGAGTCCATGATTCCGCAGTGCCCCGAGTGCTCGGCCATGCTCGTGCTCTGACGCGTGGGTCGGCCCACGCCCGGGCCCCGGGGCGGCGTGAGCGGATCGCATGCTCCGGCCGCGTCCGCCGGTCGGGGAACGGCGGGGCGGCCTTCTCGCGCGGTAGGATCGGGGCGGACAGGTGGGCCGGGCGACCGCGCGGCGTCGTCGTTCGCGACGGCGCCTCGAGGAAAGTCCGGGCTCCGCAGAGCAGGACGGTGGGTAACACCCACTCGGGGAAACCCGCAGGACAGTGCCACAGAAAACAGACCGCCCGCCACGAGCGGGTCAGGGTGAAAAGGTGGTGTAAGAGACCACCAGCGCGCCGGGTGACCGGTGCGGCTCGGTAAACCCCGTCCGGAGCAAGGCCATGCAGGGCGCGTTCGAGGGCTGCTCGCCCGAGCGTCCGGGTAGGCTGCTCGAGCCGTGCGGCAACGCACGGCCTAGATGGATGGTCGTCACCGCGGTGCGGGCAACTGGCCGCGGCACAGAACCCGGCTCACAGGCCCACCTGTCCACCTACACTCGTGGGGTGCTGATTCTGCTGCCGCCCTCCGAGTCGAAGACCGCGCCCGCCGAGGGCGCCCCCCTGGACCTGGCCGCCCTCCACCTGCCCGCGCTGACACCGCACCGCGAGTGGCTGGTGCGGCGCCTCGCCGAGGTCAGCGGGGGAGAGGACGCGCTGCAGGTGCTGGGCGTCGGCCCGTCGCTGGCCGCCGACGTCGCCCGCAACCGGCAGCTGCGCACCGCACCCGCCGCGCCGGCCCTGGAGGTCTACACCGGGGTGCTCTACGACGCACTGGACGCCGCGACCCTGTCGCCCAGGGCCCGCGAGGTGGCGGACTCCTCACTGCTGGTGATCTCCGCGCTGTGGGGTGCGGTGCGCCCCACGGACCGGATTCCGGCCTACCGGCTGTCCATGGGAACCGCGCTGCCGGGCACGGGAAAACTCAGCAGCTGGTGGAAACCGCGCCTCGCACCGGTGCTGGACGAGCTCGCCTCGGACCAGGTAGTTGTGGACTGCCGCTCTGCCGCCTACGCCGCGGCATGGAAGGCACCCGCGCCCCGCACCGTCACGGTGCGCGTGGAGCAGGAGAAGGCGGACGGCACCCGCTCGGTCGTCTCGCACCAGGCCAAGCACACGCGGGGGCTCGTGGCGCGGGCCCTGTGCGAGGTTCGCCGCGCCGGGGGTGCGCTGGACACGGTGCACGAGGTCCGTGACGCGCTGGCCGAGCGCTGGCACGTGGAGCTGAAGGATCCGACGAGTCGCTCGGCGGGGGTGCTGACGGTGGTGCTGGCACCCTGACCGCCCGTGCCGTGCCGGTGCGGGACGGTCGGCGGGGCGGCGGTGCGCGCGGCGTCAGTGGCCGAAGGGATCCTCGTCCACGCCGGGCAGCCACGTGGAGTCCGAGCCCCACTTCTCACGGGCCACGGCCTTGCGGGCCCTGCGCGACCACTTGGGGTTGAGCCGGTCCACATACAGCTTGCCGTCCAGGTGGTCGTACTCGTGCTGCATCACCCGGGCGAACCAGCCGTTGGCCTCGAACGCCACGGGATCCCCGTTCTCGTCCTGGCCCGCGATGCGCACCCACTCCGCGCGCTTGAGCGGCCACGCCTGGCCGGGCACCGACAGGCAGCCCTCGGCCTCCTCGTCCGGGTCCGGGGCCACCTCGGAGATCTTCCCCGTGGTGAGCACCGGGTTGACCAGGGTCCCGCGCGGGGCCACCCCGTCCTCGTTCTCGAAGAGGTAGGTGAAGATCCGCAGCCCCACCCCGATCTGCGGGGCGGCAAGACCCACGCCGTGGGACGCGTCCATCGTCTCGTGCATGTCCGCGACCAGGGTGCGCAGGGCGTCGTCGAACTCCGTGACCCGGGCGGCGGGCCGGTGCAGCACGGGGTTGCCGGAGATCACAATCGGACGGATGCTCATGCGGGGGTACCTCGGGATTCACGGGTCTACGGTGCGGCGCCCGGGCCGGGGCCCGGTGCTCGGCGGAGCCGCATGCGGCGGCGCCCAGCCGAAGCACAATATATCGTGTCGGAACCGTCAGTAAGATGTGTATCCTCGCCGGAGTGCAGCACGGGAACCTGCACCGGGCGTTCTGCCCGTTCCGGTCCCGTCCGCTCCCGACCCGGCGTCCCGCCGGTGCCCATCCGTGGGCCCGGGCCCATGAACCGCAGGAGGTGCCACCGAGTGAGGGTCGCGTCACTACCCCACGGCCACGCGTACGTGCAGCACCTCAGCGATCCCGCCGGGGACCACGGTGTCACCCGCCTGCCGGATCCCGCTCCCGCACGAGCCGTGCCGGGAGCCGCGTGGTGGCCGCTGGTCATGCTCGACGAGTCCTGGATCCGTGCCCACTGCGAGGACTTCGACCTCTACCACCTGCACTTCGGCTTCGACCAGACCCCGCCCGGGACTCTGCAACGCATCGTTGACACCCTCCACGGGCTCGGCAAGCCGTTCGTCTACACGGTCCACGACCTCCGCAACCCGCACCAGGTGGATCCCGCCGCCCAGGACGCCGCCCTGGACGTCCTGGTCCCCGCCGCGGACGGTCTGATCACGCTGACCCCCGGCGCCGCACGGACCGTCGAGCAGCGTTGGGGGCGTGAGGCCACGGTCATCCCGCACCCGCACGTCCTGCCGCTGGACCGGTGGCAGCCCCGTGGGCCCGTGGGACCGGCCCCCACCGTGGGGCTGAGCTTCAAGAGCATGCGCGCGAACATGAACCCTCTTCCTGTGGCCCGGCTGCTGCTGGAGCGCGCGGCCCGGGGTCAGATCCGGCTGGTGCTCGACGCGCACACGGACGTGGTCACACCCGGTGAGCGCCACCACGACCCCCGGGTGGCGCAGCTGCTGGACACGGCCCGCTCCACCCCGCACACCCGGGTGGACGTCCACGGGGTCTACACGGACGAGCAGCTGTGGGAGCACCTTCGTGGTCTGGACCTCTCGGTCCTCGCCTACCGCTTCGGCTCCCACTCCGGATGGCTGGAGCTGTGCCACGACCTCGGCACCAGGGTGCTCGCGCCGCACACGGGTTTCTACCACGAGCAGCACCCCGGGGTGCTCGGCTTCGACTGGGACCACAGCGGTCGACCGGACGAGGGTCAGATCGACGCCGCCCTCGCCTCCCTTCCCGGCAGCCCGCCGTGGCAGGCGTCCGCCGAGGAGCGCGCGGAGCAACGACGCCGGATTGCCGCCTCCCACACGGAGGTCTACCGGCGCGCGTCGGCCGCGCTCGGCCGGACGGGAGGGGATCCCGCATGAAGGTCGCCCTCCTGGCGCACGACCGCTTCCCCATCATCCCGCCGTTCTCCGGCGGTCTGGAGTCCTTCACGTGGCACCTGGCCCGCGGGCTGCGCGCGAGGGGCATCGACGTGGTGGTCTTCGCCGCACCCGGTTCCGACCCCCAGCTGGGCATCGAGGAGCTGGACGTGGAACCGCTCGTGCTCAGTGACGAGGCCCGCAACGACGTCTCCATGCCCCCGGAGGCCCAGGTGCGGGAGACGTTCTCCTACCTGCAGGTCATGCGGGCGTTCGCGTCCCGGCCGGACATCGACGTGGTGCACAACAACTCCCTGCACTTCCTGCCCATCGTGATGTCCGCAGCCATCCCGCAGCCCTTGCTGACCACGCTGCACACCCCCGCCACGCCGTGGCTCGAACCCGCGCTGCGCCTCACACCGGCCGCCCACACGGTGGCCGTCAGCGATTCCGTGGCGCAGCTGTGGAGCACGGTCACGCCCGCGCGCGTGATCCGCAACGGCGTGGACCCTCACGAGTGGCGCCCGGGTCCGGGCGGGGACGCGCTCGTGTGGTCCGGACGGATCGTGCCCGAGAAGGCCCCCCACGTGGCCGCCCTGATCGCGATCAAGGCGGGGTGGCGGCTGCGCATCGCGGGGCCCGTGGCGGACCGGCAGTACTTCGAGACGCGGTTGAAGCCCCTACTGGACGAGAACGTGACCTACGTCGGTCACCTGGACACGGACCAGCTCCGCGAGCTCGCGGGCCGCAGTGCGGCGAGCCTCGTGACCCCGGCGTGGGAGGAGCCCTACGGGCTGGTGGCCGCCGAGGCCATGGCCTGCGGCACCCCCGTCCTCGCCGTGGCCCGCGGTGGTCTCAGCGAGATCGTGCGTTTCCCCGGCGGTCTCACGTCCCAGCCCGGTGCGAGCGAGGCGGAGACGGTGGCCGCAGCGGCCGCGATGCTGCCGCTCGTGGTGGGCATGGACCGGGCGCGCGTGCGGCGCTACGCGCTCGAGAACTGTTCCCTGGACGCCACGGTGGACGCCTATGCGCAGCTCTACCGGGAGCTGGTGCGCGCGTGATCGGCTACTACGTGCACCACCACGGCCTGGGGCACCGCAACCGGGCCACCCAGATCGCGCGTGAGCTGAGCGTTCCCGTGCTGGGCTTCAGCACGCTCGAGTGCCCGCCGGACTGGCCGGGGGAGTGGGTCCAGCTGCCGCCGGACACCACCGACCAGCCGGAGGACCCCACGGCCAACGGGGTGCTGCACTGGGCGCCCCTGGGCCACCCCGGGCACCGCGAGCGGATGGGGCTGCTGGCCGATCGTCTCCGCGCCGACGTGGACCTCATGGTCACGGACACCTCCGCCGAGGTCACCCTGCTGGCCCGGCTCATGGGCGTTCCCACGGTCGTCATGGCCATGCGCGGCGACCGCACCGACCGCACGCACCGTGCGGCCTACGACGCCGCCACGGCCCTCGTCGCGCCGTGGTCCGCCGAGACTGCCGAGCCGTACTGGCCCGAGGAGTGGAACCGCAAGACCACGTTCACCGGAGCCATCTCCCGCTTCGACGCTCCCGTGCGGGATGCCGCCGGGGTGGGGAGGCACCCGCTGCAACCCGCCACGCCGGCCACAGGAGCCGACGCCGCCGAGCCGCCGAGCGGCGTCGTGCACCGTGGGAGCGTGCTGGTTGTGTGGGGCCGTGGCGGGACCGTGGTGGGGGACGCGGAGATCGCCGCGGCCCGGGCCGCGACGCCCGGCTGGCGCTGGACCGTCCGCACCCCGGACGCGCCCTCCCCTGACCTGTGGCGTGAGCTCCACGAGGCCGCCGTGGTGGTGACGCACGGTGGCAACAATGCCGTGGCCGAGCTCTCCGCCGCGCGTGTCCCCGCCGTGGTGGTGGCCCAGCCGAGACCGCACGACGAGCAGCTGGCCACGGCCGCAGCCCTGGAGCGCGCCGGGATCTGCGTGGGCCTCGAGCACTGGCCGTCACCCGCCGACTGGCCCGTGCTCCTGGAACGCGCCCTCACCCTGGGTGGGCAGCGGTGGGACGTGTGGCGCCACGGCGACGGCGCCCACCGGGTCGCGGCGGCCCTGGAGGCCCTGCTGCGAGGGGAGAGGCCATGAGCACGGCCGTGGTGACGATCGCCAGTGGGCGGCACACCCACCTGCGGCGGCAGAGGGAGTGGCTCGCGGTGCAGAGCGAGGCCCCGCTGGTGCACGTGGTGGTGAGCATGGGGGACCCGCAGATCGGCGGGGTGGTGCGGCTGCGCGCGGACCTTCCGAGCGACGTCGTGGAGCTGGAGCCGTGCGACGAGCTGCCCCTGGCCGCGGCCCGCAACGCCGGTGTGCAGCGGGCCGCGCAGCTCGGCGCGGACTCCGTGGTGCTGCTGGACGTGGACTGTCTGCCGCACCGGGACCTCGTGCGCGACTACTCGCGCGCGCTGCGCGAGCTGCGCGGGAAGCACGCGGTGGTGAGCGGGCGGGTGCAGTACCTGCCGGAGGGGATGACCGACGCGGAGCACACGCCCGAGGTCGCGGCCCGGCTCGGGCGCGACCACGCCGCACGCGTGCTGCCCCCGCCCGGGGAGCTCGTGGCCGCCGACCCCCGTATGCTGTGGTCGCTGTCCATGGCCTGTACCGTGGCCACGTGGAACGCCGCCGGGGGATTCGACGAGCGCTACGTGGGCTACGGCGGCGAGGACACGGACTTCGGCCAGCGGATCGCCGCGGTCGGCGGAGGACTGTGGTGGCTGGGTGGCGCGGCGGCCTACCACCAGCACCACCCATCGCAGTCGCCTCCGGTGCAGCACGCGCGGGCGATCGCGCGCAACGCGAACATCTTCCGCGGGACGTGGGGCTTCGACCCCATGGAAGGGTGGCTTCACGAGCTGGAGCGGCTGGGACACCTGCGCCGTGAGGGGAATGAATGGTCTGCGGTCGAACATTGTTCGACCGATGATGCGTGAGCTTACTATTATGCTCGTCGGGTGACAGACGCACGCTCGGAGATCTCGCTCGCCCTCATCAACGACTACCCCGTGATCGTCGAAGGACTCGGGCGCATGCTGCAGGACCACCCCCGCCTGAGGGTCGTGGAACGCAATTCGGAGGGACTGCCCGACGGCGGTGCGGACCTCGTGCTCTACGACGCGTTCGCCGCCACGGAACGCGGCACCGCAGAGGTGCCCCGTTTGATCGCGGAACCGCGCTTCCGCAAGGTGGTCATGTACACGTGGAACGTGAGTGCCGACCGGGTGTCCGAGGCCATGGACATGGGTATCGACGGATTCCTCTCCAAGGAGCTCAGCGCCGCGGACCTGGCCGAGGCCCTGGTGCGGGTGCACGAGGGTCAGCGCGTGGTGTCCCCGGAACCCGTTCGGGAGGACATCGCCCTGCCGGACTGGCCGGGCCGCCCCGAGGGTCTCTCCGCGCGGGAGGCGGAGGTGGTGGGGCTCATCACCCAGGGGTTCACCAACGACCAGATTGCGCGCAGCTGCTTCCTGAGCATCAACTCCGTGAAGTCCTACATCCGTTCCGCGTACCGCAAGATGGGCGTGGAACGCCGCAGCCAGGCCGTGCTCTGGGGTGTGCAGCACGGGATGGACCCCAGCGACCAGCCGGGGCCCACTCCCGGCTCGTGAGCATTCCCGCCCCGGTGACGGCCACCCCGTCAGGTGGGTGACGGCCCCGCAGTCCGCGGGGCACAATGGGATCATGACGGAAGACAAGTTCGCAGCAGACAAGAACGCACAGCAGCTCGCCGGCGAGGACGGCGGCTTCCCCGAGCAGGAGCAGACCCCTCCCGGGCTGTCCACGGACATGACGCCGTTCCCGGACCACGGCGAGCAGAACTGGGTGGGCCGCGGTCGGCTCGAGGGCCTCAAGGCCCTCGTCACGGGCGGCGACTCCGGGATCGGCCGTGCGGTGGCCATCGCCTTCGCCCGTGAGGGTGCGGACGTGGCCATCAACTACCTGCCCGAGGAGCAGTCCGATGCCGAGGACACCCGGCAGTGGATCAAGAAGGCCGGCCGAAAGGCGGTCCTGCTCCCCGCGGACCTGCGCGAGGAGTCCCAGGCGCGCGGCGTCGTGGACCAGGCCGCCGAGCAGCTCGGCGGACTGGACATCCTGGTCAACAACGCGGGCTTCCAGTGGGCGCGCCGGGACGGCGGCCTGCAGGGACTGAAGACCGAGGAGATGGACCGGGTCTTCAAGACCAACCTGTACGCCCTGTTCTGGGTGTCCCAGCAGGCGCTGTCGTACCTCACGGAGGGCTCGTCCATCATCAACGTGAGCTCCATCCAGGCCTACGACCCCTCCGAGAACCTGATCGACTACGCCTCCACCAAGGCCGCGATCAACAACTTCACGGTCAACCTGGCCAGTGAGCTGGGGGAGAAGGGCATCCGCGTCAATGCCGTGGCCCCCGGGCCCATCTGGACGCCGCTGCAACCCGCCACCAAGGCGGGTGAGGCCATGCCGGCCTTCGGCGGCGACACCCCGCTGGGCCGGGCCGGCCAGCCGTCGGAGATGGCCGGTGCTTTTGTGTTCCTGGCGAGCCCCTCGGAGGCGTCCTACGTCTCCGGCACGGTGATCGGCGTGACCGGCGGCAAGCCGGTCTTCTGATCCTCCGCGGAGGGCAGTGGCACAGTGGGTGCAGCGGCGTGGTCGCTGCACCCACTGCCGTGTCCGGACCCCGTTGACCCAGAGACAAAGCCCGATGCGCAGGGAGACTCCGTGACCACTCAGCCCACCATGCAGCGCCGCCTGGGACTCGGCGACGCCGTGGCCATCGGCCTCGGGTCGATGATCGGCGCGGGCATCTTCGCCGTGTTCGCGCCCGCGGCCCGGACGGCCGGCACCTGGTTGCCGCTCGCCCTGCTGCTCGCGGGGCTCGTGGCGCTGTGCAACGCGCTGTCCTCCGCCCAGCTGGCCGCGCAGTACCCCGTGGCGGGCGGGAGCTACGTCTACGGCCGGGAGCGCCTGGGGCCCTGGCCGGGATTCTTCGCGGGGTGGTGCTTCATCACCGGCAAGACCGCCAGCTGCGCGGCCATGGCCATGACGTTCGCGGCCTACGCCGTCCCCGGTCCGTGGGAGCGGCTCGTCGCCGCGGCGGCCGTGGTCGCCCTCGTGACCGTCAACTGCCTGGGGGTCAGCCGCACCGCACGCGCCACCAAGATCCTGGTGGCTCTGGTTCTCGCCGTCCTGGCGCTCGTGGCGCTGGCCGGAGTGCAGTCCGGAGTCTCCGCAGGAGTCGCACCCTTTTCCTCGGCCCCGCCCGCGGGTGCCTACGGGGTGCTGCAGGCCGCGGGGCTGCTGTTCTTCGCGTTCGCCGGGTACGCGCGGATCGCCACCATGGGCGAGGAGGTCCGCGATCCCGCCCGCACGATCCCCCGCGCCATCGTCATCGCCCTGAGCGGCGCTCTCGTGGTCTACGGCGTCCTCGCCATGCTGTCGCTCGCGGTCCTCGGCCCCGCCGCGCTCGCCGCCTCCACGACGCCGCTCGCGGACCTCGCCGCGGTCGGCGGCTGGGACTGGACGGCCCCGGTGGTGCGCCTGGGCGCAGCCGCCGCGACCCTGGGTGCCCTGCTGGCGGGGATCACGGGCATTGCCCGCACGTCCCTGGCAATGGCGCGCACGGGGGACCTGCCCCGGCCCCTCGCCGTGCTGGACGTGCACCACGGGGTGCCGCGCCGGGCGGAAATCGCCCTCGGCGCGGTGGTGGTGCTGCTGGTCCTCACGGGGGACGTCCGCCAGGTCATCGGCTTCTCGTCCTTCGGTGTGCTGCTGTACTACCTCGTGGCGAACCTCAGCGCGTTCACCCAGACCGGTGAGCACCGCCGGTATCCGCGGGCCGTGTCCGTGCTGGGGGCTTCCCTGTGCGTACTGCTGGTGGCCACCCTGCCGTTGACCTCCGTGCTCGCGGGCGTGCTGGTGCTGTGTGCGGGAGTGCTGTGGCGGGTGCTGCGGCTGCACCGCACGGCTCCCCGGTCAACGGGCCCCCGCAGGGGTGGTGACGGGAAGCCTCGTCGGTGATTGACTGGGGGCATGCGTGCACTGACATGGCAAGGACTCGGCGACGTCCGGGTTGAAAACGTTCCCGATCCCGTGCTGCAGGACCCCACGGACGCGATCGTCCGGGTGACCTCCACGGCCATCTGCGGCTCGGACCTGCACCTCTACGGGGTGCTGGGCCCGTACATGCACAAGAACGACGTGCTGGGCCACGAGTTCATGGGCATCGTGGAGGAAGTGGGCTCCGAGGTCTCCTCCCTGAAACCGGGAGACCGGGTGGTCGTCCCCTTCGTGATCGCGTGCGGGCACTGCTGGATGTGCGACCGCGGCCTCTTCGCGGCGTGCGAGACCACGCAGATGCGTGAGATGGGCACAGGGGCGGCCCTGTTCGGGTTCTCGTCACTCTATGGCGCCGTGCCCGGTGGCCAGGCCGAGATGGTCCGGGTGCCCCACGCGGACTTCGGCCCGGTGAAGCTCCCCCAGGACTTCGACGACGAGCGCTTCCTCTACCTCAGCGACATCCTGCCCACCGCGTGGCAGGGCGTGAAGTACGCGAACGTGGGGGAGCAGGACACCCTGGCGGTGCTGGGCCTCGGCCCCGTGGGCCAGCTGGCGGTGCGCTCCGCCAAGCTGCAGGGCGTGCAGCGCGTCATCGCAGTGGACCTCGTGGACGAGCGCCTGGCCACGGCCAAGAGCTGGGGCGTGGAGACGGTGGACCTGCGCGAGGTGGACGACGTCTCCGAGACGCTGCGCGAGATGACCGACGGGCGCGGTCCGGACGGCGTCCTGGACGCGGTAGGCATGGAGGCCCACGGCAACCCGGTGGCGGAGAAGATCGTCGCGGGTGCGGCCCGGTTGCCCAAGGCCCTGGGTCGAAAGACCATCGAGACGGTGGGGATCGACCGCCTGGACGCCCTGCACAGCGCGATCCACAGCGTGCGCCGCGCGGGCACGGTGTCCCTCTCCGGTGTCTACGGTGGGATGGCCGACCCCATGCCCATGATGGAGATGTTCGACAAGGGCATCACCATGCGCATGGGCCAGTGCCACGTCCGTCACTGGACGGACGAGCTGCTGGAGATCGCCAGCCGCCCGGAGGACGTCCTGGGGCTGGAGTCCCTGGCGACCCACCACGTGTCCCTGGACGACGCCCCTGAGGCGTACAAGATGTTCCAGGAGAAGAAGGACGGCTGTCTCAAGGTGGTCCTCAAGCCGTAGGGCCTGGTTCGAACGGCGGCCGGTCGCTTCCCCCGCGGGGCGGCCGGCCGCCGTCGTGCTGTGCTGAGGCGGGTCGCACGGGGCTTCACCGGGATGCGGGGGTGCCGAACGCCGGGCCCCGCGCACCGGGCCGGTGGTTCGTGGCGGCACGCGAGTCCGGTCTCGGGGGAGGGCTGGTCCGAGGGGCAGCGGCCCGGACACGAAGAACGCGGCATCCGCACCGGATGCCGCGTTCTTCGGGTGATGGGGTGAGCGACGGGGGTTGAACCCGCGACCTCCTGGACCACAACCAGGCGCTCTGCCGACTGAGCTACGCCCACCATGAAACCCGTTGCGGAACGCTGTGCGTCCCTCCGGGCAACGACGACCACTATAGCGCACGTTCGGCCGCATTCCCGCATCGGGGCGCCGGCCGCGCAGGCGGGGTCAGTGGCCCGAACGGGTGGGGGAGGCCTGGATCAGCGCGGCGACCCTGCGGGCGTCGTCGGACGTGGGCCCCGGGTCCCCGGGGAACAGGATGTGGCGGTAGTAGCGCAGCTCGTCGATCGAGTCCTCGATGTCTCCCAGCGCGCGGTGGTTGCCGGTCTTCTCCGGTGCCTGGAAGTAGGCCCGCGGGTACCAGCGGCGGGCCAGCTCCTTGATCGTGGAGACGTCGATGATCCGGTAGTGCAGGTGGTCCACGAGCTCCGGCATGTCCCGGCTCAGGAACGTCTTGTCGGTGCCCACGGAGTTGCCACCCAGGGGGGCCTTGCCCGCCTCGGGAACCCACTCGCGGATGTAGTCCAGCACCATGGCCTGGGCCTGGGCCATGTCCGTGCCCTTCTCCAGCTCGGGGAGCAGGCCGGACTTCTCGTGCATGGTGCGCACGAAGTCGTTCATCTGCTCCAGCGCCTGCTGCGGCGGCTTGATCACCACGTCCACGCCGCTGCCGAGCACGTTCAGCTCGTCGTCGGTCACGAGCGCGGCCACTTCGATCAACGCGTCATCGGACAGGGACAACCCCGTCATCTCGCAGTCGATCCACACGATTCTCCGGTTTCCAGTCGTCACGCCGTCCAATCTATCGCGCCGCGCGCCCCTCCCGCGCCCGCGGCCGGATGCCGCCCCGGGTCACGGCGCGAGGCCGCCCCGGGGTTCCGCCACGACGGCGCCCACCGGTCGGGCACGACGCCGCCCGGGCCCGGTACCGACGCCGCGCGGTAGGATCGGCCCCGACGTCTCCACCGGGCACCCGCACAGGAGACACCCGCCGGAGCATTCGTCCACGCCCGGCACGCACTCGACCGGGAGGAGCGCCGTGCGCCCCACGTCCACGACGGACCGCCACGCCACGAGGCCCCCGGGAACGGGTGCGCCGCGAGCGGAACGGGACGCGGCGACGTCGTCCTCCCTGCGCCGGACGGTGCTCATGGGCACGCTGGGCTCGGTGATGCTGTTCCTCGGCTCCCTGGGCGTCGGGTGGCTGGCCAGTGTGTCCGGGCTGCGACGCAATCCCCTGGTCATGTGGATGCGCTTCGAGACCCTGGGTGTCGTCGTGTCCGTGGTGCTGCTGGCCCTGGGGGCCATGCTCCTGGTGCGGCAGTGGCTGCGGCTGGGGCAGAAGCTGCACCCGTGGGGGCCGCAGAGCGCACGGTGGGTGCTGATCGCGATCGCCGCGTGGGCGGGGCCCATGCTCGTGAGCATCCCGCTGTTCAGCCGTGACGTGTACTCGTACATCGGGCAGGGGCGGGTCATGGCCAACGGTCTGAACCCGTACGAGTCCGGGGTCTCGTCCATCGACAACTTCTTCCAGCTCGGCGCGGACCAGCTGTGGGCCGAGTCCCCTCCGCCCTACGGGCCCGTCTTCCTGTGGATCGAGCAGCTGGTGGTCACGCTGTCGGGCGGCAACCCCGACGTGGCGGTGTTGCTGTTCCGAGCCCTGTGCGTGGTCTCCGTGATCGCGTGCATGTGGGTGATCCCGCGCCTGGCCCGACTGCACGGGGTCAACCCCCGCCGCGCGCTGTGGCTCTCGGTGGCCAATCCGCTGTTCCTCACCAACTTCGTGATCGCCGCGCACAACGACGCCATCATGCTCGCGCTCGCCCTGCTGGGAACCTACGCGGCGGCCGTGCAGCGCAACTGGAAGGGTGGGCTGATCGGCACCACCCTCGTGACCCTCTCGGTGGCCATCAAACCCATCACCCTGGTGTTCCTGCCCTTCGTGGGCCTGCTGTGGGCGGGCAGGAACGCCGGCTGGCCCCGCAAGTTCGTGGTGTGGGCCCTCACGCTGGCCTACTCCGTGGTGCTGCTGGCCGTCATGGGACTGGTCAGCGGCTTCGGCTTCGGGTGGGTCTCCGCGGTGTCCACCCCGGGCACGGTGTACATCTGGTACGCGCCCTTCGGGCTGCTGGGGCTCTTCGCGCAGCTCGTGGGGGACTCGTGGGGCCTCGACGGCTCCGCGTGGATGGAGGCCGTGCACACCCTGGGCACGGTGGTCGCGGCGGGCGTGGCGATCGCGCTGATGTTCGTGGGGCGCGATGCCACCATCATGCGCCGGCTCGCGTGGTCCATGGCGGGCTTCGTGCTGCTCGCCCCGATCATCCAGGCCTGGTACGTGGTGTGGCTGATCCCCTTGTTCGCCATCACCGGGATCCGCCCCGACTGGCAGACGGACGTGCTGTTCTTCGTCACGGGGTTCTTCTCGGTCTACGCCGTGGTGGACCAGCTGGACATCTTCCCCTACCTGGACCTCAGCCTCATCGCGGCCCGCGTGATCGCCGCGCTGCTCGCGCTGACGTACGGGATCTACCTCTGGGCCCTGGACCCGGCCACGCGCCGCATCCGCCGCCACGGGCCGGCACCGGGGCAACGGCCCGTGGTGCTCTAGACCCGGGTGCGCTAGACCCGGGTGCTCCAGACCCGGGTGCTCCAGACCCGGTGCCGCGAACCCGTGCACGGACCGGCGGCCCCGTTCCACAGGGAACGGGGCCGCCGGTCCGTCAGTGGGCGCAGCTCACACGCCGTAGTAGAGCTGGAACTCCAGGGGGTGGGGGACCAGCGAGAGCGGCTTGAGCTCGAACTCGCGCTTGTACTCGATCCAGGACTCGATCAGGTCCTCGGTGAACACGTCACCGGCGAGCAGGAACTCGTGGTCCTCCTCCAGGGCCTTCAGCGCCTCCTCGAGTGAGGTGGGGGCCTTCTTGATGTCCTTGGCCTCCTCCGGGGGCAGCTCGTAGAGGTCCTTGTCCACCGGGTCCGCGGGCTCGATCCGGTTGCGGATGCCGTCCAGGCCCGCCATCAGCTGTGCGGCGAACGCGAGGTACGGGTTGCAGGAGGGGTCCGGGGCGCGGAACTCCAGGCGCTTGGCCTTGGGGTTGGTGCCCGTGATGGGGATGCGGATGCCCGCGGAGCGGTTGCCCTGCGAGTAGACCATGTTCACGGGGGCCTCGTAGCCCTTGACCAGGCGGCGGTAGGAGTTGACCGTGGGGTTGGTGAACGCCAGCACGGCGGAGGAGTGCTCCAGCAGACCGCCGATGTACCAGCGGGCCACGTCCGAGAGACCGGCATAGCCCTTCTCGTCGTAGAACAGCGGCTCGCCGCCCTTCCACAGGGACTGGTGGCAGTGCATGCCGGAGCCGTTGTCGTCGTACACGGGCTTGGGCATGAAGGTGACGGACTTGCCGTAGGCATCCGCGGTGTTCTTGATGACGTACTTGAACTTCAGCAGGTCGTCGGCCGCGGCGGTCAGGGTGGAGAATTTGTAGTTGATCTCCGCCTGGCCGGAGGCGCCCACCTCGTGGTGGGAGCGCTCGACCTCGAGACCCACCTCGTCCAGGGCCACGCACATGGCGTCACGCAGGTCCGCCTGCTTGTCCACGGGGGACACGGGGAAGTAGCCGCCCTTGAGGGCGGTCTTGTTGGCCAGGTTGCCACCCTCCTCCTTGCGGCCGCTGTTCCACGGGGCCTCCTCGGAGTCCAGCTTGTAGAAGGTGGACTCCGGGCGGACCTGGAAGCGGGCGTCGTCGAACACGAAGAACTCGGCCTCGGACGCGAAGTTGGCGGTGTCCGCGATGCCCGTGGAGGCCAGGTAGGCCTCGGCGCGCTCGGCCACACCGCGGGGGTCGCGGTGGTAGGGCTCACCGGTGCGGGGGTTCACGATCGAGCACGTGACCACCAGGGTCTTCTCCACGCGGAAGGGATCCACGAAGGCCGACTGGGGGTCGGGGATCAGCTGCATGTCGGACTCGGCGATGCCCTGGAAGCCGCGGATCGAGGACCCGTCGAAGAGCTGGCCGTCCGTGAAGAAATCCTCGTCCACCGCCTTGGCCGGCAGGTTGAAGTGCTGCTGCACCCCGGGCATGTCCGTGAAGCGGAGGTCGACGAACACGACCTCCTCGTCCTTGAGGAATGCCAGAACTTCTTCGGCTGATTGGAACATGGACCTGTTCTCCTTGTCTGTGGGCGTCCGATCGACGCCGCGGCGGACCCTGTCGGGGACCGCGGCCGTTCGATTCTGGTGTCCAGCGTAGGAACCTGGCGTTGCCCACCCGTGACGCGCGTGTTTCGCGCGTGTAACAGCCCCGGGAGGGCGGCCGACCGGTCAGTACGGGTCCCAGTCTAGCGAGGCTGCACGGGGTCACCGGGCGCGGCGGATAGGCTGGAACCATGATTTCTCGCCAGGACATGGGCTCGTGGCTCGACGGCGCCCCGGGCTCGGGCAGCCCCTATCCGGGCCGTCGGCTCGGCCGCCCCCCGGAGGGCCCGGCCTCGATCGCACGCTTCGCACCCCGGGTGGTGGCGCTCGTGATCGACTGGCTCATTTCCCTGCTGATCGCGGGGCTGTTCCTCGCGCAGTGGAACGGTGCCGGGCTCATGAACCTGCTGGTGTTCTTCGTGCTGAGCGCGCTCATGGTCGGCTTCTTCGGGCGTTCCCCGGGCCACTGGATCATGGGTCTGCAGGTGCAGACGATGAACGGCCGCCCCGCCGGTTTCGGCAGAGCGGCCGTTCGGTCCCTCTTGATCTGTCTTGTGGTCCCGCCGCTCGTGGTGGACGAGGACCACCGCGGGCTGCACGACCGCGCCGTGGGCACGGTGCTGGTGCGCGTGCGCTGACTCAGCGGCCGCGCATGGACTTCCGGTCCGGGCGGGCGCGGGTGGGGTCCACGCCCTTGGGGATGGGCAGCTTGTTCTGCAGGGTGTTCATCCGGCGGTAGACCACCTGGACCTCCTGCTTGGTGAGCTTGTTGTCCAGCCCGCGCAGCTGCTTGGTGAGCTTGTTCAGGGGCACCTGGCCCTCACCGTTGCCGGACTTGATCACGTGGATCGGGACGTTGGTGATCACCGGGCCGATGCGCCGGCGCTCTTTCTTGACGAGCTTGTCCACGCGGTTCACGGGGCCCTCGGTGATGAAGACGACGCCGGGGCGGCCCACGGCGCGGAACAGCAGGTCCTTGGACTTGGGGTCCATGGCCGCGGGCTCCTCCTCCACGATCCAGCCGCGCTTGAGCGTGGACAGGGCGGCACCGGCGGCACCGGGCTGACCCTCGATCCGGGTGAACGCGGCGCGTTCGGCGCGCCGGGACAGCAGGATCACGGCCGCTAGCACGGCGAAGGGGATGCCGATCAGGAACCACGTGATCCAGTTGCCCAGGGCCACACCGATGAGCAGGAACACCAGGAGCACAGCGAGACCGAGCAGGATCATCCACCACAGGATGTTCGGCTCGTTCTCGCGGGTCATCTGGAAGACCTGCTTCATCTGCGCGAAGACGCCGGGGCCCTTGGCGGCCTTGCGCTGCCGCTTCTCCTCGCGCTTGCGGTCGCGCTCGGCGGCCTTGGCCTTGGTGGACGTGGCTGGTGACACGGTGCTTCCTCGCAGTTGGTGGTAGGGGATCGGGGCCATTCTATCCGCTGACCGGGCGGGTCCGGCCCGGGACGCAGCGGCCGTCGCACGGCGCGGGGGTCGGCCGCACGGGAGACGACGACGCCGCCCGGGCGGGGGCGGCGTCGTCGTCGGTCCGTGGGTGGGCGGGGCCTCGGCCCGTGAGCGGGATCCGTCCGCCCGCGGGCTCAGCTCAGGCGGGCCAGCAGGGAGGAGGCCTCCTGGGCGGCGGAGCCGGAGTCGTCGATGTGCGAGAGGTGCTCCGGGATCTCGCGCCCCATCTTCTTCATGGCCCGTGCCCACAGCTTGCCGGCGCGGTAGCTGGAACGGACCATGGGCCCGGCCATGACCCCCAGGAAGCCGATCTCCTCGGCGGCCTTGGAGAGCTCCACGAACGTCTCGGGCTTCACCCAGCGGTCGATGGGGTGGAACGTGGGGCCCGGGCGCAGGTACTGCGTGAGCGTGATGATGTCGCAGCCGGCGTCGTGGAGGTCGCACAGGGCCTCGTAGGCCTCGTCGTCCGTCTCGCCCATGCCCAGGATCAGGTTGGACTTCACGATCATGCCGTGCTCCTTGCCCTGCGTGAGCACGTCCAGGGAGCGCTCGTACGCGAAGGCGGGGCGGATCTGCTTGAAGATCCGGGGCACCGTCTCCAGGTTGTGGGCGAAGACCTCGGGCTGGGCGTCGATGACCTGCTGGACGGCGTCCGGCTGGCCCTTGAAGTCCGGGATGAGGATCTCCACGCCCGTGCTGGGGTTCATGGTGTGGATGGCGCGGATGGTCTCCGCGTTGAGCCAGGCGCCGCCGTCCGCGAGGTCGTCGCGGGCCACGGAGGTCACCGTGGCGTACCGCAGACCGAGGTCCCGGACGGACTCCGCCACCTTGCGGGGCTCGGCCACGTCCACCATGCCGGGTTTGCCCGTGGCGATGTCGCAGAAGTCGCAGCGGCGCGTGCACGTGTCACCACCGATGAGGAAGGTGGCCTCGCGGTCCTCCCAGCACTCGTAGATGTTGGGACAGCCGGCCTCCTCGCACACCGTGTGCAGGCCGCGGCCGCGGGCCATGGACTTCAGCTCGGTGAACTGGGGGCCCATCTTGGCCGTGTTCTTCATCCACGACGGCTTCTTCTCGATGGGCACCTCGGCGTTGCGTGCCTCGACGCGCAGCAGCTTGCGGCCTTCGGGTGCGATCGTCATGCGTACTCCTCGCTGGTGGCGATGGGTGCTCCGTACCGCGTGGTGTCGGCGGGGGAGCGCTTCGACAGGTGTGGGCCGGGTCCCCTCAGGACACGGTGCTCGACGCCGCGCCGGGCGCGGGTGCCAGCCGCAGCGGCGGGGCCGGGGAATCGGGTTCGAACGGGACGCACAGATCGGACTCCCGTGCGGTGAGCTCCTGCTCCATACGTGCCACAACGTCCACCGGGTCGATGCGATTCCCGGTCTCCTCGCTCAGGGACGTGACGCCGGCGTCCGTGATGCCGCACGGGATGATCTTGCCGAACGGGCGCAGGTCGTTGGAGCAGTTCAAGGCGAAGCCGTGCAGCGTGGCGCGCTTGGACACCTGCACGCCGATGGCCGAGATCTTCCGGTCCGGACCGCGCTCGTCCGCGAGCACCCAGGCACCCGAGCGGCCCTCCACGGTGGTGGCAGGAACACCGAAGTCCCGCACCACGGCGATGATGACCTCCTCCAGCACGCGCACGAAGCGCACGACGTCCAGGGGGATGGGAAGACGCACGATGGGGTACCCCACCAGCATGCCCGGGCCGTGGTAGGTGAGCTTGCCTCCGCGGCCGATCGGCACCACCTCGGTGCCGTCCCACGGGTACTCGTGCTTCTCGGTCCGGCGCCCGGCGGTGTACACGGGATCGTGCTCGACCATGAGCACGGTGTTGCCGCGGGTGCCCGCCACGACCTCCTGGTGGACCTGCCGCTGGAGGTCCAGGCACTCGCGGTAGTTCACCAGCTCCGGGGCGAATCCGATGCGTTCGAAGTGCAGAGCCATTCGACCAGCTTATCCCTTCCCCCCACCCTGTGGATAACGTGAGCGGGCGCACAGCCCGCGCGGCACAGTGGGGGCATGCACACACACCGATCACGTCACGGGCACGGTTTCCCGCCGTCCGAGCCGCCGTCGGAGCCGCGGTCCCCGCAGACCGCCGAGGACCGCCCTGCCGCGTCCCGGCCCTCGGCCATGGACCGGGTCCGCGCGGCGCGCGCCATGACCCGGCGATCACAGGGCGCGGACCCCGCCCCGGTGCCCAGGACCTTCGATTCCGCCCCGGCACTCGGGGACCCCGACGCCGCCCCGGCACTCGGGCGCCGTGATGTCTCCGCTCGGGCAGCACCGGAGATGCCCTCGGCGGGGAGTCCTGGCGGGGATCCGGACGGGCAGGTGCGTGGGCGCACGGCAGGAGACCCGGGCGGGCGCGAGAAAGCCGGGTCCGGCGGCGTCGTGCCGGGCGACCACAGCCCGGGCTCTGGCGCGGGCGACGGCGAGGTGTCCGAAGCAGCCCTGCTCGGGGGACTGGAGCTTGCGGGGGTGCTGAGCGAGGGGGCGGGAACCCGCACGTGGCGGGCGCACGAGTCCACCACCCGGGAGGAGTTCACGGTGACCTTTGCGGTCGCGGAGGACCCGGTCCTGCGCCGCGATCTCGAGGCGCACTTCGCGGAGCTCGTGGCGGCGTGGTCCGAGAACCCGCACCCTCACCTCGTGTCCGTGCGGGCCACCCTGGAGCAGGACGGCCGGGTCGCGGGGCTCGTCACGGACCACGTCAGGGGCACGACTCTTGCGCAGCGCGCCCGCGAGGCGGGGCGGATCACACCGGAGGAGATCGCACCCGTGCTCGCGGCCGCGGCCCGGGGGCTCGGCCACCTCCACGAGCACGGCTGGGTGCACGGGGGTCTCAGCGCGGAGCACGTGATCGTCACCGCGGAGGGGCAGGTGCTGCTGGACGGCTACGGCGTGCGCCCGGGGCGCAGTGGCTTCCCTGCAGCGTGGGGCCACGGGGACCGCTCGACGGCGCCGGGGCTGCTGGACGGAGACCCGGAGGGCGCCCCCGACCGCACTGGGGGGACCGCGGCCGGCCCGGCATCCGGGGCCCAGGACGTGTACGCGCTCGGTGTCCTGGGGTGGCGGGCGCTCACCGGGCGCATGCCTGGGCCGGATTCGCACCGGGTTCCGCTCACCCTCATGGTGCCCTCCGCACCGCGGCACCTCGTGCTCATGCTGGAGGCCGCCCTCGCCGACGACCCGTCCGTCCGCCCCACCGCCGGGGAGCTCGCGGCCGGGTTCGCCGCTCCCGCTCCCAGGTCCGCGCCCGCGCGGCGGCCGCAGGAGCGTATGACCCCGGAAGTGATCCGTGCGGACGGCACCGTGGTGCGGTCCCGCCGGAGGTTCTCAGCCCGCGCCTCTGGCTCAGAGGGAGGTGACGTCGCCCGCAGACGGGGATCGGGGGCGGCACGTGACCGCCGCAGGAGCACCACCCGCACGGGCACGATCCGCTCCGGTCGTTCGGTGAGGGGCCCCGAACGTCGTGCGAACACTGCGGGCGGGGCAGCCTCGGCTCTCGGGCACGGGGATGCCCGCGTCGGGTGGATGGGACGAGCAGGAAACCACCCGAGAGTGCTTGCCATGGTGGCGGCCGCGAGTCTCGCCACCCTGCTGGCCTGCGGTTACGCCGCGTGGACCGGATCAGACGGCGCGGGTGTGGACCCGGAGGCCGCGGCGTCGTCTGCGGCGGTTCCTGGCCCGGTGACTGCGGCGGACCCGGGAAAGGCGGCCGGCGCGGCCGGGGCAGTTCCGGGGACGGCAGCTGGCCCGGACGCGCCACCGACGTCCTCGGCGTCAGCCGGGCCCGAGCCGGCGGAGGGACGAACCGGGCGAACCGCGGGCGAGAGTGCCGATGGAGACGGTGCCGATGGAAGCCCGGCGGAACGCACGGGTCGGGAGGGCGGCACGCCGCACTCGGAGGCACCCGGTGCGAGGGCTCAGGACAAGGAGGGAGAAGCACGGGAGGCCGTCACGCAGCTCGTCTCCGCCCGGGCGGCGGCACTGGCGGCTGGTGACGAAGCCGCGGTCTCGGCGGTGTACGTCCCGGATTCGGCGCTCGCGGCCAAGGACCGTGACTTGATCCGTCGCGCCGCCGCGCAGCCTGCTCCGGGGACCGGCGAGACCCCCCTCTCCGGGCTCAGCATGGAGGTGGAGTCCCTGGAGGAGGAGGAACGGGTGCCGGGAGGGCGCCTCACCCCGGCGGAGGAGGCGCGCACGCGCACCTACCGTGCCGAGATCGTGACCCGCGGCTGGGACGGCGCGGTGCCCACGCAGGCCCATGTCCGACGTGACGGGGCGCGGGCGCGACAGGCAGTGCGCGTGACCGTGGTGTGGACGCCGGAGGGATGGCGTCTCGCGGACGTGGCCCCGCTGCCGTCACGGTGACCCCGACATGGAGGGACCCCGGCTCCCGCGGTCCAGAGGACTGCGGGCGCCGGGGTTCCGGAGGTCGAACCAGGCGGTTCAGATCACCAGAACACGGCCACGGCGGCGTTGATGAGCGCCATGCCGCCCACCGCGTGCGCGAGGCCCGTGGACACGGGCTCGTTGCGCTGGGTCTTGCGCATGCCGATGAAGGCGGCCACGAGCACCACCAGCAGGATCACGATCTTGACGGTGATCTTGGCGTAGTTGATGGAGCCGCCGCCCATCTCGTGGATGCCCACCAGGCCCAGACCGGTGATGAGCATGAGCACGGCGGCCCAGAACTGGCCGGCGGTCACGGTGGGGCGCTTCATGGTGTAGATCCACGTGCCAACGATCACAGCGACGCCCACGATGTGGAGGAAGAGGAGGAGGTTCAGCAGGAATGTCATGGATCGAGACTAACCGAGACAGCGGCTCTCGGAAGCGACCACGGGCCCGGGACGCGGCGTGCGTGAGGCACTCCACATCCCGGGCCCGTGGGGCGGGTTACCGGACGGTGGCGTGCAGACGGTTCACGGGGCGCAGCCCCCCACCATCCGCACACGTCGAACCGTCGCTCAGAGACCGACCTCCGACTCGAACTGCCCGGCCTCCAGGCGCTTCTTGAGGGTGCTCAGGAAGCGACCGGCGTCCGCGCCGTCCACCAGACGGTGGTCGTAGGTCAGCGACAGGTAGCACATGTGGCGGATGGCGATCGTGTCGTTGCCTTCCGCGTCCGTGACCACCATGGGCCGCTTCACGATCGAACCGGTCCCCAGGATGCCCACCTGCGGCTGGTTGATGATCGGGGTGTCGAACAGTGCACCGAACGAGCCGATGTTCGTGATGGTGAACGTGCCGCCGGCCAGCGCATCCGGGGAGATGCTGCCGTCCTTGGCGGAGGCGCCCAGCTCGGCGATCTGCTTGGCCAGGCCACCCAGGTTGAGGTCACCGGCGTTCTTCACGACCGGCACCAGCAGCCCGCGGGGGGTGTCCACCGCGATCGCGATGTCCTCGGAGCCGTTGTAGACGATCTCCTTGGAGTCTTCCTTGAACGTGGCGTTGAGCACGGGGTGTGCCTGCAGCGCCTCGGCCACGGCCTTCGCGAAGAAGGGCATGAACGTGAGCTTGGCACCCTCGCGCTTCTGGAACTGGTCCTTGGCCTGCTGCCGCAGCTTGGCCACGCGGGTCATGTCCACCTCGGTCACCTGCGTGAGCTGGGCGGAGACGTCCAGGGACTCGCGCATGCGCTTGGCGATGGTCATGCGGATCCGGGGAGCCTTCTCGGTGGTTCCACGCTTGGCGTCCGCAGCCGGGGCGGCGGCGGACTCGGTGCTCTGACGGGACACGGCGGGGGACAGGTCCGCGCCAGTGTCCTGGACGGCGGGAGCCGACGACTTCTCGGCCTTCTCCGCCGCAGCGAGCACGTCCTGCTTGCGGATGCGTCCGCCCACACCGGTACCGGTCAGCGAGTCGAGATCCACGTTCTTCTCGCGGGCGAGCTTGCGCACCAGCGGGGTCACGTAGCCGGGGACGTCCTTGGAGGGGGAACCCGCGGACGAGGAGTCCCCGCCATTCTGCGGCGACGCCTGCTTGGTGTCGGCCTTCGGTGCCTGCTCGGTCTTGGCCTCGGCGGCCTGCTCGGTGTCCTCGCCGGAGTCGGCGGTGGTGGCGGCGTCCTCGACCTTCTCGGCCTTGGTCTCACCGGACTTCTCGGAGGAGCCGTTGTCGGAGCCGGAGTCGCCGGAACCGGCCGCGGACTCGTCGCCCACGATGGCCAGGACCTGGCCGACCTCGGCGTCCTCGTCCTCCTGGACCTTGATCTCCAGGATGGTGCCGGCCACGGGGGAGGGGACCTCGGTGTCGACCTTGTCGGTGGAGACCTCCAGCAGGGGCTCGTCCACCTCGATGCTCTCGCCGACCTGCTTGAGCCAGCGGGTGACGGTGCCCTCGGTCACGGACTCGCCCAGCGCGGGGAGGGTGACCTCCACCGAGTTGCCCGAGGCCTGCTTGGTGTCGGCCGTCGGGGCCTGTTCGGTCTTGGCCTCGGCGGCCTGCTCGGTGTTCTCGCCGGAGTCGGCGGTGGTGGCGGCGTCCTCGACCTTCTCGGCCTTGGTCTCACCGGACTTCTCGGAGGAGCCGTTGTCGGAGCCGGAGCCGGAGTCGCCGGAACCGGCCGCGGACTCGTCGCCCACGATGGCCAGGACCTGGCCGACCTCGGCGTCCTCGTCCTCCTGGACCTTGATCTCCAGGATGGTGCCGGCCACGGGGGAGGGGACCTCGGTGTCGACCTTGTCGGTGGAGACCTCCAGCAGGGGCTCGTCCACCTCGATGCTCTCGCCGACCTGCTTGAGCCAGCGGGTGACGGTGCCCTCGGTCACGGACTCGCCCAGCGCGGGGAGGGTGACCTCCACCGAGTTGCCCGAGGCCTGCTTGGTGTCCGCCTTCGGGGCCTCCTGCGGCTCTTCGGAGGAGTTGCTGGAATCGTCGGAGGAGCCCTGGTCGGAGTCCTGCGCGGCAGGCTCCTCGGCGGTGTCCGCGCCGGAGTCGGAGCCCTGCTCGGATCCGCCGGAGCCGACACCGATCACGACGAGGGGTGCGCCGACCTCGACGTCCTCGTCCTCGTCCACGAGGATCTTCTCGACCACACCGGCCACGGGGGACGGAACCTCGGTGTCCACTTTGTCCGTGGAGACCTCCACCAGGGCCTCGTCCACCGCGACCTCGTCCCCGACCTGCTTCAGCCAGCGGGTGACGGTTCCTTCGGTGACAGACTCACCCAGTGCGGGCAGATTAACGGTTTCAGACATTGTCGCGTCCGTCCCTCTCTACAGAATTTCTCGAAAAATGTTCTACGTGTCCGGGCCCGGGCGGTACCGGGAGGAGCAAGCGGGTGCGTGTCCCCGGGGACGCGCACCCGCTCGTGGCTCAGCCGTGCAGGGGAGAGCCTGCCAGTGCCATGGCGGCCTCTCCGATGGCCTCGTTCTGCGTGGGGTGCGCGTGGACGAACGCCGCGACGTCCTCCGGGTAGGCCTCCCAGTTGACCATGAGCTGGCCCTCACCGATCTGCTCGCTGATGCGGGTGCCGATCGCGTGGAAGCCCACGATGGGGCCGTCCTTCTCGCGCACGAGCTTGATGAGGCCGCCGGTGCCGAGGATCGAGCTCTTGCCGTTGCCGGCCAGGTTGTACTCGAAGGTCTCCACGTTCTCCTTGCCGAACTTCTCCTCGGCCTTGGGCTGCGAGTAGCCCACGGAGGCGATCTCCGGCTCGGTGAAGGTGACCTTGGGAACGTTGATGTCCGGGACCACCACGGGGTTCAGCCCGGCGATCTCTTCGGCCACGAAGCGGCCCTGCTGGTATCCGCGGTGCGCCAGCTGCACGCCGGGAACGATGTCGCCGATCGCGTAGATGTTGCCCACGCCCGTGTGCAGCCGCTCGTTCGGGGTCACGAACCCGCGGTCCATGGGGATGCCCTGGTCCTCGAAGCCCATGTCCGCGGTGTTCGGGCCGCGGCCCACGGCCACGAGCACGATCTCCGCCTCGAACTCCTTGCCGTCCGCGAGGGTCACCTTGGCGCCGTCGTCGTTCTGCTCGACCTTCTCGAAGAAGGTGCCCAGGTTGGACTTGATGCCGCGCTTCTTGAACTCGCGCTCGAGCGTCTTGATGATCGCGGGGTCCTCGTTGGCCACGAGGTGGGGCAGACCCTCGATCACGGTGACGTCCACACCGAACGAGCGCCACATGGAGGCGAACTCGCAGCCGATGACACCGCCGCCGAGGACGATCGCGGACTTGGGCACGAAGTCGATCTCGAGCGCCTCGGTGGAGGTCATCACGCGGCCGCCGATCTCCAGACCCATGGTCTTGGAGACGGATCCGGTGGCCAGGATGATGTGCTCACCCGTGTACGTGGTGCCGTCCACATCGATGGTGTTCTTGCCCGTGAGCTTGCCGTTGCCCTGGATGACATCGACCTTGCGCATCTTCATGAGCCCGGTGAGGCCCTTGTACTTGCCCTGCACGATCTTGTTCTTGTAGTCGCGCACGGCACCCATGTCGATGGACTCCAGAGTGGCCTTGATGCCGTACTTCTCCGACTCCCGGGCGCCCTCTGCGAGCTCAGCGGAGTGCAGGTACGCCTTGGTGGGGATGCAGCCCCAGTGCAGGCACGTGCCGCCGAGCTTCTCCTTCTCGATCAACGCCACGGAGTAGCCCAGCTGCACCGCGCGCAGAGCGGCGGAGTACCCGGCAGATCCTCCGCCCAGGACCAGGATGTCGTATTGGTTGTCGGCCACGTTGGCTCCCTCGGGGTTCGAGTTCTTGGATTCGGATGTCCGCCCGAGGCCCGATCCGGGGTCTGAGGAGGACGGTCACGGTTGGGGTCAAGCCTAACGCCACCCACGGGGCCCCACCAGGTATTGCTGCCCGGTGGGGCCCCGCGACGTGGCGCACTTCACGCGGCGCTGCTCACTCGGCGTGGGCGGCCGCGATCTCGAGCATCGTGCGCACGCCGAAGCCCGTCCCCTCCCTGGGGGTGTAGCCCCACGGCTGGGACTCGTTGAAGGACGGTCCGGCGATGTCGATGTGGGCCCACGGGAGCTTGCGTCCACCCTGCTCCGGCACGAACTCGCGCAGGAACAGGCCGGCCACGAGCATTCCGCCGTGCTTGTCGCCCATGTTCTTCAGGTCCGCCACGAAGGAGTCCAGCGAGGGGCGCAGGTGCTCGGGCAGGGGCATGGGCCACGCGGGCTCGCCCGCGCGCGCGGCGGCGTCGACCACGAGGGAGCGGGCGGCGTCGTCGCCCATGACACCGGCGGTGCGGACGCCGAGCGCGGCCATCTGCGCGCCGGTGAGGGTGGCGATGTCCACGAGCAGGTCGGGGTTCTCCTGGCCGGCGGCCCACAGGCCGTCGGCGAGCACCAGGCGACCCTCGGCGTCCGTGTTGAGCACCTCGACGGTGTGGCCGCTGTGCATGCGCAGGACGTCGCCGGGGCGGGTGGCCGAGCCCGAGGGCAGGTTCTCCGCGAGGCACAGCCAGCCGGTCACGGCCACGGGCAGCTCGAGGGCCGCCGCGGCCAGGACCGTGCTCAGCACGGCCGCGGCACCCGCCATGTCCGACTTCATGGTCATCATCGAGGCCGGCGGCTTCAGGGAGAGCCCGCCCGAGTCGAACGTGATGCCCTTGCCCACCAGGGACACGTGCTTCTTGGCGCGCGCCGGGGACCAGCGCAGCTTCACGAGCCGGGGTCCGTTGACGGAGCCCTGACCCACGCCGAGCAGACCACCGAAGCCGCCGCGGGTCAGCTCCTTCTCCGCGAGCACCTCGACCTTGACCTTGGTGCCCTTGGCGGCGGTGGTGGCCACGTCCGCCACGAACTCCGGGGTGGCGGTGTCCGGGGACAGGTCCACGAGGGTGCGGGTCAGACGCACCGCGCGGGCCACGTGGCGGGCACGCTCGACGGCGGGCTTCGCGGCCTTGGCGAGGTTCTTGGGCACGCTCACCACGGCGGATTCCAGGGGCCGGTCCTTGTCCTCGACGGTGCGGGTCTTCTGAGCGGTGTACACGAACGCCGCGAGGCCCACGCCCTCGGCCACGGCCTGGACCTGCTCGGCGGTGTCCACGGGCAGGGAGACCACGGCGGACGAGGCCCGGCCCTGCAGTGCGCGCACCGCAGAGCCCGCGGCGAGGCGCAGGTCCTCGAGCTGCTCCCGACCCTGGCCCTCGCCGAGGCCCGTGAAGACCACGAGACCGGCGCGGACGTCGTCCGGCGCGGGGACCACGACGACCTTCTCCAGGCGGCCCGAGGCCTGCGCCCGCTCGGCGAGCTGCGCCAGACGACGCCGGACTCCCGCCTTCACGTCGCTCGGCACCGAGACGGTGCCGTCCTGGAGGACGCCCAGCACGAGCGCGTCCGTGGCGGAGTCGCCCAGGGGCTTGGTGGCGGCGGTGAGGCTCACCTCGTGGGTCGTGAGGATCTCTTGCGCTGTGGTCACTGTGATGTCCTTCCACGCCTGGCTGAGAACAGTCGGAGCCGCGGTGCAGGTGGCCGCGGGCCCGGGCGCGATGCGCCGATGTGACACCGATCCTAGTCATCCGGCTGCGGTCTGCGGGGCGGGAATACCCTGTGACCCCGGGGGCGTTCCCTGTCCATCGAGGGCGCGCGCCGTGGTCTGCGGGTGCGCCGCGGCCCGTGTCCACTAGGAGGAGAAGTGCTGGATCCCACGGCCCTGTACCTGGGCAACCCCGCTCTGCTGGGTGATGACCGGCTGCGTGGTCTGCCGATGATCGTGGCCCTCTCCGGGTACGTGGAGGCCGGGCACCTCGCGGGTCAGATCGAGGCAGTGGTCCTCGACTCCATGCCGAGCGAGACGGTGGCACGCTTCGACCTCGACCAGCTCTACGACTACCGTTCGCGGCGCCCCCGGGTGACCTTCGCGGAGGACCACTTCGAGGACTGGGAGGCTCCCGAGCTGAACCTGCACCTCGTCACCGACGGGCTGGACCGGCACTTCCTGCTGCTCACCGGTCCGGAGCCGGACACCCAGTGGGAGCGGTTCGCCGCGGCCGTGGTGGGGCTTGCCCAGCGGTTGCGGGTCTCCCTGGTGGCGATCGTGAACGGCATCCCGATGCCCGTGCCCCACACCCGTCCCGTCCTCGTGACGGCCCACGGTCCGCGCGCGGACCTGTTGCCCCGCATGGGCGGGAGCCGGCCGAGCTTCGAGGTGAGCGCCTCGGCCTCCCACCTGCTGGAGCTGCGCTTCCAGGAGCACGGGATCGACCACGTGGGTCTGTCCGTTCACGTCCCCCAGTACCTCGCGGAGTCCTACCTCCCGCAGGCCGCCGTGGCGGCCCTCGAGCACCTCAGTGCGGTCACGGGCCGCACGCTGCCCACCGACGAGCTGCGGGAGGCCTCCCGGGACGTGATCCGCCAGATCGACGAGCAGGCGAACTCGTCCCCCGAGGTGCAGGCCGTCATCGAGAGCATGGAACGGCGCTACGATGACGTGGTGGACGCGTCCGCCCGCCGGTCCATCCTCGCCGGGCCTGACGACTCCGATCTTCCCGACGCCGACGACCTCGGCGCCGCGGCCGAGGCGTTCCTGGCCGCTCGCAACGACTCGGACGGCCACCAGGACCAGTAGCCCACGGGCCGTGCGCGCGGGGGCAGAGCAATGACAGCCCCCGGAAGGCCCTCCAGCATGCCCCGCACCCCCTCGCCCAGCGCGCCCCGGTCCAGGGACTCTCCCACCGCGTGGCTGATCCTGGCGGTGGGGATGTTCGCCTACTTCTCCGCCGTAGCCCAGCGCACGAGCTTCGGGGTGGCGTCCGTGGAGGCCGCCGAGCGCTTCCAGACCGCGGCCTCCGGTCTCTCCCTGTTCTCCATGATGCAGGTGCTGGTCTACGCCGTGCTGCAGGTTCCCGTGGGGGTCCTCCTGGACCGCTTCGGTCCCCGCATCCTGATCACCGTGGGCGGGGTGGCCATGGCCGCGGGGCAGCTGCAGCTGGCCTCGGCGCAGTCGGTGGCCGAGGGCGTGGTGGGACGCGTCCTGGTGGGCGCCGGGGACGCGGCCACGTTCGTGTGCGTCATGCGCCTGCTGCCCGTGTGGTTCTCGCCGCTGCGCGTCCCGATGCTCTCCCAGGTGGTGGGCATGACGGGCAACCTGGGGCAGCTGTTCTCCGTGCTGCCCTTCGCCGTGCTGCTGCACGCCGCCGGGTGGGTGCCCTCGTTCGTGGTGATGGCGGGGATCGCCATGCTCGCCGCGGTGCTGTCCGGACTGCTGCTGCGCAACCACCCTCCCGGCGCGCGGGAGCTCAGCGACAGCATCTCGTTCTCCGCGGTGCGCGCGTCCATGGGCCTGGCGCTGCGTGAACCGGGAACGCGCCTGGGCTTCTGGGTGCACTTCACGGTCCAGTTCGCGGGCAACACGTTCGCGCTGATGTGGGCCTACCCGTACCTGCAGAACGCCCAGGGGCTGGACCCGGGGCAGGCCTCTGCCGTGATGACGGTGTACGTGGTCTTCAACGTGGTGGTGGCGCCCGTGATCGGCAGGCTGAGCGCGCGCTTCGCCCACCACCGCTCCAGGCTGGTGCTGGCCTGCTGCGCGGTCAGCTGGTCCGGCTGGGCGGTCCTGCTGCTGTGGCCGGGCAGGGCTCCGCTGGCCGTGGTCTACGGGGGCGTGTGCCTGATAGCCCTCTCCCTTCCCGCCTCCATGATCGCATTCGACATCGTGCGCTCGTTCAGCCCGCCCCGGGTCAGCGGCACGGCCACGGGACTCGCCAACGTGGGGGGCTTCGCGGCGTCCCTGCTCGCCATCTGGGTCACCGGGCTGGTGCTGGACCTGCTCTACGGAGCCGGGATCTCGTCCACCCTGTACGACGGTGAGGCGTTCCGTCCCGCCATCGCCGCCCAGGGACTCGTGGCGCTCGTGGGCACGCTGGCCATCCTGCGGTGCAGCCGCCAGGTCCGTCGCGTCCACGGACCCGATGCGGTCTGACGCGGTCTGACGCCCTCTGCGGAGGGCGCGCCCGCGGCGGGCGGTGCCGGGTGCATGCCGCGGTGAGCGCACTGCACCACGGTGGTCCCGGTGCGCCTGCGGCCCCCGGCCCTCCACGTACGACGCCGCGGTCACGCGGCCGTTCGTACCCCGGGGCACCGTGGGGGCATGACCGTGGCTCCTGAATCCACCCCGACCGTGACCGTCCGCCGCTGCGAGGACCTGCTCGCACTGATTCCCCACCAGCTGGGGCACAGCCCCTGCGACGGTACCGTGCTGTTCCTTCCCGTGAGGGATGGGCACGCCCTGTGCCTCAGCCTCGACACCCCGGATTCCCGAACGGACCTGCCTGCGGTGGCCGAGGACCTGGCGGGACTCCTCGCGGGCACGCCGCACCGCGGTGAGCTGGTGGTGGTGGTCTACTGCGCCACGGAGACCGGGGACGCGGTGACCGAGGCCTCCGGGGCCCTCGCACGGTGGCGGAGAATCGTGGACCTGACGGGATTCGAGCTGCTGCGGCTGCTCGTGGTGGGGCCCACCCACTGGTGGGACGCCGAGGAGCCGGAGCGGGCGCTGCCGGCCCGGCTGATCCGGGACAGCCCCGTGAACGCCCAGCTCGTGACCGAGGGCAGCGGCGCGGAACCACCGCTCCTGCGCGACGACCCCGTGTGGCGGTCCCGCGTGCAGGAGAGAGGAGCGCACCTGCGCGAGGCGCTCCGGCGATCCGCGGACCGCAGCCCCCGGGAGACGGCGGACCGGCACGCCGCCGCGCCGACCCCACGGTCCGCCTCGTCCCACGACCTCACGGTGGGCCGGGCCAGGGCACGGCTCGCAGCCTGGTCGGCCGCCGGGCACAGTGTGGGCCGGAACCGGAACCGCTGGGTGGCGGAAGTTCTCGCGTGGCCCGACCGCATACTCCTCCGGCTGCTGGACGACCTGGGGGATGATCTCAGCCGGGACGCACTGCTCTACATGTGGCTCACCGGCAGCCCAGAGCGCGCGGCGGCCGCGCTGGTGGGGCTCCATGCGGCGTCGCAGCGCCTGGACGGGGGTGCCCCGGGGCAGCCGGATCCCGACGCGGACACCATCGACGAGGCACTGCGGTGCATCGCCGCGGTGTCCGGGGAGTGGGACGGGCCACCGCACTGGGACTCCGTGGATAGCGCCCATAGGGTGCTCCAGGTGCTCGACGCGGTGCTGGCGGTCAACGCCGGGGATGAGGACCGTGGGCGGGAGGCACGCACCACGGTGGTCGCCGTTCTGGCTCAGCTGGAGCACTACCGTGGGCGGTCCCTCACGGCCGCTCGCCTGCTGGAGGGACACTGCCACGAGGGCAGTGCTCCGGGGGCTGGGCGCCACGCCGTGAGCGACGTCCGGCGCCGCCTGAGCACGCTTCCCACACCGTGGTGGTGCGCGAGCCGGGCCACGGCGTGGCCGGGGCGCCACCACTGGAGCCGCGGCTGAGGGCACGAACCCCGGGTGGGGTCGGGTGTCGTCGTGCGTGGCCTGCGGGGGACTGCGGTGGTTCGGTGCGCGGGCCGGAGCAGCCGCGCGGAAAACTTTCTCCCCGGGGGTGGGAACAATCTGCGGGGGTGTGGCGTTGCCGGGAGTAGGACCCTCAGAGTCCCGGTCGGACATTACTGTCACTGCACCGGACTTGACAGGGTCATAGGCGTGTTGGCCACCCGCGTGGCACGCGTCCGAAGATCTGTCCAACGAAAGGTTTTCCGTGTCACCAGCTGCCAGCAAGACCGCGTCCGCCTCGCAGGCCCCCGCGGCGGAGACCGCCTCGGCGGCGTCGGCCTCCCAGAGCGGCGCGAGCACGAGTGGCGCCGCGAAGAAGGCACCCGCCAAGAAGACCACGGCGGCCAAGAAGACGACCGCGGCCAAGACCACGGCCGCGAAGAAGACCGTGGCCCGCAAGAGCACCGCCGCCAAGAAGACCACGGCGGCCTCGTCGCGCACGGCGAGCTCCACCGCGCCTGCGGCGTCGGACGCTGCAGAGCAGACGGCGGCCACCGCGGAGGCCTCGACCACGACGGCTTCCACCGCGAAGACTGCGGGGACCAGGACGGCAGCCCGCAAGACGGCTGCACCCAAGAAGACCGCGGCCAAGAAGACGGCCGCCACCAAGAGCACCGGCACACGGACAACGGGCACCACCAAGGCCGAGGGCACCACCAAGGCCGCGGGCACCACCAAGGCCGCGGGCACCACCAAGGCTGCGGGAGCCGCGGCCAAGGCCTCCACGGAGGAGAAGCCCGGCACCACGGAGACACCCCGCAAGAGTGCGGCCAAGGCCGGGCCCAAGAGCACCGGCACCGGGCGCGGCCGCAAGAAGGCCGACCCCGTGGACGAGGCGCTCGCCGAGGACGAAATCGTGACGGAGGACCTCCAGGACGACGCCGAGGACGACGACGCCCAGGAGTCCCAGCAGGCGTCGGTGGAGGAGTCCGCGCCGCTCATGAAGGGGCGCCAGGACCGCAGCGCCCGCGGCTTCGTGCTGACCAGCAACGACGACGACGACGCCCCGGCGCAGCAGGTGGTCGTCGCCGGAGCCACCGCGGACCCCGTCAAGGACTACCTCAAGCAGATCGGCAAGGTCGCGCTGCTGAACGCGGAGCAGGAGGTGGACCTCGCGCTGCGGATCGAGGCCGGGCTCTACGCCGAGCACAAGTTCGCGGACGAGGCCGACTCCATGGATGCCGACACCCGCCGCGCCTACCGCTGGGTGATCCACGACGGACGCCGCGCCAAGAACCACCTGCTGGAGGCCAACCTCCGGCTCGTGGTGTCCCTGGCCAAGCGCTACACCGGCCGCGGCATGCTGTTCCTGGACCTCATCCAGGAGGGCAACCTGGGCCTCATCCGCGCGGTCGAGAAGTTCGACTACACCAAGGGCTTCAAGTTCTCCACGTACGCCACGTGGTGGATCCGCCAGGCCATCACCCGCGCCATGGCGGACCAGGCCCGCACCATTCGCATTCCCGTGCACATGGTGGAGGTCATCAACAAGCTGGCCCGCGTGCAGCGCCAGATGCTGCAGGACCTGGGCCGCGAGCCCACCCCGGAGGAGCTCGCCAACGAGCTGGACATGACCCCCGAGAAGGTCGTGGAGGTGCAGAAGTACGGCCGCGAGCCCATCTCCCTGCACACCCCGCTGGGCGAGGACGGCGACTCCGAGTTCGGTGACCTCATCGAGGACTCCGAGGCCGTGGTCCCCGCGGACGCCGTGTCCTTCACCCTGCTGCAGGAGCAGCTGCACTCCGTGCTGGACACCCTCTCCGAGCGGGAGGCCGGCGTGGTGGCCATGCGCTTCGGTCTCACGGACGGCCAGCCCAAGACCCTGGACGAGATCGGCAAGGTCTACGGCGTCACGCGTGAGCGGATCCGCCAGATAGAGTCCAAGACCATGTCCAAGCTGCGCCACCCGTCCCGCTCGCAGGTGCTGCGGGACTACCTGGACTGATGTCCGCGCAGAGCCCGGAGGGAGGGCACGAGATGACCGCGCGCGACTCGCAGGTGCAGGGCATCTTCAACCGCATCAACGTGGAGTACGACCGCATCAACGCGCTCATGACCCTGGGCGGCCATGCCCGCTGGTGCCGGGAGGTGGCCCGGCGGGCGCAGGTGCCGCCGCAGGGGAGACTGCTGGACATCGCCACGGGCACCGGGGAGATCGCCCTGGCCGTGCGGCGTCGTGAGCCGCGAGCGGACGTGGTGGGGGTGGACTTCTCCGAGAACATGCTGGACGAGGCCCGTACCAAGCCCGGTGCGGACACGATCACGTGGGAGTTCGCGGACGCCCACGAGCTGCGGTTCGAGGACGCGTCCTTCGACGCCGTGACGCACGGCTACCTGCTGCGCAACGTCAGTGACGTCCCTCGGGTGCTGCGCGAGCAGTTCCGGGTGCTCAAGCCCGGTGGCCGGGTGGTGGTGCTGGAGACGGCGCCGCCGCGCGGGCTGCTCAAGCTCGCCGTCTCCGCGGGCATGAGCGTGGTGCTGCCGCTGCTGGGTCAGATCGTGGCCCGGGACCGCAGCGCGTACAGCTACCTCAAGTCCTCCACGCTGGGGTTCGTCCCGCCCGCCGAGGTGGAACGGCTGCTGCGGGAGGCCGGTTTCGAGGACGTGGGCTCCGAGAGCCGGTACCTGGGAACCAACGTGATCTTCTGGGGTCGCAGACCCGCGGCCTCCTGACACCCGCGGGGCCGCGGGTGTGCGGTACGAGACGAGGCGCGCACCGTGCGGTGCGCGCCTCGTCTCATGCCATGTCCTGCGCAGCCCCGGCCGGTCTCCGCCGCCGTGGCGCGGTGGGGGACTCAGGCTCCGATGTGCTCGGTCTCGTCCTGCCACGTGGCGGCCAGGGGACGCAGCTTGTCCTCGTTGACGCGGGCGTGGTGGGCGCAGAACAGCAGCTCGCCGCCGGTGGATTCGAGGACCACGCGGACGTAGGCCTGCGCGCCGCAGGCATCGCAGCGGTGGGTCGCATTCAGTTCACGCGCTTCGAGTGTCGCGTTCATGGGATCCTCCTCACAGGTGTGGAATGCGGCGCGCACGCGTGTGCGCACCGCAGCGCGATGTCGGCTCGATCAGCTGGATCGCACGTCCCAGTACAACCCACGCGGGCGGCCATTGCTTCCCGCACGGCCGATGTTTCGCCCACCGCGCACAAAACCGGGGCGCCGTCTAGAGTGATGAGGTCCCCAACCGCCCTCGCGGCCACCCAAACCCCGGAAGAAGCCCGTGACACCGTCTCGATCCGAATACAACGCCCGCCACCTCTCCGTGCTGGAGGGACTGGAAGCGGTGCGCAAGCGCCCGGGCATGTACATCGGCTCCACGGACTCCCGCGGACTGATGCACTGCTTGTGGGAGATCATCGACAACTCGGTGGACGAGGCCCTCGCGGGCTACGGCCAGGACATCGCGCTGTTCCTGCACAAGGACGGCTCCGTGGAGGTCCACGACGACGGCCGCGGCATCCCCATCGACATCGAGCCCCGCACCGGACTGACCGGTGTGGAGGTGGTGTTCACCAAGCTGCATGCCGGCGGCAAGTTCGGCGGGGGCTCGTACTCCGCCTCCGGCGGTCTGCACGGCGTGGGTGCCTCGGTGGTCAACGCCCTCTCCGCGCGCCTGGACGTGCAGGTGGACCGCGGGGGCAAGACCTACCAGATGTCCTTCAAGCGCGGCGAGCCCGGCACGTTCACGGACAAGGGTGCGCCGTCCCCGAGCGCTCCGTTCGAGCCGTTCACCACCGACTCGCACCTGCAGGTGGTCGGCAGGGCCAAGCGGGGTGTCACGGGCACCCGGATCCGCTACTGGGCGGACGACCAGATCTTCACGCCGGACGCGAAGTTCTCCACGGAGGAGCTCGTGCGCCGTGCCCGCCAGACGGCGTTCCTGATCCCCGGACTGCGCATCACCGTCACGGACGAGCGCCGCCTGCCGGGGACCCCGGGTGCGGACGGCCCGGTGGAGGAGGTCTTCCAGTACGACGGCGGGATCTCCGAGTTCGCGGAGTTCCTCGCGGCGGACGCCCCCGTCACGGACGTGTGGCGGCTCCAGGGGCAGGGCTCGTTCACCGAGCGCGTGCCGGTGCTGGACGACTCCGGGCACGCGCAGCTGCAGGACGTGGAGCGCACGTGCGAGGTGGACGTCGCCCTGCGCTGGGGGGTGGGCTACGACACCACGGTGCGCTCGTTCGTCAACATCATCGCGACCCCCAAGGGCGGCACGCACCTGAGCGGCTTCGAGAACGCCCTGCTCAAGACGGTGCGCAAGCAGGTGGACGCGAACTCCCGCAAGCTCAAGGCCGGCAACGACAAGCTCGAGAAGGACGACGTCCTCGCGGGTCTCACCGCCGTCCTGACCGTACGCCTGGCCGAGCCCCAGTTCGAGGGCCAGACCAAGGAGGTCCTCGGCACCCCCGCCGTGCGCCAGATCGTCGCCAAGGTGGTGGAGACGGAGCTCACCAGGCAGCTGACGTCGAAGAAGCGCGACGACAAGGCACAGGCCGGCCAGCTGCTGGAGAAGGTCGTGGCCGAGATGAAGTCCCGCATCTCGGCGCGCGTGCACAAGGAGACCCAGCGGCGCAAGAACGCGCTGGAGACCTCGTCCATGCCCACCAAGCTCGTGGAGTGCCGCTCCGCGGACGTTGCCCGCTCCGAGCTGTTCATCGTGGAGGGCGACTCCGCCCTGGGCACGGCCCGGCTGGCGCGCAACTCCAACCACCAGGCCCTGCTGCCCATCCGCGGCAAGATCCTCAACGTGCAGAAGGCCTCCATCACGGACATGCTCGCCAACGCCGAGTGCGCCGCACTGATTCAGGTGATCGGTGCGGGTTCGGGGCGCAGCTTCGACCTGGACGCCGCGCGCTACGGCAAGGTCATCATGATGACGGACGCGGACGTGGACGGCGCCCACATCCGCACGCTGCTGCTCACCCTGTTCTACCGCTACATGCGCCCGCTCGTGGAGGCCGGCCGGGTGTACGCCGCGGTGCCCCCGCTGCACCGGGTGCAGATCGTGAACCCCGGATCCAAGGCCAACGAGATGGTCTACACGTACTCGGAGCGCGAGCTGGACACCCTGCTGGGCAGCCTGGAGGAGCAGGGCCGGCGGTACAAGGAACCCATCCAGCGCTACAAGGGTCTGGGTGAGATGGACGCCGACCAGCTCGCGGAGACCACCATGGACATTCGCCACCGCGTGCTGCGCCGGGTGCGCGTGGCGGACGCGGAGGCCGCCGAGCGCGCGTTCTCGCTGCTCATGGGCTCGCAGGTGGCGCCCCGCAAGGACTTCATCGTGGCCGGCGCCTCGCACCTGAACCAGGAGCAGATCGACGCCTGATCCAGGCCACGCACGGCGGGGTGCCACGGGCTGCGGCCGAACCGGTCCGCGTGGGACGCGGCACGGCCTGCGCTGGGAGCAGGCTCGACATCCGTGTCCCGAGGGCACCGGCCCCCGGTCGCCGCTGGCTCAGTCAGTGGGTGAGGCCGTCTCCGCAGCCGGATCAGACGCGTTCTCTGCGGCGGGAGCCTCCACCGGCAGCCCCGTCAAGGCCGGCCCCACCGCGGCCACGGCGCGGTCGATCCCCACCCCGGAGCCGTCCCGGCGCCCGTACTCGGTGGGCAGGCTCCGCGCGACCCCGGCGGCGGAGACGGCCTTGCCCGGCCCGTGACCCACCCACGCGAGGTTGAGCGCTTCTTCCCCGGCGAGCAGCCGTTGCGCGCGCACACCCGCGGTGGCACGGCCCTTGGGCGGGAACTCGCTCAGGGGCGTGACCTTGACGGAGGCCTCTCCCATCTCCGGCAGCTGGCCGTCCCCGCGGGCCTGCGTGACCACCACGGTGGACTCCTGTGGGATCACCGCCCCGCAGAAGAGCACGTGCTCACCGGCGGCGAGCTTCATGCCGGCCACGCCACCGGCGGTGCGGCCCTGCGGACGCACCGTGGAGGCGGGGAAGTGCAGCAGCTTGGCGTCCGAGGACACCATGACGAGCTCGGTGGTGTCCGGCGCGGCACCCACGCCCACCACGCGGTCCCCGTCCTTGAGCTTGATCGCGGGCCACTGGTCCAGGTTCAGCGGGTAGTCCGGGTTCACGCGCTTGACCACACCGGCCGCAGTGCCGATGGCCACGACCTCGTTGAGGGGCGCCAGGCCCACGAGCGCCTCGTTCTTCTCCAGGCCCAGGAAGTCCGCGGCGGGCACGCCGTCCGCGAGGCGGGGCACGCCGTCGAAGTCCTGCAGGACGGGGATGTCCACGCACGAGACGCGCAGCATCCGGCCCGTGGAGGTCACGGCGGCGATCTCGCCGCGAGCCGTCGCGGGGACCACGCTCGTGAGCGCGTCGTGCTTGAAGCGGCGCGAGCCGTCAGCCAGGGCAGTGCGCGCGGCGCTGCGGGCGATCCGCCCCGTGGTGGAGAGGAACACCCAGCACGGGTCGTCGCTGATCTCCAGGGCCACGGACGTGACCGCCTTCTTCCCGCCCGTCTGGGCCGCGGTCACGGCGGGCAGGTCCTCCGCCTCGAGCAGCACGGTGCGGCGCTCGTCCCCGAACTTCTCGGCGGTCTCCGCCAGCTCGTCGGCGACGACGCCGCGCAGCGTGGTCTCCGAGCCCAGGATCGCCTCGAGCTCAGCGATCTCCTTCTGCAGCTGGTCGCGCTCGGCCTCGAGTTCGATGCGGGAGAACTTGGTGAGCTGGCGCAGCCGCAGCTCCAGGATGTGCTCGGCCTGAGCACGGGAGAGGTCGAAGACCGCGATCAGCCGGTCCCGGGCCTCGGCGGTCTCCTCGGAGCCGCGGATGATCTGGATGACCTCGTCGATGTCCACGATCGCGATCAGCAGACCCTCGACCAGGTGCAGCCGGTCCTGGCGCTTGGCCAGGCGGAACGCGGTGCGCCGGCGCACCACGGCAATCCGGTGGTCGGTGTAGACGCGCAGCAGCTCCAGCAGGCCCATGGTGCGCGGCTGGCCGTCCACGAGCGCCACGTTGTTGATCCCGAAGGACTCCTCCAGGGGTGTGTGCTTGTAGAGCTGCGCGAGCACCGCCTGCGGGTTGAAGCCGTTCTTGAGCTCGATCACGAGCCGCAGCCCGTGGGTGCGGTCCGTGAGGTCCACCACGTCGGAGATGCCGGTGAGCTTCTTGGCCTGGACGGCGTCCTTGATCTTCTCGGTGACCTTCTCCGGGCCCACCATGTAGGGCAGCTCGGTGACCACGATGCCCTGCTTGCGCGGGGAGACCTGCTCGATCGCCACCGTGGCGCGGGTTCGGAAGGAGCCGCGCCCGGTGCGGTACGCGTCCCGGATGCCCTCGAGTCCCACGATTCGCCCGCCCGAGGGCAGGTCCGGGCCGGGAATGAGCTTCATGAGCTCCTCCAGGGTGGCCTCGGGGTTCAGCACCAGGTGGCGCGCGCCGGCCGCGACCTCCCGCATGTTGTGGGGGGCCATGTTCGTGGCCATGCCCACGGCGATGCCCGTGGCGCCGTTGACCAGCAGGTTGGGGTAGGCGGCCGGGAGCACGGCGGGCTGCTGGAACTGGTTGTCGTAGTTGGGCACGAAGTCCACGACGTCCTCGTCCAGGTCCCCGGTGAGGGTCCGGGCCGCCGGGGCCATGCGGGCCTCGGTGTAGCGCGGAGCGGCCGGACCGTCGTCGAGCGAGCCAAAGTTGCCGTGGCCGTCCACCAGGGGCACGCGCATGGCGAAGGACTGCGCCATGCGGACCATCGCGTCGTAGATCGCGGCGTCACCGTGGGGGTGCAGCTTGCCCATGACCTCGCCCACCACGCGCGCGCTCTTGACGTGGCCGCGGTCCGGGCGCAGACCCATCTGGTCCATCATGAACAGGATCCGCCGCTGCACCGGCTTCAGGCCGTCCCGGGCGTCCGGCAGGGCGCGGGAGTAGATCACCGAGTAGGAGTACTCGAGGAAGCTGGTCTCCATCTCCTGGGTGACGTCCACGTCCACGATGTGCTCGACGAAGTCCTCGGGGAGGTCGTCCTGGGGGGAACGGGTGGCTGAGCGGCGACGAGCCATCGAGCGGCAACTCCTTGGATTCGGTGCGTGCTCCTGTGTCAGGGGCAGGCGGTTGGCTAGTCTGAAGTCTATGGGTTCCCTCGACGAGACTCCGCAGCAGCAGGCCTACCCCGAGTACTGGGAGGCGGACGTCATCCTGCGGGACGGCGCCACCGCGCACCTGCGCCCCATCAGCCCGCAGGACCAGGAGCTGCTGCAGCAGATGCACTCCTCGCAGTCCCAGGACAGCATCTACCTGCGCTTCTTCTCCTACAAGCCCAAGCTGTCCCAGCGGGAGCTGGAGCGCTTCACCACGGTGGACCACCGGGACCGCGTGTGCTTCGTGCTGATCCTGGGGGACAAGCTCATCGGCGTGGGCCGCTACGACCGCACCTCGCCGCGAGCGGCGGAGGTGGCGTTCATGATCTCGGACCACCACCAGGGCCGGGGCATCGGCTCCATCCTCCTGGAGCACCTGGCCGCGGCGGCCCGGGAGAACGGCATCAACCGCTTCACCGCCGAGGTGCTGCCCGAGAACCGCAAGATGCTGCACGTGTTCGTGGAGGCCGGCTACGACGTCTCCCGCCAGTTCGAGGACGGCGTGGTGGTCGTGGAGTTCGACATCGACCCCACCGAGAAGTCCCTGGCGGTCATGGCCGCCCGCGAGCACCGTGCCGAGGCCCGCTCCGTGCAGGACCTGCTCACACCGACCACGGTGGCCGTGATCGGCGCCTCCGCCCACGAGGAGCACGCTGGTCACCACGCGGTCGAGAGCATCCTCGCGGGCGGGTTCACCGGAACCCTGTACGGCGTGGGCCACTCCCCGTTCGAGCGCGAGGGGCTCACCTTCGTCCCGGCCCTCTCGGAGATCCCCGACCCCGTGGACCTGGCCGTTATCGCCGTGCCCCGGGACGCCGTGGAGGAGGCGGTGACGGACTGCGGCCGAGCGGGCGTGCGCGCCGTCGTCGTGATGACGGGCGGCTACGCCGAGGACGGTGTGGAGGGTGCCCTGGCCCAGCGCCGGCTCGTGCGGATCGCCCGCGCGGCGGGCATGCGCGTGGTGGGGCCTGCCAGCCTGGGGCTCATGAACACCGACCCTGCGGTCTCGCTCAACGCCTCCGTGCTGGAGCAGATGCCGCGGCGCGGTGGGCTGGGCCTGTTCTCCCAGTCCGGGGCCGTGGGCACCATGCTCTACGGCGCGGCACAGCGCCACGGGGTGGGGCTGTCCAGCTACCTGTCGGCGGGCAACCGCGCGGACGTCTCCGGCAACGACCTCATGCAGCACTGGGAGGACGATCCCGGGACCAAGGTGTGCGGGCTCTACCTGCAGTCCGTGGGCAACCCGCGCAAGTTCTCGCGCATCGCGCGCCGGCTCTCGCTATCCAAGCCCGTGATCGTGGCCAAGTCCGAGGTCACCGGGCTGCGGCTGCCCCCGGGCCACACCGGGCGTGTGACCCAGGCCCCGCCGGGCGCCCTGGACGCCATGTTCCGCCAGGCGGGGGTCATCCGGGCCACCACCGCGGAGCAGCTGCTGGACATCGCCGCGATCGCGGAGAGCCAGCCGCTGCCCGGATCCCGCCGGATCGCGGTGGTCTCCAACGCCCTTGCGCTCGCCCAGCTCACCGAGGACACCGCGTTGCGGCTGGACCTCGAGCCGGCCGTGGTCAACGGTTCCGTGGACACCACCCAGGGCGGGGAGGCCGCTCACCGCACCGTCCTCGAGGCGGCGCGCGCGCAGCTGGCCTCCGAGGACGTGGACAGCGTGGTGCTCGTGCTCATGCCCGCGCAGGGTCTGGACCGGGACCGGATCGCGGCGGACGTGGCGCTTGCCGCGCGCGATGCGGGACGCACCACGGTGGCCGTGTTCACCGGCCAGCACGGCCCGGACAGCCTCACCGCGTCCGTGCACACCGCGGACGATGCCGCCCTGCCGTGCTTCGACTCGCCGGGCACCGCGATGCACGCGCTCGCCCAGGTGATCGACTACACCACGTGGCGCTCGCAGGACCAGGGTGTGGTCACGGTGCCCGAGGACTTCGACTTCGAGGCCCTGGAGTCGGTGCTCGACCGGCTGCGGGAGAAGGTCACCGGGGACGAGCTCTACGAGCTGAGCACGGCCGAGCGCAACGAGCTGCTCGGCCACGCCGGGATTCGGGTGCTGGAGTCCGTGCGCTTCAACGACCCCGAGGACGGCCCGGCCGCCGCCGAACGCCTGGGGTACCCGGTGGCGCTGAAGACCACGGACCCGTTCCTGCGCCACCGGCTGGACCTGGGCGGTGTGGTGCTCAACATCCAGGACTCGGACCAGCTGCGCGCGGCGATCGAGACCATGAAGCGCACCCTGGCCGGGTGGAACGTGACCGACTTCGAGGTCCAGTCCATGGCGCCCACGGGTCAGACCGTGGTGCTGCGGGCCGCGGAGGACCCTCTGATCGGCCCCGTGCTGTCCTTCGGCATGACCGGCGATGCCGTGAACCTGCTGGACGACTGGGCCCACCGCGTGCCGCCGCTCACGGACCGGGACATCACCCGGATGGTGCGGGCTCCCAAGGCCGCGCGCAAGCTCTTCGGGTACCAGGGGGTCCCGCCGGTGGACACCACCGGGCTCGAGCAGCTGGTGAACCGGGTCGCGTTCCTCAAGGACCGCTTCCCGCAGATCGCGTTCCTGGAGCTGAACCCCGTGGTGCTCTCCGGACCGGTGCTCACCGTGCTCTCGGCCGTCGTCAAGATCGGGGACCCGGGCCAGCGCACGGACAGCGCCCGCCGCGCGATGCTGGGATAGGCGCAGTCCGACAGTGCGGGACACGATCGCCGGCCGTTTCGAGCTGCTGACGCCCATTGCGGAGGGCGGCAGCGGCGCCGTGTGGCGCGCCCACGACCTGCGGCTGGGCACGGAGTGCGCGGCCAAGGTGCTGCGGCAGCGGGACTCCGCGGACCTGCTGCGCTTCGTGCGCGAGCAGTCCGTGAACCTGGACCACCCGCACGTGGTGGCGCCCTACGGCTGGGCGGCGGAGGACGAGCACGTGGCGATCGCCATGGAGCTCGTCTCCGGCGGCACCCTGGAGGCTGCGCTGCAGGACAACGGCGCGGTGGCGGACTGGCTGGCGGAGGAGCTCGTGTGCCAGCTGCTGGAGGCCCTGCGGTTCGTGCACACCCGCGGCTGGGTGCACCGGGACGTGAAGCCCGCCAACGTGCTGCTCGAACCCACCGGTTCCCGGCTTCCGGTCGCCCGGCTCGCGGACTTCGGCATCGCGGTGCGTCTCGACGACGCGCGCCTGACCCACACGGGCACGGTCGTGGGAACCCCCGGGTACCTGCCCTCCGAGGCCTACTCGCCGGGCAACCCCTCGCGGAGCATGGACCTCTACGCGGCGGGAGTGACCGCGGTGCGCATGGTCCTGCCCGAGGTGGACCTCAGCGCGGACCCGCTGCGCCCCGAGGATGTCGCGGAGCTGGCGCTCTTCGAGGACTCGCCCGCGCTGCGCACCGGGGTGGCGGGGCTGCTGGACCCGGACCCCGAGGAGCGCGTCCGGGCCGCCGACCGCCTGCTGGCGCAGCTGCTGGACACGGCGTCCGCTCGCGCAGACAGATCGGCGGAGACCGCGGAGGGCGAGCCGTTCGAGGTCTTCGACGTCCTCGAGCCCACCACGGAGCGTGAGCTGTCACCGGTGGCCGACGCCGCCCGCCTGCCCGCGGGCGCCCGGCGCACCGCCGACGCCCCGATCGCGTGGCACGCCGTGCACCGCCAGGCGATCTCGGCTCCGGACCGCCCCGCGATGACCGAGCGCGGGGGAGACCTGCTGCGCCCCTTCTCCCCGGTGGGGGACGAGGAGCCCGACGAGGACCGCACCACCTCGGCATCGACCACCCGGTGGCCCGTGGCCGGGCCGCCCGTGGAGGACAGCACGGAGCTCATCGACACCGCCGACACCCCCGTGCTGGAGCCGTTGTCCGGGGCCAGGGGGCGCGCCACAGCGGCCCCGGGACCCACAGCACCGGCACCCACGGCACCCGGACCCGAGGAGACGGCCCGACTGACCGTGACCTCAGGGGATCCTGTTCCCGCGGGGGCTGCGGACGGGATGACGTCGCAGGATCCCGTGGGCGCGCGTGCCGCCGCACCACCCAGCGCTCGTGGAACCGGACGGGGCGCCCGCGCGCCTCGCTGGCCCTGGTGGGTGCTCGCCGTGACCCTCGCGGTGCTCGCACTCGTCGCCGGCTATGTGTGGCTCGGGCCGGCCCTGGCGCGCTGGGGCGGGCAGGAGAGCCCCGGCACCACTCCGGAACCCACCCGGGCACCGGAGACCTCCGGGGTCCCCTCGGACGGCGGCGGCGGACCGCCGGCGGCCACCACGGACGTCACCCCGGAGTGCACGCAGCTCGAGGACGGAACGGTGTCCTGCGTCGTGACCCCCTGAGGGGCTGCGGTGCACCGTGCGGGCCGCGGGGCGACGTCGTGCCCCGCGACGGCATCGGCCACCGCGGGCGAGGTCGTGCGATGACACGGTGTGCCGCGGGGGCCCCGGTGGAGGACAATGGCGCCATGACTTACTCAGCACCCGACGGCTCACGGCTCGTCCAGGACATCGAGAAGGCGGGGTTCTACCCGCAGCTCGTCACGGACGTGGTCATGGACTCCCTCGACGGCAGGCGGCCGGCGTCCCACCTCGTGCAGCTGGAGACCCACTTCACCAACACGGAGCTGCACCGCCACATCACCGCGCTGGTCCTGGCGGAGGACGTCCTGCACATCACCCACGTGGACGACCAGCAGCTGGACGAGAACGGGGCCGACACCGTGGCGCGGGTGTCCTCGGAGACCGTCCCCATCTCCCAGATCCGCTCCGTGACGCTGAGCTACGCGTACCACCAGCCCCAGAACTACCAGCCGGGCACGCCGATCATGGAGCTGAACCTCGCGGTGAGCTGGACCGGGACGCAGCAGCTCGAGCTGTACCCGGCCATGTGCGAGGACCCGGAGTGCCAGGCCGACCACGGGTACACGGGCACCGCCGCGAGCGAGGACGTGGTGATGCGCATCAGCTCCGAGGCGGACGGGCAGGACGCCGTGGAGGGCGCCCGGGAGTTCGCCCGAACCCTGCGGCGCGCGAACGTGGCCCCGCTGACCGATTCCGGTGCCCAGATCGCCCAGGCCCCGCACCAGGGGGCGTCCCGTCCGGAGACCCCCGCCCCGCGCACGCGCTTCGGGCACCGCCACAGCGGGCGCGACGCGGGCCGCACGTCGTGAGCGCCCGCGAGCTGCCCCGACCGCCGCGCTACGGCTCGCGCAGCATCGCGGACGTGCTGAGCTCGGCCGCCGCGGCCACGGGGGTGCCCGGCACGTCCAACGCCCTGAGCCTGCCGGGCGCGCACCGCTACGTGGTGGTGCTCGTGGACGGGCTCGGCTCCCGGCTGCTGCGGGAGGTCCAGGGCTACGCGCCCACGCTGCGCTGCGCACAGTCCCTCGGGGAGCTCGACGCCGCGTTCCCCTCCACCACGTCCGTCTCCCTGTCCTGCCTGGGGACCGGGGCGGCCCCCGGGACGCACGGGATGCTCGGCTACGACGTGCTGGAGCCTGCCACTGACCGGGTGGTGAACATGCTGGGCCAGTGGCCCGCGGACGTCGATCCGCTCGCGTGGCAGCCCGTGCCCACCGTCCTCGAGCGCGCCGCCGAGCACGTGGACACCGTGACCGTGAGTGCGCCGCGTTTCGAGTCCTCCGGACTCACCCGGGCGGCGCTCCGGGGCGGGCGGTTCGTGGGAGCCGACGGCGTGTACGCCCGGACGGCCCGCACCCTCGAGCAGCTGCGCGAGGGGCGCCGGGGCCTGGTGTACTTCTACTGGGACGAGCTGGACAAGACCGGCCACAGGGTGGGCTGGCGCTCCGATGCGTGGCTGCGGGCGCTGGAGGAGCTGGACTCCGCCCTCAAGCGCCTGGTGACCCGGCTGCCCGCGAACACCCGGGTGCTGCTCACGGCGGACCACGGCATGGTGGACGTGGGCCCCGATCACCGCCTGGACGTCAGTGGGGAGCCCGATCTGATGGACGGGGTACGACACACGGCGGGGGAGCCGCGGGCGGTGCAGCTGCACCTCTCGGGCCACGCGGATCCGGAGGACGTGGCGCAGCGCTGGCAGGAGCACTTCGGGGACGCGGTGTGGACGGCCACACGGACCGAGCTGGCGCGGGCGGGCTACTTCGGGACGGACCCGGACCCCCGGATGCTGGCCCGGGCGGGCGACGTGTGGGTGCTGGGACGGGGGGAGATCGCCCTCTACGACGTCTCCCGGCAGGGCGCCCGGCCACTGGGCATGGTGGGCCAGCACGGTTCCCTCACGGACGAGGAACGGTACGTGCCCGCACTGTTGTGGTGAGGTCCGTGACCCCGCGGACGGGTGGGGAGCCTGCCGCTCGGGGGTGAACCCGGTGCCGGGCACTCAGCGGGCGGACCCGGCGTCCGACCCCGAGGAGTTCCCGGCCTGACCTGCGCCCTGGGCCGCGCCACCACCCGTGTCCGAGCCCTTGCCCGTGCCGCCACCGGTGGGCGGAGCCGTGGGCTTGGGTGGCTCCGGGGGAGGAGGGGCCGTGGGCTTCTGTGTGGGCTTCGGGGCGGGGGGCGCCGTGGGCTGCGGGGCCTTGGTCGGCGGGGCCTTGGAGGGCTGCTTCGTGGGCGCGGGCTCGGCCGTGGTGGGTGCCGGCTGTGGTGCCACGGGGGGCTGGGGCGCGGGGTAGACGGGCTGCACGGGTGCCACGGGCTGCGGGGGTTCGTAGTACTGCTCCGGTGGGATCGTGGGCTCCGGCGTGGTGGGTGTCGGAGTGGGCGTGGGGGTCTTCGTGCGGGTCGGGGGAGCGCTCGGGGTGGCGGTCTCCGTGGCGAAGTCCGCGGGAGCGGGATCGTCCGAACCTCCCGTGAATCCCGTGAAGGCCACGGCGCCCACGCCGGCCAGGACGAGCAGCGCGGCCCCACCCAGCGCCACGGGCGCCAGATAGCGGCGCGCGCCCGAGCGGGGTGCGGAGCCCGCGCCCTCGCCAGACGGTGAGTCGTCGCCGAATAGATCGTCCTGAATGGAGTTGCTCATGCCCGATTTTCCCTACGAGTAGCCCGTGTTCGCGTGCGGCCGGAGCACATTCTCCCCGTGGAACCCGGCCTGCCCCCGCGACTGTACCGTGCGGTGCGCGGATGTTGCACCACAGCGCGTGGCCGCGGTGCGGTCAGGACCTGTTGGCTCCGAACACGATGTCGTCCCAGCTGGGCACGGAGGACCGCCTCGCCTTCGGGGTGCGTCCGCGTGGGCCGGGGGCCGTGGACTCGGAGTCCTCCCCGGCGGCCTGCTCCGCGGAGGCCGCCCGGGGCTCCTGCCGGTCCTCGTCCCGGCTGCTCTCCTGCGGGTCTCCCGCACCGTGGCCGGCCGCATCCCGACCAGCACCCGTGGTGCGCGGGGTCAGGGTGGCCACCGGGGCGGTGGCGCGGTCCTCGTCGTGGTCCCGGAGGTCGGTGCGCTCCCCGGGCGCATCGTGCGCCTGCGTGACCTCCACCCAGGTCTCGTCGCCGTCCAGATGGGTGTCCTCAGCGGGCCCCGGTGTCGTCTCGGAAGAGGTGTCCGCACCGGAGGTACGGGGATCCTCGCGGTCAGGTGTGGAGTCGTCCACGATCTGGATCCCCTCACCCCGCAGCGCCTGGTCCTCGGCCACCTGCGAGGCAGCGGGCTGGATGGGGCGGTCGAACACGGGGGAGTCCTCGGGCGCGTCGATCGGCCGGGGGCGCTGCTCCACCTGGCCCATCCCGCGGCCGAGCATCTCCGCCAGCCGGTCGTCGCCGGGCTCGTCGGTGCCGAGACGGCGGCCGCGTCGTGACTGCAGGACGTCCAGGAGGTCGTCCGCCGGGCCGGCCTCGTGCTGCAGCCGGTGCACGGCGGAGCCGGGGGCCTGCGCGGGCGCGGCCGGTGCCGCGGCGCCGAGCGGACCCGCCTCACGGGGCTCCTCGCCCAGGGTCCGGGCCCATTCGTTGTCGGGGCGCACGCTGCGCGTGGCGGGGTTGTAGCTCCACCGTGCAGGCTCGGGTGCGGGCAGGGAGTCACGGTCGGCCGGGGCCTCGAAGCTCAGCTGGACCGTCCACAGCTGGTCCTCCCGCAGCCAGGCGTCCCAGTCGAAGCTGGACCGGTCCACCCCGAGTCGGGAGGCCTGGGCGTCGACCGTCTCCTGCAGGGACTTGGGCTCTCCCTCGAACACGGAGCGGTAGCCGTCGTGGGAGGGGTTGGTTCCGGACACCTTGACCCGGCAGGCCTCGGTGACCATGTGGGAGCGTTCGGCGAGGATGGGCCACTCGTAGCGGCGCACGCGCTCCGGCTCCCACCCGGACTCGGCCACGATGTCGTCCACGCTGGCGCCCGCCCGGAACCTCGCCTGGATGTCCCGCGGACCGTAGGACGCGCCGCCGCGCCCTCGGGCCGGCGGCTTGCGCCGGGCGTGCTGGATCGCCTGCCGCAACTGCTGGTCGATCTTCAGGCGGTACCGCGTGGAGTCGGGGGCCTCCACGATCAGGTGCTCGCCGTCGTCGTGCACTCCTGCCAGGCGCAACTGCTCCATGCTGTCCTTCCGTCGGGGGAGCGCTCGCCACGGCTGCCGTGGTGCGCCCCGCGCCATCTGTGGGTCAGTCTACTGGCAGGCCCGCGGGGCACCGGGGCGGGTGCCGCACGGCCGCGTGGCGGCGGCGTCGAGGCTGGTCCGGGTGCGGATCTGCGCACCGCTACGGTGGATCATGCCCTGTGAGAAATCTGGGTCCTGGGTACTGGCTTTTTCGGCCCCCATGATGCACACTCTACGCGACACGGCCCCGGGGGAGATCGCCCGGACGCCGTTGCACACAGCGATCTCGCGAAGACCGGTTGGAGCGGATAGACACATGGCCACAGACTACGACGCACCGCGCAAGCAGGACGAGGACCTCAAGGAAGACTCCATCGAGGAGCTGCAGTCCCGGCGGTCGGACCACCAGTCCGGAAGCGTTGACGAGGACGAGGCCACGGCGGCCGAGAGCTTCGAGCTGCCCGGGGCGGACCTCTCCAACGAGGAGCTCTCCGTGGTGGTCCTGCCGGCCCAGGACGACGAGTTCACGTGCGGCTCCTGCTTCCTGGTGCGCCACCGCTCGCAGCTCGCCGAGGAGCGCGGCGCCGTGAAGTACTGCTACGAGTGCATGGGCTGAGTTCCCCGCCCGCACGACTGCCACGGGCGGTCACCCTGTCAGGGTGACCGCCCGTCGTCGTTCCGGGAACCGGTGCGTTGCAGCAACGGGACGGGGTGGTGCTCAGCGCGTCTCGACGTGGCCGGGGGCCGGTCGCTCGTTGACGGCGCGGGCGAGTTCTTCCGGGTGGCGGGTCGCGGTGAGCCAGTAGGGCGTGGGGTCCACGGGGTCGGTGATCTCGATCCGGCACATGTCCGGGACCGACACCCGGAAGTTCATGAAGGCGCGGCCGTCCAGCTGCGGGCCGCGGGCCTCGCGGGCCTCGGCGCCGCGCAGGGCCTCCGCGCGGCCCACGTAGCGCCGCTCGATGTACGCCCGGCCCACGCGCAGGTCCTCGTCCGTCAGCACGATGCTCGGCGCACCGAGGTGCACGGCGAGACCCACGGCGAGCACCAGCACGACGGCCACGACGATTCCCACGGTGATGTTGATGGGGGCCACGGCCACGAAGCCCGTGCCGCCCACGAACGCCACGATCAGCCACATCCACCAGGACACGGTGAGCTTCTCGCGGTAGCGCACCGCGCCGTCGTGCGCGGCCCCGGCGGACGACGCCGCGCGCGCACGGTCCACGTCCCCGGCCCGGGAAGCGGGGGAGACGTCCCGGTCCCGTGGGTCGGCCGTGGCGGTGCGGTCCTGCGTGCTCCCCGGCGCGGTGCCGTGGGTCTCGCGGGAGGTGGCGGCATCCTGAGGGGTGTCCTCGCCGGGGACGGGGTGCTGAGAGCTCATGCCTCCACCTTGGCACACTCGTGCGTCCGGTGCGCCGCCGGGAGGCCGCGGGGGACGCGACCGTGGCCACACGGCCTCGGCAGCTCCGGGACCGGTGCCGCGCCGCCGCAGGCGTCCCGGGGCCGGGGCGCGGTGCGCCTCTCGTGACCGCCGCCCGTGGATGCGGCCCGCCAGGAACGGACCCGGGGCTCCTGAGCGGGCCCTGGACGCGCTCCCTGGGTGCCGGTGCGGGGCGTTAGAGTGGAGGACTGTGACTGATGCGAAAACCCCCGAGGACCTCCCCGTTCCGCTGCGGATGCTGGACCCCGACCTGCTCCCGCCGTCCTACGCGCGCGCCGGTGACGCCGGGGCGGACCTGCGGGCGCGCCACGAGGTCGTGCTGGCGCCGGGGGAGCGGGCACTCGTGGACACGGGTGTCGCCGTGGCCGTCCCGCCGGGCCACGTGGGCCTGGTGCACCCCCGGTCCGGGCTGGCCGTCAAGCACGGGATCACCGTGGTCAACGCCCCGGGCACCGTGGACAGCGGCTACCGGGGGGAGCTGAAGGTGTGCCTGCTCAACACGGACGCCCACGAGAGCTACACGGTCCGCCGGGGCGAGCGGATCGCCCAGCTGGTCATCCAGCCGGTGGTCACGGCGCGCTTCGTGCCGAGCGACGAGCTCGACGCCAGCGAGCGCGGGGAACGGGGCTTCGGCTCCTCCGGAACCCACTGACCCCGCACCCGCTGCGGGGCACCACTGAATTTCTGCCCGACGACTTCCTGGAGTGATCGATGTTCGGACGTAAGAAGCACAACAGCACCGACGCGGCGGAGTCCGCCGCCGAGGAAGCCGCGGTGCCACAGGACGAGGAGGCGGCGGAACCGGCCCAGGACACGACGGACCCGCGGGCGAACGGCCCGTGGGACGAGGCCGAGTTCTCGGGTGAACGTGGCGACTACCTGGACATGGGGGCGCTGCTGGTCAAGCCCATCAGCGGGGTGACCGTGCGCATGGAGGTGGACCAGCACACCAAGGTGCCGCGTGCGGTGAACCTGGACTTCCGCGACGGCTCGGTGCAGCTGCAGGCGTTCACCGCGCCGAAGACCGCGCAGCTGTGGGACGAGGTGCGGGCCGAGCTCGTGGCCGGGCTGCGCCGCGACGGCGGGAACCCGACCGTGTCCCAGGGCCCGCTCGGGCTGCAGGTCGACGCGAAGTTCCCGGGGACCACCCCGGACGGTCAGAAGGGCTACCGTCTCGCGCGCTTTGTGGGCATCGACGGCCCGCGCTGGTTCCTGCGCGCGGTGTTCACGGGCGGCGCCGCCATGCCCGGCACCACTGCGGAGGTGCTCGACGACGCCGTGCGGGCCCTCGTTGTGGTCCGCGGCCAGGATCCGCACCCGCCGCGCGACATGCTGGCCCTGACCATGCCCGAGAATGCCACGATCACCCGCGCGGACGGCCCGGGGGACACGCCACCGCAGGGCGGCGGTGAGTCCGGGGAGACGTCGTCGCGCCCGGACGTGCAGCCGCCGCGCCGCGGTCCCGAGATCACCGAGATCGGCTGACCGTGCCCGTCAACAACCCCCTCACCGGCGCGATCGACGTGCGCTCCGAGCCCGAGGCCGGGGAGCACGAGCTCACGCCCGGCACCGGGGAGCGGTGCCGGCGCCGGGCGGTGGTGGAGGGCGTGGTGGTGGAGGTCACCGTGGCGCCCGCCACCGCGCCCCCGCACTTCCGCGCCCTGCTGAAGGTGCCGCGTCCCGGCAGCGCCGTGCCGTGCGGTGTGGAGCTGCTGTGGCACGGTCAGCGCACCGTTCCGGGAGTTGCCGCCGGCACCAGGCTGCGCTGCCTCGCGGTCGTGTGCTTCCCGGACGGGGTTCCCACCATGTACAACCCTCGCTACGAGATCGTCACGCCCAAGCGGGCCGCCCGGTGACGCGGGAGCCGGGCGCAGAGCCCACTCGGGGCGACGCCGCCGGGGACCCCGACGCCTCGATGCGCCGCGCCGCACAGGAGTTCGCCGAGCGCTCGGGCCTGCGCCGCGACGAGAGCGGGCAGCTGGACGTGCTCTCGGCGATGGGCGGCTGGCGCGGCGTCGTCGAGTCGATCCTGCCGGGGCTCGTGTACCTCACGTGCGTGATCCTCGTGGGGGAGCTGTCCGTGGCCCTGACCGCGTCCCTCGCGACCGCCGCCGTGTTCACCCTCGCGCGGCTCGCGCAGCGCCAGACGGTCACCCAGGCGCTCGCCGGCCTCGTGGGCGTGGGCGTGTGCGCGCTGTTCGCACGGGTGGGCGGCCAGGCACTGGACTACTACGTCCCGGGATTCTTCATCAACGCCGCGTGGCTGCTGGGGCTCGCGCTGTCGGCGGCGGTGAAGTGGCCCCTGCTCGGGGTGCTGTACGGCTACGTGCGGGGCGAGGGCACCGCCTGGCAGTCCGATCCGGCGCGGCGGGCCGTCTACCAGCGGGCCAACGGGCTGCTCATGGCCATGTTCGCGGCCCGTCTGGTGGTCCAGCTGCCGCTGTACTTCGCCGAGAACGTGACCGCGCTCGGTGTCACGCGTCTGGTGATGGGGACCCCGCTGTACGCCGCCGCGCTGTGGCTGGCATGGCTGTCGAGCCGCCCTCGTCCAGCGCAGCCTGCAGATTGACGTCCCGGGCCGTGGTGAACATGGCCCGCAGCTGCTCCTCTCCCTCCGCGGTGGTGATGAAGAAGAGCTCGTCCCCACCCTCCAGCAGGTCGTCCCCGGACGGGGCGATCGGCACGCCGTCGCGCAGGATGGCCACGAGGGCCACGTCCGGGGGCCACGGCACCTGGGACACGGTGCTCGCGACCACGGGGTGCTCGCGGGGGACCGTGTAGGCGGACAGCGTGGCGGCCCCGGTCTGGAAGCTCAGCAGCCGCACCACGTCCCCGATCTCCACGGCCTCCTCCACGAGGGCCGTCATGAGGCGGGGGGTGGACACGGCCACGTCCACGCCCCAGGCGTCGTCGAAGAGCCACTCGTTCTTGGGGTTGTTCACCCGGCCCACGGTGCGGGGCACCCCGAACTCGCTGCGGGCGAGCAGGGACACCACGAGGTTCGCCTTGTCGTCCCCCGTGGCGGCCACCATGACGTCCGCCTCCTCGGCCCGGGCACGCTGCAGGACGTCGAGGTCGCACGCGTCCCCCACGACCCACTGCGCACCGCGCAGGTTGGAGCGCCCGATCACCTCGGCGGTGGCGTCCACCACCACGACGTCGTGCCCGTGTGAGAGCAGCTCCCGGGCGATCGAGGAACCCACGGAGCCCCCGCCCACGATGACCACGTGCATCAGTGCCGCCCCTTCCCGTCCCGGGTGGCCGCGAGCGCCACGGCCTCCATGACCTCGTCCGACGGCGGACGGGAGAGGACTCGGGCAACGCGCTCCACGTCCTCGACGCGCATCATCGCGTGCACGATGTCTCCTTGCTGGTAGCTGGTGTCGCTGGCGGGGAGGATGCCCTCCCCGAAACGGGTGATGAAGGCGATCCGCACCCCGGCGGCCTCCTCGATCCGGTCCAGGTGCAGCCCGGACCAGGAGTCGTCCAGGGGAAGCTCGCCGAGCTGCAGGCGCCCCGAGGCCTCCCGGAAGTCGCCCGTGATCGCGTGCTCGGGCAGGATCCGGCGCAGCACCTGGTCTGCGCTCCAGCGCACGCTGGCCACGGTGGGGATCCCCATGCGCTGGTAGAACTCGGCGCGGGTGGGGTCGTAGATCCGGGCCACCACGTGCTTGACCTTGAAGGTCTCGCGCGCCACACGGGCCGCGATGATGTTGGAGTTGTCCCCGCTGGAGACCGCCGCGAACGCGTAGGCGTCCGCTATCCCCGCGCGCTGCAGCACGTCCCTGTCGAAGCCGTGGCCGGTGACCTTCCTGCCCGAGAAGTCGGGACGCAGCTTGCGGAACGCGCGGTCGTCCTGGTCGATCACCGCCACGGTGTGCCCGGAGTCCTCGAGGGCGTGCGCCAGGCTGATGCCCACCCTGCCCACGCCCATGATCACGAAATGCGCCATGGGGCACAGCATAGGTGCCACCACCGCGGGACAAGGACCCGCTCAGCGACTAGCGTGTTCCCACGTGTATGCGTCCCAGCTCCTCCGCCGCGCTCTCGTGGGCAAGCCCCTCCACAACGAGCGCGCCGCGGGCACGGTGCTCTCCAAGGGCACGGCCCTGCCCGTCTTCGCGTCCGACGCCCTCTCCTCGGTGGCCTACGCGCCCGACGAGATCGTCCTGACGCTCGCGCTCGCGGGCTCCTCCGCGATCGTGGTGTCCCCCTGGGTGGGGCTCGCGGTGCTGGTGGTCCTCGCCGTGGTCATCACCGCCTACCGGCAGAACGTGCGGGCCTACCCCTCGGGCGGCGCGGACTTCGAGATCGCCTCCAAGAACCTGGGACGTCCCGCCGGTGCCGCCGTGGGTGCGGCCCTGATGGTCGACTACACGCTGGTGGTCGCGGTGTCCATGGCCGCCGCCGCGCAGTACCTCGCGGCGGTGTTTCCTGTGCTGGTGGAGCACCGCACGGCGGTCGCGGTCGTGGGGATCGCCCTGGTGGGGCTGCTGAACCTGCGCGGGCTGAAGTTCATGGGCCGGGCGTCCTCCGTGCCCACGTACGCGTTCGTGGCCGTGGTGCTGCTGCTCATCGTGGTCGGTGTGGTGCAGGACGTGGCCGGGGCACTGGACCCCGCGCCGTCGGCGGCCTACGAGGTGCTGCCCGCCGAGGGCATGGACGCGGGCCTGGCGGGCCTGGCGGGCGCCATGCTCGTGCTGCGGGCCTTCTCCTCCGGCGCGGTGGCCGTGACCGGGGTGGAGACCATCACCCACTCCGTGCCCTACTTCCGCAAGCCCAAGGCGCTGAACGCCGCGCGGACCCTCGCCGTCCTCGGTGCCCTGTCCGCCGTGCTGCTGCTGGGGGTCCTGTACCTCACCCGGCGCACGGGCGTGGTGGTGGTCATGGACCCCGACGGCCAGCTGCTGATCGACGGGCACGCTCCCGCCGCGGACTTCTACCAGGTTCCCGTGCTCGCCCAGATCGCCCAGGCGGTCACCGGCCCGGACTCCGTGTGGGTCGTGGTGCTCGCGCTCGTGACCGTGGGCGTGCTCTTCATGGCGGCCAACACCGCCTACTCCGGCTTCCCCGTGCTCGCCTCCCGACTGGCCTCCGCCGCCCTGCTGCCCCGGCAGCTGCAGAGCCGGGGGGACCGCTTCGCCTTCACCAACGGGATCGTGCTGCTGTCCGTGGTGGCGGCCGCGTTCACCCTGGTCTTCGGCGCGAACGTCAACGCGCTGATCCAGCTCTACGTGGTGGGCGCGTTCTTCGCCTTCACCCTCACCCAGGCCGGCATGGTGCGGCACTGGAACCGGGTCCGCCGCACGCGGACCTCCCGGGCCACCAGCCGGCAGATCGCCGTGCGCCTCACGGTTGCCACGGTCGCCCTGGTGGCCTGCGCCGCGGTGTTCGTGGTGATCCTCGTGACCAAGTTCGCGCAGGGGGCGTGGCTCACGATCGTGGCCATCGCCCTGACCACCCTCTTCATGCGGGCGATCGCCCACCACTACCGCGCCGTGGACGCGGAGCTGGAGGTGCACCCCGACTCCATGGTGCGCGCCCTGCCCTCCCGCGTGCACTCGATCATCGTGGTCACGTCCGTCCGCAAGCCCGTGGTGCGCGCACTGACCTACGCGCGGGCGTCCCGTCCCTCCAGCCTGGAGGCCGTGGTGGTGGACACGGACCGCACGCGCACGGAGGACATCGTGCGCAGCTGGCAGTCCCTGGAGATCCCGGTGCCCATCACCGTGCTCGCCTCTCCCTACCGGGACTCGGTGGGCCCGGTGATCGCCCACATCCGCGGGATCCGGCGCAAGTCCCCCCGGGACCTCGTGATCGTCTACCTGCCCGAGTACGTGGTGGGCCGCGGCTGGGAGCGCTTCCTGCACAACCAGGCCATCCGCCCCCTGCGGACCCGGCTGCACTACGAACGCGGAGTCATGATCGCCTCCGTGCCCTGGCACCTCGAATCGGTGCGCGAACTGCAACTCACGGAGAACAGCCGATGACCGACACCCCTCACACCCTCGAGCTGCGCCTGGGCGAGGTGGCCCACGGCGGCCACGTGGTGGCCCGAACCGCCGAGGGCAGGGTGGTGTTCGTGCGGCACGGGCTGCCCGGGGAGCTGGCACGGGTGGCGCTCACGGACCGGCAGCCCGACGCGTCCTACTGGCGCGGGGACGTGGTCGAGGTCGTCGACCCCGCGCCGGGACGCCGTGAGCACCACGTGTGGCCCCTGGCCGACGCCCTGCTGGCCGCGGCCGAGGGCCGTGCGCCGGTGGGCGGGGCGGAATTCGGCCACGCGGACCTCGCCACGCAGCGCGAGCTCAAACGGCGCGTTCTCGCCGAGCAGCTCTCGCACCTGGCCGGCCACGAGTGGGAGGGCCGGGTGCTCCCGATCGAGGGGGAGACGCCCGACGGCACGGGGTGGCGCACCCGGCTGCACCTGGACGTGGCCGCGGACGGGACCCCCGGGATGCACCCGCACCGCTCCAACGAGCTGGTGACCCTCCAGGACATGCCCCTGGCCTCCGCCCCGATCCAGGCCCTGGCCCCGTGGGCCCTGCGCTTCGAGGGCGCCGAGCGCGTGGACGTCTCCGCCCCGTCGAACGGCCGGACCCCGCTGCTGCACGTGAGCCTGCGGGCGGACGCGGACGAGCGGCAGCTGGACGCGCTGCGGGCACAGCTCGGAGAGTGGGGCGCCGCCCACGGCGTCTCCGTCACGGCGCGCTCGGCGGACCACCGCAGGGTCGCCACCTGGGCCGGGAGCGGAGAGGTGCTCGAGACCCTCGAGTGGCCCGTGTCCGCAGACGCCTCCGGGGAGACCGCTCAGCCGCTGCAGTGGCGCGTGAGCCCCACGGGCTTCTGGCAGATCCACCGCGCGGCCCCGGCAGCGCTCGCTCGGACCGTGCTGGCCGGAGCCGACCTGCGCGAGGGTGACACCGTGTGGGACCTCTACAGCGGCGCCGGGCTGTTCACGGCCGTGGCCGCACGCGCCGTGGGGGAGAGCGGCGCGGTGTTCGCGGTGGAGGGCTCACCCGTCACCTCCGCCGACGCCGCCCACAACCTCGCCCACGCCCCCCACGTGAGCAGCGTGCGAGGGGACGTGGCCCGTGTCCTGACCGGACGCGGGGGCCGCGTCCGCGGAGACCACCGTCGCGGTGACCACCGCCGCCGGGGGTCCCGAGCGGCGTCGTCCGCCGGGGGCCAGGCCCCGCCGCGTCCCGACGTGGTCCTCATGGATCCGCCGCGCGCCGGTGCCGCCAAGGAGGTGCTGGCCGCCGTGGACCAGGCCGGGCCCCGCACCATCGTGTACGTGGCGTGCGATCCGGCGGCGCTCGGACGGGACCTGGGCAGGCTCCGGAGGCGCGGGTGGAAGGTCGAGGACGTGACGGCCCTGGACCTGTACCCCAACACGCACCACGTGGAGGCCGTGGCTGTGCTGCGCCGCGACGCCTGACTCACCCCCGCGACGGACCGACCGCCCGGGCGGGCTCCCCGGGGTGGTCATGACGGGCGTGGGACGTGGCACGGGATACACTGGCAGGGACCGTTCCCCGTGCGCGGGACACTCCGGTGCCCCGGTGCGTGGAACGCAACCGACGGTGGCGAGAGGAGTTCCACACCATGACTGTGGACAGCTTTGGAGCCAAGGGCGTTCTCAACGTCAAGGGCACCGACTACGAAATTTTCCGACTGAACGCCGTGGCGGGAGCCGAGAAGCTTCCCTACAGCCTGAAGGTCCTGCTCGAGAACCTGCTGCGCACCGAGGACGGTGCCAACGTCACGAGCAAGCACATCGAGGCCCTGGGGTCCTGGGATCCCAGCGCCCAGCCCGACACGGAGATCCAGTTCACCCCTGGTCGCGTGATCATGCAGGACTTCACCGGCGTGCCCTGCATCGTGGACCTCGCCACCATGCGTGAGGCCGTTGCGGACCTCGGGGGAGACCCCTCCCGCGTGAACCCGCTGGCACCCGCCGAGCTGGTCATCGACCACTCCGTGCAGATCGACGAGTTCGGCTCCGCCGACGCGATCGAGCGCAACATGGACATCGAGTACCAGCGCAACGGCGAGCGCTACCAGTTCCTGCGCTGGGGCCAGACCGCGTTCGACGACTTCAAGGTCGTCCCGCCCGGAATGGGCATCGTGCACCAGGTCAACATCGAGAACCTGGCCCGCGTGGTCATGACCCGCGAGGTGGACGGCACCGTGCGTGCGTACCCGGACACCTGCGTGGGCACCGACTCCCACACCACCATGGAGAACGGCATCGGCGTGCTGGGCTGGGGCGTGGGCGGCATCGAGGCCGAGGCGGCCATGCTGGGCCAGCCCATCTCCATGCTGATCCCGCGCGTGGTGGGCTTCAAGCTCACCGGCGAGATCCCCGCTGGCGCCACCGCCACGGACGTGGTGCTGACGATCACCGAGATGCTGCGCGAGCACGGTGTGGTGGGCAAGTTCGTGGAGTTCTACGGCGAGGGCGTGGCGGCCGTGCCGCTGGCCAACCGCGCCACGATCGGCAACATGTCCCCGGAGTTCGGCTCCACCGCCGCGATCTTCCCGATCGACCAGGTGACCCTGGACTACTTGAAGCTCACCGGCCGCTCCGAGGAGCAGATCGCCCTGATCGAGGCGTACACCAAGGAACAGGGCATGTGGCACGACCCCGCCAAGGAGGTCAGCTACTCCGAGTACCTGGAGCTGGACCTCTCCACGGTGGTCCCCTCCATCTCCGGACCCAAGCGTCCCCAGGACCGCATCGAGCTGTCCCGTTCCAAGGAGCAGTTCCGCGAGGACCTCGTGAACTACGTGGCGCAGGACGAGAACGTGGAGGTGGACGCCAACGTGGTGGAGTCCTTCCCGGCCTCTGACGCCCCGTCCCACGACGCCGCCGAGGAGCAGGACCCGGAGCACGAGCCACGGGAGGCCTCCGCCGCCCAGCTGCGCGACCGCGCCGAGAAGACCGTTCCCGTGACCATGCCCGACGGCCGCGAGTTCGAGCTGGACCACGGTGCGGTGTCGATCGCCTCGATCACCTCGTGCACCAACACCTCCAACCCGTCCGTGATGATGGCGGCGGCCGTGCTGGCGCGCAACGCCACGGAGAAGGGTCTGAGGGCCAAGCCGTGGGTCAAGACCTCGATCGCCCCGGGCTCCCGCGTGGTCACCGAATACTACGAGAAGTCCGGTCTGGTCCCCGCGCTGGAGGAGCTGGGCTTCTACATCGTGGGCTACGGCTGCACCACGTGCATCGGCAACTCGGGTCCGCTCGAGTCCGAGATCTCCCAGGCCATCCAGGACAATGACCTCTCGGTCACCTCGGTGCTCTCCGGCAACCGCAACTTCGAGGGTCGCATCAACCCGGACGTGAAGATGAACTACCTGGCGTCCCCGCCGCTGGTCATCGCCTACGCACTGGCCGGGACCATGGACTTCGACTTCGAGAACGAGCCCCTGGGCCAGGACTCGGACGGCAAGGACGTGTTCCTCAAGGACATCTGGCCGGACCCCACCGAGGTGCAGAAGATCATCGACGCGTCGATCGACACGGAGATGTTCGACCGCGAGTACGGCACGATCTTCGACGGCGACGAGCGCTGGCGGAACCTCGACACCCCCACGGGTGACGTGTTCGAGTGGGACCCCGAGTCCACCTACGTGCGCAAGCCACCGTACTTCGAGGGCATGTCCATGGAGACCACCCCGGTGGAGGACATCGAGGGCGCCCGCGTGCTGCTCAAGCTGGGCGACTCGGTCACCACGGACCACATCTCCCCGGCCGGCTCCTTCAAGTCGGACACCCCCGCGGGCAAGTACCTCACCGAGCACGGTGTGGCGCGCAAGGACTTCAACTCCTACGGCTCCCGCCGTGGCAACCACGAGGTCATGATCCGCGGCACGTTCGCGAACATCCGCATCAAGAACCAGCTCCTGGACGGGGTCGAGGGTGGTTTCACCCGCGACTTCACCCAGGACGGCGGCCCCCAGGCCGCGGTGTACGACGCCGCCATGAACTACCAGGAGGCCGGCGTGCCCCTGGTGGTGCTGGGCGGCAAGGAGTACGGCTCCGGCTCCTCGCGCGACTGGGCGGCCAAGGGCACCTCCCTGCTGGGTGTGCGCGCGGTGATCGCGCAGTCCTACGAGCGCATCCACCGCTCCAACCTGATCGGCATGGGTGTGCTGCCCCTGCAGTTCCCCGAGGGCGAGTCCGCGGACTCCCTGGGCCTGGACGGCACGGAGACCTTCTCGATCGAAGGGGTGACCGCTCTCAACGAGGGCACCACCCCCAAGACCCTGAAGGTCACTGCCGCCAAGGAGGACGGCTCCACCGTGGAGTTCGACGCCGTGCTGCGCATCGACACCCCGGGTGAGGCCGACTACTACCGCAACGGCGGCATCCTGCAGTACGTGCTGCGCCAGATCGCCAAGTAGCGCGACCCGTACGGCACACCCGAGCAACGGCCGGTGATCCCCTGTCCGGGGGTCCCGGCCGTTGCCGTGTGCGCTGCGCCCCACGGGGTGCGAGTAGGATCGGACGGAGCATTCGGGCGCCGTGCCCCCACACGACAGCCCCGGTCGAGCCACCACCCGGCCGGCACGGGGTACAGGCGCCGAGACACCACGGAGAGCAGGCAATGACCCTTCTGGAGAGCATCGCGGGACCCGAGGACCTCAAGCGGCTGGACGCCGGGCAGCTGGCGCAGCTGGCGGGGGAGATCCGCGCGTTCCTGATCAGCAACGTCTCGGCCACCGGGGGACACCTGGGACCCAACCTGGGCGTCGTGGAACTCACCATGGCGGTGCACCGCGTCTTCTCCTCGCCCACGGACTCCGTGGTCTTCGACACCGGCCACCAGTCCTACGTGCACAAGCTGCTCACCGGGCGCCAGGACTTCAGCACCCTGCGGCAGGAGGGCGGTCTGGCCGGGTACCCCTCCCGGGCGGAGTCCGAGCACGACATCGTGGAGTCCTCCCACGCGTCCTCCTCCCTCTCCTGGGCGGACGGGATCTCCCGCGGCTACGCGCTCACGGGCCAGAGCGACCGGCACACGGTCGCCGTGATCGGAGACGGTGCGCTGACCGGGGGCATGGCCTGGGAAGCCGTGAACAACATCGCCTCGGACCGGGACCGCAAGGTCGTGATCGTGGTCAACGACAACGGCCGCTCCTACGCCCCCACCGTGGGTGGGTTCGCCAACCACCTCAAGGACCTGCAGGCCAGCGTGCAGCAGGGCGTGGACGCGGTGCGCACGGACCGCCGCTACGAGCAGACGCTGGACCGGGCCAAGCACATGCTGACCGCGTCCGGGCACCTGGGCCAGGCCGTCTACCGCGGGCTGCACGGGATGAAGCAGGGCATCAAGGACGTGGTGGTCCAGCAGGGCATCTTCGAGGACCTCGGCATGAAGTACGTGGGTCCGGTGGACGGCCACGACCTCGGGGCCATGGAGCAGGCGCTGACCAACGCCCGCAACTTCGGCGGGCCGGTGATCGTGCACGCGATCACTGAGAAGGGCCACGGCTACCTGCCGGCGCGGCTGGACGAGAACGACCAGTTCCACTCCGTTCCGGTGATCGACCCCGAGACGGGCAAACCCACCGGGACGGCCTCGGCCCGGACATGGACCCACGTGTTCCGCGACGAGATCGCCGCGATCGCCGACGACCGCGAGGACGTGGTGGGGATCACCGGCGCCATGCTGATCCCCATGGGGCTGCAGAAGATGCAGCTCGCGCACCCGGACCGCGTGGTGGACGTGGGGATCGCGGAGCAGCACGCCCTGACCATGGCCGCGGGCATGGCCTTCAGTGGCCTGCACCCCGTGGTGGGTCTCTACGCCACGTTCCTCAACCGCGGTTTCGACCAGCTGCTCATGGACGTGGCCCTGCACCGGGCCGGCGTCACGGTGGTACTGGACCGCGCGGGTGTCACGGGCCCGGACGGCCCCAGCCACCACGGCATGTGGGACCTCGCCCTGCTGCAGATCGTTCCGGGGCTCCACCTCGCGGCACCGCGTGACGAGGCCACGATGGTCGAGGAGCTGCGCGAGGCGGTGGCCGTGTCCGACGCCCCAACCGTGGTGCGCTACCCCAAGGGTGCTGTCGGCAGCCCGCTGCCCGCGCTCGAGCGCCTGGCGGACGGCGTGGACGTGCTCGCCCGCAACGGGGAGGGCGCTGGTCCGGAGCAGGAGCAGCGGGACGTGCTGATCGTGGGCGTGGGTGCCATGTGCGTCATGGCCCTGGACGTCTCCGAGCGGCTGGCCGCCCACGGCGTCTCATCCACCGTGCTCGATCCGCGCTGGGTGCTGCCCGTGGCGGACTCCGTGGTGGAGACCGCGGCGCGCCACCGGATCGTGGTGGTCATCGAGGACGGGGTGCGTGCCGGCGGCATCGGTTCCCTCATCCGCCAGCAGATGCGTGCGCACGGGGTGGACACCGCGCTGAACGAGGTGGGCCTGCCCACGGAGTTCCTGGAGCACGCGAGCCGGGACCAGATCCTGCAGCACACGGGTCTCACCGCGCAGCGCATCGCCCAGGACACCCTGGCGTCCGTGCTCGGCACCAAGGTCCCGTACGCCCGACCCGCCCACGACGACGCCGCGCAGGCCTTGCCCGTGACCCGCACCCCGGGCGCCGGGGACCCGGCGCGGGACGCGGGCCGCGAACAGTGAGGCCCGGGCCTCAGCCCACGATGATGCGGCCGTTCTCGACCTTCACGGGGTAGGGGCTCAGCCCTGACTCGGCGGGGCCACCGGTGACGTCGCCGGTGGCCATGTCGAACGCCGAGCTGTGGCACGGGCACACGAACTGCTTCTTGGCCGGGTTGACCGTGCAGCCCTGGTGTGGGCACACGGGGGAGTACGCGGTGAAGGTGCCCTCCTGGGGGTGGCCGACCACGGCCTGGAGTCCGTCCTGATCCACCTTCATCCCGGAGCCCACGGGGATCTCCGAGGCGGCGCCCACGTCCGTGGGAGAGCTCGGACCGGTGGGCGACGGGGTGGACTCCGCCTGGTCGTCACTGCCGCACGCGCTCAGGGCCAGCGCACCGGCTGCGGCCACACCCGCCATGCCCACGGCCCGCCGGCGCGTGGGAACCCCACCCGAGGCCTCGCGGGTGGCATCCTGCCAGTTGTCCGCACGGCTGCCGTGCGGGGTGGTGGAATCGTGGTCCGGGGACTGCGGTGTCATGGAGCATCCTCTCTGAGCTGTTGCCATTCATCCTAGGACGGCGCGGCGTCCGGGACCCTTTCGGCGTGGGCGGAGCATTCCACCAGATTCTGTCAGTACCATGATGACCAGCAGCGGTCCGGTCCGATCGGTCCGCGGAAACGAGAAGGAGACACGATGATCAAGCGTCTTGCATTTGTGGCCGGTTTCGGAATCGGGTTCGTGGTCGGATCCGCGTCCGGGCGGAAGAGCTACGAGTCCCTGCGCGAGAGCGCCATCAACACCTGGAACGACCCCAAGGTCCAGTCCAAGGTCTCCGAGGGCACCGAGTGGGTCAAGTCCGAGGTCCCCGTGGTGGGCGGCAAGATCGCCGAGGGTGCGCAGAAGGCCACGGACACCGTGACCTCCAAGGCGTCCGAGGGCGCGGCCACCGTCAAGGACAAGGCTCAGGGTGGCGCCGCTGCGGCGAAGGACAAGGCGCAGAGCGCCACCTCCACGGGCTCCAAGAACGACCTTCCCAAGCCCGTGACCACGGAGAAGGACGTGGACATGGAGCCGGCGCACCCCGCGCCGGACGCCAAGGACATGAAGAACTGACGTCCTGACGGACGGGCAACGCCTCGGCGTCATCCCACGACGACGGCCGCGCACCTCGGTGCGCGGCCGTCGTCGTGTCCGGCCCCGGGGGTGGGGCGACGCGCTCAGTCCTGCGGATCGGCGTCCTGCGAATCGATGCACTGGGCATCGGAGCGCTCCGCGCGCCGTCGTGAGCGCAGGTCCCGCCAGTGGGCGCCGATGACCGGAGCCACCCGCTCCACCTGCCACGAGCGGGCGCCGAGCTCACGCAGGCGCTCGGCCACGGCGTCGTCGGACGTGGAACGCGGCGGCTGCCAGCAGAAGCGCCGCAGGTGCTCGGGCGTGAGCAGGTTCTCCGTGGGCAGGTGGAGCTGGGCCGCGAGCTCGGCGACCGCGGGCTTGAGGGCCTTCAGACGCTCGGAGGCCTCGGGCCGCTTGGTCTCCCACCCCTTGACGGGGGGCAGCGCGGCGGAGGGCACGGTCGCGGGCACGGGCTCCTCGGTGAGCCGCGCCTCCTGCACGGCCGCGAGCCAGCGGGTGGCCTCGCGGGAGGCCAGGCGGCCGTGGAAACCGGGGGTGGACATCAGCTGGGGGACGGTGCGCGGCATCGCGTTGGCGGCGGCGACGATCGCGGAGTCCGGCAGCAGCCGGGTGGGCGCGATGTCCTTGTGCTGCGCGAGGGATTCGCGCGCCTGCCAGAGATTGCGCACGGCGGTCAGCTTGCGCCGACCGCGCACGTTGCCGAGCCCGTGGGTGCGCCGCCAGGGGTCCTGCCGAGGAGGGGGAGGGGGTGTGGAGCGCACGTGCTCGAACTCCTCGAGTGCCCAGTCCAGCTTCCCGGCCTCGACCAGCCGGTCCTCGGTGGCCCAGCGCAGCTGCACGAGCACCTCCACGTCCAGGGCGGCGTAGTTGAGCCAGTCCACCGGCAGCGGACGCTGGGACCAGTCCACGGCCGAGTGCTCCTTGGAGAGCGTGAAGCCCAGCAGCTCCTCGGTCATCGAGGCGAGCCCCACCTTGCGCAGACCCAGCAGCCGTCCGCCCAGCTCGGTGTCGAAGAGCCGGTCCGGTCGCATGTCCAGCTCCGCGAGGCACGGCATGTCCTGGGTGGCCGCGTGCAGCACCCACTCTACGCCGCGCAGCGCCTCGTCCACCTGCGCGAGGGAACCCACCGCCTCGGGGTCGATCAGGATGGTGCCCGCTCCTTCACGGCGCAGCTGAACGAGGAACGCACGCTGGCCGTAGCGGAAACCGGAGGCGCGCTCGGTGTCCACGGCCACCGGGCCCGTGGCATCGGCAAGCTGCTCGGCCGCGCGTGTGAGACCCCGCGCGGTGTCCACCACGCGGGGCAGGCCCTCCGCGGGACCGTTGAGGTGCACGGTCGCGGGGACGGCGAGGTGCTCGAAGCCCGGGACCACGATCTCGGCGGGACCGGGTTCACGAGCGGGAGTGGGATCGTCGGCGTGTCTGTTGATGAGAGGTTCCTCGTACGGTGGTGCGACGGCGGCGGAACCGGCTCCGCGCCGTCGGGCAGTCTGGGATCAGTGTCGGGCCCCGGTGGTGCTCACACGAACGCCACGTCGTCGTGGCGCGGGGGCAGCCCTGCAGCAGTACAGAGTACCTGGGCCCACGCGTGCAGGTGCGACTGGGCCCAGTGGGGAATTCCGGTGCGGGGGACTGGCGTCCAGGAGGCACGCACCTCGACCTGGGCCACGTCGGCCCGGTCCGTGAGGCTCCCGTAGTGGCGCTCCACGATCCGGGAGGCGGTGCCGCCCTCGGCGGTGAACTGGGCCCCGTGCTCGGACAGGGTGTCCGTGAGCCAGGACCAGCTGACGTCCGTGAGCAGTTCGTCGCGGCCCATCTCGGTGTCCATCCGGGACCGGAACCAGCTCACGATCCGGAAGGGCCCCTGCCAGGGTTCCGGGCAGGACTCGTCGTACAGCACCACGAAGCGCCCGGAGGCCGGTGCTTCGCGCGGCGCGGCGTCGAACTCGGTTCCGCCCGCAGTGGGCGGGTGCCCGACCTCTGCGGCGAAAGAGATGGCGTGCGGGGCCAAACCCCTGGGTGGCGCGATCCTGCTCAGGGTGATCTCCGGGCGGAACCGGGCAGTCTCCAGGGCCCGCACGACTGCGCGGAACACGTCCGGAGTGCTCATCAGCTCGGTCACCGCTCCCACAAGGTCACAGTAACCACACCGCCGGACGTGACAGCGCGTTTGGTGTCGTGTCGTGCGCGCGGGTCGCTGCGGGTCCGGGCGCAGTGGCCCGGGCGTCTCAGCGCCCGGGGACCAGGCGCAACGACACCGAGTTCATGCAGTACCGCAGATCGGTGGGCGTGCCGTAGCCCTCGCCCTCGAACACGTGGCCCAGGTGGGAGTCGCACGTGGCGCAGCGGACCTCCACACGCTTCATGCCCATCGTGGTGTCCTCGATGTAGCGCACCCTGTCCTCGGCCAGCGGCGCGAAGAACGAGGGCCAGCCGCAGTGGGAAGCGAACTTGGTCTCGGAACGGAACAGCTCCGCCCCGCACGCGCGGCACTCGTAGACGCCCTCGGTGGTGGTTTCCACGTACTCGCCGGAGTTCGGCGGCTCGGTGCCGGCCTGGCGCAGCACGTGGTACTCGGCGGGGCTCAGCAGCTCCCGCCACTGGGCGTCGGTGCGGGCCGCCGCCGCCTCCGGCGTCAACGCCGTCCCGGTCTCCTCGTGCTGGGTCTCGTGATTCGCGTCCACGGTGTACCTCCCTCTCCTGGGTGTGGTGGTCGCTCGTTCCAACGACGACGCCGCGCCCGTTATGCCCGCCGCGCGCGGGGGTGGGCCGGGAGAGCGGGCGTGCCAGAATGGCGCCATGGCCCTGCGGAGCACCCACGACACCGAGTCCTCACGATCCTGGCGCCACGGTGCGCTGGTCGGAGCGGGTGTCGGCATCGGCGCGGCGTCGGCCACGTTCGCCCTGTCCGGGGGCGCCGCGGCCCTCGTGGCCCGCCACGTGGTCACCACGTCCACACGGCCGGGAAACGTCACGGTGCTCAAGCTCGAGCGCGATCCGAACTCGGAGCAGCAGCTGATCACGCTGCCCGCCACCTCCGACACCCGTGTGGCCGGCACCTACGCACTGCGCTTCGACGACGGCGCGGGGCTGGCCCGGATCGGTTTCGTGGTGCGGCAGACCGGTGGCACGGTCACACGCATCGTGGAGCGCGTCTACCGCGGTGAGCTCGCGGTGGGCAAGCGCGGGTTCTGGACGGGCACCGTGTACGCGCGCCCGTCGGACGCCGGCCTGGCCTACAGCAAGGTGCGGATCCCCACGGACCTCGGCCCCGCCCCGGCGTGGGTGATCCCCGCGGACGGGGACACCGCACGGGCCGAGCACGGCGGGACGTGGGCGGTCATGGTCCACGGACGCGGCGCCCAGCGCCCCGAGTGCATCCGCGGAGCGCGCGTGGCCCACCAGCTGGGCCTGCACTGCCTGATCCTCTCCTACCGCAACGACCAGGAGGCTCCGGCCACCGAGGACAACAGGTACGGGCTCGGGTTCACGGAGTGGGAGGACATCCAGGCGGGCATCGAGTACGCCCTGGAGCACGGCGCCTCGGACGTGGTGCTCTTCGGCTGGTCCATGGGCGGGGCGATCGTGCTGCGCACCACCGAGCTGACCCGGTACCGTGACCGCATCCGCGCTCTGGTGCTCACGGGGCCCGTGGTGGACTGGTACGAGCTGCTGGCCCACCAGACCCGCATCCACCGGATCCCGCGCCGGGTGGGTCGCCTGGCCGCCGACATGATCTCCCACCGCATGGGCCCTCGCATCACGGGCCTGGCGGCACCCCTGGACCTGCACGCCCTGGACTGGCTCTCCCGCTGGGAGGACATCACCACGCCCACCCTGATCCTGCACTCCACGGACGACGAGGTGGTGCCCGTGGCGGGCTCGGTGAAGCTCGCGAACCTGAGTCCGCACGTGGACTTCGTGGGTTTCTCCGGTGCCCGGCACACCAAGGAGTGGAACATCGACCGCAAGCGCTACGAGCGGGCGATCAGCGACTGGCTGGGCGCGGTCCTGAGGCAGGACCCCGGGGGCGCCTGAGCGCACGGCAGGGTGTGCGACCCCGCGGGAACGCACCCGGACACGGCGCGAGCCGCCCCTGGACCGGGGCGGCTCGCGCAGTGGGACGGCAGTCGGCTCAGGCGGCCTGCAGGGCCGTGATCCGGCGCTTGATCCGCCCGAGCATCGCGGACATCCCCCGCATGCGCAGGGGGGACACCAGCGACGTCAGCCCGAAACGCTCCGGGAGGTCGTCGGGGACGGCCAGCACCTGATCGGCCGGCAGCCCGTTGAGACCCTCGTGCAGGATCGAGGCGAAGCCGCGCGTGGTCGGCGCCTCGGCCGGGGCGGAGAAGAACAGCTGCACCGGGGCCTGGGGACCGGTGCCGTCCAGCTCCACGGTGAGGAACAGCGGGGACTGGCACTCCGTGACCTGCTCGAGCTCCTCGGGGTGCTCACCCAGCCGGGAGGGCAGCTCGGGCAGGGAGCGGGAGAACTCCAGCAGCAGCTGCAGCTTGTCGGGCTCGGGGACCTCGTGGAACTCGGTGACGAGCTCGGCGAGCTGGGCGGGAAGGTCCTGGGCGCTCATCGGGCGGCTCCCGGGGCCTCGCCGCGCTCCTCGCCCTGGGCCACGGGAACGCGCACGGCGTTGCCCCACTCGGTCCACGAGCCGTCGTAGTTGCGCACGTTCTCGAAGCCCAGCAGGTGGGTGAGCACGAACCACGTGTGGGACGAGCGCTCGCCGATGCGGCAGTACGCGATCACGTCCTCGCCGGGGGTCAGCCCCACCTCGTCCCGGTAGATGGCCTCGAGCTCGTCGCGGGACCGGAACGTGCCGTCCTCGGCGGCGGCCCGGGCCCACGGGACGGACGCCGCGGTGGGGATGTGCCCGCCGCGCAGCGTGCCCTCCTGGGGGTAGTCCGGCATGTGCGTGCGCTCACCCGTGTACTCCTGCGGGGAGCGCACGTCGATCAGCGGGGTGGTGCCCAGCGCCGCCAGCACGTCCTCGCGGTACGCGCGGATCGGGGCGTCCTCCCGCTCGACCACCGGGTAGTCCGCGGGCGTCACCTCGGTGCGCTCGGTGGTGAGCTCACGGCCCTCGGCGATCCACTTGTCCCGGCCGCCGTCCATGAGACGGACGTCCTGGTGGCCGAACAGCGTGAACACCCACAGGGCGTAGGCCGCCCACCAGTTGGACTTGTCCCCGTAGACCACCACGGTGTCCTCGCGGTGGATGCCCTTGGCCTTCATGAGCCGCGCGAAGCCCTCGCCGTCCACGTAGTCGCGGGTCACGGGGTCGTTGAGCTCGGTGTGCCAGTCCACCTTCACCGCGCCGGGAACGTGACCGGTCTCGTACAGCAGGACGTCCTCGTCGGATTCGACGACGACGACGCCCGGCTCGCCCGCGTGCTCGGCCACCCACTGGGTGGAGACCAGCCGCTCGGGGTGCGCGTACTGCGCGAAGGCCTCGTTGTGCTCTGCATCTGCAGCCATGGGGAGGGTTCTCCTTGTCCTCGTGCTGTCGTGCGCGTGACGCCCGGAGTCCCGGGCGCTTCTCGGTCCCCAGCGTAGTGCTGGGCGCGCACCGCGCGCATACCGGGCCTGCCGGGCAGGTCACGCGCGGTCACGGTGTTCACCACGGGCTGAGCGGTAGCATCGGGGGTGAAACGGGGTGCTCGGGCACCTCGCCGTCGTCCGTCCGCTACAGGACCGGCTCCGGACGCGCCGCGGTGGTCGGCGCACCGGGTCCCGGTCGGGAGGCCCTGCACACGTGAGCACTCAGATCGAACACCTCGTCGACCGCAACCCGCGCGTCTCGGCCGATGAACTGCTGGACGGCTTCCGGCCCTCGGAGCGTTTCGGGGAGGTGTCCTTCGACACCTACCGCCCGGATCCCTCCCAGCCCTCGCAGGCGGAGGCCGTGCAGAAGCTCCAGGCCTTCGCGGCGGGTGTCTCCGGGCGCAGTGCCGGGGGCGGCGGCGGTTTCTTCTCCAAGTTCTTCGGCGGACAGAAGGCCCCCACCGCGGCCCAGGGCATCTACCTGGACGGCGGCTTCGGCGTGGGCAAGACCCACCTGCTGGCGTCCCTGTGGCACGCGGTGCCCGGCCCCAAGGCGTTCGGCACGTTCGTGGAGTACACCAACCTGGTGGGCGCGCTCACGTTCCGGCGCACGGTGGACGCCCTCAAGGAGTACTCGCTCGTGTGCATCGACGAGTTCGAGCTGGACGACCCCGGGGACACCGTGCTGATGTCCCGGCTCATGCGCGAGCTCGCGGACGCCGGTGTCAAGCTCGCGGCCACGTCCAACACGCTTCCGGGCTCCCTGGGAGAGGGTCGGTTCGCGGCGCAGGACTTCCAGCGCGAGATCCAGGTGCTGTCCTCGCAGTTCGAGGTGGTGCGCATCGACGGCGAGGACTACCGCCACCGCGGCCTGCCGGAGGCGCCGTCCCCCCTGGCCGACGACGCCGCCCTCGACGCCGCCGTGGAGCAGCACTTCGCGGGTCGGCGGGTCGCCGTGGACGACTTCGACGCGCTCGTGGACCAGCTCTCCCGCGTGCACCCCTCCCGCTACCGGGCCCTCATCCAGGATCTGGACGCGATCGCGTGGCGCGGTGTGCGCACGATCGACCAGCAGGCCGTGGCACTGCGCTTCGTGGTGCTCGCGGACCGGCTCTACGACCGCGACCTGCCGATCCTCTCCACGGGCGTGCCGTTCGACCAGGTCTTCACCGAGGAGATGATGGCCGGCGGGTACCAGAAGAAGTACTACCGCGCGGTCTCACGCCTCACGGCCCTGGCACGCGAGGCCGACGAGGCCTGATCCGAGCTGCCGGGTCGGCACGAAGAACGGGGTCCCTTCCGATCGGAAGGGACCCCGTTCTTGGTGGGTGGGCGGGAACTACTCGTTGCCGCCGAGGTGGCCGCGCACGGCGTCCTGACCCTGGTCGACCTGGCCCTCGAACTTGCCGCCGGTCTTCTCGTCCACGGTGTCGCCGGCCTTGTCGATGCCCTGGTTGACCTGGTCCTCGTGGCCACCGGCCATGTCCTTGGCCTTGTCTGCGAGTCCTCCGAAATCAGGCATGATCAGAATCCTTTCGCTCGAGTCGCCATCCCGGTTGCGGGTAGGCATGTGAGCCATCCTGCATGCCGTGACCACCCCGGGGGAAGAGGTTCGCGGGGGAGTTCGCCCTCAGAAAACAGCCCTGGCATCGACTCCGGAAACGCGGCATGGACCCGCGTGCGGGTGGAGTACCCTGGGAGATCCCCCTGCACGGCCCCCGCCAGCCCCTTGTGGTACGAGACCGCGGGACGGTCTTCCCACGTGCGCACCGGGAAACAGCCAGCTACGAAGGAGTCTGCGCCGCCATGACCACCGAACAGGTCGAGCTGCTCCGCCACCCGGCGGAGGCCATCAACTGGAACCGCGTCCAGGACGAGAAGGACACCGAGGTCTGGGACCGTCTGACCTCCAACTTCTGGCTCCCGGAGAAGGTGCCGCTGTCCAACGACGTGCAGTCCTGGAAGACCCTCACCGCCGAGGAGCAGGACCTCACCATGAAGGTCTTCACGGGTCTGACCCTGCTGGACACCATCCAGGGCACCGTGGGGGCCGTCTCGCTCATCCCGGACGCGAAGACCCTGCACGAGGAGGCGGTGTACACCAACATCGCGTTCATGGAGTCCGTGCACGCGAAGTCCTACTCCTCGATCTTCTCCACGCTGTCCTCCATGAAGCAGATCGACGAGGCGTTCCGCTGGTCCAAGGAGAACGAGCACCTGCAGCGCAAGGCGGACATCGTCCTGCGCTACTACAAGGGTGACGACCCGCTGAAGAAGAAGGTGGCCTCCACGCTGCTGGAGTCCTTCCTCTTCTACTCCGGCTTCTACCTGCCCATGTACTTCTCCTCGCACGCCAAGCTGACCAACACCGCGGACCTGATCCGGCTGATCATCCGCGACGAGGCCGTGCACGGCTACTACATCGGCTACAAGTACCAGAAGGGGCTGCTGCAGGAGACGCCGGAACGCCAGCAGGAGCTGAAGGACTACACCTACGACCTGCTGGACGAGCTCTACGACAACGAGGTGGCCTACGCCGAGGCCCTCTACGACTCCGTGGGCTGGACCGAGGACGTCAAGAAGTTCCTGCACTACAACGCGAACAAGGCCCTGAACAACCTGGGCTACGAGGCGCTGTTCCCGCGGGAGATGACGGACGTCTCCCCGGCGATCCTCTCCTCCCTGTCCCCGAACGCGGACGAGAACCACGACTTCTTCTCCGGCTCCGGCTCCTCCTACGTGATCGGCAAGGCCGTGAACACGGAGGACGAGGACTGGGACTTCTGAGCCCTCTCGGATGACCCCTCGAGCGGAGGCCGCGACGGATGACCGTCGCGGCCTCCGTCGTCCCCGCCCCGCCGCGGACGGGTGCCCTCCGGGGGACAACCGTGCGGCGTCGTCCCCCAATGTGCGACTGTGAAGCCCCGCGCGGACCTGCCTACACTGAGTACGCAAGGGGAGAGACCGCTGGCCGCAGGACGATCCGGGGGGAGCGTCCGGCCGGCAGGGCTGGTTCGACAACCGTGGTGAGGGCGCCCTGACGCGCCCTCACCACGGTCACAATCTCAGGGGGGCTGAGACGTCATGCGCACTGCAACCACCGTGAAAGCCGCGATGTCCGTGGCAGAACTGACCGCACTGAACCGTCTGGTGCGGGGGACCGGCACCGTGGAGGCGTTCGAGCGCGAGCTCGTCACGCGCGTCTACGCGGGTGCCCGCGGGTGGCTCGACGAGCTGGAGGGCCACGAGCTGACCCGGGACCAGCGCCGGCGGTGGAACGCCGCCGTCCGCCACGTCAACCGGTACATGTCCCGCGGGGGCGTGCCCATGGCGTGGCGGGTGCTCACGTCCCTCAACCAGTCCCGGGACCTGCTCGAGGACCCGCACGTCCTCAAGACCGCGATCGTCGCGGCCGCGGCGCACGGACCTCTGGCCGCAGCATCCCGGGTAGCCGCGGAGACGCCGGCTCGCGCGTCCGGTGCCACTGCGGGGGCGCGCCTGGTCCACACCGGCGCCTGAGCCCGCCCCGCTCGGGACCGGCGGCTCGCCGCACGCCTGCACTAGAGTTGGCGGCAGCATGAAACTCATACGTCAGCGCGAGTCCCTGGGCGCCGAGCAGGACTACCGCCGCGCCCTCTCCATCCTCGACGCCGCCCGCGGCGGCACCACCGAACCCGTGCTGCGCGTGTACCAGCCGCGTCCCACGGTGGCGTTCGGGCGCCGCGACGAGCTGAACCCGGGCTTCTCCCGGGCCAGCCAGGCCGCGCACGACGCCGCCTTCACCCCTCTGGTGCGCCGCGTGGGCGGCCGTGCGGCGGCCTACCACGGCGGGTGCCTGGTCATCGACCACGTGGAACCGGACCCGGACCCCAAGACGGGCATCCAGGACCGCTACCGGCTGTTCGGGGACATGATCGTGGCGGCTCTGGAGGAGCTGGAGATCCCTGCCGAGGTGGGGGAGATCCCGGGCGAGTACTGCGCCGGGGAGTACAGCGTGCACGCGCCCGGCACCGCGGCGGATCCAGCGCGGCCCGTGAAGCTCGCGGGCACCGCGCAGCGCGTGGTGGCCGGAGCGTGGTACTTCTCCACGGTGCTCGTGGTCGAGGAGTCGGAACCGCTGCGCAGCGTGCTCGAGGAGGTCTACGCCGCGTTGGACGTGCCGTGGGAACCGGCCACGGCCGGCTGCGTGGCGGACGTGCGTCCCGGGACCACGGTGGCCGAGGTCGAGGAGGCCCTCATGGGGGTCTACGACCGCTATGCCACGTACATGGGCTACGGCCCGGTGACGCGGTCGTCGGGCTCTCGATGACCTCCACGGAGAGGAGCGCGGCATGTGCGGGCGCTATGTGATCGCCAGGACCCCCGGCCAGCTGGCCCTGCCCTTCGACGCGCGGGTGGACGACTCGATCGGCGAGGGGGCGGAGCCGAACTGGAACGTGGCCCCCACCCACACCGTGCCCGTCCTGCTCGAGCGCCTCACCGAGGACGGTCAGCTGCTCCCGGAGATCCACGCCGCCCGGTGGGGCCTGGTGCCCTCGTGGGCCAAGCAGATCTCGATGGGTTCCAAGATGTTCAACGCCCGGTCGGAGACCGTGATGGAGAAGCCCTCGTTCCGCGCGGCGATCACCGCCCGGCGCTGTGCGATCGCCGCGGACGGCTACTACGAGTGGCAGGCCCCCGCCTCGGGGCGGGGCCGGAAGCAGCCGTACTTCGTGCACCCGCAGGACGGCTCCGCGATCTGGTTCGCCGGGATCTACGAGTGGTGGCGGATCCCCGCGGGCTCCGAGGACGCCGCCCGTCCGGGACAGTCGCGCCCCGGCCGGGCCGCCCAGGATGATGCCCCGGGGCAGTGGCTGCTGTCGTGCTCGATCCTCACCCGTGAGGCACCGGACCCCGACTCCGCGGACCCGAACCTCACCGCGCTCGGCGCCCTGCACAACAGGCTCCCGATGGGCATGGGCGAGGACTTTGCCCGCGAGTGGATCGCGCCGGAGAAGGACAAGGACCACACTCGCGCCCTGCTGGAGCGCGCCGTGGCGCACAGCCTGGACGTGGCCGGCCAGTGGCGGATGCACCCCGTGAGCACGGACGTGGGCTCGGTGCGGTCACAGGGCGCACACCTGGTGGAGCCCGTCCAAACGCTGCTCTGAGCATCCGGAGGTCGTGCCCGCACCACGGGAGCCGTTCGGATTCCGGTTGCCGCGCCCCGGTTCTGGCCGGCGGGCCGCGGTCCTGGTCGGCGTCCGTCAACCCCGGAGCGGCACGCCCGGCGCCGGAGTGCCTGCGCGGCCTCGAACGACACGGTGCCCACCCGGTGACCTCCCAGGACCGCGGCCCTACAGTGGGTGGTGGACGTGCCGCACCGGCAACCGCGACGACCCACCGGGGGCAGAGATGGTCGAACTGGGCAACAACCTCACCGAGGATGCACGCTGGCTGATGGGCTTCGTGGCCGACGCCGGCTCGGCCGTGGTGGCCAGCAACAGCGGGACCGGGTACCCGGAGTCCGCCTACGTGCACGTGGCCGGCACGGAGGCCGGACACCTTGTGCTCGGGACCAACGTGGCCTCCCGGAAGTGCTCCAACATCGCCTCGGACCCGCGGATCTCCATGGTCCTCATGCGGGACGGCACCGAGGAGGTCCAGCTGGAGGGCGAGGCCCGCGTCCTGGAGGACGCCGAGGCCGCGGCCGCCGGCGAGGTCCTGGACGCCCGGCACCCCGGCGCCACTGCCACGCACGACCCCCAGAGTCTGCGGCTCGTCGAGGTGGCCGTCCGGTGGGCGCTGCACACGGATGTGACACAGCAGCCTCCGGCACGCAGGGAGCTCGACCTGCGCTGAGGGCGCGGGTCAGGCGGACGCACGGTCCGAGCACTCGGCTCAGATCTCGTCCTGCTCGGGGGACCAGCGGTTGAAGTCGAGTGTGAGGTACAGCGCGAGCGCCGCGGAGTTGTCCTCGGGGATGCGCACGCAGACCTCCTCGTAGCCGTTCTCGTGCAGCGAGGCCATGACCTGGCGCACGAGCTGCTCCGCGAGTCCGCGGCGGCGGTGCGACGACGCCGTGAACAGCTCGAAGAGGTAGGGCACGTCCGGGAGCCGGTCGTCCTTGCGGCGTTCCAGGACCATGGCGGCGGCCACGGGATGGCCGTCCTCGTCCTCGATCAGCTGAGACTGCTCCGCGAGGAACGGTCCGTACTTGCCGTCGAATGCGTCCCGCACGAGGGCCTCAGCCTTCTCCTGCTCACCCTCCACCCGCGTGCCGTAGGCCTCCACCAGCAGCTGGGCCAGGGCGGCGGAGTCGCTCTCCGTCACGGGCCGGCTCGGCGCGGTGACCTCCCGGCGGTTGGGCACGGTCCGGGCGATCAGCGTGATGTTTCCAGTCATCGTGTCCTCCAACGGGTCCTCATGAAACACAGGGGTTCGTGCCACTCAGGGTAACCGAGAACCCTGCCAATTCCACGGGGGACTACCGTGGGGAGCAGCAGCGACGCCGCCGGTGCCGGGAGCGAGCACGGCCCGGGAAGGCCGCGCGGCGGCGTCGTCCACGACGAGTGAGGAGAAGCCGCGCCATGGGCGAGACCACCGAGACCACCTCCACCCCCGAGGCGGAGACCGCGCGGATCTGCCAGGAGCTCATCCGCTTCGACACCTCCAACTACTCCAGCGGCGAGGCCGAGGGGGAGCGTGCGGCCGCCGAGTACGTGGCCGAGCTGATCCAGGAGGTGGGGCTGGAGACCCAGTACTTCGAGTCCGCCCCGGGCCGCGCCAACGTGTTCACCCGGCTGGAGGGTTCGGACCCCACGGCGGACGCCCTGCTGGTGCACGGCCACCTGGACGTGGTGCCCGCGATGGCCCAGGACTGGTCCGTGGACCCGTTCGCCGGCGAGCTGAAGGACGGCATGATCTGGGGCCGCGGCGCGGTGGACATGAAGGACATGGACGCCATGATGCTGTCCGTCCTGCGCCACATGCGCCGCACCGGGGCGGTGCCCAGGCGCGACATCGTCTTCGGGTTCTTCGCGGACGAGGAGGCGGGCATGCGCTACGGCTCCAAGTACATGGTGCACGAGCACCCCGAGGTCTTCGAGGGCGTCACGGACGCGATCAGCGAGGTGGGCGGCTTCTCCGCGAACATCGGCGGGCGCCGGGCGTACCTGCTGCAGACCGCGGAGAAGGGGCTGCTGTGGCTCAAGCTCCACGCGCAGGGCCAGGCGGGCCACGGCTCCGGGCTGCACGAGGACAACGCCGTGACGCACCTGTCCCGGGCCATGGCGAACATCGGCCAGTACACGTGGCCGGTGGAGCTCACCAAGACCACGCGGGCGTTCCTGGACCAGGTCACGGAGCTCACCGGCGTGGAGTTCGACCCGCAGAACCCGCAGCAGCTGCTGCGGGAGCTGGGCGCCGTGTCCCGCTTCGTGGGAGCCACCCTGCAGAACACGTCGAACCCCACGGTGCTCGAGGGCGGGTACAAGACCAACGTGATCCCCGGCTCCGCCCAGGGCGCGGTGGACGTGCGCTTCCTGCCCGAGCAGAAGGAGCACGTGCTCGCCACGCTGCAGGAGCTCGCCGGGGACAAGGTGCGCATCGAGGCGGAGTTCGAGGACATCGCCCTGGAGGTCCCGTTCTCCGGCACGGTGGTGGATGTCATGGTCGACGCCCTGGAGGCCGAGGACCCCGACGCCGTGGTGCTGCCCTACATGCTGGGTGCCGGCACCGACAACAAGTCCCTGTCCACGCTGGGGATCACCGGCTACGGCTTCGTGCCGCTGCAGCTGCCGGACGAGCTCGACTTCACGGGCATGTTCCACGGCGTGGACGAGCGCGTTCCCGTGGCCTCGCTCGAATTCGGCTCCCGCGTGCTGGACCGGCTGCTGCGCACCTACTGAGCACGGCACGGAGCGGGGACGACGCCGCCGCACGCTCCCGTCCGCGCTCGACGCTCCCGCCCGTCGTCGTCCCCCGGCGCACCGCGCACCGCGCGCACCCGCCCGCCCCGGGCACCGACACCCGCACACACCCCCGATCCGAAGGACCCTGAGATGGACCACGTGATGGACCCCGTGACCGACCTGCTCCCCGAGGACCTGCTGGCCGAGATCCGCCGCCGCGCCGCGGACGTGGACCGAGAGAACCGCTTCTTCGACGAGGACTTCGAGGCGCTGCGGCAGATCGGCTACCCGCTCATGCTGGTGCCGCGGGAGTTCGGCGGCCTGGGCTTCACGCTGGAGCAGGCGGCCCGCGCCCAGCGGCGGCTCGCGACGGCCGCACCGGCCACGGCCCTGGGGATCAACATGCACCACGTGATCGTGGGCATCGGCTACACGCTGCACCTGCGCGGGGACGAGCGGGCGCGCCGGATCTTCGAGGACGCCGTGGCGGGGGAGGTCTTCGCGTTCAGCATCTCGGAGGCCGGCAACGACTCCGTGCTCTTCGACGCGACCACCCGTGCCGAGCCCACCACCGGGGGCTGGGCGCTGCACGGGACCAAGATCTTCACGTCCCTCTCGCCGCGCTGGACGCGGCTGCTCGTGCACGCCCGCGCCGAGGGACCGGACGCCCCCGGCGGTGCACCCACGGAGGACGACGACGCCGCGCGGCTCCTCGTGGGATTCCTCACCCGGGAGGACCACCGAAGCCCTGCCCCCGGGGTCAGCACCCGCGCGGACTGGGACGCGCTGGGGATGCGCGCCTCGCAGTCCTGCACCACCGTGCTGGACGGTGCCCCGCTGCGGGAGGCGGACCTGCTGACCACCACCCCCGTGGGTCCGAACCCCGATCCCGTGGTGTGGGGGATCTTCGGGTGCTTCGAGCTGCTGCTCGCCGCGGTCTACACCGGGATCGCGGACCGGGCGATCGAGGTGGCCGCGGAGATCACGAGCACCCGGCGTTCACTCGCGAAGGATGCCGTGTACGCGAAGGATCCGGACATCCGCCGCCACATCGCCCGGGCGGGCGTGCTGCGGGACGGGATCGAGCTGCAGCTGCGGCAGCTGTGCGCGGACGTGGACGCCCTCGGCTCGGACCGGGAGGTCGCCCACGGGCCGCGCTGGTTCATCCTGTTCTCCGGGGTCAAGCACCGCGCCACCGAGGCCGCCCGGGAGGTCGTGGACCTGGCGCTGCGCTCCTCGGGCGGGTCCCAGTACAGGCGGGGCTCCGAGCTGGAGCGGCTGTACCGGGACGTGCTGGCCGGGATGTACCACCCCTCGGACGAGGAGTCCGTGCACGCGGCCACCGCCACCTCCCTGCTGGGCCCGGTGACCGACTGACGGGTGGAACGCCCGTTCAGAACGTGCGATCCACGCGTATGATCCGGCGACGCAGCACGAAGCGGCGGGCCCCGCCGTAGAGCACCGCGGAGCGCATGAGCTCCCACTTGCCGTACTCGGCGTGCTCCGCCACGCGGGTGCGCGCGTCGGCGGGCTTCTCGCGGGGGTCCACCGTGAGGGACAGGTATTCGTAGCGCTCGTCGCGGCCCGTCATGGTGGGGTGCCCGGGGACGGTCGTGCGCTTGAGTCGTTGTTCTCTCATTGCTCCCATTCTGCTCCGATAACGGCTAACGTCTACTCCATGAGCACCGATCCTCGCGCCGCCCTGCAATCGCTCGTCAACGCCCTCGAGGAGCACCTCGCCGCAGCCGCCAACCGGCGCTCGGACGAGGACCCCTCGGTGGACAAGGCCTACGTGGCCATCGCCAACGCCTTCGAGGCCTACGAGGAAGCGCTGTACGACGCGCACGACGAGGTCACCCCCCTCACCGTCTTCGCCGACGACGATGACGACGACGACCTCGACTACGACGAGGACGAGGACGAGGAGGACGATGACGACCTCCTGGAGGACAACGAGATGATGGACGAGGACCTCATCGACGAGGACGACTTCGACGACGAGGACGACGCGGCGGACGGGCGCTCCGGCACCCGCTGAGCCACCCCCTCACCACGTGACGCAGGGCCCTCGTCCACGGACGGGGGCCCTGCTCGTGTCCAGCCCCCTCCCAGCGGTTGCACCGGTCGGGGTGGGGTTCGCGTGCCGTACAGTTGTCGCGTGAACTGGATCGAAGCGATAATTCTCGGCCTCGTGCAGGGCCTGACCGAATTCCTCCCGGTGTCCTCCTCCGCGCACCTGCGCATCGTGGGGGAGTTCCTGCCCGGCGGCGGCGACCCCGGAGCGGCGTTCACCGCCATCACTCAGCTGGGCACGGAGACCGCCGTGATCATCTTCTTCTGGCGGGACATCGTGCGCATCATCAAGCACTGGGCGCTGTCCCTGGCCGGCCGTATGGACCGCAGGGACCCCGACGCCCGGATGGGGTGGTTCATCATCCTGGGTTCGCTGCCGATCGGCATCCTGGGCCTGCTGCTGCAGGACTTCATCGAGACCCAGTTCCGCTCCCTCTGGATCACCGCCACCATGCTGGTGCTCTTCGGCATCTTCCTGGCGGTCGCGGACCACGTGGGCAAGCAGGAGCGCCACCTGGAGGACCTCACCATGAAGCACGCGGTGGGCTTCGGCTTCGCGCAGGCGCTCTCCCTGATTCCCGGGGTCTCCCGCTCCGGTGGCACGATCACCGCGGGACTGCTCATGGGCTACACCCGTGCGGCCGCCGCTCGCTACGCGTTCCTGCTGGCCATCCCGGCGGTGTTCTCCTCGGGCCTCTACGAGCTGTACAAGGTCCTGGCGGGCAAGGTTCCCGCGGGGATGTACACCATGGGGCAGACCGCGGTGGCAACGCTGATCGCGTTTGCGGTGGGCTACCTGATCATCGGCTGGTTCATGCACTACATCTCGGAGCGCAGCTACAGTCTGTTCGTCTGGTACCGCATCGCCCTGGGCGCCCTGGTCTTCGTGCTGCTCGGCATGGGCGTCCTCACACCCTGAGCACCACCACGAGTGCCCCGCGCCCGCCCCACGCCGCCGACCCCGGGGTGGGGGAGCCGGTCCCGGAACGGGAACAGCCGCCCCGGCCCACCGGTTGCCGCACACGAGAACACCCGCCCGTCGACACGAAGGTGACCATGAAGTCCTGGACCTCCCGCCCGGTGCCCGCTCTGCCCGGCACATCCGGCACTCCCCGGGTGCACGACACGAGAACCGGCGCCGCCGAGCCCCTTGCGGCCCGTGACGGCCGGGCCAGTCTCTACGTCTGCGGGATCACCCCGTACGACGCGACCCACATGGGCCACGCCGCCACCTACGTGAACTTCGACCTGCTCCACCGCGTGTGGCGCGACGCAGGCCACGAGGTGGACTACGTCCAGAACGTCACGGACGTGGACGATCCTCTCCTGGAGCGTGCGAACGCCACCGGGGTGGACTGGCGCGAGCTGGCCGCGTCCCAGACCGAGCTCTTCCGCACCGACATGTCGGCGCTCAACGTCCTCCCCCCGGACCACTACGTGGGTGCCACCGAGGCCGTCGAGTGGATCGTCGAGGCGGTCGAGGGCCTCGTCGAACGAGGTCTGGCCTACCGCGTCCCCGCCGGCACGGGACAGGACGGGGAGCCGGCCCCCGCCGGGGACGTGTACTTCGACGTCGCCGCGGCTGATGCGCTGCGTGCCGAGGACCCGGACGCGTGGGTCGTGGGCAGCACGTGCCGGCTGGAGGGCGACCGGGAGCGCATGCTGCCCCTGTTCACCGGCCACGGCGGGGACCCGGACCGCACGGGCAAGCGCGACCCGCTGGACCCGCTGCTGTGGCGCGTGGAGCGCCCGGGCGAGCCGGCGTGGGACGGCGGCTCGCTGGGTGCGGGACGCCCCGGCTGGCACATCGAGTGCAGCGTGATCGCCCTGCGGCACCTGCCCCGCCCGTTCACGGTCCAGGGCGGCGGCTCGGACCTGGCGTTCCCGCACCACGACATGGGAGCGGGACACTCGTACGCCCTGTCCGGCGAGCCCATGGCGGAGCACTTCGTGCACACGGCCATGGTGGGTCTGGACGGCGAGAAGATGTCCAAGTCCAAGGGCAACCTGGTTCTGGTGTCCGCACTGCGGGAGCAGGGGGTGGACCCCGCGGCCATCCGCGTGGCGATCCTCTCCCACCACTACCGCACGGACTGGTTCTGGACCGAGGACCTGCTGGAGCAGTCGCGACGACGGCTCGCCACGTGGCGCGAGGCGGCGGCAAAGCCGGAGACGGCCGGCGCGGACGCCATGCTCTCCGCCGTGCGCGCCGCCCTGGGCGAGGACCTCAACGCACCGGCCGCGCTGATCGCGGTGGATGCGTGGGCCGCGCGGAACCTGGGTGGGGCGGCGGCACGCGGCCGAGCGGCGTCGTCGGGGGACACGCGCCTGGCGCGGGACACCGTCGAGGCTCTGCTGGGGATCGTGCTCTGAGGCTGCTGGCGGGCCGGACTCAGTCCCGGTCGTCGCGGCGGCGCAGGTAGCGCTCGAACTCACGCGCAATCGCGTCCCCGGTGGCCTCAGGGAGGTCCACCGTGTCCTTGGCCTCCTCGAGCTGCAGCACGTAGTCCGCCACCTCGGGATCCTCGGATGCGAGCTCGTCCACGCCGCGCTCCCACGCCTCGGCGTCCTCGATCAGCGGATCCAGGGGCAGTGACAGCCCGAGCAGGTCCTCGAGGCGGCGCAGCAGCGCCAGCTGGGCCTTGGGCGAGGGGGAGTGGGCCACGTAGTGGGGGACGGCCGCCCACATGCTGAGCGTGGGCAGGCCCGCGAGCGCGGCCATGTGGGAGAGCACCCCCACGATGCCCGTGGGGCCCTCGTACTGGGGTGCCTCCGCGTCCAGCTCCGCGCGCAGCTCCTCGGTGTCCGAGGTCAGGGTCACGGGGATGGGCCGGGTGTGCGGCACGTCCGCGAGCAAGGAGCCCAGCATGATCACGAAGTCCACCTCCAGGGCGGCGGCCTGCTCCAGCAGCTCCGCGGTGAAGGTGCGCCAGCGGTAGGAGGGTTCCCAGCCGTGCAGCAGCACGAGCTCCAGGTTGGTGCCGGGAACGGAGGCCCGGGACAGCCGTGTGGAGGGCCAGTGCAGCTTCTGCTCCCCGGTCAGGGAGCGACGGATCACGGGGCGGGAGTACTGGTAGTCGTAGTAGTCGTCGGAGGCCACCTCGAAGACCTCGCGCGCGCCCAGGTGCTCGCGGATGAGCTTGAGGGAGTCGGTGGCCGCGTCCCCGGCATCGTTCCAGCCCTCGAACGCCGCGACCAGGACCGTGACGGTCTCCTGGTCCTGGCCGTCGCGCACCACGCCGAACGGACCGGTGCCGGATTGCTGCGAATTGCTGTCCAACGTGCTCACCCGTCTTACTGTACGGTGCCCGTCCCCGCCGGCTCCACGCGCCCGCCCCCAGCGCCCAGCCGGGCCCGCGCCCTACCATGAGCACCATGTCCGCTTCCCCGCACCCCGGCCACCCCGGCGACTCCGATCGCTCCGGCAACCCCGCCCCCGTTCCCGGCCGCGACGGCGGGCCGCGGGCTCGCGGGGTGCGGCTGGGCCGCATCGCGGGGGTGGACCTGGTCCTGGACCGCTCGTGGTTCGTGATCGCGGTGCTGACCGTGGCGATGTACGGCCCCGTGCTGTGGCGGCTGTACCCCGGGCTGGGGTGGTTGAACCTGGTGCTCGCCCTCGGGTTCGCGGTGGGGCTGGCGCTGAGCGTGCTCGTGCACGAGCTCGCCCACGCGGTGGCCGGCCGGGCGGCGGGATGGCCCGTGTCCCGGATCGTGCTCACGCTCATGGGCGGGCACACCGCGTTCGGCACCGTGCACACGCGCGCCCTGCCCACGGCGCTCGTGTCCCTGGTGGGACCGCTGTCCAACGTGGCGGTGGCGCTGCTGGGGGAGGTCGCCATGTCCTTCGCGCCGGCCACCGCCGCGGGTCCCGGGTGGGCGCTGCTGCAGCTGCTCGTGCTCGCCAACTGGGTGCTCGGACTGTTCAACCTGCTCCCCGGTCTGCCGCTGGACGGTGGGCGCGTGGTCGAGTCCCTGGTGTGGGCCGTGACGGGCTCGGAGACCCGGGGCACCGTGGTGGCCGCGTGGTGCGGACGCATCATCGCCGTGCTCGTGGTGCTGTGGGCCCTGTGGACCGGGCAGTGGCGCGATCCCCTCGTGCTCGCGGTCATCCTGCTCGTGGCGGGCTTCATCGTCCTGGGTGCGGGGCAGGCCCTGAAGCAGGCCCGGCTCCTGGGGGTTCTCGACGCCGTGCGGGCCGGTGGCATCGCCCGTCCCGCCCTCGAGTTCGCCCCCGCCACGCCACTGTCGCTCGTGGACGCCACGGTGCACGCGGCCACCTCGGACGGCTACCGCGGCTGGACCCCGGACGTGGTGGTGCGGGACCCCGCCCGCGGCGCCGTCGGCGTGCTCAGCCCCGCCCGTTCGGCGGACGTGCAGGGCCCGGACCGCACCCGGGTGGCCGTGGGGGACGTGGCCGACTGGTTCCCGGAGGCCGCGTGCGCCACGCCGCACGAGGCCGGGGGTCAGCTGGTGCGTCTCATGGAGTCCCGCCACTTCCCCTGGCTGGTGGTGCTGGACGGCGCGGGGCACGTGAGCGGGGTGGTCCACCACGAGGACGTCGCGCGCTACGCCCTGCGCTCCTGAGACGACCCTGCGGCGGCGGTGCGCACCCGGCAGCGGTTCCCGGGTGGCGTGGAGGTGGCGTGCGGCGTCGGGCTACGGTGGGAGAATGGCAGCAGAGGCGGCCCCCACGCGGGGGACCGCGCCACAGACCGGACAGCATCCCTGTCGACCCCGCGCGAAAGCGAGCAGATGACCGAGCAGCGACCCCACGAGACCGCCACCCCCTCCACCGCAGCGCCCGTGCGCGGCGCGGCCAACCGGCGCGGGCCGTTCCGCTCGGGGGAGCGCGTCCAGCTCACGGACGAGAGCGGGAAGATGACCACCATCACCCTGGTGGACGGCGGGGAGCACCACACGCACCGCGGGGTGCTCACGCACGACCAGCTGATCGGGCACCCCGAGGGCACCGTGGTGAGCAACACGGCCGGCATCCAGTACCAGGCGCTGCGCCCGCTGCTCAAGGACTTCGTGCTCTCCATGCCCCGCGGCGCCGCGGTGATCTACCCCAAGGACTCGGGCCAGATCGTCACCATGGCGGACATCTTCCCGGGCGCCCGCGTGGTCGAGGCCGGGGTGGGCTCGGGTGCGCTGAGCATCTCCCTGCTGCGCGCGGTGGGGGACGAGGGCCGCGTGCACTCGTTCGAGCGCCGTGAGGAGTTCGCGGAGATCGCGCGCGGCAACATCGAGACCATGTTCGGTGGCCCGCACCCGGCGTGGGAGCTGAGCCTCGGGGACCTCGCGGAGGAGCTCGGCGCCACCGAGGAGCCCGGCTCCGTGGACCGCGTGATCCTGGACATGCTCGCACCGTGGGAGTGCCTGGACGCCGTGGCCACCGCGCTCGCCCCCGGTGGCGTGGTGATCTGCTACGTGGCCACCGTGCCGCAGCTCTCCCGCGTGGCCGAGGCCATGCGCGCCGACGGCCGGTTCACCGAGCCGGAGGCGTCCGAGACCATGGTGCGCGGCTGGCACGTGGAGGGTCTCGCGGTGCGCCCCGACCACCGCATGGTGGCCCACACCGGGTTCCTCATCCAGTCCCGCCGTCTCGCGGACGGCTCGCCGCGCCTGGCACCCAAGCGCCGCGCCTCCAAGAGCGAGTACACCGAGGAGGACCTGCAGGCCTGGACCCCGGTGGCACTGGGTGAGCGGATCGTCTCGGACCGCAAGCTGCGCCGCGCGGGCCGGGACGCGGCGTCGCTGGCGCAGCACGCCGCCCGCGCGCACCAGCAGATCGACGCCGCGGACGACGACGCCGCCCGGCCCGCACCGAGCGCCGCGCCCGCGACCGACTCCGCAACGACGGCGGGCACGGGAACCCCGTCCGCCGTGGACGCGCAGGGCCTCAGGAGTGACCGGGACCCGACGGACGGACGGGAGTCCCAGAGCGAACGGAGCGGCGATGACTGAGCCCCGGGACACGGGTGGAGCAGCGGCCCCGCAGCAGGGCGCGGAGGTCACCCAGCGGCAGGTGAACCTGCTGCGGGACCAGAAGCGGAACCTGGACAAGCAGGCGGCTGAGCTGAGCTCGCAGAACCAGAAGCTCGTGCGGCTGCTCAACGCCTCCCGGCAGGAGATCGTCAGCCTCAAGAAGACCCTGGCCGCAGAGGCGGAGCCGCCCGCCACGTACGCCGTGGTCCTGCAGGTCAACCACGGCCGTCGACCCGTGGGGGAGGCCACCGGGGACGGCCCCGTGGTCACGGGACCCACGCTGGACGTGCTGGCCGCCGGGCGCCGGATGCGCGTGGCCGTGAGCCCGCTCGTCTCGTTCGGCGCGTGCGAGCCCGGTCTCGGGGTGCTGCTCAACGAGAACTACGTGGTGGTCGCGCTGCTCGATTACGAGCGCACCGGCGAGGTGGCCACCGTCAAGGAGGTCGTGGACCACGACCGCGTGCTGACCGTGGGCCGCTCGGACGAGGAGCGCGTGCTGCTGCTCTCCGGCCGGCTGCGGCGCGAGCGCCCGAAACCCGGGGACGCCGTGACCGTGGACCACCGCACCGGCTTCGCCCTGGAGCCGATCACCCGCACGGACGTGGAGCAGCTCGTTCTCGAGGAGGTCCCGGAGGTGCGCTACACGGACATCGGCGGGCTGGGACCCCAGATCGAGGCGATCCGCGACGCCGTGGAGCTGCCCTACGTGCATCCCGAGATCTTCCGCGAGCACGGGCTGCGCCCGCCCAAGGGCATCCTGCTCTACGGCCCCCCGGGCAACGGCAAGACCCTGATCGCCAAGGCCGTGGCCCGGTCCCTCGCCGAGCGCAGCGCCGCGAAGGCCGGGCGCTCGCGGGCCGAGGGCTACTTCCTGAACATCAAGGGCCCCGAGCTGCTGGACAAGTACGTGGGGGAGACCGAGCGCCAGATCCGCTCGATCTTCGCCAACGCCCGTGAGCAGGCCGCCCGCGGGGTGCCCGTGGTGGTGTTCTTCGACGAGATGGACTCGCTGTTCCGCGTGCGCGGCTCGGGGCTCTCCTCGGACGTGGAGACCACGATCGTGCCGCAGCTGCTCACCGAGATCGACGGTGTGGAACAGCTGGACAACGTCATGGTGGTGGGTGCCACCAACCGCGAGGACATGATCGACCCCGCCGTGCTGCGTCCCGGCCGACTGGACGTGAAGATCCGCATCGACCGCCCCGACCGCGAGGGGGCGCGGGAGATCTTCTCCCTCTACCTCACCGAGGACCTGCCGCTGCGCGACGAGGACGTGGCCCGGGCGGGTTCGCGCGCCCGGGCGGCCCAGGAGCTGGTGAGCGCCGCGGTGGAGCGCATGTACGCCCGGGAGCCGGGCACCGAGTTCCTGAGCATCGCCTACCGTGACGGCACTCACGAGACCCTCTACTTCGCCGACTACGCCTCCGGCGCGGTGATCCGCAACGTGGTGGACCGCGCCAAGAAGCAGGCCGTCAAGACGCTGCTGACCACCGGCCGGCGGGGGATCACCGCCCAGCACCTGGTGGCGGCCGTGGACGAGGAGTTCCACGAGCAGCAGGACCTGCCCAACACCGAGGACCCCGAGGACCGTGCTCGGCTCACCGGGCGCCGCGCGGACTCGATCGAGAGCGTGCGCATGGTCACCCACCGCGCGGACGGGGCGGGGGAAGCGGCATGACGGTGCGGCGGATCATGGGCAGCGAGACCGAGTTCGGTGTGCTCGCGCAGGGCCAGCCGGACGCGAACGCCACGGTGCTCTCCACGCGCGTGGTCACCGGCTACGCCTCCTGGGTGGCACGACGCCGCTCGGAGACCGCGCGCGCCGGTGCGGGAACGCGCGGGGCCGGGCCGGGCGGCGTCGTGGGAACGGGGTGGGACTACGGTTCCGAGACCCCGCTCGCGGACGCCCGGGGCTTCACGGTGGCCCGCGAGGACGCCCACCCCTCGCAGCTCACGGACGAGGCGCCCGAGCTGACCGCGGAGCAGATCGCGGCGGAGGCCATCAGCGAGTCCGCGCTCTACACCGAGGACATGGACTGGCGCCGCGTGGTCATGAACACCGTGATCCCCAACGGCGCACGGGTCTACGTGGACCACTCCCACCCCGAGTACTCGTCCCCGGAGGTCACCGGCCCGCTGGACGCGCTCACGTGGGACGCCGCCGGGGACGTGGTGGCGCACCGTGCCGTGCAGCTGCTCGCGGAGCAGGCGACGGGCTCGGGGTCCGCGCCCGTGAACCTCTACAAGAACAACACCGACAACAAGTCCGTGTCCTACGGTGCGCACGAGAACTACACGGTGGACCGTGCCGTGCCCTTCGAGCGCATCACGGCGGCGCTGCTGCCGTTCTTCGCGTCCCGCCAGGTGCTCTGCGGTGCCGGGCGCGTGGGCCTCGGCGTGGACGGCTCCCGCCCGGGCTTCCAGCTGAGCCAGCGCGCCGACTTCTTCGAGCGCACGGTGGGCCTGGAGACCACGATCCACCGCCCCATGGTCAACACCCGGGACGAGCCCCACGCGGACGAGTCCCGCTACCGCCGGCTGCACGTGATCATCGGGGACGCCAACCTCTCCCACACGGCCACGCTGCTGAAGTTCGGGACCACGTCCCTGGTGCTGAACCTGGTGGAGCACGACCGCGTCCCGGACCTCGAGCTCGTGGACCCCGTGGCCGCGCTGCAGGCCATCAGCCACGACCCCACGCTGCGCACCACCGTGGCGCTGCGGGACGGCCGGCAGCTCACGGGGATGGCGCTGCAGCGCGCGTATCTGGAGGCCTGCACGCGGCTGGAGCACGAACTGGCCCCCGAGGGGTTGGACCCGGACACGGCCCAGGTGCTGGAGCTGTGGGACGAGGTGCTCACGGACCTCGCCGCGGACCCGGCCCGCCTGGCCGACCGGCTCGACTGGGCCGCCAAGTACGCCCTGCTCAACGCCTACCGCACGCGGGACGGGCTGGCGTGGGACGATCCGCGCCTCGTGGCCATCGACCTGCAGTACGCGGATGTGCGCCCGGACAAGGGGCTCCACCACCGGCTGGTCGCCTCCGGGAGGATGCGCACCCTCGTGTCCGCCGAGCGGATCGAGGCGGCGGCGGACACCCCACCCGCGGACACCCGCGCGTACTTCCGCGGCACCGCGGTCGCGCGGTACCCGGAGGCCCTGGCGGGCGTGGGCTGGGACACCGTCAACGTCACCTTCCCCGGCATCCGGCGCGGTGCGCGGATCGCGATGCCCGAACCCCGGGACCTCACCCGCGCGGTCAGCGAGCAGTGGTTCGCCGCACCGGACGCCGAGCAGTGGGCCCGGACGGTGGCCCGCCACCGGCCCACGCTCGTCACGGGCAGCGACATCGGCCCGCCGGGCGGGTAGCCCGCGGACCGACCGTCACCCGGCCGGCCCGCTGCACAGGGGGGGACGCCACGCGGCAGGGACTGCGGCTCCGCACGGGGCGCGGCGGCGCGGAGCTCGAGGCCCCGGGCCCGGGGCGCCCGCGAGACCCCCCGGCCACCCACGACCACCAGCAATCCAGGAGGACACATGGCACAGGAACGCATCTTCGGCACCGGCTCGCGCCGCGAGGAGGAGCCCGAGACCCCGGGCCCGGTGGACCCGCCCGTCTCCGGCGCCGCGCAGGCGCAGCGGGACACCCAGGGCACGGACGACCTGCTCGCCGAGATCGACGGCGTGCTGGAGACCAACGCGGAGGCCTTCGTCAAGGGCTTCGTGCAGAAGGGCGGTCAGTGACGCCGTGGACCGCAGGATCTACGGCATCGAGACCGAGTTCGGCCTGACCCACAGCGCCCCCGAGGGGCCAGCACTGAGCGCCGACGACGCCGCCCGGCGCCTGTTCGCGCCCGTGCTCGCGTGGGGGAGGGCCTCCAACGTGTTCCTGCCCAACGGCGGGCGGCTCTACCTGGACGTGGGCTCCCACCCCGAGTACGCGACCGCCGAGGCCGCCACGCTGCACGACGTCGTGGCCCAGGACGCGGCGGGGGAGCGCATCGTGGACGACCTGCGCGCCCAGCTCCAGGAATCCCTGGACGGCGAGGGCGTGGCCGGGACCGTGCACCTGTTCAAGAACAACGTGGACTCCGCGGGCAACGCCTTCGGCTCCCACGAGAACTACATGATCGCGCGCAGCACCGAGTTCTCGCGCCTGCTCCAGCACCTGCTGCCGTTCCTGGTGACCCGCCAGATCCTCGTGGGCGCCGGGAAGGTGCACCCGTCCGGCCCCCCGGCCTTCGGTGCGTTCGCACCGGGGGACGGCTCCGCGAGCTACTCGTTCTCGCAGCGCGCGGACCACATCTGGGAGGGGTCGTCCTCCGCCACCACGCGCTCGCGGCCCATGATCAACACCCGGGACGAGCCCCACGCGGACGCCCAGCACTACCGCCGGCTGCACGTGATCACGGGCGACTCGAACATGTCCCAGACCACCACGGCGCTGAAGATCGGCGCCACGGACGCACTGCTGCGCATGATCGAGGCGGGGCAGATCCTCCCGGACCGCACGCTCGCGGATCCGGCCTCGGCGCTGCGCCAGGTCTCGCACGACCTCACGGGCACCGCCCGGCTGGAGCTCGCGGACGGCTCGACCCGCTCGGCGCTCGAGCTGCAGCACGAGTACCTGGAGGCCGTGACCCGGTTCGTGGACCGGCACGGGGCGCACCACGACCGTCTGGGCTGGGTGCTGGAGCTCTGGGAACGCGGACTGCGGGCCGTGTCCGAGCAGAACCCCGGCCTCGTGGACCGGGAGCTGGACTGGGCCGTGAAGAAGAAGCTGCTGGACTCCTACGCGGCCGCCCACGGCATGGACCTGTCCCACCCGCGCATCGCGCAGCTGGACCTGGCCTACCACGACACCTCCGCCACGCACGGGCTGTTCCACATGCTCGAGCGCCGGGGTGCCGTGGAGTCCTTCGTGACCCCGCAGGACGTTTCGCATGCCGTGGAGCAGGCACCGCAGACCCGGGCCCGGCTGCGCGGGCGCTTCGTGGCCGCGGCCCACGCCGCGGACGTGAACCACACGGTGGACTGGGTGCACCTCAAGCTCAACGGGCCGAACTCGCAGCGCACCAGCACGTGCAAGGACCCGTTCGCCACCACGCAGCCGGACGTCGAGGAGATGATCCGGGACCTCGGGACCGGGTCCGTCTGAGCACCCCGCGCCACGCCCGCGGCCGCGTTCCGTGCGCGTTCCCAGCCACGCACCACACGAGTCCTCTACATTGGACCGCAGCCACACCCCGTTGACGAAAGGTCACCCCGTCTTGCGAAAGATCATCCCCGTCGGCGCCACCGCCGTCGCCATGTCACTGCTGCTCACCGGTTGCGGCTCCTCCGGCTGGGACTCCGTGGAGATGACCGAGGAGCCCGCCCCGGGCAAGGCCCCCGCCGTGACCTTCGAGACCCCCATGAAGGTCGAGGAGACGCAGACCAAGGTGCTCAAGGAGGGCGGCGGGTCCGAGATCGACGCCGGGGACAACATCATGCTCCAGGCCGCCCTCTACAAGGGCTCGGACGGCTCCTCCCTGGGGGACACCTACAGCAAGGGCGCCGGTCAGGTGCTCACGGTCAACGACCAGCTCAAGGAGTCCCTGCCGCAGATGTACGACGCGCTGTCCAACGCGCAGGAGGGCGAGGTCATCGCCTACAGCTCGCCCGAGACGAGCGGCAAGGCGGAGGACGGCGACGACTCCACCTCGGTCGAGGTCTACGAGGTGACCAAGAAGCTGCTGCCGCCCCTCAACGAGGACATGAAGACCCCGGCCAAGGGCATGCCCAAGGTCACGCAGGACGACAAGGGCACCCCCACCATCCAGAAGCCCTCCGGCCCCGAGCCCACGAAGCTCGCCACGGACGTGCTGATCGAGGGCGACGGCGAGACCGTCTCCGCCTCCGACACCGTGGTGGCCAACTACGTGGGAGTGCGATGGGAGGACGGCAAGCCCTTCGACTCCTCCTACGAGAAGGGCACCCCCGTGTCCTTCCCCCTGGACAACGTGATCGTGGGCTGGAAGGAAGGGCTCGCCGGCCAGAAGGTGGGCTCCCGCGTGGAGATCGTGATCCCCACGTCCAAGGCCTACGGCACGGAGGAGGAGCTCGGGAAGGACGCGCAGTACCCGGCTGGCTCCCTCGTGTTCGTGGTGGACATCCTCGGACGCACGGACACGCCGGATCCCGCGAAGCAGTCGCCGAGCGAGGCCCCGTCCGCGAGCTCGGCTCCCAGCGCGGGGGCGTCCTCCTCCGGCAAGTGAGGGCCGCTACACTAGGCCCTCGGCAACGCCCCGCACCGCCGGGGTCCTCGACGAAAGGTAGAGCCCGTGTCATTCGGACAGCGCAAGCTTGATCGTTCCAAGCCCGAGGTCGACTTCCCCCAGGACCCCGTGCCCACCGAGCTGCGGATCGTGGACGAGATCCAGGGCACGGGCAAGGAGGCCACCCCCGGCGCCACCGTGTCCTGCCACTACGTGGGTGTCACCTACTCGGGCGGCGAGGAGTTCGACGCCTCCTGGAACCGCGGTGAGCCCCTGGACTTCACGGTGGGCATCGGCCAGGTCATCCAGGGCTGGGACCAGGGTCTGCTGGGCATGAAGGTGGGCGGGCGGCGTCGTCTGGAGATCCCTTCCGAGATGGCGTACGGCAAGCGCGGCGCGGGGGCGCAGATCGGCCCCGACGAGGCCCTGATCTTCGTGGTGGACCTGCTCGACGTCCGCTGAATGCCGCGCCACACCGGCGAGGCGGCACGCCGTTCGACCACGGCGTCCGCCGAGCGTCTGCTGAACCTGCTGATCGCGCTGCTGGACCGTGAGTCCGGCTACACGCGTGAGCAGTTGCGCGCCATCGTGCCCGGCTACGACCGTGCGGGCAACCAGGACGCGTTCGAGCGCATGTTCGAGCGCGACAAGGCCCACCTGCGGTCCCTGGGGTACCCGGTCGAGGAGATCCCCGACGACGACCCCTGGGCCTCCGACGCCCAGCTCACCCCGCGCTACCGCGTGCCCCGCGGCTCCTACAACCTCCCCGAGGTGCGCTTCAGCGCGGAGGAGTCGGCGGTGCTCGCGGTCGCCGCGGACGCCTGGAACGACGCCGCCCAGGACCGGCTCGCGCGGCGCGCCCTGGACAAGCTCGAACCCGCGCTGAGTGCGGAGGTCACCCCGGGGAGGGACGTCCAGCCCACCGTGGCGGTCGCAGACCCAGCGTTCGAGCCGCTGCTCTCGGCGGTGCTCGCGCACCGGACGGTGCGCTTCGACTACGTGGACCGCACGGGCGCCTACTCGCGGCGCACCGTGCAGCCGTGGGGCGTGGGTTCGCGCTACGGCGCGTGGTACCTCGCGGGCTGGGACACGGACCGCGGCGCGCAGCGCACGTTCCGTCTCTCACGGATCATCTCCGAGGTCGCGGTGACCCGGGAGGGGTTCGAGCCGCCCCGTGACTTCTCGATGGGTGGGCAGCTGGCCCGGATGGTCAGCCAGCCGCCGCAGCTGCGCGTGGTCGTGTTCGTGCGGCAGGGCGCGGGTCAGCTGCTGCGCCGGATCGCCACTCCCGCGGCGGCGTCGTGCTGGCGGGCACCCGAGGGCTTCGACGCCGTGGAGCTGGCCGTCCACGACACCGAGTCCGCCGCCGAGCACGTGTGCGCCGCCGGCCCGGACGCGTGGGTTCCGCGCACCTCCTCCGCGCCCGAGGACGCCGCGTGCACCGTGGACGAGGAGACCCAGGCCGTGGTGGCGGAGGCCGTGGCGCGACGGCTCGAGGACGCCCGCGCGTTCCAGGCCCGCATGGGCGGCGTGTCCGTGCACTGGGGCAAGCAGCGCCGCCAGGGCGCGGCCAAGGCCAGCACCGAGCACCACCTCGCGCGGCTGCTGCACATCGTGCGCCACGTCTACGCGCACCAGGGGGCGGAGCTCGAGGAGACGGCCCGGCACTTCGGCATCACGGACGCCGAGCTGGTCAACGACCTGCAGACCCTGTTCGTGTGCGGCCGTCCCGGGCACCTGCCGGACCAGCTCATCGACGCCTCGTGGGACGACGGCCACATCTACCTGGGCAACGCGCAGGAGCTCTCCGAGCCGGTGCGGCTCACGGTTCCCGAGGCGAGCGCCCTGCTCATGGGCCTGCAGACCCTGCAGGCGGTGCCCGGCGGCGACAGCCGCGTGGTGCGCTCGGCCATGCAGAAGGTCGCCACGGCCGCGGATGCCCTTCCGCTCGCGGACGCCCTCGCGGCACCGGAGGGCGACGCCGCCGCGGAGCCGCGGGACAGCGCGCTCGTCGCCCAGCTGCGCCGCGCAATCGCCGAGGGCCGGCGGGTGCGGCTGCGCTACCTCGTGGCCTCGCGCGACGAGGTCACGGAGCGCCTCGTGGACCCGGTGCGGATGATCTTCTCGGACGGTCACCAGTACCTGCGCGGGTGGTGCCTGCAGGCCAACGGGCCGCGCACCTTCCGGGCGGACCGGATCGTGGGCTGCGAGGACGCGGGGGAGGCCGAGGCGCACCCCCGCATGGAGTCCGAGGTGCGCTCGAGCATCCAGCCCGCCAAACGGCGCCCCGTGCAGGCCGTGGTGGTCACCGACCGCCGGGGCCGGTGGATCGTGGAGCACTACCACGCCAAACGCTACGTGGAGGTCTCGGTGCCGGTGCCCGCCTCGACTGACGGACCCGCGGCCGCCGGAGCGCCCGGGGAGGAGGCCGCACGTGCCGCCACGGCGTCCACGGCGAACTCCCAGCCGGGGGACACGGCACGGCCGCGGGCACCCCGGGGACCGCGTCCGCTGCCGGAGTACGTGGCGGCTGAGGTGGACTTCCCCACGCTGGACGCGCTGTCGTCCCTGGTCACCCGCCACGCCGGCCACGTGGGAGTGGTGTCCCCGCCCGAGGCCGTGGCCGCTGTTGAACAGTGGCTGAACAGCAGTGGTCCGGGCGGCACCACGGAGCAGGGCTGACACCGGGGTGCCTATACTGGGGAGCATGCTCTGGTGGATGTGGATCGTGCTGTGGACCGTGGTGGTCCTGGCCAGCGCCGCATTCGTCGCAGGACTGCTCTACCGGTTGCTCACGCGGCACGTGGTGCCCACCCTGGACGAGCTGGAACGCAGCGCCTCCGAGTTCTCGGAGCACTGGAACTCCGCCTCCCAGGGCCAGCCCGCGCCGTTGCGCGCACCCGCACCACCCGCCATGTTCACCCCGGTGAACGACACCCGCGCCGCGTACCGCAGCGGCCGGGACCAACGACAGACGGCTCGCCTCATCCGCCGGATGCAGCGCAAGGACGCCCAGGGACTGCCACAGCGCTACCGGGACGTCCTGCGAGCCGAACAGAAAGGACTCCGCCATGTTCGGTCGTCTGGCTGACAGCCCCATTACCATCATCCTGATCCTCGTGGTCGTCCTGCTCCTCTTCGGTGCGCCCAAGCTCCCCGGGATGGCGCGCAGCCTGGGCCAGTCCATGCGCATCTTCAAGTCCGAGGTCAAGGAGATGAAGAAGGACGGCGACCCGAACGTGACCGTCAACGGCCAGCCCGCCGCGGACGGCCAGCCCGTGGCCGGCACTCCGGCCCAGCAGGCCGCTCCCTCGCAGCCGCAGGCTCCCGCCCAGCCGGCCGCACCGGTCCAGCCGCAGCCCACCCAGCAGGCGCCCGTGGTGGACCAGAACCAGCGGCCCACCGCCTGAGGCGCAGCCTCGCAGGTCACGGGGCCGGGCCGCACGGCTCGGCCCCGTGTGCATGACCAGAACGCTTCGGCAGCCCGGGTGGACGGCCCGGCAGAAAAGGCAGGGACCCATGTCCAGCACGGACTCCGAGACCCCGGCACGCGCGGCGCGTCCGTCGCGCCGTGACCGCCGCAAGGTCACGTCCCGGCGGCACAACCCCCAGGCCCAGATGGCCCTCAAGGAGCACCTGCGGGAGTTCCGCAACCGGCTGTTCAAGTCCGCGGCGGCCACCGTGGTGGGGGCCGTCCTCGGCTTCATGGTGTACGAGCCGTTCATGCGGTACATCACGGAGCCGCTGCAACGCCTCGCCGAGTCCGGGCGCACCGCCACCATCAACTACTCGTCGGTGGGCGGCTCCTTCAACACCATGGTCGAGGTCTCCATCGTGCTGGGGCTGATCATCGCCTCACCCGTGTGGCTCTACCAGCTGTGGGCGTTCATCACCCCGGCGCTGCACCAGAAGGAGCGCCGCTACGCCCTGGGGTTCCTGGCGGCGGCCATCCCCCTGTTCCTGGGCGGCTGCGCGATCGCCATCATCACCCTGCCCACCGCGGTCTACGCCCTCACGGCGTTCACCCCTGAAGGCGGCGCCAACTTCGTGGAGGCCGGAACCTACCTGCGGTTCTTCCTCCAGCTCATCCTCACGTTCGGCATCTCGTGCGTGATCCCGGTCCTGCTGGTGGGCCTCAACATGATGAGCCTGCTCTCCGGGCGCTCCGTGATCAGGTCCTGGCGGATCGTGGTGGTGATCGTGCTCGTGATCGCGGCCATGGCGGCACCGGGGCCGGACCCCATCACCATGGTGTACCTGGCCGTGCCGCTGCTCGCGCTGTTCTTCGTGGCCGCCGGACTGTGCCTCTACCTGGACCGGCGCAAGGTCAAGCGTCAGGCGCGGCAGGCCGAGGCCACGGGGGCGAGCGCCGACCGCGGCACCTCCGCGGAGGAGCTGCGCTCCCTGGGCAGCACCGCCGTCGAGGGCTGAGAGCTCCCACGGCTCCCGCTCCCGCCGCAAGGGTGTCGGGGTCACCGCGTAGGCTGGGGCCATGTCTTCCCCCGCCGACCGGTACACGGCCGCCAAGGCTCGCGCGGCCCACGCCAGCACCGAACTCTCGGCCTTCGAGCACACCCTGGACTTCGAACTGGATCCGTTCCAGCTCCAGGGGTGCAGGGCCCTCGAGGAAGGGCGGGGCGTGCTCGTGGCCGCACCCACGGGTGCGGGCAAGACCGTGGTGGGGGAGTTCGCCATCCACCTGGCCCTGCAGCAGGGGAAGAAGGCGTTCTACACCACGCCCATCAAGGCGCTGAGCAACCAGAAGTTCCACGAGTTCTCCCGCCGCTGGGGCTCCGAGCGCGTGGGCCTGCTCACCGGGGACACCTCCGTGAACTCCGAGGCGGACGTGGTGGTCATGACCACCGAGGTGCTGCGCAACATGCTCTACGGCGGCTCGGCCACGCTCAGCAACCTGGGCTTCGTGGTCATGGACGAGGTCCACTACCTCGCGGACCGCTTCCGGGGTGCCGTGTGGGAAGAGGTCATCATCCACCTCCCCGAGCACGTGCAGCTGGTGTCGCTGTCCGCCACGGTCTCCAACGCCGAGGAGTTCGGCGCGTGGCTGGACGATGTCCGCGGCAGCACGGACGTGGTGGTCTCAGAGCACCGCCCGGTCCCGCTGTGGCAGCACGTGCAGGTGGGCCCGCAGCTGATGGATCTGTTCGTCGACGACACCACGGTGGAGGAGGCCGCCCAGCGCCACTCGGACAAGAACCGGGACGAGCCCGCGGTGAACCCCGAGCTGCTGCGGCTCTTCCGCACCCAGCACCCCCGCGGCGGCCGTTCCGGGGGCCGGGGCCCGGGACACCGCAACCGCCGTCGCGGCGGGCACCGGCAGGAGCCGCGCACCGGCCGTCAGGACCGGATCTCGCGCCCGCACCTGCTGCGCCGGCTGGACGCGGAGGCGCTGCTGCCCGCCATCACCTTCATCTTCTCCCGTGCCGGGTGCGACGCCGCCGTGGGCCAGTGCGTGGCCGCGGACCTGTGGCTCACCACGCCCCAGGAGCAGCGCACCATCAAGGCCTACGCGGCGGAGGCCACCGCCCACATGTCCACCGCGGACCTCGCGGCCCTCAACTACGAGGACTGGTACCACGGGCTGATCCGCGGTGTCTCCGCCCACCACGCCGGCATGCTGCCGGTGTTCAAGGAAGTGGTGGAGCAGCTGTTCTCGGAGGGGCTGATCAAGGCCGTCTTCGCCACCGAGACCCTGGCGCTGGGGATCAACATGCCCGCCCGCTCCGTGGTGCTCGAGCGGCTGGACAAGTTCAACGGCGAGGCCCGCGTGGACATCACCCCGGGGGAGTACACCCAGCTCACGGGTCGCGCCGGTCGGCGGGGGATCGACGTCGAGGGCCACGCCGTGGTGCTGTGGCGCGACGGCATGAACCCCCAGTCCGTCGCGGGGCTCGCCTCCACCCGGACCTACCCCCTGAACTCGAGCTTCCGTCCCACGTACAACATGTCCACCAACCTGATCGCGCGCTACGGCACCAAGCGCTCGCGCTCGATCCTGGAGACCTCGTTCGCCCAGTTCCAGGCCGACCGCTCCGTGGTGGGCATCGCCCGGCGTGTGCGCTCCCAGGAGAAGACCCTGACGGCCTACCGCGAGGCCATGGACTGCCACCTGGGGGACTTCGGGGAGTACGCCGCGCTGCGCCGCGAGCTCGCCGCCGAGGAGAAGTCCGCGAGCAGGTCCCGCACCGCACGGGAGCGCAACGACGCCGCGGTGGCCCTGCAGGACCTGCTGCCGGGCGACGTGATCGACATCCCCCAGGGCCGCAATGCGGGCTGGGCCGTGGTGCTGCGGGCGGACGCCCACCCGTTCGACCCCCGGCCGCACATCCTCACGGTGGACGGCAAGCTGCGACGCGTGGGCGTCAACGACCTCGACGGCTCCCTGCAGCCCGAGTCCCGGATCCGGATCCCCAAGAACTTCTCGGGCAAGTCGCCCCAGGAGCGCAAGGACCTCGCCTCCACGGTGCGGGCCGCACTGCGCGAGCACCGCCCCGCCCGGACCGGTTCCGGGGGCCACTCCATCCGGTTCGACCGCGGGACCTCCGCGCGGGACCACCGCATCGAGGACCTGCGGCGCCGGCTGCGCGCCCACCCGTGCCACGGCTGCTCGGACCGGGAGAACCATGCTCGCTGGGCCGAGCGTGCGTGGAAGCTGGAGCGGGAGACCGAGGGTCTGCGCCGGCAGATCGCCGGGCGAACGGGCAGCATCGCAGCAACGTTCGACCGGGTGTGCGCGGTGCTCTCGCACTTCGCGTACCTCCGGGAGGACGAGTCCGGTCAGCTGCAGCCCACCGCGGCGGGAGAGCAGCTGCGGCGCCTGTACGGCGAGCGTGACCTGCTGCTCGCGCTCGCCCTGCGGGACGGATTCCTGGACGGGCTCGACGCCTCCGGACTCGCCGGGGTCATGACGGCCCTGGTGTACCAGCCCCGGCGAGAGGACCAGGGGGCACGCCCCCAGCTGCCCACCGCCCACATGGACGCCGCCGTTCAAACCCTGCTGAACAACTGGTCCGTGCTCTCCGCCCAGGAGGCCGAGCACCGGCTGCCCGTCACCGCGGCCCCCGAGCTGGGACTCGCGGAGGCCATGTACCGGTGGGCCCGGGGCGCGACCCTCACGCGGACCCTCACGGGCACCGACCTCGCGGCCGGTGACTTCGTCCGCTGGGCCAAACAGACCATCGACGTCCTGGACCAGCTGCGAGGCGTCCACGGGCTGGACCCCGTGCTGCGGGACACGGCCCACGAGGCCATCGAGTCCGTGCGCCGCGGCGTGGTCGAGTACAGCGTCTTCGAACAGTAACCAGCGTCCGGCGCCGGGCCACCCTCCGCGCCGTTCCGAAGGGAATCACGTGACCGCACCACAACCCCGTACCCGTGTCTGGACCAACGGCTCGGTGTACTCGCCGGCGGACCCGTTCGCCACCGCCATCCTGATCTCCGGTCCCACCGTGGCGTGGGTCGGTTCCGACGACGCCGCCCGGGCCATGGCGGGCCCGGACGCCACCCCGGGGGACCTGAGGGCGGCCGTGGTCACCCCGGCGTTCGTGGGGCACCACCGCGTCCCACCGCTGGAGCGAGACACGTCCGGCGTGGACGACCGGGGGGAGGACACCGGAGGTGCTGCCGCGCAGGGCAGTGACGGTCGGAACGGAGCCGATGGTGCTACCGGCGCGGGTGGACCGGCCCGCCCTGCTTCCGAGGGCGCCCCGGCCCTTCCAGCTGCCGAGGGCATCCCGGACCCGCACGCACTGCCCCGGGCCTGCCAGGGCTACGGAGCCGTGGAGCTCGTGAGCTGCGATCTCCGCGCACTGGACCAGGCTGCGGCACGCGTCACGGCCGACGGGGCCCGGCCCCTGCCCATCCTGGTCAGGGCAGCCTCGTCGCAGGAGGACCTCGATCCCTCCACCCTGCCCTCGTCCTCACTCGGCTTCGACGCCGCGGCCCAGGACGACACGGACTCGTTGCGCGCCGCCGCTCGGGAGCACCTCGTGGCCTGCACACGTGCCGGGCTGCAGGCGGTTCTCGTTCTCCCGTCCTGCCCCGGGCCGGTGGAGTCCCCGGGGGAGATGGCGGCGAGCGAGGCGGCGTCGTCGGCCGGGGCGCGCGTGGACGCACTGCTGGACGCGGCCGCCGAGGCACAGGAGAGCACGGGACAGCGGGCCTTCCGGGCACGCGGGCACCGTCTCGTGGGGGTGGGAGCACTCGACGACGTACAGTGCGAACGGCTCGCGACCCTGGGCCTCGCGGTGTCCTGCCACGCCGGGGTGGCGCCCCTGCGCGAACTCTCCCGCGCGGGGGTGCCCGTGACGCTGATGACGGACGCGGCGAACCCCTGGTCCGCCGTGAAGGCCGCTCTGGAGGCACCCCACGAGCGGCTGCGGACCTCGGCGCGGGCCGCGTTCCTCGCGCTGACCCGGGGCGCCTGGCGCGTCCAGCCGGGGGAGACCCCGCTGGCGGGGCAGCTCGCGCCGGGATCGGAGGCGACCCTCGCGGTCTGGGACGCGGAGTCCGTGATGGTGCAGCAGGCCCAGGGAACCGGGTCCTCGTGGAGCACGGATCCGCGGGCGCGCACACCCGTGCTGCCCGCGCTCGACGACGCCCGGCTGCCCCGGTGCGAGGCCACGGTGGTCGCCGGGGCCCTGGTGAGCGGGGACGAGCCGCGCCCCTGAGAAAGGGGGGTGCCGTGTTGGCCCTGACCTCCCCTGAGGTTAGACTGAGTTCTTACTGCCGGGTGGGTCCATCCGTCCTTAGAAAACAGAGATCGACCTCGTGTCCTCTCTGGTCCGAAGGCGGATGGGCCTGCCCAGTGGTCTGTCCGGGCCCGGTGCCCGGCTACCTGCGGCATGAAAGGACGCCCGGTGCGAGTTCTCACCATCATTCCCACGTACAACGAACGTGAGTCGTTGCCCACGGTCATCACGCGGCTGCGAGCGGCGGTGCCGGACGCCCACGTCCTGATCGCGGACGACAACAGCCCCGACGGCACCGGGGACCTCGCGGACTCCCTCGCAGCGCGGGACGCCAACATCCACGTGCTGCACCGTGCCCGCAAGGAGGGCCTGGGTCCGGCGTACCTCGCCGGCTTCGCGTGGGGGCTGGAGCACGGCTTCGACGTGCTCGTGGAGATGGACGCGGACTGCTCCCACCAGCCCGAGCAGCTCCCGCTGCTGCTGGACGCGGTCGAGCGCGGCGCGGACATGGCCATCGGCTCCCGCTACGTCCCCGGAGGGCGCACCGAGAACTGGCCGCTGCAGCGCCAGCTGATCTCCCGCGGCGGAAACTTGTACTCGCGGATCCTGCTGGGCACCGGCATCCACGACATCACGGGCGGCTTCCGCGCCTACCGCGACACCACCCTGCGTGCCCTGGACCTGGACTCCGTGCGATCACGCGGCTACTGCTTCCAGATCGACCTCGGCTGGCGTGCCGAGCGCCTGGGGTTCAGGATCGTGGAGGTGCCCATCACGTTCGTGGAGCGTGAGGAGGGTGTGTCCAAGATGAGCAACGACGTCACCATCGAGGCGGCCACGAACGTGGCGAAGTGGGGGCTCACCGCCCGCGCGCAGACGCTCGCCCGCAAGCTCGGCCGCCGCGGCTGAGGACTCCCGGTCAGCGCGCCGGTCATCTGACCAGTGCGCGGACCACGTCTCCGCCCGGTCTCCTCGGCTCCACACGAACGGGCGAGGACGCGGCCGTGACGGTCTGCTCCGCGCTCCGTCTCCCGCGCCGATCCTGTGCTGCCGAGTCGGACTGCGCCGTGGCCTGACATGAACGACTGTGGCCCCCGTCGGAGGACGGGGGCCACAGTCGTGCACGGGTGCCGGCTCAGAGCGCGTGCTGCTCCTTGTAGAACTCCAGGCGCTGCTGGAGCGTCTCCTCCAGCTCCTCCACGCTGCGTCGCTCGAGCAGCATGTCCCAGTGCGAGCGCTGGTGCTTCTCGTTGGGGTTCTCCGGCTTCTCACCGTTGACCAGGATGGCCTCCTGGCCAGTCTTGGTGGTCCACACCGGCGGGATCTCGGCCTCGGCGGCGAACATCACGGAGACGGACTCGCCGTCCGCCGTGCGGTACTCCACGCGCTGGCGCGGGGCGGGCTCCACACCGGCTTCGGTCTCCATGGACTGGGAACCCAGGCGCATGCCTCGTAGGCTGCGATCACTCACGCAACGATCCTTCCTGACGAACGGACATCCGACCGGCTGAGACCTCCGCGAGCGCGCGGTCCCGGGGCCGGATCGACTTCTTCACGAGCCACAACCGCTGGACCGTCCGATTCATTCCCCGGCGCGCGGATCCTCGGGGGATTCGGGCTGCGCGTGGCGGGCCGTGGAACCCGGCTGCTGGTCCGACGGGGAGTCGGAGGCCGGGGTCTCACCCACGTGCGGGTCCCGTGCCTGCTCGGCAATGGGGGAGGCGTAGCGGGAGTCGGGCATCTCGAACTCGCTGGGGTCGGTGAGGGTGAGATCGGGCTCGAGGTCCTCCTCCGTGACCTTCACGGTCTCGTGCGCCACGATCGGCTCCTCCTGCCGCGCGCTGTGGGCGGCGGCGTTCTCCTCCTCCCAGGCGTCGTCCTCGGGAGAGTCCGAGGCTCCCGGGTTGAGGTAGGAGCCCACGCCGCGCAGGGCGGTGCTGAGCTCGGCGGGGATCATCCAGACCTTGTTGGCCGTGCCTTCCGCCACCTTGGGCAGCGTCTGGATGTACTGGTAGGCCAGAAGCTTCTGGGTGGGCTTGGCGCGGTGGATCGAGTCGAACACCTTGGCGATGGCCTGGGCCTCGCCATCCGCGCGCAGGATGGCGGCCTTCGCGTCGCCCTCGGCGGAGAGGACGGCGGCCTGGCGCTCACCCTCGGCGGTGAGGATCTGGGACTGCTTCTCGCCCTCGGCCGTGAGGATCGCGGCGCGGCGGTCGCGCTCGGCGCGCATCTGCTTCTCCATGGAATCCTGGATGGACGGCGGGGGAGTGATCTCCTTGATGTCCACTCGGGAGATCCTGATGCCCCAGCGCCCCGTGGTGGAGTCCAGGACCCCGCGCAGCTCCGCGTTGATCTTGTCGCGGGAGGTCAGGGTCTCCTCGAGGTTCAGCCCGCCCACCACGTTGCGCAGGGTGGCACTCGTGAGCTCGTCCACGGCCTGGATGTAGTTGGTGATCTCGTAGGTGGCGGCCCGCGGATCGGTGACCTGGAAGTACACCACGGTGTCGATGCCCACCACCAGGTTGTCCTCGGTGATCACGGACTGTGCCGGGAACGGGACCACCTGCTCGCGCAGGTCGATCAGGGGCAGCAGCCGGTCGATGAACGGGATCAGGAAGTGCAGCCCCGGATTGAGGGTGGACTGGTACTTGCCCAGCCGCTCCACGATGCCGGCGCGGGACTGCGGAACGATCCGCACCGCCTTGATCAGGGCGATGACCGCGGCGAGCACCACCACGATCAGCAAAATGAGGATGACGATTGACATGATGTCCTTTCGGTGGGGGCTCGAGCGTGTCAGCGGGCAGCCTGTTCGCGAGAGCTGCGCGCTCACGGGCCCGGCCGGGCCGTGGTGAGGCAGTGGCCCTAGCGGTAGGTGCCGCGCTCGCCGTCGGCACCCGGTGCGTGGGCCGGGGCCACGTCCGAGACCACGGCAGTGGCACCGTCGATGCGGTAGACGAACACCTCGCGGCCCTCCGGCAGGGACGATCCCGCGGACGAGCGGGCCGTCCAGACGTCCCCCTCCAGCCGGACCAGTCCGCTGTGCTGCGTGACGGGCTCGAGGACGGTGGCCGGCAACCCGATGAGCCGGTCGGTGTTGGACCGCGTGGTGGGTGTGGAGCGGTTGAGGCGGCGCAGCGCGATGGGGCGGATGACGAAGATGAGCAGCACCGAGACGACCGCGAAGAGCACCACCTGGACGGTGAAGCTGTCCACCACGAGACTCACGCCGGCGGTCACGAGGGCCGCGAGGGACATCATCAGGAACAGGAAGTCCAGGGTGAGCATCTCGATGGCCGCCAGGGCCAGCATGATGATCAGCCAGAAGATCCATGGATTGGTGACCAGTGCATCCCACACGTCGGAGCTCCGTCCTCTGTTGCGCTGCCGTTTCCGTGTGAATCGCCCGAACGGTTCCGGGGAACTCACACCAGTTGGTCCTGCCCATTGTGCCCCACAGCACCCCGGCGACCCCGCAGGCGCTGTCCGCCCGGCTCGGCCACCACAGGTGCGCCGCGCGCACGCGCAGCGGCGCGCCGGTTTTTCCGTGAGAGAAATCGGTAGCGCAGTGTGCTGATGGCCGTAATATGTGTCACGAAGCCAGACCGCACACCCACTGCGGGTGCGGCGGCCTCCGGTGCACAACCCGTGCGCCGGCAGCAGAGACTTACTGAGGAGTTAATGCGATGTCCACGTTCGACGTGAATGCAATTCTGTCCAGCACGGCCTACGGCTCCGACGGCGACAAGATCGGCAAGGTCGAGCAGGTGTTCCTGGACGACAACTCCGGCGAGCCCACCTTCCTGACCGTGAACACCGGTCTGTTCGGCGCCAAGGAGAACTTCGTTCCCGTGAAGGGCGCCCGTCAGGACGGCGACCGCGTGGTCCTTCCCTACACCAAGGACGTCATCAAGGACGCTCCGAAGGTCGACGCGGACCAGCACCTGTCCCCCGCTGAGGAGGAGGAGCTGTACCGCTACTACGAGATGAACTACGACGACGGCCGCACCACGGGCACCGACCGTGACCGCAACGCCGCCGCCGCTGGCACCGCCGGTGTGGCCGGCGCCGCCGCCGGTGACCGTCACGCGAACGCCGACCGCGACGTCGCCGACCGTGACCGTCTCGCTGCGGACCGTGACCGCGACCTCGCCGACCGCGACCGCGCCGGTGTGGACCAGGACCGCCACGTGGCCGCCGGTGAGAACGCCTCCGTGACCCGTCACGAGGAGCGCCTCAACGTGGGCACCCAGGAGCGCGAGGCCGGCCACGCCCGTCTGCGCAAGTACGTCGTGACCGATCACGAGACGGTTGACGTCCCGGTCGAGCGCGAAGAGGTCACCGTGGAGCGGACCCCGCTCAACGGCACCGAGGCCCACGCGGGCACCGGCCGGATCGGCGAGGAAGAGGTGGACGTGACTCTGCACGAGGAGCGCCCCGTCGTCGAGAAGGAAGCCGTGGCCGTCGAGGAGGTCGGGCTGAACAAGCAGACCGTCCGCGAGACCCAGCGCGTCGAGGCCGACGTCCAGAAGGAACAGGTCGACGTGGAGACCGATGTCGACCGTGACGGCCTGGGCCGTGACGACCTCGGCCGCAACGGCGAGGCTCCCCGCCGCTGAAGCCGTCCGCGCGAGTGACCTCGCGTGAGCACTGAAGGGTGTGCCCCGGGCTCCGGCTCGAGGCACACCCTTCGTCGTGCCCGCGGCGCAAGCGCGTGAGCGGCCTCACCATCCCCCCGCAGGGCGCGCCGCCCCGTGCCGTTCGCGGCAGGTGGGCGGTAGCATCGGGGAGGTCACGGGCGTGCACGGCACGTCCGTGGGACGCGCGCCCCCGGTACGGGCGGGCACACACAGACCTGACGAGGAGACACACCATGACGGATGCCCCAGCACTGCAGCTCACCGTGGACGGCCAGCCCCGCACCACGGAGCCGGGGACCACTGCCGCCGAGCTCTACGCCGAGCAGCGGGACGTGGTGGTGGCGCACGTCAACGGTGTCCTCAAGGACCTCTCCACGCCCCTGCAGGACGGGGACGTCGTGGAACGGGTGCTGGTGAGCGATCCCGAGGGGCTCGAGGTGCTGCGCCACTCCACGGCGCACGTGATGGCGCAGGCGGTGCAGGGGCTGCGTCCGGACGCCAAACTGGGCATCGGCCCGTACATCACGGACGGCTTCTACTTCGACTTCGACGTCGCTGAGCCGTTCACCCCTGAGGACCTCAAGCAGCTCGAGAAGTCGATGCTGAAGATCGTCAACAGGAACCAGATCTTCCGCCGCCGCACGGTCACCGAGGACGAGGCGCGCGCTGAGATGGCCGACGAGCCCTACAAGCTCGAGCTCATCGACCTGGCCGGCGGGCCGGGCTCCGGTGCCGTGGAGGAGTCCGCCGAGGGCGCCTCCGTGGAGGTGGGCGGAGGCGAGCTCACGGTCTACGACAACGTGGACCGCAAGAGCGGGGACGTGGTGTGGCGCGACCTCTGCCGCGGCCCGCACCTGCCGGACACCAAGCACATCGGCAACGGTTACGCGCTCATGCGCTCCGCCGCCGCGTACTGGCGCGGCAACCAGGAGAACCAGCAGCTGCAGCGGATCTACGGCACGGCCTGGCCCTCCAAGGACGAGCTGAAGGCCTACAAGGAGCGTCTGGCCGAGGCCGAGCGCCGCGACCACCGCAAGCTGGGCGTGGAGCTGGACCTCTTCTCCTTCCCGGACGAACTGGGCTCCGGCCTGCCCGTGTTCCATCCCAAGGGCGGGATCATCCGCAAGGAGATGGAGGACTACTCGCGCGAGCGCCACGCCCGCGCCGGGTACGAGTTCGTCTACACCCCGCACATCACCAAGGGTCACCTGTACGAGGTCTCGGGACACCTGGACTGGTACCGCGACGGGATGTTCCCTCCCATGCACGTGGACGAGGAACGGGACCCGGAGACGGGCGAGCTGACCAAGCCGGGCCAGGACTACTACCTCAAGCCCATGAACTGCCCCATGCACAACCTGATCTTCCGCTCCCGCGGGCGGTCCTACCGTGAGCTGCCGCTGCGGCTGTTCGAGTTCGGCGCGGTGTACCGCTACGAGAAGTCCGGGGTGATCCACGGACTCACGCGCGTGCGCGGCATGACCCAGGACGACGCCCACATCTACTGCACCCGCGAGCAGATGAAGGGCGAGCTGACGAACACCCTGAACTTCGTGCTGTCCCTGCTCAAGGACTACGGCATGGAGGACTTCTACCTGGAGCTCTCCACCAAGGACCCGAACAAGTTCGTGGGCTCGGACGAGATCTGGGACGAGGCCACCCGCACACTGCGGGAGGTGGCGCAGGACTCCGGGCTGGAGCTGGTTCCTGACCCTGCGGGCGCCGCGTTCTACGGTCCCAAGATCTCCGTGCAGGCCCGGGACGCGATCGGGCGCACGTGGCAGATGTCCACCATCCAGCTGGACTTCAACCTGCCCGAGCGCTTCGACCTGGAGTACCAGGCCTCGGACGGCACCCGGCAGCGGCCCGTGATGATCCATCGAGCGCTGTTCGGCTCCGTGGAGCGCTTCATGGGCGTGCTCACGGAGCACTACGCGGGCGCGTTCCCGGCGTGGCTGGCTCCCGTGCAGGTGCGGGCCATCCCGGTGGCCGAGGCGTTCAACGACTACCTGGACGAGTTCGCCCAGTCCCTGCGCGAGCGCGGGATCCGGGTGGAGGTGGACACCTCCTCCGACCGGTTCCCCAAGAAGATCCGCACGGCGTCCAAGGACAAGATCCCGTTCGTGCTCATCGCCGGCGGGGAGGACGCCGAGGCGGGCACCGTGTCCTTCCGCTTCCGTGACGGCTCCCAGCACAACGGCGTGAGCCAGGCCGACGCCGTGGAGCTCATCACCCGCCACGTGGCCTCACGCTCCAACGAGGACCCCACGGCCCCGGCCGAGGAGGTCGAGGTGGACGCCACCGTGGTCAAGGAGCCGGCCGCGGCGGCGTCGTCGGAGCAGACCCGGGCGCCGGAGCAGCCGTGACCGGGCGGGGCGCCGCGGCGCCGGACGGGGACGGTGTGATCCGGGACGAGTTCGAGGTCCCGGGGGTCCCGGACAGCTTCCAGCGGCTGTGGACCCCGCACCGGCTCGCGTACGTGCGGGGGGAGGACACCTCGGTGGAGCAGCCGCCGGGATGCCCGTTCTGCACCGCGCCGCAGCGCTGCGACGAGGACTCGCTGATCGTCCACCGCGGTGAGCACTGCTTCGTGGTGCTCAACCTGTTCCCGTACAACCCCGGCCACGTGCTGGTGTGCCCGTACCGGCACGTGGCGGACCTGGACGAGCTCACGGACGACGAGCTGTGGGAGCTCAACACCTTGACCCGCACGGCGGTGCGCGTGATCCGGGAGGTCGCGAGTCCCGCGGCGTTCAACGTGGGGCTCAACCTGGGCTCCGCGGCGGGCGGGTCGCTCGCCGCCCACCTGCACCAGCACGTGGTGCCCCGGTGGACCGGTGACGCCAACTTCATGCCCGTGCTCGCGCAGACCAAACCGCTGATCCAGACCCTGGGGGCCACGCGCGAGGACATCGCCGCGGCCTGGCCCGGGGACTGACGGCCGCGGGCCCACCGGTCCGCGACCGCGGGTGCGTGCACCCGTTCACCACCCGGGTGCCCGCACCCGCTCACTAGGATGGAGACCATGTCCCGACCACTCGTACGCGTCCTCGGCCAGGGGGTGCGCTGGGCGTCCAGCCTGCGCGGCGGCGGCTCCGCGTTCCCCGGCCTGTTCATGGAGAAGCTGCACCCCGGCTTCGTGGCCGAGGAGCTCGCCAAGCTGCCCTGCGGCGTGGTGGTGATCAGCGGGACCAACGGCAAGACCACCACCACCAAGATGACCGTGCAGCTGCTGCGCTCCCAGGGCCTGCGCGTGTTCACCAACCGCACGGGCTCCAACTTCGTGCGCGGTGTGGCCGCCTCCCTGCTCGCGGAGATGGACGCGTTCGGCCGCCTGGACGCGGACGTAGCGGTGCTCGAGCTGGACGAGGCCCACGCGGTGCACTTCGTGAAGCAGGTGCAGCCGCGGATCAGCCTGCTGCTGAACGTGATGCGCGACCAGCTGGACCGCTTCGGGGAGATCGACACCACGCGCCGGATGCTGCGCCAGGTGGCCCGCGCCACCACGGAGACCGTGGTGCTCAACCGCGAGGACCCCCGGATCGCGGGGCTCGCCGAGGACCTCTCCGCGGGCACGGCCGTGTCCTGGTTCGGGCTCTCGGACGCGCTGCGCCCCATGTTTCCGTCCGACGACGACATGCGCGAAGGCCTGCGCCAGGTGGACCCGGGCGAAAAGGACTCCCAGGTGCCCTCGGCACGGCGCCCGGACGCGGACGTCGTGCTGGAGGCCGTCAACGCCCGCAGCGTGGAGCTGGACGTGCGCGGCACGAGCCACGAGGCCACGGTGGACCTGTACGGCGTCTACAACCAGTACAACGCCGCGGCCGCCCTGGCCGTGAGCCTGCGGGTGCTGGGCGACGACGCCGATGTCCCCGCCCTGGTGGCCGAGCTCGGCAACGTGACGCCCGCCTTCGGGCGCGGCGAGACCATCACGGTGGACGGCAAGCCCCTGCAGCTGCTGCTGGTGAAGAACCCCGCGGGCTTCCGGCTCTCCCTGGCCTCCGCGTCCGCTCAGGACTACGCGACCATGATCGCGATCAACGACCAGTACGCGGACGGCCGGGACGTCTCCTGGCTGTGGGACGTGGACTTCGACAGCCTCAGGGAGGGCGGGGTGGACCTCGTCTCCGGAGTGCGCGCGTGGGACATGGCCCTGCGCCTGGACTACGACCTCGTGCGCGTGGGCGGGGTGGAACCGGACCTGGAGGACGCGCTGAAGCAGTTCGTCGCACAGTCCGGGGACCGCCCCATGCGCATCTTCTGCACCTACACGGCCATGCTGTCCCTGCGCAAGATCCTGGGCGGCATGACGCACGTGGCCGCCATCTAGGAGAACACCGTGGCTGAGAACACCTCCGGGCCGCTGCGCATCGTGCAGCTCTACCCCCGGGACATGAACATCTACGGCGACTGGGGCAACACCCTGACCCTCAAGCGCCGCGCCGAGCGCTACGGTCTGGACACCGAGATCGTGGACTACGATCCGGGCGATCCGTGGCCCGAGCACGCCGACCTCTTCGTGGGCGGCGGCGGCCAGGACTCGGGGCAGTTCCGCGTGGCCGAGGACCTCGCGGCCGTGGCACCGCGGCTGCACGAGGCCGTGGAGCGCGGCGTGCCCATGCTCGCGATCTGCGGTCTCTACCAGCTCTTCGGCCGCAGCTTCCGCACCGGGGCGGGGGAGACCCTGTCCGGGATCGGGATCTTCGACCTCGAGACCGTGGCGGGCACCGAGCGGCTGATCGGCAACATCGTCACCGAGTCCCCCGAGCTGGGCCGGATCGTGGGCTACGAGAACCACTCCGGTCTCACCCACCTGGGAGCGGGGCAGGAGCCCCTGGCCACGGTCGTTTCCGGCGCCGGCAACAACGGCGAGGACGGCACGGAGGGCGCCCGCACCCACAACGTGCTCGGCAGCTACCTGCACGGCTCCCTGCTGCCCAAGAACCCGCGCGTCGCGGACTTCCTGCTGGGCCAGGCTCTCGCCCTGCGCGGGGAGTCCCTGCCGGAGGTCGGCCCCGACGACACTCTGGCCGAGCGCGCGCGCGAGGTCGCCGCCTCCCGCCCCCGCTGACGACGCCGCCGCTCGTCGCCGCGGACGCCGAGGTCCACACCGCGCGACCCGGCTCTCCCGCGGGAGCCGGACGTGCGGCGTCGTGCCCGGCCGGCCGTGCGGCGTCGTGACCCGGTGGACGCCCGGTGTGACAGGGCACCGGGTGCGCTCGGTATCATGGCAGTCAATCCACCATCGCGTCCGGCCCGTTCGCGGCCGGACGCACTCTTTCGAGGAGGTCATCCATGTCAGGTCACTCCAAGTGGGCCACGACCAAGCACAAGAAGGCGGCGATCGACGCCAAGCGCGCCAAGGCGTTCGCCAAGTACATCAAGGGCATCGAGGTCGCGGCGCGCATGGGCGGCGCGGACACCTCCGGCAACCCGGCACTCGAGCTCGCGGTCTCCAAGGCCAAGAAGAACTCCGTGCCCAACGACAACATCGACCGCGCGGTCAAGCGCGGTGCGGGGCTGACCGGCGAGACGATCGACTACACCGAGATCCTCTACGAGGCCCGCGGTCCGCAGGGCACCGCCCTCTACATAGAGTGCCTGACCGACAACAAGAACCGGGCGGCGTCCGAGGTGCGCGTGGCCGTGACCCGCCACGGCGGCACCATGGCGGATTCCGGCTCGGTGGCGTACCTCTTCGAGCGCAAGGGCGTGGTGGAGGTGGCCAAGACGGACGGCCTCACCGAGGACGACGTCCTGATGGCCGTGCTCGACGCCGGGGCGGACGAGGTCCTGGATGAGTCGGACGTGTTCGAGGTGGTCAGCGAGGCCACCGACCTGCCCGCGATCCGCGCGGCACTGGACGAGGCTGGTCTGGAGTACAACAACGACGACCCCCAGTTCCGGGCCACCATGAGCGTGGACCTGGACGCCGAGGGCGCCCGGAAGTTCCTCAAGCTCGCGGATGCGATCGAGGAGCTGGACGACGTCCAGAACGTGTACTCCAACGCGAACATCCCCGCGGACGTGATGGCCCAGCTCGAGGACGACGAGTAGGCCCGTGGCCCGTTCGCAGGCGGCGGGCTCCCAGCGCGTGCTCGCGGTGGACCCCGGACTGACCCGGTGCGGGTTCGCGGTGGTGGACATGTCCGCCCAGCGCACGGGCACGTTCGTGCACGTCCAGGTGAGCGGCTCGCGCGCCCACGAGGCGCTCGAGCACCGAGTGCTGACCATCATGGAGGCCGCGGACGAGCTCATGGAGCGCTTCCACCCGAACGTGGTGGCGGTGGAGCGCGTGTTCGCGCAGAACAACGCCCCCACGGTCGTGGGCACGGCCCAGGCCACCGGTGTGGTGATCGCGGCAGCGGCCCGGCGCGGCATCCCGGTGGCGTGGCACACCCCGTCCGAGGTCAAGGCCGCGGTCACCGGGGACGGCTCCGCGGACAAGGAGTCCGTGAACCGGATGGTCGTGCGCATCCTGAAACTGGACGCCCCGCCCCGCCCGGCCGACGCCGCGGACGCCCTCGCGCTGGCCGTGTGCCACGGCTGGCGCGGTGGTGTGGCCGGGATGAACGCCGTGGCAGCCACCTCCACCCACTCCGGGTCCCGTCCGTCACGGTCCACCGGGACCACCGCTCTGACACCGGCCCAGCAGGCGTGGCGGCGGGCTGAGTCCGCCTCGCGCGCTCCGGGGTCCCGGGGCGGCGGCCCCGCACGACGCGGACGCGGCTGAGGGTCGCAGGCGCCGGAACCGCCGGGCGCTCCTCCTCCGGAGCCGTGCTGATCCGCCCGTGGGCCACGGCCCGCACCGGCGCCCGTGGCCCGTTTCCCTCGGTCCAGCCCCGCAGGGCTGCCCCCGTTGGTACAGTGGCCCAGGACCATTCGCACACGTGTTCGAATGCGGCGGGCCCCGTCCGCCTGACCACAGGGGCGCCGCCCCTGTACCATCCAGCCCCCCGGAACCGGTGGGCGCACGAGCCCGGCTCCGGCCGGAAGAGGGGAGCAGCCGTGATTGCCTCGGTGACCGGTGAGGTGGCCTTCGTGGGCGCCACCCTGGCCGTGGTGGAGGTCTCGGGCTTCGGCATCGAGGTCCACGCGAGCCCCCACACCCTGTCCGGGCTGCGGGTGGGAGCCACCACCCGGCTGCACACCGCCTACATCGCCCGCAAGGACGAGGCCCCGCTGCTGTTCGGGTTCGCCCAGGCGGACGAGAAGGAGATCTTCACGGTCATGCTGGGGGTCTCCGGCGTGGGGCCGCGCACCGCGCTCGCGGCCGTCTCCGTGCTCGGGCCCGACGACGCTCGCCGGGCCATCGCGGCCGGCGACGACAAGGCGTTCACGTCCGTCCCGGGCATCGGGCCGAAGTCCGCGCGGCGGATCGTGCTGGAGCTCGCGGACAAGCTCGTGCTCCCCGAACCCCCCGTCCAGCAGGCCGCCCAGCCGCAGATGCCGGTGTGGCGGGACCAGGTGGTCGATGCTCTCACGGGCCTGGGGTGGAACGAGAAGGACGCCGTCCGCGGCATCGAGGACGCCCTGCAGACCCAGCCCGAGCTCGGTGACTCCGGCAACGTGGCCGAGATCCTGCGCGCCGTGCTGTCCTGGCTCGGGACCTCCAAGGGCACCACGCACGCGCCCACCGGGAGGCGTTGAGCATGGCCGTGGAGGAGCGCGGGGGCGCGGGACCGCAACGGCTCGTGGGCGCCGAGGGGGACTACGACGACCAGCAGCTGGAGGCGTCGCTGCGTCCGGGCACGCTGGACGACTTCGTGGGGCAGAAACGCGTTCGCGCGCAGCTCTCGCTCGTGCTGGAGGCATCAAAGCTGCGCGGGCGCACCGCGGACCACGTGCTGCTCTCCGGACCGCCGGGCCTGGGCAAGACCACCCTGGCCATGATCATCGCCGAGGAGCTGGAGGTCCCGCTGCGGATCTCCTCGGGCCCCGCCATCCAGCACGCGGGGGACCTCGCGGCCATCCTCTCCTCCCTGACCCACGGGGAGGTGCTCTTCCTGGACGAGATCCACCGGATGTCCCGCCCGGCGGAGGAGATGCTCTACATGGCCATGGAGGACTTCCGCGTGGACATCGTGGTGGGCAAGGGAGCCGGTGCCACCTCCATTCCCCTGGACCTGCCGCCGTTCACCCTCGTGGGCGCCACCACCCGTGCGGGTCTGCTGCCCGGGCCGCTGCGGGACCGCTTCGGTTTCACCGGGCACCTGGAGTTCTACTCGGTATCGGAGCTCGAGCTCGTGCTGCGCCGCTCCGCGGGCCTGCTGGACCTCACCATGACCTCCGAGGCCTTCACGGAAGTGGCCTCGCGCTCGCGCGGCACCCCGCGCATCGCCAACCGGCTGCTGCGCCGCGTGCGGGACTGGGCGCTCGTGCACGGTGTGGAGCGCATCGACGCCCGTGCGGCCGGCGCCGCCCTGGACATGTACGAGGTGGACGCCCGCGGGCTGGACCGGCTCGACCGCAACGTGCTCGCCGCGCTGGTGGGCAAGTTCAACGGCGGTCCGGTGGGCCTGTCCACCCTGGCCATCGCGGTGGGGGAGGAGACCGAGACCGTGGAGACGGTCGCGGAGCCCTTCCTGGTCCGCGAGGGTCTGCTCGGACGCACGCCCCGGGGCAGGATCGCCATGGCCGCGGCCTGGGAGCACCTGGACCTGGAGGTTCCCGAGCACGCCGCGTTCAAGGACCCCGCCCTGCGGTCCGCCCTCGCCGCTGACCCGTCACCGGGAGATGCATCCAGCGGGTGACCAGATCCATCCCCTAAGCTGGGGGGAATTGGTGTGTGGGCCCGGATCGGCACCGATGTGTCCCGGGGCCCGTGCACCCGAGACCCTCATCCCTCGACAGAACGGATCCTCCGTGACCATCCTCGCAGAGACCCAGCAGGCAGCCACCGGTGGCGGAAGCGCCTGGTTCCTTCCCGTGATGCTCCTGGCCATGGTGCTGCTGCTGTGGCTGCCCATGCGGCGCCAGAAGAAGGCCCAGGCCGAGATGAAGACCAAGCAGGCCAGCATGGGCCCCGGCACGCAGGTGATGACGAGCTTCGGGCTGTTCGGGACCCTGCAGGAGATGGACCGTGAGAACAACAAGGCTGTCCTGGAGATTGCACCGGGCCAGCTCGTGACCGTCCACTCGCAGACCGTCACCACCGTCGTGGACGAGACCCCGGAGGCCGACGCCGCGGACCAGGACGCCGCTCAGCTCCCCGCCGACGGCTCCACCGCCGCCCACGCCGAGCAGGACACTGCTCCCACCCACGCCACCGCGGTCGATCACGACACTCCGCTCGACGAGGCTCCGTCCCACGGCACCGTGACGGACGGTTCTGCTTCCGCGCTCGACGGCGCGGAGCACCCCGAGCCCGGGAACGGGACCGACCCCCGCGGCCGCGGCGAGAACGGCAACCCCACCATCTGACATCCCCCCGATGAGGAACGGGCCGAGGACCTCGGCCCGTTTCTCATGTGGTGACCGGCGTGCGCGTCCGGTCACGGTCTCCTCGAAGGACGGCAATGGCAGCACAGAAGAAGAGCTCGGAGGCCTCGGAGTCTCCGAAGGCCTCGACGTCATCCCGGCGGCGGCGCAAGGGCTCCGCCGAGGACTCCGGTCCCGCCCGGAAGTCCACGTCGTCACCGCGGACCAGGAAGCCCCGCACCGGGGCCGCCGCGGCGGCGGCCAGGGCCCGCGGGTCCCTCGTGGCCCTGGTGGCGGTCATCGCCCTGCTGGCCGGCCTGCTGGTCTACGGTGTCACCACCGACCGCACCGGCTGGGCACCCAAGCTCGCCCTCGACCTTGAGGGCGGTACGCAGATGGTGCTCACACCGTCCCTGCAGGGGGAGCAGGCGGGCGAGGAGATTACCCAGGAGCAGCTGGACCAGGCGGTGGAGATCATCCGCCAGCGCGTGGACGGCGCGGGCGTCTCCGAGGCGGAGATCACCACCCAGTCCGGGAACAACATCGTGGTGTCCCTGCCGGGCACGCCGTCCGCGGAGACCCGTGAGCTGATCCAGACCTCGGCGCAGATGGCGTTCCGGCCGGTCATCATCACGGGCCCGGGGGAGGCCACCCCCAAGGAGCAGCGCACGGACCCCAAGGACGTGCCCAAGGCCAAGTCCGCCCCCGAGAACTCCTCGGACCCCCGCTGGATCACCCCCGAGCTGTTCACGCAGTACGAGGCCCTCGACTGCAGCGCGCCCCAGCCGCAGGAGGACCGGGAGACCCAGCCCCAGGACAAGGCCACCGTGGCGTGCGATCCCCAGGGCAACGCCAAGTACATCCTGGGCCCGGTGGAGATCCCCGGCACGGACATCGAGGACGCCTCCTACGCCCCGGCCACGAACTCGCAGGGCAACCCCACGGGCGGCTACGCGGTGAACCTGCAGTTCAACGAGCAGGGCACCGAGACGTTCAAGCAGCTCTCGGAGCGGCTATACGGCTACAGCCAGGGCGGCCAGCAGGACCCGCGCTCGCAGTTCGCGATCGTCCTGGACGGCTCGGTGGTCTCCGCGCCCACCATGAACTCCGTGATCTCCGACGGCAAGGCCCAGATCACGGGTGACTTCACCGAGGACGAGGCCAAGTTCCTGTCCGAGCAGCTCAAGTACGGCGCGCTGCCCGTCTCCTTCACGATCGAATCGGAGCAGCAGGTCTCCGCCACCCTGGGCAGCAACCAGCTGCAGATGGGCATCATCGCCGGTCTCATCGGTCTGGCGCTGGTCTGCATCTACTCGCTGTTCCAGTACCGCTGGCTGGGGCTGGTGACCATCGCCTCGCTCCTGGTGGCCGGTGTCATCACCTACCTCGCCATCACGCTTCTGGGCTGGGGCGCCAACTACCGGCTGTCCCTGGCCGGTGTGGCGGGCCTCGTGGTCGCGATCGGTCAGACGGCGGACTCGTTCATCGTGTACTTCGAGCGCATCCGCGACGAGATCCGGGCCGGGCGCAGCATTCCCGCGGCCGTGGACCACGGCTGGCAGCGGGCCCGGCAGACGGTCCTCGCCTCCAAGGCCGTGAACCTGCTGGCCGCGGTGGTGCTGTACTTCGTGGCCGTGGGCAACGTGCGCGGCTTCGCGTTCACCCTGGGCCTCACGGCCATCGCGGACCTCATGGTCGTGTTCCTGTTCACCCACCCCGTGCTGGTGCTGCTGGCACGCACCCGGTACTTCGGCTCGGGCGCCAAGAACTCGGGGCTCGATCCCGAGGCCCTCGACGCCGTTCCGCTCTACCGCGGCGCCGGCAGGATCCGCACGCCGGAGGACTCGGACGGTCTCACGATCGCCGAACGACGCCGCCGCGCGGCCCAGCAGGACAGCGCCACGAACACCGCGGCGCACCCCACCACCGACGCCACGGACCCTCACGACGAGGCCGCGCGCGCGAGTGGTGCGGGCAGCGGCACTGAGGCCGGGGCGCCCACGGCCGACGCGGCGTCGCCCACCGAGGACACCGACCGGGCGGGTTCCTCCGCCGTTCGCACCGACCCCCAGGAGGACCAGCGATGAGCAACCGTCTCGCGCGTTTCGGCAACGACCTGCACAGCGGTCGCACGTCCTACCCCTTCGTGCAGAAGCGTGGTCTCTGGCTGGGCGTGAGCCTCGCCCTGGTCGTGATCTCCATCCTGATTCCCGTGGTCAAGGGCGGCTTCAACCTGGGCATCGACTTCACGGGCGGGTCCGAGTTCACGGTCTCCGGTGTGGAGAACCCGGACGTCTCCGTGGGGGAGCAGGCCGTGGCGGACACGGCGGGCACGCAGGAGGCCACCGTGACCAACATCGCCCCGGGCACCGTTCGTGTGCAGACCCAGCAGCTGGACGACGACCAGACCCTTGCGCTGAAGCACGAGCTGCAGGACGCGTACGGGGTGGGCGAGGACCAGGTCACCTCCACCTTCGTGGGTCCCACGTGGGGCCAGGGTGTCACCCAGCAGGCGCTGTGGGGTCTGCTCGTGTTCGTGGCGCTGGCGCTGGCGCTGATGGCACTGTACTTCCGCACGTGGAAGATGTCGGTCTCCGCGATCGCGGCCATGCTGACCACGATCGTGATCACCGCGGGGATCTACGCGCTCGTGGACTTCGAGGTGACGCCCTCGGCGATCATCGGCTTCCTCACGGTGCTCTCCTACTCGCTGTACGACTCCGTGGTGGTCTTCGACAAGGTGCGGGAGAACACCGCCGGCCTGCTGGACGGCACCGCACCGGAGGAGCGGAAGAAGCGCACCTACGCGGAGCAGGTGAACCTGGCCGTGAACCAGACTCTCGTGCGCTCGATCAACACGTCCGTGGTGGGCATCCTGCCCGTGGGCTCCATCCTGTTCATCGGCGCCTACCTGCTGGGCGCGGGAACGCTCAAGGACCTCTCGCTGTCACTGTTCGTGGGCATCATCGTGGGCACGCTGGCCACCCTGTTCGTGGCGGCGCCGCTGTACTCGTGGCTGCGGGACCGTGAGCTCGCTGTGCAGCAGCAGAGCCGGGAGGTGCTCGAGCAGCGCACCACCGACGCACCCCCGATCAGCTCGGACCCGGTCTCCGCGTGAGCCCGGGCCTCCGCCCCGACCCCTCGACGCCGCGAGCGCGGTGACCGTGGCCCCCGTGCGCAGCGCACGGGGGCCACGGCCTTAGACTGGACCATCAGCCGCGCAGATCAGGCCCACCACGTCCTCGGCCACCGCGGCCACGCTAAGGAGGCGACGGATCATGTCCAGCCAGTCCGATCCCCGGGTCGACCGAGCCGCGGTGGACGTGTCCGCCTCCAGCGACGACCACGCCACCTCGGACCGGGCACCGGAGCGCGCCTCCGAGCCGCTCCGCGCCCCGACGCCGCCCCGCACGGCGGGAAGCACCCCCACGGGGGGCACCCACTACGTGCTGCCGGCATCGCGGCCGGTCTTCGGGCGCGCAGTCTTCCCCGGGCGCAGCGAGCGCACACGGTCCACGCTGTCCGTGCTCAGCGGGGAGTCCGTGCCCAGCTCGCCCATCCTGGTGCCCCTGCTGCGCACGGTGCAGAGCACGCACCCGGACGAGGACCTCACGGTTCTGGAACGCGCCTTCCAGGTGGCGGACGCCCACCACGAGGGTCAGAAGCGCAAGTCCGGGGACCCGTACATCACCCACCCCGTGGCCGTGACCACGATCCTCGCGGAGCTCGGGATGACCGGGGCCACGCTCGTGGCCGGGCTGCTGCACGACACCGTGGAGGACACCCCCTACACCCTGGACGAGCTGCGCGAGGAGTTCGGCGAGGAGGTCGCCGCGCTCGTGGACGGGGTGACCAAGCTGGACAAGATCCACTACGGGGAGAACGCCCAGGCGGAGACCGTGCGGAAGATGATCGTGGCCATGGCCAAGGACATCCGCGTGCTGGTCATCAAGCTCGCGGACCGGCTGCACAACGCGCGCACGTGGCGCTTCGTGTCCTCCGAGTCCTCGGGGCGCAAGGCGCGGGAGACGTTGGAGATCTTTGCCCCGCTGGCCCACCGGCTGGGCATGAACACCATCAAGTGGGAGCTGGAGGACCTCTCCTTCGCGGCGCTGTACCCCAAGGTGTACGACGAGATCGTGCGCATGGTGGGGGAGCGCACCCCCGAGCGGGAGCGCCACCTCGCGGAGATCCGGGGCCAGATCGCGGAGGCCCTGGAGGGCTCCGGGATCGAGGCCACCATCACGGGCCGACCCAAGCACTACTACTCGATCTACCAGAAGATGATCGTGCGCGGGAAGGACTTCGACGAGATCCACGACCTGCAGGCCGCGCGCGTGCTCGTGGACTCGGTGCGCGAGTGCTACGCGGCGCTGGGAGTGCTGCACGCCAAATGGCGGCCGCTGCCCGGACGGTTCAAGGACTACATCGCGATGCCCAAGTTCAACATGTACCAGTCGCTGCACACCACGGTGATCGGCCCGAACGGGCGCCCGGTGGAGATCCAGATCCGCACCCACGAGATGCACCGCCGCGCGGAGTACGGTGTGGCCGCGCACTGGAAGTACAAGGACAAGGTCAACCAGGCGAACTCCGCCACGCCCAAGGCCAAGGAGGGCGAGCTGAACTGGCTCAGCTCGCTGGTCTCGTGGCAGGAGGAGGCCAAGGACTCCTCGGACTTCCTGGACTCCCTGCGGTACCAGATCAACACGGCCGAGGTGTACGTGTTCACGCCCAAGGGCGAGGTCATGGCCCTTCCCACGGGCTCCACCCCGGTGGACTTCGCCTACGCGGTGCACACGGAGGTGGGCAACCGCACGATCGGCGCCCGCGTCAACGGCAAGCTGGCCCCGCTGTCCTCGCAGCTGCAGCACGGCGACCGCGTGGAGATCCTCACCTCCAAGTCCGAGCAGGCCGCGCCCTCCCAGGACTGGCTCAAGTTCGTGGGCTCGCCGCGTGCGCGCACCAAGATCCGGCAGTGGTTCTCCAAGGAGCGCCGTGAGGAGGCGATCGAGCGCGGCAAGGAGCTGCTGACCAAGGCCCTGCGCAAGCACCACCTGCCGCTGCAGCGCACCGTGACGAGCGAGTCCCTGCTGGCGGTGGCCCAGGACTTCAACCGCGGGGACGTGGCCGCGCTCTACGAGGCCCTCGGCTCGGACGCGGTCAGCGCCCACCAGGTGGTCGAGAAGCTGCTGGAGCACCTGGGCGGTGCCGAGGGGACCGAGGAGGACCTGGCCGAGAACACCAGGGTCACCCAGCCCGTGCGCGCCGGTGCCACGGACGCGGGCGTCGTGGTCCAGGGAGCCTCGGACGTGTACGTGAAGATCGCCCGGTGCTGCACCCCGGTGCCGCCGGACGAGATCGTGGGGTTCGTGACGCGCGGCTCCGGAATCTCCGTGCACCGCAGGGACTGCGCGAACATGAAGGTGATCCCCGAGGGCGACGACCGCGTCAAGGACGTGGCCTGGGCGCCCACCCAGTCCTCCCTGTTCCGCGTGGAGATCCAGGTGGAGGCGCTGGACCGCAAGTCCCTGCTGTACGACGTGACCCGGGTGCTGTCCGAGAACCACGTGAACATCCTCTCCGCGCAGGTGCACACCTCTCGTGCCCGCCTGGCAATCTCCCGGTTCTCGTTCGAGATGGGGGACACCCGCTACCTGGACCACGTGCTCAACCAGGTGCGGCGCATCGACGGCGTGTACGACGTGTACCGCGTGTCGGGCCACCGTCCCGTCGCCTCCTGAGGGGACGCGCGGTGGGCGCCCGCACCCCGTGGGGTGCTGACGGTGCAGCGTCGCCCGCACAGGGACCTGTTGACCGCACCCTGATGAGCGCACCCCGCAGGCCGCGGCACCTCACGCCGGGGCGCGCCCGCCGAGCGCCCGGTCGAGCTTGCGCACCCTCGCCAGGGCGGCGCGGCGGCCGGGGGTCTTGGGCATCGTCTCCAGGTCACGGATGAGCTGGGTGGACGAGCACGACAGCCGGTCGTGCCCCAGCATGGCCAGCAGGGCGGCGTCGCCGGGCGGACCCGGAACGTGCAGCGCGAGGTCCAGCGCGGTGCGCCGCGGCGTGGTGAGCGTGATGCCGTGGTGGACCACCAGGTCCTCCGGGGCGAAGCTCGTCTGGTGCAGCACGATCCCGGCGGGCACCGTGGTGGTGGTGCGCGCGGACTTGTCCACGAGCACGGGCACGGGGTCCGGTTCCGACGCGCACCGGTAGAACCACGCGGCCCCCAATCGGCCCAGGACGCCCCGGCGCTGCAGGTGTCCGGGCAGCACCCGTCCCAGGACCGCGGCCCGCAGGGCGGGCGAGACGGGCTGCCACGCGTGCACGTGCGCGCCCAGCAGCTCGCGGCGCAGCACACCGTCCGCGGTCATGGCGTGCAGCTCGGCCCGGCTGAACGGGTGGCCCGGGAGGAACACGGTGACCGCGGCGTCGTGCCGGGTGCCGGGGGCGGGCGGCGGGGGTGCGAGGGACGTCATGCCCCCATCCCACCGCACGGCGGGCTGTCGCGGCAGGGAACGAGAGGACCTGTGGAGAACGGACGGGCAGCGCCCCCGCACCGAACGGTGCGGGGGCGCTGGTGATGCGAGGTCGAGACGGGGCTCAGCCCAGTTCGGACGCGGAGGCCTGCAGCGTGGCGAGCCACTGCTCACTCGTGGCGAGGTCCTTCTCGAGGGACGCGGCCTTCTTCTCGTTGCCCGCGGCCCGGGCGGCCTCCACAGCCGCCCGCTGGTCCGCGATCTTGTTCTCCAGCTGGGACAGCATGGAGTTCGAGCGGGCCTTGGTCTCGGGGTCGGTGCGCCGCCACTTCTCGTCCTCGGCCTTCTTGACGGCGTCCTCCACGGAGCGCAGCTCGTTCTCCACGCGGCGCATGTGGGCGCGGGGAACCTTGCCCGCCTCCTCCCAGCGCTGCTGGATGGACGCGAGCTGCTTCTTGGCGGCGGCCAGGTCCTTCACGGGCAGGATCTGCTTGGCCTCCGTGAGCAGCTGCTCCTTGACCTTCAGGTTGCCCTCGAACTCCTTGTCGATCTGCTCGTTCGCGGCCGTGCGGGCGTCGAAGAACACGTCCTGGGCGGCGCGGAACCGGGCCCACAGGGCGTCGTCGTCCTTGCGGGACGCGCGCGGGGCCTGCTTCCAGCGGTCCATGAGCTCGCGGTACTTCCCGGCGGTCTCGCCCCAGTCCGTGGACGAGGACAGCCCCTCGGCCTCCGCGATCAGGGCCTCCTTGACGCGCTTGGCCTTGGCGTTGGTCTCGTCCAGGGACGAGAAGAACGCCTTGCGGTGCCGGTCGAACGTGGTGCGCGCCTTGCGGAAGCGCTTCCACAGGGCGTCCTCGTCCGCCTTGGACAGCCGCCCGCCCGACTTCTGGTGCTCCTGCCACTGCGAGAACAGCTCGGCCATGCGGGAGGACGAGTGCTTCCACTGCGTCTTCTCCGGATCCTGGCCGGCCACCTTCTCGGCCTCCTCCACGATGGCGGTGCGCCGCGCGAGCTGCTCCGCCTTGTGGGCCTTCGCCTCCTCGCGCTCACGGTCCAGGGCCACGCGGATCGCGTCCTCGAGGGTGTCCAGGCGGGTGGAGAGGTCCACGAGGTCGCCCACCATGGTGTGTGCGTCCACCTGCTCGCGCACGTGCGCCACGGTCTTGCGCATCTCACCGGCCGGGGCCTTGGCCGCGATGCGCTGCTCCAGCAGCGCGACCTGCGCCTCGGCGTCGTCGAACTTGCGTGCGAAGTAGGCGAGCGCCTCGTCCGGGGTGGCGTCCGGGAACTGGCCGCACTCGTGCTCCGCGTCCCGCACGGTCACGTACACGGTGCCGTTCTCGTCCGCGCGTCCGAACTTCTTGGCGCGCGCCACGGACTCGGCCGGTGCGAGGGCGGGGTGTGCGGCGTCGGCCGGGTGTGCTGCGCCCGGAGCGTGGGGAGCGGGCGGCGCCTTGGGAGCCGCCGGGGGCTTCGGACCTGCCGGGGGCTGGGGCGCGGCCGGCGGCTTGGGTGCGGGTGGAGCCTTCGGGGCCGGAGAGCCCTGGGGTGCGGGCGCGCCCGTGGGGGCCGGCGGGGCCGCAGGTGCCGCGGGAGCGGGCGGCTCGTGAGCAGGGCGCTCGGGGGCGGACGACGCCGGACCCGGGGCGGGTGCGTCAGGGGCCCCCGGGTGCGGGGCTGCGTCGTGCGCGGCAGGTTCGGGGGCCGGTGCGTCGGTGCGCTCCTCGGGCGCGTGGGGGGCGGGCGGTCCCGGGAGGGGACGGCGGTCGTCGGATTCAGGACGTTCTGTCACCGCTACAACTCTCTCTGCACGGCCTCGCCGGTGTGGTGCTCGTCACCGGGCGGGGGCTCCATTGGTGGACACGGCCATCCTAGCGATGCCCGGGTCCTAGAATGACCAGCAGACACCCCGCGGCGCACGGCCGCCCCACCACGCCCCCGCCGCACAGGGAGCGCTCGGCCGTCCCGCCCTGCTCAGCAACCGAGGAGTTCCACCCATGGCCCGCACCACCTCACTGTCCGGTTTCCCCGAGTGGCTCCCCGAGGAGCGGATCGTGGAGCAGCACGTGATGGACTCCCTGCGGCGGACCTTCGAGCTGCACGGCTTCTCCTCGATCGAGACCCGTGCGGTGGAGACCGTGGATCAGCTGCTGCGCAAGGGTGAGATCGACAAGGAGGTCTACGGCGTCTCGCGCCTGCACCAGGAGGAGAACGAGACCAGCCCCGAGGGAGCCCTGGCCCTGCACTTCGACCTCACCGTGCCGTTCGCCCGCTACGTGGTGGAGAACGGCGGACACCTCACGTTCCCATTCCGCCGCTACCAGATCCAGAAGGTGTGGCGCGGCGAGCGTCCCCAGGAGGGGCGGGCCCGGGAGTTCACCCAGGCGGACATCGACGTGGTGGGGGACGGCGCGCTGCCGTTCCGCTACGACGTGGAGCTCGCACTCGTGATCGTGGATGCGCTGTCCCAGTTGCCGATCCCGCCGTTCGTGCTGCGCGTGAACAACCGCAAGCTCGCCGAGGGCTTCTACCGGGCCGTGGGCCTCACCGACGCCCCGGCCGTGCTGCGGGAGATCGACAAGCTCGAGAAGATCGGCGCGAACGCCGTGTCCCGCAACCTCCAGGAGCACGTGGGTGCCACCCCGGAGCAGGCGCAGGCCGCGCTCGCGCTCGCCGCGATCCGCACCGAGGACACCTCCTTCGTGGAGCGCGTGCGTGAGCTGGGCCAGTCCAACGAGCTGCTCGAGGAGGGCCTCGCGGAGCTCGCCGAGGTCGTGGGGGAGGCCGCACGCCGCGCCCCCGGAAAGGTCGTGGCCGACCTCTCGATCGCCCGCGGTCTCGACTACTACACCGGCACCGTCTACGAGACCGTCCTGGTGGGCCACGAGAAGCTCGGTTCCGTGTGCTCGGGCGGGCGCTACGAGTCCCTCGCGAGCAACGGCGAGAAGACCTACCCGGGTGTGGGCCTGTCCATCGGCGTGACCCGCCTGGTCACCCGCATCCTCTCCCAGTCCATGGCCCGGGCCTCCCGCGCCGTGCCCTCTGCGGTGCTCGTGGCCCTGAACGACGACGCCTCGTGGTCCGCCGCGCAGGACGTCGCCGCCGCGCTGCGCGCCCGCGGGATCGCCACCGAGGTGGCGGCCACCGCCCAGAAGTTCGGCAAGCAGATCCGCTACGCCGAGCGCCGCGGGATCCCCTTCGTGTGGTTCTCCGCGGTGGCCGAGGACGGCACCGTGACCCACGAGGTCAAGGACATCCGCTCGGGCGAGCAGGTGTCCGCGGACCCCGCGAGCTGGCAGCCGCCGGCCGAGGACCTGCACGCCACGGTCCTCTCTGCGGAGCAGACCGAGGGCTGAACCCCCGCCCCGCTGTGAGCGGGATCTCCCGCGCGCCCGGCGGAGCGGGGGCGCTTGTAGACTCGCGGGGAACGAGAACCCGGCCCAGCGGCGTCGTCCGCCGGAACCGGGGCGCCCGCGAGCCGCGGGAACCAGGACTTCCGGGGTGCGCGACCCCGACCACGACCGAACGAGAAGGTGGATGCACGTGCTGCGAACACACGAGCTCGGCGCCCTGAGCGCCGAGAACATCGGAGAGACCGTCACGCTGGCCGGCTGGGTGGGGCGCCGCCGGGACCACGGCGGTGTCGCGTTCGTGGACCTGCGTGACGCCTCCGGCGTGGCGCAGATCGTGGTGCGGGACGAGGAGCAGTTCCACCAGCTGCGCAACGAGTACGTCCTGCAGGTCACCGGCACCGTGGAGCGCCGCCCCGAGGGCAACGAGAACCCCAACCTGCCCTCCGGCGAGGTCGAGGTCATGGTGGACCAGCTCACCGTGCTCAACACCGCGGCCCCCCTGCCGTTCCAGATCGACGAGCACGTGGAGGTGGGCGAGGAAGCCCGCCTGAAGTACCGCTACCTGGACCTGCGCCGCCCGGAGCCCGCCCGCATCATGCGGCTGCGCTCCGAGGTCAACCGGGTGGCCCGCGCGCTGCTGCACGAGCAGGGCTTCACCGAGGTGGAGACCCCCACCCTCACCCGTTCCACCCCCGAGGGTGCGCGTGACTTCGTGGTGCCCGCACGGCTGTCCCCGGGTTCCTGGTACGCGCTGCCGCAGTCCCCGCAGCTGTTCAAGCAGCTGCTGCAGGTGGGCGGGATCGAGAAGTACTTCCAGATCGCCCGCTGCTACCGGGACGAGGACTTCCGCGCGGACCGCCAGCCCGAGTTCACCCAGCTGGACGTCGAGGCCTCCTTCGTGGAGGAGGACGACATCATTGCGCTGGGCGAGCAGATCGTGAAGTCCCTGTGGGCCCTGATCGGCGTGGAGATCACCACCCCCATCCCGCGCATGACCTACGCCCAGGCCATGGCGGACTACGGCTCCGACAAGCCGGACCTGCGCTTCGACCTGAAGATCACGGAGCTCACCGAGTACTTCAAGGACACTCCGTTCCGCGTGTTCCAGGCTCCGTACGTGGGTGCCGTGGTCATGCCGGGCGGCGCGTCCCAGCCCCGCCGCCAGCTCGACGCGTGGCAGGAGTGGGCCAAGCAGCGCGGCGCCAAGGGCCTCGCCTACGTGCTGTTCAAGGAGGACGGGGAGATCGCCGGGCCCGTGGCCAAGAACATCTCCGAAGAGGAGAAGGCCGGACTGGCCGAGGCCGTGGGCGCGAAGCCCGGAGACTGCGTGTTCTTCGCCGCGGGCGGTGTGAAGACCTCCCGCGCGCTGCTCGGCGCCGCGCGCGTGGAGATCGGCCACCGCGTGGGCCTGATCGACGAGGACGACTGGGCCTTCGTGTGGATCGTGGACGCGCCCCTGTTCGAGCCGGCCTCGGAGGCCGTGGAGTCCGGTGACGTGGCCGTGGGCTCCGGTGCCTGGACCGCGGTGCACCACGCGTTCACCTCGCCAAAGCCCGAGTTCATGGACACGTTCGACACCGACCCCGGCTCCGCACTGGCCTACGCGTACGACATCGTGTGCAACGGCAACGAGATCGGCGGCGGCTCCATCCGCATCCACCGCCGGGACGTGCAGGACCGTGTGTTCCGCGTGATGGGACTGAGCGAGGAGGACGCCCGCGAGAAGTTCGGCTTCCTGCTGGACGCCTTCCAGTTCGGCGCGCCCCCGCACGGCGGCATCGCGTTCGGCTGGGACCGCGTGGTCGCGCTGCTCGCGGGCACCGAGTCCATCCGGGACGTCATCGCGTTCCCCAAGACCGGCAACGGCTACGACCCGCTGACCGCCGCTCCCGCGCCCATCACGGCGCAGCAGCGCAAGGAGGCAGGGGTGGATGCCAAGCCCGAACCCCGGACCCAGGCCACCACCCAGGACACCGCCGCCGACGTTCCGGAAGGGTCATCACACTGAGCTCCGCTGCACCACACGGTCGCACCGGCCAGGGCCTCGTGGCCCTGGCCGGTGTCGTTGTCACCGCTTTCACCCTCCGCCTGGCCGTCTCCGGGGTCTCACCCGTGCTGGGACGCATCACCCAGGAATTGCACCTGACACCCGCCGAGGCGGGACTGCTCGCGATGATGCCCTCGCTGGGCTTCGCCCTCACCGGGATCCTCACCACCCTGGCCATGCGGCGGGTGGGCCTCGAGGCGCTGCTGATCGTCTCGTGCGGTCTCGCCGCCCTCGGCACCCTCGCGCGCGCCGTGTCCCCCGGGGACGTGGGCTTCGTGGTCCTCACGTTCGTGATCATGTGCGGGCTGGGCATGGGCAACGTGGTCCTGCCCCCCGTGATCAAGAAGTACTTCCCGCACCGCATCGCGGCACTGTCCGCGATCTACTCGATGCTGCTGGGCATGTCCACGGCCACCGCGCCCTTCTTCGCGGTCCCGCTCGCGGACGCCGCCGGCTGGCGCGTCTCCGTGGGGTCCTGGGCCGTGTTCTCCCTGGCCGCACTCGTCCCGTGGCTCGTGCTGTGGGTGGGAGCCCGCCGTCGTGCGCAGCCCCCCGCCGAGCAGACCCCGGACCTGACCGTGCTGCCGGACGCCGTGGTGGCTCCGGCGTCCACCGCCCGGGTCAAGCCGTGGCACTCCAGGATCGGGTGGGGCGTGGTGCTGATGTTCACCGGCACGTCCGCCAACACGTTCTCCATGTTCCTGTGGCTGCCGCGCTTCCTCACGGACACCGGGTTCTCCGAGCACGAGGCCGGGTTCATGCTGTCCTACTACGCCATCCTGGCCGTGCCGGTCAGCTTCGCGGTCCCGTTCCTGGTCCGGCGCTTCGGCAACACCGTGGTGCTGGGGCTGTCCACCGTGGTGCTGTACGCACTGGGCTACCTCGCGGTGCTGCTGTGGCCGCACGCCACGTGGGGGGACTTCCGCCTGGTCTGGGTGTGGATCACGGTGTTCGGCCTGGCGCAGGCGTCCTTCCCGCTGGCCATCACGCTGATCAACGCCCGCACGCGCACCACCGCGGGCGCCGGCTCGCTCTCCGGCTTCGGGCAGGGTCTCGGCTACCTGGCCGGTTCGCTGGGGCCGCTCGCGTTCGGCCTGCTCTTCGGGGTCACCGGGTCCTGGTGGCCGTCCTTCGGCTACCTGTGGCTCATGCTCGTGGTGCTCAGCGCGGGCATCCTCATGACCGGACGCCACCGGTTCATGGAGGACGACGCCGCACGGTGACCCTCCGCGCGTCCCCGGCGGTCCCGGGGCGGTCGCCCGCCTCGACCCCGGCGGTCCCGGTGCGGTCACCCGGGGCGGCCCCGGGCGGCGTCGTGGACCGCCACCCCGCAGGCACGCCGCGGGGCGTGTGTGGTGGACTGGGCGCATGAGAATCGTGCTGCAAGTCGTGTCCCGTGCCGCCGTGACCGTGGCCGGGGAGACCGGGGGGGAGATCGAGGGTCCGGGCGTGCTGGCGCTCGTCGGCGTCACGCACACGGACACCCCGGAGACCGCGGTGCGGCTCGCGGAGAAGATCGCGGGCCTGCGGATCCTGCCGGGGGAGACCTCGTGCGCGGACGGGCCCTCGCCCGTGCTCGTGGTCAGCCAGTTCACCCTGTACGGGGACGTGCGGAAGGGACGCCGGCCCTCGTGGTCCAGGGCCGCTCCCGGGGACGTCAGCGAACCCCTGTTCGAGGAGTTCGTCCGGGCGCTGCGAGGGCGCGGGATCCCCGTGGAGACGGGGCGCTTCGGGGCGCACATGGAGGTCTCGCTCGTCAACGACGGGCCCGTGACCGTCCTGGTGGACAGCGACGAGCTGGACCGGCCCCGGCGGGGGTGAACGCCGCCGTGCCGCCACGGGCCCGCGGCTGACCCTGACCGGGGCGGGCAGCGCGCAGCCGCCGGCAGAGTGCTGCCTGTCCGGGGTGGGCAGTACTGTCGAGGAGTGAGCACTTCCCTGTTCGACCTGCCCGACCCGCTCAGCGGTGACGGCTCAGGCGCGTCCGATTCCACCGCCCACCACTTCGGGTCGCAGGGCCGTTCCCGCGCCCCGCTCGCCGTGCGGATGCGCCCGCGCACCCTGGACGAGGTGGTGGGACAGAAGCACCTGCTGCGGTCAGGATCCCCGTTGCGCGCGCTCGTCACCGGGAGGTCGGGGCCGGCCGCACCGTCCTCGGTGATCCTGTGGGGCCCGCCCGGCACGGGCAAGACGACGATCGCGCAGGTCATCGCGCGTGGGCACGGCACCACGTTCGTGGAGCTCTCCGCCGTCACGGCCGGCGTCAAGGACGTCCGCCGGGTCATGGAGGAGGCCCTGACGGCTCGGGACCTGCACGGGCGCACCACGGTGCTGTTCCTGGACGAGATCCACCGCTTCACCAAGGCGCAGCAGGACGCCCTGCTGCCCGGCGTGGAGAACGGGTGGGTCATCCTCGTGGCGGCCACCACGGAGAACCCGTCCTTCTCCGTGATCTCGCCCCTGCTCTCCCGCTCGCTGCTGCTCACGCTGCAGCCGCTCGAACGCCAGGACATCGGGGAGCTGCTGGACCGGGCGGTCGTGGATCCCCGCGGGCTGGACGGCGCGGTGGTCCTCTCCCCGGAGGCCCGGGAGCACCTGCTGGACGTGGCCGGAGGAGACGCCCGCAAGGCCCTCACGTCACTGGAGGCGGCCGCCGGCGTCGCGCTGTCCCACGCGGGCGGCGTCGACGCGGGGGACCAGGACGACGCGGGGGAGGAGACCAGCGCGGCAGACGCGAGTGGTCCGCAGAACGAGAACGGCTCCGTGGATGCGAGCGGGCCGGACGCCGGAGGCGCCGCGGCGCACGAGGACGACGCCGCGGAACAGGGCCCAGCCGCTGAGCAGGGCGGCACCACGGACGAGGCCCGCGCAGTGGAACGGACCGGTGCCGGGCAGCCCGGCGCCACCACCGGCGGTCCCGCAACAGTGGCCCTGGCGCACGCCGAGGAGGCCGTGAACCGCGCGGCCGTGCGCTACGACAAGCAGGGCGACCAGCACTACGACGTGGTGAGCGCCTTCATCAAGTCCATCCGGGGCTCGGACGTGGACGCCGCCATGCACTACCTCGCCCGGATGATCGAGGCGGGGGAGGACCCCCGGTTCATCGCGCGCCGGCTGATCATCTCCGCGTCCGAGGACATCGGCATGGCGGACCCCACGGCGCTGCAGATCGCGGTGGCGGCCGCTCAGGCCGTGCAGCTGATCGGCATGCCCGAGGGGCGGCTCCCGCTCGCCCAGGCGGTGGCGCACCTGGCCACCGCGCCCAAGTCCAACGCCGCCTACCTCGCGGTGGACGCCGCGATCGCCGACGTCCGGGCCGGGGGCGCCGGCCCCGTTCCTGCGCACCTGCGCGACTCCCACTACCCGGGAGCGGCGGGGCTCGGCCACGGTGACGGATACCGCTACGCCCACGACGCCCCCAACGCGGTGGCCACCCAGCAGTACCCGCCGGACGAGCTCCTGGGCAGGGACTACTACCGGCCCACCCCCTACGGCCACGAGAAGGAGCTGGCGCACCGGCTGGGGATCCTGCGGTCCATGGTGCGGGGCACCCGGCGAGGGGACTGAGCCGGTCAGGTCGACCGCCGCGAGGCCCTCGCCACGGCCGGTGTTTTCCGTGTCACGGAGTGAGGACTATTGTGACTCTCACCCGAAACGATCGTCAGCTACCCACCGGTAGACAGGAGCGGCAACCGTGCCACTGACCTCTTTGAATGCACAGCAGCGCAACAACGACCTTCGCGCCATGGCGGAGCACCCCGTGGACGTCCTGGTGATCGGCGGCGGGATCACGGGCGCCGGGATCGCCCTGGACGCGGCCACCCGCGGTCTGTCCACCGCCATCATCGACGCGCAGGACTGGGCCCAGGGCACCTCCTCGCGCTCTTCCAAACTGGTGCACGGCGGGCTGCGCTACCTGATGCAGCTGAACTTCGCGCTCGTGGCGGAGGCCCTCAAGGAGCGTGACCTCCTGATGCACCGGCTGGCCCCGCACCTGGTCAAGCCCATCCAGTTCATGTACCCGCTCACGCACAAGGGCTGGGAACGCCCCTTTGTGGCCACGGGCATCGGCATGTACGACACCCTCGCCCACGTGGGCGCCAAGGCCGAGTCCCTGCCCATCCAGCGCCACCTCAGCGCCGCCGGCGTGCGCAAGACCTTCCCGGCCATGCGCGACGACGCCGCCGTGGGCGCCATCGCCTACTGGGACGGCCGCGTGGACGACGCCCGCCTGACCCTGGACCTCGTGCGCACGGCCCAGCGCTACGGAGCCCTCGCGGCCAACCGTGCCGCGGCGCGCAACCTGCTCCGGGACGACTCCGGCCGCGTGGTCGGGGCGCACATCGAGGACCTCACCACGGGGGAGACCCGCGAGGTGCGGGCCACGACGGTGATCTCCGCGGCGGGTGTGTGGACGGAACCCGTCCAGGACCTGGCGCAGTCCGAGACCGGGCTGAAGGTGCTGGCCTCCAAGGGCATCCACATCGTGGTCCCCAAGGAGCGGCTGGAGGGCTCCACCGGCATCATCCTGCAGACCGAGAAGTCCGTGCTGTTCATCATCCCGTGGGACAACTACTGGGTCATCGGCACCACGGACACCCCCTACGAGCGGGACCTCGCCACGCCCACGGCCACGCGCGAGGACGTGGAGTACGTCCTGGAGCACGCCAACGCCATCCTGCGGGACCCGCTGACCGTGGACGACGTGATCGGCACGTGGGCCGGGCTGCGCCCGCTCGTGCAGCCGGGCACCAAGGGCGAGACGACTCCGTCCACCAAGATCTCCCGCGAGCACTCCGTGGTGGAGGCCGCGCCCGGGCTGTTCACCATCGCCGGCGGCAAGCTGACCACCTACCGGGTGATGGGCAAGGACGCGGTGGACGCCGCACTCGGCAAGAAGGCCGCCAAGGAGAACCCGTCCATCACCGAGCACGTGGCGCTGCTGGGTGCGCAGGGCTGGTCCGGGCTGATGAACCAGTCGGAGCACCTGGCCCGGCGCGCGGGGATGGAGCAGGTCGTCGTGGAGCGTCTGCTCAACCGCTACGGGGACGAGACGCTGGAGATGATCGACACCATCACGGACCACCCCGAACTGGGTGAGCCCGTTCCCGGCGCCGAGCAGTACCTCAAGATCGAGATCCAGCGCGCGGCCACCCACGAGGGCGCCCTGGACCTCGAGGACGTGATGTGCCGTCGCACCCACCTGAACTACGAGCAGCGCGACGGCGGTTCCGCCGCGGCCCCGGAGATCGCCCGCATCATGGGTGACGTCCTCGGCTGGGACGAGGCCGAGCGCACGCGCCAGGTGGACCTCTACGAGCAGATGCGCCGCGCCGAGCACGCCGCGCTGCAGGAGAACGACGAGGACACCGCCCAGCGGCTGCGCGAGGGCGCGGGCAACCCGTACCCGCAGCAGCGGGGCTGAGAGAAGATCTCGGGCCCGGGACGTTCCGGGCCCCCGAACACCCAATGGAGGGTGCTGTGAATGAAGTGACCGAGGTGGCGCTGTCCACCGTCTTCCTGTCGGAGGCCTTCGGCACGGCCGTGCTCGTGCTGCTGGGCTGCGGCGTGGTGGCCAACGTCGTGCTCCCGCGGACCAAGGGCAACGGGGCGGACTGGCTGCTCATCAGCTTCGGCTGGGGCTTCGCCGTGTTCGCCGGCGTGTACGTGGCCCACGACTCCGGAGCGCACCTGAACCCCGCGGTGACGCTGGGCATGCTCGCGGGCCAGGAACCCGAGTACGCCCACGGGGTGGCCGTCAGCGTGGCCAGCACCGTGGTCTACATCGTGGCGCAGATGGTGGGTGCCTTCGTGGGTGCCGTCGTGTGCTGGCTCGCCTACAAGAAGCACTTCGACGTCGCCGGGCGCGAGGGCGTTCCCACGATCGATGTCTTCTCCACCGGGCCCGAGATCCGCAGCCACGGCTGGAACTTCCTCACCGAGGTCATCGCGACCTTCGTGCTCGTGTACGTGATCCTCGTCTTCGGGGAGACCCCGAGCGAGCTCGGGCCCCTCGCCGTGGGTGTTCTGGTGGTCGCGATCGGCATGAGCCTCGGCGGTCCCACGGGCTACGCCATCAACCCGGCCCGTGACCTCGGCCCCCGCATCGCGCACGCGGTGCTGCCCATTCCCGGCAAGCCGGGCAGCAACTGGTCCTACAGCTGGGTTCCGGTGCTCGGCCCCGTGGTGGGCGGTGTGCTTGCCGGTGTGGCGGCACACCTCATCGGCTGAGTGCCCCGCACCCCAGCACAACACACAACTGACGAAGGAGTCACCCCATGAGCGAACCCCAGTACGTGATGGCCATCGACCAGGGCACCACGAGCACGCGCGCGATCGTCTTCGACCACTCCGGGAAGATCAAGGGCCTGGGCCAGTACGAGCACGAGCAGATCTTCCCGCGCGCGGGCTGGGTGGAGCACGACGCGCAGGAGATCTGGCGCAACACCCGCCGCTGCGTGGCGGACGCGCTCGCCGAGACCGAGCTGACCCGCGAGGACCTCGCCGCCGTGGGCATCACCAACCAGCGCGAGACCACCGTGGTGTGGGACAAGAACACGGGGGAGCCCGTCTACAACGCGATCGTGTGGCAGGACACCCGCACCCAGGAGATCGTGGACGAGCTGGGCAAGGACGGTGGCGAGGAGCATTTCCGGGAGCTCACGGGGCTGCCCCTGGCGAGCTACTTCGCGGGGCCCAAGGTCAAGTGGATCCTGGACAACGTGGAGGGTGCCCGTGAGAAGGCCGAGGCCGGTGACCTGCTGTTCGGCACCACCGACAGCTGGCTCGTGTGGAACCTCACCGGTGGCACCAACGAGGGCGTGCACGTGACGGACGTGACCAACGCGTCCCGCACCCTGCTCATGAACATCGACACCCTCGACTGGAACGAGGACCTCTGCGCGACCATGGGCATTCCCACGTCCATGCTCCCTGAGATCCGCTGCAGCTCAGAGGTCTACGGCAAGGGCCGTGCCCGCGGCTTCCTCAAGCAGGTGCCGATCGCCGGCATCCTGGGTGACCAGCAGGCCGCGACCTTCGGCCAGACGTGCTTCGAGCCCGGCATGGGCAAGAACACCTACGGCACGGGCAGCTTCCTGCTCATGAACGTGGGGGAGACCCCGGTGCGCTCGGAGCACGGGCTCATCACCACGGTCTGCTACCAGATCGAGGGTGAGAAGCCGGTCTACGCCCTGGAGGGATCGATTGCCGTCACAGGTTCGCTCGTGCAGTGGATCCGCGACAACCTGGGCCTGATCCAGGACGCCAAGGAGATCGAGCCGCTCGCACGAGCCGTGGAGGACAACGGCGGGGCGTACTTCGTGCCGGCGTTCTCGGGCCTGTTCGCGCCGCACTGGCGCCCGGACGCCCGCGGTGCGCTGGTGGGTCTGACCCGCTACGTGCGCAAGGAGCACATCGCCCGGGCCGTGCTGGAGGCCACCGCCTACCAGTCCCGCGAGGTCGTGGAGGCCATGAACAAGGACTCCGGCCAGGATCTCGTGGAGCTGCGCGTGGACGGCGGGATGACCGCCAACGAGCTGCTCATGCAGTTCCAGGCGGACCAGCTGGGCGTCCCCGTGATCCGCCCCGAGATCACGGAGACCACCGCGTTGGGCGCCGCGTACGCGGCCGGTTTGGCCGTGGGTTTCTGGGCGGACCTGGACGAGATCACCCAGAACTGGGCCGAGGACAAGCGCTGGGAGCCCGAGGGGGACCGCGAGCAGCAGGAGAAGCTGTTCCGCAACTGGGGCAAAGCGGTGACCAAGTCGCTGGACTGGGTGAACGAGGACGTGGACTGAGTCCGCTATAGTAGATCGCTGGCTGGCACGTCTCGCGGTGTGCCTGCGCCGCCCGTGACACCCTCACGGCCGGCGCGGAGGCACCGCGGACGCTAGGTTCGTCGGATTGCGGCTGATCCGCACCTCTCCCGCGGGAACCGATTTCCCCGCGCAGGAGGCCAGTACCACCCAGAACGGAACGCGGGCTGTGCCCGTACGCCGTCGAACCGCATGAAAGGCATGCTTTGTCCCAGAACAACAGCTCACGTGCGCGCCGCCAGGTGCGCAAGTCCCGTGCCCTCGGCATCGCGCTGACGCCGAAGGCCGAGAAGTACTTCGAGCGCCGCCCGTACGCCCCCGGTGAGCACGGCCGTGCCCGCCGCAAGCAGGACTCCGACTACAAGGTGCGCCTGACCGAGAAGCAGCGGCTGCGCGCGCAGTACAACATCCGCGAGAAGCAGATGCACCGCGCCTACGTGGAGGCCAAGCGCGTCGAGGGCCAGACCGGTGAGAACCTCATCGCGCTGCTCGAGACCCGCCTGGACGCCCTCGTGCTGCGCGCGGGCTTCGTCCGCACGATGGCCGCGGCCCGCCAGGCCGTGGTGCACCGTCACATCATGGTGGACGGCCAGCGCGTGGACCGCCCCTCGTACCGCGTGCGCCCGGGTCAGATGATCCACGTGCACCCGCGCTCGGAGAAGATGGTCCCGTTCCAGATCGCCGCGACCGGTGCGAACCAGGATGTCCTGCCGGACACCCCGCCGTACCTGGACGTGACGATCGACCGGTTGCAGGCCACGCTCTCGCGCAAGCCCGAGCGCTCCGAGGTCCCCGTGACCTGCGAGGAGCAGCTCGTGGTCGAGTACTACGCACGCATGGCCTGATCATTCGTGCACGGCCGACCGCCCAGCGGTCGGCCACCGGACAGCCCGCGGGTTCACCCCGCGGGCTGTCCGCGTTCCTGGAGCCGGGCGCACCGAGGGCGGGCGGCTGCCTGCACCGGCGATCGGCGCCGCTCACGGATCCGCGCGGTGCCGCGGGGTCGCTCTCCGGTGCTCGGTCGTGTCCGGGTTGTTGGGTAGAGTTGCGCTTCGGTCGGTTCTTCGCGCCGACCTCGACGACGACACACGGACGGAAGTGAAGGTCACCCATGGACGGTGGAGATATCGCCGGGCTGCTCGCGGTGCTGGTGTTCGCGGTGCTCGTGGGTCTGCTCGCGCTGCCCATCGTGAAGCTCGGGCGGGTTTTCGACGAGCTGCGCCTGACCATCCGCTCGATCAACGACGGCACCACGCCGCTGATCGACGAGGTGACACGCACGGTGACCACCACGAACACGCAGCTGGAGAAGGTGGACGGGATCACGTCGAACGTCTCCGACGCCTCGGCGAACGTGTCGGCGCTGTCCTCGCTCGTGGCCTCGACAGTGGGGCAGCCCCTGATCAAGGTGGCCTCCTTCTCCCACGGCCTGCGCCGCGCCTTCTCGCCCCAGCCCGGTGCCCCGGCAGGACCCGGCGCCGCCGCGGGATCCGATAACCCCCCCGGCGCCGATCCCGGCCCCGCACCCTCCTACCAGCCGCGCAGCGCCACCGACGTCCCCGCGGACCACACCGGGCACGAACCATCCGCTGATGGATCCGTCCCCACGGACACCAGGAGCTGACCATGGGAATGTGGTCCAAACTCGCCCTGCTCGCCGCCGGTGCCCTGGTGGGCGGTGCGGCCACGCGCGTCGCCTCCGATCCCGCCGCCCGACAGTCCCTCTCGCGGGCGATCCAGGGGCCGCCCGAGAGCACCGAGGTGGCGCGCACGCCGCACGGTGACGTGGCGCACCGCGCCCGTCCCGGCGCCGTGGACACCCTGCGCACCGCGGCCCGGCGTTTCGGGGAGTTCGCGGCCCGGGTCCGTGCGGGCATGGACGAGCGCGAGGCGCAGCTGCAGCAGCAGTTCGGCGTGCGCTCTCCCGTGGACCACACCGCCAACCACCCGGCGGCCCCCGACGACGCCGTGCCCCCCGCCGGCATCCCGTGGCACCCCGTCACGTCCCACGACTCCTCGACCGACCCGGAGGACCCCCGGGCCCGGGTCATCGACCACACCCCTTCGGAAGGAAACGAGCGGTAATGCTCTCTCACGAGATCACCCAGCGCTGGCTGAGCTACTTCGAGGCCAAGGGCCACCACGTGGTGCCCTCGGCGTCCCTGGTGTCCCAGCAGCCCGGTGCCATGTTCACGATTGCCGGCATGGTGCCGTTCATCCCGTACTTCCTGGGCCAGGAGACCCCGCCCTACCGCCGGGCCACGTCCGTGCAGAAGTGCATCCGCACCCTGGACATCGACGAGGTGGGCAAGACCGCCCGTCACGGCACGTTCTTCCAGATGGCCGGCAACTTCTCCTTCGGCGACTACTTCAAGTCCCAGGCCATCCCCATGGCCTGGGAGCTGCTCACCACCCCCACCGCCGACGGCGGCTTCGGGCTGGACCCGGAGCGGCTGTGGGTCACCGTGTACGAGGGGGACCAGGAGTCCTACGACCTGTGGCACGACACCGTGGGGCTGCCCGCCCAGCGCATCCAGCGCATGGGCCGTGACGAGAACTACTGGGACACCGGCCAGCCCGGGCCCGCGGGTCCCGACTCCGAGATCTTCTACGACCGCGGTCCGCGCTACGGCAAGGACGGCGGTCCGGCGGTGGACGACGACCGCTACATCGAGATCTGGAACCTCGTGTTCATGCAGTACCAGCGCGGCGAGGGCAACGGCAAGGACTACGAGATCCTGGGCGACCTGCCGCAGCAGAACATCGACACCGGCCTGGGCGTGGAGCGCCTGGCCATGCTGCTGCAGGGCGCGGAGAACTTCTACGAGACGGACCAGGTCCGCCCCGTGCTCGACGCCGCAGCCACGCTCTCCGGGCGCACGTACCACGGTGCCGAGAAGGCTGGCGAGGAGGGCTACGAGGACGACGTCCGCATGCGTGTGGTCGCCGACCACGTGCGTTCCTCCCTCATGCTCATCGCCGACGGCGTGACTCCCGGCAACGAGGGCCGCGGCTACATCCTGCGCCGGCTGCTGCGCCGTGCCGTGCGGGCCATGCGCCTGCTGGGGGTCACCGAGCCGTGCCTGCCCGTGCTGCTGCCGGAGTCCCGGGACGCGATGAAGGGCGTCTACCCCGTGGTGGCCGAGGACTTCGAGCGGATCTCGCGGATCGCCTACGCCGAGGAGCGGGCGTTCCTCAAGACCATCGAGTCCGGCACCACGCGCCTCGAGCACGCCGTGGACGTGGCCAAGGGCGAGAAGCGCGCACTGAGCGGCGCGGACGCCTTCGCCCTGCACGACACCTTCGGCTTCCCGATCGACCTCACCCTGGAGATGGCCGGCGAGGCCGGCGTCGCGGTGGACGAGAAGGCGTTCCGCGAGCTCATGGCCGAGCAGCGGCAGCGCGCTCAGGAGGACGCCCGCGCCAAGAAGGGCGCCATGGCGGACCTCTCCGAGCTGCGCCGCATGCTCGACGACCACGGCAGCGAGTTCACGGGCTACACGGAACTGGTCACGCCCACCACGGTGCGCGCGATCCTCTCGGGTGGCGTCTCCGTCCCCGCGGCCGGTGAGGGCGAGCACGTGGAGATCGTGCTCGAGCGCACCCCGTTCTACGCCGAGGCCGGCGGCCAGGCCGCGGACGTCGGCACCATCGACTCCGCTGACGGGCTGCGCCTGAGCGTGGAGGACGTGCAGCAGCCCGTCAAGGGTCTGTCCGTGCACAAGGTCACGGTCGCCTCCGGCCAGGTGGTCGTGGGGGACGAGGTCACCGCCCGCGTGGACTCCCGCCGCCGCCACGACGGCGAGGCCGCCCACTCCGGCACCCACGTGATCCACGCAGCCCTGCACGACGTCCTGGGCCCGGACGCGGTCCAGCGCGGCTCGTTCAACAAGGAGGGCTACCTCCGCTTCGACTTCTCCCACGGGGAGGCCCTGAACGCGGGCCAGATCCAGGAGATCGAGCAGATCGCCAACACCGCGATCCGTGACGACTTCGAGGTGGTCACCCGCGAGATGCCGCTGGCCGAGGCCAAGAAGCTCGGTGCCATGTCCCTGTTCGGCGAGAAGTACGGGGACGAGGTCCGCGTGGTCGAGATGAACGGCCCGTGGTCCCGTGAACTGTGCGGTGGCACCCACGTGGGCTCCACGTCCCAGCTTGGCTCGCTGTCCCTGGTCTCGGAGCAGTCCGTGGGCTCGGGCAACCGCCGCGTGGAGGCGCTCGTGGGTCTGAACTCGTTCAACCACCTGGCCGCCGAGCGCACGCTGGTCAACCAGCTCACCGGAATGCTCAAGGTGCAGTCCAGCGCGGAGCTTCCGGAGCGTCTTGCGGCCACCCTGGACAAGCTCAAGGAGACCGAGCGCCAGCTCGCCGGTCTGCGCCAGCAGCAGCTGCAGGCCCAGGCCGGCCAGCTCGCCCAGGACGCCGAGCGCATCGGGACGGTCACGGCCGTGCTGCACGACGCCGGTGAGATCGCCTCCGCGGACGCGCTGCGCTCCCTCGCCCTGGACCTGCGCACGCGCCTGGGCTCCGATCCCGCGCTCACGGCCGTGACCGGCGTCGCCAACGACCGTCCCCTGATCGTGGTGGCCGTGAACGACGCCGCCCGGCAGGCAGGGCTCGCCGCCGGCCAGCTCGTGCGCACCGCGGCCACGGTTCTCGGTGGTGGCGGCGGCGGCAAGCCGGACGTCGCCCAGGGAGGCGGCTCCGACGCCGCCAGGATCCACGATGCGCTGGCGGCCGTGCGTCAGCAGATCCAGGACGCCGCGAGCTGATGACCGAGCCCTTCGAGCGTGCCGTGCGCATGGGCGTGGACGTGGGGAAGGTCAGGGTGGGCGTCGCCCTGACCGACCCCGGGTGCGTCCTGGCCACGCCGCACCAGACGCTCGCGCGGGACTCCAACCCCCGCAAGGCCTTCGACGTGAAGATCATCACCAGGCTCTGCGAGGAGCGGGACGTGCGCACGGTGTACGTGGGCCTGCCGCGCAGCCTGGACGGGCGTGAGAACGATTCGACCGGGATGGCCAGGGATTACGCCGCGATGCTCGTTCGTCGGCTAGGCTCACGGGGGTGCACCACGCAGGTGCGCCTGGTGGACGAGCGGCTGTCCACGGTCGCTGCCCACCAGTCCCTGCTGGACTCCGGGGTCTCCCGGAGGGACCACATGGACAGGGTCGACCAGGCAGCCGCCGTGACCTTCCTGCAGACTGCGGTGGACCAGGGCCTGCGCACCGGCGTGGAGCCGGGCGAGCGGGTCGGGGCCGTGGAACAGGCGCAGTAGTGCACCGCGGGGCGGGAAACCTCCTCGCAGGGGGACGCCCCCCAAGACCACCAGAACGGCGGACGGAGAGTATTCGTGAGCGATGAGCCGCGGGACAACGCAACCGGTGACGGGAACCCCCCGCGCGGGTCGGACGGCGATGAGCTGAGCGCGTCGCACGCCTCGGACGGCGGCTCCCACTCCGAGCTGGCCGGCTCCTTCGAGCACCACGACGTGACGCCGGAGCAGCGCAAGCGCCGACAGGCCCGTTCCCGTGCGTCCATGACCACGGCCATCGCCCTGTTCGTCGCCGCGCTGATCGTGGTGGTGGCGGTGCTGGGCTCCACGTTCGGTCTCTTCGAGCGCAAGGACTACCACGGCTCGGGGGACCAGGAGGTCACGTTCTCCGTGGCGGACGGCAGCACCACGGGTCAGATCGCGCAGGACCTCGAGTCCCAGGACATCGTGGCCGACGCCTCGACATTCGTGTCCACGTTCCAGCAGAAGTACCCCGAGGACTTCATCCAGCCCGGTGAGTACCAGCTCAAGACCAGGATGAGCTCCGAGGACGTGGTCAACTCCCTGATGGAGAAGGAAGCCGCCACCCACTACGCGGCGATCCCCAAGACCCAGCGCATGGACGACACCTTCACCGCCCTGAGCGAGGCCACCGGCATCGACCGCTCCGAGTTCGAGAAGCTCGCGGAGCAGAACGAGACGTTCGGGATTCCCGAGCAGTTCCCCAACCTCGAGGGCTGGCTGCACCCGGGGGAGTACCACTTCCCCCTGGACGCCACGGCCGAGCAGATCCTGCAGGAGATGGTGGACCGCACCCGGGCCACCCTGGAGGAGAACAACGTCTCCGAGGACCGCTGGTTCGAGGTGCTCACCGTGGGCTCGATCGTGGAGTTCGAGGGCACACCGGAGAACTACGCCTCCGTGGCCGGCGCCATCGAGAACCGCATGAACAACCCGGACGGGGAGACCAGCGGGTTCATCCAGTCCGACGCCTCCGTGACCTACGGTCTGGGCAAGAAGACCGTGCACCTCACGGAGGAGGAGAAGAAGGACAAGTCCAACCCGTACAACACCTACGCGAACCCCGGTCTGCCGGTGGGCCCCATCGGCTCCCCGAGCGACGACGCCATTGCGGCGGCGGCCAACCCGGAGAAGAACGACTACTACTACTGGGTGACCGTGAACCTGGACACGGGTGAGACCAAGTTCGCCAAGACGTACGAGGAGCACCAGAAGTACGTGCAGGAGTACCAGCAGTGGTGCGCGGACAACGAGGGCAAGTGCTCCTGACGTGCCTGCGGTGACACCCTCCAGGCTCCGGGCGGCCGTCCTCGGCCACCCGGTGGCGCACTCGCTGTCCCCGACGCTGCACACCGCGGCCGGTGAGGCCATGGGCCTGAGCACCGAGTACACCCGGCTGGACGTCCCCGAGCCCGAGTGGGAGGCGTTCTGGGCGGGTGCCCGCGCGCAGGGCGGGTGGAACGGGTTCTCCGTGACCATGCCCCTCAAGCCCCTGGCCGCGCGTGACGCGGAGCGGGTGACCCCGCTGGTGGAGGCCCTGGGGGTGGCCAACACCGTGACCTTCACCCCGCAGGGTTCCGTGGCGGACAACACGGACGTCATGGGCATCATGGCCGCGCTGTGTGCCGCGGGTCCGGTTCCGGACGCGCCCCGCGCCGTCGTGCTGGGCGGGGGAGCGACCGCGCACGCCGCGGTGGCCGCGCTGCAGGCCCTGGGGGCGCCCGCGGTGGACGTGGCGGTGCGCACGGCAGCCCGCGCCCGCTCTCTCGAGGGCGTGGCCGGTGCGCTGGGCGCCACGGTCCACGTCCGTCCCTGGTCCGAGGCCTCGGAGCTGCTCCGGCGGGCGGACGTGGTGGTCTCGACCCTGCCGCCGCGTGCCGCGGACGAGCTTGCCCGGCAGTGGCGCGGGACACGGCCCACCGTGCACGGGGTGCTGCTGGACGTGGCGTACGACCCGTGGCCCTCCGAGCTGGCCGCCGCGTGGGAGCACGCGGGGGGAGCGATCGCACCGGGTGTCGATATGCTGATCTTCCAGGCGGTGGACCAGCTGCGCTGGTTCGTCGGGGGCGGGCCCCACGAGGAGCTGCCCCGGGAAGCACGCGTGACCGCGGCCATGTGCCGCGCGGTCGGCCGCCCGGAGCGCACGGTGCCGGAACGGGTGCGCCGCGCGCAGGAGCGTCGTCGGCCCGAGTGAACGGGCGCGTCGGTGGCACCGCGTGCCTCGACCCGGAGATCCGGCTCGCGCCGGAGCCCGGACGAGCGGTTCGTCCTGAGCCGCAGAACGAGCGGTCGGGCAGCACCGGTGTGCGGCAGGTGTCGGACGCGCAGCGCACGGGGCGTCCCGGAGGGTTCCACGGGTTACCCTCCGGTCTTTCCCACCCGCCGGATTGAAGACCACCGGGGGATCCGCCGGATCCCCCTCGAGGACTGGAGACTTGGATGTTGCGTTGGCTCACGGCCGGGGAGTCCCACGGCGAGGCGCTCGTGGGGATCGTCGAGGGCGTGCCCGCCGGTGTGGAACTGACCACCGGGATGGTCCAGGACGCGCTGGCCCGCCGACGCCTGGGCTACGGCCGCGGGGCGCGCATGAAGTTCGAGCAGGACCGCGTGCGCATCCTCGGCGGGGTGCGTCACGGCCTCACCCAGGGAGGCCCGGTGGCGATCGAGATCGCTAACACGGAGTGGCCCAAGTGGCAGGACGTGATGAGCTCGGACCCCGTGGACCCGCAGGTCCTGGAGGGCCGCGCCCGCAATGCGCCGCTCACCCGGCCGCGCCCGGGCCACGCAGATCTCACGGGCATGCAGAAGTACGGCTTCGACGAGGCCCGCCCGGTGCTCGAGCGTGCGTCCGCCCGTGAGACCGCCACCCGGGTGGCGCTCGGCGTGGTCGCCTCGCAGGTGCTGGCCGCGCTGGGCATCCGGCTCGTGTCCCACACCACGGCCATTGCGGACGTGAGCGTTTCGGACGGCGCGCCGCTGCCCGGCCCCGGGGACGTCGCCGCGCTGGACGCCGATCCGCTGCGCTGCTTCGACGCCGGGACGAGCGAGCGGATGGTCGCCGCGGTGGACGCCGCCCACAAGGCCGGGGAGACCCTGGGCGGCGTCGTCGAGGTGCTGGCCGAGAGCGTGCCCCCGGGGCTCGGCTCCTACGTCCACTGGGACCGGCGGCTCGACTCGCGGCTGGCCGGGGCACTGATGGGCATCCAGGCCATCAAGGGCGTGGAGGTCGGGGACGGCTTCCGCACGGCCGAGCGACCGGGCTCGCAGGCGCACGACGAGACCCTGCGCGCCGACGGCGCGGTGCACCGCGTGAGCAACCGCGCCGGCGGCATCGAGGGCGGGATGTCCACGGGTGACCTGCTGCGGGTGCGCGCGGCCATGAAGCCGATCGCCACGGTGCCCCGCTCGCTGCACACCGTGGACGTGGCCACGGGCGAACCCGCGCGGGCCCACCACCAGCGCTCGGACGTGTGCGCCGTGCCCGCCGCGGGAGTCGTGGCGGAGGCCATGGTGGCGCTCGTCCTCGCGGAGGCCGCGCTCGAGAAGTTCGGCGGGGACTCCGCCGCCGAGATGGTGCGCAACCGGGACGCCTACCTCGAGGCCATCCCGGAAGCGCTGCGGACCTCGCCCGAGCTCGCGGACCCCGCCGCTCTGGCCGCCCTGGACGAGGTGCGAGGGGACCTCTCGTGACACGGGCGCCCCTGCCCGTGGTGCTGATCGGGCCCATGGCGGCCGGGAAGTCCCGGGTGGCACGGTACCTGGCCGGGCGCTACGGCATGGCGCACGCGGACTCGGACCAGGTCATCGAGGCGCGCCACGGGACGATTGCCCAGCTGTTCCGCGACCGGGGCGAGGCGGAGTTCCGCCGCCTCGAGGCGGAGGTCGTGGCGGAGCTGCTGGACAACCCCCGCTACACCGAGGGCGTGATCTCTCTGGGCGGGGGCGCACCCATGTCCCCGCTCGTGCAGCCGCTGCTCGAGGGCCGAACGGTCGCATACCTGGACGTGGACCTGGCCACGGTGCGCCCCCGCATCCGGGGCGGCGCGTCACGCCCGCTGCTGCAGCCGGACCCAGAGACCCGCTGGAGCCAGATCATGGCCGAGCGCCGTGAGACCTTCGAGCGGCTCGCCACGATCACCCTGGACGCCCGTGCGCCGCGCTCGGCCTCCCAGATCGCCCACGACCTGCACACCGCCCTGGGCGCCACCGCGCGCTCCGAGCCGCGAAAGGACCACACCGCATGAACGAGACCGTGATCCCCGTCCGAGGGGACACCCCCGAGAACCAGTACGACGTCCTGGTGGGCCACGGACTGCTGGGCCGCGTTCCCGAGCTGCTGGGGGAGCGCGTCAAGAAGGTGCTCATCATCCACCCCCGCGCGCTGCGCGCCACCGGCGACCTGGTGCAGGAGGACCTGCGCGCCGCCGGGATCCAGAGCTTCGTGGCCGAGATCCCGGACGCGGAGGAGGGCAAGCGCGTGGAGGTCGCCGCGTTCTGCTGGCAGATCATGGGCCAGTCCGACTTCACGCGCACCGACGCCGTGGTCTCCGTGGGCGGCGGCGCCGTCTCGGACCTCGCGGGCTTCGTGGCCGCCACGTGGCTGCGGGGTGTGCGGGTGGTGCACCTGCCCACCACGCTGCTGGGCATGGTGGACGCCGCCGTGGGCGGCAAGACCGGTATCAACACCGCCGAGGGCAAGAACCTGGTGGGCTCCTTCCACCCGCCGGCCGCCGTGGTGTGCGACCTCGACTCCCTGGCCACCCTGCCCGAGAACGAGCTGCTCACGGGCATGGCCGAGGTGGTCAAGTGCGGGTTCATCGCGGACCCGCAGATCCTCACCCTGATCCAGGAGCACCCCGCCGAGGTCCGGGACAGCTCCTCCGCCGTGGTGCGGGAGCTCGTGGAGCGCAGCGTGCGCGTCAAGGCGGAGGTGGTCTCCACGGACCTGCGCGAGTCCGGCCGGCGCGAGTACCTGAACTACGGCCACACCCTGGGCCACGCGATCGAGCACAACGAGCGCTACCAGTGGCGCCACGGCGCGGCGGTGTCCGTGGGCATGGTCTTCGCCGCGGAGCTCGGCCGGGCCGCCGGCAGCCTGTCCGACGACGCCGTGGCCCTGCACCGCGAGATCCTCACCTCCCTGGGCCTGCCGATCTCCTACCGCGCGGACCAGTGGCCCCGGCTGCTGGAGGTCATGAAGCGGGACAAGAAGACCCGGGGCAACCTGCTGCGCTTCGTGGTCCTGGACCGGATCGGCGCCCCCCGGACCATGGAGGTGCCGGACCCGGCCATCCTGTTCGCGTGCTACCAGGAGATCGCTGACTGAACCTCCCGCGCGGGCGTGGGCCCGGCCCCCGGAACCGGGGGAGCCGGGCGCACGCGGTAGACTGGTCCGGCTCCACGAGCCGGACCCAGTGCGGCGACGTACCCGACGAGAAAGTGACACCGTGGCAACCAGCAACGACATCAAGAACGGCACCATCCTCAAGCTCGACGGCAACCTCTGGCAGACCATCGAGTTCCAGCACGTCAAGCCCGGCAAGGGCGGCGCGTTCGTGCGCACCAAGCTGCGCAACGTGACCAGCGGCAAGGTGGTGGACAAGACGTTCAATGCCGGTGCCAAGATCGAGACCGCCACGGTGGACCGCAGCGAGTACCAGTACCTGTACCAGGACGGCGACGACTACGTCTTCATGGACAACTCCACGTACGACCAGATCACCGTGCCCGGCGTGGTGGTCGGTGACGCCGCCAACTTCATGCTCGAGAACCAGAACGTGACCGTGGCCATCCACGAGGGTGCACCGCTGTACATCGAGATGCCGCCGTCGGTCGTGCTGGAGATCACCTACACCGAGCCCGGTCTGCAGGGCGACCGCTCCACGGGCGGCACCAAGCCCGCCACCGTGGAGACCGGCTACCAGATCCAGGTCCCGCTGTTCCTGGAGCAGGGCACCAAGGTCAAGGTGGACACCCGCACCGGTGACTACCTGGGACGCGTCAACGAGTGAGCGGCGCACGGAGCAAGGCGCGGGTGCGCGCCGTCGAGATCCTCTTCGAGGCCGAGCAGCGCAACGAGTCCGTGCGGGACGCCCTGGTGCGCCGCCGCGAGAACTCGTCCTCGCCCATCAACCCGTACACCGTGGAGATCCTCGAGGGCGTGGACGAGCGCCGCGAGGACATCGACGAGTTCCTGGAGACCTACTCGCAGGGCTGGGCGCTCGGACGGATGCCCGCGGTGGACCGCAACGCGCTGCGTGTTGGCGCGTGGGAGCTGCTCTACAACGCGGAGATCCCGGACGGCGTGGCCGTGGCGGAGGCCGTGGCCGTCACCCGTGAGCTCTCCACCGACGACTCGCCCCGGTTCGTCAACGGCCTGCTGGGGCGGCTGCAGAAGGTCAAGCCCTCCCTGCTGGACGACTGAGACGAGGCCCCGGTTCGTGGTTCCCACGGGCCGGGGTTTCGCGTGTGGTAGCTTCAGGACCGATCGCACCCTTTAAATTCCGTCCCGTGAGGCGGGGAAGGAGGCGGCACGTGAGCGTGCCCGAACACGCCGAGAGCGCACCGGAGGCCACCACCTCCCGCGTGATCCTCTCGACATCCGACATCGACCGGGCCCTGTCCCGGATCGCCCACGAGATCCTGGAGTCCAACAGGGGACCCGAGGACCTCGTGCTCCTGGGCATCGCCCGCCGCGGCTACCCGCTCGCGCAGCGCCTGGCGGCCCGCCTGGAGAAGATCGACCCCGGCTTCCACGCCGCCACCGCCACAGGTCAGCTGGACATCACCATGTACCGGGACGACCTCCGCCGCAATCCCGCCCGCACCCCGCAGCCCACACTGATCCCGGACGCCGGGATCGACGGGCGCACCGTGGTGCTCGTGGACGACGTCCTGTGCTCCGGGCGCACCATCCGCGCGGCACTCGACGCCCTCGTGGACCTCGGCCGGCCCACCGTGGTGCGGCTCGCGGTCCTGGTGGACCGCGGCCACCGCGAGCTGCCCATCCGCGCGGACCACGTGGGCAAGAACCTCCCCACGTCCTCCCGCGAGAAGGTGCGCGTGCTGCTGCTCGAGACCGACCCCGGGACCCGCGACGCGGGCCACGAGGACTGCGTGGTCATCGACGCGCCGGTGGCTTCGGATCCCGACGTCGCCCGCGCACCCGGGCGTGCGGCGTCGTCGCCCCTGCCGGGACGGGAGGGTGAGCGCGCGTGAAGTACCTGCTGAGCACCACCGACCTGTCCTGCGCGGACGCCGTACGGATCCTGGACACCGCGGACCAGATGGCCGCCGTGTCCTCCCGCGAGGTCAAGAAGCTGCCCGCGCTGCGCGGGCGCACCGTGGTGAACCTGTTCTTCGAGGACTCCACGCGCACCCGGATCTCGTTCGAGACAGCCGCCAAGCGGCTGAGCGCGGACGTGATCAACTTCTCCGCCAAGGGGTCCTCGGTGTCCAAGGGCGAGTCCCTCAAGGACACGGCCCAGACGCTGATGGCCATGAGCGCGGACGCCGTGGTGATCCGCCACCCGTCCTCGGGGGCGCCGCAGCAGCTCGCGGACTCCGGCTGGATCGACGCCGCGGTGGTCAACGCGGGGGACGGCAAGCACGCGCACCCCACGCAGGCCCTGCTGGACGCCATGACCCTGCGCCGGGTCCGCTCGCGCGCCACGGGCGTGGCGAGCACCGGCATGGACCTGGAGGGCATGCACGTGGCGATCGTGGGGGACGTGCTGCACTCCCGCGTGGCCCGCTCCAACGTGTGGCTGCTGACCACCCTGGGCGCGCGGGTCACGCTGGTGGCCCCGCCCACCCTCGTGCCCGTGGCCACGGACACCTGGCCGTGCGAGATCAGCTACGACCTCGACGCCGTGCTGGCCGAGGCGCCGGACGCCGTGATGATGCTGCGGCTGCAGCGCGAGCGGATGAACGCGTCGTTCTTCCCGAGCGAGGCCGAGTACACGCGCGGCTGGGGGCTGACCGCCCAGCGCGTGCAGCGCCTCGAGGCCGTGGGGGCACCCACGGTGTTCATGCACCCCGGGCCCATGAACCGCGGGCTGGAGATCTCCTCCGAGGCCGCCGACTCCCCGCGCTCCACCGTGCTGGAGCAGGTGGCCAACGGCGTGTCCGTGCGCATGGCCGTCCTCTTCCTGCTGCTCTCCGGTGACGAGAGCACCCCGAACCCGAGCGAGAACTGAGGTCCTCATGAGCTGCCACCTGATCAGCAACGCCCGCCCCGAGGGCGGTGACCCCGCGGACCTGCTCGTCGTGGACGGGCGCATCGCCGCCGTGGGAGCCCCCGGCTCCCTGGACGTCCCCGCGGACGCCGAGGTCCTCGACGCCTCCGGGCTCATCGCCCTGCCGGGGCTCGTGGACATGCACACCCACCTGCGCGAGCCCGGCCGGGAGGACGCCGAGACCGTGGAGACCGGCACCCGGGCCGCGGCCCGGGGCGGGTACACGGCGGTCTTCGCGATGGCCAACTCGAACCCCGTGGCGGACACCGCCGGCGTGGTCGAGCAGGTGTGGCAGCTGGGCCGCGACGCCGGTTGGACGGACGTGCACCCGGTGGGTGCGGTGACCGTGGGCCTCGAGGGCGAGCAGCTGTCCGAGATCCGCGCGATGGCCGAGTCCCGCGCCGGGGTGCGGATGTTCTCCGACGATGGCAAGTGCGTTCACGACCCCGTCCTGATGCGCCGGGCCCTGGAGTACGTCAAGGCGTTCGACGGCATCATCGCCCAGCACGCCCAGGAGCCCCGCCTGACCGAGGGCGCCCAGATGAACGAGGGCAGCGTGTCCGCGGACCTCGGGCTCACCGGATGGCCCGCCGTGGCGGAGGAGGCGATCATCGCCCGCGACGTCCTGCTGGCCCAGCACGTGGACTCCCGGCTGCACATCTGCCACCTCTCCACGGCCGGGTCCGTGGAGATCGTGCGGTGGGCCAAGGAGCGCGGCGTGACCGTGACCGCCGAGGCCACCCCGCACCACCTGCTGCTCACCGACGAGCTGGTGCGCACCTTTGACCCCGTCTACAAGGTCAACCCGCCGCTGCGCACGGACGAGGACGTCCAGGCCCTGCGCCGCGCGGTGGCCGAGGGCACGGTGGACGTGATCGGCACGGACCACGCCCCGCACACCACGGAGGACAAGGAGTGCGAGTGGACCTGCGCGGCCCACGGCATGACGGGGCTGGAGACCGCGCTGGCCGTGGTCCAGCACGCCCTCGTGGACACCGGGATGATCGGGTGGGAACGGGTCGCGCAGATCATGTCCCGCCGCCCCGCGCAGATCCTCGGTCTCACGGACCAGGGCCAGGAGCTGGTTCCAGGATCCGTGGCCAACATCGTGCTGTGGGACCCCGCCGGCGCCACCCCCGTGGACCCGGCGCACCACGCCTCCAAGGCGCGCAACAGCCCGTACCGGGGGATGACCCTCCCGGGCGGGGTGCGCGCCACCTTCTACCGCGGCCACCCCGTGGTCCGTGACGGTGAGCTGACCACCCCCGTGGCCCGCTGATCCCCACCGTCCTCCCCGAAAGGTTGTGTCCCCATGTCGGACAAGCTCGTACCCACCCTGCTCACCCTGGCGATCGTGGTGGTGCTCTTCGCCCTGATCTGGTGGGGCTGGCGGGGCCGTGTGCGGCGCCAGTCGGACGTCGCCGAGGTGACGCCCGCGCCCCGGGACCTGATGAGCCGGGCCACCACCCGCGTGGACGGGATGTACGTGGTCACCACCTACACCGACCAGCCGCTCGAACGCATCGCGCGCCACGGTCTCGGGGTGCGCACGAACGCCGAGGCCGTGGTGGCCCCGGACGGTGTGTTCATCAACCGCCAGGGCGCCCCGGACGTGTTCATCCCGCGCCGCGACCTGCGCGCCGTGTCCACGGCCTCCGGGATGGTGGGCAAGTTCGTGGAGCGCGACGGGCTCGTGGTCTTCACCTGGGACCTGGGGGACACGCGCGTGGACACCGGCTTCCGCGCCCGCTCGGGCGAGGGATCGCACGAACTGGAGGATGCGGCGTCGGCCCTGCTGGACGCCTGAGACTCCCGCACCGGGCCCGCCCCGCGGGGCCGCCCGCTGAAGACCACACCTGCTTAACGAAAGGAGTTCGCCATGAACTCACCACACAACGCACCGGCCGTGATGGTGCTGGAGGACGGCACCGCCTTCGAGGGCCGCGCCTGGGGCGCTCCCGGCACCGCGTTCGGGGAGGCCGTCTTCGCCACCGGCATGACCGGTTACCAGGAGACCCTCACCGACCCCTCCTACGCGGGGCAGATCGTCATCCAGACCGCACCCCACATCGGCAACACGGGGATCAACACCGAGGACATGGAGTCCCGGCGGATCTGGGTCAACGGCTTCGTGGTGCGGGACCCCGCGCGCCGCCCCTCCAACTGGCGCAGCGAGCGCACCCTGGACGAGGAGCTCGCGGCGCAGGGCGTCACCGGCATCCAGGGCGTGGACACCCGCGCACTCACGCGCCACCTGCGGGACAAGGGTGCGATGCGCGCCGGGATCTTCGCGGGCGACGACGCCGCACGGCCCGTCCCCGAGCTCGTGCGGCTGGTCTCGGAGCAGCCCGCGATGGCCGGTCGGGCACTGGCCGAGGAGGTCAGCACGGACGAGTCCTACACGGTGGAGCCCTCGGAGCACGGCTGGAACGGGCCCGTGAAGCACACGGTGGCCGCCGTGGACCTGGGCATCAAGTCCATGACCCCGCAGCGTCTGGCCGAGCGCGGCGTGCGCGTGCGCGTGGTGCCCGCGGCCACGACCTTCGAGCAGCTGCGCGAGCTGGGTCCGGACGGCGTGTTCTTCTCCAACGGCCCGGGGGACCCCGCCACCGCGGACGACCAGGTCGCGCTGCTGCGCGAGGTCCTGGACGCGCGCATCCCGTTCTTCGGGATCTGCTTCGGCAACCAGCTGCTGGGCCGCGCCCTGGGCTTCGGCACCTACAAGCTCACCTTCGGCCACCGGGGCATCAACCAGCCCGTCAAGGACCTCGCCACCGGCACCGTGGAGATCACCTCCCAGAACCACGGCTTCGCGGTGGACGCGCCCGTGGGGGAGACCGTGACCGCCCCCGAGGAGCGCTACGGGCGCGTGTCGGTGTCCCACGTGGGGCTCAACGACAACGTGGTGGAGGGCCTGCGGTGCGAGGACATCCCCGCGTTCTCCGTGCAGTATCACCCCGAGGCGGCCGCGGGACCCCACGACTCCGCGTACCTCTTCGACCGTTTTGTGGACATGATGGACCGGGCCTCCCAGGGCTCCGGCACGGAAGCAGGAGACAACTGATGCCCCGCAGGCAAGACCTCAACAGCGTCCTGGTGATCGGCTCCGGGCCCATCGTGATCGGGCAGGCCGCCGAGTTCGACTACTCCGGCACCCAGGCCCTGCGCGTCCTCAAGGACGAGGGCCTGCGCGTGATCCTCGTGAACTCCAACCCGGCCACCATCATGACCGACCCCGAGTTCGCGGACGCCACCTACGTGGAGCCCATCACCCCGGAGACGGTCGAGAAGATCATCGCCAAGGAACGGCCCGACGCCGTCCTGCCCACCCTGGGTGGCCAGACCGCCCTGAACACCGCGCTCGCCCTGGACGCCAACGGCGCCCTGGAGAAGTACGGCGTGGAGCTCATCGGCGCGGACGTGGACGCGATCAACCTGGGCGAGGACCGCGAGGCGTTCAAGGGCGTCGTCGAGCGCTGCGGCGCCGAGTCCGCGCGCTCCGTGATCGTGCACTCCATGGACGAGGCGCTCGCCGCCGCGGAGCAGCTGGGCTACCCCATGGTGGTCCGCCCGTCCTTCACCATGGGCGGTCTGGGCTCCGGGCTCGCGTACAACGAGACGGACCTGCACCGCATCGCGGGCGCCGGCATCCAGTACTCGCCCACCTCGGAGGTGCTCCTGGAGGAGTCCATCCTGGGGTGGAAGGAGTACGAGCTGGAGATGATGCGCGACGCCAACGACAACGTGGTGGTCGTGTGCTCGATCGAGAACGTGGACCCCGTGGGCGTGCACACCGGAGATTCCGTCACGGTGGCCCCCGCGCTGACCCTCACCGACCGCGAGTACCAGCGCATGCGCGACATCGCGATCGCCGTGATCCGCGAGGTGGGTGTGGACACCGGCGGGTGCAACATCCAGTTCGCCGTGGAGCCCGCCACCGGCCGCATCGTGGTGATCGAGATGAACCCCCGCGTGTCCCGCTCCTCGGCGCTCGCGTCCAAGGCCACGGGCTTCCCGATCGCCAAGATCGCCACCAAGCTCTCCCTGGGCTACACGCTGGACGAGATCCCCAACGACATCACCCGCAAGACCCCGGCAAGCTTCGAGCCCACGCTGGACTACGTGGTGGTCAAGGTCCCGCGCTTCGCGTTCGAGAAGTTCCCGGCGGCGGACCCCACGCTGACCACCACCATGAAGTCGGTGGGCGAGGCCATGGCGATCGGGCGCAACTTCACGGAGGCGCTGCAGAAGGCCATGCGCTCGCTCGAGCAGAAGGGCTCCTCCTTCAGCTTCACGCGCCCGGCCGTGGAGCCCGGGCCCAACACGGTGGCCCGGCTGGTCTCCAAGACCGAGGAGACCACCACCGAGCGGCTGCGCAACGTGCAGCGCGCGCTGCTGGCCGGCGCCACGGTGGAGCAGGTCTTCGAGGCCACCTCCATCGACCCGTGGTTCCTGGACCAGATCCAGCTGCTCAACGAGACCGCGGACATGATCCGCGAGGACCCGGACCTGCACCCGGAGACCCTGCGCGAGGCCAAGCGCCACGGCTTCTCGGACGCCCAGATCGGTGAGCTCGTGCACCTGGACGAGTCCGTGGTGCGCGGCGTGCGTCACGCCCTGGACATCCGCCCGGTCTACAAGACCGTGGACACGTGCGCCGCGGAGTTCGAGGCGTTCACCCCGTACCACTACTCCTCGTACGACCAGCAGACGGAGGTGGCCCCGCACGAGAAGCCCTCGGTCATGATCCTGGGTTCCGGTCCCAACCGGATCGGGCAGGGCATCGAGTTCGACTACTCGTGCGTGCACGCCTCCATGGTGCTGCGCGAGGCCGGGTACGAGACCGTGATGGTCAACTGCAACCCGGAGACCGTGTCCACGGACTACGACATCTCCACGCGGCTGTACTTCGAGCCGCTGACCTTCGAGGACGTCATGGAGGTCGTGGAGGCCGAGCGCCGCTCGGGCGGGCTGCTGGGCGTGTTCGTGCAGCTGGGCGGTCAGACCCCGCTCAAGCTCGCCGCGGACCTCAAGGCGGCGGGGGTGCCGATCCTCGGCACGAGCCCCGAGGCCATCGACCTCGCGGAGGACCGCGGGGAGTTCGCCCGCGTGCTCACGGAGGCCGGTCTGCGCCAGCCCAAGAACGGCACGGCGTACGACTTCGAGCAGGCCAGCCGGATCGCCCACGAGATCGGCTACCCCGTGCTCGTGCGCCCGTCCTACGTGCTGGGTGGCCGCGGCATGGAGATCGTCTACGACGAGGCCTCCCTGAAGACCTACCTGGAGAACGCCACGGAGGTCAGCCCCAGCCGCCCCGCTCTGATCGACAAGTTCCTCGAGGACGCCATCGAGATCGACGTGGACGCGCTGTTCGACGGCCGCGACTGCTATGTGGGCGGGATCATGGAGCACATCGAGGAGGCCGGGATCCACTCCGGCGACTCCGCCTGCGTGCTGCCGCCCATCACGCTGGCCCCGGACGTGGTCGAGCGCGTCCGCGCGGCCACCGAGGCCATTGCCCGCGGCGTGGGCGTGAAGGGTCTGATCAACCTGCAGTTCGCGCTCGCCTCGGACGTGCTGTACGTGATCGAGGCCAACCCGCGCGCCTCGCGCACGGTGCCGTTCGTGTCCAAGGCCACGGGCGTGCAGATGGCCAAGGCCGCAGCGTTGATCGGCACGGGCCGCACCGTGGCGCAGCTGCGCGCCGAGGGTGTGCTGCCCGCGGACCACGACGGCACCACGCTGCCCGAGGGCACGCCCACCGCGGTCAAGGAGGTCGTGCTGCCGTTCGCCCGGTTCCGCACCCCGGAGGGCACCGTGGTGGACTCGCTGCTGGGCCCCGAGATGCGCTCCACGGGCGAGGTCATGGGGGTGGACAAGTACTTCGACACCGCGTTCGCCAAGGCGCAGGCCGCCGCGGGCGGTCCGCTGCCCACGTCCGGCTCGCTGTTCGTCTCGGTGGCGAACAAGGACAAGCGCTCCGCGGTGATCCCGGTCAAGATGTTCGCGGACCTGGGCTTCGAGATCGTCTCCACGGGCGGCACCGCGCAGGTGCTGCGCCGCAACGGCATCGAGTCCACGGTGGTGGCCAAGATCGCGGACGCCGAGGGCGACGAGCCCACTGTGGCGGACCTGATCACGGACGGGAAGATCGACCTGATCTTCAACACCCCCTCCGGCGGCCAGGCGGCGCGCGGCGACGGCTACCAGATCCGCGCGGCGGCCACCTCGGTGGGCGTCCCCACCATGACCACGGTGTCCGAGCTCGGTGCGGCGCTGCAGGCGATCACCGCGCAGCGGCAGTACTCGTGGTCCGTGACCTCCCTGCAGGAGCACGAGCAGACCCTGCGTGAGCGCGCGGCTCGGGAGGCCTCCCGTGACTGAGCCCTCCCACGGGCGCCACAGCGCGGCCACGCCCCACGACACCGCCGTGCCCGTCACGGACGCCCACCGTCCCACGACGCCGCCCGCGCACCGCGGCGAGCCCGCCACCGGTGCGCAGCGCGAGCCCTTCGGGGTCCGGCTGCAGCGGGCCATGGCCGAGCGGGGTCCGCTGTGCGTGGGCATCGACCCCCACCCGGGGCTGCTCGACGCCTGGGCACTGCCGCGCACCGCGCAGGGGCTGGAGACCTTCTCCCTGCGGGTCGTGGAGGCCGCCGCCGGCCGGGCCGCGGCACTCAAGCCGCAGGTGGCGCTGTTCGAGGCCCTCGGCTCGGCCGGCCTCGCGGTGCTCGAGCGTGTGCTCGCGGAGTCCGCGGCCGCGGGGATCCTCAGCATCGCGGACGCCAAGCGCGGCGACATCGGTTCCACCATGGCGGCCTATGCCTGCGCGTGGCTCTCCGACGACTCGCCCCTCGCCGCGGACGCCGTGACCCTGAGCCCGTACCTCGGCTTCGAGTCCCTGCGTCCCGCGCTGGACCTGGCGCGGGACACGGGACGGGGAACCTTCGTGCTCGCGCTGACCTCCAACCCGGAGGGCGCCAGCGTGCAGCACGTGGGCGGTGAGCACTCCGTGGCCGCGGGCATCCTCTCCGCCGTGTCCCGCGAGAACCGCACGTCGGCCGCGGCGGACACCGCGGCGTCGTCGTCCGCCGGGGCGGTGGAGCGGGGTCCCGCACGTCACACGGGCGATCGTGACCAAATCGTGACGCCGGCGGAATCGGGCGGGCTGGGCTCGTGCGGGGTGGTGATCGGGGCCACCGTGGGCGAGGCCATGAGCCGCCTCGGCATCGACCTGCGGGAGCTGAACGGGCCGGTCCTCGCTCCGGGATACGGTGCGCAGGGCGCGGACGCTGCCGCCGTGGCCTCGGTGTTCTCCCAGGTCAGGGGCACGGTGCTGGCCAACTCCTCCCGTGACGTGCTCCGTCACGGCCCGGACGTCCGCGCCCTGGGGGAGGCCATCACCCGCTCGGCGGGGGAGCTCGCGGAGCACCTGCAGCGCGTCTGACCCCCAGCACGACCGTCCCCTGGAACGCGAGCCCGGAGGCTCGTCGGGGGACGGTCGTGCATTTACCCCCGCAAAGTCCTCGGGTACTTTCGGTGGGAGACGGCCCCGTTCGCCACCCCCCTTTCGCGCGACCGGCCGGGCCGTCGGGCTACCACGAGGAGAGCTGGGAATGGCACTGCGGCCACTGACGGATGACGAGCGCGCCCGGGCGCGGGAGAAGGCGACGGCGGCACGGTCCGCACGCGCCGAGATCAAGAAGGGGCTGCGGGACGGCACCGTCTCCGTGGCCGAGGTGCTGCGCCGTGGTGACGAGGACGAGGCCGTGAGCCGCCTCAAGGTCACCGAGCTGCTGGAGTCCACCCCCGGGATCGGAAGGGTCCGCTCCGCGGCGATCATGGAGCAGATCGGCATTGCCCCCACCCGCCGCGTGCGCGGGCTGGGCCAGCACCAGCGCCGCGCCCTGGTGGAGTACCTGGACCGCTGAGGAACCGCCGCGCGGCCGGTGACCCCCGGTTGGTACAGTGACGGACGAGTTCGACCCGTCCACCACCACACCCCCGGAGGTACCCGTGCCCGCATCGCCCACCGTGACCGTTCTGGCCGGGCCCACGGCCGTGGGCAAGGGCACCGTGTCCACCCATGTGCGGGACCACTACCCGGACGTGTGGCTCTCCGTCTCGGCCACCACCCGTGCCCCCCGGCCGGGCGAGGTGGACGGCGTGCACTACTTCTTCGTCAGCGACGCGGAGTTCGACCGCATGATCGAGGAGGACGACCTGCTCGAGTGGGCCGTGGTGCACAACCTCCACCGGTACGGCACCCCGCGGCACAAGGTCGAGGAGGCACTGGCGGCCGGGCGCAGCGTGCTGCTCGAGATCGACCTGCAGGGCGCGCGCAGCATCCGGCAGGCGATGCCCGAGGCGCAGTTCGTCTTCCTGGCCCCGCCCAGCTGGGACGAGATGGTGCACCGGCTGGTCGGCCGGGGCACCGAGACGCCCGAGCAGCAGCAGCGCCGGCTGGAAACGGCTAAACTGGAACTCGCGGCGCAGTCAGAGTTCGATCACACGGTCGTCAACGACACCGTGGAGCGCGCCGCCGCAGAGCTTGTGGCACTCATGGGGCTGCCGGGTGAGCAGGGGCGCTGAGCGCCCCGCCACCCTGACCCACCACCGCGGAACGCCCCGCACGCCACTGACATCTACGTCCACCACAGGAGTCATGAAGCACGTGAGCACGAACAACGAAGGCATCGTCAACCCGCCCGTCGATCGGCTGCTCGACAAGACGGATTCCAAGTACGGACTCGTGATCTTCGGGGCCCGCCGCGCCCGCCAGATCAACGCGTACTACTCGCAGTTGCACGAGGGCCTGTTCGAGTACGTGGGGCCGCTGGTGGACACCCAGCTCAACGAGAAGCCGCTGTCCATCGCGTTCCGCGAGATCGACGAGGGCCTGATCGAGGCCGACCACGTGGCCCACGCGGGGTTCACCCCCAACGGCCAGATGGTCAGCGACGAGCCCACCGCCACGGACATGTTCACCGGAGACTTCTTCGCCCAGGGCGAGGAGCAGGACTCCACCGCCATGTTCTCGGACGGCGCCCAGCTGCCGGCCTCGGAGGAGACCCCCGCGCAGGACATGGCTGAGACGGCGGAGACCGTGGTCGAGGAGACCTCCGAGGACTCCGCGGAGGCCACCGAGCAGTGACCGAGCCGTACTCCGGCCACGCCCCCGTTCCCGCCCGGCCCGCGCCCCTGCGCGTGGTGCTGGGTGTGGGCGGGGGCATTGCCGCATACAAGGCCGCGCTCGTCTCCCGGCTGCTGTCCGAGGCGGGGCACCACGTGGTGCCCATGCCCACCCGCGCGGCGCTCGAGTTCGTGGGCGCGCCCACGTGGGAGGCCCTCACGGGGGAGCACGTCTCCGAGTCCGTCTTCGACCGCGTGGACACCGTGAACCACGTGGCCCAGGGCCAGGCCGCGGACCTGGTGGTGATCGCCCCGGCCACCGCGGACCTCATGGCGCGGATTGCCCACGGCCAGGCTGACGACCTGCTGAGCACCACCGTGCTCGCCACCTCCGCGCCCGTGCTCCTGGCACCGGCCATGCACACGGAGATGTGGCTCAACCCCGCCACGCAGCGCAACGTGGCGCTGCTGCGGGAGCACGGCCACACCGTCATGGAGCCCGCCACGGGCAGGCTCACCGGGACCGACAGCGGCCCCGGTCGGCTCCCCGAGCCGCAGGACATCGTCGACGCCGCCCTGGCCCTCTCCGCGGGCCGTGCCGCATCCGCCCCGGGGGCCCTCTCCGGGCGGCGCGTGCTGGTCACCGCGGGTGGCACCCGTGAGGCGCTGGACCCCGTCCGATTCCTGGGCAACCGCTCCTCGGGCAAGCAGGGAATCGCCCTGGCCCGGGCGGCACGCGCGGCGGGGGCGGACGTCCACCTGATTGCGGCCCACGTGGAGACCGACCTTCCGGAGGGCATGCGGACCACCCGCGTGTCCTCGGCGCGAGAGCTCGAGGAGGCAACGCTCGCGGCGGCGGTTGAGAGCGAGGTCGTGGTCATGGCCGCGGCCGTGGCGGACTTCCGCCCGGACACCGTGGGGGAGCACAAGATGAAGAAGTCCGAGGACGGCACGGACCCCGTGATCCGGCTGGTGCGCAACCCGGACATCCTGCGCGCCGTGGTGGCGCAGCGGGACGAGCGCGGCCTGGACCAGCTCGTGGTGGGCTTCGCGGCGGAGACCGGGGACGCCGAGCACTCCGTGCTGGACTTCGGCCGCGCCAAGCTGGCCCGCAAGGGCTGCGACCTGCTGGTGCTCAACGAGGTGGGCACGGACAAGGTCTTCGGCCGGGACGAGAACGAGGTGGTCGTGCTCTCCGCACGGGGTGCCGAGGAGGCGGCCACGCGGGGGAGCAAGGACGAGGTCGCCCGGTTCGTGGTGGAGCGCATCGCGCGGGAAGAGGGTGTCGGCGCCGCCGGGTAATGTGGTGGCGTGAGCGCATCGACTGAGCACCTGAGAATCTTCACGTCCGAGTCCGTGACCGAGGGCCACCCCGACAAGATCTGCGACCAGATCTCGGACTCCATCCTGGACGCGCTGCTCAGCGAGGACCCCCAGTCCTCCGTGGCGGTGGAGACCATGGTCACCACCGGCCTCGTGCACGTGGCCGGGGAGGTCAAGACGGACGCGTACGTGGAGATCCCGCACATCGTGCGCAAGACCCTGCTGGACATCGGCTACAACTCCGCGGTGCACGGCTTCGACGGCGAGTTCTGCGGCGTGTCCATCAGCGTGGGCGAGCAGTCCAACGAGATCTACGACGGCGTGTTCAACTCCCTGGAGGAGCGCACGGGGATCGCCAAGGACCCGAGGGACGCCCAGGGCGCCGGGGACCAGGGCATCATGTTCGGCTACGCGTCGGACGAGACCGAGGCGCTGATGCCCGCTCCCATCCTCCTGGCGCACCGGCTCTCCGAGCAGCTCACGCGCGTGCGCAAGACCGCCGTGCTGCCCGAGCTGCGCCCGGACGGCAAGACCCAGGTGACGCTGGGCTACGACGGGCACACCCCCGTCTCCGTGGACACCGTGGTGGTCTCCTCCCAGCACGCGGAGAACTACGACCTCGACCAGCTCACCCGGGACATCACCACGTGCGTGATCGATCCGGTCCTGGGTGACTCCGGTCTGGACCTCTCCGGCACGCGGATCATCGTGAACCCCGCGGGCAACTTCGTGCGCGGCGGGCCCGTGGGGGATGCCGGGCTCACCGGGCGCAAGATCATCGTGGACACCTACGGCGGCATGGCCCGTCACGGCGGTGGCGCGTTCTCCGGCAAGGACCCCTCCAAGGTGGACCGCTCCGCCGCGTACGCGATGCGCTGGGTGGCCAAGAACGTGGTGGCCTCCGGGCTCGCGCGCCGCGCGGAGGTGCAGGTGGCCTACGCGATCGGCCAGGCGCACCCGGTGGGTCTGTACGTGGAGACCTTCGGCACCGAGACCGTGGATCCCGTGCGCATCGAGAACGCGATCACGGAGGTCTTCGACCTGCGCCCGCTCGCGATCATCGAGGACCTGGACCTCAAGCGGCCCATCTACGCCAAGACCGCGGCGCACGGGCACTTCGGCCGCACGGACCCCGACTTCACGTGGGAGCGCACCGACCGGGTGCAGGAGCTGCGTTCCGCCGCGGGGCTGTGAGCTCCGGGCAGGACACCCCCGAGCCGGAGGTGGACCCTGCGCCGGAGCACGCTTCCGGGCCGGGGAACACCCCGGAACCGGAGGGCGGCTCCGGTGAGCAGCTCACGCTCGCCGGCCTGCCCTCGGCACCGGAACCCAGCGCCGCCCGCTCGCGCCCTTCCAGCGGCACGCGGTCGGCGGGGCCCCGGTCGCGGGGCGCCGCCCTGGGCTCGGAAGGCGTGGCCGCAGAGAACCCCGTGGCCCGCGTGCTGCTGGAGGCTTACGTCCCCCACCTGGACCGGGTCTTCGACTACCGGGTGAGCGCCGCCCTGCACGAGCAGGCCGTGGTGGGGGCCAAGGTGTCCGTGATCTTCTCCGGGCGCAAGATGTCCGGGTGGGTCGTGGACAGGGTGGCGCGCACCGACGTTCCGGAAGAACGGCTGCTGCCCATCCGGCGGGTGCTCTCGCCGCTGCCGGTGGCCGCCCCGGAGATCGTGGACCTCGCGGAGGCCGTGGCCCAGCGCTGCGCGGGAACCGCCGCGGACGTGCTGCGCGTGGCCATCGCTCCACGGGTGGCACGCGTGGACAAGGAGTTCGCCGCGGGGGACGCCACACCCGCACCAGCGGAGGAACCGTCGAGCGCCCCCGCGGAGCAGACGCCACTTCCTGCGCGGGAGGAATCCTCGACCGGCGCCGCGACGCCCGAGGAGCCGGACAGAGAGGACCCAGAAGTCACGCCCCCGTCCCCCGAGGTCTGGGGACACTACGAGCACGGCCCCGAGTTCATCGCGGCGGTGGCGTCCGGGAGGCCTGCGCGCGGCGTCGTCGAGGTGCTGCCGTCCGCCGAGGACCACGACTGGGCGCGCCTGACCGCCAACGCCATGGCCACCGCGTACGCCGCCGGCCGCGGCGCGGTGGGGGTGGTCGCGGACCACAAGGCCCTGGAACGGCTCGAGACCGCGCTGCACGAGCTGGTGGGGGAGGACGCCGTGGTGCGGTTGCACGCCGGTGACGGCCCCACGCCGCGCTACCGCGGTTTCCTGGAGCTCGCGCTGGGCCGCAAGCGGCTGGCCGTGGGCACGCGCTCGGCGGCCTACGCCCCGGTGCAGGACCTCGCCCTGGTGTGCTGCCACGACGACGGCGACGTGAACTTCGTGGAGCAGCGCGCCCCCTACCAGCACACCCGGGACGTCCTGCTGCTGCGGACCCAGCAGCAGGACCTGGCCGCGCTGTTCACCGGCTACGCCGTGAGCCCGGAGGCCCAACGTCTCGTGAGCACGGGGTGGGCCGTGCGGGTGGCACCGGACCGGTCGAAACTGCGCAGGTGCTCCCCGCGGATCGAGGCGACCTCGGACTCCTACAACACGGCGCGCGATCCGCTCGCGGCCCGGGCGCGCCTGCCCCACGAGGCGTTCCGGGTGGCCCGTGCGGCACTCGAGAAGGGCCCGGTGCTCGTGCAGGTGGCCCGCAAGGGCTACGCGCCGGTCCTCGCGTGCCAGCGGTGCCGCACACCCGCGCGCTGCCGCGCGTGCGACGGACCCCTCGCCCTGTCCTCGGCGAACGCCGTGCCGGTGTGCACGTGGTGCGGGCGGCAGGCCCACGACTGGAGCTGCGCGGAGTGCGGCTTCACCCGGGTGCGCCTGAGCTCCGTGGGGGCCGGGCGCACCGCCGAGGAGCTGGGCAGGGCCTTCCCCCAGGTGCCCGTGATCTCCTCGTCCGAGCACACGGTGCGGGCGCGCGTGGGATCCGCCCCCGCGCTCGTGGTGGCCACCCCCGGGGCGGAACCGGTGGCCGAGGGCGGGTACGCCGCCGCGCTGCTGCTGGACGGCAACCAGATGCTCGCCCGCCCGTGGCTGCGCGCCGAGGAGCAGACCCTGCGCCGGTGGTTCAATGCCGCGGCCCTCGTGCGCTCGTCCGAGCACGGCGGCACGGTGGTGGTCACCGCGGACCAGGACCGCGCCGTGTCCGCGCTCGTGCGCTGGGACCCCGCCGGGCACTCGGAGCGGGAGCTGCACGAGCGCCACGAGCTGGGCCTGCCCCCCGCGGTGCGCACCGCGGCGCTGACCGGTCCCCGCGGGGCGCTCGCGGCCACCCTGCGGGACCTCCAGCTGCCCGAGCGGGTGCGCGTGGTGGGGCCCGCCCCGGTCGAGAACACACCCGGCAACGGCGCCGACGTCGCGGAGAACGACACCGGGGAGACGTCCGACGGCACCCTCGACGGGCTCGCGCGTCCGGGGTCCGCGGAGACGGCGCGCTCGGGCCGGGCCGGCGCAGGATCCGGTGAGGACCGCCCCTACCGCGCCCTGCTGTTCTTCGGGTTCGGGATCGCGCCCAAGATCACCGCGGCACTGCGCGCGGAGAAGGCCCGGGCCTCGGCCCTGCGGGAGCACGCCCCCGTGAACGTGCGCTGCGACGTCGCCGACCTGCTCTGAACCACCACGCGACGGCTGGGCCTCGCGCGGGCGGTCTCACACGCTGGGGACCACCGTGACCTCCACGCCCGCGTCCTCGAACGGCTCCAGGGCGGATCGGGGGGCGTCCTGCGTGGTCATGAGGTGGGTGAGCTCCGAGATCGCGGCGAAGCGGAACGTGGAGGGCCGGGACAGCTTGTCCGCGGTGGCCACCAGCACCCGCCGCTCGGAGGACTCGATGGCGGCGGCTTTGATCGCCGCGTCCTCGGGCAGGTCGCACACGAGCCCGCGCGTGGGGGAGACCGCGCACGCCCCCATCACGAACACGTCCGCGTTCAGGGCGCGGACCGCGTCGGTGGCCTGGGTGCTCAGCTGCGCGAGGGTGTCCGTGGTGACCACCCCGCCGGGGACGACGACGCGCGCGGCGGGATCGCTCGCCAGCACCGTGGCGCTGTGCAGGGACAGGCACACCGCGGTGAGCGGGCGGCCCACCAGCTGGGTGGCCACGGCGTGGCACGTGGTGCCGTTGTCGATGATCACGGTTTCGTGATCGCTGATCAGTTCGCACACCGCCTGCGCCAGGGCCGTCTTGCGCTCCAGGTCCTCGCCCAGGCGCAGGGCGTAGGGCAGCTCCTCCCCGGACCTCACCGCGCGGGCGGCCCCTCCTGGCACGCGCCGCAGCGCGCCGTGGGCCTCGAGCGTGGCCAGATCGCGGCGGATGGTCACGGGGGAGGCGCCCGTGAGACGGCTCAGCTCGTCGACCGTCATCCGGCCGGAGCCGCGCAGGGACTGGACGATCATCTTGGCCCGTACTGATCGGTGCATGTGATCATTCAGCCATCTAGCGTGATCAGTACGCAAGTTCTCCACCGATCTCGGAAGGATTTCCCATGGCTGTGCTGGACCACGCCGCGCTGTACGTCGAGGACCTCGACGCCGTGTGCGCGTTCTACACCACCCACCTCGGCGCCACCCAGGGCGCCGGCTACCACAACCCGTGCACGGGGCTGCGCACGTACTTCCTGTCCTTCGAGGGCGGTGGGCGCCTGGAGGTCATGGCCCGTCCGGGCCACGACCGGCCGCGGGACGAGTTCGCGCTGGGATACCACCACGTGGCGTTCCACCTGGGGTCGCGGGCCGCCGTGGACGCGTTCGTGCATCGGCTGCGGGACGCCGGGATCGAGCCCGTGGACGGTCCCCGCGTGACCGGCGACGGGTACTACGAGGCCGTCGTGCTGGACCCGGAGGGTCACCGCGTGGAGGTGGTCGGCTGATGGCACGCTCCGCAGAGACGACAGCCTCGGACACCGCGAGCGCCGCCCGCACCGCCACGCTCGTGGTGTTCGGTGCGAACGGGTTCGCGTTCGCGTCCTGGATGTCCCGGCTCCCGGACATCCGCGCCCACTTCCTGCTGAGCCCGGGGGAGCTGAGCATGCTGCTGCTCGCGATCGCCACGGGCTCGCTGATCGGACTGCCCCTGGCGGGGCGGGTGCTCGAGCGCACCGGGACCACCCGGGGCACCCGGATCGCGGCGGCGGTGGCCGCCACCGGACTGGTGGGCGCGTCGGTCATGATCGCCACGGCGCCGGATGTGCGGTGGGTGCTGCCGCTGCTCACGGTCTTCGGGCTGGGCAACGGCATGTGGGACGTGGCCCAGAACCTGGAGGGCGCCACGGTGGAGGAGCGGGTGGGCCGCTCGATCATGCCGTGGTTCCACGCCGCGTTCAGCGGTGGCACGGTGCTCGGTGCGCTCACGGGTGCCGCGGCGATCGCGGCGGGCGTTCCCGCGGGGGCGCACATCGGCGTCGTCGTGGTGCTGGCCGCCGCGGCCGCGTGGTTCGCGAGCGCGCGCTTCCTGACCGCCCCCACGACGACGCCGCGGCGCGAGTCCCACGCGTCCCGCACTTCCGGGGCGGGTGGCGCGTGGCTCGAACCGCGCACCCTGGCGATCGGGGTGATGGTCATGGCCGCGGCGTTCACCGAGGGCACGGCCAACGACTGGCTGGCGGTCGCGTTCGTGGACGGCCACGGTGTGAGCTCCGGGACCGGGGTGATCGCGGTGAGCGTGTTCCTCAGCGCGATGACCCTGGCCCGGATCCTGGGCACCTCCGCGCTGGACCGTTTCGGGCGGGTCACGATCCTGCTGGTGCTGTTCGGCACGGCGTTCGCGGGCAGCCTCATGGTGGTCTTCGGCAGCCTGCCCGTGGCGTTTGCGGGCGCTGCGGTGTGGGGGATCGGGGCGAGCCTCGGGTTCCCGGTGGGGATGTCCGCGGCGTCCGACGACCCCGCTCGCGCGGCGGCCCGGCTGTCCGTGGTCTCCACGATGGGCTACACCGCGTTCCTGAGCGGCCCGCCGCTGCTCGGGCTGCTGGGCGACCGGGTGGGAACGCTGCACGCGCTGCTCGCGGTGGGTGTCGCGGCCGTGATCGCGATGGTCTCCGTGCCGGCGGCTCGCCCCCGGCCAGCGGTGGCGCCGGAGAGTGCGCCGCGGGACGAGCGGTCGGCGTGCACCGTGGCCGGCTGAGAGCGTCGCGGGGAGTCCGCTCGCGGGGTGCCCGTCAGCCGCGCTGGTGCAGCTCTCCGGCGAGGTCCAGCAGGTCCCGGGCGGAGTCCGCCCACGTGTGCTCGCGGATCCGCTCCAGCCCCGCGAGGACGCGCTGCCGGGAGAGTCCCGGGTCCGTGAGCTCGCGCACCCGGGCGGCGAACGCGGCGTCGTCGTCCGCGGGGGCGTAGCCGGCGGCCTCCCCGGCGACCTCGTGGAAGATCGGCAGGTCGGAGCACACCACGGGCGCGCCCTGCGCGAAGGCCTCCACGAGCGGCAGGCCGTAGCCCTCCGCGCGGGACGCCGTGACCAGTGCTGCGCACGAGGACAGCAGCTCGCGGTACTCGTCCTCGCCCACTCCGCCGTGGAAGACCACCCGGGCTCCGGCCGGGACCCGCGCCTCCAGCTCGGCGCGGCGTGCGGGGGAGATCCGGGACAGCAGATGGAGGGTGTGGTCGGGCAGGTGCGCCATGGCCCGCAGCAGGGTCTCCACGTTCTTGTACGGCAGGAACGAGCCCATGTAGACGAGGTCCGTGCCGCGGCGTGTCAGTCTGTCCAGTGCCTCGTCCTCGGGGATTCCCGCCGACGGCGCCGCGTTGGCGATCACGCGCACGTCCCGCTTCGTGAGGCGGTGGGCCAGGATCTGCTGCCGGGAGGTCTGCGAGACCGTGGCCACGGCGTCCGCGCGGTTGAGCGTGAGCCGCTGCGGCCACCAGGCCTTGTGGTAGGCACGCCAGCCCCACTGCACCGGCAGCGGCAGGTCACCCGGGGGCTGGGGGTGCTCGTAGTAGATCAGGTCGTGCAGCGTGAGGATCAACCGGTACCGGCGCCCCAGCGAGCCCATGGTCTGCATGGGTGAGAACACCACGTCGGGGTCGAAGCGGTTGACGGCGAGCGCCGTGAGCACCTCGGCGGGTGACGTCACGGAGGGGCCCGTGATGCTGACGACGTCCTCGGGCACGAACGCCCGCTGGGCGGGGTCGCTGACCAGCGCGCACAACCGCACTCGCGGATCCTTGCGCACCTCGTGGGCGGTCGCGGCGAGCAGCTCGGCGCTGTAGCGGCTGATGCCATCGTGGTGGTCGGTGCGGAGGTAGCGGGCGTCGAAGAGCAGCTTCACCGCTCGGACTCCCCGGACAGGCCGCGTGCCCGGGTCTCCCGCCGGAACTGCGCGGCGCTCGCCGCGGGGTCCACGGCGGGGAGCATCCCGGTGAGCTGGTCCGGGGTGGACACGGTGGTGTCCGCGAACGGCAGCTGGTCGTAGCCCTCGAGGGGCTCGGGGGCGGGGGACTCCAGGAATTCCTCGATCATCCGCGCGGCGGTCTGCGGCGCCTCGTAGTGGATCAGGTGGCCCACCCCGGGGATGATCTGCAGGCTGTGGCTGCGGATCCAGGACGCCATGGTGCGCTGGGAGTCCACGGAGCCGAGGTCGTCCAGCTCTCCCACGATCAGCAGGGTGGGCATGGTGAGCTTCATGGCCACCTCGGCCACGGTGCGGGAGATCGAGGCGTCGTAGGCCTGGGTGAGCACGTCCCGGTTGGCGAACGTGTTGAAGTACGCCTGGTGCTGGCGCAGCGCGTAGTGCTTGATCTCGGGGTCATCGGACTTGATCATCACGTCCGTCATGAGCTTCACCACGGCGTTCGAGGACAGCAGCCGGGTGCCCAACCGGCGGGGCATGGTGGAACCCGCGCCGTAGTACAGCCGGGTGAGCTTGGTCAGGGACTTCTGCGACCCGCTCAGCGCGGGCTGGGAGATCGGGTTGATGAGCACCAGGCGCTCCACCATCGAGGGGTGCTCGGCGGCGAAGTGCGCGGCCAGGATGGAGCCGAAGGAGTGCCCCGCGAGCACCACGCCCGTGCCGGAGTCCGGGGTCACGGCGCCGTCCGTGAGGGCGGTGATGAAGTCCCGGGTGAACCGCACGTACTCGTCCACCGAGTGCTCGCGCTCCGGGAACGGTTCGGAGCGGCCGAAGCCGGGCAGGTCCGGGACCACCACGTGGTACTTCTCCCGCAGGGCGGTGGCGATCAGCTGCAGTCCGTGGTGGTCGCCGCGGAAGCCGTGGAGCATGACCAGCAGGGGCTTGCGCTGCTTGTCCGCGTCGTAGAACCAGTACCGCACGCGGTACCCGTCCAGTACCACGCTGCGGCGTTCTGCGTAGGGGTTGTCCACCGGGCCTCCATCCGTCCGTCATCGGGCGTCCCCATGGTATCCGGGCCCCCTGCACGCGGGCCGTGACGGCGGCTGGTCTAAACTGGGAGGGATCCCCACACCACCACGCGGGGGACCGCGCTGCCGCCCCGGCACCCGCCCGGCCCCGTGAACCTGAAGGCGAGGCACGTGAGCGAGCACAGCACCCCGGAGGCGGGCACCGAGTACGACGTCCAGCGCATCGAGGCCACCTGGTCCGGCTACTGGGACGAGAACCGGGTCTACGCACCCGCCGACGACGGCTCCGCGCAACGGCGCTACGTGCTCGACATGTTCCCGTACCCCTCGGGCGACCTCCACATGGGCCACGCCGAGGCGTTCGCCATGGGTGACGTGGTGGCTCGCTACTGGTGGCACCGCGGCTACGACGTGATGCACCCCGTGGGCTGGGACTCGTTCGGGCTGCCCGCGGAGAACGCCGCGATCAAGCGCGACGCCCACCCCGCGGAGTGGACCTACCGCAACATCGACACCCAGCGCGAGTCCTTCAAGCGCTACGCGATCAGCGCGGACTGGGACCGGGAGATCCACACCTCCGACCCCGAGTACTACCGCTGGACCCAGTGGCTGTTCCTGCAGTTCTACTCCCACGGTCTCGCGTACCGGAAGGACTCCCCGGTCAACTGGTGCCCCAAGGACCAGACCGTGCTGGCCAACGAGCAGGTGGTCAACGGGGCCTGCGAGCGCTGCCACACCCCCGTGACCAAGAAGTCCCTGAACCAGTGGTACTTCAAGATCACCGACTACGCCCAGCGCCTGCTGGACGACATGACCGGGCTGGAGGGCCACTGGCCCGAGCGCGTGCTGGCCATGCAGCGCAACTGGATCGGGCGCTCCGAGGGCGCGCACGTGAACTTCGTGATCGAGGGGGCACCCGCGGAGGGTGCCGAGCCCTCGGACACCTCCGGGCGCACCGTCACCGTGTTCACCACCCGCCCGGACACGCTCTACGGCGCCACGTTCTGCGTGGTGGCCGCGGACGCCCAGATCGCCCAGGACGTCGTGGCCCCCGAGCAGGCCGAGGCGCTCGCCGAGTACCGCGAGCAGGTCAAGGCGCTGTCGGACATCGAGCGGCAGTCCTCGGACCGGGAGAAGACCGGGGTGTTCCTGGGCCGCTGGGCGGTGAACCCGCTCACGGGCGAGAAGCTGCCGGTGTGGGCCTCGGACTACGTGCTCGCGGACTACGGCACGGGCGTGATCATGGCGGTGCCCGCCCACGACCAGCGTGACCTGGACTTCGCCCGCGCGTTCGACCTGCCCGTGCGCGTGGTGGTGGACACCGGCGCCGAGGACCCCGCCCAGACGGGGGTGCCCGCCCTGGGTGAGGGCACCATGGTCAACTCCGGGCCCTTGGACGGGCTCACCCAGCCCGAGGCGCTGGCCAAGGCGATCGAGATCGTCACCGGGGCCGGCGCCGGCGAGCGCTTCGTGAACTTCCGGCTGCGGGACTGGCTGCTGTCCCGGCAGCGCTTCTGGGGTGCTCCCATCCCGATCATCCACTGCGCCTCGTGCGGCGAGGTGCCCGTGCCCGAGGACCAGCTGCCCGTGCGGCTGCCCGAGGACCTGCGCGGCGAGCAGCTGGCGCCCAAGGGGCAGAGCCCGCTCGCCGCGGCGTCGGACTGGGTGAACGTCAGCTGCCCGGCGTGCGGAGGGCCTGCGAAGCGTGACACCGACACCATGGACACGTTCGTGGACTCGTCCTGGTACTACCTGCGCTACACGTCCCCGCAGGACGACGCCGCCCCGTTCGACCGCGCGGCGGTGGACCGCTGGATGCCGGTGGACCAGTACGTGGGCGGGGTGGAGCACGCCATCCTGCACCTGCTGTACTCGCGGTTCTTCACCAAGGCCCTCTACGACTTCGGGCTGGTGGGCTTCACCGAGCCGTTCAAGGCGCTGCTGAACCAGGGCCAGGTGCTCAACGGCGGCAAGGCCATGTCCAAGTCCCTGGGCAACGGCGTGGACCTGGGCGAGCAGCTGGACGCCTTCGGCGTGGACGCCGTGCGCCTCACCATGGTGTTCGCGTCCCCGCCCGAGGACGACGTGGACTGGGCGGACGTCTCCCCGCAGGGCTCCCAGAAGTTCCTGGCCCGCGCGTGGCGCCTCGCGCAGGACTGCACGGCGGACCCCGCGGCGTCTTTCGCAGACGGGAACAAGGCGCTGCGCAGCGCCACGCACCGCACGGTCGCGGATGCCGAGCAGCTGCTGGACGCCGGGAAGTTCAACGTGGTCATCGCCCGCACCATGGAGCTGGTGAACACGGTGCGCAAGGCCATCGACACCGGCTGCGGGCCCGCGGATCCCGCGGTGCGCGAGGCCGTGGAGGCCGTCGCGATCCTGCTGAGCCTCGTGGCGCCGTACACCGCCGAGGACATGTGGCACCTGATCGGCCACGAGGACACTGTGGTGCGCGCCCCGTGGCCCGCCGTGGACCCTGCGCTGCTGGTGCAGGACACCGTGACCGCCGTGGTCCAGATCAAAGGCAAGGTCCGTGACCGCCTGGAGGTCCCCGCGGACATCACCGAGGCGGACCTGGAGGCCGCGGCCATGGCCTCGGAGACGGTCCAGCGGCTGCTGGCGGACGCCACGGTGCGCAAGGTGATCGTGCGTGCTCCCAAGCTCGTGAACATCGTGGTCTGATGACCGCCCACGGTTCCCGGAGCCCGTCCCCCGACTCGCACGAGCCGGAGGGCGGGCTCCGCCCGTTCCCGGGGCTGCGCACGGACGGCGGTGGGCTCCCGGAGGACGCTCCGGCCCCGCCCGCGTCTCCCGCGGGAGCCCCGGAGGACGACGCCGCAGCGCAGGGACCCGCCCAGGGTCACCATCGCGCGGCCCATCCTGTGCTCCCGGAGGATAGACCCGGTGCCCCTGATGCACCGGGATCCCCGGCCACGCTGCAATGTCCCGGGACAGGGGGCGGGCGACGCCGGGTCGCCGTGGTCACCGACAGCGCCGCGGCCCTCCCGCCGTCCTGGCTCGCCGATGTCGAGTCCTCCGGCGGGTTCGCGCTCGTGGACATGCCCGTGCTGATCGGGGGGCAGCTGCACACCGAGGACGAGGCGGACCGGTTCTCGTCCCTGGTGGTCGCGCTGGCCGAGGGCCGCCCGGTCACCACGTCCCGCCCCTCCCCGGGCAGGCTGCGGGCGGCCTACCGGGGTTTCGAGGAGGCAGGCTTCGAGGCCGTCGTGTCCGTGCACCTCTCGGGTGAGCTCTCCGGCACGGTGGGGGCCGCGAGGATCGCGCGGCAGGACATCGGCATCCCGGTGCGCATCGTGGACACCCGCAGCGCCGGTCTGGCGCAGGGACTGGGCGTGCGTGCAGCCCTGGAGGCGGCGGCGTCGGGGGCGGGGATCGACGACGTCGCCCGCGCAGCCACCGAGGCGGCGCACCGTGCGCAGGTGCTGATCCAGGTGCGCTCCCTGGACACCCTGCGCCGTGGCGGGCGGGTGAACCCGACCACGGCGATGGTGGGCACGATGCTGCAGATCAAGCCGCTGCTGAGTCTGGCCGAGGGGAAGATCGTGACCGTGGAGCGCCCGGTGTCGCTGCCGCGGGCGAAGCAGCGGTTCATGGCGCTCGCGGGGGACGCGCTGGAGCACTCCGAGGCAGCGCATCCGGTGCTGTGCGTGCACCACGTGGCCGACCCGCACGGGGCGCGGGAGATCGGGGAGGTGCTCATGGACCGCTACCGCCCGGACGCCGAGCTGGTGGTCAGTGAGCTGCCCCCGGTGCTCAGCGCGCACGTGGGGCTGGGGACGAAGGCGGCGATCGTGGAGGGGCCCACCTCCAGCCCGGTCGCGCACGGTGTGAGGGCTCCCCAGCCGGGCGCCTGACCCCCACATCGTGCACCGGGTCCACAGTGACGCGGTGACGCCCCTGGCGGGGCGGCGGGACGCGCTGGAGTGGGGGCATGAGTGGCATCGACTTCAGAGGGCGGCGCAGGTTCCGGGACAGCGAGGCCACGGAGCGGTTGACCGCGCTGCTGCGCGAGAACGGGGCGGGCGGGACGTCTCAGGCGGTGCCCGGCCACCAGGATGACGAGGACCTGTCGGGCGGATCGGTCTCGCGGGAGGCCAGCATGTCGTCGGGCGCTCCGGCGGGTCACGCGGCACACGCCTCCACCGGGACTGCGGCCAGCCACTCCAGCCCCGGGTCGCTGACCGGCCCGGGAATCGAACGCGAGGGAGACGCCGGAGACTGGTCCGACCCAGGGGCATCCCGGCACCGCGAGGACGTGATCGTGCGCCGCCGGTTGAGCCGCCCCGCGCTCGTGCTGCTGTGCGTCGTGCTGCTCATTGCGCTCGGCGTGGGGTGCGTGAGTCTGCTGACCGGTGGGTCTCAGGGGGAAGCGGTGGTGGCCACCGCGTCCTCGGGGGCTGACAGCCCGCAGGACGGGGCGGAGGGCGGACCGGAGGGTGCCGGGTCCGTGTCCGGCGGGCCGTCGCGGACGCCCGGCGGACCGGGCACCGGTGCGGACCGTGGAACCGGTATCGCGGGATCCTCGCCCGGCGCAGACGGTGGTGTCGTGACCGTCCACGTGGTGGGAGAGGTCAACGACCCCTCGGTGGTCACCCTGTCTCCCGGAGCACGCGTCATGGACGCGGTCCAGGCCGCCGGAGGGTTCACACCCGGGGCCGTGAAGGACCGCATCAACCTGGCGGAGCCCGTGGTGGACGGCGCCCAGATCGTGATTCCCAACCGGTCCAACGCGGACAAGGTGCTCGCTGCCGGTGCCGCTCCGGGTGCGGGAGCACGGTCCGCCGGGTCCGCGCCAGGTGATGCCGCTCCGGGTGGGTCCTCTCCGGGCGGGTCCGCGGGGACCGGAGCGCCCGGGCAGAGTGGGTCGGACACGGGACGGTCATCCGGTGCAGGGGGTCAGCGCGCTCCGGACACGGGCGGCGGGGCGCTGGTGAACCTCAACACCGCCAGCCAGGCCGAGCTCGAGGAGCTGCCCAAGGTGGGGCCCGTGCTTGCGCAGCGCATCGTGGAGTTCCGCACCCAGCACGGAGCGTTCACGGCCCCGGAGCAGCTGGACGACGTCAGCGGAGTGGGCCCCGCCATGCTGGAGGCGCTGCTGCCGCTGGTCACGGTGTGAGCGTGACGTGGGACCTGCGGCTGCTGCCCGTGGCGCTCGCGGTATGGGGCTCCGCCGCCGCTACCCTGGCGGCCGGGTGGGTCGGGGGTGTCGCGTGCGCGCTGGTCGCCACGGTCCTGGTCCCGGTGGTGGAGCGGGTACCACGGTGGGCCCGGCTGACGCTGGGGTGGGCACAGCGCATGCGCCGGGTCGGTGCTCCCGGGATCCTCGGCCCGGCAATCCGTGGAGGGACTGCGCCGAGCCGTGCTCGTCAGCCCCGCCGCAGCGCTCGGCCCCCTCTCCGTGTTCAGCGCCCTCACACTGCCCGGTCCTCGCGTTCTGCTCTGTCCCGAAGGAGCGGCGACTCGTCACGACGCGCCCCCTCCGCCGCGAAGCAGCGCCCCACGCCTCCAGGTCCTGCGATGGCCGCCCTCGTGCTCCTCGCCGGGGCGGCGGCGGTCGTCAGCGCGCTTGCGGCGACCGCGCCGGCTGCGGCGTTCCTGGACGGACATCCCCAGGGTTCGGTCGTGCGGGTGGAGGGGACGGTGTCCGGGGTCCCGTCGCCGTACACGTCACGCAGCGGCGCGGGCGATCAGGAGGCATCCCACGGGGTGGCCGTGACCCTGGACCTTCAGCGCGCAGACGGGGAGCCCGCCGCCGCGGAGCTCACGGTGTTCGCGACCCACCCCGGCTGGGAGGGCGTGCAGGACGGGCAGCGTGTGGGCGGCGTCGTGACCGTGGCGGACACCGCCGCGCCCGCCCGATTGCTGGCCCGTGCGACCTCCCCGCCCGTGACAGGTGAAGGCCCAGCGGAGGAGCCCGGTCTGCTGGAGACCGTCCGGGCGGACCTCACCCGCATCGCCGGAGGCTTCGGGGCCGTCAGCGCAGGTTTAGTACCCGGCATGACGGTGGGGGACACCTCCCAGCTGCCCGAGGCCCTCGCCCAGAGCATGAAGGACACCGGGCTGACCCACCTCACGGCCGTCTCCGGGAGCAACTGTGCGCTGGTGATGACTCTCAGCGGGTTCACCGCACTGTCCCTCGGCGCGGGCCGCCGCATGTGCGTGGGGGTGGGTCTCCTGGCGCTCGCGGGATTCGTGCTGCTCGTGGGCCCGGATCCCTCTGTGCTGCGCGCCGGGGTGATGGGGGCTCTGGGCGGCGTCGCCATGCTCAGCGGGCGCACCGGGGTGAGCCTCAACGCCCTGTGCGCGGCGGTGACGGGACTGGTGCTCGTGCGCCCGGACCTCGCCACGGACATGGGATTCGTGCTCTCCGTGCTGGCCACAGCTGGCATCGTGGTCAGCGCCCGTCCCGTCACCCGGGTGCTCAGCGCCCGCCTGCCCACAGCGCTCGCCGTGTGCATCGCGGTGCCGCTCGTGGCCCAGCTGTGGTGTGGCCCCGCGCTGCTGCTGCTCAACCCGGACCTGCCGCTGTACTCCCTGCCCGCGAACATGGCCGCCTCGCCCCTGGTCCCCGTGGTCACGGTGGCGGGTCTGCTCGCGGTGTGCGTGCTGCTGGTCGGCCACCTGCTGGGCCCGGCCCTGTCCTGGGCCCTGCCGGGCGCGGCCGATCCCTCCTCCTTCGCGGGGTGGGACCGAGCCGCGAGCCTGCCCGTGGGCATCGCCTCCTACCCGGCGCGAACCCTCGGCTGGATCGCCGACACCTTCGCCGCCCTGCCGGGCGCCCACGTCCCGTGGCCACCCGGGGTGCTGGGATTCCTGCTGCTCACGCTCCTGACCGTCCTCGCGCTTGCCGCCCTGCACACGGTGGACGGTCGCATGCGCCGCCCGCCGCCCACCACCGGCTCGGTGGACCCCAGACCCGCCGAGCCGCCGCTGCCCGACGCCGTGTGGCGCGCCCGCGCACACCGCCTCCGGGCACGACGCCGCCTGCTCGCCGTCACCGCGTCCCTCGCCCTGGTCATGCTCCTGGTCACCGCCGTGCTGTGGTGGTTCCGCCCGCCCCCGGACTGGGAGTCGGTGGTGTGCGACGTGGGGCAGGGGGACGCCGTCCTGCACCGCACGGGTGAGCACAGCGCCGTGCTCGTGGACGGCGGGCCCGACCCCCGGGCACTGACCCGGTGCCTCCGGGACGCTGACGTCACCCACCTGGACGCGGTGATCGCCACCCACGACCACGCCGACCACGTTGCCGGATTCGAGGGCCTCGCCGAGACCGTGGACGTGGACCGCGTCTGGTACTCCGCAGCCGGGGACACCCCACCGGATGAGCTCGCCCAGTGGGCGGACATCGCCACACGCCCCTCATCGGGTGAGCAGCTGCACCTGGGGCCACTCACCGTGGAGGTCCTGGCCCCCACGAAGGGAAGCCCGAAAGCACGTCCCACCTCCGAGGACGAGAACAACGCCTCCCTCGTGCTGCTCCTGACCCTCGACGGCCCCGACGGCACCACCACCTGGCTCAGTGCAGGCGACCTCGAAGCGGACGGCTACCGCCGCACGCTGCGCACCCTCCCCGGCGGACATGCACCCCCGGTCGACGTCCTCAAGGTCTCCCACCACGGCGCCCGCAACGGAGGCACCGACATCATCCACGACACCCACCCAGCGCTCGCGGTGATCTCCGTGGGGGAGGACAACAGCTACGGCCACCCACACCCCCAGATGGTCGCCGCGCTGCAGGACGCGGGCGCTGCAGTGGCTCGGACGGATGAGAGCGGTGCGTTGTGGGTGCACCGGGAGGGCGAGCGCGTGGTGGTGTCCCGCCGCTGAGTCGGGGCCCGCAGAAATATCGCGCACGGAGGATCCGTTGTTCACGTGATGCCACAGGGCCCCCTCCCTGGGCGTGTGCGTCGTCCCCGGAGGAACCGCCGCCGTCGAGAACGGCAGGTCTGGCCACCCCATCCGTGGGAGGGACCTCACCCGGTGCAGCGGCCACGTCGACGAAAGGACTGCCATGCGCTCCACACTGTTCGAACCCCTGACCCTCCGCGGCCTCACGGTCCGCAACCGGCTGTGGGTCCCGCCCATGTGCCAGTACTCCGCGTTCGGGGAGGACGGCGTGCCCACCGACTGGCACCTCGTCCACTACGGATCGCTCGCCGCCGGTGGGGCGGGGGCCGTGATCGTGGAGGCGAGCGCCGTCGTGCCCGAGGGGCGGATCAGTCCCCGGGACCTGGGACTGTGGAACGACGAGCAGCGGGACGCCCTCGTGCGGATCGTGGACTTCGCCCACCAGCAGGGCGCGGCCATCGGGGTTCAGCTCGCCCACGCGGGCCGCAAGGCCAGCACCGAGGCCGCGTGGGGCTCCGAGAATCCCGGACGGTCCCTCTCCGCAGAAGACGGCGGCTGGGAGACCGTGGGTCCCTCCGCCGTCGCCTTTCCCGGCCTGGCAGAACCCGTCGCGCTGGACGAGCGGGGCATCGACGAGGTCGTGGCCGCGTTCGCCGCGTCGGCCCGTCGCGCGGTGGAAGCCGGCATGGACTTCGTGGAGCTCCACGGCGCCCACGGCTACCTGCTCCACGAGTTCCTGTCCCCGCTGAGCAACGAGCGCACGGACGAGTACGGCGGCACCCTGGAGAACCGCGCCCGGCTGCTGCTGCGCGTCACCGACGCCGTCCGGGACGTGATCCCCGAGGACATGCCCCTGCTCGTGCGCCTCTCCGCCACCGACTGGACCGACGGCGGACTCACCGTCACGGACACCTCCCGCGTCTCCGGGTTGCTCGCCGAGCACGGCGCGGACCTCATCGACGTCTCCTCCGCCGCCAACGTCCCCGCCGAGATCCCGGTGGGCCCCGGCTACCAGGTGCCCCTGGCCACCGAGATCAAGACCACCGCCAGAGTCCCCGTGGCCGCGGTCGGGATGATCGACACCGCCTGGCAGGCCGAACAGATCGTGGCCACCGGTCTCGCGGACGTGGTCCTCATGGGCCGCGAAGCCCTGCGCGACCCCCACGTGGCGCTCACCGCCGCCCGCGAACTTGGGGTGCAGGAGCTGCCCGTCCCCGGCCAGTACGAACGCGCCTACCGCCGCCCGCCGCGCTCGCGGTGAGCCCCGGCGTCCGCCGGACTGCGACCCGAGCGTGATCCGGCGGTGAACACCGAGCAGGTGAACCCGGGCGCTCGGGGGACACCACCAGATCCGCGATGCGGAGTGGAACGACGAGCAAGGGCCGGGGTGCAGCCGGGACGACGTCGGGGCCCCGGCACTCGTCCGCAGTGCCGCACGCGGCCGCGCCGGCTCTCGCCCTGCACAGACTCTCCGGGGTGTCTGCACCCACGGCTAGCATGAGGAGGCAGCGTCGGCGTCCCGGCCTCGCACCTTCCGGTGAGAGAGCCCGCTCGCACCCGGGTCCGAGCGGCGTCGCCACCCGAGCAGTCGGCCACGAACGAGGAGCACCATGACCCCGGCACGCACGTCTTCCCGCCGCCAGGCGCCCTCGGCACCGCAGACCTCGTGGCGTGAGGCCACCCCTCAACCGCTGGTGCTGGCCTCCGGCTCGGACGAGTACATCCTGCAGCGGATCAAGGAGACGCTCCGGGACACCATCCGCGCGGAGCGCGGTTCCTGCGAGGTCACGGACATCGCGGCCGGGGACTACGAGCCGGGCCAGCTCGCCGTGGTCACCAGCCCGTCCCTCTTCGACGACCCCAAGCTCGTGTGCGTCCAGGAGCTCGCGAGCATGAACGAGCACCTGCTCGCGGACGCCCTGGCTTACGTGGCCAACCCCGACCCGGACGTCACCGTGCTGTGGCAGCACTCCGGCGGCACCCGCGGCAAGAAGCTGCTGGACGCCCTCAAGGAGAAGGCTCTCGTCCTGGACTGCACCCCGCCCAAGTCGGACCGGGACAAGTCCTCGTTCGTCCTGGCGGAGTTCCGCGCGCAGAACAAACGCATCGAGCCCGACGCCGCCCGCGCCCTGGCCGCGGCGGTCGGCACCTCCACCGCCGAGCTGGCCGCCGCGTGCTCCCAGCTGATCGCGGACGGTCCCGTGACCGTGGATCTCGAACTCGTGGAGAAGTACTACGGCGGCCGCGTGGAGGTCACCGCGTTCCGGGTGGCGGACGCCGCCGTGGCCGGCAACGCCGAGCAGGCTCTGAAGCTGTGGCGGCAGGCCGTGGACGTGGGGGTCGATCCCGTGCCCATGGTCGCCACGCTGGGCTCGAAGATGCGGCTGATCGCGCTCACGGCCGGGTCGCGCGGGGGAGCGGGGCAGATTGCCCGGGACGTCGGTGCCGCCCCATGGCAGGTGGAGCGGGCCCAGAACGAGGCGCGACGCTTCACGGCGCAGGACGTCACCCGGGCGCTGCAGGCCATCGCCGAGGCGGACGCCCAGGTCAAGGGGGCCTCCCGGTCCCCGTACTTCGCGGTGGAGCGCGCCATCACGGTGATCGCCACGTCCGGCAACCGCTGAACGGGCGGCAGCACACCTCACACGACAACGGGCCCGGCACTCGCGAGGAGTGCCGGGCCCGTGTGCTCCGTCAGTGAGACGGTGTCAGCCGATTCAGATCTTGGCGACCTTCTTGGCCAGACCGGACTTCTTGTTGGCCGCGGTGTTCTTGTGCAGAACGCCCTTGGACACGGCCTTGTCGAGCTTGCGGGACGCGGTGCGCAGGGTCTCAGCAGCGGCGTCCTTGTTGCCGGACTCGACAGCGGCATCCACCTTGCGGATGAGCGTCTTGAGCTCGGACTTGTACGAGTTGTTGCGCAGGCGAGCCTTCTCGTTGGTGAGGATGCGCTTCTTCTGCGACTTGATGTTGGCCACGTGTAACTCCTAGAACGATTGCGGAAGTAGGTCAGTGAGGGCTCACGGATGGTCATCGACTGAGTTGTGAGAGTGGGGATGCTCGGTGGCAACCATCCGCTGTGCCCGACGACCAGCGCGGACACACAGCGGACTACTTTAGCAGACCAGAGCCGCGGATGCCCGGTGCGGCGCGACAGCGTCGGGGTGCGCCGCCCGGTCCGGGTTGAGGCGACGTGCCCGATGACGCCCTTCGGCATGTGCGAGCGCGGGCCGGCCCCTGGGTAGGCGCGCGGTGCCGCGAGGGCTCACCCGGGCTCATCGCCGCCGCGTCAGCTCCGCCGCCACGACGTCGAACCGCGCGCGGTCCAGCACCGCGCCCTCACGCCGCACGTCCTCCGGCCGCACCGGGATGATCCGGTCGATCCGCGCCTCCGACGGCCGCCCCGAGCGGTCCCAGCCACCCACGCCCACGTCCACGTAGAAGGGGTCGTCGTGCCGGGCGGTGTCGTGGTCCTTGGAGGTCAGCATCACGCACAGCAGGTGCTCGCCGGCGCGGTCCACGATCAGCACGGGCCGGTCCTTCCCGCGCGAGTGGTCCTCCTGGTACGGCACCCAGGTCCACACGACCTCCCCGGGATCGGGCCGGCCGTCCGGCTTCGCGGCCCACCGCGGGTTCACGGGCCCCGTCCAGTCCCCGGGGTACGAGGCAGTGGTGCGGGAGGGCGACGTCGCCGTGCCCGGCCGCGCGCTCGATGTGCCGCGCTCGTGGGCCACGATGGGCGGCGGCGTCGTGCCCCCGGAGCGTGACGAACGGGAGGCGGGCCCGCGGGAGCCCGCGTAGCGCTGGTACATGCGGACGAGGCGCAGCCCCTGGTTCAGGAGTCGAGAGATGTCGGCCATGGGGACATCGTAGGGGGACCGGTTCGCCCCCGGCCCGGGATCATGGGAAACTGGGGAGTCATCCTGAGAACGAAAGGACCGCCCGTGTCACCGTTGGCCGTCAATCCACCGGCACCTGCCTCGACCGACCCCTCGGTGATCAGGAACTTCTGCATCATCGCCCACATCGACCACGGCAAGTCCACGCTGGCGGACCGCATGCTGCAGGCCACGGGCGTGGTGACGCCCCGGCAGATGAAGGCCCAGTACCTGGACCGCATGGACATCGAGCGCGAGCGCGGGATCACCATCAAGTCCCAGGCGGTGCGCATGCCGTGGAACGTGGACGGCACGGACTACGCGCTGAACATGATCGACACGCCCGGGCACGTGGACTTCACGTACGAAGTCTCCCGCTCCCTGGCCGCGTGCGAGGCCACCATCCTGCTGGTGGACGCCGCCCAGGGCATCGAGGCGCAGACGCTCGCCAACCTGTACCTGGCCATCGAGAACGACCTCACGATCATTCCGGTGCTCAACAAGATCGACCTTCCGGCCGCGCAGCCGGAGAAGTACGCGGCGGAGCTCGCCAACCTCATCGGCGTGGAGCCGGAGGAGGTCCTGAAGGTCTCCGGCAAGACCGGTGAGGGCGTGGAGGAGCTGCTGGACCGCATCGTGCGGGACGTCCCGGCCCCCCAGGGCGTGAAGGACGCGCCGTCGCGCGCCATGATCTTCGACTCCGTGTACGACACGTACCGCGGAGTGGTCACCTACGTGCGCGTGGTGGATGGCACCCTGGTGCCCCGCGAGCGCATCGAGATGATGTCCACGGGCGCCACGCACGAGCTGCTGGAGATCGGCGTGATCTCCCCGGAGCCCATCCCGTCCAAGGGGCTGAGCGTGGGGGAGGTGGGCTACCTCATCACGGGTGTGAAGGACGTCCGCCAGTCCCGCGTGGGCGACACCGTGACCAACCAGCAGAAGCCTGCTCAGGAGTCCCTGGGCGGTTACCAGGACCCCAAGCCCATGGTCTTCTCGGGCCTGTTCCCGGTGGAGGGCTCCGACTACCCGGTGCTGCGCGACGCCCTGGAGAAGCTGCAGCTCAACGACGCCGCCCTGGTCTACGAGCCCGAGACGTCCGCAGCACTCGGCTTCGGCTTCCGCTGCGGGTTCCTGGGCCTGCTGCACCTGGAGATCACCCGGGACCGCCTGGAGCGCGAGTTCAACCTGGACCTGATCTCCACGGCGCCCTCGGTGTCCTACAACGTGACGCTCGAGGACCACTCCGAGGTGGAGGTCACCAACCCCTCCGAGTTCCCCGAGGGCCGGATCCTGGAGATCCGCGAGCCCATGGTCTCGGCCACCATTCTGGTGCCGTCCGAGTTCATCGGCGCGGTCATGGAGCTGTCCCAGTCCAAGCGCGGCGAGATGAAGGGCATGGACTACCTCTCCGAGGACCGCGTGGAGCTGCGCTACCGACTGCCGCTCGCGGAGATCGTGTTCGACTTCTTCGACCAGCTCAAGTCCAAGACCCGCGGCTACGCGTCCCTGGACTGGAAGGCGGACGGCGAGCAGGCCGCGGACCTGGTCAAGGTGGACATCCTGCTGCAGGGCGAGCAGGTGGACGCGTTCAGCGCCATCACCCACAAGGACAAGGCCTACTCCTACGGCGTGCTGATGACGGGCAAGCTGCAGAAGCTCATCCCGCGCCAGCAGTACGAGGTGCCCATCCAGGCGGCCATCGGCTCGCGCATCATCGCGCGTGAGAACATCCGCGCGATCCGCAAGGACGTGCTCTCCAAGTGCTACGGCGGAGACATCTCCCGCAAGCGCAAGCTGCTGGAGAAGCAGAAGGAGGGCAAGAAGCGCATGAAGATGGTGGGCCGCGTGGAGGTCCCCCAGGAGGCCTTCGTGGCCGCGCTGTCCTCGGACGAGGACAACGGCAAGGACAAGAAGAAGTAGTGCCCGCGCAACCGGAGGGTGATCCGGCTCCGGAGGACGGCGCACTGCCCGCCGGTGCGGTGGCCCGCGCCGCCGAGCGCACCCTGAGCCTGTACGTCCACGTCCCGTTCTGCGCCGTGCGCTGCGGGTACTGCGACTTCAACACGTACACCATGGAGCAGCTCGGGGACGGCGTGTCCCGCGCGGACTACCACGCCGACGCCGCCGCGGAGGTCCGCTTCGCACGCTCGGTGCTCGACGCCGCCGGTGCACCACCGCGGCCGCTGCACAGCGTGTTCTTCGGCGGGGGCACCCCCACGCTGCTGCCCGCGCGGGAACTCGCCGCCATGCTGCACCAGGCCCGGGAGAGCTTCGGGCTGGCGCCGGACGCCGAGGTCACGGTCGAGGCGAACCCCGACTCCGTCACCCAGGAGACCTTCGACGTCCTCGCCGAGGCCGGTGTCACCCGGGTGTCCTTCGGGATGCAGTCCGCGGTGCCGCACGTGCTGGCCGTGCTGGAACGCACGCACACCCCCGCGAACGTGCCGCGCGCCGTCGGCTGGGCCAAGGAGCGCGGGCTGGGCACGAGCGTGGACCTGATCCACGGAACTCCGGGGGAGAGTCTGCGGGAATGGGAGGTCTCCGTGGAGGCGGCCCTGGCCATGGAACCGGACCACGTCTCCGCGTACTCGCTCATCATCGAGGACGGCACCAAGCTGGCCGCCCAGATCCGGCGCGGCGAGGTGCCCGAGCCGGACCCGGACGACCAGGCGGACAAGTACACGCTCGCGGACCGCATGCTGCGGGACGCGGGCTTTGCGTGGTACGAGGTGTCCAACTTCTCGCGTGCCGCCCACGGGCGCACGGCGGAACAGAACCGCAGCGCGCACAACATCGCCTACTGGCGAAACCAGGACTGGTGGGGCATCGGACCCGGAGCCCACTCCCACGTGGACGGGGTGCGCTGGTGGAACCTCAAGCACCCGCTGCCCTACACCAACAAGGTGCGCGCGGGGGTCTCACCCGCGGTGGGTCGCGAGACCCTGGACGCGGACACCCAGTACGTGGAGCACGTGATGCTCGGCATCCGGATCAGCGAGGGCATCCCGGTCTCGTCCCTGCGTCCGGAGGGCCGCCGGGCCGTGGCGGGGCTGATCGCGGACGGCTGGCTGGACGGCCCCGCGGCCCTGGCGGGCACGGCGGTGCTCACGGATGCCGGGCGCCTCATGGCCGACGCCGTGACGCGGCGGCTGCTCGACTGGTGAGCTGTGCGGCAGGGTCGCAACGCGGCACCGGGCACACGTCGTGCGCACCGCAGCCGGGACGGGGCCCGAGTCAGCCCCGGTGGCCGGTGAAGCGGTCGTAGAGGTGGGTGTTGGCGCGGTACTGGTGCGGCTCACCGCGGTTGACCTTGATGCCGGCCCGCACCGAGGTGACCGCCAGGAACACCCAGGTGACGGCGGCGACGACCGAGAACACACCGCCGACCACGGGGAGCAGGGACAGCAGGATGCCGCCCAGCACGATGATGCTGGGGAGCATGGTGTAGTTGGCCGCCTCGCGGGACTCCTGGGCGGTGAACGGTCCGCGGTCCTTGAACACGCGGTGGATCACGTAGCTCGGGATCACACCCACCACGCCGCCGAGGTGGGCCAGGGTGGCCCACTGGCGGTCCTGGTTGACGTCCAGGGGCTGGGCCACCGGGTGCACGGACTCGAACGGCGCGGCGGAGTCCTGGGCGGAGGCAGAGGGCGTGGAGGCAACGTCAGTCACGTGAGGGTGTCCCTTTCAGGGGCGGTAGCCGGACCAGACGGGAGAGCGGGGGTCTGGTTCCCCCGATGATACCGGGGGCGTCTGGGAGCTCGCCACGGTGTGCGTCACACCGCGGGACCCCTGCGGCCGCCCGTGTTCGGGGACGGCTCAGCGTGCGGTGCCCTGGTCCGCGGTCAGGAAGTCGATGAGCTCCTCCACACGGCCCAGCAGCGCAGGCTCCAGGTCCGCGTAGGTGTTCACGCGCGTGAGGATCTGCTGCCACGCGCGGCCCCCGTCCTGCGGGGTGCGGTGGGGCAGTCCCAATGCCTTGGCCATGCCGGTCTTCCAGTCCACTCCGCGCGGGATCACGGGCCACGCGGGGATGCCCAGCGCGGAGGGCTTCACGGCCTGCCAGATGTCCACGTAGGGGTGCCCCAGGATCAGCACGTTGTCCGCGGCACCCGGAACCCGCAGGGCCTGCTCGGCGATGCGGGACTCCTTGGAGCCGGCCACCAGGTGGTCCACCAGGATCCCCAGGCGTCGCTGCGGGCCAGGGTTGAAGACACGGATGGCGGCGGGCAGGTCGTCGATGCCGTGCAGGGGCTCCACCACGATGCCCTCCACCGCGAGGTCGTGCCCCCAGACCTTGGCCACGAGCTCGGCGTCGTGGTAGCCCTCGACCCACACGCGCGACTCCTTGGCCACGGACGCCCTGAGGCCCTCCACCGCCACGGAGCCGGAGCGCGTGATGCGCTTGCCGGCGGGGGCGCTCCGCGGCGCGGGGGGTGTGAGCCGCACGGGTTCGCCGTCCAGCAGGAAGCCCGGCCCCAGTGGAAAGGTCTTGACCCGGCCGTGGCGGTCCTCGAGCCCCACCACGCGCATGCCGCCGATCACCTCCACGCTGACGACGGCGCCCACCCACCCGGTCTCGACGTCCTCCAGCACCATGTCGCGCGCCACGGCGACCTCGCGCGCCCTCGGCCGGGTGCGGGACACCTCGGGGCTGTCCAGGTCCTGGGGACCCCAGCCCCAGCCGGGTGCGTTCACGGGTTCCTCCTCGGTGCGGCGGGCAGATCAGCCGCGAGCGTACCAAAGCGGCCCCGGGGCACCCGCGCCCTAGACTGGGGGATTAGCACTGTGACTGGATGAGTGCCAAAATTGGTGCTCGGCCACGACGGGCGCACGGCCCGTTGCTCGACACGCCACGGGAGGTGAGGACCATGGACCATCCGCGCAGGGTGCAGATCCTGCGGGCCATCGTGGAGGACTACGTCCACTCCCGCGAACCCGTGGGCTCCAAGGCGCTCGTGGAGCGCCACCGGCTTCCCGTGTCCTCGGCCACGGTGCGCAACGACATGGCGGCCCTCGAGGACGCCGGTCTCATCGTGGCACCGCACACCAGTTCCGGGCGGATCCCCACCGACCAGGGCTACCGCGTGTTCGTGGACCAGATCGCCGCGGTCCAGCCGTTGAGTCCTGCCCAGCGCCGCGCCATCCAGGTGTTCCTGGAGGACGCGCAGGACATCGACGACGTCATGGAGCGGACTGTGCGCCTGCTCGCGCAGCTGACCCACCAGGCGGCCGTGATCCAGTACCCCGTGCGCACGGGAACCACCGTGCGCCACGTGGAGCTCGTGGACGTGGGTGCGGCCGTGCTGGTCATCCTCATCCCCACCTCGGGCCGCGTGGTGCAGCGGGCCGTGGAGCTGCGCACCGCGCTGGAGGAGCCCCAGCTGCTGGAGCTGCGTGCCCGCGTGCTCGCCCGGGTGCTGGGACAGGCGCTGGATGCCGTGCCGAGCGCCGTCGCCGGACTGGGGGAGACGCTGCCCGCGGAGTTGCGCGAGGCCGGGGACGCCGTCGGGGAGACCCTCTCCCTGCTCGCCTCGGCCACGGACGAGCACCGCCTGGTGATGGCCGGCACGGCCAACCTCGCGAGGTTCAGCGGCGACTTCCCGCAGAGCATCTCCCCGGTGCTGGAGGCACTGGAGGAACAAGTGACCATGCTGCGGTTGTTGTCCGAGATGCAGCAGGACGAGCGCGGGGTGGCCGTGCGGATCGGCTCCGAGGAGTGCGACGACCCGCTGGCAGAAGCCTCCGTGGTGGCCACCGGCTACGGACCGCGCGCCGCCTCCAAGGTGGGCGTGGTGGGACCCACCCGCATGGACTACCCGACCACCATGGCCTCCGTGCGCGCGGTGGCCCGATACCTCTCCAGGAACCTGGGGGACTGAGCGCCGCGCCGGCGCCGCCCCGACCGAGACCACAGACCCGACGAAAGCAGAAGCGACGACATCGTGAGCGACCACTACGAAACCCTCGGCGTGAGCCGTGACGCCAGCGCCGAAGAGATCAAGCGCGCCTACCGCAAGAAGGCGCGCAAGCTGCACCCGGACGTCAACCCGTCACCAGAGGCCGCGGAGGAGTTCAAGCGCGTCTCGCACGCCAACGACGTCCTCTCGGACCCCGACAAGCGCCGGGTCTACGACGCCACGGGCAACGAGAACGGCACGGACACCGGCTTCGGCGGTGGCTTCCCGGGCTCCGGGTTCGGCTTCTCCGACATCTTCGAGACGTTCTTCCAGGGCGCGGGGGCGGGCGGCCAGCGCGGCCCGCAGTCCCGCACCCGGCAGGGCCAGGACGCACTGATCAACGTGCGCATCTCCCTCAAGGACGCCGTGTTCGGGGTGGAGAAGGACATCACCGTGGACACCGCCGTGGTGTGCCCCGCGTGCGAGGGCTCCTGCTGCCAGCCCGGCACCAGCCCCACCACGTGCAGCATGTGCCGCGGCTCGGGGCACATGCAGTACCAGCGCCAGTCCATCCTGGGCATGGTCACCACGCAGGGCCCGTGCTCGCAGTGCAACGGCTTTGGCACCGTGATCGAGAGCCCGTGCCACGAGTGCTACGGCGAGGGCCGGGTGCGTGACCGCCGCCCGCTCACCGTGAAGATCCCCGCCGGCATCCAGTCCGGCAACCGCATCCGCCTGGGCGGCCAGGGCGAGGCCGGCACCGCCGGTGGGCCCAACGGCGACCTCTTCGTGGAGCTCAAGGTGGACCCGGACCCCACGTTCCACCGCGAGGGCGACGACCTCCACGCCCGGCTGCGCATCCCCATGACCGCGGCCGCCCTGGGCACCACCGTGACCCTGGAGACCTTCGACGGCACCCGCAGCGTGGCGGTGGAGCCCGGAACCCAGTCCGGCGCCACCGTGACCCTCGACGGGCTCGGCGTGACGCACCTGCGCGGCAAGGGACGCGGAAACCTGCAGGTCCACTTCGAGGTGGAGACCCCCCGCAACCTCACGGGCGAGCAGCGTGAGCTCGTGCAGCGGCTGGCGCAGCTGCGGGACGAGGAGGCCCACGACGGCACCACGGTCAACGCCACCGGTTCGGGCGGATTCTTCTCCCGGCTGCGCGGGCGGTTCAACGACCAGTGACCAACCCCGTCTTCCACCACCCCGGTGAGGAGCTCTCCCGGGCCCGTCCGGGGGAGCTCCTCGACGTGCACGGGCCCGAGGCGCGCCACGCGGTGACCGTGCGCCGGCTGCGCGCCGGCGAGCTCCTCGACCTCGTGGACGGCCACGGCACCCGCGCCACGTGCATCTTCAGGGACGGTGAGAAGGACCGGATGACCGTGGCCGTGAAGTCAGTCGCGCGTGAACCGCAGCCGCGGCCTCTGCTGAGCCTGGTGCAGGCACTGGCCAAGGGGGAGCGGGACCTTCAGGCCGTCGAGTCGGCGACCGAGCTCGGGGTCTCCCGGGTGGTGCCCTGGCAGGCAGAGCGCAGCATCGTGCGCCTGCGGGCCGAGCGCGCCGCCAAGACCATGGGCAAGTGGGAGTCGCTGCTGGCCACCGCGGCCAAGCAGTCCCGCAGGGCCACGTGGCCAGAACTGGCACCGTGGGTGGACACGGCCGGGCTGGCAGAGCTGATCCGTTCCGAGCCGGGCACGCTGTGGCTCGTGCTCCACGAGAGCGCGAACGTCCCGTGGTCGTCCCGCGAGGTGGCCGCCTGGGGCGAGCAGGAGCACGTGGCGGTGGTCGTCGGTCCCGAGGGCGGGATCAGCGAGCGGGAGCTCGAAGCACTGTGCGCGGCCGGCGCGCGGCCCGTGCGCCTGGGCGCCACGGTGATGCGCTCCTCCACGGCGGGTCCGGCGGCACTCGCGGCGCTGAGCGCGGTGCTGGGGCTGTGGGACTGAGGAGGACGGTTCCGGACCGTGCTCAGTCCGCGGGGGACACCGTGATCTCGTGGTCGTCCGCGATCGTGTGGCCCTGCTCGTCCGTGCCGCTCACCCGGATGGTGTAGGTCCCCGGTTCCAGGTCCACCACGGTGCGCAGCTCCGTTCCTGTGGTGGGATCGGTGCCGGGCGTGGGTCCGTCCACGGTGTCGCCCTTGACGCGCCGCTCGCCCGAGGTGATTTCCCACCGGACGTTGTGCACGGAGGGCAGGATGCGGGCGAAGATCGTGAGCGGGCTGCCGGGATCCGTGCCCGTCTGGGGGTCGATGAGCCAGATGGGCGCCGCGAGCGCGGGGTCCCGCGTGAGCGGGTCGTCCAGGGTCACCGCGCCGAAGGCCCGGTAGCCCGTGCGTCCGTCCACCAGGATGCGGACCTCCTTGGCGGTGGCGGAGTCCAGCAGGCCCGCGGTGACCGCGGCGGCGGAGACGGTGTAGACCATCTGCTGCAGCGCCATCCGGGCGTCCTGCTCGGAGAGCTGCGCCGTGAACGCCGCAGCCGGCAGGTCCACTGTGACGGTGCCGTCCGGGGTGACGCTGGTTCCCACGGTGTCGACCGCGGACCACAGTGTGCGGTAGTCGGGGTCGGAGGGCGCGGCCGCGGTGACGGTGAGGGCCGCGCGTGCCACGGGATCTGCGATGTCGCTCGTCACGGGGGTGCGGAACTCCCGGAAGAGGTAGCCCGACTCCTCGCCGGTGCCCACCCAGTACACGGGGGCCTGCTCCGTGGCCACACCGTCCACGGAGTCGTTGGTGCTGCCGTGCGCGGCGCCGATGCCCGGCGCGGCCGCGGACTTGTTGTCCGGGCGGTCTGCCGCATTGCCGCACGAGGAGACGCCAACGGCGAGCACGCCCGCCACCGCGAGCGCGGTGACGCGGTGCAGGATGCGGGTCGTCATGGGTTCCTCTCGGTCGCCTGGGTGCCTGTCGCAGTGGTCGTGACGGGCGGTACGACGCCGCGGTCGGCGTCGTGGACCGAGGAGACGGTGGCTGCCGTCCCCGGCCCGGCGGTGGTCGTGGTGGCGGGCGTCCCGCCGACGACACAACCTACCGGGGGAGAAACGTGCGGTGCCACCGTTGCGCGCGTGCGCACGGGACCGTTACCGGATTGCAACCCGCGGCCCCGGCCGGGCCGTGAGCGGATAGGCTGGGGGGCGATGACCGAAGCACTCGAGGGCAACAACACCCTGACCACCGCATCCCGTCCCAGCCGTGAGACCACCCGTGTGAGCGTGCACATGCCGGACCGGGACACCGCCGTCCGCTGCCTGGGCCAGGCGGACACCACTCTGCGCCTGCTGGAGCAGCAGTTCCCGGCCGTGCGGATGACCGTGCGGGACCTGGACGTGGTGCTCGAGGGGCCCGTGACGGACACCCGCCTGGCGGCGTCGCTGCTCGAGGAGCTGCTGGCCATGGCGCTGCGCGGCACGGAGATCACCGAGCGCACCGTGATGCGCGTGGCCCGCATGATGCGTGACGCCCAGGACCTGCGGCCCTCGAGCGCGCTGTCCACGAGCATCCTGTCCACGCGCGGGCGCACCATCCGCCCCAAGACGGTGAACCAGAAGACCTACGTGGACGCGATCGACGAGCACACCGTGGTGTTCGGCATCGGCCCCGCGGGCACCGGCAAGACCTACCTGGCCATGGCCAAGGCCGTGCGCGCGCTGCAGGCCAAGGAGGTCAACCGGATCATCCTCACGCGGCCCGCGGTCGAGGCGGGGGAGCGGCTGGGGTTCCTGCCCGGATCGCTCAACGACAAGATCGACCCGTACCTGCGCCCGCTCTACGACGCGCTGCACGACATGATGGACCCCGAGTCCATTCCGCGGCTCATGGAGGCCGGCAGCATCGAGGTGGCACCGCTCGCCTACATGCGAGGGCGCACGCTCAACGACGCCTTCGTGATCCTGGACGAGGCCCAGAACACCACGCCCGAGCAGATGAAGATGTTCCTCACCCGACTGGGTTTCGGCTCCCGGATCGTGGTGACCGGTGACGTCACCCAGGTGGACCTCCCCGGCGCCACCAAGTCCGGGCTGCGCCAGGTCCAGCACGTGCTGGGCGGGATCGACGACATCGCATTCTGCGAGCTGACCTCCGCGGACGTGGTGCGCCACGAGCTCGTGGGGGAGATCGTGGCCGCGTACGACCAGTTCGACACGACCAACAGGCACCGCGTGGAGCGCGCGCGGCGCAAGGAGGACCGGCGTGCCGCCCGCCCCGCCCACGGGGCCGCGGAGGCCGGTCCGGGGCAGGGGTCCGCGCGGTGAGCGTCGCGTTCGACCTGCCGTGGGAGACCCCAGAGGACCAGGCCGGCCTGGCGCCGTGCTGGCGCGCGGTGGACACGGCCCAGCTGGGCGCGCTCGTGGAGCTCGCCTTCCGGCGCTGGCACCTGCACCCGGACACCGAGGTCTCGATCGCTGTGGTGGACGAGGAGCAGATGGCCCAGCTGCACGAGCAGTGGCTGGAGCTGCCTGGCGCCACGGACGTGATGTCCTTCCCCATGGACGAGCTGCGGGAGGGCACCCCGGAGGAGCCCTCCCTGGGAGTGCTCGGGGACGTCGTGCTGTGCCCTCCGGTGGCGCAGCGCCAGGCGGAGGCCGCGGGGCACAGCACCGAGGACGAGCTGTGCCTGCTCACCGCCCACTCCCTGCTTCACCTGCTCGGCCACGACCACGCGGAGGAGGACGAGCGCGAGCGCATGTTCCGCGCGCAGCGCGCACTGCTCGAGGAGTTCCTCGGCCGCGACGCGCCCGTGGAGACCATGTCATGACCCCCCGCCCGCCGCACCGCACCACGCACCGAACTTCCGAGGACGTCGCATGAGCCAGGACAGCACCCCCGCCGAGCAGGACTTCCGCGCCGGATTCGCGGTGTTCGTGGGCCGCCCGAACGTGGGCAAGTCCACGCTCACCAACGCCCTGGTGGGACGGAAGGTGGCCATCACCTCCAACCGCCCGCAGACCACCCGGCACACGATCCGCGGCATCGTCCACCGCCAGGACGGACAGCTGGTCCTCGTGGACACCCCCGGTCTGCACCGGCCCCGCACCCTGCTGGGTCAGCGGCTCAACGACGTGGTCGCGGAGACCCTCGGCGAGGTGGACGTGATCGGCTTCTGCGTTCCCGCCGACCAGAAGGTGGGTCCCGGGGACCGCTACATCGCGCAGCAGGTGGTCGCCGCCGTGGGGCGCACACCGGTCGTCGCGATCGTGACCAAGGCCGACCTCGTGCCGCAGGACCGGCTCATGGAGCAGCTGCTCGCGGTGAGCGAGCTGGGCCGCGAGGTCGTCACCGCGGAGCGCGCCCAGCGTGAGGCCCGCCGACGACGCCGCGACGCCGCGTCCTCGGGACGGCCCCCCTCCGCGCCGGGCCGGGGGGCGGCGTCGGACGAGGACGCCGGCTGGGCCCACGTGATCCCCGTGAGCGCCGCGGACGGCTACCAGGTGGACGAGCTGGGCGAGCTGCTCGTGTCCCTCATGCCGGTGTCCCCGCCGCTGTACCCGGAGGGCGACCTCACGGACGAGCCGGAGGTCACCATGATGGGCGAGCTCATCCGCGAGGCCGCCCTGGAGGGCGTGCGGGACGAGCTGCCGCACTCCCTGGCCGTGGTGGTGGACGAGGTCTCCGAGCGCGAGGGGCGCTCGCCCGAGAACCCCATGCTGGACGTGCACGCGAGCCTCTACGTGGAGCGTCCGTCCCAGAAGGCGATCGTGATCGGCAAGCGGGGGGCGCGGCTGCGCGAGATCGGCACGCGCTCCCGTGAGCAGATCGAGGCGCTGCTCGGCACCCGCATCTACCTGGACCTCCACGTCAAGGTGGCCAAGGAGTGGCAGCGGGACCCCAGGCAGCTGTCCAAGCTGGGGTTCTGACCCGGTCCGAGCCGTCCCCCCCCGCGGGGAGTGCCCCGCCGGATTGACCGTCGGCGCCGCGACCCCGCGAGATCAACTTCCCAGGAGTCACCGGTGGAACCCAGTCCCAGTCACCGCAGCCGCCGTGAACCCGGCGCGGCGGCGCCGTGGGCCTCCCAGCCCGCGCAGAGCGCCGCGCCGGCGGAGGAGCCGTTCGAGCTCCGTCAGACGGGACGCCACCACCGGGCCCGGGAGCACCGCTCCTCGACCCGCAGGATCGCCGTGATCCTCGTGGTCCTGGCGCTGATCAGCGTGATCGGACTGGGCGGGGTGGCCGCTCTGCGGCTCACGAGCAACCTCACCTCCAGTCCACTGGACCTCTCGGAGAGCTCAAACGCCGTGGAGGGTGGCCCGCTGGACATCCTGGTGATGGGCTCGGACACGCGCAGCGGACAGGGCAACAGCGAGTACGGCAGCGCCGAGGACTCCGAGGGACGCACTGACGTGATGATGCTCGTGCACGTCACCGAGGCCCGGGACGCCGTGACCGTGGTGTCCTTCCCACGGGACCTCGTGGTGGACATCCCGCAGTGCACCGACCCCGAGTCCGGGAAGGTCTACCCGGCCGGGACGGACATGCTCAACAGCGCGGTGGAGCGCGGCGGCCCCGGGTGCACGGTCGCGGCCATCAACAAGCTCACCGGTGTGGACGTGGACCACTTCATGCTGGCGGACTTCAACGCCGTCACCGAGCTCTCCACCGCCGTGGGCGGCGTGGAGGTGTGCGTCAACGAGGCCGTGGACGACCCCAAGTCCGGGCTGAAGCTGCCCGCCGGCATCTCCACCGTGGAGGGGGAGCAGGCCCTCGCGTTCCTGCGCTCCCGCGCCGCGTTCGGCAACGGCGGGGACGAGGCCAGAATCCGCTCCCAGCAGGCCTTCCTGGCGTCCCTGACACGCAAGATCCAGGCGGACGGGACGCTCACCAACCTGCCGCAGCTCTACCACATCGCCGAGGTCATGACGCAGAACCTGCACGTGGACCAGGGGCTCACCTCCATTCCCGCGCTCGTGGAGATCGCGGGCACCTTCAACGGCATCGACCCGGGCAGCATCGCGTTCGTCACGGCCCCCACGCACCCGCACCCGGAGGACCCCAACCGGCTGCAGCTCGAGGAGCAGCCGGCCCAGAAGCTGTTCGCCACCCTCCAGCAGGACGTCGGGGTCACGGGCGGCACGCAGGGCTCTGCGTCCCCGTCCGCGTCGTCGCCCTCGCCCGCCACCTCGGACGACGCCGCACCCTCGGCACCCGGTGCCGCCGCGCCGTCGAGCGCCACGCCCTCCGCGACCGCCCCCGCGGTGGCCCCGGCCCTCGTTCCCGTCACCGTGACCAACCGCTCGGACGCGGGCGGACGGGACGCGCAGCTCGTGTCCGTGCTGAAGAAGGCCGGCTACGAGCAGACCCGCAGCGGCCGCTCGGGCGCCCAGCTGTCCGCCACGCAGATCTTCTACCACCCGGACTGGGCGGTGGCCGCGGACGACGTCGCGCGGCTGCTCAATGTCTCGGACAGCCAGCTGGTGGCGTCCTACGAGGTCGAGGGCGTGGAGGTGGCCGTGGGGCAGGACTTCACGAGCGGGGACCGGATGACCCGGGACCAGCAGCTGCCGGACGGGCTCGACGGCCAGACGGCGGAGCAGTTCACGTGCCAGGCCACAGCGGACGGCTGACGTTGTGGTGATGCGCACCCCCGGTGGTACGTTGGATCACATGTGGACCAACGTGCAGCGACTCCTGCTTACGTGCCGCAGCGGGGCCTGACACAACGTTCAACGGCCGAGCACCCGCTGCGGAGTCGCCCGGTGCCGGCCACCACGTCACAGCTCGAAAGGCCCCTCCCGTGAAGAACCTGCAGCGCCCCTCCGGCATGCCCGCCCACAAGTACACCCCGTACCAGCAGAACTTCCCGTTCGACATGTCCGACCGCACGTGGCCGGACAAGGTGGCCACCACGGCGCCGCGCTGGTGCGCCGTGGACCTGCGGGACGGCAACCAGGCCCTGATCGACCCCATGGACTCCCACCGCAAGCTGAAGATGTTCCAGCTGCTCGTGCGCATGGGCTTCAAGGAGATCGAGGTGGGCTTCCCGTCCGCGTCCCAGACCGACTTCGACTTCGTGCGCACGCTGGTGGAGGGCGGTCACATCCCGGACGACGTCTCGATCCAGGTGCTGACCCAGTCCCGGGAGCACCTGATCGAACGCACCTACGAGGCCATCGACGGCGCCAAGAACGCAATCGTGCACCTCTACAACTCCACCTCCACCCTGCAGCGGCGCGTGGTGTTCCAGCAGGACATGGACGGGATCGTGGACATCGCCCTGACCGGGGCCCGCCTGTGCCGCAAGTACGAGGAGCAGCTCAGCGGCACGAACATCGTCTACGAGTACTCCCCGGAGTCCTACACCGGCACCGAGCTGGAGTTCGCGGCCCGGATCTGCAACGAGGTGGCCGAGACCTTCGAGATCGGCAACGGACGGCAGATGATCGTCAACCTGCCCGCCACCGTGGAGATGGCCACCCCCAACGTGTACGCGGACACCATCGAGTGGATGGGCCGTCACCTGTACCACCGGGAGGACATCATCCTGTCCCTGCACCCCCACAACGACCGCGGCACGGGTGTGGCCGCCGCGGAGCTGGGCTACCTGGCCGGGGCGGACCGGATCGAGGGGTGCCTGTTCGGCAACGGCGAGCGCACCGGCAACGTGGACCTGGTGACCCTGGGGCTGAACCTGCTGACCCAGGGCGTGGACCCGCAGATCGACTTCTCGGACATCGAGGAGATCCGCCGCACCGTGGAGCACTGCAACCAGCTGCCCGTCCCCGAGCGCAGCCCGTATGGCGGTGACCTGGTGTTCACGGCGTTCTCGGGCTCGCACCAGGACGCCATCAAGAAGGGCTTCGAGGCCATGCAGCGCGACGCCGAGCAGCAGGGCGTGGGCGTGGACGACCTCGAGTGGGCGGTGCCGTACCTGCCCATCGACCCCAAGGACGTGGGGCGCAGCTACGAGGCCGTGATCCGCGTGAACTCGCAGTCCGGCAAGGGTGGTGTGGCCTACCTGCTCAAGAGCGAGTACGGGATCGACCTGCCCCGCCGCGCCCAGATCGAGTTCTCGGGTGCCGTGCAGAAGTACACGGAGACGTCCGGTTCCGAGGTCTCGGCGCAGCAGCTGTGGAAGATCTTCTCGGACGAGTACCTGCCCACCACGGACGGCACCTCCCGGTGGGGCCACTACCGCATCACCTCCATCTCCACCCATGCGGAGGACGAGGGCGGCACCGTGCTGGAGATCGGTCTGGACGTGGGCGGTGAGCACCGCGAGCGCACCGCGCAGGGCACCGGTCCCATCGACGCCCTGATCAACCTGTTCAACCAGGAGGGCGTGGACGTGCGCCTGCTCGACTACACCGAGCACACCCTGTCCGCCTCTGCGAACGCCCAGGCGGCCAGCTACGTGGAGCTGGCGGTGGGGGACCGGGTGCTGTGGGGTGCCGGCATGGACAGCAACACCACCCGTGCGTCGCTCAAGGCCGTGATCTCGGCCGTCAACCGCGCGGTGCGGGACGCCCAGGGCGCCGAGCAGGACTGATCCCGACGTCCCCGTCCGGGCCCGCGGGGGCTGCGGTTCCGCGCCTGTCGGGGCCCCGGCCAGTACGGCCGGGCCCCGACGGTGCACCGCGGGGATCGTCGGACCCCGGTGGCTCCGGACCGCGGCGCAGCCACCGGCCCGGCACCGAGCGGTCCCCGGCGGGGCACGGAGCGCACCGCCACGGTCCGGCAGACCGAGGGGCGGCGTTGTCCGTGCGGACCGCGCTCCCGGACCAGCGCGCAGGGCACCGCGCGGGGTGGCACAATGGCGCGCGTGACCCGTTCAACCTTCGCCTCGCGCAGCTACCGCGACGACGCCGTGGTGCTGCGCACCTACAAGCTGGGTGAGGCGGACCGCATCGTGATCCTGCTCAGCGCCGAGCACGGGCAGGTGCGGGCCGTGGCCAAGGGTGTGCGCCGCACCACGTCCCGTTTCGGGGCCCGCCTCGAGCCGTTCAACGTGGCCGAGGTGCAGCTGGTCCACGGGCGGACCCTGGACATCGTGTCCCAGGCCATCGGCAAGCGGTCCTACGGGGAGCGGATCGCCTCCGACTACGAGAGCTACACCGCGGCCGCGGCCATGGCGGAGACGGCAGAGAAACTCACCGCCGACGACCACGACACCTCCTCCCAGCACTACCGGCTGCTCGTCGGAGCGCTCTCGGCGGTGGCCCGGGGGCTGCACGAACCCGGGCGAATCCTCGATTCCTACCTGCTGCGGGCCGTCTCCCTGGCGGGGTGGACGCCGAGTTTCGTGGACTGCGCCCGCTGCGGTGCTCCCGGGCCCCACCGGTCGTTCTCCGCCGCACTCGGCGGCGCCGTGTGCCCGCAGTGCCGCCCCCCGGGTTCGGCCGCACCGAGCGACGCCACGTTCCAGCTGCTGGACGGTCTGCTGCGCGGTCACTGGCCCACCATCGACGCCGCCGATCCCCGGACGGCGCGTGCGGCGGCCGGGTTCGTGGCCACCTACGTCCAGTGGCACATGGAGCGCACCGTGCGAGCCCTGGCTCTCGTGGAGCGAGCGGGAACCTGGGACGCAGCACCGGAGGCCCCCGCAGACCGCTGACCCGCACGGGGTGGGCCCTGCCAGGTTCTAGGGTGGGGGAGTACCGACCGTCGCTCCGAGAGGACCACCGCGTGAACCGCTTCAGCCCCCCGCCGCCGCACTCCAGCGGGGAGACCGCGCCCGACATCCACCCCGCCCTTCTTCCCCAGCACGTGGCGCTCGTGATGGACGGCAACGGCAGGTGGGCCAATCAGCGGGGGCTTCCGCGCACGGAGGGCCACCGGGCCGGGGAACGGGCCCTGATGGACGTGGTGGCCGGTGCCATCGAGCTGGGCATCCCCAACGTCTCCGCATATGCCTTCTCCACGGAGAACTGGAAGCGCTCACCGTCCGAGGTGGCCTTCCTCATGAACTTCACGGGGGACGTGATGTCCCGCCAGCTGCCCACGTTCCAGGAGTGGGGGATCAGGGTCCGCTGGGCCGGGCGTCGCCCGCGGCTGTGGGGCTCGGTGATCAAGCGGCTGGAGACCGCCGAGCGCGAGACGGAGGGCAACGACGTCATCACGCTGACCATGTGCGTGAACTACGGCGGCCGGGCGGAGATTGCGGACGCCGCCGCAGCCATGGCCCGTGACGCCCGTGAGGGTCTGCTCAAGCCGGGGTCCATCACGGAGGACACCGTGCAGCGGTACCTGGACGAGCCGCAGCTGCCCGACGTGGACATGTTCCTCCGGTCCTCCGGGGAGCAGCGGCTGTCCAATTTCATGCTCTGGCAGTCCGCCTACGCCGAGCTGGTGTTCCTGGACGTGCTCTGGCCGGACATGGACCGGCGGGTGCTGTGGCGGGCCGTCCAGGACTACGTGGAGCGGGACCGGCGCTACGGGGGAGCGGTGGATCAGGCCGTGAATCCGGAGGGATCCTGACGGGCTCAATGTTGGAAGTCTTCACCAAAACTTGAGAATCAACTCGTGACAATCACCTGAAACTTGAAGTACTAGGGCATCGATCACCCCACCCAGTGGCACCCGCGGCCCCCGTCCGACGCAGACCGATCTCGGCCCGGAGCCCGTGTGGGAAACTGGACCCATGCGCGTGTATCCCGCCTTCTTCAAGGCCGCCTTCTCCTGGATGGATCCCGAACTCGCCCACACCCTGGGTTTCGCCGGCATCTCGCTGACCCGTCGTTGCGGGCTGGGCCGCGTGCTCTCGCGGTTCACCGCCCCGGATGCCGGGAACGAGGTGACCGTGATGGGCCTGACCTTCCCCTCGCCCTTCGGTCTGGCCGCCGGCTTCGACAAGGGGGCCACGGGCGTTCACGCCCTCACCGATCTGGGCTTCGGTCACGTGGAGGTCGGCACGGTCACGGGGCATGCTCAGCCCGGCAACCCCCGCCCCCGCCTGTTCCGGCTCGTGCGGGACCGCGCCGTGGTCAACCGGATGGGCTTCAACAACGACGGAGCCCAGGCGGTGGCTCCCCGCGTGGCTGCTGCGCTGCAGAGCCTGGCGCAGGAGGCGGCCCGGACCGGGCGGCGTCGTCCTGTGGTGGGGGTGAACATCGGCAAGACCAAGGCGGTGGAGCTGGAGCACGCCACCGAGGACTACGTGCGCAGCACGCGCTTGCTGGCCCCCTACGCGGACTACCTGGTGGTCAACGTGTCCTCGCCCAACACCCCCGGGCTGCGTCAGCTCCAGGAGCTGGACTCCCTCCGGCCGTTGCTGCGTGCCGTGCGCGCCGAGGCGGACCGTGACACCTCCCGGCGGGTGCCGCTGCTGGTGAAGATCGCCCCGGACCTGGCGGACGAGGACGTGCTCGCCGTGGCGGACCTGGCCATGGACCTCGGGCTGGACGGCATCGTGGCCACCAACACCACGATCGCCCGTGACGGGCTGGGACTGACCACGGAGCAGGACGAGGTCGTGCGCTGCGGTGCCGGTGGCCTGTCGGGTGCCCCGCTGCGTCGGCGCTCCCTCGAGGTGCTCCGGCTGCTGAAGGCGCACGTGGGGGACCGTCTGGTGCTCGTCTCGGTGGGCGGTGTCTCCACGGCGGAGGACGTCGTGGAGCGCCTGGACGCTGGTGCCTCCCTCGTGCAGGGGTACACCGCGTTCCTCTACGAGGGGCCGTTCTGGGCCGCACGGATCAACAAGGGCCTGCGGCGCGCGGCGCGGCGCACCACCCGCTGATCGTCGCCGCCCCGGCGAAGGACAGGGGCCCGGACCACCACCGTGGTCCGGGCCCCTGTCCTTCGAGGTCGGGCGTCACTCGGGACGTTCGCCGCGCCGCACCTGCGGCTTGGGAAGGCGCAGCCGGCGGATCGTGAACGCTCGCATGGACGCGTACCAGCGCGTGCCCCGCTGCACTGTGCCGAACTTGCGCTGCATGGCCTTGTGCATGCGCTGGGACATGATCACGGCGTCGATGATGCTCAGCGCCACGTACCCGTACACGACCCAGATCAGGGTCATGGCCAGGGACTGCACCGGCAGGAAGAGGATGAGGAACACGAGCAGCAGGAAGATCAGCACGTACTCGCCCACGTTGAACCGGGCGTCCACCCAGTCGCGCGCGAAGCGGCGCTGGGGTCCCGCGTCCCGCGGACCCAGGTAGCGCTCGTCCCCGGCGGCCATGCCAGCCTGGGCCTGCGCGCGGCGCTGACGCTCGGCCTGCTTGGACTCCGCCTTGGCGGCCTTGCGGTCCTCGGGAACCAGGGGACGACGACGAGCGGCCTCCTGCTCCTTGCGGGTGGGCGTGGGGCGGCCCTTGCGGCCGTCGGCGGGCTGCCCGCCGCGGTCCGGGGTCTCGGCGGCCTCGGTCACGGCCGTGGCGCGCACGGCGGTGGAACCCGTGGATTCTTCTGTCTTCCTGCGTCCAAACACCCGACCAGCCTAACGGAGTCCCGGGCGGGCTCCGCGCGTGCGACCTGCCACCTGACGGCAGGCGCCGTTAGGCTGGGCCCATGAGCACAGACTTCACACGTCCCAGTTCCGACACCGTCGAGGCCCTCCGGGCGAGCGTGGAGAACTCCCGCGCCACGCTGCTCGGCGAGCTCGGTGAACTCGTCGCGATTCCCGGCATCGCCTGGGACTCGTTCGACGCCGCCGACCTGGACCGCAGCGCCGAGGCCGTCGCAGCCCTCCTGCGCGGTCTGCCGTTCGACAGCGTGGAGGTGCTGCGCGTGCCGTCGCCGGACGACGCGGGTCACCCGGCCGTCGTCGCGCGCCGGGCCGCGGCTCCGGGGCACCCCACGATCCTGCTGTACGCCCACCACGACGTGCAGCCCCCGGGCAGGCGGGAGCTGTGGAACACCGAGCCGTTCGAGGCCGTGGAGAAGGACGGACGTCTGTGGGGCCGCGGCGCGGCCGACGACAAGGCCGGTGTTATGGCTCACGTCGGAGCGCTCCGGGCGTTCTTCGAGCACCACGGCGAGGAGCCCGGACTGGGAATCACCGTGTTCGTCGAGGGGGAGGAGGAGGCCGGCTCGCCCGGTTTCGAGGCCTTCCTGGCGGCCCACAAGGACAAGCTCGCCGCGGACGTCATCGTGATCGCGGACTCCGCCAACTGGGAGGTCGGGGTCCCCGCGCTGACCACCACGCTGCGCGGCGTCGTCGGCGGGATCGTGGAGATCAGCGCGCTGGACCACGCGGTGCACTCCGGCATGTTCGGCGGTCCCGTCCTGGATGCGCCCACGCTGCTGTCCCGACTGATCGCCACGCTGCACGACGACGACGGTGCCGTGGCCATGGCCGGGCTGCTGAGCGAGGACGCCACGGACGTGGACTACGACGAGGCCCGCTTCCGCGCGGACGCCGGTGTGCTCGACGGCGTGCAGCTGGCCGGGCGCGGCTCCATCTCCTCCCGGATCTGGACCCAGCCCGCCATCTCCGTGACCGGCATCGACGTCACGGACGTGGACCACGCCTCCAACACCATCGCCGCCAGCGCCCGAGCCAAGCTCAGCCTGCGCGTGGCCCCCGGGCAGGACCCCAAGGAGGCCGCCGAGGCGCTGCGCACGCATGTGCTGGAGCACGCCCCGCTCGGTGCGCACGTGACGTTCGAGGTCGAGGAGGCCGGGCCGTCGTTCCGCGCGGACGACACCGCCGTGAGCTCGCAGATCGCGCTGTGGGCCTTCGAGCAGGCCTGGGGACGTCCGGCCGTGACCGCCGGGATGGGCGGGTCGATCCCGTTCACCGCCACGCTCACGGAGGCCTACCCGGACGCGCAGATCCTGATCACCGGCATCGAGGACCCGGACACGCGCGCCCACAGCGCCAACGAGTCCCTGCACATCGGGGACTTCCTGCACGCCGTGACGGCCGAGGCCCTGGTCCTCACCGCCCTCGCCGAACAGGGGCGCGGCGCAGCGGAATGATTCCGCGCACCACCGCGTTCCACCCGCAGAACCGTTGAACCGCACTCAGGGGTAGGCCCCCGGGTCGCACAGAAAGCGAGCACCATGAGCGTCACCACGGACAACGAGACCACCCAGGACCTGCCCGCCCACGAGGTCCTGCTCACCGACAACGCCGCGCAGAAGGTCCGGGACCTCCTCGAGCAGGAGGGCCGCACGGACCTGCGCCTGCGCGTCGCGGTGCAGCCCGGGGGCTGCTCCGGGCTGATCTACCAGCTGTACTTCGACGAGCGGGTCCTGGACGGGGACCACGTGCGTGACTTCGGGGGAGTGGAGGTCATCGTGGACAAGATGAGCGTCCCGTACCTCAGCGGCTCCACCGTGGACTTCGAGGACACCATCTCCAAGCAGGGCTTCTCGATCGACAACCCCAACGCGCAGGGCTCCTGCGCATGCGGAGACAGCTTCCACTAGGAGCACGCCGTCGCGAAGGGGTGCGCAGGGCCTGACGGGCCCGGTGCACCCCTTCTCCGTGCCCGCACACCTCGGCCACGGCACCCCGTGACGCCCCCGCGCCGGCTCTACCGCGCCGGCTCCACCGCGCGAGCGAACCCCTGCCCCCGCACGCGCACGACGCCGCCGCGTGGCCCGGGGGAGTGGGACACCACCCCGTGGGCGGGCACGACACGGCGCGCTGACACAGTGTCAGCACATCGTGGGGGTGAGGGGTAAGCTTCCCAGGGAGAACCATTAACGGGCAACGTGTCCTCTGTGCCCACGCGCAGGACCGACGCCGAGCCCACGTACAGAAGAGGAAGGGCCGTCTGTGAGTTCGCAAACTCGAACCGGCAGCCGCCGCGGTCGGAAGCTGAAGCTCTCGGCAGTGGCAGTCCTGGCGACGATCTCGCTCACCGCGTGCTCGGAGCAGGTCGAGGTGGGCTTCCTGCCCACCAAACGTGGCACCACCGACAACGCCGATCTGATCATGGACCTGTGGATCGGCTCGTGGGTCGCGGCCCTCGCCGTCGGTCTCCTGGTGTGGGGCCTCATGCTCTGGTGCATGGTGGCCTACCGCCGGCGCAAGAACGAGACGGGCTACCCTCGCCAGCTCGCGTACAACGCACCGCTGGAGATCTTCTACACCATCGTCCCGATCGCCATGATCGTGACCCTGTTCTTCTTCTCCTTCCGCGCCCAGACCGAGATCACGGACCGCTTCGAGAACCCGGACACCAAGATCCAGGTCTACGGCAAGCAGTGGGCGTGGGACTTCAACTACGTGGACGACGACGTCCACTACCAGGGCGTCCAGGCGCACCTCACCGGTGAGCCTGGTGTCGAGGAGACGCTGCCCACCCTCTACCTCCCCGCCGACAGCGAGGTGGAGCTGGAGATCACCTCCCGTGACGTCATCCACTCGTTCTGGGTTCCGGCATTCCTGGAGAAGATCGACATGATCCCGGGCCGCACCAACTACATGAGCTTCACCACCGGTCACGAAGGCACCTTCGCCGGCAAGTGCGCGGAGCTGTGCGGTGAGTACCACTCGGAGATGCTCTTCAACGTGGCCGTCGTGAGCCAGGAGGAGTACGACGCTCAGATGCAGAAGCTGCGTGACGAGGGCAACACCGGCCTCGTGGGCGACGAGTACAACCGCAATCCCAATCAGAACGCAACCTCCAACAACTAGGGGATAGGCAATGTCTACGCTTGAATATTCGCGGGACGACGCGGCAGCAGCCGCACCCCGCGTTGTCCCACGCTCCAAGGGCCGGGTGATCGTCAACTGGCTCACCTCCACGGACCACAAGACGATCGGGTACATGTACCTGATCTCCTCGTTCATCTTCTTCTGCGCGGGCGGCGTCATGGCGCTGCTCATCCGCGCCGAGCTCTTCCAGCCCGGCATGCAGATCCTGGAAACCAAGGAACAGTACAACCAGCTGTTCACCATGCACGGCACGATCATGCTGCTGATGTTCGGCACCCCGCTGTTCATCGGCTTCGCCAACGTCATCGTGCCCCTGCAACTGGGCGCACCGGACGTGGCGTTCCCGCGACTGAACGCGCTGTCGTTCTGGTTCTTCCTGTTCGGCTCGCTGATCGCGGTGTCGGGCTTCCTGTCCCCGCAGGGCGCCGCCTCCTTCGGCTGGTTCGCCTACGCGCCCTTGAACAGCACCACGTTCAGTCCGGGCGTCGGTGGTGACCTCTGGGTCTTCGGCCTCGGCCTGCAGGGGTTCGGCACCATCCTCGGTGCGGTCAACTTCATCACCACCATCGTGTGCATGCGCGCGCCCGGCATGACCATGTGGCGCATGTCCGTGTTCACCTGGACCACGCTGATCACCTCCATGCTGGTCATCATGGTCTTCCCGCCGCTGGCCTCCGCGCTGTTCGCGCTGGGCATGGACCGGCGCCTGGGTGGTCACATCTTCGACCCGGAGAACGGTGGCGCCATCCTGTGGCAGCACCTCTTCTGGTTCTTCGGCCACCCCGAGGTCTACGTGCTCGCCCTGCCGTTCTTCGGCATCGTCTCGGAGATCATTCCGGTGTTCTCCCGCAAGCCGATCTTCGGGTACAAGGGCCTGGTCTTCGCGACCATCGCCATCGCGGCTCTGTCCGTGACCGTGTGGGCGCACCACATGTACGTCACCGGTGCTGTGGCCCTCGGCTTCTTCTCCTTCATGACCATGATGATCGCGGTCCCCACCGGCGTGAAGTTCTTCAACTGGATCGGCACCATGTGGCAGGGCTCGCTCACTTTCGAGACGCCCATCCTGTGGGTGCTGGGCTTCCTGTTCACGTTCCTGTTCGGTGGTCTGACCGGCATCATCCTGGCCACCCCGCCGCTGGACTTCCACGTGTCTGACACCTACTTCGTGGTCGCGCACTTCCACTACGTGATCTTCGGAACCATCGTGTTCGGCATGTTCGCCGGCTTCTACTTCTGGTGGCCCAAGTTCACCGGCAAGATGCTCAACGAGCGAATCGGCAAGATCCACTTCTGGCTGTTGTTCGTGGGCTTCCACATGACCTTCCTGATCCAGCACTGGCTGGGCGTGGACGGCATGCCCCGCCGGTACGCGGACTACCTGCCCGAGGACGGGTTCACCTGGATGAACCAGTTCTCCACCATTGGCTCCATGCTGCTGGGCGTGTCCATGATCCCGTTCTTCTGGAACGTGTACACCACTCACCGCAACGCCAAGAAGGTGGAGGTGGATGATCCCTGGGGCTTCGGCGGTTCTCTCGAGTGGGCGACCTCCTGCCCGCCCCCGCGCCACAACTTCACCTCCCTGCCTCGGATCCGTTCCGAGCGCCCTGCGCTGGATCTCCACCACCCGGAGCTCTCCGCGTTCTCGAGCCAGCAGTATGATGCCGAGACCCCCCTGGTCGGCGGCAGCGGAAGGAACGGACGATGAGCACCACTATCAAGACCTTCCTGATGCTCGGTGTCTTCTGCACCGTGGTCGGGTTCGTGTACGGCTACGTCACGGACTTCCAGGAGCTCGCGGGCTTCCCGGCTCTGCTGGCGGTCGCGGCCATGAGCTTCATGCTCGTGGTGTACCTCTGGCTCGTCCAGCGCTCCACCGGGGGCACCCTTCCGGAGGACCGCGAGGACGGCGAGATCGTGGAGATGTCGGGCGAGTACGGCGCCTTCTCCCCGTGGAGCTGGTGGCCGCTGCTTCTCGGTCTCGGTTGCGCGCTGTTCGTGACTGCTCTGGCCATCGACTGGTGGATCGTGGGGCTCGCTGTTCCCGTGGCGCTGCTCGGTCTGCTCGGCCTCGTGTTCGAGCACAGCCGTGGAGATCACGCCCACTGACGTCACGCGTCTGAGGTTCACTCAAGGAGCCCGCACTGTCCCCGGACGGTGCGGGCTCTTTGATGTCCAGCGGTGGCATCCGAACTTTCGCATCCGAGATGTTTGCAGCCTGATCTCAGGGGCAGGCCCCGTGATGTCAGGACCAGCACCGAGTACGGGCGAGGCGCACCGGTACCGGCACCGACACCGAGCCATCCTCCAAGCCCCACCCGGGGACGAGGCCGTGTGAGCCCCCTGCGCCTGTAACGGGGCCCCGGATGGCAGGGCCCTCACAGAGAAGGCCCGTACAGCGGCCGCGGGCCCGGGTGGAACCTCAGCGGGTCCCCGGGCCTGCACCGGGTGTCCTGCTACGGCCGGCGGTGCCCCGTGGGCCCCAGCCCGCGACGGCGGGCGGTGGTCCCGTCGATAGCCCCCTGAATCCACGTTCGTAGGATGTCGGTGCGCCCCGTAACCGCGTGCAGCAGACAGCCCGTCGGGCGGTGCATCATCTCCCTCGGCAGGCTCGGCAGGCTCGGCAGGCTCGGCAGGCTCGGCAGGCAGGGCAGGCCCGGCAAGCTTAGCCGGGTTAGCGGGTTCAGCAGGATCGGTAGGCCCGGCAGCCCCGGAAGACGGGTAACTAGGTATTCCGGCAGACCAGTAGTGACGGATCTGTTCCCTCCGGCACTCAGCGGGGGTGGGCCTGGCACTCTACCGGCTTCTGCTGCCCCTGTAGCACGCTGAAAGCGCTGCGCTCCGTCCGTGGCCGGTGCTTCTGTGCGACGGCGTGCAGACGACCAAATAACCGCGGAGCAGGGCCTTCCACGACGTGCGGCGCCGAGCGGGGGAGGCGCGTCAGCACACGACCGGTGGTGGAACTGCTGCGGGGAGCCCATGTCCCGGGTGTTCGTGTGTGCCCTCCGCTGACCCCTGAGCGCGTCTGTGGACCCCTGAGGCACGTGAACTCTGCCCGACTGGCGGGGGTGGATCGCCAGGAGCGGGGAGGGAGAGAGGCCGTGGTTGTGTGGGACCGGCCCTGTGGCCGGCAGGTGCAACGTCACGACGTGAGGGCCAGCTGCGGTGAACGGGAATGCCCGCTGTCCTCCTCAACGACGCGAGGGTCAGTATGGAGGATGCCTGTCATGTGCGCGTTCATACGACAGTACCGCGTGTGCGAGGCATGGCATCCGCGCTGGGGCGCCCTATTGCGACCGAGCTGAGCCGGCCGGTTGTGTCGCGAACGGGGCGCGTGGTGGTGTCCGGCCAGGGGCGCGTAGTGGTTTCCAGCCCCGGACGCGGTGTCAGAGCGAGGGAAGAAGGCACCTGATGATTGCCCCCGCGCTCCGCGGCCCCGAGTTCTTCTGGCCGCGGCAGGAGGCCTCGCCGGCGGACATCCTCGATGACCAGACCAGCGCCTGGCCTCCGCGGGGCCATCTCAAGGAGTGCAGATGAAAAAGTGGGCCCGTGGAGATCCGAAGATCTCCACGGGCCCATGGCCGAACGGGTGCTAACCCGTGCGCGGCTACTTCTCGATCTGCGCCGAGTGCGACCCGGCGCCCACCGCGACAGGCTCCGCACCGTGGTGACCGTGCGCGGCTTCAAGCTCCGCCGGGGTCACGGGGGCCACACGGTCCTCGAAGAAGAACTGGCTCAGTCGGCCGCGCATCTTCTCGGATGACGTGATCTTGCCCTTGGCGTTCGCCCGAGCAGGCTGCACCTGTCGGTCCTCGAAGTCCACCAGCTTGTAGCGGCGGTACTCGTCGAGCGGCTCGTGGACCTCCACGAATTCACCGTGGGGCAGCGCCTGGATTCGACCGGACTCGCGGCCGTGCAGCACAATCTCGCGGTCCTTGCGCTGCAGCGACAGGCAGAATCGGCGGACGATGATGAACGCCAGGATGGGGCCGAGGAAGTACAGCGCCCGCAGCCAGTAGATGACGTCGTTCACGGCCACGTGGAAGTGAGTCGCGATGAGGTCGCCGGAGGCGGCGATCATCTGAACGGCGTAGAAGGTCACGCCAGCGGCGCCCACGGCCGTACGGAACGGCGCGTTGCGGGGGCGGTCCAGAACGTTGTGCACGCGGTCGTCGCGGGTCACCCAGCGCTCGATCCAGGGCCAGGCGAACATGACCCCGAACATCGCGGCCATGGGGATCAGCGGCAGCAGGATGGCCAGGGGAAGGACGATCCCGAAGATGTCCACCTCCCACGAGAAGGGCCACGAGCCGGGCATGAGCCGCAGGCCGCCGTCCGAGAAGCCCATGTACCAGTCGGGCTGAGAGCCCGCCTGCACGGGGGAGGGATCGTAGGGACCGTAGTTCCAGATCGCGTTGATCGTGGTGGTGCCGGCCATCAGCGCCAGGATGCCGAAGACGATGAAGAAGAACCCACCGGCCTTGGCTGCGTACACGGGGCCCACGGGGAAGCCGACCACGTTGTCCTCGGTGCGGCCCGGGCCAGGGAACTGGGTGTGCTTGTGCACGACCACCATGAAGAGGTGGACCACGATCATCATGAGGATCAGCGCGGGGATGATCAGCACGTGGACGATGTACAGGCGACCGATGATCGCGTCACCCGGGAACTCGCCGCCGAACATGAACATCGAGATGTAGGTGCCCACCACGGGGATGGACTTCGCGATGGCGTCCGCAATGCGCAGGCCGTTGCCGGAGAGCACGTCGTCCGGGAGGGAGTAGCCGGAGAAGCCGGCCACGATCGCCAGGATGAAGAGCACGCAGCCCACGACCCAGTTGAGCTCACGGGGGCGACGGAACGCGCCGGTGAAGAACACGCGGAGCATGTGCACCGACAGCGCCATGACGAAGAGCAATGCGGACCAGTGGTGCAGCTGACGCAGGAAGAGCCCGCCGCGGATGTCGAAGGAGATGTCCAAGGTGGAGGCGTAGGCGCCGGACATCTCCACGCCCTGCATGGGCACGTAGCTTCCGGTGTACTCCGTGGATGTCATGGTCGGATCGAACCACAGGGCCAGGAACGTGCCGGACAGCAGCAGGATCACAAAGCTGTACAGCGCCACCTCGCCGAACATGAAGGACCAGTGGTCGGGGAAGACCTTGCGCCCGAACTCCTTCACAATGGAGGACCCGCCCACGCGAGTGTCAACGAAGTTGGCAATGCGTCCGGTGCGAGTGGTGGGCCGGTATTCGAAGTCAGTAGATGTGGACATCAGTTCGCCTCATCCTGCATGTCTTGGACGGCGAAACCACGCTGGGAGTAGGTGGGTCCCACGGGCTCGTGGAAGTCGCTACGGGCAACGAGGTAGCCGTCGGAATCAACGGAAATGGGCAGCTGCGGCAGGGGGCGGGATGCCGGGCCGAAGATGACCTCACACTCGTTCGTGAGGTCGAACGTGGACTGGTGGCACGGGCACAGCAGGTGGTGCGTGTGCTGCTCGTACAGGGCGATGGGGCAGCCCACGTGCGTGCAGACCTTGGAGTAGGCGAAGATGCCGTCCACGTTCCAGTCCTTGCGGTCCTCGGACACGTTGACCTGGTCCGGGTCCAGACGCATGAGGAGCACCACGGCCTTGGCCTTCTCGTCGAGGTAGCCCTCTTCGTGGCCGAGGCTCGTGAGGTTCTCGGGGATCACGTGGAACGCGGAGCCCAGGGTGACGTCCGAGGCCTTGATGGGGGTCCCGGAGGGGTCACGCACCAGGCGGACGCCCTCGTCCCACATGGTGTGGCGCAGCACCTTGAGGTCGGTCGGGCCGAGGTCCTTGAGCAGCCCCACGAAGGGGAGGGGCATCAGGACGGCCGCACCGATCAGGGTGTTGCGCAGCAGCGGACGACGCTTCACGCCGGACTCGTCGTAGATCGTGTTGAGGATGCTCTGCGCGTCAGCGCGCTGCTCCTCGGTGCGGATGTCGTGACGCATCTCCACGATCTCGTGGTCAGGCATCAGGGTGCGGGCCCAGTGGACCACGCCGATGCCGATGCCGAACATTCCGAGTGCGATGCCCAGGCCCAGCAGAAGGTTCTGCAGGCGCAGCTGGGAAGTGGGCTCGGTGTTGACCGCATCGTAGAGCGGGCCGTCCACGCGGACGCCGAAGTACCCCACGAAGAAGATCACGGATCCGATGATGGAGAGCAGGAACAGCAGCACCACCTGGTGCTCTGCCCGCTTGGCCGCCTTGGGGTCGACGTCCGTCACCCGCGGACGGTGCGGCGGAAGCCCCGGATTGTGAAAGCGGTCCTGGTCCGCGCCGTCCGAGGTGACTACCGCCCCGCTGTCGTGGGGAGTGCCATCACGATGGTCGCCCATGTGGTCCCTCATTCTTCTCTTGGTGCTGTGAATAGTGTCTTGGGTGCCGGCCGGTGGCCGACGGGTGCTCTCAGGCGGAGCGGGAGGTCAGCCAGACGGTGAAGCCGATCACCACGACCAGGCCAATGGTCCAGATGAAGAGGCCCTCGGAGACGGGGCCCAGCGAGCCGAGGCTGAAGCCGCCCACCGTGGTGTTGTTGTCGAGGGTCTTGAGGTACGTGATGACGTCCTGCTTCTCCTCGGGGGTGATGTTGGCGTCGTTGAAGACGGGCATGTTCTGCGGGCCGGTCTGCATGGCCTCGTAGATGTGCTTCTCGCTGACGCCCATGAGGGAGGGAGCGTACTTGCCGCGCGTCAGCGCGCCGCCCTGGCCCGCCGCGTTGTGGCACATGGCGCAGTTGGCGAGGAACACCTTGGCTCCGTTGGCGGAGTCGCCCTCGGCGATGTCGAGGTACTCCTCCTCGGGAACCGTGGGGCCCGCACCGAGGGACGCGACGTACGCCGCAAGCTGGTCGGTCTGCTCCTGGCTGAACTGCTCGGGCTTGACCGGGGCCTGGGGGCCCTGCATCTGCATGGGCATGCGCCCGGTGCCCACCTGGAAGTCGACGGCGGCGGCGCCGACGCCGATCAGGGACGGGCCGGTGTCGCTGCCCTGGGCCTGCATGCCGTGGCACGTGGAGCAGTTGGCCTGGAAGAGCTTCTCGCCCTCCTGGACGTCCTGAGCCGAGTAGCTGGTGGTCTCGGCCTTGGCTTCATTGGTGGTTGTGGCAACTGCGTAGAGTCCACCGGTCAGAAGCAAAGCCATGACCAGCAGCGCGAGGGCTGCCAGAGGATGGCGGCGCTTTTGTGAGAGTGCCTTCACGTCAAACGTTCCTTTTACTCGGTTCTAGATCAGGGAGGGGCGGATGGTCCGGTGATGGACTACTTGATGAAGTAGACCAGGAAGAAGAGGACGATCCAGACCACGTCGACGAAGTGCCAGTAGTAGGACACCACGATGGCCGAGGTGGCCTCGTAGTGGCCGAAGCGCTTGGCGACGAAGGCGCGGCCGATGATGAAGAGGAATGCAATCAGACCGCCGGTCACGTGGAGCGCGTGGAAGCCGGTGGTGATGTAGAAGGCAGAGCCGTAGGCGCTGGCCGAGATGGTGACGCCCTCGGCCACCAGGGAGGCGTACTCGTAGACCTGGACGGACACGAAGACGGCGCCCATGAGGAAGGTCAGCGCGAACCACTCGGTGAGTCCCCACTTGGAGAACTGGAACAGGCCGCCGGTGCGCCGGGGCTGGAGCCGCTCGGCAGCGAACACGCCGAACTGGCACGTCACGGAACTGAGCACGAGGATCAGGGTGTTGACCGACGCCATGGGGACGTTGAGCACTTCGGTGTTCTCCGCCCACACCTCGGGTGAGGTGGCGCGCAGCGTGAAGTACATGGCAAAGAGTCCGGCGAAGAACATCACTTCGGAGGACAACCACACGATGGTGCCCACGGAGGTGAGGTTGGGGCGAGTGATGCTCGCACCCACCGGTTTGGCTGGGGTATGAGTCGCAGTTGTCACAGAGACATTATGTCGCCAAAACTTCCGGCGGACCAACCATCTGGGCCTCGGGGCTCCACCGTGTCGCAGCTTCGGGCCGGCGGGGGAGGACGGTCGGGGGCCCGCTGCACCGCGCCACCGCACAGATTGCGGGTCCCCACCGGGCGGCGGAGCGCGGTCCGCAGAACGGTAGAGTCGAACGCGTGACTACCTCCAGCAGCACCGTGACACCCGCCCAGTGGCCCGATCTCCTCACCATGCTGTCCCAGGGCAGGGACCTCTCCTGGGACCAGGCCTACTGGGCCATGGACCGCATCATGGCGGGGGAGGTCCCCGACGCCGTGATCGCGGGCTTCCTCATGGCGCTGCGGACCAAGGGGGAGAGTGTCGCCGAGCTCAACGGATTGGCGGACGCCATGGTGGCTCGCGCCCACCCCATCTCGGTGCCGGGGCCGTCCCTGGACATCGTGGGAACGGGCGGGGACAGGCTCTCGAGCGTCAACATCTCCACGATGGCGGCCCTGGTGTGCGCCGGCGCGGGCGCGCGGGTGGTCAAGCACGGCAACCGTGCGTCGTCGTCCAAGTCCGGCTCCGCAGACGTGCTGGAGGTGCTGGGCGTGCAGCTGGACATGCCCCTGGACCGGGTGCGCCGCGCGGCCACCGAGGTGGGCATCACCTTCCTCTTCGCCCAGACCTTCCACCCCTCGATGCGCTTCGCGGCCACGGCCCGCAAGTCCCTGGGCGTGGCCACCGCCTTCAACTTCCTGGGCCCCCTCACGAACCCCGCGCGGGTGCGGTCGTCCGCGATCGGGGTGGCCGACGCCGCTCTGGCACCCCTGATGGCCGGCGTGTTCCGCAACCGTGGCGACCGTGCCCTGGTGTTCCGCGGAGGCGACGGGCTCGACGAGCTCACGGTCACCGCGCCGTCGGACGTGTGGGAGGTGCGCGACGGTGAGATCCAGGAGCACTCGCTGGACCCCCTGGACCTGGACATGCCCCGCGCCACCGTGGAGGACCTGCGGGGCCGGGACGCCATCTACAACGCCGGTGTGGTGCGCGATGTGCTGGACGGGGCCCCGGGACACGTGCGGCACGCCGTGCTGCTCAACGCGGCGGCAGGGCTCGTGGCCGCGGAGGAGTCGGCCGAGGGGTCGTTCATGGACCGGTTCGCGAGTGCGCTGCGCCGTGCAGAGGAGGCCGTGGACTCCGGCGCGGCCCGGGACGTCCTGGCGCGCTGGGTGGCGTTCGCCGCCGAGTGACCCGGCCCGGGGGAGTGCGCCGCCCCGGAACGACGACGCCGCCCACCCCTGACACGGGTGGGCGGCGTTTGCGTGCGGGTGAGTCTCAGTCGTCGATGCCGAGAGAGAATGCGGCGTCGAGGTCGTGCGTGCTGTAGGTGCGGAAGGCGATGTTGGTGCTGGTGGAGACCACGCCCGGCACCTTGGAGAGCTCGTCCGCGATGACGTCGGCCAGCTGCTCGTGGCGGTCCACCCGCACCATGGCGATGAGGTCCCACTCACCGGTCACGGAGTAGACCTCGGAGACCCCGCGGATGTCGGAGACCTCCTGCGCGACCTCGGGAATGCGGTCCGAGGAGGTCTTGATCAGGACGATGGCGGTGAACATGGGGTTCCTTTCCACGGGGTCGTCCCAGCCTAGCTGGGCCGTGCGGCCGACACGCGCCCGTGCGGGCACCGCGGATGCCGACGGGACGCATGGAGTGAGGTGTCAGCGGGAGCGCAGGTGGTGGAGCAGCGCCAGCACCAGCCGGTAGCCGATGAGGAGCACCGCCAGCGTCAGCAGGCTCACCACCACGAACGGCAGCGCCGTGCCCTGGCCGGTGAGGGTGCGCAGCACCATGCCGCCCACCTCGGCGCACAGCCACACCGAGAGGCCCGTGGGGATCACCGCAGCGGGGTGACGGGTTCCTCTGCAGGCCAGCCAGCCGAGGAGCGCGCCCACGAGGAACGGCCACGCGGTCACAAGGATTCCCGAGAGGCTCTCGCCGTGGCTCGTGCGGCCGATCCCGGCGAACACGATGACCAGCAGGAGGTCAGTGGCCAGGTACGCGGGCCACCGTTCGCCCGAGCGGTGCATCTCGGGACCGGAGGAGGTCGGGGACGTGGTGAGGGATCGGTCGGCGGTGCTGTGGGGCGAGTCGGTGTCCATGATGTCGATGCTATCGCCCGCTCACTAAGTCAAGTCTGCAGTGAAACTCAAATCAAAAGGTGCAAGGCTCACGTGAGACACGAAGAAATGGCGTGCCTGTGCAGGACGGGACATTGGGGGAGTCGCACCAACCGCCTAGCCCTCGAGGGCCCGGAGCTCCGCGCGCCGTCCGCACGGAGCAGACGCCTGTGCTGCACGCTGCGCGGTGTTGGGTGACGAGTAGACCGCATCGGCGGCCTGGGGGCCCTGGGCGTGGAAGACGGTGATCATGCAATGGGTCACAGTGGAAGCCTCTCAGCCGGTGTGCCGTGGTAATCGGTGTGCTGCGGGGCGGCGCGACGCCGCATCCACGAGACTGTGACGCCGGCCATGTGGTGGGACGCGCAGTGGGACGCAGGGTCCTGGATTCCTCGCCGAGATGCAGTGCCGACCACTGGGTCCATGGTGCGCCACGGTGGCGACTGACGGTTTGTACCAGTCCTGCGGTGATGGGGCACCGCGGGCGGTCGGCAGCGCGCGTGAGTGCGCCGTCGCCTGTGGCTCGAAGGGCCGACGGGCGAAACCGGCGCACGGTTGCGGAATGCTGGGCCGGCGTGGTGCCGCATGCGACGGGCCTCACCACGGGGGCTCCAGGTGGCGTCCAATGGGTCGTCGTTCTGGGCTGTGACCCGAGATCTCACGCTGCACCCGTACAGCCGATAATGCACATTATGTAAAGTAAGCCGGAACGGACGAAGGGGAACCGTCTCCCGACGACTCCCCTTCGTCCCCTCTTGTCATCCTCCGTTCACCCGGGTAGGTCCCGCGGCACGACGTCCGGCGCCTCTTCCTTGCCCGTGAGCGCCGACTCGTTCTTGTGGTGACCGAGGAACGTCAGCACGACCCCCAGCGTCACCCAGGCGATCAGCGCCCACACCTGTGCGGCGATGTTCGCCTCCGGGAAGTACGAGAGATCCCGCAGCAGTGTTCCGGACAGGCCCGGCACCAGCCACTGCCCGATATCCCCGAACGGCGCCAGGATGAACTCCTTGGGTGAGGTCAGCGCCGAGATCGGGTTGCCGATGAACATGGTAAGGATCGCACCCACGGCCAGCCCCGCTCGTCCGATGAGTGAGCTCAACCCCACGATCACCGAGGCGGTGGCGGTGATCCCCAGCCCGATGGCGGCCCAGTTGGCCAGGAAGTTGGCCTGCAGGATCCCGAACAGTCCCTGCAGGATGGCGGCCAGCACGAAGCCTCCGATGACTCCGTACAGCCCCAGTGCCAGCAGGTGCTTGCGCACCCCGGTCACCAGCGTGGAGATCAGGATGCCGCCGATCATCCCACCCATGGTCAGGGGCAGCCCGGCGATGGCCAGCCCACTCCCCTTCGGATCGTCCTCGGACAGCGGGACCACGTCCGTGGTGGTCACCGTGGGCGGAGCGCCGGCCTGCTGCTGCGGTGCCTGCTGGCTCAGGGCCGCCATGCCCGCGGGCCCATTGGCCGCGGCCTCCTTGACCTTCTCGAGCGCCTCCGTGGTCCCCTCGATGACCTTCTGGTCGATGCCGCGCTGCACGGTCGTGGCCATCCCGCTGAGCATCTGTGACGCCACGGGGCTTGCCGCGCTGGCCGTGAGGAACTCGGGCTGCTCCCCCAGCACGATCCCGCCGTACACCTCGCGGGTCCTGATCCCGTTGACGGCGTCCTCCCGGTGGGCCACCGGGTGCAGGTCCAGCATGTTCTCCGGCATCTTCTCGGTCACGGCGTCGATCTGCTCCTGCGTGCCGACGATCGCCACGGGCAGGTTCTCGGTGGTCGAGGTCATCGTGGGCCAGGCGAAGGCGAGCAGCACGACGGCCACCACGCCCGAGGCGACCAGGGCCGCTGTGACGCTCTTGAGCCAGTCGGGGCGCCGCCGTGGCTGCGGAGTCTGGACGTGGGACATGACCCGCCCCTTTCAAAAAGAATGATTGTTCTTGGAAAGTGTGAACCCGCTCCGCTAGGCTGTCAAGAACGATCGTTCGTTTTTGGAGGTGGACGTGCCCAAGGTCACGGAAGAGCACAGGGAGCAGATGCGGCGTCGGATCCAGGACGCCGCCCTGGTCTGCATCGGGCGCAAGGGCTTCTCGGCGGTGTCCATGGCGGACATCATCGCGGAGTCGGGCCTCTCGTCCGGCGCCGTGTACGTCTACTACCGGGGCAAGGACGACCTCTTCCTGGACGCGAGCCGCGGCGTCATGCGCGACCGGCTGGGGGCCCTGGACCGCCTGCACTCCCAGAGCCCGCTCCCCCATCCGGCGCGCGCCATGGCCATGGTGGTCACGGACCTGCCGGAGGGTGCCACGTTCCCCGGTCTGCCCCTGCAGGTGTGGGGCGAGTCGGTCCGCCGCCCCGAGCTGCAGGTGGCGGCGCGCGGAATTCTCGCGGAGGCGGGCAGCCATCTGCGCCGCTATCTGAGCGCGTGGCTGCGCAGCGAGCGCGGCCTGGTGGAGGACGACGCCGATCGGCTGGCCGACTGCCTCCGTCCCGCCTTCATCGGGCTGGTCCAGGGCTACATGGTGCAGGTGAGCCTCTCAGAGGATCCGAAGCAGACGCACGAGGCCTACGTGCAGGCGGTCGAACACCTGTTGAGCGGCGTTCTGGCCCAGCCGGGTCAGGATGCCGGGCCCGCCAACGGCTGACCAGGTGGTGGGGCAGCACGTCCTGGCACGGCAGTCCCCAAGCACCGCACTTGCCGTCGGGTGGAGAGCCCCCCGAGCTGCCCGTTGAGCCGCGCGTGCCGGACATGAACGGACCCCGGCGCCCAGGGACCATGCGGTCCGGGGCGCCGGGGTCCGAGCCGAGGGACGCGAGGTGCGGGTCTCCCGTGCCGGGGTGAGCGTCAGAGCACCGAGCGGTAGACCTCCAGGGTCTGCTGGGCGATGGACTCCCACGAGAAGTGCTCCTCCACGCGGCGTCGCCCGGCCTCACCCATGCGGCGAGCGCGCTCGGGGTCGGAGACCATGTCCGTGAGGGCGGCGGCGAAGTCGTCCACGAACTTCTGGGGGTCCAGGGGCGTTCCGGTGCCGTCGGTGACCTGCTCGATGGGGACCAGGGTTCCGGTCTCGCCGTCGGCGACGACCTCGGGGATGCCGCCCGTGGCGGAGGCGACCACGGCCGCGCCGCACGCCATGGCCTCGAGGTTGACGATGCCCAGGGGCTCGTACACGGAGGGGCACGCGAAGGCGGTGGCGTGGGAGAGGATCTGGATGACCTCGCGGCGCGGCAGCATCTTCTCGATGAGCACCACGCCGTCCCGTTCGCTCTTGAGCTGCTCGATGAGGGCGTTGACCTCGGCGCCGAGCTCGGGGGTGTCAGCGGCTCCGGCGCACAGCACGAGCTGCACCTCGGGCGGCAGCTGCAGGGCGGCGCGCAGGAGGTAGGGCACACCCTTCTGGCGGGTCACGCGGCCCACGAACGCCACGGAGGGCCGGGCGGGGTCGATGCCGTACTCCACCAGGACGTCCGTGGCCTCGTCCCGGTTCCACTGGGTGACGTCGATGCCGTTGTGCACGGTGCGCACGCGCTCGGGGTCCACGGCCGGGTAGGAGCGCAGGATGTCCTGGCGCATCCCCTCGGACACGGCGATGATCGCGGCGGCGGCCTCGTAGGAGGTCTGCTCCGCGAAGGAGGACACCCGGTAGCCGCCGCCGAGCTGCTCGGCCTTCCACGGGCGCAGGGGCTCCAGGGAGTGGGCGGAGAGCACGTGCGGGATGTCGTACATCAGGGAGGAGAGGTGCCCGCCCATGTTGGCGTACCACGTGTGGGAGTGCACGAGGTCCGAGCCGGCGACGTCCTGGACCATGGTGAGGTCCACGCCCAGGGTCTGCACGGCGGCGTTCGCGTCACCGAACTCGGAGGGCACCGGGTACGCCTTGACCCGTGCGCCGTGGAAGTCCGGGTCCCGGGGTTCACCGAAGCAGCGGACGTTGAGGTCCACGAGCGGTGCGAGCACGCGGGACAGCTCGGCCACGTGCACCCCCGCTCCCCCGTAGATGGCCGGCGGGAACTCTTTGCTCAGAATGTCTACTCGCACAGTGCGAGCGTACTGCACGGCTCCCGCGCTCCACAGGTGTCCCTCGGGCGACGCCGCCCGGTCGCCACGGCACCGCGCGTGCGCCGTCGCTGCGCCCGCGGTCCGTGCGCCCCGGTCTGGGCGACGACGGCCGCATGACGACGGCCCGTGTCGCCGGGGTCCGCCCCGCATGCCGGTCCGAGACCACCCGGCCCCACCCCGCACTCCCGTCCGCGGCCGAGCGACACCGACCCTCACCCCCTCAGGGGTGGTGCGCGCGAGGGGCGCGGCGGCGTCGTCGTGCCACCCCGGGCAGCCGGTGCCGTGGAGACGGGCGACTACTGCCCGGCGGGGGCGAAAAGTTGCCATGAGTTCGGGTCGGTGTTGTGTCAGCCCAGGTGGAGTGGGACACAATGACGGTGAAGACCAGATGACGTCGACGCCGCGTCGCGGCCCACGGGCCCTGACCGTCTCGGGAAGTGGAGTGCTACGTATGTCACGACAGAAGAAGGTCCTGGCGATCGTGCTGGCCGGCGGCGAGGGCAAGCGCCTGATGCCGCTCACGGAGGACCGGGCCAAGCCCGCCGTGCCGTTCGCGGGGGGCTACCGGCTGATCGACTTCGCCCTGTCCAACCTGGTGAACTCGGGGTACCTGCAGATCGTGGTGCTCACGCAGTACAAGTCCCACTCCCTGGACCGGCACCTGTCCGAGACGTGGCGGCTGTCCACGCAGCTGGGCAACTACGTCACGTCCGTGCCCGCGCAGCAGCGCCGTGGCAAGGACTGGTTCCTGGGCTCGGCCAACGCCATCTACCAGTCCATGAACCTGATCGACGACGCCGATCCGGACATCGTGGTGGTGGTGGGCGCGGATCACGTGTACCGCATGGACTTCGCGGACATGGTGGAGAAGCACATCGAGTCCGGGGCCAAGGCCACGGTGGCCGCCGTGCGCCAGCCCATGGAGATGGTCAAGTCCTTCGGCGTGATCGAGACGGACCCGCACGATCCCGCGAAGATCGCGCGCTTCGTGGAGAAGCCGGACACCACCGCTCCCCTGCCGGACGATCCCGACTCGTTCCTGGCCTCGATGGGCAACTACGTGTTCGACCGGGACGCCCTCGTGGAGGCGCTGCGCACGGACAACGAGAAGGCGGACACCCACCACGACATGGGCGGGGACATCATGCCGTACTTCTCGCAGCGCGGGGAGGCCGTGGTCTACGACTTCACGCACAACGACGTCCCGGGCTCCACGGACCGGGACCGGCAGTACTGGCGGGACGTGGGCACCCTGGACTCCTACTACGAGTCCCACATGGACCTGATCCGCCCGCTGCCGGTGTTCAACCTCTACAACTACGACTGGCCCATCTACACGCACCAGATCATGGCGCCTCCCGCCAGGACGGTGCGCGGACCCAACGGCCAGGCGGGCGTGGCGTTCGACTCCATCGTCTCCCCCGGCGTGCTGATCACCGGCGGGCACGTGGGCTCCTCCGTGCTCTCCCCCAAGGTCAAGGTGGAGCACGACGCCCGTGTCACCGAGTCCGTGCTCATGCAGAACGTGCAGATCGGTGCCGGTGCCACGGTGCACCGCTGCATCCTGGACAAGAACGTGGTGGTCCCCCCGGGGTTCACCGTGGGCCTGGACCGGGAGCAGGACCTCGCGCGCGGGCTCACGGTCACGGAGTCCGGTCTCACGATCGCTCCCAAGAACTACCGCTTCGAGAAGTAGGCGCACAGGGCGGGCGGTGTCGCCGTGTGACCGGCGACACCGCCCCGTGCCTACACTGGGGGCATGGGAGCCAGCCTGACCAGAGAAGAAGCAGCCACGCGTGCCGAGCAGATCCGGGTGGAGGACTACCGGGTCACGGTGGACCTCTCGGGGGCGAAGAACCCCGAGAGCACGACCTTCGGCTCGGAGGTCACGGTGCGGTTCACCGCCGAGGAGGGTGCGGAGACGTTCATCGACTTCATCCACGACACGGTCACGGAGGTGGAGCTCAACGGTGAGCTCCTGGACGTGGACGACGTGGTGGACGGGGACCGGATCCGGTTGCCCGAGCTGGGCCAGGCCAACGAGCTGCGCGTGGTCGGACGCGCGCTCTACTCGCGCTCGGGCGAGGGTCTGCACCGCTACATCGACCCGCAGGACGGCGAGGTCTACATCTACACGCAGTACGAGCCCGCGGACTGCCGCCGGGTGTTCGCGGTGTTCGAGCAGCCGGACCTGAAGGCGAGCTACACGTTCACGGTGCTCACCCCGCAGGACTGGATCGCCGCGTCCAACGGGGAGCTGGTGGCGTCCACGCCCACCGAGGACTGCGACGCCCCGGGTGCCGTGAGCCACGAGTTCGCGCCCACGCTGCGGATCTCCTCCTACATCACCACCATCCTCGCGGGACCGTACGCCACGGTCACGGACGAGTGGCGCGGCACCGACCCCCACGGCGAGCCCATGACCGTTCCGCTCGCGCTGCACTGCCGGCGGGCGCTCGCCGAGCACATGGACGCCGAGGAGCTGTTCACCCTCACCAAGCAGGGACTGGACTTCTTCCCGGAGCTGTTCGGCTTCGCGTACCCGTGGGGCAAGTACGAGCAGGCGTTCGTGCCCGAGTACAACCTGGGGGCCATGGAGAACCCGGGAATGGTCACGTTCACGGAGGACTACCTGTTCCCGTCCGGTGCCACGCGCGCCCAGCTCGCGGGGCGCGCCAACACCCTGATGCACGAGATGTCACACATGTGGTTCGGGGACCTGGTCACCATGCAGTGGTGGGACGACCTCTGGCTCAAGGAGTCCTTCGCGGAGTTCATGGGCGCGTACGCGTGCGTGCACGCCACGCAGTACACGGACGCGTGGGTCACGTTCGCGCTGGCCCGCAAGGAGTGGGCGTACCGCCAGGACCAGCTGCGCACCACGCACCCGATCGTCGCGGACATCGTGGACCTGGAGGCCGCACGGCAGAACTTCGACGGCATCACCTACGCCAAGGGCGCCTCGGTGCTCAAGCAGCTCGTGGCCTTCGTGGGCGAGGACGCCTTCATGGACGCGTGCCGCGCCTACTTCCACCGCTTCGCGTTCGGCAACACCAGCCTGGACGACTTCCTCGCGGTCCTGGACGAGGCGTGCGAGCACGACGTCCGCGCGTGGGCGGACCAGTGGTTGCGCACCACGGGTGTTCCGGTGCTCGCGGTCACCGCGCCCGACGACGCCGCCGCGGGCTCCCCCGCCACGCTCACCCAGCGCGCCGAGCCCCTGCGCCCCCACGTGCTGACCGTGGGGACCTACGCCCGCACCGCCGAGGGTGCGGTGGAGAACACCGCGCGCGCGGAGGTGCGCGTGCCCGCCGAGGACCGGCCCACCGAGCTCAACGGGGTGACCGGCCCGTGGGCCACCGATGCCGCGGCGGGCCACGCGGCAGCTGGCGACGCCCGTGCCGCCGGCGCTGCCGCCGAGTCCACGATGCCTGTCGGCACCGGTCCCACCGGCGAGCCTGCGAGTGAGACGAGCGACGCCGTGGTGCTGGTCAACGACACCGACCTCACCTACTGCCTGGCCCACCCGGACCCGGCGTCCCTGGCCGGGCTGGTGGAGTTCGTGGGTGAGATCACCGAGCCCCTGGCCCGCGCCGTGGCGCACTCCCAGCTGTGGGCCGCGGTGCGGGACGGGCGGCTGTGCCCGCGCGAGTACGTGCTCATGGTGGCCCGCCGCTGCACCACCGAGTCCCACGCCGCGATCCTCACCACGGTCCTGGACCACGCCCGCCAGGCCCTGGGCCAGTACGTGCCCGTCACGCACCGCACCGCCGCGCGCCGGGCGCTGCTCGACGCCCTGGGCTCCTCCATGCTGGCCGCGGAGCCCGGCTCGGACGCGCAGCTGATCCTGGCGCGCTCCTTCGCCCGGGAGGCCGCACGGGACGGGAAGTACGCCCGGCCCATCCAGGAGTGGCTGGGCGGTGTGCACACCGTCCCCGGTCTGGAGCTCACCCCGCAGCTGCGCTGGAGCATGCTCACCGCGGTGACCGCCACCGGGCACAGCACCGTGTCCGAGCTGGAGTCCGAGCACGCCCAGGACCCCACGCGGGACGGTCACCTGGGCTACCTCGAGGCGGTCGCGGCCATGCGCTCGGACCGTTCCAAGCAGCAGGCGTGGGAGCGGATCGTCTCCGGGACGCTGTCCAACGACGAGCTCAGCGCCACCATTGCCGGCTTCCAGCTCGCGGCGCCCACGGTGCTGCGCCGCTACGAGGACGTCTACTTCGAGCAGCTCACCGCGTGGTGGGCCGGGCACTCCATGGAGATCGCCACCCGCATGGTCCGCGGGCTGTTCCCGCGCGCGGTGGACGCCCAGGCGGCGTCGTCGAGCGCGGCGGGGACTCCCACCGGGGACCCGGCGGAGGCGGCCGCGCAGCATCCCGTGGTCCGTGCCGCCCGCACGTGGCTGGACGCGCACGACGACGCTCCCGCGGCCCTGCGGCGCATCGTCACCGAGCTGCTCGACGACGCCCAGCGCGCGGTGACCCTGCAGCTGATGTACCTGTCCCGCTGAGCCGGGACCGGCCATGTCCACCGAGTGGATGAACATCGATGCACCTGGATCAACGGATAGCATGAGGGCAGATCCTGCGGCGGAGGATCTGCCAGTGCTACAGCGAGGGAGACCATGACCGATTACGCGCTCAACGACCGGGGGTCCTTGGACGTCGTCACCGAGAACTTCTACGACACCGAGATCATGAGGGTGTTCGGGGGTCTCTCCGCGGGTCGCGCGCAGACGTGGAACGGCATGGCCGCCCTCGTGCCGGAGCCGGACAACCCCTTCGACCCGCGCACCGTGTCCGTGCGCGTGGGCGAGAACAAGGTGGCCCACCTGTCCTCGGAGGACGCGCACCGCTACTGGCACCCGCTCTCCCGCGTGATCGCCTCCGGCTACACCCCCGTGGTTCCCCTGCACCTTGAGGCGGAGCTGCTGCGTCAGGACGGCGTGGCGGAGGTGGACGCGCGTGCGGTGATCGACATCGCTCCCCCGGACCTGCTGTTCCCCCTGAACACCGCCCCCGCCCAGGCGGCCGTGCTGCCCCAGGGCTCCTCGATCAAGGTGCTGGACGAGCAGGACTTCGCGGAGTACCTGCACTCGATCGTGCCCGCCTCCGGCGAGGGCCGCGTGATCCTCACGCTGGAGGTCAACAAGGTGCGCAACTCCCACGGCGTCACCGTGGACACCGTGGACGTGCTCTACGAGCGCAAGCAGGTGGGGCGGCTCTCCACGCAGATGTCCCAGCAGTTCATCCCGATCATCAACCACGCCTTCGACCACGACCTGCTCACCGCGGTGTGGGGCACCATCCGAGGGTCCTCGTTCGAGGTGTCCATGACCCTGCAGGCCGCGCGCGCCTCCGAGGTCCCGGCCCAGTGGTTCACGGAGCTGCCCAACGACGTTCCCGAGCTGCTGCCCGACGCCGAGGAGTACGAGGTCCCGCCGGCCTATGTGGCCGTGGAGTCCGACCACGGGCGCAACTCCAAGAAGTGGCGCCGGGGCTTCACCGCGGCCCACCCGGAGGCCGCGGGCTCCAGCTCCGCGGCCGCCGCGGCTCGCGGATTTGCCGCGCGTCTGCGCGGTGACGCCGGACGGGCCGAGGCCACGCGCGCGGCCACCACGACTGCCCCTGACGACGCCGCCCCCGTGCGCGCGGACGGCGGGCCCGCCGAGGTCTCCCCGTCCCCGGTGCGCACCGAGGACTCGCCACGCGCCCCCCGACCCGCCAGCGGTGCGGCGTCGCGGCTGGTGAGTGGACTGAAACCCGTGGTCACCGCGCTGCTCGTGCTCACCGCGGTCCTGGTTCTCCTGGGGATCTTCATGCTGGGTGTGGAACCATTGGTCACCACGCTCGTCCTGATCGTGGCCGTGGCCACCGGATTCATGGCCATGTACCTCCACAGAACGCTGTAAGGGGCTCGTCCACCCGTATGATTTCCCGCCGCGAACGGTTCCTCCAGATCATCGAGGTCCTCACCAAGCACGGCTTCGGCTTCGCCCTGGGCGGGCTCAAGCCCCAGTGGCGGGCTCCGCTCGCGCGGGTGAAGCTCATCGACCCGCAGACCGTCCACTCGCAGCCCGAGCACCTGCGCATGGCGCTGGAGGAGCTGGGGCCCACCTTCGTGAAGCTGGGCCAGCTGACCTCCACCCGCCCGGACCTGCTGCCGCCGGGCTACGCGGAGGAGCTGCTCAAGCTCCAGGACAACACCCCGCCCATCCCCGTGGAGCAGATCCGCGCCATGATCGAGGCCGAGCCGGACACCCAGGCGGAGGAGATCCTCACCCACATGGACCCGGACCCGGTGGCCACGGGATCCATCGGCCAGGCCCACGCGGCCACCTACCAGGGCCACCAGGTGATCGTGAAGGTGCGCCGCCCCGGGGTCACGGACGAGGTCAACCGGGACCTGGAGATCCTGCAGGACATGGCCAAGTGGGTCTCCCGCTACTGGACCGCGGCCCAGGACTACGACCTCGAGGGCATCGTGGAGGAGTTCAGCACGTCCCTGCGCGACGAGCTGGACTTCCTGCAGGAGGCCAAGAACTCCCAGCGCATGGCCGAGAACTTCACGGGCCACCCGCAGATCCACATCCCGGAGATCTTCTGGGAGGCCAGCACCTCCCGGGTGCTCACGATGGAGCGGATGTTCGGCGTCAAGATCAACGACTACGCGGCTCTCGAGGCCGAGGGCGTCGACCGGCACCTGCTGGCCAAGGAGGCCACGGACGCCATCTGCAAAATGGTGTTCGAGGACGGCTTCTTCCACGCGGACCCGCACCCAGGGAACCTGTTCGTGGAACCGGATGGCCGAATCGCGATCATCGACTTCGGCATGGTGGGCAACCTCACCGAGGAGTTCCGCGACCACCTGATCACGCTGCTGCTGGGCGTGGTGCAGGACAACCCGCGGCGCGCGGCCACCGGACTGCTGGGACTCACGGACAGCGGCACCCACGACGTCTCCAAGCGGGAGATCGAGAAGGACGTGGCGGTCATGATGCGCCGCTACGCCAACAAGCCCCTGCAGGAGGTGCGCGTGGGGGCGCTCATGGCGGACCTGATCTCCGTGCTGCGCCACCACAAGCTCCAGCTGCCCCGGCAGTCCGCGCTGCTGCTGCGGATGCTCGTCACCGCGGAGTCCATGGGCACGGGCCTGGACCCGGAGTTCGACCTGGTCTCCTCGGTGCAGCCGTACGCAGAGCGCTTCATCATGCACCGGCTCTCCCCCGAGATGCTGCTCAACCGGCTGCGCTCCACGGTGGAGGACGCCGTGCAGATGGGGGTGGACGTCCCCGAGTACGTGCGCCGGCTGATCGTGGTGCTCGAACGCGGCGGGTTCGACGTCCACCTGCGCACCGACGAGCTGGAACCGCTGTTCAAGAACGGCGCCAAGATCAGCCACCAGGTGGTGGCCGGCGGCGTGATTGCCGCGACCATCAACGGCACCGCGCACATCATCGCCTCGGACCCCGAGCGGTGGAAGAAGTATCACACGCCCCTGATCGTGGGAGGCATGTCCACCGTGGGAGTCCTCAGCGGCTACCTGGCGGTGTCCTCCAACGTGGACCGGGTCCGCCACCTGGCGCGGCTGCTGCGCGGCAACCGCCAGAAGCGCACGGTGCGCTGAGCGCGGGGGTGCCCGTCCGGCGTCGTCCCCGCTCCGCGTGGTGTCCGGTCAGCGGTGTGGTGTCCTCGCTCCGCGGGGTGCGCGCCCGGCGCCGCCCTCCCGGGTGCCGCCCGTCCGGCGGGGCTTCCGCCGGACGTGGCTCAGATCAGGTCCCAGACCGCGTAGGCGTTCTTGGACGAGGGGACGACCTCCCACTGCTCGGCGCGCGCGGGATCCACGCGGGCCCGGGCCGTCTCGAGGTCCTCCGCGGTCAGGTAGAACGGGCCGCCGTTCGCGAAGCGCCGCAGGTGGTCCGAGGACGGAATGACCACGCGCCGCATGTAGTCCACGCCGGCGATCCGTCTCTCCAGCGTGCAGTACGCCACCCCGGGCTGCTTCAGGTTTGCCAGGATGGCACGCATGGACTCCTGCAGCGGGAGCGTGGGCAGGATCTCCACGGCACGGGCCTCCATGGCCCGCACCACGTGGCCGGCCACGAGGAACTCGTAGTACTGCCCGGAGCAGCCGGTCACGTAGCGCACCTCGATGTCCGGGTGGTTGGCAATGAAGCACACCAGTTCCCCCATGCTGATCATCATGTCCGCGAGGCGCTCCAGGATGGCGGCCGTCCTGAGGTGGTTCTTGGCTGCCGTGCGGCCGCGCAGCCGGGCGGACCGGGACACCGAGGCCCGGATCTCGATCTAGAAGGCGGAGGGGCCCATCTGCATGATGGTGAAGTCGTGCTGGTAGCCCTCCAGGGTGATGGCCGAGGGCTCGAACATGTGGTGGGAAAGCATCTGCAGTCCTGTGAAGCTCTCCCGCATGGTCGCCTGGGGCAGCGGCAGCTGGAGGCCTGCGCTGGTGCTGTAGGTGATGAGGACCGGGATCTGCGCATTGGGGGGTATGGATCCCGGGAGTGGTGATGCCACTGGTTCTCTCCTCGAACTCGCCTGTTCAGGTGAAGTGTGTTTTGTGCAATCGAATTGCGTTCTCGGGTATTCTGGGAATCATCCACCGGCGGCGCGGGGGGAAATGCAGACGTTTCCACGTCGAAGGGACATGCATTCGTATGCACAAAAGTGTATTGCAGCGAGGGCTAAGCATCCTTCCTACTCGCGCGTTCATCTGTACCCTCTAAGGGGGACACGTCCATTCCCGCGTTGACGGGGTTGACCGCGCCGCTCCCATAGACTCTCCACACGTAGGGGAAGAACGGGCACCGGCACCTCGCGGCGGGTCCCGGCTCGTCCACGGGTTCCAGCAAAGGATGTACTGCGTGTTCACGATCATGCCGATCTACGGCACCCGCCCGGAGGCGACGAGCCGAACCTTTCCCCACGACACGGCTGGAAGGTCTGCAGATCGAGACCTTGGTCCCCACAACCGCAGAATGCGGCCAGGTTCTGACCAGGTAGACAAGATCTGACTCCCCCCTCGGGCGGCGCGGCGACACGTGTTTTGCCGGAGGGCAACGGCCAAGGTACCCCACTGCGCGGGGGCCGCGCCTTCGCAGATACCCATAAAGGCAGATGCTCGGAGCAGTACTGCGGATCGCTGAGAGCGATTCCCGGGTTTGAGCCCGCCATCTCTTCAGAAAGGATCATCTTATGCGCATGACAGTGATCGGCACCGGATACCTGGGGGCCACGCACGCCGTGGCCATGGCGGAACTCGGCCACGAGGTGCTGGGCGTGGATCTGGACCAGGCGAAGATTGACTCCTTGGCCGCGGGACGCGTTCCGTTCCACGAGCCGGGTCTGCCGGAACTGCTGCGCAAGCACGTGTCCACGGGGGCCGTGCGGTTCACCACCTCCTACGATGAAGCAGGCCGCTTCGGAGACGTTCACTTCATCGGCGTTGGAACTCCGCAGAAGCGGGACGGACACGCCGCGGACATGACCTACGTCGACGCAGCGGTGGAGCAGATCGCACGCGCGGCCGACCACAACTGTGTGATTGCCGGAAAGTCCACGGTCCCCGTGGGCTCCGCCGAGCGCCTTCAGCACGTGGCGCGCTCGTCCGCTCGTGACGGCGTCACCGTTGACCTCGTCTGGAACCCCGAGTTCCTGCGCGAAGGTCACGCGGTGGAGGACACGCTGCGCCCCGATCGCATGGTCCTGGGGGTCGAGCACAACGACGACGCCCGGCGCACGCCAGGAGCTGAGCGCGCCGAGGCTGTCCTGCGGGAGGTCTATGCCCAGCAGCTAGCCGTGGACACACCGTTCATCGTGACCGACTACCAGACTGCGGAACTCGTGAAGGTGGCGGCCAACAGCTTCCTGGCCACCAAGATCAGCTTCATCAACGCGCTCTCCGAGATCACGGAGACCGTCGGGGGTGACATCCGCACCCTCGCGGACGCCATAGGTCTGGACGATCGCATCGGGAGGAAATTCCTCAACGCGGGGGTTGGATTCGGCGGGGGGTGCCTCCCCAAGGACATTCGCGCCCTGCGCGCGCGGGCCTCGGAGCTGGGCCTGGACCAGTCAGTGCGCTTCCTGGCAGAGGTGGACGACATCAACCTCCGGCGACGCGAGCGCACCACGCAGCTGGTCGCGCAAGAGTGTGGAGGGTCCCTCCACGGCGCGAAGATCGCCGTGCTGGGAGCGGCGTTCAAACCGGAATCCGACGACGTGAGGGACTCCCCCGCACTGGACATCGCCGCCCGTCTGCATTCCCAGGGTGCGGATGTGCGTCTCTACGATCCCCAGGCGAACGCGAACGCCGCCCAGCGATATCCCCGCCTGGACTATGTGGACTCTCTCGAGGACGCCGTGACCGGTGCCCAGATGACGCTGCTGCTCACCGAGTGGCGCGAGTTCAAGGAGATGGACCCAGCAGCGGTGGCCGCGCTCGTCGAGGTGCCCACCATCTTAGACGGCCGCAACGTGCTGGATCCTGCCACCTGGGAGGCAGCCGGATGGCAGTACCTCGCACTCGGGCGACGGAACTGAACCCTCATTACGTGTGACCCCACTCGTGCCGAGCTGGCTGCTCCAGTGGGTCGGTCGAGAGGCGCGGTTCTCTCCGGCAGACCGGGAATGGGTAAGACCTTGTCCCTGCAGGGGTGGATCGGCTTGGCCCGTTGCACGGCCCAAATCGGTTCCGTTGGCGGTACTGAGAGGCTCATGGCAACCGCACCCCCGGAATCGCGTGGTGCGGTTGCCACGTGGAAGCGGTTGCGGGCGAGCTCGCGCCAGGGTTCTCGGGCGATAGCCACTCCTTCGACCGCAGCCTGACTCCAACCGCGCGCACGCCCTTTCGAGAGGGACGGAAGAATCAGGGGCCGGACTGCTCCACCTTTTTTGCGTAGTCGTCCAGGGTGCCGTCCGAGATGGACTTGCCGATCTCCTTCATGGCGGCCTCATCCGCAATGATGATCGACTGCCCGTCCGCGGACGTTCCCACGCCCTGGTTGGGCACGGTGAACATGTGGATGTCGCTGCTGGTCATCCCCACCAGTTTGGGGGCCTGCTGGGCGATCCATCCGGCCGTGATGCCGTCGCTGACCGTCAGGTACGGGGAGATCTGCTTGACCACCTCGTTGAGCTTCACGGGGTTGGTCAGCGTCCCGGCGCTGACGAGCTCGTTGATCAGCCCCTCCAGGTACGCCCGCTGGTTGCGCACGCGCTGGTAGTCACCGTCCGGGAAGGCGTAGCGCTCACGCACGAAGGCGAGTGCCTCCTCGCCGTTCATCTCCTGGGGTCCCTCCTGGAACTGGTGGCCGTCCTGGGAGGTGAAGGACACGGGCACGTCCACGGTCACGCCACCCAGGGCGTCCGTGAGCCCCTCGAAGCCCGCGAAGTCCACCATGGCTACCTCGTCCACGCGGGTGTCGAAGTTCTCCTCGATCGTGCTCACCATGGTGGGCATCCCGCCCACGTCCAGAGCGGAGTTGATCTTGGCCTCGCCGTGGCCGGGGATGGTCACCCAGGTGTCGCGCATGATGGACATCACGTACATCTCGCCGCCGTCCTCCGGGATGTGGAGCAGCATGATGGAGTCCGCGCGGGAGCCCGTGACGGTAGGGTCCTGGCCCTCGGGGCGCTTGTCGGAGCCGAGCAGCAGCACGGTGGTGCCTGCATCCTCGGAGGAGCCCTTGGCGGGGCGGCTGGACTCCTCGGGAAACGCCGACTCGAGGTTCTGCGCGCCGTTGTCGAAGTTGCGGGCGAGGTTCCACACGAAGAAACCCGCCACCACTCCGATCACCAGCACGATGCCAAGCAGCACCAGGAGGATGTTGCGTCCGGTGTGCTTCTTGCGGGGGGTGGGCTGGTCTTCGTTGAACTCGACCGGATTCGTGGACACGATGTGCTCTCCGAGGCTGGGGGGACATGACTCGCGCGAGACCCACCGGGATCCGGTGCAGGGCACCCGTGCTACGGGGTGCGTTCCGGCGGGGGCGCTGGCGGGGCTGTGGGTGCTTTCGCACATCCTAGCTACGGCACCCTGTGGATCCACTCTTGCGTGCCGAACTTGTGCTCGACGAGATTCCGGGCCGCGGCGAGTTCGCTGTCTGAGACCTTACCAACCTGGGCCCCGTAGCGTTCCGTGAACGTGCGGGTCAGGGCCGAGATGACATCCCCGCGGGCCATGCCGGTCTGGCGTCGCAGCGGGTCCACCCGCTTCTTGGCGGATCGGATCCCCTTGTCCGAGATCTTCTCCTTGCCGATCCGCAGCACATCCGTCATCTTGTCCGCGTCGATGTCGTAGCTCATGGTCACGTGGTGGACCATCCCGCCGTTGGCGAAGCGTTTCTGGGCCGCTCCCCCGATCTTTCCCTGCGGCGTGGCGATGTCGTTGAGGGGCACGTAGAACGCCTCCACGCCGAGGTCCGCGAACCCCTGCATGACCCACGCGTCCAGGAACGGGTAGGAGTCCGCGAAGCTCATCCCGTCCACCAGGGTCTGGGGGATGTAGAGCGAGTACGTGATGCAGTTGCCCGCCTCCATGAACATGGCGCCACCGCCGGAGACGCGGCGGACCACCTGCACCCCGTGCCGCCGGGCGCCCTCCAGGTCCACCTCGTTGCGCACGGACTGGAACGAGCCGATCACCACGGCGGGCTCGTCCCAGTCCCAGAACCGCAGCGTGGGGGGACGGTGGCCCGCGCCCACCTCCCGGGCGAGGACCTCGTCCAGGGCCAGGTTCTCCAGAGTGGGGCGCACCTGCGCGGGGATCACCTGCCACTCGTGGTCGCTCCAGCTCGTGGCCTTGGCCAGTGCACGGCGCACGGCAATCACCACGGCTCGGGCGTCGAAGCCGAACAGCACGGCGTCGCGCGGCAACGCCGCCTCGATCCTGGCCGCCATCTCCTGCGGACCGGTGTCCTCGTGCAGACCGGTGAGGGCGGCGTTGATGTCCGCGAGCGCCTCGTCGGGCTCGAGGAAGAAGTCGCCGTTGACGGAGACCTCGGCCAGCCGGTGGTCGTGGACGGTGAAGTCCGCGACCACCAGCTTCCCGCCGAGGACCTTGTACTCTCCGTGTGCTCGTGACGTGCTCATTCACTGACCTCCGCTGCGAGTGGTGGCACGGGGTGTGGTGCCGGGTGTTGCGCCCTGGCGGGGCGCCTCAGCTCGTTGCCCGTGAATTCCTCTCCTGATGGTATGCACTGGTGGGTCGAATCGACCGACGTGGGCCGGAGGCGTACCATAGGCGGTTGGTGTGCTCACTTTCGAGCGCGCCGCGTCCGAGCAACGCCGTGCCTGGCAAAATCCAGGCACCTACAGAAGGTTGACACCATGAAGGCTGACATCCACCCGGATTACCACCCGGTTCTCTTCCGTGACCTCGCTTCCGGCAAGGTCATCCTGACTCGTTCCACCGCCACCTCCTCCAAGACGGAGACGTGGGAGGACGGCAACGAGTACCCGATCATCGAGGTCGAGATCTCCTCCGAGTCCCACCCGTTCTACACGGGCAAGCAGCGCATCATGGACTCCGCCGGCCGCGTGGAGCGCTTCAACCAGCGGTTCGCGAACTTCGGGAAGTCCAAGTAACCAGCGGACACTCCCCCTTCGACGCCCGGTCCACCGCACGGTGGGCCGGGCGTCGTGCTGTACGGACCGCCGCTCGTCCCGGTCCAGCAGATGACGACACTCGCGGACCAATCGTCACCATTTCGTGACCTTCCCCATAGGATGGGCCTGGCTCTTGTCCCCCCAGGCCCCGGCACACCCCCCTGATCCTGTGCCGCGGTCACCGAAAGGTTTCCCCCACCCATGACGTCACGTCACTCCCGCGTGCGCCCTGAGCGCCGCATTCCCCCCGTCACCTCCCACGGTCCCGGCGCGTCCCGTGCCGCGAAGCACGTTGCCGACGCCGCGCCGTCGCCGTTCGGTGTGCTCGGGGCCGCCGCGCGCCGTACCGTCCTGCCGCTCGCGGTCACGGCCGCCCTGGTGCTCACCGCGCAGCCGGCCAGCGCGGCCCCCGCCGCGCCTGCCGGCGGGCCGGACTCCCCCACCACGACCGTGCCCTCGGATCCCCCCACCGAGTCCGACCGCGTGATCGTGAAGTTCAAGGACACCGCGGCCCCCGACGCCAGCAAGGAGAAGGTCGTGGAGGCCGCCTCCGAGGAGGCCCTGGACGGCGCGAAGGCCCCGGACGTCACCCAGCGGGTCAAGACCACCGTGGCCCAGGCGGACGTGCTGGAGCTGGACCGTGAGCTGGACGAGGCCGAGCAGAAGGAGCTCGTGGCGCAGATCGAGGCGGACCCGGCCGTGGAGTACGCGGAGGCCGACCGTCTGGCGTCCACCTCGTGGGTCCCCAACGACGTGTACACGAACTTCCAGTGGAGCCTGTGGCCCCAGCAGGGCGGAGTGAGCTTCACCCAGGCGTGGGACATGTCCCGCGGCAACGGCCAGACCATCGCGGTGCTGGACACCGGCATCACCTCCCACGGCGACCTCAACGCGAAGGTGGTGCCCGGCCGCGACTTCGTGAGCGACACCTACCTCTCGCGCGACGGCAACGAGCGTGACTCCAACCCGAGGGACGAGGGCGACTGGAGCGGCGCGGGTGAGTGCTCGCCGTCCGCGAGGAACTCGTCCTGGCACGGCACCCACGTGGCCGGCCTCGCCGCCGGGCAGTCCAACAACGGCGCGGGAATCACCGGCGCCGCACCGGGAGCCAAGATCCAGCCGGTGCGTGTCCTGGGCAAGTGCACCAACGGGTATGTCTCGGACATCGCCGATGCCGTGGCCTGGTCGGCCGGGGCCCCTGTGGCCGGAGAGCCCGCCAACCCGAACCCCGCCACGGTCATCAACCTGTCCCTTAACTACCCCGGGCAGTGCGGTGCCACCATGCAGAACGCCATCAACACCGCCGTGAACCGGCGCGTGCCGGTGGTGGCCGCCGCCGGCAACTCCGCGATCAACGCGGGCGGCACCGCCCCGGCGAACTGCGCCAACACGATCGTGGTGGGCGCCGCCGACAACAACGGCAACACCGCCAGCTACTCGAACACGGGCGCCGTGGTGGACGTGCTGGCACCGGGCGGAACCAGCCAGTACCCCATGCTCTCCACGGTCAACTCGGGCACCCGCGGCCCGGCGGGCGCCACGTACGGCAACATGATGGGCACCTCCATGGCCACCCCGCTGGTCTCCGGCACCGTGGCCCTGATGAAGCAGCGCGATCCCTCGATCACGCCCGCCCGCGTGGAGCAGATCCTGAAGTCCACCGCGAGCGGCCGGATGGGATCCCTGAACCTGAACCCGGCCGCCGCCGTGCGCGCGGTCGTTCCCGCCGGCGGCTACACCACGTCCGGTGGCATCGGCGCCAAGTGGCGCTCCACGGGCGGTGCCGCCAAGTGGGGCAACCCGGTCTCGAGCGAGGCGGACGCCGCCAACGGCGGTCGCTACCAGGAGTTCTCCAAGAACGGCCGCAAGACCACCATCTACTGGAGCTCGGCCACGGGCGCCCACATCCTGGAGAACGCCACCCTGGTGGGCAAGAAGTTCGTCTCGGCCGGCCGGGAGCGCGGCTACGGCTACCCCAGCACCGACGAGATGCGTGTCTCCGGCGGCGCCTACCAGGTGCACCGCAAGGGCTCCGCGCAGACCAAGGTGCTGTGGAGCCAGGCCACCGGCGCACACGCGGTGAAGGAGACCGGAGCCATCGGCAAGGCATGGAAGCGAGCCGGGCTCGAACGCGGCTGGGGCTGGCCCGCCACGGACGAGTACACGTCCAACGGGGTGGTCCACCAGCGCTTCTCCAACGGCGTGACCGCCCACTGGACCCCCCAGCGCGGAGTGTGGACCACGCGCTGACGGTCCCCTCGCCGCAGCTGCGCTGACACGAACGACGGGCGGTTCCCCTCTGGGGAGCCGCCCGTCGGCGTCTCGGGAACGGCCTGCCGCTCCAAAAGGCTGGGCACGTGTGGCCCACGCGTTGCGGGGGCCCAGCTGTGACGCATCCTCGGTGAGGTCGTGCAGGTCCACGGCCGACGACGCCGCTCGCACCGGCTCGCAGGCCGGTCACCTCAGCGCGGCCGCGTCTCCCAGAACGCCACCGCGCTCGCGGCCGCCACGTTGAGGGAGTCCACGCCGTGGCTCATGGGAATGACCACGTGGCGGTCCGCGTGGTGCAGGGTCGCAGCACCCAGGCCCTGGCCCTCGGTGCCCAGGACCAGCGCCAGCTTCTCCGGCTGCTCGGCGGCCAGGGCGTCCACCGTGACGGCGTCGTCGCTCAGGGCCAGCGCCGCGGTGAGGAACCCGGCGTCCTTGACCCGCTGCAGGTCCGCGGTCCAGTGCTCCAGGCGCACCCACGGGACCTGGAACACCGTGCCCATGGAGACCCGCACCGCACGCCGGTAGAGCGGGTCGGCGCAGCGCGGGGTGACCAGCACGGCGTCGACGTCCAGGGCCGCGGCCGAGCGGAAGATCGCCCCCACGTTCGTGTGGTCCACGATGTCCTCAAGGATGGCCACGCGCCGCGCGGAGGCCAGTACGGATTCCAGGGGCAGCGGTGCCGGCCGGTGCATCGCGGCCATCGCCCCGCGGTGCAGGTGGAAGCCGGTGATCTGCTCGAGCACCTCGTCCGTGCCCACGTACACGGGCACGTCGTGGGACTCCAGCACGTCGCGGAGCCCGTCCACCCACTTCTCCGCCATGAAGAAGGACCGCGGCCGGTGACCGGCGTCCAGGGCGCGGCGCAGCACCTTGGAGGACTCCGCGAGGTACAACCCGCGCTCGGGTTCGAGCTTGCGGCGCAGGGACACGTCCGTGAGGCTCGTGTAGTCGGCCACGCGGGGATCGGCGGGGTCGCTCAGCTCGACGAGGCGTTCGGACAGGGGCGCGGGTGAGGTCACGGGTCTTCCTGGGGTGTCGAGGTCGGGATTCGTTCCGGTGCGTGCCGTGCGCGCACCTGGGCTGTGCATGGGATCCGGGAGGTCCTGGGACGGGCCGGCCCGGCGCGGCGGGTTCAGGGTGCGGTCGCGCGCGCCCAGGTGGGGGCGCGGGTCAAATCAGGTTGGACACCATGCTCGCCAGGGCCACGAGCCCCAGCACCACGATCACGGTGCGCAGCGCCACCGGGGAGAGCCGCTTGCCGATCTTGGCACCCAGCCACGAGCCCACGGTGGAGCTGACCGCGATGAACAGCACGACCCACCAGTTGATGCGGTCGAACGCGAGCAGCACGTAGGAGATCGCGGCCACGATGTTCACCGCCGCCACGAGCGCGTTCTTCACGGCGTTCGCGGACTGCAGCGGCGCGAGCAGGAACACGCCCAGGATGCCCACGAGCAGCACTCCCTGAGCGGCCACGAAGTACCCGCCGTAGATCCCCGCCAGGAACACCAGCACGTACAGGATCGCGGGCTGCCGGGAGCCGTCCACCTGCGCGGACGACGCCGCCGTGCCCGCCTGGGCGGGGACGGCGCCGTAGGGCTGGGCGGACAATGTCGCCGTGCCCCCCTCGGCGGGGCCAGCGCCGTCGTTCCCCGGGGCGCCCTGAGCGGTGCCCGACGTGCTCGCCTGGCGCTCCTTGCGGGCGCGCACCACCGCCTGCAGCCGCGGCTGGAACACCACGAACAGCAGGGCCACCACGATCAGGACCGGGGCGACCACCTCGAAGACCTCTTCGGGCAGGTGCAGCAGCAGCGCCGCGCCGATCACACCGCCCGCCACCGAGCACGGCAGGAGCTTGAGCAGGGTGCGTTTCAGCCCGCGCAGCTCGCTGCGGTAGCTCCACGCCCCGGTGAGGTTGCCCGCGATCAGGCCCATGGCGTTGGACATGGACGCCGTGACCGGGGGAACCCCCATGGTCACGAGCACCGGGAACGTCACGAGGGTTCCGGAGCCCACGATCGTGTTGATCGTCCCGGCCCACAGACCGGCCACGAGGATGAGCAGGACCTGCCACCACTCGAAGCCCACGGTTCCCCCGGCGCCGAAGACCTCGGCCGGCACGGACGCGGCTGACAGTGCGATCACGAGCGGCTCAGCGGGCGAACGCCGCGTACCGGTCGCCCACCTTGACCAGTTTGAGCGGCATGTCGAACGTCTCGGACAGGTTCTTCTGGGTCATCACGTGGCCCACGGGGCCCGCGGCCACCACCCGGCCCTCGCGCAGCAGCAGCGCGTGCGTGAACCCGTCCGGGACCTCCTCGAGGTGGTGGGTCACCATGACCATGGCCGGCGCGGACTCGTCCCGGGCGAGCTCGTCCAGGCGCTGCACGAGCTTCTCGCGCCCGCCCACGTCCAGCCCGGCGGCGGGCTCGTCCAGCAGCAGCAGCTCCGGGTCCGTCATCAGCGCCCGGGCGATCAGCACGCGCTTGCGCTCACCCTCGGAGAGGGTGCCGTAGCTGCGGTCCCGCAGCTCCGTGAGTCCCCACGTGGCGAGCAGCTCCTCGGCGCGCTGGACGTCGGCGTCGTCGTACTCCTCGCGCCAGCGCCCGGTGACCCCGTAGGCCGCGGTGAGGATGACGTCCCCCACGGTCTCGGCGTGCGGGATCTGGCCGGCCAGCGGGGCGGAGCTCAGGCCGATGCGCGGACGCAGCTCGAACACGTCCACCGCGCCCAGGATCTCGTCCAGGATGTCCACCATGCCGGTGGTGGGGTGCAGCCGGGCCGCGGCGATCGACAGCAGCGTGGACTTGCCCGCCCCGTTGGGGCCCAGGATGACCCAGCGCTCGCCGTCCTGCACGGTCCAGTTCACGGAATCCAGCAGGGTCTTCGCACCGCGGACCACCGAGACGTCCGCCACTTCAAGAACTGAGCTCATGACGGCCACTCTAGTGCCCGTGACGGGCGCGTCCCCAGACCGGCGCACCGGCGCGGGACCACCGGACAGGACGCGCGGGTCACAGGTCCAGGAAGAAGCGCAGGGCGTCCAGGTTGGGGATGTTGATCTGCGTGTCCGCCACGTCCTGCAGGGCCGGCTTGGCGCGGTAGGCCACGGACAGCCCGGCCGCACGGGCCATGTCCACGTCGTTGGCTCCGTCGCCCACCACCAGGACGTCCTCGGGTGCGATCTCGAGATCACGGGCCCACTGCGCCACGATCTCCGCCTTGGCGGCGCGGTCCACGACCGGGCCGCCGACGCGACCCGTCAGCCGCCCGTCCTCCACCTCGAGCCCGTTCGCGGCCCAGCGCGTCAGCTCCAGGGAGGAGGCCAGCGGGGCGAGCACCTGCCGGAAGCCTCCGGACACGGCGGCCACAGCGTGGCCCTCCCGCAGCAGCGTGCGCACGAGCGCCTGCGCGCCCGGGGACAGCCGCACGGCGTCGGCGACGTCGTCGACCACCTCGGCGGACAGGCCCGCCAGGACGACCACCCGTTCCCGCAGGGACTGCTCGAAGTCGATCTCCCCGCGCATCGCGCGTTCGGTGATCTCCGCGACCTCCGCCTCACGCCCGGCGTGGGCGGCCAGCAGCTCGATGACCTCCTGGCGGATCAGCGTGGAGTCCACGTCCAGGACCACGAGCTTGCGGCGGGACTGGTCCGTCCACCGGGCCTCCACCACGTTGAGGTCCACCCCGGGGACGCTCTGGCGCCGGGGGTCCGGCTGCAGGGCACGCCGCAGGGCGGCCGGGTCCTCGGTCTCCACCGGGATGGTCAGGGCGTTGTACCCCTCCACGTCCGCGGCCTGGTCGTCGGACGCGGTGCCGGTGACACGCACCCAGGTGGGCGAGTCCACGGTCACTCCCGCGCGCTGCAGGAGGTCCGCCACGGCCTGCGTGGCTTCATCGTCCGGGGACACGGCAAGGGCGACGACGGCACAGTTCTGGGGCATGGCCGCAGTGTATCGGCCACCCGGCGGGGCGCACAAAGACCGCGGGAGCGCCGCCTAGGCCTCGTGCCCCTCCACGGCCCGGTGCCGGCCGGGGGTTCCCACGCGGGAGGGCCACCAGGACCGGGGCCCGATGTCCAGCACCAGGGCGGGCACCAGCAGGGAGCGCACCACCACGGTGTCCAGCAGCACCCCCACCGTCACGATGACCGCGAGCTGCACCAGGAACAGGATGGGCAGCACCGCCAGGGCGGCGAACGTGGCGGCGAGCACGATGCCCGCCGAGGTGATGACCCCTCCGGTGGTGGTGAGCCCGGCCAGCACACCCGCGCGGTGCCCCGCGGTCACCACCTCCTCGCGCACGCGGCTCATGAGGAAGATGTTGTAGTCGATCCCCAGCGCCACCAGGAACACGAACCCGAACAGCGGCACCGTGGGGTCCGCCTGGTTGAGGTCCAGCAGCTCGAACACCAGCGTGGAGATCCCCAGTGCCGCCAGGAAGGACAGCACCGTGGTGGCGATCAGCAGCACCGGCATCAGCACGCTGCGCAGCAGGACCATGAGGATCAGCAGGATGACCACCAGGATGATCGGGATGATCACCGCGCGGTCCCGTTCCGAGGCCGCGATGGTGTCCACCTGGACCGCGGTGGTTCCGCCCACGGCGGCCTGCGGGGTGATCTCGGCGAGCTCACCCCGCAGCCGCTGCACCGCGGCCTGGGCCTCCTCGGAGTCCGAGGCAGAGGTCAGCGTGGCCTGGATCAGCACGTCCCCCTGGCTCACGGTGGGTTCCACCCCCGCGAACGGACCGCCCTGCGGAGCGGGGTACGGAAGCGTTCCGCTCGGAGACTCGTTCGCTGCGAAGGCCACCGAGGCGACGTCGTCGTCCCCCGCGAGGTGCTGGGCCACCTCGTCGGCCTCGGACTGCGGAGCGATGACGTACACCGGGTCCCCGGAACCGCCCGGGAAGTGCTGCTCCAGGACGGCGGTGCCGTCCCGGGCCTCGGACTCCCCCAGCACGAACTCGGACTCCGGCACACCGCCCGCGTCCAGCTGGGTGGCGCCCAGCGCAGCCACACCGAGCAGCACGGTGCACACGATCCACACCGCGCGCGACTTCCGGTCCACCAGCCGGGCCACGGCGGGCCACAGGCCCTTGTGGGTGTAGGGGTCCATGGCCTGCTCGTGGGCCTCGGGGTGCTCGTCCACGCGCGGCATCCTGGGCCACAGGGCCACGCGGCCGAAGATCGCCAGCAGCGCCGGCAGCAGGGTCAGCCCGGCGAGGATCGCGAACACCACGCCGATGGCGGTGGCGGGTCCCACCCCGCGGTTGGAGGTGAGCTCCGAGAACAGCAGGCACAGCAGGCCGGCGATCACGGTGGTCCCGGAGGCCAGCACCGCGGGGACGGTGCCCTTCCACGCGATCCGCGTGGCGGTCCAGCGGGACGGCGTGGTGTGCAGCGCCTCGCGGAACCGGGCGGTGTAGAGCAGTCCGTAGTCGGTGGCCGCGCCGATCACGATGATCGACATGATGCCCTGCGTCTGCCCGCTCAGGGCGATGACCCCGCGCTCCGCCAGGAAGTAGACCGCGAGGATCGCGCCGCACAGCGCGGCCACGCTCGTGAGCAGCACCAGGAACGGGAGCAGCGGTGAGCGGTAGACGATCACCAGGATCACCAGCACTGCGAGCAGCGCCACCCCCAGCAGCAGCCCGTCGATGCCGGAGAACGCCTCGGACAGGTCTGCCACGAGGCCCGCCGGGCCGGTCACGGCCACGGTGAGTCCCTCCGGGGTGTCCTGCGCCAGCTCGTCGCGCAGCTCGGCGACCACGTCGCCCGTCTCCGCCTCGGCATCCACGAGCACGACCACCTCCACCGCGCGCCCGTCCTCGGACGGGATGGGCGGAGAGACCTCCAGGACGTCCGGCACGCCCGCGAGGTCCTGGGTGGCCGCCCCGATCTCCCCCAGCTGCGCCTGGGTGATCTCACCCTGCGACTCCATGACCACGATGGCGGGGATGCCGTCCGAGTCCCGGAACTCCCCCAGCCGGGCCTGCACCTGGGTGGCCTGCGAGTCCACGGGCAGGAAGTCCGCCTGCGAGTTGGAGGTCACCTCCGAGAGCTTCCCGAACGTGGGGCCGCCCACGCCCATCACGCCCAGCCACACGAGCACGAGCACCACGGGGATCAGCCAGCGCAGCCATCCCGGTACGCCGGTGCCACCGCGTGGGTGGCCGATGCCGCGATCCGGAGCGGCGCGCTCCGCCGCGCTGGCGGCAGGGTCCTGGTTCGCGTTTTGCGGGCCGTCACCACTCACCCGCACGGTCGAGTCCTGCGGTGCGGACGGTGGTCTCGCCCGTCCTGCTGCTGTTCGGATCGGGGGACGGCTGGGGGCTGCTCGGCATGTCTCACCTGGGGTCTCGACGCACGGACGACCGTCCGCGCACTGCGCTCCGGCCCTGACGACGACGCGGCGGCGCTGCGTGCCGCGGGTCACTGCCCCTCATGCTACGGGTACGGCCGGGCCCTGTCCGGGTGCGTGAGGCTCCAGCCGCGGGACGGGCCGTGTGGGCCGTAGTGGGGGCATCCACCGGGGCGTGCGGGTGCCACTATGTATGAAAGCAAATACATGCTCATGCATTCGATATGCCCTCTCGGCACATCCCTTCTCGAAAGGCCAGCCATGGCTCAGCGACCCTCCCCCGTTCTCCTGCTCACCGGTGGCGCCGTGGCGCTCGCACTGCTGAGCGGATGCGGATCCACCGCGACCTCTGCGGACTCCGCTCCGACGAAGAGCTCCCCCGCGTCCAGCTCGTCCACCGAGACGTTCACGGCGCCGGCGTCCGAAGCACCCCAGAGCACCGAGGCCGCCTAGACGCCGACCGAGGAGAGCACCACCTACGTTGCGGTCGCGGAGAGTCCCGCCCCCGAAATGCCCGCACCGAGCCCGGCCGAGGACACTACCGGTTCAGGCTCTCAGAGCGGCGGCGCAGCGAAGGCCGGCACGAGCGGTGGCGGCACCAAGGGCGGCGTGTCCCAGGACAGCGCCACCCGGAAGGCCTCCGACTACCTCGCGTTCATGGCGTTCTCCCGGAGCGGACTGATCGAGCAGCTGGAGTACGAGGGATTCACCACCCAGGAGGCCACGGCCGCGGTGGACAGCCTCTCCACCAACTACAACGAGCAGGCCGCCAAGAAGGCCAAGGACTACCTCCGGACCTCCGCGTTCTCCCGCACCGGGCTGATCGAGCAGCTCGAGTTCGAGGGCTTCACCACCGAGCAGGCCACCTACGGCGTGGACACCACCAACCCGGACTACATGGCGCAGGCGGCCAAGAAGGGCAAGCAGTACCTGGACATGTCCGGATTCTCGCGCTCCGCGCTGATCGACCAGCTCGTCTTCGAGGGCTTCACCCCGGAGCAGGCGGCGCACGGAGCCACCGCGAACGGGCTCTGAGCCGCAACCCCGGCGACCGCAGAACCGGGAACGAGAAAACCCCGTCCGACCAGTGGTCGAACGGGGTTCTTCTCTGTGCGCGAGGGGGGACTTGAACCCCCACCCTCTAATACGAGGACTAGCACCTCAAGCTAGCGCGTCTGCCTATTCCGCCACCCGCGCAGGTGTCTGGGCCGGTGAAGTTCTGTGAACAGAAACTCCGTGGCCCTCGGCAACGACAGAAAACCTACCACAGTTCGCGGGGCCGTTCGAACCGGGCCGGCCCCGGAACGGGACGACGCCGCACGCGGGGTGCGCGTGCGGCGTCGTGGTCCGCGGGGCTCAGCCAGCGGCTGTGGCGGTGCCGGTCACTTGCCAGCCTGGGCCAGGAAGTCCTCGGCCCCGCCCACGAGCTCCACGTGCCCGGACTCGACGTCCGCGGTGACCATGGTGGCGATCTCCTGCGCGAACTCGTTGACGGTGTAGAGCTTGCCCGCGGCGGCGCGGCGCTCGTCCAGGGCACCCGGGCGGGCGCGGTTGAGCAGGGTGGCGGTGACGGTGCCCTCGATCATGTCCGCGGAGACCACCACGAAACTCACGCCCTTCTCGGCCATCTCCGGCACGCGCGCGGAGAGGGTGTCCTCGCCGGCCCGCTTGGACCTGGCCACGGCCTCGTACTCCGGCATGGTCTCCACCTCGTTGATGAAGTGCGCCTGGTGGCTCGTGACGAACACCACGCGACCGCCCCGGGGCAGCAGCTCCAGTGCCTCGGTGAGGGTGTCGTTCTGGGCGTCCCGGTTGAGCTTCAGCGCGTAGCCCTCGCCGAGCTCCGTCTCCATGCCGCCGGAGGCGTTGAGGATCAGCACGTCCACCCCGCCGAACTCGTCCTGCGCCGCGCGGAAGAGGCCGCCGCGGGACTCGGGGTCCGTGATGTCCGCCTGCACGGCGATCGCGCGGCCGCCCGCCTCGGTGATCTCCTTGACCACCTTGGTGGCACGCGGGGCCTTCTGGCGGTAGTTGATCACCACGTTGGCGCCCTGGGACGCGAGGATCTTGGCGGTGTCCGCGCCCACCCCTCGCGATGACCCGGTGATGATGACGGTCTTGCCGGCGACTGAGCTCATGCTGTGACTCCTTAGCAGGTGGGGTGGTGGGGCCCGGTGCGGTGGATCAGTGACCCACGCCGAGCCCGCCGTCTACGGGGATGATAGCGCCGGAGATGTAGCCGGCGTCCTCCGAGGCCAGGAATGTCACGGCCTTGGCGACCTCCTGCACCTCCCCGAAGCGCCCGGCGGGGATCATCGAGTGGTAGTTCGCCGTGACCTCCTCGGAGAGCCCCTCCGTCATGGCCGTGTGGATGTATCCCGGGGCCACCACGTTGGCCGTGACACCGCGGGAGCCCAGTTCACGGGTGATGGCGCGCGCCATGCCGATGAGCCCGGCCTTGGACGCCGCGTAGTTGGTCTGCCCCGGAGCTCCCGTGTAGCCCACCACGGAGGAGATGAAGATCACACGGCCCTTCTTCAGGCGCATGAAACCCTTGGTGGCGCGCTGCACCACGCGGAAGGCCCCGGTGAGGTTCGTGTCGATCACGTCCTGGAAGTCGGCTTCCTTCATGCGGACCAGCAGGTTGTCCTTGGTGATGCCCGCGTTGGCCACGAGGACCTCCACGGGACCGAACCTCGCCTCGACCTCCTTGAAGGCCGCGTCCACCGAGGCGGAGTCCGTCACGTCCGCGGCAACCGTGTGGGCGCCCTCCGGTCCCTCGCCGCCGGAGCGCGAGGTGATGACCACGTTGTCCCCGGCCGCCACGAAGGCCTCCGCGATGGCGCGTCCGATGCCGCGGTTGCCTCCCGTTACGAGCACGGTGCGCGCGGTTGAGGGCTTCTCAGACATGGTGGAACCTTCCGTGGAGGGCGGACGCGATGGGGTTGCCGCGCCCAGGGGGATCAAGACGTCACAGCATCCTAGCCGTCCCCCGACCTGCTGGGCTCCTCCACTTGGGGCCGCACCGCAACGGTGCCACAATGGTCAGCACGCTCCCAGTCAGTGGTGGAAGCGTGACCACCGGGTACATCCCACAGGACATCCGCCAAAGGACCGGTTCCCATCACACGTTCCCAGCACCCCACGCACGGCTCCACCGAGGTCCATTCGATCACCTCGGCGGCGGACGCGCACACCACGGACATGTCGCACCGCATGAAGGTGTACGGCGTGCAGATGGCGTTGCGCGTGGCCTGCATCATCGGGGTCTTCCTGATCGACAACCTCACCGTGCGCGTCCTGCTGATCCTGGGCGCCGCGGTGCTCCCGTGGCTCGCGGTGATGCTTGCCAACCGCGGCGCGGACCGCTCCCAGCGGGCCGGTTCCGCCTACCAGCCCCCCACGCGCACGGAGCTGCCCACCGTGGCCGAGACGCGGGACGTCTCCCCCGAGGCCGGGGACGTGGTGGTGGACGGCGAGTACACGGTGCACCACGCACCCCGGCAGCTGCCGGCCCCCGGCCACTCGGCCACGCGGCGCAACTAGGGTGGAGTGCGCTCTGCCCACCACACGAAATCCGGAGGAACATCTCACCGTGGACTTCGATCTGCTCGGCTCGCTGGCACCTCGCACCACGGGGCACGACGCCGCCGCGTCCGGCCCCGCGGACACCGCACCTCACGCGGTGTGCTCCCGTCGCGGCTGCCGTGCCGCCGCACGCTGGAGCCTGGTGTGGAACAACCCCCGGGTGCACACCCCCGAGCGGCGCAAGACGTGGCTCGCGTGCGACGAGCACCGGGAGCACCTCGCGGACTTCCTGGGCCAGCGCGGGTTCCTCAAGGACGTGGAGCCGTTCGAGCAGCAGCCCACCGGCGGCGTCGTCCCTGGCGCGCGGAGCACCGGACGGGACGAGGCCCCCCGCGAGGCCGCCCCGGAGACCACCGAGCGTGCGAGCGGCGTCCGCCCCGCAGGGACGGAGCAGCTGGACTGATGCGCAAGTACTCCTTCCTGACCTCCCCCGCCTGGATCGGGTGGTTCGCGCTCACGTGCGTGGCCGCCGTGGTGTGCCTGTACCTGGCGCAGTGGCAGATGTCCCGCAACGACCACCTCGTGGCGGAGAACACCAAGATCACCGAGAACTACGACGCCGCCCCGTACGACGCCGCGCAGGGCACGCCGCTGTTCGAGGACTACGACGAGTCCAAGACCTGGCACCCCGTGACCCTGGAGGGCAGCTACGTGCCCGAGGACACCGTGCTGATCCGCAACCGCCCCCACGACGGCCGGGTGGGCTACGACGTGGTGGTCCCGTTCCGCACGAACGACGGCACCGTGGTGGCGGTGGACCGGGGCTGGATCCCCACCGACAACTCCGCGAACGGGATGCCCTCCGCCGTGCCCCCTCCGCCCGGTGGCACGGTGAGCGTCACGGTCCGCCTGCGGCCCTCGGAGGGCACCGTGGACCGCGGGGCGCCCGAGGGCCAGTCCGCCTCCATCGACCTCCCGGTTCTCAGCACCCAGTGGGGCGGGGACGTGGCCACGGAGGGCTACGGAGAGCTCGTCTCCGAGCAGCCGCCCGCCGCGAACACCCCCCAGGCCGCGGAGCGCCCCGAGGTGGACTACGGACCGCACCTGTCCTACTCCATGCAGTGGTACGCGTTCGCCGTCCTGGTGTTCGTGGCCTACGGCTACTCGGCGCGCCAGCACGTCAAGAACGAGGAGTGGGACCGCGCCTACGCCGCGGAGGTCGAGCGGCAGCTCGCCCGCTACTACGACGCCGAGGGCAACTACATCGGTGACGTGGACGAGTCCCTCGTGATCCGCCAGCTGCAGATGGCGGACGACATGCCCGCCCACCTGAAGTCCCTCTACCGGCCCAAGCGCACCAGGACCTCCACCGCCCCCACCGCGGAGGACGAGGAGGACGCGCTGCTGGACGCGCTCGAGGCGCAGAACCACCGGTGAGCCGACCGGGCGGCGCGATCCGCCCCGGCCCACCCCACCCGTGACGAAGGAGTCGCCGTGAAGATCACCGCTGCCGTGCTGGACGAGATCGGGCTGTCCCGCCCGTACGCCGAGTCCCGTCCGCTGTCCGTGCAGGAGCTGGAGCTGGACGGCCCCGGACCGGGCGAGCTGCTCGTGCGGATCCGTGCGGCAGGTGTGTGCCACTCGGACCTCTCCGTGGTGGACGGCAACCGGCCCCGCCCCATGCCCATGGTGCTGGGTCACGAGGCCTCGGGCATCGTGGAACAGGTGGGCGAGGGCGTCACGGACGTGTCCCCCGGCGACCAGGTGACCACCGTGTTCCTGCCGCGCTGCGAGCAGTGCGCCAACTGCGCAACGGACGGCAAGCTGCCGTGCACCCCGGGCACCGAGACCAACAACGCCGGGCTGCTGCCGGGCTCCGCGCTGCGGCTGCACCGCGAGGGGCAGGACGTCCACCACCACGTGGGGGTCTCCGGCTTCTCGTCCCACGCCGTGGTGAGCCGCCAGTCGGTCGTCCCCGTGGGGGCGGACGTGCCCCCGGAGATCGCCGCCGTGGTGGGCTGCGCCGTGCTCACGGGCGGCGGTGCCGTGCTCAACGCGGGACGCCCCTCGGACGGGGACACCGTGATGGTCGTGGGTCTCGGAGGGGTGGGCATGGCCGCGCTGCTCACCGCGCTGTCGCTGGAGAAGGGGCCCGTGATCGGCGTGGATGCCAACCCTGAGAAGCTCGCGAGGGCCACCGAACTGGGCGCCACGGCCGTGCACTCCCCCGACGAGCTCGCCGAGAACGGGGTGCGGGCGCAGGTGGTCATCGAGGCCGCCGGGCACCCGCGCGCGTTCGAGACGGCAGTGGCCGCCACGGCACCCGGCGGGATCACCGTGACGGTGGGCCTGCCCTCCCCCGACGCCCGCTCCACCATCGCTCCGCTGGGCCTCACGGCGGAGGCACGCACGATCGTGGGCTCCTACCTGGGCTCCGCGGTCCCCGCCCGGGACATCCCCGTGTACCTGGACCTGTGGCGCGCGGGCAAACTGCCCATCGAGGAGCTGATCTCAGAGCGCGTGGCGCTCGGGGACATCAACGAGAGCTTCGACCGGCTCGCGGACGGACGCGCGGTCCGCCAGGTCATCCTGTTCGAGGACTGACGCCCGCCGCACCCGTGCGATGAGCCACGCGCCCGGCCCCGCGGCGTCGTCGGCCGCGTGCCGCGTGGCGGGCGGGGGTCAGGCCAGGCTGATGAGGTCCTGGTACTCCTGGCTCCACAGGTCCTCCACGCCGTCCGGGAGCATGACCACGCGCTCGGGCTCGAGCGCCTCCACGGCGCCCTCGTCGTGCGAGACGAGCACCACGGCGCCCTCGTACGTGCGCAGCGCGTTGAGGATCTCGTGGCGCGAGGCCGGGTCCAGGTTGTTGGTGGGCTCGTCCAGCAGCAGCACGTTCGCCGACGACGCCACGAGGGTCGCCAGCGCCAGTCGCGTCTTCTCGCCGCCGGAGAGCACCCCGGCGGGCTTGTCCACGTCGTCGCCCTGGAACAGGAACGAGCCCAGGATGGTGCGCACCTGGGTGTCCGCGAGATCGGGCGCGGCGGACTTCATGTTCTCCAGCACCGTGCGGTCCGTGTCCAGGGTGTCGTGCTCCTGGGCGAAGTAGCCCAGCTTGAGCCCGTGCCCCGCGACCACCTCACCGGTGTCCGGCTCGGCCTGGCCCGCGAGCATCCGCAGCAGGGTGGTCTTGCCCGCGCCGTTGAGCCCGAGCACCACCACGCGGGAGCCCCGGTCGATCGCGAGGTCCACGTCCGTGAAGATCTCCAGCGAGCCGTAGGACTTGGACAGCCCCTGCGCGGTGAGCGGGGTCTTGCCGCAGTCCGCGGGCTTGGGGAAGCGGATGGCCGCGACCTTGTCCTGCACGCGCTCGCCCTCGATGCCCGCCATGAGGCGCTCCGCGCGCCGGATCATCTGCTGGGCGGCGGAGGCCTTGGTGGCCTTGGCGCGCATCTTGTTGGCCTGGTCCATGAGGACCCCGGCCTTCTTCTCCGCGTTCGCGCGCTCGCGCTTGCGGCGGGCCTGGTCCTGCTCGCGCTGCTGCAGGTAGTTCTTCCAGGTCATGTTGTAGACGTCCACCACGCACCGGTTGGCGTCCAGGTACAGCACCTTGTTGACCACCATCTCCATGAGCTCCACGTCGTGGGAGATCATGAGCAGCCCGCCCTGGTAGGAGCGCAGGAACTCGCGCAGCCACACCACGGAGTCGTGGTCCAGGTGGTTGGTGGGCTCGTCCAGGAGCATGGTGTCCGCGTCCGCGAAGAGGATCCGCGCGAGCTCCACGCGCCGGCGCTGACCACCCGAGAGCGTGTGGAGGGGCTGCTCCAGCACGCGCGCCGGAAGGTTGAGGTTGTTGGTGATGGTGGCGGCCTCGGACTCCGCCGCGTAGCCGCCGCCGGCCAGGAACTCGGACTCCAGGCGGTCGTAGCGGCGCATGGCCTTGGCGCGGACGGCGTCGTCCTCCGAGGCCATCTCCTCCTCGGTGCGCCGCAGTCTGCTGATCACACCGGCGAGGTTGCGCGCGGAGAGGATGCGGTCCCGCGCCAGCTGGTTCATGTCGTCCACCTTGGGGTCCTGCGGCAGGTAGCCGATGGATCCCGAGCGCGCGACCTCACCCGCGGCGGGCAGGGTGAGCCCGGCCAGCACCTTGGTCATGGTGGTCTTCCCGGCACCGTTGCGGCCCACCAGACCCACCTTGTCGCCCTTGTCCACCCGGAAGTTCACCTCGTCCATGAGCAGACGCGCTCCGGCGCGCAGTTCGAGGTCGGTCACGGTGATCAACGGAGCAAGGCCTTTCGTGGGACGGTGCCGCGCGCGCACGCGAGGTGGCGTGGGCGGAGGGTGCGGGGCCCGGAAGAGCTCCGGGCATGCGGTCACCCCGTGGGAGCGGGGAACCGCACCAGTCTATCCGCTCGCGCAAATCGTGGCTCGGGCCGTTCCCACGGGGCCAGCAACTAGACTGCACCCCATGACAGAAGCCACCCGCGCCCCCCGCACCGTGACCTCCTTCGACCTCGCGAACATCGCCGTGTTCGCCGCGCTGACGTGCGTGCTCGCCCTGGTCCCCGCGATCCCCGTGGGCCCGCTGGGAGTACCCATCACGCTGCAGACCCTCGCGGTGTTCCTCACCGGCATGGTGCTGGGCGGCTGGCGCGGCTTCCTGGCCCTCGCCCTGTACGTGGTGGTCGGCCTGCTGGGCGTCCCGGTCTTCGCCGGGTTCACGGGTGGGCCCGCGGTGCTGGCCGGCCCGTCCGCGGGCTACCTGCTGTCGTTCCCGTTCGTGGCCGGCCTCGTGGGCTGGATGTCGCACTACTTCGTGCGGGTGGAGCGCGTGACCCGCCGCGAGGGATCCTCCGCCGTGGACCCCGACCGTCGCAGTGCGCTGGGCATCAAACTGTTCCTTGCCGGCCTCGCGGGCATGATCCTCTCCCACGTGATGGGCATCGCGGGCATGATGATCAACGGCGGGCTGGGCCTGCAGGCCGCCGTGATCGCCGACCTCGCCTACATCCCCGGAGATGTGCTCAAGGTCATCGTGGCCGCGCTGATCGCCGTGGCCGTGCACCGCGCGTTCCCCCGCATGGCCGGGGCGGTCCTCTGAGTGGACGGTGAGCCACGCTCCGCGCGGCGCGAGTCCCTGTCCTGCGCGGACGTGACCGTCGCGGTGGACGGGCCCCGCGGTCCGGTGACCGTCCTGGACCGCATCTCGTGCGAGTTCACCGCACGGCGCACCGCCGTGATCGGGCTCAACGGCTCCGGCAAGTCCACCCTGCTGCGCCTGTTCAACGCGCTGGTGACGCCGTCCTCGGGTGCGGTGCGCACGCACGGCGTGGACCCCGTGGCCTCCCCCAAGGACGCCCGGTCCCGGGTGGGATTCGTCTTCACGGACCCCGCGTCACAGATCCTCATGCCCACCCCCGTGGAGGACATCGAGCTGTCCCTGCGCCGCCGCGTCCGCGACCGCACGGAACGCACGAAACAGGCCGTCGAGTGGCTACGGCGCATGGGCCTGGCGGACCGCGCGCACCACTCCGTGTTCGACCTCTCGGGCGGTGAGCGCCAGCTCGTGGCCCTGGCCGCGGTGCTCGCCGTGGACCCCCGTGTTCTGGTCCTGGACGAGCCCACCACCCTGCTGGACCTGCGCAACCGGCTGCGGCTGCGGGAGATGCTGGACGGACTGCCCCAGCAGCAGCTCATCAGCACGCACGACCTGGAGCTGGCGGCCACCGCCCAGCACGTGGCGGTGGTCCACGGTGCGGGCATCATCGCGCAGGGCCCGCCGGAGGAGGTCATCCCCCGCTACCGCGCGTGGTGCGAGACGGGGTTCCCGGGGGAAGCCGCGTGAGCCCCTGTTCCCGCCGAGGCGCCGTGCCGCACGTGGACCGCGCCCGGTGAGCCGCACCGCCGCCCGCCCCGACGACCTGCTGGGCACCTACGTTCCCGGCACCTCGTGGCTGCACCGCTGTCCGCTGGGGCTCAAGGCCGTGCTGGTGCTGGGCTCGTGCCTCGCCGTGATGCTGCTGCGCTCGTGGCCGGTGTCCCTGACCGCGCTGGCCCTCACCGCGCTGATCTCCGTCACGACCGGTCTGGGTGTGCGCCGCTGGGCGGCCTCGCTGCGCCCCCTGTGGTTCCTGGTGCTGCTGCTGACCGTCTACCACGTGCTGGCCACCGGTCCCGCCCGGGCAGCGGACGTGGTGCTGTCCCTGCTGGCGGTTGTGACCCTGACCCGCCTGCTGCTGACCACCACGGAGCTGCCCCGGCTCATCGACGGGCTCGTCCGGCTGTGCTCCCCCCTGCGCCGCGTGGGCATCGACCCCGAGCGCATCGGGCTGGCGGTCTCCCTCATGATCCGCTCCGTCCCCTGGCTCTTCGGCGTCATCTCCTCCCTGCGCGACGCCGCCGCGGCGCGCACCGTGCGTCCCCGCCCCGTTCAGCTGGTCACCCCGGCGGTGATCGCCACCGTGGACTACGCCCACCGCACGGGCGAGGCCCTTGTGGCGCGCGGACTGGAGTGACGCGCAGACACGAGTGACACCGGGGCTCCCGGGGACCCCTGAGCGTCAGCGTGGTCCTATGATGCGCTCATGAGCTTCAACGACAACTCACAGCTGGACGCCGGACGGGTCCGCACCGGCGGCGGTGGCGGACGCGGCATCGCCGTGGGAGGCGGGCTGGGCGGCGTCGTCCTGCTGCTGCTCGCGGGACTGTTCTTCGGCCAGGACGGGATCGACGCCGTGACGGGCGGCACCCAGGCGCAGACCACAGGGACGCAGCAGGTCGACTCCGGGCTGGAGGACCGCTGCCGCACCGGAGCGGACGCGAACTCCGACCCCCAGTGCCGCATGGTGGCCACCGTGCAGTCCCTGGACCAGTTCTGGGGCGAGTACTACCCGCAGGCCACGGGTGAGCGGTACGTGCTGCCCGAGGTCATGCTCTTCGCGGGCTCGGCGGGCACGTCCTGCGGGCAGGCGTCCTCCGCCACGGGTCCGTTCTACTGCCCGCCGGACCAGACCGTGTACCTGGACACCGGGTTCTTCGAGCAGCTGCGCACGGAGTTCGGTGCGGACGCGGACGCCCTGGCCCAGGAGTACGTGATGGCCCACGAGGTGGGCCACCACGTGCAGAACCTGCAGGGCACCCTGGGGCGCGCCCAGCGCGATCCCCACGGTGCGACGTCCGCGGCCGTGCGGACCGAGCTGCAGGCGGACTGCTACGGCGGACTGTGGGCCCACCACGCCGTGGAGCCGGGCGGAGCCGTGCAGCTGCAGCCCATCACGCGCGCCCAGCTCTCGGACGCGATCGAGGCGGCCGGCGCGATCGGCGACGACAGGATCCAGGAGGCCGCCCAGGGGCGGGCCAACCCGGAGTCCTTCACGCACGGGACGTCCGCCCAGCGCCAGGCCTGGTTCCTGAGCGGCTACCAGACCGGCGACATCCGCGCGTGCAGCACGTTCTCCGCCGAGGACCTGGACCACCCGGGCGCCCTGGCCTGACGCCCGCGGCAGTCAGTGGCGTCGCGCATCCTCCGCGCGCGGCAGCCACGGGGCCCGCATGGCGTGCGGGCCCAGCTCCGCCACCAATTGGGCGCCCATGAGCAGCAAGGTGGTGCGGATCTGCTCCTCGAGCAGCTCGATGACCCGTGAGACCCCCTGCTCTCCCCCGGCCATGAGGCCGTAGAGGTACGCGCGGCCGATCAGCACGAAGTCCGCGCCCGCGCACAGGGCCGTCACCACGTCCGCGCCGGACATCACCCCGGAGTCCAGGATCAGGGGAACGTCCGGGCCCACCTCGTCGCGGATCTCCGGCAGCGCGGTGAGGGAGACCGGTGCGCGGTCCAGCTGGCGCCCGCCGTGGTTGGAGACCACCAGCCCGTCCGCGCCCACGCTCAGGGCGCGCCGGGCATCCTCCCGCGTGAGGATGCCCTTGACGAACAGCTGCCCGTCCCAGTTCTCCCGGATCCACGCGAGGTGCTCCAGGTTCAGTCCGGGGTCGAACATCGTGGAGATCAGCTCCGCCAGGGCGCCAGAGGTGTCCGAGAGCGAGGCGAACTTCAGCGAGTCCGTGGTCAGGAAGTTGAACCACCACTCCGGGCGGTAGGAGGCGTCCAGAACGGTCTTCGGCGTGATCCTGGGCGGGATGGTCATGCCGTTGCGGGTGTCCCGCAGCCGCTGACCGGGCACGGGCGTGTCCACCGTGACCAGCAGCGTGGTCATGCCCGCGGCCTTGGCGCGCCGCAGCAGGTCCAGGGACGCATCGTGCTCACGCCAGAGGTAGAGCTGGAACCACCGCTGCGCGTCCGGAGCGGCGTCCCGGACCTCCTCGATGGAGCGGGTGCCCATGGTGGACAGGGAGAACGGGATGCCGGCACGCTGGGCGGCGCGGACTCCCCCGATCTCACCTTCCGAGTGCATGAAGCGGGTGAATCCCGTGGGGGCGATCCCGAACGGCAGAGCGCTGCGGACACCGGCGATCTCCGTGCTCAGGTCTGCGGTGTCCGTGCCGTGCAGGATCCGCGGCAGCAACTCCACGGACTCGAACGCCTCCCGGTTGCGCCGGTGGGTGATCTCCTGCCCGGCCGCGCCGTCCACGTAGTCGAAGGCCGGGCGGGGCGTACGACGCCGCGCGATCCGCCGCAGTGCCTCCACGTCCGCGGCCTTCGCGAGCCTCGCGGCGCGCCGGTCCGGGTTGAAGGAGCCGAACCGCATGAGCGGTGTGAGTTCGGACAGTTGCGGCAGCTGGCGTTCCATGGGGTCCTCCCGGTCGCGGATTCTCGCTCGAAACTACCAGGGCACCCAGACCAGGTTCCGCTGGACACCTGCGGTCGGCCTCACGGTCCGCCCACGTGCCGTCACGTCCGGTGCGCACGGACGCCGCCGCACGCTCCGGCGTCTGCAGGGGGCGGCTGTTCCGTCGGCGAACGGCGGGAAGGGCACGATCCCTGCGGATCGTGCCCTTCCCGTGCCCCGTTTCCAGAATGGTGGCCACCGTGGCCCGCGCGTGGCGGACCCGGTGGGATCAGATGTTGAAGCCCAGGGCCCTCATCTGGTCCCGGCCGTCCTCCGTGATCCGCTCCGGACCCCACGGGGGCATCCAGATCCAGTTCACGTGCCACTCGTCCACGGCGGGCGAGAGGTTCTGGGAGACCTGCTCCTCGATGACGTCCTGCAGCGGGCACGCCGCCGTGGTGAGCGTCATGTCCAGGCGCAGAGAGGCGTCGTCCTGGTACTCCAGGCCGTAGAGCAGGCCCAGGTCCACGATGTTCACGCCCAGCTCGGGGTCGATCACGTTCTTCAGCAGGTCCGTGATCTCCTCGACCGAGGCCTGGCCGTTGGGCCCGGTGGTCTCCGCCGCGGCGGTGCCGGTGGATTCGCTCATGGCGACCTCCTCAGGAAGTGGTGCGCCGGTGCCTACTTGGCAGCGGCCTGGACGTAGCGGTCGTAGCCCTCGTTCTCCAGCTGCTCCGCGAGCTCCGGACCGCCCTGGTCCACCACGCGGCCGTCGGAGAACACGTGCACGAACTGCGGCTTGATGTAGCGCAGGATGCGCGTGTAGTGCGTGATCAGCATGATGCCCGTGTTGTCCTCGGACAGCGCGCGGTTCACACCCTCGGACACGATCTTCAGCGCGTCCACGTCCAGGCCGGAGTCCGTCTCGTCCAGCAGGGCGATCTTCGGCTTGAGGATCTCCAGCTGCAGGATCTCGTGGCGCTTCTTCTCGCCGCCGGAGAAGCCCTCGTTGACGTTGCGCATGAGCATGTCGTTGTCGATCTTCAGCTTGTCCATGGCGGTGCGGACGTCCTTGGTCCACGTGCGCAGGGAGGGTGCCTCGCCGTCGATCGCGGTCTTCGCGGAGCGCAGGAAGTTGGAGGTGGTCACGCCGGGGATCTCCACCGGGTACTGCATGGCCAGGAAGAGACCGGCGCGGGCGCGCTCGTCCACGGACATCTCCAGCACGTCCTGCCCGTCCAGGGTCACGGAGCCGGAGTCCACCTGGTACTTGGGGTGACCGGCGATCGTGGACGCCAGCGTGGACTTGCCCGAGCCGTTGGGGCCCATGATCGCGTGGACCTCACCGGAGTTGATGGTCAGGTTCACGCCCTTGAGGATGGGCTTGGTGCTCTCGTCGTCCAGGATGACGGACGCGTGGAGGTCCTTGATCTCCAGAGTTGACATGCGGTGTTTCTCCTTGGGTCTCGTGGGCACCGGCCCGTTCACGGGCGCGGTGCGGAATTCTCGGGTCTGACGACGGCGCTGGGCCGGGGTCTCAGCTCTCGGTGCGGGCGAGCTCGTCCTCCAGGGACGCGCGCAGCTGCTCCTCGAGGGCCTCCACGCCCACCTGCTGGATGATCTCGAACAGGAATCCGCGGACCACCAGGCGCCGTGCCTGGTCCTCCGGGATGCCGCGGGACATCAGGTAGTACAGGTGCTCGTCGTCCAGCTGCCCCGTGGTGGAGGCGTGACCGGCACCGGCGATCAGGCCGGTCTCGATCTCCAGGTTCGGCACGGAGTCCATGCGCGGACCGTCGTTGAGGATCAGGTTGCGGTTGAGCTCGTAGGTGTCCGTGCCCTCGGCCTCGGCGCGGATCAGGACGTCGCCCACCCACACGCCGTGGGCGTTCTCGCCCTGCAGCGCGGACTTGTAGTTCACGCGGGAGCGGCAGCGCGGCACGGAGTGGTCCACGAACAGCCGGGACTCCAGGTGCTGGCCGTCGTCCACGAACGTGAGTCCGTACATCTCCACGTCGCCGCCGGGAGCGGTGAAGCGGGTGGACGGGGTGACGCGCACCAGGTCACCGCCCAGGCTCACGAGCACGTGCTTGAACGTGGCGTCGCGGCCCAGCTTGGCCTGCTGCGAGGACGCGTGCACGGAGTCGTCCGTCCACTCCTGCAGCGAGACCACGGTGAGGTTGGCGCCGTCCGCCACCGAGAACTCGATGTTCTGGGCCAGCACGGCGGTGCCCACGTGGCGCAGCACCACGAGCGCCTTGGAGTTGGCTCCGGCGTCCACCACGATGTGCTGGGCCGCGGGCTCCTCGGACTCACCGGTGAGCGTCACGATCACGGGCTCCGCCACCTGGGCGTCGCGCGGCACGGCGATCACGGTGGCCTCGCGGAACGAGGACCACGCGTTCGCCGAGACCCGGTCCTCCGGGATGCCGGCCGAGCCCACGCGGGAGTCGTCGCGGCCCACGGAGGTGACCTGCACGGCGTCGTCCCCCGAGACGGAGACGGCGGGCGCGGGGCCCTGCAGGGCGGCGTCGTCGAGCCCGCGCAGGCGCTTGATGGGCGTGAAGCGCCAGTCCTCGAGCTTGCTGCTCAGCGGCGGGAAGTCGGCCACGTCGTAGGACGTGGTGCGGCCCGCGCGGGAGGAGTCCGGCACGCCGGAGATGTCTCCGTGCTGGGTGTGGCGGATCTCGGGCTCACCGGCCTGGTTGCGGCCCTCCTGCAGGGTCTCGCCCTCCTGGCTCATGCCCGGGATGGCCACGCGGTCCTCGCCGGTGGGCACGCCGTTCACCTGCTCGTCGGCGTCCTGTGCGGCACGGGCGGTCTGATCAGTGGTGGACATATCAGCCAACGGATCCTTCCATTTGCAGTTCGATGAGACGGTTGAGCTCGAGCGCGTACTCCATGGGCAGCTCACGCGCGATCGGCTCCACGAAGCCGCGCACGATCATGGCCATGGCCTCCTCCTCGGGCATGCCGCGCTGCATGAGGTAGAACAGCTGCTCCTCGGACACGCGAGAGACCGTGGCCTCGTGGCCCATGGTGACGTCGTCCTCGCGGATGTCCACGTAGGGGTAGGTGTCCGAACGCGAGATGGTGTCCACCAGCAGGGCGTCGCACACCACGTTGGACTTGGAGTGCGTGGCGCCCTCGCGCACCTGCACGAGGCCGCGGTAGGCGGAGCGCCCGCCGTTGCGCGCCACGGACTTCGACACGATCGAAGAGGACGTGTTGGGGGCGATGTGCACCATTTTGGAACCGGTGTCCTGGTGCTGGCCCTCACCCGCGAACGCGATGGACAGGGTCTCACCGCGGGCGTGCTCGCCGGTCATGTAGACCGCGGGGTACTTCTGGGTGACCTTGGAGCCGATGTTGCCGTCCACCCACTCCATGGTGGCGCCCTCGTGGGCGATGGCGCGCTTGGTCACCAGGTTGTACACGTTGTTGGACCAGTTCTGGATGGTCGTGTAGCGCACCCGGGCGTTCTTCTTGCAGATGATCTCCACCACGGCGGAGTGCAGCGAGTCGGTCTTGTAGATCGGCGCGGTGCAACCCTCGATGTAGTGGACGTAGGAGTCCTCGTCCGCGATGATCAGCGTGCGCTCGAACTGACCCATGTTCTCGGTGTTGATGCGGAAGTACGCCTGCAGCGGGATGTCCACGTGCACGCCCTTGGGGACGTACACGAACGAGCCGCCGGACCACACGGCCGTGTTCAGCGCGGCGAACTTGTTGTCGCCCACGGGGATCACGGTGCCGAAGTACTCCTCGAAGAACTCGGGGTGCTCCTTCAGGGCGGTGTCCGTGTCCATGAAGATCACGCCCTGGGCCTCGAGGTCCTCGCGGATCTGGTGGTAGACCACCTCTGACTCGTACTGCGCGGCCACGCCGGCCACCAGGCGGTTGCGCTCCGCCTCGGGGATGCCGAGCTTCTCGTACGTGTTGCGGATGTCCTCGGGCAGCTCCTCCCAGGAGCCCGCCTGCTGCTCCGTGGAGCGCACGAAGTACTTGATGTTGTCGAAGTCGATGCCCGACAGGTCCGCGCCCCACGTGGGCATGGGCTTGCGGTCGAAGAACTTCAGGCCCTTCAGACGCAGCTGCGTCATCCAGTCCGGCTCGCTCTTCTTGGCCGAGATGTCCCGGACCACCTCTTCGTTCACGCCGCGGCGTGCCGAGGCGCCGGCGTCGTTCTTGTCGGCCCAGCCGTACTGGTACTGGCCGATCCCCTCGAGCTCCGGGTTCATCTCCAGGATCTCGGAAATCGTGGTGTCGCCTGTCATGGTGCCCGCGGTGTCCGCGGGTTCGATGCGCTCGGTCATGACAACCCTCCCTGTCGTGCGGTTGTGTGGTTGGTGGAGTTCTTGGTGCCCGCAGCACGCAGCTGCAGCGGGACGTGTGTGGTGCAGACGTGGGCGCCCGCAGCCATGGTGGAGAGCCTGCGGACGTCGACGTCCAGCAGCTCGGCGATCATGGCGGTCTCCTGCTCGCAGAACTCGGGGTACTCGTTCGCGATGTCCTGGATGGGGCAGTGGCCCTGGCACAGCTGGGCGGAGCGCAGCGTCACGCCCTTGGGACCACGGGGGGTGACCGTGGTGTGGGACGCCACGAAGCCGTCGTGGCTCATGGCGGCGGTCAGCGCGTTGAGGCGGTCCTCCACGTCCGGACCCGCGGCCTCCACGCTGGGCCGGTAGCGCTCACGCCAGCGCTCGACCTCCTCGGTCACGAACCCGTGCACGAGATCCTCACCACCCACCCGGGCCATGGTGGCCAGAGCACGGCTGGCAAGCCCTCGGTAGTCCTGCGCGAGCTGCTCGTGCCCGCCCGGTGCCACCACGTAGCGGCGCGCCGGCCGACCGGCTCCCGAGGCGGTGCTGCGCACCATGGACACCTCCACGAACTGCTCAGACTCCAGGGCGTCCAGGTGACGCCGGACGGCGGCGGGCGTGAGTCCGAGGTCCTTGGCGATCTGCGCGGCGGAAATGGGCCCGTGGGCGAGCACCAGCGAGAGCACCCGCGAGCGGGTGGTGTCATCCTGGTCCGTGCGCACCGCGCTCGTGCGGTCCGTGGCCGGTGAACTCATGCTGGGTGCAACATCCTTCGCGGCGTGTCGGGGAGGTGACCGGGCCGGTGCAGCTCCGTGCGGCCCGGGCCCCACGGGAACTGGGTTCACCGGTGAGGCACGCAATACATAACGAGGGTATGCGGTAATCCATTCCCCGACAAACGCCCGGAGCTCGCCCCGGGGAGGCGCCCGCCGAGGCGCGGGCGGGAGTCCCCACCGGGCGTCACGGCACGGGCCGTCCTAGACTGTCCGGGTGCAGACGCCCCCAGAATTCTCCTCAGTCCCCGCTGCCGCCCCCGATCCGGGGACCGCGGCCCTGCACATCAGCGACCTGGTCAAGACGTTCCACGGGCGCGGTGAGCCCGTCCGCGCGGTCCGCGGTCTCAGCATGGCGGCCCACGCCGGGCGCGTCACGGCCCTGCTCGGGGCCAACGGCGCGGGCAAGACCACCACGCTGCAGTGTGCCCAGGGCCTCCAGCAGCCCACCTCGGGCACGGTCCGCCTGCTCGGCCAGGACCCCTGGCGGGCCTCCCCGGAGCTGCGCGCCCGCGTGGGCGTCATGCTCCAGGACGGCGGGCTCCCGCAGGCCGTGCGACCCGCAGAACTGCTGCGCCACCTCGGCAACCTCTACGCGGACCCGGTCCCCGAGACCGAGCTGGTGGAGCGCCTCGGCATCCGGTCCTTCCTCCACACGCCCGTCCGTCGGCTCTCCGGCGGCCAGCGCCAACGCGTGGCGCTCGCCGCGGCGCTCGTGGGCCGCCCGGACGTGCTGTTCCTGGACGAGCCGTCCGCCGGGCTGGACCCGCGCTCGCGCCAGCTCGTCTTCGACGTGGTCCAGCGCCTGCGGGACCAGGGAACCTGCATCATCCTCACCACGCACCTCATGGACGACGCCGCCCGGCTGGCCGACTACGTGTACATCGTGGACCACGGCGCGGTGGCCGCCCAGGGCACCGTGGCCGACCTCGTGCGCACCGGCCGGGACTCGTCCCTGGTCATGACCATCACCGTCACGCCGGAGCAGCGTCCCGTGCTGCGCACGGACCCGCCCTGGCGCCGCCCCGACTACGACGACGTCCGCTGGGTCGTCAAGGACCGCACCGTCACCCTCACCGGCCCGCTCGACGCCGCCCGCGTCCGTGAGCTGACCGCGTGGGCCACCCGCAACGACACCCTGCCGGAGGCGCTGAGCGTGCAACCCCGTTCCCTCGAAGACGTGTTCCTGGACGTGGCCGGGAGGGATGCCCGATGACCCCCGCAGACGCCGTCACCTCGGCACCACACCCGGACGAGCGGCGTCGTGCCGCGTCCCTGCCCCGGCGCGTGGTGTCCCAGGCGCGCTTCGAGGCCACCACGATGCTGCGCAACGGGGAGCAGCTGCTGCTGCTCGTGATCCTGCCCGTCATGGCACTCGTGGCCCTGACCATGACCGACCTCCTGGACCCCTACCGCGTGGACGGGGCCTCCCGTGCGGACGTGGCCGTGCCCGGCATCCTGGTGCTGTGCGTGCTCTCCAGCGCCTTCTCGGGGCAGGGCATCCAGACCGGCTTCGACCGCCGCTACGGGGTGCTGCGCCAGCTCTCGACCACTCCCCTGGGACGCTCCGGTCTGATCGCGGGCAAGCTGCTCGCCGTGCTGGCCGTGCTCGCCGTGCAGTACGTGATCGTGGCGGCCGTGGCCCTCTGGCTCGGCTGGCACCCCACCGTGGCCTCCGTGCTCAGCTCCCTCCCCCTGCTCGTGCTGGTCGCCGTGGCGTTCACCGGGTTGGGCCTGCTGATCGCCGGGACCCTGCGCGCCGAGGCCACCCTGGCGGTGCTCAACGTGGTGTGGGTGGCGCTCGCCGCGGGCGGCGGTGTGATCTTCCCCGCGTCCGCGCTGCCGGGCTGGCTCGCCGGGATCGTGTCCTGGCTGCCCTCCTCGGCCGCCGGTGAGGTGTTGCGGGAGTGCTTCCTGCACGGCCGGGTGAGTGCCGCTCCCCTGCTGGTCCTCACCGCATGGGCGGTGGCGAGCTGGGCGGCCACCGTGCGGTGGTTCAAGTGGGTCTGACCCCCTGGGCGCGGGGTCCCGTCCAGGATGCTCCCACGGCGGGCTCGCTACACTGAGGGGGTACCGTCCCCTCTGCCCCTGGATGCCCCGCCATGTCTGACACCGCTCCCCGCACCGCCGTCGATTCGTTCTGGTGGCCCAGCACCGTGACCCCCTGGGTGCGCTTCCTCGCGGTGGCGTCCCTGGTGGCCAACGGACTGCTGATCTTCACGGGAGGCCTCGTCCGGCTGACCGGTTCCGGCCTGGGGTGCCCCACGTGGCCCCGCTGCACGGCCGACTCCTGGACGAACACGCCGGAGATGGGGCTGCACGGGGTCATCGAGTTCGGCAACCGCCTGCTCACGTTCGTCCTCACCGTGGTGGCGGTCCTCACGTTCCTGTCCGTGCTGAAGCTGCGCCACGAGCACCCCAAGCTGTTCCGGCTGGCCCTTCTCCTGCTGCTCGGGATCCCCGTGCAGGCCGTGGTGGGCGGCGTGCTGGTGCACCTGGAGCTGCACCCGCTGCTCGTGGGTGCGCACTACTTCCTCTCGGCCATCATGATCGCGCTGTCCACGCTGCTGGTGCTCAACACCCGGCGTGAGGGCCTCTCGCGAGTGGCCCACGACCAGCGCCCCGGCCAGCTGCACGGCCACACCACCCTGGTGCGCGGCCTCGCGGTCGCCACGGGCGTGATCGCGGCCGTGGTGCTATACCTCGGCACCCTGGTGACCGGCACCGGCCCCCACGCCGGGGACCAGGACAGCGCACGACTGGCCTTCGACTCCGTGGTCATTGCCCGCGCCCACGCGGTCCCCGTCTACCTGCTCACCCTCACGGCCGTGACGGGCATCGTGGTGACCACGGTGAAGTCCCTGCCCCGTGTGCTGCGCAACGCGTACGCCATCATGATCCTGGTGATCATGGCCCAGGGCGCTGTGGGCTACTACCAGTACTTCAACGGCGTTCCGGAGGCCGCCGTGTCCCTGCACATGGTGCTCTCGGCAGTGCTGATCTGGGCGGCCACCCGCGTGGTCTCCATCAGCTTCTACCTCGCGGACGACCACCACGAGCACGCGGCGCCCGTGGACCTGGGCGAGACTTCGCCCGCCTCCGCGCCCGCACAGCCGGTGCGCTGACCGCGCGCCTCCCCCTACGTCGTCTGCCCCCGGTCATCCCGGGGGCAGACGTTTTTCCGTCCTGTGCCGCTGGTGCAGGGACTCCCGACACCGCCGGGAGCAGCTGGTTCCCAGGCTCGCGACCACGCGGGTGCTCATGCCCCCGACGACGCACCGTGCCGCAGGCGCTCAGGCTTCCGACGGCGCCGCGGGACGGCTGCGCAGCTGCGCGACGGCGTCCGCGAGTGCGCGCTTGCCGCTGGAGGGAATGGGCAGCAGCGGACGCCGCGGTGCGCTCGTGCGCACGCCGCAGACCTCGGCGAGGGCGTACAGCACGGACAGGGGGCGCTCGTGCCCCATGAGCTGCATGAGGGGGCGCAGTGCGGAGCTCCAGGCCGCCGCATCCTCCGCGCGACCCTCCCGCACCGCCCGGTGGAACTCCACGAACTCCGGAGCGAGCAGGGCGGCCATGCCGCTGTGCCACGCGGCCGGCGGGTACTCCTCCACGATCAGCTGGTCCCGGCTCACACCGTGGACCGTGCCGGGCTCCGCCTGCTGGGCGAACAGCAGCTGGCGTGAGTGGAACAGCCGCCCGGAGCTCGCCGTGTCCTTGAACGCCACCACGGTGTCCAGCCAGGACAGCTCCGCGGCGAGCTCCACCGGGTACGTGAATCCCGTGGTGGAGGGGTTGTTGTAGAGGCACACGGGCAGCGACACCGCCGAGGACACGGTCTCCACCTGGTCCGCGATCTCCTGCGACACCAGCGGGATGTAGCTCACGGGGCTCAGCACGAGCCCGTCCGCACCGTTGTTCTCCGCGGCGTAGGCGTGCTGGAGGACCTCACGCGTGGTGATGGCCGAGATGCCAACCCCCACGGGGGTTCCCGAGCCGGACGCCGCGCGGACGGCGGTGCGCACCACCTCCGACCGCTCGGCGGCGTCGAGGTAGGCGAACAGGCCCGAGGTGCCGAGAACGACGATCCCGTCCACACCGCTGCGGGCCAGCCGGGCCACGCTGCTCTCCAGGGAGTCCAGGTCCAGGGCACCACCGGGGTGCAGCGGGGTCACGGGGTAGGCGATCACACCGGAGAAGTCCATGGAGAGCATGGGGCCAGTTTAGGCGAGCGGCGCGGCCGGGCCGGCCGAGCGGCGTCGTCCCGGGCCACGGCGAGACGGCCGGTGGACGGGACGCACAGGATGCAACGGGCCGGACACACCGGTCAGAGAATGGGACCGCCGAGGAACGGGTCCAGGGCCACGCCCACGAACACGAACGTGATGTAGGCGATCGACCCGTGGAAGACGTACATGGCCTGCTTGAGCGTGGGCCGCCCGGCCCGGGCCAGACCGTAGAGCTTGTGGCAGTGGTAGGTGAACCACGCGCCGGAGAGCAGCGCGATGATCCCGTAGACCCAGCCCGCACCGCCCACGGGGATCAGCAGCAGCGAGCAGATCACAGTGGCCCACGCGTACAGCACCACCTGCGCGCCCACGGTCCGCGCAGTGTCCACCGCGCCGAGCATGGGAACCCCCGCGCGGGAGTAGTCCTCCGCGTACTTCATGGACAGCGGCCAGTAGTGCGGCGGGGTCCAGAGGAAGATGAACGCGAAGAGCACGAACGCGGGCCACTCGAGCGTGCCGCGCACTGCGGCCCAGCCGATCAGCACGGGCATGCACCCGGCGATCCCGCCCCACACGATGTTCTGCGCGGTGCGGCGCTTGAGGATGATCGAGTAGAAGACGGCGTAGAGGGCGATGGCCACCACACCCAGCACACCGCACAGCACACTGACCCCGAGGGTCAGCCAGGCCACGGCCACCGCGGACAGCAGCCACGCGAACACCAGGGCCTCACGGTCGCTGACCTCCCCGGTGACCAGGGGGCGCTTGGCCGTGCGCCGCATGAGACGATCCTCGTTGCGGTCGATGTAGCAGTTGAAGGCTCCCGCGGCGCCCGCCGCGAGGGTGCCACCCACCAGGGTGTTGAGCACGAGCCAAAAATCAGGGACGCCCTGCTGGGCGAAGAACATGGTGGGCACGGTGGCCACGAGGAGCAGCTCGATGATCCGGGGCTTGGTGAGCGCCACGTACGCCTTGAGCTTGCGGCGCGCGGTCATCGGGCCCTGGTACCCCACCGGGGCGACCTCCCCGATCCGGGTCCCGGTCACTCCGTGTCCTTGCGGCGCGGGGGATCCCGAGGAATCCGGATGCGTCGCGGTATCGAGGTGATTCACGGAATCGATGCTCCAAAGAACGTGTGCGGCCCGCACGGGCGGGAGTCCTGCGGCGTCCGGCGCGGCAGTGCGCGCGGGGACACCCGGTCAACAGTATAGCCGCCGGGATTGACACCTGGATGGCGCTCGACCCGGTGCCCGGTGGCCGTTCGCGCTCACAGCGTACGTCCCTGACGGGCACGGCTTCTCGGGACTAAGGTTGAGCGCGGAACTCGCGTTCCGCGGCGCCCGGAGGCCTTGCGGCCGGTCGGGCGGCGGTTCGCATCGCACATCCCCACAGGAAAGGGGCGCGCCACCGTGCCGAACCTCGATCAACCGCTGAACTGGACCGAACAGGATGCCCGCGCCGTGGACACCGCGCGTGTCCTCGCGGCGGACGCCGTGCAGAAGGTCGGCAACGGCCACCCCGGCACGGCCATGTCCCTGGCACCCGTGGCCTACCTGCTGTTCCAGAAGATCATGCGCCACGACCCCTCGGACGACCGCTGGACCGGGCGCGACCGGTTCATCCTCTCCCCCGGGCACACCTCGCTGACGCTCTACCTGCAGCTCTTCTTCTCGGGCTACGGCCTGGAGATGTCGGACCTGGAGTCGCTGCGTACGTGGGGCTCCAAGGTCCCGGGCCACCCCGAGTACCGGCACACCACGGGCGTGGAGATCACCACCGGACCGCTGGGCCAGGGGCTCGCCTCCTCCGTGGGCTTCGCGTACGCCCAGCGCTACACGCTCGGGCTCTTCGACGCCGACGCCGCCCAGGGCACCTCCCCGTTCGACCACCACGTGTTCGTGATCGCCTCGGACGGGGACCTCCAGGAGGGCATCACCTCCGAGGCCTCGTCCCTGGCCGGCACGCAGGAGCTGGGCAACCTGGTGGTGATCTACGACGACAACAAGATCTCCATCGAGGACGACACCAACGTGGCGTTCAACGAGGACGTGCTGGCCCGCTACGAGGCCTACGGGTGGGACACCACCCGCGTGGACTGGCGCAACGGCGGGGAGTACCAGGAGGACGTCCAGGGCCTCTACGACGCGATCGTGGCCGCCACCAAGGTCACGGACAAGCCGTCCCTGATCGCGCTCAGCACCATCATCGGCTGGCCCTCCCCCACCAAGCAGAACACCGGCGGCATCCACGGCTCCGCGCTCGGTGCGGACGAGGTCGCCGCCACCAAGGAGATCCTGGGCTTCGATCCCGCGAAGTCTTTCCAGATCGAGCTCGAGATCATGGACCACGTGCGCGAGGTCGCCCAGCGCGGCAAGGCCGAGCGCGCCGAGTGGGAGAAGTCCTTCGAGCAGTGGCGCAGCGCCCACCCGGACAAGGCGGCCCTCTACGACCGCATCAAGAACCAGGAGCTGCCCGAGGACTACCGCGCGGCGTTCCCCACGTTCCCTGCGGGCAAGGCCATGGCCACCCGCAAGGCCTCCGGGCAGGTCATCAACGCGATCGCGGACACCTTCCCCGAGCTGTGGGGCGGCTCCGCGGACCTCGCGGGCTCCAACAACACCACGATCGACTCCGCCCCGTCCTTCATCCCGGAGAAGCGCTCCACCGAGAAGTGGACGGGCTCCCCGTACGGCCGGGTGCTGCACTTCGGCATCCGTGAGCACGCGGCGGCGGCGATCGTCAACGGCATCGTGATGAGCAGCCAGACCCGCGCCTTCTCGGGGACGTTCCTCATCTTCTCCGACTACCAGCGCCCGGCCGTGCGCCTGGGTGCGCTCATGAAGGTGCCCTCCATCTACGTCTGGACCCACGACTCCATCGGTCTGGGCGAGGACGGACCCACGCACCAGCCCGTGGAGCAGCTGTCCTCGCTGCGCGCGATCCCGGGACTCGACGTCGTGCGCCCCGCGGACGCCAACGAGACCGCGGTGGCGTGGCGGACCATCCTGGAGAGCCACGAGCACCCGGCGGGCATCGCGCTCACGCGCCAGGACCTGCCCACGCTGGCCCGTGAGGACCTGCACCCGGACGCGCAGGGCGAGAAGTTCGCCTCCGCCGAGGGCGTAGCGCGCGGCGGCTACGTGCTGGCCGACAGCGAGGGCACGCCGGACGTGGTGCTGATCGGCACCGGCTCGGAGGTGCAGCTCGCACTGCAGGCCCGCGAGCAGCTCAAGGCCCAGGGCGTGTCCGCCCGCGTGGTCTCGATGCCGTGCCGCGAGTGGTTCGATGCCCAGGACGCGCAGTACCGCGAGTCCGTGGTCCCCGCGGGCGTCAAGGCCCGGGTCACGGTCGAGGCCGGTATCCGGATGTCCTGGAACGACCTCCTCGGCGATGCCGGGCGGGCCGTCTCCCTGGAGCACTTCGGGGAGTCCGCGGACTACGAGACGCTCTACCGCGAGTTCGGCATCACCGCAGAGGCCGTGACGGAGGCCGCCCTGGACTCCATCGCCGCCGCGCGCTGAGCCCCACACCCCTGCACCCGTTGCGGGCGGCGGACCCGCCGCCCGCAACGGCCCCAGATTTCCCACGCGACCGGAGGACACAGACATGACCACTCCCACTCAGAAGCTCTCGGACGCCGGCGTCTCCATCTGGCTGGACGACCTCTCCCGCCAGCGGCTCACGAGCGGCAACCTGCAAGAGCTGATCGACACCAAGAACGTGGTGGGCGTGACCACCAACCCCACGATCTTCGCGGCGGCCCTCGCCGACGGCGAGTCCTACCGCGAACAGGTGGCCGAGCTCGCCGCGGCCGGCACCTCGGTGGACGACGCCGTGTTCCGCATCACCACCGACGACGTCCGAGACGCGTGCGACCTCTTCGCGCCGATCGCCGAGGCCACGCAGGGCCAGGACGGGCGCGTGTCCATCGAGGTGGACCCGCGGCTCGCCCAGGACGCCGACGCGACCTCGACCATGGCACAGAAGCTCTCGCAGACGATCGACCGGCCGAACGCGCTCATCAAGATCCCGGCCACGGAGAAGGGCCTGCCCTCGATCGCGGCCACGATCGCCGAGGGCATCTCGGTCAACGTGACCCTGATCTTCTCGCTCGAGCGCTACCGCAACGTCATCAACGCCTACATGGAGGGGCTGGAGAAGGCTCTCGAGAACGGCAAGGACCTCTCCACCATCCACTCCGTGGCGTCCTTCTTCGTGTCCCGCGTGGACACGGAGATCGACAAGCGCCTGGACGCCGTTGGCTCTAGTGAAGCTGCGGCACTGAAGGGGAAGGCGGGGCTCGCCAACGCCCGTCTCGCCTACCAGGTCTACGAGCAGTCCCTGGACACGGAGCGCTGGAAGCGTCTCGCGGCCGCGGGCGCCAACCCTCAGCGCCCGCTGTGGGCCTCCACGGGAGTCAAGGACCCTGAGCTGCCCGACACCCTCTACGTGACCGAGCTGGTGGCGCCGAACACCGTGAACACCATGCCGGAGAAGACCCTGGACGCCACGTTCGATCACGCGGAGGTCACCGCGGACACCGTGACCGCCACGTACGAGGAGTCTTCCCGGATCCTCGACGAGATCGGCGCGCTGGGCGTCTCCTACCAGGAGGTCGTGGAGCAGCTGGAGACCGAGGGTCTCCAGAAGTTCGACGCCTCCTGGGACGAGCTGCTCGCCACCGTGCGCACCGCGCTCGACGACGCCCGCTGAGACCCTGCCCGGCCACCGCCGGGCCTGCCCGTGCGCCGCGTCCCGTCGGGTTCCCCGGCAGGGCGCGGCGCACGGTCCCACGATCCACCACACCGCCAGCTCGACCAGTCCGAGGAGGCTCCCCGTGAGCTCATTGTCATTGCAGGCCGCAGGATCCGCGCGCGACGCCGTGGACACCCACGTGCCCCGTCTCGTCGCCGACAACTTCGCCTCCAAGCTCTTCGCGCAGGATCCCACGCTGTGGGGTGCCGCGGCAGAAGAGGAGGCTGCGATCCGGCTGGGATGGACGGACGCCGCGACCGTCTCCCGTCCCCTGATCCCGGAGATCATGGAGCTGCGCGACGACTTCGCCCGCGAGGGCGTCACCCGATTCGTGCTCGCCGGCATGGGCGGCTCCTCGCTGGCCCCCGAGGTCATCACGCGCAGCGCCGGTGTGGAGCTGTTCGTGCTGGACTCCACCGATCCCGAGATGGTCTCCACGGCCCTCCAGGACCTCGAGCGCACCGCTCTGGTGGTCTCCTCGAAGTCGGGTTCCACCGTGGAGACGGACTCCGCCCGCCGCGTGTTCCTCGAGGCGTTCGAACGGGCCGGCATCGACGGCCCGTCGCGCGTCGTGGTGGTCACCGACCCGGGCTCCCCCATGGACTCGGCCTCGCGCGAGGCCGGCTACCGCAAGACCTTCAACGCCGATCCGAACGTGGGCGGCCGCTTCTCCGCGCTCACCGCCTTCGGACTGGTTCCCTCGGGGCTCGCCGGGGTGGACGTCGCCGCGCTGCTCGACGACGCCGAGGAGGCCGCCGAGATGCTGCGCGAGGACGACGAGAACAACATCGGCCTGCAGCTGGGCGCGGCGCTCGGCGGAACCGATCCGCTGCGCGACAAGATCGTCCTGGTGAACCAGGGCGCGCCGTTCGTGGGCTTTGCGGACTGGGCAGAGCAGCTGATCGCGGAGTCCACCGGCAAGTCGGGCACCGGTGTCCTGCCCGTGGTGGTGGACGAGTCCGCACCCGAGCTGACCTCCGGTGCGCAGGACGTGCTCGTGGTGTCCCTCGTGGACGAGGAGTCGGTGGAGACCGGCTCCGGTGACGGCGTGCGCGTGGCCGGTTCCCTCAGCGGGCTCATGCTGGCCTTCGAGGTGGCCACCGCCGTGGCCGGGCGCCTGCTCGGCATCGACCCCTACAACCAGCCGGACGTGGAGTCCGCCAAGGCCGCCACGCGCGAGCTGCTGGCCTCCTCCCCCGAGCCCTCCCCGGCCGTGGCCACGGATGGGAGCGTGGAGATTCGGGGCGACGAGTCCCTGCTACACGGCGCCACCACCGTGCAGGACGCGCTCACGGCACTGCTCGAGCAGCTCCCCGAGGACGGCTACGTCAGCGTCCAGGCCTACTTCGACCGGCTGCACTGGACGCAGCTCGAGGCGATCCGTGACCAGCTGGCCCGGCACACCGGCCGTCCCGTGACGTTCGGCTGGGGTCCCCGCTTCCTGCACTCCACCGGGCAGTACCACAAGGGCGGGCCCGCCCAGGGCGTGTACCTGCAGATCACGGCGGCCACCGACACGGACGTGGACATCCCCGGGATCCCCTTCACGTTCGGAGAGCTCATCAGCGCCCAGGCGGACGGGGACGCGGCCGTGCTGGGCGAGCACGACCGCCCTGTCCTTCGCTTGCGTCTCACCGACCGCGCGGCGGGAGTGGCCCAGCTGCTCGAGGCGGCGTCCGCCCTCTGAGATCCGCCACCCACCAGCGACCGGACAGGAAGTCCCGTGCCCGACACCAAGAATCCCAACCCCCTGCGGGACCCGCGCGACCGGCGGCTCACGCGCGTGGCGGCGCCGTCGGCCCTCGTGCTGTTCGGCGTGACCGGCGATCTCGCCAAGAAGAAGCTGCTGCCCGCGATGTACGACCTCGCGAACCGCAGCCTGCTGCCCCCGGCGTTCTCGCTCGTGGGCTTCGGGCGGCGGGACTGGGACGACGCCCAGTTCGCGGAGTACGTCAAGGAGAACGTCACGCAGCACGCCCGCACGCCGTACAACGAGGACCTGTGGAACCAGTTCGCCTCCGGCCTGCGGTTCGTGCAGGGTGAGTTCGACGACGATGACGCCTACGACCGTCTCGCGCAGACCCTCGAGGAGCTGGACCGGGACCGGGGCACCCGCGGCAACCACGCGTTCTACCTCTCGATCCCGCCCAAGGCCTTCGAGACGGTGTGCCAGCAGCTCGCGGACCGCGACCTCGCGGACAGCGAGAACAGCACGGGCTGGCGCCGTGTGGTCATCGAGAAGCCGTTCGGCCACGACCTCGAGTCAGCGCGCGAGCTCAACGCGATCGTGGAGCGCGTGTTCCGCGCGGACAGCGTCTTCCGCATCGACCACTACCTGGGCAAGGAGACGGTGCAGAACATCCTGGCGCTGCGCTTCGCCAACCAGATGTTCGAGCCGCTGTGGGACGCCCGTTCCGTGGACCACGTGCAGATCACCATGGCCGAGGAGATCGGGATCGGTTCCCGTGCGGGGTACTACGACGGCGTGGGTGCGGCCCGGGACGTGATCCAGAACCACCTGCTCCAGCTGCTCGCCCTGACCGCCATGGAGGAGCCCGCCTCGTTCAGCGCCAGCCACCTGAGGCGGGAGAAGGCCAAGGTGCTGGAGTCGGTGGTGCTGCCCGAGGACCTCGGCGAGCACTCGGCCCTGGGCCAGTACACCTCGGGGCTGCAGGGCGGGGAGTTCGTCAAGGGCTTCCACGAGGAGTCGGACATCCCGGCGGACTCGCGGACGGAGACGTTCGCTGCCCTGCGCGTGGACATCAACAACCGGCGCTGGGCCGGGGTGCCCTTCTACCTGCGGGCCGGCAAACGGCTGGGCCGCAGGGTCACGGAGATCGCCGTGGCGTTCAAGAAGTCCCCCAACCTGCTGTTCCGTGACACGGACCACGAGGAGTTCGGTCAGAACGCCATCGTGATCAGGATCCAGCCGGACGAGGGCGTGACCATCCGCTTCGGCTCCAAGGTCCCCGGCACGCAGTCGGAGATCCGGGACGTGACCATGGACTTCGGCTACGGCCACGCGTTCACGGAGTCCAGCCCCGAGGCCTACGAACGGCTGATCTTCGACGTCCTGCTCGGGGAGCCGCCGCTGTTCCCCGACCACTCGGAGGTGGAGCAGTCCTGGAAGATCCTGGACCCCTTCGAGCAGTACTGGAGCGAGCACCGGGTGACCCCCGAGCCGTACGAACCGGGCTCCTGGGGTCCCGCATCGGCGCACGAGCTCATGGCTCGTGACGGACGCGTCTGGAGGCGACCGTGATAGTTGACATGGAAAACACCACCGCTGCGAGCATCGAGAAGAAGCTCAACGAGCTGCGGGACGAGAACGGCGTGGTGACCCTCGGGCGCGTGCTCACCCTCGTGATCCTGGCGCAGGCGGGGCACTCGGAGATGGCCATCGAGGCGGCCAACTACGCGAGCCACGAGCACCCGTGCCGGATCATCGTGCACGTGGCGCACTCCCCCTCGGACGAGACACGGCTGGACGCCCAGCTGCGCATGGGCGGTGACGCCGGTGCCTCGGAGGTCATCCTCATGCACGGCTACGGCGAGCTCGCGGAGCCCACGGAGACCCTGGTCTCCGCCCTGCTGCTGCCCGACGCCCCGATCGTCGCGTGGTGGCCGCACGACTTCCCGGCGAACCCGAGCGGCAGCTCGATCGGGCGGATCGCCCACCGCCGCATCACGGACTCGTCCCGGGCCGACGAGCCGTTCGAGTCGCTCGAGCAGCTGTCCCGGCAGTACACCCCCGGGGACACGGATCTCGCGTGGACGCGCATCACCAACTGGCGCGTCCAACTCGCCGCCGTGCTCGACCAGGTGGGCCCCGTGGACGTGCGGGAGATCATCCTCGAGGGCGCCGCGGTGGCCCCGTCCATGGTGCTGCTCGGTGTGTGGCTCTCGTGCCGGCTGGACGCGCCCGCCACGATCGTGAGCGACGACTCCCGCCGTGCCCTCGACCGGGTGTGCCTGGTCACCGAGCACGGGCCCGTGGAGCTCGACCGCCCGGGGCGCACCGTGGCCGTGCTGACCCAGCCGGGTCAGCCGCAGCAGCAGATCGCCATGCCCGTCCGCGACCTGAACGCGTGCCTGGCCGAGGAGCTACGCCGCCTGGACGCGGACGAGATCTACGGAGAGGTCATCACCCAGGGCCTGTCCAGGGCACGGATCACCACGCGCTCGTCGGACGAGCCCGGCGCGGAGGACCCGCTCGACGAGGCCATGGCCGGGGCGGACGACACCGGCGAATCGGCCACGGTTCCGGACGAGACCGACGGCGCGCCCGCGACGTCGGCGCCGGGGACCTCGCCCGCCGGGGACCCCGGGTCAGGAACCCGGTCCACAGGCGCGGGGGAACGGTCGTGAGCGCGCACGACCGGCCAGTCCCCCGGCTCGTGCCCCACGCGGACGACGACCGTCTGGCCGAGGACACCGCCCGACGGATCCTGGAGGTGCTGGAACGGGCCCAGGACGAGCGGGGTGAGGCAACGATCGCCCTGACGGGCGGAAGCATGGGCACCCGGGTGATCCGGGAGGTTGCCACGCACCCGGACGCCCAGCTCGTCGACTGGTCACGCGTGAACGTGTGGTGGTCGGACGAGCGTTTCCTGCCGGGCGCCGATCCCGAGCGCAACGGCGTGCAGGCCGCCGACGCGTGGAACGAGTCCCTCGCGCTGACGTGGGACCGTGTCCACCCAGTGGCCGGAGCAGACGAGATCGACACGGTGGATGCCGCGGCCGCGGACTACCGGGACGAGCTGGCGGCGGCAGCCGCCGCGGAGGACTCGCCCACCGGGCTGCCGCACGTCGACCTCGCGCTGCTGAGCCTGGGCCCGGACACCCACGTGGCATCCCTGTTCCCCGGACGGCAGGACGTGCTGCGCCACGACGAACCGGTGTTCGCCGTGAAGGACTCCCCCAAGCCCCCGCCCGAGCGGGTGACCATGTCGATGGCCACCATCAACTCGGCGGACCGTGTGTGGCTCCTCGTCTCCGGTGCCGCCAAGGCGGACGCGCTCGCGCACATCCGCCGCGAGACCTCGCCGGTGGCCGCGCCCGGGAGCGCTGTGCGGGGCGTGCACGAGACCCTGTGGCTGGTCACCGAGGACGCGCTGCCCGGTGTCCCGCAGGATCCTGCGGAGGACATCGGCTGACTGTGCAGGCGGCTCCGACGACCGGCGGCGGCTGGCCAGGCCAGTGCACCGCCGCAGCTCGTCACCCGCAGTCCGTGTCCCCCACGTCGTCACTCCCCGGCCGTGCGGAACATAGCGGGGTGCAGTCCGTGCTGCGCCAGTCCTGACGCCCGGGCCGTGAGGCGCAGAACCCCCGAGCACGACGAAGGCCCGGACCTCAGGTCCGGGCCTTCGTCACGAGTAAGTTCACCTCGACCGCGGTGCCGGGTTGTTCCACCCCGGGGCGCCGGCGTGGCCGACTGCCGACCCGCGTGCGGTGCCCCGGGCTCAGGCGGCCGGAGGGCCGAACCGCAGCACGAGCGCGTAGCACACGATAGCCAGTGCCCACACGACGGCGAGTACCGTGGTGATGCGCACCACGTTTTTCTGAGCGGCACCCGAGGTGTTGAGGGACTGTGTCATGCCGCCACCGAACATGTCGGAGAGTCCACCGCCCTTGCCCTTGTTGAGCAGGACGAACATGATGCACAGGATGCTGGTCACCACGATGACGACCTGCAGGGCGATCTGGAGGATCTCCACGAATTGCCTCACTTCACGATGGCTGGGACTGCTGCGCGGGTGCCACGGCGGCCGCGTGAGCGGCCTCCGGCCCGGGGCACGGACGCAGGTTCTCGGGACAGTTTACAGGCGGACACTGGAAAACCACTCGCGCGAGCACGAGGGGTCCCGAACCGGACCCGGGAAGAGCTCCCTCCCGGGTCCGGCCGTGCACCGGTCAGCCGGTGACCAGGTGCTGCTCGAAGCGCGCGATCTTGGCGAACTCCTCCGCGTCGAGGCTCGCGCCGCCCACCAGGGCACCGTCCACATCCGCGCCGGAGAGGATGGCCGCCACGTTGGAGGACTTGACCGATCCCCCGTACAGGATGCGCGTGGCGTCGGAGAAGCCCTTGCTGTGCAGCGAGGTCAGCTCGTCACGGATGGCGTGGCACATCTCCTGCGCGTCCTCCGGCCCGGCCACTTCCCCGGTGCCGATGGCCCACACGGGCTCGTACGCCACCACAAGGCCATCGAGCTCACCCTCCGAGAGCTCGGCAAGGCTCCCGCGCAGCTGCTCGAGGGTGTAGGACACGTGGTTGCCGGCCTGGCGCTCCTCGAGGCCCTCCCCCACGCACAGCACCGGGGTCAGCCCGTGGCGGATGGCCGCGCGGACCTTGTCCCGGCAGGTCTCGTCCGACTCCTCGTGGATGGCCCGGCGCTCCGAGTGGCCCACGAGGGCGTAGGTGCACCCGAGCTTGGCCAGGAACTGCCCGGAGACGTCACCCGTGTAGGCGCCAGAGTCCTGGTCCGAGAGGTCCTGGGCACCGTAGCGGACCTGCAGCCCGTCCCCCTCCACCACGGACTGCACCGAGCGCAGGTCCGTGAAGGGCGGGAACACCGCCACCTCCACGCGCGAGAAGTCGTGCTTGGCGTCCTTGAGCGTCCAGGCGAGCTTCTGCAGCAGGGCGATGCCCTGCGTGTGGTCCATGTTCATCTTCCAGTTGCCCGCAATCAGGGGCGTGCGGTCGAAAGCACCGTTGGTCTGCGTGGTCATGCTGGTTCTCCTTCGCTGTGGGACGGATCGCCGAGGGGTGCTCAGGCTCCGAGCGCGACGACGCCCGGCAGCTCCTTGCCCTCGATGAACTCCAGGGAGGCGCCGCCCCCGGTGGAGATGTGACCGAACTGCTCGTCCCGGTACCCCAGGTTGCGCACGGCGGAGGCGGAGTCGCCGCCGCCGATCACGCTCATGGCGTCCGAGGTGGCCAGCGCCTCGGCCACGGCCTTGGTGCCACCGGCGAACGCCGCCATCTCGAACACGCCCACGGGGCCGTTCCAGAACACGGTCCTGGCCTGCCCGATCCGCTCTGCGAAGAGCTTGGCGGACTCGGGCCCGATGTCCAGACCCAGTCCGGAGTCGCCGATCGAGCCACCCTCGATGTCCGCCACGGGCCGCACCTCGTGCTCGGCGTCCTCGGCGAAGCGGGAGGCGTAGACGACGTCGACCGGCAGCACGATCTCGGTGCCCGCGCTCTCGGCCCGGTCCAGGTAGCCCTTGACCGTCTCGATCTGGTCCTTCTCCAGCAGGGAGGACCCCACGGCGTGGCCCTGGGCGGCAAGGAACGTGAACACCATGCCGCCGCCGATCAGCAGGGAGTCCGCCTTGCCGATGAGGTTGTCGATCACCGCGAGCTTGTCGGAGACCTTGGAACCGCCCATGACCACCACGAACGGGCGCTCGGGATCGGAGATCACCTTGCTCAGCACGTCCACCTCGGTCTTGACGAGGTCACCCAGGTAGCCCGGGAGCTTCTGCGCGATGTCGTACACGGACGCGTGCTTGCGGTGCACCGCCCCGAAGGCGTCGTCCACGTAGGCGCCGTTCTCACCGGTCAGGGCCGCGAGCTCGGCCGCGAACTCGCCCCGCTCGGCGTCGTCCTTGGAGGTCTCGCGGGGATCGTAGCGGACGTTCTCCAGCACGAGGATCTGACCGTCCTGCAACGCCTCCGCTTTGGCCCGGGCGTCCTCGCCCACCACGTCGGCGGCCACCAGAACCGGCGTCTTGGAGAGCTCCGCCAGACGGTCCGCGGCCGGCTTGATCGAGTACTTGGGGTCCACGGTGCCCTTGGGCCGGCCGAGGTGGGCCGTGACGATGACCCGCGCCCCGGCGTCGGCGAGCTTCTCCAGCACCGGCAGCGACGCCCGCACGCGACCGTCGTCCGTCACGGTGGAGCCGTCCAGCGGGACGTTGAGGTCCGAACGCACCAGGACGCGGCGACCCGCGACCCCCTCCGCAATGAGATCGTCCAAAGACTTGGCCATGTCTGTCATCCCTTTCCCTGTGGTGAACGCTTGCTGACGACAATGGCGCCGGCACCCTCGGGGCACCGGCGCCACTGAGCGGTCTGTCTCAGAGCTTATCGGCCACGTAGGACACGAAGTCCACGAGGCGGATGGTGTAGCCCCACTCGTTGTCGTACCACGCGATGACCTTGACCTGGTTGTCGATCACCTTGGTCAGCGGCGCGTCGAACACCGTGGAGACGTCGTAGCCCTCGATGTCCTTGGACACCAGCGCTTCCTCGGAGTACTCGATGATGCCCTGGAAGGGGCCCTCCGCGGCCTTCTTGACGGCGGCGTTGACGGACTCGACCGTGACGTCCTCGCGGACGTCCACGGTGAGGTCCACGAGCGAGCCCGTGGGGACCGGGACGCGCACGGCGAAGCCGTCCAGCTTGCCCTTGAGCTCCGGGAGCACGAGGCCCACGGCCGCAGCGGCACCGGTGGTGGTGGGGATCATGCTCAGGGCGGCGGCACGGGCGCGGCGCAGGTCCTTGTGGGGGGCGTCGTGCAGGCGCTGGTCACCCGTGTAGGCGTGGATGGTGGTCATCAGGCCGCGCTCGATGCCGAACTCGTCGTTGATGACCTTGGCCAGCGGGGCCAGGCAGTTGGTGGTGCAGGACGCCGCGGACACCAGGTTCATGGTGGCGGGATCGTAGCTCTCGTGGTTCACGCCGTACACGAAGGTGCCGTCCACCTCCTTGCCCGGGGCGGAGAGGACGACCTTCTTGGCGCCGGCGTCCAGGTGGGCCTGCATCTTGGGGCCGGTGGTGAACTTGCCCGTGGACTCGACCACGATGTCCACCCCGAGCTCACCCCACGGCAGCTTGGAGGGATCGGCCTCGGCGAAGAACTTCACCTGGTGGCCGTCCACCGACATGACGTCACCGTCCAGGGTGACCTTGGAGCCCAGCCGACCCATGACGGAGTCGAACTCGAACAGGTGCTTCAAGGTCTCCGGGGCGGTGAGGTCGTTCACGGCCACCAGCTCGATGTCGTGGCCGTGGTGGGTGTACAGGGCCCGCGCGAAGCAACGGCCGATGCGTCCGAATCCGTTGATGGCAACCTTGACTGTCACTGCGTTCTCCTCTGCGTGTGGGTGTGCGGCGGACGGTGATCGCCTGGATGTGGGATCAAAACCATTCGGCATGATTCCCACACCCGGAGTGCTCGGCGACCAACGGACCCACCTGCTCTTCCGTGTCCATTCTAGCGCGTCCGGCGTCGCGAGGACAGTGCTGCGGGGACCGACGCGCCACTTGTTCGCAAACCCCACATGAACCAACATTCACTGCGGGGTCACGGGCGGCTGGTACTATCCGCGCCGCCGCTCCCCGCCCGCCTGGGCCGCGAACTCCGTGGTGGTGGCCACGCCGAGCTCCTCCGCGCGGCGGTCGGCCATGGCCAGCAGCCGGCGGATCCGGCCCGCGATCGCGTCCTTGGTCAGCGGCGGGTCCGACAGCCGGCCCAGCTCGTCCAGGCTCGCCTGCTTGTTGGCCACGCGCAGCCGCCCGGCCGCGCGCAGGTGCTCGGGGGCGTCGTCGCCCAGGATGTCGAGGGCGCGCTCCACCTTGGCTCCCGCCGTGACGGCGGCCTGCGCGGAACGCCGCAGGTTGGCGTCGTCGAAGTTCGCGAGCCGGTTGGCCGTGGCCCGCACCTCCTTGCGCATGCGCCGGTCCTCCCACTGGAGCAGCGCGCGGTGGGCGCCCAGGCGCGTGAGCAGCGCGGCGATCGTGTCGCCGTCGCGCACGACGACGCGGTCCACGCCGCGCACCTGCCGCGCCTTGGCGAGGACGTCCAGACGGCGCGCGGAGCCCACGAGCGCGAGGGCCGCCTCCGGTCCCGGGCACGTGAACTCCATGGCGGCCGCGCGACCGGGCTCCGTGAGGGAGCCGTGCGCCAGGAACGCGCCGCGGATCACGGCCGCGGACTCCTCCACGCTGCCGTTGACCACCGTGGGGGGCAGCCCGCGCACGGGCCGGCCGTGGGCGTCCAGCAGTCCGGTGCGCCGGGCGAGGGCCTCGCCGTCGCGGGCGACCCGCACCACCCAGGTGCGGTCCCGGCGCAGACCGCCGCCGCTGATCACCCCGAGCTCGCAGTCGTGGCCGAAGACCTCCCCCACCGTGCGTGCTGCGCGGCGTGCCACGGACTCCGTGTCCAGCTCCGCCTCCACCACGATTCGCCCGCCCACGATGTGCAGCCCGCCCGCGAAGCGCAGCAGGGCCGACAGCTCCGCCGCGCGCACCGCGGACTTGCGCACCTGCAGGTGGGCGAGTTCTTCCTTGACCGAGGCGGTCAATGCCATAGACGTCGATCTCCTTGTCGTGCTCGGGCGGGGCCGGGGCTGCCCCGGTCAGTGCTCCGCGTTCATGATCTGCTGGTAGGCCGCGGCCAGTTTGAAGGGGTTGTGCACCGAGCCGCCGTCCTTGTCCCGGAGGGAGTCCCAGTGCACCACCGCGCCGAGCTGCGCCGCGGCGGCCTCCACGTCCTTGGGGGACTCGGCCGCGGACGGGTCCGCGAGCACCACGTCCAGGCGCAGCTCCGGGGCGTAGCGTTTGAGGACCCGCAGCTGGTCCCCCGAGCCCATGCTGAGGGTCTCCGAGTCGCGGGAGAGGTTGAGCGTGACTAGCCGTTTGGCGGGAGAAGCACAGATGGCATCCCGCAGCTGAGGCAGCAGCAGGTGCGGAAGCACGGACGTGTGCCACGAGCCGGGGCCGAGCACCACCCAGGCCGCCTCCTCGATCGCGGTGACGGCCTCCGGGCACGCCTCGGCGTCTGCCGGGCAGAGCCGCACGTTGCACACGTCCGCCTCCTTGGCGAGGCGCGCCTGCCCCGTGACCGTGCGCGTGACGGCCTCGGGCGGGCAGGCAACCGTGGGGCTGCTGCCCGGGGAGACGTCCCCCTCGATCACGAGCGGAGTGCAGCTCATGGGCAGCACCTGACCGCGTGCCCCGAGCAGGGCCCCCGCCCAGCGCAGTCCCTCCACGGGGTCTCCCAGCAGCTCCCACAGGGTCACGATCAGCAGGTTGCCCAGCGCGTGGTTGTCCAGTCCCTCGTCCGGGTGCCCCTCGATGCTGAAGCGGTGCTGCATCACGTCGCTCCAGGTGCGGCCCCACTGGGAGTCGTCGCACAGGGCCGCCAGCGCCATCCGCAGATCGCCCGGCGGCAGCACGCCGAGGTCGTTGCGCAGCCGACCGGACGACCCGCCGTCGTCCGCGACCGTGACCACGGCGGTCAGGGCGGGGGCCAGCAGCCGCAGCGCGGAGAGGCTCGCGGAGAGCCCGTGGCCGCCGCCGAGGGCCACCACCGAGTCCGCGTCGGTCAGGGCGTCCCGGGCGGAGGGGTCCAGGGAGTGGTAGGGGTCCACGTCACGCCGGCTGCTCAGTGGCAGCCGGGGCAGGGCACCCGTGGTGGGAAGTGAACTCATCGATTCCGTCATGTCTGGGGGCAGGCTACTCGCGGCCCATGTCCCGGTGCTGGATGTTGACGGTCACCCGGGGCGACTTGCTGAGCCGCCGAGCGACCTCCTCGGTGATGGCCACGGAGCGGTGCTTGCCGCCCGTGCACCCGATGGCGATGGTGGCGTAGTGCTTGCTCTCGTTGCGGTATCCGGCGAAGACCGGTTCGAGCATGGACACGAAGCGGTCCACGAACGTCCGGGCGCCGTCGTTGCCGAACACGTAGTCCCGCACCTCCGGGTCCTTGCCCGTGCGCGGGCGCAGGGCGGGCACCCAGTGCGGGTTGGGGATGAAGCGGACGTCCGCCACGTAGTTGGCGTCCGCCGGCACGCCGTACTTGAAGCCGAAGCTCATCACGGTGAGGCGCAGCACCACGGGCCCGCTCGTGGAGAACATGTCCGCCACGGCCTTGGTCAGGGCGTGGACGTTGAAGGACGTGGTGTCCAGCACGGAGTCCGCGGTCTCGCGCAGATCACGCAGCAGCTCCCGCTCCGCCTTGATGCCGTCCAGGATCCGCCCGCCGGCCTGCAGCGGGTGCGGGCGGCGCTGGAGCTCGTAGCGGGACACCAGGACCTCGTCCGAGGCCTCCAGGAACAGCACCGAGAAGTCCACGCCCGAGGTCTCCAGGGCGGCCAGCGTCTCGCGCATGTCGTTGAACAGGGCCTTGCCTCGCACGTCGATCACCACGGCGAGCTTGGGCAGCGTCTGCGGGGTGCGGGAGGCCAGGTCCGCCAGGGTCCCCAGCATCTGCGGCGGCAGGTTGTCCACCACGTACCACCCGAGGTCTTCCAGGGCATGGGCCGCGGTGGAGCGGCCGGCACCGGACATCCCCGTGACGATCAGCAGCTCGGCCGTGGGGGGCTTCACCGGCTCCAGCGCGGGGGCCGAGGCATCCGGGGGTGGGGTGCTCATGGGGTGACGGACCGCCTGATCTGCCGACTGCAAGGTTCCCCTCCAGGGTAGACCAGATCAGTCGAGCAGTTCGCCCGTCTCCGTGTCGACCGCGGGCCCGGACGACGCCGCCGCCTGCCCTCCCAGGGCCTGCGCCACCTTGACGGCCAGTGCCGGTCCCACGCCCTTGACCGCGAGCATGTCCTCCGGTGCGGCGGCCCGCAGCTTCTTGACGGAGCCGAAGTGCTTGAGCAGCGCCTTCTGCTTGGCGGGGCCCAGTCCGGGGATCTCGTCCAGCGCGGAGACCGTCATGGCCTTGGAGCGCTTCTGCCGGTGGAAGGTGATGGCGAAGCGGTGGGCCTCGTCCCGGATGCGCTGCATGAGAAACAGGCCCTCGGAGGCGCGGGGCAGGATCACGGGGAACTCGTCGTCCGGGATCCAGACCTCCTCAAGGCGCTTGGCCAAGCCCACCACGTGGACGTCCGTGACGCCGAGGTCGTCCAGTGCACGCTGCGCGGCGGCAACCTGGGGAGGGCCGCCGTCCACCACCACCAGGTTGGGCGGGTACGCGAACGCGCGGGACGTGGGCTCCTCCTCCTGGGCGTCCACCTCCCCCGTGCTCACGCCCTTCTCCGCCGCACGCTTCTGCTGCTCCACGTGGCGGGAGAAGCGCCGGTGGATCACGTCGTACATGGAGGCTGTGTCGTCCCGGGCGGCGTCCCCGGTGATCGAGAACTTGCGGTACTCGGACTTGCGCGGCAGCCCGTCCTCGAACACCACCATGGACGCCACCACGTTGGTGCCCTGCACGTGGGAGATGTCGTAGCACTCGATGCGCATGAGGGCGTCCGGGAGGTCCAGGGCCTCCTGCAGCTGCTGCAGGGACGCCGAGCGCGTGGTCAGGTCCCCGGCCCGGCGGGACTTGTGCAGGGTCAGCGCCTGCCGGGCGTTCTCCGCGACCGTCTCGAGCAGCTGCGCCTTGTCCCCGCGCTGCGGGCGCTGCACCGTGACCTGGGAGCCGCGCAGCTCGCTGAGCCACCCGGCGATCTCGTCCGCCTCGTCCGGCTCCACGCTCACGTGGACAGCGCGCGGGACGGTGTCCTGGCGGTACGCGAGCTCCGAGGTGCGCCGGTGCTGGCCCACCACGTCCTCGCTGCCCTGCCGCGCGCCCCGTCTGCGGCCCGACGCCGCCGGGGCCAGTTCCGAGTGCACCTCGCCGTAGACCTGCCGCAGCAGGTGGGTCATCAGCTGGGGGGTGGTGACGTCCTCCACCTTCTCCGTGATCCAGCCGCGCTGGCCCCGGATGCGTCCCCCGCGGACGTGGAACACCTGCACGGCGGCCTCCAGCTCGTCCTCCGCGATCGCGAAGAAGTCCGCGTCCGTGGAGTCGGGCAGCACCACCGTGTTGCGCTCGAACACCCGCTCGAGCGCCCCGATGTCGTCGCGGCGCGCCGCGGCGGTCTCGAAGTCCATGGCCTCGGCGGCCTCGTTCATCTGACGGGTGAGCTCCCGGATGTACGGCTTGGCGTGCCCGGCCATGAAGCGGCAAAGGTCGTCCGCCAGGGCCCGGTGGTCCTCCTGGGAGATCTCGCCCACGCACGGCGCGGAGCACTTGTCGATGTAGCCCAGCAGGCACGGCCGGCCGCTGCGCTCGGCACGCTGGTACACGCCCTTGGTGCACGTGCGCACGGGGAACACCCGCAGCAGGGCGTCGAGGGAGTCACGGATGGCCCACGCCTGGGAGTACGGGCCGAAGTAGCGGTTGCCGGGCTTCTTCTCCCCGCGTGTCACCATGGCGCGCGGCACGTCCTCGGACATGGTGACCGCAAGGTACGGATAGGACTTGTCGTCCCGGTAGGCGATGTTGAACCGCGGGGCGAACTCCTTGATCCACGTGTACTCGAGCTGCAGGGACTCGAACTCGGAGCCCACCACGGTCCACTGCACCGCTGCGGCCGTGGTGACCATGGCGCGGGTCTTGGGGGCGAGCTGGTGCAGCGGCGCGAAGTAGGAGGACAGCCTGTTGCGCAGGTTCTTGGCCTTGCCCACGTAGATCACACGGCCGTGCTCGTCGCGGAAGCGGTACACCCCCGGATTGGTGGGGATGTCCTGGCGCGCCGGCCGGTAGCTGGCCGGGTCAGCCACGCCCCAGGTCCCTCCCCGCGGACGGCGAGACGTTGTACACGTCCTTGCGGGGCTGGCCGGAGAGCTCCGCGATCGTGTCCATGACCTGCGCCACGAGCTCCTTGCGCATTCTGCCCGTCTGCTGCTCCCCCGCGTGGGCCACCGTGATGGGTTCGCCCACGTGCATCTCGAACTTGGCGGGGCGGATCATCGTGGCGCCCGGCGGCTGCAGCCGCTGGGTCCCGATCATCCCCACGGGGACCACGGGGGCGCCCGTGAGGTAGGCCAGGTACGCCACCCCGGAGTGGCCGCGGTACAGGTAGCCGTCCCGCGAGCGGGTGCCCTCGGGGTAGATGCCGAAGACCTTGCCCTCCCGCAGGTGCTCCACGGCGGGCTGCAGGGCCGCCACGGACTCGCTCTGCTGGCCGCGGGCCACGGGGATGATGTCGATGAACTCGAAGGCCTCGCGCATCAGCCTCCCCTTGATCCCGGGGCTGTTGACGTACTCCGCCTTGGCGATGAACTTCACGCGACGCGGCATGAACGCCGAGATGATGACCGAGTCGAGGAAGGTGAGGTGGTTGGACGCGATGATCACGGGGCCGGTCTCGGGCAGCCGGTCCAGGCCGGTGACCACGGGGCGGCACAGGACACGCAGGGCCCGCGCCACCGTGGCCTTGGTCAGGTCGTACTTGGTGATCATTGCCCGTGCTCCCTAGAGGTCCGTGTACCGACTGAGCAAGTGTGCCAAATCACCGGGCTCCCGGGCGAGCGCGGCACACCCCGTGTCCAGCTCGCCGGGCTGCGCGAAACCCCACCCCGCGCCGAGGCAGTCGATGCCGTGGCTGCGCGCGCCATCGGCGTCGTAGCTGCGGTCGCCGATCATGACCGTGCGCGCCGGATCCGGCGGCAGGGCACCCAGCCGGCGCAGGGCCTCGCCCACGATGGCGGGCTTGTCGTGCATCTGCCCGGCACCGCTCGTGGGCGGGGCGAGGTCGTCCGAGGCGCCGCTCACGGTCTCGAAGTACTCCCCCAACCCGAACCTGGACACGACCTCCACCGCGATGTGCTCCGGCTTCTGGGTCGCCACGGCCTGGCGCACCCCGCTCGCGTGCAGCGACTGCAGGATCTCCCCGATCCCCGGATAGATGCGCGTCCGTTCGAGCCCCTCCGTGAGGTAGCCGGAACGGTAGACGGAGACCACCTGGGGGATCTGCTCCTCGGGGACGTCCGTGAAGCGCCGCAGCGACTCCCCGATGGGCGGGCCCACGAACCGCTCCAGGTTCTCGGGCGCCTCGAAGCCGCACGCCCACAGTGCCTCGGCGATGCCCTCCGTGATGGCGCCGGCCGGGTCCAGGACCGTTCCGTCCAGGTCCCACAGCACCACGGGACGCTGACCGCTCACGACGACGCCCCGTGGGCCCCGCCCTGCCCCGTGGCGGCCGCCGCGGGTTCCGGGGAGCCGGCCCGGTGGGCGCTCTCGCGGGCCGCCGAGTTCTCCAGCACCTCGCGCAGGAACTGCCCGGTGAAGCTGTCCTCGTTCTCGGCCACCTCCTCCGGGGTGCCCTGCGCCACCACGGTGCCGCCCCCGGAACCGCCGTTCGGTCCGAGGTCCACGATCCAGTCCGCGGACTTCACCACGTCCAGGTTGTGCTCGATGGTCATCACGCTGTTGCCCTTGTCCACGAGGCTCTGCAGCACCTTCAGCAGCTTGCGGATGTCCTCGAAGTGCAGCCCCGTGGTGGGCTCGTCCAGCACGTAGATGGTGCGGCCGTTGGAGCGCTTCTGCAGCTCGGCGGCGAGCTTCACGCGCTGCGCCTCACCGCCGGAGAGCGTGGTGGCGGGCTGGCCGAGGCGCACGTAGCCCAGACCCACCTCCACGAGGGTGTTGAGGTAGCGCGCGATGGCGGTGAAGGGCGCGAAGAACTCCGCGGCCTCCTCGATGGGCATGTCGAGCACCTCGGCGATGTTCTTGCCCTTGTAGTGCACCTCCAGGGTCTCCCGGTTGTACCGCGCGCCCTTGCACACCTCGCAGGGCACGTAGACGTCCGGGAGGAAGTTCATCTCGATCTTCAGGGTGCCGTCCCCGGAGCACGCCTCGCAGCGCCCGCCCTTGACGTTGAAGGAGAAGCGGCCCTGCTGGTAGCCGCGCACCTTGGCCTCCTGGGTCTCCGCGAACAGCTTGCGGATCCGGTCGAACACCCCGGTGTAGGTGGCGGGGTTGGAGCGCGGGGTGCGCCCGATCGGGCTCTGGTCCACGTGCACCACCTTGTCCAGGTGCTCCAGGCCGTCGATGCGCCGGTGCCGCCCGGGCACCTGCTTGGCGCCGTTGAGCTGGTTGGCCAGGCTGGTGTAGAGGATGTCGTTGACCAGCGTGGACTTGCCGGACCCGGAGACTCCGGTGACCGCCACGAAGACGCCCAGGGGGAAGTCCACCGTGAGGTTCTGGAGGTTGTTCTCCTTGGCCCCCACCACGGTGAGCTGCCGCTTGCGGTCCACCGGACGACGCCGTGCGGGCACCTCGATCAGCGACCGGCCGGTGAGGTAGTCCGCAGTGATCGACTTCCGGTTCTCGAGCAGCTGCTCGTAGGTCCCGGAGTGCACCACGTCACCGCCGTGGATGCCCGCACCCGGGCCCACGTCCACGATCCAGTCGGCCTCGCGCATGGTGTCCTCGTCGTGCTCGACCACGATGAGCGTGTTCCCCATGTCCCGCAGCCGCAGCAGGGTGTCGATGAGGCGGCGGTTGTCACGCTGGTGCAGACCGATCGAGGGCTCGTCCAGGACGTAGAGCACGCCCACGAGTCCCGCACCGATCTGCGTGGCCAGGCGGATGCGCTGCGCCTCGCCGCCGGACAGCGTGGCCGCCGCGCGCTCGAGGTTGAGGTAGTCGAGCCCCACGTCGATCAGGAACGTGAGGCGCGCGACGATCTCCTTGAGCACCTGGTCGCCGATCTGCGCGTCACGGTCGCTGAGCTCGAGCTCCTCGAAGAACGTGAGCGACTCCCGCATGGGCAGCCGGGTGGCCTCCGCGATGTTCTTCCCGCCCACGGTCACGCCCAGAATGGTGGGATTCAGCCGGGCACCGCCGCACGCCGGGCACGCCACCTGGCGCATGTACTGCTCGTAGCGGTCCTTGGCGTGGTCGGACTCGGTCTCCTCGTGCTTGCGCTTGATGTAGCCGTACACGCCCTCGAAGCCCTGCGAGTACTTGCGCTCGCGGCCCCACCGGTTGCGGTAGGCCACGGTGACCTTGTGGTCCTTGCCCTCGAGCACGGCCTTGCGGGCCTTGGCGGGGAGGTCCTTCCACGGTGTGACCATGTCGAAGCCCACCTCCTTGCCGAGGCCGGCGAGCAGCCGGTTCCAGTACTCGCTCGTGGCCTTGCCGAGGGACCACGGGGCAATGGCGCCCTCCACGAGGGAGAGATCCGGGTTGGGCACCACGAGGTCCTCGTCCACCTCGAGCCGCGAGCCGATGCCGTCACACTCGGGGCACGCACCGAAGGGCGCGTTGAAGGAGAACGAGCGGGGCTCGATCTCGTCCGTCTGCAGCTCGTGCTCGTTGGGGCACGCGAGGTTCTCGGAAAACGTGCGCCGCACGTCCTGCCACGGGGACTCCTCCCCCTCGCGGGTCACGAGCTCCACGACCACGCGGCCGTCCGCGAGGTTGAGCGCGGTCTCCACGGAGTCCGTGAGCCGCTGGCGGGCATCCGGCTTGGCGGTGAGGCGGTCCACCACCACGTCGATGGTGTGCTTGTACTGCTTCTTGAGCTTGGGGGCGTCCTCGAGCTGCACGGTCTCGCCGTCCACGACGGCGCGCGCGTAGCCCTGCTGGCTCAGCTGCTGGAAGAGGTCCTGGAACTCGCCCTTGCGGCCCTTGACCACGGGCGCCAGCACCATGAAGCGGGTGCGCTCCGGCAGCTCAAGCAGCTGGTCCACGATCTGCTGGGGGGTCTGCCGGGTGATGGGCTCGCCGCACACCGGGCAGTGGGCCCGGCCGATGCGGGCCCAGAGCAGGCGCATGTAGTCGTAGATCTCGGTGATGGTGCCCACCGTGGAGCGCGGGTTGCGGGACGTGGACTTCTGGTCGATCGACACCGCCGGGGACAGCCCCTCGATGAAGTCGACGTCCGGCTTGTCCACCCGGCCCAGGAACATGCGGGCGTAGGAGGACAGGGACTCCACGTAGCGCCGCTGACCCTCCGCGAAGATGGTGTCGAACGCGAGGGAGGACTTCCCGGATCCGGACAGACCCGTGAACACCACCATGGAGTCACGCGGAATGGTGAGGTCCACGTTCTTGAGGTTGTGCTCGCGGGCACCCTGGACCACGATCTCCGTGAGGTCGGAGACCCCTGAGGCGCGGGTGGCGGGGGCGTGCTCGTGCGCGGTCCGTTCCGCGAGAACGGACGTGGAGGGGCGTTCGCTGGACGTTTCGTGGGTTCGCTCTGACACGGCTGCAACTCTAGTACCCGGCCCCGACACGGCAGCAGCCGCCCGGCCCCGGGTGCGGGTTCACGCGCGGTGGCGAGCTCGGCCCGAAGGCCGGCCGGCGGCGTCGTCGGCCACCCCGCCCTGCGCGTGACGCCCGGGGCCCGAGCGCTCCGGCGCCGAGTTCTCCACGGCCGCGGCCTCCGCGGTCGACGCCGCCCGGGCCGCCTGCGCGGGGTCCGTGCCCTGCTCGCCGCGGCCGCGGCGCAGACCCGTGGCGTCCGGGTCGATCACGGGGATCTGCCCCGTCTCCGCACGCTGCATGCGCAGCCCGGCGGCCTCCACCGGGTCCACCTGCCGGGTCACCACGGTGATCTCGCCCGTGTCCGGGTCCACCTCGGCCACGTCCACGGTGGTGCGCAGCGGAACCTCCTTCATGAGGAGCACGCACAGCAGGGTCACGAGCGAGGCGACGCCCGCCACCAGGAACAGCAGCCCGGTGCCTGTGCCGTACGCCTCGCGCACGGCCTCGAGGGCGGCCGGGGGCAGACCCGCGAAGTCGATCGACGCGGCGTCGGGCGCGGCCGAGGCGTCCATGCCGTGCTCGGCGGCGAAGCTGGCCATCTCCGTGGTGAGGTGGCGCGTGAGCAGCGCACCGAACAGCGAGACGGCCACGGCACCGCCCACGGTGCGGAAGAAGGCCACCGCGGAGGATGCGGAGCCCATGTCCTTGAGACCCACGGTGTTCTGCACGGCGAGCACGAGGTTCTGGTTGAGCGTGCCCACACCCAGGCCCACCAGGCAGATGTAGACGCCCACGAGCCACGCGGGGGTGGTGTGGGTCAGCTGCGAGCCGAGGAACAGACCCACGGCCAGGACCACGGCGCCGATCACCAGGATCCGCTTCCACCGTCCGAAGCGGGAGATCAGCTGCCCGGCGACCATCGAGCCCAGGAAGGACCCCACGACCTGCGGGAGCATGAGCAGACCCGACTCGGTGGGGCTGTACCCCTGGCCGAGCTGGAAGTACTGGCCCAGGTACGTGGTGGAGGCGAACATCGCGGCACCCGTGGCGATCGCCGCGATGATCGCGAGCACCGTGGTGCGCTCCGTGATCACGTGCAGCGGCATGGTGGGTTCGCTCGCGCGGCGCTCGACCGCCACGAACGCGACAGCGCCCAGCACCGCCACGACAGCCAGGAGGACGGACTCCCACGAGCCCCAGTCGAAGAGCTTCCCGGCGAACGAGACCCACAGCAGCAGCGCGGACGTGGCCACGGCGAGCAGCCCCATGCCCAGGAAGTCCACCTGGGGCGTGCGGTCCCGGGTGACCTCGGGCAGGTGCAGGGTCTTCACGATCAGGATGGCCGCGAGGATGGACAGGGGAACCGGGATGAGGAAGCACCACCGCCACCCGAAGGCGTCCACGATGAGCCCGCCCAGCAGCGGACCCACGGACGTGGCCACGGCCATGACGGCGCCCATGTACCCGGCGTAGCGACCGCGCTCACGCGGCGGGATGATGGTGCCCAGGATGGTCTGGGCCAGAGCCATCAGCCCACCCATCCCCACACCCTGGATCACACGGGCCACCACGAGCATGCCGATGCTCGGTGCCAGACCCGCCGCGCCGGAGCCGATCACGAAGATCACGATGGCCATCAGCAGGAGCTTCTTCTTGTCGAAGAGATCCGCGAGCTTGCCCCACATGGGCGTGGTGACCGCGTTGGCCAGCAGGGTTCCGGTCACCGTCCAGGACAGCGCCGTCTGGTCCCCGCCCAGGTCCGCCATGATCACGGGCAGGGCGGTGCCGATGATCGTCAGCGTGACCATGGCCATGAAGAAGGCGGACAGGATGCCGGTCAGCGCCCGCAGGACGTCTCGGTGCTCCTGCTGGCTCGTGCGTGCCGGGCGCGTGCTGCGCGCGGTGTCGTGGGGTGGCGTCACGGGGTGGGCTCCTCTCCGCACCCGGTGCCGCGGGGCGCGCTGGTCTGTGGGGTTCGGGGGCGGTCGGACCACGGCGGCGAGGTCATCCGGGACATCCCGAGCGAGTCGAGGAACAGCTCGGTGATCCGGTTCAGGGACGCGCTCGCGCGCGCCGCCTCCTCCTCGCTGAGGTCCCCGAGGCGCGACACGAGGTTCTCCGCGTCCGCCCGCAGGTTGGTGTCCAGCGCGTGCCGGCCCGCCTCCGTGATGGACACGATCTGCGCGCGTCCGTCCTCGGGGTCCGGAGCGCGGGACACGAGGCCGAGCTGCTCGAGCGTGGCGAGGTGTCGGCTCAGCCCCGAGGCGCCGAGCGTTGACTCCGCCACGATGTCCTTGGCGCGCCGTCCGGGCACGCAGCTGAGCAGCGTGAGGATGTTGGTCTGCACCACGCTCAGCCCCCGGTGGGCCTCTGTGGCCTTGACCACCCTTCGGGTGGCCCGCTGCAGCTCCAGCAGGTCGCGGACCAGGTCCTCGGCGGTTTTGTGCGAGACGCCCATGCCTGTCCCCTCCGGGAGTTGGCCGGTGGGCGCACCACTCCCCGTCAATTATTTGCTTCACGCAACTATATATATTCCGCCGCATGCTGTCCACCGCGTTCCCCATCTCCCCCGGGCGGCCTCCCAGGCCCCCGTGGTATTCGCCCGCACCGCTCCCGGCGCCTACACTCGTGGGCATGATCGCCACGCAGACCGAGGTCATCGAACTCGCCCGGATCACCGTCCGCCGCATCTCGGTGAGCGAGATGGACAACAACGTCTACCTGCTCACCTCCAAGTCCGAGGGCACGCAGGTGCTCATCGACGCCGCCGACGACGCCCGTGCGATCGCGGGCATGGTCGCCGCCGGCTCCGGGGACTGCTCGGACTGGGGCAACTTGCAGCTGATTGTCACCACGCACTCGCACTGGGACCACGTGCGCGCCCTGGAGAGCGTGGCCACCCACGCCGAGGCCATGACCGCGTGCGGCGCCGCGGACGAGGCCGACATCGCCGTGCCCATGGACCTCACCTTCGAGAACGGGGACACCGCCGAGCTGGACGGCATCGAGCTGGAGGTTCTCGAGCTGCGCGGGCACACCCCCGGCTCGATCGCCCTGGTCTACCGGGATCCCGAGGGCCCCGCCCACATCTTCACGGGGGACTCCCTGTTCCCCGGCGGGCTGGGGAAGACGAACTCCCCCGAGGACTTCCGTCAGCTCTTCCGGGACGTCACCGAGCGCATCTTCGACCGGTTCGACGACGACACTGTGATCCACCCGGGCCACGGCGAGCCCACCACCCTGGGCGCCGAGCGGCCGCACCTGCGGGAGTGGGAAGAGCGCGGCTGGTGAGCTCACCCGCCTCGCCCGCGGATGCCACCGGGCACGACGCCGCCGCGCAGTCCTCCGCGGACCGCGCCGCCTACGTGGCGGTGCTGGTGTTCCCCCTGCTCGTGCTCGCGGGCGGACTGGGCGGGTACCTGTTCGCACCGACCGTCCACCAGGCCGCGAGCTGGACCAACCCCCTGCTCGGACTCGTGATGTTCGGGATGGGGCTCACCCTGCGCCCCGCGGACTTCGCGCTGGTGGCCAGGCGGCCGGTGCCGGTCGTGCTGGGGGTCCTGGCGCAGTACGTGCTCATGCCCGGGATCGCCGTGCTCGTCACGTGGGCCCTGCAGCTGCCGCCCGAGATCGCGGCCGGGGTCATCCTGGTGGGATGCGCGCCCGGGGGCACCGCCTCCAACGTGGTGTCCTACCTGGCCCGCGGGGACGTGGCGGTGTCCGTGACCATGACGTCGATCTCCACCCTGCTGGCTCCACTGCTCACTCCCCTGCTGACGCTGTGGCTCGCCGGCGCGTACATGCCGCTGAACGGGGCCGACATGGCCCGCTCCATTGCCGTGGTGGTGCTGCTGCCCGTGCTCGCCGGCCTGGTGGTGCGTCTCCTCCTGCCCCGGGTGATCACCCGGCTGCTGCCCGTGCTGCCGTGGCTCTCAGTGCTCGCGATCTCGGTGATCGTGGCCATCGTGGTCTCCGGCTCTGCGGAGAAGATTCTGCAGGCGGGACTGCTCGTCCTGGTGGCGGTGGCGGTGCACAACGCGCTGGGCATGGCACTCGGCTGGCTCGTGGGGCGTCTGACCGGACAGCCCGCGGCCGTCCGACGCACCACCGCGATCGAGGTGGGCATGCAGAACTCGGGGCTCGCCGCGGGGCTGGCCGCCCAGTACATGTCCCCGCTCGCCGCTCTGCCCGGTGCGGTGTTCTCGGTCTGGCACAACCTCTCCGGGGCCGTGTTCGCGCTGCTGTGCCGCCGCGCGGATGCGAAGGCCGCGCGCGGCGTCGTCGTGGACTGACGCGCCCCGTGTGGGTGTCCCCGGCGGCGGATAGGCTGGCGGGGATGAAACTCCTCGACTCCCTGGCCCCAGACCTCTCCGCCCCCGGTCACCAGTACCTGCGCGGCGACTTCGCGTCCAACCCGCTGAGCGAGGACGAGATCTACGAGGGGTTCCTCGGCTGGATCGCCTCCCGGGACATGGAGCTGTACCCCGCGCAGGACGAGGCCATGCTGGAGGTGGCCAACGGGTCCAACGTGATCCTCGCAACGCCCACGGGCTCCGGGAAGTCCACCGTGGCCGTGGCCGCGCACTTCGCGGGCCTGGCGCGCGGGCAGCGCTCCTACTACACCGCCCCCATCAAGGCGCTCGTGTCCGAGAAGTTCTTCGACCTCTGCGAGATCTTCGGGGCGGAGAACGTGGGCATGGTCACCGGGGACTCCGCCGTGAACGCGGACGCGCCCATCGTGTGCTGCACCGCGGAGATCCTCGCGAACGTGGCCCTGCGCGAGGGACCGGACGCGGACCTCGGCCTGGTGGTCATGGACGAGTTCCACTTCTACTCCGACCCCCAGCGCGGCTGGGCGTGGCAGGCGCCGCTCATCGAGCTGCCGCAGGCGCAGTTCCTCCTCATGAGCGCCACCCTGGGGGACGTCACCCGCATCGAGCAGCGGCTCACCGAGACCACGGGCCGGACCACGTCCCTGGTCTCCTCGGGCGAGCGGCCCATCCCCCTGCACTTCTACTACTCGGAACGGCCCATCCACGAGGAGCTCGAGGAGCTGCTCACCACCCACCAGGCTCCCGTGTACGTGGTGCACTTCTCGCAACTGGCGGCCGCGGAGCAGGCGCAGAGCCTCATGTCCGTGGACGTGCTCAGCAAGGAGGAGAAGCAGCGGGTGGCGGAGCTGATCAAGGACTTCCGGTTCTCGGCGGGCTTCGGCAAGACCCTCAACCGGCTCGTGCGCCACGGGATCGGCGTGCACCACGCCGGCATGCTGCCCAAGTACCGCAGGCTCGTGGAGCAGCTGGCGCAGACCGGGCTGCTCAAGGTCATCTGCGGCACCGACACCCTGGGCGTGGGCATCAACGTGCCCATCCGCACGGTGCTGATCACCGCGCTGTCCAAGTACGACGGCCGCCGCACCCGCCGGCTCAGCGCGCGCGAGTTCCACCAGATCGCCGGCCGCGCTGGGCGGGCCGGCTACGACACCGCCGGGACCGTGGTGGTCCAGGCCCCCGAGCACGTGATCGAGAACGAGCGCGCCATGGCCAAGGCACGTGCCAAGCACGGCGACGACCAGAAGAAGCTGCGCCAAGTGCCCAAGAAGAAGGCGCCCGAGGGCTTCGTGTCGTGGAGCCGCAAGACCTTCGACCACCTCGTGGAGGCCACCCCCGAGCAGCTGAGCTCGTCCTTCGCCATCACGCACTCCATGGTGCTCAACATGCTGCAGCGCCCCGGGGACAACATCGCTGCGGGCTACCGGCTGCTCACCTCGGTGGACGAGCCCCGCGCCCGGCAGCGCGCCCTGCTGCGCCACGCCCTGTCCATCCTCAAGGAGCTGCTGCGCGCCGGGGTGGTCGTACGCCTGCCCGAACCGGACGAGACCGGGCGCCGCTACCGCCTCACGGTCGAGCTGCAGGAGAACTTCGCGCTCAACCAGCCCCTCTCCCCCTTTGCACTCGCGGCCCTGGGCCTGCTGGACCCCGAGTCCGAGACCTACGCGCTGGACGTGGTCTCGGTCATCGAGGCCACCCTGGAGAAGCCCCGCCAGGTGCTGAACATGCAGGAGAAGAAGGTCAAGGGCGAGGCGCTGGCCACCATGAAGGCCGAGGGCATCGAATACATGGAGCGCATGCGCGAACTGGACGAGATCACCTACCCGCAGCCGCTGAAGGAGCTGCTGGACCAGGCCTTCGAGACCTACCGGGGTTCCGCCCCGTGGGTGTCCCAGTTCGAGCTGTCCCCCAAGTCGATCGTGCGGGACATGTACGAGCGCGCCATGACCTTCGGGGACTACGTGCAGTACTACGGGCTGGCGCGCTCCGAGGGCATCCTGCTGCGCTACCTCTCGGACGCCTACAAGGCCCTGCGCCAGACGGTGCCCGTGGACGCCACCACCGAGACCCTCACGGACCTCGTGGAGTGGCTCGGCGAGAGCATCCGCCAGACCGACAACTCCCTGCTGGACGAGTGGGAGAAGCTGGCCTCCGGCGAGGAGTCCCCGTCCGGCACGAGCGCCGACTCCCTGGAGGAGCTCGTCGCGGAGCAGCCCGAGGGGGTCACCTCCAACCCGCGGGCGTTCCGCGTGATGGTGCGCAACGCGCTCTTCCAGCGCGTGGAGCTCTTCGCGCAGGAGAAGGACAAGGTGCTGGGTGCCCTGGACGAGAAGTCCGGCTGGGACCGCGACCGCTGGGCGGACGCCATGGACGCGTACTTCGACGAGTACGAGGACATCTACACCGACGCCCAGTCCCGCGGCCCCTCCCTGATCCGCATCACCGAGCACCCCGAGGGTCTGCCGGGCTTCTGGACCGTGGTGCAGGTCTTCGACGACCCCGACGGCCACCACGACTGGGGCATCAACGCGCGCATCGACCTGGCCGCCTCCGACGAGGACGGTTTTCCCGCCGTGCTCGTGGACAACGTGGGTCCCGTGACCGAGACCGGTCGGTGACAGCCACCTTCAGCATGTAGTCTGGATAGCATATTCGGTCGTGATGCAGTTGCAGTTGCATAGCAGGAAGGGATGGGGTCCATGTTCGCCCTCACCGTGGATCGCCGCGACTCCCGCAGGGACGGCCCGCGCCTGAACATGCGGGAGCACCTGGCATCGTGCCAGCGTGATCTCCCCTCCCCCGTGCTCCCGTGGGACATCACCGCGGGGGACGAGCTCCAAGCCCTCTACGACGACGCCGCCGCGGTCCTCGCCGCCGCGCTAGCCCTGGCCGACACCGGCGAGTGGCACGTGGGGCTCGGCCTCGGCCCGGTGGACCTTCCCCTCGCCGGCGCGGTGCGCGAGAGCACCGGTCCTGCCCTCGTGGCGGCCCGGGAGGCCGTCCAGGCCGCCAAGGACTCCGACTCCCCCGCCGTCCACGGTGGCGCGTGGGCGGAGCGCACGGGCTCCGTGCTGGACCTCGTGTGCGCCGTGCGCCGGCGCAGGACCGCGTCGGGGATCCAGACAGCGGCACTCGCAGACACCGGACTCACGCAGCAGCAGATGGCCGAGCGCCTCGGCATCACGCAGTCCTCGGTGTCCCGGCGGCTCGACGCCGCACTGTGGCGGGAGGAGCGCGACGCGCGGACCACGGTGGTCGCCCTGCTCGAGCTCGCGGACGCCCAGGCCGGGTCCGAGGACACGACGTCGGCCGCACCCGCCACCCCGGCGGACAGGGGGCACCGCTCATGAACCACGTGCGACCGCTCACCACCGTGGTGCTGCCGCTCACGCTCCTGCTGGTCACCGTGGCCTGGACCTGGGCCGCGGGCACCGTGCCGCGCGAGTGGGCGTACCCCGCCCTGCTCGTGGCGGGGGCGCTCTCCGGGGATCCCGTGGTCCGCGCCGTCTTCCGCTTCGCGGACCTCTCCGCCGTGCGCGCCCAGCCCTCCGAGAGTCCCTGGGTGGATTCCGAGGCCGCCGCGGAACCCGTGGACCCGCCCCTGCGCGGGGGCCTCGTGATCGGTGCCCTGGAACGTGCCGCGGCCATCGTCTCGCTGCTCACCGGCATGGTCGCGGGCATCGGTGTGGTCGTGGCGGTCAAGGGCCTCGCGCGCTACGGCGAGTTCACCAACGCGCAGCAGCGGGAGCAGTTCATCATCGGCACCCTCGCCTCGCTCCTGTGGGCGGCCCTGTTCGCGGGCGCGGCGCTGTGGTGCTCGACGCCGCCGGGCCCGTTCCCCGGGTAGGGAACGGGCCCGGTCAGGGTGCCGTGCGGCGTCGTGCTACGCGGGTGACGAGCCGGCGCCGCGCCCGCTGTCGCCGCCCGGCGAATCAGCGGCCGTCCGCTCACCCTCGCCGTCCGGCGTGAAGTCCGGGGAGGGCGTCTGCACCGCCCCGGTCTCCGCGAACTCCCGGTGCTGGCCGCGTGCGGTCTCGAGCATGGTCCGGAACCGGGCCCGGTGCTCGATGAGCTCGTTCTTGTGCTTCTCCGACATCTTCGGGAAGTGCGCCTGCAGATCGGCGAGCTCGGCGTCGATCCGGTTGCGCTGCTCGGCCGGGGCGTCCGCGGGCAGTGCCAGGTACCGCTCGGTGAGGTCCTGGGTCTTCTGGATGGTGCGCAGCGCGCGACCCTTGGGGCTGTAGAGAGACGCCAGGACCGTGATGGCGAGCACCGAGAGGATCACGGCGAGGGACGTGCCGATGCCGATCTCCACCACGTCCACGTGCTCACCGTTGTTGATGAACGGCAGCGTGTTCTCGTGCAGCGCGTGCAGGATGAGCTTCACGCCGATGAAAGCCAGGATGATCGACAGGCCCCACGAGAGGTAGATCAGGCGGTCCAGCAGACCGTCGATCAGGAAGTACAGCTGGCGCAGGCCCATGAGCGAGAACGCCGTGGCCGTGAAGACGATGTACGGCTCCTGCGTGAGCCCGAAGATGGCGGGGATCGAGTCCAGCGCGAAGAGGATGTCCGTGCCGCCGATCGCCACCATGACCAGGAGCATGGGGGTCAGGGCGCGCTTGCCGTTGTGCACGGTGAAGAGCTTGTCACCGTCGTAGTAGTCCGTGGTGTGGAAGACCTTCCGGGCCAGGCGCACCACGATGTTGTCCGCCTCGTTGGAGGCGTTCTCCGACATCTCCCCCTTGATGAGGTTGCCGGCCGTGAAGATCAGGATGAGACCGAAGAGGTAGAACACCCACGAGAAGGCGTTGATGGCCGCCGCTCCCGCGAAGATGAACACGGTGCGGGCCACGAGCGCGAAGATGATGCCGAACAGCAGCACCTTCTGCTGGTCCGCCCGGGGCACGGCGAACGAGCCCATGATGATCAGGAACACGAAGAGGTTGTCCACGGACAACGCCTTCTCCGTGACGTAGCCGCCGTAGTACTCGGCCATCATGGTGGGACCGTCCAGCCACAGGATCACGAGACCGAACAGCAGCGCGATGCCCACGTACACGGCGGACCAGACGGCCGCTTCCTTGATGGAGGGTTCGTGCGCCTTGCGCACGTGGAAGATGAAGTCGTAGGCCAGCAGGCCCAGGATGAACGCAATGGTGACAGACCACTGCAACGTGGTGATTTCCACGGTGGGAACTCCTTGTGGGTGGGATGAACCGCACAAGTCTCTCCCCCACGCTCTCCGACCCGGGGCCGGCAGGAACGTGGTCCGCACCCGGCCCAGCGGCGGCGCTGGACGTATTGACGTGCACGGAGGTGAGGGATACTCCCTTGATCGAGATCCATTCTACCCGTGCCGGACCCGTGGGCCCAGAGGAATCCGGAAAACGACGACGTCCCTCCGCCGCGGGGCAGGAGGGACGTCGCAGGGGGCGGCAGGTTTCTCAGCCCGCTCGGGTCAGTTCTGGCGCTCGGCCTCGGCCAGCCGCTCCTGCCGCAGACCGTGGGCACGCTCCAGCAGGTCGTGGTAGCGGGCCTCGGACTCGATGAGCTCGTCCCGGTACTTGGCCTTCACGGTGGGCAGCTGCTCGCGGTACTTCTTCATCTTCTCGGCGGCCTTGGTGCGCTCCTCCACGGGCGCCGACTCCGGCATCTCGAGGTAGCGCTCGGACCAGTCGCGTGCGCCGTTGATGATGCGCACCGCGCGGCCCTTGGGGCTGAAGAGGGACGCCAGGACCGTGAGGACCAGAACGCCCACGATCACGGCCAGGGAGAACCCGGTGGTCACCTCGACCACGTGCACCGGCTCACCGTCGTTGATGAACGACAGGGTGTTCTCGTGCAGCGCGTGCAGGATGAGCTTCACACCGATGAAGCCCAGGATGATGGCCAGGCCCCACGAGAGGTAGATGAGCCGGTCCAGAAGACCGTCGATCAGGAAGTACAGCTGGCGCAGACCCATGAGGGAGAACGCCGTGGCCGTGAAGACGATGTAGGTCTCCTGGGTGAGGCCGAAGATCGCCGGGATCGAGTCCAGCGCGAACATGATGTCCGTGAGGCCGATCGCCACCATGACCAGCAGCATGGGCGTCATCACGCGCTTGCCGTCCACCTGGGTGAACAGCTTGTCGCCGTCGTACTCGTCCGTGGTCTTGAGGAAGCGCTTGGCCAGCCGGACCATGATGTTGTTGGCGTCCTCGTCCTCCGCGGAGTCGGTGACCTCACCCTTGACCAGGTTGCCCGCGGTGTAGATGAGGAAGAGACCGAACACGTAGAACAGCGCGGACCAGCGGTTGATGGCGGCCGCGCCCACGAAGATGAACACCGTGCGGGCGATCAGCGCCACCACGATGCCGAACAGCAGCACCTTCTGCTGGTCCGCGCGGGGCACCTTGAAGGACGCCATGATGATGAGGAACACGAACAGGTTGTCCACGGACAGCGCCTGCTCCGTGACGAAGCCGGCGTAGTACTCCGCCGCGTAGGTGGGGCCGTCGAGGAACAGGACGACCAGCCCGAACAGCAGCGCGAGGGACACGTACAGCCCCGTCCACATGGCCGCTTCCTTGACGGTCGGCTCGTGCGGCTTGCGGGCGTGGAAGATGAAGTCGTAGGCCAGCAGACCCACGATCAGTGCAATGGTGAGACCCCACTGCAGACTGGAGATGTCCACGGGTACCCCTTAGGTGAGATGACGACAGGGAACAACCCGGGTGCGGGCCGTACAGGACCGCCAGTTTACCCGACCCCTTGGCGTGGCCAGGAGGGACGTGGCCCCGCTCACGCGTGGCCGGCGTCCTTCATGCGCCGCAGCTCCTTCTTGAGGTCCGCGATCTCGTCCCGGAGCCGGCCGGCCAGCTCGAACTTGAGCTCGGCTGCGGCATTGCGCATCTGCTCGCTGAGGTCCTCGATGAGCTGGACGAGGTCCTCGGCGGGCGCCGCGGCCACGCCGTCCCGCAGCAGCTTGGACTCCGCGGCAGCCGCGGCCTGGTCCTTCTCGGAGTTCTTCCCCTTGCCGCCCTTGACGGGGGCGGTGTGGTTGTTGGCCGCGGAGCGCTGGGCCAGCAGGGTCCTGGTGTCCTCGTCCTCGCGGGCCAGCTGGTCCGTGATGTCCGCGATCTTCTTGCGCAGGGGCTGGGGGTCGATCCCGTGCTCGGTGTTGTACGCCACCTGGATCTCGCGGCGGCGGTTGGTCTCCTCGATGGCCACGTCCATGGAGCGCGTGATCTTGTCCGCGTACATGTGGACCTCGCCGGACACGTTGCGGGCGGCACGGCCGATGGTCTGGATCAGGGACGTGGTGGAGCGCAGGAAGCCCTCCTTGTCCGCGTCCAGGATGGCCACCAGGGACACCTCGGGGAGGTCCAGGCCCTCACGCAGCAGGTTGATGCCCACGAGGACGTCGAAGGTGCCCATGCGCAGCTCGCGCAGCAGCTCCACACGACGCAGGGTGTCCACGTCCGAGTGCAGGTACTGCACCTTGACCCCGTGCTCCATGAGGTACTCGGTGAGGTCCTCGGCCATGCGCTTGGTCAGGGTGGTCACCAGGACGCGCTCGTCCCGCTCCACGCGCAGCTCGATCTGCTCCAGGAGGTCGTCGATCTGGCCCTTGGTGGGCTTCACGACCACCTGCGGGTCCACCAGACCCGTGGGGCGGATGATCTGCTCCACCACCGAGTCCACCTTGGACATCTCGTACGGTCCGGGGGTGGCGGACATGTACATGGTCTGACCGATCCGCTCCAGGAACTCGTCCCACTTCAGCGGGCGGTTGTCCATGGCGGAGGGAAGCCGGAAACCGTGGTCCACCAGGGTGCGCTTGCGGGACATGTCCCCCTCGTACATGCCGCCGATCTGGGGCACGGTCACGTGGGACTCGTCGATGATCAGCAGGAAGTCGTCCGGGAAGTAGTCCAGCAGGCAGTGGGGGGCGGAGCCGCGCGGGCGGCCGTCGATGTGCAGCGAGTAGTTCTCGATGCCGTTGCAGTAGCCCATCTGCTCCATCATCTCGAGGTCGTACTGGGTGCGCATGCGCAGCCGCTGGGCCTCCACGAGCTTGTTCTGGGACTCGAGCTCCTGCAGCCGCTCCTGCAGCTCGTTCTGGATGGACTCGATGGCCGTGGCCATCCGTTCCGCACCGGCCACGTAGTGGGAGGCCGGGAACACGTACATCTCCCGCTCCTCGTTGATGACCTCCCCGGTGAGCGGGTGCAGGGTGTAGATGGCCTCGATCTCGTCCCCGAAGAACTCGATGCGCAGGGCGTTCTCTTCGTACATGGGGATGATCTCCACAGTGTCCCCGCGCACGCGGAACGTGCCGCGGTGGAAGTCGACGTCGTTGCGCACGTACTGCATGTTCACGAACTGGCGCAGCAGGGCGTCCCGGTCCATCTCCTGGCCCACGGCCAGGGTCACCATCTGCTTGACGTACTCCTCGGGCGTGCCGAGGCCGTAGATGCAGGACACGGTGGAGACCACCACGGTGTCCCGGCGGGTCAGCAGCGCGTTGGTGGCGGAGTGGCGCAGCCGCTCGACCTCCTCGTTGATGGAGGAGTCCTTCTCGATGAAGGTGTCCGTCTGCGGGACGTAGGCCTCGGGCTGGTAGTAGTCGTAGTAGGAGACGAAGTACTCCACGGCGTTGTTCGGCAGCAGCTCCCGCAGCTCGTTGGCCAGCTGCGCCGCGAGCGTCTTGTTCTGCACGAGCAGCAGCGTGGGCCGCTGCACGGCCTCGATCAGCCAGGCCGCCGTGGCGGACTTGCCGGTGCCCGTGGCGCCCATGAGCACCACGTCCTTCTCCCCGCCCTGGATCCGCTCCGAGAGCTCCGCGATGGCCTTGGGCTGGTCCCCGGCGGGCTGGAACTCGGACACGACCTCGAACGGGGCGACCACACGGTTGATCTTCTGGGCGAGCGACATGGCACCAGGCTACGCGGGCCCTCCGACACGCACGACGACGCCGCACGGCCGCCCGGGTGCGCCACCGCACCCGGGCGCGCAGCACGCTGCGGGCCCGGCCACGGCACGGTCGAAAGCTGCCACGGCCGGGCCCGGAGAACCCGAGGCAATCGACGACCAGCGGCGGCCGCGGTCCGGGCTCCGGCTCAGCCCGTCTCCTCCGCCCACCACTCGTGCACCTGGCGCACGAGGTCCTCACGCGTGCCCGAGTTGTCGAACACCGTGGTGGCCACGGCGCGGCGCTGGGCGTCCGAGGCCTGGGCGGCGATGCGGCGTCGTGCGTCGTCCGGGTCCATGCCGCGGTCGGCGACCATGCGCCGCACCCGCTCGTCCTCGGGGGCCTCGACCACCAGCACGCGGTCCATGTCCGCATGCTGACCGGTCTCCACGAGGAGGGGGATGTCCTGCACGAGCACGCCCCCCGGCGGGACGGCGTCCGCGAGCCGTGCGGCCTCGGCCCGCACCAGGGGGTGCATGACGGCGTTGAGCTCCGCGAGCCGGGCCTCGTCCGCGAACACGATCCCCGCCAGCGCCGCGCGGTCCAGGCGCCCGGTGGCCGCATCCACCACGGTGTCCCCGAAGTGCTCGACCACGGCCTCGTAGCCGGCTTCTCCCGGTTCCTGCAGCCGGCGCGCGATCGCGTCCGCGTCCACCACCACCGCCCCGAGCTCCGCCAGGCAGCGGGACACGGTCGACTTCCCGGAGGCGATGCCTCCCGTGAGGCCCACGCGCAGCACGTCAGTGCGTCCCGGGCGTGCGAACGGCGTGGTCATCGTCGGCCACCTCCTGGGGCTCGTCCTCGTCGAGGACCGGGCGGACGGTGTCCTCCCAGATCTCCCGCACCTGCTCGCGCACCCGCTCGACGCCGCCGTCGTTGACGATCACGCGGTCGGCGACCTCGCGGGTCTCGTCGTCGGACGGGGCCTGGTCCACGATCTCCCACGCGACGTCCGCGGGCACCCCCTCGTCCCGGCGCAGGCGCTGCACGCGCTCCTCGGCCGGTGCCGCCACCGCGACCACGAGGTCGAAGCGGTCCCGCTGCTCGGTCTCCAGGGGGTCCCGCAGCACCTGGACCACCACGCGGTCCGGCCCGGCCTCGCGGGCACGACGCCGCGCGGACTCCCGCATGTGCGGCAGCAGCAGCTCGTGGGCGCGGGCCCGGACGGTGTCGTTGCCGGCCATCAGCTCGTCCAGGGCCTCCGTGGTGTCCGCGGCACCCGCGCCGGGCCCCGTGGGCAGCTGCTCCCCGAAGATCCGGTCCACCTCCGCGCGGGTCTGTGTGCCGGGCTCGAGCAGCTCCTGCCACATCTGCACGCTGTCGAGCATGACCGCACCGAGCTCCTCGAACGCGTGCGCGGCGGTGCGTTTGCCCGCCGAGGCGCCACCGGTGAGGGCGAGCTGGAAGACCGGACGGCCCTCCTGCTCGCGCTGCCAGTGCCACGTGCGCGGCTGGTGCGTGTCGTGCTCCGGTTCCGTGCCCACCTCGTACTCGGGACGGATCACGTACTCGGACACCGCCGAGGTGTCCTCCTGCGCCCGGCGGTGGTACTCCTCCGCGGGCAGGACGCGCTTCCACTGCCGCGTGCGCATGGGACGCGCGGTGCCCGCGTCCTGGCGCAGGGCCTGCAGCAGCATCACGGCCTGCAGCACCTCGAGCAGCATCACGGGTGCGCCGATCACGATGATGACCTCCTGCAGGGCGTTGAGCCCGTTCTCCCCCGAGGTCAGCACGATGGCCGTGCACACCGCACCCACGGAGAGGGTCCAGAAGATGCGCTGCCGGCGGGGGCCCTCGTCCTCGTGACCGTTGGCCATGGCGTCCATGACCAGGGCCCCGGAGTCGATCGAGGTGATGAAGAAGATGGTGATCACGATCAGGGCCACGAACGCGGTGACGCCGAAGAACGGCATGGACTGCAGGAACTGGAAGAGCGCCGCCTCCGGGTTGGACTGGGTCACGATCGTCTCGGTGAGGCTGCCCTCCGTGCCGGGGGCCCGGTCGATGCGGATCGCGTTGTAGCCGTAGATCGCCATCCAGACCACCACGAACGCGGACGGCACACCCAGCACACCCACCACGAACTGGCGGATGGTGCGCCCCCGGGAGATCTTGGCCACGAACATGCCCACGAACGGCGCCCACGTGACGGTCCAGGCCCAGTAGAACACCGTCCAGTCGCCGGACCACTGTCCGCCCCCGAAGGTGTCGTTGAAGAACGCCAGGGTGGGCAGCTGGTTGACGTAGCTTCCCGCGGACTCCACGATCGCGCGCATCGTGTCCATGCTGGCACCGGCCATGAGCACGAACAGCATGAGGGCGACGGCCAGGATGATGTTGCCGTAGGAGAGCCGTTTCACGCCCTTCTCCATGCCCGCGAGCACAGAGGCCAGCCCCACCGCGGTGATGACCGCGATGATGGCCGCCTGGATCCAGCCGGCCATGGGGATCCCGTACACGTAGCTCAGCCCGCTGTTGATCTGCAGGGCACCCAGGCCCACGGACACCGCCAGACCGAACACGGTGGCCACGATGGAGAGGATGTCGATGGCCTTGCCCCACGGGCCGTGGATGCCGTCCCCGAGCAGGGGGTGGAACGCGGAGGAGACCCGCGGCGGCAGCTTGCGCTTGTACGTGAAGTAGCCGAACGCCAGCCCGGGCACGGCCAGGATGGCCCACATGTGCAGCCCGAAGTGGAAGTTGGCGATGTTCAGGGCCTCCACGGCGGCCTGGTCCGACCCGGGCTCCGTGCCGTACATGGGCGGGTTCGCGTAGTGGTTGATGGGCTCGGCCACACCCCAGAACATCAGCACGGCGCCCACCCCCGCGGCGAACAGCATGCCGAACCAGGTGAGGCCGGAGTACGCGGGCGCGGAGTCGTCGTCGCCCAGCCGGACCCTGCCGTAGCGGCTGAGCGCGAGTCCCAGGGCGAAGATCACCAGGGCGGTCACGCTGAACGTGTAGAACCAGCCCGTCTCGTACCGCAGCACGTGCGCCACGGCCCCGAAGATCCCCTGCACCGGTCCGGGGAACAGTCCCATGGCCACCGTGAAGACCACGATGAGTGCGGCGGAGACGAAGAAGATGGAGGGTGTGGTGCGTAGTCCGAGGCGGTCGTGGAGGCGGTTGAGCACAGAGGGCGCTTTCGGTCGACGGTCAGGACGCGTTCGGCCACCGCGACGGTGGCCGTGCTCACTGTATCGGTCCACGGTGCCCGGACACGAGAGCGCCGGGAGCACCGGGCCCCGCGTGCCTACACTGGGACGATGCCTTCCGACGCGCACCCCGACCAGCCCGACGCCGGCCGCGCACCGCACGTGTCCTACACCGTCCTGCGGGCCGGGACGGCGCACACCGCGGAGCTCGAGATCAGGAAGTCGCGGTTCCTCGCGGTGCTCACCCGGGTGGACTCCGAGGACGCGGCGCGGACGGCCATTGCCGAGGTCGCCACCCAGCACCGGGACGCCCGCCACCGCTGCACCGCGTTCGTGCTGGGTCCCGCGCGGGACACCACCCGCTCCTCGGACGACGGGGAACCCGCAGGCACCGCGGGCGTTCCCATGCTGCAGACGCTCACCCAGTTCGCCACGCCACGCCAGCACGAGGCCGGGGAACCGGGGGACCTCTCGGACGTGTGCGCCGTGGTGGTCCGCTGGTTCGGCGGCGTGAAGCTCGGCGCGGGCGGTCTGGTCCGCGCCTACTCCGGCGCCATCACGGCCGCACTCGAGACCGCTCCCCTGGCCCGCAGGCTCCGCTGCCGGGAACTGAGCGTGTCCGCACCGCACGCCGAGGCCGGGCGGATCGAGGCCGAGCTGCGGTTGCAGGAATACACCGTGCTCCCCACCGGCTACGACGCCGCCCACGCCACCCTGAATCTGCTCGTCCCGGACCACGCCGCGCAGATCGCCCGAGCCCACGAGGACCTCGCTGCGGCAACCTCCGGTCTCGCCACGGTGGTGGAGGGAACCACCCGGTGGGAGGACGTGCCGCTGCGCTGACCGGGCGGACATGCAAAGAAGCCCCGCACCCCATCCGGGGTGCGGGGCCTCTCTCACGGGCGGGTTGCCCTCACGGGATCACCCACACGCTCGACTCAGTGGCCGGTGAGCTTCTCGCGCAGAGCGGCGAGGGCCTCGTCGGACGCCAGCGTGCCGGAGTCCTCGGCCGGAGCCTCGGACGAGAAGCTCGTGGGGCCGGAGGAGTGGCTCTGCGAGGGGCTGGACGAGGAGGAGGACGACGAGGACGACGTGGTCGCGGCCTCGGCATCGTCCTGGATGTGCTTGCGCACCTGCTCCTTGTGGGCCTCCCAGCGGGACTGGGCCTGAGCGTACTGCTCCTCCCACGCCGAGCGCTGCTCCTCGTAGCCTTCGATCCACTCGTTGGTCTCGGGATCGAAGCCCTCGGGGTACTTGTAGTTGCCCTGCTCGTCGTACTCCGCGGCCATGCCGTACTGGGCGGGATCGAACTCGGTGGACTCAGGGTCCACACCCTCGTTCGCCTGCTTCAGGGACAGCGAGATGCGGCGGCGCTCCAGGTCGATGTCAATGACCTTGACGAACAGCTCCTCGTTGACGGAGACGACCTGCTCGGCCATGTCCACGTGGCGCTGGGCCAGCTCGGAGATGTGCACCAGGCCCTCGATGCCGTCCTCGACGCGCACGAACGCACCGAACGGAACCAGCTTGGTGACCTTGCCCGGCACGACCTGACCCAGGGCGTGGGTGCGGGCGAACAACTGCCAGGGATCCTCCTGGGTGGCCTTCAGCGACAGGGACACGCGCTCGCGGTCCATGTCCACGTCCAGGACCTCCACGGTGACTTCCTGACCGACCTCGACGACCTCGGAGGGGTGGTCGATGTGCTTCCAGGACAGCTCGGAGACGTGCACGAGGCCGTCCACGCCACCCAGGTCCACGAACGCGCCGAAGTTGACGATCGAGGACACGGTGCCCGTGCGGACCTGGCCCTTCTGCAGCTGCTGCAGGAAGTTGGCGCGGACCTCGGACTGGGTCTGCTCGAGCCATGCACGGCGGGACAGGACCACGTTGTTGCGGTTCTTGTCCAGCTCGATGATCTTGGCCTCGAGCTGCTGGCCGATGTACGGCGCGAGGTCGCGGACGCGACGCATCTCCACGAGGGAGGCCGGCAGGAAGCCGCGCAGGCCGATGTCCAGGATGAGACCACCCTTGACGACCTCGATGACGGTACCGGTGACGACGCCGTCGTCCTCCTTGACCTTCTCGATGTCGCCCCAGGCGCGCTCGTACTGGGCGCGCTTCTTGGACAGGATCAGGCGACCTTCCTTGTCCTCCTTGGTGAGGACCAGAGCCTCCACCTCGTCACCCACGGCCACGACATCGTCGGGGTTGATGTCGTGCTTGATGGACAGCTCGCGAGAGGGGATGACACCTTCGGTCTTGTACCCGATGTCCAGGAGGACCTCGTCGCGGTCGACCTTGACGACGGTGCCTTCCACGAGGTCGCCGTCGTTGAAGTACTTGATGGTCGCGTCGACAGCGGCGAGGAAGTCCTCTTCGGTTCCGATGTCGTTGACGGCGACCTGCTGGGTGGTGGTGGTCATGTAGTAGGGACTCCGATGGAATTGGTGTGATGGATTGTCACTTCCGCACCCGCACCTCGAGGGCACGGTCGAGCGGAAGAGTAGAACTTGGTGTGGGCGTGCGAAAACACGCACCGTACCAGTCTAGTGCCCGGCAGGTGCGTGTTCAAGCGGCTGAAGATCAGAACGGGGAGATGCAGTACGGGTCCGCCGTGGTGGTCATCAGGTCCTGGAGGTCCCGCAGCGCGTCCTCGTCCCGCACCCGCAGCAGACCGGCCTGGTGCAGCGTGGACGCCTTGACCGCGCCCAGGTAGAGGGAGCCCAGCAGGTCCACGGTCAGCGCGGCGTCGACCCCCTCCGGCAGCTCCACCGCCGGCAGGGAGGCGCCGGCACGGTCGCTCTCGGTGCGGGGCCGCTCCCCCACCCGCGCCACCCGGGTCTCCTCGCCCGTGGTGTCGATCTCGTAGATCCCGTCCGCGAAGCCCAGCGAGTCCACGATGGACAGGGTCATCCTCCGGTGCGCGGTGTAGTGACGGGCGGACAGCGCGGCCACGGGGTCCAGGACCCGCAGCCACACCCGGTCGGTGCGCTTGTGCACGGTGTACGCGGACATGTCCACCATGCCCCACATCAGGGGGTCCTCGATGGGGGCCGACCTGTAGCGCACCTCGGTGACGAGGTCCAGGTTGCACAGGAACTCCCACAGGGCGATCTGCGCCTGGGAGTCCGCGCCCACCAGGTCCACGACCTCAAGGGTTCCCTCGTAGCCCTGGGTGGGCAGGAACTTGTAGCTGACGTAGCCGTCCGGCTGGCCCTGCTCGTCGTAGTGCACGGCGGTGCGCAGCTCGGGTTCGGCGGCGCCGCGGTGCCAGTTCCACTGCCCCGAGACGTAGTCCCACCACTTCACCGTCCGCCGCAGCGAACCGGCGGTGGTGCGGTGGAAGCGTTCGAAGATCTGCGGGGCAAGCTCGGCCACGGCCAGGTTGTCGGCCATCTCGACGGTCCCCACGGTGGGGGCCTTGAGCTGGAGCCGGGAGTGCGCGTCCACCGTGACCTCGGCGTTGAAGGTGGCCGCGCCGAATCCGAACCGCCCGTAGATCGTGGCCTCGGAGGCGGTCAGCGCCGCGATCGGGAACCCGGCCTCGTGCGCCTCGGTGAGGTCCTGCGTCATGAGGCGGCGCAGCAGTCCCCGGCGGGCGTGGGTGGGTCGCACGGTGACCTCGGAGATCAGCCACGCGGGGATGCTGCGGCCCTCGCCCAGCGTCAGCTCGGAGTCCCACGAGCAGAACGTGGCCACGGGACGCTCCGCCCCCAGGGCCGCGGGGGGCACGGGATCCGTCGTGTACACGCAGCGCAGCCGGGTGCCCGCCTCCCGCAGGGAGCGCAGGATCCGCCGGGTGGCCTCGTCGGTGGGCTCGGCGTCGTGGAAGCCCTGGTACACGGCGCGGTTCCACTGCACGGCCTCGGGGTTGTCCGCGAGCGAGCCCTCGGTCACGGTGAACCGCCGCAGCCGGTAGGTGTTGCCCCGGGCGGTGTGGGTGGTCTCGGTGGGCTGGTCCTGAGGGGGTGTCGTGCTCATCGTGCTCCTTCGTTCCGTGCTCCGGTCCCCGGTTCCGTCCCTCGGAGGGAGGAGCCGTTCGGGGCCGCAGGGGGTCGGGGGGTGCGGTGCCCGGCAGCCGATCAGAACTGCCGGGCGGGGGGTCGGGCAGTGGTCAGTGCGCCGCCTGGTGCCACGTGGGCCCGGTGCCCACGTTCACGTCCAGGGGCACCGTGAGATCGGCCGCGCCGGCCATCTCGGTGCGCAGGATCTTCTCCACGGCGTCCTTCTCCCCGGGGGCCACCTCCACGATGAGCTCGTCGTGGACCTGCAGCAGCACACGGGAGCGGAGTTCTCCGTCGCGCAGCGCCCGGTCCACACCGATCATCGCCTTCTTGATGATGTCCGCCGCGGAGCCCTGGATGGGGGCGTTCAGGGCCATGCGCTCCGCGGCCTGGCGAGCCTGCCGGTTGTCGCTCGTGAGGTCCGGGAGATAGCGGCGGCGGCCGTCGATGGTCTCGGTGTAGCCCTTGGACCGGGCCTCCTCGACGACGCCGCGCAGGAAGTCCCGCACACCGCCGAAGCGCTCGAAGTAGCCGCTCATCATGGTCCGGGCCTCATCCACGCCGATGTTCAGCTGCTGGGAGAGCCCGTAGGAGCTCAGCCCGTAGACCAGCCCGTAGCTCATGGCCTTGACCTTGGAGCGCATCTGCGGGGTGACGTCCTCGGGGGCCACGTCGAAGACGCGGGAGCCCACGAACCGGTGCAGGTCCTCGCCGCCCCGGAAGGCCTCGATCAGCCCCTCGTCCCCGGACAGGTGCGCCATGATCCGCATCTCGATCTGGGAGTAGTCCGCGGTCATGAGGCACTCGAAGGGCCCCGCGGAGTCCTCCCCCACCACGAAGACGTCCCGGATGCGCTGGCCCTGCTCGGTGCGCACCGGGATGTTCTGCAGGTTGGGGCCCGTGGAGGAGAGCCGCCCGGTGGCCGCCACGGTCTGCTGGTAGGTGGTGTGGATGCGGCCGTCGTCCGCGATCGCGTCCCGGAGCCCGGCCACGATCTGCTTGAGCTTGGAGTACTCGCGCCAGTGCATCAGGGCCACCAGGAACCGGGAGCCGGGGGTGTCCGGGGAGACCTTGCCGATCAGGTCCGCCACGGCGGCGGCGTCCGTGGTGTAGCCGGTCTTGGTCTTCTTGGTCTTGGGCAGTCCCAGCTCGTCGAACATCACGGCCTGCAGCTGCTTGGTGGAGCCCAGGTTGACCTCGTGGTCGAGCTGGGCCTGGGCCTGCTCGAACGCCTGGTCGATCGGGTGCTGGAGGTCCTCGAACAGGGCGTCGATCCCCGGCCGGTCCATCGCGATCCCGGTGGCCTCCATGCGCGCGAGGATCACCGCGAGCGGCATCTCGAGCTCGGTGAGCAGTCCGAGCTGCCCGTCCGCCTCCAGCAGCCCGCGCAGGTGCTCGCTGAGGTCCCGGCACGCGCGACCGAGGGTGGCCTCGCGCACCAGCACCGCCTCGCTCACGTCGCCGAGCCCGTCCTCCTGGTCCAGGGCCAGCTCGGTCTGCCCGTGCGCATCCCCGGCGGTGTCCTCCGCCGCGGGGACCTCGACCTCGAGGTGCTGGGCCAGCTGGGCCTCCAGCTCGTAGGAGCGCAGCGCGGGCCGCACCAGATAGCCCGAGAGCTGGACGTCGTCCACGGCCCCCGCGAGGTCGATGCCGCGCTGGATCAGGCCGTGGTACAGGTCCTTGAGGCCGTCCACGATCTTGGGGGCCGCGACGTCCCCGAGCCAGGACTCCACGGCGTGCGTGAGGTCCTCGTCCGCCGCCACGAGGTCGACCACGGCACCCGTGTCCCCGGTGAGCACGAGCGTGGTGACCTCTTCCCCGCTGAGCGCCTTGGGGTCCGGGGACAGCCGGCGCACGACGACGGGCACACCGTCCTCCTGCACGGCCAACCAGTCGGCGAACTCCTGGGCGGTGCGCACCACGGTGACGTCCGTGGCGGGGGCGAGCACGGCGGCGTCGTCCGCGGGAACGTCCCCGCCGAAGGCGTCCAGCAGGCGTCCGCGCAGCTGGGAGCCGAACTCGAGCTCGTCGAAGACCTCGCCCACGCGCTCGGCGTCGGCCCGCGGCAGCACCGCGGTGGACAGGTCGATGTCCAGGGGCAGGTCCGTGACGAGCCGGTTGAGCTTGCGGTTGCGCCGCACGAGGTCCTCGTTCTCGCGCAGGGCCTCCCCCTTCTTGCCGGTGATCTTCCCCGCGTGCTCCAGCAGGGACTCCACGGGGCCGTAGGCGGTGATCCACTTGGCGGCGAAACCGGGGCCCACCCCCGGGACACCCGGGAGGTTGTCCGCGGTCTCGCCCGTGAGCGCGGCGAGATCGGGGTAGTTCTGGGGCGCCACCTTGTACTTCTCGAACACGGCGGCCGCGTCCATGCGGCGCAGGTCCGAGGGGGTGCGGCCGGGGTAGACCACGTTCACGTGGTCCGTGATCATCTGGAACGCGTCCCGGTCCCCGGAGAACACGAGGACCTCGAAGTCGTCTGCGGCAGCCCGGGAGGCCAGCGTGGCCAGGACGTCGTCCGCCTCGTAGCCCTCCATGGTGACGATCGGCACGCCCAGGGCCTCCAGGACACGCTGGATGTTGGGGACCTGGCCGTGGAACTCCTCGGGGGTCTCGTCGCGGCCGCCCTTGTACTCCCCGTACTCCTGGGAGCGCAGCGTGGGGCCCTCGAGGTCGAAGGAGACCACCAGGTGCGTGGGCTTCTCCTCGCGCACGAGCTTGACCATGGTGTTCACGAAGCCGTAGACGCCCTCCGTGTGCACACCCTCGGAGGTCACGAATCCGGGACCGCCGCCGTACTCGGCGGCGCGGGACAGCGCGAAGAAGGCACGGAACGCCAGGGAGTGCCCGTCGATGAGCAGCAGCCTCCTGTCCGGGCGGGACACCGGTTCGGGCAGGGGCACCTGCTGCGGGGCGTCGGTCTTCTCGCCGATCACCACCGTGCGGGGCGTGCTCGGATCCTGGCTGGGCTGCTGGCTCGTCTCGGTCACGCACCCATCCTAGGGGCACCCCCGGACAGGGAGCTGGGGAACGCTCAGGCCACCTGGTTGATGATGGCCTCCGCGACCTCGCGCATGGACAGCCTGCGGTCCATGGAGGTCTTCTGGATCCAGCGGAACGCCTCGGGCTCGGACAGCCCCATCTTGGACTGCAGCAGGGACTTGGCGCGCTCCACGAGCTTGCGGGTGGCGAACTGCTCCTTCATGTCCGCGACCTCGTTCTCGAGTGCCGCGATCTCCTCGAAGCGGGACATGGCGATCTCGATCGCGGGCACCACGTCGTCCACGGTGAACGGCTTGACCACGTAGGCCATGGCCCCGGCCTCGCGGGCGCGCTCCACGAGCTCGCGCTGGCTGAAGGCGGTCAGCAGCACCACGGGGGCGATCCGGTCCGCGGCGATCTGCTCCGCAGCCGTGATGCCGTCCATCACGGGCATCTTGACGTCCATCAGCACGAGGTCCGGGCGGTGCTCGGTGGCCAGTGCCACCGCCTGCTCGCCGTTCTCGGCCTGGGCCACCACGCGGTAGCCGGCGTCCTCGAGCATCTCCACGACGTCCATGCGGATCAGGGCCTCGTCCTCGGCCACGACGACCGTCCGGGGTGCGGTCCCTGTGGCGTCCGCGGTCGATGCGGTCTCCTGCTCGCCCAGCTCCTCCGACGGTGTCGGGGCGGGCTCGGGGGTGGTCGGCGTATCCGTCACGGGCACTCCTGGTCTCGAGGTGGTCACGTTCGTCTCGAGACCGCATCCAACCACGGGCGCGGCCCCGGCGCCCCGTGAGGCACAGCACACCGCCGCGCCGGGCGGGGTCACCGGCGGGGCGCCCGGTGTCCCTGTCATGCTAGTCCCATCATGTAGGCTGTGAGCCGCACCGGCGCCGGAGCCCCCGGATCCCTCGACGATCCGCGGCGGGACGCGCACGGTCCGGGCCCAAGTGGCGGAATTGGCAGACGCGCCGCACTCAAAATGCGGTATGGAGACATGTGTGGGTTCGAGTCCCACCTTGGGCACCGTAAACCGCCTAGTCAGAGCGGTACAGGAACGGCCTCGTTGACACGAGGCCGTTTTTCGTTGACACGGCCCCTATGCTCAACCCCATGGCAAGCATCCGCGAGCGCGTGCGAAAGGACGGGACGATCACCTGGGCCGTGCTCTGGCGCGAAGCCGAGACCGGCAAGCAGACGTCCCGGTCGATGGTCACCAAGCAGGATGCGCTCGAGCTGCGTGACTTCCTCAACGCCAACGGGCAGAGCTTCGCCCTCGCGGCCCAAGCTGCAGCTCGGCTCCGCTCCCCCGCCCCCACCGTGGCCGCGACGGTGGCGAACCACATCGAGACTCTCACGAGCGTCACCCCCGGTACGCGGCACCGCTACCGACTGCTCGCCGACCGTCACATCACGCAGACCGAGCTCGGCGGGATCCCCATCGACACCCTCGCCCGCGTGGACGTCTCCCGGTGGCTCAATGGCCTGCCCCTGGCCACCAAGAGCAAGAAGAACGTCCACTCCCTGCTGTCAGCCGCCCTGGGTGACGCCCAGCGGGACGGCCACGTCCCCACCAACGTGGCGCACGGCATCCGCTTCACGAAGTCCAACAGCCGCCGCGAGCCCGTCTTTCTCACCCGCGACCAAGTAGATGCGATCGCCGGGGCCATGTCCGAGCACTACCGCCCCTTCATCCACTTCCTCGCCGGCACCGGGCTGCGCTGGTCCGAAGCCACGGCTCTGCGCATCCGCGACGTCGACCTCACCAGCGAGCGCGGGACGGTGCACGTCACCCGTGCGTGGAAGGAGAACGGGGACGGGTGGGTCATCGGAGCACCCAAGACCTCGCGCGGGCGGCGCACCGTGGTGATGCCGGCGGCGCTCACTTCGCTGGTGCAGGGGCGCGCGAGGGGGCGCGGGCGGGACGAGCTGCTGTTCACCGGGTATCACGGGGGGCGGATCTGGAACGGCGAGTTCCACAAGGCCATGTGGCAACCAGCGTTGGCCAAGGTCGGTAAGCAGCTCCCCGGGACGCCGCGTGTGCACGACCTGCGGCACACGCACGCGTCGTGGCTGATCGCGGCCGGGGTGCCGCTGACCGTGATCCAGCGGCGGCTCGGGCACGAGTCCATCAAGACGACGTCGGACACGTACGGGCACCTGGCGGACGACGCGGATCAGGCCGCGGCAGCGGCCTTGGACTGATGGACCGGTCCCTGGGCATGACGGAAGCGCCCCCACCGGGATGGTGGGGGCGCTTCGCTGTATGGGGTCAGGGCACCTCGACGGTGGTCTCGGTGACCACCGGGTCCGGGTCCGCCGGCTCCACGGCCGCGACCGTAGATCCGACAGAAGCCGTGTCCTCGGCTGCGCGGTGCTCGCCCGTCCCGTCCGGGACGGCCCCGGGCACACCAGCCGGCTGCGGGGCGGCCGCAACGGCGGCGGCCTCCTTCTCCTCGGCCGTGCCCTCCTGCGCAGTGAGGATCTCGCGGCGGACCACAACCTGGTCCGTGGGCGTGTTCTTCGCCGTGGTGAACACGGCGCTGGTCGTGAGACCCGCAGTCGCCAGGATCGCGAGGATCGCCGCGGCCGCGGCCTCCGCGTCGAGGATCCCCACGAGGAAGCAGACGATCACCACGGCCGCCGCAGCCAGCGGAGGCACGAGCGAGGCGACCGTGGTCGCCATGGTCACCCGGCCGGCGGTCTTGCCGTCCGGGGTTGTGGTCACTGCTGCTGCCATGATCAGGACTCCTTCGTGGTTTCCAGCGCGGTCAGGCGCTGCTCGATGCTGGTGAGGATGCTCAGGATCCTCTCCGCGTTGGTGCGGTCGGTGGCGGCGTTGTCCCGCTCCCAGGCCAGGGCCTCAGCGGGGGTGACGGTCGTGCCGGCGTCCTTGCCCTTGCGGACGACCTTCACGCCCATCACGGACGCGGGGATCCCCTTCACGAGGCCGAGCAGACCCCTGGTGTTCTTCGCGGCCTCGGTCAGCAACGCGTACGCGTCGCGGTTCCCGTTGACCTTCGGGTTGCGGTAGCCGAGCACGGCCATGGCCACGGAGTGCTCGAAGTCCGCCTTGTTCTTGTACCAGCCCATGATCTCCTCCAGAGGGTCGATGCCGATGGCGGCGCCAGTGGCTTTGTCCCACTGGTCGATTCCGCCGAGATAAACGTTGAGGTCGAGGTAGCCGGCATAGCCGGGAAGCCGACCGTGCTCGCTGTACTGCCACAGCGCCAGACGCCAGCCCGGCACCGCCGGCGGATCGAAGCTCGTGGCGTACCCGTCGAAGTGGTCCTCCTTGCCGTAGTACGCCAACCACAGGGGGTGGCGCTTCACGAACGCGGACCACGAGGTGAGCCGGGAGACCCCCAGGTTCATGTACACCGGCGTGGTCCGTTCCGTGGCCTGGTCCACGCGGCGCAGCCAGTCCTCCGCCCACGCCGTGTATGAGGTCAGTCCCGCCGGTTCCCAGTCCAGGAACGCGACCGCCCCCGCGTCGAGGTAGGGCTTCGCGGCCCGCAGGAACGCCGCGGCCTCCTCATCCGAGGACGCCTGTGCGGTGGCGAAGTGGTAGAGCCCCACGGCCGCCCCGCGGGTGCGGGCCGCGGCCACCTGCTCGCCCAGGAACGGGTTCACGTACCCCGTGCCCTCCGTGGCCTTGACGATCACGAAGTCCGCCGCCACCCGCTTCGTGACGTCGGCGGGCTGGTGCGAGGACACGTCGATGCCATTGCGCGTGGCCCGGCCCGCCGGCGACGGCGTCTTGCCCGTCAGTGGCCGGTAAGGCTCCAGGTGGTAGGGCCCGGGGTTGATCCGCCCGTAGGAGCCGATGGAGTAGTTCACCGGCTTCGGGAGGATCTCGGTGTGCGCGTGCGGGCCCGTACCCAGCCCCGTGGCACCAGACCAGCCGATGACCTGGCCCTTGGCCACGACGTCGCCGGGGTTGAGGTCCGTGCGCGAGAGGTGCGCGGTGATCGCGAAGCAGTCGTCGTGCTCGACCACCACCACGATCCCGCCGAACGTCAGGGACAGGAACCAGCGGGCCGCCCATCCGTTCGGGCCACCCGGCAACTTCGTGCACCAGTCCGCCCACCGCACAACGCCGTCCACGAGCGACACCACGGGGGTGCCGGTGGTCACCCCGTAGTCCCGGCCAGAGTGGCCGTTCGGGCCGTTGATCTCGGACGGGTTCGCCCCGTACTCCTGCGTGATCGGTGCGCTGTCCGGCACCGGGCGCATGCCCATGGGGTCCCTCCTTTCCGCCCGTGCTCGGGCATGAGAAAACCCCGCGGCGTATGCCTGCGGGGCTGATGTATGTGGTGGTCTATTGCTCGTGGGTGGCCGCGGACCCCCGGCGCGGGGGGATGCGGAAGTGCGGCAACGCGGGCGGGTCCGGGCGGTGGCGCAGCTCCTCCCACCGCTCCTGAATGTCACGCCACCCGCCCACGAGGACTTCCACGGCCTGGCGGAGCAGGCCAAGCTCCTGCCGGTCGGCCTCACGGTCGGCCTGCAAGCCCTGGACCTTGGACTCCAGGCACAGCCGCGCCCGGTACTCCCGATCCGCGTTCTCCCGGGTCTCGCGCAGCTCGTTCTGCACGTCGTGCAGCAGCTCCAGGGTCATCTGCTGGGAGGTGTGCGCGGCGACGGTCTCCGCGTCGTCCTTCTTGATCGGCGGCTGCTTCTTCGGGATCAGCGCGGCGAGGAACGTCCAGATGCCACCACCGGCGAGGACCGCGACCACGATCGCCACGATGCTGTCCTCACTCATGACGGGTGATCACCTCCTGCTCGCTGGTCGCCGCCTCCCGGATCTCTCGGAGCTTCGCCCGGGTACGCCGGGCCATCAGGTGCAACGCGACCACCCGGGTGGCGGCCATGGCCACGAACATAACCCCCTGACCCCAGGAGAACTGAGACCGCGGGAAGTTCTGCAGCACCACGAACGCGTACGACGCCCACCCGGCGGCCATGAGGATCCAGCCCGCCTGCTCCACGTTCCATGCCCGCGACCGGTTCTCCCAGTCGTTGAGGATGCCAACCACCCCCGCCGTCCCACCGCCCACCAGCGTGACCGCCAGCAGAGCGGCCGTCCACCCCGGCAGGCGACCCAACGACTTGGAGGGGGTGTACTCCGGGAAGAACGGGGAGACCCCCAGCAGCGTGCCAGCGATCACTGACCACGCCGCCACCCAGATGATCGGGTGCGTCAGGGCCCGCTCCCACCAGGTGGGCGGGTCGTGGGACGGGATGAACGCGCTCACGAGGTGGCTTCCTCGGTGGTGGTCTGCGCGGCGAGCGCGGCCGTGGCGTTCTCGGCGCGGACTTGCCACTCCAAGGCGGCAAGTTCGGCCGCGGCCTTCTGCGCGTTCAAGGTGGCGATGATCCGCTGGTAGTCCTGCGGGGTGAGGTCAGGCGTCTGCGTCATGGGTGGTTCCTTCCGTTGTGGGTTGCGTCCTGTCGGGCAGGAACTCCCCGTCGATATATAGGCCCGTTGCGGTGATCTCGACGGCTCCGCCGCCGGGTGAGAACCAATCCGTTTGTGCCATATGTCACCAATACCTGCCATAGATTTGACTGTTCGCGTTGAACACGATGCCGCGGACGATGAGCTTTCCCGTCGGCCCAGCGGATTTGTTCACGACGCGCATCTTGATATATTTTTCGGTCTGCTCGATGATACCGACCGTGCACTCGCGGCCGCTGGAGGTCTCAACCGATAGGACCGGGAACCGCAGAGAGTAAAGCGTTGTGAAGGGGGTCGCGTACGTGTAAACGAGGTCCATCCAATTGCCCTCGTCCATGCCGTTGAAGCTCTGGACGAAAAACATCTTCAGCGTGTCCGACTCTCGCGCCCACCGCCCGGCGAGCGCGACCTCCCCGCGGAACGGGTACATAAGCACCCCGGGGGAATTCGCGTGCTGAGCAACCTGGTTGAAGGAGATGATCTTCGAGACGGTGTCCGCGCCGCGATCGGCCTGATGCCACACCCCGAGGTGGTCGGTGGTCTGCCCGGAGCCGTAGAAGTCTGCGGCGGCGATAGAGCCTCCGGACTTGATCTCCACCCGCTGCTCCTTCTCCGCGGTGGCGAACGTCCCAGTGATGTAGTTGTCCTTGCCGTTGAGATTCACGGTCTGGGAGCCGTTCTCGTCCCACGCCCGGATGCCCGTGTTGTCGATCTTCACGCCGCGGTTCGTGTCCGTGGTGGTCTGCAGCAGACCCGAGGTCATGATCCGGGTGGCGACCGTGCCCGCGTTGATGACCTCCGCAACCGTGGTGCCCAGCAGGGTGGAGTCCTGGGCGGTGAGACCCTCCGTGAAGATGCCCCGGCGGGCCTCCACGTCCAGGGCCTTCACGATCGCCGTGGACAGCTCCCCGGTCACGTTCAGCGCCGGCAGGTCCACGGTGCCGTTGATGATGATGTGCCCGTCGATCTTCTCGATCTCCCCGGCCGCGACCCGCCCGATCCGGTCCTGCGCGGACTGCAGCTCCTGCTCGGTCTGCGCGAGCGTCGCCCGGGTCTGGTCGATCAGCGCCGTGCCGTCCTGGATGCGCTGCTCCACGCTGTTAGCGGTCGCCCAGTCCCAGAAGATCTCCGCGCCCTCGGGGGACAGCAGCTGCAGGCCCTCCCCAGGCTGGACGGTCTTCACCCCGTGCGGGACGGTGGCGCCGGACTGGACGTCGTTGCGCAGCGCGCGCAGCGTGTCCGCGAGCGCGGGCTTGAGGTTCTGCCGTTGTGGCATGTGGGCCTCCTAGATCAGATCGGCCGGGGTGTACCACTGGCCCTGCTGCAGCTCGACCTTCACCATGTCGGTGAGGTCCCCGCTGGCCTTGATGATGTCCATGTCGTGCGCCCCGCCCGGGATCGACCACCAGTCGTTGGTGAGCACCACGGTCACCGTGTCGCCTACATGCCAGGTGCCCCATGGGGACGCCTCGTGCGCGGCGTACACCGACACCGAGAGCTGGTCCACCATCCGCCGGGAGTCCGCGAGCTCACCCAGGCACTTCTGGCGGATCGGCTCGGGCTTGGCCTGGTCCTGGTCGGAGATCACCGTCTCCAGCGGCGGCCAGCCCTCCTTCACCAGTGCCAGGGACTCGGCCTGCGTGCGGGTGACCTTCGCGCCCTCCCCGGCGCCGGTGCCGAACACGCGGGTGACGATCTTGGAGCCATCCGAGGTGACGGAGGGGTTGGTGACGTGGGTGCCCGCGGCGGTGGTGTCCCACACCATCGTGGTGTCCTGCGCGATGGTCGGATCCCACGAGGTGCCGTGCACGAACCGCCAGCGGACCCGGGTCATTTCGTCGTCGGCCCACTCGGGCCGGAACATCATGTCGGGGCCGCTGATCACGTTGGTGAGCTCCGTGAGGCGCTTCTCGCAGTTGTTGTTCGCGAGGTTCCACGCCTCGTAGGTGCGCTCGTTCAGCGTGGACTTCGACTCGTACGGGGAGCCGTGCAAGATCGGCAGCCCCCCGGCGGGCCGGTCCATCCCGGCCTTGACGACCTCCCACGCGATCGTGCCCAGCGACAGGCCCCGCAGCGCGTAGTCCTTCTCGAGGTGGCGGCGGGTGAACATCTCGCGCATGCCCCGCCAGTCCAGCGTCAGGCTGTACTGGTCCTCGGCCGGCCACGAGATGATCGGGCCCCCGCACACGGGGATGACCCTCCCGTCCGGGGTGATGTAGGACAGCAGGACCGAGGCCCACCACGGGGACAGGCGCCGTCGGTCGATGTCCGCCACGTCCTCCTTGGAGATCCTCACGGAACCCGAGTCGGCCTTGTTCAGTTCGATCGCCCACGACCCGGACTCCGGGGACAGCGTGCGGCCGACCTGCCCAGTGACCGTCTCCACGAGGTTCACCTGCCAGCTCACACCGCCACCCCCGCGTCGAAGATCGTCAGCGCGTCCCCGGGGAACTTCTGCGTGCCGCCCCAGCGCACCACCCAGCACGTGTTGGTGGCCATGTCCCCGTCATCCGCCCACTCCGAGACCACGTGCGCGGTGTGCGCGCCGCGGGTGACCGTGTGCATGGCCTCGACCTGCATAGTGGTCCACCGGCGGTCGATGGGCACCTCGAAGGTCTTCACGAGCTCGTCGTCGATGAACAGGCTGTACCGCAGGGACCCCGCGGTGCCGGCGACCGTCCCGATGCTCGACACCCCGGAGGCGTTCGTGCGCCCCGCGGTGGTCGACAGCTTCACGTTCACCTCACGGTCCGTGTCGACCGTGAACCGCTGGGCGCACTTCTTGTACTTGGCGCCCTTCTTCCGTACGTCCCCGCCCTGGTCCACGGCCACCGACAGACTGCCGAGGGTGGACTGGGAGTGCATCGCGTACTGCCGGTCCCACACCCGGGTGCAGGACGAGGTCTTCGTGGTCCCGGCCGGGACGCGGATCTTGTCCAGCACCACCCGGCCCGCCGGCACCGCGCCCGTGGTCATCACCACCGACGCCGCCTTCGAGGTGGCTGTGTCGGCCTGCTCCACGTAGAAGCTCACGGTCACGTCACCAGTGGCCGGGGGCGGGTCGAGGGTGATGGTCTGCCGGTACACCGGCACCAGCACCGAGCCGCGGTTGTTCCACTTCATGACCACGGCGCCGTCGTACACGTCGACCTTCAGGTCCGAGCGCAGCCCGATGTACGCGCCCGTGAGGATGCCGGCGTTCTGGTACTGGGCGTCGATGATCAGCTGCATGTCCTGCGGAGTCGTGGCGTCGATGATCACGCCGTTCTCGTCGCGCAGGTCGGGGATGCCCCAGGCAGTGGTCATGAGTCCTCCTAGATGTAGGTCGAGTGAAGGGTGATGTCCGCCCATCCCGTGGATGGGGCGAACTGCTCGGTGCGCACCGTGAGCGCGCCCCGCGGCGGCACCTTGAACCACTGCCGCTTCGTGAGCCGGTGCGTCTGGTCCGCGCCGCGCACGGTGACGGACCCGGCGCGCATGTTCACGGTCACCGGGGACTGGTCGAACACCGCGTGTGGGTACTCGACCGCGTGGCGGCCGTCCGTGAGCCGGAACCCGTTCGGCCAGCTGCCCTGGACGGCGATCACGGGGTACGCGTCCGCGTTGCCCTCGTTCACGATCCGCGCCGCCGTGTTGCGGCCCTCCCGCCACTCCACACCGCCGCCGGGGAACACACCGTTGGCCCAGGAGAACCCCACACCCGCGCCGGGCGGGGACACCTGGACAGTGGTCGGCGGGGCGTATAGGAACGGGTCCGGGGCGCTCAGCGGCACCTCGAAGTCGATCCACTCGTAGCCCTTCGTGGTGTGCTTGACCTCCCCGTCCAGGCGAACCCGGGTGGACAGCTCGAGCCCGTCCACCGTGTAGGTGAGCGTCCCGAACTGCCCGTCCCCGAGAATCCCGGACACGTAGCGGTCCGCGAGGTCCCGCCAGGACTCCTCACGGAACCAGAGCGAGCCCTTGAGCGTGAGCGTGCGCCCGGTCCGCAGAGCCTTGCGCGGGAAGAGCCCGTGCCCGAGCTCCCGCTGCGGCTGCGTGCCGTAGACGGCCACGCCACCGAACCACCCCTCGAGGTCCGTGAGGTGGTGCTCCTCCTCCCGGTCGTCCTCGAAGGTGCTCAGCGTCAAGACCTGATCGCCCCAGCGCAGCTCGGCGCGACGCCGGCTGATGTCGTCCATCTAGATCCCCGCTCTCATCATCTCGAAGGCGAATGCTTCCCCGGCCCGGCGGCCGAACTTGTCCGGGTCCTCCGGGGCGCCCTCCAGGTGGAAGTGGTTCTCCCACGCACCGGCCGCCCCGCGCTGCTCCTCGACCTCACGCGCGAGCGCGTGCATGTCCTGGAACTGCTGGTGCGTGAGGACGGCATCGGGCCGTGTCTCGCGGTGGTGGACGAGCATCGGGTCCGTGGTGCGCTTGAGCCATCCTCCGCCGTCGAACACCTGGGTGCCGGCGGTGAGCCCCTTGAGGTTGGTGGGGAGCACACCACCGCGCGCGTATCCGTGGCCGTGGCCGATCTGGGCGAGCATGCCCTCAACGCCGTACCGGCCCTTGGCGTAGCGCATGCCGGCGGTGAGGTTCGCGAGCGGGTCGAACTGGTTGTTCGGCAGGGCCGGGTCTCTGTTCGCCGCGAATGTCGAGCCGATGACCATGACCAGGCCCTTGCCGAGGTCGCCCGTGGCGTTGTTCACGTCGCCGATGTTGCCCTGGATCGCGTTCGGGTCACCGCCGGACTCCGACTGGATCTGCTTGATCCACGCGTCCTGGTAGGGCTTCGTGGAGGGCAGGCCGGCGCGCTTGAGCGCCTCGATCACCGTGTCGCGCCAGGACTCCGCGGACTGCCCGGAGGCCACCTCGGAGTCGCCGCCGTCGAACGGGTTGATGACGGACGCCGCCCAGGACTTGAAGCCTTCCCACGCGGTCTTCGCGGCACCGACCATGAGGTCCTTCGCGAATCCCGCGCCGGGGATCTTCTCCATGAGCTTGTCGAAGCCGATCATGTCGAGCAGCCCGGAGAGGATGCCCCCGCCTCCGCCCGGGTCGTCGTACTTCTTGACGCCCTTGCCCGGCTGGCCGTAGATCTCCGCGAGCTTCGCGTAGTCCAGGCTCGAGGGCCAGTAGCCGCCGGACATGCCCGCGGACATGATCGTGCCCGTGGCCCCGTACCCACCGGGCGGGTGGTTCAGGGACAGGACGTGCCCGATCTCATGGATCAGCGTGCCACGCACCGCGTTCTTGCCCACAGCCGCCGGGCCGCCCGGGGTGATCGTGATCCGACCGTCCGAGGTGGCGTAGCCCCACGGGCCACCACCGCCGCCGGAGATGGACTGCACACCCGGGCCGCCGGAGCCCATGCGGATCTCCAGCGCCGACCGGCCCATCCATGCCTTGGCCGCAGACTCGAAGGACACACCGCTGATCGACCCGCGGGGCACGTTGAAGTACCCCAGCTGCGAGGCGCGCGCCTGGTTCGAGGACCATAGCCCGCCCGAGGGACCGCCCGGGGGGCCCATCGCGAAGCGCCTGTCCCCAGCCTTCGGGAACGTCTCGATCGAGGGCTTCGAGGCGTCCAGCCAGGAGCGGGCGCCGTCCACGCCCCCGGTGTTCGCCGCGGCGTTGACCCCGTGGATCCACGCCTCGCCGCCGAGTGCGCGTGTGGCCTCGGGGGTGAGGATTCCTTCCCCGCCACGCAGCGGCTGCACCCCGCCGCCGGCCACCGGATAGAGGTGGTCGTCAATCTTCCGGGGCTGGTAGCCAGGCACCACGCCACCGCGTGCCAGACCCTTGTAGTGAATCTCGTCCACCGGGTCGATGCCGAACTTCGTGGCGACCTTATTGAAGTTCTTGATGAACCCCCCGTTGATCACCGTGTTGATCACGAAGTCGACAGGCTTGTCCACGATGGACTTGATCTTGTCCCAGGCGTTCTTGATGCCGTCCTTCGCGGCGTTCCACGCGTTGACCACGCTGCCCCGGAGGAAGTTGATCATCGGCTGCAGGATCGAGCCGCGCACGAAGTTCCAGGTGTTGGAGACCGTGTTGCGGATCCCGGTCCAGACCTGGGAGACCACCGTGCTGATCCACAGCCACGCGCCCGTGAGGGCCCCGCGCACGAAGTTGATCAGCGGCACCAGGACCGCGTCCCGCACCCAGGCCCACGAGCTGGATACCGTGCCCCGGATCGCGCCCCACACCTGGGCCACGATGTTACGGATCCACAGCCACGCGCTGGTCAGCGCGCCGCGCACGAAGTTGATCAGCGGCACGAGCACGACGTCGCGGATCCACGTCCAGGCTGCCGAAATGGCGCTGCGGATCGCGCCCCACACCTGGGCCACGATGTTACGGATCCACAGCCACGCGCTGGTCAGCGGCCCGCGCACGAAGTTCATCAGCGGGGTGAAAACGGTGTCCCGGATCCATGCCCAGGCCGCGGCGATGACGTTCTTGATGCCGTTCCACGCCGGGAGAATGATCGTGGCGTAGAGCCAGTTCCACAGCGGTGCGAGCACGCCCTGGACGAAGGCCACCAGGCCCTGCCAGATCGTCATGACTACGGCCACGGCCACGGCGATGGCGGTCTTGATGCCGTCCCACACCGGGAGCACGACGGTCGTGTAGAGCCACGAGAACACGAGCCCGAGCGCGGCCATCGCGGTCTGCACCCACGGCACCACGATGGTGGCGATCCAGGTCACGACGTTGCTGATCGCGCCCTGGATCCAGGTCCACACCGGCTGCACGACGCCGGTCCACAGCCACGAGAAGAACCCGCCGACCGCCTGCAGCGCCACGCCGAGGGCGGGCACGGCCACGGTGGTCAGCCACGTGACGGCCCCACCGATCAGCGTCAAGATCCCCGAGGCGAGCGCGGCCACGACCGTGACCACGAACTGCAGGACGGGGACCAGCAGATTCAGGATGGTGGTGATGACCGGCATCAGGGCCATGACGAGGGCGGCCACGACCTGGATGATCGCGGTGATAATGGTCACCACTGGCGGCAGGATCGTCGAGATGAGCTGCACGAAGACCGGCAGGAGCTGCGCGAGCAGCGTGGCCACCAGCGGCAGGATCGCGGTCAGCAGCTGCGCCACCACGGTGACGACTGCCTGGAAGACCATGACGACCGCGGGGAGGATCGCCGAGGCGAGCTGGGCGAAGAGCGGGACGAGCTGGGCTACGAGCGTGGCCACGAGCCCGCCGATGGTCCCCATTACCTGGCCGATGGTGGTGCGGAGCTCCTCGCTGCTGCCGATCGCCGCACCCACCAGGGCGATGGCGATACCGACCGGGCCGGTCAGCAGCGTGAAGGCGCGGCCGAAGATCGCCAGCTTGCCGGTGGTGAGACCGAGTGCGGCGAAGAGCTTGCCGATGATGCCCACCAGTGGTGCCGCGGCGATCTTCGCGGCCCCGAACTTCACCGCGAGGACGCCGAGCACCCCGGCGATGCCCGCGAGCGCGGGGGCGGGGATCGCGTCGATGACGCCGGCGGCGATGTCGATGAACGCGGCGGCCTTGTCGGAGATGAACTGGAAGGTGTTGGCGACGAGGCTGCCGGGCTGGACCATGGCGACGAGGGCGTTGGCGACGGCCTGCGCGGCGGGCTTCACGGCGGCGCCGAGTCCGTCGAACACGGCGGTGAGTCCGAGTGCGAGGCTCTGGATGATCGGCATGAACGGGGTGATGGCGTTGGCCCCGAAGCGGCTGATGGCCGTGGTGAGGTTGGCGAGCGCGCCGGAGGTGGTTTTGCCCATGGCGACGGCGGAGCCGCCGACGCCGTGCTCCATGGCGGAGGCGAATTCGTCGAAGGAGACCTGTCCCTTGGAGACCCACTTCGAGACCTGTTCGGTGCTGACGCCGAGCTCGTCGGAGAGGAACTTGAGGACGGGCACGCCGCGGCTGGTGAGCTGGAGCAGGTCGTCGCCCTGGAGCTTGCCGCGGGCGAGCACGGAGTTGAAGATCGCGCCGGCGTCCTGCATGGACATGCCGGCGATCCCGGCGGTGTCGTTGATGGTGCGGAGCACCCGCTCGAGGTCTTCGCCGGGGGCGACGCCGGATGCCACGGCCGCGGCGGCGACTGAGGCGGACTCGTTCAGCGCGGCGGAGGTGCCCTTGACCGCGTTGTTGGCGTTCTCCATGATCATCTGGATGTCCTCGGTGGTGTTCCCGAGGCCCTTGAGCTTGGCTTGTGCCTGCTCGATCTGGACGGCGCGGTTGAAGCCACCGACCGCGGCGATACCGGCGATCGCGCCGGCGGTGGTGCCGGCGGCGGTGAGTGCTGCGGTGCCGATGCCGCTGATGCCGTTGGTGAGGTCTGTGACGTGGCCTCGCACGGGCGCGATCGAGCTGCTGATGCTCGTGCCGAAGGTCTTGAACGCCCCGGTGGTCTCGGTGACCACGCCGCGGACGGCGCCGCTGGCTGCGGAGACTGCTCCGGCGACCTGGCGGCCGGCGTTGAGAGTGCTGGTGGTGACGCGGGAGAGACCGGTCTGCGCGCTGGTGGCCATGGTGCCCACGGCGGATCCCGCGCGCGCGAAGAGGCTGCTGGAGCGGACTGCGGCGTCACCGGCGTTCTTGAAGCCGGTCACGAACTCCCGGCCGGGCAGTGCTGCGGTGGTCGCGAGGGTGCGGGTGACGCCGCCGAGGGAGCCCATGTGCCCGGTGAAGGTCGACGCCGCGGCCTGCGCGTTGCGGAACCCGGAGACGAAGTTCTGGGCCGGGAGCGCGGCCACATCCGCGACCTTGCGGGTAGCGCCACCCAACGTGCCCAGGTGGCCCGTGAACGAGGAGGCGGCCGCCTGCGCGTCGCGGAACCCGGAGACGAAGTTCTGGGCCGGGAGCGCGGCCACATCCGCGACCTTGCGGGTAGCGCCACCCAACGTGCCCAGGTGGCCCGTGAACGAGGAGGCGGCCGCCTGCGCGTCGCGGAACCCGGAGACGAAGTTCTGGGCCGGGAGCGCGGCCACATCCGCGACCTTGCGGGTAGCGCCACCCAACGTGCCCAGGTGGCCCGTGAACGAGGAGGCGGCCGCCTGCGCGTCGCGGAACCCGGAGACGAAGTTCTGGGCCGGGAGCGCGGCCACGTCCGCGACCTTGCGGGTAGCGCCACCCAGCGTGCCCAAGTGGCCCGTGAAGGTGGACGCTGCGGCCTGCGCGTCCTTGAAGCCGGACACGAAGTTCTGCCCGGGCACAGCCGCCGTGTCGGCGACCTTGCGTGCCGCGCCTCCCACGCTGCCGAGATAGCCCGTGAACGAGCTGGCCGCGGCCTGCGCGTCCCGGAAGCCGGATACGAGGTTCTGCGTGCCGGTCAGCGCCGGGCGCAGTGCGGCGGCGAGGTCCTTGCCGAGGGTCTTCGTCGCGGCCAGCGAGTCCCGGGCGCCTGAGCTGATGTTGTTCCCGAGGGCCTTGCCGCCCTCTTTGCCGGCCTGCTCGGCGGCCTTGACCACCTGCGGGTTGAGCTGGCTGGCGAGCTGGCCTTGGATGCCGCGCACGGACGGGACGATGTCCACGTAGAGAGTGGCTATGCTCTCGGCCATCTCGCCCTCCTCGGGTACGGGGAAGGCCCCGCCGGTGACCGGCGGGGCCTTCTGCTGTGTTCGATTACTTCTGGTCGGGCTGCTTCTCCGGCTTGAGCCGGAACGCGGCCGCCCGGCGCTGCATCTCCTCGCGGTGCTCGGCATACCGCGCCCGCCAGGCGGTCGCGCGGTCCGCCCACTGTGCGGCCTTGCGCTGCTCCTCCTGCTGCTCCACGAGCCAGCCCTTCGGAGCCTCCGGGGGCTTCGGGCGTTTGCCCTTGCCCCCCGTGTAGGCGTGCCAGATCGCGCGCATCTGGTACTCGACGACCTGCACCTGACGTGCCTCGACGGTCAGGGCGGCCCAGCCGCCCACCGCAGCCCACACGCGGGACCCGGCCGGGAGCTGCATCACGAGGTCCGCTATCTCACCGGCCCCGTACTCCCCGGTCTCCCGGACCTGCCGGAGGCGGATCCCGTAGACCTGGTGCAGGTCCGCGGTCACCTCCTCCGGCACGTCCAGCAGCAGCCGGGCCAGGATCAGGAGTTTTTTGCCCCCGCCTCCTGCACCAGCCGCTGGTAGAACTCGAAGAACCGCTGCACGTCCACGAAGCCCGTGTCGTCCTTGACATGCTCCGAGATGCGAGCGCGGTCGTTGCGGTCGGGGATGACGAGGGCGACGACCTGGTAGATCTCTGCGGGGCCGCCGGCGCCGGCTTCGACGGCGCCGCTGGATTCGATGAAGCGCCAGTCGCGCATGCCGTTGGTGTCGACGGTGACCTTCACGCCGTCGAGCTCGACGTCGAGCATGCCGTCCTTGTTGGGCTTCGGGGCGGGCTTCTTGCGGTCCTGGGGGCGCTTGGCTCCGGCGCGGTCCTTCGGGGACCCGGCGGGGGCGCGGCCGGTTTCCTCCCGGGACTTGCGCTCGAGCTTCTCTGCGGGGGTTTCGTTCTTGGGCATTGCGGCGATCTCCTATCTCGGTGGCGATCTGGTGGGGTGTGGTGCGGCCCCGGCCGGCGAGATCGCCGATCGCCGGCCGGGGCCTGTCGTGGGGTGCTCAGCCCTCCGCGTCGACCAGGGGCTTCGCGGCGTCGATGTAGGACTGGCTGTTGGTGAGGATGTACGCCTCGCCGACGATGGACGCGGCCATGGTGTAGCCGGAGATGGCGGCGTTCTGGTGGTCGACGTCCTCGCGCTCACCGATCTCGGTGCGCTGGGAGACGATCCACTTCGTGACGTCGTCGTCGTTGACCACCTGGATGGTCTTCACGGCGACGGTGCCGATGCCCTTGGGGAGGTCCACGCGGGCGACGTCCTCGGTGACCTTGTAGGGGTCCTTGTGGTCGAAGAACATGCCGGTCACGAGCGGGGACTCCTCGAGGGCTCCGATGCTGAAGCCCTTCTCCGTGGAGGTGACCTTCGTGCGGAGCAGCGAGCCGCCCTGGTGGCCCTTCATCTTCTCGATGTCGGTGGAGACCGTCAGCGGGATCCCGTCTTCGTTCAGCCAGCCCACGTTCACCCAGGGCTTCGGGAGGTCCAGGAGCAGGTCCGCTTCGGACTTGATCACGGGGTCCGGGGTGCCCAGGGGCGCCACCCAGATCCCGTCGAACATGGATCCGTAGACCCGCACGTTCGCGTTGTTCAGTGTCTTCTCGCTCATCGGTGTGTCCTTCCGTGGTGGGCGCGCGGCCCGGTCACTTGCTCGTGGTCTTGGAGGCGGCCTTGCCGGCGGGCGCCGCGGTCTTGTCGCCTCGGTGGTCCTCTGCCAGCTCGGACAGGGACTTGCCGTCCTCGGCGGTCTTGGCCGCCGGGCTGCCTTTCGGCACGGCCACGCCCTGGTGGAGGAGGTTCTTCGCCCACGCGGTCGGGATGTCGTAGGTCTTGCCCTGGACGTAGAACGACCCGTTCACGGGGTCTCGGACGGTGGTGACGAAGGTCAGAGCCTCGGTGGTGTCGTTGGTGGCCATGGTGGTGGTCCTTCCGCTAGATGTTCGGTGTGCGCATGGTGATTCGGACGGTCGCGGTGAACCGCGTCCAGTCCTCCTCCCCCGTGGGGAGATCTACGGGGCCCGCGGCGTTCTCCACATGCCGGATCCCGTGCGTGCCCGTGGCCGCGTGCAGCGCGCCGCGAGCGCGGTCGAGTTGCCCGATGGCGGTGAGGACGTCTGGGCCCCAGCCCTCGAGTTCGATCCGGACGTCCTGGGTCACGCGTGTGGGGTCTCCGCCGCCGTTGAGGAAGTACACGAGAAAGCCGTCTGGCGGGTACTTGCTGGGGCGGCGGATGCCGGCGGTGAGGCCGGCGTCGCGGAGTACGGCGTCCACGGCGACGAGGGCTGGGGCGGCGATGGTGCTCATCAGCGGCCGCCGGCGGGTTTCGCGCGGGTCAGTGCCCGGTCGATCTGTTCCGCGCGGATGGCCGCGGGGTTGACCATGGCCACGTGGAATCGGACGCGGTCCCGGCCGATGTATTCCTTGAGCTCGACCTCGGGGTTCTCGCGGGGGCGGGCGGTCCGGGCGTTGGTCTCGGCCTGGTCCCGGATGGGTTCGACGACCCGGCGGACGCCGCGGGCGACTTCGGGGCTCTTGAGGAAGCGGCCCACGGCCTTCCTGTTCAGCTCGAACTTGTTCGCCATGGGTCAGGTCTCCTCTCGGCTGCGGGTGGCAACGATCGTGCGGTCCAGCAGGCCCGTGGGCCCCGAGGGTCGGCGCGGCGGTGCGGTGAGCTCCAGGCCGGTGCCCGGTGACCCCCCGTACTGCTGGCCGCCGTAGGTGAAGGAGACCCGGTCGTGGCGGCTGATCTGCACGCCCGGGGGCATGGAGATCGTGTACTCGGTGACCGCGGCCTCCTCCCGGGTGAGGACCTCCTGGGCTGGCCCGGACTTGATGTGGCAGCCCTCGACGGCCCGGTCCGGCTCGACGCCCCACTTGCGGGTTGTCTTGCCGAACTGTGTGAGCACGGTGGCCGGGTGGATCGTGACGGTGTTGGTGGCGAAGAACGGGTGAATCATGCGCGGTCCCCCGCCCCGATGCCGTACCTGCTGACCGCGTCCGCCCAGTCCTGCGAGGTGCCCTGGTCGCTGCCGAACGACACCGACGCCCCGTCGAGGGCGAGGTCCTTGATGCCTACGGGGATAGCGAGCGCGCGGGCTGCGGCGTCGAGCACGGCGTCCGCGATCTCCGGGGGCACGTGCTCGTATCCGTGGTCCAGCTCCACGACGATGGCCCCGTATCCGGTGCTGAACGGGCGGCCGGTGGTCTGGAGGTAGCCGTCCGGGGAGACCCGTATGTGGGCGGTGATGTCCTGCCCCTGGTCTGTGACCCGGTGGACGGTGGGCCGGACGACGGGCAGGCGGAGTACGTGCCCGCCGGGCCCGTCGAAGGTCATCTGGTCGCCCGTGACTCGGTGCACGGGGTGGCGTGCTGCTGCCCGGAACCTGTTGGACGCCCGCCGGACTGCCTGCACCGCCCGGGGGTCCTCCCCGCCGGCGATGGTGCCGGCGGGGAGGACGTCCACGAGGTCCTGCGGGTCAGCCAGCAGCGGCGCCGTGCTCGGCGTGCTCACTGGTCTGTCCTCCTTCGGACTCGCTGGTGACGCGCGCGGGCGCCTTCCGGGCCTTATTGCGCGCGGGGCGGGCTGCCTTCCCGGCGGTGGCCGGGTCCTCTCGCGAGGGCCGGCCGTCCTTCCCCAGAAGGCCCCGCGTGATCGCGTCGTGTTCCTGGTAGCGGATCCCGTTGATCACGTGGATATCGCCGGCGGCCATTACGCGCCCGCCCCCTCACCGGACTCGTGGCCGGTGACCAGCAGGCTGGGGTTGAGGATCCCGAAGCCGGCGCGGCACTCGGACAGCAGCGCCACGAGGTTCCGGACGAAGAAGTCCGCGTGGCTGTCCGTGGCCGTGATCGTGGCCTGCTCGCGGTCCCAGAGCACGCACTGGCTGAGGTCCCCGGCGATGAACTTCCCGGTGCCCGTGAGCGCGGGGATCACGATGCGGGGGCGTCCCCACAGCGTGCCGGGGCCGAGGCTGAACGGGCCCTGGCCGTAGAAGCGGCCGTTCTGGTCCCGGGCGAGGTCGATCTGCTCGTCCAGCTCCGGAGAGACGAGGAACGCGGATACCTGGCCGCCGAGGTTGGTGACGCGGGTCAGCGCGCGGCGGGCGGTCTTGAACACGTCGGTGTCGAACGCCTGGTCCTGGACCCCGGTGGTGTTGAAGATGCCGTTCCACTCTTCCTCGCCCTTCTTGGGCGTGGTGGCGTTGCCCTCGACCACGAGCCGCTCGATCTCCTGCTCCAGACCGCGGGCGAGGAACCCGTCGATCATGGTGGCGATCTGGGCGGCGTCCGACAGCGCCCGCTTCGTCACGGGGATCCAGTGGGCGATGGTGATCACGTCCGCGGACGCCTTACGGAATCCAAAGGCGGACTCCGGCTTCACGCCGACGGTGCCGGTGGTGGCCGGGGCCTCCTTCACGCCCTTCGCGGCGTTGGTGACGGCGTCGTCGGTGTCGGGCAGCAGCTGCGCGTACTCGATGCGGTCCGAGCCGGTGGTGCCGTTGGTGATCACGTCGCGGAGCTTCGGCTGCACCTGGGGGAAGGGCACGAGGCCGAGGCGGTCCGGGGTCACCAGGCCGTTCGCGGACGAGTCCGCGGTGGCGGTGCCGGCGCCGGAGGTGATGAGCGCCTTCATGCCGTCGACCTGGACGGAGTCCATGGTCACTCGAGCCTCACGGGGCACGTTCCCTCCGGGAAACCGATCCTGCAGCGCCTTGAACTGCGCGGAGTCGGTGAAGGTGCGGCCCACGGACTTGCGGGCGGCGCCCATGCCCTGGCGGGTGCCCTCCAGGGCCTTCGCGTTCAGCTCGGCCGCTTCGCCGGACTCAATCTCGCGGCCGAGGTCCTCGATGGACTGGCGGGCCTGGCGGGCGGCCTTCTCCTGCTCGAACTCACCGCGTGCGCGGGTGGTGAGGTCGTCGATCTGGGCCTTCTCCTCGGTGGTCAGCCAGCGGCCGGCCAGCTCGGCGGCCTTGGCGACGTCGCGGGCTGCGGTGAGCAGTTCCTGTGCCTTCTTGTTCACGATGCTTCTCCTTCGGCTTGAATCTGGATGAGGTCGATCTCCGTGAGAGAGATCGCGGGGTCCACGTCACCGTCCGGGTGCGGGTCCTGCCCTGGCGTGCGAGCCGGGGCGGGGTCCTGGTCGGTGTCGGGGTCCCCTTCTGCCTCACCGGATGCGGCCGGCGAGGTGGTCTGGTCCCCGTCCGGCGCGGGCGCCGGCGGGGTGTCGGTGTCGGAGGGCCGCTGCGCGGTGTCCTCCACCGTGGTGGTGTTCTCGGCCGTGGTGGCGTCCCGGGACTTCCGGGCGGCCGCGCGGGCGAGCGCGTGGGCGACGTCGTGGAGGTGCGTGCCCTTCGAGCCGGTGGCGTTCACGAGTTCGCGCTCGAACGCGGCGAGCGCCGCAGGGTCCACGCCCTTGATCTCGAGCAGTTCGGTCTCGCGGTTCACGCCCACGAGGCAGGGGCCGACTTCGAGGATCGCGAGCTTCCGCAGCTCGTAGACCTCCCGGCCGTCCTGCTCCGCCCACCCGCCTTCGAGAACGTCGTAGGCAAAGGAGAACTGGTTGACGCGCCCGGCCTTGAGCAGCCGGTACACCTGGGCGGCTTTCGGGTTGTATTCCAGGTCCTCCGCGCTGATCTCCCCGATGACCTCCAGGCCGTCGGCGGTCTCGGTGGCCTTGACGACGCTGCCGACCAGCGAGAACGGGTCCCCCCAGTCGTGGGACCAGATCACCGGGATGCGCTGGCCCTTCGCCTCCCACTCCGCGATGCTCTCCGCGAAGGCGCCGGGGCGGATCACGTCCCCATAGGAGTCCGTGTTGTCGAACACGGAGACCAGCGCGCGGAACTGGCCCGCGGCGAGCGCCCCGGTGCCTGCTGTGGTGGTGGCCTTGAACTTCGCCTGTGTGGTCATTCGGTGTCCTTTCCCGGCACGCCCCCGTACTTGAGGACGCACTTGCAGTTCGCGGTCTCCGGTCCCTGGCCGGTGTGGTCTCCCGGCCAGCGCAGGCCGTTGAGGAAGTAGCCGTCGATCGGGACCGTGGCCCCGGACTGCGCGGCGTGCGTGGGCCGGGGATTCTTCGAGGTGGTGAGCCACGTCTTGGTGGTGGCGCCCACCGAACGGGCGGCGTCGTTACGGCCCACGGACTCGATCTCGGTGCCGAGGGTCATGGCGCGTTTGCTCAGCGCGGTTTCCTCGCCCAGCCGCAGGAGCGCGAGGTGCTCCCACCGGGCTGGGTCCTCCGCGATCGCGTCCGTGATGATCTGCTGATATTCCTGGTAAATCACCTGTTCGGACCACGAGCCTGCTGTTTTCCAGCACCACTTGCTCTGCGTGGTGGTGTCCCACTCGCGCCAGTCCCCCGCGTCGAGTTCCTCGAGGGTGTCCTGCGAGGCGGCCTCCATGACCCGCATCATGCGGGGGTAGGCCCACCGCTGCAGATCGTCCATGTCCTGCAACGCGTCATCCGGGGTGAGCTTCGGCAGCGCCTTGGCCGCCTTCTGCTCCCCGTCCGTGATGTCGTGCCGGCGGATCCAGGTCTCCCGAATCTCCCGGCCCTTCTCCAGCACGGCCGCTTCCCACTCGCTGCGAGCGCGTTCGGTGCGCCGGCGCGGGGGTGCCGGCGGTTGCGCTTTTTTTCCCGGGGTGCTGCGGGCCTTGTACGGTTCCCCGCCTTCCTCGTTGGTCTGCCCGGTGTCGTTCGGGGAGGCGAGGCCGCCGGCGGTGACGTTCATGGGGACGATGAGTTCGTCGGTGCCGTCGAGGAATTCGAGGTTCTCGCGGTTGCGGATCTCCGCGCGGGTCATCCAGGGGCCGCCGCCGGCGGACTGGTACGCCTTGACCCGTTCGGTGAAGGTGGCGCGCAGGCGGGCGTCGACGTTGGCTTCCACGTAGTGGTCCGGTCCGAGGTGGTCTCGGAGGCCGGCGTTGAGCGCGTCCTCGAAGAACCCGATGTCCGCGCCGAGCACGTCCACGTAGAGTTGCTCGCGCAGCGCGACGATGTTGCTGTGCGTGCCGTCCTTCGCCCCGACCAGTTCCGGGGGTATGTGGAGGGCCTGCGCTGCTTCCATGAGCGTGAGCTGGCGTACCTGGACGTATTCGAGGTCCTTGGGGTTGACCGTGTCCACCGGCTTGTAGGTCATGCCGTCCTCGAGGATCGGGACGCCGCCGGCGGAGCCGCCGCCGGGCCGGTAGGTGGAGAACTGTTTGCGGAACCGTGCCCACGCCTCATCGGACCACTTGCCGGCCTCGTTTGGGCGTTCGATCACCGCGGGCACCATGGCCGAGTTTCGGAACAGCTCGGAGCGGTACTCGTTGAGCGCCTCGGTCTCGCGCGCGAGCCCGTCCAGGGTGCTGACCGGGGTGCTGCCCGTGCGCGTGCCGGCCTTCCACACCTGAACGTTCAGGTCGAAGGTCACGTCCGTGAGCGGGCGGGTGACTTTCCGGCCGTCCCCGAGGTACAGCACGAGGTCCGTGTACCGGCCCAGGCCGTCCACGGCGATGCTGAACATGTGGGCCGGGATGATGATGAACTCCAGGCCGCCGTCCTCGCGCGGGTACGTGGTGAACGCCCACCGGCCGTAGAGGAGCATGTCGTGCTGCAGCTGCTGCACCCAGCGGCGCTGCCCCATGCGGAATCCGGGGGCCTTGAGCGCCTCCTGCACGGCGTGCCCGCGGGCCTTGCGGCGGCCGCCGTCCGGGGTCCGCTCGTACACGTCGAAGGGCACCAGCGCGATGCTGTTCGTGATGAAGTCGACCACCGTGCGGATCTGGGGCTGGTCCGCCCACATCGCCGCCGGGGAGAACCCGGACCCGTCGTAGTTGGTCACCGGCACCGAGTGGACCAGCGCACCGAACTTCTCGTTGTCCGTGCTGATGATGTCGCCGTCTCGCAGCCCGTACCCCATCAGGCGACCACCTGCACCCAGGCGACGCGCTCCACGGGGATGATCACCGTGCCGTCCAGAGACCCGTTGCCCTCCCGCGAGCGCAGCTCGGCGCTGGTGAGGTCGAGGTAGTCGCGGCCGGTGCGGGCGAGTCGTCCCACGAGGGCGTCCCCGGTGGTGAGGTTCACCATGATCTTGACGCCTTCGAGTCCTCGGAGCGTGCGCATCGGGGCCTCCTTTCGTGGTTACACGACCCGCAGGTCGTCTGATTCGTAGGTGCTGGCGCGGACGCCGCCGGAGCTGATGGCCTCGTATATCGCGTCGCAGAGCGCTGAGACGCCGTCGATCTTGTCGGCGCTGTTGGCCTTGGATGGCTTGACGTTCCCGGAGGGGTCCATGTCCACGGCTAGGTTGTCGACGCACCAGAGGGCGACGGGGTTGCCGCCGTTGCGTAGCCGGGGCACGCGGTCGGCGGGGCGGCCGCTGGCGCCCATGCGCACGAGGCGCTGGACCTCCTTGAGCGCGGGGCTCATGCTCATGTAGCCCTGGCCGACGCGGACCATGTTCACGCCGTCGTCCATGAGGTCGGTGACGAGCTGTGAGGAGTTCCAGCGGTCGAAGCCGACCGACTGGACGTCGAAGGTGTCGGCGTCCTTCTTGATCTGCGCCTTGACCCAGCCGTAGTCGGTGACGTTGCCCGGGGTGACCGTGAGCCAGCCGTTCTTGACCCAGTCGCGGGACGCGCGGCCGGCGGTGCGGTCGTCGAGCGCGTCGAGGTTCTCCTCGGGGGTCCAGAAGCGCCACAGGGCGTCGTATCCCGGTCCCCGTTCGGGGCTGTACGGGAACAGCCAGCACAGCGCCGTGAGGTCGGAGACCGAGGCGAGGTCCAGGCCGCCGTAGGCGGGCCGCCCCGCGAGGTCCGACTCGCGGATCGGGCCGCCGCTGTTCATCCTCCAGTCCTTCGTCTGGATGAACGCGGTGGTCTGGCGGGTGCGGATCCCGAGGTGCAGGCGCTTGAAGCGGGCAAGCAGCACGGGGCTGTTCTTCGCCTTGTTCGCCTCCGAGGCCAGGTAGTCGGCCTTCGGGCTGACTCCGTATCCGGGGTTAGCCTTCCGCCAGGTCTCCGGGCTGAACGGGTCGTCGTTGTCCCCAGCGGCGAAGATCACCCCGTAGACCGTGGGGTCCTTGAACACCCCGCGGGCGAGCTTCTCGAGGTACTCCCGGTTCTGGGAGTAGGGCGACTGGGGTTTGCCGTCGTCGGCCGTGGTGATCTTGCAGATCAGCGGCTGCTCGCGGGAGCCCGTGCCGGTCTCGATCGCTTCGACGAGGTCGCCCTTCTTGTGGACGTGCAGTTCGTCAACGATGCCGCCGTGCAAGTTGGCGCCGTGCTGGGCGTCCGCGGCCGAGGAGATCACCTGGAAGTAGGAGCCGGAGCGGGGGTGCGTGATGCGCTCCTTGAACGGCTTCACGTGCCCGCGCAGGGCCGGGGCTTTCTCCGCCAGGGTCTTGATCGGCGCGAACGTGAACCCTGCCTGGTCCTTCGTCGTGGCTGCGGCGATCACCTGCGCGCCAGCCTCGCCGTCCGCCGCGGTGAGGTAGATCGCGACGCCGCCACACAGCGTGGTCTTGCCGTTCTTGCGCGGCACGTCCAGAGTGGCGTTGCGGATGATCCGCACGTACCCGTCGCGCCCGCCGCCGGGCTTGATCCAGCCGAAGACGGGGGCGAGGAAGTAGGCGACCTGCCAGGGGTCCGGCACCAGCGGCTGACCCGCGAGCGGGCCTTGCGTGTGCCGTAGGCGGCTGAACGCGTCGAGCACGCGGTCCACGCGGGCGAAGCTGAACGCCGCGTCCGTCACACCCGAGGGCTCCGGGGTCTTGATCTTCGGCGGGATCTCCGGCCACGGAATGTCCCGCGCATCCAGGTAGGCGGCGACCTCCGGGGAGAGCCGCAGCTTCCGCAGGAGCGTCTCCTCCTCGACCCACCGCTTGCCGTTCCACCGGCGCCCGTCCTCGTGCTGCTCAGCGAAAGCCCGGGGCTGCTTCAGCACCACGGCGGCCCCCTCCTACGCGAACGGATTGTCAGCGTCCTCCTTCTCGGCGTCCGGCACAAGGTTTCGCTCCGCTGCTGGGGTGAGCCCGTACTCCGAGCACCAGGCGCGGAACTCTTTGCCCGCGCGCTCTTCGATGCCCACCCACGGCGCGGACACACGCCCCTGGCTGTTGTCCGCCAGGATCGAGTCCTTGCGCCTCATCCGCGCGGCTTCTTTCCACCGGGCGTAGGTCTCGCAGAGGATCTCCAAAGACGGTGCATCGAGGGGCTTGAGCAGGCCGACAGATTGCATCTGCTCGACTACGAGGTCCCACAGCGTCGATGCGTCCTCGCTGAGGTCCTCCGGCTTGACGGGAGACCCACGATTGAACGGGACCTCCGGCTCAATCGGGCGATGGCCGGGGTTGTCCTCCACGACCTTGAGCGCTCGAGGCTTCGGCTTTCGCCCAAGATTCGCTGCGCCCATTCGCGTCTCCTCATGTCGTCGATCGCCCCCGCCAAACGGGTTCGAACGGGCCTGAATTTCGGTTATCGCCCCAGGTCAACAAAGGGGGGTCCACATTTCGCGGGGACGTGCGTTTTTTGACCGGCGCCGCAACGGCGCGTTGCAATTTCCGGGATTCTGACTCCCCTACCCCCTGGGGGCACCCCCTGGAGAGGGTCAGATTCCGGTGCGACGGGCGGTTCCGGCGAGGCGGCGCAGGAGCGCGAGCTCGCGTTGGGTCTTCTGCTCATGGCAGGGACTGGAGTGGATCGGGGCGAGGTTCGCGCGGTCCGTGCGGGCCCCGCCGAGGGCGATGGCCTGCACGTGGTCAACTTCCGTGGCGCCGGGCTTTCCGCAGACGTAGCAGATGCCCTCGTGCTCGGCGAGCACCTGCTTGCGGAGTCGTTGCCAAGCGCCCTCGCCGATGCCGAGGCGGTCCCTCGTGCTCCGGTCGTCCTGCGGTCGACGTCGTTCGGTCCAGCCCGAGGACTGGTGCTCGTCGCACCGGCCCTTGCGGGTGGCGAAGGCCGAGCATCCCCGGGCCGTGCATCGAGTCGGTGCTGCGTGAGGCATGGCGTCCTGCTCCGGGTACGACGAAGGCCCCGACAGAATTGCCGGGGCCTTTCGTGTTAGCGCGTCCCTATCCGAGACTGCTTCCATTTGAGTACACAGTAGCGTGACAGCACCGTGTTCGTCCACACCACGGGCTGGAATCGCTCAGGCTGGTTCTTTCGCCCGGCCTTGTCGTTCGTCCGTCTGCAGACCGTGGAGCCGTTCCCAGGTCTGCACTGCATCTGTGGCACGGAACATCATCGGGTCCACGCGCACCGGCCGCAGCTGTCGACGCTGCACCCACTTCCGCACCGTGTCCGTGGTGATGCGTTTACCCAGCACGGTGCGGAACAACGTCACGAGATCAGCGGTGCACACGGTGAGCCCCAGCAACATCTGGTTGCGGGCCTCCTCCCGTTCCTCCACGTCCCAGAGCACACCGCACGCCGGACACCGCACTTCCCCCTCGAGCTGGGCTGTGGCCAGCACGCCCCCGCAGTCGCACGTCCCGACCACGCGCCGCTCCGGCGCACGGTCCACAGACCGCCATCCCTCCCGTACCGCTTCGAGGAGAGCATCGTGCGCGCCCTCGATCTCGGGGCGGCGCACCGCGAACTTGAGGCGGCGGGCCGTCCATGGCGACAGGGCCGCGGCCGCCACGGGGATGGGCTCGTGCTCCTGCGCGCCGAGGTGCGCGACCGTGCGCAGTGCCACGGTGATCGAGTCGGCCACCGCCGACGCCGAGAGGTTGAGCACCAGCGGGCGTTCACCGGAGGCCCCGGCGACGAACGTGCCCTGCCTGGACTGCTTGGTGATGGTCACGTCCAACTCCCGCAGCAGACGCGGAACCTCGAGCACCGCGGTGTGCAGAGCGGTGACGCACTGGGTGCACAGGTTGCCCATCGTGGCCGGCGCCCCGTCCACCACGCACAGCGCGCTCATGGCCGACCCCCCATCGACCCGGTCCCGTACCCGGTGCCCGCCGACAGCTCACGGTGCACCCGCTGGGACACGACGTCGCTCGGACGCCACACCCCCGCGTCCACGCCGGCGTCGTGCAGGTTCTCCAGCCACTGCTCCTGCTTCGGGCGGAACCGGCCCCGCTCGGTCTTCAGCTCACGCACGAGACAGATCCGCTTGCGCGGGTGCACTAGCACCAGGTCCGGGAACCCGCCCGGAGACCGCCGGCTGTCGTGGGTGTGGTAGTGCTCCCACCCCAGGGCCGTGGCCATCTGGACGACGTGGTTCTGCAGCTGGGCTTCCTTCCAGGACAGGATCATCTGCTCCTGGTGATCTGTGGCTCTCATCGCTTTCCCCTTCTCCCCCTGCGTCGTGATCTTGATCCGCGCTTCTTGGGTGGGTGGTCATGGTGGTCTGGCGTGTTCTGTCTCTGAGGTGGTCGTGCTGGGTTCCCGTTCCCTCCCGTACCGGCCCGACCCGTCCCGCCCCGTCCCGGGCTGTCAGGATCCGGAGGAAGGCTCCCTGCGGATTCCTGCCGAGACCTGCCTGTCTCTGCAGAGCGCCCGGATGGTCGTCCCTCGGCGGTGGCCTGTCGCGCCTCGTCCACGGGTGTGGGGGCTGCGGTGTCAGGCTCGCGGGCGGGTGAGTCGCTGTTGCCCGTGGGCGCGCTGTCCTCTCCCGCGGCGGGAGTGCCGGGTGTTGGTGTGGCGTGGCCCGCCGGCACGTGGCCGGGCTGGACCTTGGTCTTCGGGGCGGGTGGTGGCTCGATGCCGTTGCTCCTGGCCCAGTCGCTGTTCTTGACGAACTCGATCGTGTCCAGGGAGTAGTACGGCTTCTCGGGGACCGGGAGCAGCGGGTACTCCCTCTCCGCGTGCGGGTTGTTCTTCCTGCCCGAGTTGCACCGAGTGCAGGCCACCACGAGATCGTCCGGGGTCTCGGCGCCGCGGCCGGGGCTCCGGTGGTCGTAGGTGCCGGCCAGACGCCCGGTGCGCGCTCGGAAGCGGACGACCTGCCCGCAGTACCGGCAGGCGTCCCCGTCTCGCAGGCGCACGGGGATCGTGAGGGCGGGGTTGGAGTTGTCGCGCTTGCGACGCCGCTCCCACTCCACCTCCTCCTGGGTGCGCATGTGGATGAACTCGGGGTCCTCCACGATCCGCCAGCGGGCCCGCTCCTGCCCGCGCACCAGCTCGGTGACGGGCTCGAGGTACCCGGCGAACACGGCCTGTTCCAGCAGCAGGTCTGCGCGCTCCATCGAACCGGCGACGTCGGCCGCGGTGGCCCGCGAGACGACGTAGTCGGTGAGGTGCTGCGCTCCGACCGTCGCGCACAGCGTGACGAACCCGAACACTTCGAGCTTCGTTCGGTCGTCCGCGGCTGGGTGCTCGCGCACCTCTGCAACGATCGGGTTGGTGGCGGCTGAGTCGCCCACGCGTAGCCACGGCATCAGACGCGCTCCTGCCTGGTCGCGGTCCCGGCCCGGCGTGCAGCGGTACCCACGGTGGTGGGTCGCGCGGCTCGGGCGGTGTCCTGCGGGTGGCCGTCGCGCTTCCAGCCCGACGTGCGGCGGTGTCCCCGCTGGGCGGGGGTCGCGCGGTCGAGGCGGCGTGCTGCGGTGCGGCCGGCAGTGTGCTGCGTGCGTGGTGGCACTGGGGTCTCCCATCTGGTGGATCATTCGGGCGGGGCGCGCCGTCCTGCGGCGCAGCGCCTCAGCGTGGTGGCTCCTGGTCGAGGCGCGGCTTGACCTCGAGGAGCTGGCCACGGAATCCCACGCGAGCCTGGACCGGCGTGCGGGGGTCCAGGTCCAGGAATCGGAGGTGGTTCGTCCAGACCACGAGATCGGCGACCGTGAGCCCGCCTCGCTTGTCGATGGCCTGGATGGTGGTGATCGGTGTCGCGCTCATGTCCTGTCCTTCCGGTTGTCCTGCTGTCGTGTGCGGTGCACGAGCACCGCGGTGTCCTGCTGCACCCAGACCGAGAGCACCCGCCCATCCCGGACCTGGAGGTCCAGGCGGGCGAAGTCCCCGTCCGAGGCCACGGCCTGCAAGAAGCCGCGGCTCGTGCGATCCGTGGTGGCCACGCTGACCAGGTGGCCCACGTGGTCAGCGGTGACCTCGCGTGCGGTGTGGAGGGTGCGGTGATGCTCGCGGCGCTCTCCCGGGGTGTACCCGCTCATCCCGCCGCCTCCACTCGGCGGTTGAGTTCCGCCGTGAGCTGCGGGTGCGCGGCGATGACCGCCGGGTCCTGGCGGAGCCGGTTCACCGTCATCCAGAACCGCATGTTTAGCCCAACGCCCCCTGGCCGGTGGCCGTGCCGGCGCATGAAGTCGTAGATGTCCTGGTCCCTCACGCCCCGGTACTTGTACCGGGCCACCGCCAGCTTCATGACCTCCTCCTCAAAGGTCTCGGCCGTGGCCGTGACCTGCTCGGCGGGGGTCTCGGGGTCGTAGTGGACGATGTGGTGGGTGCCGGTGTCGTAGTCGTAGAACTCGCTCGTCCAGGCGCGGCCGAGCTCGTCCCCGGTGCGGCGTGCTTCCTCGACGGCACGGTTGCAGTAGCTGCAGTCGGCGCCGTGCGGGCGGTCGATCATGGCTGGTCCTCGTTTAGCTCGCCGGTCTCAGGGTCGACGACGTCGGCGAGCAGCCGGGTGAGCTCGTCCTCCATGTCGATGGGCAGCTCCTGCATGCCGGTGCGGCGTTCGGTGGCTCGGCGGATGAGCTGGTCCGCGGTCATGAGGTCCTGGCCGGTGATGACCTCGAGCCGATGCAGGGTGGCGGTGGCTTCCGCCTCGCCGGTGTCGACGTCGGTGGTGATCTTGGAGGGGCGGACGATCCCGACCACGAGGTAGCCCTGCTGGGGGTCGTTGACCATCAGGCTGTTGATCTGGGTGAGGCCGTTCTCCTTGGGGAGTGAGCCGGAGAGCTTCGTCATCGGAGGTTTCCTTCCTGGGTGTGGGGTCGCGGTGAGCCGGTGGCCCTGATGGTGATGTCCCCGCCGGGGTCGGTCGGGTGGCCTGTCTCTGGGGTCTGGCGGATCCTCACTTCGGCGTCATCCCCGATGTAGTGGCCCACGTCCGAGACGAACCGCTGGATCTCACCGAAGGGGATGGGGTTCTGGTAGGTGGACTCCACGGTCACCTTGGAATCGGTGGGCATGGCTACTTCCTTTCGAGGACGTCGATGAGGGTCACCCGCTCGGCGGGCTCCACGGGCGGGAGCACGGCGAGCGCGAAGATGATGAGGAGCATGGTCATGGCGGCGCCGGTGAGGGTGGGGCCGAGGGCCGCGGCGATGAGGATCCCGAGGATGAGGGTCATGCCCCCTCCTGTCCGCGGCGTTCCAGGTCTCGACGCACCTCAGCGCTAGGGCATCCGTCCTCCCAGGCGCGGTAGACGCGCCTGGCGATGGTTCGGCTCGTGGGCACGATGCAGTCGGCGGCCACCCGCAGCAGGTACGCGAACGTCGGGGCTACGGCGGCGAGGTCCTCACGCAGCTGGGTGAATGCGGCGCGGGCGCGGTCTCTGATGATCGGTTTCATTCTTCGGTCTCGCTTTCGTCTGGCACCCACCCGTGGACGGGTGCTCGGTCTCGGGTGGCAGCCCATCGGGCCGCCACGTGGGCTAGTAGGACGCCGAGAATCACGGTCGGCTCCCGGGGTCGCGGCGAGCGCTGTGGGTGGTCAGAACAGGCACAGTTCCTCCGTCTCCGCGGGCTGGTGGGTGGGTGTGGTCTCGGCGGGCCGGTCCAGTGGTCCCAGCTGCAGGACATGCCGCGGAGCGCGCGGCATCACGGTCACCTCGTGGGTGGCCAGGTCGGCGAGGGGATATCCGAGCCGGGCTCGGTTCCTCGCTAGGTCGAGCAGGTTCCATGCCCACTCCTGGGTGGCGTGGTCCGTGGGCCGGGACCGGCACCAGTCCTCCTCGTAGGTGACGTGCGGGTACCAGGAGACGTGGGGTCCATCCGGGTCGAATGCGCCGATGTGCTGCCACTTCCCGATCGGGTTCATGACCAGCAGCCACAGCTGGCCCGTGCTGGCGGTGTGGAGCACGGCGCGCTCCCCCGGGCGGGGCGTGTAGGCGCTCATTGGTGAACGCCCGCGGCGAGCGCGCCCTGCAGGGCCTCAGCGGCCTTCTCCCGGGCGTGCGCCTGGATGGTGTGCGGTCCGTAGATGCCGGTCTCGCACTCCCCGCACCATCCGAGAGGCTCGGCGCCGTCGTTCGGGGTGACGCTCATGTGCTTCGCGTACGTGTCGAGCACGAGCTGCACCATGTCCGGCGTCACCGTGGGGGTGGTAGCCGTGGGGTTGAGAGCAGCTTCGACCTCGCGGAGCTGTGCCTGCTCGCGGGGCCGGCCCATGCAGGCCCAGGCGAATCTGAGCACCTGCCCGTTGATGGCCTTCGTGACCTCTGTCTCCCAGTAGGCGTCGCACTCGGGGCACTGCCACATGACGCCCTCGGCCTCATCGCAGCCCATGGCGGCGCCGTCGGGGTCCTCGGCGGGGGCGCAACGGTGGCGGGCGTAGATGATTGGGCTCATCGGGGCTCCTCGGTGTCTTGGATCGCTGCGAGCGCGGCGGTGGTCTCGGCTGTGGTGGCTCCGTAGCGGGTGCGGCAGAGCTCGACCATGTCCTCGGTGTGCGGGCCGGCTGTGACGCGCTGGAGTGCGGCGAGGTAGTCGTCCCACTGGCTGACGGGCATGGGGCGGGGTGTGGTGATGGTCATGGGGTGGCCTCCGGGGTGGTGATTGGTCTCGTGGCGGTCTGTTCCCAGGTGCCGCCGCCGTAGAGGCCGCCGTTGAGGCGCATGAATCCGGCGGGTGGGTCCACGCGTTCCTGCACGAACTCGAGGTCCTGGCCGGTCATCCCGGGGGCGTGCTGGATCAGCCAGGGGCCTACAGCGGCGTGGAGGGCGGGCATCACGTCGGACGGGTCGGCCCGGGCCGGGTTGATGTCGAGCTCGACGGTGCACGCGAGGTCCTTGATGTGGCCGGCGCGGGTGAAGCGCACGGTGAACGTCGCCGTGTACGGGGTCCGGGCGCCCATCAGAACGGGGGCTCCTGCTCGGCGTCCCCGGCGGGCATCCCGTCGAAGGCGTTCTGAGCGCCGGGGGTGGCCGCGTCCCACGCGGACCCGCCCTGCTGGGCTTCGGGGCCCTGCGGGTAGCCCCGGGCGCCGCCGTAGCCCTGGGCGCCGCCGTACCCGCCGCCCTGATGGCCGCCGAAGTCCTGCGAGGAGTTGCCGGTGCCCTTGGCGTTGCGCTGCACCTTGGCGGTGGCGTACTTCATGGACGGGCCGACCTCGTCCACGTCCAGCTCTATGCTGGTGCGGCGGTCCCCCTCACGGGTCTCGTACGAGCGGGCCTTGAGCCTGCCCTGCACGATCACGCGGGTGCCCTTGGACAGGGACTCGGCCACGTTCTCCGCGGCCTCACGCCACACCGAGCAGCGCATGAACAGGGTCTCCTGGTCCTGCCACTCGTTGGCCTGCCGGTCGAACTGGCGCGGCGTGGACGCCACGGTGAAGTTCGCCACCGCAGCCCCGGAGGGGGTGAAGCGCAGCTCAGGGTCAGCGGTCAGGTTCCCGACCACGGTCAGGTTGGTCTCTCCAGCCATCAGGCGTTCTCCTTCTCGATCTCGTTGCGGTGCCGGCGGACCGCCCACATGGCGGGCAGCGCGTGGGTGATCGTCGTGTGCGTCTCGTCCAGAGCGGCCTGGACCGTCATGGCCTCCGCCACCGCCCGGTCACGATCCGCGAGCGCGTCGGTGCGCATCTGCTGGCAGTCGGTGAGGGCGCCCTCGAGGTCAGCGACACGCTGGGTGAGGCGGGCGTTCTCGCGGGTGGTGGTGGTCTCGGTGGTGACGCGTTCCACGCGGGCCTGGTGGTCCTCGGCGATCTCGGCGCGCAGCTCCTGCAGTGCCTGCTCGGCGCGGGACGCGGCGGTCTCGGCGTGGGTACGGCGGGCGCGCTCGGCTGTGGCCTCCCCGGCCGCGCGCTGAGCGGCGTCGCGTTCGGCGCGCAGCGCGGTGAGCAGGGCACGCACCCGGCCCCGGTGCACGGCCACGTCCTGGGACGGGGCCGGTGCGGGGGTCTCGGCGCGGGCGGCCGCGACCTGCCGGGTGAGGTCCAGGACCTCGGCGCGCTGCCGGTCCCTCACGCCTGTGAGCGTGGAGACGGCCCCGCTGAGCTGCTGGATACGCTGCCGCGCGGTCTCCAGCTCCGCGGCCAGGGCGCGGTTGCGCTGACTGAGCGCGGACCGGTCCTCGGGCTTGCCCCCGCGGTACACGTAGCCGCTCATGAGCGATCACCCCGGCCCTGCATGCGTGCGAGGAGGTCGCGCTGCTGGCGGGCGCGTTGGGCCGCGGACCAGTGCGCGCCGAGGGCACCCGCGGCGATGACGGCGATGCACCCGGGGAGCACGACGAGAAATATGGTGGGGGCAGTCAGCATGGGACCTCACCCACCCCGCAGAAAACGTCCTCGGTGGTCTCGTCGAGCAGGCCCTCGATCAGGTCGGAGACGTTGGGGACCCACTGGGCCGGGACACGTCCGTGCTCGGCAACATGGTGGGCGACGAGCATGGCCTCGTCCCACGTGTCGAAGGACCCGACGAAGGATCCCGTGATGCCCTCGGTTGCGGCCTCGGGCTGCAGGGTCCACACGTGCCAGCTGTCCTGGGACAGCCGCCCGCCTGCCGGCATCAGGTTGCGGGGGTCGCCCTGCGGGAGCCTGCTGAACAGGTTCGCCCCGCCCTTGTGCACGTGCACCCGGGGACGGTCCAGGTCGCGACGCCGCGCACGGGAGGCCCGTGCCTGCTGCTCCTCCTCGCGGGCCTGCATGACCGCGGTAGCGCCCGTCATCGCCGTGGTCACCGCGTCAGCGAACGCAGCCAGGCGGCGGGACAGGGTCGTCTCAACCACGACGCTCACCCCCGGCCGGGCGCACCCAGGTGTACAGGCCCAGGCCGACCAGGCCGAGGACCAGGACGGTCATGTTCCCGCCACCGGCCAGCCACGCCTCGAGCGGGTCCGGGATGATCGCGCACAGCGCGTTGAGGATGGTGCTCATTAGTCTCCCCTTGCATGTCCGACAGCCAGCGGCTGGCCGGCGTCGTGGTCTGCGGCCGCGTGGGCCTGATCGAAAGTGGCGGGGGCGAACTCGAGGTCGCCGGCACATATGCCCCCCAAGAGCACTTGTGCTGGGGCTGACCCCGAGTTCCCCCACGCGATCTCGAACGCCGCGCTGTTGCGCGTCGCACGAGACAGGCAGTGCTGGACGAACGTCCCCACTGCCACCCGCCGGGATGGGGCGTCCGTGTGCCGGACCATGCCCACCACCTCCCGGAAGGGGTCTGCTCGCAGGTCCGTGAACGTGACCCGCTCGTACGTGACCCGCCGCGCCGCGCTCACGACGCCGCCGCCTCGTTATGAGCCGCCCGCGAGCGCGACGTGGTGCGGAACGGTGAGACCACCGGCGGGACGAGCTCCGCGGGTGCGGGTGCCGGGGTGGTCTTCTCGGCCTTGGCAGGGCGGACCGCGGTGTGGCGCAGTAGGGCCTTCACGTCGTCCGGGAAGAACACGACCTTGCCGCGGGCGCCGCGGTGGTGTGCGATCTCGCCGCGCCCGGCCATGCGCTTGAGCTCGGTCTCCGAGAACAGGCCCGTCATGGCCGAGACCTCGGCGGGCATCCAGCCGGTGAAGTCCGTGGGGGTGCTCACGCCGCCACCTCCACGTCCGTGGCCGGGGTGAGGGAGAGCTTGCGGCGGAGGAAGTCCACGCCGGAGGGCTGCACGCGGGTGGTGTACGAGGTGCCGACCGTGCCGTCCGTGCGGGTGAAGTCGTAGGCCTTCACAGCGAAGTGGTGCATGTACCGCTGGTACGGGGTGTTGCGCATGGCGCCCTTAGAGATCATCACCCCGGCCGAGCGCATCAGCGCGAACAGCTTGTTCTGGGACAGGCCGTGCATCTTCGCGACGTTGCCGATGGAGTAGGTCCCGTCACCGGAGAGGAAGGCGTCATAGGCCTCGCCCTTGGGCTCAAGCTCCTTCGCGTAGGCCTCCATGGCCTCCCGAGCTTCCACCTCACGGGCGTAAGCTCGCAGCGCCTCCGGGAGGGACTGCGGGACCTGCAGCTGCGGCTGGGCGGTGTACGCGCCCGTCTTCCGGATCTGCGGGAGCACCTCGTGGGTCACCCACCGGCGGAACGGGCGAGCCCGTTCCGTGCGGGCCCGGACGAGGATCGTGTACAGCCCGCCTTCGCTGATGACCAGTGCCTCGCGGGGCCCGGCGTTCGTACTCACAATGTGAGTACGAACGTCCTCCTCGTCGAGACCACGCACGAGGTTCGCCGAGTCTCGGTATTCAAGGACCCGCGCCAGGTCCGTGGCGACGAACCAGGGCATGCCCTCGTGCTCGACGACGCGCACCTGCTGGTTGCCGTAGATGAACTCAGTGAGTTGCTGGCTCATGCCGCCGTCCTCTCGTGGATGTCGTTCGTACTGCTGCTGGTGGACTTGTGGACGTCGAAAAGGACTTGGACGGGTACGTTCAGCGCCTCCGCGATGCGAGCCCCGAGCTCGGGGGTGCATGAGCTGCGGCGGCCGGCCAGCAGGTGGGAGATGAACCCCTTGCTGCATCCGGCGTAGCGCGCGAGTCGACCGTGGGAGAACCCGTCCTGATCCATCAATGCCCGCAAGGTGTCTGCGCTCTTGAGTCGCATCCAAGTTCCTTTCGGCCAACGGTGCTTCAGTCTCGTCACCTTGTGCATCTGAGTGTCTCCTAGTAGGCGTATATCTGTCAACTACTGATGGACAGAGTAGTGCCTACTGGTAGACGGTGCAAGAGGGCGGGACACCCCCAATCCGCGCCGTTATTGCGCGGCGCGCCCCTCTCGTGACGTTTTTCTAGTAGCCGCCTAGGTATGGTGGGGACGTCAATCAGTGGTAGACGGTATGTGTTGCGGCCCGCTAGACCGCTCCCCCGGCAGTGGAGATATTGGATCCGTGCAGACGATCAGCGACCTCGTGAAGGCCCAGAAGGCGGCCAGCGACCTCTCTTATGAAGCCCTCGCCCAGCGAGCGCAGGGTGCCGGTCTTGGCCTCACGAAGCAGCAGCTGTCGGACCTTGCGAACAACCGGCCCAAGGGGTGGCCCAAGAGCGCGGACATGGTGAAGGCCCTGTCGGTCGCCCTGGACGTCCCCGAGCGGACCGTGGTGCTGGCCTACGCGGCATCCTTCGGCATCGACGTTCGCGAGACCCGCAGCCCGTTCGAGGTTCGACTGCCGGCCACCGTCTCGACGCTGGATCCGATGATGCAGGACGCCATCCTGCACGTGATCCGCGCAGCCACTGAAGGAGCAAGCACCCATGAACACGACCCCGAGGACCACGAGCAGGAACCGCGGACGGAAGCGGGCGGCGCGCAGCCGACGCAACCGTCCCCCATGAACCACGCCGGGGAGAGCCCGGCGCCCGAGGACACCGCACCACCCGTCCCCGACGAGTACGCGCTGGCGGCCTACGATGCCCCCAGCGAGGGACGTGCCATGCGCACAGTCCAAGACCAGGAGGCGGAAGCCTCGCAAGACGGCGGGGAATGGGACCCCGCCTGACCCCCCCCAGGAGTCACGCCTTGAACACCGTTTCGCAGAGTCAACGAGACCAGCTACTCACAGAGGAGGTAGTCCGTCGGAGTGCTCGAGTCCGAGATCCACTCGAGACGACCATCCTCTACCGGGACGACAGCACGGTGTGCCTCAAGTACGCGCGCCCCAAGACCAGCCTCCTCCGAGACCTGACAGACCTGTCACTCGGCACAGTGGGCGGGATCCTCGTCCTTTCGTTTCACATCCTGCTGATCTGTATCTCGCTTGGCCTCTGGCTGGTCGTCCTGCTCCTTCTGGGGCTATCTCGCTCCAAGAAGGACGGGAACGTAGCGCCCGGCCTTGAGATCATCAGCATCGACGAGAACGGGGTCATCAACACGCGCAGGGACAGCCTCTTCAACGAGAAGACGGTCATCAAGAAGCTGCGCAAGGCGGCCAAAACGCGGGAGAAGAAGAACTCCGCTGCATCCGCACGCGACGCCGGCTCCGTGAGTCCGGAGCTCCAGTGACCAGCAGCGAGCGCCGGCGGGCGCAGGACGAGACGGCCGAGAGGCCGCAGTTGCCGAACGGCGCACATGAGGCAGACCAGGCATGAGCGCTTCCCAGGTCTCGCGTCTGCCACATCAGACGCTGGCGCGTACTGCCCGAACGGGTCGTTTCGGCGTGGCCTACGTACGCGCAGTGATGGCTAGCGCTGGCGTCGGTTTCAGTGAGACCTCCTCCGATGAAGACGTCATCGGCATCGACGCGAACATCGAGTACAACTTGGGTCCTGTGCGGGTGCAGGTCAAGGCGACCACAGCGCCCAAGTTCAACCAGGCAGGCGAAGCCAGGATTCAGGTGACCCCACAGCACTGGGAACAGTGGTCTGAGAACCTGCTTCCTGTCTACGGGGTACTGGTCGTCCTTGAGAACACCCCTGACGACGCGCAATGGATGGACAGTTCGGTCGAGGATGTCACTCGCATTCCAGCTGCAGCCTACTGGGCTAAGCTGAATGGCCCGACCGTAACTCAGACCTCCGGTGGGGTTGTGTTCCCACGGTCCCAGCGCTTCACGGCGGACACTGTTCGTGAGATCTTCGAGGAGCTGGAAAGGTGGTTCGGAGCCTGATGGATACAGCCACTGAATTGAGCGCCCCCGCCGATCGCTCCGGCCTTCTCAAGGTACTTGAAGATGCCGGATGGTCACTGGCATCACGTGGACCCGCTGGCGAGCTCTGGGCCTCCCCCCTAGGCGCGCGCGTCGGCATCCCAAACGGACTCACCCAGCAAGACTGGGGGTGGGCTGGCGTTCTTGAACGAGTTGCTTCCGGCATGGGTCTTGCCGTCGAGGAGGTCGACTCACGACTCCGTGGCTTGTGGGCCGATGTCTTCGACTTCCGGGCCGGAACAGCGCTGGCATCAGAACACACGATTTACGCAGCCTCCGGAGCGGATCTCTTCCGCAGCGTGTGGCAGGTCCTGCGGTCTGCGGCCACTGCAGCGCAGAGGCCGCAACCCCACATCACGAACTGGTCGAGGATCGGCGACCGCGTCGTGAAACACGCGCAGTTCGGGCAGACAAAGCCCGGCTCCTACATCCTTCCACTCATCGTCCCGCTGCCGCAGACAACGACAGCGCAGAACGCTGAGGAAACCCAGCCGTTGCCGGACACGCAGGTGGCTATCCGCGAGCCTGAAGAACGCCGGGTCACCCGCACAATGATCGACGCGCTAGGGCAACTCCAGACGATCGCGATTGACCGGGCCCGTGTCCCCGATACGGAGGCCGTGAACGAACTGATCCACCGAGGTGTCACACGTAACTTGCTCGTCTCGGTCAAGAACATCATCGAACACGATGACGTCAAGAGTCTCGACGTGACTCCAAAGTGGGCCACCGAGGTGCCTGTAGCGCGGAGCCTCTACTCGGTTCATGTCGACATCCCCTCGGAAGCCACAGATCTCCTGGATCAGATGATCCCAAAGTTCAGACGATCGGCGGTGCAGAAGACCGAGGTCCTATCTGGTCCCATCTACCGGATGCAGCACAAGACTGGGGAGCCCTTCGGGATAGCCACCGTCGACACACGCCGCAATGGACGCGCGGCCAGCGTCGAGATCCACCTACGTGCCGACGAAACTCTGGCGCAAGCCCACGACTGGTTCAAGCACCACGAGATTGTCGAAGCCCGCGGCAGAGTGGTTGCGACCAACCAGGGCCTCGTTATGCGTCAACCTGACAGTTTCCGTGCGCAGGGAGAGACGCAGCTCCTCTGAGGGCGGGGGCCTATGCGTGTCCCCGGCCACAACTACATTCGAACGCATGTTCGACCCCTGGGCCCTGATCGAGAAGCACGGCATCTCCGTGCAGCGCGCGCCGCTTCGCGTGGCCAGCGGATGCACCGACGGGCGGCACGTGTGGCTGGATGAACACCTCACCGATGTAGAGGCCCGTTGCGCGCTGACGCACGAGCTCGTGCACATCAGCCGCGGCCACACCCGGCACCAGCCCGCGGCGGTGGAAGACGACGTCCGAGCGCAGACCGCGCGGCTACTCGTACCGTGGGAGGCGATCACTGCGCATGTGGGATCCCAACTGGACGAATGGCACCTGGCCCAAGAACTCGGTGTGACCGAGCAGGTGCTCATCGACCGCCTGCACTTCGCGAGCGCGGTGGAGCTCGAGGAGCTGCAGGGCGCGGCGGGGTAGGTTTGGGGCGTGTTGACCGCGTCAACGAGCCCGGCGCCCCGGCCCGCATCGGGTTAGCCGCGTTCCGCGCCGTTCCGGGCCGTACCGTCTCAGGACACGCGCGGGAGGCGTTTTCGAGTCCCACCTTGGGCACCACGAACCACCTGGTCGGACCAGCACGAGAACGGCCCCGTAGATACGGGGCCGTTCGTCGTTCCCGGGTGCCCGTCCGCTCGCGCCACCGCTGCGTCCGCCGCACCGGGTCGCGCCCCCGGGCGGGCCGGTGGGCGGTCCCCACGACGACGACGCGGGGCGCCGATCCCACGATCCGCACCCCGCGTCGTCGTCCACGGCGCCCCCGTGAGACCGGGAGCGTGCCGTTCGGCCGGTCACCGGCTCACGGCTCGCGCCAGGAACCGGAACCGCGAAGGGTCTCCCGCCACGGGCCCACACCCTCGTGCGGCTCGCGCTGCGGGGCCTCCCCCGCGTCCTGGAGGTCTCCCACCCGGTGGACCTTGACCAGGTTGGTGGACCCGGCGTGGCCGGGGGGCGAACCGGCGCAGATCACCACCATGTCCTGGGTGTCCGCGAGGTCGTACTGCAACAGGTGGTGGTCCACCTGGCGGGTCATGTCGTCCGTGTGCTCCACGCGGTCCACGCGGATGGACTGGACCCCCCACAGCAGCTGCAACCAGGACTGCACGCTCTTCTCGGGCGTGAAGGCCAGGATGGGCCGGTCGGGACGCAGCCGGGAGAGCCGACGTGCGGAGTCACCGGACTGCGTGAACGTGCAGATGTATTCGACGTCCAGCTGCCGGGCGATGGTCACCGCCGCGCGAGTGACCGCACCGCCGCGGGTCCGCGGTTCGGTGCCGAGCGGCGGCATCCGGTCCATGCCCTCGGTCTCGGTGGCCTCGATGATGCTGGCCATGGTCTCGAGCGTCTTGATGGGGTACTTGCCCACCGAGGTCTCGCCCGAGAGCATCACGGCGTCCGCGCCGTCGAGCACGGCGTTGGCGCAGTCGGAGGCCTCGGCGCGCGTGGGACGCGGGTTGTCGATCATGGACTCCAGCACCTGGGTGGCCACGATGACGGGCTTGGCCCAGCGGCGCGCGAGCTCGATCGCGCGCTTCTGCACGATCGGCACGGCCTCGAGCGGAAGCTCGACACCGAGGTCGCCGCGGGCCACCATGATGCCGTCGAACGCGTCGATGATCTCGTGCAGCGCGTCCACGGCCTGGGGCTTCTCGATCTTGGCGATCACGGGGATCTTGCGACCCTCCTCCGCCATGATCTCGTGCACGCGGGTGATGTCCTTGGCGTCCCGCACGAAGGACAGCGCGATGATGTCCACGCCGCGCTGCAGCGCCCAGCGCAGGTCCGCCTCGTCCTTGTCGCTCAGGGCGGGGACGTTGACGGCCACACCGGGCAGGTTGATGCCCTTGTGGTCGGAGACCGGTCCGGCCACGACCACCTCGGTGGTGACGTCCGTGTCCGTGACCTGGGTGGCGCGCAGGGCCACCTTGCCGTCGTCGATCAGCAGCGGGTCCCCCACGGAGACGTCCCCGGGCAGGCCCTTGTGCGTGGTGGAGCAGATCTCCCGGGTCCCGGGCACGTCCCGGACGGTGATCGTGAAGGTGTCACCGACCTCCAGCTCGTGCGGGCCGTCCGAGAAGTTGCCCAGGCGGATCTTGGGACCCTGCAGGTCCGCGAGGATCGCCACCGTGGTGTCCAGTTCCTCGCCGGCCCGGCGGATGTTCTCGTAGGAGGCGCTGTGCACGGAGTGGTCCCCGTGGCTCATGTTCAGGCGGGCCACGTTCATGCCGGCCCGGATCGCCTGGGTGATGTTCTCGTACGAGGAGATGGCGGGGCCGATGGTGGCCACGATCTTCGCTCGACGCATGGGTGACTCCTTCTCGAAGAACGGATGGTTGTCACACACAACGGAAGCGGCCGGGTCACGCTGCCGATGCTGCGTGGCCGCGGCCGCTCCGCCGATGTTGTCCCCAGCCTAGCAATCCCGGGCACCGGAAGAACATGAGCCCGCTTACGGGGCGCCGCACACTGCGTCACACCCTCCGCACGGGCCCCGACGCCGCTGGGCCGGGGTCTGCCGCACCGTGCCTCACAGGCTCAGGTCGATCGCCCGCTCCGAGGGTGCCACGGGCTCCGGCAGCCGGGTCTGGCCCGTGAGGTGGCGCTCCACGTTCGCGGCGCACGCGCGGCCCTCCGCGATGGCCCAGACCACGAGCGACTGACCGCGCCCGGCGTCCCCGCACGAGAACACGCCGTCCACCGCGGTCATGTAGCTCTCGTCCCGTGCCACGTTGCCGCGGCCGTCCAGTGCCACGGGCAGCTGCTCCGTGAGCTGCTCCGACTCGTTGCCCGTGAACCCGAGGGCCAGGAGCACGAGGTCAGCGGGCAGCACCTTCTCGGTCCCGGTGCGGGGACCGCGGGAGCCGTCCTCGCGGTACTCGGTCTCGGCCACGCGCAGTCCGGTGACGTGACCGTCCTCCCCCACGAACTCCACGGTGGAGGCCAGGAAGGTGCGCTCCCCGCCCTCCTCGTGGGACGTGGAGACCTCGAAGACCTTGGGCATCATGGGCCAGGGCTCCTCGTCCGCCCGGTCCACCGGCGGCTTGCGGCCGATGGCCAGCGACGTCACGGACGCAGCACCCTGTCGCAGGGCGGTGCCGATGCAGTCGGACCCGGTGTCCCCGCCGCCGAGCACGATCACGTGCTTGCCGCGGGCGTCCACCAGGTCCGGGACCTCGTCCCCCGCCACGTGCTTGTTGGAGCGCACCAGGTAGTCCATCGCGGGGTGGATCCCGTGGAGGTCCCGCCCGGGGATCTCCAGCTCGCGGGGCAGGGTGGCACCCGTGGCCACCACCACGGCGTCGTAGCGCCGGCGCAGCACGTCCCACGTGATGTCCCGGCCGATCTCCACGCCGGCTCGGAAGCGCGTGCCCTCCTGGCGCATGACGTCCAGACGGCGTTCCAGCACAGACTTCTCGAGCTTGAAGTCGGGGATGCCGTAGCGCAGCAGCCCACCGATGCGGTCGTCGCGCTCGTACACCGCCACCGTGAAGCCCGCCTGCGTGAGCTGCTGGGCCGCCGCAAGACCCGCGGGCCCGGAGCCGACCACCGCGACGGTCCGGCCCACGAGTCGCTGCGGGATGCAGGGCTTGATCAGGCCGTCCTCGAACGCCTTCTCCCCGATCGCGTACTCCACCTGCTTGATGGTCACGGGATCCTGGTTGATGCCCAGCACGCACGAGGACTCGCACGGCGCGGGGCAGACCCGGCCGGTGAACTCGGGGAAGTTGTTGGTGGCGTGCATCCGCTCGGACGCCTCGCCCCACTGCTCCCGCCACACCAGGTCGTTCCACTCCGGGATCAGGTTGCCCAGCGGGCACCCCTGGTGGCAGAAGGGCACGCCGCAGTCCATGCAGCGCCCGGCCTGCTGGTGGAGCACGCCGGCCTCCTGGCGCTGCTGGACCTCCTTCCAGTCCATCAGGCGCACCGGGACGGGACGCTTGGGACGGTCCGCACGCTCGCGGACCGTCAGGAAACCACGGGGATCAGCCACGTCGGGTCGCCTCCAGGATCTTGTGCCAGGTGCCGTCGCCGTCCGGGTCCTCGCCCTCGGCCTCGGCCTCGTTGCGCAGTGCCAGCACCGCGGAGTAGTCCCGCGGCAGCACCTTGGTGAAGCGGGTCAGGCTGTGCTGGGGGTCCGCGAGCAGCGCGGCGGCGAACTCGGAGCCCGTCTCCTCGCCGTGGCGCTTGAGCAGCTCCAGCACCAGCTCGCGGTCGTTGCCGTCCAGGTGCCCGAGCTGCAGGTCGCCGTTGGCGTGTGCCTGCCGGTTCACGTCCGTCTCGTCCAGGTCCAGCACGTACGCCACTCCCCCGGACATGCCGGCGCCGAAGTTGCGTCCGGTCTCACCGAGCACGAGGGCGACGCCGCCGGTCATGTACTCGCAGCCGTGGTCCCCGATGCCCTCGACCACCGCGGTGGCGCCCGAGTTGCGGACCAGGAACCTCTCGCCCACCACGCCGTTGAAGAACATCTCACCGCTCGTGGCGCCGTAGCCGATCACGTTGCCCGCGATCACGTTCTCGTGGGCCGTGAAGGCCGCATCCCGCGGTGGCCGCACCACGATCCGCCCGCCGGAGAGTCCCTTGCCGGTGTAGTCGTTGGCGTCCCCCTCGAGACGCAGCGTGATGCCGCGCGGGATGAAGGCGCCGAGCGACTGGCCCGCCTGGCCCGTGAGGGTCACGTCGATCGTGTCGTCCGGCAGCTCGCGCGTGCCCAGGGCGTTCGTGACGGTGTAGCCGAGCATGGTGCCCACCGCACGGTCCGTGTTGACCACGCGTTCCTGGACCCGCACGGGCTCCGCGCGCTCGATGGCCGGGGCCGCGAGCGGGATGAGCCGGTTGTCGAAGTGCTTCTCCAGCTCGTGGTCCTGAGACGTGGTGCTGCGCAGTCCGTCCGTGACGCCCTCCGCGCGGAACGAGTCCAGCACGGGGCTCAGGTCCAGCCCCTTGGCCTTCCAGTGCTCGACGGCCTCCCGGGTGCGCAGCACCTCGGCGTGGCCCACGGCCTCCGCGATGCTGCGGAAGCCGAGCTCCGCGAGGTGCTCGCGCACCTCCTGGGCGATGAACTCGAAGAAGTTCACCACGTGCTCGGCCTTGCCGGTGAAGCGTGAACGCAGCTCGGGGTTCTGCGTGGCCACGCCCACGGGACACGTGTCCAGGTGGCACTTGCGCATCATGATGCAGCCCTCGACCACGAGCGGAGCGGTCGCGAAGCCGAACTCCTCCGCCCCGAGCAGCGCGGCCACGACCACGTCCCGCCCGGTCTTGAGCTGCCCGTCCGCCTGCACCACCACGCGCTCGCGCAGGCCGTTGAGCCGCAGCGTCTGCTGGGTCTCGGCGAGCCCCAGCTCCCACGGCATCCCGGCGTGCTTGAGCGAGTTCAGCGGCGCGGCACCGGTGCCGCCGTCGTGGCCGGAGACCAGCACGACGTCGGCCTTGGCCTTGGTCACGCCCGCCGCCACGGTGCCGATCCCCCGTTCCGAGACGAGCTTGACGTGCACGCGCGCCTTCGGATTGGAGCGCTTGAGGTCGTAGATGAGCTGCGCGAGGTCCTCGATCGAGTAGATGTCGTGGTGCGGCGGCGGAGAGATCAGGGACACCCCGGGGGTGGAGTGCCGGGTGCGGGCGATCCACGGGTAGACCTTCTGGGCCATGAGCTGGCCGCCCTCACCGGGCTTCGCACCCTGGGCCATCTTGATCTGCAGGTCGTCCGCGGACGCCAGGTAGAGGCTCGTGACACCGAAGCGTCCCGAGGCCACCTGCTTGATGGCGGAACGGCGCTCGGGGTCCACGAGCCGCTCCACGTCCTCGCCGCCCTCGCCCGTGTTGGACTTCCCGCCCAGCCGGTTCATGGCGATCGCGAGGGTCTCGTGCGCCTCCATGGAGATGGAGCCGTAGCTCATGGCCCCGGTGGAGAAGCGCTTGACGATCTCGCTGACCGGCTCGACCTCGTCGATGTCCACCGGCTCGCGGGTGGAGGCGAAGCTCATCAGCCCGCGCAGCGACGCGATCTCCCGGGCCTGGCTGTCCACCCGCTGCGTGTAGGACTTGAAGATGTCGTAGCGCCCCGTGCGCGTGGCGTGCTGCAGCCGGAACACCGTGTGGGGGTCGAAGAGGTGGCGGGGTCCCTCGCGGCGCCAGTCGTACTCGCCGCCGGTCGCGAGGTCCCGGTGGGGCTCGGTGACACCGTCCTCCGGGTACGCGAGCCGGTGCCGCGCCTCGGTCTCCGCGGCGATCACGTCCAGGCCCACGCCCTCGATCTGCGTGCGGGTTCCGGAGAAGTAGTCCGCCACGAGCTCGCTGGACAGCCCGAGCGCCTCGAAGGTCTGGGCGCCGCAGTAGGACTGCACGGTGGAGATGCCCATCTTGGACATGATCTTCTGCACGCCCTTGCCGAGCGCCGTGATGAGGTTCGACACGGCCTGCTCCTCGTTGACGCCGGTGACCTCACCGCGCCGCACGAGCTCCTCCGCGGACTCCATGGCCAGGTACGGGTTCACCGCGGAGGCGCCGTAGCCCAGCAGCAGCGCCACGTGGTGGACCTCGCGCACGTCACCGGACTCCACGATCAGCGCCACCCTGGTGCGGGTGGCCGAGCGCAGCAGGTGGTGGTGCACGGCCGAGGTCAGCAGCAGGGACGGGATGGGGGCCCACGCCCCGTTGGAGTCGCGGTCCGAGATGATCACGAACTGCACACCGCGGTTGACCGCGGCGGAGACCTTCTCGCAGATCTCCGCGATCCTGTCCCGCAGCGACCGCGCCCCGTCCACGGGCCGGTAGAGCCCGCGCACGCGCAGACTCAGCGACGCGCCGTCGTCGTCGTCCAGGTGGGCGAACTGGTCCAGCTGGTCGTTGTCGATGACCGGGAAGTCCAGGCGGATCTGCCGCGTGCGGGTCTGGGCGGTGGAGAGCATGTTGGCCATGGGCCCCACGGCGCCCGCCATGGAGGTCACGAGCTCCTCGCGGATGGCGTCCAGCGGGGGGTTGGTGACCTGCGCGAAGGACTGCACGAAGTAGTCGTAGAGCAGACGCGACCGGTTGGAGAGCACGGCCACGGGGGTGTCGGTGCCCATCGCGTAGATGGGCTCCGCACCCGTCGTGGCCATGGGGCCCACGATCATCTTGAGCTCTTCCTCGGTGTAGCCGAAGGTCTTCTGCCGCAGCCGCACGGAGTGGGCCGGGTGGCTCATGTGCTCACGCTCGGGAAGCTCGGAGACCGGCCGGACCGACTCTCGCACCCAGTCCTCCCAGGGCTTCGCGGCCGCGAGCTCGGCCTTGATCTCGGCGTCCTCCACGATCCGCCCCGCCCGGGTGTCCACGAGGAACATGGTGCCGGGAGCCACCCGGCCCTTGCGGACCACGCGACGGTCCCCCACATCCACCACGCCCACCTCGGACGCGAAGACCACGAGGCCGTCCTGGGTCTGCCAGAAGCGCCCCGGGCGCAGACCGTTGCGGTCCAGCACGGACCCCACGCGCACGCCGTCCGTGAACGACACGCACGCCGGGCCGTCCCACGGCTCCATGAGCGTGGAATGGTACTCGTAGAAGGCCTTGAGCCGGGGATCCATGCTCTCGTGGTTCTGCCAGGCCTCCGGGATCAGCATGAGCATGGTCTCGGTGACAGGTCGTCCCGCGAGCTGCAGCAGCTCGGCGACCTCGTCCAGGGACTGGGAGTCGGACGCGCCCTCGGAGCAGATCGGGTAGAGGTCCTCCGGCTGGCGGCCCAGCACCGCCCCGGACATCGAGGACTGCCGGGCGCGCATCCAGTTGCGGTTGCCCACCACGGTGTTGATCTCCCCGTTGTGCGCCAGGGTGCGCATGGGCTGTGCCAGGGGCCAGGACGGGAAGGTGTTGGTGGAGAACCGGGAGTGCACCACGGCCAGCTCGGTGGTGAAGCGGGGGTCGGAGAGGTCCGGGTAGAACGGCTCGAGCTGCGCCGTGCTCAGCATGCCCTTGTACACGAGCGTGCGGGAGGAGAAGGACGGGAAGTAGATCCCGAACTTGTTCTGGGCCCGTTTGCGCACGCGGAAGACCCGCTGGTCCAGCTCCAGCTGCGCCGCGTCCCGCTCCGACGACGCCGCACCGTCGGCGCACGCGGGCCCAGCGGCCTCCGCTGCGCGCGCGTCCGCGACGAAGACCTGCACGAACGTGGGCATCACCGCGCGGGCGGAGGCCCCCACGGCCTCTTCGACCACCGGGACGTCCCGCCAGCCCAGCACGGCGAGCTGCTCGCCGCGCGCAAGGTCCTCGAGGGCTTCCTTGAGCTCGGACAGGTGCGCCCCGCCCGTGGGCATGAACGCCGTGCCCACGGCGTAGGAACCACGCGGCGGCAGACGGAAGTCCACGCTGTGCCGCAGGAAGTCGTGCGGGATCTGCGTGAGGATCCCGGCGCCGTCGCCCGTGCCCTCGTCCCCGCCCACCGCGCCGCGGTGCTCGAGGTTGCGCAGCGCGGTCAGCGCGGCGTCGACGATGTCGTGGGAGGCCGTGCCGTTCAGGGTGGCGACCACGGCGAGGCCGCACGCGTCCTTCTCGTCCTCCGCGCGGTACAGCCCCTGGCCCTGGGGCACGGCGGAGAACCGCTCGAAGGGGGACACGACTTCCGGTCCGGTGCCGGTGGGCGCGTGGTCTGCGGGCTCGTGCTCGCGGGACGCCTCGTGGGGCGTGTGCTGCTGACTCATGACGGAGCTCCTCACCAAGGGGTGGGCTGGTCTGGTGCGTCGACGATGCCCGGGAACACTCGGTGGGTGCGCGGCGGGCGTCGTGGGATCCAGGTGACGCCTGTGTCCGCCCCGTTGCGGAAAGGATGCGGCTGCGTGGGAAGCCGTGGATCGGCACCGGCTGGAGCCCGGGATGGCGGTTCCCACGCGGTGCTCCGGTAACGTAGCACGTTGCTCAGGTCACAGCCGGGCCCGCCCCGCCGATTCCAGCATGTGGACACTGTCCGGATGCCGGACACGGCTCCGCCCCGGGTCACCGGATGGACGGTCCGGTGACCCGGGGCGGTGGCCGCGGCGGTGCGCGGTGCGCTCAGCCGGCGGTCGGAGCGGAACCCGGCAGCGTGGCGGACGGCGTGGTGGACCCACTCCGCCGGGCACGGCGCCCCAGGACGACGAACAGCACCAGACCGCCCAGCACGATCAGCAGGGAGGTCCACACGTGCACGCGCACCCCGAGCACCATGAGGGCGGGATCCACGCGCAGGAACATCTCGATGAACAGCCGCCCGACGCCGTAGTACACCATGTAGAGCGCGAAGACCCGGCCGTGGGTCTCGCGCATCCGGCGCTCGGCGAGGAGCAGGATCACCACACCCAGCAGGTCCCACAGGCTCTCGTAGAGGAACGTGGGGTGGAACAGCGTGTCCGGGGGCAGCCCCGGAGGGAAGTTCGGGGAGCTCGGGGAGATCTCCAGGCCCCACGGCAGCGTGGTGGGCTTGCCGAAGAGCTCCTGGTTGAACCAGTTGCCCCAGCGGCCGATGGCCTGGGCGAGCAGCAGTCCCGGGGCCACGCAGTCCGCGAAGATGTGCAGCGGCAGACCGTAGCGGCGGCACACCAGCCACGCGGCACCGGCTCCCGCGGTGACCGCACCCATGATGCCGATCCCGCCCTCCCAGATCCGGAAGACGTCCCACGGGTCCGCTCCCGGGCCGAAGTAGCCCTTGGGGTCGGTGATGAGCACGTGGTAGGCGCGGGCGCCCACGATGCCGGCGAGCACCGCCCAGAAGACGATGTCCCACAGCACGTCCGGGTCCTGCCCGCGCCGGGTCCAGCGCCGCATGGTCAGCCACACGGCCAGCGCCATGCCCAGCAGGATGCACAGCGCGTAGAAGTGGATGGTGAGGAAGCCGATGTGGATGCTGCTGATCTCCGGCGAGGGGATGGACGCCGGGACCGCGAGGCCCATCACGCTCGTCCCGCGAGCTCGGCGGCCAGTCGTCCCACGGCGTCGGGACCGCCGTCCCGCAGCGCCCGCACGAGCGCCGTGCCCACGATGACGCCGTCCGCGTACCCGCCGATCTCCAGCACGTGCTCGCGGGTGGAGACTCCCAGGCCCACGCACACCCGCTCCGCGCCGGCCGCACGGGCACGCGCCACCACGTCCTCCGCGGCGGAGGACACGCTGTCCCGCGCACCCGTCACGCCCATCACGGACACCGCGTACACGAAGCCCGACGACGCGTGCACGGTCATGTCCATGCGCTCGCGCGTGGTGGACGGGGCCACCAGGAAGATCCGGTCCAGCCCGTGCTCCTCGGACGCCGCGAACCACTCACCGGCCTCGTCCGGGATCAGGTCCGGGGTGATGATCCCCGCTCCCCCGGCCTCGCTCAGCCGGCGGGCGAACTCGTCCACGCCAGTCTGCAGCACGGGGTTCCAGTAGGTCATGACCACCGGAACGGCGTCCGTCTGCTCGGCCACGGCGCGCACCACGGTGAACACGTCCGAGACACGGAAACCGTTGGCCAGGGACTCGGTGGTGGCGGCCTGGATCACGGGCCCGTCCATCACGGGGTCCGAGTAGGGGATCCCGATCTCGATGACGTCCGCGCCGTTGCGCCCGAGGGCCACGGCCGCCTCGACGGACTCCGCCACCGTGGGGTACCCCGCGGGGAGGTAGCCCACGAGGGCGGGTCGGCCCTGCTCCCGGCACTGCTCGATCCTGCGGGACAGGGGTGAGTCCCCCGCCCGGGACAGGTTCTGCGGCACGATCCGCCCGGTCAGGCTCCCGGCGGTGCTCTCGGAGTTCTCGGAGTTCTCGGGGGGTGCGGTGGTGCTCACAGCTGCTCGCCTTTCTGCGCGACGCGTTCCTCGTGGCTGTCGTCCGGGAGCATGTCGAACCACTCCGCGGCCGTGGCCACGTCCTTGTCGCCGCGCCCGGAGAGGGACACCACGATGATCTTCCGGGCGGCGGCCTCGGGCCCGAGCTCCGCGACCCACCGGGAGGCGACCTCACGGGCACCCGCCAGCGCGTGGCAGGACTCGACCGCGGGGATGATCCCCTCGGTGCGGCACAGCAGCCGGAACGCGTCCATGGCCTGCTGGTCCGTGACGGCCTCGTACGCCACCCGGCCGATCGAGTGCAAGTAGGAGTGCTCCGGGCCCACGGCCGGGTAGTCCAGGCCCGCGGAGATGGAGTGGGACTCCACGGTCTGGCCGTCCGTGTCCTGCATCAGGAAGGTCTTCGCCCCGTGCAGCACACCCGGGCGGCCCAGGGAGATGGTCGCGGCGTGGCGGCCGGTGGACACGCCGTCGCCCCCGGCCTCGTTGCCGTAGAGCTGCACGGAGGCGTCGTCCAGGAAGCCGTGGAAGATCCCGATCGCGTTGGAGCCGCCGCCCACGCACGCGGTCACGGCGTCCGGAAGGCGCCCGGCCTGCTCGAGGATCTGCGCCCGCGCCTCCTCCCCGATCTGCTCGTGGAAGTAGCGCACCATGGCCGGGAACGGGTGCGGACCGGCGGCAGTGCCGAGCAGGTAGTGGGTGGTGTCCACGGAGGCCACCCAGTCCCGCAGGGCCTCGTTGATGGCGTCCTTGAGGGTGCGTGAGCCGTTGGTCACGGCCACCACCTCGGCGCCCAGCAGTCGCATGCGCGCGACGTTCAGCGCCTGGCGCCGGGTGTCCTCCTCCCCCATGTACACCGTGCACTCCATGCCGAACAGTGCGGCGGCGGTCGCGGTGGCCACGCCGTGCTGGCCCGCGCCCGTCTCCGCGATCAGGCGGGTCTTGCCCATGCGGCGGGCCAGCAGCGCCTGCCCGAGGACGTTGTTGATCTTGTGGGATCCGGTGTGGTTGAGGTCCTCGCGCTTGAGGAACACCCGCACACCCAGCTCGGCGCCGAAGCGCTCGGCCTCGGTGAGCAGGGAGGGGCGGCCCGCGTAGTCCCGGCACAGCCGCTGGAACTCGGCCTGGAACTCGTCGTCCGCGCGGGCCTTCTCGAACGTCTCCGTGAGCTCGTCGAGGGCCGCCACGAGGGACTCCGGCATCCAGCGCCCGCCGAAGTCCCCGAAGTAGGGGCCCGGCGCGTGGCGCAGGGAACCGGTGTCCTCGGCGGGGTCGGTGTCGGCGGCGGCCTGCGAGGCGGCGTGCTCCGCCTGGGCCGCGGGAGGTGTGGCGCCGTCCAGGAACTCGCCCCGTGCCAGGGCACCCACCTCGCGGAACCGTGAGATCCGCTGGGAGGGATCCTCGGCCGTCACGAGTGCCTCCCCCGTGAGCACGGCGTTGGCCCCGTGCCCGGCGTACAGCCGCACCTGGTCCTCGCCCACGATTCCCGACTCGGCCACGAGCACGGCCTCCCGGGGCAGCCGGCGCGCCAGGCGGCCGAACGTGTCCACGTCCACCTCGAGGGTCTTGAGGTCCCGGGTGTTGACGCCGATGATGCGGGCCCCGGCGGCGACCGCGCGGTCGATCTCCGCCTCCGTGTGCGTCTCCACGAGGGCGTGCATGCCCAGGTGGTGCGTGAGCTCGAGCAGCCTGGCCAGGGTGTCGTCGTCCAGCGCGGCCACGATGAGCAGCACGATGTCCGCCCCGTGGGCCCGGGCCTCCCACACCTGGTAGTCCTCCACCACGAAGTCCTTGCGCAGCACCGGGATCCCCACCGCGCGGCGCACGGCATCCAGGTCCTGCAACGAGCCTCCGAAGCGGCGCTGCTCGGTCAGCACCGAGATCGCGGAGGCGCCGCCGCGCTCGTAGGCGGCCGCGAGGGCTGCCGGGTCCGAGATCTCGGCGAGTGCCCCCTTGGACGGGCTGGAGCGCTTGACCTCGGCGACGACCTGCACGGCGGCGGGGTCCGAGCCCCGCAGCGCCGCCTCGGCGTCCAGCGCCGGCGTCTGTTCGGCCGCCGCCCGCTGCACCTCGTGAAGGCTCACCGCGGACCTGCGCGTCTCGAGGTCCTCCCGCACCCCCTCGATGATCCGGTCCAGCACCGTGCCGGTGTGCTGCTGCGTCATGAGACTCCCTTGACTGTCGGCGAGCGGGGGCGGCGCCGCCCACCCGCCACGCTGATGACGATGGCCAGCTCCCCGTGTCCAGGAGCCGGCCATCATCCGGTGACGTCCAACCTGACCGTGCCCGCGAGCGGGCGCGGCGGTCAGTGCGCGGTGGTCTTCGCCCCGCCCTTGCCGTAGCCCATGGCCTTGAGCACGCCGCCCACGACGAGACCCACGACGATGAACCCGATGCCCACCACGGTCACGGCCACGGAGGCGTTGATGAACCCGACGCAGCCGACGATGACGCCCACGGTCATCACGGCCACGCAGGCCCACGCGGCCACGGTGTTGCCGTGCCCCACCGCGGCGGTGTGGTCCAGGATGATCTGATCGGTGTTCGACATGCGTGTCCACTCTCCCGTGACGGTTGAGCCCGAGGCTCTGGTTGTGCCGTACTCGCGTGCGGTGCGAGGCCGAGTCTTCTCCGTGCCCATTGTGCCACTACCCGGGCCCGGTCAGCGGCAGCGTCTCACGTGTTCCGCGTGGGATCCTCGCCGCGGGTCAGGGCGTCCCACGTGTCGATGTCGTCCGCGTGGTCGGCCGCCTGGGTCTCACCGGGCGTCGACGACGACGAGCCCACCGCGCTCGTCGATCCCTCGGCCACCACGTCATGCTCGGTCTGCCGCGGACCGGCGGTACTCGTGAGCGGCGCGCGGTCGAAGCGCTGGGTGGCCCGGCGGCGCACCCTCTGGGCCACGAGCACGAGCCAGATCCCGCACAGCCCCAGCAGGACCGCCGCCGCCACGCCGGCCCACGGCCATGCGGTCATGGTGTACTCGCCGCCGCCGCTGATCACGCCGGTCTGGGCGCCCACGGTGGGCTGGGCCGCCGCTCGCGGGTCCGCCGTGACGGCGAGCACCGCGGCCACCGCGCCCGCACCGGCGAGGACCACGACGACGCCCACGACCGTCCGCAGGATCCGCCCTCCCAGCGCGGAGGCCACCGCGGCCACGGCGGCCACGAGACCCAGGGCCGTGACGGCCGGAGCGGCGTCGGCACCCGTGACGTCCACCGTGACCGGCTGCAGGGACGTGGTGACGGCGGCGTGGATCCAGGCCTGGGTGGTGGTGCCGAACAGCGCGAGCGCGCACAGCAGCGTGCTCAGGACGGCGGGGGCGGTGCGACGCAGCAAGGTCGGCTCCTCTGGGGGTGCGGTGCGGGTGCGCTCAGGGTGCGAGCGGTCGCAGGGACTGGGCGATCAGGGCGGCGCGCAGCGGGGCGGTGGCCTTGTTGAGCGACTCCTGGGCCTCGGACTCGGGGTCGGAGTCCGCCACGATACCCCCGCCGGCCTGCACGTAGGCCCGGCCCTCGAGCAGCAGCGCGGTGCGGATGGCAATGGCCATGTCCATGTTCCCGGCGAAGTCCATGTAGCCCACCACCCCGCCGTAGACCGCGCGGCGCAGGGGCTCGTACTCGTCGAGCAGCTGCAGCGCCCGGGGCTTGGGGGCTCCGGAGAGCGTTCCCGCGGGGAAGGTGGCGGCCAGGACGTCGTAGGCCGTCACGTCCTCCCGCATCCGCGCCACCACGGTGGAGCACAGGTGCATGACGTGGCTGAAGCGCTCGATCTCCATGAACTCGCTGACGTCCACGCTGCCGGGCTCGGCCACCCTGGAGAGGTCGTTGCGCGCGAGGTCCACGAGCATGAGGTGCTCCGCGCGCTCCTTCTCGTCCGCGAGCAGGTCCTCCCCGAGCGCGAGGTCCTCGTCCACGGTGGCCCCCCGCGGGCGCGATCCCGCGATCGGGTGGGTCACGGCCTGGCGCCCCGTGACCGTGACGAGGGCCTCCGGCGAGGACCCCACGATCGAGTAGGGCCTGCCGTGCGCGTCCTCGAACGAGTAGAGGTACATGTACGGGCTCGGGTTGATCCGGCGCAGGGTGCGGTACACGTCCAGCGAGTCGGCGCCGCACTCCGTCTCGAAGCGGCGCGAGACCACCACCTGGAAGATCTCGCCGTCCACGATGGCCTGCTTGCCGCGGTCGATCGCGGACATGAACAGCTCCCGGTCCCAGGACTGCTCCACCGCGGCCTCGAGGTCCACGGGGCCGGGCGGCGCCACGGACACCGTGGTGCGCTCCAGGGGGGTGGCCAGGCGGCGCAGCATCGACTTCAGGCGCGCCACGGCGTCGTGGTAGGCCGCGTCCACGTTCTCGTCCGTGCCGTTGACGTTCACGGCGTTGGCCACCAGCAGGACCGTGCCGTCCTTGCTGTCGTGCACGGCCATGTCGGAGACCAGGTTCATGGCCAGCTCGGGGACGTGGAGGTCGTCCTCGGGCGGGTGCGGCAGCTTCTCCCAGCGCCGCACGGCCTCCCAGCCCACGAACCCGACCATGCCGCTCGTGAGCGGGGGAACGCCCTCGAACGGCTCGGTGTGCAGCAGCTCCATGGTCGCGCGCAGCGCCTCGAGCGGGTCACCGTCCGTGGGTGCGCCGGACGGCGCGTCCCCGATCCAGTGGGTCCGACCGTCCCGGGCGGTGAGCGTGGCCACGGATCCGGCGCCCACGAACGAGTAGCGCGACCACACGCCGCCCTCGGCCGCGGACTCCAGCAGGAACGTGCCCGGGCGGGCGGCGCCGTCGCGCGTGACGAGCGCCCGGTAGAGGCCCACGGGGGTCAGGGCGTCCGCGAGCACGGACATCCGCACGGGGACCACGCGGCGCGAGGCCGCGAACTCGCGGAACTCCTCGAGGGTGGGGGTGATGGTGCCGAGCTCCTGCACTACTGGACCGCCTGTTCCGCGTTCAGGTTCCGCCCGTCGAAGCACGTGCGGGTACCGGTGTGACATGCCGCGCCGGTCTGGTCGACCTTCACGAGCAGAGCGTCGCCGTCGCAGTCCAGGTGCACCGAGTGCACCCGCTGGACGTGGCCGGAGGTGTCCCCCTTGCGCCAGAACTCCTGGCGCGAACGGGACCAGAACGTCACCCGGCCCTCGGTCAGGGTCCGGCGCAGGGCCTCGTCGTCCATCCAGCCGAGCATGAGCACCTCGCCGGTGTCGTGCTGCTGCACCACGGCGGCCACGAGACCCGCGGTGTCGCGTTTCAGGCGGGCCGCGATCGCCGGGTCCAGGGCGGGGCGGTCGTGCTCCGCGCGGGGAGTGTCCGTGCCGACCATCAGCGCACCTCGTGGCCCGCGGCGCGCAGGGCGTTCTTGACGTCCTCGATCGCGTGGTCCGGTCCGAAGTGGAACACCGAGGCGGCGAGCACCGCGTTCGCGCCGGCCGCGACGGCCGGCGGGAAGTGCTCGGGGGCACCCGCGCCACCCGAGGCGATCAGCGGGACGCCCACCACGGCGCGCACGGCGGCGATCATCTCCAGGTCGAAACCCTCCCGCGTGCCGTCCGCGTCCATCGAGTTGAGCAGGATCTCCCCCACACCGCGCCGCTCGGCCTCCCGCGCCCAGTCCAGGGCGTCGATCCCGGTGAGGGTGCGGCCACCGCGCGTGGTGACCTCGAAACCGGAGGCGGTGCTGCCGGTGCGGCGGGCGTCCAGCGAGAGCACGAGCACCTGGTTGCCGAAGCGCCGGGTGATCTCGTCGATGACCTCCGGTCGTGTCACCGCCGCCGTGTTGATCGACACCTTGTCCGCGCCGCATCGCAGCAGCCGGTCCACGTCCTCCGGGGTCCGCACGCCGCCGCCCACCGTGAGGGGGATGAACATCTTCTCCGCGGTGCGCGCCACCACGTCGTACATGGTGTCCCGCTCGCCCGAGGACGCCGTGACGTCCAGGAACGTGAGCTCGTCCGCGCCCGCGAGGTCGTAGCGGGCCGCCAGCTCCACGGGATCACCGGCGTCCCGCAGGTTCTCGAAGTTCACACCCTTGACCACGCGCCCGGCATCCACGTCCAAGCAGGGGATCACCCGTACTGCCACACCCATCTGCGCCGCCCTTCGTCGTTCGTTCGTGCTGCCGCACCGTGCCCGCCTCCGCCGCACAAATCGCGGCGGGGCGCGCGTCAGATCCGCGCCGCCTGGATCGGGGAGACCAGGATGGCCCGGGCCCCCACCTCGTAGAGCGCGTCCATGACCTTGTTGGTGTCCGCCTTGCGGACCATCGAGCGCACCGCGACCGCGCCGTCCCGGCCCAGCGGGGAGATGGTGGGGCCCTCCATGCCGGGGGTGATCTCCACCGCCGCGGGCAGCAGCTCCTCGCGGATGTCGTAGTCCATCATCACGTACTGCCGTGCCACGAGCACGCCCTGCAGACGACGCCGCAGCACGCTCAGCCCCTCGGGCTCCGGTTCGTCCCCGCGCCGGATGAGCAGCGCCTCGGAGGTCATGATCGGCTCCTCGAAGATCTCGAGTCCCGCGGCCCGCAGGGTGTTGCCGGTCTCCACGACGTCCGCGATCGCGTCCGCGACACCCAGCCGGATGGCGGACTCCACGGCGCCGTCCAGGCGCACCACCTCGGCATCGACGCCCCGCTCGGCGAGGTAGTGCTCGAGCAGCAGCTGGTAGCTCGTGGCGATCCGCTTGCCCTGCAGGTCCTGCACCGAGGTGAACTGCCCCAGCGGTCCGGCCAGGCGGAAGGTGGAGCGGGCGAAGTCCAGGCACAGCTCCTCGGCGGCCTCGGCTCCGGAGTCCAGGAGCAGGTCACGGCCCGTGATCCCGAGGTCCAGGGTGCCCCCGCCCACGTAGATGGCGATGTCACGGGGGCGCAGGTAGAAGAACTCCACCCCGTTGTCGTTGTCCACGAGCACGAGCTCGCGGCTGCTGCGCCGCTGCCGGTAGCCGGCCTCCGTGAGCATGGTGGTGGCGGACTCGGACAGCCCGCCCTTGTTGGGCACGGCGACTCTCAGCATGGGATTCCTTCCCGCGAAAGCGGACTGGGACGGTGGGGACCCGCGAGCGCGGCGGTGTGCTCACGCCGCGCGGTGCGGGCTCAGAGGTGCTTGTAGACGTCCTCGAGGGTCATGCCCTTGGCGATCATCATGACCTGGAGGTGGTAGAGCAGCTGCGAGATCTCCTCGGCGGCCTCCTCGTGGGTCTCGTGCTCGCACGCCATCCAGACCTCGGCGGCCTCCTCCACGATCTTCTTGCCGATGCCGTGCACGCCGGAGTCCAGCTCCGCGACGGTCTTGGAGCCCTCGGGGCGCTGGGCCGCCTTGGTGCTGAGTTCGGTGAAGAGGGCGTCGAAGGTTTTCACCGTTCCAGGGTAATGCGTGCGTGCTGCTCCCCCGAACGCGGGCCCCGGCCCCACGGTGGGGCTCACCGCGCGGGGCCGGGGTCGCGGTCCTCGGCGGGGTCAGCTCCCGTGCGCGGCCAGGGTGAGCGCGGTGCTCAGGGCAGCGTGGGCGGCCTCGTAGCCCTTGTCCTCCTGGGAGCCGTCGAGCCCGGCGCGGTCCAGGCCCTGCTGCTCGGTGTCGCACGTGAGCAGCCCGAACCCCACGGGGGTCCCGGTGCGCACGGAGACCTCGGTGAGTCCGGAGGTGGCCGCGTGGCACACGTAGTCGAAGTGCGGGGTTCCACCGCGGATCACGACGCCGAGCGCGACCACCGCGTCCACGTCACCGGCCAGACGGCTCGCGGCGACGGGCAGCTCGAAGCTTCCGGGCACGCGGACCTCCAGCACCTGCCCGGTGCGGGCGTCCGCGAGCGCGCGCCGGGCGCCGCGGAGCAACCCGTCCATGATGGTGGTGTGCCAGCTGGCGGCCACCACGGCCACGCGCAGGCCGGTGGCGTCGAGGGTTGTGGCATCGGTGGTGGGTGCTCCGTGTCCGCTCATGAGTTCTCTCCTGGTGCGAGGTGGGTGAGGTGGTGGTGCATGCGGTCGCGCTTGGTGCGCAGGTAGTCAACGTTCTCTGTCCGGGCAGGCACCTGGTGGGCCACCGCGTCCACCACGGTGATCCCGAGGGCCTCGAGCTTGCTGACCTTGTCCGGGTTGTTGGTGAGCAGGCGGATCGAGGTGAGGTTCATGGCGGTGAGGATCCGCGCCGCCGCCGTGTAGTCCCGCGCCTCGGCGGGCAGCCCGAGCATCGTGTTCGCGTCCACGGTGTCCGCGCCGGCGTCCTGGAGCTTGTACGCCCGCAGCTTGTTGACCAGGCCGATGCCGCGGCCCTCGTGGTTGCGCAGGTACAGCACGGTGCCGCCGTGGGCGTGGATCCGCTCCAGCGCCAGGTGCAGCTGGGGTCCGCAGTCGCAGCGCCAGGACCCGAGGACGTCCCCGGTGAGGCACTCCGAGTGCAGCCGCACGAGCGGGGGCAGCGACTCCTGGCCCGGCGGCGGGGGCGCCGTCAGCGACACGTGCTCGGTGGCGGGGACGCCGGGGCCCTCGGGCACCCGCCACCCGATCACCGAGAAGGACCCGTGGTCCGTGGGGATCGTGACCGGTTCCGAGTGCTCCAGCACGGGGCCGGGCGCCGGAGCCGTGGCGGGGCGGTGCCCGTCCACGGGGCAGTGCTCGTCCGGGTGTCCGTGCTGTTGTGCCGTGCGGTGCTCTGCGGCGCTCACGCGGTGAGTCCCCGTGCCGCACCGTCCTCGCGCGCGGCGAGCGCCTCGGCGTCGTCCAGGTGGTGCACGAGGTCCGCAATGCTGATCATCAGGAGGCCGTGCTCGTCCGCGAAGCGGCGCAGGTCGGGCGCGCGGCGGGGCTGGCCGGCGTCGTCGACGACCTCCGCGATGGCACCCACGGGCTCGCACCCGGCCAGGCGGGCGAGCTCGACGGCCGCCTCCGTGTGCCCCGGGCGCTGCCGCACACCGCCGGGGACGGCCCGCAGCGGGAGGATGTGCCCGGGGCGGGTGAGATCCGGCGCGGCGGTGCCGGGCAGGGCGAGCAGGCGGGTGGTCAGGGCCCGGTCCCGGGCGCTGATGCCGGTGGTGATGCCCACGCGGGCGTCGCACGTGACGGTGTAGGCCGTGCCCTTGCTGTCTTCGTTGTGCGCCGTCATGGGTGGCAGTCCCAGGGCGTCGGCCCGCTCCCCCGGCATGGGCACGCACACCACGCCCGAGCTGTGGCGCACCGTGAAGCCCATGAGCGGCTGGGTGGCGTGCTGCGCGGCGAAGACGAGGTCGCCCTCGTTCTCCCGGTCCTCGTCATCCACGACCACCACGGCCGCACCCGAGGCGATCGCGGCGACCGCGTCCGGCACGGGGTCGAGGCGCACCTCGTCCGTCGCGGGCTCGGCGGCGCACGCGGCCAACCGCTCGGCGTACTTGGCGAGCACGTCCACCTCCAGGTTGACCGGATCACCCGGCGCGCGCGTGCCGAGGGTGGTCACCCGCAGGGTCTCGGGGATCACGCCCACCTCGAACCACGCCTCGTCCTCCTCGGGGCGGCTCACGGCGGTGACGGTGAGGGAGACCCCGTCCACCGCGATCGAGCCCTTCACGGCGATGTACCGCGCGAGCTCCCTGGGCACGGCCACGCGCACGGTGTCCCAGCCGCTGTGCGGGGTGCGGGACACGACCCGGCCCACGCCGTCCACGTGACCCTGGACCACGTGCCCGTCCAGGCGCCGGCCGGCCGCCGTGCAGCGTTCCACGTTCACGGTGTCGCCGTCCCGCAGCTCGCCGAGGGTGGTCAGGCGCAGGGTCTCCCCCATGACGTCCGCAGTGAAGTCCGTGCCGTCCGACCCGTCAACGGGCACGGCTGTGAGGCACACACCGTTCACGGCGAGTGACCCGCCGCGGTGCAGGTCCGTCACGAGCGGACCCGCCGTGAGGTGGAGCCGCGCGGCGTCCTGTGCCGTGTGCTCCACACGCTGCACGGTGGCCTGGGCTTCGACGATTCCTGTGAACACGAGAACTCTCCTGTGGCGGTGATGATCCGCGCAGCGGTGCGCGGTCGTTCGAGATTTTCCGGTGGGGGCGCTGCCGCCGTGGCACAGGGCCACGGTCCGGCCGACATGGTGCCGGGGGCCCGAGCGTCACGAGCTCCCCGCGCGTCGTCGGCCCGAGCTGTCGGCGCGGCCGGTCAGCACCGGATCCTCAGCGCGAGGTCGTCAGCACTGGGCCGTCAGCGCGGCGCCGTCATGACGGGGCCGGGCGCAGGTGCCACCGCAGGTTCTCACCCACGGCGCCCACCGGCCCGTCCGGCACCCCCACGGGATCACCGCGCCACGACGACGCCGCCGCGAGCGTCCCGATGCCCAGTCCGGCCACCGAGGACGCACCCTCCCCCAGCAGCAGAGGTGCCTGGTAGAGCCACAGCTCGTCCACGAGGTCCGCCGCGAGGAAAGCCGCCGCCACGGTGGGGCCGCCCTCCACCAGGACGTGGGCAGCGCCCCGGTCCCGCAGGCGGGTCAGCGCCTCGCGGGGGTCGTGGGTGTCGAGGTGGACGAAGCGGCCGTCGGCCCCGCGGATCCGGGCCGCCTCCGGCACCGGTCGGGTGGACATCACCGCGCGCAGGGGCTGCCTGGTGGAGAGTTCTCCTGCGGCGGTGCGCGCCGTGAGGGAGGGGTCGTCACTGCGCAGTGTCCCCCCACCCACGAGGACCGCGTCCACGCGGGTGCGCAGGTGGTGGCCCTCCGCGCGGGCCGGCGCACCAGTGATCCACTGGCTCGTGCCGTCAGCGGCGGCCACGCGGCCGTCGATGCTCTGGGCGATCTTCAGGCTCACGAACGGGCGACGCTGCTGCTGGGCGCGGAACCAGCGCTCGTTCAGCTCCTGCGCCTCGGCCGCGAGCAGCCCCTCCCGGACATCGACGCCGTGCTCCCGCAACCACGCGGCACCGCCGCGCGCCGCGTCCGTGGTGTCCGCCACGGCGTGCACCACCCGGCCGATCCCGGCTCGCAGGATGGCCTCCGTGCACGGTCCGGTGCGGCCCGTGTGGTGGCACGGTTCGAGCGTCACGAGCAGGGTGGCGTTCCCCAGCGGGGTCCCCGCCTCCCGCGCGGCGTCCAGGACGGCGACCTCGGCGTGGGCGGTCCCGGCGCCCCGATGGTGCCCCACGTGCAGGACCTCGCCCTCAGCGGACAACAGCGCGGCGCCCACCACCGGGTTGGCGCCCCGCACCCCGCGCGCGGCGGCGTCCAGGGCCAGCCGCATCGCAAACGTCTCCGCCGCGGTGAATCCCCGTTCCGGGCATCGACCGGCCGCGGGGTCCGACGGCGCAGGGGCGCCTGCCGCGCGCGGTGACGTGTGTGCGCGAGCCGGGAGTCCGGCGTCGTCGTGCGCATCGGGTCCTGCCGCCGGGAGACCGGGGGCACCCGCCGCGCTCGGTGACATGCGTGCGGGGTGCGGGAGCCCGGCGTCGCCGTGCGGGCCGGGTCCTGCCGCGGGGAGACCGGAGGAGCCTGTCACGGCCGGTCGTCCCCGACCGAGAGGTGCAGGTCCGGGAACCCGGTGCCGATGGTGGCCGCCCTGCGCTGGCGCGTGTTGACGCGCCACCACACGAAGAAGCCCGCGAGGGTGAAGCCGCCGTAGACCAGGTACATGATCCCCGAGGCGTAGTAGCCCGCGGAGAACAGCAGGGGCACGCCCACGATGTCCACCGCCACCCAGAACAGCCAGAACTCGACCCAGCCCTTGGCCATCCCCCACGTGGCGAGCAGGGAGCCCATGAAGATCCAGGCGTCCGCCCACACGGGCTCGTAGGACCCCAGGGCGCGGAAGATGGGCGTGAGCACGGCCGTGCCGAGCAGCAGGGCGGCGATCAGGAACACGCGCTGGCGGGTGCCGGCCCACTGCGGGGTCACGGCCTCCTGCGAGGCGCCCCGCGAGCGGTGCCACTGCACCCACCCGAACACGGACACCGCGATGAACATGACCTGACGCCCGGCCTGCCCCAGCAGGTTCACGGGATTGGGGGTCTCGAAGACCGCGCCCAGGAACACCGTGAGAAGGATGGCGTTGCCCACGATCCCCACGGGCCAGGCCCACACCTTGCGTCGCATCCCGCCCACGGCGGACAGCAGACCGAACACGTTGCCGATCACTTCACGCCACAGGATGAAGCCGTCCCCCACGCGCAACTGCGCGTCGAACAACCAACGCAGGACCTCCACGGTGTCTCCTCCTCACCCGCCACGAATCGGTGGTTCCGGGGAGCAGGAGCACGCCCACGGCCGAGACCGTGCGGCGGATGGCACCACGACAACGCCCAGGACGGCCCACCCAGGACAGGGTGCGCCGCGGGACCGCGGTGCCCACGTGTGCCTACCATCCAGACTGTACTGTCGGCACCGGAATTCCACCGGTTCGGCCGTTCACTCCGTGGCCGCGATCCCGACCCTCGGAGGGGCCCGGCACCACGGTCACGGTGTTCACGGTTCGCGGACTGTCACCGCCGGTTCGGAATTGCACCGACCCCGGAACACGTTGCTGGGCACAGTATGCCACGCACCTCCGACAGCACGGGCACGGGAGGCGGGGCTCCGTCCGCCCGTCAGCCCATGTGGGGACGCGCGGTCTCCCGGAGGGCGGCGATCGCCGCGGCGGGGTCCTCCTTGCCGTACACGGCGGATCCTGCGACGAAGGTGTCAGCGCCCGCCTCGGCCGCGCGCACGATGGTCTCCTCGGTGATCCCGCCGTCCACCTGCAGGGCCACGGTGCCCCCGTGAGCGCGCAGCGCGTCGGCCGCGCGGCGGATCTTGGGCAACGTCACGTCCAGGAACGTCTGGCCGCCGAAGCCCGGCTCCACGGTCATCACGAGCAGCATGTCGAGCTCGGGCAGCAGGTCCAGGTACGGCTCGATCGGCGTGGCCGGACGTACCGCGAGACCCGCCTTCGCGCCCGCGGAGCGCAGCTCCCGGGCCAGCTTGACCGGGGCCATGGCGGCCTCCGCGTGGAACGTCACGGACGCGCACCCGGCCTCCGCGTAGGCGGGAGCCCAGCGGTCCGGGTCCTCGATCATCAGGTGCAGGTCCAGCGGCACCGGCGAGACCGCCTGCAGCCGCTCCACCACGGGCAGCCCCAGGGTGAGGTTGGGGACGAAGTGGTTGTCCATCACGTCCACGTGCGCGGCATCCGCCGTGCTGATGCGCTGCAGCTCCTCACCCAGGCGGGAGAAGTCCGCGGAGAGGATGGACGGGTGGATGTCACAGCGGGTCATGGGTTCCTCCTGCGGGAAGCGGTCTGGCGAGGGCGGTGGAGAGAAGCGGTCCGGGGTCAGGCCGTGCGACGCAGCGCGACCATGTACATCGCGTCCGTGCCGTGCACGTGCGGCCACAGCTGGACGCTCGTGCCGCCACCGGGAAGTTCGTGGCGCACGGAGCGCGCGTCCTCCAGGGCACCCGGCAGGGCCGCCTCGACGGCCAGCGCGGCGGTGTCCAGGACCTGCACGTCCGTGCGCTTCTCCAGCAGATCCTGGAGGACGTCGTGGGTCTCTGCGGTGTGCGGGGAGCACGTGGCGTACAGCACCACGCCGCCGGGGCGGGCGGCCGCCACCGCGGCGTCGAGCAGCTCGCGCTGGATCCCGGCGAGATTCGCCACGTCGGACGGGGTGCGCCGCCAGCGGGCCTCCGGGCGGCGGCGCAGCGCACCCAGACCGGTGCACGGGACGTCCACGAGCACACGGTCGAACACCCCCGCCCGCTCCTGCGGTATCTCCCGCGCATCCCCGGTCCGCAGCTCCCACGCCTCACGGGGCACGGGCTGCAGCGCCTGGCGCACGAGCTCGCCGCGGTGCTCGCTGACCTCGTTGGCCAGCAGGGAAGCGCCCTGCTCGTGGGCCAGCGCCGCGAGCAGCGCGGCCTTGCCGCCGGGTCCGGCGCAGAGGTCCGCCCAGTGCCCGGTGTCTCCGGTCACCTCGGCCCGGGCCAGCACCCGTGCAACCAGCTGCGAGCCCGCGTCCTGGACGCGCACCACTCCCTCACGGGCGCCGGGCACGCGGTGGACGTCTCCCCCGCCGCTGACGGCACTGCCGGGTACGAGGTCCCCGGGTTCGGCGCCGTCCTCCAGGGCGCGCTCGAGCGAGCCGAGGCCCGGCAGGGCCACGAGGTGCACGCGCGGCGCCTCGTTGTCGGCGGCCAGCAGATCCGTGATCTCCTCGGGATCCCGACCGTTGGCCCGCAGCGCGCGGCGCAGCGCACGGATCTCCCACACGGGGTGCGCGTAGCGGATGCTCATCCGCCGCCACTCGTCCGGCTGCTCGCTCTCGAGTGCCTCGAGCCACTGCTCCTGGGTGCGCCGGGCCACCTTGCGCAGCACCGCGTTGACGAGCCCGGCCGGACCCTGCCCGATCTCACCCCGCACGAGCCCCACGGTGGCGTCCAGGGCCGCGTGGTCGGGCACGCGCATGGCCAACAGCTGGTGGGCGCCCAGCCGCAGGGCGTCCAGCACCGCGGGGTCCAGCTGCTCCAGAGGGCGGTCCACGCAGCCGGCCAGGACGGCGTCCCACGTGCCGCTCCAGCGCATGGTGCCGTAGGCCAGTTCCGTGGCGAACGCGGCGTCCCGCTTGTCGAGGCGCAGCTCCCGCACCAGGCCGGGCAGCACCAGGTTGCCGTAGGCGTCCTCGGAGTTCACCGCGCGCAACGCTCGGAACGCCGCCAGCCGCGCCGGATCGGAGTGGCGGCGCCGCTGGCCCGGGGCCTGCGCGGAGTAGGACCGTTCGTGCTGGGCACGCCGGTTGCGCTCGTGGCCCTTGGCATTGCGGCGGGAGCTACCCGGCCCCGACCCGCCCTGTCCCTCCCGGTTCGGGCGGTCGACGGGGCGACCCGCGGAGCCGGTCGCTCCGCCACGCCGGTCCCCCGGTCCGCTCCGCGGGTTCCCGGCCCGCCCCTGGTCGGTGCCGCCGCGGGAGCGGAAGGAGTCCCGCGCCGCCCGGGGGCCGTCTCCACGGCCGCCGGAGCCGCCTCGACCGGCCCGTCCTGGACGGTCGTGGCCGTCCTCCTGCCCACCCTGTCCGTGGGTGCTGCGGTCCTGACTCATACGAACGCCACCTGTTCCATGTGCTGCTTGCCACGGGCCCAGTCCAGGGCCGCCATGGGCTTCTTGCCTGCGGGCTGCACGCGGGTCAGTTCCACCGCGTAGGACCCGGTCCCGGCGAAGACCTGCCGGTCCCGAATCTCCACGTGACCCGGGGTGATCCCCGTGACCTGGGGTGCCGGCACCACGCGTTCGACCTTGACGCGCTGGCCGTCGAACTCCGTCCACGCCCCGGGCTCCGGGGTGACGCCGCGGACGTGGTGCGCCACCACCACGGCAGGGTGTGACCACGTGATCCGGGCGTCCGGGCCGGTGAGCTTGGGCGCCGCACTGGCCTCACCACGCTGAGGTTCCGGGTGCACGGCACCCGAGGCCACCCCCAGCAGGGACTCGGCGAGCAGCGGGGCCCCGGTGTGCGCGAGCCGGTCCAGGACGGTGCCGGCGGTGTCCTCCTCGGAGACCTCGTCCGTGAGGGTTCCCACCACCGGGCCGGTGTCCATCCCCTGGTCCAGCACGAACGTGGAGGCGCCCACCACGCGGTCGCCCGCCATCAGTGCTCGCTGGACGGGAGCCGCCCCGCGCCACTGCGGGAGCAGGGAGAAGTGCAGGTTGATCCAGCCGTGCTCGAACACGTCCAGCGCGGCCTGCGGCAGGAGGGCCCCGTAGGCGACGACGGCGGCAATGCTCGCTCCCGTGGCCCGCAGGGCGTCGTGCAGCTCCGGGCCCACCCGGTTGGCCTTGAGCACGGGAAGGTCCAGCTCCTCGGCCCGGCGCGCCACTGCAGACGGCGTCATGGTCTTCTTCCGGCCCACGGGGGCGTCCTCGCGGGTCAGCACGGCCACCACCTGCAGCCGGGGATCCTCGTGCAGCGCCTCCAGGGGCGGGACCGCGGTGTCCGGGGTGCCCGCGTAGAGCACCTTCAACGGTTCCTGGCTCATCGGGTTCCTCCCGCCCGGTGGAAGGCACTGACTCCGCGGGCGCCGTCAGCGTGGGAGGCGGAGGACGAGCGGGCGAACGCGGAACCCGGCGCGGCGGCGTCGTGCTCCGGGCCGGCGGCGGAACGGTGGACCGCACGGAAGGCAGCGGCACCAGAGGACTGGGAGGAGGCGCCGGGAGCCACGCCCGGGGCGCCGCGCTGCTCGTCCCGCTCCCGCGCGATCCGCTCGGCCGTGGCACGGAACGCGTCGCTGCGCAGCTGCCTCATGGCGTCCTTGCGCTCCTCCCCCTCCAGGCGGTCGACGTACAGCCGGCCGAAGAGGTGGTCGGTCTCGTGCTGGAAGCAGCGGGCCAGCAGTCCCGTGGCCTCGCGGTGGACGGGGTTGCCGTGCATGTCCACGCCCGTGATCGTGGCGCTGTCCCTGCGGGGGGTCTCGTACGAGAGGCCCGGCACGGACAGGCAGCCCTCGCCGCCCTCCTGCGGCTCGTCCCCCACGCTCAGCCGCGGGTTGACCACGTGGCCCTCGTCCCCGTGGATGCCCCACGTGAAGACCTGCAGCCCCACGCCCACCTGGGGGGCGGCGAGACCCACCCCGCCCACGGCGTACATGGTCTCGAGCATGTCCCGCACGAGCGTCCGGAGGGACTCGTCGAACTCCGTGACCTCCTGGGCGGGGGTCCGCAGCACCGGGTCCCCGATGGTTCGGATGCGCAGAATACTCACCGTGTGATGCTCTCCTCGCGAGGGTGGGGTGGATGTGAACAGCTCGTCTCAGTCTACGGCGGGCCCGGCTACGGTCCGGGTCTCCGGGGCCGCTCCCCCCGCCACCCGGCCCGTGGGCTGACCCTCGAGCGGCGGCGGGGCGATGCTGCGCAGCTGCGGGCCTGCCGCGTCCAGCTGGGCGGACCGCACCCAGACCTTGGCCAGGGCGCAGAACTTGTACCAGTGCGCCGGCAAGTGCTCGGCCACCGCCTGCACGGTCAGCGCCTCGGTCTCCCCGATGGCCACGGCCATGAGCACCTCGGCATCCCCGTACGCCCAGGGCTCCCACTGCCCGGCGGCGGCGTCCACGAGGGACTCCTCCGCCTTGAGCCCGGCAACCAGCTGGGTCACGACCTTGGGATCCGGCGCCTTCACACGCCCGGTGCGGTCCGTCCCCTTGGTCTTGTAGTCGATCAGACAGACCTTGCCGCCGATCCGCGCCACCAGATCCAGGGTCCCGGCATAGCCCACCGTGGAGTTCCACACGGTGATCTCCGCCGCGAGCGGCTCCGGGCGGTAGAGCTGCCACCACTGGTCCGCACTGTCCGCGAACCGTGCCTCGTGGTGCTCCTCCAGGTCCGCACGGGCACGCTCCACCTGGTGGTCCCGGCCCATGGCACGCAGCGCGAGCTGCTCGCAGTAGTCGTGCACGCGGTCCCCCCGCTGCGCGGCCTGGTCCCTGTGCCGTTCAGCGGCCTTCGCGGCGTGGTTGACCAGGGCACGGCGGCGCCGGGAGTCCCGCAGGGCGTCCGGCAGCTGCGGGTCCGCCGCGAGGGCCTGGGCCGCGCTGTAGCCGTACCAGCCGCCCAGGTCGTTGGCCTCGCAGCCGATGATCGTGGTGATGGACGGAACCTCCAGGTCCCCGCCCTCCCTGCGCGCGTACATGCGACCGGTGGGCGTGGACTGGGCCAAACGGGGTTGCGTCATGGGCCCAGCGTAGGAACGGGCGCAGACACGGACACGGCGCGAACACAGCGCGGACACGAAAAAACCCGGCCCCTCCCGGGACCGGGTTTCTCGTCGTTCCGTGCGCGATACTGGGATCGAACCAGTGACCTCTTCGGTGTGAACGAAGCGCGCTACCGCTGCGCCAATCGCGCTTGCAACGTTGAAGACTCTAGAACACATGATCCGCGATCGGCAAATCCACCCCCCTCCCCCGGATGGCCCGTGGCCGGCGACGACGATTTGCCCGGACCCGGGCGTGTGGGTAATGTTCTTCCTCGTTGGCAACGCCCCGCAGGCCAGGCCCACCGGATGGAAACACCCGGAAGTCGCAGCAAGCGGGTAGCGCGAAAACCTGTGATACAGTTTCCGCTCGGAAGAACGGAGAACCGCAGACCAGGTTTCCGATCGACCAACAATGCGGACGTAGCTCAGCTGGTAGAGCATCACCTTGCCATGGTGAGGGTCGCGGGTTCGACTCCCGTCGTCCGCTCGCAGTTTTCGACCCTGGTCGAGACCTGAGACCTTGTCCTCCAAGGATCTGGTCCCCGGTGGGGTGGCCGAGTGGTTAGGCAGCGGCCTGCAAAGCCGTCAACGCGGGTTCGAATCCCGTCTCCACCTCGGTGCAACCACCTCGTTCAATTCACTGAACATTGAGCGCGATTGGCGCAGCGGTAGCGCGCTTCCCTGACACGGAAGAGGTCACTGGTTCGATCCCAGTATCGCGCACCAGGAGCAACCCCGGAACTCTGGTTCCGGGGTTTTCTCATGTCCGGTCACTGCCCCGTCACGTCCCTGGTGCGCGTGGGTTCTGGTGCTCCCATCCGGCGCGGCCCTGTGGGCCGCGCCCGGACAGGAGTCACGGCGTGTCTGCGGCCTCCAGCACGCCGGCCGCCACTGCGAGGTCCTGCCAGCTCATCCCCACGCACTTGAACACGCGGGGCCGGTCCTCGGCCACGGCTGCGCGTCCCGCGACCACGTCCGCGAGCGGCACGAGCGTCTCCTCCGCCAGCGCGCCGTGGGCCACGGCCTGAATCACGTCCCCCGCCTCCCGCAGCGCCGTCCCGCGGTCCTCCACGACCACCTGGGCGCGGGCCATCAGCGCGTCGTCCAGCTCCCGAGCTCCGGGCTCGTGGGAGCCCATGGCGACGACGCACGCCGAGTCCCGAACCAGCGTCCCGTCGAACAGCGGCTGGGACGCGGAGGTCGCGCACACCACGATGTCCGCCGAGCCCACCTCGTCCGCGTCACCCGCACGGGCCGTCAGTCCGAGGGACCGCGCGTGCTCGACGGCCGCATCGACCTTCTCCGGGGACCGCCCGCACACGACCACGTCGTCGAGAGCCCTCACGTCCGCAAACGCCTCGATGTGGGACAGCGCTTGCGGGCCCGTGCCGAACACCATCAGGGTGCGGGCGTCCGGGGCCGCCAGGTGGTCGGCGGCCAGTGCGGAGATCGCGGGCGTGCGCAGCGTGGTGAGCGCATTGCCCTCCATCATGGCGCGCACGGTGAGGGTGGCGGTGTCCAGCAGCAGATAGGTTGCCTGGATCCGTGGCAGGCCCCGCTGCGGATTCCCCGGGGAGACCGAGGCCACCTTGATGCCGCTCCACGGTCCCAGCACGGAGGGCATGAGCAGCATGTGGCCCTCCCCCGCCGTCACGTTGTCGCGGGCCGGATCCTCCTCGGGGCGGAAGCCGTCCTGCAGCGTCTCGGCCAGCAGCTGACGGGCGCGACGTGGGCTCACGGCGTCGAGGATCTGCCGGGCGGTGAACCACTGCGGTGCGCTCTCGGGTGTGCTCGGCTGGGGCTGGGTCATGCGTGGATCCTCCTGTCGTGGTGGGACGGGCGGGCGCGCGCTCGGCGAGCCCGGGGACGCCGCTGCCCCGCACGACCGGCCGGTCGAACGGGGCAGCGGAGCAGGGTGAGGCACGTGCGGGACGTCACGCGGCGGCGTCGTTCCCCGGTGCTCACGGGGCACGACGGCGCGTCACAGCATGCAGGACACGCAGCCCTCGACCTCGGTGCCCTCCAGCGCAAGCTGGCGGATCCGCGAGTAGTACATGGTCTTGATGCCCTTGCGCCACGCGTAGATCTGGGCGCGGTTGATGTCACGCGTGGTGGCGGTGTCCTTGAAGAACAGCGTCAGCGAGAGGCCCTGGTCCACGTGCTGGGTGGCCGCGGCGTACGTGTCGATGATCTTCTCGTAGCCGATCTCGTACGCGTCCTGGAAGTACTCCAGGTTCTCGTTGTCCATGAAGGGCGCCGGGTAGTAGACGCGGCCCAGCTTTCCCTCCTTGCGGATCTCGATCCGCGAGGCGATCGGGTGGATGGAGGACGTGGAGTTGTTGATGTAGGAGATGGAGCCCGTGGGCGGCACGGCCTGCAGGTTCTGGTTGTACATCCCGTCCGCCATGACCTTCTCGCGCAGCTGCTTCCAGTCCTCGACCGTGGGCAGCGTGATTCCGGCCTGTGCGAACAGCTCTCGGACCCGCTGCGTGGCCGGCTCCCACGCACGGTCGGTGTACTTGTCGAAGAACGTGCCGTTGGCGTAGTCGGACTTCTCGAAGCCCACGAAGGACTCCCCGCGCTCCTTGGCGATCAGGTTGGACGCGCGGATGGCGTGGTAGGTCACCGCGTAGAAGTACATGTCGGTGAAGTCCACACCCTCCTCCGAGCCGTAGAAGATGTGCTCCTTGGCCAGGTAGCCGTGCAGGTTCATCTGACCCAGACCCACCGCGTGGGACATCTGGTTGCCGCGGCGGATCGAGGGGACAGAGTCGATGTTGGACATGTCCGAGACCGCGGTCAGACCCCGGATGGCGGTCTCGATCGTGGCGCCGAAGTCCTCGGACTCCATGGCCATCGCGATGTTCATCGAGCCCAAGTTGCAGGAGATGTCCTTGCCCACCTCGGCGTACGTGAGGTCCTCGTTGTACGTGGAGGGCTCGGAGACCTGCAGGATCTCGGAGCACAGGTTGGACATGATGATCTTGCCGTCGATCGGGTTGGCCCGGTTCACGGTGTCCTCGAACATGATGTACGGGTAGCCGGACTCGAACTGCACCTCCGCCACGGTCTGGAAGAACTCGCGGGCGTTGATCTTGCGCTTGGTGATGCGGGAGTCGTCCACCATCTCGTGGTACTTCTCGCTCACGTTCACGTCCGCGAAGGGCACGCCGTAGATGCGCTCCACGTCGTAGGGGGAGAACAGGTACATGTCCTGGTTGTTCTTGGCCAGCTCGAACGTGATGTCCGGGATGACCACGCCCAGGGAGAGGGTTTTGATGCGGATCTTCTCGTCCGCGTTCTCCCGCTTGGTGTCCAGGAAGTTGAGGATGTCCGGGTGGTGCGCGTGCAGGTACACCGCACCGGCGCCCTGGCGAGCACCCAGCTGGTTCGCGTAGGAGAAGGAGTCCTCGAGCAGCTTCATCACGGGGATCACACCCGAGGACTGGTTCTCGATCATCTTGATCGGAGCACCCGACTCGCGCAGGTTGCTCAGCGCGAACGCCACACCACCGCCGCGCTTGGACAGCTGCAGCGCCGAGTTGATGTTGCGCCCGATGGACTCCATATTGTCCTCGAAGCGCACCAGGAAGCACGAGACGAGCTCGCCGCGCTGCTTCTTGCCCGCGTTGAGGAACGTGGGGGTGGCGGGCTGGAAACGACCGGAGATGATCTCCGTCACGAGCCGCTCGGCCAGTGCCTCGTCCCCGTCCGCGAGGTACAGCGACACCATCACCACGCGGTCCTCGAACCGCTCCAGGTAGCGCTGACCGTCGAAGGTCTTCAGCGTGTAGGACGTGTAGAACTTGAACGCCCCCAGGAAGGTCTGGAAGCGGAACTTGTAGCCGTACGCCTGCTTGGACAGCTTCTTGACGAACTCGAAGCTGTACTTGTCCAGCACCTCGGCCTCGTAGTACTGGTGGTCCACCAGGTACTTGAGCTTCTCCTCGAGGTCGTGGAAGAACACGGTGTTCTTGTTGACGTGCTGCAGGAAGTACTGCCTCGCCGCCTGCCGGTCCGCCTCGAACTGGATGCGGCCCTCGGCGTCGTAGAGGTTCAGCAGGGCGTTGAGCTCGTGGTAGCCCAGACCCCGGTACTGCTCCGGGCAGGTGGGATCCTCGTGGCCGGGCTCGACGCTCACTCCCGGGGTTGCGTGAATGCTTGCCAAAACTCTTCCAATCCTTGGGTGACTTTTTCGACGTCCTCGTCCGTGCCCATCAGCTCGAACTTGTAGAGCAGAGGGACCTGGCACTTGGCGGCCACCTTCTCCGCAGCCACGCAGAACAGCGGGCCGAAGTTGGTGTTGCCCGCACCGAGCACACCTGTGAGGTGCTGACGGGACGGGGCGTCGTTGAGGAACTTGACGACTTGCGGGGGAACGGACCCCGCTCCCCCGGGGCGTCCGTAGCTGGGCACTGCCAGCACGTACGGCTCCGTGATGCGGGGAGCAGGCTCAGAGGTCTTGAGGGGCAACCGGACGGATCGCACCGGAAGCTTGGCGATGAACCGGTCGGTGTTGCGTGTGACGGAGGAGAAATACACCACCAGTGGTGCGTCCTCGTCCGCCACGATCGGAATGCGATGACGATCCCGCTCCTGCGCCTGAGCGAGAACCGAGGCCAGTGCGCTCATGCCGGGTCACTTCGATTCTTCGGGAGGGTGTTGTGTGCTGTTTCCGATACGGGGCATCGGCGGGGCCCCGGGGACCTGGCCCGGAGGCGCCGGTCCGGGAGGCCGACCGGGGCGGGACGCTGACCGGTCCGGATTCGTCTCCGGTTCGGATTCGTCTCCGGTCCGGAATCGTCTCCGGTTCGGGCTTGTACTCTCGGAGATGTTCTCCGCCCCGGGTGGGCCCGAAGTCGCCGCCGGCCGGGGAGACGGGCCACCCGGTGACCCTCCTCCGCGAGCGTTCTCCACCGGGAGCGTCGTTCGCAGGGGGCCTGGGTTCGTGCCGGGGACGCACCCTGATCCCGCCCGGTCCTGCGCGGGTGGCGGAACTGCGGTCTCCCGCGGCGCCGTGCGCTCAGGCGGAGAGCAGCAGAGCCAGGGAGTTGATCTTGTCCGGGCGGAAGCCGGACCAGTGGTCCGAGCCGGTCTCCACGACGGGCACCTGCTGGTAGCCCAGACCCACCACGTGGTCGTACGCGGCGGAGTCCTCGGTGACATCCACCACCGTGTAGTCGATGCCCTTCTTGGTGAGGGCGCGGTAGGTGGCGTTGCACTGGACGCACGACGGCTTGGAATACACGGTGATTGACATAGCCCATTCTCCTTGCGGGAAGTACCGATTTCTCCGGCGCTTCCGAAGCCTCGCGGTGGGTGACCGGGGCGGTGCGCCAGACGGTGGAACATCTGGATCAATACTACATCTAGTGTCGCGCGTGGGTAGGGCACCCAACATGATGTGGTCGCGTGTTCCACAGGGGCACCCGGGTTTTCCCCCGCCTTGTCCACAGGACACGAGCTCCGGGACCGCGTGATCCCGCGGTCCCGGACCCCCGAGGTGTGGACAAGAGGTGTTCCGGAAGTCACCGAAAAACTTTCCGGGCAGGGTTGCGGAGGATGCGGGAGCAGCGCAGGGGACAGCGCAGGTGGTCCGGGCGCGACCCGGCACCTCGGCCCACGGTGCGTGGGCAGCCCGGTGGTCAGAGCAGTCCGGCGTCCCGGAGCTGGTCGGAGATGGAGGCGCCGTCGTTGGCCTCGATCCACAGGACACCCTGGGGCACCGTGACCCGGTGCCGGTCGGTCACGCGCGCACCCGAGGCCAGGACGGCCTCCGTGGGCGACAGGTTGCGGATCACGATGGCCGCGACGGACTCCGGATAGCGCTGGGCGAAACCCGAGTAGATCTGCGGATCGTGCTGGCCGTCGTCCCCGATCAGGATCCACTTCACGTGGGGGAACCTCTCGGCCAGGCGCTGCAGGTTCTGCACCTTGTGCTGGGAACCCGAGCGGAACCACCGGTCGGTGGTGGGCCCCCAGTCCGTGAGCAGGAGCGCCCCGGAGGGGTAGGCGTTGCGGGTGAGGAACCGGCGCAGCGTGGGTGCCACGTTCCACGCGCCCGTGGAGAGGTACAGGAACGGGGCGTGCGGGTGCCTGCGCCGCAGCCGGTCCATCATGGTGGACATCCCCGGGGTGGGGATGCGCGCGTGCTCGTTGGCCACGAAGGAGTTCCACGCGGCGAGCATGGGCCGCGGCAGGGCCGTGACCATCACCGTGTCGTCGACGTCGCACACCACGCCCAGGTGCTGCTGGTCCGAGACCACGGTGATCGTGGCCTCGGTGACGGTGGAGCCCTCGGCCTGCATGTAGATGGTGTGCACCCCGGGCGCCATGGAGACGTTGAGGTCCACGTCGATCACACCGCCTCTGTCCGCCACGAAGTGGAACTCGTGGTCCCCCAGCCACACGTTGACGTGGGCGAAGGCGTAGGGCACGGAGGAGAAGGAACGCCAGCCGCGGATGGACTCTGCGGCGTCGTCCGTCTCGTCCACGAGCGAGCGGGTCTTGAGCAGCACGCGACCCAGCGCGCGCACGTAGCGCGGACTGCCGTAGCCGTCGAAGGCGAGCATGGTGGGGATGTCCCCCCGCTGCACTGCCCGGCCCTGGCGCCACCGCTGCAGCTTCTGGTCGAAGCGGTAGCCGACGTTGATCGCTTCTTCCGTGACCTGGTCCACGGACGGCAGCAGGTCCCCGCCACCACTGTTCTTCGCCATGGCTCACAGTGTTCCACAGGCCCGGGCGTGTACTGTCGCGCGTTTGCGCGCTCACGCTCCGTGTCATGGTGTGCCTGCCTTTCGCAGGACTCTGCCGGGTGCGGCCGCCGCCCCGTTCCCCGGTCCGTGCTCGCGGAGCCGCCGGGTGTGGCCGGGGCCCTGCTCCCGTGGTGGGCGGGACGCGGCAGGCCGGGAACCCAGCAGCGTGCGGGGGTCCGGGAGGGTCTCCGGCCGGGAGAGGTCCCACGCCCGGGCGGCCTGGATGCCGATCCCCCGCGGCCCCGTGCGCCGGGTGTGGCCGTGGACCAGCAGCAGGGTCGGGGCGAAGAGCACCTCCCCGGACTCGGCCTGGGCCTCGTCGAAGAACGTGCAGTCCACGGCCCCGGAGCCGTCGTCCAGGGAGATGAACACCACGCGTCTGCCGCTGCGCATGGGCGGGGTCATGGTGGACACCCGCACCCCGGCCACCACCACCTCGCTGCCGCTGCGCAGTCCCAGCAGGTCCTCGGCGCGGGTGGCCCCGTAGGAGCGCATGAGCTCCGCGTGGGAGTCCATCAGGTGGGCGCTGACCTCGATGTCCATGGTCTCCATCTCCGCTCTCACCCTCTCCTGCGGGGACGGCTCCGGGAGCCGGGCCGGCAGGGAGGTCAGGTCCACGTCCCCCAGGGGAAGAGCCAGCTGCCCCTCACCCGGTTGCGCCCCGCTCGTGGCTCCGCGCGCCACGGCCGGGCGGTCCGCCCGGTCCGTGAGGAACCGCACCATGTCCGTGCGCGAGGCACGGGCCCCGGCATCGCGCAGGAGGCTGTCGAGGGCCCCGGCGGTGGCCAGTCTCTGCAGGGTCCTGCGGGAGGGACGGGCCCGGGACCGGACCTCGGCGAGGCTCCCGTACGGCTGTCCCGCCAGGAGCCGCTCGACCTCGGCGGCGCTGATGCCGGTGATGGCGCCCAAGGACATCCGGATCCCCCACGCCCCGTCCTGGGTGTGGGGGATTCCCGCATCCAGGTCCCCGGAGGCCACGGTCCCGGGACGCGGGGTGACCGGCTCCACGCGGTGGCACTCCCCGCTGCGGTTGATGTCCGGGCCCAGGACGGGGATCCCCATGCGGCGGGCCTCCCCCACGAGCAGCCGCGCCGGGTACATGCCGGGATCGTGCTCCCAGACGCCCGCCATGAAGGCCTCCGGGTGGTGGGTCTTCAACCACGCCGACTGGTAGGTGGGGACCGCGAAGGCCACTCCGTGGGCCTTGCAGAACCCGAAGCTGCCGAAGGCGTGGAGGATCTCCCACACCGTGTCGACCACCGCCGGGGAGTAGCCGCGAGCGCGTGCGCCGTCCCGGAACGCGGTTTCCACGGGGCCCTCGGAGGGGGATCCGAGCAGTCGCCGCCAGACGTCCGCCTGTCCGAGTCCGCACCCGGTCATGCGGTCCATGATGCGCATGATCTGCTCGTGGTAGACGGCCACGCCGCGGGTTTCGGCGAGGATCTCCTCGAGGTCCGGGTGGGGGTAGACGGGGGTGGACCAGCCGTGCCGGGCGTTGAGGTAGGGGCGGACCATGTTGGCCTGCATGGGTCCGGGGCGGAAGAGGGAGATATCCACGACGAGGTCGTTGAACTCCTCGGGTCCCATGGTCCCGATGAGCTCGCGCTGGCCCGGGGACTCGATCTGGAAGCACCCGAGGGTGTGGGTGGAGCTGATGAGACGGAAGGTGTCGGGGTCGTCCCGGGGCATGGTGTCGAGGTCCGGGGGTGGTTCGTGGGGGTGCAACCGGGTGATCTCGGCCACGGCGTGGGCCAGGGTGGACTGCATGCGCACGCCCAGGATGTCGAGTTTGATCAGCCCCATGGGGTCCATGTCGTGCTTGTCGTACTGGGACATGGGCAGTCCGATCCCGCTGGCCTGCACGGGGGTGCGCTCCAGCAGGGTGGTGTCGGAGAGGATCACCCCGCAGGGGTGCATGGAGATGTGGCGGGGCAGCCGGTCGAGGCGTTCGGTGAGGTCCACGAGCAGGTCCATCTGCCGGTTGTCCCTGAGCTGCTCCGCGAGGGGTGCCAGTTCGGGACGGCGGGAGATCTCCTCGCGCAGCGTGCCCCCGGGAACGCGCCACAGCTGGCCGGCCACGTGGTCCACGTCCTGGGCCCCGAGACCGAGGGCGAGCCCGGCGTCGCGGACGGCCCCGCGGGAGCGGTAGGCGTTCTGCATGCTCATGAGGGTGACCCGGCGGGCGCCGAAGCGCTCGAAGATCCGCCGGTAGACGTCGTGGCGCCGCGCGCTCTCCATGTCGATGTCGATGTCCGGGAGGTTGGGGCGCAGCGGGGAGAGGAAGCGCTCGAAGACGAGGTCGTACTCGAGGGGGTCCGCCGGGGAGATCCCGAGCAGGTGCACCACCAGGGAGGAGACCCCGGAGCCGCGCGCGGCGTGGCGCACGTCCATGGCGCTCATCAGGTCCGAGACTTCTCCCACGGTGAGGAAGTACCCGGCGAAGCCCAGCCGGGAGATGACGTCCAGCTCGCGTTCGAGACGCCCCCGCAGGGACTCTCGGTTGAGCCCGGGGACGGTGCGGTCCCAGTCCTCGCCGCCGTGCAGCCGGGCGAGACCGGCGTAGCAGCGGCGGGCGAGTTCGCGGTCCGGGTCCCCCCGCAGCCCGAGGACGGAGGCCTCGGGGATCACGGGCCTGCCCACCCCCAGGTCCTCCTGGAGGTCCAGGGCGCAGCGCTGCGCCAGGTGGTGGGTGTCCGCGAGCAGTCCCGCGGGCCCGGTGGCCCCCTGGTCCGCGGCGCTCGTGATCTCGTGGGCCAGGCGCGCCATCCGGTCACCGTCCTTGAGCCAGCCCTGGCCGTTGGGCTGCAGCACGCCGCGCTCCGCCCCGGCGAGCTCGTCGAGGGACATCAGCGTGCGGGCGGCGTCGAGGACGTCCGCGGTCACGGCCTGCCCCGGGTGGGCGTAGCGCACGGCGTTGCTGAGCACCACGGGCACTCCCGCCTGGTGCCCGATCTCGTACATGCGCACGGCGTGACCCGTGCTCAGCGGCGCACCCTGGGGTGCCAGGTGGGTGGTGGTCTCCACCACGAGGGCCCCGGGAGGCACTCGCGCCTGCCAGCGGGACAGCGCGTTCCGGGCGGCCCGGTAGTGCCGACGGGCCAGCAGTCTGCCCACGTCCGAGTCCGGCCCCACGAGCACCACGAGTCCCGGTTCCCCGCCACGGGCGGCGCGGTGCACGTGACGGGCGATCTGCTCGGGGGTGAGCCCCACGGGGTGCGCCGCGCTGCGGTCGTGGGCGCGGTGCGCGGCCGAGACCAGCCGGCACAGGGCGGCGTACCCGGCCCCGCCGTTGTGGCCCGTGGCGAGCACGACCACGCGTCCGACCACCCGGGGCGCGACGGGGCGACGCCGCCCGGGCCCCGTCCCGGACGGCGGGGCCACCCGGCGGGATGCGCTCCGTCCTCGGGACGCGGTGTCCCGCCGGGGCGCACCCCCTCCGGGGGACGCTCCGCGCGCAGTTCCGGGGCCGCGGACGCCCTGCCCCTCCGAGGACCGTGGCGGCGTGGCCCCCAGCAGCGCGAGGTCCACCCCCAGCACGGGGGTGATGCCGTGGGCCCGGCAGGCCAGCACGTGCTTGACCGCACCGTAGAGGCCGTCCCGGTCCGTGCAGGCCAGGATCTGGGCGTCCTGCCCGGCCGCCGTCTCCGCGAGCTCCTCGGGACGCGCCACACCGTAGTGCGCGCTGAAGGCCGAGGCCACGTGAAGGTGAGGGAACCACATGCCCATATTCGAAACTTTGTTCGAATGTTTGTCAACCACCACAGACCCGTGCGGGGCTTCCACCGCCCGGTGCCGCACGGGGGTCTCAGCAGCTGACACGGAGCAGTCCCCACCGGCCCGTGGACTGGTCCCGGGTGAGTTCGAAGGTGCGCGCCACCGCGGCGCCGGCCTCCACGGCCTGGACCCGCCAGCGCTCCCGGTCCACCGCACTGGTGGAGCTCTCGCGCGGGACGCGATCCGCCAGATCCCACCAGTTGCAGCGTTCGTACCAGTGGATCACGGGCTGCAGCACGCGCTGACCGCGGCCACGGTAGAACAGCTCACACGGATTCCCGGAGGAGTCGCAGTGCACTGAGAACTCCCCCGTGGCATCCGGCACGACGGCCTCCCCCGCCCCCTCGGCCCTCGCGTCCACGAGGGTTCCACCGATCACGGGGACCGCCTCCCACGGGTCCTCGTGGCGCTCGATCTCCACCGCGTCCAGCACCGTCATGATGGCTCACCTTCCCCAGGTATTCGAAACTTTATTCGACTCCTGAGACGGTGCCAAGGCCGTCCGACACGCATAAGCGACCGGCCCCGTCGGGGGACGGTGCGGGTGGCCTGAGCATCCCCGGCGCGGCGAGCGCGGCGCCCAGGACGCTCGACTCTCCTACCCCGGGTTCTGCCCCACCGCCGCGAACACGGCCCCGGTGGCCCGCACGAGGTCCTCCGGCGCCAGCCCCACATCGAAACCACGTCGGCCGCCGGAGACGTACACGCGCTCCAGACGACGTGCGCTCTCGTCCACGACCGTGGGGAGCGTGGTGCGCTGCCCGAGTGGGCTCACCCCGCCGAGCACGTAGCCGCTCAGCCGCTGCACGTCCCCGGGTTCGGCGAGGTGCGCCTTCTTGGCGCCCAGCGACGCGGCGACCGCCTTGAGGTCCGCCCGCGCGGAGACCGGCACCACGCACACCCCGAAGCCACCGTGGTCCAGGGCCACCACCAGGGTCTTGAAGACGCTTTCCGGGGGCAGTCCCAGGGCCTGTGCCGCCTCGTTCCCGTAGGACTCCGCCCGGGGGTCGTGCTCGTAGGGCAGTCCCTCGAACGGGATTCCCGCCGCCTCCAGGGCCCGGGTGGCCGGGGTGGCCGGTGCCGAGTGCTTCTTGGCCGCCATGAGATGTCCTCTCCGTCTCGTCCGCACCCTCCCGGACCGCGCCTCCGCCGGCGGGGCCGTTCCAGGGGCCCGGCCCGGGCCCGCATCCCGGTTCCCGTACGGCGGCGTGCCCGGTTGGGTACTGTGGTGTCACGCCCGCACCGCGGGAGGTGCAGGGCTCTGGTTCCTCGAGCCTACGACCTCCCGGCGCGCGATCCCCTCCCACCGCAGCACCACCACCCCGCAGCACCACCACCCGGCAGTCACAGCCCCATCCGATTCACGGCACCACCCAGCACCACCCCCCCGCACCACCCTCGCAGCACCACCGCCCCCGCCCGCACCGCGGTCCGCGTCCGCCTACCCCGTCGAGACGTCCGGAGCGCGCCGCCCGCACCGCTGCTCCCCCGCCCGGCAGCCCCCGCACCGGGTCACGCGGCGGCGGCACCTACCCCCCCCACGGATTCAGGAGGTCCGGGACGTTGGCCACCACCCCTCCCCCCACCACGGCCCTGGCGCGCTGGTTCACCGGCGACGCCGCCCCGCAGCGCCGTCTCGTCGTCTTCCCGCACGCCGGGGCCGGGGCCCTGTCCGGGCGGGTCTTCCAGGCGCCCGGCACGGAGGTCCTCGTCCACCGCCGCCCGGGGCGCGAGTCCCGCATGGCGGACCCCACGCCCGTGGACGTGCGCACCGCGGTGGCCGAGGCGCTCGAGCTGCTGCTGCCCGTGCTCGACGCCGACGAGCTGCCCACCACCGTCCTGGGCCACTCCTTCGGGGCTCTGCTCGCCGCGGAGTTCGCCGCGGCCGTGGACCGCGAGCGACCCGGCCGGCTGCGGCGGGTGGTGCTCTCCGCCAAGAGCGTCCCACCGGATCCCGATCCCGAACTCCGTGCCGTCCTGGAGGACGACGCCGCCCTCGCGGCGTGGCTCCAGGAGCTCGGGGGCACCCCGGAGGAGCTGCTGCGCGACCCCGATCTGCGGGCCATGGTCCTCGCCCCGCTGCGCGCGGATCTGCGGGCCTCCCTGTCCCACGACGCCGCTCCCCCGCGGCTGCGCACCCCGGTGCTGCTCGTGTGCGCCCAGCAGGACCGCACGGCCTCGGCGCGGTCCATGGCCGGCTGGGCGCGGAGCACGGACGCGGAGTGCGCCACGCTCACCGTCCCCGGTGGCCACCACGGCCTGCTCGAGCACCCCGAGCTGCTGCACCGGGCCCTGGCGGAGTCCGACGGGGGCACGAGGTGAGCGCGGGGACCACTGCCCTGCGGCAGCCGGTGTGGGCGGACCACCGACGCAGGGTCCCGGGGGCTCCGGCGGACCTCACCCTGCACGTGCTGCCCCTCGCGGAGTTCGCCCCCTGGGCGTTCTCGGCGTCGGGGTGTCTGAGCGAGCTCGAGCTCGCGCGGGCGGAGACCGTCCAGGAGGCCCGCGCCCGCGAACTGTTCACGGTGTCACGGGTGGCGCTGCGCCACGTCCTCGCGCACCGCCTGGGATGCCGGCCCCACGAGGTGCCGGTGACCCACGACCCACGCACCGGCGCGCCGCGTCCGATCCACGGCCGGGCGGCGTCGGTCTCCAGCGCGGACGACGACGCCCTCCCGGCCCCCGCGGGGAGCGGCACCGGCTTCGCGTGGTCGCCCGTGACGGCTCCCGTGCAGCCCGTCCATTTCTCCGTCTCGCGCACCGCGGGTGTGGTCGCGCTCGTCACGGCCCAGCGTCGTGTGGGCGTGGACGTGGAACGGATCCAGAGCGACGTGGAGGCGGGTGTGCTGCTCGACGTCCTGCACCCCGCGGACCGGGAGCGGCTCGCGAGGCTGCGCGGGCGGCGTCGGGCCGCGGACGTGACCCGGACCTGGGTGCGTGTGGAGGCGCTCGTGAAGGGGTGGGAGACCGGGCTGTCGCGTGACCCTGCTGGCATCCGCATCGGCCCGGCGGCGCGCGCCGACTACGGCCACGGGTGGACCGTGAGCGACGTGCGCACCCGCTCCGCGGAGAACGCCCGGCTGGCCGTGGCGTGGCAGACGGACCCCCGCCCGGTGGGCTGAGGGTCCGTCTGCAGGTCGGCTGCGCGGCCGGCTACCGCCGGGGCGTCTGCGCCCGACGCCGCGGGGGCGCCTTCTCGGGCGGCACGACCGCGGCGGCAGCTCCCTTGGACACCCGGGTGACCAGGCGCTCGAGCGGACCGTTGCCCACGGCCTGCTGCCAGGCCACCGCGAACAGCGCGGCAACGACCACCTGCACGATGAACCAGAACCAGGGCGTGGTGTCCGTCCACACGAACGCCAGCAGCACCAGGTGGCTCACGTAGAGCGTGAGGGTCATCGAGCCCATGGCGCCCAGCCAGGTCAGCCACTTGCCGATCACGCGGCACAGCAGCAGGAACGCGCCGAGGGCCACCATGGCCAGTCCGGCGCTCTCCAGCAGCGCGAACGGGGTGTTGGTGTGCGGCCCGGACAGCAGCAGCCACAGGTACGACGTGTCCGGCAGCTGGGGGTCCGGACCGTAGACCTGGATGTTCCACACGTCGTCAGAGGTCATCCACGGGGTGGCCTCGATCAGGGCGTTCTCCAGGTCGAAGCGCATGAGCATCAGCATGGAGATTCCACGGGCCGCGGCCGCGACCACGGCGCCCACGATCACGAGCACCACCTGCACCCGGTCCCGGGACAGCGGCAGCCGGCCCAGGGCCATGCCCAGGCAGATGAACGTCATCCACGGCAGGGCGGGGTACGTGCCCGTGAGGAACAGCTCAGCCAGGACGGCCCCCGGATCGGTGAGCAGCTCGGCGAACCCGGGGTTGCCGTACACGTGCGCGGGCAGGACGGACAGGGACCACTGCATCACGAAGGGCATCACCACGGCGAAGACCGCCGAGGACACCAGCAGCCACCGCACGCTCAGCAGTGTGAACGGTATGGCCACCAGGAACATCAGGCCGTAGTAGATGAGGATGTTGTAGACCGGCAGCTCCAGCAGGTTGATGCTCAGCCCGATGAGGAACAGCACCAGCGCGCGCACCAGGATGGACACCCGTGCCCGCGTCCCGTCCCGGCCACGCCGCGGGTTGCGCCCCCCGGTCATGAACGCCAGGCTCACCCCGGCGAGGGTCGCGAACAGTGCCGCGGAGTGCCCCGCGAACAGCCGCCACTCCAGGGAGGGATTGCCCTCCACGTCAGCGACCGCGGGCAGCACGTGCACGGCGATCATGCCCACCAGGGCGAAGCCCCGGGCCACGTCCACGCCCATGATGCGCCGCGTGGTGCGGCGCCCGTCCGCGCTGGACACGTTGCGGGTGGCCGCGCCCTGGCGCGGGGCGGACGTGGAACGCGGAGGTGCGGTGACCACCGGGGTGGCCGAGGTCCACAGTCCGCTCTCCGCGGCGGTGCGGCCCTCGTCCCCGCGGTCCCCGAGCCACACCTCGCGCGGCGGGCGGGGTCCGGGCTGGGGCCGCTGTCCGGGGGGCAGATCCCCCTCGGCCACGTTCTCGTTCATGCTCTGCTGCGTCATTCGGTGGCTCCCTGGTGCTCAACGGCGCGGTCCCCGGCGGGGAGCGCGGTCGGTGCGGGGGCCATGGCGGTGGACCCCGTGCTGTGCTGCGTGATGGTCTCGGGTCCCGACGCCGCGGCGTGGGATCCCCGGCGCGTGGCGGGGGCCGCGGTGGGCAGCACCTGCGCGCTGACCACCTGGTCCCCCGGTTCGAGGTGGCGGATGGGGTTGCCGCCCCAGTTGCCGTCCGAGGGCACGGTTTCCTGGCGCATGACCAGGGATCCCGGTGCCACGGTGGTGCGCTCCTCGATCGTGGCGCCCGGCAGCACGAAGCTGTTGGGGCCCAGCGTGGAGCCCCGCCGCATGGTCACGGGCTCCATGCGCATGATCCGGTCGTGGAACAGGTGGGTCTGCAGGACCGTGCCGCGGTTGACGGACACGTTGTCCTCGAGGCGCACCAGGTCGAACTCGGGCAGCCACCAGGTCTCGCACCACACGCCGCGGCCGATGTGCGCTCCCATCAGCCGGGCCCACACGTTGAACAGGGGCGAGCCCACGCTCAGGCGGATCATGGAGGGCACGGCCAGGGACTCGGCGAACACGTCCGTGAGCTCGTTGCGCCACACGAAGGAGCTGAACAGCGGGCGCTCGCTCTCCCGGAAGCGACCCATCAGGGCCCACTTCACGAGCACCGGCACCAGGCACGCCACGGTGCTGGCCACGGTGAGCACCACACCGGACCATGCGAAGGCGGCGATCACACCGCTCCACCCCATCCCGTGGGACATGTAGATGTCCGTGAGCACGTACACGATCACCAGGTCCAGCCACGCCGAGACCATGGCGGGCAGGAAGCGGAAGAGCTCCACGAACGCCCGCGCCGCCTTGAGCCGCCGCTGCGGCTGGAACGTGGACTCGGCATCCGCCTCCGTCTTGGCGCGCGCGATCGGCGCCGCAGTGCGGCCCAGCCAGGAGGACCCGGCCGGTGCGCGGTGGGGTGCGGAGCTGAGCACGGCCACCAGTGCGTCCGCGGGCAGATCCCGGTCCGGTCCCACGATCCCGGAGTTGCCCACGAAAGTGCGCTCACCGATCACGGACGTGCCGATGTGCAACCAGCCGAAGCCCGCGCGGTGGGACGTCACCAGGGCGTGGTCGGCGAGGAACGAGCCGTCCTTCAGCGTGGTGAGGTGCGGGATGGTCTCCGCGGTGGAGATCTCCACGTTGCGCCCCACCTTGGCGCCGAGCAGCCGCATGAACCACGGGGTGATGCACGAGGCGTAGATCGGGTAGGTGGAGATCAGCGTGCGCTGCATGAGCGTCTCGGTGAGCCACATGGCCCACCCCACCGGTCCGTTCTGGGGGAAGTACCCGGGGACGATCATCCCGGAGACCAGGCGCACCAGGCCCACCACGAGCAGCAGCCACACCACGGCCGTGACCACGGTGAACACCGGAACCCACACGGCCACGATCGGGAACACGACCTCGTACTCCTGGATGGTGACCACGCGGGTGAGCACGATCAGCGCACCGGGAATCAGCGCCAGGAAGGGCAGCAGCCCCACCAGGACCGCGCCTCCGGAGAACGCCAGGTGGCTGGTGAGCGCCCCCCAGGTGCGCATCCCGCCCGTGACCTCCGGGGAGTCCTCCGGCCAGGTGGTTCCGGCGTTGCCGTGGTGGCGCAGGGGCGAGCCGCCCCACAGCTCCCCCGCGGGCACCGCGCGGCTCACGTGGGACCCCGGCAGCACCTCGGCACCGGCACCCACGTGCATCCCGGGATCCACCAGGGTGCGGGTGCCCACGCGTGCGTGCTCCCCGATCTCGATCGCGCCCACGTGGAAGACGTCGCCGTCCAGCCAGTAGCCGGAGAGGTCCGCCTCGAACTCCACGGTGGCGTGGTCCCCCACGCGCACCAGGCCGGTGACCGGCGGGGTGTTGTAGAGGTGCGCGTCCCGGCCCACCGTGTTGCCGAACAGCCGGTGCAGGGTGCGCGCCATGGGTGTGCCGGTGAGGACGTCGTACTTGTTGTAGACCACCACGCGTTCGGCGGCCCACACCCGCAGGTGGTTCCAGCTCCCCCGCGGGTAGTGCCCGGGCTTGAGACCGGCGGTGAGCGCACGCACGGTGGCCGCGCCCACGAGCACGCGTCCCGGCAGCGAGAACATCACGAGCCAGCCCACGACCAGGGGCAGCAGCGGCGGGGTGGGCACCCACCCGGCGTCGGCGACGACCGCGAGCAGCCACACCACGATCAGCGAGCCGAGGACGTAGCGGAAGCCGTTGAGCACGTTCAACGCCAGGATGAAGGCCCCCTGGAACCAGCCGGCGGCCGCGGGGACGGGGTCCGGATCGCGCTTGACGTCGTGGGACTCCCCGAGCGTGGCCAGGTAGCCCGCCATGGACTCGAGGGTGGGGTGGGCGTAGATCTTGGCGATCTCCGTGTCCGGGTGGCTCCGGCGCAGCGCCGAGACCAGACGCGCGAGGGCCACCGAGCTGCCACCCATCGCGAAGAAGTCGCTGTCCGCGGCGAACGGCAGGGGCCCGAGCTGGTCAGCCCACAGCTCCGCGAGCCACGCGAGGTCACCCTCGAGGGGCGCGGAGCCGTCGTCGTTGGTGGTGGGCAGCGGCCACGGCAGGGCCTTGCGGTCCACCTTGCCGGAGGTCTTCATGGGCAGCTCGTCCATGAGGCACAGCGCGGGGACCATCCCTCCCGGGAGCCGCTCCACGAGCCAGCGGCGCGCTTCCGAGAGGTCCACGGAGCCCTCGTCCTCGGGCACCAGGTAGCCCGCGATCACGCTGCCGCCGCCCGGAGTGGAGTGCACGGCGCACGCGCCCAGCTTCACGCCTGGCACCTGGGTCATCTGGGTGTCGATCTCGCCGAGCTCGATGCGTCGACCCGAGACCTTCACCTGGTCGTCGGCGCGGCCCGCGAAGACGATGCCCTCGGGGTCCGCGCGCACCACGTCGCCGGAGCGGTAGGCGCGCTCCCACCCGAGCGACTCCAGCGGGGCGTACTTCTCGGCGTCCTTGGCGGGGTCCAGGTAGCGGCCCAGGCCCACGCCGCCGATGATCAGCTCACCGGTCTCGCCCCAGGCCACGGGCTCGCCCTGGGCGTCCACGACGGCGAGCTCCCACCCGGGCACGGCGAGGCCGATGCGGATGGGCGCCTCGCCGGTCAGCAGGGCGCCGGTGGCGATCACGGTGGCCTCGGTGGGGCCGTAGGTGTTCCACACCTCACGCCCGGGACGCACGAGGTGCTTCGTGAGCTCCAGGGGGCACGCCTCGCCCCCGAAGATGAGCAGCCGCACGCGGTCCAGGGCCTCGCTGGGCCACAGGGAGGCCAGCGTGGGCACGGTGGAGACGGCGGTGATCTGCTTGTCCACGATCCACTGGCCGAGGTCCGGCCCGGAGCGCACGATGCTCCGAGGTGCGGGCACCAGGGTGGCGCCGTGGCGCCAGGCCAGCCACATCTCCTCGCACGAGGCGTCGAACGCCACGGACAGCCCCGCCATCACGCGGTCGCCGGGCCCGAGCGGGCGGCGCTGCAGGTACATCTGGGCCTCCGCGTCCACGAGGGCCGCGGCGGAGCGGTGGCTGATGGCCACGCCCTTCGGCTTGCCCGTGGAGCCCGAGGTGAAGATGATCCAGGCGTCGTCCCGCGTGCGCGGGGTCTCCGTCCGCTCGCCCGTGGAGACGGCCGAGCGGCGCGTCAGTTCGAGACCCTCCCCGAAGACGGCAGCCACGCCGGCCTCCTCCCACACCGTGTGGGCCCGCTCGTCGGGGTCGTCCCAGTCCACCGGCACGTAGGCCGCGCCCGCGAACAGCGTGGCCAGGATGGCCACGTAGAGGTCTGCCCCGCCGGAGGGAACGCGGATGCCGACCCGGTCCCCTCGACCCACGCCCATGTCCCACAGGCGCTGGACGTGGACCTCGATCCGGTCCTCGAGCTCTCCGTAGGGGACGGACTCGTGCTCATCCTCGAGGGCGATCGCGTCCGGGAACTGCGCGACGGTGTCGAGGACGATGTCCACCAGGGTGCGCGGAGCCGGTGGTTCCTCCACCGGATAGACCGCTCTGTCGGGGGCTGCGCCCCGTGGGGCGCCGGCCTCGTGGGCCTCGCCGCTGAGATTGTGGCTGTCCACTGCTGTTGTGCTCCCCCTCGCTAAGGACCCGTGGCACAGGAGGAGACGGACGTGAGCCTCGGTCAGGTCGCGTCCGCGCGGGTGTTCGGATCAAGCCGCCCGGGTCCCCCGACCCTGACGGCGGCGCGACATCCCGTGAACGCGCCGTGGTGCCCAGCGTTGACATCCCCCTGCCGGCCCAGTGTGTGAGGCCAGAATACGGGAGGGGGCGTGGGCGGTCCAATACTCGGACCAATGCATGGAGTTGTCCGAAGATGCCCTGACGGCTCCCCGGAGCGCGGTGCTCGTCCGGGCACGGGGCCCCCGCCCCGGCCTCATCCCGGGGACGGTCCGGGAGAGCTTTCCGCTGTGAGGAGCTCGTCCAGGATGGCGGCGTCGGGCATGTCGAAGTGGTCGTGGCCCGGCAGGATCTCCAGTCGTGTGCGGGTGAATCCCCGCTGCTCGTAGAAGCGCTGCCCCTCGGTCGCGGCGCCCACGGCGTCGAAATCGGCCTCGGGATCGGTGCCCGTGTCCTTAGATCCTGTGAACCACCACAGCCGCATGTCCCGCTTGTGCTGCTCCGTGGTCCGGGTGGTCAGGCTGTCCGGAGCCCCACCGCCACCCACCATGACGGCGCCGCCCGTCACGAGGTCCCGCGCGTCCGCGAGCACCCCGTAGCTGAGCATCTCCGCGCCGCCGGAGTAGCCCATCCACGTCACCAGTCCGGGGTCCACGGGGGCCCTCACGAGCAGCTCGTCCTCGGTGAGGGCGCGCAGCCATGCGAGGTTGGTCTTGAGGTCCTGCCACCACGTGCGCTCCCCCCGGTCGTCCGGTGACAGCGGCACGGCGAGCAGCGCGTTGTGGGAGGCGGCCACGGCCGCGAGGCACGTGCTCCGGCCGCCAGGGTCGTAGAACTCGGCCCCGCCGTCTCCGTGCAGGTCCACGACGAGTCCCACGGGGCGGGTGGCGTCCACCCCGCCGTCGATCAGGTGGTAGCTGCTGGTGACCCCACGGTCCGTGAAGGACTGGTCCAGACGACCGAGTGCCCCGGCCTGCGTCTGGTCCTCCCCGGTGTCACGCGTGGCACGGGTGACCGTGTGCGGACGGGCCCTGGGATCATCTGCGGCGAGACCGTAGCGCGTGCAGTCGGTGGTGGGGGCCTCCGCGTCACGGAAGGGGTTCACCACGAGGAGCACCGCACCGGCCACGAGCGCCGTCACCACGATCACGACCGTCGCCACGACCACGGGACGCCACCCGGGAGCCGGGGTGTGCTGCTGGCGCGAGGATCGGGGCATGGCGGTCATGGTACTCCGCGGACAACACGCCACCGGCCGGTGCCAGCGTGGCAGCACGTCGATGCTGGTGCGGCAACGCCCCGGTACCGGATCGGCGCCGGGTCAACCGGCCCCGACCGCCGCGGGCACCAGCCGTGGCACGAGCCACACGAGTGCCACCATCACGAGCAGCTCCACGAGGGTCTGGGTGACCACGGCCAGCGGGACCAGCACGGAACCGTCCGCCGCGGCCAGCGCGAGCGGCAGGACCACGAGCGAGTTGCGGGTGACCCCCGTGAAGACCACGGCGCGGCGCTCGGGGACACCGAGGCCCGCAGCTCGGCCCGCTCCCCACCCGAGCGCGGTCATGACCGCTGCGAACCCCACGTACACGGGCACGAGGGGCACGAGCTCGAGAGCCCGGGCGCCCACGTCCCCGATCTGGGAGGCCACCACGGTCCCCAGTGTCAGCATCATGAGTGGCACCATCGCCGTGGCCACACCGTGCTCCCAGACGCGTGCGGCGCGCCACCGCGGCACGGCCCACTGGGTGGCCGCGGCCGCGAGCAGAGGCACCAGCACGAGTGTCACGAGCGCCTCGACGAACGGCCCCCAGACCAGCTGCGCGGCGGCGTCGTCCCCCAGGATCCACCCCAGCAGCAGCGGCAGCGCGGCGGCCTGCACGAGGACGAGCACGGGCGCGGTGGCGAGCAGCCGGTCCGCTGCACCGCCGGCGGAGCGGGTGAACGCGATGACGTAGTCCACGCACGGCGCGAGCAGCACCAGCAGGGCGCCCGCGAGCAGCGGCCCCTGGAGACCGGCCGTCCGGACCGCGGCCAGGGCCACGACCGGCACGAGGACGAAGTCCACGACCAGCACGCAGCCGAGGAAGCGCCCGTCCCGCAGGCCGACCCCGAGTCCTCGCAGCGGGATGCCCAGGAAGGTGGCGTACAGCAGCAGGGCCAGCACGGGGGTCACCGCCGGCGCGGCGGCCGAGCCCAACGCTGGCGCCACCCACCCGAGGGCCGCGCCCACGGCGATGGCCGCGAGGCACAGCGGGACCTGGGCGCGTTCCAGGGTGTCACGCACGGCAACGCCCCACCGCGGCCGTGGCAGCCTCACTGAGCCGGTGGACGCCCTCCAGCCCCTGACCGTCTGCACCCGCCGCCGGTCGGCCGCCGGGCCGGTTGTCCCCCGTGCGCTCCCGGCGCCGCGGCAACACCACGTCCGAGTGCCGTGCCCCGTCACGAGGCCGCTCGCCGAGCCGTGGCGCCAGCCGCTCCCCTGCGGCGTGCTCGGTCATGCGGGTCCCTCCCATCGGCGGTCACGCGGCACGCCCGCGCAGGTGGGACGACCACGCGAGTCACGGTCGGGCCCTCCCTATCGAGCACCGCGCCCGCTCCGAACGCGAAAATCCCCCCACCGTGACCGGTGAGGGGATTTCGTGCTTCTGTGGAGCTAAGGGGACTCGAACCCCTGACCCCCTGCATGCCATGCAGGTGCGCTACCAGCTGCGCCATAGCCCCGTGCTTCCGGCGAAACTTTACCACGCTTCCGTCACTGCTCGTTCACCCGGATTCTTCCTCCGGGCCACCGTGCGGCGGCGTCCGCGTTTCCGGTCTCCCCGTCAACGACTCGATCATCCTAGACAGGATGCGACGGCACGCGCAAATCAGCGGGAGGCGGCTCAGCCGGCCCGCGTGGCGGCGTCATCGCCAGCACCCGGAGTGGCTCCGGCGGGTGCCTGCGGGAGCTGGACGTCGATGGCGGGGCTGTCCCCCCAGAGGCGCTCGAGCGCGTAGAACGCCCGGTCCTCGTCGTGGAGCACGTGGATCACGGCGTCGCCGAAGTCGAGCAGCACCCAGCGGCCCTCGCCCTTGCCCTCGCGGCGCAGGGGGCGGCGGTCGAAGCGCTCGATCAGCGCCTCCTCCACGGCGTCCACCACGGCGGAGACCTGGCGTTCGTTGGGTGCGGACGCGACCATGAACACGTCCGTGATGGCCAGGCTCTCGGACACGTCGAAGGCGACGATGTTCTCGGCCTTCTTCTGGTCCGCGGCCGCGGCGGCGGCGCGCACGAGGGCGGTGGATTCGGTGGTGGCAGTCACAGGAGTGTGCTGTCCTTTCTGGTGGGTCTAGAGGATGAACATGACGAGGACGACCGCCAGGGCGGCGAGCACCACGAGCAGCAGGGTGATCAGCACCTTGGGCGCTGCGGACCCCCGGGTGTACTCCTTGGGTTCGAGCAGCTCGAGACCCTCGGCGTCCACGGCGCGCACCGGTCCGGCGGGTGCCGGGGTGTCCACAGTGCGTTCGGTGGTTTCCGACGACGCCGCGGGAGCGTGCTCGTTGCCGGCCGCCTCCGTGCCGTGGCCGCGATCGCCACCGGGGAGCTCCTCCTCGGGGCCGCTGCTCCCCGCGGGAGTCCCGTGGTCGTGGTCGTGGTCGGACCGGGCGGTGCCGTCCGAGGTCCGCTGCGCACCGGTGGTGGGCTCCTCGGCGGGCGGCGGAGACGGGATCGCAGGGATCTGCGTGGTCACCGGACCGTAGTGCACCGCGGAGGCGGGCAGGGAGGCGGGATCCGCCACGCGCGATCCCAGATCCATCCCACCGGCCGTGGCCTGCGCCGCGCCCGGGAACGTGATGGTGAAGTACTCGTTGCCGGCCGGCTCCGACGCGGCAGGAGCGGCTCCCCGCCCGGGTGTCCCACCCCCGGGGTTCGTCTCCCCCGGCGTGGTGGGCCGGGCTGCGGCCGCGCGGTCGGCGTCCCGCCGGTCCTGCTCGTTCGCCGCGGCTGCACGCAGGGCCAGCTCGGCGAGCCGATGCTGCTTTGCGAGCAGGGCGTCGTCCACTTGCTCGCCCCCGTTCTGCGCCGTCGTCTCCTGCAGCTGCCGCGCGTGCTCGGCCATCTCACGCTGCAGCCGCGCGAGCCGGCGGGGCCCGAGGGGCTTGACGGCGTTCTCCTGCGGCGGCGTGTCCAGCTCGATCATGGGTGCGGGCGGCGAGAGCCGCTCGTGCTCACTCGTGGCCGGGTGGGAGGCCCAGGGGCACTCGGGGGACTCGTCGTCGTGCTTGTCGGGGGGTGTGCTCACGAGGGGCTCCTCTGGCCCGGGCGTGACGGCCCGGGCGGATCCGTGGGGGCGGAACGGGACGGGGCGGCGTCGGGCGCCCCGCAGGGACTCGTGTCCGCGACGGGGCCCGCGTCCGACGCCGACGCGTGGCCGGACGTGCTGCTGGGAGCGGTCCCGCTGCAGTAGAGACCGTACTTGTTGATGTACTGCACCACGCCGTCCGGCACGAGGTACCAGACCGGCTTGCCCGCGGCCACCCGGGCGCGGCAGTCCGTGGAGGAGATCGCCATGGCCGGGACGTTCAGCAGGGACACGCTCTCCGACCCCACGGGGGCGGAGAGCACGTGCCCGGGGCGGGTCACGCCCACGAACCGGGCCAGGCGCCACAGCTCCTCGGCGCCCTTCCACGTGAGGATCTCCGCCATGGCGTCCGCGCCCGTGATGAAGAACAGCTCGGCGTCCGGGCGCTGGGCGTGCAGGTCCCGCAGCGTGTCGATCGTGTACGTGGGCCCGTGACGGTCCACGTCCACCCGGGACACGGTGAAGCGCGGGTTGGACGCCGTGGCCACCACCGTCATGAGGTAGCGGTGCTCGGCGTCCGTGACGTCCTGCCCCGCCTTCTGCCACGGCTCACCCGTGGGCACGAAGACGACCTCGTCCAGGTCGAACACCGCCGCGACCTCCGACGCGGCCACGAGGTGCCCGTGGTGGATGGGGTCGAACGTGCCGCCCATGACCCCCAGCCGGGTCCTGCCCGGGATGCGCGGGGGAATGGTCAGGTCCATCTCGGCCGTGACCACCGGGGCACTCGTGGGATTCACTCCAGGCGGTCCGGCGTCAGTGACGCGGTGCGGCGTGCACGCTGTCGAGCATGGCCTGCTCGTCCGCGGGCAGCTGCGAGGGATCGTGGTACTCCCCGACCACGGGGGCCTTGCCGCGGGAGGAGAAGGACATGGCGGCCAGCAGGCTCACCACGAAGAGCACGAACGCCACGATGCCGAACACCGGCGCCATGGAGAGCAGCTCCTCGTTCACGTGGTGGGCTCCCTCGGAGGCCACGAGGGTGGCGTTGGACAGCAGGTGCAGCGAGCTCATGCGTTTCCCTTCTCGGACCGGCGGCGCCGGTGGTGTGGTGCGGCGGACGTCTGTCGCGCCACGTCCGTTCCATGGTACGTCTCAGGGGCGCACGTGACCGTCACCCTGGACCACCCACTTGGTGGTGGTCAGCTCCTCCAGGCCCATGGGGCCGCGCGCGTGCATCTTCTGCGTGGAGATCCCGATCTCCGCACCGAGTCCCAGCTGGCCGCCGTCCGTGAACCGCGTGGACGCGTTGACCATGACCGCGGCGGAGTCCACCTCGGCGGTGAACCGTTCGGCATTGGCGAGGTCGTTGGTGATGATCGCCTCGGTGTGGCCCGTGGAGTAGCGCCGGATGTGCTCGAGTGCGTCGTCCAGCGAGTCCACGACCTTCACCGCCATGTCCATGTCCAGGTACTCGGTGGCCCAGTCCTCGTCCGTGGCCTTGAGATGGTCCGAGCCCGGGGGCAGCAGCGCCGCGGCGCGGTCGTCCACGTGCAGGGTCACACCGGCCTTGTCGAGTGCGGCGAGGACCTCCTTGCCGGTCTCCTGCGCGTCCGCGTGCAGCAGGAGGGTCTCCGCGGAGTTGCACGTGGAGGTGCGGTGGGTCTTGGAGTTGACCACCAGCCGGGTGGCCGTCTCCGCGGGGGCGGAGGCGTCCACGAGCACGTGCACGTTGCCCTCCCCGGTCTCGATCACGGGCACCGTGGCGTTCGTGACCACGGACTGGATCAGGCCGCGCCCGCCGCGCGGGATGAGCACGTCCACCTTGCCGCGGGCACCCATCAGGGCGTTGGCGCCGTCCCGGCCGTAGTCGTCCACGGTCTGGACGCAGTCCACGGGCAGCTTGGCGTCCGCGAGGGCGTCCCGCAGGACACCCACGAGGGCCCGGTTGGAGTCGAACGCCGCGGAGCCGCCGCGCAGCAGCACGGCGTTGCCGGACTTCACGGCGATCCCGGCGATGTCCACGGTCACGTTGGGGCGTGCCTCGTAGATCACGCCCACCACGCCCATGGGCACGCGCACCTGGCGCATCCGCAGCCCGTTCGCGAGGGTCTGACCACGCACCACGGAGCCCACCGGGTCCGGCAGCGCGGCCAGCTCGCGCAGCGCGTCCGCGAGTCCCGTGATGCGCGCGGCGTCCAGCTTGAGGCGGTCCAGCAGCGCCGCAGAGGTGCCGGCCTCGCGACCGCGCTCCAGGTCCCGGGCGTTGGCCTCGAGGATCACGTCGCGGCGCGACTCGATGCGGTCCGCCATGAGGTGCAGCGCCCGGTCCTTCCAGGCACGCGGTGCCCTGGCGAGGGTGCGCGCGGCCACGCGGGCGTCGTCGGCCATCAGGCCCACTCCGGTGACGGGATCGTCCCCGAACGTCTCCTGGGCGGTCAGTACGGACGTGTTCTCGGCCATGGTTCCTCCTGCGGGTGTGTGGCGGGCGGTGCGGTCGGTGTCGTACGGGTCCGGCGGCTGCGGTGTCCGGAAGCGGCGGCGGGACCGGGCAGGACAGTGCCCTTCACTCTGCCGCCGCGGGTCTCCGGTGTCAGCCCGGGGTGCTCACGTGAGTTTGGTGCGGGCGGAGCGGGGGCGCAGGTTCACGAGGTTGTCCACGTGCACGAGCTCGCGCGCGTAGTCCTCCCCGAACTCCTCCCCCAGCTCGTAGGTGCGCTTGCCGAGCATCCCGGGGATCTCGTCCGAGCCGTAGTTCACGAGCCCGTGGCCCACCTCGGTGCCGGTCGAGTCCACCATGGACACGGGGTCTCCCGCGCTGAAGGTGCCCTCTACCGCGGTGACCCCCGCCGCGAGCAGGGAGCGCCGGCCGCGAACGGCCTCCACGGCGCCGTCGTCCAGGGTGAGGGTGCCCTTGATGTCCGCGAGGTGCGCGAGCCACAGCAGGCGCACGTTGCGTCGCCCGCCAGTGGTGGCGAACCACGTGCCCACGTCTTCCCCGGCCAGTGCGCTCTCGATGTTCGCCGCGGAGGTCACGAGCGCCGGGATGCCCGACGCCGCCGCGATGCGCGCGGCCTGCACCTTGGTCACCATCCCGCCGGAGCCCACTCCAGCGCGGCCCACGGTGCCGATCTCCACGCCCTCGAGGTCCGCGATGGGGTCCGTGACGGTGGGGATGCGCTCGCCGCCGTCCTTGGGCGGGCGGGTGTAGAGCGCGTCCACGTCCGAGAGCAGCAGCAGCGCGTCGGCCTTGATCAGGTGCGCCACGAGTGCTGCGATCCGGTCGTTGTCGCCGAACTTGATCTCGTGGGTGGCCACGGCGTCGTTCTCGTTGACGATCGGCAGGATCCCCAGGTCCAGCAGCCGCTCGATCTGGCGGTGCGCGTTCTTGTACTGCGAGTGGCGCATGAGGTCCTCGGCGGTCACGAGCACCTGCCCCACCGTGACGTCGTAGCGCGCGAAGTGCTCGGTGTAGCGGGAGATCAGCAGACCCTGGCCCACCGACGCCGCGGCCTGCTTGGTCGCGAGGTCCTTGGGCCGCCTGGACAGCCCCAGGGGCTGCAGCCCGGCGGTGATGGCGCCCGAGGACACGAACACCACCTCCACACCCTGGGCCTTGATGCGTCCGAGGGCGTCCACGATCGAGCGCAGGGCGTTCTCGTCGATCGAGTTCTCGATGGAGGTCAGGGACGAGGAGCCCACCTTCACGACCACGCGCCGCGCCTTGGGCAGCTCCTCGCGTCTCTCGATGGCCGAGCGCCGGTTCTTGCCGCGGCTCTCCGTGCTGAGCTGGATCGCGGACTTCGAGGCCTGCTGCTCCACGGCGGAGACGTCGATGGTCTCGGTGTGGGTCTTCTCGTGGTGGGTCACTTCTCGTTCGTCTCCTTCGTCTCGGACGTGCGGCGGCGATCTCGTGCATCCACGGACTCGGTCCAGATCCCGGCGCGGCGCTCCTGCTCGAGCTCCGCGCGGGCCTCGGACTTCGCGTCCATGCGGTCGTAGAACTGTTCCCGCTTCTCGCGGCGGGTGGGTCGGGAGGTCTCCTCGAGGCGCAGGTCCGAACCGCGGGGTCCGCCCAGCAGCTCGGCGCCGCCCACCATGGTGGGCTCCCAGTCGAAGACCACGCCGTTCTCCTCGGGTCCGATCAGCACGGCGTTGCCCGGCTTGGCACCGATCCGGAACAGCTCGTCCTCGATGCCCAGCTTGGCGAAGCGGTCCGCGAGGTAGCCCACGGCCTCGTCGTTGTTGAAGTCCGTCTGCAGCACCCAGCGCTCGGGCTTCTCGCCCCGCACGTGGTACAGCGGCTCCTCGGCACGGTCCTCGCGGGTGATCACGAACTCGTGGCGGTCCCTGCCACGACGACGCCGCGCGGGCTCGGGCTGCAGCACCGGCACGGTGCGACGCCGCTCCTCACGCGCCTCCTCCTGGGCCCGTGCTTCCGAGACCAGGCGAGCCATCGCGAAGCTCAGCTCCCGCAACCCCTCGTGGGACGCCGCGGAGATCTCGAACACGGGGTAGCCGCGCTCCTCGAGCTCGGTGCGCACGAAGTCCGCGAGCTCCCGGGCCTCGGGCACGTCCACCTTGTTGAGCACCACCAGGCGGGGCCGTTCGGTGAGCGGGATCGAGGACGGGTCGTCGTCCTCGATGTCCTGCGCGTAGTGGGCGAGCTCCGCCTCCAGCGCGTCGAGGTCGCTCAGCGGGTCGCGGCCCGGTTCCAGGGTGGCGCAGTCGATCACGTGCACCAGGGCGGCGCAGCGCTCCACGTGGCGCAGGAATTCCAGGCCGAGTCCCTTGCCCTCGGACGCGCCCGGGATCAGACCGGGAACGTCCGCCACGGTGAAGCGCGTGTCGCCGGCCTGGACCACACCCAGGTTGGGGACCAGCGTGGTGAAGGGGTAGTCGGCGATCTTGGGCCGCGCGGCACTCATCGCGGCGATCAGGCTGGACTTGCCGGCGGAGGGGAAGCCCACGAGCGCGATGTCCGCAATGGACTTCAGCTCCAGCTCCACCTCCTGCTCCTCACCCGGGGTGCCGAGCAGCGCGAAACCGGGAGCCTTGCGCTTGGGGGACGCGAGCGCCGCGTTGCCACGCCCGCCCATGCCGCCGGAGGCCAGCACATACTCGCTGCCCTCCCCCAGCAGGTCCGCGAGCACGTTGCCCTCGCGGTCCTTGACCACGGTGCCGTCCGGCACGGAGAGCACGAGGTCCTGGCCCTTGAAGCCGTGGCGCATGTCCCCCTTGCCGGGCTCCCCGTTGGGGGCCTTCTGGTGCGGGGCGTGGTGGAAGCCCAGCAGGGTGGTGGACTGCCCGTCCACCCGCAGGATCACGGAGCCGCCGTCCCCGCCGTTGCCGCCGTCCGGGCCGCCGAGCGGCTTGAACTTCTCGCGCTTGACGGAGACGCAGCCGTGGCCGCCGTTGCCGCCCGTGGCGTGGACGATGACTCGATCAACAAAACTGGCCACGTGGCTCCTCGGATTCTGGGGTCCCCCGCGCGGGGCGGGGAGACGGGGCTGTCCTGAAAAGACTAGAGGGTGAGCGCGTGACGCGCCCACCCTCCAGTGGTCGCCGTCACGCTGCGGTGACGGCGGGTGGACCCTGGGGTCCGGAAGAACTGACTACTCGGCGGTCTGGATGTTGACCACGCGGCGGCCACGACGGGTGCCGAACTCGACGACACCGGCGGCCAGGGCGAACAGGGTGTCGTCCTTGCCGCGGCCCATGTTCAGGCCCGGGTGGAAGTGGGTTCCACGCTGGCGGACGATGATCTCGCCGGCGTTGACGGACTGGCCGCCGAAGCGCTTGACACCCAGGTACTGGGCGTTGGAGTCACGGCCGTTGCGAGTGGAGCTCGCACCCTTCTTGTGTGCCATGGTGTGTGCCTACCTTCGTTGGAAATGTATGGGGGACCGGGAAATCAGGCGTCGATGCCGGTGATCTTGACCGTGGTCAGCTCAGCACGGAAGCCCTGGCGCTTCTTGTAGCCGGTCTTGTTCTTGTACTTCATGATCGAGATCTTGGGACCGCGCAGGTCCTCGACGATCTCGGCCGTGACCTTGACGTCGGCCAGGGTCTTGGAGTCGGAGGTGACCTTGTCCCCATCGACCAGCAGCAGCGCAGGAAGCTCTACGGTGCTGCCTGCCTCGCCGGCGACGCGGTCAAGGGTCACGAGGTCTCCGACGGAAACCTTCTCCTGGCGGCCGCCTGCGCGGACAATCGCGTACACCACTTGGGAACTCACTTCTCTCGACATCTATGGACTGCGTGTAAAGGTCGGGTGGGCTCCTGCCGGACTGCGAATGTCGAGACATCACGCCGCGGTGGTCTGTGACCGACCCGCTCTCTGCGTGGCTGTCGCACCGAGAACAGGAAGTTCACCCGAGTGTGCCGAGTCCGGGCGCATGAAAACGACTATGCGCACACCGGTGTCCGGCACCGACAGTCCAGACTACCCGATCCCCGGAAGTCACGCCACTCGCGGGCTCTCCGCCGTGCGGGATCAGCCCTCCTGGCGTGCGGTGGCGGCCGAGGTCTGTGCGAAGAACTCGAGCTCCAGGTGGCACGCGCGCAGGAACGCGCGGCGCATGGCCTCGCGCGTGGCGGTGTCCGCCTGCTCGGCGGCGCGGTCCACGGCGGCACGGGCCACCTCCGTGGCGGCGTGGAACTGCGGGTCGTCGTAGGTCTCGAGCCAGTCCGCGTACGGATGCCCCTGCAGCCCCGTGCGGCGTGCCCGCGCCGTGAGCGCCGCCCCCACGTGCGCGTAGAGCCAGTAGCAGGGCAGGACCGCGGCGGCACCCACCGCGAACCCGTCCTGCCCCGTGCGGGCGAGCAGGAAGTCCGCGTACGCGCTCGTGGTCCCGGAGGGCGGTTGCGGGGCGCGCCCGTCCAGCCGCGCGCGGTGCAGTGCGGACTCCCCCGTGACCACGGCGGCCGCCGCCGTGGCGAAGAACTCCCGGGTGCTCTCCTCGGGTGCCGCCGCCGCGAGCAGCGCGAGGGCCCGCGAGTAGGCGTCCAGGTACTGCATGTCCTGGTCCAGGTAGCGCTCGAACTCGTCCCGCTCCAGCGTGCCGTCCCCCAGCCCCACCACGAAGGGCAGGACCGCGATCCGCTCGCGGATCGGCGCGCTCGCCTCCCAGAGCTCGTCGGTGAAGCGGCTGCCGGGCTCCTCGGTGTCCCCGCACGACGCCGCGGCCACGAAGGCGGGGTCCGTGACGAGGTCCTGGACGTGGTGGAAGTGGTGGACCGGGCCGTTGCCGTGGCCCACGTGCAGGGAGTCCGCCGCACGCAGCGCACCGCGCAGCCAGCGGCGGGCGGTGTCGATGCCCTGTGCCCAGTCCCCCGTGCGCGCCACGACCGTGGCCACCGCGGACGACAGCGAGCACCCGGTGCCGTGGGTGTTGCGCGTGGCCACCCTCGTCCCCGAGTACTGGGCCACGGGATCGGTCCGGCCCGGGACCACGAGGGCGTCCGGGGTGGACTCCCCGCTCAGGTGCCCGCCCTTGACCAGCACCCGCGTGCCGAACGTCTCCGCCACGGCCCGGCCCTGCTCGAGGGCCTCGTCCCACGTGGTGGCCACGGGCCGCTCCGCGAGCACGGCGAGCTCGGGCAGGTTGGGGGTGATCAGGTCCGCGTGGTGCAGGATGCCGCGCAGTGCGTCCTCGGCGTCGGATGCGAGCAGCCGCCCGCCGGCGGTGGCCACCATCACGGGGTCGATCACGACCACGGGCACACGGTGGGCCGCGAGCCACGCCCCCACCGTCTCGATGACGTCCACCGAGCCGAGCATCCCGACCTTCACGGCATCCAGCTCCACGTCCTGCGCCACGGCGTCCAGCTGCGCCTGCAGCACGGACACGGGTGGGGTGTGGACGGCCACCACGCCCTGCGTGTTCTGCGCGACCACCGCGGTGACCACGCTCAGCCCGAAGCCGCCCATGGCGGCGATGGACTTCAGGTCTGCGGCGTGCCCGGCACCACCCGTGGGGTCCGTGCCGGCGATCGAGAGGACGCGGGGGGCGGGGACAGAAGGCGTGAGGTTCACGACATTCCCTTCGCTAGTACGAGCTAGATCAGGTTCTACGGGTGTGTTCTCAGCCGCCGTGCGGCACCCCGTGCACGTGGTCCCGATCATGCCACAGGAGCGCCCGGACGAGTCCGAGCGCTCCTGTGGTGGGTGCTCCCCGCGGCCCTCCCGGGAGCGCCGCGCGGGGCCTCAGTCCCCCTTGGGGGTCATCGTGATGTCCCGGGCGCTCACGCCCACACCCACGATGGTGGGCTGACCGTCCGAGGAGGCCGAGCCCACGGGCGCTGCCGCGGCGGTGAACCGCGTGGCCGAGCGCTCGGCGGCGTCGTACTCACGAGTCTCCACGCTTCCGGCACCCGGTGCGGCCGTGGGAGCCACGGCGCGGCGGGAACCGCGGCGCCGCTTGGCGGGAGCGGCGTCAGTGGCGGACTGTGCCGCCGTGACGCGCCCGGACGGGGCCTGCTCTCCAGCTCCGCTCTCGGACGGCGCCTGCTTCTGCGCGTCCCGCTCCGGCGCGGAGCCCTCGGGCTGCTCGGGCCGGGTCTGCTCGGGGTCGGACGACGCCGCGCCGTTGCCGCGACCCCGGCCGCGCTGGCCCGTAGAACGTCCCCCGCGGCCCTTCGAGCCCTCCCCGCCCCGCCGTGCGGAGCCGCGACCGGACCCGGCGCGGTCCTGCGACGCGTCCTCGCCGGAGTCCTCGGCCGAGAAGGCCGCGGAGAGCGAGTCCAGGGTGAGCGCCTCCTGCTCCGCGCGCTCGTCCTTCTGCCCCTGGGGGAGCTCGATGACCTCACCGTGGATCGTCAGGCTGGACCCGGCGTCACCCGCGGCGTGCTCGCCGCGGGGTTCGGAGGCACCGTTCCCACCGTTCTCGGTGGCGGTGTCCTCGCCCTGGTTCCCGCGACCGCGGCTGCGCTTGCCGCGGCGCTTCTTCCGACGCCGCCCGCTCTCGGAGTCCGCCGAACCGTGCTCGGACGCCTGCTCCGGGCCCTGGTTCCCGTGCTCCGCGTGCTGGCCGGTCGAGTCCTTGTGCTCGGCTCCGCCGCGGGAGGCGCCCTGGGCGTCGTCGTCCTCGTGGGAGGAGGCGGCCGCGATGTTCGCGAACGCCGTGCGGGCGGCCTCGTCCCGGGCCTGCTGCTGGTCGTCCGCGCCACCCCGGTTGTTGGACCGGGGCTTGTCCTGCGGCTGGTTCTGCTTCTGCCGCGAGCGCTTGCGCTCGTTGCGGTTGCCGCCGCGGTGGTCCGGCGCGGTGGCCGTGGAGCGACCCTTGAGGGGGTGGTCGTGGACAACGACGCCGCGGCCCGCGCACTCCTCGCACGGCTCCGAGAAGACCTCGAGCAGGCCGGTGCCCATGCGCTTGCGCGTCATCTGCACGAGACCCAGGGAGGTCACCTCCGCCACCTGGTGCTTGGTGCGGTCACGGCCCAGGCACTCCACGAGCCGGCGCAGCACGAGGTCCCGGTTGGACTCCAGGACCATGTCGATGAAGTCCACCACGATGATCCCGCCGATGTCCCGCAGCCGCAGCTGGCGCACGATCTCCTCGGCGGCCTCGAGGTTGTTCTTGGTGACGGTCTCCTCGAGGTTGCCGCCGGAACCGGTGAACTTGCCGGTATTGACGTCCACCACGGTCATGGCCTCGGTGCGGTCGATCACGAGCGAGCCGCCGGAGGGCAGGAACACCTTGCGCTCCAGGGCCTTCTGGATCTGCTCCTCCACGCGCATGTGCTCGAAGAGATCCTCGTCCTCCGTCCAGCGCTGCAGCCGGTCCAGCAGGTCCGGGGCCACGTAGGTCACGTACGCCTCGATGTTGTCCCACGCCTGCTCGCCCTGGACCACCATGGCGGTGAAGTCCTCGTTGAACACGTCGCGGACCGTCTTGATGGTGAGGTCCGGCTCGGCGTAGAGCAGCTCCGGCGCCAGGGTCTTGGTGGAGCCCGCCTTCTCCTGGATCTGCTCCCACTGGGAGCGCAGCCGGTTGATGTCGTTGGTCAGCTCGGTCTCGGACGCGCCCTCCGCAGCGGTGCGCACGATCACGCCCGCGCCCTCGGGCAGCCGGTCCTTGAGGATCTTCTTGAGCCGCTGGCGCTCCACGTCCGGGAGCTTGCGGGAGATCCCGGTCATGGACCCGCCGGGCACGTACACGAGGTAGCGCCCCGGCAGGGACACCTGGCTGGTGAGCCGGGCGCCCTTGTGCCCCACGGGGTCCTTGGTGACCTGCACGAGCACCGTGCTGCCGGGCTTCAGGGCGTTCTCGATCTTGCGGGGCTTGTTGCCCAGCTCCGCGGCGTCCCAGTCCACCTCGCCGGCGTAGAGCACGGCGTTGCGCCCGCGTCCGATGTCCACGAACGCGGCCTCCATGGACGGCAGGACGTTCTGCACCTTGCCCACGTACACGTTGCCGATCAGCGAGTCCTGCGTGGTGTGGGAGACGAAGTGCTCCGCGAGGATCCCGTCCTCGAGCACGCCGATCTGGATGCGGTCCTCCTTCTGACGGACCAGCATCTTGCGCTCCACGGACTCGCGGCGGGCCAGGAACTCGGCCTCGGTGATCACGTGGCGGCGGCGGCCGAACTGGCGGGACTCGCGACGGCGCTGGCGCTTGGCCTCCAGGCGCGTGGAGCCCCGGACACCGACCACCTCGTCGCTGCCCGTGCCCTCGGACGCGCCGCGCGGGGCGCGCACCCGCGTCACGGAGCCGTCGGAGTCGTCCACGAGCTCCATGTCCTCGTCCCCGCGACGACGCCGCCGGCGCCGCCTGCTCGAGACGCTCCCGTTCTCGTCGTCCTCGTCCTCGTCGCGGTGCGCCGCGCGCTCGGCATCGCGCTCCTGGGCGGCCTCGCGCAGGCGGGCCTTCTGCGCCTCGGCCGCACGGCGGATCTCCTCCGGGTCCGGGGCGCGGAACAGCAACGAGGCACCGGGGCCGAAGGCTCCGAAGTCGTCCTGCGTGGGGGGCTGGGTGCTCTCCTGCGCGGAGCCGTCGTCGTCGGACGCCGTGTTCTCGGCCGAGGCATCGGTGGCCTTCTCCGCCGCGGCACCGTCCTGCTCCGCGGTCTCCGTCTTCTGGGACCCGGTGTCCTGGCCCGCCGCGGCGTCGTCGTCCGCCTGGTGGGCCGCGGTTGCTTCGTTCGTCTCCTCGGCCGCCTTCTCGGCGGCGGGCTCCGGAGCGGCGGGGACCTCGCCGGCGTCGACGGCGGCGGCCGTGGCGATCGCCTGGCTCGTGCCGTCCACGGGGGTCACCGTGGCCTCGGGGGTCTGTGCGGTGGTGTCCTGTTCAGGTTCCATGTGCAGTTGTGCTCCTGCTCGGGGCACCGTCCGCACCCGGGCCCGAGGTGTGCTCGGTCGGTCGAGCCGGTGTTCTCCACGCGGCCGCCGGAAGTCGGTGTCGTACCCGCGGGCGCGGCCTGTGGGGCGCGCTGTCCGCGAGCCGGCGGATGCCCGAGTCGCTCGGTCCGTGGGACCGCGAACTTGAACCGGTGGCGGACGCGCTCGATCCTGTGAGAGCCGCGGGTCCGTACCGATGGTTGTCGGTGCTCCTGCCGGGCCGGTGCCTCACGTGCGGCTTGAGGACCGACCGCGCACCAGTATCTCACAGTCGTCCCCTGTGGCCGCGCATCCTGGTGGTGCACGCCACAGCTCCACCGCGGTGGGAGCCACCGGAGGCGCACCTCCGCGCGGCACGTCCCCCGGCCGGTGGTCTACGATCGGGCGCGTGAGTTCAGCATCCCGCCCCGCACCCACCACCGCCACGGGACACCCGAGCGGTACCCCCTCGGACACGGTTCCGCCACCCGTGACGCGCTCGGACCGCACCTGGGGGTGCTGGCCGTGGTCCTCTCCCTGATCGGCTTCGCGGCGTCCGCGGAGCTCGTGGCCGAGCGGCTGGCCCTGTACCAGGACGCCGGGCACCGGGCGAGCTGCGACATCAACGCGTGGCTGGCCTGCGGCACGGTCATGCGCACCCCGCAGGCGGAGCTGTTCGGCTTCCCCAACCCGTTCATCGGGATCGTGGCCTACGCCGTGGTGCTCGCCGTGGCGGTGGGCGTGCTGGCCGGGGCGCGCTACGCCCGCTGGTTCTGGTGGCTGCTGTGGCTCGGGATCGCCGCCGGTTCCGTGTTCACCCTGTGGCTGTGGTGGCAGACCACGTTCCACATCAACGCCCTGTGCCTGTACTGCATGATCGTGTGGTGCGCGCAGACCTACCTGCTGGCCCACACGACGGCACGGATGCGCCGTGCCGGAATGCTCGGTGGCGCCGGCCGGGAGGGCGCCGGCTCCACCGCGTGGGCCTGGCTGCTGGGCACCGCGGTGCTCGTGGTGGTCTTCGGCGTGGTGGCCGTCCGCTTCGCCCCGGCGATCCTCGGCTGACGAGTCCCGGGCACGACGACGACGGGGCGGCACCCAGCGTGGGTGCCGCCCCGTCGTCGTTCCCGCAGGCCAACGGCCCGTGCCAAGCCCGAGGGTCTGGCACGCGCCGTGGTGGTGCGGGTGTGGCTCAGGCGAACCAGATGCCGATCTCGCGCTCGGCGGACTCCGGGGAGTCCGAGCCGTGCACGAGGTTCTTCTGGACCTTCTCGCCCCAGTCGCGGCCCAGGTCCCCGCGGATGGTGCCCGGGGCGGCCGTGGTGGGCTCGGTGGCCCCGGCGAGGCTGCGGAAGCCCTCGATCACGCGGTCGCCCTCCACCACGGCGGCGACCACCGGGCCCGAGAGCATGAACTGCACGAGCGGCTCGAAGAACGGCTTGCCCTGGTGCTCGGCGTAGTGCTGCTCCAGGATCTCCCGGGTGGCGTGCACGAGCTTGAGCTCCGCGAGGGTGTAGCCCTTGGCCTCGATGCGGGCCAGGATCTGACCGGTGAGGCCGCGCTCGACGCCGTCCGGCTTGACGAGGACGAGGGTGCGCTGGGACATGGGTCTCCTTGGTGTCGGGGTGGAGGTGCGGGAGCCCTGGTGGGCCCCGCACCCGGTTCGGGACCGAGCCTAGCGAACGCGGGACCGCTCGTGGGGCCGCGCCCGCCCGAGTGGCTCACACCCGGGGGTTCTCCGCCTCCCAGCGGCGCTGCTCCTCGGCGCGCTGCACGTTCTCCCGGTCCATGCGCCCGCCCTTGACCACGGCGTACCACCACGCGAGCGCGCACAGCGCCCCGATCCAGAACATGGCGGGGACTACGAAGCCGGTGGCGATCAGCACGAGTTGCAGCACCCATCCGGCCGCGTAGCCCCACGGCCTGCGCAGCACCGCGCACAGCAGGACGAACAGCAGGGCAAGCACCACGGAGCCGCCCATGAGCCACAGCTTCTGGGGTGTGCTCCAGTCCTGCGTGAACAGCCCGTAGGCCGTGAGCGCGGCGAAGAACACGATGAACGCCTCGATGCACAGCACGCAGGACGCGAACATCATGCGGATCGAGCGGGGCTTCTTGGGCTGGCCGGGGCGCCACTCGCGCTGGGCCTTGGTCATGCGGGCCATGCGGCTCCTTCCAGGGGTGCGGTCACGAGGGGTGCGGGCGACGGGTCACAGGCCGAGCAGCGCACGGGCCTCACCCACCACGGTGATGGAGCCGGTGACGAGCACTGCGCCGTCGAACTGCTCGCGGGCCGCGGCGTCCTGGATGGCCTCGGAGCACGCCTCGTCCAGGCGATCGGCCACGTGCACCACGTCCTCGTCGAAGCCCATGTCCACGGCGATCTCCGCGAGCTCCGCCGGGGGCACCGCCCGCGGGGAGTGGGACGCGGTGCACCACAGCTCCAGCTCGAACTCGTGGTACTCGTCCGCGAGCACCCGCATCATGGTCTCCACGTCCTTGTCCCCCAGCACCCCGACCACGAGGTTGAGCTTGCTGAACGTGAACCCCTCGCGCACGGCCGCGGCGGAGGCCACGAGCCCGTGCGGGTTGTGGGCGGCGTCGAGGACCACGGGCGGGGCCTTGCGCGCGAGCTCGAGGCGTCCGGGCGAGGACACCGCGCCCAGACCCTCGCTCACGAGCTCGGGGTTCAGCGGCTTCTCGCCACCGCCCAGCAGCGCCTCGACCGCGGCAATCGCGACCGCCGCGTTCTGCGCCTGGTGCGCGCCGAACAGCGGGAGCATCACGTCCGGGTACTCGCCCGCGAGGCCCTGGACGGTGATGACCTGCCCGCCCACGGCGGTGGTGCGCGCGGTCACGGAGAACTCCACGCCCTCGAAGCGGAAGGGAACTCCCAGCTCCTGCGCGCGCTCGAGCAGCACCTGGGCCGCACCCGGCTGCTGGGCGGAGCTCACGAGGAACCCGCCCGGCTTGACGATCCCGGCCTTCTCCCGGGCGATGTCCTCCACGGTGTCACCGAGGATGTCCGTGTGGTCCAGGTCGACGGGCGTGACCACGGAGACCGCCGCGTCCGCCACGGTGGTGGCGTCCCACGAGCCGCCGATCCCGACCTCCAGGACCATCACGTCCACGGGCTCGTCCGCGAACACCGCGAACGCCAGCACCGTGAGGGTCTCGAAGTACGTCAGGCGCGGGGCGCCCTCGCCCTCCAGGTGGCGGTCCACGAGGTCCAGGTACGGGGCGATCTCCGTGTAGATCCGCACGAAGGTCTCGTCGGAGACGGGCTCGCCGTCGATGCTGATCCGCTCGGTCACGCGCTCCAGGTGCGGGCTGGTGTAGCGGCCCACCCGCAGGTCGTGCGCGAGCAGCAGGGACTCGACCATGCGCGCCGTCGACGTCTTGCCGTTGGTCCCGGTCACCTGCACCACGGGGGCGCTGCGGTGCGGGTCCCCCAGCGCGGAGACCGCGAGCTGCACGGCGTCCAGGCGCGGCGCCATCCTGTGCTCCGGCGCCCGGGCCAGCAGTCCCTGGTAGATCTCCTCGACGGACGCGAAGTTCTCGTGCTCGGTGGCGCCGCTCATGCGTCCACCACCGCCACGGTGACGTCCAGGTCCGTGGCCTCGACCAGCTCCAGCTCCCGGGTGAGGGTCTCCCCCTGCACGAGCTCGCGGTGCGCGTCCACCGCGGCCAGCGTCGCGGCGTCGGCGTGGACCGTGGTGCGGATCCGGTTCGAGACCACCAGCCCGGCGTCCTTGCGGGCCTGCTGGATCGCACGGACCATGTCCCGGGCCACGCCCTCGGCGCGCAGCTCGTCGGTCAGCTCGGTGTCCAGCACCAGGAAACCGCCGCCGGGCAGCACGGTGACGGCGCGCGCGGAGGACGCCGCGGCGTCGTCGACCACCGTGACCAGCTCGTACTCGCCCTCCTCCAGCGCCACCGAGCCGGCGACGACGCCGCCGTCCTCGGTCACGGACCAGTCGCCCGCCTTGGTGGCCCGGATGACCTGTTGCACCTGCTTGCCGAGCCGGGGACCGGCGGCGCGCGCGTTGACCTTGAGCTCCTGCGAGATGCCGTAGTCGGCGGCCGAGACCTCGTCCGCGTCCACCAGCGTGACGGACTTGAGGTTCAGCTCGTCCGCGACGATCTCCTGGAACGTGCCCTCGAGCGCCTGTGCCCCGGGCACGGCCACGGTCATGCCGGCGAGCGGCTGGCGCACGCGCAGGCTGCTGGCCTTGCGCAGTGCGGAGCCCGCAGAGCAGATGGCGCGCGTGCGCTCCATGGCGGTGAGCAGGGCCTCGTCCCGCGGGAACAGGGAGGCGTCCGGCCAGTCGGTCAGGTGCACCGAGCGCCCGCCGGTGAGCCCGCGCCAGATCTCCTCGGTGACGAGCGGCAGCAGCGGGGCGGCCACGCGGCACACGGTCTCGAGGCACGTGTAGAGCACGTCGAACGCCTCGGTGTCCTCCTCGAAGAAGCGCTCGCGGGACCGGCGCACGTACCAGTTGGTGAGCGTGTCCATGTAGGCGCGCAGACGCTCGGCGGCGGCCCAGATGTCGTACTCGTCGAAGAGCCGCTTGGTGTCCGTGACCAGGGCGCCGGTCTCGGCCAGGATGTAGCGGTCCATCACGTGCTCGGCCTCGTACCGCGGCTGGGCGTCGTAGCCCTCTCCCCCGCGGGCGGCGTTCGTGTAGAGGCCGAAGAAGTGGTAGACGTTCCACAGCGGCAGGATCATCTGCCGCACGCCGTCACGGATGCTCTGCTCGGTGACCACCAGGTTCCCGCCGCGCAGGATGGGCGAGGACATCAGGAACCAGCGCATGGCGTCCGAGCCGTCCCGGTCCAGGACCTCGTTGACGTCCGGGTAATTGCGCAGGGACTTGGACATCTTCTGTCCGTCCGAGCCCAGCACGATGCCGTGGGAGATCACGTTGCGGAACGCCGGGCGGTCGAACAGTGCGGTGGCCAGGATGTGCAGCGTGTAGAACCAGCCGCGGGTCTGGCCGATGTACTCCACGATGAAGTCACCGGGGTTGTGGGTCTCGAACCACTCGCGGTTCTCCATGGGGTAGTGCACCTGCGCGTAGGGCATGGACCCGGAGTCGAACCACACGTCCAGCACCTCGGGAACGCGGCGCATCATGGACTTCCCCGTGGGGTCGTCCGGGTTGGGGCGGGTCAGCTCGTCGATCCACGGCCGGTGCAGGTCCACCTCGCCGTCGGCGTTGCGGGGCAGGCGCCCGAAGTCCGCCTCCAGCTCCGCGAGGGAGCCGTAGACGTCGCGGCGCGGGTGGTTGGGATCGTCCGACTCCCACACGGGGATGGGCGAGCCCCAGTAGCGGTTGCGGGAGATGGACCAGTCCCGGGCGTTCTCCAGCCACTTGCCGAACTGGCCGTCCTTGACGTTGCCGGGGATCCAGTTGATCTGCTGGTTCAGCTCCAGCATGCGGTCCTTGATGGCCGTGACGCTCACGAACCACGAGGACACCGCGCGGTAGATCAGGGGGTTCCGGCAGCGCCAGCAGTGCGGGTAGGAGTGCTCGTAGGAGGCCTCGCGCAGCAGCGCGCCGCGGGCCCGCAGGTCCCGGATCACGGTGCGCGCCACCTCCTTGTCGAACACGTTGTGCCCGGCGAGCTCCGCGAGCGGCGCCCCGGCGGCGAGGGACTCGTCCGTGAAGAGGTCGTAGAAGCGCCCGCCCTCGTCCACGGAGAGCACCACGGGGATCTCGTGCTCGGCGCACACCTGCTGGTCGTCCTCGCCATAGGCCGGAGCCTGGTGCACGATGCCCGTGCCGTCCGTGGTGGTCACGTAGTCCGCCACGAGGATCTGCCAGGCCTGGGCGGTGCCGAAGCGCTCGTCGTCCGTGAAGTAGTCCCACAGCGGGGCGTAGCGGATGCCCGCGAGCTGCTCGCCCGTGTAGTGCGCGGTCACGGCCTCGGCCACGGCGGCGGCCGGGTCCTCGGCGTCCCCGTAGCCGAGGTCCTTGGCGTAGCTGCCCGCGAGCTCTGCCGCCACGAGGAAGCGGCGTCCGGCCAGCTCACCGGCACCGGGCACCAGCACGTAGTCTATGGCGGGGCCCACCGCGAGCGCCTCGTTGGTGGGCAGGGTCCAGGGCGTGGTGGTCCACGCGATGGCCTCCGCGCCCGCGAGCTCGGCGGCGACCTCCGGGTGCGCGGCCCACGCGGTGTCCTCGGAGAGCCGGAACGCCACGGTCACGGAGGTGTCCTGGCGCATCTGGTAGACGTCGTCGTCCATGCGCAGCTCGTGGTTGGACAGCGGCGTCTCGTCCTTCCAGCAGTACGGCAGCACGCGGTAGCCGGAGTAGACCAGGCCCTTGTCGTCCAGGGCCTTGAACGCGCCGATCACGGACTCCATGTACTCCGGGTTCAGCGTCTTGTAGTCGTTGTCGAAGTCCACCCAGCGGGCCTGGCGGGTCACGTAGTCCTGCCACTCGGAGGCGTACTTCATCACGGAGGCGCGGCAGGCGTCGTTGAACGTGTCGATGCCCATGGCTTCGATGTCCTGCTTGTCGGTCATGCCGAGCTGCTTCATGGCCTCGAGCTCTGCGGGCAACCCGTGGGTGTCCCAGCCGAAGCGGCGCTCCACGCGGCGACCCTGCTGGGTCTGGTAGCGCGCCACGAGGTCCTTGACGTAGCCGGTGAGCAGGTGGCCGTAGTGCGGCAGGCCGTTGGCGAAGGGAGGGCCGTCGTAGAAGACGAACTCGTTGGAGCCGTCCGTGCCGCTGTCGCGCTGGTCGATGCTCGCCTGGAAGGTGTCGTCACGCTTCCAGTAGTCGAGGACGCGCTCCTCGACCGCGGGCAGACGCGGGGCCGCGGGGACGCCCTGGGCGTCGGGGTCGGTGCTCGCCTTGGGGTACACGAATGAGTCGGTCACGGTGCTCCATCCTGAGGTGCCGGTGGTTCAGGATGCGAGGACGCCCTGGCGCACGGGGCGCCGGTGGCGCGGTACCACCTCGCTTGTCCGCCGCGCCGCTGGGGATGCCGACGACGCCGCGAGCCGCTCATTGGGGGCTGTCACGGGCCCGAGTCGTCCGGTTCTACTGAGATCCCCGCGGGGTTCCGTTCTTCCGGAGGGGCTCCCCGGTGATGGCCGGATCAGCGCCCGCGCGCACGAGGCGCACGAGACCATGGTAGCGCGCCGGGCGGCGTCGTCCCCACCGGTGCCGGGAGATGCCCCTCAGCGTGGGCCCCGGCACCACGAACCCGGGGCCGCTTGCAGCAGGTGTCCGCGGCGGCCCACGGGCGCGGTCAGGTTTTCGGGTCGGTGCGTCCGAGTTCCGCGACCCGCCCCACGAGGATCACGGCCGGCGCCCGCACCCCGCGCTCCGCCGCCGTGCGGGCGATGTCCACCAACGGCGCGAGCGTGCTGCGCTGGGTGGGGGTCCAACCGCGTTCCACCACGGCCACGGGCAGGTCCCGGGGGTAGCCCGCGGCGAGCAGCGTCTCCGCTGTGCGCGCGAGTCCCCGCACCCCCATCATGAGGACCAGGGTGTGCCCCTCGCGGTACGGGACGTGGCGCAGCTCCTCGTGGGCGGTGATGACCGTGAAGCCGTGGGCCATGTCCCGGTGCGTCACGGGGATCCCGGCGGCCGCGGGCACGGCGATCGCGGAGGTGACCCCGGGGACCACCTCGGTGGCGATCCCGTGGGCGTGGCAGAACTCCACCTCTTCCCCGCCGCGGCCGAACACGTACGGGTCCCCACCCTTGAGCCGCACCACCCGGCGCCCCGCCCGCGCCTGGTCCACGAGCGTCTGGTTGATGCGGTCCTGCGTGACCTTGTGGTAGCCGGCGCGCTTGCCCACGTCGATGATCTCCGCGTGCTCCGCGAGCACCGGAATCAGGTCCGTGGGGCCCAGCCGGTCGGCGACCACCACGTCCGCGCCAGCCAGAAGGTGGCGGCCCCGCACAGTGAGGAGCCCGGGGTCCCCCGGTCCACCGCCCACGAGGGCCACGGTTCCCGGCTGCTGGGCGTCCGGTTCGAGGTGGTCGCTGGACCGGGAACCGAGCTGCGCAGGGACGTCGCCGATGCATGTCTCGTCAGCCCGGCCAGGGCGGGGGCCCGGCGCCACAGGGCCGCCGTGGTGCGGGGACAGGCCCGCGGAGCTGGGGGCCGCGGGCCCGTCGGTCCCTCCTGGCAACGATGCGCCCTCCCGCGAGCGCCGCGGCCTGACCGGGATCTCCCCGGTCTCCAGGCGTGCCGCGATCCACGCGGTGACGGCCTTGGCCCGGCGTGGGTCGCCGCCCGCGTTGACGGCCACCGTGACCCCGTGCGCGCGAGCAACGGCCGGGACCCACGCGCTGGACGCCGCGGCGTCGCCACCCTTGACGCAGAAGACCCGGTGCTGCTCGGCGGTGCGGGTCACGAGGTCCTGGACGGCGGGCGAGTCCGTGTGGGCCAGCACGAGCCACGCGCCGGCCACGTCCTCGGGGCGGAAGCCCCGGCGGTGCCATGTCAGCTCCCCAGCCTCGGCGAGCGCCCGCAGGTCCTCGTGCGCGTCCGGAGCCACGAGCTCGACGGCCGCACCCTCGGTGAGCAGCGCGGGCACCCGGCGCGCGGCCACCGGCCCGGCACCCACCACGAGCACCCGGCGGCCGGTGAGGTTCAGACCCAGGGGGTAGGTCATGGGCGGGGCACTCCTGAGGCGACGGCGGAACGGAAACCGCCATGCTACGTGCGGGTCCGTGCCCTCGTACCCGGGCCGTCACGGGGCGTCACACTCCCCCGGACGGGCCTCACTCGGTCGCGGCGCCCTGCTTCCAGTAGCCCATGAACGAGATGTCCGCCTTGGGCACCCCGCCGCTCACGCACATCCGGCGCATGGACTTCACGGCCGAGGACTCCGCCGCGAGGAACCAGTACGTGCCGCGGCCCTCGGGGCGCGCCGTGGCCCACACGAACTCGGACTCGTCCTGCCACGAGGCCAGCTCCGTGTGGCCCACCGCCCAGTACCGGCGGGCATGCTCCGCGAGCCGCTCCCACAGCCACAGCTCCAGGGCCAGGTTGCGCTCGCGGGTGCCGCGGGGCAGCCAGGTCCAGACCAGCTCGGTGCCGCCGTCCAGGACCACGCGGTGGGCGCCGTGCTCGTCGCACGACGCCGCCCGGGCCAGTGCCCGCGGACCCGCACCCGGGACGGCGTCGACCTCCTCGGGGACCTCCACGGCCACGGTGATGGAGCGCGGGGGCTCGTATGCCCCGCCCGCCGGGCGGTTGACCCGGACCCGCTGCTCCACGCCGTCCACGATCGCGGAGATCGCGGGCAGGGCTGTCTCGTCCCCCGCGATCACCACGTCCTGACCGGCCGCACGGCCGTCATCCCATGCCGCCCACCACGCGGAGTCGCCGGAGGGTACGAGCAGCCGCGCGGAGTCCCCGGCGCGGACCGTGTCGCCCCACGCGGCTCCCGGGCCCATGCCGTGCTCAGGGTCCCCGTGCAGCACCACGTCGATCGCGAGCTCCGGCACCCGCTCCCCCGCGAGCTCCACCGTGGTGGCGTCCCGCACGGTGTAGGTGCGCATCCAGCCGGCCTCCTCGCGCGGGGCGGCCATGAATTCGCGGCGCCAGCGGGCCATGTCCGCGACGTCCACGTCCACCGCGCCACCGCCGGGCGGGATGAGCACCTTGACGTAGGAGTCCGCTCGGGGCCCGGGGCCCTGCTCACCCCACGGCATGGTCCTCAGCTGCTCCCCCGCCACGTGCACCCGAACGAGGTGCTCGCTGAGCTCCTCGCGCCGGGTGACCGTGGCGTCCACGCACGCCAGCTGGGTCATGCGGGCACCTCCCCGTTCTCCTCGTTCTCGTCCCGGACGTCCGGGTGCGGCCGGGCCGTCCCGGTCCGTGGCCCGGACGTGGGTCCGGCCGCCGTCCGAGCCGCCGTTCCGGCCGCGGCATCCGCCGGGGTCTCGGCCTCAGCCGTCCCCGTGGCTCGCGACCGGCCCGCCGACAGCGGGATCACCACGCGGGCGTCGGTCACGGGATCGTGCAGCACGCGGGCGGCCATCTCGAACACGCGACCGACCACCTCGTCGGTCATGACCTCGACCGCACCACCGCGGGCCACCACCTCGCCGGCCTTCATGGCCACGAGCACGTCCGCGTAGCGCGCGGCCAGGGACAGCTCGTGCAGCACCATCACCAGGGTGATCCCCCGGGCACGCTGCAGCTCGCACAGGATGTCCAGGATCTCCACCTGCCGGGCGATGTCCAGGTAGGTGGTGGGCTCGTCCAGCAGCAGCACCTCGGTCTGCTGGGCCAGGGCCAGGGCGATCCACACGCGCTGTCGCTGGCCTCCGGAGAGGTCCGTCACGTGGCGGTCCATGAGATCGCACAGACCGGTGAGCTCGAGCGCCTCTGCCACGGCGGCGTCGTCCTCCGCGCGCCAGCGCCCAAAGGCCCCGCGGTGCGGGTGGCGACCGCGTGAGACCAGCTCCCGCACGCTCACGCCCTCCGGCGCCACGGGGTCCTGCGGCAGGAAGCCCACCGTCTGCGCAAAACGGGTGCGGTGCCAGCCGCGGACGTCCTCTCCGCCCACGAGCACCTCTCCGGCGGTGGGTGCCAGCTGGCGCGCGCACGTGCGGAGCAGCGTGGACTTGCCGCAGCCGTTGGCGCCCACGAGCGCCGTGACGCGCCCCGCGGGGAACGTGACATCCACGTCCGTGAGCACGGACGCGCCGCCGTAGCCCGCCCGCAGTCCGCGCACGGCCACCTCGGACGAGGCCGCCCGGCCGGTCCGCGCGGCGCTCGCCGCTTTTGCGGGCCGGGCATCGTGCCGCGGGCCCGCCGCGGTGTCCCTGAGCTTGTCCTCGGGGTTCATGCCTCCGCCTTTCCTCGTCCGATGAGCAGCCACAGCAGCACGGGGGCGCCGGTGGCCGCGGTGACCACGCCCACGGGCAGTGCCAGGTTCGGGAACGCCTCGGCGGCCACGTAGTCCGAGACGACCATGAGCACCGCACCCACGAGGGCCGCGTGGTGCGCGTGCCCGGCGCCGCCACCGATGCCGCGCGCGATGGGCGCGGCCATGAAGGACACGAACGCCACGGGCCCCACGGTGGCCGCGGCCACGGCCACCAGGGTCACCGCGAGCGCCAGGGCCGTGAGCCGCACGCCCTGCACCCGCACGCCCAGCCCAGCGGCGAGCGCATCCCCGGTACCGAGGGCGTCCACGGCGGGCGTGAGCACCGCGCACAGGGGCAGCAGCACGAGCAGGCAGAGCCCCACCTGCGCGATGTCCTGCCACGAGGCGGCGTTGAGCGAACCGGTGAGCCACTGCATCGCGTCCTGCGCCGCGTAGATGTCCGCGCGGGTGAGCACGCCGTTGATGGCCGCCCCGGTGAGGGCGCCCCCGGCCACGCCGGTGAGCACGAGCTTGCCGATGCTCGCGTGCGTGCCCCCGGCGGCGAGGATGACCGCGAGCATGAGACCGAAGCCTCCCACGAGCGCGCTGACCGTCACCGCGGCCCCGGACAGTCCCGCGGTGATCGCGACCACCGCACCGAGTCCCGCGCCGGAGGAGACGCCCATGATGTCCGGGGAGGCCAGCGGGTTGCGCAGCACGCGCTGGAACAGGTGGCCCGCGAGTCCGAAGGCGGTGCCCGTGAGGATTCCCAGGACCGTGCGGGGCAGGGTGATCTGCCACACGATGTAGTCCGCCGGACCCTCGTAGTCGTGGGCCAGCACCGCGAGCAGGTCCGGAACCGCCACCACGTACTTGCCGAGTGCGACCCGGGCGAAGGACGCGACGGCCAGCACGAGCAGCAGCAGAAGGGTGACCCGCCGGGTGCGGCGACGCGTGCGGGTACGGCCCGAGCGGACGGCGTCGACCGTCTCCGCGCGGGACGGGAGCTGCAGTGCCGCGCTCATGCCGCCACCGTCTTCCCGCGCAGCACGGCCACGAGGGCCGGGGCGCCGATCACGACGAGCGCAATCCCCACCTGGATCTCCCGGTCCGGGACCAGCACGCGGGCCACGACGTCCGCGAGCAGCACGATGGCCGGCCCCGCGAGCAGGCACGCCGGGATCACCCGCTGGTAGGAGACTCCCACGACCACGCGGACGGCGTGGGGCACGAGCAGCCCGCAGAACACGAGCGGGCCCACCAGGGCGGTGGACGTGCCCGCAAGCAGCACCACGGCCACACCGACCAGCCCGCGGGTCAGGGCCGGGTGGGTTCCGAGCCCCCGGCCCAGGGCGTCCCCGAGCGTGAGGGTGTCCAGGGAGCGGGCCAGGCACCACCCGAGCACGAGACCCACGACGACCACGGGGGTGGCCGCCACCAGGAACGTGCCGTCCGGGCGGGTGAGCTCTCCCACCTGCCAGCGCCGGAAGGTGTCGAACGTGGCCTGGTGGCTCAGCAGGATCGCGCTCGTGAGCGCGGTGAGCCCCGCGGACACGGCCGCGCCCGTGAGGGCCAGGGTCACGGGACGCGCCCCGCCGCGGGCGGCAGTGGCCAGCCCGTACACCGCGACCATGGCCACGGCCGAGCCCAGCGCGGCCAGCCACAGCTGGTTCGCCACACCCGACAGCCCGAACAGCGCGCCACCCGTCACCACCGCGAAGGACGCCCCCGCGGTGAGCCCCAGGATCCCCGGATCGCCGAGCGGGTTGCGGGTGGCTCCCTGCAGCAGGGCGCCCGCCACGGACAGGGCCGCCCCGGTGAGCACCCCGGCGGCGGTGCGCCACACACGGGACTCCACCACGGCGCCGTCGAGCGGGGGCACGCCCGGCACGGCGCCGGGATCACCGCCGAAGACCTGCGGCACCACACGCCACGTGCTCGCGAGGTCGATCGGACGGGAGCCGCACGAGATGGACAGGACCACCGCCACGAGGAGGACGACCGCCATGACGAGCCACGGCAGGACCCGGCGCCCCGGGCGCCCCGCGCGGGAGTCCGGGGCGTGGGCACCGGCGGTGGCGCCGGGGCGTGTGAGGGAGGTGCTGGCGGGCACGGAGGCTAGGCCCCCAGGGCGTTCTTGATCGCCGGGACGTGGGTGTCCAGGGCGTGGGGCATGGACAGCGGCGAGGACGAGTAGCCCGAGAGCACGTCCTGCTTGGTGGTCAGGAACAGCCCGTGGCCGGCGGCGATCGCCGGGATGGTCTTGAGCACGGAGTCGGTGCGGAACTTCTCCGCCTGGGCGTCGTCCTCGGCCGCGGCCACGAAGAGGTCGCTCTCGAGCTCGTCCGCGCGCTCCTTGGGCCACTCGCGCCAGAACTCCTTCTCGGAGACGTTCTTGGTGACCACGGGCGCCAGGGTCAGGCCGAGCTCGGTGAAGAAGCGGGGGCGGCCGTCCGAGGGGCCGTAGAAGCCGAGGGCCTGGGAGACGTCCCCGTAGATGAAGCTCTTGCCCTGGGCGTCGCCGAGCTCCTCGGAGCGGGTGCGGATGAGCTCCTCGGTCTGGGAGATCAGCTCGTTGCCGGCCTGGGAGCGCCCCAGGGCCTGGGCGGTCACCCGCTGCATGTCCTGCCACGAGTTCACCCACGGGCCCGTGGGGTAGGCCACCGTGGGGGCGATCTTGGTCAGGCGCTCGTACTCCTCCTGGGTGACCCCGGAGTTCACGGCGATGATCAGGTCGGGGCTCAGCTGGGCGATCTCCGTGAAGTTCACGCCGTCGGACTCGTCCATGGTCTGAGGCGCCGTCCCGCCCAGGTCGGAGACCTTGGCGTCGAACCAGTCGGTGGAGCCCTTGTCGTTGCCGCCCCACGCCACCTTGGTCATGCCCACGGGAACCACGCCGAGCGCGGCCACGAAGTCCTGGGTGTTGCTCGCGCCCACGCACACCACGCGCTCGGGGGCTTTCTCCACGCTGGTGGAGCCCAGAGCGTGCTTCACGGTCACGGGGAACGTGTCGGTGGGAGTGGAGGACGCCGAGGCCCCCGGTGCCGCGTCCGAGCCGCCGCCGTCCCGGGAGCCGGTGGAGCACGCCGTGAGCCCCACCAGGGCGGTCAGGGCCAGGCCGGAGCCGAGCAGGGTGCGGCGGCTGAGCTGGCGGTGGGGCTGGGACGAGTCGCGGGACATGGGCTCTCCTCGAGCGGTGAATTTGATAAGGCTTGCCTAACCTAATTCACCCGCTCGACTGGTCGCAAGTGGGCTGTCCGTGCCACTCAGCACCTTCCCCGCCGCCACGCGGGACCCCGGGTCAGGAGGTGGCGCGGATCACCTTGTGCGGTGCCGCCTGCGCCACGGGCTTGAGGGTCAGCGTGTCGATGTTCACGTGGTGCGGCAGCTCCACCGCGAACGCGCAGACCTCCGCCACGTCCTCGCCGGTGAGCGGCTCGGCCACACCCGCGTAGACCTTCTCCGCGGCGGCCTGGTCCCCGCCCAGGCGGTTGAGGGAGAACTCGGGGGTGTGCACGAGTCCGGGCGCGATCTCCACGACCCGCACGTTGTGCTCGGCCTCCTCCAGCCGCAGCGCCTCGGTCATCGCGCGCTCGGCGTACTTCGCGGCGTTGTACCCGGCACCGCCCTCGTACGCACGGATCGCGGCCAGGGAGGTGAGGTTCAGCACTGTGCCCCGCCCGTTGGCTCGCAGCGCGGGCAGGAACGCGCGGGTGACCCGCAGGGTACCCAGCACGTTGACCTCGTACATCCACTGCCAGCCCTCCGGGTCCGCGTCCGCCACGGAGTCCGTGCCGCGCGCCCCGCCGGAGATGTTGAGCACCGCGTCCACGGTCCCCTGCTCGGCGAGCACGCGGTCCCGCAGCGCGTCCACCTGCCCCTGATCGGTCACGTCCGTGGGCGCGGCGATCGCCCCGGTCTGCTCCGCGAGTTCCGCGAGCCGCTCCGCCCGCCGGGCCACGGCGTACACCGTCCACCCGCTCGCGCGCAGCCGCCGCACCGTGGCCTCGCCGATCCCCGTGCTCGCGCCCGAGACCACCGCCACCTTGCCCGCCCCCGCCGTACCGGGGGTGCCGTATGCCGATTCCGTGTTCTGCGTCATGCCCCGCAGTCTACGGAGCACGACGCCGCCCGGCCGGGTCCGCGGGCCCGCGGGCCCGCGGGCGTTCCCGGGGGCGGGGCCGGACAACGTCACGCTGGTGCCTGCCGCCGACCGTGGGGACGGGCCCTGACGCGCCCTGGAGATCGGGCGGCGTCGTCCCCCGGGGATTCGAAGCCGGGAAAAACCCCGTGAGAGACTGGGCGCATGGCACACGAGATGACGGGTACAGACACGCCCGAGACCCCCGACCACGCAGCGACCACCGCCACGGTGAGCGTTCCCGAGAAGCCGGCCCTGGAGGGTCTGGAGGAGAAGTACGCCGCGCAGTGGCGCGAGAACGGGACCTACGTGTTCCGCGAGGACACGGACCGGGAGTCCGTGTACTCGATCGACACTCCCCCGCCCACGGCGTCCGGCTCCCTGCACGTGGGACACATGTTCTCCTACACGCAGACGGACGTGATCGCACGCTTCCAGCGCATGAGCGGCAAGAACGTGTTCTACCCGCTGGGCTGGGACGACAACGGCCTGCCCACCGAGCGCCGCGTGCAGAACTACTACGGCGTGCGCTGCGAGCCCGGCCGCCCGTACGTGGAGGGCTACCGCCCGCCCGAGAAGCCCGCCAAGAACCAGCGGGACTGGGACGTGGTCTCCCGTCAAAACTTCATCGAGCTGTGTGAGGAGCTCGCCGTGGAGGACGAGAAGGTGTTCGAGCACCTGTTCTCCACGCTGGGCCTGTCCGTGGACTGGAACCGCACCTACCGCACGATCGACGCGCACTCCCGCAAGGTCTCGCAGCTTGCGTTCCTGAAGGACTACGAGGCCGGCAACGCCTACATGGCCGAGGCGCCCACCATGTGGGACGTCACCTTCCGCACCGCTGTGGCCCAGGCCGAGCTCGAGGACCGGGAGCGCGAGGGCGCCTACCACCGGGTCTCGTTCCACCGCCCGGACGGGGAGAAGGTGTTCATCGAGACCACCCGCCCCGAGCTGCTGCCCGCGTGCGTGGCCCTGGTGGCCCACCCGGACGACGAGCGCTACCAGCACCTGTTCGGCACCACCGTGCGCTCCCCGCTGTTCGACGTGGAGGTGGAGGTCAAGGCGCACGCGCTGGCCAAGCCGGACAAGGGCTCTGGCATCGCCATGATCTGCACGTTCGGCGACCTCACGGACGTCACGTGGTGGCGTGAGCTGGACCTGCCCACCCGCGCCCTGATCGGACGTGACGGCCGTTTCCAGGCGGAGCAGCCCGAGTGGATCGCGGACGGCGCCCCCGCCGAGCGCTACGCGGAGGTGGCCGGCAAGACCGTGTTCTCCGCGCAGAAGGCCGTGGTGGACATGCTGCGCGAGTCCGGTGACCTGGACGGCGAGCCGAAGAAGATCATGCACCCGGTGAACTTCTACGAGAAGGGCGACAAGCCCCTCGAGGTGGTCACCTCCCGCCAGTGGTACATCCGCAACGGTGGCCGGGACGCCGAGCGCCGCGAGGTGCTGATCCAGCGCGGCCGCGAGATGGCCTGGCACCCCTCCTTCATGCGCTCGCGCTACGAGAACTGGATCGAGGGCCTCAACGGTGACTGGCTGATCTCCCGCCAGCGCTTCTTCGGTGTGCCCTTCCCGGTCTGGTACCCGCTGGACGCCTCCGGCGAGCCGGACTACGAGCACCCCGTGCTGCCCTCCCCCGAGCAGCTGCCGGTGGACCCGGCCGCGGACACCGCTCCGGGCTACACCGAGGAGCAGCGGGACCAGCCCGGCGGGTTCATGGCGGACCCGGACGTGCTGGACACCTGGGCCACCTCCTCCCTGACACCGCAGATCGCCACGGGCTGGGGCGTGGACAAGGAGCTGCACGCCAAGACGTTCCCCATGGACCTGCGCCCGCAGGGCCACGACATCATCCGCACGTGGCTGTTCTCCACCGTGGTGCGCGCCGAGACGCTGGCCGGCACCGTGCCGTGGACCAACACGGCGCTGTCCGGGTGGATCCTGGACCCGGACCGCAAGAAGATGTCCAAGTCCAAGGGCAACGTGGTGGTCCCCACGGACGTGCTGGAGAAGTACGGCGCGGACGCCGTGCGCTACTGGGCGGCCTCCGCGCGCCTGGGCGCGGACACCGCGTACGACGAGGGGCAGATGAAGATCGGGCGCCGCCTGGCCATCAAGCTGCTCAACGCGTCCAAGTTCGTGCTGGCCCAGGGCGTCACCGAGGCCTCCGTGCTGGGCTCCGGCACGGACGCCTCCGTGGTGACCAACGGCCTGGACCGCTCCCTGCTGGCTCAGCTGGCCACGGTGGTGGAGCGGGCGACCGCCGCGTTCCGGGAGTACGAGTACGCCCGGGCGCTGCAGCTGATCGAGTCCTTCTTCTGGACGTTCACGGACGACTACGTGGAGCTCGTGAAGGACCGCGCCTACGGTTCCCGCGGGGCCGAGGCCCAGGCGTCGGTGCACGCCGCGCTGGCCACCACCCTGGACACCGTGCTGCGGCTCTTCGCGCCGTTCATCCCGTTCGCCACCGAGGAGGTCTGGTCCTGGTGGCGCACCGGCTCGGTGCACCGCGCGTCCTGGCCCGTGACCGAAGGCTACGCGAGCCTCGCGGCCGAGGGCGATCCCGAGGTGCTCACCGTGGTGGGCGAGGCCCTGTCCGGGCTGCGCAAGTCCAAGTCCGAGGCCAAGGTCAAGCAGCGCACCGCGGTGCTCTCCGCCACGGTCAGCGCCCCCGCGGCCCAGCTGGAGCAGGTGCGGGCCGGGCTGGAGGACCTCAAGGCCGCGGGCAACGCCGCGGACCTCACGCTCTCCCCCGCCGAGGGTGAGCTCAGCGTGAGCGACGTGGAGCTGGAGCAGACCGAGGAGGCCTGACCCGGTTCCCCGAAACCACGACGGCGGGCCCTGGACATCGTCCGGGGCCCGCCGTCTGCGGAACGGGTCAGGAACCTCAGCTGAAGTCGGGGCCCTTCTCGCGGCCGCGCTTGAGCTCGTAGAACCCGGGGTAGGACGTCAGCGCCAGGGTGCCGTCCCAGATCTTCCCCGCCTCCTCGCCCTTGGGCGCGGGCGTGAACACGGGGCCGAAGAAGCCCGTGCCGTTCACGGCGATCACGGGCGTGCCGATGTCCTTGCCCGCAACGGCCCGTGCCTCGTCCGTGGAGGCGCGCAGGGCGGCGTCGTAGTCCGTGGAGTCCTTGGCGGACGCGAGCTCCGCGGGGAGCCCGACATCCGCGAGGGACTCGGTGATGATCTGCTCCAGGCTGTCCATCCCGCGGGGGTGGCGGCGCGTTCCCATGGCGTCGTAGAGCTTCTTGCGGTACTCGTCCCCGTGCTGCTGCGCGGCGGCCTCGACCACGCGCACGAGCCACATGGAGTCCTGCCGGCCGTGGTGGTGGTTGTCCGGGTTGTCCTCGTTGAGGATGCCCAGGGAGATGATCTTCCAGTCCACCTCCACGTCGCGCACGCGCTCGACCTCCTCCATCCAGCGGGACGTCATCCACGCCCACGGGCACAGGGGGTCGAACCAGAAGTCGACGTGCTGCTTCTCAGCCATGAGAGTTCCTTTCGTTGGTTCGTGCGGCGCGTCACGCTGACTTGTGGCGACGCCGCTCGGCCTCGATCATCTCGTGCGTGAAGATCTCGGGGTCCGCGATCTTGGCCACGGCGTCCTCGGTCACGAGCACGGCGGCGATGTCGTCCCGGCCCGGGAGGTCGAACATGACGGGCATGAGGATGTCCTCGAGGATCGCCCGCAGGCCGCGGGCACCGGTGCCGCGCTCGAGCGCGAGCTCCGCGATGGCCTCCAGGGCCTGGGGGTCGAAGGTGAGTTCCACGCCGTCCAGCTGGAACAGCTTGCGGTACTGCTTGACCAGGGCGTTGCGGGGCTCGGTGAGGATCCGGACCATGTCCGCCACCGAGAGCTTGGACAGCGTGGTCACCACGGGCAGGCGCCCGATGAACTCGGGGATCAGCCCGAACTTCAGCAGGTCCTCGGGCTGCACCTGCCCGGCGATGTCCACCTCGGTGGTGTCCTTGATGGGTGCGCCGAAGCCGATGCCCTTCTTGCCCGTGCGCTGCTGCACGATCTCCTCGAGACCGGCGAACGCACCGGCCACGATGAACAGCACGTTGGTGGTGTCCAGGTGCAGGAACTCCTGCTGGGGGTGCTTGCGCCCACCCTGCGGGGGCACCGAGGCCACGGTGCCCTCGAGGATCTTCAGGAGCGCCTGCTGGACCCCTTCGCCCGATACGTCACGCGTGATCGAGGGGTTCTCCGATTTACGAGAAATCTTGTCGATCTCGTCAATGTAAATAATCCCCTGCTCCGCTTTCTTGAGATCGAAATCAGCGGCCTGGATGAGCTTGAGGAGAATATTCTCGACATCTTCACCGACATACCCGGCTTCCGTCAGGGACGTGGCGTCCGCGACCGCGAACGGCACGTCCAGCTTCTTGGCCAGCGACTGCGCGAGGTAGGTCTTGCCCGAGCCCGTGGGGCCCACGAGGAGGATGTTGGACTTGGCCACCTCGATGGCCTCCTCGTCCCCCTCTGCTCCGGCAATCGCGAGCGTGTGCCCGCAGACCCCGGCGCGGATGCGCTTGTAGTGGTTGTACACCGCCACGGCCAGCGCCCGCTTGGCGGGTTCCTGGCCGATCACGTACTCCTGGAGGTGGTCGTAGATCTGCTGCGGGCGCGGAAGCTCCGTCTGGTCCGTCTCCGGGACCTCGGTGAGCTCCTCCTCGATGATCTCGTTGCACAGCTCGATGCACTCGTCGCAGATGTAGACGCGCGGGCCCGCGATGAGCTTGCGCACCTGCTTCTGGCTCTTGCCACAGAAGGAGCATTTGAGCAGGTCAACGCTCTCTCCGATGCGCGCCATGTGTCAGCCTCACAGTTCGTCGTGGCGGGTGCTGGGACCACTCTAGGCGAGGGGCGGGCAGTGCGCCCAATCACCACCGCGGCGTCACGGGCACCCCACCGGCGCTCGAACGGGACGCGGCCACGGCGGGCACCGGAGTGCCCACCGTGGCCGCGTTCCACGCCGTGGCAGGCCGTGTCAGGCCTGGGTCACCGTGGAGGGCTTGTTGATCTTGCGGGAGTCCAGGACCTGGTCGATGATCCCGTACTCCTGCGCCTCCTTGGCGGTGAGGATCTTGTCGCGCTCGATGTCGCGGTTGATCTCCTCCACCCCCTTGTTGGTGTGCAGCGCCATGGTCTCCTCGAGCCACGTGCGCATGCGCATGATCTCGTTGGCCTGGATCTCGATGTCCGAGGCCTGGCCGCCGCCCTGGCCCTCCATGGCGGGCTGGTGGATCAGCACACGGGCGTTCGGCAGCGCGAGACGCTTGCCCGGGGTGCCGCCGGCCAGCAGCACGGACGCCGCCGACGCCGCCTGGCCCAGGCACACGGTCTGGATCTCCGGGCGGATGTACTGCATGGTGTCGTAGATGGCCGTCATGGCCGTGAACGAGCCGCCCGGGGAGTTGATGTACATGGTGATGTCCCGGTCCGGATCCTGGGACTCGAGCACGAGCAGCTGCGCCATGATGTCGTCCGCCGAGGTGTCGTCCACCTGGACGCCCAGGAAGATGATGCGGTCCTCGAACAGCTTGGTGTAGGGGTTCTGGCGGCGGTAGCCGTACGGGGTGCGTTCCTCGAAGTCGGGGATCACGTAGCGGCTGGTGGGCAGCTGCGGTGCAGTGGCGTGAGGGAGGTTCATGAATCCGTCCTGAGAAGTCTGTGGGTGTGTCGTGGCGGGGCGGGGCGCGACTACTGCGCGTCCTTCATGGTGCCGCCGCCGCCGGTCACGTTGCTCGCGGACTGCGCGATGTGGTCGAAGAAGCCGTACTCCAGGGCGCGCTGGGCGTCGAACCAGTTGTCGCGGTCGTTGTCGCGCAGGATGGTCTCGAGCGTCTGCCCGGTCTGCTCGGCGGTGAGCTCCGCGAGGCGCTGCTTCATGGAGAGGATCAGCTCCGCCTGGACGCGGATGTCCGAGGCCGTGCCGCCCATGCCACCCGAGGGCTGGTGCATGAGGATGCGGGCGTTGGGGGTCGCGTAGCGCTTGCCCTTGGCCCCGGAGGAGAGCAGGAACTGCCCCATGGACGCCGCCAGGCCGGTGGCCACGGTGACCACGTCGTTGGGGATCAGCTGCATGGTGTCGTAGATGGCCATGCCCGCGGTCACGGAGCCGCCCGGGGAGTTGATGTAGAGGAAGATGTCCGCCTCCGGGTCCTCGGCGGAGAGCAGCAGCATCTGGGAGCAGATGAGGTTGGCGTTGGTGTCGCGCACCTCGGAGCCCAGCCAGATGATGCGCTCCTTGAGCAGACGGTTGTAGACGTAGTCGTCCTGACCGCCCGGCGCCATGTCCTCCATGCGCGGAGAGGCCGGTGCGGCACCGTACGGCTGGTGGGGAGTGGAGGTCATGAATGCCCTCTTTCTTCTGGAAGGGTCGCCGCGGCTCGCCGGACGAGCGCGGGGCCCACGTACATTTCCTGAGTCAGAAGCGTAGTGCTCACCGTGTCCGCCCACCCCCTGTTCCCGGGGCTGTTCGCTGGTGGCGCATGGTGGCACGCCCACGGCGAAACGCCGCGGCCGCCCCCGGTGAAGGGGCGGCCGCGGCGTCGTCTTACGCGTGCTCCGCCGGGGCGGAGGGGAGGATCACTCGCTGTCGGAGGCCTCGGCGTCCTCGTCCGCGGTGCCCACGAAGGAGGACAGGTCCACGGTGTTGCCCTTGGTGTCGGTGACCTTGGCGGTCTCCAGGACCTTGGCCAGCGCCTTGCGGCGGCGGACCTCGCCCACCATCATCCCGGCCTGGCCGGAACCGTCGAGCATCTGCGCGAACTGGTTCGGGTCCATGCCGTACTGCTGGGACATGGAGATGATGTAGTCGATCAGCTCGGACTGCTCCACGCCGACCTCTTCGGCCTCGGCCACGGCGTCCAGGATGATCTCGTTGCGGAACGCGGTCTCCGCGTTCTTGCGGACCTCGGCGCGGTGCTCCTCGGTGTCGTGGCCCGGCTCCGCGGAGGCCTGGGCCTGCTCGGAGTCGAAGTGCTGGGAGATCTGGTCCTCGATGACCTTCTCGGGCACGGGGACCTCGATGAGCTCCACGAGCTTGTCCAGGACCTTGTCGCGGGCCTCGATGCCCTGCTCCACCACGGCGGACTCGGCGGCCTGCTTCTTCAGGTCCTCCTTGAGCTCGGCGATGGTGTCGAACTCGGAGGCCAGCTGGGCGAACTCGTCGTCGGCCTCGGGCAGCTCGCGCTCCTTGACGGCGGTGACCTTGACCTTCACGGTGGCCTCGGCGCCGGAGTGCTCGCCGCCGGCCAGGGTGGTCTCGAAGGTGGCGTCCTCGCCGGCGGAGAGACCGGTCACGGCCTCGTCGATGCCCTCGAGCATGGTGCCGGAGCCCACCTCGTAGGAGAGGTCGTTGGCGGCGTCGACCTCGTCGCCGTCCACCAGGGCCTGCAGGTCCAGGGTCACGTGGTCACCCTCGGCGGTGGGGCGGTCCACGGACTTCAGGGTGCCGAAGCGGGCGCGCAGCTCGTCGAGGGCCTTCTGCTCGTCCTCGGCGGTGGCCTCGCGGGCCTCCACCTCGACCTCGAGGCCCTTGTAGTCGGGCAGCTCGATCTCGGGGCGGATGGCCACGGAGATCTCCACCTTGGTGTCGGCCTCGCGGTCGTTCTCCTCGGGCTTGGAGAGCACCTCCACCTGCGGCTGGGAGAGCGGGGTCAGCTCGTTCTCCGAGAGGGCCTGCTGGTAGAAGTTGTTGAGGCCCTCGTTCAGGGCGTTCTCCACCACGAAGTCGAAGCCCACGCGCTGGTCGATGAGCTTGGAGGGCGTCTTGCCCTTGCGGAAGCCGGGGATCTGGATCTGGTTGGCCAGCTCCTTGTAGGTCTCCTGCACGAAGGGCTTCAGATCCGCGTACGCGATGTCAATCGTGATCTTCGCCTCGGTGGGGTTGAGTTTCTCGACGGCGCTCTTCACTTCCGCTGTACTCCTGGGGTCGTTGGGTGCTTACGGCAACGGACCGGGGTCGGTCCGGTGGGTCGACGGGCTCCGCAGCACGGGTGCTGCGGGGCCCAGACGTCGGGGTGACAGGACTCGAACCTGCGATCTCCTGCTCCCAAAGCAGGCGCGCTAGCCACTGCGCTACACCCCGTGGTCGCGTGCTCGCCGGGCGGGCCGCGGGATCCCGCGCGAGCGCGGGACGAGGGCGCCGGACCACGTGCAGCGGGCCGACAACGTTCCACTCTATCGTGTCGCGGGGCCACGCCCGGAAATCGGGGCCCGGGACTGCGGGCGAGTGGAAGGCGGGGAGGGCCTCGTGTACTCTTTTCACGTCACCGGGGGCGTAGCTCAATGGTAGAGCCCCAGTCTTCCAAACTGGCTACGCGGGTTCGATTCCCGTCGCCCCCTCCAGACCCTCGGAGAACCCCGCAGCGCCCGGCGCTGCGGGGTTCTCCGCATTCCGGCGACGCCGCACGGTCACCGCACCGCGCCCGCGCACCTCCCCGGGTCCCCGCGCGTCCCCCGCCCCCGGGTCCCGGACCTGCCCGGACTCAGGCCTGGCAGCTCGGGCACCAGTACAGCCCCCGGCCGTTGAGGTCCTTCTTCAGCACGGTGGCCCCGCACCGCAGGCACGGCTTCCCGTGACGGTGGTAGACGTAGTTCGCGTGCTCGGGCCAGGCCTCGGCCTCGGACACCCCGGGACGGTCCGCGGGGTCCGTGGTGATGATCCTGCCCACCCGCACGCCCACCGCCATGAGCTCCACGTTCTCCTCCCACAGCCCCAGCAGGTCCTCGCGCGTGAGCGAGGTGCCGGGGGCCACGGGATCCACCCCGCGGCGGAAGAGGGACTCGGCCCGGAAGATGTTGCCGATCCCCGCCACCACGTGCTGCTCCATGAGCAGCACCCCGATGGGCCGTCGGGACCTCCCCGCGGCCGCGACGAACGGCTCGGGGTCCGCCTGCGGATCCAGCGGGTCCGGACCGAGCTTCGCCTCCGCCGCGCCGGCCTCCTCGGGGGTCTCGGCCACGCACAGTGCGGGGCCGCGCAGATCCGCCCAGCCGTGCTCCCCCGCGAGCCGTACCCGCACCGCACCCACGGGGGCGTCGGGGACCACCCGCCCGGCGTCGTCGTACTGCACGGTTGCCGCCGCGGAGCCGCTCTCGCGCTCCCCCAGCCGGCGCGGTGCGCCGATCGAGGACGCCGCCGCGAACGTCTCGTCCCCCGCAAAGCTCCACGCGCCGTAGATGCCCAGGTGCGAGCGCAGCACGAGGACGTCCGAGGGGTCATCCGGCGCGGCGAGGTCCAGGTAGAGGTGCTTGCCGTGGGCCCTCGAACGCGTCAGCACACGGCCGTCGAGCAGCGCGGCACCCGCGGAGAAGCGACCCTGCGGGCTGCTCACACGCAGCTGCTGACCCTCGAAGAGATCGGCCAGCTGGCGCGCGAGACGGTGGACGGAGTGGCCCTCGGGCACCGGTGCGGACCCCGCTCAGTTCGCGGTGAAGGGGCGCGTGGTGACCGCGGACAGCGTGCCCGCGATGTCCCCGGTGCGCTCGTACTCGCCCAGCTGGGCGATCCGGCGGACGTGGCGCTCGTCGCCCGAGAACGGCTCCGCGAGGAAGGTGAGGGCGAGCCCGAGGGCCTCCTCGAACTCGTGCTGACGACCGCCGAGCGCCATCACCTGGGCGTCGTTGTGCGCGCGCGCGAGCTTGGCGGTGTCCTGGTTCCACACGAGGGCGGCACGGATGCCCTCCACCGTGTTGGCCGCCATCTGCTCACCGTTGCCGGAACCACCCAGCACGATCCCCAGGGAGTCGAGGCCGTTCTCCCGGTCCTCCTTGACGCCCAGGGCGGCGCTGATGCAGAACGCGGGGTAGTCGTCCGCGGCGTCGTACTCCACCGGTCCGTGGTCGATCATCTCGTACCCGTGCTCGGTGAGCTTCTCCATGAGGTGGTGCGAGAGCTCGAGGCCGGCGTGGTCGGTGGCGATGTGCACGCGCATGGGTGTCAGCAACTCCTGGCTCGATGGGCGCGGCCGTGCAACGGCCGCGGGTCGGTGGTGACCCCCACTGTAGCGCCGAGGGCGCGGGCCACGACGCCGCGCCCGGTCGTCGCAGACACTCCCGTGCGCGGACTCGTGCCCCGCGCCCCCGGGTGGAGCGGTGCGCACCGTCAAGAGGTCGAGCGGGACGTGTGGCGGCTGTCATAATGACTGAATGCGCCGCGTGCGCATGGACTTGTCGTCGAGGAGAGGAACGCCGTCGTGCCCGGAACCAACCTGACCCGAGCGGAGGCCGCCGAGCGCGCCAAGGTCGTCTCGGTGCAGTCGTACCGAGTGGAGCTGGACCTCACCGAGGATCCCCGGACCTTCCGCGCGCGCACCACGGTGGCGTTCACCGCCGAGCAGGGGACGAGCACGTTCATCGACGCCATCACCACCTCGGTGGAGTCCGTCACCCTCAACGGCGCGGCCCTCGACCCCGCCGAGGTCAGCGACGGCGAGCGCATCCAGCTCCCGGGGCTCGCGGCGCAGAACGAGCTGGTGGTCGAGTCCACCATGTACTACATGAACACGGGCGAGGGCCTGCACCGCTTCGTGGACCCCGCCGACGGTCAGGTGTACCTCTACTCGCAGTTCGAGGTCGCGGACACGCGCCGGATGTTCCCGGTGTTCGAGCAGCCGGACCTGAAGGCCACGTTCCAGTTCTGCGTGACCGCCCCGGCGGAGTGGGCCGTGGTATCCAACCAGCCCAGCCCCGAGCCCGTGGCGGTCTCCGAGGGTGTGGCCCGGTGGGACTTCTCCCCCACCCCCGTGATGTCCTGCTACGTGACCGCGCTGATCGCCGGCCCGTACCTCAGCACCCACGACGGCCTGGTCTCCTCCGACGGCCGCACCATCGAGCTGGGTCTGTACGCGCGGCGCTCCCTGTTCGAGCACATGGACGCCGAGGAGATGTTCGAGGTCACCAAGCAGGGCTTCGAGTTCTTCGAGTCCCAGTTCGACACCCCCTACCCGTTCGAGAAGTACGACCAGCTCTTCGTGCCCCAGTTCAACGCGGGTGCCATGGAGAACGCGGGTGCGGTGACGTTCGTGGAGTCCTACATCTTCCGCTCCAAGCCGGCCCAGGCGCTCGTGGAGCGCCGCGCCATCACCGTGCTCCACGAGCTCGCGCACATGTGGTTCGGGGACCTGGTGACCATGCGCTGGTGGAACGACCTGTGGCTCAACGAGTCCTTCGCGGAGTACATGTCCACCCTGGCGTGCGCGCAGAACACGCAGTACACCAACGCCTGGACCACGTTCGTGGCCGGGGAGAAGTCCTGGGGCTACGCGCAGGACCAGCTGCCCACCACGCACCCCATCAAGGCTGAGATCCCGGACCTCGAGGCCGTGCTCGTGAACTTCGACGGCATCACCTACGCCAAGGGCGCCTCCGTGCTCAAGCAGCTGGTCGCGTGGGTGGGCCAGAAGGAGTTCATGGCCGGGCTCAAGCGGTACTTCGACAAGCACGCGTGGTCCAACACCGAGCTCTCCGACCTCATGGTGGAGCTCGAGGCCGCGAGCGGGCGGGACCTGACCGACTGGTCCGAGCGCTGGCTCGAGACCGCCGGGGTGAACACGCTGGTCCCCCGCGTGGAGACCGACGACGACGGCGTGATCACCTCCTTCGCGATTGAGCAGATCGGCCAGGAGGGCCACCCCACCCTTCGGCCCCACCGCGTGGCCGTGGGCTTCTACGACCACCACGAGGACACCGGACGGCTCACCCGCACGTTCCGTGTGGAGCTGGACGTGGACGGCGAGCTCACCGAGGTCCCCCAGCTCGTGGGCCGTGAGCGCCCGGACCTGGTGCTGCTCAACGACGACGACCTCGCCTACGCCAAGATCCGCCTGGACGAGTGCTCCCTGGCCACCGCCATGACCCACCTCGGGGACTTCGAGGAGTCCCTGCCCCGCTCGCTCGTGTGGGCCGCGGCCTGGGACTCCGTTCACGACGGCGTGAGCCCCGCGAGCGACTACGTGGACCTGGTGCTCTCCAACGTGGGCCACGAGACCGACTCCACGGCCGTGCAGGTGCAGCTGCGCCAGCTGGACACCGCCCTGGACCGCTACCTCGCCCCGGACCACGCGGACGAGGTGCGCGCACGGGCCGCGGACACCCTGTGGGACCTCACGGCAGCGTCTGCGGCGGGCTCCGACCACCAGTGGCAGTCCTTCCGCGCGTTCCTGCGCCGCGCCTGCACCGAGGCGCAGGTCGACCGCGTGGCAGGCTTCTCCCGCGGCGAGGGCGTGCCCGAGGGCGTCGAGCTGGACACCGACACCCGGTGGGCGGTGCTCACGTCGCTCGTGGCCGCGGGCCGCGCCGGAACTGACGAGATCGAGGCGGCCCTGCGCGAGGACAACACCGAGACCGGCGCGATCGCCGCCGCCACCGCCCGCGCCGCCGTGCCCACCCCCGAGGCCAAGGCCGAGACCTGGCGGCTGGTCGTGGAGCAGGGCGCCCTGCCCAACTCCCAGCAGCAGGCCGCGATCGCCGGCTTCTTCCGGGTGCACGACGACGCCCTGCTCACCCCGTACGCCTCCCGCTACTTCGCGGAGGTCACCAGCGTGTGGCGGGAGCGCACCCACGAGCTGGCCCAGCAGATCGCCGTGGGGCTCTTCCCCCGCAGCGCCACGCCGGACACCGTGGACGCCGCCCAGCAGTTCCTGGACGGGCTGGACCCCGCCCACAGCGGTCTGCGCCGGATCGTGCTGGAACGTCAGGACGCCGCCCGCCGCGGTGTCCGCGCACAGCAGGTCGACGCCGCCGCCCGGGCCGAGCGTCCGACCGACGGTTCGGACTCCGAGCGGTGAGCCCGGACCCCGACCCCGCAGGGGAACCGCATCCTTCCACTCCCGGACCGCTGTCCCCGGACGCGGCCGCCCCGAGCGGACGGCGCACGTTCACCCTCGGAGCGGTCGGCTCCCGGTCCGCCGGGCCGTCCGTGACCCAGCCACCGCAGCAGGTGGGGGACGCCCGGGAGGCGGCCGAGGCGGCGTCGTCGGACTCCTTCTACGCGCAGGTGGGCGGGCACGAGACGTTCGAGAAGCTCACCCGCGAGTTCTACGCGCGCGTGGCCGAGGACCCGGAGTTCAAGGCCCTGTACCCGGAGCAGGACCTGGGCCCGGCCGAGGAGCGGCTGCGGATGTTCCTGGAGCAGTACTGGGGCGGGCCCACCACGTACTCGGAGCAGCGGGGCCACCCCCGGCTGCGCATGCGCCACGCACCGTTCCCCGTGGACACGTGGGCGCGGGAGACCTGGCTGCGGCACATGCGCGCGGCCATGGACACCCTGGAGCTGTCACCGCTGCACGACGGCATCATGTGGGACTACTTCGACCGCGCCGCCCACGCCATGGTGAACCGTCCGGGCTGAGATCCGGGTGACTCCTCGACCGGGCCGGCCCCACGGCCGCCCGGCACAGCGAAGCTGGCCGCGCCCGGGAACTGCTCCCGAGCGCGGCCCGCTCGCGTGTGCTCCGCCTGGCGCGGTGGGCGGCTCAGCGGGGCAGCTTGACGAGCACGTGACCCGCCCCGGTGCTCAGCCGGGCCCACTGTCCCGTCTGCTCCACGGCCACCCGCACCACGGGTTCCGAGGACGGGAGGAAGCCCAGCACGTCCAGGGCGAAGGCGGCGCCGTCAGGAATCTCCGGGCCGTCCAACGGGCCCCAGTCCGAGGACGCGCCCCACACACGGGAGCGCACCTTCTGCACCACGGCCGCGCCGGAGTCCGCCGGGACGGTGTCTGCCACGGTCTGGATCCCCCGCCGGGCCACCTCGTGCGCGCGGTGGGCCGCCACGGAGCCCACGGCGCTCCAGCCGGTGCGCGGTGCCACGATCCCGGCCCACGCGGCCGAGACCTGCTGCGGCGGGGCGCTGAGCCACACCGCCTCCTCGCCGGCGGCCGGGGGCTCGCCCGCGACCCGCGCCAGCCGGTCCGTGACCGCCGACGCCGCCACGGTGAGGTCCAGCACCGTTGACTCCGCCAGTTGCATGGTCCGCAGCCCCAGCACCACGGGCGCGGTGTCCAGCAGTCCTGCGGGGTGGACCACCGAGACCCACACCGCGAGCACGCGGTCCAGGCCCTGCAGCCGGACTGCCGCCTGCGGGTCCACGGAGCGGGCGCGGCTCAGGTAGGTGGCCAGGTCCGCGGCGTCCTGCCGGTCGAGCAGCGCGAAGCCCGCCGCGCCGGGATCTCGGGGGGCGCTCATTGCCCGTGGGAGTACTTGACGTCGTCCTCGAGCGAGGCCAGCAGCGCGCGGTGGTCCTCGGAGAGCTTCACGCTCCTGCCCGACTCCGGATCCATCACCACGATCACGGACTCCCCCTCCGCGTACACGTGGGAGCCGTCCTCCTCCTGCAGCCGGTAGGAGATGGTGAACGAGGATCCGCCAATGCGCGAGATCCATGTGCGCACGTACACCGGGTCCATGCGGAAGAACAGCTGCTCCTTGTAGTCCACGCTCTGGTGGGCCACCACCGTGCGCAGCTCCCCCACGGACTCCCGGAACGTGGTGTCCTCGGGGATCCCGTGGTCCGGGTCCTTCGCGATCGGCGAGGCGGTGAGCCGCACGCGGGCGTCCTCGAAGTAGCGCAGCATGGTCACGTTGTTGATGTGGCCGTACTGGTCCTGGTCGAAGAATCGCATCTGCACGGGGACGTCGAGGGAAGTCATGCGTCCATCACACCACATCCACCGCCCGGTTTAGAGTGGGCCCATGACTTTGGATCCGACGCAAGACCCCGTGGAAGCCCTCATCCGCATGCTCGATCTCGCCGACGGCGGCGGTGCGCGCACCACGGAGGACATCTTCGTGGGACGCACCATCACCACCCCCCGCGCCCGCGTGTACGGAGGGCAGGTGCTCGCGCAGGCCTCGATGGCGGCCATGCGCACCGTGGACCCGGGCCGGGCGATCCACTCGCTGCACGCGTACTTCCTGCGCGGCGGGGACATCGAGCTGCCCATCACGTTCGGCGTGGAGCGCGTGCGGGACGGGCGCTCCTTCTCCGCGCGCCGCATCCACGCGTACCAGGAGGGCAAGACCATCCTGTCCATGATCGCGTCCTTCCAGGAGCCCGCCGAGGGCCTGGAGCACCAGGACCGGATGCCGGAGAACGTCCCGGACCCGGAGACCCTGCCGTCCCTGCGGGAGACCCTGGGCGCGCTGGACATCCCCGAGGCGCGCGCCCAGGCGTTCGAGCGCCCGTTCGACATGCGCTACATCACCGAGCCGCTGTTCCTGCCGTGGCAGGGCGCGCAGGACTCCTACAACGCCGTGTGGGTCAAGGCGCTCGCGCCGCTTCCGGACGACCCGCAGATCCACCGCGCCGCCCTGGCGTACGTGTCCGACTACACGATGATGGAGCCCATCCTGCGCCGCCACGGCCGCTCCTGGGGCGAGCGCGGCATGAACGTGGCCTCCCTGGACCACGCCATGTGGTGGCACCGCTTCGCGCGCGCGGACGAGTGGATCCTCTACACCCAGACCTCCCCGAGCGCGTCCTCCGCGCGCGGGCTGTCCATCGGGAAGATGTTCACGCGGGACGGCACCATGATCGCCACCACCGTGCAGGAGGGCATGATGCGGCTTCCCGAGTTCCACTGAGTTGCACCGCGCACAGCACGACGACGCCGCAGGGGTGACCCTGCGGCGTCGTCGTTCGTACGGTGCGGGAAACGCTCCACCGCGGTGCGGCCCGCGCGGGGCCGGCCGCCAGCAGTGCCGCGCGAGCACACCCCCTCCTGGGGTGCGGCCCGCACACACCCCTCCTGGAGTGCGGCCCGCGCACGGTGGGCCAGCAGCGGCGCGGGCGGGTGCGGCGTCGGTCAGCGCCTCGCGGAGAGCAGCGGGTGGGTGCGGCACGCCACCACGCCGGCCACGGCCACGGCCAGCCCGAAGACCAGGGCGGTGCCGTAGCCCCCGGCGCCGGCGATGAACAGCCCCGCCGAGGCGCCGATGGTGCCGCCCAGCATGGAGATCGAGCTCAGCAGGGTGAAGTCCGCGCCCGCGTGACCGGGGCGGGCGATGCCCAGGTTGACCGCGTAGATGCCGGTGTTCATCACCGTGTAGCCCGCGAGCACGCAGCACGCGCCCACGATCCCCAGCAGCACCTGCATCCCGTGGGCGAGCTCCGCCCCGGACCAGACCACGGGGATGAAGCAGAGCCCGCCGAAGAGCTGGATGGCCGCCCCGATCAGCAGGGTGGTGCCGCGGCCACGGGTGCGGCACAGTCGACCACCCATCAGGGCTGCCGCGAGGGCGGGAGCCGCGGCGATCACCGAGGTCACGGTGCCGATGAAACCCAGGGACCACCCGGCGTCCACGAGCGCGGGCGTGACGAGCGACCACACGGCCGCCGAACCGAGGGCCACGAGCGGAACGGCCACGAGCGCCCAGCGCTTCCCACCCGGCACGGACAGTACGCCGAACATCCGGGACAGGGCCGCGGGCCGCGCCTCCACGGGCGCGTACTCCTGCTCCCGGTGGCGCAGCACGGGGACCATGGCCACCGCGGTGCAGGCCGCGAGCATCACGACCGCCGCACGCCAGCCCCACGCGTCGTAGACGAGCAGCGCGAGGCCGCCGCCCACCACGGTGCCGATGTAGCTGGCCCCCACCTGGACGCCCGCACCGAGATCGTGCTGCTCGGGCTCGAGTCCGCGCACGGACAGGGCGTCCGCGGCGATGTCCTGGGTGGCGGAGAACAGCACGAAGGCCGCGGCCAGCAGGATGATCACACCGAGGCCGTCCTGGGGGTCCGAGAACACCGCCATGGCCAGCAGGGACAGCACCATGAGCGGCTGCAGCACCAGCAGCCAGGTGCGGTAGTGCCCACGCGAGCGCGCCGGGGACCAGCGGTCCAGCAGGGGCGCCCACAGGAACTTCAGCGGCCACACGAGCGCGAGCAGCTGCAGCATGCCCAGGGTCCCGAGGTCCGTGCCGCCGTCCCGCAGGATGCCCACCAGCCCGGTGGAGAGGAACGACGCCCCGATGAACTGCGTGGTGTACAGCGCCCACAGCAGCAGCCAGAAGGGTCGGTTCCCGGAACGCACCGCTGCCACGGGCTCGGGGGCTGTCAGGGTGCTCATGCGTTCCTCCAGTAGGCGGTGGCGTCGATGTGGGTGCGCGGAACCCCGTAGTGGGTCCGCAGGGTGGTGCTCAGCCGGCGGTTCTCGGAGGCCTCCACGGCGATCCAGAACCGGTCCTGTGCCGTGGGACGGCGGGTGTCCCAGTCCGCGAGGACGGCATCCGCCATGGTGGAGCCCTCCCCCTCGTGGCGCACCCGGCGCACCGTGTGGTGGGGTGCGGCGTCGAGCGGGAGGTTCTCGTCCTGCGGGTTGCGGTAGCCGAACCACACCTCCACGTCCTGGGACTCCAGGGCGGGGAGCATCGCGTTGACCGCGGGCAGGCTTGCCGGGTCCCCCACGATGACGGTGCGGCCGGTGAAGGCGGTGTCGAGCGACGGCGAGGGGGACTCCGCGGAGGCGCGGCGCGGCGCCCGCTTGGGCTGCCACGGCGGGGTGCTGCCCAGCAGCGAGGCCCGGATGGTGTCCCCGGGGGTGCACGTGCGGGCCCAGTCGGAGGCCGCGCCCTCGTGCAGGGCGAACTCCATGTCGAACAGGCCCCGCTCCGGGCGGGGGTTGATCACGGTGAACGCCCGCTGGTGGTCCCTGCCCTCGGAGGTGAACCACAGCCGCAGCCACAGCGTGGGGAACGGGGTGTGCCGGGCCAGGAAGCCCTCGTCCCGCACGGTGATGCGCGTGTAGGTGTCGCTCACGTCCTCGCGGGCGACCACGCTCAGCACGGTCTCCGAGGCCCCGAGCGCGCGCACGGCCAGTCGTTCCCAGTGGGGCATGGGGGTGGTTCTCCTTGATCGGCTGGTGTGTCGGTGCGGGGTTCTGGAACGGTGCGCACCCGTGGGCCCCGTGGGCCAGGTGCCCCGACCGGAGGACGGAGGGTGTCCATCCCGTTCTCTCCCGCTGCCGGGGGCGCGAGTACACATCGACTTCTTCTTAGGTTAGCCTAACCTGTCGTGGAATAGGTTACCCATTCGTATCCTATTACGCCCGACGAGTGCACCCCACGGAAAGAAGCCACGTTTCATGAGCTCACCCCTTCTGCACCAGGACACCGTCGCCGACCTCGTGAGGGACGTCACCACGGCCGCGGCCGCCGGCGCCGCACGCATGGCCTCGGCCGAGCAGCCCCACGAGCCGGCATCCCACGCGCAGATCGCGACGGAGCTTGCGCACGTGGACCTCGACTCGCCCCTGCGGGACTTCGACGCCGCCGTGGACGAGCTGGACCGCACGTGGCTGCGCCACGCCGTGTGGTTCCACCACCCGCGCACCCTGGCCCACCTCAACTGTCCGGTGGCGGTTCCCGCGGTGGCCGCCGAGACACTGGCCACAGCGGTCAACGTGTCCCTGGACACGTGGGACCAGTCCAAGGCCGCCACCGTCATGGAGCGGCGGCTGCTCGCGTGGACCGCCGGGCGCATCGGCTTCCCCGAGGGCGCCGACGGCATGTTCACCCCGGGCGGCACCACCTCCAACCTGCAGGCCTTGATGCTGGCCCGCGACGAGTGCCTCGAACGCTCCGCGCTCGTTCCGGGAGCGGCCCCGCGACCGGTGCGGGCGGCGTCGTTGCGGATCCTGGCGAGCACGGAGAGCCACTTCTCCGTGGTCACCGCGGCGCACGTGCTCGGCCTGGACGACGACTGCGTGGTCCCCGTGCCCGTGGACGACCGCGGCAGGCTGTCCGTGTCCGCCCTGCGGCGCGTGGTCGCCGACCTCGAGTCGCAGTCGCTGACTCCCATGGCCGTGGTGGCCACGGCGGGGACCACGGACCGCGGGGTCATCGACCCCCTGCCCGAGCTCGCCGAGCTGTGCACGGCGCAGCGGATCTGGCTCCACGTGGACGCCGCCTACGGCGGAGGACTGCTGGCCTCCCCCGCCCACCGGGACCGGCTCGCGGGGATCGAGGGCGCGGACTCCGTCACGGTGGACTTCCACAAGACCTGGTTCCAGCCGGTCAGCTGCTCCGCGGTGGTCGTGCGGGACGGGAGCACGCTGCGCCACTGCACGCACCACGCCGCGTACCTCAACCCCGCGGACACCCCCGAGCCCAACCAGGTGGACCGCTCCCTGCAGACCACCCGCCGCTTCGACGCGCTCAAGCTGTGGGTCACGCTGCGCACCCTGGGCCCGGACGCGATCGGACGGCTGCTGGACACCGTGATCGACCTCGCCGCGCGCACGGCGGACGCCCTGCGGGAGGACCCCCACTTTGAGCTGGTGTGCGAGCCGTCCCTGAGCACGGTGCTCTTCCGGTGGCAGCCCCCGGCCCGGGAGGACGGGCCCGAGGACCCCGACCGCTGGGTCCGCGCGATCCGCCGCGCCGTGTGGGACACCGGCCGCGCCACCGTTGCCGAGACCGAGATCGAGGGCCGCCCGTGCCTGAAGCTCACCCTGCTGAACCCCGAGACCACCGACGAGGACGTCCGGGCGGTCCTGGACCTGGTCCACGAGACCGCCCTGTCCCTGCTGACCCGCGAGCACACCGGAAAGGCCTGCGCATGACCCCCCGACACACCGCTCCCACCACGCCCCGCCCCGCAGCGACCACGGACCGGGGCACCCCGGAGAACCCCCTGGACCTGCTGTGCGTGGGGGTGGGCCCGTTCGGTCTGGGCCTGGCGTGCCTGGCCGATCCCCTGCCCGATGTGCGCGCCGCGTTCCTGGACGCCGCCGAGGGCTTCAACTGGCACCCCGGGCTGCTCTTCGAGGACGCCACCCTGCAGGTCCCGTTCCTCGCGGACCTGGTGACCATGGCGGATCCCACGTCCCGCTTCTCGTTCCTGCAGTGGCTCAAGGAGACGAACCAGCTGTACCCGTTCTACGTGAGGGAGTCCTTCTACCCGCTGCGGCGGGACTACAACGCATACTGCCGCTGGGCCGCCGAGCGGGTGCGCGGCGTGCACTGGGGCCACCGGGTCGTGGAGGTCACCCGGCCGGCCGGGGAGGGCCCGTGGCGCGTGGAGGTCGAGGCGCACGGCGAGCGCCACGCGTGGTGGACCCGTCACCTCGTGGTGGGCACCGGGACGGTTCCGCAGCTGCCCGCGCAGCTCACGGAGGTCTCCGGATCCACGGTGCACGCCGGTGAGTACCTCGCGCGGCGCGAGGACCTGGTGAGCCGGGGGCACGTGAGCGTGGTGGGCTCGGGCCAGTCCGCGGCAGAGGTGTTCCTGGACCTGCTCGCCACCCCGGACGGTCCCGCCGTGGACTGGATCACGCGCTCGCCGCGCTTCTACCCCATGGAGTACTCCAAGCTCTCCCTGGAGCTGACCTCCCCGGACTACCTGGACCACTTCCGGTCCCTGCCGGAGGCCGAGCGGGACCGGCTCAACGCGTCCCAGCCGCAGCTGCACCGGGGGATCTCCGACGACACGATCGAGGCGGTCCACGAGGCCCTCTACGTCCGCCGGGGTGATCCCCGTGCCGCACCCGTGCGGCTCGTGGCGGCCACCGAGCTCACGGGCGCGTGGCACGAGGGCGGGCGCACGGTCCTGCAGTGGCGCAGCACCGAGAACCACCGGGTGCGGGAGACGGTCACGGACGCCGTGGTGGCCGCCACCGGCTACCGCCCGGCAGCCCTGGACTGGCTCGAGCCGGTGCGCGAGCAGCTCTGCCTGGACTCCGCGGGGCGGCTGAGCCCCGAGCGCCACCACAGAGCCAGTGCGGACGGCACCGTGCACGTGCTCAACCACGGCGAGCACACGCACGCCCTCACCGCACCGGACCTGGGCATGGGTGCGCTGCGCAACGCGCACGTCCTGGCGCACGTGACGGGCCGGGAGCCCTACGCGACCGAGGCGCACACCACGTTCCAGAGCTTCGGGATGATCCCGCAGGCCCCCTCCGTCCCCCGGGTGGACCCCTCCCGGTGGCACGACGGCGCCCTGACGCTCCACACGCAGGGGCGCACGTTCTCGCTGCGGCCGGTGGACGTGGACGCGGACCTGCCGCTGCTCCACGCGTGGCTCAGCGCGCCGCGCGCCCACGCGTGGGAGCTCGTGGGAGCGGCCCCGGAGGAGGTCGCGCGCGAGTACCGCCGGATGGCCGCGGCTCCCGGTGAGGACGCCTGGCTCGTGAGCGAGCACGGCGAGCCGCTGGCCCTGCTCGAGACGTACGACCCCGCCCGCAGCCCGCTCGCCGCGGTCTGGCCCGTGCGCGACGGCGACGCCGGTCTGCACCTCTTCGTCGCCCCCTCCACCCGCCCCGTGCCCGGCACCACGCGCGCCGTCATGGCCGCGGCCCTCCGGTTCCTGTTCTCGGACCCGTCGGTGCAACGGGTGCTCGTGGAGCCGGACCTGCGCAACGAGAGGATCCGCGCGATCAACCGATGGGCCGGGTTCCGGGAGGTCGGCGAGTGCCCGCTGCCGGGCAAGACGGCGTGCGTGAGCGTCGTCGACCGCGCGGACCCCGCACCCTGGAAGGACGGGGAGCACGACGACGCCCGCGACCTCCCCGGGGCCGTGTCCGTCCCGGAGGCGTCGGGGTCCGGTCCCCGGCGCGACACCGGCCCGCGGCCACCTGCCGCCGGTACCGACGCGTCACAGGCCCAGGACGGCGGGGAGCGGAACCCGCACCCCGCGCCAGCCGCTCGTACCCGCGCCGACCACGACACCACGGAGGTGACCCGATGAGCGGTGCCACCGAGCCGCAGGACACCACCCACCAGCTCCGGCGCGCGACGCCGCACCCCACGGACGCTCCCGCGCTGAGCCGGGAGCAGGCACAGACCCTGCAACGGGACGTGCTCGCCAAGATGTTCTCCGAGTTCAGCCACGAGCGGATGCTGACCCCCGAACCCTGCGGAGACGGGTGGACGGTGGCGGACGCCTCGGGCGCCCCGCGCTGGTACTTCGAGGCCACCCGGCACCCCCTCGAGCACTGGGAGGTGGACCCGGACTCGGTGCACCGCATCGACCCGCAGCCCGCACCGGGCGTCTGCCCCGGCGACAGCGGTGCTGCGACCTCGGCGGCGCCGGGACCGGGCGGCGTCGTGCCCGCATCCGCGGACGACCGGACGGCGGGCGGCACCGCGCCGGACGCCCAGCAGGCCGTGCTGGACCTCAGGGACGTGCTGGGGCTCAGTGACGAGATGCTGCCGCTGTACCTGGAGGACCTCTCCGCCACGATGTTCTCGATGGCGCGGCGTCGCGCGGCTCCCGCGCCCACCGCGGCGGAGCTGGCCCGCAGCGAGCTGCCCGAGGTGGAGCGTTTCCTGGACCGCGGGCACCCGGGGTTCGTCGCGAGCTCGGGCCGCGTGGGCATGGGTGCTGCGGAGGCGGAGGCCTGGGCGCCGGAGGCAGCCGAGCCCACCCCGCTGACGTGGCTGGCCGCGCGCCGGTCCCTGTGCACCGTGGCCCTGGGCACGGAGCTGGACCACGAGGAGCACGTGAGCCGTCACCTCACGGCCGGCGAGCGCGAGCGCTTCCGCGCGGTGCTCCGCGACACCGGTGAGGACCCGGACGACTACACCGTGATCCCCGTGCACCCGTGGCAGTGGGAGCACCGGATCCTGCCGGGGATGCTCCCGGACGTGCTGCGCAGGGACCTGGTGCTGCTGGGTGAGGGTGACCACCTCTGGCGGGCGCAGCAGTCCCTGCGCACGTTCCTGGACGTGACCGACCCGCACCGGGACTACGCCAAGACCGCGATGGGCGTGCACAGCATGGGCTTCCTGAGGGGCCTGTCCCCCGCCTACATGCGCGCGATGCCCGCGATCAGCGACTGGCTGCACGCAATCACGCAGGAGGACCCGTTCCTTCGGGAGCGGGGCATCCGGGTGCTGCGGGAGCACGCGTCGGTGGGCTACACCGGGGACGCGCACCACCGCAGCGGGGTGCGCTCGGACCACACCAAGCAGCTGGCCGCGCTGTGGCGCGAGTCCCCGCTGCCCCTGCTGGCACCGGACGAGCACGCCGCGAGCCTGGCGGGGGTGCTGCACACGGACCGTGCGGGGCGTCCGCTGGCCGGGGCGTGGATCGAGCGCTCGGGAGTCCCGGCGCAGGACTGGGTCCGTGCGCTGCTGGACGTGTACCTCGTGCCCGTGGCCCACCTGCTGCTGTCCCAGGACACGGCGATGATGCCCCACAGTGAGAACGTGATCCTGCGGCTGCGGGACGGCTTTCCCGTGGGGGCGTTCTGGAAGGACCTGGGCGAGGAGGTCGCGGTGCTCAGCGACCGGCCCCTGCCCGCGGAGATCGAGCGCGTCCGCGCCGTCACGGACCCTCAGGAGCGCGAGCTGGCCGTCCACACGGACGTGCTCGACGGCGTGCTGCGCCACCTGGCCGTGCTGCTGCACACCACCGGGATCCTGGAGGAGACGCAGTTCTGGCGGATCGCCGCGCAGGCCCTGGACGAGCACCGCGAGCGGTTCCCCGAGCACTGGCGGGAGCTGGAGCTGTTCCGGGAGAGCTTCGCGCACTCGTGCCTGAACCGGCTGCAGCTGCGCAACCCGCAGCAGATGGTGGACCTGGCGAACCAGTCGGAGTCCCTGACCTATGCCGGCCGGCTGGAGAATCCGCTGGCCACGTTCCGCGAGCGCACCCGAGGAGGAGTTCGATGATCGAGGGACCGGGATGGCGCGTCGTCCGCGACCCCGCCGGAGTGCCGCACGTCCAGTCCGATGATCCCACCGCACTGGCTCACGGCCACGGGTACGTCACCGGCCTGGACCGTGCATGGCACGTCGAGGTGCTGCGCCGCCGGGCCGAGGCCCGCTCCGCCGAGCTGCTGGGTCCGGACGCGTTCGACGCGGACGCGCTGAGCCTTGCCGCGGACGTGGTGGGCACCGCGCGGCGCTGGTGGGAGGCGGCGTCGCCGGCGGACCGAGAGTTCTTCGCCGCGTACGCCCGCGGGATCTCCGAGGCACTGGCGCAGGTCTGGGCCGACACCCCCGAGGTGCGCGAGGCGGGTCTGGCCCAGGATCCCGTGCGCGCGTGGGATCCGTGGACACCGATCGCGGTGCACCTGGACACCCACCTGCTCACCGGCAGCCTCCCCGAGCAGCTGTGGCGACGCCGCGTGCGGCGCGTGCTCGGCGAGGCGTGGGTTCCCGTGCTGGACGCCGAGTCCCCCGCGGCCGCCGGCTCCAGTGCGTGGCTCGTCCCCGGGGAGCTGTCCGTGAGCGGCGCGCCGCTGCTCGCGGCGGATCCCCACCGGATCGTCGAGGAGTCCGGTCCCTACCAGCCCGTGTGCCTCTCCGCCCCGGGGCTCCGCGTGCGCGGTCTGGCCCTCGTGGGGCTGCCGGGTGTGCCGCACTTCGGGCGCACCGAGACGGCCGCGTGGGCGATCACCGCCGCCATGACCGTGACCGAGACGCTCACCGAGCTGCCCGTCGAGGCCCGGGACGGTGCCTGGCGCGTCCTGGACACGGGCGAACCTCTCGCGGCCCGCCGCGCCGTGCTGCGAGCCCGCGACGGTGTGGAGCTCACCATCACCGTGCGCTCCTGCGCGGCCGGCTTCGTGCTGCCGGGCACCGAGGCTGAGGAGTCCCTGCTCGACGACGCCGCCCCCGGCTCCTCCGCAACCGTCACCGTGGTCTCCCCCGCCCCCGTGCCGGTGCCCTCCCGGGCGCTCGCCGCGTGCCGGGAGCTGCTCGGCGCGCGCACCGCGGACGACGTGATGGCCGCGCAGTCCGGGTGGGCGGTGCCCTGCAACGACGTCCTTGCCGCGGATACGGACGGTGCGTGCCGTCACACGGTGGCCGGGTCGTTCCTCGGGGCAGCGGAACCGCCCCGGGCGCTGCACGGGATCACGGTGCGGGCGAACCAGCGCCCGTCGGACGCCGAAGGCTCGGCGGCGCGGCTCGCGTGCGCCTCCCCGCACCGCGCGGACCGTGCCACCGCCCTGCTGGACTCCGTGCTCGCGGAGCACGGGAGCATCCGCCACGAGGACCTGCTGGCCGCGCAGCTGGACACCACCGCGCCGCACTGGCCGCGGCTGCTGCGGAGTCTCTTCGTGGAGCCAGTGCGGTCCACGGAGGGGAGGTCCGCCGAGGACTCGCACGCCGTCGCCTCACCGGCCCCCGACTCGCCCGGTGCGGCCCGCCCCGGTGCGCCCGAGCGACGGCTCTCCCACACGGCCTCCTGGGTGCGCGCCCGGCTGCTCGCGTGGGACGGGGACATGGCCGCCGGCTCCACCACGGCCTCGTGGTTCGCGGTGTGGCGCGACGCCTTCGTGCAGGAACTCGTGGCGGGCACAGAGCTGTCCGCGCTCACCGGCCCCACGGGCATGCCCGCCCTGTGGGATCCGTTCCTGGACGGCACCGGGCGCGTAGGACTCGCCGTGGAGAACATCGTGCGCCGCGCACCGGCGCTGGGTGTGGACGTGACCGGGTGCGCGCTGGCCGCCGTGGAACGGGTGGCCCAGGAGCACCTCGGGCCCGCCGGGTCCGTGCTGCCGCCGTGGGGAACCCTGCACGCGTTCAGCCCGTGGCGCGCCGACCCCGCCATGACCCCGGCCGCTCCCGTGCCGGTGGGCGGGGACACCGACTGCCTGCTCGCCGCCGGCACCCTGCCCGGTGCGGGCCCCGCGTGCCTGCGCGTGCCCGCGGCCCGGGTGCTGTGGGACCTCGCGGACCCGGCGGCGTCGTGGTGGATCACCCCCGACCCCGTGGACCGCGGCCAGCGGGGCGAGGCTCCCGTGCACCGGTGGTCCCGCGGCGAGGTGGACCAGGCCCTGCCGTTCGTCCCGGCGGGCGCCGTGGGCACCCCGGGCGGCGTGATCGACCTGGGCACGCTTCCCGGAAGTGCGCAGGACCCGGCAGACCGCGCCTCCGGGCCGCACGCACGTCTGCGCCCGGTGGATCCCGCGCACGACGCCGCCGTGATCCACGAGTGGGTCAGCGCAGCCCGCGCGCGCTTCTGGGGCATGACCGGCCTCAGCCGTGAGCAGGTCGCGGAGATCTACGGCTACCTGGCCGACTCCCCCACCCACCACGCGTGGCTCCTGGAGCTCGACGGCGCCCCCGCCGGGATCTTCCAGAGCTACGAGCCGCACGCCGATCCCGTGGGCGCGGCCTACCGGGTGGAACCCGGGGACCTCGGGATCCACGTGCTGCTGGCTCCCACGGAGCACCGCACTCCCGGGCTCACCGGGGCCTTCGGACGGCTCGTTCTCGAGCAGATCGCCCGCCACGGGACTGCCCGGCGGATCGTCGCCGAACCGGACGTGTCCAACGACCGCGCGCTGGCCCGACTGGAGGCCACCGGCTTCGAGCTCGGCCCGGCCATCGACCTGCCGGGCAAGACCGGGCGACTCGCGTTCCTGCGTCTGGGCGGAGCAACGAGCCACGCGCAGGGCTGACAACGCCGCCCGCGCTTCCCCGGGGCTGCCGGTCACCCGGCCGGCCCCGGGGCGTCCTCAGGCCCCGGGGCCCGGGGTCATGACCGGACGCAGCTCCACCGTGTCCCCGGGGCACGAGAACGCGGCCGCGATCTGCTCGGCGCGCTCGCGGGAGGCGACGTCGATGACGAAGAACCCCGCGAGGTGCTCCTCCGCACGGGCGTACGGCCCGTCGGTGACCACCGGCTCACCGCGGTGCACGTACACGCGGGCAGCGGCTGGGTCTGCCAGGGGGCACGCGAACACGATCTCCCCGTTCGCCTGGGCCTCCCCGACCACGCGGTCCCACGTGGCGCCGAGGGCGTCCTGCTGCTCCCGCGGCAGGGCCTGGTACTCGCGGGTGTGCTCGCTCGTGGGGTGCGCCCAGGGCTGCGGGTTCGAGTGGATCAGGATGACGAACTTCACGATGGTGCTCCTCTGATCAGCTGGGCGCGCACCGAGGTGGACGCGGGTGCTGCGCCTCCAGTGTTCCAGGTCACCGTGGGAGGTGCACGGAACCGCGCGCCTCATGGCCCCTGCGAACGCACCCTCACCTCATCTCACGACACGATCCCCGCAACTCCCTGGCATGCAGGGTGCTGCGGGGATCGCTGGAACCCACCGTGGTGCGGGCGGTGACCGGCGGCGTCGTCGTGCGGCGGACCGGGCGAAGACGTCAGTCGCGCGTGAGGCGGCGGTGCGTGAGGCGCTTGGGGCGCGCGGCCTCGGCGCCCAGGCGCTCCACCTTGTTCTCCTCGTACGCCTCGAAGTTGCCCTCGAACCAGTACCAGTTGTCCGGGTTCTCCTCGGTGCCCTCCCACGCGAGGATGTGGGTGGCCACGCGGTCCAGGAACCACCGGTCGTGGGAGACCACCACGGCGCAGCCGGGGAACTCGAGCAGGGCGTTCTCGAGCGAGCCGAGGGTCTCCACGTCGAGGTCGTTGGTGGGCTCGTCGAGCAGCAGCAGGTTGCCGCCCTGCTTGAGGGTCAGGGCCAGGTTGAGACGGTTGCGCTCACCGCCGGAGAGCACACCGGCCTTCTTCTGCTGGTCCGGGCCCTTGAAGCCGAACGCGGAGACGTACGCGCGGGACGGCATCTCCACCTTGCCCACGTTGATGTAGTCCAGTCCGTCCGAGACGACCTCCCAGAGGGTCTTCTCCGGATCCAGGTTGGCGCGTCCCTGGTCCACGTAGGAGATCTGCACGGAGTCGCCCACCTTGAGCTCGCCGCCGTCCAGCTCCTCGAGGCCCACGATGGTCTTGAACAGCGTGGACTTGCCCACGCCGTTGGGGCCGATCACGCCCACGATGCCGTTGCGCGGCAGCGAGAACGAGAGACCGTTGATCAGGGAGCGGTCGCCGAAGCCCTTCTTGAGGTCGCTGGCCTCGATGACCTGGTTGCCCAGGCGCGGTCCCGGCGGGATCTGGATCTCCTCGAAGTCCAGCTTCCGGGTCTTCTCCGCCTCGGCCGCCATCTCCTCGTACCGTGCCAGACGGGACTTGGACTTGGTCTGACGGCCCTTGGCGTTGGAGCGCACCCACTCGAGCTCGTCCTTGAGGCGTTTGGCCTGCTTGGCGTCCTTCTTGCCCTGGACCTCCATGCGCTTGGCCTTGGTGTCCAGGTAGGTGGAGTAGTTGCCCTCGTAGGGGTAGAGGCGACCGCGGTCCACCTCACAGATCCACTCCGCCACGTGGTCCAGGAAGTACCGGTCGTGGGTCACGGCCAGCACGGCTCCGGGGTAGCTCGCGAGGTGCTGCTCGAGCCACAGCACGGACTCGGCGTCCAGGTGGTTGGTGGGCTCGTCCAGCAGCAGCAGGTCCGGCTTCTCCAGCAGCAGCTTGCACAGTGCCACGCGGCGGCGCTCACCACCGGAGAGGACCTTGACGTCCGCGTCCGGCGGGGGGCAGCGCAGGGCGTCCATTGCCTGCTCGAGCTGCGAGTCGAGATCCCACGCGTTCGCGGCGTCGATCTCCTCCTGCAGCTTGCCCATCTCCTCCATGAGGGCGTCGAAGTCGGCGTCCGGCTCGGCCATCTCCGCGGAGATCTCGTTGAAGCGGTCGAGCTTGGCCTTGATCTCGCCCACGCCCTCCTCCACGTTGCCGAGGACCGTCTTCTCCTCGTTCAGCGGGGGCTCCTGCAGCAGGATGCCCACGGAGTAGCCGGGGCTCAGCCGGGCCTCACCGTTGGAGGGCTGGTCCAGCCCCGCCATGATCTTCAGGATGGTCGACTTGCCCGCGCCGTTCGGGCCCACGACGCCGATCTTGGCGCCCGGGAAGAACGACATGGTGACGTCGTCCAGGATGACCTTGTCGCCCACCTTCTTGCGAGCCTTGTTCATGGTGTAGATAAATTCCGCCATGCCCTCCAGGCTACCGCGCCGCCGTGCCCCCGCGAGCCACGATCCCCGCGGGGGCTGCGGCGGTGTGGCCGGTGCCACCGTGGGCGGGGAGGCATTCCGGCCGGGACCGGAACACCCCGTGTGTGCGGCGGCCTCGCAGGCTCGGACGCGCCCCGCGAATGGTGCACCCGTAGAAAGCCCCGCCCACCCGGAACGCGCCTGGGCCCTCGGTGACAAGCCCCTCACGAGGCGGCCGCGGCCGGCTCCCGGTCCTCGGACGTGGAGTTCTCCCGCGCGATGTCCTCGTCGTCCCCACCGGCATCCCGGGTCCCGCCGGTGTCGTCAATGCCATCGCCGTGGGCTCCCAGACCGTCGAACGTGTGGTCGTCCGCGTCCACGGCGATCACTGCGCCGGAGGTCACGTCCACGTACCCGTCCTCTCCCAGGCCCAGGGACTGTGCGTCCCGGTACCGGTCTTCGGTTCCCGCCTCGTTCTCGCCCTGGACGACGCCGCTCGCGCCATCCGCGGGACCGTCACCGGTGTCTTCTCGGGCCTGTGCGCCCTCGGCGCTGCCGGAGCGCTGGGCCCGCCCGCCCGAGCGGGAGAAGTTGGCCGTGCCGAAGCTGAGGTCGTGGCCCACGGCGGCGGCGTCCACCTGAACCACCGTGCGGGGTCCGGTCTCCGACTGCCACTCGTTGATGCCCAGCTTGCCGGTGACCACCACGGGGTGCCCGCAGCGCACGCTGGCCATCACGTGCATGGCCAGGGTGCGGAAGCAGCGCACCGTGTACCAGTTGGTGGTCCCGTCCTGCCACGTGTTGCTGGCGGCGTGGAAGCGTCGGGTGGTGGTGGCCAGGCGGAACCTGGCCACCATGGTGCCGTCCTCGAACAGTCGCGACTCCGGGTCCTTGCCCACGAATCCGCGCAGGGTGACGTGCTCGCTCATGAGGTGCTCCTCGTCTCGTGACCTCCCGGGGCGTCCCCGGTGCGGTCGGTGAACCCCGGTGCGGGGTGCTCCCACTGTCCGGTGCACCGGGGCCGCCGCGAGCGCCGCGCACCGGATCTGGGGAGACCTCCCGGCCGGGCGGCGTCGTTGTCGGGGCTGTGCAGGGCGCACCGCGCGGGCGTGCGCGGCGGGCACCCGCCGCGTTGCTAAACTGGGTGGTCGCTGCGCGCGGCACGCCCCAGTAGCTCAGTGGATAGAGCAGGAGCCTTCTAATCTCTTGGTCGGGGGTTCGACTCCCTCCTGGGGCACCATCACATGCCTGGTCCGAGCAGAGTCACATCCGTCTCGTGGACATCAGGCCCTGCGCCGTCGACACGGCAGGCAGCCCTGAGATCCGAGGACACGTCGAATGCTCGTGAGCGCAGCGCCACGGGCCCCGTGCCGCGCCGGCACCTCAGCGCAGCCGGCGGGAGAAGAACACCCTCTCGAACCCCTCGTCCAGGCGACGGCCGGTCTCCCGGTAGCCCCGGCGCGGGTAGTACTCCAGGTTCTCGGTCATGGCCGCGTTCGTGTAGAGCCGCAGCTCGTCGAGCCCGAGGTCCCGCGCCTGGCCCTCGGCGCACTCCAGCAGCCGCCGTCCCACGCCCGTGCCCTGCGCGGCGGGGTCCACGGCCACGTTGTCCACGTGCAGGTGGTCCGGGTGCGGAACCGTGACGAGCACCCCAAGCACCTCTCCCGCCCGCACGGCCACCGTCACGCATCCGGACGCCACGAGAGCCTCGTAGTCCGCCGTGAGGGGAGCCGGCCGCCGGTCCATGCGTGCACGGTACGGCTCGTAGGCCGCGGCCACCACGGCGTGGATCTGCCCAACGTCCGCGGCGCACGCCCTCCGCAGCTCCACTGCGCCCGCATCACTGCCCATGCCGCTCCCCTCTGAGGCTTGCCGATCCCCCGATGCCGTCCCGGGGACGCCCAGGACCGAAGAGACCCCGACCGGCCGGGCCTCGACCGTACGGGCCCCGGGTCCGCCGGCCATGCCATTCGTGGCAGGCGGAGCGAGTCCCGCAGCCGAGCCCGGGACGTCCCCGAGCGGCGTCGTGCCTCAGTGGCCGTAGAACAGCCGCTCGAAGACCGAGCGGGACTGCCGGGTGATGCGCAGGTAGTCCTCCTCCAGCACCGTGGCGGAGCCGGGTTCGTAGCCGATCCAGCGGGCCACGGCCTCGAGGTCCGCGCGCCGGGAAGGCACCGAGTCCGAGGCGCGCCCCGAACGCAGCACGTTGCCGTTGCGGATGTCCGTGGCGAGCTTCCACGCGTGCTCCAGGACGGAGGCGTCCTCGGGCCCCACGAGCCCCGCGGCGACCGCCGCGTGCAGGGCGGGCAGTGTGGACGTGGTGCGCAGCTCCGGGACCTCGTGGCCGTGGCGCAGCTGCAGCAGCTGCACGAGCCACTCCACGTCCGAGAGCCCACCGCGACCGAGCTTGACCTGGCGCAGCGGGTCCGCGCCGCGCGGCATGCGCTCGCTCTCCACCCGGGCCTTCATGCGGCGGATGTCCACGAGCTGGCGGTCCGTGAACTCCGCCGGGTAGCGGTGACGGTCCACCACGCGGAAGAACGCGCGGGCCACCTCCTCGGAACCGGCCATGAACCGGGCGCGGGTGAGGGCCTGGAACTCCCAGGTCTCGCCCCATCGCTCGTAGTACTCCGCGTAGGAGGCCACCGAGCGCACCTTGGCGCCCGAGCGGCCCTCCGGTCGCAGGTCGTTGTCGATCTCCAGCACCCGTTCGGCCTGGATGGGCGGGGTGCACGGCTGCTTGAGCAGCTTGACCATGCGGTTCAGCACGGCCTCCGCCGCCGCCTGGGCCTCCCCCGGGTCCGCGCCCTCCACAGGCTCGTAGGCGTACACCACGTCCGCGTCCGAGCCGAAGCCGATCTCCCGCCCGCCCTGACGGCCCATGGCCACGACCAGCAGCTGGGCGGGCAGCGCGCCCTCGTGCTCAGCCTCGTACTCTTTCTGGGCCAGGTGCAGCGCGGCCATCACGGTGGCCTGATCCACGTCGGAGAGCCCAGCCACCGTGGTCTCCACGTCGGCGACGCCGCTCGTGTCCGCGAGCGCGATGCGCAGCTGTTCGCGGCGCCGGATCTGGCGGACGGCCCGGATGGCCTCGTCCGGGTCCCGGTGCCTGGTGAGCTGCGAGCGCATCTCCACCCCCAGATCCTCCAGGCTGCGGGTGGCCAGCAGGGAGTCGTCCCCCAACCAGGCGGTGGCCTCCGGGGACACCTCCAGCAAGTCGGAGACGTAGCGGGAGCTGGAGAGGATGCTGCACAGCCGCTCCGCGGCGGCGTTGGAGTCCCGCAGCAGGCGCAGGAACCACGGGGTGGTGCCCAGGGACTCGCACACCCGGCGCAGGTTGAGCAGACCGGCGTCCGGGTCCACGCCCTCGGCGAGCCAGTCGAGCAGCACCGGCAGCAGGGTCCGCAGGATCTCGGCCCGCCGGCTGACGCCGCGGGACAGCGCCTCGATGTGCTGCATCGCGGCCCGGGTGTCCTGGTAGCCCAGCGCCGCCAGACGGTCCCGCGCGGAGTCCGTGGTCAGCGTGGTGTCTGCCGGGGCGTTCGCGAGCGCCGCGAGCATCGGGCGGTAGAAGATCCGCTCGTGCATCGAGCGCACGCTGCGCTTGAGCCCCGACCACTGCTCCACGAGCTTGGCCGCCGTGGGGTGGCTGCCCTCCGTGGCCCCGTCGATCGAGCGGGCGATCACCGCCAGCTCCCGCTCGTCGCGGGGCATCAGGTGGGTGCGGCGCAGCCGGAAGAGCTGGATCCGGTGCTCCAGCAGCCGCAGCCACCGGTAGTTGCGCCCGAACTCCTCGGCGTCCTTGCGCCCGATGTACCCGCCCGAGGACAGCGCCGCGAGCGAGTCCGTGGTGGCGCGCGTCCGCACCGTCTCGTCGCCGCGGCCGTGCACGAGCTGCAGCAGCTGCACGGTGAACTCCACGTCCCGCAGTCCGCCGGGCCCGAGCTTGATCTGGCGGTCCCGGTCCGCCTCGGGGATGTTCTCCGTGACGCGGCGTCGCATGGCCTGCACGGACTCCACGAAGCCCTCGCGCTCTGCGGAGGACCAGATGAAGGGGGCGATGGCGTCCTCGTAGCGCTCCCCCAGCTCGCGGTCCCCGGCCACGCAGCGGGCCTTGAGCAGCGCTTGGAACTCCCAGGACTTCGCCCACCGCTTGTAGTAGCGCACGTGGGAGTCCAGCGTGCGCACCAGTGGCCCGTCCTTGCCCTCGGGGCGCAGGTTCGCGTCCACCTCCCACAGGGCGGGTTCCGGGCCGGTGGCCATCATGGCCTGGGCCAGCTGGTGCGCGAGCTCCGTGGCGATCTCGGTGGCGGTGTTCTCGTCGGGTGCCTCGCCCGAGTCCGACGCGCGGGTCTCCACCACGTAGACCACGTCCACGTCGGAGATGTAGTTCAGCTCTCGCGCGCCGCACTTGCCCATGCCGATCACGGCCAGACGCACCTGCTCCACCAGCGCGGGGTCCCAGCGCTCGTGGACCTGGGCGCGGGCCACGGCCAGTCCCGCCTCGAGCGCGGCCCCCGCCAGGTCCGCGAGCTGACGACCCACGGCGGGCATGTACGCCACGGGGTCCAGGGCGCCCACGTCGCGGATGGCCACCCGGGCGAGACCTCGGCGGTAGGCCACGCGCAACGCCTTCTGCGCGTCCTGGCCCGTCACGGTGGCCACGGGGGTCTCCGCGTCCGGATCCGCGCCCACGGACCCGAGCAGCTCTCGGCGCAGTGCGTCCGGCTGGTCGGCGCCCGGCTGGTCCTCGGGGCGGATGTCCAGCAGGTCGAGGTTCTCGGGGGCCCGCAGCAGGAACTCCCCGAGTGCCTCGGAGGCCCCCAGCAGCCGGAACATCGTCTCGGAGTCCGCGGGATCCCCGGTCACGCGCCGCGCCACCTCCGGGTGCTGCTCGATCAGGCGCACGATCAGCTGCAGCGCCACGTCCGGCGACGCCGCGTGGGCCAGCCCCTCGAGCAGCCGCGGCAAGTCCACGGCGTCGAGCTCGGGGAAGCCCAGCCACCGCCTCGCGTTGGTCACGTCCGCGAAGCCCACGCCGATCAGCTGCTTCGCGGAGACCTGTTCCACGCGCTCCTTGGCCGTGGCGCCCTGTCCCGCGGTTCCCCCGCTCCCGGTGCTCATCGCCGGCCCTTAAAGGATGCCCAGGTTGGTGCGCAGCTCGTACGGGGAGACCTCCTGGCGGTACTGGTCCCAGTCGCGGCGCTTGTTGCGCAGGAAGTACTCGAAGACCTGCTCCCCCAGCAGCTCGGCCATGAACTCGGACTCCTCGGTGAGCCCGATGGCGTCGTGCAGGCTGGACGGCAGCGGCTTGTGCCCCACGGCCCGGCGCTCGGCGCTGCTCATGGAGAAGACGTCGTCCATCTCTACGGGCGGCAGCTCGTACTCGTTCTCGATCCCCTTGAGCCCCGCGCCGATCAGCGCCGCGTAGGAGAGGTACGGGTTGGTGGCGGAGTCGATGCCGCGGTACTCGATGCGCGAGGACTGCACCTTGTCCGGCTTGTAGAGGGGCACGCGCACCAGTGCGGAACGGTTGTTGTGGCCCCAGGACATGTAGGAGGGCGCCTCGTCCCCCGCCCACAGCCGCTTGTACGAGTTCACGAACTGGTTGGTCACTGAGGTGAACTCCGGCGCGTGGCGCAGCAGTCCGGCGATGAAGTGGCGGCCGGTGTCCGAGAGCCGGAACTCCGCCCCGGCCTCGTAGAAGGCGTTGGTGTCCCCCTCGAACAGGGAGAAGTGCGTGTGCATCCCGGAGCCGGGGTGGCGCGAGAACGGCTTGGGCATGAACGTGGCGTAACTGCCCTGGGACAGTGCCACCTCCCGGACCACGGTGCGGAAGGTCATGATGTTGTCCGCGGTCTGCAGGGCGTCCGCGTAGCGCAGGTCGATCTCGTTCTGTCCCGGCCCGGCCTCGTGGTGGGAGAACTCCACGGAGATCCCCACGGCCTCCAGCATGCTCACCGCGCGGCGCCGGAAGTCCTGGACCACTCCGCCGGGGACGTGGTCGAAGTAGCCCTCGTAGTCCACGGGCACGGGCTCCCCCGTTCGGGGGTCCAGCTCCGGGGAGCGCAGCAGGTAGAACTCGATCTCCGGCGCGGTGTAGCACGTGAACCCCATGTCGGAGGCCTTGGCGAGCACCCGCTTGAGCACGCCTCGGGGATCCGCCGACGAGGGCTCGCCGTCCGGGGTCTTGAGGTCGCAGAACATGCGGGACGTGGGCTCGTCCTCACCGCGCCACGGCAGCAGCTGGAACGTGGAGGGGTCCGGCTGCAGCAGCATGTCCGACTCGAACACGCGGGACAGTCCCTCGATGGAGGAGCCGTCGAAGCCGAGACCTTCCTCGAACGCGGACTCCACCTCCGCCGGGGCCAGCGCGATGGACTTCAGGGTGCCCACGACGTCCGTGAACCAGAGCCGCACGAATCGCACGTCCCGGTCCTCGATGGTGCGGAGAACGAATTCCTGCTGACGGTCCATGGGTCCACCTCGGATTCCTCGGGGCTGCGGCACAGCGGTTCACCAGCTCGGCGTCCGGGTGCGCACACCCGACGGAGCCAGGCCCCACTGTATCGGCCCGCTCCGACATCCCGGTCCGGACGCTCCGGGCTCGGCACCCGCCTCGTCGAGGCCGCCCGGTGCGGGGTCACCCTGGCACCCACCGGCCGCAGAACCCGGGTGCTCCGGGCCCGTGCACGCGACCGGGGAACCCGGGTGCTCCCGGCCCACGCAGGAGGCCGTAGAACTTGGCCCCCGCCCAGCGGTGCCGCGGGGTGCGGGAGGTGGCCCACCGGCGTCGTGCGCCCCGCCGATCCGGCCCGCGGCGCCCTCCCGAGGGCCGGTAGGCTGGAGCGATGACCGATGCCCAGCCCGTTCCCGGGACCCCCGCGACACCCGCCCTCGCCAACGTCAAGCGCGTGCGCACCGTGCACCTGCGGCGCGCCAAGGATTCGGGCGAGAAGTTCTCGATGCTCACGAGCTACGACGTCCTCACCGCTGGGATCTTCGACCGCTCCGGCGTGGACGTGCTGCTCGTGGGCGACTCGCTGGGCAACACCGTGCTGGGTCACGAGAGCACGCTCCCGGTCACCCTGGAGGACATGGTGGTGTTCGCGGCGGCGGTGGTGCGAGGCGTGCAGCGCGCGCTCGTGGTGGTGGACCTGCCGTTCGGCTCCTACGAGGAGTCACCCGCCCAGGCCGTGCGCAGCGCCGCGCGGATCATGAAGGAGACCGGCGCGCACGCCGTCAAGCTCGAGGGCGGCGAGGCCGTGGCCGAGCACATCGCCGCGGTGGTCCGCGCCGGGATCCCGGTCATGGGGCACGTGGGCTTCACCCCGCAGTCGGAGCACGCGCTGGGCGGCTTCCGCATCCAGGGCCGCGGCGGGGCCGCCGAGCAGCTGCTCCGGGACGCCCGCGCCGTGCAGGACGCCGGGTGCTTCGCCGTGGTCCTGGAGATGGTGTCCGCGGACGCCGCCGCCGCGGTCGAGGACGCGCTGGAGATCCCCACCGTGGGCATCGGCGCGGGAAACGTGACCACCGGGCAGGTGCTCGTGTGGCAGGACATGCTGGGGCTGCGCACCGGGCACATGCCGCGCTTCGTGCGGCAGTACGCGGATCTCGCGCGGGTCGCGGGCGACGCCGTGTCCGCCTACGTGGCGGACGTGCGCTCGGGCGCGTTCCCCGCGGAGGAGCACACCTACCGCGGGTGACGACGCCGCCCGCCCCCTCCCGGGCTCAGTCGCCCTGGAACGCGGCGTCCTCGTCGTCCCACCGCTTAGTGTTCTCAGCGGCGTGCTCGAGGGCCCTGGAGGCCTCCTCGCGCGTGGCGTAGGGGCCCATGAGCTTGCGGTAGTCGTCCTGTGGGCCCTCCTCCACCTGCTTGGTGTAGAGGTTGTACCAGTACTCGGCCATGTGCTGCCTCTCTCTCCGGCGCGGCGCGCCGTCTGCCCGCCGGGCGGCGGGTCGCGAACACCCGGGCGGAACGAGCCCGGGACCCAAGGCTTAGGCTAGTTGCTGAACCAGGTCCCCGGGAGGCCGCGACGCCCCGGAGCGCACCAGCACACCACTGCCGCAGGAGGCATCGACCCATCGTGACCAGTCACAACCTCGCCCCAGCTCCCGGATCCACCGCACCCGTCGGCGCGCTGCGCCCCGGCTCGCTCTCCCCGCTGCGGCCCGTGCCCCGCGGCATCGAGCGCCCGGAGTACGTGGGGCGGACCGAACCGGACGAGGGCAGCGCGTCCAACGTCTACACCCCGGAGGAGGTCGAGCTGGTGCGCGAGGCCGGGCAGATCGCGGCGCGCGCCCTGCAGGCCGCAGGTGCCGAGGCGAAGCCGGGAGTGACCACGGACGAGCTGGACCGGATCGCCCACGAGTACATGTGCGACCACGGGGCCTACCCCTCCTGCCTGGAGTACCGCGGGTTCCCCAAGTCCATCTGCACGTCGCTCAACGAGGTCATCTGCCACGGCATCCCGGACTCCACGGTGCTCGAGGACGGGGACATCATCAACCTGGACGTCACCGCCTACAAGAACGGGATGCACGGGGACACCAACGCCATGTTCCTGGTGGGGGACGTGGACGAGGACTCGCGGCTGCTCGTCGAGCGCACCCTCGAGGCCACCAACCGCGCCATCAGGGCCGTCCGCCCGGGCCGAGAGATCAACGTGATCGGCAGGGTCATCGAGAAGTACGCCCAGCGCTTCGGATACGGCGTGGTGCGGGACTTCACCGGCCACGGCGTGGGGCGCGAGTTCCACACCGGGCTGATCGTCCCGCACTACGACGCCGCCCCGTCCTACAGCACCGAGATGGTCCCGGGGATGATCTTCACGATCGAGCCCATGCTGACCCTGGGAACCATTGCGTGGGACCAGTGGGAGGACGACTGGACCATCACCACGCACGACCGCATGCGCACCGCGCAGTACGAGCACACCATGGTCGTGACCGAGGACGGCGTGGAGATCCTCACCCTCCCGTGATCCGCCCACGTCGGCCCGTAAACTCGAAGGCACGGGGCGGGCGGGAGAACTCCGCCGCCCCGGAACAGCGTCAGACCGTGAACCGAAGGGACCGTTCATGAGCTCAGGTACTCCGCAGGGTGTCGTCTCGCAGTACGGCATTGGAATCGACATTGGTGGTACCGGCACCAAGGGCGGGATCGTGGATCTCACCACCGGGCAGCTCGTGGGCGAGCGCTTCCGCATCCCCACGCCGCACCCGGCCACCCCGCAGGCGGTGGCGGACGTGGTCCGGCAGATCGTGGACGAGCTGCAGTCCCGGCCGGAGGCACCGGCCCCGGACAGCAACGTGGGCATCGTGTTCCCCGCGATCATCAAGAACGGCGTGGCCCTGTCCGCCGCGAACGTGGACAAGTCCTGGATCAACACGGACGTGGACGCGTTGATGACCGAGACCCTGGGGCGTGAGGTCGAGGCGCTCAACGACGCCGACGGCGCCGGGCTCGCCGAGGCCCACTACGGCGCGGGCAAGGGCAAGGAGGGGCTGGTCATGGTGATCACCCTGGGCACCGGCATCGGCTCCGCCATGATCCTCAACGGCCAGCTGGTCCCCAATGCGGAACTCGGCCACCTGGAGATCGACGGCCACGACGCCGAGACGCGAGCCTCCGCGGCCGCGCGCGAACGCGAGCAGCTGCCCTGGAAGAAGTGGGCCACCAAGCGGCTCCAGCGCTACTTCTCCCACGTGGAGTTCCTGTTCTCCCCATCGCTGTTCATCATCGGCGGCGGCGTGTCCAAGAACTCGGAGAAGTTCCTCCCCTACCTGGAACTGCGCACCCCGGTGGAGATCGCCGCCCTGCGCAACAACGCGGGCATCGTGGGTGCGGCCCTGTGGGCGCAGCAGTGCCGCGGCGCCCAGGCCGCCAAGCCGGTCATCGACCCCGTCGACTGAGCACCCCGCCGTACGTCGAAGGCCCCGCGTCCTCACGGATGCGGGGCCTTCGACGTCGGTGCCGCCGCCGTGCCGGCACGGGGCGGGAGACCGGAGACAGAGCGAGACCCCGACGACGTCCGCGGCTTCCCCTCCGCAGACCCCCGGGGTCTCGTGGTCCGAGTCTATGCGCTCCTCCGGGTGGGGGCAAGCACCGTCTTCAGTGGACCAGGCGGGCGGCGAGATCCGTGAGGAACTCCCCCACCTGGGCATCCACCTTGAGCGTGGCCAGCTCGTCCGCGCCGGTCACCCCGTGGTTGACGATCACCACGGGCTTCCCCTCCCGGGCCGCCTGCCGGACGTAGCGTCTGCCCGAGTTCACCGTCAAGGAGCTGCCGGCCACCAGCAGCGCGTCCGCGTGCGTCACCATCCGGCGGGCCAGCGCCACGTTCAGTGCCGTGGCGTTCTCCCCGAAGAACACGACGTCCGGCTTCAGCACCCCCTGGCACACCGGGCAGTCCCACACCCGGAACCCCGCGGTGTGCTCCACGGTGGCGTCCGCGTCCGGTGCGTACTCGACGTCCGCCCCGGAATCCATGCCGTCGTAGAACCCGGGGTTGAGCTCGTCGAGGTAGCGCGAGACCTCCTCCCGGGGAAAGCGCGAGCGGCACGAAGTGCACACGACCCACGCGTAGGTCCCGTGCAGGTCCACGACCGCGAGTGATCCCGCCTTCTGGTGCAGACGGTCGATGTTCTGGGTGATGATCCCGTCCACGGCGCCCGCCGCCTCCAGGGTGGCCAGAGCCGTGTGCGCCGCCGACGGCTCGGCGCGAGCCACGAAGTGCCAGCCGAACTGATTGCGCGCCCAGTAGTGGCGCCGGTTGCCCACGTCCGCCATGAACTCCTGGTAGGTCATGGGGTTGCGGGGTTTCGCGTCCGGCCCCCGGTAGTCGGGGATCCCGGAGGACGTGCTGACTCCGGCTCCCGTGAGGACGGCGATCCTGCGTCCCACGAGCAGCTCGTGGACGGGGCGCAGACCCGCCCGGGCGTCCAGGGCATCGGGGTCCGGGAACAAGTCCCGGTCCACGGGCGTGCCGTACCCGGCACGCAGCACCCGCGCCGGCATCTCAGGACCGGGGGAGGTTCTCGAGGACGGTGCGCAGCCGATCCCACGAGCGGGACTCGGTCATGTCCGCAGCACTCACGTCCCGGACCACGCCCTGGGAGTCCACCGTGATCGTGTGCCGCCGGGCGCACCCCTCCTGCTCGTCGAACACGCCGTAGCGCCGCGCCACCTCACCGTGGGGCCAGTGGTCCGAGAGCATCTCGAAGTCGTAGGACTCCTGCCGGGCGAAGGCGTCGAGACAGTGGTGGCTGTCCGTGGACACGCACAGCACCGTGGCACCGAACTCCTCGAAGGTGTCGGTGTGGTCCTGCAGGTGGCACAGCTCGTCCGTGCAGATGGGCGAGAACGCGAACGGGAAGAACACGAGCACCACCGGCGCGCCCCGGAACTGCGCGAGCGTGCGGATCTCGCCGTCCCTGTTGGTCAGCGCGAAGTCCGGTGCTGTGGATCCGATGTCGCTCATGTGGTCCTTTCCCACGGCGCGGACGGCGGGTGGCCGGGCACCTCAGAAGTTGCGCTTGGGGGCCAGTCGCGAGACGGTCCAGTCGGAGGAGACGCGCGCCGCGCTGGTGACGTGGAGGCCCGCGGTGGAGGCGGCTTCCTGAATGTCGGCGGGAGAGACGTGGTCCTCGCGGCCGGCCTTGGGGGTCAGGAGCCAGACCACGCCGCCGTCGTCGAGGGTGGTCTGCACGTCGACGAGCTCGTCCACGAGGTCACCGTCGCCGTCGCGCCACCACAGCACCACGGCGTCCACGACCTCTTGCGCGTCCTCGTCGAACAGCTCCGAGCCGATGGCCGCCTCGATCCGCTCCCGCAGGTCCGCATCGACGTCGTCGTCGTAGCCGAACTCCTGGACGTAGTCGCCGTCCTTCAGGTTCAGCTGCTCCGCAATGCTCTCCTCGGGGGCTTTCGCCTCGCTCACCGTGTCTCTCCTTCTCAGCTGTGTTGTGCGGGTCACCGGTGACCACCGGTCGGTGGTCCGGGCCCGTACCCACCGTGACGGGAGCGTCGACGGTGCGTAATAAAGACAACACTGCTTTAGCGCCACGTTCAAGCCACGGCACGGGCTCGCGGCCAAATCCGCACGCGTGGCGCTCCCCGGGAAGCGCGGGCAGAAGAGCGGGGACACGCAGATGTGACGCGCAGAACGCCGCCGGGGCAATCCCCCGGGCCGTAGCCTGTGACACCATGAAAGAACCACGGAGGCGGAGACGTTTCCGTCCACCCGACGCCTGACACACCGCTCCGCCACCGGGCACCCCGAGCACACGGAGCTGACGATAGAGAGGTTCTCGTGTCTTCCGACAGCAATCACCACATTCTGAGTGGCTTGACGAACAATCTCCAGGACGCGGACGCGCAGGAGACGCAGGAGTGGATCGAGTCCTTCGACGCGCTGATCCAGGCGCAGGGCACCGCGCGGGCGCAGTACGTCATGCGTGCCCTGCTGCAGCACGCCGGTACGCACTCCGTGGGTGTCCCCATGGTCACCACCTCCGACTACGTCAACACCATCCCCGTGGACCAGGAGCCCGAGTTCCCCGGTGACGAGGAGATCGAGCGCCGCTACCGTGCCTTCCTGCGCTGGAACGCGGCCGTCATGGTCCACCGCGCGCAGCGCCCGGGCGTCGGGGTGGGCGGTCACATCTCCTCCTACGCCGGCGTGGCCACCCTCTACGAAGTGGGCCTGAACCACTTCTTCCGTGGACCCGAACACCCCGGTGGCGGCGACCAGGTGTTCTTCCAGGGCCACTCCTCCCCCGGCAACTACGCCCGCGCGTACCTCGAGGGCCGCCTCACGGAGGAGCAGCTGGACGGGTTCCGCCAGGAGAAGACCAAGGCCCCGAACGGCCTGCCCTCCTACCCCCACCCGCGCAGCCTGCCCGACTTCTGGCAGTTCCCCACCGTGTCCATGGGCATCGGGCCCATGAACGCCGTGTACCAGGCGCAGTTCAACCGCTACCTGCACAACCGCGGGATCAAGGACACCTCCGAGCAGCACGTCTGGGCGTTCCTCGGCGACGGCGAGATGGACGAGCCCGAGTCGCGCGGCGTGCTGCAGCTCGCGGCCAACGACAAGCTGGACAACCTGACCTTCGTGGTCAACTGCAACCTGCAGCGTCTCGACGGCCCCGTGCGCGGCAACGGCAAGATCATCCAGGAGCTGGAGGCGTTCTTCCGGGGCGCCGGCTGGAACGTCATCAAGGTGGTGTGGGGCCGCGAGTGGGACGCCCTGCTGGAGGCGGACCACACCGGTGAGCTCGTGCGCATCATGAACGAGACCCTGGACGGCGACTACCAGACCTTCAAGGCGGAGTCCGGCGGCTTCGTGCGCGACCACTTCTTCGCCCGGTCCGCGGCCACCAAGGAACTCGTGGCGGACTACACCGACGAGCAGATCTGGAACCTCAAGCGCGGCGCCCACGACTACAACAAGGTCTACGCGGCGTACAAGGCGGCACTCGAGCACAAGGGCCAGCCCACCGTGATCCTGGCGCAGGGCATCAAGGGCTACGGCCTGGGCCCGCACTTCGAGGCGCGCAACGCCACGCACCAGATGAAGAAGCTGACGCTGGAGGACCTCAAGGCCTTCCGCGACCACCTGCGCATCCCCATCACGGACGAGCAGCTCGAGTCGGACCTCTACAACGCCCCGTACTACCACCCGGGCGCGGACTCCCCCGAGATCAAGTACCTGCTGGAGCGCCGCAAGGAGCTGGGCGGCTTTGTCCCGGACCGCCCGCACCCCCAGAAGGAGATCACGCTGCCCTCGGAGCGCGCCTACGCCTCCGGCAAGAAGGGCTCGGGCAAGCAGATGGCGGCCACCACCATGGCCTTCGTGCGCATCCTCAAGGACCTGATGCGCGAGAAGGACTTCGGCCACCGCATCGTGCCGATCATCCCGGACGAGGCCCGCACCTTCGGCATGGACTCGTTCTTCCCCACGGCCAAGATCTACAACCCCAACGGGCAGAACTACCTCTCCGTGGACCGCGAGCTGATGCTGGCCTACAAGGAGTCGGCCCAGGGTGTGATCCTGCACCCCGGGATCAACGAGGCCGGCGCCACCGCGGCCTTCACCGCCGCGGGCACGTCCTACGCGACCCACGGCGAGACCATGATCCCGGTCTACATCTTCTACTCGATGTTCGGGTTCCAGCGCACGGGTGACGAGTTCTGGGCCGCGGCGGACCAGATGGCCCGCGGGTTCGTCATCGGCGCCACCGCCGGTCGCACCACGCTCACGGGCGAGGGTCTGCAGCACGCGGACGGGCACTCCCCGATCCTCGCGTCCACCAACCCCGCGGTGATCCACTACGACCCCGCCTACGGCTACGAGATCGCGCACATCGTCAAGCGCGGCCTGGAGCACATGTACGGCACGGGCGACGAGGACCACAACGTCATGTACTACCTCACGGTGTACAACGAGCCCATCCACCAGCCCGCGGAGCCCGAGAACGTGGACGTGGACGGCATCGTCAACGGCATCTACCTGCTCAAGCCCGCGAAGACCGAGGGCCCGCGCGCCCAGCTGCTGGCCTCCGGCGTGGGTGTGCCGTGGGCGCTCGAGGCGCAGCAGATCCTCGCCGAGGAGTGGGGCGTGTCCGCGGACGTGTGGTCCGTGACCTCCTGGACCAACCTGCGCCGCGACGCGATGGCTGCGGAGCAGGACGCGTTCCTGGATCCCGAGTCCGGAGCACGCACCCCGTACATCACCCAGGCTCTGGCCGGGGCCACGGGTCCCGTGGTCGCCACGAGCGACTACGCCTCCCAGCTGCCGGACTCCGTGCGGCAGTACGTCCCCAACGACTGGGCCTCCCTGGGCGCCGACGGCTTCGGGTTCGCCGACACCCGGGCCGGTGCCCGCCGGTTCTTCACCATCGACGCCCACTCGATGGTGGTGCGGACCCTGGAGATGCTCGCCAAGCGGGGCGAGATCGACTGGTCCGCCCCGGCCGAGGCGCTCACGCGGTACAAGCTCACGGACCCCGCGGCCGGCACCTCCGGCAACGCCGGGGGCGACGCCTGAGCCGTCCCGCACCACCGACCCACCGCCCCCGCGCCCCTCATGGCGCGGGGGCGGCGTCGTCCTCGGAAAGGTTCCGTGCCCGGGCGGGGACCGAGCCGGTGCCTGGCCGGGCTCGGTGACGCATCGACTACCCTCGTCTCATGCCCACCGACGCCTCCGGGTCCGCACCCCGCAAGTCCCGCACCTCCCGCCGGGTGACGTGGCCCCTGCGCGGCCGGCAGCAGGCCGCCCCGCACCCCAGGACCCTGGAGAACCTCAAGGCCAACCTGGGGCAGGTCTCCACCGTGGCGGTGCAGCGGCTCGCGAGCACCCTGCCGTGGTTCTCGGAGCTGCGGGCGGACGAGCGGTCCGAGCTGGGTCTGCTGGCGCAGCGCGGCATCGCGTCCTTCGTGCGCTGGTACGAGAACCCCCAGGAGCCGGTGTGGGTGCTCACGGAGATCTTCAAGCAGGCCCCCACGGAGCTGACCCGGTCCATCACCCTGCAGAACGCCCTGCAGGTGCTGCGGATCGTCGTGGACGTCGTGGAGGAGAAGGTCCCGGAGCTCGCGCAGCACAACGACGAGGTGGCACTGCGCGAGGCCGTGCTGCGGTTCTCCCGCGAGGTCGCGTTCGCCGCCGCGGACGTCTACGCCAAGGCCGCCGAGAACAGGGGCTCGTGGGACGCCCGCCTCGAGTCCCTCGTGGTGGACGGCATCCTGCGCGGCGACCACTCGGACAACCTGCGCTCCCGGGTCTCCGCGCTGGGCTGGACGGACCGGGGGGACGTCACCGTGGTGGTGGGACGCGCGCCCAGCACCAACGGACCCGCCGGCGTGGAACGGATCCGGCGCGTCGTCGAGCGCCACGCCGCGGAGTGCCTGGTGGCCATCCAGACCGACCGGCTGGTCCTCGTCCTGGGTGGGGTCAAGGACGGGGCCCGGTCCCTGTCCCGGCTCGCGAGCGTGTTCGGGGAGGGTCCCGTGGTCCACGGTCCCCCCGTGGCCACCGTGTTCGAGGCCAAGGAGTCGGCGGACCGCGCCAACGCGGGGCTGCGAGCGGTGGCGGCCTGGCCCCAGGCGCCCCGGCCCACGGACTCCGAGGACCTGTGGCCCGAGCGGGCCATCAGCGGGGACCCGCTGGCGCTCGCCGCCATGGTCGACGCCGTGTGGGAGCCGCTGTCCGCCTCCTCCACCGGCCTGGTGGACACCCTCACCACCTACCTCAGCGTGGGCCACTCCCTGGAGGCCACGGCGCGCGAGCTCTTCGTCCACGCGAACACCGTGCGGTACCGGCTCCGGCGCGTCAGCGACATCACCGGCTGGGACCCCCTGCTGCCCCGGGACGCCTTCGTGCTGCACTGCGCGCTGCTCGCGGGGCGGCTGTCGGGCACCGACTGACATGGGCTTGTAGGGAAGCCACAAATCCCCCTGCTCGGCTTGGTGCGGCCCACTGTGCCGCGGCGGCCCCCCGACTTGGTGGAATGAACGGGTGAATGCACTCGTCTGCCCCGGTCAGGGGTCACAGAAACCAGGATTCCTCTCCGAGTGGCTGACCGTGCCGGGCGTTCCCGAGCACCTCGCGCAGCTCTCCGACGCCGCCGGGCTGGACCTCGCGCACTACGGCACCGAGGCGGACGAGGACACCATCAAGGACACCGCGGTGGCCCAGCCGCTGATCGTCGCCGCGGGACTCCTCGCCGGGCGGCTGCTCGCCCCCCAGCTCGAAGGACGCTCCGACGTGGTGCTCGCCGGGCACTCGGTCGGTGAGATCACGGCCGCGGCCCTGGCCGGCGTGCTGACCGAGGCCGACGCCATGCGCTTCGTGCGGGTCCGCGCCACCGAGATGGCTGCCGCCGCCGCGGCAACCCCCACGGGCATGGCCGCCGTCCTCGGTGGCACCCCGGACGACGTCGCCGCCGCCATCTCCGCCGTGGGCGCCACGGCCGCGAACGCCAACGGGGCCGGTCAGGTGGTGGCCGCAGGAACCCTCGAGCAGCTCGACGCGCTCGCCGAGAACCCGCCCACCCGCGCCAAGGTGGTCAGGCTCAAGGTGGCCGGCGCCTTCCACACGGAGCACATGGCCCCGGCCCTGCAGCCGCTGCGGGCCCTCGTTCCCGAGCTCTCCCCACGAGACCCCGAGCACGCACTGCTGAGCAACCACGACGGCGCCCGCACCCCCGGTGGCGCGGCCTTCCTGGACTCCCTCGTGGAGCAGGTGTGCCGCCCCGTGCGCTGGGACGCCTGCATGGCCACCCTCGCGGACATGGGCGTCACGCAGGTCGTGGAGCTGCCGCCCGCCGGAACCCTCGTGGGACTGGCCAAGAGGGGTCTCAAGGGTGTCCCCGCAACGGCGGTCAACACCCCGCAGGACCTGGACCTCGTGCGGAGTACGCTGACCTGAGAAGGGTGATCCACCCGCACTCGCTGAGATCCGCACCATCGAAGGAGTCGGCCTCCCGTGGCGACCATCAAACAGAACATTCCCCACGCCCACACGCGCATCCTGGGCATCGGCGCCTACCGGCCGTCGGAGATCGTGACCAACGACGACGTCTGCCAGTGGATCGACTCCTCGGACGAGTGGATCGTCAAGCGCACCGGCATCCACACCCGCCACCGCGCGCCGGCTGACGTGTCGGTCCTGGACATGGCGGAGCACGCGGCACGCGAGGCGCTCGAGAACTCCGGTCTCACCGGTGACCAGCTGAGCACGATCATCGTCTCCACGGTGTCCTTCCCGTACCTCACGCCCTCCGTGGCCGCCAAGCTCGCGGACCGTCTCGGGGCCACGCCCGCCGCCGCGTACGACGTCTCCGCGGCGTGCGCGGGGTACTGCTACGGGATCGCCCAGGCGGATGCGCTCGTGCGCTCCGGTGACTCCACCAACGTTCTCGTGATCGGCGTGGAGAAGCTCTCCGACGTGATCGAGAACTCGGAGCGCTCCATCTCCTTCCTGCTCGGAGACGGCGCCGGGGCCGTCGTGATCGGCCCGTCGGACGTCCCGGGCATCGGGCCGTCGGTCTGGGGTTCGGACGGCTCCAAGTGGGACGCCATCCGCATGACCCACCCGCTCACCGACATCCGCGCCGTCGAGCGCGGGGGTGAGCGGAGCTTCGCCAAGGATCTCGTGGACCCGGAGACCGGCGAGATGGACCCGGAAGCCACCATGTGGCCCACGCTGCGCCAGGACGGGCCGACCGTGTTCCGCTGGGCCTCGTGGGAGGGCGCCCGAGTGGCCCAGGAAGCACTGGACGCCTCCGGTCTGGCACCCGAGGACCTCGCCGCGTTCGTGCCGCACCAGGCCAACATGCGGATCATCGACCAGATGGCCAAGGTGCTCAAGCTCCCCGAGTCCGTGATCGTGGCCCGGGACATCGCCGAGGCCGGCAACACCTCCGCGGCCTCCATCCCCCTGGCAACCCACCGCCTGCTCGCGGAGCACCCGGAGCTGTCCGGCAAGCCCTCCCTGCAGATCGGTTTCGGGGCCGGTCTGGTGTACGGCGCCCAGGTGGTGCTCCTGCCCTGATCCAGTCCCCGGGGTGTCGTAGGGTTAGACCGCACACCTCTTGTCCACGGACCGCCCGAGCGATCGGGGGCTCCGAACGGGGGTTCCACCGAAGCCCCGTGGTCACGAAGAACGGTTGCGTTGCGCGACCTCAACGAAAGGAAGCCGAAATGGCGAGCAAAGACGAAATCCTGGCCGGCCTGGCAGAGATCGTGAACGAAGAGACCGGCCTCGAGACCGAAGCCGTGCAGCTCGACAAGTCCTTCACCGAGGACCTCGACATCGACTCGATCTCCATGATGACCATCGTGGTCAACGCCGAGGAGAAGTTCGACGTCACCATTCCCGACGAAGAGGTCAAGAACCTCAAGACCGTCGAGGACGCCGTCAACTTCATCGACAACGCCCAGGCCTGATGCCCGGGCGAGCGGTGGCGCACCCCCTGTGCAGGAGGTGCGCCACCGCCGTCACGCCAGGTGGCTGGACAGCAGCAGCTCCTGGAACACCTGCGATTTCGGACACGAGGAAGTGCAGAACATGTCCCGCAAAGTAGTCGTCACCGGCCTGGGTGCCATCACGCCCATCGGTGAGAACGTCCAGGAGACCTGGAAGAACGCACTCAAGGGCGTCTCGGGCGTTCACGCCCTCGAACAGGACTGGGTCGAGGAGTACGACCTCCCCGTCCGCATCGGCGCCCAGTGCCCCAAGCCCGCGGAGAACGTGGTCTCCCGCGTACAGGCCAAGCGTCTGGATCCCTCCGGCCAGCTGTCCGTGGCGGCGGCCCGCGAAGCGTGGACCGATGCCGGGTTCTCCGGCCAGGACGCGGACACCAGCGACGACGTCGACCCGCTGCGCCTGGGCGTAGCCTTCGGCACGGGCATCGGCGGCGTGTGGACCCTCCTGGACGGCTGGGACACCATGCGCACCAAGGGCCCCCGCCGGGTCAAGCCCATGACGGTTCCCATGCTCATGCCCAACGGAAACGCCTCCTCCGTGAGCATGGAGTTCAAGGCCCGTGCCTGCGCCATCACACCGGTGTCGGCGTGCGCCTCCGGGACCGAGGCCTTTTTCCAGGGTCTGCAGCTGATCCGCTCCGGCAAGGCGGATGTGATGATCGTGGGCGGCGCAGAGAGCGCCATCCACCCTATGAACGTGGCCGCGTTCAACTCCATGCAGGCACTGTCCCGCCGCAATGACGAGCCCGAGCGCGCCTCCCGCCCCTTCGACATGGACCGTGACGGGTTCGTCATGGGCGAGGGCGCAGGAGCGGTGATCCTCGAGTCCGAGGAGCACGCGAGGGCACGCGGCGCCCGGATCTACGCCGAACTGGCCGGTGCCGGGCTCAGCTCGGACGCGTTCCACATCACCGCGCCGGCCACCGGGGAGGACGGCGGCCCCGCTCGTGCCCTGCGGGAGGCCATGGAGTCCGGGGACTTCGCGCCCGCGGACATCAAGCACGTCAATGCCCACGCCACCTCCACCCCCGTGGGTGACGTGCCAGAGGCGAGTGCCCTGCGCGTGGCGTTCGGTGACGCGGTGGACCAGATGGCCGTGTCCGCCACCAAGTCCATGACCGGCCACCTGCTCGGCGGATCGGGTGCCGTGGAGGGTGTCCTGGCCGTCCTCGCCCTGACCGAGCGGATGGCGCCCTGCACCATCAACCTGGAGAACCAGGATCCGCGCATCGACCTGGACGTGGTCACCACGGCGCGGGAGCTCCCGGCCGGTGACATGGTCGCGATCTCCAACTCCTTCGGGTTCGGCGGACACAACTCCGTCGCCGCGTTCCGAACCGTGTGATGGCGTCCCCGGCCCCCTCGCGGGGTCGGGACGCGCACCTGTGACAGAGCCCGGTGCTCCCCTCTGCGGGGAGCGCCGGGCTCTGTTGTCTCGGGGTTGAGCTGCGTGGTTGGACGGGGGCTGGGCACACCGGTTCGCGGTGAGGGAGCCGTGGGACACCAGCGCCCCACGCCGGTTCTTCCGGAGGGACCAGAACCGCCACGTCAGCGATCGCGCCACCTCACCGCAGACGTCGTCACCCCGCCATTTCCCTGAGGTGAGAGGTGCAGCGCGCGCCGCGGACGGAGGTGCGGCTGCGCTGTTCGGGAGGCGCGGGTGCGGGTGCTCGGGAATGCCCTCGATCAGCCCACGCGGTGGAGCCAGCGCACGGGAGCGCCCTCGGCCGCGTGGCGGAACGGTTCGAGCTCCTCGTCCCAGGCCTCACCCAGCGCGAGCGAGAGCTCCTCCACCACGGCGGCGGGATCTCCCCCTGCCGCCTCGAAGGCGTAGCGGATCCGGTCCTCGCTCACGCAGATGTTCCCGGCGACGTCCGTGGTGGCGTGGAAGATGCCCAGGTCCGGGGTGAAGGACCACCGGGACCCGTCGCTGCCCTGGCTGGCGTTCTCGGTCACCTCGAAGCGGACCCGGCCCAGGGTGCGCAGGGCAGACGCGAGGAGCGCGCCGGTGCCGGCACGGCCGGACCACTCGAGTTCGGTGCGGACGCAACCGGGCTCGGCGTTCTGCGGGGTCCACTCAAGATCCGTCCGCCGATGCGACACGGATTCCAGTGCCCACTGGATGTGGGGGCAGAGCGCCTGGGGCGCGGAGTGCACGTAGAGCACTCCGCGCGTGGTGGGTGAAGACATAGCCTGTTCCTCCGTCGTGTAGGTACGTCTTCCCCAACGTCCTGCTCGGAAGTTCAGTGCTGTCAGCCCGGCGCCGTGATGCAGTTGAAGCGAGTGAGGTGACGTTCGCCACGGATTCGAGGCCGGTGCGAACTTCCTCACTCGGGTTCATTGTCCAGCAGGGCCCACCCACGGTCAACCTGGTGGGCGCTGCGAGCTTGAATGTCAAGCTCGGGGGTGTGCCTGTGAGTACGCCCGTCGGAGCCGATCGACGGACACGTGGGTGTAGATCTGCGTGGTGGCCACGGTGGCATGGCCCAGGAGCTCCTGCACGGTGCGCAGGTCCGCTCCCCCGTCCAGCAGGTGGGTGGCCGCGCTGTGCCGCAGGCTGTGCGGGCCGCGAGCGCCGGTGTCCGGAACGCTGCCGAGTTCCCTCGCCACGACCCCCCGGGCTACGCGCTGATCGATGCGCGCCCCACGAGCCCCGAGGAACAGGGCGTCGGCGGCGCGCGGCCCTGCGAGGGCAGACCGCCGGTGCTCCCAGAGGTCAAGTGCCTCCCCCGCCCGCTGTCCGTAGGGCACTCGCCGCTGCTTGTTCCCTTTGCCCGTCACGGTGAGCACGTGCTGCGCGCGGTCGAGATGGGCGCGGTCCGCCCCCACGAGCTCGCCGATGCGCGCACCCGTGGCGTAGAGCAGTTCCAGCAGAGCCCAGTCCCGCGCGGCCAGCGCGGCGGCCCGTTCGTCCTCGTGCTCCCCCAGCGCCGTGTCCGCGAGAGTGTCCAGCATGGTGGACAGCGCGGTGGCTCCGACGACCTCCGGCAGGTGGCGTGCAGGGCGGGGGCCTTTGAGCCCGGCGGCCGGATCGTGACGCAGCCCCTGGGTGTCCACGGCCCAGTGGAAGAACGTGTGCACCGCGGCGATGCCCCGGGTGATCGAGCTGCGGGCCAGCCCCCGCTGGTGCCGGTCGGCGAGCCAGCCGCGCAGAGCGTCCCGGTCCAGCAGGTCGATGTCGTCGATGCCCGTCACGCGCATCCAGCGCGACAGGTCCGCGATGTCGGTGGTGTAAGCCCGAACCGTGTTCTCGCTGCGCGAGCGCTCGAGACCGAGATGGGCACGGAATCCGGGCAGGTAGTGGTCGAGCGGCCCGGGTTCCGGGCTCGTCGCCGGGGCCGTTCGCTCCGCGGCGTCGACGGATCGGGAGGAGCGTGTTTGAGACGCGGCTCTCCCGTTCGTCGTCGCTCGTCCCCCCGTGGCGGTGCGCTCGACCGTGGAGGGGCGTCCGCCGGCGGATGTGCGCCCGCCCGTGGAGGTGCGTCCGTCAGCGGGAGTTTCGTCCTGGCCGGCCATGCTGGGAGCCTACCCGTCGCCAGCCCAGGAGTGAGTCCATGGCCAGGCCGCGCTCCCGCAGAGTGACCAGACCGGCCAGGACGTCCCCCGGTGCCAGCCCTGAGACGCGGCAGAGTGACGAGGGATCCGCATCGCGGTGCAGGGGCAGGGCGTCGAAGAGGCGCAGCAGCTGGGGGTCCAGATCGTCCTCGGGACGAAGGTCCCGGCCGCTCGCGCCTGCGTGGGTGGCACCGGGCGGGGTGCCCAGTGGCTCCACGAGCTCGAGAACTTCGCTCCCGTTGTTGACGAGCACCGCGTGGTCCTCCCGCACGAGGCGGTGGCAACCCGCCGAACTGCCCACGAGCACGTCTCCGGGCACGGCCGCCACCTCCCGGGAGAGCCCCGCGGCGTGCCGTGCCGTGTTCAGGGATCCCGAGCGCCACGCGGCCTCCGTGACCACCGTGGCGCACGTGAGAGCCGCGATGATCCGGTTGCGCTGCAGGAACCTGTACCGGGTGGGAGCGCATCCGAAGGGCACCTCGCTCAGCAGCAGTCCGTGCTCGCAGATCCGCCCGAGCAGCTCGGCGTTGCCCGCGGGGTAGAACCTGTCCACGCCGCAGGCCAGGACCGCCACGGTGGCGCCGGGTCCCGCCGCGGTCTGCAATGCCGTGGTGTGCGCTTCGGCGTCGATCCCGAAGGCCCCCCCGGACACCACGCACCGGTCGGCGGCCACCAGTTCCCGGGTGATGCCCCGCGTCACGGCCGCGCCGTACGCGCTGGCGTTGCGGGACCCCACCACGGCCACGCTGCCCTGGAGCAGTCCCAGTAGCGCCCGGTCTCCGCGTCCCCACAGGACGATCGGCTGCTGCAGCCCCAGATCAGCCAGCTGCGCGGGCCAGTCCGGGTCCTCCGGAATCACCGTCCAGGCTCCGATCCGCAGAGCGTGGCGGCGCTCGACGTCCGTCGCGGGGACCGGCAACCGGGACCGCCATGCTTCAAAACGTGCCGTCAGGTCGGGAGTGCGTGAGCCCGGAAGCCACTCCTGGGAAGCCTTGTGCAGCACTGAGCGCAGTGAGCGAGTGGGTTCCTGCAGCTCGGTGATGCTTCGCCACAGCATCTGGGGTCCGAGCGCCTGGAGCAGGAGCAGCCCGGCTGTGTCGCTCGGTTCGATGATGCGCGCCAGACGAATGCGACACGCCCGCACGTCCTCCGAGGGACCGGCCGGGTGCTGGACATCTGCGACGTTGTCACCGTGCTGGTCACCGGTCATGTCGTCACCGTGGTCTTGAAGTAGAGGGCCAGTTGAACGTGCTCGCGGGTGGGAACCGTGGCGCCTTCGAGGTCCGCAAGGGTCCAGGCCACGCGCAGGACCTTCACGAATCCTCGGGCGGTGAGCACCCTGCGCTCCATAGCGGCCTTCAGCGGCTCCACGGCGTCAACACCCGGGGAGAGTCTGCGGCGCAGCAGTGCACCGGGGACGCTCGCGTTGACCCGGCAACCCAGGGGACGGAGCCGTTCCTGCTGGGCGGCCCGGGCGCAGACGACCCGTTGCGCAACGCTCGCGCTGCTCTCGGGAGCATCCCCCGACACCGCGCTGAGCTCCTGGTAGGTCACCGCGGGCACCCGCAGCTGCACGTCCACTCTGTCCAGCAGTGGGCCCGAGAGTTTCCCGAAGTAGCGGCGGCGCTGCACCGAGCTGCACGTGCACGCCTGTCCGGTGCCGCCCGCGTGGCCGCATGCGCAGGGGTTGGCGGCCAGCACGAGCTGGAACGCTGCGGGATACTGCGCCACGGACTGGGCCCGCGCGATCGTGACCGTGCCGGACTCGAGGGGTTGCCGCAGCGCGTCCAGCACCCGGCGGTCGAACTCGGGTGCCTCGTCCAGGAACAACACGCCGCGATGGGCCAGGGAGATGGCACCGGGCCGGGGCATGCCACTGCCACCCCCGCACATGGCGGGCATCGTGGTCCCGTGGTGCGGGGATTGGAAAGGGGGCCGCCTGATGAGGGCCGAGCACGCAGAGTCTCCACGCAGGGAGTGGACCGAGGTGACCTCGAGCGAGTCCTCGTCCTCGAGGTCCGGCAGAATTCCCGGCAGGCGCTCCGCGAGGAGGGTCTTGCCCGCGCCCGGTGGGCCGACCATGAGCAGGTGGTGACCCCCGGCTGCCGCAATCTCCAGGGCCTTGCGTCCTTCGATCTGACCCACCACGTCTCTCAGGTCCCGCGTGTCCTGGTCGAGGGAGATCGCCCTGGGTCGCGGGGCTTGCGAGGGTGCCGTTCCCCGCGCGGCGGGCTCCGCCCGGGCCGCAAGCGTGGGATCTGCCCCGAACTCGACCAGCAGACGGGCCAGGTGCTCGGCTGAGCTCACCGTCGCGCCCGTGACGAGTTCGGCCTCCGCCCGGTTGGCATCCGCCACCACGACGTGCGGGCAACCGTCCCGCACGGCCGCGAGAACCGCCGGGAGCACTCCCCTGACCGGGCGGAGGGAGCCGTCCAGCCCCAGCTCGGCATAGAAGACGGTGTCCGGGGGAACTCGCACCACGCCCTGGGCGCTGAGGACCGCCATCACGACGGCGACGTCGAAGTGCGAACCTCGTTTGGGAAGGGTGGCCGGCGAGAGGTTGACCGTGATCTTGCGCGGGGACAGCGGGGCGCCGGCGTGACGTGCCGCGGAACGGATGCGTTCCTTGGACTCGTTGACCGCCTGGTCCGGCAGCCCGATGATCGTGAAGCCCGGCAGCGACTGCCCGATGTCCGCCTCCACGTCCACCACGTGCCCCTCCAGGCCGATCAGGGCGACACTGCGGCTGCGGGCGAACCCCTTCACCGGGCACCTGCCAGCGCGGCGAGGGGCGGTTGGGCGAGAACTGAAGTCATGGCACCCACCGTGCCTTCCCGCCGCACACCCCTCCACGATTTTCACGCAGTGTGCAGGGCGCTCACCGTGCTCCAGCGGCGTCAAAGACGCCCTGGGTGCCGCACGGGATCAGTCGCGCGACGCAAGACGGGTGCCTCCCATCACGGCCCGCGCTCAGGATGTGTGGGGTCCACCCGGGGCCCGGACCTCCTACGAGAACCACGGAGGTGCCTTACCGATGCAGGGATGGCGCCATGACCGATCCGGGACGCACGGTGCCACCGAACGCACTCCTGCCGGTCCGCGGCCAGGCTTGGGGACTTCCGGGGACGCGATCCTGGAATTCCGACGGCCCGGTGGCAGTGTCACATTGCGCGGCCGCTCCACGGGCCCCTCGACTGCCCGGGGCTCGACGGCATCTCGGAGCTGGGCGTGGGAGCCGCCGAGGGGTCGCGCCTCGCCAACTCAAGCAGCGGGATCCTCAGGGCAGGTTTCCGGCGGCGGCAACTCCCCTGGTCCTGGCGGCGCGGGGGTCGACACCGGGAACGACCCGGGCGCCGCGGGTCCAGGTGTCGGCTCCGGACGCGCTTCCGGCGCCCTGGGTTCGGGAGTTGGGGATGACCCGGGCACGCCGGGAGCGGGCGAGGGCGCCGGAGTCGTCCTGGGCGCCGTAGCAGCCGGAGGCGGAAGTGCCGGAGATGAGTTGGGCACCGTGGGACCGTGCGTCGGCACCGGACGCGCCCCCGGCACGCCGGGAACGGGGGTCGCGACGGGGGATGACCCCGGCACCGTGGGAGCCGGAGCAGCCGTCGGAGAGGTACCCGGCACCGTGGGAGGCTGCGCCGGACGCGCCGGGGCCACAGTCGCAGGAACCGTTCTGATGGGCGCGGGAGCACTCGGGTCGGGCACTCCGGGAGACGGAGCTCCGGCGCCCGGTTCCCCGCCACCGGGGTCTCCAGGTCCGGGCTCCACGGGCCCGGGGTTGGTGGGCCCCGGGTCCACGGGCCCGGGATCCACGGGACCCGGGTCAATGGGCCCTGGATTGACGGGCCCCGGGTCCACCGGACCTGGGTCAACCGGACCGGGTTCCTCGGGGCCGGGCACGATCGGATCCGGCACCACGGGCCCGGGAAGGGCGGGGTCCACCGGCGCACCCGGCGCGGGACTGCCGGACGGCACGGGCTCCTCCGGCCGCGGATCCGCAAGATCCCCGCCGGGCCCCCCACTCGACCCGTTCCCGGGGTCCTCCTGGTACTCGTCATGCTCCAGCGGAATGCTGGAGTCCCACGACTCCGTGCCCGCACCCCCGTGGCGCCCCGTGTCGGGGTGGAGCCGCACGGGTGCCACTTCGCGGTCCCCGATCACCGGCACCAGTTCGAGGCTCGCGAAGCCTTCGGGAATTCCGTCGATGTCCCCCACCAGGACATTGCGTCCCTTCTGACCGGCGGGGACGGAGCCCGTGGCGGACTTGGCGGCGTGGGCGATCCGGCGTTTCACCTGGCACGCGGTCTCCTTGGAGAGGGCCGAGCCGTCCGGTGCCCGGTAGGCGCCCTCGAAGGATCGGGGCTGCCACTTCTTGACCGCCCGTGACACGTGCTCCAGCTGGTAGGTGGCGCCGTCCCTGGCTGTGAGGATGAGGCGGCTCACGGAGACGGGTGAGCGACCCACGGTGTCGTCGATCTCCACCGAGGCGTAGGTGGCTCGTTCGACCCCCGCCTCCCGCCGCAGCCGTTCGAGTTCGTCACTGGACGGGACTGCCGCTGGGACCGTGATCCGCACAGTGGCACCGTTGGGCAGTGCGGCGCGGAAGGTGCCGGGGTGCAGGTCTCCGTCTGCCGAGACCACGGACGAGCTGACGGTGGGGGCACCGCTCGGAGCGCCCCCGGTCTGGGAGCAGGCGACGACGCCCAGTGCCACAGCTGCCGCCACAGCGGTGGCCGACAGCGCATGCGGCAACCACGCAACGGTTCTCATGCGATTCCCCCGTCCACGGACGCCCGGTACCTGCCCCGTCATACCGTGACACGCGGCACAGGGGATCTCCTAATGCTCGGCGCACCCGCGTGAATGTGTCCAGCCCCGGGGCAGCAGCTGCGGGCCACAAGGCGTGTCACAGCGCGGTGGGCCGCTCCGTTGCGACCAGCCGGGCGATCTCCGGCCCGGGCAGCCCCGTGGTCAGAGCCAGCCGATGGAACCCACGTGCTCCACACGCGGCGAGGACCCTCTGGGCCAGTGCACGGCGACCACATCCACGGACGGGATCCCGGCCTGACCGTTCTCACGGGCCCAGGCACGGGCGAGGACGTGGAGGCGCCGCAGCTTCTCGGCACCCACGGCCTCGCACGGGTGGCCGAAGTCCCCTCCGGTGCGTGTCTTGACCTCGAAGACCGTGACCGCGCCGTGGCGTTGCGCCACGATGTCCAGCTCGCCCCGTGGGCGCCCCGGGGCCGGCGCCGGCCTCCAGTTGCGGTCCCTCACGGTCCATCCGGAGCGCTCCAGCAGGCCGGCGATCAAATCTTCGCCGGCTCGCCCGGTGCTGATGTGGGGAGCCCCGGGAGGGTTCGAGGTCGACTGGTGGTCGGGGCGCTGGGCTGCGGGCGCGGTCATGACTCCACTGTGGGGCTCATGGCGGCACGGCGGCACCCCCGGCCCGCGGCTGTGGAGGGCGGGTGGGGCAGCCAGGGCGAGGAGCTCGCCGAGCCGCGGGGCACGCCCTTGCTCCCCGGACCGGCCGGCCGGGCCAATCGACCGCCCGACCGGCCCGCTCAGCACTGCCTGTCCCGGAGCCGCGTGCACCCAGGCCGTAACCGTTGCCCCGCCGCGGAGCCCGCCGGACCAACACCGCCGCGGAGCCCGCCACGCAAACGCCGGCCGGAGTTCCGCAGCGCACTCACCGCGACCTACCCCGCGCCCAGGTTCCAGCTCAGCCGGTGGTGGTCGGTGGTGCCCCGTTCCGCGAGCGCGGCACGGTGGGCAGCGCTGCCGTATCCCTTGTTGGACGCCCAGTCGTAGTCCGGGTGCTCCCGGTGCAGCTCCCCCATGAGGGCGTCGCGCTCGACCTTCGCCAGGATGGACGCGGCGGCCACGCTCACGCACTGCGCGTCCGCCTTGACCAGCGTGTGCACCACGGCAGGCAGCTCGACCGGGTCCTCGGCCTGGCCCAGCACCGCGGGCGCGTCCAGCCAGTTGTACGAACCGTCCAGGATCAGCGCGTCCACGGGCACACCCGCACCTTGCACCGCGTCCAGGGCGCGCAGACCGGCGAGCCGCAGCGCGGCGTTGATGCCCAGCTCGTCGATCTCCCGCGGTTGCGCGTGGCCGACGGCCGTTGCCGCGGCCCACGCGCCGATCGTGGGCGCCAGGGCTGCGCGGCGTGCGGGGCTGAGGGCCTTGGAGTCCCGCACCCCCTCCCAGGGGCGCGGTGCGTGCGGTCCCGGACCGTCCGGCGTCGACGGCGCCCGCTCACCCTGGGAGGCACCCGCCGCCGGGGTGCCCACGAACAGGGATGGGACGTCCAGCACCACGACCCCCACGCTCGCCGGACCCGCCAGCGCGCCGCGGCCCACCTCGTCCATCCCGGCCACGAAGCGTGCCCCGCGCTGCGCGAGCGACACCTCCACGTCGAGAGTGGTGACCGGGGTGGCGCGCGCGGCGCTCACTGCCCGCCGGCCGCAGGGACGTCCTGGAAGGTCTCCTCGGGGTTGTGGAGGAACTGGAACCTGTCCAGCGGCCAGGCGATCACGAAGGCGGTGCCCACGATGTCCTCCTCGCTCACGAACTGCGTGCCGGTCTCGATGTGGAAGCGCGAGTCCGCCGAGGCGTTGCGGTGGTCGCCCATCACGAAGACCTTGCCCTCGGGAACGGTGACGTCGAAGGCGAAGTCGGAGGGTGCGGCTCCGGGGTAGATGTAGGGCTCGTCGAGCGGCTGGCCGTTGACGGACACCTTGCCGGAGGCGTCGCAGCACGTCACGTGGTCGCCGCCCACGCCGATCACGCGCTTCACCAGGGCCTGCTGGCTGCTGTCCGGCAGCAGACCGACGAACTCGAGGCCCTCGCGGACGGGCCCGGTGCGAGTCTCGGGGGCTTCGGGCAGCCAGCCCTGGGTGTCGTCGAAGACCACGATGTCCCCGCGGTCGATGTGCCCGGTCTTGGCCCCGATGACGTTGACGAAGATGCGGTCGTCCAGCTCGAGGGTCTGCTCCATGGAGCCCGAGGGGATGTAGTAGCCGCGCACCAGGAAGGTCTTGACCACGAAGGCGATGACCACGGCGAGCGCCATGACGATCAGGATCTCCCGGACCGCGTTCCATCCCGGTGACCTCTTCGCGGCGCTGCCGCCGCTGCCGCGCCGCGTGGGCTGGGCGGCGTCGTCCTGGGGGTGGGCGCCGTTCGCGCCGGCGTCGTGCTGCTCAGCCACTGCACTGTCCTTCTCTGCGTTCTGACGGTTCCGGGTGCAAGGCGTCAGGAGGCACTGCCGCCCTCACCGACCCCGTGCGGATGCGGTTCACTCCTCGAGGGAGCGGGCCCGGTCCAGCGGCCACACCACTCTCTCGGCCGTGCCCACGATGCGCTCCGTGCGGATCAGGCCACCGCCGGGGGCACCGAGAAGCGAGCGGGAGTCCACCGACACGCTGCGGTGGTCGCCCATGAGCCACACCCGTCCCGGGGGGACCTGCACCGTGAACGGGATGTCCGACGGTGCATCACCAGGGTAGACGTAGTCCTCGTGCTGGGGCTGACCGTTGACCGTGAGCAGTCCCTCGGCGGTGCAGCAGGAGACGGTGTCACCGGCCACCGCGATCACGCGCTTGACGTAGATGGTGTCCGATCCGGTGAGACCGAGCCACTGGCCCACGGTGTCCACCGCCTGCTCGTACCACGGGTCGGTGGAGTGCAGGGGATCCAGGGACCCCCGGCCGTCGAAGACCACGAGGTCTCCCCGCTGGATGTCCTCCTCGGACACGAGCTTGTTGACGAGGACCCGGTCCCCGCCCTCCAGCGTGGGCTCCATGGAGTCGGAGCCCACCCAGTACACGTCCAGCACGAACCCGCGCACGAGCACCGTGACCACGAGCGCGGTCGCGAGGGCGGCGGCAATCACGCGCAGCCACCAGCGCCGGGTGGAAACGGGCCGTCTCACGGCAGAGGACCCGGCAGCTGCCGGGTCCTCCGCGTGTTCCGTGTGCTCAGGCACCCGGTGAGTCCTACTTGCTCGAGGCGCTCGACTCGCGCTTCTCGCGGATGCGAGCAGCCTTGCCGTGACGATCGCGCATGTAGTACAGCTTGGCGCGACGGACGTCGCCGCGGCTCACGAGCTCGATCTTGTCGATGATCGGGGAGTGCACCGGGAAGGTACGCTCCACGCCCACACCGAAGCTGACCTTGCGGACCGTGAAGGTCTCGCGCACGCCGGAGCCCTGACGGCCCATGACGAAGCCCTTGAATACCTGGACACGGGAGCGGTTGCCCTCCACGATGTTCACGTGCACGTTCAGGGTGTCGCCGGGACGGAAGTCGGGGACGTCGTCGCGCAGGGACTTGGCATCAAGCTGATCAAGAATGTTCATGATGTGACTCCTCGTGATCGCCGCAGGTCTCTCACGTGTGGTTCGCGCGCCACCCCGCGGGGTGGACGTGCTCCAGGTACCGGGACAGGACGTGAAGTGGCCGTCCCGGGCGGTGCGCCGTTGGTCGCTCTCCCCCCTGCGGCAGGGGCGTGCCCGACGCACACACAGCCCACCATTATGCCATATCGGACGGGTCCTCCGGCGCGCCCTGCGGCGTGGTCCGATCGCAGCGCCGCCACTGCCCACCGACCACGGTGAACCCCTCCTCGGCCAGCACCGCGAGGTCCGCGCGATCGAGCGTGGCGGGGTCCAGGGCCAGCACCATGTCGGGGCGGCGCCGGGCGGTGCGCACGAGCTGCTGGTCGCGCCGCCAGCGCGCGATCCGCCCGTGGTGCCCGGACAGCAGCGTGTCCGGCACGGTGCGCTCGCGCCACTGCGCGGGCTTGGTGTACACCGGGTACTCCAGCAGCCCGCCGGTGTGCGACTCCTCCGCCAGGGACTCCGGGTTGCCGATCACGCCCGGGATCAACCGGGTCACGGCCTCGACCATCGCGAGCACGGCAACCTCTCCCCCGTTGAGCACGTAGTCACCCAGGCTCAGGGGGCGCACCCGCACCTCGTCCCGCGCCCAGTCGATGAAGCGCTCGTCGATCCCCTCGTAGCGCCCGCACGCGAAGACCAGGTGCTCCTCCTCGGCCAGCTCGTACGCCACCTCCTGGGTGAACACCTCCCCCGCCGGGGACGGCACGACCAGCACAGGGCGCGACGACGCCGCACGGCCGGCTCCCGCACCCGCCCGCACCACGGTCTCGAGGGCCTGCGCCCACGGCTCGGGCTTCATGACCATGCCCGCGCCGCCGCCGTAGGGGGTGTCGTCCACGGTGCGGTGCCGGTCCGTGGCGAACTCGCGGGGGTCGGTGACCTGCAGGCTCAGCAGGCCGTCGGTCACGGCCTTGCCGATCAGGGAGAGCTTCAGGGGCTCCAGGTACTCGGGGAAGATGCTCAGGACGTCGATGCGCACGGTTCAGTCGTCCTCGCCGAGCTCGAGCAGACCGGGGGGCGGGGTCACGAGGACCAGTCCGCGCTCCAGGTCCACCTCCGGGACGATCTCCTCGACGAACGGGATGAGAACGGCACGACCGCCCTTCTCCGGGGTGATCTCCAGCAGGTCCTGGGCACTGCCCTGGATCAGGGCCTTGACGGTGCCGATCCGCGCCTCGTCGCGGGTGAGGTCCACGGCCACGAGGCCCAGGAGGTCGTCCTGGTGCCACTCGTCGTCCTCCAGCGGAAGGTCCGCGACCTCCGCGTAGAGCTCCAGACCGCGGGCGGCCTCGGCGGCGTTGCGGTCGCGGATCTCGTCGAACCGGGCCACGAGGACGTCCTTGTTCCAGCGGTGCCCGCCCACGGTCAGGCTCTCGACCCGCAGGGGCTCGGGGCGGTCGGTGCCCTGACCCCGCCGGCCACCGCGGGCCTGCTGGACGCTCAGCACCGAGCCCGGCGCGAAGCGCGACTGCGGATCATCCGTGAACAGCTCCACGGTCACTTCCCCCCGCACACCGTGCGGCTTGCCGATCCGGGCCACCCGAACGCTCATGTCTTCTCCTCCAGGGACGTCCTGCTGAGTGCTGCACGGTCCGTGTCCGGGGACCGCAGCCGGTATGCACACGGCCCCCGTTCCCCTCGGGAGGGAACGGGGGCCGTGACGAGTGGTGCGTCCGCTCAGCGGCGGCGGTCGGTGTCGACCACGTCCACGCGGACGCTCTCGCCGGAAGCCAGTGCCGAGACGACGGTGCGCAGGGCCTTGGCCGTGCGTCCCGAGCGTCCGATCACGCGACCCAGATCATCCGGGTGCACGCGCACCTCGAGCGTCTCGCCGCGGCGGTTGTCGCGGGAACGCACCGAGACATCCTCGGGGTTGTCCACGATGCCACGGACCAGGTGCTCCAGGGCTTCCGCGAGCATGCTCACTCTGCCTTCTCGGCGTCGTCCTCTGCGGGAGCGGCGTCCTCGGCGGGTGCCTCCTCGGCCTTCTCAGCCTTGGGGGTGATGGCCTCGGGAATGATCACGGAGCCGTTGTCCGGGGCGACGAACGGGGTCTTGCCCTCGGGCTGCTTCAGCGTGCCCTCGGCACCCGGCAGGCCCTTGAACTTCTGCCAGTCGCCGGTGATCTTCATGAGAGCGAGCACGGCCTCGGAAGGCTGCGCGCCCACACCGAGCCAGTACTGCACGCGATCGGACACCAGGTTGATGTACGAGGGGTTCTCGGTCGGCTGGTACACGCCGACCTCCTCGATCACGCGACCGTCGCGCTTCTTGCGGGAATCGACGACGACCACGCGGTAGCGGGGATCGCGGATCTTGCCCATACGCTTGAGACGAATCTTGACTGCCACTTGTGTGGTTACTCCTGTTTCGAATGGAATCGGTCACCGCACACGCCGGCCCGTGGGGCGGGCAGCACGTGGGTTTCCTGTGGACACGAAGTCACGCGCGGTGAGAGGGTCCGCACGGTTCGAGTACCCGTCCATTGTGCCACAGCTGTCAAACCGGGCGGCGCACGCGGTGGCGGGACACGAGTGGGGTGACGGAGCGCTCAGCGCTTCCTGCGCGAGCGGACGGACGCCCACAGCGCGGCCTGCAGGGCGGCGTCGGACAGCATGAGTGCGGAGGCCGAGCCGAGCACCCTGGCACCGCGTCCTCCCCGAGCGGCCAGACCGGCCAGCCCCGCTCCGAGCGCGGCTTCCGCGCCACCCAGGGCGAGCAGCAGTCCCGGTCGGCGGACGTAGGCCCGCTGGAGGCGGGAGAGCACGTCCGAGCCGCTGGGCTCGACGCTCGCGGCGTCCAGCACGGACAGCGCCGCGGGACGGGGCTCGTGGTGGGTGACGCCGTCCAGCTCCGAGACCTCCCGCTGGCCCTCCACGATCTTCGCGGCGACCGCGGGCAGCCCGAGCAGCTGCAGCACGGACTCCAGCAGAAGGGCCGAGCTCGGGGTGCGGGCGTAGTTCTCCAGCCGTGCCGTCTGGGCGGGATCGAGGTCGCACAGGGACGCAATGCTGGCCGCGGCCGTGAGGTTGTCCCCGGGAGCCGACGCCGCGGCGTCGCCGTCCGTGCCACGGGCCTCGGGGGTCTCGTCCGGTCCTGAGGCGTCACGCGCGCCTGCCAGCAGCTCTGCCACGGAGTCCTCCTGGACGGCGGGCCAGCGCAGCGTGGTGGACTCCTCGAGCTCCGCGAACTGGGCGTACCAGTCTCGACGGGCATCGAGCGAGGCCACGGGCGGGTAGACACGCAGCGCGCGTGAGCTGCCGTCCGAGTCCAGGCGCACGGCGATGCTGCGCGGATCCCCCGCGGCGGCCAGCGCAGCAGGCTCCGCACCCTCCGGAAGCAGCACCGCGGACCAGCCGTCCCGTGAGACGGCGGTGAAACCGATGCCGAGGGCGGACGCCACGAACGGGAGCTCGGGAGCGTCCGCGCGCACGAGCACCACGGTGCGCGGTGCGGGCCGCTCGGTCATGAGCGGGAACCCCCGTGCATCACGCGCTCCACCACGGTGCCGGCCTCGAGGGCCTCGATGGCGGCCCGCAGGTGCTCGGCCATCCCGGCGGGCATGACCGTCTCCAGGTCCTCGGGTGCCACCCAGCGGTAGGAGAGCAGCTCCTCCTCCTGCACGGTGATCGGGGTGTCGGACGGGATGGTGCCGCCGTCGTAGAGGAACGAGACCGAGTCCCCCCACATGCCCATGGCCACGCCGTGGCTCACGGCGATCAGCCGACCCTCGGGAAGGTGCAGTCCGACCTCCTCGACCACCTCGCGGAAGCACCCGGTGCGCGGGTCCTCCCCCGCCTCCACGGTGCCGCCGGGCAGGGTCCAGCCGTCCTTGTAGTTGGGTTCCACCGCGAGCACCCGGCCGTGCTCGTCACGGATGACCGCGGCGGAGGCCAGCCGCCGGGTGGGCAGCGTGGCGATGAACTCGCGCAGCTCGTCGTCGGGGAGGTATGAACCCATGGATGCCTACTTTCCGAGGAACTTCTCGAAGCCCTTGGGCAGGTTGAGCGACTCGGCGTCCAGGTCCTTGCCCTGCCCGCCGAACGCGCTGCCCGTGGCGGCCGGTTTCTTCCCGGACGCGAGGGCCGCCTGCTCCTGCGCGCGCTTGGCCGGGTTGCCAGAGCGCGAGCCCTTCTTCTTGGCCTTGCCCTTCTTGGCGGCACCGCCGCGGCCCATGCCGGGGATCCCTCCGGGCATGCCGGGGACGCCCTGCCCGGAGGCCAGACGCTTCATCATCTTCTGGGCCTGGGCGAAGCGCTCCATGAGCTGGTTGACCTCGGAAACCGTGACGCCCGAGCCGCGGGCGATGCGCGCGCGGCGGGAGCCGTTGATGATCTTGGGGGCCACGCGCTCGTGCGGCGTCATGGAGCGCACGATGGCCTCCACGCGGTCGATCTCCCGCTCGTCGAAGTTCTCCAGTTGCTCCCGCATGCCGGCGGCGCCGGGCATCATGGAGAGCATCTTCTTCATGGAGCCCATCTTGCGCAGCTGCTGCATCTGCGCCAGGAAGTCCTCGAACGTGAAGTCCTCCTGGTCGGTGAACTTCTTGGCCATGCGCTCGGCCTCGGTCTTGTCCCACTGCCGCTCGGCCTGCTCGATGAGCGTGAGGACGTCACCCATGTCCAGGATGCGGGAGGCCATGCGGTCCGGGTGGAACTGCTCGAAGTCCCGCACGCCCTCGCCCGTGGACGCGAACATGATGGGCTTGCCGGTCACCGCGCGCACGGACAGCGCCGCACCGCCGCGGGCGTCGCCGTCCAGCTTGGAGAGCACCACGCCGGTGAAGTCCACGCCCTCGTCGAAGGCCTTGGCGGTGTTGACGGCGTCCTGACCGATCATCGCGTCGATCACGAACAGGACCTCGTCCGGGTCCACGGCGTCGCGGATGTCCCGCGCCTGGTTCATCAGCGCCTGGTCGATGCCCAGACGGCCGGCGGTGTCCACGATCACCACGTCGTAGAGCTTGGAGCGGGCGAAGTCCACACCGTCCCGGGCCACCTTCACGGGGTCACCCGTGGGGTCGTCGAACTCCGAGGTGGCGCCGGGCTCCGGGGCGAACACGGGCACGCCCGCGCGCTCCCCCACGACCTTCAGCTGGGTCACCGCGTTGGGGCGCTGCAGGTCGGAGGCCACGAGCACGGGCTTGTGCCCCTGGTCCGTGAGCCACTTGCCCAGCTTGCCGGCCAGGGTGGTCTTGCCGGCACCCTGCAGGCCCGCGAGCATGATCACGGTGGGACCGGACTTGGCCAGGTTGATCCGGCGGGTCTCGCCACCGAGGACGTTCTGCAGCTCCTCGTTGACGATCTTCACGACCTGCTGGCCGGGGTTCAGCGCCTCGGAGACCTCCGCGCCGAGCGCGCGCTCCTTGATGACCGCGGTGAACTCCCGCACCACGGGCACGGCCACGTCCGCCTCGAGCAGGGCGCGGCGGATCTCCCGCACGGTGGCGTCGATGTCCGCCTCAGAGAGCCTGCCCTTGCCGCGCAGGTTCTTGAACGTTGCTGTGAGCCGGTCGGACAGTGAATTGAACACGGGGAGGTCGCTGCTTTCCTCGGACGACGGATGATTCGGTGTCCCAGGTTAGCAAGCGTTGCCGCACCCGGGGGCACCGCGAACGCGCACGGAACCCGGCTCCGCGGGTGCGGGGCCGGGCTCCGGTGCGTTGCGCGCGGGGCTCAGAGCGCGACGTCGTCCCGCTCCCCGGTGCTCACGCGCACCGCGTGCTCCACGGGGGTGACCCACACCTTGCCGTCCCCGGGTTCACCGGTGCGGGCGGCACCGACGACCACCGTGACGATCTCCTGGGCCTCGGCGTCCTCCACGACCGTCTCGATGCGGACCTTCTCCAGCAGGTCCACGGAGTACTGCGCGCCCCGGTACACCTCCCGGTGCCCGCGCTGCCGGCCGTAGCCGTGCACGGTGAGCACGGTCATCCCCTGCACCCCGTAGCTCTCCAGGGCGTCCTTGACGTCACTGAACTTCTCGGGGCGCACCACTGCGGTGACGAGTTTCACGAGTTGCTTCCTTTCACGGGGACGGGAGCCTCGGCGGTGCCGGGCAGTGGGCGGTGGGTGCCGTGGCCGGCGAACGAGCCGGTGGCCTCGTCCTTGAGCGAGTACGCGGACTCCGCGTGCTGCGTGAGGTCCACGCCGATGATCTCGTCACGGCGCGTGATGCGCAGCCCCATGGTGGCCTTGAGCACCAGTCCGATCAGCAGCGTGAGCACGCCCGTGTAGAGGGCCACGAACACCGTGGCCGCGAGCTGCGAGCCCATGAGGCCCCAGCCGCCGCCGTGGAACAGGCCCGCGCGTCCCTCGGAGGGGATCGCCAGGAATCCCAGCGCCACCGTGCCCACGATGCCCGAGACCAGGTGCACGCCGCACACGTCCAGGGAGTCGTCCAGCCCGATCCGGTACTTGAACCCCACAGCGAGCGCCGAGAGCACCCCGGCCACGGCCGAGAGCCCGATCGCACCCAGGGGGGTCACGTTCGCGCACGCCGGGGTGATCGCCACCAGACCGGCGACGACGCCCGAGGCCGCCCCGAGCGACGTCGCGTGGCCGTCCCGGACCCGTTCGGTGAGCAGCCAGGCCAGCATGGCGGCGGCCGGGGCCACCAGCGTGTTGGTCCAGATCAGCGCGGCCTGCTCCACGGTGGTGGCGGCACCCGCGTTGAAGCCGAACCAGCCGAACCACAGGATGGCCGATCCCAGCATCACCAGGGGCAGGTTGTGGGGGCGCTGCCCGGAGTCCCGGCCGAAGCCGCGGCGAGCGCCGATCAGCAGGATGAGCACGAGGGCCGCGATGCCCGCATTGATGTGCACGGCCAGGCCTCCCGCGAAGTCGATGGGCTCACCGAAGATCCGCCCCAGGGCGCCCTCCTCGGAGAACAGGCCGTCCCCCCACACCATGTAGGCCAGGGGGAAGTAGACCAGGGTGACCCACACGAGCGTGAACACCACCCACGTGCCGAAGCGCGTGCGGTCCGCGATCGCGCCGGAGATCAGCGCCACCGTGATGATGGCGAACGTCACGGAGAAGTCCGAGGCGAGCAGGTCCTCCGTGCCGAGGAGACCCTGCAGCCCCACGTGCGCGAACGGGTTGGCCGTGAGCCCACCCAGCACGGGGTCACCGCTGAGCATCGAGGCTCCCCACAGCACCCACACGACCCCCACCACGCCGAGGGCCGCGAAGCTCATCATCATCATGTTCAGCACGCCCTTGGCCCGGGTCATGCCTCCGTAGAACAGTGCGAGCCCCGGGGTCATGAAGAACACGAGCCCCGCTGCCACCACCATCCACACGTGTCCGGCGGTTAGTTCCACCCGGATCACCTCGTCCCTGTCTCGTGCGAGCACATCCTTTGCGCTTCCGGGGACCAGTCAACGGCTCCCGTGTTACCGACGGGTTCGCCGGGGCGTAACGGTTGTGTTTCAGCTCACCCGGTGATGTTGCGGGCGCGTAAACGCTCGCGCGCGTCACCCGGCGGAACGGGAACGGCGCCCGCCCCGGGAAGGGAGCGGGCGCCGTCGTGGTCCGCGGACGGGTAGAGCGCGTCAGTCGATGATCGCGTCCACGAACTGCTCGGCGTTGAACGGGGCGAGGTCGTCCGGGCCCTCCCCCAGGCCGATGAGCTTGACGGGCACGCCGAGCCCGCGCTGGATGGCCACCACGATGCCGCCCTTGGCGGTGCCGTCCAGCTTGGTGAGCACGATGCCGGTGATGTCCACGGCCTCGGCGAAGACCCGTGCCTGGGTCATGCCGTTCTGGCCGGTGGTCGCGTCGATGACGAGCAGCACCTCGTCCACGGCGGCGGGCTTCTCGATCACGCGCTTGACCTTGCCGAGCTGGTCCATCAGTCCGGCCTTGTTCTGCAGCCGGCCGGCGGTGTCCACGAGCACGACGTCCGACTCCTGCTCGATCCCGGCCTGCACGGCGTCGTACGCCACGGAGGCGGGGTCCGCGCCCTCCTGCTCGGAGCGCACCGTGGGCACGCCCACGCGGGCACCCCAGGTCTCGAGCTGGTCCGCGGCGGCGGCGCGGAAGGTGTCCGCAGCGCCGAGCATGACGTCCTTGTCCTCGGCCACGAGCACGCGGGCCAGCTTGCCCACGGTGGTGGTCTTGCCCACGCCGTTGACGCCCACCACGAGCACCACAGCGGGCTTGCCGGGAGCGGACTCGGTGCGCAGGGAACGGTCCAGGGTGGGGTCCACGAGCGCGAGCATCTCCTCGCGCAGCATGGTCTTCAGCTCCGCGGGGTCCTTGGTGCCGTCCACGCGGACGCGCTTCTTGAGGTTCTCCACGAGCTCCAGGGACGCGTCCGTGCCGAGGTCCGCCATGAGCAGCGTGTCCTCGATCTCGTCCCACGTGTCCTGGTCGATGCGCTCCCGCGAGAGCAGCACGAGCAGTCCCTTGCCGAGAACGTTGTTGGACTTCGCGAGCCGACCGCGAAGACGCGCCAGCCGACCGCGCGCGGACTCCGGGCGCTCCAGGGTGCTGACGGGGCGGTCCTCGACCACCTCGCCCTCGTCCAGACCCGGGACGTCGTCAAGGTCCCGGGTGCCCTGGTACCCGCCCTTCGGGGCCTTGGGTTTGCGCAGCAGCAGCACGCCGAACACCACGAGCAGCACCACCACCGCGGCGGCAATCACGATCCACATCAGTTCAGGAGTCATCACCCGTCTAATCTCCCATAAACTGCCAGGCGTGTCCCACCCCACGCCCCGCTCTCCCGGCTCCTCCGGCTCTTCCAACGACGACGCCGCACGGCACCTCCCGGGCCCTTCTCCCCTCCCGCACGCCCCGGGTTCTGACGCCCCGGCACCGGACGCCTCCGCGCCCGCCGCGCCCACGGTGCAGAAGGTCCCCGAGCCCATCAAGGTCCTGATCGCGGCGGCCTTCGTGATCGCCCTGGGCTACGGCCTCGTGGCCCCGGTGCTTCCGCAGTTCGCCGCGAGCTTCGGGGTGGGTGTGGCGGCGTCCTCCGCGGTGATCAGCGCCTTCGCCCTGTGCCGGCTCGTGTTCGCGCCCGCGAGCGGTGCGGTGGTCAACCGGATCGGCGAGCGCCCCACCTATCTGATCGGGCTGATCGTGGTGGCCCTGTCCTCCGCGGCCACCGCGTTCGCGCAGACCTACTGGCAGCTGCTCGTGTTCCGGGGGCTCGGCGGGATCGGCTCCACCATGTTCACGGTCTCCGCCATGGGCCTGATCGTGCGGCTCGCCCCGCGGCACATGCGCGGGCGGGTGTCCGGCTACTACGCCACGGCGTTCCTGCTGGGCGGGATCCTGGGCCCGGTGCTCGGCGGCTTCCTGGCCGGGCTGGGAATGCACGCACCGTTCCTGATCTACGCGGGCGCCCTGGTCGTGGCGGTGCTCGTGGTGTGGCTGCGGCTCAGGGACGAGACCCTCGGGGCCAAGCGGACCGGTGCCGCCCAGCCACCCATGCGGGTCCGCGACGCGCTCGACGCCGGCGCCTACCGTGCCGCGCTCGCCTCCAGCTTCTCCACGGGGTGGACGGCCATGGGCGTGCGCGTGGCACTCGTACCGCTGCTCGCGGCCCAGGTGGTGGGCGAGGGGCCCGCCGTGGCCGGACTGGCCCTCGCACTGTTCGCGGTGGGCAACGCCGCGGCGCTCACGGTCACGGGGCGCCTGACCGACCGGCTCGGCCGCAAACCCCTGGTGCTCACGGGTCTGGTGGTGTGCGGGCTCGCGACCATCGGCGTGGGCTTCAGCACCTCCGTGGTGGCGTTCGCGGTGCTGTCCCTGCTCTCCGGTGTGGGCTCCGGAACGCTGAACCCCGGCCAGCAGGCGGCGGTGGCGGACGTGATCGGCCCGGACCGGGCGGGCGGCAAGGTGCTCTCCCGGTATCAGATGTGCGCGGACGCCGGCCAGATTGCGGGCCCGGTCATTGCCGGTGCGCTGGCGGACGCCGCAGGCTTCGGCTGGGCCTTCGGTGTGTCCGGGGCGCTCATGCTGCTCGCCGCACTCGCGTGGCTGCCGGTGCGGGAGACGCTGCCGGAGACCGCCCTGTCAGAGGCGCGCCGACCCCGTCCAGGCGGGACGGACGGCAGATGACGAGGTCGGGGAAACCGTCCCCGCGCCACAGTGCGCTGATCCGCTTCCTCGTGATGTTCGTCGTCACCCTGGTGCTGAACGGTGTCCTGAAGGAGCTGCGCAACCGGGGCATCCTCACCACCCCGATGCTGTTCGGACTTCTTGCGGTCGTCCTGCCGGGTGTCTGGGTCCTCCTCCGCCACTGGTGGCTTCCCCGCGTTTCCCGTGCCCGTCCGCAGCACGAGCGGATTGTCACGGAGGCCCGCTGGGCGTCTCCCCTGGCACCCGGGGCCGTGATCGAGCGGCTGCGGACGGAGTTCGTCGCCCCGGAGTTCCGGACGGTCGCCACGGAGTCGGCGTTGCACATCGCCACGGGCTCCGACGAGACCTTCCGGTGGCGGGGTGCGGGGTCGATGAAGGGCTGGGAGGCGTTGCCACTCGCCGTGGACCTCGTGCTCACCGCCTCTCCGACCGGGTGCGGCATCGTGGCGCTGGCCCGGGACGATCTGGGGTGGTACGAGAAACCCCCGGAGTTCTTCGTGGAGAACGAAGTTCTGCGTCGCGGCGCGGCCCTCATCCGTCGCGCACGGGCCGTCACCGAAGCCCCGACCACAGACGGCTGACGTGATGGCCGCCAGGGCGACCGGGCGGCGTCGTCCGCGGGGACCGACTAGCGCAGCTCCGAGAGCTGCTGACCCACCACCAGGCTCACCCCGTCCCCGCGCATGGACACCCCGTAGAGGGCGTCCGCGATCTCCATGGTGCGCTTCTGGTGGGTCACGATGATCAGCTGCGAGCTCTCCTTGAGCTGCTCGAAGATGGTGAGCAGCCGGCCCAGGTTGCGGTCGTCCAGGGCGGCCTCCACCTCGTCCATCACGTAGAACGGGGACGGCCGGGCCTTGAAGATGGCCACCAGCAGCGCCAGTGCGGTCAGCGAGCGCTCTCCGCCCGAGAGCAGGGACAGCCGCTTGATCTGCTTTCCCGCGGGGCGCGCCTCCACCTCCACGCCGGAGTTGAGCAGGTCGTCCGGGTCCGTGAGGCGCAGCCGCCCCTCACCCCCGGGGAACAGGGTGGCGAACACGGACACGAACTGCTCGGCGGTGTCCCGGTAGGCCTCCGCGAACACCTCCTCCACGTGCTGGTCCACCTGGCGGATGATGTTGCGCAGGTCCGTGCGCGAGTTCTTGACGTCCTCCAGCTGGGTGACCAGGAACTTGTGCCGCTCCTCGAGAGCCGCGAACTCCTCGAGTGCGAGCGGGTTCACCTTTCCCAGGGCCTTGAGCTGCTTCTGGGCCCGCTGCAGACGGGTCTCCTGCTCCTCGCGGCGGAACGGGGTGCCGGGATCGGTCATGCTCGGCAGGGCGAGCTGCACGGAGCCGCCGGACTCCTCCGCGGTCTGGGCGGCCCCGATCGCGGCGTCCGCGTCCGGGACCGGCAGGTGGGGACCGTAGTGGTCCACCAGGAAGTCTGGCGTCATCCCGAGCTCCTCGAGAGCGGTGGCCTCCAGCCCCTCCAGCCTGGCGCGGCGCTGCGCGAGGTCCAGCTCCGCGCGGTGCAGCTTCTCCGTGAGCTCGGCGAGCTCCGCCCCCACGCGGTCACGCTCGGTGCGCAGCCGCTGGGCGGCCTCGTCCAGCCCGGCGCGGCGCGTCTCGATCTCGTCCCGCTCAGCAGCGGCCTCCCTGGCCGATGCCTCCGCGGACTCCCGAAAGTGCGCGGCGGCGGTCTCGACGGCACGCGCCACCGCGGCCTGCACCCGGCGCCGCTCGGCACGCCGGGCCGCTTCCGCGCGTGCCGCGCGCTCGGAGCGCGCGGCACGTGCCTGGGCCTCCGCCCGGGACACGATGTGACGGTGCTGCTCCTGGAGCCCGCGCAGCGCGAGCCGCGCCTGCGTCTCGGCCTCCCGGGCCGCCTTGGCCCGCGCCTCGGCCCGGTTGCGCTCGGCGGCGGCCTCGAGCTGCTCGCGTTCCAGGCTCTCCTCGTCGCCGGTCTCCACGGCCTCCGCGCGCCGCAGCGCCTCGTCCAGCTCGACGGCGCGCCGGGCGAGCCGTTCCTCGGCGGTCGTGAGCACCTCCCGGCGCCGCGCCAGCTCGGAGTCCGCCGACGATGCCGTGGCCTCCGCCCTGCTCGACGCCGCACCTGCCGCGGCGGCGTCCTTCTGCGCACGCTGCAGGTCCCGGGTGGCCTCGCGCGCCTCCTGGACGGCGGCCGCGCTGTCCTGCTCGGCACTCCGGGCGGCCTCCGCGGCGCGCCGCGCCGCCGTCTCCAGAGCGGCAGTCTCCGCCTCGGCCTGGTCGAGCAGCGCCATGATCTCGAGGTTGCCCGCCGCCTCCGTGGCGCCGCCCTGCACGCGGTGCCCGCCGTAGACGTCCCCGTCCCGGGTGACCACGCGCACGCCGCGACCCGCGCTGCCGAGGGCGCGGGCGGCGTCGAGCACGGTGAGTGCGGCGGAGGCGTCCGGGACCAGGACCGTGGTGGCCAGCTCGGCACGCACGGCGGCCAGCACACGGTCCGCGGCCGCGGCGTCGTCCGTCACCGCGGCGGACAGCACCTCCCGCGCGAGAACGCAGCCCTCGGGCAGCGGGAGCTCCGGGGGCTCGGACGCGTGGGCCTCGTCGGCGACCAGCAGGTGCACCCGCCCGGAACCGGCATCAGCGAGGTGGGCGAGGATCCGTGCGGCGCCCGTGTGGGAGGCCACCGCGAGCGCGTCGGACCACGGCCCCAGTGCGGCGGCCACCGCGCGCTCCCATCCGGGGGCCACGCGCACGGAGCGGGGGACGTCCCCGAGCACGGGCACCACGTCCGCCACGGAGGCGGAGCCGTCCGGCTGGCGCAGGGACTGCCGAAGGGTGTCCACCCGCACTGTGTGGGTGTGCAGCTCGCTCGCGGTCTCCTGCCGCCGGGTGTCCGCCGCGCGGGACAGCGCGCGGGCGGCGTCTGCCCTCTCCTCGGTGTCACGGGCGCGCTCGGCGGCCTGCTCGGCCCGGGCCGTCGCGCTCTCGGCGGCCTCCTGCAGGGAGGAGGTCTCCAGACGGGCCCGCTCCGCGCGCTCCACCACGTCCGAGATCTCCCGGCGCACGCGGTCCACGTCCGCCTCGGCCGAGCCCACCCCGGAACGCGCCGCGGTCACGGCGGCCGCGAGCCGCGCCTGGCCCGCGCGCCGGTCCGCGGCCTGCCGCACGAGCTCCGCCGAGCGCTTCTCGGCGGCCCGCGCCGCGTCCTCGGCCTCGGCACGGGACTGCTGGGCGCGTTCCAAGCCCTTTTGGGCCTCGGTGACCCGCTCGGCCAGCTGTTCTGCCTCCGCACGGGTGCGCGCGGCCTGCTCCTCCAGGGCGTCCGCGTCCCGTCCCTGCGCGGGGGCCTCCTCGGTGCTGCCCAGCAGCCGACGCCGCTCCTGGGCCAGGGTGGCCAGGGCCCGGTAGCTGTCCCGCACCGTGCTCAGCTCGTACCAGCTCGTGCGCGCCTCGTTCAGTGCCGGAGCGGTGCGGGCGGCGGCCGCCTCCGTCTCCTGCAGCCGACGGGCGAGCTCCGCCGTGGTCCTCTCCAGCTCGTCACGGCGCTCCCGCGCGGCCGCTCCGGCGCCCTCGTCCGCCTCCATCCCCGCGCGGGCCGCCACGACGTCGTCCGCGAGCAGCCGGGCGCGGGCGTCCCGCACGTCGTACTGGATGCGCTGGGCCTTCCGGGCCGTGCGGGCCTGGCGCCCCAGCGGCGTGAGCTGGCGCTCGATCTCGCCGGTCAGGTCCTCCAGCCGGTCCAGGTTGGTCTGCACCGACTCCAGCTTGCGGAGGGTCTTCTCCTTGCGGCGGCGGTGCTTGAGGATCCCGGAGGCCTCCTCGATGAACCCGCGGCGGTCCTCCGGGGTGGCCTGCAGGATCCGGTCCAGCTGGCCCTGGCCCACGATCACGTGCATCTCGCGGCCCAGCCCCGAGTCCGAGAGCAGCTCCTGGATGTCCAGCAGGCGGCACGAACGGCCGTTGATCGCGTACTCGGAGCCGCCCGAGCGGAACAGGGTGCGCGAGATGGTGACCTCGGAGTACTCGATCGGCAGGGCGCCGTCGGCGTTGTCGATGGTCAGGGACACGTGCGCGCGGCCCAGAGCGGAGCGGGCGGAGGTGCCCGCGAAGATGACGTCCTCCATCTTGCCGCCGCGCAGGGACTTGGCCCCCTGCTCCCCCATGACCCACGCGAGGGCGTCCACCACGTTGGACTTGCCGGAGCCGTTGGGGCCCACCACGGCCGTGACACCCGGTTCGAAGTGGAACGTGGTGGCGGAGGCGAAGGACTTGAAACCACGCACGGTGAGGGTCTTTAAGTGCACGCGGGGGAACTCCTGTGGTCGGCGGGGGTGACCCCTGAGTCTACCCGGCGACCGGTCCGCGACCCCGGTCCGGAAACGGGTGGCGCGGTGCGGGTGGCGCACCGGCCCGGGAGCGCGGCGGCGGGCGCGGGGCGCTGATGGTGCTGTCAGATTGGGCCGCTAGACTGGGCCGGTCCAGCCCGCTTGTTCACCCGAGCGCCGAGGTCCATCACACGATCGATTCCTTGACGGTACGGGTGGCGTCTGATCGAAAGCGCCACATTGACCGGTAACTCCACCATCAGAAACCGAAACGCCGCCGTCCTGTCGGTGACCAGGACGGAAGCGGACGTGGTGATCCCCTCCACCCGGTTCGATGAGGAGTTGGCCCACACGTTCAAGCGGCTGCGGCTTCCCAAGGGGCTTCTGGAGCGCCTTGCGGGCATCAAGGAGCGCCGCGGCTGGGCACCCGGCCGCCACTTCACGGACGGCGCCACCGAGGCCGGGCAGGCGGCACTGGAGCAGTCCGGGATCCGGCCCGAGCAGATTGGGCTGTTCATCAACGCCTCGGTGACCCGCGACAACTACGAGCCCGCGGTGGCCGTGGGCATCCACGAGCGCCTGGGCCTTCCCAGCTCCGCCCTGAACTTCGACATGACCAACGCGTGCCTGGGCTTCGTCAACGCCCTCACCGTGGCGTCCTCGATGATCGACGCCGGTGCCATCGAGTACGCGCTCGTGGTGGCGGGCGAAGACCCCTCCCCGTGGCACGAGGCCGCGATCGCCCGGCTGCGCGAGGACGACATCACCCGCGAGCAGGTGGTCCAGGAGTTCGCCACCCTGACCCTGGGCTGCGGTGCCGCGGCCGCCGTGGTGGGTCCCGCGGACCGCCACCCGGACGGCCACCGGATCGTGGGTTCCGTGACCCGTGCCGGCACGGAGTTCAGCCGGCTGTGCATCGGCGGCGGGGACGGGATGTTCACGGACGCCACCGGGCTGCTCAACCACGGTGTGGGCCTCGTGGTGGAGGCCTGGCTGGACGCGGAGCGCGACGGCTGGGACTGGCGGGACATGGACTCCTACGTCACCCACCAGGTGTCCAACTCCCACACCAACAAGCTCATCGAGGACATGGGCATCGACGCCGCCAAGGTGCCCCTCACGTTCCCCTACTGGGGCAACGTGGCCGCCGCCGCGCTGCCCATGACCCTGGCCCTCGAGGCCGAGCGGCTGGAGCCCGGGGCGCGCGTGCTGTGCCTCGGCGTGGGCTCCGGTCTGAACACCACGCTCATGGAGATCGCCTGGTGAGCGCCCCGCACCCCGCAGGAGGATCCGTGTCCCCGCAGCACTCCGGCGCCGAGCGCCTGCCCTTCACCGAGACCCCCCTGCCGGGCATCGACCCCGCGTGGTCCACGGTACTCACCGTGGCCTCCACCGCCCCGGTCGAACCGGTGGCCGGGCGCAGGCGCCGATGGCACGTGCTGGACAACCGCGAGCAGCTCGAACGGGCGGGGCTGCGCCCGCGCGGCGTCATCCTGGCCGTGCACGGCAACCCCACGTGGTCCTACCTGTGGCGGGACGTGCTGCGTGCCGCGGCTCACCCGCAGCGCCCCTGGCGCGTGGTGGCCGTGGACCAGCTGGACATGGGCTTCTCCGAGCGCACGGGACTCTTCCGCCGCCTCGAGGACCGCGTGCACGACCTCGGCGACCTCACCGCCGCCCTCGGACTGGACGACGCCGCGCTGCCGGTGGTCACGCTCGCCCACGACTGGGGCGGGCTGATCTCCCAGGGCTGGGCCCAGGAACACCCCGCCATCCACGCGGCCACCGTGCTGACCAACACCGCGGTGCACCACGACAACGCCGAGCCCATCCCCTCCGCGCTGCGCCTGGCGCTGAACAGGGCGGTGCACGAGCCCCTGACCTCCGGGAGCACGGCGTTCCTGGACACCACGCTCGCACTGTGCGACCCGGCGGCCTCCAAGGAGGTCAAGCGCGCCTACAAGGCCCCCTACGGCTCCCGGGAGCGCCGCGAGGGCATCGCCCACTTCGTCGCGGACATCCCCGCCCCCGAGGACCACCCGTCCCACGCCGCCTACGAGCGGATCGCTGGGCGGATGAGCGCGCGCGAGGTCCCCACGCTGCTGCTGTGGGGCACCGGGGACCCGGTCTTCCAGCAGCGCTACCTGGACGACCTCATGCGCCGCGCCCCGCACGCGGACGTGCACCGCTTCGAGGGCGCCAAGCACCTGCTGCCCGAGGCCCGGGACATCGCCACCCCGCTGTTCACGTGGCTCGAGGAGCGCTTCGGGGACGCCGAGCCCGTCGTCGAGACCCACCGCGAGCAGCGGGCCCGCGGCCGCGCCGCGTTCGTGCCGTTCTTCGCGGAGCTGGACGCGCGGCGTCGTGACGGCTCCCCCGCCGTGGTGGACATGGGTCCGGTGGCCGCCACCGTGGACGGTTCCGCCCCCGCACTGGACGTCGAGCGCAGCGTGAGCTGGGCGCAGCTCTCCGCCTCCGTGGACCAGCTGGCCGTGGCGCTGCTGCGCACCGGGGTGCGTCCCGGGGACCGTGTGAACCTCATGGTGCCGCCCGGGTCCATGCTCACCACCCTGATCTACGCGTGCCTGCGGATCGGCGCGGTGATCGTGGTCGCGGACCAGGGGCTCGGGCGCAAGGGCCTGACCAGGGCGCTGCGCGGCTCCTCCCCGCGCTGGTTCATCGGCATCCGCAAGGCCCTCGTGGGCGCGCGCGCCCTCGGCTGGCCGGGCACGCGGATCGCCGCGGACGCCCTGGACCCGGTGTCCAAGAAGCTGCTGGGCGTGGCCCACACGGTGCCCGAGCTGATGGACTCCGTGACCACGGTGAACCCGGACGAGATCCCCGCCGTGGACCCGGACGCCGAGGCCGCCGTGCTGTTCACCTCCGGCTCCACCGGCCCCGCCAAGGGCGTGGTGTACACGCACCGGCAGATGGCCGGGATGCGCGACACCATCCGGGACACCTACGGGCTGCGCGCGGGCACGGGCCTCGTAGCGGGCTTCGCGCCGTTCGCCCTGCTGGGCCCCGCCCTCGGCGCGGCCTCGGTGACCCCGGACATGGACGTCACCAGCCCCAAGACGCTCACCGCCCGAGCGCTGGCCGAGGCCACCATGGCCATCCACGCGAGCGCCGTGTTCGCCTCCCCGGCCGCGATCGCCAACGTACTCGCCACCGCGGACGAGCTCTCCCCCGCCGAGCGGGACGCCCTGGCGCGGGTGGAGCTGATGCTCTCCGCGGGCGCCCCGATCCCCGAGGAGCTGCTGACCCGGCTGCAGGAGCTCATGCCCGCCGCCGAGCTGCACACGCCCTACGGGATGACCGAGGCGCTGCCGCTCACGGACGTCAGCCTGGACGTGATCCGCGCCGCCCGCGAGGACGCCCAGGCGGGCGTGGAGGGCGCCGGGGGCGGCGTGTGCGTGGGCACCCCCGTGGAGGGTGCCGAGCTGGGTGTACTGCCCCTGCGCGCGGACGGTTCCGTCTCCCCGGAGATCGTCACCACCCCGGGCGTCACCGGTGAGATCGTCGCCCGGGCACCCCACGCCAAGGACCACTACGACCGGCTGTGGATCACCGAGCGCGCCTCGGACGAGACCCCAGGCTGGCACCGCACGGGCGACGTCGGGCACTTCGACGCGCGCGAGCGGCTCTGGTACGAGGGCCGGCTGGCCCACGTGATCACCATGTCCGGCGGCCCGGTCTCCTCGGTGGCCGCCGAGCACGCCGCGCAGACGGTGCCCGGCGTGGGCCGCGCCGCCGTGGTGGGTGTGGGCCCCGCGGGCTCCCAGTCCGCCGTGGCGGTCGTCGAGACCGATCCGCCGGCGAGTGCCCCGGCCCTGGCCTCCGCCGAGCTGAGCGAGCGCGTGCGCGCCACCGTGGAGTTCGCCACGGGCCTGCCCGTCAGCGCCGTGCTGGTGATCCCCGAGCACCCCACCGACATCCGTCACAACTCCAAGATTGACCGAGCCGAATTGAGTGACTGGGCCGAGCGCGCCCTGGCCACCGGAAAGCTGAGTGCACTGTGAGCGACGATCCCCGCGACACCTCCGCGCAGCCCGGGCGCACCGGGCGCCACCGCGCTCCGGCCGCCGACGACGCCGCCCGCCCGGCTGCGGCGTCCCGGCCCACCTCCTCGGCGTCCTCTCCGTCGTCCGAGCCGTCCGCCCGGCCCAGCTCCCCGGACGCCGGCGACGCCGGCTCCGTGCAGACCGCGGACCCGGACCGCGGCGGTGCCACGGTGACCCACGGCGAGCTCGACGGCACGGGCCGCACCGTCCTGGTGACGGGCGCGTCCGGGATGCTCGGCGGCGACGTCGCCCGCGTGCTGCTCGCGCGCGGCTGGAAGGTGCGCGTGTTCCAGCGCGGCCACGCTCCCGTGGCGGAGCGCGAGGGCGTGGACGAGGTGCTCGGCTCGGTGACCGATCCCGAGGACGTGGCCCGCGCGCTGGACGGCGTGGACGACGTCGTGCACCTGGCCGCCAAGGTCTCCTTCACCGGGGACTGGTCCGAGTTCGTGCGCGTCAACGTCACGGGCACGCGCATCCTGCTGTGCCAGGCGCAGAACGCCGGGGTGAAGAACGTGGTGTTCGTGTCCTCCCCCTCCGTGGCCCACACCGGGGTCTCGATCGAGGGCGCGGGTGCGGAGCCCGCGGACCCGCAGAAGGCGCGCGGCAACTACGCCCGTTCCAAGGCCGCGGCCGAGCTGCTGGCCCTGAGCATGGACGGGCAGCGGGACCTCAAGGTGGCCGCCGTGCGTCCGCACATCGTGTGGGGCCCCGGGGACACGCAGCTCGTGGAGCGCGTGGCGGACCGTGCGGCCGCCGGGCGCATGCCCAACCTGGACCACGGTGCCGCGATGATCGACACCACGTACATCGACAACGCCTCCGAGGGCATCGTCCGGGCGCTGCAGCGCATCGACCACGTGCACGGCCGGGCCCTGGTGCTCACCAACGGCGAGCCGCGCCCCGTGGGCGAGCTGATCGCCCGGATGTGCCAGGCCACCGGCTCCCCCGCGCCCACCCGATCGGTCCCGGGCAAGGCGGCACGCCTCGCGGGACGCGTGATCGAGACCGTGTGGCCGCACCTGCCTGCCAAGCTGCGCGCGGGCGACGGCGAGCCGCCCATGACCGAGTTCCTCGCCGAGCAGCTGTCCACCGCGCACTGGTTCGACCAGCGCGAGACCCGTGAGCTGCTGGACTGGACGCCGTCCGTGAGCCTGGACGAGGGCTTCTCGCGCCTGGCCGCGTACTACCAGGACCACCCGCGCCCGCACCAGCACACCGGTTCGGTCTCCCTGGAGCGCGTGGAGGACGTCGCGGACGAGCAGCGCGCCCGTGCGGAGGACTCCTCCGTGGCCTCTGACCGCACGACCGGCAATGCCACCACGGACCTGCAGAGCGTGCGCTCGGTGCACTGAGCCCCGCCCACGGACGGTGCCCCGGGCCCACCCGGGGCACCCTGGGCGAGGTTCCAGAGTTCCCTGTAGTACCCGATGCGCTGCGGATCAGGCTCGACCCCCGTAGGCCCTCCAGAAGACGGACTTGTCGTAGGCGCGGTAGTTCCAGGCCAGGGACATGGACATGACGGACAGATCGGCCCACCGATCCGCCACTCCAAGGCGTCCAAGGTCGACGTGGGCGAGGAACGACCCGTCCCTCGCGGGCAGCGTGTTCGGGGCACAGGGGTCTCCCTGGCAGAGGACCAGCCGATCAACATCCGGAGCATCACCGAGAACTCGCGCGTCAGCACCCGCCAGGCGGATCCGGGAGTCGACGTCCCACGCGAAGGGGCAGTCGTCAACGGCCACGTCGTGCAGTTCACGCAGTCCGGTGCCGAGGGCCTGCAGCGCTGTGTCCGGGTGCTCCCGCCATCGTGCTGAGACCGCAGACTCGCCGGGCAGAGCTTGAGTGAGAAGCACCTTCTCGCCCCCGTCGGCGATGAGCTCCACCACGGTGGGCGCAGGGTGGCGGCCCTGTATCCACCGCATCCGCTCCGCCTCGTCCACGAGCGACTCCCCCGACCCGGACGGATTCCACTTGGCGTAGACGTCGGCCGGGCTCCCGGGACCACCGCTCGCCACGGCGAACGTCAGACCGCCGACCCCGTTCTGTCACACCGCGCTGGCGCACGCCTCGGAGAGACCGCGGGCAGCCAGGACTCTGCGCAGGAGATCGGGCAGCGCCGGGTTGACCGGAGGCGGCCCGGCAAGATCGGAGGGAACACCCATGGCTCACAGTCTGCCGGACACACCAGGGGTCACGGAGGAGAACCGTTTTGACGGGCCATGGCACCGCGCCCGTGGACAGCGCAGGCAACCACGGCATGAACGGCTCGCCGAGGAGTCCCGCTCGATCAGGGGTGAGCGGGTGCTCGTGGGTGGGCCTCCTCAGACCCGCGCCCGCCGCGGCTTCCTCTGGCACCGAGAGCACCGGTACGAGGAACGGTTCGCGAACTGCTCGCGCACGATCACGCCGTCCAGGCCCGCAGCCTCGCAGCGCGGGCACGGCTGCCCGGCCCGGCCGTAGGCGTTGAGCGACCGTGAGAAGTACCCCGACTCGACAAGTTTGTGACGTTCACTCACAAGCGAGTCGAGTCGCCAGTCGACTCGCGAATGAATCGGCACTCGACTCGCACTCCCAATCCAGCAGGGCAGGACGCGTTGAAGACCATGATACTGAGGTGAGTCGCCGGGGTGGTCCGGGCGCTTCAATGGAGGCATTCGGCCGCGGCGGCGACGTCGAGCCACTCCTCTTCGGGCGTCGGCGCTCCTCCAGATCTTCAACACCTGCCGGTCGTCGCCTCCTGTAGCCCGCCTTGGACGCTCGCCCTAACTGGACAGTTTTCTGAGACCGGCCCTCGCATGATCGCGGGGCATCGGTCTCGTCTCGAGAAGGAGATGCATACGAGCCGCTCCTAAACGACCAGCCGCATGACGGAGCCAGTCACCGCCAGACCGGGGCCACTCGGACAGACATCTCATCCACATTCGGCATGTGCTGCTTCACCGAACTCTCCGCCTCCGCGGCCAGCCGGTCGGCGTCGGAGAGGCTCGTCGCGGAGGTGCGGACGAGCGCGTCGCCATGGAGCCTGTGCCCGACCCAGCGCATCCGCACCCGTTCCACCGACTCGACCTCGGCCAGATGCTCCAGGGCGTGCTCGGCGCGGTCGACGAGCTCCGGCTCGACGCCATCCATCAGCCGTCGGCCGACCGAGCGCACGGTACCGACCAGCAGCACCGCGATCATGGCCGAGATCAGCAGGCCTACGATCGGGTCGGCGAGCGGGAAGCCGAGCAGCACGCCGATCCCGCCGGCCACGACGGCCAGAGAGGTGAATCCGTCGGTGCGGGCGTGGATGCCGTCTGCGACCAGGGCGGCCGAGCCGATCTTCCTGCCCACGCGGATGCGGTAGACCGCGACCGCCTCGTTGCCGAGGAAGCCGATGATGCCGGCGGCGATCACCCAGCCGATGTTCTCCATGGGCCTGGGGTTGAGCATGCGGTCGATCGCCTCCCAAACGGCGATGACTGCCGACAGGGCGATCATCAGGACGATGAACAGCCCGGCGAGGTCCTCGGCCCGGTTGAAGCCGTAGGTGTACTTCCGCGTGGCGACCCGACGGGACAGCACGAACGCGATCCACAGCGGCACCGCGGTCAGGGCGTCGGAGAGGTTGTGGATCGTGTCGGCCAGCAGCGCTACCGATCCGGAGAACGCGACGACGGCGGCCTGCAGCACGGTCGTTGCCAGCATGAGCACCAGGCTGATCTTCAGCGCGCGGATTCCCTCGGAGTGGGCTTCCATCGCGTCGTCGATCGAGTCGGCGGCGTCGTGGGAGTGCGGGACGAAGATCCCGTACAGGAAGCCCTTGAACCCCGTCGGGTGGGAGTGACCGTGCTCGCCGTGGTCATGGGAATGGCCATGACCGTGCGTATGCCCGTGGTCCTGGCCGTGATCACGATCCGCGTGATCGTGCGCGGACGCTCCGCTCTCCTGCTCGTGGTCAGCGTGCGGATGGGCGTGGCTGTGCTCCGTCATGCTTCTGCTCGTTCCTCGTGGTGGTGTGCCGGGACCTGCCCATTGGCGACAGAGTGCTCGGCCTGGAAGATCGCGTCGGACACCAGCTGGGAGGCGTGCTCGTTCTCCAGCCGATAGAACACCCGCTGCCCCTCCTGCCGGGTCGACACGATCCGGGCCATCCGCAGCTTCGCCAGGTGCTGCGACACCGCGGCCGGCGACTTGCCCACGCTCTCGGCGAGGTGGTTCACCGACAGCTCGTCGCTGCGACGCAGCGCGAGGACGATCCGGACTCGGGTCGCGTCGGCGAGGAGCCCGAACACCTCGACGGCAAGTTCCACGTACTGACTGTCGGGGTCGAGCCCGCATATCTGCTTATCTGCGTCCATACACAGATTATTGCATACTCGAACGTAAGTGCGCATCGATGAGTGCCCCACGAGACGCCACCGGCCGCCCCACGTTCGGCTCGCGAGGACGACGAATTGCCCTGGCCGGCGATTCGGCGGGTCAGTTGTGATCGTTGGCAGCGAAGGCAGAGTGCAGAGTGGCGACGATGACGCGAGCCGCGTCATCACGGTCGAGTCGACCGGCGGTGACCTCCTCGGCTGCGGCGTTCATCGTGAGGTGGGTGACCGCGAGCAGCCAGCCGACCGGCAGGTCCGCACGGAAGACCCCTTCGCGCTGGCCGCGCTCGAGAAGGCTCCTCAACCGGGCTTCGGCCTTCTCATGCATCTCGCGGATGCGGGCCGGCTGCAGTTCGCGCTGAGCCACCACGAGCACGGCGCGGATGCGCTCCAAGAGCATCCAGCTCGAGGTGATCAGGGCTTCGAACGCCTCGCCTGGATCACCGTCGAGGGGCACGTCGGCCAGGACGGCCTCCGCCCCTTCCAGGCCGTCGACGAGGGTTGCATCGATGAGCTCGGCCCGGGTTTTGAAGTGCCCGTAGAGGGTCATCCGGCCGACGCCCGCCTCGGCGGCGATGTCTGCGACGGAGGCATCGGGATCCTTCCGGAGCGCGTCCGGCGTCGCCGCGAGGATCTTCGCCCGGTTGCGCTGGGCGTCGGCCCGCTGGTTGGCCGTCTTTCCTCGACGCACCGGCTGCTGTCCACCAGCGCCGGTCGCACCCTTACCGTTCGGCATGCTCCACCTCTAACTCGTACGGGAATATACGAGCTAGTATAGCGGTTGGATGTCGTACACCAATGATCGACTTCGGTTAAGGGCACCTCGCCCGTGACACCCCTGTCGAGAACGAAAGGACCAATGCAGCCATGAGAACGACGATGCAGAACAAGGAGGTGCGCCATGTCTGAGACGAATGCACCCGCACCCAGGACCGGGCCGAAGCAGTGGTGGGGGCTCGCGGTCCTCGTGATTCCGTCGACCCTGCTGTTCATGATGCTGACGATCCTGTTCCTGGCGGCCCCGAACATGGCTGCCGACCTGAACCCGACGAGCGCACAACTGCTGTGGATCCTCGACATCTACGGGTTCGTCATGGCCGGATTCTTGGTCGCTATGGGCGTTCTCGGCGATCGGATAGGCAAGCGGCTGCTCATGGTGATCGGCGCGGTTCTCTTCGGGATCGTGTCCATCGCTGCAGCGTTGACGACCAGTCCCGAGCTGATGATCGCCTGGCGCGCCGTCCTCGGCGTGGGAGGAGCCATGATGCTTCCGTCCACGCTGGGACTGATCTTCGTGCTCTTCGCCGACCCGAAGGCTCGGGGTGTCGCGATCGGTGTGTGGGCCGGCGGGATCTCCGCCGGCGTCGCCCTTGGACCGCTTCTGTCCGGGCTGCTGCTCGAAGCCTTCGGCTGGCAGGCGACGTTCCTCGTCGCGGTGCCCGTGATGGCACTGGTGGCCATCGGCGCGCCGCTTCTGCTGCCCGAGCACAAGGATCCGAGTGCGAAGATCGATCTGTTCAGCGCACTGCTCCTGGTCGCGTCGCTGCTGGCCATCATCTACGGTGTCAAACGCCTCGCGACCCAGGAGCCGGCCGGTCCGTCAATCGGCCTGTTGATCGCCGGAGCACTGGTCGGGATGTGGTTCGTGATTCGGCAGCTGCGTGCGCAGCAGCCATTACTGGACGTGCGCCTGTTCGCCAATCGCACCGTCAGCGGGGCACTTGCGGTGTTCCTGCTCTCGGCCGCGGCGCTGGGCGGGGTGTACTCGCTGTTCACCCAGTACCTGCAGCAGGTCCAGGGGCTTTCGCCCATGCAGGCTGGGCTGTCGATTCTGCCCGCCGCGGCGGTCCTCATCGTGGTCTCGACCCTCTCGCCCATGCTCGCCCGCAGATTCCGGCCAGGGAACGTGATCGCCGTCGGGTTGCTCACCCAGGTCGTCGGCTACGTCCTGTTCGCTCAGCTCGATGCCGGTACCGGTCTTGCGCTGGTGATCGCGAGCTTCGTCGTCACCTACCCCGGGGTCGCGCCGTCCATGGCGCTGACCACGGACCTGGTGGTGAGTTCGGTCCCGCCGGAGAAGGCCGGCGGTGCCTCCGGGCTCGCGACGACCGTCAACGACCTGGGCATCTCACTCGGTGTCGCGGTCATCGGCAGCATCGGGATCGCCGCCTATCGCAGCCAGATCAGCGACTCCTTGCCCGATGGGCTGCCACCGGAGGCGGCGGCCGCGGCCGAGACCGGGATCGACGGGGCCATCGCCACCGCCGGACAGCTGCCGGGCGACGTCGGAGAGGCACTGACGACCGCGGCCCAGCAGGCGTTCACCAGCGGACTGAACGCCGCTGGGATCACCTCCGCGATCATCGCCGCCCTTGCCGCGCTCATCGCCGCGATCGGTCTGCGGCACATCCGCCCCACCGGGCAGGCTCACGTCGACGCCGAGAAGGAGCCCGCTCAGGAGTCGTGACGCATCCTCGACCGTTCGTGTCCGGCGGACGGATGAGTCCGCCGGACACGAACGCCGACACCCGCCGCAGGTACACCGAGACGGCGGCTGACCCGTCCCGCGACGAGGCCGCCGAAACACGCCGAAGGAGTCCCGATGACCACGCTCAGAACCACCATCGACACTGTCCGACACTCACCGACGTTGCGGCGTGTGCTGCACTGTCTGTTCCGATGCGCCGCGTCGGGGGCATCGGACCGTCTCCCCCGGGTCACGAAGACGCCATGTCCGCGCAATTGAGGCGCAGGGCCGCGCACCCGGTAAGGTGCGCGGCCCTGATGCGTCAGTTCTCCTGGTAGGCGATCGTCGTCATCATCCCGGCTTCCCCGTGGTAGACGTTGTGGCAGTGGGTGAGCCACCGCCCGGGGTTGTCGGCGTCGAACTCGACGCGCAGCGTCGTGCCGGGCAGGACGATCGAGGTGTCCTTGCGCGGCCCGCCGCCGGGAAGCTGGTAGGTGTGCCCGTGCAGGTGCATCGGGTGCCACATCGTCGTCGAGTTCTTGAACTCGAGGGCGACCCGCTCCCCGTCGGCGATGCCGAGGGCGTCGCGCATCGGTTGGTCCATGTTCATGCGCTTGCCGTTGATCGCCCAGTCGTACTTTTCCATGCTTCCGGTCAGCTCGAGGGTGAGCGTGCGGTCGACGCCGCGCTTGGGAAGTGCGACCTCGCCGGCTGCCCTGAGGTCGGCCGCTGTGGCGGGATTTTTCGTCTGCGGCAGCGTCGTGTCCTTCGCGGGTGCGCTGCCCGATGCGGTGCGCAGGACGGCGAGGGCCTGGTCCTGCTTCCCCAGGGCCTCGGCGACGACCGCGAACGCGCCGTCGCCGGCGGTGATGATCGCGTCGTAGCGCTCCCCCATGCCGAGCACGACGCTCTCGGCCTCGAAGGCCTCGACGGGGAATCCGTCGGTGTGGGTGATCGTCAGCGGGTGCTCGCCGACCCCGAAGCGGAAGGCGGTGTCGCCGCCGGCGTTGATGATCCTCAGCCTGATCCGCTCCCCGGGCTTGGCGGTGAAGGTCTGGGGGTCGTTCGCAGGCGTGCCGTTGATCAGGTAGAGGGGGTAGTAGACGTCGCCGGCGTCGCCGCCGAGTAGCGGCGAGGTCGCGCCCATCAGGGTGTTGCCCATCCGCATCGGCCCCATGTCCATGCCGCCGTGGTCCATCATCCCCTTCTCGAGCTCGGCGAGGACCTCGTCGGGCGTCGCGGTGACGCCGTCCAGCCAGTCATCAAGAACGATCACCCATTCCTGGTCGTAGTCGCCCTTCTCGTGCGGATCGTCGATGATCAGCGGCGCATACAGGCCGCGGTCGAGCTGCACGCCGACATGCGGGTGGAACCAGAACGTGCCCGGCTCGGGCAGCGTGAACTCGTAGTCGAACGACCCACCGGGCTCGATGGGCTCCTGGGTGAGGCTCGGCACTCCGTCCATGTCGTTGCGCAGCGCCAGCCCGTGCCAGTGGACGCTGGTCGGATCGGGCAGGTCGTTGGTGAAGTCGACCTTCAGGGAGTCACCGACGTTGCCGCGCAGCGGCTTGGTCGCCGACGCTCCCCGATAGGCCCAGGTCTTGGCGGTCTTCCCTCCGAGGTCCAGGGTGACCGGCTCGGCGGTCAGCGCACGCCGCACGATCGTTCCGGTGCGGCGGCGCTTCGCCTCGGCGGAAGTGACTGCGGTGCTGCTGGACCCAATGAACGAGGTTGTCTTAGTGGCAGTGGTGCTGCATCCGGCGAAGCCGGCGGCAGTCAGCGTCAATGCGCCGACAGACAGGAACTGTCGACGATTCAGGGTGGAATGCATGGGTGATGTCCTTCTGTGTCGATGGTGAACGGGACCACGACATCGCGCCCGCGCGCTCGACGAACACGGGTGATCGGAGGCACAGAGCCGCCTGGGCCCGGAAGATGGGCCAGCGTTTTGGGACACGGTGTCGTGGCAGGCACGGCAGGGTCGTGGACCCGCCGAGGTGGCTGACTGAGGAGCGCCGCATCGGCGCTCCTCAGTGCTCACGTTCGGTAGATCGACAGCTCCAGATGCGTCAGCGCGAACCGGCGGGGCGTCTCGGACGGCGACGACGGCATGGGCGCAGAGACGAGTGTGGGCACAGCTGCGACGGACGGAACGGGGAGGGCCGGAATGCTCTGGGTCGTAGGCGCGGAGACACAGGTGGAGTCGCCGCTGTTCATGGCGTCTGCGCAGCCTCCGGAGCCGTGCACCGGACCCTGTGCTCCGGTCGCGCTCGACATGGAGGCGATAGACGTCATGCCCGTCATGCCGGGCGACTGGGAGGACGCGTGAGCCGGCGACGCCATGGGGGTCGTCGCCGCTGCCGGTCCGCCGACCAGCGCGTGCATGCCGAGGAGACCCGTGATCAGCAGCGCCGTAAGAATGATCAGCTGCAGCCAGTGCCGGCTACGGCAGGGTTCATCGGTCGCGGTCTCCACAGCCCCAGCATACCCCGGTGGTGTATCCCCTCGACACGTGGGGATCATTCAGCGGCGAGTCCGCATCCCCTTGCGGGAATACCCGTCAGGGGTATACGGTTGCACTCACACAGGTACCCACCGGGGGTACCCAAATTGAGGAGGTTATGCGATGACTGCGAACGAGTACCAGGTGACGGGCATGACCTGCGGGCACTGCGAGATGTCGGTCCGCGAGGAGGTCAGCGAGATCTCTGGCGTCACCGATATCCAGGTCAGCGCGCAGACCGGCAAGCTCGTCGTCTCCGCCTCCGGCGAGGTCGACGACGCGAAGGTCCTGGCCGCGGTCGAGGAAGCCGGCTATACGGCGGTTCGCGTCTGATAAAGGCACCGGTCAGGCTCGCGGCCTACGGCGCTGGGCTGGTGGTGGCGTTCGGCGCGGCCTTCGGGCTCGCCGGCGTCGTCGTCCCCGACAGCGTCTTGGCCGCCTGGGCCAAGAGCAGCGACACGGGCTCGCACGGCGAGGGTCACGGGGACACGGAGGAGCAGAACATGGAGCACGCGATGAACGGCGTCTCGGCCAGCGCTGCCGGCTACGTCCTCTCTCCCGTCACGGCCCCATCAGGCACCAATGATGCCGGCAAACTGAGCTTCCGGATCCTCGATGAGGACGGGAAGCCGGTGACGGAGTACACGAGGACTCATGAGAAGGATCTTCACCTGATCGTGGTGCGCACCGACGGGACGCAGTTCCGCCACGTGCACCCGGACTTGGACGAGGCCACCGGCACCTGGTCGGTGCCGTCGTGGAACTGGGACGAGGCAGGAACCTACCGCGTCTACGCCGACTTCACCCCCGCCGGGAAGGACGCCGAGGGCGTCACGCTCACCCGTGCCGTCGAGGTCGCCGGCGACTACGCCCCGGTCGAGGCGACGGTCTCGCGCACCGACGAGGTCGACGGGTACACCGTCACCCTGGACGGAGAATTAAACGCCGGGAGCACGAGCGACCTGACGGCCACCGTCGAGCGCAACGGCAAGCCGGTCACCGCGCTCGAGCCGTACCTCGGCGCATTTGGCCACCTGGTCGCGTTGCGCGAGGGTGACCTGGCCTACCTGCACGTGCACCCCGCCGGCGACGAACCCCAAGCGGGGTCGACCGGAGGACCAGACGTCAGCTTCGCCGCCGAGGTCCCCACCGCCGGCCGATACCTGCTGTACCTGGACTTCCAGATCGACGGCAAGGTCCGCACCGCACAGTTCGTGGTCGACGCCGGGCACGGCGACGGCACCCAGGCAGACGACGAATCACACTCGGGCGGCCACTGATCCCCAAAGGGCCAGTCCGTCGACGAAGAAGCAACAGGAAAGGACACGCGGTGAGCACCCAAGCTGCAGCGAACACCCAAGCGCCGCTAGTCGCGGACGCCGGCATCGAGCTCGAGATTGGCGGGATGACCTGCGCCTCCTGCGCGAACCGGATCGAGCGTAAGCTCAATAAGCTCGACGGTGTCTCCGCCACGGTCAACTACGCCACCGAGAAGGCCAAGGTCACCGTGCCCGACGGGTACGACCCCGCCCTGCTGGTCGCCGAGGTCGAGAAGACCGGCTACACCGCTGCCATGCCCAAGCCCAAGGACGCGACGCCGTCGGGCCCGACCACGGACGATGGTGAGGCTCCCGACTCCGAGCTGACATCGCTCAAGCACCGCCTCATCGGCGCAATCGTGCTCACCGTCCCGGTGATCGCCATGGCCATGGTTCCTGCGCTCCAGTTCACCTACTGGCAGTGGGCCTCCCTGGCCCTGGCCGCACCGGTGATCGTCTGGGCGGCCTGGCCGTTCCACAAGGCAGCGTGGACCAACCTGCGCCACGGCACCGCGACCATGGACACCCTCATCTCCATGGGCACGACCGCGGCGTTCCTGTGGTCGCTCTACGCCCTGTTCCTCGGCACCGCCGGGACGCCAGGCATGACGCATCCCTTCGAGTTCACCATCGCTCCCTCCGACGGCGCGGGCAACATCTACCTCGAAGCCGCGGCCGGGGTGACGATGTTCATCCTCGCCGGCCGCTACTTCGAGAAGCGCTCCAAGCGCCAGGCCGGTGCCGCGCTGCGCGCCCTGCTCGAGCTCGGCGCGAAGGAAGTCTCGGTTCTGCGCAATGGGGCCGAGGTCAAGATCCCGACCTCCGATCTGGCCGTCGGCGACGAGTTCGTCGTCCGCCCAGGTGAGAAGATCGCCACCGACGGCACCGTCGCCTCCGGAACGTCGGCCGTGGACGCGTCCATGCTCACCGGAGAGTCCGTGCCAGTCGAGGTCGTCGCCGGCGACCCGGTCACGGGCGCGACCGTCAACGCCGGCGGCCGCCTGGTCATCCGCGCGACCCGCGTCGGGTCGGACACCCAACTGGCACAGATGGCCAAGCTCGTCGAGGACGCCCAGACTGGCAAGGCCGCGGTCCAGCGCCTGGCCGACCGGATCTCTGGCGTGTTCGTTCCGATCGTCATCGCCATCTCGGTCATCGCCCTCGGCGCGTGGCTCGGTGCCGGGTTCCCCGTCTCCGCCGCCTTCACCGCAGCGGTCGCGGTCCTCGTCATCGCCTGCCCCTGCGCCCTCGGCCTGGCCACTCCCACCGCCCTGCTGGTCGGCACCGGTCGCGGCGCGCAGATGGGCGTGCTGATCAAGGGTCCCGAGGTTCTCGAATCCACCCGCAAGGTCGACACTATCGTCCTCGACAAGACCGGCACCGTCACCACCGGCAAGATGACCCTGGTCGAGGCGATCACCGAGCCCGGCGTCGACCGCGCCGAGCTGCTCCGCCTGGCAGGCGCTCTGGAGGACGCCTCCGAGCACCCCATCGCCCAGGCCATCGCCAAGGGCGCGGTCCAGGAGATCGGGCAGCTGCCCACTCCCGAGGACTTCGCGAACATCGAGGGCAAGGGCGTCCAGGGAGTCGTCGACGGCCGCGGCGTGCTCGTCGGCCGGGAGTCCCTGCTGGCCGACTGGTCGCAGCACCTCTCCTCCGACGTCGCCGCCGCCAAGGCCGCAGCCGAGGACGAGGGCAAGACCGTCGTCGCCGTCGGCTGGGACGGACAGGCCCGCGGAATCCTCGTCGTCGCCGACGCCGTCAAGCCCACCAGCGCCGAGGCGATCCAGGGCCTGAAAGACCTGGGCCTCACCCCGGTCCTGCTCACCGGCGACAACGAGGCCGTGGCCAAGCGGATCGCCGCCGAGGTCGGCATCGAAAAGGTCATCGCCGAGGTCCTGCCCAAGGACAAGGTGGATGTCGTTACCCGCCTCCAGGACGCGGGCAAGGTCATCGCGATGGTCGGCGACGGCGTCAACGACGCCCCCGCCCTCGCCCAGGCCGACCTTGGCCTGGCGATGGGCACCGGCACCGACGTCGCCATCGAGGCCTCGGACATCACCCTCGTGCGGGGCGACTTGCGGGCCGCGGTCGACGCGATCCGGCTCTCCCGCAGGACCCTGGGCACGATCAAGTCGAACCTGTTCTGGGCCTTCGCCTACAACGTCGCGGCCATTCCGGTCGCGGCGCTGGGCATGCTCAACCCCATGCTCGCAGGCGCGGCGATGGCGTTCTCCAGCGTCTTCGTCGTCGGCAACAGCCTCCGCCTGCGCGGGTTCCGCAGCGTCGCCAAGCAGTGACGCCGCAGAACCAACCATCATCCGAACACACGAAAGGCATCCACCGAGAATGAGAATCGAAGACCAGGCACCCACCAGCTGCTGCAGCACCTCCCCCGCAACCGAGACATCCGCAGCCGAGGCACCGGTCAGCGCAGGATCCGGCTGCTGCGGCACGACCGGCGCAGAGAACCACGCCGCGAATTCCGGCCATCGCGAAAACCTTCTCGTCGAAGGAAGCGACGACATGACCACCTGCCCCGTCATGGTCGGCAATCCGGTCAACAAACAGGACGCCGAAGAAAAGGGCCTCTTCCGTGACTACGACGGGCAGCGCTACTGGCTCTGCTGCCCAGGCTGCGGACCGACCTTCGACTCCGATCCAGCCAAGTACGCCGCCAACATGGCCTGATCCTTCGATGCCCCGGGGCTGCAGTATTACTACTGCTGCCCGGGGCGACTGGATCGAAGCTGAGCGATTCCACGCCCACCGATCGATATTTGACCTATACCCCATAGGGGTATAATGTTGATCGGACTACAATGAATGGATAGGAGACTTTATGCGCAAGCGCCTCATGACCACCGTCGCCGCAGGAGTGCTCGGCGGAGCACTCGTGCTCTCCGGCTGCAGCACCGGAGGAGACCAGGACCAAGCGACCCCCTCGTCGACCAGCCAGCACGAGGGCCACGGAAGCAGTGGCAGCAGTTCTGACAGCGGCGGGATGGAGCATCCGATGGACGGCGGCCCCGCCCCCGAGGGCATCGAGAAGGCCGCGTCGCCGAAGTATCCGGTCGGCACCGAGGTCAAGCTCACCGCCGATCACATGGAGGGCATGGACGGCGCACCGGCCACGATCGCCGGGGCCTACGACACCTATACCTACGCGGTGAACTTCACGCCCACCACCGGCGGGGATCCGGTCAAGGATCACAAGTGGGTCGTGCAGGAGGAGATCAAGGATGCCGGAGACCAGCGAGTGGCCGACGGCACCGAGGTCACGCTGGAAGCGGAGCACATGGAGGGCATGAAGGGCGCGAAGGCGACCATCGCCTCCTCCACCGACGAGACCGTCTACATGGTCGACTATGAGTCCGACGGCATGAAGATGACCAACCACAAGTGGGTCGTCGAGAGCGAGATCAAGCCGGCCTCCTGAGCCGGCCGCCGCGGGCCCTGAAGGGTCCGCGGCGAGACACGACCCGATCGAAGGGAAGACCGGGGAAGAACGAGGGGAAGCGAAGAGCAATGACGGACCCGACCACGCATCACCATCACCACGGCGACGTCGCCGACGAGACCACCGAGTCCGGCCACGTTGACGACTCGCATGCCGAGCACGAAGGCCACACCATGGAACACGGCGACCATGCCGGGCACGGCGATCACGGCAGTGGCCATGGTGGTCATGCGGGCCACGGCGACCACGTCGGCCAGTTCCGTCGACTGTTCTGGATCAACCTCGTCATCGCCATCCCGGTGGTCGCGTTCTCTCCCATGTTCGCCATGCTGCTGGGCTACTCGGTGCCCGGCTGGGCGGGCTGGGTCGCCGCAGTGCTCGGCACCGTCATGTACGCCTGGGGCGGCACCCCGTTCCTCACCGGTGCCGTCAGCGAGCTGAAGAGCCGCCAGCCCGGGATGATGCTGCTGATCGCGCTCGGGATCACCGTCGCGTTCCTCGCCTCCTGGGCCGCCACTCTCGGGCTCGTCCATCACGAGCTCGAGTTCTGGTGGGAGCTGGCGTTGCTGATCGTCATCATGTTGCTGGGCCACTGGATCGAGATGCGCTCCCTGGCCCAGACCACTTCGGCGCTGGACTCCCTGGCCGCGCTGCTGCCCGATGAGGCCGAGCGGATCGAGGGCGACGACGTCGTCAAGGTCGACCCGGCCGAGCTGCGCGTCGGCGATGTCGTGATCGTCCGCCCCGGTGGCAGCGTCCCCGCCGACGGCATCGTCGTCGACGGCCGCGCCGACATGGACGAGTCCATGATCACCGGCGAGTCACGCCCCGTCGCCCGCGGCGAGGGCGAGAACGTCACCGCCGGCACCGTCGCCACCGACTCCGGCCTGCGGGTGGAGATCACCGCCACGGGCGACGACACGGCGCTGGCGGGCATCAACCGGCTCGTCGCTGAGGCGCAGGGCTCTTCCTCCCGTGCACAGCGCATCGCCGACCGCGCCGCTGCCCTGCTGTTCTGGTTCGCCCTCGTAGCCGCCCTGATCACCGCAACAGTCTGGACCCTCTTCGGACTGCCCGACGACGCGGTCATCCGCACCATCACCGTCCTCGTCATCGCCTGCCCCCACGCTCTGGGCCTGGCGATCCCACTGGTCGTCTCCATCGCCACCGAGCGCGCCGCCCGCGGCGGCGTCCTGGTCAAGGACCGCCTCGCCCTGGAGTCCATGCGCCAAGTCGACGCGGTCCTCTTCGACAAGACCGGCACCCTGACCAAGGGCGAGCCCACCGTCACCGGCGTCGAACCGACCGCAGGCATGGATGCCGACCAGGTGCTCGCCCTGGCCGCATCCGCCGAGGCCGACAGCGAGCACCCCCTCGCCCAGGCCATCGTTACCGCCGCCAAGGAGAAGAGCCTCACCCTCGAGCCGTCCAGCGGATTCACCTCTTCCCCCGCGGTCGGCGTCACTGCGACGGTGGCCGACCAGGAGATCCGCGTCGGCGGACCCCGGCTGCTCGAAGAGACCGGGCAGGACGAGGTCGACACGGCAGACGCGTGGCGGGCAGAGGGCGCGATCATCCTGCACGTCCTCCGTGATGGCAAGGTGATCGGTGGCCTCAAGCTCGCCGACGAGGTTCGCCCAGAGTCCCGCGATGCCGTCGACGCCCTCCATGAGCTCGGCGTCGAGGTCGTCATGATCACCGGTGACGCCGAAGCGGTGGCGAACGAGGTCGGCCAGGAACTCGGCATCGACCGCGTCTTCGCCGGCGTTCGTCCCGAGGACAAGTCCGCGAAAGTCGCCGCGCTCCAGCACGAGGGCAAGAAGGTCGCCATGGTCGGCGACGGCGTCAACGACGCCCCCGCGCTGGCCCAGGCCGATGTCGGCATCGCCATCGGAGCCGGCACCGACGTCGCCATCGCCTCGGCCGGGGTCATTCTCGCCAGCTCCGACCCGCGCAGCGTCTTGTCGGTGATCCAGCTGTCGAGGGCCGCCTACCGGAAGATGAAGCAGAACCTGTGGTGGGCCGCCGGCTACAACCTCATCTCCGTCCCGCTCGCGGCCGGCGTCCTCGCACCCGTCGGGTTCGTCCTGCCGATGTCGGTCGGCGCGATCCTGATGTCGATCTCCACCGTCGTTGTCGCCCTCAACGCCCAGCTGCTGCGGCGCATCGACCTCACCCCCGAAGCCAGCACCCGCTCCGTCCTGGAGCGCCAGAAGTGAAGGACACAACCATGGCCAACGACACTGCCACCGACAGCACCGAGATCAGGACCGACACCGGGACCCACCAGCACGGCTACATCAGCGACAAGGACCGCTACCGCAACCGCATGAAGCGCATCGAAGGCCAGGCCCGGGGGATTACGAAGATGATCGACGACGAGAAGTACTGCATCGATATCCTCACCCAGGTCTCCGCCCTCACCCGGGCCCTGCAGGGTGTGGCGACCGGCCTGCTCGATGACCACCTCAAGCACTGCGTCCTCGACGCCGCCAAGCAAGGCGATGAGGACGCGGCTATCGCCAAGATCCAGGAAGCCAGCGACGCCATCAACCGCCTCGTCCGCTCCTAACACCTTGGGATTTCGCTCCGCGCAGGCGTGAGCTGAGCATCGTCCCGCCTTCGGTCCCGGGGCGGGACGGAGGCGGAGATCGGGCCTGACGACATGACCAACATCTACCCGAGAGAAGAGCTCGATATGACCCCTACCCTTGCCGCACCAATCCGACCCTCCAGAAGCCGGCAGGGACTCGGCGCGACCATAACCGCGCTGGCAGCCAGCGCCGTCCTCCTGCTCAGCGGCTGCGCCGGTGCTGACCCATCCCCTTCCGCAGGATCCGATCAGTCTCTGGTAGCCCACCACGGCCTCGATGGCCTGGACGCCCGGGAAATCATCAAGCGTCTTGACACGATGCCGGTCATAGACCGCTCAACCGAACTCATGGCTTCGATCGAGCCCGACCAACTCGTCCTCACCGACGATCAGAACAACCAAACCACTCTGCCGATGCCAGAGGACGACTTCTACGTCTCTATCGCCCCGTATCTCGAGCAGACCCACGAGTGCTACTTCCACAGCCTCACTACCTGTCTCGGCGAGCTCGCCAACACTGACGTCGATGTCACAGTGGTCAACACGACGTCGGGCGAGACCATCCTCGAAGATTCGCTCACGACTTACGACAACGGATTCATCGGACTCTGGCTGCCCCGCGGTATTGATGCGACGCTCACGGTCAGCACCGAAGACCGCACCGCGAAACAGGACATCTCGACCCGCCTCGACGACCCCACCTGCTTAACCACTCTCCAACTGACGTGACGCCCGGATGCTGAAGACGCCGAGGAAGTGCGGATCACCGACGATCAGAGAGCCCCGCCTTCACGAACACCATCCGGTCGACGTGTAGCCGGCATCGACATCCTTCAAAAATGGATGCATGTCTAATCAAGCAGTGCCTAGTACCGGCCGACCATCGACATCCTCGCCGCCGCCAAGGCGCTCATTGCTTGACCGTCGGAGTGCGGCAGCCCTCCGAGGACTCCTGCCGACCCGTTGAGGCGCGAGGGCAGCTTCGACTACGAAACCTACGCGGACGCGTCGGCAGCCGGCACGAGTTCCGGCACCAGCAGCGGCACGAACCGGACGAACACGACCATGGCGACGAGCTCGACGAGCGTCTGGGTGACCACGACCAGCGGTGCCAGGTCAAACGCCGCGGGCAACGCGAGCACCAGCGGGAGCACGACGAGCGAGTTCCGAGTCGCGCCGCTGAACACGACGGCGCGCCTGCCGGGCACGTCGAGGCCCGCCGCGCGGCTGACCAGCATCCCCACCGGCACCATGACGGCCGCGAAGAGGACGAAGACCGGCACCGCCAGGAGCAGGGAGCCGGACCGGGCGCTCACCCCGGCGACCTGCGAGGCGACCACGACCGCCAGGGTGGCGACCATCAGCGGCACCATCGCGCCCATGACGACCTCTTCGACCCTGCGCCCGATGCGCCATCGGGCGGCGGCGAGCTGCGTGAGCGCGGCGGCGACCAGCGGCAGGGCGATGATCAGGACGAAGGCCTCGACGAAGGGACCGAACTCGACGGAGCCGACGAACTCCGCGTCGATGAAGATCCACAGGTACAGCGGCAGCAGGAGCATCTGGGCGATCATCAGCAGCGGGGCCGCCGCCAGGAGGCGCTCCTCGTCGCCGCCCGCGAGGCCGGAAAAGACGATGACGTAGTCGATACACGGGGTCAGCAGCACGAACAGCACCCCGACGAACAGCGCCTGGTCGCCGGCGACGATCCGCGACAGCGGCCAGACGACCAGCGGCACCAGGACGAAGTTGACGACGAGGACCGTCGTGAGGAAGCGCCAGTCCTTGAATGCCCGGCCGAGCCTGCCGAACGGGATGCTGAGGAACGTGGCGTAGAGCAGAAGCGCCAGCACCGGGTGAATCGCGTGCTCTGCCGGGTGGGCGATCGTGGGCCGGGACAGTCGACGACGGCCCCGAGGGCCAGTCCCGCGACGTAGAGCGCGACCTGGTGCCTAACCATCCATTCCATACTCGCGCGCATGGGTCTCCTTCTCTGTCGGGCTGGGCGCATGCACTGCGCCATTTTAAACGCTAGACCTTGAACCCGGGTTGAAGGTCAAGCCGGAGCGCCCTATGGTCGGAACATGAAGATCTCCGAGGTCTCCGAGCGCACCGGGGTGCCTGCGAGCACGCTGCGTTACTACGAGCGCCTCGGCATTCTCGCAGCGGACCGGAGCCCGAACGGGTACCGGGACTTCGACGAGGGCCACCTCGAGCGGCTGGACTTCATCACCGCGGCGAAGCGGCTCGGCCTCGAGCTGCCCGAGATTCGCCGGCTCATCGAGCTCGTCGACGACGGGACCTGCACGGGGGTAAAGGCAACGCTGCAGCCGCTGCTGGCCGAGCAGATCGCTGCCGTTGAGCAACAGCTTCGGTCACTGACACGGCTGCAGGACCAGCTGCGGCAGGCGCGGGACCACGTCGACGGCTGCCCCGACAGTGACGAGCCCTGCCGGTCGGAGTGCGCATTCAGGGCCTTCGCCGGAACGGCTGCCCAGCAGGGCTGATCGCACGGGCTGGCCAATCGGTCAGCAAACACTGTATGGTCAGTACATGCTGACCATTGCTTCACGCGTCGACGTCATGAACCGCCTCGGCCGCGCCATGTCCGACCCGACACGCTCACGGATCTTGCTGTCCCTCCTCGATGAGCCTGGGTACCCGGCAAGACTCGCCCGGGAGCTCGAGCTAACGCGCACGAATGTGTCGAACCATCTGTCCTGCCTGCGGGGCTGCGGGATCGTCGTCGCCGAGCCCGAGGGCCGGCAGACCCGCTACGAGATCGCCGACCCGCACATCGCCGCAGCCCTGACCGCGCTCGTGGACGTGACGCTGGCGGTGGACGAGAGCGCACCGTGCTTGGACCCGGAGTGCTCGGTGCCCGGCTGCTGCGACGCCGACGGGGCTGTGCGATGAACGATGAGTGCTGCGGCGTCGACGAGCCGCGCCATCCGAGGGCGGAAAACCGCCGCTCGTCCCTGCAGCCGATCGGCACGGACGCACCCAGGGCATCGGGCGATGCCTGCTGCGGGCCAGAGACCGTCCCGGCTGCGGTACACGACGACGGCGACGCCTGCTGCGGGCCAGACCCGGCGCGGAGCCCATCGGAACCTGGCGCGGAACCGGAGTCCCGCCCGCCGTGGTGGAGGGACCTCGCCCTGCTCCCCTCAGCGGTCGCCGGCCTGTTCCTCGTCGCCGGGTACGCGCTGGACTGGTCCGACCTGGACGTCGCCGCGCTGGTGACCCAGTGGATCGCGCTGCTGGCCGGCGCGTGGACGTTCGTGCCCGGCGCGGTGCGCCGCCTGATCCGTGGACGGCTCGGCGTCGGCCTGCTGATGACGATCGCCGCGGTCGGCGCGGTGCTGCTCGGCCACGTCGCCGAAGCCGCCGCCCTGGCTTTCCTGTTCTCCCTGGCCGAGACCCTGGAGGATCGGGCGATGGACCGCGCCAAGGAGGGACTGCGCGCGCTGCTCTCGCTGGTCCCGCAGACCGCCCGCGTCTCCCGCATGGGCGGAGTCGCGACCGTGCCGGTGGCCGACCTCCGCGAACTCGACCTGCTCGTGATCGGAGCCGGTGAGCATGTCCCGACCGATGGCGTGGTCGCCGAGGGCCGCTCGAGCGTCGACGCCTCCGCCGTGACCGGGGAGTCGATCCCCGTGGAGGTAGGACCGGGCGACCCCGTGCCAGCAGGCGCGGTGAACGGGTCCGGGTCCCTGCTGGTCGAGGCGACCGCAGACGGACGGGACAACTCGCTGACACAGATCGTCGCCCTGGTCGAGCAGGCCCACGCCCGCAAGGGAGAGCGCGCCCGGCTGGCCGACCGGATCGCCCGTCCCCTCGTCCCTGCCGTCCTCGTCGCCGCGGCCCTGGTCGCGCTGCTCGGGCTCGTCGTCGGCGACCCGTGGACCTGGGTCGAACGGGCCCTCGTCGTCCTCGTCGCGGCGTCGCCGTGCGCGATGGCGATCGCCGTGCCGGTCACCGTCATCAGCGCGATCGGGTCCGCCTCAAGGTTCGGCGTCGTCATCAAGTCCGGGGCCGCCTTCGAGCAGTTCGGCACCATCCGCACGGTCGCCTTCGACAAGACCGGCACCCTCACCCAGGGCCAGCCGCAGGTGACCGAGACCCGCACCGCGCCGGGCGGCAGCCAACAGGACGTCCTCGCGTGGGCGGCGGCCCTCGAGGCGACCAGCACCCATCCCCTGGCGGCGGCGATCACAGCGGCCGCGCCGGACTCCCCGGCGGCGAGCGAGGTGGCCGAGGACGCCGGGCACGGCATCGCCGGCCGGGTCACCGGCCGTTTCGTCAGGGTCGGCAGTCCACGCTGGATCGCCCCGGCCGGCCTGCGGACCGACGCCGACGAGCTGGCCGAAATGGGCATGACGGTCGTCGTGGTGGAAGCCGACGGTGAGGTCGCCGGCCTGATCGGCGTGCGCGACGAACTCCGCCCCGAGGCCACCGAGACCGTGCGCATGCTCCACGACCAGGGAATCGGCACGGTCATGCTCACCGGCGACGACGCCCGCACCGCCCGCGCCCTGGCCGCCCAGGCCTGCATCGACGACGTCCGCGCCGAACTGCTGCCAGCCGACAAGGCGGAGGCGATCACAGGTCTGGCCGCAGCGCGGCCGACGGCGATGGTCGGCGACGGCATCAACGACTCCCCCGCGCTGGCCACCGCGACCGTGGGCATCGCGATGGGAGCCACCGGTTCCGCGGCCGCGGTGGAATCCGCCGACATCGCCTTCACCGGCCACGATCTGCGCCTGATCCCCGCCGCGTTCGCGCATGCTCGCAGAGGCCGGCGCATCATGACGGCCAACATCGTCCTCGCGCTGGCGATCATCGTCGTCCTGTTCCCGCTCGCCCTCTTCGGGGTGCTCGGCCTGGCCGGAGTCGTCCTCGTCCACGAGGTTGCCGAGGTCGTCGTCATCCTCAATGGCGTACGCGCCGCGCGCAGGCCCATCGCGGCGAGCCGAGGGCTGCCTGCAGCCTCGGACCTCCAGCCGGCGCACGGGACGAAGGCGAACCGATGACCATCGAGGCCCAGCGCTTCGGGAGACGCCCGAACCGGGAGCCGCTCGAGGAGACCCGACGCCGACGGAAAGGACCACGACCATGAAGATCACGCTCCAGTACTTCGACGGCTGCCCGAACTGGGAGATCCTCGACTCCAAGATTGCCGAAGCCCTCGACGGGCGATCTGGCGCGGAGGTCGTCCACCAACGGGTCGAGACACCCGAGGACGCCTCGCGCCTCGGCTTCCACGGCTCCCCGACCGTACTGATCGACGGCGTCGACCCGTTCGCCGAAGACAGTGCGCCGGTCGGCCTCGCGTGCCGCATGTATCGGACTCCCGACGGGCGGGCCGGGTCGCCGACCGTCGCGCAGTTGCGCACGGCCATCCGTGGGGCCTCGCGGGACGTCCGCGAGAGCGCCCTGCAGGGTCTGCCGAACGCGGTGCTCATCGCCTGCACGCTCACGCCGGACGCCGGCAAGGAGCAGGTCGAGAAATGGCGGGCCTTCGACGACGGATATCTCCTCGACGTCGAACGCGGCGACGCCCGGATCATCGTCCACTACGCGAAAGCCGACGACTCCGTCCAGCGTCTTCACGACCTCGTGGCGGTCAAGAGCGCCTGCTGTTCGTTCGTCGACTGGTCGATCGACGAGAGCCACGCCGACCTGCGCCTCGTCGTCACCGGCAGCGCGGAGCAGCTCGCGGCCCTCGACGTCGGGTAAGCGTGCACTTCCGCCCAGTCGCCTCACTCCCCCGGGGCGCGGCAGGTCAGTCCGACTCTGCCCCTGGGCCGGGCTTTTCACGTCGATGCAGGACGATCCAGCGGCCGAGCAGGCCGACGGCGAACATGGCCAGTCCAGCGATGATCGACTGCCAGGGCAGGGTCGCGATCAGGACCAGGCAGCCGAGGACGCCGAGGACGTTGAGCCAGCGTGGCCAGCGGCGGTCGGACGGCGGCTGGGTGAATGCGGCGGTGTTGGCGATGCCGTAGTAGATGAGCACGCCGAAGGAGGAGAATCCGATCACGCCGCGCAGGTCGGTGGTCAGCACCAGGACGGACACGACGACGGCGAGGGCGATCTCGGCGTGGTGGGGCACCTTGTGACGGGGGTGGACCGCCGACAGCCAGAACGGCAGATCGCGATGCCGGGCCATGGCCAGGCTGGTGCGGCCGATGCCGGCGATCAGCGCCAGCAGCGCCCCGAGGCTGGCGACCGCGCCGCCGATCCGGACCACCGGGCCCAGCCCGCCGACCCCGGCTGCTTGCACGGCTGTGGTCAGGGGTGCTGTCGCGGCGGCGATCTTGTCCGGCCCGGCGGCGAGCAGGACGCTCACGCCGACGACCAGGTAGATGATCACCACGATGATCAGGGCGATGGGGATGGCGCGCGGGATGGTGCGCTGCGGGTCGCGGACCTCCTCGCCCATGGTCGCGATCCGGGCGTAGCCGGCGAAGGCGAAGAACAACAGCCCGGCCGACTGTAGGATCCCGTACGGCCCGCCGACGGTCAACGCCGGCCAGCCGCCCAGGTTCGTCGGCGAGGGTTGGCCGACGGCGAAGATGCCGACCACCAGCACCGCCAGCGCGACCAGGGTGATGGCGACCAGGATCCGGGTCAGGCCGGCGGTCTTGCTCACCCCGCGGTAGTTCAACGCGGCCAGTCCGACGATGCCGGCCACCGCCACCAACCGCTGGGCCCACCAGGGGCCGGGCACGGCGTAGGTGGCAAAGGTCAGCGCCATCGCCGCGCAGGAGGCGGTCTTGCCGACCACGAAGCCCCAGCCAGCGGTGAACCCGAACCAGTGACCGATGCGCTCTCGGCCATAGATGTAGGTGCCTCCCAAGGTCGGGTAGACCGCGGCGAGCTGGGCCGAGGCGGTGGCGTTGCAGTAGGCGATCACCGCCGCGATTCCCAAGCCGATCAGCAGGCCGGTGCCGGCCGCCTGGGCCGCCGGCCCGAAGGCGGCGAAGATGCCGGCACCGATCATCGACCCGAGCCCGATGATCACCGCGTCGCCGGTGCCCAGGCGTCGATCCAACTGCGGAGTCGGTTCACTCATCAGGTGTCATCCCATCGGGAGCGTCGGGGGTTTCGGTGTGGAGGATTTCGCGCGCGAGTTCGGTCAGGGCCTGGCGTTCGTCGGCCAATACGGCCCGGCCGGCGTCGGTGATCTGGTACAGCCGCCGGTTGCGCCCCTCCACCGTGGTCTGCCGCGAGGTCAGCAGCCCCTGGTCTTCCAAGCGATGCAGGGTCGGGTACAGGGTGCCGGGGCTGATCTGATATCCGTGATGGCCGAGCTCCTCGGCCATCCATGCGCCGTGGATCTCGCCCTCGGCGGCGTGATGCAGGATGTGCATCCGCACCGCGCCCCGGATGAACTCACTCATCGGCGGCACCGAGATCGAGGGTGAAGTCCAGGCTCGAGGGCTCGTCGGTGCCGGTCAGCGCCGACGCGCCGATGTGGACCCACACTCGATAGCTGCCTTCGGGGTCGAGGGCGACGTTGTTGCCGTAGTGCAGACCGGCCGTGCCCTTGCGGGGCCGGGCCACCGGCACCAGCCCCAGCCCCGTGAACTCCGGTCTATCGTCATCGTCGCCGTCGAGGCGGATGACGTCGACGGCGACGTCGAGGTACGGCACCGGATGCCCGGTGTCAACGTCGTAGATGTGTGCGTCGAGGTTGAACAGATCCGCCGGTGGATCTGCCGGGCCGGGCTCGGCCGCGCTGTTCTCCACCACTTCGTCCGCCCGGCCGGCGAACACGGCACCGCCGCCCGCATTGGCCGGCTGCTGCCAGTCCTCGGCGTCGAACATCCGGGCGATCGGCCCGACGGCCACATCCACCCGCAACCGGCCGAAGGTTCGCGTCTCCGGCGATCCCCATACATGCATCGCAGTCCCCTTCCCTGATCTATCGGATGCCGATATTGAAGGCCCAGTCAACGAGAGGAAGCCAGTCATGTCTGATCCGACACAGTTGGCCGAGCACGACCCCCGCCGCCACACCAGCCAGGTCCGCGAGCGGCTGTCAGAGGTGACCGCACACCTGTGTCAGAACGTCACCAAGATCGACGACTCTTGGGCCCAGGCGCTGTTCGAGACCACCGCCGAAGCCCTGGCCGGCCTGGAGAAGGCATATATCGACTTCGAATTCCGCGACGAACCCGCCTGGCGATCCTGATTCCTGAATCGGCCGGGACCGGCGCTTCCCTAGGCCGACGCCGCCCGGCAGGGAACTCGATCCAGCGGCGATGTCCTGCGGTGGCAGGTAGCTGCTCACCTCTGGAGGTCCGAAGTTGCCCACTGCATCGAAGCCTGTCAACATAGAAGCATGTCGAATCAAGCGGCGTTCGCCGCACCTCCCGTGACCCGACGGCTCTCAACCCTCGACAGGTGGCTGCCGGCCTGGATCGGACTCGCCATGGTCGCAGGCCTCCTGCTCGGCCGCCTGGTGCCCGGCGTCTCCGACGTGCTCGCCCGGCTCGAGATCGCCGGCATCTCAGTGCCGATCGCACTCGGCCTGCTGGTGATGATGTACCCGGTCCTGGCCAAGGTCCGCTACGACAAGGTCGCCGCGGTCACCGGCGACAAGAAGCTCCTCATCTCCTCTCTAGTGCTCAATTGGCTCGCCGGGCCGGCGATCATGTTCGCCCTGGCCTGGCTGCTCCTGCCCGACCTTCCCGAATACCGCACCGGGCTCATCATCGTCGGTCTGGCCCGGTGCATCGCCATGGTCGTGATCTGGAACGACCTGGCCTGCGGCGACCGCGAGGCGACCGCGGTGCTGGTGGCGATCAACTCGGTCTTCCAAGTCGTCATGTTCTCCGTCCTCGGCTGGTTCTACCTCAGCGTCCTGCCGAGCTGGCTCGGCCTGGACACACAAGGGCTCGAGGTGTCGATGGGCCAGATCGCCCTCAACGTCCTCGTCTTCCTCGGATTACCCCTGATCGCGGGATTCGCCTCGCGCTGGATCGGCGAGAAGCGCAAGGGCCGGGACTGGTACGAGGAGAAGTTCGTCCCGAAGATCGGGCCGTGGGCGCTCTACGGGCTGCTGTTCACCATCGTGCTGCTGTTCGCCCTCCAGGGTGAGCAGATCACGAGCCGGCCGCTGGACGTCGTCCGGATCGCCCTGCCGCTGTTGGTGTACTTCGCCGTCATGTGGTTCGCGGGTCTGCTGTTGGGCAAGGGCATCGGCCTCGGCTATGCACGGTCGACCACACTTGCATTTACCGCGGCGGGCAACAACTTCGAGCTCGCCATCGCCGTCGCGATCGGCACCTTCGGTGCGGCCTCTGGCCAGGCTCTGGCCGGCGTCGTCGGACCGCTCATCGAGGTGCCCGTCCTCGTCGGCCTCGTCTACGTCTCCCTCTGGGCCGCCAAGGCGTGGTTCCGCACCGATCCCTATAACCAGGAGGTACGAACGTCATGACCGACATCGCGCTGACGCCAGCCGCCCCCGATGAAGACTGCCCACCCCAGGTGCCGCCGATATCAACAGCCCTCGGCCAGGAGGTTGCCGCGACTCTCGCGGGCACACTCAAGGCCCTCGCCGACCCATTGCGTCTGCGGATGCTCTCGGCAATCGCTGCCGATCCTCGCGGAGAGTCGTGCGTGTGCGATCTCGCCGACCTCGCCGAGGTCTCACAGCCGACCGTCTCCCACCACCTCAAGGTCCTCCGGACAGTGGGGCTGCTCAATTCCGAGCGCCGTGGGACTTGGGTCTGGTACAGCATCGCGCCAGGGAAGAGTGCCGCCGTCGCCGCCTTGCTCGAGGGGTTCGCGCCCGCGGCCGTTGCCCCCAGCGTGGAACCGGAGACGACGGCCGACGCGGAGCTGGAGAGCATGGACGAGCACATCAGGCGTCTGGCCGCCGACCTCGCGGACGCGACGTCACAGCTGCCGCGGGAGACCGTCACCAGCATCGTCCGGGAATCGTACACGGCGCTGGCCCGGTCGGCGAAGATCACACGCTACCTGGTGCCCCTGACCGAGCGCTTCGCCCGGCAGCGACTGGCCGACCTCACCCGCAACCGAGCAACCGCACCGCCTCAGGTGCTGTTTGTCTGCGTCGCCAACGCAGGTCGTTCCCAGCTGGCCGCGGCGCTGACCCGCAGCCTGTCCGAGGGCAGGGTCATCGCCCGGTCCGCCGGCTCGACCCCGGCGACGGGCATCCACCCGCACGTGCGCGACCTCGTCGCCGACATCGACCGCGAGGCCGCCGACGAGGCGTTCCCCAAGCCGCTCACCGACGACGCCATTCGCGCTGCCGATGTCGTGGTGACCATGGGCTGCGGCGACGCCTGCCCCATCGTCCCCGGAGTCCGGTACGAAGACTGGGCTGTCGGCGACCCGGCACTGGCATCGCCGGAGGGACTCGCCGCTATACGCGACGACATCGCTGCACGCGTCAGCCGGCTCCTCGCCACCTTCACCACCGAATGAACGAGAGAAGCACAGACATGAGCGATCAAACACCCTCCGTCCTGTTCGTCTGCGTCCACAACGCCGGCCGCTCCCAGATGGCCGCCGGTTGGCTGCGCCACCTCGCCGCGGACCGCATCGAGGTCCGCTCGGCAGGGTCAATGCCCGCCGAGCAGATCAACCCGGTCGCTGTAGAGGCCATGGCTGAAGAGGGGATCGATATCATCGCCGAGGAGCCCAAGGTCCTCACCACCGAGGCCGTGCAGGACTCCGACGTCGTCATCACGATGGGCTGCGGTGACGCCTGCCCGTTCTTCCCCGGCAAGCGCTACGAGGATTGGAAGCTCGACGATCCCGCTGGCCAGGGCATCGAGGCGGTGCGCCCGATCCGCGACGAAATCAGGTCCCGGATCGAGACGCTCACTTCAGAGCTGCTCGGCCAGGACCCGGCGCTGGCGTGAGTGACGTCGTCGTCATCGGAGGAGGCCAGGCCGGACTCGCCGCCGGATACTTCCTCCGCCGCGCAGGCCTGGACTTCGTCATCCTCGACGAACAGGAACGACCGGGTGGGGCCTGGCAGCACGGCTGGCAATCGCTCAGGATGTTCTCCCCAGCCCAGTACAGTCCTCTGCCCGGATGGCCGATGCCCGCCCAGACCGGCGAGACGTTCCCCACCGCAGGCCACGTCGTGGACTACCTCGAACGATACGAGGAGCGCTACGAGTTGCCTGTGCGCCGGTCGGTCGGCGTCACCAGCGTCCGCCGGGAGCACGAGCGTTGGATCGTGGAGACGGACGCAGGCTCTCTGAAGGCCGCTGCGGTGATCAGTGCCACCGGCACGTGGCAGAGCCCCTACCTGCCGTACGTCCCCGGTCAGGACACGTTCTCCGGCAGGCAGCTGCACACCGTCGGCTACGACTCGCCCGACATGTTCGCCGGCCAACGGGTCGTGGTCGTCGGAGGAGGGAACTCCGCCGCGCAGATCCTCGCCGAGGTCTCCACGGTCGCCGAAACGCTGTGGGTCAGCCGGCGCCCACCGCGATTCATGCCAGACGATGTCGACGGCAGAGCGCTCTTCGACGTCGCTACCGCCCGCGAGGCAGCCCGTCGCTCTGGCCGGGACCACGACGGTGTGGCCGGACTTGGAGACATCGTCATGGTGCCTCCCGTGCAGGCCGCGCGCGATCGCGGCGTCCTGGACCGTTCGCCCATGTTCGACCGCCTCAGCCCGACGGGAATCTCCTGGAACGACGGCCGAGAGCACGAGTGCGATGCGATCATCTGGTGCACCGGCTTCCGCCCACACCTCGACCACCTGAGCGGGCTCGGACTGACGCGCGAGCACGGCCATCCCGCCACCGACGGAACTCGAAGCATCGACCACCGCGGGCTGCACTTGCTCGGCTACGGCGACTGGACCGGATTCGCTTCCGCCACCATCATCGGCGCGGCCCGCACCGCCAAGCCCGCCGTCGCCGAGATCGGCGCTCGGATGGCTAGGGCTTAAGGCTGCTGTCGGATGTATCGATGGCGCAGATGATATTGACGTCTATCGATGCGTCGCGTAGATTCTATATAGATCATCATCGAATCAAGGATTGGCAGATGGACTGCTGGGAACACGAGACGGCCGGGCAGGGTCCTGTCCCCGCCGTCGCATTCTGCCGGCACTGCGGCGCGGCGCTGTGCCGGGAGCATGCGACAGTCTGTACGGGCGAACGCGTGCGCCAGAACGGCATGGGCTCCCCCACGTGCCTGCTGCCCGATGGCCGGAATATCTGCTGCTCGACCTGCCGCGAAGCTTTCGTCGAGTCCACCCCCGTGCACCGAGCGGAGCAACGCCTGCGCGATCTGGCAACCACCGGGCCAGAGTCCGCAACCGCATCGTGCTGACCCGGCTGGCGCGCCCCTGTTGATGAGTGGTGGACATGAACGACGCCCTATGGAACCTAAACGATGACGAGCCGCCGGCAGGGACTGATGCGCGATCAGGTGTCAGCTGGGGTTAGGCCGACGGTGTGACCGCAGGCCCTACCCAGCCTGTCTGATTCCGGGCACGCCACGCTCCCACCCTAACGACCGCCTCTCGGCGCTGCACCTCATTTGCGCTAGGCACGACATGGACACCATGCGTCCTGCTTCGCGGTAGTTACAGCTTCGGTCCTCCGGGCTGCTCCTTGGCTCGCCGCTCACTCGCTTCGCGCCGCTCCAGATGGTCGATGAACACCCTTGCGATGGCGATCTTCTACTCCCTTGTGAACGGTCGTGCCGTCACTCGAATCCTCCGCACGTGTTCGACGCCCGCAGTCTCACCGAACCACTCGTCAAGACTGTCGACCTGGACGAAGGTCCAGATGGGCCATATCCCTTGCGCTTCCGCCTATTGGTCCCTGCGCCCTGGCACGACCCCGAGCTTCACGAGCCGCCGGATGGCCTGAGTGCTCGTATTGAACCGCCTCGCCACGGACACGACGCTGACCCACTCGTCTAGGTGCGTCATGGCTCTTCCAGATCTACTGAGCATCCAGAGAAGGCCGAGGTGACTGCCACTGCTCCGAACACATCGATGTGACTTATAGTCCGTGGGCTCATCGTCAGCGTATCGGAATCTTTGAATGCATGACCATCCCTGCCCATCGCGTCGCCTTCGGCGATCATCTGCGCGAGCTGCGCCGCGAGCACGGGTGGGAGCCACAGGAGGCCTTCGCGCACCACGTGGGCCTGGACCGCACTTACATCAGCGGGCTGGAACGGGGACGGCGGAACCCAACCCTTGACGTCATCGTCAAGCTCGCACACGGCCTCGACGTGAGGCCGGAGAACCTTCTCTCCACGCTCGAATGAACGTGGAACACCTATGTCAACCCGATCGGCCGATGACCTCAGGGCTGACTACTGTGGAAAGCCGCACGCGCCCCGCCCTGAAGTGGAATGCGGCTACAACCTCGACCGCATCATTTTCCGTCGCGGTCGGCTCGTCAAAGCTGTCACACCACGGCGCGCTTGAACGAGAGCCTCGTCCTTGGTGTTCTCTTTCACGGTGAGTCTGCTCAGGACCCGCTGTTGTGTCTCCGGAGTCCAGAAGATTCCCAGCTGGCGGCGCGCGCGAGTGATCGCCGTGTAGAAAATGCTGTGCGATATCCGCTCTTCGTTTGCGTCTGTGATGACGACCTTCACCGAGTCGTATTCAAGGCCCTGGGCCTTGTGGATCGACACCGCGTACGCGATCTGGAACGGGATCAGAGTATTGAGGTTGTCGTCATCGTCGTCGCTGCTCGCCCGCTCGAAGACGTCGAACTGAACGACGGCTCCGCCGACCCAGCGCAGCTCCGTCCCGGACACGCCGAACGCTGTCATTTCGCGTTCGAGTTCGACTTCGAACGTGATCCGACCGGGCACCCGCTCGATATCGACGATCGTGCCCTTCATGCTGTTGTGGATCACGGGCTTAAATCGGTCGATGTCGTTGAATAGCACGGGGTCTCCAACCTTGTATGTCGCTTCGCCCCAGGTCACAGCGTGGCCGGGATTGCTCGCCTGCATGAAGCGGTTGACATTGTTGATGCCGTAGAGACCGTCGTAGTTCAGGCAGAGCACGATCTCGTCCGCGCTGCGGTGCTCGAATAGGGCGGCACCGAGCACAGCCGAGTAGCCGTTCTTCGATAGTGACTCCTCGATGCGGTCGTCGAGTTTGCGCACCCTGTCCCAAAGGGTGAGGAGCCCGTCGTCATCGGTACGGAAGGGCTTCGTCAGCTCGAAGACCGATCCCTTCGGGAGGTAAGAGCGGGCCATGCTGAACCAGTTGCCGAACTGGATCGACTCAATCTGGTACACGTCCCCGACGAGCACGAGCAGGTCGAACTTCGTGCAGTCCAGCACCTTGAGCAGGTTCGCGTTGTCGACCGTGCTGCACTCGTCAATTACCAGCACGTCATACCGCGAGCCGAAGTCCTCGCTCCGGTAGACGTGGCTGGTGATCGTGCTGAACTGGGTGTTCGTGGCATCCACGCGCCGCTTCAGGTTTTCGACGGCCGGGTTCGTCTGGGCAAGGAAGAGCTTGCTCTCGTCCGAGAGGTAGTTGGCGATGTGGTTGACCAGGGTCGACTTGCCCGTGCCGGCGGCTCCGGCGACGATCGCGACGTTCGACTGTCCGAACAGCCGCTTCAGAGCATCCGCCTTCGGGGGATCGTCGATCACGTCGGGATTCGCATCCAGCCAGACCTGCACGTCGTCGGCATGACCGTCGAGGCCCTCGCCGGCGGCCTTCTGCAGCTTCTCGATGATCGCGACCGTGTCGTCCTCGTAGCCGACGATGAAGACGTGCCCGTTCGCATGGGCGAGCTTCCGCGGCGCGTGACGCGGAGTCGGCGGGAGCAGCCTGTTGTAGGTCTTGATGAGCGCGTCGACGTCACCAAGGTCTTCGCACTCCGCGTCCGTCGTGTAGATCATGCCGCGCTGCTCGACGTTGTTCCGCACCCGGCGCGCCAGCAGCTCGTGCTCGCGGCCCTTGGCATCGAGGCTCTCCGCGAGATCGGCGAAGCGCGGGTTGTGCCCGCTCGGCGACGTGCAGAACGGCATCTTGTCGAACGGGCTGCTCCGAGACGTGAATCGGAGGTTCGAGAGCCAGTGGTTCTCCGCTGGATCGAATTGCGCCTTGATCCACTGGTTGCGCATCTGCAGCATCAGGTACCGCAGCACTCGGGATCCCGGGCAGTTCGCGCGAATGATCGTGCGGGCCTGGTCAAGCACAGGGAAGATCGCCGGATCACGGCGCGAGGCATTGAGGGCCCAGTTTCGGATCTGGTTGTAACTGGCGTCGGACATGTCGACGAGGTCGAGAAGGCTGGAGCGAGTCGCCGTCAGATACTGCATCAGGTTGCGATACTCGGTGTGGCTCGACTGGACGCGGGATGAGTCGCCGAAGAACCGGGCGAAGTTGTCGAACTCGCATGGGCGGATCGAGACCTCCCATGACCGGATGATCAGGATCGGCATGGTCTGCCCGAGCACAGTGATCGACTCACTCGACAGGTCCAGGTAGGCCGAGTACCGGTCGGTCATGTCGATGTCGGTGAACGCGATCGTGCGGTCGAACTTGCTCGTCCAGTTGTGGGCCATTGAGAAGGTGACCTCATAGTAGACCCTGCCCTGGACGAAGAACGGTCGGGAACTGTGCACGTAGTAGCGCTCGCGACGCGGCTGGGCCCGCGTCGCCCGAACAGCGTCAATACGGCCGGCGATCTTCTCGTGGTACTCGCGGAGCGACGGGTCGAGGTCCAGAGGGTACTTCTCGAGGTTGCCGAGGATCGCGATGCCGAACTCCTTCAGCGCGAGGTCGCGCGTGCGGAGCAGGTACTCGTAGTACTTCAGCATCAGCCGCTCGGACGGATCGCCGTCCAACGTGTAGTGAGAAACGCTGGCCTGGAGCAGGCTGTGGAACCTGCTCAGCAACCGGAACTTCGCCTTCGCCTTGATCTCCTCCAGTGCCGGGGCCACCTTGTTGTAGTGGAACTCGGCGTCCGGATCATCGAGGTATGCCCAGACCACGAGCGCCTCGACCAAATTCCGGAGCTGGGCGAGGACGTTCTGGGAGAGGAACGCACGATCGTCGCCGAATCGGGCGATGCTCTGGCAGATCACGCCGTTGACGCTCTGCACCTGCTGCCGCACGGATGCCATTGCCGTCAGCCCTCGTCGCCGACGAGACGCAGAACCGGACGCTTGTTGAAGTCGCCGAGCAGGTCACGCACCTGTACAGGGCTGAGCTTCAGCGCCTCGGCGAGGACGGACACGCCGGCACCGTGGTCGCCGGCGAGCTCGGCGGCCTTCTTCAGGAGAGACGGCGTCTCCCCCGGGTACGCGCTGGTCGGGTCGGCCAGCGGGTCGTCGATCACAGCCAGGCGTTGATAGGCCCGTCGCGCCGACGATTCTGTGGTGCGGCCGCGCTCGACCATCCTCCGGATAAGCGAGTGCGGCGAGACGCCCCACGTCCGGCCAAGCCGGTTGAGAGCAGCCAGGTCTAGCCGCTGCGGAAGGACTTTGTCCATTGCGGCGGCCGGCGTCAGGAAAGCGGCTGCGAACTCGTCGGCCTCCTTCTCGAGCGCGGCACTGTGCTCGCCGGTGTCGCCATGCAGGAGCAGATGCCCGATCTCGTGCGCGGTCGAGAACCTGTGCCGGAAGACGTTCTCGCTGCGGCGTGGCGTCGTGATGATGATCGGTCGGTCGACGATCACGACAGAGAAAGCATCGACGGCGTCGATCTCCCGAAGAGGACGCACGGCGATGACGATGCCGTGAGACTCCGCCGTCACGACCAGATGCTTCACTGGGCCGTCCGGCAGGTCCCAGTGCGCACGGAGCGCGGCGGCGGCCTCCGACGGCGTCGTTCGGGCAGGGAGAGCTGGAAGATCGACCTCGGGCAGCTTGACATATCTCTCGAGCGCGAAGGTCAGCTCCCATACGAGCGTCGCCGTCGCCAGAGCCTTCTGCCGGTCGCCCACTCGAGCGGACCGCAGGCTGCGGAAATAGGCGTTCACAGTGTCAATTCGCGCGAGCGGACGGCCGACACTGAAGAACCCCGGGCGTACCTTGAGCGCACTGGCCAGCCGGTCGAGCACCTCGGGCCGCGGCGAGTTGACGCCGGCCTCGTACTGACCGATCGCTGCGGCCGAGACGCCCACCTCGCGGGCCAGATCGGTCTTACTTACCCCGACGCGAACGCGGGCCTGGGTCAGCCGTGCTGGCTCGAAGCGGTCGCCCGCCGGGATCGGAAGGTCAAAGAGCCCTGGGCCGTCATGCATCGGTTCCCCCCCGTTCCTGCTCCTGCAGCTCCACGACGGGTACGACGGGCGCACCGCTGTCGAACGACTCGACGTTGGACGCCGAGCCGCCGGCGAGGACTTCCGGCTCCCAGATGGCCTCGTGGCCGCGAAGTTGGACTTTGCCGTCGCCGTCGAGCACGGCGACCGCCCACTCGACCGACTGCAGCTGCCGCGGGGTGGAGTGGACCATCACCAGGACGACCGGCATCGTGTCGTTCACGGCCGCCATTAGAGCCGCGGTCTCGGCAATGTCCGAACTATTAGCGGAAACCTCGAATCCTTGCTCGTCGAGGCTGGGCTCCCAGAGCATCGGGTCAGGCGGCGAGGTGATAAACCCGCTCTGCCGGGTAGGGCTGGAGGCGAAGTCGCGGATCGCGTTTGGGTCGTCCGGGGCGCGCCACACGTAGACCAGGCTGTCGTTGACGAGCCCGACCTTGTGGCCGCCAGGAGCCAGCGTGTGAGATTGAAAGCCACGCTCGGTCAGGGCATCGTGAGTCTCGTCCAGGAGATCGCGCCACTGGCTGCCGAATCCCATCGCGTACTTCGACCCCGATACAAGATGCGCCTCGGCGAACCGGCCGTGCACGGCGCGCACAACCTCGACGACCAGATCGCGTACGCCGGGGGCGTGGGACCCGAGAGCTTGGAAGGGCGAGTCCGGAACCATGCGCGTACCTCCTGAAGGACAGTTCGAGTCGGCACTGTTCGGCCGGCCACGAACTTCAGTATGCCACACGATTCGCGCACTCGCACTTCACCCGAAGACGCCTGTCTTGCATTCCGAGCCTGCAGACTGACTCAGTAGTTCTCCCGCACGTACTGGTGGATCCGGTCGAACAGCGCGCCCTTGATCGGCAGGCCGTAGTTCTTGAGGACGGCGCGCAGCTCGCGGCGTACGGCCTTGTCGCCGAAGTCGCTCGACGTCCAACCCGAGTAGGCGACCTCCACGACGATGGTGTCGATCCGGTCCACGATCTCCGGGACGATTTTGTGCAGCCCTGGAGGGGTGTTTTCCTCGACGATCTGGGTCAGCACACCGCGCTTCGGATCGGCGAGCCGGGCCAGCGCCTCCTCGTCGCCCTCCTCGGCCGCTCGGTCGGCGGCGACCACGTCCTGCGCGATCTTCAGCGCCTCTTCAAGGAAGGCCAGGGAGTCCTCGACGTTTTCGATCGCCCTCGTCCGGAGCTTCTCGATCCGCTCAGCGAGTGATTTGTAGACAGGGCCGTCGCCCTGGGCCAGCCGACGCCGGAGGCGAGCCTCGATCGAGTCGAGCACTTGCTGGTACACATCCGCCTGCTCCTCCTGCGCCGGCTCATTCGGCAGCCGCAGTTGCTCGGTGATCCGCTTGAGGAGCGCGAGCCCCGCGGCGTCCAGCGTGACCGTGCGCCAAGCTATCGACTTTACGACGACTTGGTTCATGTGGCCGTGGATCATGTTGGTGGTCTTCGCGCCCAGCCGAGCCCATAGGAAGGCCTTCGAGACATCCTTGGGCCGGATCGACTCGTACACCTTCGCCAGCCATAGGTATTGCGGCTTGAATGGCAGCAGTATCGGGTGCGGGTCGAGGAATTCCCACACTGTCTGCAGCGCCACGTAGCCCTCAACGAACTCGGTGCGTTGCGCGCTACCCTCGGGGATCCGCTCATGCGCGTCGGCCAGCGATTCGAACGAGGCGTCCGTCGTGTCGATGCCGGCGAAGAGGTGGAGCAGCTTCGTCAGGTCGGAGACGAATTTGCCGGCCAACTTGGAGGCGTCAACGACGTTCAACTCGTCGTCCTCATCCGGCGTCGCCTTGGGGCCGGCGATCGCGGTCCCGATGGCCTTAGCAAGGCCGATGTAGTCGACCACGCGCCCGTAGTCCTTGCGCTGACCGGTGATCGGGTTCTTCCAGGGCCGATTTGGACGCGTGATCGTCTGGAAGAGGTTCGCCTCCTTGGCAGGCTTGTCCAGGTAGAGTGCGCCTTCGATGGGCGCGTTGAAGCCAGTCATCCACTTCGCCGTCACCACGACGAACGACATCGGGTCGTCGACCTTTTTGAACCGGAGCTTGAGGGCCTCCTCCTGCTCGGAAGTGAGCAGGTACTTGCGATACTCCTTCGGGGTCTCCTTGCTGTCGGCGACGTGCATCACGACCCCGACCTCCCGGAGCCGGCCGTCGGGCATCGTTGCCCCGCGCCTCTTTAGCTCCAACTCGATCGCGTCCGCGTAGGCGATGACCAGCTTCTGGTTGTAGGCGACGACCTGTGCCTTCTGGCCCAGCGGGGCGACGTAGGCGAGGTAGTGGTCGACGATGTCGACACACACGGCCGCGACGCGGTCGGGGTTGGAGAGGATCGTCTCGATGTGGGAGGCCTTGCCGGAGAGATAGACCTTCTCGCCCTCGTCAAGCTCCTTCTCCTTGGCGAGCTCGTCGAACGCCTCGTCGAGAGCTTCCTTGTCCAGGTTGAAGCCCACCGAGCAGCCCTCGATGATGACCGGCTTGGTGAACCCGTCCGCGATCGACTGCTCGGGGGTGTACCGCGACATGACAAACTCCGGATCCGTCGGGTCGCCGAACAGTTTGAAGGTCGAACGGTCCTTGCTCTGGATCGCGGTGCCGGTTGCGCCGAAGAATTTGGCATTGGGCACGGCCGTCCGCCAGGCATCGCCAAGCTTCCCTTCCTGCGAGCGGTGCGCCTCGTCGACCAAGACGATGATGTTCGATCGATCGTTCAAGTGCCCTGCCTCGGCGAACTTGTGCACCGTCGTGATCACGATCCCCGGCTCGCTGGAGCGGAGCAGGTCGTGCAGCTCGCGCCGGTTTCGGGGCACCGACATCCGGGGCATGCCGGCCGTCTCGAACATTTCCGCGGTCTGGCGCACGAGATCTTTGCGGTCCGCGATGACGATCACGGTCGGCGCTCCGCCGAATAACTCGACGACCTTGTCGTCCCGCAGCAACCGGGCCGCCGCGAAGGCCATCAACTCGGTCTTGCCGGAGCCCTGGTGGTGCCAAATCAGCCCTCCAGACCGATCGGCGAGGACCTTGTCATGGATCGCGAGGGCGGCCTCGAACTGCGGGTAGCGCGGTAGGAACTTGACGTCGACCTCGGAAGCGTCCCGCGCGTGCCGGAACATCACCAGGTCCTTCAGCATCGGTAGGATGGTCTCGGGACGAAGCAGCAGACGGGCGGCGCGCTCGACTCGGGCCGGGCCGGTGACCGTCTTCGGGTCGTCCTGCGTCGAGCCCCATGGGGCCCAGATCTCGGAGTCTGGATCCGGCACCGCGCGTAGCGGTGCCATGCGGAACTCGAGGCCCTCGGTGGCAACCGTGAAGACGTTGGTCGCGAAGAAGTTCGGGTACTCGTCCTCATAGACGTCATGGATGTCTCGAGCCGCGTTCACCCAGGAGACCTGCTGCTTCACTGGCGTCTTCGTCTCCCCCACAACCAGTGGGAAGCCGTTGACGTAGTAGACGACATCGAATCGGCGCGGCTTTACCGCACCCGAAATAGTCACCTCGTCGGCGACCGTGAACCGGTTATTGTCGAGCGCTTCGAAGTCGATCAGCCGTCGCGGGACGTGTCCGCCCTCAATCGTCGTGAATGAGTGGTCGCCGCGGAGCATCACGGTGAGCCGCTCGTTCGCGGACACGAGACCGTTGTGCGCGTCGAGGATCGCCTGGTTGATCTCGTGGATCACAAGGTCGGCGGACTCTGGCTCATCGACCAACTCTGGGTTAAGCGCGAGCAGCGCCTCGCGCGCCCAGCTATCGATGACGACGTCGTGCTCGACGCGCGGCAGGTTTTCGCCACAGACTCGTTCCCAGCCGGCCTCCTCTGCCCACTCGAGCAGGGAAAGCTGGATGGTGCTCGCCTCAGTCCAGCTCATGTCAGGAGGCCTCCTCAAATTCACACAGACTGTCGTAGGACTCGGGAATCTCGATCTCCTGGGTCAGGAACGAAGTCAGAAGGGCTGACCGAGAGCTTCGGAGGCGCGAGAGCTCCTCAGTGGACGCATTGATCGAGTCCTGCAATGAACGAAGCGGGGCGACGATGGATGCTCGCATAACGGAGTCATCTGACCAAGGAACTCGAACAGCGTTGAGCCATCGGACTGCGAGGTTGCCCAGCCCCGTGGTTCCGGACGCCGCCTGGCTCATTTCCGCTTGCATTGACGGTTCGCGCAGGAGCCAATACACGAACTCACGGTCCGATGGATTGTCGACCTTCATCAGGAACTGGAATGCCGAAACCGCGTGGTCGTGCGCAGCCGCTGGCGGAATGTATACATTGCCGATTCGCTGCCGGTTGCCATTGGTTCGGATGAGCACCAGGCTCGAACCATCGATCCTTCCCACAGACTCAGGGAGGCCGGCTACATAACCTATCTCCGAGAGATCGATTGACCCATCCGGCTTCGTGTTCGGAATCCCGATCACCGGAACGGAGTCACTACTGAATGTCGGCGAGACATCTGCGGCCGAGTACGAGGGGCCCGATCGGGTCGCCGTGAAGTCCCCGAGAGGCCGCGAAGTCGGAAGCACCTCGATCAGATCAGAATTCAGTCGAGCGAGCGCGGAACTTGCGCGCTGGGCTTCTTCCTCCAGAGCCTGAATCTGCGCGTCCACCACCGTCATGACGTCGACGATGCGACGCTGCTCCGCCAGAGGCGGGATGCTCACCTCAATTTTAGCGAATTCCTTGAATGGAAGACTGCGGCGTCGGTTGACGGAGCCTTGTGCCCGACGAGAATACTCAGCCAGCAATTCGGGCTGTCGCACTATTAGCTCTGCGTACTCAGGTATGCAATCGTTCGCAACGAAGTTCATGGTGGTGTACATCGGACTGATGACGCCTCTCTCACCTATATTATTTCGAGCTATAGATCCTTCATTGATGTGGATGGTAGAGAACGCCCATTCCCCTGGCTGGACGACTTTGTAGCCATCTAGCTTTGACGACGCGATCCGCTTGTCAAAATATTCGTCAGCACGGACAAAGCCGTCGTATTTCGAAAGACTCATCACCGTCGGCTCTTCGGCATGTGCTCCCAATTTGGTGTTATCCAAAGCAAAGAGGCTTCCGAGCGACGTTACCCCCCACTCACTCATGGGTCTCCCCAAACGCGCTCAGGTCTACGCCCGCAGCCGCAAGGCGCTCGAGCATGACCGCCTCTGTGTCAATCCGATTCCGACGAGCTGTTGCGTAGGCGAGGAGCGCCGTATCAAGATCAGCGGTCTCCTCCACGGCTACCCTGATGTATCGCCCGATGTTCAGGTCGAACCCGTTGGACTCAATCTCTTCGAACGGCACGAGTCGGGCCTGCGCGCCGCGCTCGCAATCGGAGTCCGCACCCGCGTCATATGTGCTGACGACGGCACGTACGTCGTCATCGGACATGACGTTCTGTTTCTTACCCTTACTGAACCGAGCAGAACCGTCGATGAATAGGACATGGTCTTTGCGCTCTATGGGCTTCTGGTCGCGGAAGATCAACAAGCAGGCAGGTATCTGAGTTGAGTAGAAAAGGTTCGGCGGCAGCCCGATGACAGCCTCGAGCTGGTCTTGCTCGACTAGGCACTGCCGGATAGTCGCCTCCTTCCCGCCCCGGAAGAGGACACCGTGAGGCATGACGACACCCACGCGCCCAGTCCCCTTCTTCATCGACGACACCATGTGCTGCACGAAGGCGAAGTCACCGTTCTTCGCCGGCGGCACGCCGCAAAAAGCGCGCGGGTCGGTTGCCCACCGGTCCGCGCCCCAGTTGGACAGCGAAAACGGCGGGTTGGCGATGACAACGTCGAAGGTCCGGACGGCTCCCTTGGTGTCCTTGAAGGCAGGTGCGCGCAAGGTGTCGCCGCGTTTGACGACGAAGTCCTCGATCTCGTGAAGAAATAGGTTCATCCTGGCGATCGAGGCAGTGGTCAGATTGATCTCCTGGCCGTAAAGCCGCAGCGAGCGGTGGTCCTTGCCTGCCTCTCGCAGCTGGTTAATGGTCGCGACCAGCATTCCGCCAGAGCCACAGGCTGGGTCGTACACGGCCTCGCCCGGCTCAGGCTTGAGGATACCGACGAGCAAGTTGACCACAGATCGCGGCGTGAAGAACTCCCCCGCCTTCTTTCCCGACTCGTCGGCGAAGTCTTTCAGCAGGTACTCGTACCCAGCGCCGAGCAGGTCGTGGGAGACGGTGGTCGGATCGAGCGGAAGCTCATTAAAGGACCTGATTAGCGCCAGGAGTGCCGACTCTGGGAGCCGTTCCTCGTTGCCCCAGGAGGCGTCTCCGAATACTCCCGCCAGGGACCGTGGATTGGCTTTCTCGATGCGCTGGAACGATTTCGCAATCTCCGCGCCGAGGTTCTTGACCTTCCCAGTGGCCTCGGACCACAGCGTGCCCTCAGGCATCTCGAACCGGTGGTAGTCGGCCTCAACCTCGTCGTCCAACTCATCGCCGAACTCGGCGATGGCCTCATCATGCTCGTAGACCCACGTGTCCGATATCCACTTCCAAAACAACATCGGGAAGACATAGGTCTTGAAATCGGCCGGGTCGACGGGGCCACGCAGGGCATTTGCCGCGTCCCAAAGCCTGGACTCGAGCTCTTGCTGGGTGATCGTCACTTGGTTGGAGTCCTTAGGTACATTTGTTGAAAGGCTGGCGCGAGGCGTGCTCGCCGGGCGGCGGCATCAGATCGCTAGGGTGGGTATGTTCGTAGCCATAGTCTATCGAGTCTGCGTGAACGCAGTCCTGAAAAATTCCCTTACCCCAGGTTTCCTGGTCCGCGTCGATCACGTCGGGCCGCCCGCTTGACGCATCCTCGCACCCAGGTCCGTGCGCCGCCGGGGACCTCTGGTTGCCCATACCTCCCAGGGCAGGCTAGTCAACCGAGCCAACGGATGCGCACGACAGGCGTGGTGGCCCGAGTCGTCGACACATACCCCTCGTCGTCACTGACGTTGCCGACCACGAGGTACGCCGGTCGTCCCACCTGAATCGGCGGCTCGATCAGCCCCAGCAGTGGCAGCACTTCACCGTCGCGATGCATCACCGTCCTCTCACCAGAGTGAGCATTCGCCTCGTTCGCGATCAGCCGGACCACGGTGCGCACAGCGCCGTCGAGCCGGAACAGGTACTCGGTGCCTGAGCTGGTCACAACCAGCCATGTGCCCTCGTCCTCGAGAGCAAGTTGATCTCGGCGCTCTGAGAGCGCGACGGAGTCCTGCGTTACCGACGTAGGATCAGGAACCTCGGCCATGATCCGCGCGATGACTTCGCGCTGCTGCGTGCTCAGTTGCGTCTGGTCGTAGCCATCCACGGCCACCGCCCACTAGACGGTGGCGGTCATCGGGCACTTGCCACAGGTCCGCAGACTGACGACTCCCCAGGACCCGGAGCGCGGTGGGAAGTCTCAACCGGCTTCGAACGTCTCCTCGGAGGTCGACAGCCCCTCTACGCCGCAGACCTCGCACCAATGCACGAAGGGCTCAAGTGACTCGTTCACGATGCACTCCATTCTGCGCGACGGGATTGGTCTACGTAAGGATTCCGGGCGAACAGCGGAGGCGCGGCTATCGTCTCCGCTGACAACTAGGACAGTAGTGACTTGAGCGGTTCATGAACTGATTGCGCACGATAGGCGTGCCGCAGCGCGGACAAGGCTGACCGGCGAGCCCGTAGACGTTCAGGCTCCGGGCAAGGTAGCCACCGCTCCCGGAAACATCCACATAGAGAGAATCAAAGGACGTGCCTCCCTGGGCGAGCGCTGCGACCATGACGTCCCGCGCAGCATCGATCACCGCCGAGATCCTCGTCTTGGACATCGACGACGCCGTCGTCTCGCCGTGCACCTTGGCGGCCCATAGGGCTTCGTCGGCGTAGATGTTCCCAATACCAGACACGAGCGTCTGGTCCAGCAGCGCGCGCTTGATCCCGGTCCGCCGGGTCTTGATGCGCGCCACCGCAGCCGCCTGGTCGAACTGCGGATCGAACGGGTCTCTCGCAATGTGCAAGATCGGGGACGGGAGCGCCGCTCCCCCGTCGTGGTACATCAGGTGACCGAACGTGCGCTGGTCCTCGAAGCGCAACTCGCTGCCGCCATCGGTGAAGGTGAACCGTGCCCGCTCGTGCCGAGCGATCCCGGCGTCGGGCGACGTGATGAGCATCTGCCCGCTCATCCCCAGATGCGTGAGCAACGCGTCTCGATCATCCAGGACCAGCCAGAGGTACTTGCCCCGCCGCACAATCCCCGTGATCGTCGCACCGGCGACCCGAGAGGCAAGATCCTTACCGCCGGCTGGATGACGACGCACGGCCCGCGGATGGTGAGTAACCACCGAGGCGAGCGCCCTGCCGGATACGTGGTCGTCCAGCCCTCTTTGCACCACCTCGACCTCGGGAAGCTCAGGCGTCAACAGGCCCCTGTCGCGTCTGCGAGGCGGCTCCGCGGCGTCGGACTCCCTGCCCCTTAGTGAACGCTGCGTGGGCTTCGTTGTTCGGAGGCGATCCTGCTACCTTCTCCAGCTTCATGCGCTCCCTCCACTCTGGCGACCCGCCATGCTCACGCTCGAGCGCCTGGTCTAAGTACACCTGTCGGATGAGCTGTCTTCAAGCATCGTTGAGAGGCGCTGTCCCCCCTCATGGATCCGCGCCTCGTGCTCAGCCGCGCGGTCGGGTCGGAACTTCTCATCGATCTCAGACCTGCGGACGAACCCCCTTCACAGCCCGCCGGTCGTCCGTACCCCACGCCACCCTCTTCCACGCCGAGAGCTTCCCTTCTCTGACCCATCGACGAATCGCTTACGCAGAGCAACCGGCCCGCACCGCCGCCTCACTTGCACCCAGCCAGGCGTCTCCGGCAATCGCCACCGTCGCCGTTAGGGATCGACAGAACCATCAACTCCCGGGTGACCCCATCTCGCGGCGCCATATCCACGAGGTGCGACCGTCGAACGAGATCCGTCATCGCAGAGTGGAACTGTTCGCGCCGTAGCCGGCCTCACCCCACAGTCAGCTCGTCGAACACCTGCTCATGCTGTGCATGAGCCTCTCGCAAGAGCACGTCACCGCCTGACATCAAGGTGATCTCCCGTCTACGACGATCACAAATCGAGGTCGTCATCGCCACGTAGCCGCCCTCAACCGCGCTCTTCACCAACCGGGACGTGTCACTCTGGTCGATACCGATCTCGCTCGCAACCGCACTCACAGTCGCCGACTGCCCACACTCACTCAGTGAGGCCACGGCCTCGACCAGCAACAACAGCCTGCCCTGTTCCGGGGTGGCACCGTCGCCAGTAGCGGAAGATCGCGCCCAGTGCCTGACGAAACTGAACAGCAGTTCTTCCGACCCGGCCTCGCTCAGGCGGGCCCCACTGACTGCTTCATCCGACTCCAAGCTCATGACGGAGATTGTGTGCGTTCCACACGCATTTGACTGGTTACCGCGGGCCCGTCGACCTAGGCACTTACCCCGAATGCAGCCAGTGCCCTGCGCGGGAGATGAGGCAGCGGTGCGTTGTTCGGAGGCGGCCCGGCAAGATCGGAGGGAACACCCCTGGCTCACAGTCTGCCGGACACACCAGGGGTCACGGAGGAGAACCGTTTTGACGGGCCATGGCACCGCGCCCGTGGACAGCGCGGGCAACCACGGCATGAGCGGCTCGCCGAGGAGGCCCGCTCGATCAGGGGTGAGCGGGTGCTCGTGGGTGGGCCTCCTCAGACCCGCGCCCGCCGCGGCTTCCTCTGGCACCGCGCGCACCGGTACGAGGAACGGTTCGCGAACTGCTCGCGCACGATCACGCCGTCCAGGCCCGCAGCCTCGCAGCGCGGGCACGGCTGCCCGGCCCGGCCGTAGGCGTTGAGCGACCGCGAGAAGTACCCGGACTCCCCGTTCACGTTGACGTACAGCGAGTCGAAGCTCGTGCCGCCCGCCTCCAGAGCGCGGCGCATGACCTCCTGGCACGCCGCCACCACCTCGCGGGTGCGGGGCGCGGTCATCGTCTCGGTGGGTGCGGCCCAGTGCAGCCGGGCCGCCCACAGGGCCTCGTCCGCGTAGATGTTCCCGATCCCCGAGATCAGCCCCTGGTCCAGCAGCGCACGCTTCAGGCCCGTGCGGCGGCGTCGCAGGGCGGTGTGGAAGGCGTCCACGTCGAAGAGCGGGTCCAGGGGGTCGCGCGCGATGTGCGCGGCGTGTTCCGGCACCGTGCCGTGACCGTCCGTGGTGGGCACGAGCGGGTCGAGCAGCATGCCTCCGAAGATCCGCTGGTCCACGAACCGGGCCTGCTCCGGGAGGGCGGCACCGGCGTCGTCGTGGGCCGGAGAAAGCGCGAGGCGGATGCGCTCGTGGCGCGGCTGCGGCTGGTCCGCGGGGGCCACCAGGAGTTGACCGCTCATGCCCAGGTGCACGAGCAGCGCCTGGGACGGCTTGCTACCGGTGTGCTCGCGCAGCGGGAGCCACAGGAACTTGCCGCGCCGCTGCGCGGACTCCACGGTCAGCCCGGCCAGGCGCTCCTGGAAGTCCAGGACACCGGCCGTGTGACGGCGCAGGGACCGGGCGTCGAAGACCTGCACGGACTCGACGGTGCGGCCCACGACCCAGCGTTCGACGCCGCGGCGGACCACCTCGACCTCGGGGAGCTCGGGCACCGTGCGTTCAGCCCTTCTCGGGGAATCGCGCGGCCAGCGCCTCGCACGCGTTGGCGGCGGCGGCGCGTTCGGCGGCCTTCTTGGAGCTGCCCTCCCCGTGGCCGAGCACGTTCCCGTCCACCACGGCGTCCGCGGTGAAGTGGCGCTCGTGGTCGGGGCCGGTGCCCTCCACCTCGTAGCGCACGGTGCCCAGACCGTGCCGGGCCACGAGCTCCACGATGTGGGTCTTCCAGTCCCGGCCCTCGTGCAGCACGCGGGTGTCCTCAAGCAGCGGGACCATCATCCGCAGCACCAGGTCACGGGCGGGCACGGGCCCCAGGGACTCGTACACGGCGCCGATCACGGCCTCCGTGGTGTCCGCGAGGATCGAGGCCTTGTCGCTGCCGTGGGTGCGGACCTCGCCCTTGCCCAGGCGGATGTGCGGACCAAGGCCCAGGGAACGGGCCACACCGGCCAGCGCGCGGGCGGAGACCACCGAGGCGCGCAGCTTGGCCAGGCGCCCCTCGTCCCACTCCGGGTAGCGGTGGTAGATCTCGTCCGTGACCGCGAGCTGCAGCACGGCATCCCCCAGGAACTCGAGGCGCTCGTTGTGCACCTCCCCCGGGTGCTCGTACGCGTAGGAGCGGTGCGTCAGCGCAATGCGAAGCGTCTCGGTGTCGAGATCGACACCGAGACGCTCAAGCAGTTCGCCGGGATCCGGCAAAGCGGTCACCTTACGCGTCAGCGACCTTGCGGCCCTTGTACTCGTAGAACAAGGGGGTGCCGGCGGAATCGGAGACCAGCTTGGCCTGGTGCGGCAGGCTGTAGCTGACCTTGCCGTTCTCCACGGTCTTCACCAGTTTGGGGGCCTGAGCCTTCCACTGGGACCGGCGCATCCGGGTATTCGCACGGGACATTTTCCGCTTGGGAACAGCCACGGCTATCTCTCTTCTCTCGTGTCGGTTGTCGGCTCCGACGGTTCAGGGTCCTCCGAGTCGGTCAGCAGCCCTGCGAGGGCGGACCAGCGGGGATCCTTCACGTCGTGGTGGTGGTTCGGGTCGTTCTCGAGCCGTGCGCCGCACTGGGCGCACAGGCCCGGGCAGTCGGCCCGGCACACCGGTTGGAACGGCAGCTGTGTGATCACTGCGTCCCGAAGCATCGGTTCGAGGTCGATCTCCTCGTCCCGCACCTCATACACTTGCTCGTCCTCGACGTTCTCGTCGCCCTGCGGGGACGGTTCGAAGACGAAAAGCTCCTGCACGTCGACCGGTAGTTCGTAGTCGATGGGATCGAGGCATCTGCTGCACTCCCCGTGAACACTGACGATCACGGTTCCGGAGACCAGGATACCGTCGTGGACGGATTCCAGGCGCAGCTGCAGCTCCATGGGCGCGCCCTCGGGCGAACCGATGAGCGCCGTACCGAAGTCCTTCGGTGCGGGTGCCTCGACCTCCAGGGTGTCCATGGTCCCCGGGCGGTGTTGCAGCTCCCTGACGCTGTACGCGAGGGCTGAACTGTTGCGGTGATTCACGGAACTCCTGGCTAACGACACTGGCCGACAGAACATCCTAGCACGCGGCGGCCTCGGGGATCATCCCGGTGCCCTGCCGCGCGCGGGCCGGGCACGGCGTCGTCGTCTGCGCATCCACCCCGGCAACGACGCCGCCGGGGGCCTCTCGCAGGCCCCGCGCACGGTGCGGCGCGTCACTCGTCCTCGAGGGCGCGCAGCACCTCGGGCGGCACGAAGGACGTGACGTCCCCGCCGAGGGCGGCGACCTCCATGACCAGGGACGAGGACACGTGCAGCAGCGAGGGCTCCCCGGGCAGGAACACGGTCTCCACACCGGTCAACGAGCGGTTCATGGTGGCCATGGGCAGCTCGTAGTCGTAGTCCGCGCCGTTGCGCAGGCCCTTGACCAGCGCCACGGCCCCGCGACGCTCGGCGTAGTCGGCGATCAGCCCGGACTCCAGCGGTTCCACGACCACGGCGGGATCGTCCGCGAAGACCTCCCGGACCAGCTCGATCCGCTGCGCCTCGCTGAAGCGGTGGGTCTTGTTCGGGTTGGTGGACACCGCCACCACCACCTCGTCGAACAGCAGCGTGGCACGGCGGATGACCGCGCAGTGACCGAGGTGCAGGGGGTCGAAGGAACCCGGGCAGATGGCGCGTCGCATGGGCCCACCCTAGCGGCCCCTGACCTCCCGTGGGGCCCGCTCCTGAGGCCACGGGAGGGTGCGCTCCGCCCGGACCGGGATGCCGCGGGGCCGGAGTTCCTAGACTGGGTCCATGACATCCGCAGCTGAGAACATCTCCTCCCCCACGTCCACGGCCCGCGCGCCCTGGCAGCGCATGGCCGCCGGCGGAGGGCTGCTGGACGCCGCCGGGGGCCTGCGCTCCACGGTGTTCGAGGAGATGACGGGCCTGGCCCGGCGCACCGGGTCCGTGAACCTGGGCCAGGGTTTCCCGGACTTCGACCCACCGCAGCCGATGCTCGACGCCGCGGCGGCCGCCCTGCACGCCGGTCACCACCAGTACGCCCCCATCATCGGGGTCCCCGCCCTCCGGGAGGCGATCGCCGCGCACCAGGGCACCCACTACGGTCTGGACCTGGACCCGGACACGGACGTGCTCGTGTGCGCTGGGGCCACCGAGGGCGTCACGGCGGCCCTGCTGTCCCTGCTGCAACCCGGCGACGAGGTGGTGCTGTTCGAACCGCGCTACGACCTCTACGGTGCTCTCGTGGAGTTCGCGGGCGCCACCGCAGTTCCCGTGCCGCTGCTGCCGCCCACGTTCACCCCGGACCCGGACGACGTGCGCGCGGCGTTCTCCCCACGCACCCGCGCCGTGGTGCTCAACGACCCCCACAACCCCACGGGCACGGTGGCCTCCCGGGAGTTCAAGGAGCTCCTCGTGGAGCTCGCCACCGAGTTCGACGCCGTGGTCATCACCGACGAGGTCTACGAGCACCTGCGCTTCGACGGCCCCCACCGGCCGCTGAGCACTCTCCCCGGCGCGGCGTCGCGCACGCTGAGCGTGTCCTCGGCGGGCAAGACGTTCTCCGCCACGGGGTGGCGCGTGGGCTGGGTGACCGGACCGCGCGAGCTGCTGCGCGGCGTCGTGGCCGTGAAGACCTACCTCTCCCACAGTGCGGCGGCCCCGCTGCAGCACGCGGTTGCCGAGGCCCTCGCGCTGCCTCCGCAGTTCTTCGAGGGCCTGCGGGAGGACTACCGCGAGCGCCGGGACGTGGTGGTGTCCGGGCTGAGCGCCGCGGGCCTCACCCCACCCGAGCCGCGGGGCACGTTCTTCGCCGTGGCGGACGTGAGCGACCACTACCCCCTGGCCGGTGTCAGTGACGCCGCGGGGCTCGCCCAGCACTGGGCGGAGCACGCCGGCGTGGTGGGCATTCCGGTCTCCGCGTTCGCCGGCCCCGCGAACCAGGGGCTGTACGCGGACTGGCTGCGGCTCGCATTCTGCAAGCGCACGGACGTGCTGCGCGCGGCGATGGCGGGGCTGGTCGCGGCCGTCTGACGCTCCCCGGGCCCTGAGCGGGGGCGTGGGTCTAGGCCCCACAGCAGCCGGGGCAGCACGCGCCAGATCGAGCGCGAGCACCGCGGCGCTCCGCCCGGCGATGCCTGCAGCCTCGGGAGACGGTCCCGCAGTGCGCACCCCAAGGTTGCAGCGGAGCCCCGGTCGTGGGCGGCAGTGCCTGTCCGTCGGCGGCCCGTCAGCCGCGCGCGGCCTCGTCCTCCGCCCCGTCTTCCGTGGTCGTCGTGGCCGACTCCGGGGCCGATTCCTCGTCCGCCTCCAGGTACCAGATGACGGTCTCCCCGTGCGCGCTGCTCTCGAAACGCCGCAGGCCCCGCGGCCACACCGGCTCCTCGGTGCGCGCGGAACGCTCGACCGCGACCACCCCGCCCGGGCCCAGCCGTCCCCTGAGCAGGGACAGCATCCGCACGAGCTCCTCGTTCTCCAGGGGGTACGGCGGATCCGCGAGCACGAGGTCCCAGCGGTGGAACGGGGCCCGGCCCAGGTAGCCCGCGACACCGGCGTGCACGGTGGTGATCTTCGTCCCGGGGCACGACGCCGCCAGCAGCGCCGCGTTCTCCCGGCACACCCTGGCCGCGGCCCCGGCCTTCTCCACGAGCGTGACCGTGGCGGCTCCCCGGCTGGCGGCCTCCAGACCGAGGGCCCCGGAGCCGGCGAAGAGGTCCAGCACGCGGGCGTCCTCGCACATCCCCCACGCGTCGAGCCGCCCGAACAGGGACTCCTTGACGCGGTCCGTGGTGGGCCGGGTGGCCGAGCCCGGCACGGCCTTGAGGTGCTGTCCTCCGGCGCGGCCGGCAATGATGCGTGTCATCCTCGCTCCAGAAATGCTTGTCGGTCCTCGTCCAGCACACGCCCGATGCTCTCCCGCAGCACGGGGTGGTCCGTGAGCTGCGGGTCCTCGCGGACCACGGCCTCCGCGGCGGCCCGGGCGCGGGCCACGAGGGCCTCGTCCCGCAGGGCACCCACCCAGCGCAGCCCGGAGCGGCCACCGGACTGCGAGGCTCCGAGGATGTCCCCCTCCTTGCGCAGCTTCAGGTCCGCCTCCGCGAGCTCGAAGCCGTCCGTGGTGGCGGCCACCGCGTCCAGGCGGGCCCGGGCGGGGTGCTCCGACGCCACGCGGGTGACCAGCAGGCACGTGCTCGCGTGCTCACCACGCCCGATCCGGCCGCGCAGCTGGTGGAGCTGGGAGATCCCGAACCGCTCGGGGTCCACGACCACCATGAGCGTGGCATTGGGCACGTCCACGCCCACCTCCACCACGGTGGTGGACACGAGCACGTCGATCTCCCCGGCGTCGAACGCCGCCATGGTCTCGGCCTTGGTCCCGGCGTCCTGGCGCCCGTGCAGCACCGCGGTCCGCGCGGAGCGCAGCTCGGGCTGGGCCGCCATGAGCTCCGCGAGCCACGCAACGGTGGCGGGTTCCGGCTCCTCCGGCTGGGCCTCCAGGGAGGCGCACAGGGACGTGAAGGGCGGCAGGGCGGCGTCGTCGCCGATCTTGGGGGCCACCACGTAGACCTGCCGCCCGGCGGCGGCGTGCTCCGCCGCGAGCGTCCAGACCCGGCGCTCCCACGAGGGCCCGTGCTCCGCGAGGCCCACCACGTGCGTGGCGATGGGGCGGCGACCCCCGGGCAGCTCGCGCAGGGTGGACACGTCCAGGTCCCCGAACACGGTCATGGCCACGGTGCGCGGAATGGGGGTGGCGGTCATCACGAGCGTGTGCGGGGCGCTGCCGGCCTTGCCCCGCAGGGCGTCTCGCTGCTCCACGCCGAAGCGGTGCTGCTCGTCCACCACAGCCAGCCCGAGGTCCGCGAACTGCACCGTCTCCTGGATCAGGGCGTGGGTGCCCACCACGATCCCGGAGGCCCCGCTCGCGATGTCCAGCAGGGCCTTGCGTCGGGCGGGCACGGACATGCTGCCCGTGAGCAGGGTGACGCCGGTGGCACGAGGGTCCCCGCCGAGCACCCCGGGTTCCGCGAGGGGCCCGAGCGCGGAGGTGATCTTCTCGTAGTGCTGGGTGGCGAGCACCTCGGTGGGCGCGAGCATCGCGGCCTGGCCACCGTGGTCCACCACCTGCAGCATGGCACGAAGGGCCACCACGGTCTTGCCGGACCCCACGTCACCCTGCAGCAGCCGGTTCATGGGCGCGGTGCCCGCGAGCTCGTCCGAGATCTGCTCCCCCACCTCGCGCTGTCCAGGGGTCAGCGCGAACGGCAGGGCCGCGTCGAACCGGGCGAGGAGTCCATCTTTGCGCGGCGGGCGCGGATCCGCCGGGTGGGACGCGTGCTCCGCCCGCCGGCGGACGAGCTCGGTCTGCAGGACGAATGCTTCCTGGAAGCGGAACCGACGGCGGGCCCGCTCGTACGCCTCGACCGTCTCGGGGCGGTGCAGGTCCCGGTAGGCCTGGCCCAGGGGCGGCAGCTCCTCTGCGTCCCGCAGCTGCGGGGAGAGCGGGTCCTCGAGAGAGTCCAGGTCAGCGGTGAGCAGCAGCTGCTGCACCACCTTGCCGATCCGCGGCGTGGTCAGCTTGCCGGCCTCCGGGTACACCGGGATGGGCATCAGCTCACCGGTCTCCGACGAGGCTCCGGACACGGCCTCGGGGGTCTCCACGGGTGCGTAGTCCGCCCCCGTCATGGACAGCTCACCCCGGTAGAACTCGGGTTTGCCCGTGAACAGGGCCAGGGACCCCACCGGGAGGTCCTTCTGCGCGGAGTAGGCGTTGAAGAACGTGATCTTCAGCTGGGCCCCGGAGTCGTCCGCCACCACGACGTCCGTGAGACTGCGCCGGGGATCGCTGCGCATCCGGCGGGTGCTCGAGGACTCCACGCGGGCCACGAACGACGTCCTTTCCCCGGCCACGAGGTCCGTGAGCGCCTGGATCCTGCCCCGGTGGATGTAGCGCCGCGGTGCGTGGTCCAGCAGCTGGCCCACGGTGGTGATTCCGAGGTCCTTGGCGAGCAGGGCCACGGTGGAGCGCGGCGAGGAGCCGGGGATGTAGCGGGTGAGCGGCTGGTCCAGGAGCCCGACGAAGGCCGAGTGGGACCGCGTGGGCGCGGGGGTCGGGGCGGGGGCCGTCTCTGCGGTGGCCTGCGCATCCGGGGACAGCTCCTCCTGCGGCTCCGGAGCGGTCGTCCGCGCAGAGCGGCCGTTCCCGGGCGGCATGTCCAGGGGCAGCGGCTCGGGCACGTCCCGGGTGGTCACCGGGGCTCCGCCGCGAGGGTGGTGACGGTGACGTTTCGCGCGGTTCCGCGGCCCCGCATCAGGTCCAGGGCGGTCTCCGGGTCTGCCACGTGGACGTGCACGCGCCACGTGTAGCCGTCCTCGTGGTCTCCCACGGCGCTCACGATCACGCTGCTGCCGGCGTCGTCCAGCTCGTGGCGCAGCTCGGCGGCGTCCAGGGCGGAGAGGTCCATGGTGCCCATGACCTCGTACCCGTCCTGACGCTCGACGGTGGTGTCCGAGAGGGGGTGGGTGTGCTGGCGGATGACCTCCGCCACGGGGTCCTCGGCCGTGGGATGGCCCGCGAGCGCGGTGCGCAGCGCGCTGAGCACGATCAGCATGCCCAGGGCACCGGAGTCCACGGTGCCGCGCTCGGCGAGCACGGGGATCTGGGTCACGGAATCGATCACGGCGCACGTGGCGGCCGCGACCACGAGGTCGAGCCACTCCACGAGCTGCTGGTTGGAGCCGTCCGCGGAGGTGTCGGGGACCGGCACGGCGCCGGCGGCGTCGAGCACGGACAGCATGGTGCCCGGGACGGGCTCGGTGAGGGCGGACGAGCAGCGCACGTGGGCCGCCATGAGCGCGGTCTTGAGCTGCTCCGCCGTGAGCCGGGTGCTGCCCTCCACCACGCCGCCCATGGCGGTGAGGGTGAGTGCGGCGAGCATCCCGGAATTCCCGCGCGCCTCCTCGAGCGCGGCCTGCCCCGCGTACACGAGCAACTCCCCCACGTCCCTGCCCTCGATGAGGTGGGCGGCCTCCGCCGCGTGGCCCACCGTGATGCTGAGGTTCGAGCCCGTGTCCGCGTCCGCCACGGGGAACACGTTGAGGTTGTCCAGCACGTCCGCGTGCCGGCGCAACTCCCGGTGCGCGGTGTCGAGCCAGTCGCGCACCTCGGTGGTGGAGGAGCCTGGCTTATGGTTCAAAGTGATCCCATCCTTCAACGACGTCGCGCCCGAGCCACTCTGCGGGGGCCCGGCCGGCAATGGTCACGGCCGGGCTCGGCGCATCCGTTCCGGGGCGCGGATCTGCGGTGGACCCCTCCCTGTGCCGCTCTCCCGCGGGGTCCGCGGGCGCACACGAGCCTATCGCACGGACCCCGGGAGGCAGCCGGGAATCCACAGGCAGCACCGCGAGCAGACCGTGGTCCTCCCCGCCCGTGAGAACCCACTGCCACGGGTCCACTCCGGCGGCCTCCCCGGCCCGCCGCAGCCGGGCGACGTCCGGTTCCAGCGCGCGCGGATCGAGGTCGATGCGCACCCCGCTAGCGCATGCGATCCGCCCGGCGTCCTTCAGCAGGCCGTCGGAGACGTCCAGCATGGCGGTGGCGCCGGCCCGGGCGAGTTCCCGCCCGGCTGTCACGGGTGGTTGCGGCCGCAGCTGCGCCACGTGCAGCTCCCGCCGCTCGTCCGCGGGCACCGCGTCCCAGCTCCCCGGCACGGGGCTCTGCAGGGCGTCCAGCCCGGCGGCCGCGCACCCCAGCACGCCCGCGTGGACCAGCACTCCCCCGGTCCGCGCACCGCTGCGCAGCACGGGGCTCTGCTCGCAGCGTCCCAGCACGGTGGCGGTGATCGACAGCTCCTCTCCCCTTCCGAGGTCGCCGCCCACCAGGGCGCACTCTCTCGCCCCGAGGGTCTCGAACGCCCGGGACAGCCCGGCGGCGAACTCGGTGACCCACGCGACGGGCGTGTCCCCGGGCAGGGTCAGGGACACGACCACGGCCGTGGGGACGGCGCCCATCGCGGCCACGTCCGCGAGGTTCTGGGCCGCGCACTTGTGGCCCAGGTCCGTTCCCGAGGTGCGCACCCCACTGGGCCACACGGTCCGGAAGTCCTGGTCCAGGGTGAGGGTGTCGGTGGTCATCACCACGCGTCCCCCCGGGGTGGTGACCACGGCGCAGTCGTCCCCCGGACCCACCTCCACGTGTGGTCCGTCCGTGGTGGCCACGGGGAGGAAGGCTTCCAGCAGGCGCGCCTCACCCACCTCGGAGACCGTGGCCGTGTCGGCGCTCTCGTGCGTCATACCCGCACCCTAACCAGCGGCTCCGACGCGCTGGAGCGCACCCGCGCCCACCCGGCTCCGAGGCCCGGTCCACTATCCTGGGCGCCATGGTCTCCCCGCTCCGACGCCGCTCCGTCCTATCCACCGCACGCACCGCCACCGGCGTCTCAGCAACCCCGGAGACGGAGACCCCGGGAACGGAGGCGCCCCGGAACGGGCGCACTGGGGTGGCCGAGCGCGGGACGCACCCGGCGGCGTCGTCCACCGGCCCACGACGCCGCCTGGCCGTGGGCGCCGCGGCCCTCACGAGCGCCGTCGTGCTCACCGGCTGCGGCTCCACCGTGACCGTGGACCCCGCTCCGGACGCCGCGAACCCGGACTGCGCGCCCGTGATGCTCGCCATGCCGGACGAGGTCAGCGGCATGGAGCAGCGGGAGACGTCCAGCCAGGGCACCACCGCCTACGGGGACCCGTCCGCCATGATCGTGCGCTGCGGCGTGGCGGAGCCGGGACCCACCACGGAGCCGTGCACCGACGTGAGCGGCGTGGACTGGCTCATCTCGCAGGTGCCCGGCCAGGAGAACCAGTGGCGGGCCGTGACCTACGGTCGTTCACCCGCCGTCGAGGTGCTCTTCGACGGGCAGCGCGTGCCGTCCTCGACCGCGCTGGTGGACACCGGCTCCGCCGTGCAGAGCATCCCCCAGGAGCGCAAGTGCGAGTCCGTGGCGGACGTGGAGCAGGGGCCGACTCAGCCCTGATCCCCCGCTGGGTTGACCCGCACGCGGGCCCACGAGTTGTTCACGTACCCCTTGGGGTTCCACAGCGTCCGCGCGGACTCGGGCTGGCACGCGCCGGTGGTGTCCCAGGCGCGAGCCACGAGTGTGTGGGGTCCCGGCCCGGCCAGGTCCACGGTGGTCTCCCAGTGCCGCCACGCCCACGGTGACGGCTCGGGCCCGAGCTCCGCGGCCTGCCACGAGTGCCCGCCGTCCGCGGAGACGTCCACGCGGGCGACGCCGCGGTCCTCCCCCGCGTGCGCGTAGCCCGAGACCCGTACCTGCCCGGTGCCCACCGCCTGGCCGGGCTCCGGGGCGAGGATGTCACAGTTCAGGGCCACCGGGCCCAGGGAGATCCCGTCCCCCGGCCCCGCCGCGTCCGGATCCGCCTCCGGCTCCAGCACCCGGTACGCGGTGGCCTGGAAGTAGTTCTCGGACGGCTCGGCGCGCACGGTGACGCGCGTGACCCACTTGACGCTGCGCGCCCCGATCCAGCCGGGGACCACCACGCGCACCGGCCCGCCGTGCACCGCGGGCAGCGGGGCGTCGTCCATGGCCCACGCGAGCAGCACCTCGTCCGCCAGCGCCTTGGACCGCGGCACCGAGCCGCCGTAGTGCTGGGGCGGGTTGGCGATCTCAGAGACGTCGGGCGCCTCGAACTCCACGTGCCCCGCGGAGTCGTGGACGCCCGCCGCGCGCAGCACGTCCGCCAGACGCACGCCCGTCCACCGGGCCGTGGACGTGGCACCGGGACCCCAGGGGTCCTCGCCAGGGACGTCGCGGACCTCCAGGAACCCCTCCCGACGGTTGCCCGCGCACTGCATCGTGGCAGTGACCGTGTGGTGCGCGAACTCCTCGCGCAACCGCTCCAGCGTGAACCGCGCGGGCTCGGCCACCAGGCCGGTGACCTCCAGGGTCCACGTCGCGGCGTCGAGCTGCGGAACGGGTCCGTGGTTGCGCACGTAGAAGGAGTCCGCCGGGGTGAGTGTCTGGTGCAGTCCGGCTCGCGGGGGTTCGGCGTTGTACGGGTCGCTCTCGTGGACGATCATGTCCTCGCGCTTGCACCACACGGTGTGCCTCTCTGCCGTCAGGCCCCTGGCACGGGGCGGTTGCCGGTCAGCGTAGTCCCACGGGCCGTTCCAGGGCCAGGGTGATGAGCTCGTCGATCAGGGTGCTGTAGTCGATCCCGGAGGCCGCCCACATGCGCGGGTACATGGAGATGGGCGTGAACCCGGGCATGGTGTTGATCTCGTTGATGACCACGCGCCGGTCCTCGGTCACGAAGAAGTCGCAGCGCGAGAGCCCCTCGCCGTCCACGGCGTGGAACGCGCGCACGGCGTCACGGCGCAGCGTCTCGATCACGTCCTCCGGCAGCCGCGCCGGGCACGAGAGCGTGGCGCCGTCGGACTCCACGTACTTGGCCTCGAAGTCGTACAGGGCGTGGCCGTGCACCTCGATCTCGCCGGGCAGCGAAGCGCGCGCCTCGTCCGTGCCGTGCCCGCCCAGCACGGCGCACTCGATCTCCCGCCCGTCGATGCCGGCCTCGACCACGAGCTTGAGGTCGTGCTCGCGCGCCGTGGCGATCGCGGCGTCCAGCTGGGAGGGCTCGTCCACGCGCGTGATCCCGAACGACGAGCCGGCGCGCGCCGGCTTGACGAACACCGGGAAGCCGAGCCCTGCCACGCGCTCGCGCACGCCCTGCGGATCGGTGCGCCACGTGCGGTCGTGGACCACGGTGTACGGGCCCACCTCCAGGCCGGCGGCCTCGAACGCGAGCTTCATGAAGTGCTTGTCCATCCCAATGGCCGACGCCGCCACGCCGCACCCCACGTACGGCAGGTCCGCGAGCTCGAGCATGCCCTGCAGCGTGCCGTCCTCGCCGAACGGCCCGTGCAGCAGCGGGAACACCGCGTCGATGTGCCGCCCGCGGGACAGCGGAGCCCCGTGCTCGGAGGTGTCGTGGATCAGTAGCCGGCTGTCCCCCGCCTGCAGCGGGAGACTCACGCGGTGGGCACCCACGGGCAGCTGCGCCATGGGCTGCTCGTCCAGCAGCGCCTCGAGCTCCTCCTGGGAGCACAGGAACCACGCGCCGTCCGGGGAGATCCCCACACTCACCACGTCCCAGCGGTCCCGGTCGATCGCGCGCAGCACGGACCGGGCGGTGATCAGGGAGATGGAGTGCTCGGACGAGCGGCCGCCGAAGACCACCGCGATGCAGGGCTTGTCGCTCTCCGCCGTGGCCTCCGGGGTCTCGTGGGTGGTGCTCATGCGGTGTTCCCTTCGGATTTCAGATCGCGGCCCAGCAGTCGGGGCGCCAGTTCGTGGACGGGTGTCTCGTTGCGCAGCACGCTCACGACGGCCTCCGTGATGGGCATGTCCACGCCGTGGCGCCGCGCGAGCTCCAGCACCGCGGGGGCGGACTTGATCCCTTCGGCGGTCTGGGTCATGGCGTCCTGCACCTGCGCGAGGGACAGCCCCGCGCCCAGGAGCCTTCCGGCCGTGTGGTTGCGGGACAGGGAGGAGGAGCACGTGGCCACCAGGTCCCCCATGCCGGAGAGCCCGGACAGGGTGGTGGTGTGCCCGCCGAGGGCGAGCGCGAGCCGCGTGGTCTCCGCGAGGCCGCGCGTCATCACGGAGGCCTTGGAGTTGTCCCCGTACTCGCGGCCGTCGCAGATTCCCACGCACAGGGCGATCACGTTCTTCACGAGACCGCCGATCTCCGTGCCCACCACGTCGGTGTTGGTGTAGGGCCGGAAGTAGGGTGCCGCGCAGCAACGGGCCACCCACGCCGCGGTCTCGTGGTCCGGGGCGGCCACCACGGACGCCGTGGGCTCCTCCCGGGCGATCTCCATGGCCAGGTTGGGCCCCGACAGCACGCACGTGCGCCGCGGCCAGTGCTGCTCGGGGACCCCCGTGCCCTCCGCGAGGACCTCGGCGATCACCTGGGTCATCCGCAGCCCGGTGCTGGACTCCAGCCCCTTGGCCAGGGACAGCACCACCGCGTCCGGCGCCACCGATGGGGCGGCGATCTCCAGCTGGGCACGCAGCGCCTGCGCGGGGATCGCGGCCACCACGAGCTCCGCACCGTCCAGGGCTGCCACGAGGTCGCTCGAGAACGTGAGTGCTGCGGGCAGCTCGATCTCCGGGAGGTAGCGCTCGTTGCGTCGCCCCGCCGCCATGCGTTCGACGGCCTCGGCATCGCGTCCCCACAGGCACACCGTGCGCTCGGCACCCGCCTGCGCGGCGGCGTCGGCGAGGACCTTGGCGAACGTGGTGCCCCAGGATCCGGCGCCGAGCACCGTGATCTTTGCGGGACCCTGGGGACGCGCGCTCACGGAGCCACGCTCCCGCCGGCGGAGCCGAGGTCGTCCTCGGGAGCCGCGGCGTCGCCGGCGTCCGACGACGCCGCCCGGCGGGGCGCGCGCGGATCGAACAGTTCCTGGGGCGCGGGCTCACCACGCAGCTCACCCAGCAGACGGGCGAGCGTGGCCATGATCGTGGTCGTGGCGGTCGCGAGCTCCTCGGCGCTGGGCTCCCCCGGGTGCTTCAGCCCACCGGGCACCAGATCGGCGGCGCGCAGGGGCTCACCCACGATTCCGTCCACGCGCTTGGGCGGGAAGGGCTTGGCGCTGCGGTGGCCCTGAGGATCCCGGTAGACGATCTCCTGGTCCCCCCAGTGCACCATGGGCACCACGGGGACGTCCGCCTGCAGCGCGAGGCGTGCGGCACCCGTGCGTCCCCGCATGGGCCACATCCGCGGATCGCGCGTGATGGTTCCCTCGGGGTACACGATGATCGCTCCCCCGCTGGCCAGCTCCGTGAAAGCGGCCTCCAGCGAGTCCTTGGCCCGGGAGGTGCCGCGATAGACGGGAACCTGCCCGATCCGGGACAGCACCCGTCCCAGGACGGGAACCCGGAACAGCGACTCCTTGGCCAGGAACCGCGGCATCACCCCCGCCTTGTAGACCGCGTAGGCCACGGTGAGCGGGTCGATCTCCGTGAGGTGGTTGGACACCACCACGAAGCCGCCGGACGCGGGGACGTTCTCCGTGCCCCGCCAGCGCGGCACGGCGAGCGAGCGGTAGACCGGGATCACGGCGGCCGCGATCAGCCGGAACGTGGATCGTTGCGATGTTCTGCTCATCCGGGCAACCCCTCCTCGGGCAACGGTGCGCGGGATGCCCCCGCGGCGTGCGGTGCGCCCGGGAGGACCAGGGCCCGAGGGCCGCGGTGCCGGGCGCTCAGGGCACCGGAAGTCACTGCTCGGTGACGTCGAAGTTGGCGCCCAGTCCGCTCAGCTTGTCGGTGAAGTGCTCGTAGCCCCGCTTGATGAGCTCCACCCCGGTCACGGTGGACACGCCGTCGGCGGAGAGCGCCGCGATCAGGTGCGAGAAGCCACCGCGCAGGTCCGGGATGTTGATGTCGGCGGCCTGCAGCGGCGTGGGGCCCGAGATCACGGCGGAGTGCAGGAAGTTGCGCTGCCCGAAACGGCACGGCACGGAGCCCAGGCACTCGCGGTGCACCTGGATGGTCGCTCCCATGCGGTTCAGGGCGCGGGTGAAGCCGAAGCGGTTCTCGTAGACGGTCTCGTGCACGATGGACACGCCCTTTGCCTGGGTCAGCACCACCACGAGCGGCTGCTGCCAGTCGGTCATGAACCCGGGGTGGACGTCCGTCTCCACGATCAGGGGGTTCAGGTCCCCGCCCGGGTGGAAGAAGCGGATGCCGTCCTCACGGATGTCCAGTCCGCCGCCCACCTTGCGGAAGGTGTTGAGGAAGGTCATCATGTCCGCCTGCTGGGCACCTGCCACGAAGATGTCCCCACCGGTGGCCAGGGCCGCGGAACCCCACGACGCCGCCTCCATGCGGTCCGGCAGGGCGCTGTGCACGTAGCCCTGGAGCTCGGGGACACCCTCGATGCGGATCACGCGGTCCGTCTGCACGGTGATGAGCGCGCCCATCTTCTGCAGGATCGCGATGAGGTCCATGATCTCGGGCTCGGTGGCCGCGCCGCGCAGCTCGGTGTGGCCTTCGGCACGCGTGGCGGTGAGCAGCACCTGCTCGGTGGCGCCCACGGAGGGGTAGGGCAGGTCGATCTTGGCGCCGTGCAACCCGTGCGGGGCGCTCATCCGGATGCCGGATTCCAGTTTCTCCACCTTGGCGCCGAAGTTGCGCAGCACCTCCAGGTGGTAGTTGATCGGGCGGTCCCCGATCCGGCAGCCGCCGAGATCCGGGATGAACGCCTCGCCCAGCGCGTGCAGCAGCGGACCGCACAGCAGGATGGGGATGCGGGAGTCCCCCGCGTGGGCGTCGATGTCGGCGTGGCGCGCGCGCGTCACGTTGGTGGGATCCAGCGTGAGTCGCCCCAGGACGTCGTCGCGGGTGACCTCCACCCCGTGCAGCGACAGCAGATCGGTGACCACCTTGACGTCCTTGATCTCCGGAACGTTGCCCAGGGTGGAGGCCGAGGCGCCGAGCAGCGCGGCCACCATGGCCTTGGGGACCAGGTTCTTGGCGCCGCGTACCGTCACCTGACCCGTCAGCGGAACTCCGCCGGTGATGCGCAAAGAAGTCATGACCTACCGATCTGGGGGAAGTGATCTCCCGCGCGCGGAACACGCACGGGACCTCGACATTCTACCGGCCCGGACCGGCTCGCGGTCCAGCCGGCTGTCAGACTCTGGCTGGGAGCGTGGTGGGCTTGAACGCCGGCCGGCTCCGCTCGTACGCCTCGATGTCCTCTTCCCGCTGCAGGGTGAGTCCGATGTCGTCCAGGCCCTCCATGAGGCGCCAGCGCGTGTAGTCGTCGATCTGGAACGGCACGGTCGCGGCTCCGCAGGTCACGGTGCGGGACTCGAGGTCCACCTCGATCTCAGTGCCGGGCCGTTCCTCCACGAGCTTCCACAGCAGCTCGACGTCCGACTGCTCCACCTGCGCGGCGAGCAGGCCCTGCTTGCCCGAGTTCCCACGGAAGATGTCCGCGAAGCGCGATGAGATCACGGTTGTGAAGCCGTAGTCGCGCAGGGCCCACACCGCGTGCTCGCGGGAGGACCCGGTGCCGAAGTCGGAACCGGCCACCAGGACCGAGGCGTTGGCGTACTGCGGACGGTTGAGCACGAAGTCGGGATTCTTGCGCCACCCGGCGAACAGGGCGTCGTCGAAACCCGTCTTGGTGATGCGCTTGAGGTAGACGGCGGGGATGATCTGGTCCGTGTCCACGTTGGACTGCTTCAACGGGGCGGCCACGCCGCGGTGGGTGGAGAACTTCTCCATGGCTGTGTCCCTCTCTCTGCTGGTGCTGCGGGCGAAGGTGGTGCTCAGACGGCGGGCTGGAGCCCGGACGGCGCCGCAGTCTCCTCATGCACGGGCTCCAGGTCCGACGGCGCGCTGAGCGTCCCGCGCACGGCGGTCGCCGCCGCGACCACCGGGGAGACCAGGTGGGTGCGCCCGCCCTTGCCCTGGCGTCCCTCGAAGTTGCGGTTGGAGGTGGATGCGCAGCGCTCCCCCGGGGCCAGCTGGTCCGGGTTCATGCCCAGGCACATGGAGCACCCGGCGAAGCGCCAGTCCGCACCGAAGTCCCGGAAGACCCGGTCCAGGCCCTCGGCCTCCGCCTGCAGCCGGACCTTCGCGGAGCCCGGGACCACCATCATCCGCACGTTCTCGGCCTTGCGGCGTCCCTTCAGGATGTCCGCGGCGGCGCGCAGGTCCTCGATCCGCGAGTTCGTGCACGAGCCCAGGAACACCGTGTCCACCGGGATCTCCTTCATGGGCGTGCCGGCTTCGAGGCCCATGTAGTCCAGGGCGCGTCGAGCGGCGTCCTTGGCGTTGTCGTCGCCCGCGTCCTCCGGGTCCGGCACGGGCTGCGAGAGCGGCACGCCCTGGCCGGGGTTGGTGCCCCACGTGACGAACGGCTCCAGCTGGTCCGCGTCGATGACGACCTCCCGGTCGAACTGCGCACCCTCGTCCGTGTGCAGGGTGCGCCAGTACTGCACGGCGGCATCCCAGTCCTCACCCTGCGGCGCGTGGGGGCGTCCCTGGACGTAGTCCATGGTCACCTCGTCCGGGGCGATCATGCCCGCCCGGGCACCGGCCTCGATGGACATGTTGCAGATGGTCATGCGGGCCTCCATGGACAGCGCCCGGATGGCGGAGCCGCGGTACTCCAGCACGTACCCCTGACCGCCGCCGGTACCGATCTCGGCGATCACCGCCAGGATGATGTCCTTGGAGCTCACCCCCGGCTTGAGCGTGCCCTCCACCGTGATGGCCATGGTCTTGAACGGTGCCAGCGGCAGCGTCTGGGTGGCCATCACGTGCTCCACCTCCGAGGTGCCGATCCCGAACGCGAGCGCCCCGAACGCCCCGTGCGTGGAGGTGTGGGAGTCACCGCACACCACGGTCATCCCGGGCTGGGTCAGGCCCAGCTGCGGGCCCACCACGTGCACGATTCCCTGCTCGGCGTCCCCCAGGGAGTGCAGCCGGACCCCGAACTCCTCGCAGTTGCCGCGCAGCGTCTCGATCTGCTTGCGGGAGGTCTCGTCCGCGATGGTGGAGAAGATGTTCTCCGTGGGGGTGTTGTGGTCCTCCGTGGCGATCGTCAGGTCGGGGCGCCGCAGGCCCCGACCGGCGAGCCGCAGGCCTTCGAAGGCCTGGGGGCTCGTCACCTCGTGGAGCAGGTGGAGGTCGATGTAGAGCAGGTCCGGGCGGCCCGCCTCGCCCCGGCGGACCAGGTGGTCGTCCCACACCTTCTCCGCGAGCGTGCGCGGTGCGGCGGTGTCCGTGGTGCTCATCTCTGCTCTCCTTGCCTCTCGGGTCCCGGGCGTCCCCGGGGCCCGGGCGTCGGGGGGCCGACGGGTGCGGCCGCTGGACCCATCGTCCCGACTGCTCGCGGCCAGTTCCACCTCGTGGACTTGCTTCTCGCATTGTGAGACGCCAGTATCGGAGCATGGACACCACACACGCGATGGATCCCACCGGCGCCCCCCTGGGCTCTCCCCTGGGTGGGCTGGGCACGGGGTCACGGCTGAACGACGAGGCCACGCGCTCCTCCTCGGGGGTGGGCGTCATCGACAAGGCCTCCCTCATCCTGGACGCCCTCGAGGCCGGGCCGGCGTCCCTGGCCGACCTCGTGGAGGCCACGGGACTCGCGCGCCCCACGGCACACCGGCTCGCGGTCGCCCTGGCCCACCACCGCTTCGTGGGCCGGGACGTGCAGGGGCGCTTCGTCCTGGGCTCCCGTCTGGTGGAGCTCGCCTCCGCCGCGGGCGAGGACCGGCTCATCTCCGCAGCCGCTCCCGTGCTGCTGCAGCTGCGGGACAGCACGGGCGAGTCCTCCCAGGTGTTCCGCCGTCAGGGCGAGTGGCGCGTGTGCGTGGCCTCGGCCGAGCGGCCCATCGGTCTGCGGGACACGATCCCCGTGGGCACGCAGCTGTCCATGAAGGCCGGTTCCGCGGCCCAGGTCCTCGTGGCGTGGGAGGACCACGCGCGCCTGATCGAGGGTCTGCAGCACGCCCGTTTCTCCGCCACCACGCTCGCCGGGGTACGACGACGCGGCTGGGCCCAGTCGATCGGCGAGCGCGAGGCGGGCATCGCGTCCGTCTCCGCACCCGTCCGCGGGCCCTCGGGCCGGGTGATCGCCGCTGTCTCGATCTCCGGTCCGATCGAGCGGCTGTCCAAGCAGCCCGGTCAGAAGCACGCGGACGTGGTGGTCCAGGCCGCCCGGCAGCTCACGGAGGCCGTGCGCGTCAGCGCGGCGTGAACGCCGGGGGGCGCGGGGAAGTCCGGTGTCTCAGACCGTCGTGGTCGCTCGGACGAGTGCCTCGCGGAACTCCCGGTGGGCGTCGAGCTCGGCGCGCACCGGGGCCTCCACCACCTCTGCGGCGGCCTCGCGCACGGACCGCAGCAGGCGGCGTCGTACCCGAGAGGCCCGCACACGGGAGGCGAAGGAGGCGAGCACGGCGCCGGTGAGGGCCAGGAACAGGGCGAGCACCACCCCGGCCACGACCATGAGCGTGGGCACCGGCAGGGGGAAGCCCTCCACCGTGGGCGGCGGGGGCAGCTGCAGCTGGAAGTAGTCCGCGAGGAACAGCCCGAGCAGCCACAGCAGGCCCAGGACGGTCACGGCCATGGCCAGCCACTGCAGGACGTCGAAGACGATCCACCACCACGAGGACGTGCGCGCGGAGAACTTCGTGCGCGCCACGGCCTGGTCCAGTGCGTCGGGCAGCCGCTCCTCGTGACGCCGGGCGGCACCGCGGACGCTGCGACGCCACGGCTCCCCCGCACCCTGGGAGACCTGGTCCGCGAAACCGCGCACCGCGGAGTCCGCCGAGGCCTTCTGGGCCGCGTTCATGGGGGGCAGGGAGGTGCGGTGCACCCCGGGGTCCGAGTGCCGGTCGTGGCTCTCGATGTGCAGCCGTTTGAGGGGGTCCTTGCGGAACCGGGAGAGCCACCGGGTGGCGATCCAGCCCGTGTGGCGCCCGGCCCGCAGCCGGTACGAGCGGGCGGCGGCGTCGGCCACCATGTCGATCCCCGCCGCGCGGGCGAGCCCGGCGGTGAGCCGCTCGCTCGCGTCCTTGTCGATCCCGCGGGGATCACCCTCCCCCGCGGCGTGGGCGAGGTGCTGGGCGGCGTGCACCACGTCCGCCTCCAGACGCGCACCCGCCGCGGCCCGTCCGGCGGCCACCTCGTGGATGCGGGTGCGCAGCGCGTCCACGCCCTCCCCCGTGCGGGCCGACACGGCCGCCGGGGCGCTGGGCCCGGTGGCGGGCAGCCCGTCCTGGGCCAGCAGCTCCCGCAGCGAGCCGAGCACGGTGGGGACGTCCCGTTCCGCGAGCCGGTCCGCCTGGTTGAGGACCACCATGGTCACCGCGCCGTGGCGGGAGAGCGGCTGGACGAAGTCCTGGTGGAGCACCGCGTCCGCGTACTTCTGCGGGTCCACGACCCACACCACCACGTCCACGAGACCCACCATGCGCTGAACGACGTCCCGGTGCTCGCGGGTCACGGAGTCGAAGTCGGGCAGGTCCAGCAGCACGAGACCACCCGTGGTGGTGGCCGCCCCGCGACCGCTCCCCGAGGTCGTGCTCAGTGCCGGGCCGACCACGTGACGGTCGGCCACGTCGAGCCAGTCGAGCAGGGGCTGGCTGCCCTCGTCACCCCACACCGCGGCCAGCGGCGCGGAGGTGGTGGGCCGGCGCGCGGCCGTCCGGGCGAGCTCCCGGCCCACCACCGCGTTGAACAGGCTGGACTTGCCGGATCCCGTGGCGCCGAAGAACCCCACGACCGTGTGGTCGGCGGACAGCGCCCGCCGCTGGCCCGCGCGGTCGAGGGTCTGGCGGGCCTGCTGGACCACGGCGGCGTCGAGCCGGCCCTCCGCGATGTCCGTGGCCGTGGCGAGGCCCGTGATCCGCTCGGAGAGCGTGGGGGCGGTGCGGGTACGGGGGCTCACAGGGCCTCACCCTCCGTGCGCACGCGGGCAGCCACGGCGTGCAGCGCCTCCGCCGTGGGGTGCTCCCCCAGCTCGTCCAGCCGGTCCAGGAACGTGCGCGCGCGGTGGTCCAGCAGGGCCCTGATCCTGGTCTCCAGGTTGCGGCGCGCCTGCTCGCTCATCCGGCGCACGGCGTCCTCCCCGAACACCGCCTCGAGCAGCTTGGTGCCCACCACACCGGAGCCGCCGGCGATCCCCACTTCCAGGCCGGTGAGACCGCCCGTGGTGGAGAACACCGCGATCATGAGGATCACGGCCAGGGCGTTGACGCCCATGGACATGGCCCGCGCCCGGGTGCGCTTGCCCGCGCCCTCCTGCTGGATCATGAGCATCACGTCCGACTGCCAGTCCCGGATGCTCTGCGCGACCTCCTGCGGGAACTCGGGCGGCAGCGCCGCCAGGTCGCGCCCCGCGAGCAGCACCTGCCCTGCCGGCTCGTCCCGCCAGCGTCGCTCCGAGAGCTCGGCCGCGCGCGCCGTGCTCTCCACGACCACCGCCTGCAGACCCGTCTCGATGGCCTCCTCCACGCGCACCTCGGGCGCCGGGCGGCCCGTGAAGAACGCGGACATCCGGTCGCGCACCCGTCCGATTCCTGCCTCCAGGCCGCGGAAGAACTCCCCGGTGCCCACGAAGTCCTGCCAGCGCGCGAGCACCTCTCCCCGCAGCAGCGTGCCGTCACGCGTGGAGTCCACGATCGCCCGCAGCGCCTCGTCGAACGCGGTGGTCACCTCGCGGCGCAGGTGCTCCTCCGTGTGCTCCTGGGCCGCGGCGGCCTCCGCGGTGCGCTCCGTGGTCTCCGCGAGTTCGCGCACCGCGCCGCCGACCGTCCGCGCGGCGATGTCCGAGCGCGCGTGCGCATCCGCGCCGAGCGCCTCGAGCCAGTCCCGCAGTGGCGCCACCGCGGCGGGCGGCAGCATGCCCGTCTCGTTGAGCGGGGACTCCTCCACCACGAAGATCGGTGCCCCGTTCAGTCCCTCGGCATCCAGCATGCGCCTGAGGTCCTCCTCGATCTCCGACGCCGACGCCGCCTGCACCCGGTCCAGGACCACGGCCACCGTGATGTCCCGGCCGGCGGCGTTGCGCAGCAGCTGCCAGGGGACGGCGTCCGCGTAGCGGTTGGCCGTGGTCACGAACAGCCAGAGATCGGCGGCGGAGAGCAGCTGGGCCGCGAGCGCACGGTTGTCGTCCGAGACGGAATCGACGTCCGGGGCGTCCAGGATCGCCAGGCCCTCGGGGATGCTCTCGTCCCCGAGCAGCACGAGCGAGCCGGTGTCCTCCACGGGGTCGGAGCCGCCGAGGGCCGTCCCCGGTGCCGCCGGGGGGTCGGTCATCGTGCCGCGCACCCGCGCCAGGTGCGGCAGCACCCGCTGGGTGGTGAACGCCCCGGCGTCCCGCGGGTGGTGGATCAGCAGGGGCCGCCGCGTGGTCGGGCGGATGGCGCCGGAGCGCGTCACGGGGTGGCCCACCAGGGCGTTGACGAGCGTGGACTTGCCCGCACCCGTGGAGCCGCCCACCACCGCGAGCAGCGGTGCGTCCAGGGAACGGACCCGGGGCAGGACGTAGTCGTCCAGCTGGGCCACGGCGCGGGCCGCGCTCTCGCGCTGCTGCGGGGCACTCGCGGTGGCCAGCGGCAGCGTGGTGGCGCGCAGCAGGTCGCGGGCCTCCTCCAGCGCGTCGATGAGTGGCACGGCGGGCGTGGTCTCGATGTTCACACGGTCATTGTGCCAGCCGTCACGGTCCCGCACTCTCGCCGCACGTGCGGCGAGCAGCACTCACGCCCCACGGCCGGCCGGCAGCGCGGGCGCGGCACCGGGAGGCACCCGGAGCTGGCATGCAGAAAGCCCCGGCTTCCGAGGGAAACCGGGGCTTTCACTGCGTGACCCCAGCGGGATTCGAACCCGCGTTACCGCCGTGAGAGGGCGGCGTACTAGGCCGCTATACGATGGGGCCGTGTACTTTCAGAATGATCTGGAAACGTCTGTTCCGTTCATTCCTTCGTTGACGCACCAAACAGTAACATCAACGCCGTGGTGGTCCAATTCCACCGGAGTGGCCGGAGGACCTGCCGTGCATGCGCATGTCCACTCTAAAAAGTGGGGATGCGACCAGCGCTGGGATACCAGGACTCGAACCTAGAACGACGGTACCAGAAACCGCTGTGTTGCCAATTACACCATATCCCAATGGTTGTCACCCGGCTCAGCTGCTCAGTGCCGCGCAACGAGCAACAACTATACCCATTCGGCGCCCCCCTGCCAAACCGGCCCGGGCGGGGCCGCTCCCCCTTCTCAGGGGTGCGTCCCCGCCCGGGCCGCTTGCCGGCGTCGAGCGCGTGGCGACCGGGCGGCGTCGTGCGCCGGCGGCCCGGAACGGAGCCGTTCAGTCCTGGGCGAGACGTGCGCGCAGCGCGGTCAGGCGCGCGAGCGTGGACTGCCTGCCCAGGATCTCCAGGGACTCGAAGAGCGGCGGGGAGATCCGCTGGCCGGACACGGCCGTGCGCACGGGGCCGAACGCGAGCCGCGGCTTGATGCCCAGCCCGTCCACGATGGCCTCGCGCAGTGCGGTCTCGATGGCCGCCGCGGTGAAGTCCTCCAGCGGCTCCAGCGCGGCCAGTGCGGCGTCGAGGACCTGCGGTGCGCTGTCCTTGAGCTGTTTGGCGGCGTCCTCGGCCAGCACGATCTCGTCGTCCGAGCGGAACAGGAAGCCCAGCAGACCCTCGGTCTCGCCCAGCAGGTTCATGCGCTCCTGCACGAGCGGCGCGGCCTGGTCCAGGATCTCGTTCTCGCGGGGAGTCAGGGTCTCCCCCACCAGTCCGGCGGCCTGCAGGTACGGAACGAGGCGGTCGCGGAAGTCCTGCGGGTCCAGCATGCGCACGTGGGTGCCGTTGATGGCGGTGGCCTTCTTCACGTCGAAGCGGGCCGGGTTGGCCAGGACGTCGTGGATGTCGAAGTTCGCCACGAGCTGCTCGACCGTGAAGATGTCCTCGTCAGCAGACAGGGACCAGCCCAGCAGAGCCAGGTAGTTGAGCAGGCCCTCGGGGATGAAGCCGTTGTCCCGGTGGTGGAACAGGTTGGACTCGGGGTCCCGCTTGGACAGCTTCTTGTTGCCCTCGCCCATCACGTACGGCAGGTGACCGAACTCGGGGATGAACTCGGCCACACCGATGGCCACGAGCGCGCGGTAGAGCGCGATCTGGCGCGGGGTGGAGGACAGCAGGTCCTCGCCCCGCAGCACCTGCGTGATGCCCATGAGGGCGTCGTCCACGGGGTTCACCAGGGTGTAGAGCGGCTTGCCGTTGGCCCGGGCCACCACGAAGTCCGGAACGGAGCCGGCCTTGAACGTGATCTCGCCGCGCACTAGGTCCGTGAAGGAGATGTCCTCGTCCGGCATGCGCAGCCGCAGCACCGGCTGGCGCCCCTCCGCCCGGAAGGCGGCCTCCTGCTCGTCCGTGAGGTCGCGGTCGTAGTTGTCGTAGCCGAGCTTGGGGTCCTCGCCCTTGGCGCGGTGGCGCTGCTCCACCTCGTCGGGGGTCGAGAAGTCCTCGTAGACGTACCCGCTCTCCACCAGCTTGGCCAGGACGTCCTGGTAGATCTCGCCGCGCTGGGACTGCCGGTAGGGCTCGTGCGGGCCGCCCACGTTCACGCCCTCGTCCCACGTGATGCCCAGCCAGTCCAGGGCGTCGAGGATCTGCTGGAAGCTCTCCTCGGAGTCGCGCGCGGCGTCGGTGTCCTCGATGCGGAACACCAGGGTGCCGCCCGTGTGGCGCGCCCAGGCCCAGTTGAACAGGGCGGTGCGGATCAGGCCCACGTGCGGGGTGCCTGTGGGCGACGGGCAGAAGCGCACGCGCACGGGTGCGTCGGCGGGAACGGTGGGGTGCAGAGTGGAGGCGTCGTCAGTCATGATGGCGCCATTCTACGACGCCGGGTGGCGCCGCCTCACGGACGCCACCGAAGACGCCGCGGTGCCGCGGCGTCGTCGTCCACAGCTGGACGTCGATCCCGGGTGCTAGCGGCGCAGCACCGTGGTGAGCTCGCCGATCCCCTCGATCTGCACCGAGAGCTGATCGCCCTCGTCCACCGTGCCCACGCCCGCGGGTGTGCCGGTGAGGATCACGTCACCGGGCAGCAGGGTGAACGCCTCGGAGACGTAGGAGACCAGGGTGGGGACGTCGAAGACCATGTCCTCGGTGCTGCCGTCCTGCTTGAGCTCGCCGTTCACGGACGAGCGCACGGTCAGCGCGGAGGGGTCCAGCTCGGTCTCGATCCAGGGGCCCAGGGGGCACGCGCCGTCGAAGCCCTTGGCCCGGGCCCACTGCCCGTCCGTGCGCTGGGCGTCGCGGGCGGTGAGGTCGTTCGCGGCGGTGTAGCCGAAGACGACCTCCGGCACGCGCTCCACCGGGACGTCCTTGCACATGCGCCCGATGACCACGGCGAGCTCGGCCTCGTAGGAGACCTCCTCCGTCCAGGCCGGCAGGGTGACAGGGTCCCCCGGGCCGGAGACCGCGGTGTTCGGCTTGAAGAACAGCAGCGGACGGCTCGGGACGTCGTTGCCCATCTCGGCGGCGTGGTCCGCGTAGTTGCGGCCCACGCACACGATCTTGGACCGCGGGATCACGGGCGAGAGCAGCCGCGCCTCGGAGACCGCCACGGTGCGGTCCAGCTCCTGGACCCCCACGTAGAGCGGGTCCCCGGTGAGGTAGCGCAGGATCTCCTGCCCCGGCTCCCCGTGGACGGTGCCGTAGTGGATCTCGTTGTCGTGTGTGAACCGTGCGATGCGCATGCCCACAGGCTACACAGCCGCCCCCGGTCCGTTCACCACGGACCGGGGGCGGCTGCCGGGCCCCGTGTCGGTTCGGGGCCTCATGTTCTCGGAGGCAGTTCCGGCTCAGACCAGGCGGGTCAGCCAGCCGTGGGTGTCCTCGGCCTTACCGGTCTGCACGTCCAGCAGCTGCTGCCGGATGGCCATGGTCACCTCACCGGGCTTCTCGTCCTCGGAGCCGATGACCTCGTCGTGGCTCACGAGCCGGCGCACCGGTGCGATCACGGCCGCGGTGCCGCACGCGAACACCTCGGTGAGGTGCCCGGAGCGCTTGCCCTCGCGCCACTCGTCCAGGGTGAAGGCGCGCTCCTCCACCTGAAGCCCACGGTCCTTCGCGATCTGGATGACGGAGTCCCGGGTGATGCCCTCCAGGATGGTCCCGGTGAGCTCCGGGGTGACCACGCGGCCGTCGTCGAAGACGAAGAACACGTTCATGCCGCCGAGCTCCTCCACGGCGCCCCCGCGCTCCTCGTCCAGGAACAGCACCTGGCTGCAGCCGTGGGCGTCACCTTCCATCTGGGCGATCAGCGACGCCGCGTAGTTGCCGCCGCACTTGGCGGCTCCCGTTCCGCCCTTTCCGGCCCGGGCGTACGTCCCGGAGAGCCAGATGTCCACGGGCTCCACGGTGCCGAAGTAGTTGCCCGCCGGGGAGGCGATCACGGAGAACAGCGCCTCCTTGGAGGGGCGCACCCCCAGGAACGGCTCGGTGGCGATCATGAACGGTCGCAGGTACAGGGACTCGCCGTCACCGGAGGGAACCCACGCCTGGTCCTGGGTCACGAGCTCTCGCACCGCGTCCACGAACGTCTCCTCGGGCAGCGTGGGCAGCGCCAGACGCTGGGCGGAACGGTTCAGGCGGGCGGCGTTCGCCTCCGGGCGGAAGCTCCACACGGAGCCGTCCCCGTGCCGGTAGGCCTTGAGGCCCTCGAAGATCTCCTGGCCGTAGTGCAGCACGGACGTGGAGGGGTCCAGGCTGATCGGGCCGTAGGGCTGCAGCCGCGCATTGTCCCAGCGGCCGGTTCCCTGCTGGACGTCGCCCTGCCAGTCGATGCAGACCATGTGGTCCGTGAAGAACTTCCCGAACCCGGGGTTCTGCAGGACGGCCTCACGCACCTCGTCGGTGGCGGGGTGGGGATTGAGCTGCCTGGTGAATTCAGTGGCCACGAGTGTTCTCCTTCGACCGTTCGGGGGCACGCCCCACCCGCGGCGTGTACGGGCGGCGTGATGTGTGTCTCTCCCAGTATGCAGGGTTGTGCGTGCCTGTCGCGGCAGCTATTCGCCGTTCGCGCTCAGCTGCGCCACGACGTCGTCCCCCGCCTGGGCCGTGCTGCGGCGGGTGGTGCCGCGCACACGCAGGTCCTCGCGGACGGCGCGGTCGATGCGCGCGGCGAGCTCCGGGTGGCCCAGGTGGTCGAGCATCATGGCCCCCGCGAGGATCGCGGCGGTGGGCTGGGCGGTGCCGGTACCGGCGATGTCCGGGGCGGAGCCGTGCACGGGTTCGAACATGGAGGGGGCGGTGCGGTCCGCGTTGATGTTGCCGCTCGGCGCCAGGCCGATCCCGCCGGTGACGGCCCCGGCCTGGTCCGTGAGGATGTCCCCGAAGAGGTTGTCGGTGACGATCACGTCGAACCGCGCCGGGTCCGTGGTCATGAAGATCGTGGCCGCATCCACGTGCATGTAGTCCACCGTGACGTCCGGGTACTGCTCCGCGATCTGATCCACGGTGCGCTGGTAGAGCCTTCCCGCGTTGACCAGCACGTTGTGCTTGTGGACCAGCGTGAGCTTCTTCCGTTCCCGGCTCTGCGCGAGCTCGAACGCGTAGCGCACCAGGCGGCGCACCCCGTGGGCGGTGTTGACGGAGACCTCGGTGGCGATCTCGTGCTCCGTGCCCGTGCGCAGGGTGCCGCCGTTGCCCGCGTAGAGCCCCTCGGTGCCCTCGCGCACCACCACGAAGTCGATGTCGCCGGGCTCCGCGAGCGGACTCGTGGTGCCCGGGTACAGGGTGGCCGGGCGCAGGTTGATGTAGTGGTCGAAGCCGAAGCGCAGCTTGAGCAGCAGGTCCCGTTCCAGGATCCCGGAGGGCACCCGCTTGTCGTTGGGGGCGGCACCCACGGCGCCGAAGAGGATCGCGTCGTGGCCGCGCAGCCGGTCCATGGTGTCGTCGTCGAGCACCTCGCCCGTGGCCAGCCAGTGCTCGGCGCCGAGCGGGTACTCCGTCCTCTCCAGCGTGATCCCGGCGGATTCCGTCACGGCGTCGAGGACCTTGACGGCCTCGGCCACCACCTCCGGACCGATCCCGTCACCGGGGAGGACGGCGATCGAGTGGCGGCGGGCGGTCTCGGCGGCAGTGGTTTCGCTCATGCGCCCACAGTAGGAGCGTGCGGGCGGTCACATCCACATCATGAACGCCCGTTCCACATCGTGAGACTGGACGGTGGCCTGCCGCGCGGTCGTGACGGACACGGACATTCGCTGGAACGACGTCGCCCGCCGACGCCGCGGGGTGCGGCACCGGCGGGCGCGGTCGAGCTGCGGGGCGGGCGTCGGCCCGCAGACGCGCGCGTGCTCCGCGAGGAGGATTCGGACCACGGACGGGGCGCGCCCGCCCGCAGGGGTCAGTCCGCGAGTGCGGCGGGCTCCTCGTAGCGCGGGAACACGCCGCTCGGCTTGGGCAGGGCCGTGCCGGGTGCCAGGCGTGTGCCCAGAGCGGAGAACATCCGGGCCCCGCCCTCGGGCTGCCCGAGCTGCTCCAGCAGCCGGGCCATGGAGCCGGGCATCACCGGCTGCACGAGCACGGCCACGATGCGCAGCACCTCGGCGGTCACGTACAGCACCGTGGCCATGCGCTCGGGGTCGGTCTTGCGCAGCACCCAGGGCTCCTGCGCCGTGAAGTAGCGGTTGGCGGAGGCAATCACGCGCCACACGGACTCCAGCCCGCGGTGGAAGGCCAGGGCGTCGAAGGCCGCCCGGTAGTCGGCCACCACGTCCTCGGCCTGCTGCAGCATCGCGAGGTCCTCGGGGGTGAACTCACCGGGCTCGGGGACGGACCCGCCGAGGTTCTTGGCGACCATCGACAGGCTGCGCTGGGCCAGGTTGCCGAGGTCGTTGGCCAGGTCCGAGTTGATGCGCCCCGCGATCGCGTCGTGCGAGTAGTTGCCGTCCTGGCCGAAGGGCACCTCCCGCAGCAGGAAGAACCGCAGCTGGTCCAGGCCGTACTCCTCCACCATCGCGTGGGGGTCGATCACGTTGCCCACGGACTTGGACATCTTCTCTCCCTGGTTGAACAGGAAGCCGTGGGCGAAGACCTTCTGCGGCAGCTCGATCCCCGCGGACATCAGGAACGCCGGCCAGTACACGGCGTGGAAGCGCGCGATGTCCTTGCCGATCAGGTGCACGGACGCGGGCCAGAACTCGCGGAACAGCGGCGCGTCCGTGTCCGGGAAGCCCAGCCCGGTGAGGTAGTTGGTGAGCGCGTCCACCCACACGTACATGACGTGATCCGGGTTGCCCGGAACAGGCACGCCCCAGTCGAAGGTGGTGCGGGAAATGGAGAGGTCCTGCAGTCCCCCGCCCACGAAGGAGGCGATCTCGTGAGAGCGGGTCTCCGGCTGCACGAAGTCCGTGCGGTACAGCTCCAGCAGCCGGTCCTGGTAGCGGGAGAGCCGGAAGAAGTAGCTCTCCTCCTCGGTCCAGGTCAGCTCGGTTCCCGTGCCGATCGAGTAGCGCTGCCCGTCCGCCCGCACCTCGGTCTCGTCCTCGGCGTAGTAGGCCTCGTCCCGTACGGAGTACCACCCGGCGTAGGTGTCCAGGTAGATGTCCCCGTTCGCCTCCATCCGCTTCCACAGCTCCTGCGAGGCCGCGGCGTGGTCCTCGTCCGTGGTGCGGATGAAGCGGTCGTAGGAGATCCCCAGCTCGTCGTCCATCTCCCGGAACCGTGCCGAGTTCGCGTCCGCGAGCTCGCGCGGGGTGGTGCCGAGCTTCTCCGCGGTCTGCTGCATCTTCTGCCCGTGCTCGTCCGTGCCGGTCTGGAACCGGGTGTCGAACCCGTCCAGGCGCTTGAAGCGCACGAGCGTGTCCGCGGCGATCGCCTCGTAGGCGTGGCCGATGTGCGGCGCCCCGTTGGGGTAGGAGATGGCCGTGGTCGCGTAGAAGGGGTTCTGCTGAGTCACCCCTCCACTCTATCGACCCGCGCCCACCTTCCCCGCCCCGTGCTCCGCCGCGCACCGGTGCCGGACCCGCCATCGGGCACGGCGCCCCGCGCACGGCGCTACCGGGCACGGCGCCCCGCGCACGGCGCTACCGGGCCCGCCGCCACCGGGTAGGACGACGCCGCGGTGCCCGTCCCGTGGGAGGCGCACCGCGGCGTCGTCGTGGGGTGTGGCGTGTCCCGCCGCCGGGGGCTGCGGGACCGCGCGAGCGCGGATCAGCGCGCGGCGGTTCCCCTCGGTGTAGTCCGCGTCCGTCTGCTCCCACGCGAACAGCGAGCGCAGCTTGCGGCCCGTGGTCTCCACCGGGTGCTTCTCCTCCTTGGCGCGCAGCTCCTTGAACTCCTTGGCGCCGGAGGCCTGGTCCTTCATGAAGCGGTCCGCGAAGGCGCCGTTCTGGATGTCCGCGAGGACCTCCTGCATCCGCTCCTTGACCTCGGGCTGGATCACGCGGGGGCCGGAGACGTAGTCGCCGTACTCGGCGGTGTCGGAGCAGGACCAGCGCTGCTTGGCGATCCCGCCCTCGACCATGAGGTCCACGATCAGCTTGAGCTCGTGGAGCACCTCGAAGTAGGCGATCTCGGGCTGGTAGCCGGCCTCGGTCAGGGTCTCGAAGCCGTACTGGACGAGGTGGGAGACGCCGCCGCACAGCACGGCCTGCTCGCCGAAGAGGTCCGACTCGGTCTCCTCGGTGAAGGTGGTCTCGATGACGCCGGCGCGGGTGCCGCCGATGCCCTTGGCGTAGGACAGGGCGAGCTGCAGGGCGTTGCCGGAGGCGTCGACCTCCACGGCCACGAGGTCCGGCACACCGCGCCCGGCCTCGAACTCGCGGCGCACGGTGTGGCCCGGACCCTTGGGGGCGACCATGGCCACGTCCACGCCCTGGGGCGCCTCGATGTAGCCGAAGCGGATGTTGAAGCCGTGGGCGAAGAAGATCGCGTCGCCGTCCTCGAGGTTGTCCTTGATGGACTCCTCGTAGACCTGCGCCTGGACCTGGTCCGGGGTCAGGATCATGATGACATCCGCCTCCTTGGCGGCGTCGGCGATGCTCATCACCTGCAGCCCCTCGGCCTCGGCCTTGGCACGGGAGGAGGAGCCCTCGTTGAGCCCGATGCGGACGTCCACGCCGGAGTCGCGCAGGTTCAGCGCATGGGCGTGGCCCTGCGAGCCGTAGCCGATGATGGCCACGGAGCGGTTCTGGATGATCGAGAGGTCGGCGTCGTCGTTGTAGTAGATCTGTGCCATGAGCTTGCTCTGTCTCCTTGGGTAGCGGGTGGGTTCTCGTGGGGCCCGACGCCGCGGGGCGGCGGACCGGTCCGGGGTGCCCGCTCGACGGCGCGAGCGGGCAGGGCCCGGTGGATCAGTGGCGCAGTGCGCGGTCGGACATGGACTTGGGGCCGCGGCCCAGGGCCACGGTGCCGGCGCGGACGATCTCCCGGATCCCGAAGGGCTCCAGGACGTCGAGCAGCGCGTGGATCTTGTCGCGGGAGCCGGTGGACTCGATCACCACGGACTCCGTGGAGACGTCCACGATGGTCGCACGGAACAGGTCCGCGGCCTGGGTGACCTGCAGCCGGGTGGCGGCGTCCGCGCGGACCTTGACCATGATGTGGTCGCGCTGCACGGAGGACTCCGGGGTGAGCTCCACGATCTTGATCACGTTGATCAGCTTGTTCAGCTGCTTGGTGACCTGTTCGAGCAGCTCACCGTCCGCGTCCACCACCACGGTGATCCGGGAGATTCCGGACAGCTCCGTGGGGCCCACGGCCAGTGAGTGGATGTTGAAGGCGCGGCGGGCGAAGAGCCCCGCCACCCGGGTCAGCACGCCCGGCTTGTCCTCCACCAGGACGGAGAGGGTGTGTCGGCTCATGGATCAGTCCTCCGTGTTCCACTCGGGCGTCATGTTGCGGGCGATCTGGATCTGGTCGTTGGAGACCCCGGCGGGGACCATGGGCCACACCATGGCGTCGGCGGAGACCACGAAGTCGATGACCACCGGGCGGTCGTTGATCTCGAGCGCCTTCTGGATGGTGGCGTCCACGTCCTCGTCCCGCTCGCACCGCAGGGCCGCGCAGCCGTAGGCCTCGGCGAGCTTCACGAAGTCGGGGATGCGGCGCGAGTCGTGGCCGGTGTTCAGCTCCGTGTTGGAGTAGCGCCCGTCGTAGAACAGGGTCTGCCACTGGCGCACCATGCCCAGCGAGGAGTTGTTGATCACCGCCACCTTGATGGGGATGTCGTTGATCACGCACGTGGCCAGCTCCTGGTTGGTCATCTGGAAGCAGCCGTCCCCGTCGATGGCCCACACCACGCGGTCCGGCTGACCCACCTTGGCGCCCATGGCCGCGGGAACCGCGAAGCCCATGGTGCCCAGACCGGCCGAGTTCAGCCACTGCCGGGGCCGCTCGTAGTCCACGAACTGCGCGGACCACATCTGGTGCTGGCCCACGCCCGAGGCGTACACGGCCTCGGGGCCCGTCAGCGCGGAGATCCGCTCGATCACGTGCTGGGGGCTGCCGTGGCCGTCCTCCGTGCGGGTGTAGCCCAGAGGGTAGGTCTCCGTGAGGGAGTCCAGGCCCTGCCACCAGGTGCTGAGGTCCGGCGCCCCGTTCTCCTCGAACTCCTGGCGCACCGCCAGGGTGAGGTCTGGGATCACGGAGGCCAGGTCCCCCACGATCGGCACGTCCGCGATCCGGTTCTTGGAGATCTCCGCGGGGTCGATGTCCGCGTGGATCACCTTGGCGTTCGGAGCGAAGGTGTCCAGCTGGCCGGTCACGCGGTCGTCGAAGCGCGCACCCAGCGTGATGAGCAGGTCCGCCTGCTGCATGGCGTACACAGCGGGCACCGTGCCGTGCATCCCGGGCATCCCCAGATTCTGCCGGTGGGAGTCCGGGAAGATCCCGCGGGCGGTCAGCGTGGTGACCACGGGAGCACCCGTGAGCTCCGCCAGCTCTGCGAGCTCTGCCGGGGCGTTGGCGCGCATGGCGCCGCCGCCCGTGTAGAGCACGGGACGCTCGGCGGCCGCAATCAGCCGCGCGGCCTCCCTGATCTGCTTGGAGTGCCCGCGCGTCACCGGGCGGTAGCCGGCCAGCTCCACGTGCGGTGGCCAGCTGAAGGTCAGCTGCCCCTGCTGGGCGTCCTTGGCCACGTCCACGAGCACCGGGCCCGGCCGGCCCGTGGAGGCCAGGTGGTACGCCTCGGCGAGCACCCGGGGGATGTCCTCGGGGTCGGTCACCAGGTAGGAGTGCTTGGTCACCGGCATGGTCATGCCCACGATGTCCGCCTCCTGGAAGGCGTCGGTACCGATCGAGGAGCTCGCCACCTGGCCCGTGATGGCCAGCATGGGGATGGAGTCCATGTTGGCGTCCGCCAGCGCCGTGACCAGGTTGGTGGCGCCGGGGCCCGAGGTGGCGATACACACGCCCACCCGGCCCGAGGCGAGCGCGTAGCCCTCGGCCGCGTGGCCGGCGCCCTGCTCGTGGCGCACCAGCACGTGGTTGATCTTCTCGGTGTCCAGCAGCGGGTCGTACGTGGGAAGGATCGCGCCGCCGGGCAGCCCGAACACGTCCGTGACGCCGAGCATCTCGAGCGAGCGGATGATCGCCTGGGAGCCCGTCATCTGCTCAGGGGCAACGACGTCCGCGGCGTGGCCCGTCAGGTGGACCCGGTCCGAGTCCGCGGTCTGGGCGGTGGGCCCGGACGGGGTGCTCCGCTGGGCCATCACCGCCGGTGAGATCGGCTGGTCCTTGCTCATGGGGCTGTGTCCTTACGTGCGTGGTGGTGACGGTGCCGGACGGGGTGGTGTTCGGCGGGAGAGGACGGGGGTGGTGTCCTCGTACATGAATAAAGGCCCTGTCCACGGGTTCCGTGGGCTGAGGGCCTTGGCGGTGTGCGCGTCGCAGCTCCTCAGGCCGGTCGTCCAATGAGGACGACCAGGACGAGGACCTGGATGATGCGCTGTGCCGAATTCATGTCCCCATGGTGTGACGCAGCGAACCCGAGTGTCAATTGGCGGACAACTCATCTCAGATCATGAGACGGCCCGGCTGAACCAGGAACTGCGGTGGGCGCCCCTGCCGCAGACACTCCAGCTGCTCCAGGACCAGGCGCCGCATCCGGGGCCGGTAGGACGCGTTGGAGCCGCCCACGTGGGGCAGCACGATCGAACCGGCCGCGCCCATGAGAGGGTGCTCGCCCGGAAGCGGCTCGGGATCCACCACGTCCAGCGCGCACCGCAGCCGCCCCGCGCACACCTCTGCCGTGAGTGCGGCGGTGTCGACCACCGGCCCCCGCCCCACGTTGACCACCAGGGCGTCGTCGGGCAGCCGGGAGAGCAGCTCCCGATCCACCAGACCGGCCGTGGAAGCCGTGAGCGGCAGCGCGAGCACCAGGATGTCCGTGCGGGGAAGGATCTCGTCCAGCTCGTCGATGCCGTGGACGTGGCCGTCGGCGTCGTCCCGCGAGGACGAGGCAACGCGCGTGAGCTGCACCTCGAACGGCTGGAGCCTCGCAACCACGGCACCGCCGATCTCCCCCACCCCGACCACGGTCACCCGGGAGTCCGCGACCGCGCGGGAGTGGTAAGTCCGGTACACACCTTCGGCCTGCTGCCGCACACCGCGGTCCAGCTCCCGCTGCGCCGCGATGATCAGCCCCAGGGCGATCTCCGCGGTCCCCGCGGCGTGCACCCAGCCGGCCGCCGCGAGAGCGGTGCCCTCCCCCAGGAGCTCGGGAACGCCGTCGTACCCCGTGGACTGCAGCTGCAGGAGCGAGATGTCCCGCAGCACCGAGGGGTCCTTGCGCCACCGGTTGCTGTCGTAGGGAGCCACCGCGATGTCCACCTCGTCGCGCGAGCAGCCCTGGGGCTCACCCACCAGGTCCCACAGCACGCACCGGAAGTCCGGGGCCTCGGCGGCGACCTCCTCGAGAAGTCCCGGCTCCGGCAGGGACAGGACCGTCAGGGAGTCGAGCGGGACACGATCAGCGAGGTCACTCATGCCCGTGATTCTACGGCGGGAGCAGGGGTGCAGGAGCCGGGAGGCGACCGGCGAGGAGAGGCTCCGGCTCCCGATTTGACTCCCCCCGGCGGACTGCTAAAGTTATCTCTCGTTGCGAGGGAGAAGGCAACGGCGAAACGCCGAAACCTGCACCGGCAGCACCCGCGCCTCTAGCTCAATTGGCAGAGCAATTGACTCTTAATCAATGGGTTCAGGGTTCAAGTCCCTGGGGGCGCACCACACGACGAAAGCCGGGCCGCAGCAGCGGTCCGGCTTTCGTCGTGTTCGCAGTGCAAACACTTCACGGGGTGGCATCCTTGCCCACCGCAACCACCGGCCGCCACGCCTCGCGGGCGAAGTCACCGGCGGAGCAGGAAAGATCAGCGACGCAGCGCCGGGATCAGCGGGCCTGCAGATCTCCCGAGTCCTTGGCGTCGCACGCGGCGCGGTCCTCCTCGACCTCCCGGCGCCAGCGCGCACCACCGAGGGTGGAGATGATCTCCACGAGCCGGCACCGGAACTCCTCGTCGGAATCCTGGTCGCCGCCCAGCAGACCCTGTTCGATGTGTGCGGCACGTTCCAGCACGTGCTCCCCCGCCGGAGAGATGCTCACCACGTGGGAACGGCGGTCGCGTTCGTTCTTGGCGCGGGAGATGTGTCCGTGGACCTCGAGCCGGTGCAGGGTCTTGCCCATGGTCTGCGCCTGGACGCGCACCTCCTGCGCCAGTTGCGCCTGGGTCATGCTGCCTTTCGAGTGCAGGACGTCCAGAGCCATCACGCCCGCGTGGGTGATCCCGAGGGACGCGAGTTCCTCGTTCCACGCGTGCTCCACGAGCCGTGCCGCGGTGGACAGCAGACGGTTCGTGGGCCACTGGTTCCTGTACGACATAAGGCGATTGTATCCACTCGGTGCGTTCCGGACTCTTTACAGTAAAGTGCGAGAGCAGTCAAGGTGCCGCGAGGAGCCGCTCTCCGATGTGGCGTTTCCGCAGGCGCACGACGACGATTCGATCGACCCACAACGGCAGCCACCCGGTTGCAGAGATCCCCGTAGCGCCCCCGAGCATGGCATGCTCGATCTGCACCCCTGCACTGTACGCGAGGTTGCACAATTTAGGGAACATCTGTCACCACACACGGAGGACTGCAGCATGACCGCGCGCCTGAACCCCGGGGACACCGCCCCCGACTTCACCCTCTCCGACGCCCACGGCTGCTCGGTGTCCCTCGGTGAGCTGCGCGGGGAGAAAGTCATCCTCTACTTCTACCCGCGTGCGGCCACCCCCGGATGCACCACCCAGGCCTGCGACTTCCGGGACAACCTGGCGTCCCTCTCCGCCGCCGGCTACCGCGTGGTCGGAATCTCCCCCGACACCCCCGCCGCCCTGGCGGACTTCACCGCCGACCACGATCTCGGCTTCCCCCTGCTCTCCGACGAGGACCACAGCGTGGCGGAGGCCTACGGCGCCTGGGGCGAGAAGATGAACTACGGCAAGGTCTCCGAAGGGCTCATCCGCTCCACCGTGGTCCTGGACGAGCAGGGCACAGTGGCCCTGGCCCAGTACAACGTGCGCGCCACGGGGCACGTGGCCAAGCTCCGGAGGGACCTGGGCATCGCCTCCTGACCTCCGTCCCGCACCGGTCCCGGAACCCGTCCCGATCCCGGGGCGCGGCCACCCCGCGCGGTACGCCGCGGGGCTGTGAGCGCGCCGGGGACAGGTGAGACATGAGCACCACAACGCGAGCGCCGTCCAGCCCGGGCGCCGTCGGCACCTGCGCCGCGGCACGGGCGGTTCGGGCTGCTCCCGGCGTTCCCCGGGCGGCAACTGGTTAGGATGGGGACGATCTCGGGAGGTGCTGTGGCACCGAAACGTTTCCGAGAACGGCGCGAGTGGTGGAACTGGCAGACACGCAGGATTTAGGTTCCTGTGCCTCACGGCGTGCGGGTTCGATTCCCGTCTTGCGCACAGCACGGCTGGGGACCGCCACGCAGAAGACGACCAGAACGGCAGGAAGGTGCGCGGGTGACGGCTGAGAAGGCATTTGGGCGGCGCACGCTCTTTGCCGCCGCCGGCCTCGGCCTCGGTCTCTCGCTCACGGGCTGCGGGGACAGGGGTGCCCGGTCGGGAGCGAGCGCGCCCGCGCCGCAGGCTTCCTTCGTGCTGGCCCACGCCGCGGCGCCCACGGGGCTGGATCCCTCTCGGCGCACCTCGCAGGAGACCTCACGGGTCTCCACGCAGGTCCTGGAGGGGCTCGTAGCCGCGGACCGGTCCACGGGCGAGCCCTCCCCGGCCCTCGCGGAGTCCTGGGTGGTCGCCGATGACCAGCGCTCGGTGACCTTCACACTGCGCGAGGACGTGAGGTTCCACGACGGCACGGAGTTCGACGCGGCAGCGGTCAAGGCCAACTTCGACAAGTGGCAGGCCCAGGCGGAATCCGCGGAGACCTGGGCGCGCCAGTGCGCCTTCGCCACCACGTTGCGCCACGGTTCACCGGACCCGAGGGTCAGCACGTGCTACGCGGGAGTGGACGTGGAGGACGAGCGCACCGTGGTGCTCCGGCTGACCCGCCCCTACACGCCGCTGCTCTCCGCGCTGACCCAGCCCGCGTTCGCCATGTGCTCCCCCGAGAGCATCCGCGCGGGCACCGAGGACCAGCACCTGGTGGGCACCGGCCCCTTCCGGCTGGACTCCGCGAGCCCCGAGTCCGTGAAGCTGCTCGCCCACGAGGACTACTGGGGTGAACTGGGCAGCGTGGGAACTCTGGAGTTTCGGGTCGTCCCCGACCCCGAGGTCCGCTGCGCCGCCCTGCTGACGGGTGAGGTGGACGCCTACGACCTCGTGGGGCTGGACGCCTTCGCCCCGCTGGCCCGAGAGGGCATCCAGGTGCTCTACCGTGACCCCTACGCCGTGTCCTACCTGGGACTCAACCAGCGGGTCCGTGCGTTCCAGGACCTGGACGTGCGCCGAGCCGTCGCCGCCGCCATCGACCGCGGGTCACTGGCCAAGTCCCTGTACCCCAACGGGACCAACGTGGCGGACCAGTTCGTGCCCGCACGTTTCAACGTCAACGGGGACAACCTGCAGATCCCCGGCTACGACCCCCAGCACGCCAAGGACCTGCTCAAGAAGAGTTCCTACCGTGGCGAACGGCTGCGTTTCCTCTACCCCCGCCACACGTCCAGGCTGTACCTTCAGGAACCGGAACGGGTGTACGCCCAGATCTCGGCGCAACTCACCCGCGTGGGCTTCCGCCTGCAGCCGGTGCCCATGGACTGGGACGAGGGCTACCTCGATGCGGTGTCCACCCCGGATGGGGACCACGCGTTCAGTCTCCTCGGGTGGAGCGGCAGCTTCCGGGACCCGGACAGTTTCATGGCCCCGCTGCTCAGCGCACCGCAGGCGCGCCTGGGGTTCGACGACGCCGGGCTGATGACCGCGGTCAACCGCGCCGCGGGCATGCCCCAGGGCGATTCCCGCACCAGCGCGTACAAGACCCTCAACGACCGCGTGTCCGAGGAGATGCCGGCCGTGCCGCTGTCCCACCCCGACTCCGCGGTGGCCGTGAGCTCCCGGGTGGTGAACTACCCGCTGACCTCCACGGGCTTCGAGCGCTTCAACGATCTGGAGCTCGCCTGAGCCGCTTCGCTGCCAGCTCGCGCGTTGGGAGTTGACCCTGGCTGGGGATATCCTGGACCGTGAACGTCCAGGCGCAGTGCCGCGCCGCACATGCACGCACGGGAGAAACAGTGACTTCACCTCAGCCCACCGAAACCGCCGATGTCGTCCTCGTGGGCGCCGGCATCATGAGCGCCACGCTCGCCACCCTGCTCAACGACCTCCAGCCCGACTGGAAGATGGTGGTCCTCGAGCGTCTGGACGCGGCTGGGCTGGAGAGCTCCAACGCCTGGAACAACGCCGGCACCGGGCACTCCGCCCTGTGCGAGCTCAACTACGCCCCGCAGGCTGCCGACGGAACCGTCAGCGCGGACAAGGCGCTGAACATCAACGAGCAGTTCCAGGTGACCCGCCAGCTCTGGAGCTCGCTGGTGGAGAACGGCACGCTGCAGGACCCCGGCTCCTTCATCAACTCGGTGCCCCACATCTCCATGGTCTTCGGTGAGGAGCATGCGAACTACCTGCGCGCGCGCTACGACGCCTTCAAGCCGAACAAGCTGTTCGAGCGCATGGAGTTCACCGAGGACCGCAGCGTGATCGCGGACTGGGCTCCGCTGACCATGCACGGACGCGGCGCGGGGCGGGTGGCCGCCACCTTCGCTCCCGAGGGCACGGACGTGGACTTCGGCGCGCTCACCAACCAGCTTCTCGACCACCTCCGGGGGCGCAACGTCTCCGTGCAGTACGGCCAGCAGGTGACCACCCTCAAGCGGCAGAGCGACGGTTCGTGGCTGGTGTCCGTGGAGGACCGTCTCAACAGCGACAACAACCGCGTGATCCGCGCCGGGTTCGTGTTCCTGGGCGCGGGCGGCGGTGCGCTGCCGCTGCTGCAGAAGTCGGGCATCAAGGAGGCCAAGGGCTTCGGCGGCTTCCCCGTGTCCGGCCTGTTCCTGCGCAACACCGACCCCACCGTCACCGCGCAGCACAACGCCAAGGTCTACGGCCAGGCCTCCGTGGGCGCGCCTCCGATGTCCGTCCCCCACCTGGACACCCGGTACGTCAACGGACGCCGCGCCATCATGTTCGGCCCCTACGGAGGGTTCAAGCCGAACTTCCTCAAGAAGGGGTCCCTGCTGGACCTGCCCAAGAGCGTGCGCGCGCACAACCTCTACCCCATGACCCGCGCCGGGATGGCCAACCTCGACCTCGTAAAGTACCTCATGGGCGAGCTGACCAAGACCCGGTCCCAGCGGATCGACGCCCTGCACGAGTACTACCCCACGGCGGACGGGTCCCAGTGGGAGCTCATCGAGGCCGGGCAGCGCGTCCAGGTCATGAAGTCCGACCCCAAGAAGGGCGGCGTGCTGCAGTTCGGCACCGAGCTGGTCACCAGCGCGGACGGTTCCATCGGGGCCCTGCTGGGCGCCTCCCCCGGAGCATCCACGGCCGTGCCGATCATGCTCAACCTGCTCTCCCGCTGCTTCCCGGCCAAGCTGTCCGAGTGGGAGCCCCGGATCAAGGAGCTGATTCCCGCCTACGGCGTCAAGCTCAACGACAACCCGCGGCTGGCTGACGAGATCATGGGCCACACCGCGTCCGTTCTCGGCATCGACTGAGACCACCACAGTCTCCCGCGGGGGCCGTTGCGCTGCGTGCGCAACGGCCCCCGCGCCGTCGTGTGCCCCTTTGCGTGGACAGGCACGAGGCCCCCGGCCAGAAGTGTGGACACGTCCCGGGAGATATGGGAAAGCCCGCCCTCGTAACATGTAGATAACGTTCATAGGGGGTGAACGTTGCTACAAAGGGGGAAAGAATGACGTCAAGGGGGAGTATCGAGGCGTGGGATGCTTTGAGTCGCTGCCATGTGTCAGTGACCAGACAACTGCAGCGGGACGTTGACCTCCGCGGGCTGTCACGCCGCGAGTTCGAGGTGCTGGCCACGCTGTACGGGTCGGATCGCAGCGGACTGAGGCTGCGGGACCTCAACAGCCACGTGCTGCTGACCCAGTCCAGTCTGTCCCGCATGCTCGAGCGTCTCGAGAACAAGGGGCTCGTGACCCGCCGACAGGACTCGCAGGATCTGCGAGGAGTGCGAGTGGGACTCACGGAGGCGGGGGCGCAGCTCTACGAGCAGATTTCGGCGGACAACGACCAGAAGGTCGCGGCTGTGGTCAGCACGGCGCTGGACGCCCAGGAGATCCGCGTGCTCACACGCCTCAGCGAACGCATCCACCAGTACGCGCTGTCCCTGTCCCGCTAGGAGGGACCGGGCCGGCGCCCGGCGGAGAACCCGCGCGACCGCGACCGTGCCAGTCCACGGGCGCGGTCGCGCTCCCATTCGGTGACACACGCAGGAAGGCCGCGCACAGTTAGTACACTGACTCGCAGCGCCTGCACCTCGCAGCCCCGTCTCTTTCCCCCTCGAGAGGACCCCCATGACCGACCAGAACCTGGAGTCGACCGCGGCCCGGGAGGACTCCGCTCCCCACCCGGACCACGACTCCAAGCCCGACTCCCCCGGCAAGCTCAAGGGCCAGTCCTGGGGGTATGTCCTCAAGCGCGCCCTGTCCGAGTTCACCAAGGACGGCTGCACCGATCTCGCGGCCACCCTCACCTACTTCGCCGTGCTGTCCATCTTCCCGGCGCTGCTCGCGCTGGTTTCGCTCCTCGGCGTCTTCGGCCAGGGTGAGGCCACGACCAAGGCGATCCTGGACTTCCTGAACCAGTACGCCCCTTCGTCCCTCGTGGAGCTGCTGTCTGAGCCCATCTCCCAGCTGACCACCCAGTCCGGCGCAGGTCTCGCCCTCGTTGTCGGTGTGGCCGGTGCCCTGTGGACCGCGTCCGGGTACACCGGGGCCTTCTCCCGCTCGATGAACCGCATCTACGAGGTCTCCGAGGGGCGCCCGTTCTGGAAGCTCAAGCCGGTCATGCTGCTGATCACCCTCATCGTGGTGCTGATCGTGGCCGCCATCATGGTCATGGTCCTGCTCTCGGGTGACCTCGCCCAGACACTCGGCGACGCCGTGGGGCTGGGTTCCACCGCCGTGACCGTGTGGTCCTGGGTCAAGATCCCCGTGGCCCTGTTCCTGCTGGTCCTGCTGATCGCCATTCTCTTCTACGCCACCCCGAACGTGCAGCAGCCCAAGTTCAAGTGGATGAGCCCGGGTGCGGGGATCGCCCTGGTCTTCACGATCGTCGCGGGCCTCGGCTTCGCGTTCTACGTCTCCAACTTCGCGTCCTACAACGCCACCTACGGAGTGATCGGCTCCGTGATCATCCTGCTGCTGGGGCTCTGGATCATGAACAACGCGCTGCTCTTCGGCGCCGAGGTGGACGCCGAGCTCGAACGCGGTCGTCAGCTGCAGGGCGGCATCCGTGCCGAGCGCACCATCCAGCTCCCCCCGCGGGACACCACCCAGGTGAAGAAGCTGCGCACCAAGGAGGAGAAGCTCGAGGCCGAGGGTCGCAAGATCCGGCTGCACACCGAGCACGTGGACTACTCCGAGAAGGACTGACCCGCACCCTCCCGACCGCCCAGGCGATCGCCACCCCGGGGCCCGCACGACACGATCGTGCGGGCCCCGTCGCGCACTCGGGATCCGTGACCGGGGGCGGTGGGCGGCGTCGTCGTGGTCAGCTGTTCCTGCGCGGCGCAGCACCGTGGTGTTCACCGCGCGGCGAATCCCCGCGGAGCGGCTGCGCGGCGCGGAGCGGACCGCGCATACTGGGAGCGACAGGCAACCGAGCAGCACGACGGAGGCAACTGCATGCACAAGGTCAAGGGAGTAGTGGTGCGGGCGGCGAACGAGCCCGCCACGGTGGAGACCATCCTGGTTCCGGATCCGGGGCCGGGAGAGGCCCTGGTGGACGTGCTCACGTGCGGCGTGTGCCAGACGGACCTGCACTACAAGGTGGGCGGGGTGGGGGACGACTTCCCCTACCTGCTGGGGCACGAGGCCACCGGCGTGGTCAGCGCGGTGGGCGAGGGTGTCACCGAGGTCTCCGTGGGCGACCACGTGATCCTCAACTGGCGCGCGGTCTGCGGAGAGTGCCGCGCGTGCCGCAGGGGTGAACCCTGGTACTGCTTCGACACCCACAACGCCACGCAGAAGATGACCCTGGAGGACGGCACCGCGCTCGAACCGGCCCTGGGCATCGGGGCCTTCGCGGAGAAGACGCTGGTGGCCGCCGGTCAGTGCACGCCGATCGGCACGCCCCTCGAGGACGAGCAGTACGCGGCCGTGGGGCTGCTGGGCTGCGGCGTCACCGCCGGAATCGGCGCCGCCATCAACACGGGGGCCGTGCAGCGGGGCGAGTCCGTGGCCGTGATCGGCTGCGGCGGCGTCGGCACGGCCGCGATTGCCGGGGCGGCGCTCGCGGGAGCCACCACGATCATCGCAGTGGACGTGGACGACGACAAGCTGCGGACCGCGCAGCGCCTCGGTGCCACCCACACGATCAACTCGCGCACCACCGACCCGGTCGAGGGCATCCGCGAGCTCACGGGTGGGTTCGGTGCGGACCTCGTGATCGACGCCGTGGGGGTCGCGGACACGTTCATGCAGGCGTTCCAGGCACGGGACCTCGCGGGGCGCGTGGTGCTCGTGGGCGTTCCGAACCCGGGCACCACGGTCGATCTGCCCCTGGACGAGGTGTTCTCCCACGGCGGCTCCATCAAGTCCGCGTGGTACGGGGACACGCTGCCCTCCAGGGACTTCCCGATGCTCGTGGACCAGTACGTCCTGGGGCGCCTGGACCTCGACGCCTTCGTGTCCGAGCGCATCGCGCTCGACGACGTCGACCAGGCCTTCGAGACCATGTCCTCCGGCAAGGTCCTGCGCTCCGTCGTGGAGCTCGACCGATGACGCGGCAGCCCGAGACCGTGCTCACCGACCCCCGCGGTGGCGTGACCGTGGAGAAGTGTGTCACCGAGGGGACCTTCAACCTCGACGGCGGCTCGTGGGAGGTGGAGAACAATGTGTGGATCGTGGGCACTGCCGCGGAGTGCGCCGTGATCGACCCCGCCCACGACCCCGATGCCGTGCTGGAGGCGGTGGCGAACCGCACCGTGACCCACGTGCTGCTGACCCACGGGCACGACGACCACATCAAGGCCGTGCGGCAGTTCGTGGACCGCCTGGGCGGGGAGACCCCCGTGCTCATGAGCCACGAGGACCTCATGCTGTGGCATGCGGTGTACCCCGACGGCCCTGCTCCGGAGCCGCTCTCCGATGGTCAGCAGCTCCTCGCGGGATCGGTGGCCCTCACCGTGCTGGCCACCCCCGGGCACTCCCCCGGTTCTGTCGTCTTCCATGCTCCGGACCTGGGAGACCACGGGGTGCTCTTCACCGGCGACACCCTGTTCCAGGGAGGGCCCGGGGCCACGGGGCGCTCCTACTCGGACTTCCCCACGATCATCGAGTCGATCGACGAGCGCCTGCTGAGTCTGCCCGAGGGCACCCTCGTGCTCCCCGGTCACGGTGACTCCACGACCATCGGGGACGAGAAGCCGCACCTCCCCGAGTGGATCGCGCGCGGTCACTGACCCGCCGGCACCCCACGCGGAGGGCCGTCGTCCTGCTGAGCGACGGCCCTCCGCGTGCCCGGACGGACCCGAGGTCGGCCGGCCCGGCTTTGCGGGAGCCGCTGTCTCCTGGCCCACGTCCCTCGAGTTGCTGTCTCCGGGGCCGCTTACTGAGGGCCCGCTTCCGCAAGGGCCTCTGTCCCCGTCCTCTCCCCCACGGCCCCGTGGGTCGAAGATCTTCTCAGATCGTGGGGTCCGCCCCGGGCGCGCGGCGCAACCCGTGGCTGAAGACGAGGGCGCTGCCCAGCAGCAGCATGGCCGCGGCCACGGGGATCATGGCCGCGGTCATGTAGTCGAAGTACACCCCCAGGTAGGTGCACACCATCAGTCCGATCGCGGTGGCCGCTCCCGTGGCCACGTTCATGAGCGCGACGAGCCCCATGTAGCCGTGGGCCATGTCCACCTGCCCCGCACAGCTGTGGATCGCCAGCAGGCACGGGCCGGAGAAGAACCCCACGGTCATGAGCACCATGGCGTAGCCGACGGTCCCGGAGGGTCCGGACAGCAGCATGGTGGTCAGCAGGGCACCCGTGGCCACGAGCACCCACGTGTTGGACGCCGTGATCCTGTGGCGGAACCGCACCGCGAGACTCGAGCCCACGGCGGCCCCGAAACCCAGCAGCGCGTACATCACACCCATGGACTCCACCGTGTCCAAGGACACGGAGTAGACCGCCAGGCACCCCTGGGCCGCGCCCAGCAGCGCGTTCAACGCCGCGATGCCGAACAGCACGCTGTGCCGGAGCCGGAAGACGGCGGCCTGTTCCCGGTGCCACGACCACGATCCCCGGAACCAGAGGTTCACCGGCATGTTGGCCTGGGGGTGCCGGGCGGAGGGGTGCAGGACGAACAGTGCCATGAACACCACGGACAGCACCGCCGAGACCCGCAGCACGGACGAGGGGCCCGTCACCACAGCGAGCAGCCCGGTGAGGGCGGCACCGAGGACGGTGGCGAGCGCCTCGTTCACCGATTCGCGCCGCATCGCGGCTCCAAAGGCCTGCGGGCGGTCCTCCCCCTCGCACACCGAGGCCCAGCGGAGCCGCGCCGCGAGACCCATGGGTGCCAGGGAGAGGCCCGCGATGAAGAAGGGCAGGAACTCCAGCACCGCGTCCCACGAGGGCGTCACCGTGGTGATGTCCACCCGGGACAGCTGCCACATGACCGTGCACTGGATCACCGCGACGGCCGCCAGGATCCACAACCGCCACCGCACCGTGGCGAAGACCGCCATGCCCATGGCGCACACCGCCATGCCCGCGCAGAGTGCTGCGGAACCGAGCGCAGCGGCCCACGCCGAGGACGAGGTGACGGCAAGCCAGGTCAGCACGCCCAGAGGAGCCATGACCTGGGGCAGACGCAGCAGCAGAGTGATGGCGCTGAGCTGACGGTCGCTGCGCACCCAGCGCTCCCGCGGAGTCGGGGCACCGGAGGGGCGCTGGAGGGCGGCGCGCGAGGTCAGAGAGTTCACGCCGCCAGCCTACTGGGCGGTCAGGGGACCGGCTGTGACCGCCAGGTACGAACCCTGGGGAGTCTTGGTCACCACCAGCTGGGTGTCGATGCGCTGCTTCATCTCGCTCACGTGGGAGACCACACCGATCACGCGGCCGTCGCGGCGCAGCCCGTCCAGAGTCTCGAGGACCTGTTCGAGGGTCTGCTCGTCCAGGGACCCGAAACCCTCGTCCACGAAGAGCGTGTCGATCTCCTGACCGCCGGCCTCTGCTCGCACCACATCGGCCAGGGCCAGCGCCAGCGCCAGAGAGGTGAAGAAGGATTCACCACCGGAGAGAGTCCCGGTTCCTCGGCGCGCCCCGGTCCAGGAGTCGTCGATCTCCAGTCCGAGCCCCGACTTGCCACCACCGCGGGTCTGGTCCGTGTGAACCAGGGTGAAACGACCCGAGGACATGCGGGAGAGGTGTTCGGACGCGACCGCCGCCACGTGCTCGAGCTTCGCCGCGAGCACGAACGAGGTCAGTGTCATGCGCAGCGTGTTCTCGGAGGAGGTGGCGGTGGCGACGTCCGCCAGTCCGCCCAGACGTTCCGCTCTCTCCCGTGCCACCCGGTGCGCAGCCTCCTGCGCCGGCACGTCAGCCGCAGCGGCGTCGAGATCGCGGCGCAGCGCGTGCAAACCCCCCAGTTGCTGGGTGAGCCGGTCACGCAGCTCCTCCAGGTCTCGGCACCGGGCCGCAGCCCGTTCCATCGCGTGGTCCGTGAGCTGCGCACGGTCCTCCTCGGAGAGCCGCGCGGCCCGCTGCATGTCCTGGGTCGCGAGTTCGGCCTCGACCCGCGCGACCTCACGCGTCCACTCCTCGTGCCATGCTGTGAGCTCAGCGGCATCGCGGTCCTCCAGGATGGCTCGCAGCACCGCGTCCTCCGATACGAACGGCGAGGCCTCCAGGGCCTTCTCCACCGCGCGTTCGGCGGACTGGGCCTCGTGACGCGCGCGTTCCAGCACGCGGTGCTCGGTGTCCCATGCCTCGACGGCCTCCGAGAGGGACTCCGCGCTCTCCAGGAACGAGGCGGCAGAGGGGAAGCCACGCAGGCTGGTGGCGAGGTGAGCCCGTTCCTGCTCGTCGTGCTCCGCCATGGCCTCCACCCGAGTCCTGGCAGCTGTCACATTCGCCACCTTCCGGGCAAGCACCGCCTCGCACTGCGCGACCCGGTCTCGGCCCGAGGCCACAGCGGTGGCGGTGCGTTCCACCTCCGACAGCCGCGCGTCCAGCTCTGCTTCCGCGGCCTCGGCAACGCCTGCGCGCTCCACGACCGCCTCGAGATCCGGATCCGCCCCGCGCGCCAGCGCCTGCGATGCGGTGTCCCGCGCGTCCTGCCACGCGGCGTGCGAGCGGTCCACCGCCGCCTGAGCGGCTTCCCTGGCGGCTCGAGCCTTCTCCAGGGCGTCGGCGCTCACGTCCTCGCCAGAGGTGGCGCTTGCCGGCTCCGGATGCTCGGTGGACCCGCAGACGGGGCAGGGGTGCCCGGGGCTGAGCTCCTCGGCCAACGACGCCGCCGCCCGGGCATAGCGCCGCCCCTCCAGCTCCTCCGCGCGCTGCGCCGCGCCGCGCCGCGACTTCTCATCCTGTTCATAGGCGCTCCGGCACCGCTCCTCCACGGAACGCGCCTGCGCATACTCACGACTCGCGGCCACCGCGTCCCGGGCGGCGCGGGCCCGGTCGCGCACCAGCGCCTCGTCCTTGACTCCCGCCAGGAGCGCGCTGTGGGCTTGTTCGGTCGTGGCCAGCTCGGTCCGTGCCGCGCCCAGACCCTCGCGCACACGGTGCTCCTCGGTCTCGAGGGCCCCGAGCCGTTCCTGCTGCGCCAGCATGTCCTGGTGCTCGCGCTGCGCGGCCTCTGCACGCTCGACCAGAGCGCGCGCGGTCTCTCGGGCGGCCACGACGGCATCTCGCAGCTCGGAGGAGAACTCCCCGCGGTCGAGCTGCTCGTCCAGCAGCGTGGCCGCATCCCCCAGGACCCGGCGGGCTGTCGTTCCCGACGCGCTGCTGACCGCAAGGCCCTCCCGAAGCCCCGTGACGCGCGCCGCCGCGGCGCTGACCGTGGCCACAGCCTCTTGCGCGCCGGTGATCATCTCCCGCAGACCCGACGCGGCCTGGTGGTCCCGCAGCCGGGCCACTGTGGTCTCGGCCCGATCGGCGTCCTGCGCAAGTTCCATCCGCTGGTGTTCCAGCCGGGCATACCGCCCCGCCTGCTCTTGGGTGCGCTGCAGCTGGGCCAGTTGCTGCTGGGCCGCCGCGTGGTCCTCGGCTGCTTGGGACCGCGCAGTGGTCAGGGTGTCCTCCACCAGACGGCAGGATGCCTGGAGGTGACCCCAGCGCACCTCGGCCGTGTCGTCCTCGGCGGTCGGAGCGCCGTCGGCCGGGAACGTCCCGGGTGCGGGAGTTCGCCCGCCGTCCCGCGGAGCGTCGGCCATCCCGGTGGTTGCCCGCCTGTTTCCACCAAAGAGCCCCTCCGCCAACGCCCCGTCCGCATGTCCGGGGACGTTTTCCTGGGCGTCCGAGGGCAGGTGCTCAACCACGAGCGCCACCCGATCACGGAACCGCTCGAGCTGGTCGTGGGTGCGCTCAGCCTCCGCTTCCGCCTCGCGCAGATCCGCCCGTGCACTGTCAGCGCGCACCTTGAGCTCGTCCTGGATCCGCGCGTAGACATCCGTTCCGAACAGGGTCTCCAGCAGCTCCTCCCGGTCCTTGGAGCCCGCCTGCAGGAAACGGGCGAACTTGCCCTGGGGCAGCATCATCACCTGGGTGAACTGCTCTCGGTCCAGTCCGATCGCGTGGTGGATCATCTGCCCCACGTCATCCGGGCGGTACCCCCGTTCCGACCATTCTCCGTCCACGAGCTCGCGCAGCAGCACCGTGGCGTGCCGTTCGCTCCAACCCGACGCCGCCCGGGTGGACGGCTCCCGCCACGCGGGAGTCCTGCTCATGTGCCAGCGACGGCCGCTGGCCGTGAACTCCAGCTCCACGCGAGGCGCAGTGTGCGGATCCGCGTGATCGCTGTGCCCGGCCTTGCGGCCACCCTTGGCCGCGGTAGTGGGGCCGGTGCCGTACAACGCGAAGCAGATGGCATCCAGGACACTCGTCTTGCCGGAGCCCGTCTCCCCGTTGAGAAGGAACACGCCGGCGGCGTTGAGCGCCTCGAAGTCCACGGATTCATGACCCGCAAAAGGCCCGAAGGCGGTGATCTCCATCCGGTGCAGCTTCATCTCTGCGCCCCTGCGCCCGTCACCGATGCCACGACATCGTTCACGTCCTGGGCCTCTTCTGGTGACAGCCCGCGGTGCCGGACGTGGTCGTAGAACCTGGCGCACAGTTCTTCGGGGCTGGCCGCCTCTGCCACCTGGGCACTGTATCTGCGCGGCGACAGGCTGCGTCCTCCCTCGGGCTCCCAGCGCAGTTCCACCGTGCGGGGGAAGCGCGTGCGGACGCGCTCCATCGCGGCCGCCGGCCGTTCGGGATCCGTGAGAACCACCTGGCACCACGCATCCTGCGCGGCGGCGTTTTCCGGGGCGGAAAGCAGCGTGGCCAGAGGTCCACGCAGTCGCGCGAGGCGAAGTCCGGCTTCGTGCTCGAGTTCCTCGACCTTCCTCACCCCCGGGGCGCCGATGTCCACCAGCCACGCACCCTTGGTGTGGGACGCCTCCGAGAAGGAGTAGGCCACCGGAGAACCGCTGTAGCGCACGGTGTCCGTGACCCGCTGCCTCCGGTGGACGTGTCCCAGAGCGGTGTAGTCGTGTTCGGCGAAGACCTCGGCGGACACGGTGCCCAACCCCCCGGAGTCCACCACTCGTTCCGAGTCCGTGGGTTCGGCGCCCGTGACGAAGGCGTGCGCCATCACCACGCTGGGGATGCCAGCCCTGGTCCGTTTGTCCACGGCAATGCCCTGGGCCACCGCACCGAGGACTGCCTGGTGCGTTGGAGGGCAACCGAGCAACGGCGCCACGGCCCGGGGTTCCAGGTACGGGATGCCGTACACCGCCACGGCGTCCTCGTGAGTATCCCCGTGATCTCCCGCGTCTTTCAGGGCGACGGACGGCGCTCGTTCCGCTGTCACCGAGCCGTTCCTCTGGCGGAACACCACGGGCCGCTCTGCTCCAGCCACGGATGTCAGGAGGTGCACACCGCCGTGAGCCATGATTTCTGCCCCGAATCCGAGCCGCGCCGGAGAATCGTGGTTGCCGCTGGTGAACACCACCTGCGCCCCCGCCGCACGAATCCCTCCGAGGGTGGCGTTGAGCAGCTCGACCACCTCCGTGCGTGGTTGAGCCCGGTCGTAGACGTCCCCTGAGACCAGAACCACGGCCACCCCGCGCTCTTTCACCCACTGCACGATCTCGGACATCGCCTGACGCTGGACGTCGAGAATGTCGACCCCGTGAAACGTCCGGCCAAGGTGCCAGTCGGAGGTGTGCAGTATCAGCATGCATCAAACGTAACGGGGGTCTCAGACACTCATAAGGGCTCTCACACATGGCGCGCCCGTGTCCCGCTCCCGGTCGGCGGCATCGCGCCCACGTGCACCGGGTCGGGCCCTGCGTTCTCCGTGATTTCTCATGAACCGCGCCTGGACGTCTGCGGCCACGTCGAGACCCATTCAGGCACGGGCGGGGCGTCACCCCCCCCTGACGTGCAGTCGTGCATCTGCATCATTGGAGTTGTCCACATTTGCTCGCCGACCACTCCCGCGGCGGCAGTCTTCACCCTATGCTCTGGTGATTGTCAGGTGCATCACACCGATTCGACAACGACAACAGGGAGAGTGCGTGAAAGATGCTGCACACGGGTACGGCACGAACGCGAGCGCGGACTCTGGCCCTGGTGGGCCTCGGCATCCTCGTTCTGGGTGGTTGCGGGACCAGCCCGCAGGACAACACCGCCGGCACCCAGGCCGCAGAGACGTCCTCCTCCGCGTCACCCTCACCAGAAAGAACCGACACCGGTTCCGCGAAGCCCGCAAGCACAGCCACCCCCACGGCATCGAGCAAAGCGGCCCTGCCCGAGGACTGGCGGCCTGAGGAGCCCACCGTCCTGGCCACTGGGCAGAAGGTGCCAGACGACTACGAGCCCGCCACACTGGAGCACCCCGCACGCAACGTACCGAAGCCGGTCATGCCCCCCGAGGCAAAGGAGGAGACTGAGGCGGGCGCGCAGGCCTTCCTCAACTACCGAGCGGATGCGCAGTGGTACTCCATACAAACAGGGGATACTTCGCTCGTCATGGAAATTACCTCGACTGACTGTGCAGAATGTCTTGAACAATACGAGGCATACGAAAAGATGTATAGCGAAGGAAACTGGGCCGCAGGTGGATTTGAAACTGCGAAAATCGAACCACATTCATTCACAAAGCGCCCAGATGGTGGCTACAATTTGCCGGTAAGGATTAAGAGTTCAGGTGCGACAGCGATCGTTGACGGCAAGATACCGCGACGCCAACTACCGTTCGACTCATCCGAGGGCTTCGATGTTTACCTATACCGAGAGAACGCCCAATGGGTATATCTCACCGGGTCCCCCAGGGGATCACTCTGATGCGCACCCAACGACGACCTGCGGCGCTGTTGACTATAGCGGCCTCAACTTTCTGTCTAACCATTACGCCCCCTGCAGTGGCCGACGAGCCGACGCTTCCAGATTTTGGAATAGGTTCCAAGGAGAGCCAGCTATTTACCGAATCTAGTGCACACGGGTCCATAATCGACGTCAAGATCGAAGGACGGGTGAAGTTTTCCGGGCGCGGAATTCCGGGCACCTCGAACGCGTCCGACGCCTCTGGAGCATCGGGGGGAGATTCACCTGGCGGAGCATGGAACCCCGACACCGATCCGGCCTTTCAAAAGGCTCTCCGCGACCGGTTGATGTCCGACGACGACTCCATCTTCTTCAACGCCCGCATGATGGACACCGCCAAGAACAAGACGGTCTACGGCCTCCAGGATCCCTGCACCGGCGACAAGGGCGCCGCCCTGCGCAGCTGCCGGGCCCAGCAGGAGTGCACGGACGATTCCGGCCAGACCGGGGTGTCCATGGACATCGTCGTGGGCGGGGCATCGGACGGCGCGCGTTCACCTCGAGGCACTCAGATGTGCGTTTCTGATGCCCAGGCCGACGGCGCGGGAGACGACGGCTACGTGCCACTGCCCACGTTCACCCTTCAGGACTTCCAGCGCCTCGCGGTGGCTCCGGCGGAGAACCACGTGCAGCCCGCCCCGGACACCTTGAAGAACATGAACACGAATGTCTACGCCGTGGCGCAGCCTCAGACGTTCGAGACCACCCTGGGTGGCTACCCCGTGTCGGTGCGCGCCTACCCCGCCCAGTACACCTGGAACTACGGGGACGGGGCGTCCCTGGGCCCCACTCCCCTCACCGGTGCTCCCCTGCCGGAGGGTGCGTGGGACACTCCCACGGACACCTCGCACGTGTACACCTCAACCGGTGACTACTCGGTCACCCTCACCACCTGGTTCTACGGTGAGTACAACATCGCGGGGACGGGGTGGCAGCCCGTGGCGGGATACAACCAAGTGGCCTCCGCCCCCGTGCAGCTGAGCGTCTGGCGTGCCACCGTGCACAACGTTGCGGACGACTGCCGGGTGAATCCCGCCGGGGTGGGCTGTCCCGGGGCCTCCCGCTGACCTTTGGGACGCCTCCAAGCCCGCGGCACCTCGCCAGGGTGAGAGACCACCTCGTCCTCCTGCCCGCCGGGGCCGTGTGTCTGCGGTGTTCGTGTGCTCGCCATGCCCTCATGGTCATCACACCGGCGAGTCTTCCTAGACTGGTCCCATGACCATCGAGAACACACCCGAGCTGCTGGCACGAGACCAAGGACTGGACGCGACGTCGCACCGGTACCCGGACCTGGTCCGCGGAGTGGTTCTCGCGCCGTGGATCGCCGCGGGCACGGACCGGCCCGACCAGGCCACGCAGCTCGCCGCACGCACGGTGGCCGCGCTGGACGAGGTGGCGGGCTGGGCCAACGACGGCCAGAGTGCAGACCCCACCGCGTGCGCCTGGCTGTCCTACCTCCGGTGGGCCGTGACCAACGGCGCGCAGCTGCCCGACCACGCCCCGCACCCGCCATCCGACGACCTGGACCGCCACCATCCAGTCCTCGCCGCCCCGGGAGAGCACTCCGGCGACTCCTTCGACGCGCTGGCCACCGGCTCGCTCGGAGAGGTCGTGCGACCTGTGCTTCCCGCCGCGGACAGCCCCGAGGTTCTCGCGCGCACGGCTCCTTACGGCATGGTCCCCACCATCGGGTGGAAGACCCTCGTGGCTCTCGCCGTGGATTCGGCCGCCATCACCCACGGCAGCCCGGAGGCGCAGACCGCCGCCGTGGGCATGGCCCTCGCGGTCCACGCCGCCGCCCGCGCGGCAGAGACCGGTGCCACCGTGAAAGACGTGCTGGCCGAGACCGCTCGGGTGTGCGCCGTCGTCACCCGCCCCGCACCCCGCACCCTCGAGCTGCTGGCGCAGTGCACGGAACCGGACTCACGGCGCGAGCTGCTGGCCGCGGCACCGGATCTCGCCGTACGAGGCGAGCACGCGGCGTCGACGGCCCTGGCTCTAGGACTTGCCGCACTGGCGGACGCCGCCTCCTCGCAGTCCCCGGCCTCAGCCACTCCGGGGGACGACGCCGCTCGACGCGCCTCTGCGGCGCTGCCCGGGGACACCCCGGTCCACATCGCGGCCCGAGTCGTGGCCACCACGGTGGCCGCTGCCATGTGGGGGCTCAGCGGCACGGATCCGGCCGCCCCCGAAGCACCCGGGACGTCCGCTCGTGATGCCACCCGGGCCGATCTCCTGGCGCTGGCCGACGAGTGGATCTCCCGCTGGTGCGCCTGACCCCGTGGTGATCGTGGCAGGCCGGGGCTGAGGCCTCCGAGCGGATCGCACCAGGGGTGCCCGGCGGGTCGCAGTGGTCAGGCGACGTGGAAGGGCGCGCCCGAACCGGCTACAGGTCCGCGCGCTGCATCCGCACGCCGTAGTGCGACACCAGTTCCGCCATGCTCTCCGCCCCGCTGCGTCGGGCGAGGTCCAGCACGATGCCTGCGCAGGCAAGGGAGTCGCTCAGGGCGTTGTGGTGATCACGCACCTCCGCTCCCGCCGCGCGCGAGGCGTTCGGGAGGGAGTACGAGCGCAGCGTGTACGCCGCCCGCGCCAGCCTCAGGGTGCAGGCATAGTCCCAGACCCGGGATGCACCCCCGCACGCGCTGTTGGCGGCCTTGATGACACCGGTGTCGAACACCGCGTTGTGGGCCACCAGGACGGAGTCCGGGTCCTCCGGGGAGATGGTGTCGCACATCCAGTCCCAGAGCTGGTCGAACGTGGGGGCGTCCGCCACGTCCGCGGGCTGAATCCCGTGGATGCGCACGTTGCCCCGTTCGAAACCGTCGTGGCCCGCGGGAGGCCGGATGAGGGAGTACCTGGTGTCGACCACCCGACCGTCCCGGACGCGCACCACTCCCAGGGCACAGGCCGAGGCGAGGCTGCGGTTGGCGGTTTCGAAGTCGATGGCGGTGAAGCTGACGGACACGCTGTGAGCGTACGGCCCCGCTCCGACACGATGAGGGTGGCTCAGACGGCCGCCACGGCGCGCGACTCGTACCAGGCGTCCGCCTTCTCGACCGCCTGGCGGACCTGGGCGGCGTCGAGCTCGTGGTGCAGCGCGTAGGCCACGGCCTGCAGCGGGAAGATCCGGGCGTGCAGACGCGCCCGTTCGTAGCCGACCTCGTCCGTGGCATCGCGCACACTGGGCCAGCCGAACCACAGTCCCAGGGAGGCAATGTCGTACGCGGGGTCGCTCAGGCACGCGTGGTCCCAGTCGATGACGCCCACCAGGTGCTCCCCCTGGCACAGCATGTTGGAGCCCATGAGGTCCCCGTGGACGAGCTGTGGCGTCACGTTCTCGAGCGCCACGAGGTCCTCGATGGCGTGCAGCGCCCGGTCCCTGCTGCGTGGCAGCAGCCGGGGAAGCACCTGCTCCAGCAGGACGTGGCGACGCCGGTGCCCGCCCCAGTGCTGCCCGGGGCGGTCGAGCCACGGCTCGGCGGCCCGGGCGTCCGCGCGGCCGATCTGTTCCAGCACTCGGCGCAGCTGACGGGGGTCCACGGGTCCCGGAGCCCGGGGTGCCCCGGGGATCCACGTCATTCCGACGGCCGTGTAGCGGCCGTCCTGGATCACCGGCGTCAGTGGTCGGGGCACAGTGAAGTCGAACTCCGGCAGCTTAGACAGCGCCCGCGTCCGACGCCGGACGTTCTCACCGGAGGTGGGGTTCTTGGCGATGCGCACACTCATCATGTGGCCCGCGTTGACCACGATGTGCGCCGAGCCGCCCGCGTGCAGCTCCCAGTCGGAGCGCTCCACGGAGACACCGGCCTCCGCCAGAACCGCTTCCACGGCGTTGGCGAAGGGGAGGTGTCCGCAGGCGAAGGTCATGGTCAGGCCTCGGGCTCCGATTCGGGCGAGGCACCCGGAACGGGTGCGGCTGCGCGCTCCTCGTGGCCCAGGACGCGCAGCAGGTGGGGCAGCATCGCCGCCATGGCCCGGCCGCGGTGACTGATGCGGTTCTTGTGCTCCGCACCGAGTTGGGCGCAGCTCGCGCCGCCCTCCCCCTCGGGCGCGAACACCGGGTCGTAGCCGAAGCCGTTCTCGCCCACCGGACCCGGGAGGATCCTTCCCGGCAACTCTCCCGTGACCACGTGCTCGGTGCCGTCACGGGGGTCCACGAGAGCGGCCGCGCACACGAAGCGAGCGCCGCGGTGCTCGGGGGCGATGTCCCCGAGCTGGGCGAGAAGGAGACGGAGGTTCGCGGCGTCGTCGCCGTGCTGCCCGGCCCAGCGCGCGGAGAAGATCCCTGGGGATCCTCCCATGACGTCCACGGCCAGTCCGGAGTCGTCGGCGAGCGCCACGAGGCCGGACTCCGCGGCTGCGGCACGCGCCTTCAGCAGCGCGTTCTGCTGGAACGTCACGCCGGTCTCCACGACGTCGCCCAGCCCGGCCGTGCCGGCGTCCACCACAAGCTCCGGGTCACTGAGACCCGCGGCGGCGAGCATGGCGCGCAGTTCGCGCACCTTGCCCTGGTTGTGGGTGGCCAGCACCACGCGGGCGCCGGGGACCTCACCGACCACGGGTGCTCTCCAGGGTCTCGCGCTGGATCTCGGCGAGCTGGGCGCACCCGGCTACCGCCAGGTCCAGCAGCGCATCCAGCTCGTCGCGGCGGAACGGGACACCCTCGGCGGTGCCCTGCACCTCCACGAAGTCGCCGGAGCCGGTGACGACCACGTTCATGTCGGTCTCCGCGCGGACGTCCTCCACGTAGGGCAGGTCCAGCATGGGGACGCCGTCGATGATGCCCACGGACACCGCCGCCACCGAGTCGGTGAGGGGGTTCACGCGGCGCTTGAGCACGCCGTTGTCGTGGGCCCAGTTGATGGCCTCCGCGAGCGCCACGTAGGCACCCGTGATGGAGGCGGTGCGGGTTCCGCCGTCGGCCTGCAGGACGTCGCAGTCGAGCACCACGGTGTTCTCGCCGAGGGCCTCGAGGTCGATGATGGAGCGCAGCGAGCGCCCGATCAGCCGGGAGATCTCGTGGGTCCGCCCGCCGATCTTGCCCTTGACGGACTCTCGTGCGGACCGGGTGGAGGTGGCGCGCGGGAGCATCGCATACTCGGCGGTCACCCAGCCGCGCCCCTCTCCCTTGAGCCAACGGGGCACGCCCTCCGTGAGCGAGGCGGTGCACAGCACACGGGTGCCTCCGAACTCGATCAGCGCGGAGCCCTCCGCCTGCTCGGACCAGCCCCGGGTGATCGTGATGGGCCTCAGCTCGGCCACCGTGCGCCCGTCGGCGCGGACCACGTCCGTGGTCGAGCGCTCGCCCTGGCCCGTGGAGTTCGCGGTGGATCGTGCCGGATCGGTAGGCGCAGTCATGCGGATCAGCCTAGTCGTCGGCCCCGGCGCGTGCCAACGCATCGAACGACCGGTCGGTCGGGCCGGACAGGCGGTAGCTCCTGGCCGGCCGCGCCACGGAGACCGGCCCGTCGAAGGCCTCGCACGCCTCCGCCTCTGCCGTGCGCGGGTCGTTCCACACGGGCAGGTGCGTGAGCAGCAGACGCCGCGCTCCCGCCTCCGCGGCCGTCCGGCCCGCGCGCCGGCCCGTGAGGTGGATCCCCCGCAGGTGGTCCTCGCGTCCCTCCTCGTAGGCGGCCTCGCACAGGAACACGTCAGCGTCCCGGGCCGCCACCACGAGCTCTTCGCAGGAATCGGTGTCCCCGGAGTAGGTGAGCACCTCCACACCCTCCGGACCCCGGTGCTCGACCCGCAGGGCGAACGGCTCCGGGCACGGGTGGTTCACGGGGAACGGCGTCACCGTGAACGGGCCCACCGTCACGGGCTGCCGGGGCTGCCACACGTGGAAGTCGAACTCCGTGGCCATGGAGTGCTCCGGGGGCAGCATGTGCAGCTGGTTCAGGTAGGTGTGCGTCGCGGAGGGCCCGTAGAGGGGGATGGTCCCTGCGTTCCATCCACGGGGATCCCACTTGACCGCCACGTGCAGACCGCCCACGTCCACGCAGTGGTCCGGGTGAAGGTGGGAGAGCATGATCGCGTCGATCTCGTGCAGGTCGATGTAGCGCTGCAGCGTGCCCAGGGCGCCGTTGCCCATGTCCAGCACGATCCGCCAGATCCGTCCGTCTGCGTCCTCCCCCGACACCAGGTAGCAGGACGCCGGGGAGTCCGGGCCCGGGAAGCTGCCCGAGTTGCCGACCACGGTGAGGATCATGGAGTTGCGACCTTTCTGCTGCCGACTCAGCGCTGAGCCGGGTGGATCGTGGAGAGGGAGCCGGTGGGGTACTGCTCGGCCACGGACGAGGTGTGGCGGACGCGCAGCACCTCCGGGCCCAGGAACCGCTGGGCCAGTCCCTCGAAGCTCACGGGGTCGCCCGTGGCCAGGAACTCGTGGTGGGGTGCCAGCGCGGGATCACGCTCGAGGCCGTTGTCGAGCAGGCTGCGGTACACGTCCCGCGCGGTCTCCTCCGCCGAGGACACCAGGTTGACGCTCTCCCCCATGACGTAGGAGATCACCGCGGTGAGCAGCGGGTAGTGCGTGCAGCCGAGCACGAGGGTGTCCACCTGGGCGTCCTTGAGGGGCTGCAGATACTCCTGGGCGGTGCGCAGCAGCTCCGGACCGGAGGTGACCCCGCGCTCCACGTACTCCACGAACTCGGGGCACGCCACCGAGGTGATGTCCAGCTGGGGTGCCGCCGCGAACGTGTCGTCGTACGCGCGGGACCCGATGGTGGCCTCGGTGCCGATCACGCCCACGCGCCCGGTGCGGGTGGTGGCCACGGCGCGGCGCACGGCGGGCTGGATGACCTCGGTGACCGGGATGTCGTAGCCCCGCGTGTAGCGTTCGCGCGCGTCGCGCAGCACCGCGGCGGACGCCGTGTTGCACGCGATCACGAGCAGCTTCACGCCGGAGTCCACGAGGTCGTCCATGATCCGCAGCGCGTTCGAACGCACCTGGGCGATGGGCAGCGGACCGTACGGGCCGTGGGCGGTGTCCCCCACGTAGAGGATCTCCTCGTTGGGCAGCTGGTCGATGATGGACCGGGCCACCGTGAGACCGCCCACTCCGGAGTCGAACACCCCGATGGGCGAGTTGGGGTTCGGACCGGTGGGAGAACGGTGCTCAGCCTGCATAACGGAAAACTGTAGTGCGTCCGGGTGAGCACCCCGAACATGAGACGAGGCGTGCTTCCGATGCCGCGTCACGAGGACGGGAGGGTCTTCAGCAGCGCCTCCATGAGCGTCTCCTGCAGCCACGAGACGAAGTTGTACACCACGCCCATGTACTGCTCCACGGTCTGCGCCGTCCCGAAGTCCGTGAGCTCCGCCACCCGCTCGGCGTCCTGCGGGGAGTCGATCCCCAGCCGGGACGCGAGCACCAGGCGGACGTCGTTGAGTGCGCGTGCAACGTCCTGCGCCTGTTCCGTGGTCAGCACCACGGGATCGGACTCCAGGGCGAGCGAGGACGCCCGCAGTGCCGCGATCCGGCGTTCGCGCAGCGAGCGGTCCGTGAGCCTGCGGAACTCCGCGGCCTGCTCGGGGTCCGACGACGCCGCGGGCAGCAGTCTGCGCAGCGCGGGGTCCGTGGGCTCGGCCACGTCCTCGTCCCAACCCACGAGCGCCTCCAGGGGGTCGTCCGTGTCGCGCGGCTCGGGCGCGAGCGTCTCTGCCACGTCCGAGAACAGCTTCTGCAGCAGACGCACCTCGGGGGCCTCGAAGCGGCCCACGATGCCCTTGCGCGTGCGCTTGAACCCGCGCGCCATCAGTTCTCCCCCGCCTTCTCGTAGGTGGCCCACAGGCCGTAGCCGTGCAGTGCGCTCACGTGGGCCTCGGCCTCCTCCAGGGAGCCGGTGAAGACGATCGACCGGCCCTGGTGGTGGACCTCGAGCATGAGCGTGCGGGCCTTGGCGTCCGTGAACCCGAAGTGCGAGCGGAAGACGTACACCACATAGCTCATGAGGTTCACGGGGTCGTCCCAGACCACCACGTTCCACGGCACGTTCACGGCGGTGAGCGCCTGCTCCTCCCGCGTGAGCTGCGGGGACTCCGCAGGCGCGGCACTCATGAGCACGGCGGGGGCGGGGACACGGCCCCGGAACTGGTAAGTGAGCATCGTTTCCATGGTAGCCGGGGGCGTGGTGATGTGCGCACGGCGAGCGCCCCACTAGGCTGGCAGGGTGAACGAGCACAGCTATTCCTGGCACCCGCAGGCCACGTCCCTGCTGACGGACCACTACGAGCTGACCATGCTGCAGGCAGCCCTCCGAGCGGGCACGGCTTCACGCCGCAGCGTGTTCGAGGTCTTCACCCGCCGCCTGCCGCACGGTCGGCGCTACGGGGTCTTCGCCGGGGTGGGTCGCGTCCTGGAGGGCCTGGAGCAGTTCCGCTTCACGGACGAGCAGCTGCGCTTCCTGCGGGACACCGGCGTGGTGGACGCCGCCACCGTGGCCTACCTGGAGAACTTCCGCTTCACGGGCCAGATCCGCGGCTACGCGGAGGGCGAGACCTACTTCCCCCACTCCCCGCTGCTGAGCGTGGAGTCCTCCTTCGCGGAGGCGTGCGTCCTGGAGACCTACATCCTGTCCGTGCTCAACTACGACTCCGCCGTGGCCTCGGCCGCGTCCCGCATGGTGGGCGCCGCCGGGGACCGGCCGTGCATCGAGATGGGTTCACGCCGCGCCCACGAGCAGGCTGCCGTGGCCGCCGCCCGCGCCGCCGTGGTGGCCGGTTTCGAGTCCACGTCCAACCTGGAGGCGGGCTACCGCTACGGCGTGCGGACCGTGGGCACCGCCGCCCACTCCTTCACCCTGCTGCACGACTCCGAGGAGCAGGCCTTCCGAGCCCAGCTGGACGCTCTGGGAGTGTCCACCACACTGCTCGTGGACACGTACGACGTCGAGCGGGCCGTCCGCCTCGCCGTGGACATCGCCGGTCCGGACCTCGGCGGGGTGCGTCTGGACTCGGGCGACCTGGTGACCCAGGCGGCGTCGGTGCGTGCGCTGCTCGACAAGCTCGGCAACCCGAACACTCGCATCACGGTCACGAGCGACCTGGACGAGTACGCGATCGCCGCCCTGCGCGCCGTACCCGTGGACTCGTACGGCGTGGGCACGCGCCTGGTGACGGGCTCGGGAGCCCCCACGTCCTCCATGGTCTACAAACTCGTCTCGCGGGAGGGCGCGTCGGGCACCATGGAGCCGGTGGCCAAGGCTTCCTCGGGCAAGGCCTCCGTGGGCGGCGAGAAGTACGCTCTGCGGCGCCGCAGCGCCGAGGGCCTGGCCACCCACGAGCTCGTGGGCATTTCCCACGAGCCCCACGACGACGGCGACGACCGTCCCCTCCTCGTGGACTACGTCACCGGCGGGGAGCTGCACGACGGCTTCACCGGCCCCGAGGGTGTGCAGCGGGCCCGACGGCGCCACGCCGAGTCCGTGGCGGAGCTGCCGCGGGCGGCACGCAGGCTCTCCGAGGGCGAGCCCGTGATCCCCACCGTCATCGAACCAGGAACCGCTCACTGAGCAGGGAGGACACCGTGCGCACTGCACTGCTGATCGTCGACGTCCAGAACGACTTCTGCGAGGGCGGCAGCCTGGCCGTCGCCGGGGGCGCCGCGGTGGCCGCGGGGATCTCCGAGCACCTCGAGGACCACCACGCGGACTACGTGGCCGTGGCCGCCACCCAGGACTGGCACGTGGACCCGGGAGAGCACTTCAGCGACACCCCGGACTTCGCCACGAGCTGGCCCGTGCACTGCGTGGCGGACACCCCCGGCGCGGCGACCCACCCCGATTTCGACACCGAGCACGTCACCGAGTTCTTCCGCAAGGGCGCGTACGACGCCGCCTACTCGGGTTTCGAGGGGCTGTCCGCCCCGGACGTGGACGTGCCCATGGGAGAGCCGGAGGAAGCCGCGGACGAGGACCGTGTGAGCCTGGACGACTGGCTCCGGGAGCGGGACGTCGAGGCCGTGGACGTGGTGGGGCTCGCCCTGGACCACTGCGTGCTGGCCACCGCCAAGGATGCAGTAGATGCCGGCTACGAGACCCGGCTGCTGCTGCCGCTCACGGCGCCTGTCTCAGCGGAAGGCGGCCAGCGCGCCGTCGCGGAGCTGGAAGCCGCGGGCGTGGAGGTCGTCACCGACCTGGCCTGACGTGTCCCTGCCGGGCGCGGCCCAGTGGGCCGCAGCTCGGCGTGGGAAGGGAACCGGCTCGGATCGGGAGGCGGTGCCGAGGGCGTCCGCGCGCGTCTGCGAGGGCCGAGCGCCCGCAGGATGGCGCGCGGGGCGTCGAGGACCCGGCCGAGCGGCGTCGTGCACGGGACCTACTTGCGGCCGATGAACCAGCGCTGCAGCATTGCGAGGCGCGCGTTCAGCTGCTCCTCCGACGCCTGGGCCACGGGCGGACCACCGCACTTGGTGCGCAGCTCGTTGTGGATCACACCGTGCGGGGTGCCCGTGCGGGCGGACCACGCCGAGACGTTCTTGGACAGCTGGGCCCGCAGGTCCTTGAGCCGCCGGTGGTCCGGGACCGCGGGCTGCTGGGGGGCCGTGCCACCGCCCTGGCGCTGCGCCGAGCGCGACTGGCGCTCCCGCAGCAGCTCGGAGACCTGCTCGGGATCCAGCAGGCCGGGGATGCCGAGGTACTCGGCCTCCTCCTCCGAGCCCACGGCGGCGCCGCCACCGAACGCACCGCCGTCGAAGAGCACACCGTGGAAGGACGCGTCCGAGTCCAGGGCCTGGAAGTTGCCCTGTGCGAGCGCGGACGACGCCCGCTCCTCGCGGTTGGCCTCCTCCAGCAGGTCGTCGTCCCAGCCGCTCTCCATGGGCTGGTCGAAGTCCACGACGTCGGGCACGCTCTTGGGCTTGTCGAGGGCGTGGTCCCGCTCCTCCTCCATGGAGTTGGCGAGCGCCATGAGCACGGGCACCGACGGCAGGAACACCGAGGCGGTCTCCCCGCGCTTGCGGGCGCGCACGAAGCGGCCCACGGCCTGGGCGAAGAACAGCGGCGTGGACGTGGAGGTCGCGTAGACGCCCACCGCGAGGCGGGGCACGTCCACCCCCTCGGAGACCATGCGCACGGCCACCATCCAGCGCTTGTCCGACTCCGAGAACTGGTCGATCTTGTTGGACGCGGCCTTGTCGTCGGAGAGCACCACGGTGGGCCGCTCCCCCGTAAGGGCGTGCAGCTGCTCGGCGTAGGCCTTGGCGTCCTGGTGGTCGGTCGCGATCACGAGCGCTCCGGCGTCCGGCACGGTGCGGCGCACCTGGGTCAGGCGCTGGTCCGCGGCGCGCAGGACGGACGGGATCCACTGGCCCTGCGGGTCCAGGGCCGTGCGCCACGCGTGGGACGTGATGTCCTTGGTGAACCCCTCCCCCAGCTGGGCGGCCATCTCCTCGCCCGCGGAGGTGCGCCAGCGCATCTGCCCGGAGTAGGCCATGAAGATCACGGGGCGCACCACGTGGTCCTGCAGGGCGTTGCCGTAGCCGTAGGTGTAGTCCGCCGTGGAGCGGCGGATGCCGTCCCCGTCCTCCTCGTAGCGCACGAACGGGATGGGTGAGGTGTCCGAGCGGAAGGGCGTACCGGTGAGCGCGAGCCGCCGGGTGGCCGGCTCGAAAGCCTCGCGCAGCCCGTCGCCCCAGGAAAGCGCGTCGCCGGCGTGGTGGATCTCGTCCATGATCACGAGCGTGCGTCCGGCCTCGGTCCGGGCCCGGTGCAGCAGCGGCTTGTTCGCCACCTGCGCGTAGGTCACGGCCGCGCCCATGTAGCCGCGGCCGTGCTGACCGTCCGCGTTCTTGAAGTTGGGGTCGATCGCGAGCCCCACGCGTGCCGCGGCATCGGCCCACTGGCGCTTGAGGTGCTCGGTGGGGGTCACCACGGTCACCCGCTGGACCACGCCGGCGTCGTGCAGCTTCTTGGCCACGGTGAGCGCGAACGTGGTTTTGCCGGCACCGGGGGTCGCCACGGCCATGAAGTCCCGGGGCTGAGCCTGCTCGTAGCGCTGGATGGCCTCCGCCTGCCACGCACGGAGCTTGGGTGCGGTGCCCCACGCGGCCCGGTCCGGGTACGCCGGAGGCAGGTCCGCTGCCGCCCCGAAAAGGGACATCTGATCGCTGTCTGACACGTGGTGCTCGTCCTCTCCGCGCCCTGTGGCGCGAGTTTCCACCGTTTCTCCGGGCACCGTTTCCCCGGACGACGCCGCCCGGTCCCGTCCGCGGCCCCGGCGTGCGCCCTGCCCGTCCGCTCGCCTGCCCGATCCGTTCGCGCGTCCGCGGACCCGTGGTCCATCCACGACGCCGCGGCTCGAGAACCGCGGCCTCTCGTGTGGTGCCGGCACCCCGTGCCAGCACGCGCTGCGGCCGGGCGCCGACGCACCGCGACAGTCTCCGGTGACGCAGACACGCCGGGGGCGGGGCCGTGCCGCCGCGCGGCGTCGTCCAGGCCGCCACCGGTCGGCACGGCAACGGCGCCCGCTGTGCGGGCGCCGCCGGTGTCCCGCGGGGCGGGACGGGGTGCTGCGGTGGTGCTGTCAGTTCTCGGGCTTGTCCTTGCCGGGGCGCAGACCCTGGTAGATCTCCTTGCACTCCGGGCACACCGGGAAGCGCTGGGGATCGCGTCCGGGGGTCCACACCTTGCCGCACAGCGCGATCACGGGTTCGCCGGACAGTGCCGACTCCATGATCTTCTCCTTGCGGACGTAGTGGGCGAACCGCTCGTGGTCACCGGGCTCCGCGAACTGGCGGGTCTCCTCCCGCTCAATCGTGGCGGTTCCCCCCACGGTCTCCGTGCCGGACTCGGTGCTGTTCAGAACCCGGGAGGACCGCGAGAAGGGGCCCCCGACGTGCTGGGCTTCGGTGGTGTCCATGCCGTCCACTCTACCCCGTGCGCCGTGGGCGGGTGTCCGGGTCACCGGTACCCGGAGACCTCCTGCAGCAGCTCGGGACCGCGGGCGTCCAGCCACTTCCCGCCCAGTCGTACGCCCAGCCACAGCAGCACGAGGCCCTCCACGAGCCCCACCGCGAGCGCCAGCCAGCTCCACACCGCAGCCCCTGAGCCGAGGTGGACGAACAGCAGCACGAGGGGCGGCAGTGCCAGCAGGAGCATGAGTCCCATGACGACGAACTGGACCACCAGGTTGAGGATGGTGAAACCCTGTGGAGTCTTCATGGGCGAGGCGCCCGGCGGCGGTGTGGGATACGTGTAGCGCGCCGAGACCACGGAGACCACTCCGGCGCCGCCGAGCAGGAGAGCGGCACACGTGCCGAGCAGCGCGGGCAGGGCCTGCCACTCGTGCACCCGCAGCATCCACAGCACCACGCCCAGACCCACGAGCGGCGTGGCCACGATCAGCATGGCCACCACCCGGCCCAGCCGGTCAGCCCGCCCGGGCACGGAGGCCAGCAGGTGCAGGCTGAACGCGCTGTTGTCGTAGGAGATGTCCGCCGAGATGGCGTAGGACATGAGCAGGGCGATCATCATGGGCAGCAGCCACATGGCGAAGCCCCCGTCGCCACCCAGGAACCACAGTGCCGCACTGATGGCCGGGATCATCAGCAGTGACGCCGAGTACCGCGGGTCCCTGAGCCAGTAGATCAGGCAGCGCGCGGCCACCGCTCCCCACGGCGTGGCGGGGAAGCGGTCGAGCGCGCCGATGCCCGCCACGGACCTGCCCGTGGCACGGGCGGCTCCCCCGGCGGCGTCGGCCAGTGCCCGGTCCAGTGCGAACCGGGCGAGCCCCACGAGCACCGCGAGGGTGGCCAGCACGATGAGCAGCCGGAGCAGGGCGGCGCCCCAACGACCCGCCGCCACGTCACCGGGAATGGCCCAGACCGCACCCAGGGGCGTCCAGGACAGCACGGCGGCCCACCCGGGCAGCCGGTCCCACACGCGTTCCACCCCGGTGGCCACGGAGGTGAAGATCGGGGCCAGCAGGACGATGAGGAGCAGACTGAGAATGGAGAGGATCTCCGTGGAGCGCCGGCTCTTGGCGATCCGGGCAGCCAGCGCGGCGGCGCAACGGGACCCCGTGAACGCCAGCAGCGCGGCCAGCACAGCGCACAGCGCGGCGGCGGCCACGGCGGGGGCGGAGGAGCGCCAGCAGAGCAGCCATCCGACCAGCGCGATCACCGTGAGGACGCCGGGAATCCCGATGACGGCTCCGACCGTCTGACCAGCCAGCACACCCGTGGTGCTCAGCGGGAACAGGCCCAGCCGGGCGGGGTCCAGCGTGGCGTCTGCTTTGGAGGTGAGCACAGGGACGAGCCACCAGCCCAGCAGCACCGTGGCGCCCACCAGGGTGGATGCCGCGGTCACCACCTCGAGGGGTTCGGAGCCCAGGAAGAACATCGCGCTCAGCAGCATCGCCAGAACGGACAGGGCGTACAGCCCGCCCAGGATGGTGCCCACCAGCACCCACGTGGAGCGGGTGAGGGTGTTGACGAGGATGCGCCACTTCAGTCCCGCCAGCCGCCGGGCCTCCTCCAGCACACCCATGCGGTGGGTTCCACGCTCCTGCCCGGACGACGCCGGGCGCACGGACTCGGGGACGGCGGCGTCGGGCACGGGTTCCTGCCCGTCGGGCGCGACAGGACGGTCGATCGCCCCGCCGGGCCCCGCCGTGCCATGGGTCCTGGCGGAGGCACGGGTCCCGGGGTCGACGCCGCCCGGCACGGCGGCCGCGCCCTCGTGGCCCTCCGCCGCCGGCTCCGGCAGCCCGCCGCTGGGGGTGTGTTTCACTCCGGACGAAGCCACTGCAGTCCCTCCCCCGCCTCGGTGCGACCGCCCACGAAGGACACGAAGCGGTCTTCCAGGGACATGCCGTCGCAGACCTGCTCCATGGTGCCCTGGGCCAGCACGCGCCCCTGGTCCATCACGGCCACGTGGTCGCACATGCGCTGCACCAGGTCCATCACGTGGCTGGAGACCACCACGGTGCCGCCGGACTGCGTGTACTGGTGCAGCAGCGAGCGGATGTTGGCGGCGGAGACCGGGTCCACGGACTCGAACGGCTCGTCCAGCACGAGCAGGCTGGGCGCGTGGATCATGGCCGCGGCGAGCGCGATCTTCTTGGTCATGCCCGCCGAGTAGTCCTGCACCTGGCGCCCCGCGGCGTCCTGCAGGTCCATGGCGGTGATGAGGTCCTCGGTGCGCTCCTTGACCAGCTGCCGGTCCATGCCGCGCAGCAGACCCGAGTAGGCCACGAGCTGACGGCCCGTGAGCCGGTCGAAGAGGTGGGCGCCGTCCGGGAGCACGCCCATGCGGCGCTTGGCCGTCAGTGGGTCGCGCCACACGTCCGCGAGCTCGTCCCGGCGGCCGCCTCCCACGAGCACCTGCCCGGAGGTGGGGCGCAGCAGGCCGGTGGCCATGGACAGCGTGGTGGTCTTGCCCGCACCGTTGCGGCCCACCAGACCGTAGAACGAGCCGCGCGGCACCGTGAGGTCCACCCGGTCCGCAGCGGGCCGCGACCCGTGGTCGTAGACCTTGGTGAGCTGACGCACCACGAGCGCGACGGCGGCTGGTTGCCGCACCGCGGGTCGTGGGGCGTCGGACTCCTGGGCCTGCGGCCAGGTCGGGCTCTGAGTCGGCGCCGGGGCTTCATGCGGTGCCGCCGTCTGGGACGACACCGGTTCGTGTGCCAGGGCCGAGCCGTGCTCGGGCGTGCGGGTCCGGGAGCCCTCGGGAGATGCCGTCCCCTGTCCCGGGGCCACGCTGGTTCGCGCACCCGGCCCCGAGTCGTCGTGCGGGGCCCACGGCGCGGACACCGAAAGATCTCGTGGGGTTCCGCGCTCAGCCGGGAGTGTGGCGTCCGCGGCGGGCTCGCGGCGCGGCGGCGTGGGTCCGTTCGGTGGGATGCTCATGGGCCCAAAGTACTCAACGCCCGGTGCGAGGGCGGCATGTTGCACGGCGCCAGGCACGTCCCAGAAGACGTCCAGGCACGCGACGGGCGCCCTCGGCACGGAGGGGAGGCGGGCCGACCCCGGGCGTGTCCCGGCCCGCGGGGGGCGCGCACCGCAGAACGGCCTGCCGCTCCCACCCAGGACGAACCGACGACGGCGCGCCCGGCCACCTCGCAGGCCCGCCCGGACGGGCGGCGCGGACCCCCGCGGGTGGCCATCGCGGGCCCGCCCGAGTGAGCATCGCTGGCCCGCCCGGATGACCAGCCAGGGCCCGCCCCGGGTGACTGGGCCGGGCAGACCAGCGAGCCTGGAACGGCCGCCCGGGCAGACGGCGGGCGGGCCCCTAGAACAGGGCGCGCATCAGCTGGGCCCGCGCGGCCACCACACGGGGATCGTCCGCACCCACCACGTCGAAGAGTTCCACCAGCCGGGCGCGCGCGGCATCCTTGTCGTCACCCGCCGTGGTGCGCACGATGGTGAGCAGTCGTCGGAACGCGTCCTCCACGTGCCCTCCTGAGAGGTCGAGGTCCGCGACGTCCAGGGCGGCCTGCACGTTCGAGGGGTCCGAGGCCGCGGCCTCGCGCACGGCCGCCGCGTCCATGGCGCTGACGCGCTGCAGCAGGTGGACCTGCGCGAGGGCCAGCTTGGCCTCGTGGTCCCCCGGGTTCTCGGCGAGCGCCTTCTCGTAGCACGCCTGAGCGCCGTCCAGGTCTCCGGCCTCGAGCTTCTCCACAGCCTCGGCGTGCAGCGGGGGCAGGGGCGCGGGCTCCTCCGTGGCGGTGGGCTCGGCCGTGCCGGTCACGCCGTTCTGCTGGGCCAGGCTCACGAGCTCCGTGAGAAGCTCACGCACCTGCTGCTCGGGAACGGTGGAGTTCACGAGCGGGACCACCCGGCCGCCCAGCAGGGCCACCACCGTGGGAACCGTCTGCGCCTGGAAGGCCTGCGCGATCTGCGGCTCCGCAGACGCGTCCACCGTGCCCAGGAGCAGACGACCCTGGAACTCGTCCACGACCGTGCTCACCACGTCCACGAACGACTCCGACTCCGGGCTCTGCGGGGCGTGCAGCACCACCACCACGGGATAGGAGGTGGAGGCCTCCGCGTACTGCTGGAAGTTGCCGGTGGTCAGCACCACCCGGTAGCTGGTGCCCGCCCCCGTGGACGACGCCGCTGCCCCGCGTTCTCCTCGCCCGGCACCCTGGGCGCCCAGGTCCACCGCGCCGCGCACGGAGGCCGGCACGGCGCTCTGCGCCCCGGAGGCTGCGGACGCGGCTCCACCGGGCTGCGGGCCGCCGACCGGTCCCGCCGAGCTCGGCGCACCCTGGGGACGCGGGGAACCGGGGAATTCGCTCATGAGTACCTCCTGGTGTCCCGCCCACTGCGGGGGCGGGGGTCGTGGTCCATCCGGCTCGCGTGAGCGCACGCGTGCCCTGCTGGTCCCATTATGGGCACGGCGGCACGGAGCGAGCCCACCCAGCACGCGTTGTACGCTTCCCGCGTGAGCACATCCTCCGGTCCCCACGAGCCGCCCAGCCGCTTGCGCCCCTCGCGCCACAGGTTCGAGGTGCCGCCCGAACCCGCACCCGTTCCCGCGGAGGAACGGGAACGGCGCGCGCCGTGGGACCGCCCCGTGGCGGACCGCTTCCATCCCGTGCAGAACGGCTTCCTGCTCACGGTGGGGGTCGGGTTCGCCCTCCTGGGGTACTACGTGCTGACCAACGTGGGCGGACTGGTGGGCTGGATCGTCACGGCGGCGTTCATCAGTCTCGGCATGGACCCGCTCGTGCGCTGGCTGGAGTCCAAGGGAATGCCCCGCTCCCTGGCGGCCAGCGCCGCCATCATCGCGCTGGCGCTCGTGGTGACCGCCTTCATCCTGCTGGCGGTGCCGCGGATGGTGGACCAGGCCCAGCAGCTGGCGGCGCGCGTGCCCGAGTTCGTGGACAGTTTCACGCACTCGGACCTCTACCACGCCCTGAACGAGCGGTTCGACATCGAGGCCTCCGTGCATAACGGTGCCGCTGGCCTGCAGGAGCGCCTGGCCTCGGACGGGAACTTCCTGGGCGGGATGTTCGGGTTCGTGGTGAGCGCGGGAGGGGTGGTGCTCAACGGCATCACGGGGACCCTGATCGTCATGGCCCTCACGCTGTACTTCCTCTTCTCGTGGCCCACGATCAAGGCGTGGTGCTACCGTCTGGCGCCCGCCAGCAAGCGCGCCCGGGTCACCCACCTCGGGGACCGGATGGTCAACGGCGTGGGCAACTACGTGATGGGTCAGGCCTGTGTGGCGCTCATCAACGCCACCGTGGCGTTCGTGCTCATGACCATCACTGGGGTCCCCTACGCGTCCCTGCTGGTCCTGCTCGTGGGCCTGCTCGCGTTCATCCCGCTGGTCGGCGGAGTGATCGCCGGCGTGGTCGTGAGCCTGGTGGCCACCCTCGGCGGCTGGAACACGGTGGTGCCCTACGCCCTGTGCTACTTCGGCTACCTGCAGGTGGAGGCCTACCTGGTCTCACCGCGGATCATGTCCCGCGCGGTCGCGGTGCCCGGCGCAGTGGCCATCGTGGCCGTGGCCGCCGGCGGCGCCCTGTGGGGCGTGCTGGGCGCGCTCATCGCCATCCCCACGGCCGTCGCCGGTCTGCTCCTGGTGCGCGAGGTCTTCGTGCCGCGCCAGGACGCCCGCTGAAGCCTTCCCCCACGACGACGCCGCGCCGCCTCCGTGCATCCTGCGTGGCCGCCCCGCCCCCGCCCCCAGGGGGCAGGGCCCAGCGCCACCCACGGCCACGCACGGTCCGCGCGACCGGTGGGTCCGCCACGAGTGCGCTGACCGTTAAGCTGTCCGGGTGCGCCTAGTGATTGCCGACTGCTCCGTCCGCTACGAGGGGCGGCTCAATGCCCATCTGCCCCTGGCCCGGCGGCTCATCATGCTCAAGGCCGACGGCTCCGTTCTCATCCACTCGGACGGCGGTTCCTACAAGCCGCTGAACTGGATGAGCCCGCCGGCCACCCTCCGCGTCCGGGAGCCCTCCGAGGACCTCGCGGCGGAGGGCGTGAGCGAGGTGTGGGAGGTCCAGGCGGGCAAGTCCGACGACCGGCTGGTCATCCACGTCATGACGGTGCACAGCCAGCTGCACCACGACCTCGGGGCGGATCCGGGCCTGGTCAAGGACGGCGTGGAAGCAGACCTGCAACGGCTGCTGGCCGAGCAGATCACACTCCTCGGCGAGGGCGTCTCGCTGGTCCGGCGCGAGTACCCCACCGCCATCGGGCCGGTGGACATCCTCGCCCGGGACGCGAACGGGGCCACCGTGGCCGTGGAGCTCAAGCGTCGGGGCGACATCGACGGCGTCGAGCAGCTCACCCGCTACCTGGAACTCCTCAACAGAGATCCGCTGCTGCGCCCCGTGCGCGGGGTCTTCGCGGCGCAGCAGATCAAGCCCCAGGCGCGCACTCTCGCGCTCGACCGCGGCATCGAGTGCCTGAGTCTCGACTACGACGAGATGCGCGGCAACGTGGACACCCAGTCCCGGCTCTTCTGACCCGACGGCACTGGGGGCCGGGGCCCTGTTGCGCGACGTCGACCGAACGGCCGGGCGGGTCGGCGCGGCCACACGTGCTAAGCCGTCTGATGACTGTTGACCACCGCGCAACAGTGTGTGATGCTTGTAGCGTTCTCGCATCATGTTTGACATGCTCGCAGGAATGGTAGCGAGCGTGAAGTTCTGACTGGCGCTGTGGCACAACACTTACGTGAGCCGCATCCACAGCCTTCTCGCGGTACCAGTTCAGGTGCACATCCATGTGCACGCACTATTACTCCAGAAGGAGATGCCCCATTATGGCTCAGGGCACCGTTAAGTGGTTCAACGCAGAAAAGGGCTTCGGCTTCATCACGCCGGACGACGCTGATGGCGACGTCTTCGTGCACTACAGCGAAATCCAGTCGGGCGGCTTCCGCACCCTCGAAGAGAACCAGCGCGTCGAGTTCGAGATCGGTCAGGGCCAGAAGGGCCCCCAGGCCACCGGCGTGACCGTCATCTGACAGTCCCCCTCGAACACGGAAAATCCCCGGTGCCACACGGCACCGGGGATTTTCTCATGTCACGGCGAGGTCGTTCGGTGCCAACCCCGCCGTGCCTGTGGAGCCACCCTCAGCCAGCCCGCGACGGGCGCCGCGCTCGGGTCCCCCGCAGAGGACGTCCTGGGTTCCCAACGAGCTGAGCGCACAAGGGGGTGAGCTCGCTGGGCGGGTGCACGGGGCCGTCAGGAATCACCGTGACCCGAGCGGCGTCGTGCCCGTGCAGCGTCACCCCGTGGGAGCGCGGTCGACACCACTCAGCCCCGAGAAGGGTGGATGCGCCGCTGCACGTCCGCTCCGGCGCGGGCCAGATGCTCCACGAAGTGCTCGTAGCCGCGGTCGATGTGCTCGATGCCCGACACCTCGGTGACTCCCCCCGCCGCCATGCCGGCGATCACGAGAGCAGCTCCCGCGCGGATGTCCATGGCCTCCACGGGTGCCCCGGAGAGCTGCGAGGCCGCCACGCCGTCCACCCGCGCATGGTGCCCGTCCAGGCGCACCCGCGCGCCGAGCCGCTCGAGCTCGGCGGTGAAGCCCCAGCGGGCCTCGAAGACGTTCTCCGTGATGATTCCCGACCCCTCCGCCACGGCGTTCAGCGCCACCACGAACGGTTGGAGGTCTGTGGGGAAGCCGGGGTACGGGAGGGTGGAGACGTTGATGGCACGCGGCCGGCTGGGGCCCTGGACCGTGAACCGGCCCTCCGCAACGTCCACGTCGCACCCCGCGGCACGCAGCTTGTCGAGGACCACCCCCAGGTGGGACGGCTCCGCTCCCCTGATCTGCACGCGTCCGCCCGTCACGGCCGCGGCGAAGGCCCACGTGCCGGCCACGATCCGGTCAGGCACGGTGCGGTGCGTGACCGGGCTCAGCCGTGGCACACCCGTGATCGTCAGTGTGGTGGTGCCCAGTCCCTCGATCTGTGCACCCATGGCCTGCAGCATGCGACCGATGTCCACGATCTCGGGTTCCCGCGCCACGTTCTCCAGCACCGTGGTACCCCGGGCGGTGGTCGCGGCCGTCATGAGATTCTCCGTGGCGCCCACCGAGGGGTACCCGAGCCGGAAAGAAGCTCCGGCAAGTCCTTCCGGGGCGGACGCGCGCAGGAAACCACGCTCGATGCCGAGCTCCGCGCCCATCGCCTCCAGACCCGCGCGGTGCATGTCGAGACCCCGGGTTCCGATGGCATCGCCCCCGGGCAGCGCGACCTCTGCACGGCGGCACCTCGCCATCAGCGGACCCAGCACCGAGATGGAGGCGCGCATGGCCCGCACGAGGTCGTAGTCCGCCTGGTGGCCCAGCTCCTCCGGGACCTCGATGACCACCTCGTGCTCGGCGGGCGAGTAGTCGACCTCGCAGCCCAGACGGCGCAGCAGCTCCGCCATCACCGTGACGTCCTGGATCTCGGGAACGTTGGTGATGGTGGAACGCCCCGGGGCCAGCAGCGCCGCCGCCATGAGCTTGAGCACGCTGTTCTTTGCCCCGAGGACCGGCAGCTCGCCGTTGACCACGGTGGGCCCGTGAACCTCGATGGTTTCTTCCACGTTTTCCTCCTCGTCCACGACCCTCACTCGCGGTGCACTCGTTGTGCGGCAACGGTGGGTCAAGCTCCCCACCCCCGCGAGCGGGGCTGGGGCCTGCACGGCAAGGAACCACGACGGCACGGGCCGCGGAACCTGTGCGCAGGCGGTGCCCGAACGACGTCGACCCCCGTACCCCGCACGGGGCACGAGGGTCGACGCTGACCGGTGCGCTGATGAATCAGGCGGACTGCTTCTCCGAGTCCAGGGAGACCGTGTCAGCCACGATGGTGACCCGGTTCTGGTCCACGGACACCAGACCGGAGTCGATGCGGCCGGTCAGCCGGTCACCCTCCACCCGGTCGATGGCGAACTCCCCCGGCTTGAGCAACCCCGCCATGGACTGGTGGCCCGGCATGACGCCGATGTCACCCTCGGTGGTGCGCACGCGGACGAGCCGCGCGGCACCTGCCCAGATCTTGCGATCCAGGGCGACGATTTCCACGATGAGTTCAGCCATGGCTTACTTCTCGCCCGTCTCGGCCTTGATCTCGTCCCACTGACGCATGACGTCGTCCAGGCCGCCCACGTTGTAGAAGGCCTGCTCCGGAACGTTGTCCAGCTCGCCGTCGCAGATCTTGCCGAAGGCCTCGATGGTCTCCGCGAGGGGAACCGTGGAGCCCTCCACACCGGTGAACTGCTTCGCGGTGTAGGTGTTCTGGGACAGGAACTGCTCGATGCGGCGTGCGCGGGACACCACGACCTTCTGCTCCTCGGAGAGCTCCTCCACACCGAGAATCGCGATAATGTCCTGCAGCTCCTTGTTCTCCTGCAGGATCGACTTCACGCGGGTGGCCACGTCGTAGTGGGTCTGGCCCACGTACTGCGGATCCAGGATGCGGGAGGTCGAGGACAGCGGGTCGATCGCCGGGTACAGACCACGGGACGCGATGTCACGGGAGAGCTCGGTGGTCGCGTCCAGGTGGGCGAACGTGGTCGCGGGAGCCGGGTCCGTGTAGTCGTCGGCGGGCACGTAGATCGCCTGCATGGACGTGATGGAGTGGCCCCGGGTGGAGGTGATGCGCTCCTGCAGCACGCCCATCTCGTCCGCGAGGGTCGGCTGGTAGCCCACGGCGGAGGGGATGCGACCCAGCAGGGTCGAGACCTCCGAACCGGCCTGCGTGAAGCGGAAGATGTTGTCGATGAACAGCAGCACGTCCTGGTTCTGCACGTCGCGGAAGTACTCCGCCATGGTCAGACCGGTCAGTGCCACGCGCAGACGCGTTCCGGGCGGCTCGTCCATCTGGCCGAACACGAGAGCGGTGTCCTTGAGAACACCCGCCTCCTCCATCTCGACCCACAGGTCGTTGCCCTCACGGGTGCGCTCGCCCACACCGGCGAACACCGAGGTGCCACCGAAGTTGCGGGCCACACGGGTGATCATCTCCTGGATGAGCACGGTCTTGCCCACGCCGGCGCCGCCGAACAGACCGATCTTGCCGCCCTTGATGTAGGGGGTCAGGAGGTCGATGGACTTGATGCCCGTCTCCATCATCTCGGTGCTGCCCTCGAGCTCCGCGAAGGACGGCGCCTTGCGGTGGATGGGCCAGCGCTCCTGGATGTCCAGCTCGTCGGTGGGCATGTCCAGGGCGTCACCCAGGACGTTGAAGATGTGGCCCTTGACCACGTCGCCCACGGGCACGGAGATGGGCGAGCCGGTGTCCTGCACGGGCGTGCCGCGCACCAGACCGTCGGTCTGCTGCAGGGAGATGGCACGCACCACGTTGGTGCCCAGGTGCTGAGCGGTCTCGAACGTGATCCGGCGGGGCTTGCCGTTGAAGTCGTAGTCCGCGGTCAGGGCGTTGTAGAGGTCCGGAACCTGGTTCTCGGGGAACTCGACGTCGACCACGGGTCCGATGACTCGGGCGATGCGGCCGACGCCGCCGCGCGAAACCGGCTGGGCCGCCTGGTCGTTGATAGTGGCAGTCATTTCTCTCACTTCGTTTCGGCTGGCAATGGGGAGAGCGCGGGCCTAGAGGGCCTCGGCGCCACTGACGATCTCTGTCAACTCGGTGGTGATCTCCGCCTGACGGGCGTTGTTCATCAGGCGTGTGTACTTCTTGATGAGCTCGGTGGCGTTGTCACCGGCGGCCTTCATGGCGCGCTGACGGGACGCCAGCTCGCTCGACGCCGCGTGGCACAGCGCGGAGTAGACCCGGGCCCGGACGTACCTCGGCAGGATCTCGTTGAAGACTTCCTCCGGGTTCGGCTCGAACTCGAACTGGTTGGCGTGCTCGCGCAGATCGTCGAACCGCTCCGAGACGTCGTCCCCGAGGTCGTTGGCGTCCGAGATCTCCAGGGGCAGCAGCCGCAGGACACGGGGTTCCTGGCTCACCATGGAGTTGAACTGCGTGTAGACGAGGAGGACCTCGTCCACGCCGTTCTCCTCGTACGCGGCACTGATGTCGTGCATGAGGCGCTCCGTGAGCTCCTCGGCGCGCTCCGTGCTCGCGCTGTCCGTGTTGCCGGTCCAGAAATCGTCGTAGTCACGGTGCCGGAAGTCGAAGTACGCCTTGGCCTTGCGCCCCACCAGGTAGATGTGGGCTTCCTTGCCCTGCGAGCGCAGCAGCTCCAGCAGCTCCTCCGTGCGCTTGAGCACGTTGGAGGAGTAGGACCCTGCGAGGCCGCGGTCCGAGGTGAAGACCATGACGGCGGAGCGCCGCACCTGGTCCGGGACCGTGGTCAACGGGTGGGAGATGTTGTGCTGCGTGGCGATCTGGGAGGCCGCGCGGGTCAGCGCGTTGGCGTACGGGTACGCACCTTCGAGACTCTGACGGGACTTGCTGATGCGCGAGGTCGCGATCATCTCCATCGCCTTGAAGATCTTCTTCATGGACGAGGTGGACGCGATCTTCTGTCGGTAGACCCGAATCTGCGCTCCCATGGGCTTTTCCTTTCGGCACCGCGGTGGTGCGCCGACGGACGGCGCACCACCTCAACGGTTACTTCTTGACGATCGTTTCCTGGTTCACGGAGCTCGAGCCCAGGGACTCGTGCTCCTCGACACCGGCCTCGATCCCGTGCTTGGAACCGTGGAAGTCCCGCTTGACCTCGGCCACGGCCGTCTTCAGCGCCTCGATCGCGTCGTCCTCGAGCTTGCCCGTGGAGTTGATCGAGTCCATGACGTTGGTGGTCCGGCGCACCTGGTCCAGCAGGGCGCGCTCGAAGTCGCCCACGTTGGCCACGTCCACGTCGTCGAGCTGGCCGGTGGTGCCCGCCCAGATGGAGACGACCTGGTCCGCCACGGGGTACGGCGTGTACTGGGGCTGCTTGAGCAGCTCCATCAGACGCTCACCGCGGGTCAGCTGCTGGCGCGAGGCCGCATCCAGGTCGGAGGCGAACATGGCGAACGCCTGCATGGAGCGGTACGAGGCCAGGCTCAGCTTCAGCGTGCCGGAGACCTTCTTCATGGCCTTGACCTGCGCGGCACCACCCACGCGGGACACCGAGATGCCCACGTCCACGGCGGGGCGCTGGTTGGCGTTGAAGAGGTCCGACTGCAGGAAGATCTGACCGTCGGTGATGGAGATGACGTTGGTCGGGATGAACGCCGAGACGTCGTTGGCCTTGGTCTCGATGATCGGCAGCCCGGTCATGGAGCCCGCGCCCAGCTCGTCGGAGAGCTTGGCGCAACGCTCGAGCAGACGGGAGTGCAGGTAGAAGACGTCGCCGGGGTACGCCTCGCGTCCCGGCGGGCGGCGCAGCAGAAGGGACACGGCCCGGTAGGCCTCGGCCTGCTTGGAGAGGTCGTCGAACACGATCAGGACGTGCTTGCCGCCGTACATCCAGTGCTGGCCGATGGCCGAGCCGGCGTAGGGGGCGAGGTACTTCAGACCGGCCGACTCGGAGGCCGGGGCGGCCACGATCGTGGTGTAGTCCAGGGCGCCGTTGTCCTCGAGCGTCTGACGCACGGCCGCAATGGTGGAGGCCTTCTGACCGACCGCCACGTAGATGCAGCGCACCTGCTTGTCGACGTCACCGGACTCCCAGTTGGAGCGCTGGTTCAGGATGGCGTCCACCGCGATGGCGGTCTTGCCGGTCTGACGGTCGCCGATGATCAGCTGACGCTGGCCACGCCCGATCGGAATCATGGCGTCGATCGCCTTGATGCCGGTCTGCAGCGGCTCGTGCACGGACTTTCGCATAGTCACGCCCGGAGCCTGCAGCTCCAGCTCGCGGCGGCCGTCCGTGGCAATGGGGCCGAGGTCGTCGAGGGGCTCGCCCAGCGGGTCCACCACGCGGCCGAGGTAGCCCTCGCCCACGGGCACCGAGAGCACCTCACCGGTGCGGTGGACCTCCTGGCCCTCCTCGATGCCCTGGAAGTCGCCCAGCACCACGACGCCGATGTCGCGGGTGTCGAGGTTCAGGGCCAGGCCCAGCACCCCGTTCTCGAACTTGAGCAACTCGTTGGCCATGACGGAGGGCAGACCCTCCACACGGGCAATGCCGTCCGCTGCGGACGACACGCGTCCTACTTCTACTCGTTCCACGTTGCCGGGATCGTAGGACGCCGCGAAATCGTTCAGCGCGCTACGGACTTCATCGGCATTGATGGTCACATCGGCCATCTGCTGTCCCTGCTCTCTACGTCGTGTGATCATCGACTCGACGATGACCAAGCTTGTTCTTGTCGCGATGCGTTGCCCCATCGCCGTGCGACCGCGTGTGCGGCCCGTGGAGGCAACGCGACGGGACTCCGGCTCGCACCGGCTCCCCGCGATCCTCGCTCCACGAGAGGATCAGGCTCCGATCCGCTGCTCCAGCTGGTTCAGCCGGTGCGTGAGCGAACCGTCGATGATCTCCTCACCGACCTGCACGCGCAGGCCACCCACCAGAGCCGGGTTGGTCTCGGTGGTCAGCTTGAGGTCCCGTCCATACAGCCGGTTCAGCCGGTCGCGCAGGGCGTCCAGCTGGTCCTGGCGCAACGGCCGGGCCGACTCCACACGGGCGATCCACCGCTGCTGACGGTCTGCCACCCACTGGGCGAACTGTTCCAGCAGGCGACCGGGGAGGGCCCCCCGGGGCTCGCTGGCTGCGCGTTCGATCAGCAACGCGGCCTCCTCGGAACCCGGCGTGCTCAGCCGACGGGCGAGGGTGACCTTGGCCTCCGCGGACGCCCGGGAGTCCGAGAAGGCGCTCTGCACCTCGGCGGACCGGTCCAGCATGGACTTGAACCGGATGAGTTCGTCCACGAGCGACTCGAGGGCGTCCCCGCCGCCGCGGTTCTCGGTGGCGGCTGCCGCCACGAGCACTGCGGTGCGCTCGAGGGCATCACCCAGCTGACGCTCGGTGGTGCTGCGCTGGGAGGCGAGCTCCGCGGCGATGTCCACCGCCACCTCGTGGGCCCGGCCGTCGAGGAGGGAGTGCACGAGACGAGCACGGTCCTCAGCGGGGCGGGAGGGATCCGTCAGGGCCCGGCGCAGAGCGCCGTTCTGGTCCACGATGTCCAGGATCTCGAACAGCTGGTGTGCGATCTCCGGACTCGCGGACGGTGCCCAGCGGTCCACGTCCACGGTGAGCGGACGATTCGGTTCGTTCGATGCTTCTGCCATTACCGTGCAGCTCCCGTGCGGCTCTGCTCGGCGTCCAGGTCCGCCAGGAAGCGGTCGACCACGCGGTTGGCGCGGTCGTCGTCGTTCAAGGACTCCCCGACGATCTTGGACGCAAGCTGTGTTGCCAAAGTGCCGACCTCGTCGCGCAGGGAGACCACGGCCGCCGCACGCTCGGCCTCGATGGCCTTGTGAGCGTTCTCGGTGATCCGGGCGGACTCCATGTTGGCGCGGTCCTTGAAGTCCGCGAGGATCTTCTCACCCTCGGAGCGAGCTTCCTCACGGATCTTCTGGGCCTCGAGGCGAGCGCTCTCGAGCTGCTGGTTGTACTCGTCGCGAGCAGCCTTCGCCTCGGCCTGAGCGGCCTTGGCCTTGGCAAGTCCACCCTCGATGGCCTCCGAGCGGTCCTTGTAGACCTTCTCGAACGCCGGGACGATGTACTTGATCGCGATGAAGAGCAGAATCACGAACCCGATGAAGGTAATCAGCATTTCCCAGGTGTCCGGGATGAGAGGGTTCTGAGCCTCTTCCGCTGCCATCACCATTGCGTTCATGAGCGCGATTCCTGTTCTCTAGTTAGGGCTTGTCCGATGGGCATTGCCCTACATGATGAAGGCGAGGACCAGGCCCAGGATGGCCAGGGCCTCGACCACGGCGAAGCCCATGAAGAGCATGGGCTGCAGGACGCGCTGGGACTCGGGCTGGCGGGCCACGGACTGCATGTAGGCAGCGAAGATGAGACCCACGCCGATGCCACCGCCGATGGCAGCGAGACCGTAGCCAATGACGCTAAGCGAACCTTCCATTGTGGATATTTCCTTTCTGGGTGCCCGCGGGTGCGGGCCGTGGTGCCGTTACGGGAATCGTAAGCAGGCGATGGTCAGGGGTGAGCGGCCCGGGGGTCGCGCTCCTTCGTGGGGCTAGTGCCCCTCCTGCAGTGCGCCCTGTACGTACACGGCGAACAGCAGGGTGAAGATGTAGGCCTGGAGGACCTGGATGAGCAGCTCCAGGAAGTAGATGAACAGTCCGAGGACGATGCCGAAGACCGATCCGCCGATCCCCACGATGCCGCCCACCTCGGTGGCCAGGTACGCGGTGAGGCCCGCGGCCACCATCATGGCCATGTGGCCCGCGAACATGGTGGCGAACACACGCAGCGCGTGAGTCACGGGACGGATGATGAGGTTCGAGAGGAACTCGAGGGGGATGAGGATCACGTAGAGGATCTTCGGGACGTTCGGGGGCATGGTCATCTTGACCATGAACTGCCCGAAGCCGTGCCGGCGGATGCCCACGAAGACCCACACGACGTAGGCGATGGCGGCCATGACGTATGCCGAGCCCGGGTGGGAGAAGGTGGGCAGCTGCACGAGGGGGATGGACCCGAACAGGTTGTTCACCAGGATGAAGAAGAAGAAGGAGAACAGCAGCGGGATGAAAGGGCGGAAGTCCTTCTCGCCGATGATGTCCCGGCCCAGGTGGTTGCGGACGAAGCCGTAGCCCATCTCGCCCAGGTACTGGCCCTTGGAGGGAACCATGGCGCGACGGCGGATCATGTACATGAAGCCCGCACCGATCAGCACCACGGAGAAGAGGATCAGCAGCGACTGCTTACCGAAGGCGAGGGACCCCACTTCGAACAACGGGGGAAGATGCATGTCTTCCGTGGAAGGGGCCACGAATTCGGCCGGAATCCTCAGGGCGGGGTTCAATACGGGTCCTTTCTGCGGTATCCAGACCGGTCACACTCCGGGCCGGTGGCCCGGATCAGATGACTTCGTTGTCTCCGACGTGGTCTTCTGCGGGGCGTGGCTCCGATTCAGCGCGTCCCTCATGTGGAGGTAGCCGAGGTACACCCCGGCGGACGCGCCGAAGACGGCTCCCGCGATCACAATCCACCGTGTTCCCAGCAGGTGATCCAGGAGCCAGCCTATCAAACTCCAAAACGCCGCACCGACCACGACATACAGCAGCACGGCGAGTCCTCCGCTCAGGCCGCCGCGCTCCACGAGCTCTCCCGCAGTGTAGAGGGAGTCCTGTCGCGCGGAGTCGACGTGTCGCTGCGAGGCGCCCCGCGCGGAGCGGGGTTTCCGGGGGTCCTGGGGGCCCGGCGAGGAGTTCATGGGGTGTGCCTTTCAGGGGTGCCCACGGGCGGTTGACCGGACCCGTGGAGCGCGTCGTGGTGGCGGCCGGGTGCTTCCCGGCCGAGGAGCGTGGTGGCCGCACCGGACCGGGGACCGGGTGCGTCGCGCGGGGACGGTGCGGCAGCGGCGTCGTCGTGCGCGGCTGCGGAGTCCGCTCCCCGGGCGGATCGTGAGGCCAGGAGCGCGCGCGTCTGCTGCCCGGACACGCGCCCCGTGAGCCGGGCGAAGCGCACGAGCGCGAGCACGAGGCCGACCAGCGCGGCGCCCAGGAACACGCTGGGGACCAGCCAGGCGGGGGGCGCGAGCGTCAGGAGCAGTCCACCGGCCACGAGCACCTTGAGCAGGTACAGGCCCGCGAGGGCAGGCGCGGTGGCCGCGGGCGCGACGCGGAACATGTGCGCGGCCACCAGCACGGTGGTCGCGGAGCTCGCCGTGACCAGACCGGCCCCGAACGCGGCCGAGCGGACGCCGTCCGGAAGCTCCAGCACGAAGGCCGCCGCCACCGCGAGCGCCGCCGCCACGAGGGCGACCGCGGACCAGGTTCTCGCACCGTGGCCGTAGGAGCTGTCACCTGCGGGAGCGGGGGTGTGGTCGGGCCCGGTCACGTGTCCACGCCCCGCCGAGCGGTGCGGAGGCGTCCGAGCAGCGTGGGCGCCAGCAGGTACGCGACGACCACGGCGACCACCGCCACACCGGCGACGGCGGAGCCCGTGCCGTTTGCGCGCAGGCCGTAGAGGGAGATGACGCTCACGAGCACCGTGGCACCCGTGACCAGCAGGGACGCCTGGACGTGGGAGAGCCCCGCGTCCGTGAGCCGCTGGTACGCGTGCTGGCGGTGCGGCTTGTACCAGACCTCGCCGCGGCGGATCCTCAGCACGAGGGTCACCGCGGTGTCCGCGAGGTAGATCAGCAGCGGGGGCAGCAGGTACTCCACGTACACGCCGGAGAGGAACGCGCCGATCGCGGTGGCCACGACCGCTCCCCCCAGGACGTACGATCCGACGTCCCCCAGGAACACCGTGCCGCGCCCCAGGTTCCAGGGCAGGAAGCCGAGGAAGGCCCCGGCCACGGCCAGACCGGCGCAGACCATCCACGGCATGCCGTTCACGCCGCCGGCCCACGCGTAGAGCAGGCCCACCGCTGTGCCGTGCATGCCGGAGATGCCGTTGATCCCGTCCATGAAGTTCGCGATGTTGATGTACGCCACGGTGGCCACGACCCCCACGGGCCACCACCACGCGGGAACCCCGAGGGCCACGATCAGCGCGGCCGTGCCCAGCGCTCCGATCAGGGCCTGAACGCCCAGGCGCACGGTGATCGGCACTCCCCGGTAGTCCTCCGCCCAGCCGAGCGCGGCACTGGCAACCATCATGGCCAGCACCACCAGGGCGATGGAGCGGTCCACGGGGATAAGGCCGAAGACCAGCGCCCCCGCGTACGTGACCACCAGGGCGAGCGCCACGGCGAGGCCCATGCCGCGCAGGACCGGTCGGGTGTGGGACGAGCGTTCGGTGGGGACGTCGATCACTCCCCACCGCGTGAGCAGGGGCCGCACGGCGAACGGGAGCAGGACGGACAGCACGAACGCCACCCCCAGGGTCCAGGGCGCCAGCGTCAGCAGCAGCTCAAGGGCCTCGCCCTCGCTGAGGGTTGCGGGACCGGTCACCAGTCCGGGCAGCGGTGTGGCCAGGACCGCGGCGGGGCTCATCGCGGCGCTCACGATCCGCTCCCCCGGTCGTCCCCGTCGCGGGCGGCCCGCGACCCCTCGACGGGTGCGACGTGGCCGCCTCGCGCAGAGCTGCCGTCCCGCGGGACCGCATTCCCCCGGTGGGGACTGCCGTCGCGGGGTGCCGCGCCGTCGCGGTCGGGGGCGGCGCTCCGGCCGCCGCGTCCCGACGACGCCGCGCTCTCGGCTGCGCGCGGCACGGAGAAGTCCGTGATGCGGGGCTGGGTGCTGGCAGGAACCTGCGGGATGGACCCGGTGAACAGCATGCCGCCGCGGACCTTCCACACGTGGCGGTCCAGGTTGGCGGGGTCCAGACGCTCGGCCCTCGCGTGCGAGATCTTGGGGTGGAAGGGACGTTCGTCCGTCTCCCCCGTGCCGATCAGGTCCTCGTGCAGCTTCTCCCCGTGGCGCAGCCCGGTGATCTCGATCCGGATGTCCTCGCGCCCGGACATGGACCGCAGGCGCTGCGCGATGTCCATGATCCGCACGGGCTGGCCCATGTCCAGGATGAGCACCTCTCCCCCGCGGGCGATCGCGCCGGCCTGGATGACCAGCTGGCACGCCTCGGGAATGGTCATGAAGTAGCGGGTCGCGTCCGGGTGCGTGACCGTGATGGGCCCGCCCTGGCGGATCTGCTCGGCGAACAGCGGGAGCATGGACCCGCGCGAGCCGAAGACGTTGCCGAAGCGCACGGAGGCGTAGCGCTTGCCCGTGCGGTCTCCCGTCCACGCGGTGAGCTTCTCCGCCACGCGCTTGGAGTGCCCGAGCGCGGTGGTGGGGTTCGCGGCCTTGTCCGTGGAGATGTTCACGAACACCTCCACGTCCACCGCGGCGGCGGCGCTGAGCACGTGCAGCGAACCCATCACGTTGGTCTTCCACGCCTCGTCCGGGTACTGCTCCAGCAGCGAGACGTGCTTCAGCGCCGCCGCGTGGAACACCACCTGGGGCCGGCGCTGCTCGAACACCCTGTTCACCGACTCCTCGTCACGGATGTCGCACAGCACGGTGTCGTTGCCGTCCAGCAGCCCGCGCCCGGTGATGGAGATCTGCGTGGCCTGCAGCCCGGACTCGTCCCGGTCCACCATGATCAGCTCCGCGGGCTCGAAGCCCACGAGCTGACGGCACAGCTCGGAGCCGATGGATCCGCCCGCACCGGTCACCAGCACCCGCTTGCCGGTGATGTAGCCCGCGATCGAGTCCACGTGGATGTCCACGGGGCGGCGTCCGATGAGGTCCTCCATGGAGATGTCCCTCAGGTCCACGCCCTGGTTCGCGCCCGTGAGCATCTCGCTCAGCGGCGGGACGGTCATCACGCGGGTGCCCGTTCCCTCCACGGCGTCGGAGACGCGGCGCATGGTGCGGGGGTCCACGTCCGCCACCGCCACGATCAGCACACCCGAGCGCGTGTGCTCGAGGACGGAGGCGGCGTCGTGCAGCGTGCCCATGACGGGCACGGAGGAGATCCGCAGGTGCTTCTTGGCGGGGTCGTCGTCCAGCAGGGCAACGGGCAGGAAGCCGGAGGCCGGGTCCTGCATCATGCGGTGCACCAGGAACGTGCCCAGCGCGCCGGCGCCGAAGACGACCACGTTCTGGGCCTGGTCACCGGGCTTGGCCGTGGACTCCTGGTACATGCGCTTGAGGTAGCGGAACGCGGCCATGAGCAGGCACGCGAACGGGAAGGCGATGAACCCCACGGAGCGCGGGATGCTCAGCGAGACGCCGAAGACCAGCAGCAGGCCCTCCAGCAGCGCGGTCACGATCACGGTCACGACCACCAGCAGCTTGGCCTCGTCGAAGCTGCCGAAGGAGTAGCGGCCCTTGTAGAGCGCGAAGGAGAACCCCACGAGCAGCTGCAGCACCACGGCCACGGCGCACGTGATCACCAGCCCGCCCACCGACACGAGCTCCACGTTGAGCTCGAAGCGCAGCAGCACGGCCACCCACAGCGCCAGGATCCACGCGGCCGAGTCCAGGATCATCTGGATCCACAGCCATGCGACCGGTTTCTCGGCTCGGGGGGTGGGACTGAGGGGGTTGACCATGGGGCCGTTGTCCTTTCGGGTGCGCGCGGGTCAGCCGTTGCGGTGGCCCACCATGAGCCGGTAGGCCGTCTCGCGCACCCGCAGGGGCACGAACCGGTAGCCGCCGCGCACCATGACGTTCACGGCCCATTGTAGGAACCCCACGTGCCCCAGGGCCCGCAACCTGGCCTGCAGCGCGAGCTCCGCCTTCAGGACCCGGTACCCGCCGCGGCGTTCGTAGGACCCGGAGGAGACGCGGTACCCGACCAGCGGCTCACCCACGTTGCGCACGTCCGCCCCCGCGTGGAGCATGCGCGCCCACAGCCAGTAGTCCTCCGCCATGGGCACGTCCTCGTAGCCTCCCACGGCCTCCACGGCGCTGCGGCGCAGCACCACCGTGGGGTGGGACAGCGGGTTGCGGCGACGGCTCACGGCCGCGATGCGTTCCGCGCCCACGGGTGCCGCGCGCAGTGCCACGGGGTTCTGCTCGTCGTCCCCGATCTCGTGCATGGACGCGCCCACGACGTCCGCGCCGTCCTCGATCAGGGGAAGCTGCTGCTCGAAGCGCCGGGGGTAGGCGACGTCGTCCGCGTCCGCCCGCGCCACGACGTCGTGCGCGCACTGCGGCAGGGCGGTGTGCAGGGCGCGAGCCAGACCGCCGTTCTGGGCGAGCCGCAGCACACGGACCGGAATCTGCGAGTCCGCCTCGAGACGGCGCAGCTCGGTCTCCAGCGGGGGCGACACGGGGCCGTCCTGGACGAGGACCACCTCGGCCGGCGGCCGGGTCTGGTCCACGGTGTTGGACTCCACCGCGCGCCGCAGCCGCTCGGGCGTGTCCCCGTGGTAGACGGGGAGCAGGACCGAGAACGGGACGGGGATCCCCGCAGCGTCCAGCGGCTCAGCGAGGGCCACCGAAACCCCGCCCGCGCATGCCGTCGGTGTAGAGCCGCGCCCACGTGCGCAGGCCCTTGAGATCCCTGGTCTTGATGTAGTGGGCCGGGTAGCCGATCGCGTCCGCCCCCAGCTGCACCACGCGCTTGTAGTGCCACGAGACGTACCCGCGGTTGCGGAAGAAGTGGCGCTGCTTGAACTCCCCCGGCGGGATCAGCACCTGCAGCTTGCCGGGAACCACCACGTGCTCCTCGTCCCACCCCGGGGGGTGGGAGACCGCCGTGGTGGTCACGGTGCCGAACGGCAGACCGCTGCGGCGAAGCCGCACCAGGAAGTCCACCTCGTCCCCGCGCAGGAACAGCTTGAGGTCCGGCAGCCCCACGCGGAAGAACACGGACTCGTCCACCAGGGCGCCGTTGAAGAAGTTGGCGTAGGAGTCGAGGAAGCCCAGGGGTTCGAGGTCCGCCCGCCGGTGCGTGATGCCGCCCTCCAGCCGGTACGGGAAGGAGAGCAGCGAGTGATCCTGCGGTGCCACGATCAGGGGTGAGACCACCGCGAGGTCGCGCTCCCGCGCGGCGGTGCGCAGCACGGCGAGGCACTCGGGGTCCTCGGGGTGGGCGTCGTCGTCCATGAGCCAGACCTGCTCCGAGCCGGCCGCGAGCGCCGTGAGGATCGCGAGCGCGAAGCCGCCCGCGCCACCCAGGTTCGCCTCCGAGCGGCGGTAGTGCAACGCGAACGCTCCCCCGATCCGCTGGCGCAGCCGGTCCTCGTCCAGAGCGGCGCGCCCCGCGTCCACGAGGCACAGGCTCGCCACGGGCTCGGTCTGGACGCGCAGCGCGTCGATCAGGGTGTCGACGTCGCCGGGCCGGTCCTGCGTGACGCACGCCACACCCACGCGCGCGCCCTCGTGGTCGGTGGCCCTGGCACTGTTCTCCGTCATTGACGCCCCCGAGACGACTCGTGATTCTGGCGGTGTTCGCTCACCCCGTGCCGGAGAGCGTCGCGGCAGCGGCACCCGGGCGCGGATGAACTCCCGGAGTCTATCAACGCCCACCCGGACGATGCCTCGGTGTCCGCTGGACGCCCGCGGCTCGGTCACGGCATCCACCCTGCCCGGCCGGGCGCTACCGTACGATGGTCGAACCACCATGGGAGGAGACACACAGTGACGGTTCACAGCTGGCGCGTTCTCGGGGCGACGGGTTTCATCGGCTCCGCGATCACCACGGCCCTGCAGGCCCGGAGCATCCCGGTCACGCCCGTGGCCTCACCCCGCCTGGCCTCCCCGGCCACCACCGTCCACCACCTCGTGGAGCACGCCCAGCGGCTCGAGTCCGTGATCGACTACCTGGCCGACTCCTTCGCCGGCGCGGACACCGTGGTCAACGCGGCCGGCCTGGCCGCACCGGACCAGACCCACCAGCAGTCCCTGACGGGTGCCAACGCCCTGCTGCCGGTGCTGGTGGCGCTCGCGGCGCACCGCACCGGTGTCCGGCGGGTCATCCACATGAGTTCCGCGTCCGTGCAGGCGGACGCCCCCGTGCTGGACGAGTCCATCCGCACCGCGCCGTTCTCCCCGTACTCGTTCTCCAAGGCGCTCGGAGAATCCGCGCTGTACCGGCTGCACTCCGAGTGGCGCTCCGAGAAGGGCGCACCCCAGCTCACCGTGATCCGCGCCACGTCCGTGATGGGCAGCGAGCGGCGGACCACGCGCAGGCTCGCGCGCTTCGCCTCCTCGCCGCTGAGCTCGGTGGCCGGGGACGGCTCCGCACCCACGCCCGTCACCTCGGTGACCGCGCTCGCGCAGTTCACCGTGGCCGTGGGCGAATTCCCCCGGGCCCTGCCGCCCGTGATCCTGCAGCCCTGGGAGGGCGCCACCACCGGCTCCGTCCTGCGCGACGCCGGACGCCGGGAGCCGCTGTCCATCCCGCCCTGGCTGTGCCGCGCCGCGATCGCTTCCGCGCGTTTCCTCTCGCAGGCATCGGGGCACCGCTACGCCGGCGCCATCCGGCGGCTCGAGGTCACATGGTTCGGCCAGCAGCAGGTTCCGGGCTGGGCGCACGAGAACGGTGTGCTGCCGGAGCCGCACGTGCAGGAAGTGCTGCGCCAGGCCCACCTGGCCCTCGGCCGCTGAGACGCGCTCCCGCGCACTCCCCCGCGACGACACCGCCCGGCCCGCACCGCCGCGCCGAAACCGTCGGCGCCAGGGACGGCCTCCGGGCGAACTGCGCCTGCGCCGCGCGCTTGCGGGGGTGCCGGGGCAGGGTCAGGCCTGCGGGTCCTGGGTGCCGTCGGCCACGAGCCGTTCGGCGTCCGCCATGCTCAGCGCACTCGTGCCACCCCAGCGGGGCTCGTGCCGGTGGTTGCGGTCCCGCACCTGGTCCACCGGGCGTGCATCCTGTGACGGGCCGTCCCACACCATGGCGGTGATGAGCTCCTCGTCGGACGTCTCGTCACCCTCCTCGGCGTCTCCGTTCACGGGAGCGGGCCGGCCGGTCCGCACGGCGCTGCCCGCCAGGCCGGCGGCCACCGCGCCAGTGGGCTCCACGCCGTTCTGCTTGGCACGTTCTTCACAGTCCCGCGCGGACGACGCCGCCGCTGCCGTGCCAGCACCGCCCGTTGCGCCGTCCTCGTGGGCACGGCCGTCCCCGGCCGACGCGGAGGGACGCTGCGAGGTGGTCTGGGCCGCGGCGTCGTCGAGCCCGCCGCCGTGGACCGCGGGGACGACCTCGCGCAGCCGCTGCAGGGGGATGGCGCCGTGGCGCAGCACCACCGGCGTCTCCCCCGTGCAGTCGACGATGGTGGAGGCGGTGTCCCGTGCGTCCTCCGCGGGCTCCTCGACCGGCCGGGGACCGTCGTCGAGGTAGAGCGGCACCCGGTCCTGGAGCATGTCCTGGGCCGCCTGCGCCGTGCGGGCGGCGGGCATCCCTGTGCGGTTCGCCGAGGAGACCGCCATGGGACCCACCCGCTCGAGCACGGCCCGCGCGGCGGCGTCGTCCGGCACGCGCAGCGCCACCGTGCCGTGCGTCTCGCCGAGGTCCCAGCCGAGGGACGGCTGGGCCCAGCACACCAGCGTCAGGGCCCCGGGCCAGAAGGCCTCGGCGAGGGCGCGGGCGTCCTCGCTGACCTGGTCCGCGAGCGCCTCCATGACCTCGGGGCGGGCGATCAGCACCGGCGGCGGCATCTCGCGGGTGCGGCCCTTGGCGCCCAGCAGGCCCTGCACGCCCGGTGCGGAGAAGGCGTCGCAGCCGATGCCGTACACCGTGTCCGTGGGAAGCACGACGCACTCGCCGTCGGCCACCACCTCCGCGGCCCGCGCCACAGCGGTCTCCCGCTCCTCCTCGGTCCCGCAGGGCAAGATCTCGCTCACGAGCAGCTCCTCAGCTCATCGTCCGGGTGTGCGTCCGGCATGCGGGCCGTGGTGGCCCGGGGCCGGTCGGTCAGGTCGTGGTGGACGCGGACGTCCTGGAACCCGCGCTCGGTCAGAGCCAGCGCCACGGGCTCCACCTGGGACTCCGCGTGCTCCATGATGAGGGATCCCCCGGGTCGCAGCACCCGCAGAGCCGTCTCCATCACGGCGATCGGGTGGCGCATCCCCGCCCGGTCACCACCGTAGAGCGCGGTGGGCGGGTCGTAGTCGCGCACCTCCGGGTCCCGGGGAATCTCGCCGTCCGGAACGTAGGGCGGGTTGCTCACGACCACGCAGAAGCGCCCGGCAGTGTCCGGGGTGACGTCCCGGTAGTCGCACTCCAGCAGTCGCACGCGCGAACCGGACAGGTTGCGGCGGGCCCACTCCAGGGCACCGGGTTCCCGCTCCACGGCGGTGACCCGGCACGCGGGGTCCTCGCTCGCCACGGCCAGGGCGATCGCCCCGGTGCCGGTGCCCAGGTCGATCACGGCAGGGCGGGTCTCGCCCGCCTCGCGCCAGAGCCGCGCGTCGTCGAGCGCGAGCTGCACGAGCAGCTCCGTCTCGGGACGGGGCACGAAGACCCCGGGGCCCACGGCGAGCTCCAGATCGCGGAAGGGCGCGGTGCCCGTGATGTGCTGCAGCGGTTCCCGGGCGGCCCTGCGCCGGACGAGGTCGCGGTAGCCCGTGGGCTCGGGGGCCCCCAAGATGGCGCGGGCCTCGGTCTCACCGCGCGATAGCCCCAGCGCGTGGGCGGCGAGCAGAGCGGCGTCGGCGTCCGGGGACGCGACACCCGCGGCGGCGAGCTCCGCTCGACCCCACGCGATGGCCTGCGCCAGAGTGCTGCTCACCGGGCTCAGCTCTTCCGGCCCGCGGACCCCTGCTCCGCCGAGTCCTGGCCCAGCTGCTCCAGGCGGGCCCTCTCGTCGAGCTCGACCGCCGAGGCGATCACCGGTTCCAGCGCGCCGTCCAGGACGTGGTCCAGGTTGTAGGCCTTGTAGCCGGTGCGGTGGTCCGCGATCCGGTTCTCCGGGAAGTTGTAGGTGCGGATCCGCTCCGAGCGGTCCACGGTGCGGACCTGGGACTTGCGGGCCGCGGCGTTCTCCGCGTCGATCTGCTCCTGCTGGTGCGCGAGCAGCCGGGCGCGCAGCACGCGCATGGCCGCCTCGCGGTTCTGCAGCTGGGACTTCTCGTTCTGCATGGAGACCACGATCCCCGTGGGGACGTGGGTGATGCGCACGGCCGAGTCCGTGGTGTTCACGGACTGACCGCCGGGACCGGAGGAGCGGTAGACGTCGATCTTGAGGTCGTTCTGGCTGATGTCGATCTCGTCCGGCTCGTCCACCTCGGGGAACACGAGGACACCCGCGGCGGACGTGTGCACCCGACCCTGGGACTCGGTCACGGGAACTCGCTGCACACGGTGGACCCCGCCCTCGTACTTGAAGCGGGCCCATGCCCCCTCGGACGGGTCCGAGGAGCTGCCCTTGACGGCGAGCTGGACGTCCTTGTAGCCGCCCAGCTCGGTGGGGGTCGAGGAGAGGATCTCGGTCTTGAGACCGGACTGCTCCGCGAAGCGCACGTACATGCGCAGCAGGTCCCCGGCGAAGAGCGCGGACTCGTCCCCGCCCTCCCCCGCCTTGACCTCGAGGATCACGTTGCGGCCGTCGTCCGGGTCGCGCGGGACGAGCTTGCGGCGCAGCGCCTCACGGGCCTCCACGAGCTCGTCCTCGAGGGGCTTGACCTCCGCCGCGAGCTCGGGATCCATGCTCCCGAGCTCGCGCGCGGCCTCGAGGTCCTCGGACAGCCGTTCCACCCGACGGTGTGCCTCCACGATCCCGTTGAGCTCGGAGTAGCGCCGCCCGAGCTTCCGGGCCCGGCCCGCGTCCGCGTGCACGGCGGGATCCGCCAGTTCGCGCTGCAGCTGAGCGTGCTCATCCAGCAGCGGCTGAACGGGGTCGGACATGTGGGGCACTCCTTGATCGACGGGTGGAACGAGCGGACCGCGGGTGCGGTTCCTAGTGGCCGGCCAGCGTGGTCTTCTGGACCTGCATCAGGAACTCGGCGTTGGACTGGGTGTCCCGCAGCTTGCTGGTGAGCAGCTCGAGCGCCTGCTGCTGCTCCAGACCGGAGAGCACGCGGCGCAGGCGCCACATGATCTTGATCTCCTCGGAGGACAGCAGGTTCTCCTCGCGGCGGGTGCCGGAGGAGTTGACGTCCACGGCCGGGAAGATGCGACGGTCCGCGAGCTGGCGGGAGAGCCGCAGCTCCATGTTGCCCGTGCCCTTGAACTCCTCGAAGATGACCTCGTCCATCTTGGACCCGGTCTCCACGAGCGCGGTGGCCAGGATGGTGAGCGAGCCGCCGTTCTCGATGTTGCGGGCGGCGCCGAAGAACTTCTTGGGCGGGTACAGCGCCGCGGAGTCGACACCACCGGACAGGATGCGCCCGGAGGCGGGGGCCGACAGGTTGTACGCACGGCCCAGACGCGTCATGGAGTCCAGCAGGACCACCACGTCCATGCCCATCTCCACGAGGCGCTTGGCGCGCTCGATCGCGAGCTCCGCGACCGTGGTGTGGTCGTCCGCGGGACGGTCGAAGGTCGAGGCGATGACCTCGCCCTTCACCGTGCGCTGCATGTCGGTGACCTCCTCGGGGCGCTCGTCCACGAGCACCATCATGAGGTGCACCTCGGGGTTGTTGGTGGTGATCGCGTTGGCGATCGACTGCAGCATGAGGGTCTTGCCCGCCTTGGGCGGGGAGACGATCAGGCCGCGCTGGCCCTTGCCGATCGGTGCCACGAGGTCCACCACGCGGGGACCGATCTTCTTGGGGTCGGTCTCCAGGCGCAGCCGCTCCTGCGGGTAGAGCGGGACGAGCTTGTTGAACTCCACCCGCTCCTTGTTCTCCTCGGGCGTGCGACCGTTGACCGAGGTCAGCTGCACGAGCGCGGAGAACTTCTGGCGGGAGCTGTTGTGCTGCTCCCCCTCGCGCGGGGCACGGATGGCGCCCACCACGGCGTCGCCCTTGCGCAGGTTGTTCTTCTTGACCTGCGAGAGGCTCACGTAGACGTCCGAGGGACCCGGGAGGTAGCCGGAGGTGCGCACGAAGGCGTAGTTGTCCAGCACGTCCAGGATGCCCGCCACGGGCAGCAGGACGTCGTCCTCGGTGATCTCCACGTCGTCCACGTCCGGGCCGTTGTTCCGGTTGCGGCGGTTGCGACGCTCGTTGCGGTCGTTGCGGTCCCCGCGCTCGCCGCGGTCATTGCGGTCGTTGCGGTTGCGGTTGCGCCGGTTGCGGCGCGAGCCGCCCTCGCCGTCCCCGCCGTTGTTGCCGCGGTCGTTGCGGTTGCGGTTGCGGTCGTTGCGGTTCTGGCCGTCCTGGCCGTTGCCGCCGTCCCCGGACCCGTTGTCCTTGGACCCGTTGTCCTTGCCGCCGCGGCGGTTCCCCTGGTCCTGGCCGTTGTCCTTGGCATCGCCCTGCTGGCGCTGACGGCCGCCCTCGGAGCGGTTGTCCTGGCCGGACTTCTGGTCCTGCTTGCCCTCGCGGGACTTCTCGTCCTGCGAGGAGGCGTCGCGGTCCTGCGGCGAGGACTTCTCGTTGCGGTTGCCGCGGCCGCGCTGGTTGCGGTTGCCGCGGCCGTCCTTGGACTCGTCGGACTGCTGCTCGGAGCCGTCCTGGGCGGAGCTCTGCTCGGCCGACTGCTCCGCATCGTTCTTGTCCTGGCCGGAGCGGGCGCCGTGGCGGTCCCCGGAGGCCGTGGCGCGGCGGGAGCGCCGCGAACCGGACTGGCGCTTGCCGCCCTGGTCCCCGGACTCGTCCTCGGCGGACTCGGTGGACTTCTGCTGCGAGCCCTCGGCGGGCTCAGCGGCGTCGTCGGAGCCGGTGTGGCGCTGGGAGGCCTTGCGGGCGGTCTGCTGGATCTTCTCCTCGACGGCCTTGTCGCGCTCGGCGACGGCGCCGCCGCGCTGGTGGGCCTCGATGGCCTCCACGAGGAGGGACTTGCGCATGCGGCGCGCGCCCGTGATGCCGAGCTGCGCGGCGAGCGCCTGCAGCTGGGCGAGCTTGAGACCGGACAGTCCGGTGCTCTGCGCGGTGGAGGATTCCGTTCCCTGTTCGGGGGCGGTGGATTCTGTCACGAAGGTTCCTTCTGACTCGGTGGGGGCTGCGGCATTCAGATCGCCGGCAGCCCGGCGTTGTGGGTGTGGGCCGCGCGCGGCGGGCCACGAGAGGCACGCGCGGTGAGCACGCGTGATCAGCAATGAAGTCCCCCGAATCCCCCGCTCGAGCGAACTGCCACATCACAGAGGTGGCGGGGCTTCACGGGAGAGGATCGCAGAGAGGCGACGCCTTCGAACACCTGCGGTGGGTCACTGCGCACGGGGCTCAACTGCGGGGCTGCGTCATCCGACAGGCGGACGCTCACCCGGGGCCTATTGCGTGGATGCCTCCACTTTAGCACCCTCGCCGGGCACCCGCAGGGCAAGCACCCGCCACGACACGGGCTCGCCCCCGTGGCGGCGGGTCGACGACGCCGGGTCCGCGGTGATCTCCCCGATCGCCTCCTGCGCCGCTCGCGCCCGCTGCCCACCGTTCGCGAGCGTCAGCACCGTGGGTCCCGCACCGGAGATCAGAGCGGCGTGACCGCGCTCGCGCAGCCCGGTCACGAGCTCCCAGCTGGGCGCCATGGCCTGCGCGCGGTAGGGCTGGTGGAGCAGGTCGTGCGTGGCGTCCAGCAGCAGCTCGGGGTGCTGCCCGAGGGCCGCCACGAGCAGCGCGGCCCGGCCCGCGGTGACCGCCGCGCTGCGGTGGGCCACGGTCTCGGGAAGCAGCCCGCGTGCCACCGCAGTGGCCACCTCGAAGTCCGGAACAGCCACCACCGGCACCACGTCCGGGTGCACGGCCATCGGAACACTGTGGAAATGCCCTTCCGTCTCCCAGGAGATCGTCAGACCGCCCAGGAGGGTGGGGGCCACGTTGTCCGGGTGTCCCTCGAGCCGCGAGCACACCTGCAGCAGGGCGTCGTCGGAGAGCCGCGCGGATGCCGGCAGCAGGGCGTTGCCCGCGAGCACACCCGCCACCACCGCGGAGGCGGACGATCCCATCCCGCGCCCGTGCGGGATCACGTTGTGGGCCGTGAGCCGCACCGGGGGCAGGACGCCGGCCCCGGCGGCGTCGAACGCGGCCTGCGCGGCACGCAGCACCAGGTGCTCGCCCGTGCGCGGGACGTCCTGGGAACCCTCGCCGTGCAGCTCGAACTCCAGGCCCTCGCGGATGCGGGTGAGGCTCACGGTGTCACGGTGCTCCAGTGCGAGGCCCAGGGAGTCGAAGCCGGGACCCACGTTGCCCGTGGACGCCGGCACCGTGACGCGCACGGTGGCGCCCACCGGTGCCACGCCGCCGTCCACGCGCCCTGCCCCGTGGGCCGCCGGGCGCGCCGATTCCCGGGCGCTCACGCGAGACCGAGGGCCGCCGCGACGGACACCACGTCGAAGGGAACCCGCGTGGGCTCCGCCGCCTGCGGATCCTCCGCCTCGGCACCCTTGACGGCCCACTGCGGGTCCTTGAGCCCGTGGCCCGTGACGGTCGCGACGATCGTCGCACCGGAGGGCACCTCCCCCGCGCGCGCCTTCTTGAGCAGTCCCGCGACGCTCGCGGCGGAGCCCGGCTCCACGAACACGCCCTCGCGCGAGGACAGCCAGCGGTGCGCCTCCAGGATCTGCTCGTCCGTGACGGCGTCGATGAGTCCGCCGGACTCGTCCCGGGCCGCGACCGCCGTGTCCCACGAGGCCGGGTTGCCGATCCGGATGGCCGTGGCGATGGTCTCCGGCTCCGTCACGGGGTGGCCCAGCACGAGGGGCGCTGCGCCCTCCGCCTGGAAGCCCCACATGGCCGGGGTGCGCGTGGCCACGGCGGGCAGCACCTCACCGGACGTGGCCGGGGTGTCCTGCGCGTACTCGCGGTAGCCCTTCCAGTACGCGGTGATGTTCCCGGCGTTGCCCACGGGCAGCACGTGGATGTCCGGGGCGTCGCCCAGGGTGTCCACCACCTCGAACGCAGCGGTCTTCTGGCCCTCGATGCGGTACGGGTTCACGGAGTTCACCAGGAACACCGGGTAGGACTCGGAGAGCTTGCGGGCGACCTCCAGGCAGTTGTCGAAGTTGCCGTCCACCTGGATGATGTCCGCTCCGTGGGCCACGGCCTGGGACATCTTGCCCATGGAGATCTTGCCCTCGGGCACCAGCACCGCGCTGCGCATCCCGGCCTGCTTGGCGTAGGCGGCCGCGGACGCGGACGTGTTGCCGGTGGACGCGCACACCACGGCCTGCGCCCCGGCCTCCTTGGCCTTGGTGATGGCCATGGTCATGCCGCGGTCCTTGAAGGAGCCCGTGGGGTTCATGCCCTCGAACTTGAGCCACACGGTGGAGCCCGTGAGCTCGGACAGCGCCCGCGCACGGATCAGCGGGGTGCCGCCCTCCCCCATGGTCACGACCTCGGTCTGCTCCGTCACCGGCAGCCGGTCCCTGTACTCGTTGATGACGCCCCGCCAGACGTGTGCCATGCCGTGTTGCTCCTCGGGTCAAGTGCTTGCAGTTCAGCTCGTGCTCCGACCGCCTCCGGGCGGTCACCGGTTGCCGGGCGACGACGCCGCCGCCCGGTTCGCGCTCTATTCTCCCGTCTCCACCGGGGTCACGGACACCACGTCCCGGACCGCGTCGAGGCCGCGCAGCGTCTCGACCGTGGCCATGAGGTCCTCGTGGCGGCCCTCGTGCGTGACCAGGCGCAGCATCGAGGTTCCGGTCACCCGGGGGTCCTCGCTCTGCTGCATGGTGGAGATGGAGACCCCGTGGTCCGCGAAGACCTGGGCGAGCCGCGCGAGCACACCCAGCCGGTCGGACACGGCCAGGGTCACGGCCAGCCGGGTGCGGACGTCGGCCATGCTCACCGCGGGCAGTCCCGCGTGGTCCGCGAGCGGGATCCCCTGGGCCCCCAGGGCGATCGCGCGTGCCGCGGAGACCAGGTCCCCCAGCACCGCGGACGCCGTGGGCTCACCGCCGGCACCCTGTCCGTAGAACATCAGGGACCCGGCCGAGGCCGCCTCCACGAACACCGCGTTGTAGGCCCCGCGCACCCCGCCGAGCACGTGCTGGCGCGGGATCATCACGGGGCTCACGCGCAGGTTCACGCCCTCCCCGCAGCGCTCCCCCACCGACAGCAGCTTGATCACGTACCCGGCTTCCCGTGCGGCCGCGACGTCCTCCGCCGTGACACCCCGGATGCCCTCGCAGTGGACGTCGTCGATCGTGTAGCTGGAGTGGAACGCCAGGGACGCCAGCACGGCGGTCTTGGCGGCGGCGTCGTGGCCCTCCACGTCCGCGGTGGGGTCCGCCTCCGCGTAGCCCAGGCGCTGGGCCTCGGCCAGGGCGTCGTCGAACGCGGCACCCGTGGTGTCCATCTGGTCCAGGACGAAGTTGGTGGTGCCGTTCATGATGCCCAGGAACCGGTCCACGCGGTCGCCCGCGAGCGAGTCCCGCATGGGGCGCACGATCGGGATGGCCCCGGCCACCGCGGCCTCGTAGGACAGCTGGGCGCCCGAGGCACCCGCGGCGTCCTGCAGCTGCCGTCCGGACTCCGCGAGCAGCGCCTTGTTGCCCGTGATCACGGACTTGCCCGCGTCCAGAGCGCGCAGCACGCGCGTGCGGGTGGGCTCGATCCCGCCCGTGAGCTCCACGACGACGTCCGCGGCGTCGATCACGGCATCCGCGTCCGTGGTCAGCAGCTCGGCGGGCAGCTCGACGTCCCGCGGGGCGGCCGTGTCCCGCACCGCGATCCCGCTCAGTTCCAGGCGCACCCCGCTGCGCAGGGCCAGCTCGTCCCCACGCGTGAGCAGGACGTGGGCCACCTGGGAGCCCACGGTGCCCGCGCCGAGCAGGCCGACCTTCAGGACGGGAGTCTCGTGGGTGGTCGTCGCAGTGGTGGTCATGGCTCCTGTGCTCCTCCGTGGTCTCACGGGTGTCGGTGACATGGGGTGGGCCGCCGCCGTGGTGCGCTGCGGCCCCGGGCGGGCTGCCCGCGCCGTGCTCCGGCCGGGCGGTGGTCCAGCTGGGCAGGGCGGGTGTTCGCGGGATGCCCGCCCCATCATGGCAAGGACGACGACGCCGCGCAGGTTCGTGACGGCTGCCCGCGGTTGGTGCGCACGCCGTCGTCGTCGATCTCGCCGAGCGGTCAGATTTCGCAGTCCCGGGCCAGCAGATCCGCCACGGACTCGCGGCGCACGATCTCCCGGGAGGTGCCGCCCTCGCCCACGGCCACGATGCCCGGGCGCGGGAGCCAGTTGTAGTTGCTCGACAGGGACCAGCAGTAGGCGCCGGTCACGGGCACCACCAGGAGGTCGCCCCGCCGCACGTCCCCGGGGAGGTAGACGTCCTTGACCACCACGTCACCGGACTCGCAGTGCTTGCCCACCACGCGGGACAGCACGGGGGCCTCGTGGGAGACCCTGTTGGCGAGCACCGCGGTGTAGTCCGCCCCGTAGAGCACGGGACGGGCATTGTCGCTCATCCCGCCGTCCACGGAGACGTAGCGGCGCTGCACACCCTGCTCGACCGTCACGGTCTTGACGGTGCCCACGGTGTACACCGTGCAGCCCGCGGGCCCCGCGATGTATCGACCGGGCTCGAAGGACAGGTGCGGTGCCGGCAGCGCGGAGGACTCCAGGACGGCCGGGAGCAGGGCGGCGAGGTCCGCCGCGATCTCCTCGACACCGCGCGGGGAGTCCGCGGCGGTGTAGGCGACCCCGTGTCCTCCGCCGAGGTCCACCTCGGGCAGCACCACGTCCCAGCGGGAGGCCACGGCCTCCCGCAGCGCCAGGACGCGCTGGGCCGCCTGGGCGAATCCCTCGGCCGCGAAGATCTGGGAGCCGATGTGGCAGTGCAGACCGCGCAGGTCCAGGGCGTCGGCGGCGTCGAGGCACGAGACCACCGCCTGCAGGGCCGGGGAGTCCTCGCCCTCTGCGCCGGCGGCGAGCGAGAGACCGAACTTCTGGTCCTCGTGCGCCGTGGCGATGAACTCGTGCGTGGAGGCGTGCACCCCCGGGGTCACGCGGACCATCACGGGGGCCCGGGTGCCGAGCTCCCGCGCGAGCGCGGCCACCAGCTCGATCTCCGCGAGGGAGTCCACCACGATGCGCCCCACACCGGCGCGCAGCGCGGTGGTGATCTCCGCGGCGGACTTGTTGTTGCCGTGCAGGGCGATGCGCTCACCGGGAACCCCGGCTGCGAGTGCAACGGCCAGCTCCCCACCGGAGGCGGTGTCGATGCTGAGTCCCTCGGCCAGTGCCCAGCGGGCCACCGCCGAGGTGAGCAGGGCCTTGGACGCGTAGTACACGGCCACGTCCACCCCGAGCGGTGACAGGGCGCGTTCGAACGCCTCCCGGAAGCCACGGGCACGGGACCGGAACGTGCGCTCCGAGACCACGTACGCCGGGGACCCGTGCCGCCGCGCGAGCTCCGTGACCGGGACCCCGTCCACCGTGACGCACCCGGAAGCGTCCCGGGCGTACTGGGACGTGAAGACCACGGGATCCAGAGTGGCGGCGTCCGGCGGGACGGGCAGCCATGCGGGGGCGAGCGGGTGGCCGCTCACGCTCTGCTCGGGCACCGGATCACATCCGCTCGGGAGCGGAGACGCCCAGCAGGTCCAGCCCGTTGGCCAGGACCTGGCGCACGGCGTCGTTGAGCCACAGCCGGGTGTGGTGCACGAGTTCCACCTCGCCGTCGCCCTGCGGGGTCACGCGGCACGCGTCGTACCAGCGATGGTACGCACCGGCCAGCGCCTCGAGGTGCCGGGCCACGCGGTGCGGTTCACGGAACTCGGCGGCCTGCGCGACGACCGACGGGTACTGCCCCAGGGCCGCGAGCAGGTCCGCCTCGCGGGGGTGCTCCAGCAGGGCGGCGTCGAACTGCGGGGCCCCCGCCTCGTCCAGACGACGGACGCCGGCGGCCTCCGCGTTGCGCGCGACCGCGCACGTGCGGGCGTGCGCGTACTGCACGTAGAACACGGGGTTCTCGTTGGACCGCTTGGTGAGCACGTCCAGGTCGATGTCGATGTTGGAGTCCACCGAGTAGCGCGTGAGGGAGTAGCGGGCGGCGTCCACGCCCACGACCTCCACGAGGTCCTCCATGGTCACCACGGTGCCCGCACGCTTGGACATCCGCACGGCAGTGCCGTCCTTGACAAGGTTGACCATCTGGCCGATCAGCACCTCCACGCCCTCCGGGGAGTCCCCGAGGGCGGCGGCCGCGGCCTTGAGCCGGGCCACGTAGCCGTGGTGGTCCGCACCCAGCATGTAGATGCACAGGTCCGCGCCGCGGTCCCGCTTGTTCTTGAAGTACGCGATGTCGCCGGCGATGTAGGCGGCGTTGCCGTCCGACTTGATGACCACGCGGTCCTTGTCGTCCCCGTGCTCCGTGGAGCGCAGCCACCACGCGCCGTCCTCGAAGTACAGCGAGTCCGAGGAGCGCAGCTGCTCCAGCAGGGTCTCCACCTGACCGCCCTGGAACAGGGAGTCCTCGTGGAAGAAGACGTCGAAGTCCACGCCGAACTCGTGCAGCGAGGACTTGATCTGGGAGAACATCAGCTCCACGCCCGCCGCGCGGAAGACCTCCTGCGGATCCTCCGCCTCCAGCGCGTCCGGGTGCAGCGCCAGGACCTCCTGGGCGATGTCCGAGATGTACTGCCCGCCGTAGCCGTCCTCCGGGGCGGCCTCGCCCCGGGCACGGGCCAGCAGGGACCGGGCGAAGCGGTCGATCTGGTTGCCGTGGTCGTTGAAGTAGTACTCGCGCACCACGTCCGCGCCCTGGGCCTGCAGCACGCGCGCCAGCGAGTCCCCCACGGCGGCCCAGCGGGTGCCGCCCAGGTGGATGGGGCCCGTGGGGTTGGCGGAGACGAACTCCAGGTTGATGGTGGTTCCGGCCAGCGTCTGCCCGGTGCCGAACGCGCGGCCCTGCTCCACGACCGACTGCGCCAGCTCACCCGCGGCGGCGGCGTCGAGCGTGATGTTGAGGAAGCCCGGCCCGGCGATGTCCACGGCCTTCACACCGGGTACCCCGCACAGGTGCTGCGAGAGGATCTGGGCGACGTCCCGCGGGGGGCGCCCGACCTTCTTGGCCACCTGCATGGCCACCGTGGTGGCCCAGTCCCCGTGCTCGCGGTTCTTGGGTCGCTCCACCCGCGCCTGCGGGAGGTCGACGCCGTCCGCCACGGTGAGCTCACCGGCGGTCACGGCGTCCTGCAGACATGCGGACACAGCGGAGGAAAGTTCTTCAGGAGTCACCGTGCCAGTGTAGCCGGGCGGGTTCTGCCGCACCGACTCCCGCTGATTGGTGCACCCGCGCAACCTGGTAGTATCGTCGAGTTGTCGTCGCGAGCCGAGCAGTTGGTGAACGGCACGGCATGCCCGCGTAGCTCAGTGGATAGAGCGTCTGCCTCCGGAGCAGAAGGTCGTAGGTTCGAATCCTGTCGCGGGCACCCTGAAAGCTCCACCCGTTGACGACGGCCCCGGTGACCCCGGGGCCGTTGTCATGTCCGGGCCTGTCGTCCTGTCCGGGCCCGCAGCACCTCTCAGCGCCGACCGCGCCGCTGCTCGCGGATCCTGTAGTTCGGGTTCAGCTCGAGCGGGTCGTACTCGTTCATGACGGACTCGGAGCCGTACTGCTCCTCGAGCAGCGCGTCCTCCGCCACCGGCTCGGGCGGCGCGGTGCGCCGCAGGACGACCCCCACGATCGTGAGGATCCCTCCCACGAACAGGGTGCCGAATCCCACGATGGTCATCACCCAGCCGCGCTCGGTGAGCGGCTGGCCCCCGTGGTCCGCGGCCGCCTGGCTGAGCGCCACGAGACCCTCCGGCAGGGAGAAGCAGCACACGAAGAGCAGAATCAGCCCCACCGCAGTGATGACGGACGTCATGCGCTGTCTGCGGCGGGGCTGACTCATGGTGATCACTGACCTTCCGGTGCCACCTCCGCGGCGGAGGAGCCACCCGTGGGAGCGCCACCGGCGGGGACGCCCCGGGAGGGGGCGGCCGACGGTGCGGCGCTGCGAGCTGTTTCCAGAAGCGTAGCGTCATCCAGTGCCGGCTCGCCCGTGGCCGCCTGCAGCTTGCGGAACTCGGCCAGCAGGTCCGCCACGGTGGCCTCCGCCTTCTGCTGGGCGTCCAGCTCGAAGAGGATCCGGCCCTCGTGCATCATGATCAGCCGGTTGCCCAGGCGCAGGGCCTGCTCCATGTTGTGCGTGACCATGAGCGTGGTGAGGTGGCGCTCGTTCACGATCCGCTCGGTGATCTCCGTGACGTGCTGCGCCCGCTGGGGATCCAGTGCGGCCGTGTGCTCGTCCAGCAGCAGGATCTCCGGGGCGGAGAACGTGGCCATCAGCAGCGACAGCGCCTGGCGCTGACCACCGGACAGCAGACCCACCTTGGCGCCCAGCCGGTTCTCCAGACCCAGCTCGAGGGTGGCCAGCTCCTTCCTGAACTCCTCCCGCCGGGCGCGGGTGACCCCGCGGGACAGCCCGCGGGAACGGCCCCGCCGCTGGGCGATCGCCATGTTCTGCTCGATGGTCAGGGTGGGCGAAGAGCCCTTCATGGGGTCCTGGAACACACGGGAGATCCACTTGGCCTTGCGGTGCTCGGGCAGCCGGGTGACCACCCGCTCCCCCACCCGGATCTCCCCGCTGTCCGGGATGATCGTCCCGGAGACCGTGTTGAGCAGCGTAGACTTTCCCGCGCCGTTCGAGCCGATGACCGTGACGAAGTCGCCCTCGTTCACCGTGAGACTCACCCCGTTCAGGGCCACGCGCTCGTTGACCGTCCCCGCGAAGAACGTCTTGCGGACGTCGTCGACTGTCAGCATGCGGTCACGCTCCCTTTCCGGCTGAGGTTGTGGCGATGCTGGCGGTCACGGGGTGCTCGGTGCTGCTCCCCACGTCCGCCTGCACCTCCTGGGCGGCCTTGAGCGTGCGGCGCCGCTTCCAGCGCTTGAACACGGCCATCTGGGGCAGCACGAGCGCCACCACCACGAGCACCGCAGAGATCAGCTTCATGTCCGAGGGGTTCAGCCCGGCCTGCAGCGCCACCGTGATGACCAGGCGGTACAGCACGGATCCCAGGACCACCGCGAAGGTGGCGACCACCACGGTGCGGTGGCCGAAGATGCCCTGGCCGAGGATCACGGAGGCCAGGCCCACCACGATCATGCCGATGCCCATGCCGATGTCCGCGAAGCCCTGGTACTGCGCGATCAGTGCGCCCGCGAGGCCCACCAGGGCGTTGGAGAGGCACAGCCCGAGGATCTTCTGCGCGTCCGTGTTGACCCCGAACGAGCGGATCATGTCCGGGTTGTCACCCGTGGCCTGCATGGCCAGACCGGCATCCGTGTAGAGGAACCAGTCCAGCACCACCTTGACCACCAGCACTCCCACGAGCAGCAGCAGGACGCCGGTGACCGTGCCCTGCAGCCCGGCCTCGCGCAGCGGGGTGAAGACGGTGTCCTCACGTAGCAGCGCGAGGTTCGCCTTCCCTCCCATGAGCCGCAGGTTGATGGAGTACAGCGCGGTCATGGTCAGAATGCCCGCGAGCAGCCCGTTGATCTTGGCCTTGGTGTGCAGCAGGGCGGTGATGAGCCCCGCGAGGCCGCCCGCCACGAAACCCACCACGGTGGCGATCCACGGGCTGCCGCCGTTGAGGATCACCATGGCCGAGGTGGCGGCTCCGGTGGTGAACGACTGGTCCACGGTGAGGTCCGGGAAGTCCAGCACGCGGAACGTGAGGTAGACCCCCAGGGCCATGACCGCGTAGATCAGCCCGAGTTCGATTCCAGCAATCACCGGTTCTACTCGATGACCTGGTCGGCCTTGTCCCGCAGGCTCTGCGGGATCTCCACGCCCATGGCCTTGGCGGCCTTGGCGTTGACGATGAGCTTGGTCTCCTTCTGGGACTCCACGGCCATCTCACCGGGCTTGGCGCCGTCCTTGAGGATCTTCACCGCCATCTCACCGGTCTGCTTGCCGAGGTCCTTGTAGCTCAGCCCCTGGGTGGCCAGCGCACCGCGCTCCACGGAGTCTCCCTCGCCCGCGATGAGCGGGATCTTCTTGGCCTCGGCCGCGGAGATCACGGCCTCCAGCCCGGCCACGACCTTGTTGTCGGTGGGCACGTAGATGGCGTCGGTGTCGAAGGACTCCGCGGCCTGGGCCACCTCAGCCGTGGTGGTGACGGTCTTCTCCACGACCTTGAGACCCTCGGCCTCGGCGGCCTTCTTGGCCTCGTCCACCTGGATCTGCGAGTTGGTCTCACCCGAGCTGTAGATGATGCCCACGGACTTGGCGCCCGGCTCGAGCTGCTTGACCAGCTTGATCTGGTCCGCCACGGGGTTCATGTCGGTGGTGCCCGTGACGTTGCCGCCCGGGGCCTCCGCGGAGTCCACGAGGCCGGCGTCCACCGGGTCCGTCACGGCGGTGAAGAGCACGGGCTTGTCCGTGACGGCCTGGGCCAGCGACTGTGCGGACGGCGTGGCGATGCCGAGGATGAGGTCGTCCCCTGAGGACGCGAAGTTGGAGGCGATGTTCGTGGCGGTGGCCTGGTCCCCCGAGGCGTTCTGCACGTCCAGGGTGAGGTTCTCGCCCTCGGTGTAGCCGCCGTCCTTGAGAGCCTCCACGAAGCCCTCCCGCGCGGCGTCGAGCGAGGGGTGCTCCACGAACTGGGAGATGCCCACGGTGACCTTCTTGGTCTCCTTGCCGTCGCCCGACTGCTCGCCGCCGGAGCCGCAGCCGGTGAGCAGCAGGGCGGCCGTCGTGGCCGCCGCGGCGACCGGGAGTAGACGCTTCATGGGGTGGTTCCTTCCATCACGGATCAATGATGAGTGGATGCTACCTGCCGATCGGTCGAAAATGAGACGCAGCTCACATGTAGGGACAATTTCGCGTGTCACCTGGGCGGGAACGCGCGGCCCTGCGCGTGTCGGGGGCGGCCCGTAGACTGCACGGTTGTCATGACTGAGCCCATCACCACGCCCCGCATCGTGTACCCGGACAACCTCCCCGTCTCCGCGCGCCGGGAGGACATCATGTCCGCCATCCGGGAGAACCAGGTGGTGGTGGTCGCGGGTGAGACCGGCTCCGGCAAGACCACCCAGCTGCCCAAGATGTGCCTCGAGCTGGGCCTGGGTGAGCGCGGACTGATCGGGCACACCCAGCCGCGCAGGATCGCCGCCCGCTCGGTCGCCGAACGGATCGCCCACGAGCTCGGCGAGCGCGTGGGCGCCACCGTGGGCTACCAGGTGCGCTTCACGTCCGAGGTGGGCAGGGACTCCAGGATCAAGCTCATGACGGACGGCATCATGCTGGCCGAGATCAGCCACGACCCCACGCTCTCGCGGTACAACGCGATCATCATCGACGAGGCCCACGAGCGCTCGCTCAACATCGACTTCCTGCTGGGCTACCTCCGCCGGCTGCTGCCACAGCGGCCGGACCTGAAGGTCATCATCACCTCCGCGACCATCGACCCGCAGCGCTTCGCCGAGCACTTCGCGCAGCCGCACCCCGAGCACCCGGATGCGGATCCCTCCCCCGCGCCGATCATCGAGGTCTCCGGGCGCACCTACCCCGTGGAGATCCGCTACCGCCCGCTCACGCAGGAGCGCAGCGGGGACGGCGGTCCGGACGAGGAGGACACCGGGGACGGCCTCGCGGACGAGGACCGGGACCCGATCGACGCGGTGTGCGACGCCGTGGTGGAGCTCTCCCGCGAGCCGCGCGGGGACATCCTCGTGTTCTTCGCGGGCGAGCGCGAGATCCGCGACGCGCAGGACGCGCTGCAGAAGGTCATCGACTCCCACCGTTCCCTGGCCGGGACCCAGATCCTGCCCCTGTTCGGGCGGCTGTCCATGGCGGAGCAGAACCGCGTGTTCTCGCCGTCCTCCCACCGCCGCATCGTGCTGGCCACCAACGTGGCGGAAACCTCCCTCACGGTCCCCGGCATCAAGTACGTGGTCGATCCCGGCACGGCTCGCATCTCGCGGTACTCGGCGCGCACCAAGGTCCAGCGCCTGCCCATCGAACGGATCTCCCAGGCCTCGGCCAAGCAGCGCTCGGGCCGCTCCGGGCGCACCTCGGACGGCGTGTGCATCCGGCTGTACTCGGAGGAGGACTTCGAGTCCCGCCCCGAGTTCACGGATCCCGAGATCCTGCGCACCAACCTGGCCGCGGTGATCCTGCAGATGATCTCCGTGGGCGTGGTCCGGGAGCCCGGTGACATCCTGGACTTCCCGTTCGTGCAGAAGCCGGACCCGCGCGCGGTCAAGGACGGCGTGGTGCTGCTGCGCGAGCTGGGCGCCCTGCGCGGTCCGGGCGGTGCGGCGGACGGCGACGACGCGGCGTCGCGCCCCGCACGCAGGTCCCGTGGCGGCCGCCGGAACCGTGGCCGGCGGGGCGGACAGCGGGGCCCGCTGACCCGCACGGGTGAGATCCTCGCGGCCCTGCCCGTGGACCCGCGTCTGGGCCGGATGATCGTGGAGGCGGACCGCCGCGGCTGCGCGCGCGAGGTGCTCGTGCTCACCGCCGCCCTGACCGTCCAGGACCCGAGGGAGCGCCCCCTGGAGAAGCGCCAGGCCGCGGACGAGTTCCACGCGCGGTTCAAGGACAGGACCAGTGACTTCCTCTCCTACGGGCTGCTGTGGCAGTACCTGCAGGAGCAGCAGGAGGAGCTGTCCTCCTCGCAGTTCCGCAAGCTGTGCAGGCGCGAGTACCTGAACTTCCTGCGCATCCGCGAGTGGCAGGACCTCTACGCGCAGCTGCGCCAGATCGCCCGGCAGTCGGGGATCGACGTGGGCGGCTCGCGGGAGATCGACGTGGCCGCCCACCAGGACGACGTCCACAAGTCCCTGCTCTCCGGGCTGCTCAGCAACATCGGCGTGCGGGACGAGCGCACCCGTGAGTACCGGGGCGCTCGCGGCACCCGGTTCGCGATCTTCCCGGGCTCGGCCCTGTTCAAGAAGTCCCCGGACTGGATCGTCTCCGCGGAGCTCGTGGAGACCTCCCGGCTGTGGGCCCGCACGAACGCCGCGATCCAGCCTGAGTGGGCCGAGGAGATCGCGCCGTCGCTGGTGAAGCGCTCCTACTCCGAGCCCCACTGGTCCCGCTCGCGCGGCGCCGTGATGGCCTCCGAGAAGGTCACCCTCTACGGGCTGCCGCTGGTCAGCGAGCGCTCCGTGCTGTTCTCCTCGATCGACCCCGAGCTGTCCCGGGAGCTGTTCATCCGCCACGCGCTCGTGGAGGGCGACTGGCAGACGCGGCACACCTTCGTCAAGCGCAACCGCAAGGCGCTCACGGAGGTCGAGGAGCTCGAGAACCGCATGCGCCGCAAGGACCTGCGCGTGGACGACCAGGTCCTGTTCGACTTCTACGACGCTCGGGTCCCCGCGCACGTGGTCTCGCAGCGACACTTCGACGCGTGGTGGAAGAAGGCCCGCCACGAGGACGAGCACCTGCTGGACCTCACCCCCGAGGACCTCATCGCCCCGGAGGCCCCGGCACTGGACACGGACTCGTTCCCGCGCTCGTGGCACGTGCACTCCCCCGAGGGGGACCTGAGCCTGGACCTGGACTACGAGTTCGCCCCGGGCACGGACACCGCGGACGGCGTCACGGTGCGGATACCCGTGCTGTTCCTGGACCGGCTCGCCCCCGAGCAGTTCGAGTGGCACATCCCCGGCCTGCGCGTGGAGCTGGTCACCGCGCTGATCAAGTCCCTGCCCAAGGCCGTGCGCCGCAACTTCGTGCCGGCCCCGGACACCGCGGCCGCGGCCGTGCGCCGGCTGGACGAGGAGTTCGACCCGCCCTCGGGCTCGCTGCTCGAGGCCCTCGCCACGGTGCTGCGCCGGATGCGCGGACACCCCGTGCAGGCCTCCGACTTCCACCCCGAGACGCTGCCCCCGCACCTGCGGATGCGCTTCGAGGTCCGGGACGCCCGCAGCGCGGTGCTCGGCCGCGGGGACGACCTCACCGAGCTCAAGCAGCGATTGCGTCCGCGCGTGCGCGAGGCGCTCGCCCAGTCGCTGGGGCAGGCCGCGGCCCAGCTCTACGACGCCGCGGGTGCCTCCGCAGGCTCGGCCTCCGGCGGGGACGACGACGCCGCCGCGTCCGGTTCGCGGCGCGGCCGTCGCTCCGGTGGCGGCGACCGCAAGGGCCGGGGCGGTGCGCATCCGGGCGAGCGGGCGGCGTCGGGCGCGTCCCTGGAACGCACGGACCTGCGGGCGTGGCCCGAGCCGGATCCGCCCCGCAGCGTGGAGACCACCGTGGCCGGCCAGACGGTCACCGGCTACCCCACGCTCGTGGCCGTGGCGCCCGAGAAGCCGGGCGGCACCGAGGCCCCTCGCGTGGACCTGCGGATCCTGAGCGACCCCGAGGAGCAGCGCGCCGCCCAGCGCGACGGCGTGATCGCGCTGCTGCAGCGTGTGCTGCCGTCCGCGCACCGCTACGTGGTGGAGCACCTCAGTCAGCGCGAGCGGCTGGTGTTCACCCAGAACCCCCACGGTTCCGTGGAGGCCCTGATCCACGACTGCACGGGCGCGGCGATCGACCGGCTCGTGCCCCACGACCCCCCGTTCACACGGGCCGAGTTCGACCGGCTGGCCGAGCACGTGCGGGCGGAGCTCATCGACACGGTCTTCGCGGTCACGGCGCTCGTGACCACCGCGCTGAGCGAGGCCACCACGGTGCGCAAACGGCTGAAGAAGCCCGGCTCACTGGGCGCGGTGCCCGCGTTCACGGACATGGCGGAGCAGGTGGACGGGCTCATCCACCCCGGATTCGTGGCGCAGACCGGGTGGCAGGCCCTGCAGCACCTGCCCCGCTACCTGGCCGGGGTCAACGCCCGGCTGGACAAGCTCTCCGGGCACCTGCAGCGCGACGCCGTGGCCATGCACACCGTCCACGACCTCGAGGCCGAGTACCGTGCGGCCCTGGACGCAGTGCCGCCCACGGTGCCCACGCCCGCGGCGCTCAGGGCAATCCGGTGGGACCTGGAGGAGCTGCGGGTCTCGTTCTTCGCGCAGGAACTGGGCACCGCGCACACGGTGTCGGAGAAGCGGCTGCGCAAGAAGCTGCGCGAGCTGGGCTGAGACCCAGCGCGCGACGGACCATCACCCAGTTCACGGGGGCATGGCCCAGGAACACGAGTGACAGCCGTGGCGGGGGCCCAGGAGGCGCGCCCCTCAGTGCGCGAGTGCGGCACGCCCCGCACCGAGCGAGGAGGGCACCCCCTCCTTGGGTGAGGACCACGCTTCCGAGACCGGGAGCGTGAGTGCGCTCAGCCCTGCGACGGCACCGTGTCCTGGTGCCCCTGGGAGACGAGTGCCTCGCGGATCCGCCGGGCGGACTCGTCCATGACGGCGGCGTCCGGGTCCTGGTCCACGTTCGCGAAGTCGAACTCCTCGATCGAGTTGGTGGGCCACACGTGCAGGTGCGTGTGGGGCACCTCGAAGCCCTGGATCATGAGGCCCACGCGCTTCGGGGAGAAGGCGGCGTCCACGGCCCGGCCGATGGCACGGGACACCGTCATGAGATGGGTGGCCAGCTCCTCGGGGAGGTCGATCCACGCGTCCACCTCCCGGCGCGGGACCACGAGCACGTGGCCCTGGGCGAGCGGCTGGATGGACAGGAACGCGACGCACTGCTCGTCGGCCCAGACGAAACGACCGGGCAGCTCGCCCTCGATGATCTTGGTGAACACTGAGCTCACGGTGGAGTCCTCTCCTCGGTGGGTGGCCGACGGTCCGCCGGCCGGGTCAGCTGGTGGTGATCTCCACGCTCTCGCGCGGGGACAGGTGGCGGTAGCTGGTTCCGTAGAGTCCGGCGAAGTGGGCGACCTGCGTCTCGACCACGCCGAAGCCGTTCTCCGAGAGGAGGGCGTCGTGGATCTGGAACGCGGTGGTGGCCCGGGTGGCGATCATGAAGTCGATGACCTCGGACATCTTCGACCACGGCGCGTGCAGGGGCACCAGGACGGTGGGAACCGTGACCCCGCGTGGAACCGTGAACGAGTCGCCGGGGTGGAACACGGCGTCGTCGACCACGTACCCCACGTTGGCCACGGTGGGGATCAGGGGGTGGATCAGCGCGTGCTGGCCGCCGTGGGTGGTCACCGAGAACGGGCCGGCCTCGAACGCCGTGTCCGCGGTGACGGCGTGCAGGCGCGAGGTGTCCGTGACGTGCTGGGAGAGCTCCTCGACCACGGCGGCCGGGGCGTGGAGCGAGTGTTCGGGTGCCGACTCCAGCACGGCCGAGACACGGGGGACGTCGCAGTGGTCCGGGTGCACGTGCGTGACGAGCACGGTGTCCGCGCCGTCGAGCGCCTCCTCGACCTCCGAGAACGTTCCGGGGTCGACCACCAGCACCGCGCCGTCCTTCTCGAGCCGCACGCACGAGTGGGAGAACTTGGTCAGCAGCATGGTGCCAGCCTAGCGGCCCGCCGCGGCTCCGTGGGGGTCTCCGCGGCCCACGGTGGCCCCGGCGCACCTGACCCGTGCAGGTGGCCGCTCCCCGAGCCGGGCCCGTGGTCGAGGACCGGGGACCACCCGCCCGAGGTCCGCCTCGCCGCGCATGTCCGTGCCGCGCGTTAAGATGACCCGGACGACCGCTCGCGGAAAGGACGCCAGGGTTGAGCACCAAGACCACCGAACCCGCGGAGGTTCGCAACACCAAGCAGCGCCGGGCAGTGACCGCCGAACTGCACCGGCTGGAGGACTTCATCTCCACGCAGGATCTGCACCGGCGGCTCCAGGACCAGGGCGAGTCCGTGTCCCTGGCCACCACCTACCGGATCCTGCAGTCCATGGCGGAGCTCGGCCAGGTGGACGTGCTGCGCACCGCGGAGGGTGAGGCCATCTACCGCCGCTGCGAGGCCCAGCACCACCACCACCACCTGGTGTGCCGCTCGTGCGGGGCCACGGTGGAGCTGGAGGCGCCGGACATCGAGGCCTGGGCCGAGAACACGGCGCGGCGCCACGGCTACACGGACGTGGACCACACCGTGGAGATCTCCGGAATCTGCGAGCAGTGCACCGCCCGGCTCGAGGCCGAGGACACCCCCGTTAGCGAGGACCGCGGCGCAACGCTGCCCGGTGGCGGTTCCCCGGAGGCCGCGCAGCGCCCGTCGAGCTCCCCGAGCACCTCCCGCCCCGGTCGAGGATCCTCGGGGCCCACGCGGTGACCACGGGCCCACGCGACATCCTGCTGGTCCACAACGGCTCCTCCCGCGCGTCCCGCGATGCCTGCGAGCGCGCCGCAGGCATCCTCCGGGCGGGCGGATACCGAGCCCGTCCTCTGGCATCGGCTACGCCCAGAGGGCTCTCCGAGCTGCTCACGGACACCCTGCGCCGGGAGAGCCAGGCTGTTGCCGCCGTCGTGGCCGTGGGTGGGGACGGGATGGTCCACCTGGTGCTGCAGTGCCTGGACACGCTGAACCGGCAGGGCGTGGACCTGCCCTTCGGACTGGTGCCGGCGGGCTCCGGCAACGACCTCGCACGCCACCACGGTGTGCCCTCCCAGGACGTGGAGCGTGCCGCGGGTCGCGTGCTCCGTGGTCTGGAATCCGCGCCGCGCCGCACGGACCTGCTCCGGGTGGAGTGTGCGGACGGAACCCGTCACGTGTGCGCCACGGCCGTGTGCCTGGGCCTGGATGCCCGCATCAACGCGCGCGCCAACCGCTGGTCCCGCGTGCGCGCGTCCGCCAAGTACGTCGTCGCCCTTGCCGTGGACCTCGTGAGCCTGCGGGCCCGCCCCTACCAGTTGAGCTGGACCTCCCCGGACGGCAGCGAGCACACCGCCGGCCGGGATCTCACGCTGCTCACGCTCGCGAACACGTCGTCGATCGGCGGGGGCCTCACGATCGTGCCCGCCGCAGACGCCGGGGACGGTACCGCGGAGCTGTTCATGGTCTCGGACGTGGGGCCCGTGAAGTTCGTGGTGTCCCTGCCCCGGTTGTGGCTCGGCAGCCACGTGACCCTGCCCGAGGTGGCGGTGGAACCGGCGGTCTCGGCGAGCGTGGCCGTGAGCGCGCACGCCACCGGGCATTCCCCGGGCGGGGACATGGCTTTCGGCGACGGCGAGCGGCTCGGCCCCCTGCCCGTGACCCTGCGGGTACTCCCCGCGGCCGTTCAGATCCTGTTCTGAGCCGGGCCCGTCCCTGCGCCGGCGCCCGCTCCGGGTGAGCCCTGCCCGAGTGCGCCTGCCGTGTCCGCGGCGACCGGTGTGGCCGTGGAAACCGGCGCCCCCGCGCCCACCGGGCCGCGCGGCGTCGTCATCCGACGGTGGGAGGACGAGCGTTCACGCACGGCGCGCACCAGGCGGGAGACCAGCCACAGGGTGAACGAGATGGTGGTGACGTACGGGCTGATGGGGATGTTCCCGCCCAGCGCGAGCAGGATCCCGCCCACCATGGCCAGTTCCGCGAAGAGCACCGAGAGCACCACCGTGCGCACGGGACTCACGGTCAGGTTCATGGCCGCGGCCGCCGGGGTGATGAGCAGGGCGAGCACCAGCAGCGAACCCACGATCTGCACGGACAGCGCCACGGTGATCCCCAGCAGCACCATGAACGTGATGGAGAGCCCCCGCACCGGCAGGCCCTTGGCCTGGGCCACCAGGGGGTCCGTGCTCGCGAAGGTGAGGGGTCGCCAGACACCCACGAGCGTGACCACCACGAGCGCCGAGAGCAGGACCATGGAGGTCAGCTGCACCGAGGAGACCGACACGATCTGACCGGTCAGCAGCGAGAACTTGTTGGACGAGCGGCCCTCGTAGAGGGACAGGAACAGGATGCCGAGCCCCAGCCCGAAGGGCATCAGAACCCCCACGAACGAGTTGCCCTCCCGCGCGCGCAGCCCTGCGAACCCCATGATCAGGGCGGCGAGGATCGAGCCCACGAGCGAACCCGTGATCACGTCCGCTCCGATCAGCAGCGCCGCGGCGGCCCCGGCGAAGGACAGCTCCGCGATGCCGTGCACGGCGAACGCGAGGTCCCGCATCATCACGAACGTGCCCACGAGCCCGCCCACGAGCCCCAGCACCGCCCCGGCCCACACCGAGTTGCGCAGCAGAGAGAGCAGCTCGGCGTAGTCCTCGAAGACGAACACGGAGCTCAGGAAGGAGTTCCAGTCGATGGCTTCCGTGATCACGGGACGGTCTCCTCCGGGGGGTCGGTGTGGTGGGCACTGTCCGGGCTGCCGGCCACCAGGATCCGGCCGTTGGCGCGCAGCACCTCGATGGGGCTGCCGTAGAGCTCGGTGAGCACGTCCGAGCGCAGCACCTCGTCCGGCGTGCCGATCCGGAAGGAGCCGTTGGCCAGGTACAGGATCCGGTCCACGTGCTCGATGATCGGGTTCACGTCGTGGGTCACGAACACCACGGCGCAGCCGGTGCGCTCACGCTGCTCGTGCACCAGCTCGCTGACCACGTGCTGGTGGCGCAGGTCCAGGGAGAGCAGCGCCTCGTCGCACAGCATGACCGTGGGCTCCGCCGCGAGCGCCTGGGCGATCCGCAGCCGCTGCTGCTCGCCCCCGGAGAGCAGCCCCACGGGGGCTTGCGCATAGTCCGTGGCGCCCACCCGCTCGAGCAGCTCGTCCACCCTGCGGTGCACCCGCCGCGAGCGCAGACGCATCCCCCACCGGTGTCCGTCCACGCCCTGGGCCACGAGGTCGCGCGCCCGCAGCGGGGTGCGCTCCGGGAAGCCGCGCTGCTGAGGGACGTAGCCCACGCGGGAGGCCGCCGCCCGCGGACGCACGCCGTTGACGCTCACCGTCCCGGCGGTGAGCGGCAGCAGCCCCAGCAGCACCTTGAGCAGGCTCGTCTTGCCGGTGCCGTTTGAGCCCAGCACGGCCAGGTACTCCCCGGGGTGCACGTCCAGGTCCAGACCGGACCACAGGGTGCGCTCCCCGAAGGAGAGCTCGGCGCCGCGCAACCGGATCACCGGGTCGTGCCATTTCTCCGGATGGTTGCCAGGAGCACCCGCCGTGGATCCCGCGGAGCCGGGAACGCTGTGCCCCGCAGCCGTGGTGGGCCCCGCCGCCGTGGTGGGCCCTGCCGCGCCGTCACGTGTTCTCTCGGATGCCACGGGCTACTTCTTCACGGCTTCGGCCACGTGGTCCACGTTCTCGGCCATCCACTGCTGGTACGTCCTGCCGTCCGGCACGGTCTCGGTGAACTCCACCACGGGGGTGCCCGCCTCCTGGGCGGTGGTGCGCAGACGCTCCGTCTGCCCCGTGGAGGTCTGCTGGTTGAACGCGAGCAGCGCAATGTGCTCGTCCGCGACCAGTTTCAGCGTGTCGTTGAGGGCGGCCGGCGGCGCGTCCGTCTCGGCGTCGATCGCCTCGGCGAACTCCGCGGGGGTGTCGTCGTGCAGACCCGCGTCCTCCAGCAGGTAGCCGGGCACCGGTTCCGTGGCCACATAGCCACCGCCCGCACCGAGGCCCCCGAGACGCGCGTCCAGGGCGGTCAGCTCCTGCCCGACCCGTGCGGCGTTGTCCGTGTAGTAGCCCGCGTTGGCGGGATCCACCTCCCCGAGCTGGCCGGCGATCTGCGTGACCACTTCGGTCATGGTCTCCAGGTCGTACCACACGTGCTCGTTGAATCCCCCGTGGTGGTGGTGGTGCTCCCCCGAGCCGTGGTCGTGGTCGTGCTCCTCGGCGGCCTCACGGTCCTGCTCGGACTGCAGACCCGAGACCTCCACGGCGTCCACCACGCGCGCGCCCTCCGGCGCCAGATCGGTCATGAACTGGTCGTACCCGCCGCCGTTGCGCACCAGGAGGTCGGCTTTTTCCACGGCCAGCCGGTCCTGCGGCGTGGCCTCGTAGGAGTGGGGGTCCTGGGCTGAGGAGTGGATCACCGGCGTGGCCTCCACCTTGTCGCCACCCACCTGGGCCGCGAGGTCCGAGTAGACGTTGGTGGAGGTGGTCACCCGGATCTTCCCGGAGTCCTCCGATCCGGATCCGCCCTCCTGCGCCGATCCGCCCGAGCAGCCCGTGAGGGCCAGCGCTCCCAGCAGCCCCAGGACTGCTGCGGCCCTGGCTCCGTGGCGGTTGGTGCGGTCACTCACGCGCATCGTCTCCCTGCTCGGCGTCCCCCCGCACCACCCGGGGTGCCGATGAGAACGGATGTCATCAAATCAGAGCGCGAGCATATCATGAACCATTCTCATGTAGCGGCGTGATGAGAACGGGCGGATCAGGACCAGGACTCGGAGCGTGGCCTGCCCTCGTCGTAGCCCGACTGGGACTGGATGCCCACCACGGCGCGGGACGCGAACTGCCGCAGCGTGGTGGCCCCGGCGTAGGTCATGGAGCTGCGCACCCCGGAGGTGATGTGGTCCAGCAGGTCCTCCACCCCGGGTCGCTGGGGGTCCAGGTACATGGTGGAGTTGGAGATCCCCTCCTCGAACAGCGCCTTGCGGGCCCGGGAGAACCGGTCCTCTCCCAGGGTGCGGTGCTTCACGGCACGGGCCGAGGCCATCCCGAAGGACTCCTTGTAGGCACGGCCGTCCGCGTCCACGGTGATCTCCCCCGGCCCCTCGTGGGTGCCCGCGAACCACGAGCCCACCATGACCTGGCTCGCCCCCGCGGCCAGGGCGAGGGCGACGTCGCGCGGGTGCTTGACCCCGCCGTCCGCCCAAATGTGCGCACCGAGGTCCTGCGCGGCTTCCGCGCACTCCACAACCGCTGAGAACTGGGGACGCCCCACCGCCGTCATCATGCGGGTGGTGCACATGGCCCCCGGGCCCACGCCGACCTTGACGATGTCCGCGCCGGCCGAGACGAGGTCGCGCACGCCGTCGGCGGTGACCACGTTGCCGGCCACCACCGGCACCTGGGGATCCAGGGCGCGCACGGCGGCCACGGCCTCCATGGCCTTGAGCTGGTGGCCGTGGGCGGTGTCCACCACGAGGACGTCCACCCCGGCCTCGAGCAACCGGGCGGCCTTGGCGCCCACGTCACCGTTGATGCCCACGGCGGCACCCACGCGCAACCGCCCCCGGGCGTCCACGGAGGGGGTGTAGATGGTGGAGCGCACGAGACCCTGGCGTGTGATGATCCCGGCGACCTCCGTGCCCCGCAGCACCGGAGCCGCGCTCACCCGCGCGTCGGCGAGGCTCTCGTAGAGCGCACGCAGCGCCGCGGGATCGGCGTCCTCTGGGAACTCGGTCTCCTGGAACTGCGGGCCGTCGCTGCGGGCCAGATCGCCCAGCTGGGTGAAGCGGTCCACGTCCCGGCAGTCGGATTCCAGCACGAGGCCCAGGTACCGGCGCTGCTCGTCCACCACGACCACCAGTCCGTGCGGGCGCTTGTGGATGATCCCGAGCGCGTCGTGGACCGTGTCCGTGCGCCGCAGCACCACAGGGGTGTCCCAGCGCGGGGAACGGTCCTTGACCCAGGACGTGACCTCCGCGATCACGTCCAGCGGGATGTCCTGCGGCAGGATGCCGAGCCCGCCCCGACGGGCCATGGTCTCAGTCATCCGGCGTCCGGTCACCGCCGTCATGTTCGCGGCCACGACCGGGATCGTGGAGCCCGTGCCGTCCTGCGGGGACAGGTCCGCGTCGAAGCGGGACGTGACCCTGGACATGGAGGGCACCAGGAAGACGTCGTTGTAGGTCAGGTCCGTGGTGGGATTCGTGAGGAAGCGCACAGACGCACAGTCTACTGTCCACCGTCACGCTCCGGGCCCGACGCCGCCCGGTCGCCCTGGGCCGCGTCCGCCTGGGTGACGTTCCCCGCAGCCGGCGTCGTCGTGGCCCCGCACGCGGGCGGCGTCGGCTCCGGAACACGGTGCGCGGAGCACGGCGAGGGGCCCGTGCGACGGGTGGCACGCGTCCTGCCGCCTCACTAGACTGAAAAACCGGATCCGGCTTTGCATGCGCGAAGCCCGTCGAGGGCGCCCACGGCCGGTAAACTCCGTGGGAGCCGCACAGGGGCCGCGAGGACCAGCTCGCCACCCGGGACACCCAGCACAGATGGAAGAGGCGTATCACTCGTGCCAGACCAGCCGCACCACCTTATCCCCGAAGAATTTGCCGGCAACGAATGGCTTGTGGACGAGCTCTTCGAGAAGTACCAGGCGGACAAGAACTCCGTGGACAAGAAGTGGTGGCCCATCTTCGAGCAGATGGCGGACGAGGACAAGGCCTCCGCCCCCGGTGGCACGAACTCCGCTCCCGCCGGCAAGGCCTCCGCGACCACCGCCGCGTCGGCTCCCGCCGCGAAGAAGCCCGAGGCCTCCCCGGCCCGCACCTCGGAGCCGGCCGCCCGGAAGCAGACTCCCCAGACCACAGAACGTGCGCAGTCCCCGGCACCCGCCGCGACCGGCGCCAAGGCGAAAGGACGGCCCGAGGGCGTGGACACCGAAGCGGACAGCAGCGAGGGAGCAGCCTCCAAGCGACCCATCCGGGCGCAGCCTGAGGACCGCAAGGAGGACGGCCCGGCCAAGGAGAAGCCCGCGGAGGACACCGTGGTCAAGCTGCGCGGTCCCGCCAAGGCCGTGGCCGCCAACATGGATGCCTCGTTGAGCGTCCCCACGGCCACCACGGTGCGCGCCGTGCCGGCCAAGCTGCTGATCGACAACCGCCTGGTCATCAACTCCCACCTCTCCCGCAACCGGGGTGGCAAGGTCTCCTTCACCCACCTGGTGGGCTACGCCGTCATCCGGGCGCTGGCTAACTTCCCGTCCATGAACGTCATCTACGACGAGTCGGACGGCAAGCCCGCGGCCATCCACCCCGCCCACGTGAACTTCGGCATCGCGATCGACATCCCCAACAAGGACGGCTCGCGCAACCTGGTGGTGCCCAGCATCAAGGCCGCCGAGACCATGTCCTTCCAGGAGTTCTGGACCTCCTACGAGGACATCGTCAAGCGCGGCCGCAACGGCGCCCTGACCATGGAGGACTACTCCGGCACTACGGTCTCCCTGACCAACCCGGGCGGGATCGGCACCGTGCACTCCGTGCCGCGGCTGTCCAAGGGCCAGGCCTGCATCATCGGCGTCGGTGCCCTGGACTACCCCGCCGAGTACAAGGGCGCCTCTCCCCGCACGATCGCTCACAACGCGGTCTCCAAGGTCATCACCCTGACGTCCACCTACGACCACCGCGTGATCCAGGGTGCGGGCTCCGGCGAGTTCCTGAAGCTCGTGGAGCACTACCTGCTGGGCGGGGACGACTTCTACGACCACATCTTCGAGGCGCTGCGGATCCCCTACGAGCCCGTGCGCTGGGCCGTGGACAACCAGGTCAACCCCGAGATCCAGATCAACAAGGTCGCTCGGATCCAGCAGCTGATCCACTCCTACCGCGTGCGCGGACACCTCATGGCGGACACCAACCCGCTCGAGTACGTGATGCGCAAGCACCCGGACCTGGACATCCGCACCTACGGGCTGACCCTGTGGGACCTCGAGCGGGAGTGGCCCACCGGCGGCTTCGGTGGCCAGAGCCTGCTCACCCTGCGCGTGATCCTCGGACGGCTGCGGGACGCGTACTGCCGCACCGTGGGCGTGGAGTACATGCACATCCAGGATCCGGAGCAGCGCGAGTGGTTCCAGTCCAAGCTGGAGCGCGACTACCAGAAGCCGTCCCGCGAGGAGCAGTTCCACATCCTGGAGCGGCTGAACGCGGCGGAGGCCTTCGAGACCTTCCTGCAGACCAAGTACGTGGGACAGAAGCGCTTCTCCCTGGAGGGCGGCGAGTCCCTGATCCCGCTGCTGGACGCGATCATGTCCGAGGCCGCGGACGCCTCGCTGGCCGGCGTGGGCATCGCCATGGCCCACCGTGGCCGTCTCAACGTGCTCACCAACATTGCGGGCAAGTCCTACGCCCAGGTGTTCCGCGAGTTCGAGGGCAGCCAGGACCCGCGCGCCTCCGAGGGCTCCGGCGACGTGAAGTACCACCTGGGCACCGAGGGCGTGTTCACCTCCGACAACGGCAACGAGACCCAGGTGTACCTGGCCGCAAACCCCTCCCACTTGGAGGCCGCGGACCCCGTCATCGAGGGCATCGCCCGCGCCAAGACGGACGTGCTCGGCGCAGGCCCCGAGGGCAACGGCGAGTTCCCCGTGCTGCCCATCCAGGTCCACGGCGACGCCGCCATGGCCGGTCAGGGCATCGTGTACGAGGTCATGCAGATGTCCGGGCTGGAGGGCTACAACGTGGGCGGGACCATCCACGTGGTGGTCAACAACCAGGTGGGCTTCACCACCGCTCCCTCCGCCGGACGCACCTCCACGTACTCCACGGACGTGGCCCGCACGGTGCAGGCCCCGATCTTCCACGTGAACGCGGACGACCCCGAGGCCGTGGTCCGCGTGGCGCAGCTCGCGTTCGAGTACCGCCAGCGCTTCCACCGCGACGTCGTGGTGGACCTGGTCTGCTACCGCCGCCGCGGCCACAACGAGGGCGACGACCCCTCGATGACCCAGCCGCTGATGTACTCCCTGATCGACGGCAAGCGCTCCACGCGCAAGGTCTACACCGAGAACCTCGTGGGCCGCGGGGACATCACCCAGGAAGAGGCGGACCGGGCACTAAAGGACTACCAGGAGCGCCTGGAGCGCGTGTTCGCGGAGACCCACGAGGCCCAGAACTCCACGGTCCCGCTGGTCACCGGGGACGCCGCTGCCATCGCCAACATCGAGCGCCCGTCCGCGCAGCAGGCGGACTCGGGCGTCTCCGTGCCAAAGACCACCGCGATCTCCCCGGAGACCGCGCAGCGCATCGGCGACTCCTACGTGGAGATGCCCGAGGGCTTCACCATGCACCGCAAGCTCAAGAAGCTCGCGGAGAAGCGCCGGGACATGACCCGCGAGGGCGGGATCGACTGGGGCATGGGCGAGCTCATGGCCTTCGGCTCCCTCCTCATGGACGGTGTGCCCGTGCGGATGTCCGGGCAGGACGTGCGCCGCGGCACGTTCACCCAGCGCCAGGCGGTGTTCTTCGACGCCGAGAACGGTGCGGAGTGGACGCCGCTGAACAGCCTGTCCGCGGACCAGGCCCACTTCTCGATCTACAACTCCCTGCTCTCCGAATACGGCGTGCTGGGCTTCGAGTACGGCTACTCCGTGGAGCGTCCCGAGGCGCTGACCGTGTGGGAGGCGCAGTTCGGTGACTTCACCAACGGCGCACAGACCATCGTGGACGAGTTCATCTCCTCCGCGGAGCAGAAGTGGGGTCAGCGCTCCAACCTGGTGCTGCTGCTCCCCCACGGCTTCGAGGGCCAGGGCCCGGACCACTCCTCCGCACGCATCGAGCGCTTCCTGGCGCTGTGCGCGGAGAAGAACATGATCGTGGCCCAGCCGTCCACGCCGGCCAACCACTTCCACATGCTGCGCCGCCAGGCGTACTCGCGTCCCCGCCGGCCCCTGATCGTGGCCACGCCCAAGCAGCTGTTGCGCCTGAAGGCCGCGGCCTCCCCCGTGGAGGACTTCACGCAGGGCTCGTTCCAGCCGGTGATCCCCGACGTCACGAACCTGGACGACTCCAAGGTCACGGACGTGATCCTGGTGTCCGGTCGGCTCTACTACGACCTCGACGCGCAGCGCAGGAAGTCCGAGGACCACTCCACCGCGATCGTGCGCGTGGAGCAGCTGTACCCGCTGCCCGCGGACGAGATCAAGGAGCAGCTGGCGCGCTACCCGGAGGCCCGTGTGATCTGGGCGCAGGACGAGCCCGCCAACCAGGGTGCGTGGCCGTTCATGGCCGTGAACCTGGTGCCGCAGCTGGACCGCCCCGTCACGCTGGCGTCCCGCCCGGCCTCCGCCTCCCCCGCCAACGGCTCGGCCAAGCGCCACGCCGCGGAGTTGGAGACCCTGGTGCAGCAGGCGTTCGACCGCGGCGAGTGATCCCGCACCGGGCGCGTTCCACCGTCCCCCACGGTGACCGCGCCTGCCGGACAAGCGCGCCGGACCCGACCTGCCCGGGGGCCGTCACCTGACGGCCCCCGGGCCACGCAACAACTTGAAGGATGTCGAGAAGAGTGGACCAACGCAGGATCCGCATTGTGGCCGTGGGCGACGAACTGCTGGCCGGAGTGGACGACCCCCGCGCCCTGGGCTGGTTCGGTCGCGTCCTGGCCCGCACCCCCCGTGACGTGGTCCCCGTGGACGCCTACAACCTCGCCGCACCGGGAGAGGGCAGCGAGACCCTCAACGAGCGCTGGTTCGACGAGGCGGCCCGCCGATTCGATCCCGCGTGCGACAACCGTCTGGTCATCGCGCCGTCAGCCCTGGACATCGACCTGGGCATCACCTCCGCGCGTTCCCGCCTGAACATGGCGAACATCGTGGACCAGGCCACCCAGAACAACGTGAAGGTGCTGGTGGTGGGCCCGCCTCCCACGCTGGACCCGCAGCGCAACCGGAAGATCGCGGACCTCTCCGCGGCCTACGGGGACGTCACCACGCGCCGCAACCACGTGTACGTGGACACCTTCAACCCGCTGCAGCACCACGAGCAGTGGCGCAAGGACCTGGCCGCCAACCACGGCAACCCCGGCCAGGCGGGCTACGGCCTCATCGCGTGGCTCGTGCTGCACCGCGGCTGGTACAACTGGCTGCAGCTGCCCGAGCCCCGCTGACGCAGGTTCCGGGAACGCCCCCGGGAGTTCGTCCCGGCGTCCCGCCCGGGCAGGGCCCGCTCCCCCCGCGGGGACGGTCGGGGACTCTGGGTGGCTCTGGGGCCGCCGCAGATGTGAGATACTGACGGACGATGTTCCAGCCAATCACCACAGGAGGCACATCATGAGCAAGCGTGGACGTAAGCGCAAGGATCGTCGCAAGAACTCGGCAAACCGCGGCAAGCGGCCCAACTCCTGAAGTTCTGCGCACGAACCACGGAACGCCCGCAACCATCATGGTTGCGGGCGTTCTGCATGTCCGGGGCGTCGGTGGGCGCGAACGTCGCGGGTCACCGGGTCGCGGACGGCGGAACAGCGGGACGGGGCGCGGCGCGGCCGGGGCGACCGAGCGGCGTCGCCGGTGCGCCCGAGCGCCGTCCGGACACCGTCCGAGGGGTGGGAGAGGTGGGCCGGGCCCTCAGGCCGCGGGGTGCTCGCCGCACTGCGCGTCGATGCGCTCCAGGATCGAGCGCTTGAGCTGCTCGGGGGCGCTCTCGCAGCACGAGCGCTTCATCACGGAGCGGATCACGCACTCCAGGTTGTACTCGCGCTCGCACTCGGAACACCCGGTGAGGTGGGCGTGGATCTCCTCGAGGTCCTCGGTGGTCAGCGCGCCGTCCAGGTACTCGTAGATGCGCTGGATGCGTTCGTCGGTGCAGCCTCCGCTGCAGGGGTTCTGCGTCATGTCTCAGCCTCGATCCTTCGCCGGTGCCCCGCCCTTGGCCGATCTGCCGGCCTTGGACGTGTCGAATCCTCGTTCCTGGGCGTAGTCGCCCAGCTTCTCGCGCAGGAGCTTGCGGCCGCGGTGCAGCCGGGACATCACGGTGCCGATGGGCGTGTCCATGATCTCGGAGATCTCCTTGTACGCGAATCCCTCCACGTCCGAGAAGTAGACCGCCAGGCGGAACTCCTCGGGCAGCTCCTGCAGGGCCCGCTTCACGTCCGAGTCCGGGAGGTGGTCCAGCGCCTCGACCTCCGCGGAGCGCAGCCCCGTGGAGGTGTGGGACTCGGCCCGGTGCAGCTGCCAGTCCTCCACGGTGTCCGTGTTGGCCTGGCGCGGTTCACGCTGCCGCTTGCGGTAGAGGTTGATGTACGTGTTGGTGAGGATCCGGTACAGCCAGGCCTTGAGGTTGGTTCCGGGCTTGTACTGGTGGAACGCGGAGAACGCCTTGGTGTAGGCCTCCTGCACGAGGTCCTCGGCGTCGGAGGGGTTGCGGGCCATGCGCAGCGCAGCCGCGTAGAGCTGGTCCACGTACTGCATGGCGTCACGCTCGAAGCGCTCGCGCCGCTGCTGGGTGGACTCCTCGCCGGCCGGCACCTCTTCGGGGTGCTCCACGGCGTGGGATTCGTGATTTCGCTGATCGTTCATCACGCCCAAGTCTAAGGCGGGGGCCGTCATCTCCGGACCGTCACCTGCCCTCCCGCACGCCTTCTGCCTCACCACACGTGTGGTGCTTCCGTTCATCCGGGACAACACACGCTGCTCGCGCGGGTATTCCCGGGGGAGCCCCGGCCGCGGGCCGATAGGATGGCTGTCGTGCCTTCCCGGAGATGCCGGGACCCTAAGGAGGAGAACCATGAGCATTGTTCGTCGTCTCGCCCGCCCGCTGCTCGCCACCGGCTTCATCGCCGGAGGGGTGGACGCGTTCCGCAACTCGTCCACCACGGCCCGGCAGCTGGATCCCGTGCTGAAGGCCGTGGAGAGCGCCGCACCGCAGCTGCGCCCCGTGACCGCCAACCGCGCCGTGGTGGCGCAGGGCCTCGCGGCCGCCCAGGTGGCTGCCGGATCCCTGCTGGCCGTGAGCAAGCTGCCCCGGCTGTCCTCCACCGTGCTGCTGGGCACCACCGCCCTCAACGGCTACGCCCAGTACCGCTCCGCTGACGCGAGCACCACCGAGGGCAAGGCGGCCCGCCGCTCGGGCCTGCTGAAGAACGTGTCGCTGCTGGGCGGCGTGATGATCGCCGCCGTGGACACCTCCGGCAACCCGTCCCTGGCGTGGCGCGCGAGCCACCTCGCGGACGACGTCCGCAAGAACGCGGTCAAGGTCAGCAAGGACACCAAGAAGAAGCTGAACGAGGCCGAGAAGGCCGTGCAGAACGCCGTCTCCTTCTAGTCCGCCGCACCACGTGACGCGCAACGGCTTGACGCACCCCCGGGACTCTGCCCACTGGCCCGCCCCCTCCGCCCACGGCTCGCCCGTGAGCGGCACGGTGGCGGTGCCGGGGTCCAAGTCCCTGACCAACAGGTACCTCGTGCTCGCCGCGCTGGCGAGCGGGCCCTCGGTGGTGCGCAAGCCGTTGCACTCACGGGACAGCGCTCTCATGGCCGCCGCGCTCGAGCAGCTGGGCGCCACGGTCACTGCACTTCCGGATCCGGGCCCGTTCGGCCCGGACCTGCGGATCGACCCCGTGTCCCCGGGCGCTGCGCTGCACGAGCCCGTGGCCGTGGACTGCGGACTCGCCGGCACGGTCATGCGCTTCGTGCCCCCCGTGGCCGCGCTGTGCTCGGGCACGGTCGTCCTGGACGGCGACGACGCCGCCCGGGTGCGTCCCATGGCTCCCGTGGTCGAGGGGCTGCGGCAGCTCGGGGTCCGGGTGGAGGACGACGGCCGGGGCACCCTGCCGCTGAGCGTCGTCGGCACCGGAACGGTGCCCGGTGGGACCGTGAGGATCGACGCGAGCGGGTCCTCGCAGTTCGTCTCCGCACTGCTGCTGGCCGCGGTGCGCTTCGACTCCCCCCTCGTGCTGCGCCACGACGCCCCCGGCGGGGTGCCGTCCCTGCCGCACGTCGAGATGACGCTGCAGGTGCTGCGCGACGCCGGTGTAAGCGCCGAGCGCGTGGGCGAGCGGGAGTGGCGCGTCGAGCCCGGGCCCGTGGCCGGCCTGGACGTGACCGTGGAGCCGGACCTCTCCAATGCCGGGCCCTTCCTCGCCGCGGCCGTGGTCACCGGCGGCACCGTGAGCATTCCGGACTGGCCCGCGCGCACCACGCAGGGTGGCGACCACTGGCGCCACATCCTCCCCAGCTTCGGGGCGCACGTGGCCGTGCGGGACGGAGTCTTCACCGTGACGGGCCCGGACGAGCTGCAGGGCGTGGACCTGGACCTCTCCGAGGCCGGTGAACTGGCCCCCACCGTGGCCGCACTGTGCGCTCTGGCCTCGGGGCCGTCCCGGCTTCGGGGCATCGCCCACCTGCGCGGGCACGAGACCGACCGGCTCGCCGCGCTGAGCACCGAGCTCAACGCCCTGGGAGGCCGCGTCCGCGAGACCGAGGACGGCCTGCAGATCACCCCCGCGCCCCTGCACGGCGGCGAGTTCCACACGTACCACGACCACCGGATGGCCACCGCCGGCGCCATCCTGGGACTCCGCGTCCCGGGGATCCTGGTCGAGAACATCGCCACGACCGCCAAGACGCTGCCGGAGTTCCCACAGCTGTGGGCCGCTCTGCTGGGCACGGGGGCCTGAGCGGTGGCACGCAGGACGTGGGACGAGTCGGACGTGCGGGTGCGCGCAAATAAGCGTGGCTCCCGACCCCGCACCAAGCAGCGCCCGTCCCACGAAGACGCCGTGGTGGCCCGCGTGGTGGCCGTGGACCGTGGCCGGTACACGTGCGTGGTGGACGAGGACGGCCCCGATCCCGTCACGGTGCTGTGCGTGCGCGCCAAGGAGCTGCGCCGCCGCCCCATCGTGCCCGGTGACCTGGTGGGAGTCGTCGGGGACGTCTCCGGCGCGCCCGACACGCTCGCCCGGATCGTGCGGATCGAACCACGCGCCACGGTGCTGCGCCGCAGCGCGGACGACACCGACCCCGTGGAGCGGGTGATCGTGGCGAACGCCGACCGTCTGGTCCTGGTGCTCGCCGCCGCCTCCCCCACTCCCCGCACGGGATTCGTGGACCGGGGCCTCGCGGCCGCGTGGGACGCGGACATCACCCCCGTGGTGTGCATGACCAAGTCCGACCTCGCGGACCCCACGGAGTTCCTCGACTACCTGCACGACCTCGACGTCCTCACCGTGACCACCCAGCGCGCCACGGACCGGGGCCAGCGACCGGAGGCCGGGCTGCACGAGGAGTCCCTGGCCGTCTCTGAGGACTCCCTCGCCCGGCTGCGGGAATTGCTGGACGGGCACGTCAGCGTGTTCCTGGGCCCCTCCGGCGTGGGTAAGTCCACGCTGGTCAACGCCCTCACCGGAGCCGAGCGGGCCACGGGCGGCGTCAACGACGTCACGGGGCGCGGCCGGCACACGTCCTCCTCCGCCCGGGCCCTCACGGTCCCGGGGACCAGCCCGGGCACGTGGGTCGTGGACACCCCCGGCATCCGCTCCCTGGGACTCGCGCACGTGTCCGAGGAGAACCTGCTCGACGCCTTCACGGACCTCGTGCCCGCCACCGCCCACTGCCCGCGGGGCTGCCGGCACACCGAGGACTCCCCCGGCTGCGCCCTGGACGCCTGGGTGCACCGGCCGGAGGCCTCCCCCGCCGCGCCGGAGCGGCTGGAGTCGCTGCGCAGGCTGCTGGCGGCGTCGCGCGGGGAGACCCAGCAGGGTGACAGCGAGAAGCAGCTCGGACAGGCGATAACGTAGGGGCATGCGCGCACCGAGCAACCACACGGACGACCTCCGCCTGGCCCACATCCTCGCGGACTCCGTGGACGGCCTGACCATGAAACGGTTCAAGTCCCAGGACCTCACCGTGGAGACCAAACCGGACCTGACCCCCGTCACGGACGCGGACCGGGAGGCCGAGCAGGTGATCCGCGGTCAGCTGGGACGCGTGCGCAACCGGGACGCCGTGATCGGCGAGGAGTTCGGGGCCACGGGCTCGGGCGGGCGGCAGTGGATCATCGACCCCATCGACGGTACCAAGAACTACGTGCGCGGTGTCCCCGTGTGGGCCACGCTCATCGGCCTCGTGGAGGACGGCGAGGTGGTCGTGGGCGTGGTCTCCGCGCCCGCTCTGAACCGCCGCTGGTGGGCGGCCGCCGGTTCCGGGGCCTTCACGGGCCGCTCGCTCTCGCAGGCGCAGCGACTCTCCGTCTCCTCCGTGGCCACGCTAGAGGACGCCTCCCTGTCCTACTCGTCGCTGTCCGGCTGGCAGGAGCTGGGGATCCGGGACCGTTTCCTGGACCTCACGGACCGGGTGTGGCGCACACGGGCCTACGGCGACTTCTGGTCCTACTGCCTCGTGGCCGAGGGCGCGGTGGACCTCGCGTGCGAACCCGAGCTGAACCTCCACGACATGGCGGCCCTGGTGCCCATCGTGACCGAGGCCGGCGGGCACTTCACCTCGCTCGCGGGGCAGGACGGACCGTTCGGACCGAACGCCCTGGCGAGCAACGGCACCCTGCACGACGCCGCCCTCGACGTTCTCGGCACGCGTCAGGACAGCGCCGACTGAGCCATCACGCGGGTCCCGGGGCCCCAGCGCGGCGCTCGGCCCCCGCCGTCCCGTCCCGGCCCGGCGTTCGGCCGGCACCCGTCCGGCACGAAAAACGCCCGGCACCTCTCCTGTGGAGGCGCCGGGCGTCGTCGTACCGCTGCCAGACGGCAGAACCCGGAGCGTGCGGGGTCCGCCGAATTGGATCACGTGTTGGGCGAGTCGCTCTGCAACGAGTCCGTGATGCACTGCTCGTACTTCGCCTCGTCCCCCTGGGACGCGTAGGGCAGGCAGTCGCTGACGGAGCTGAACGCCCAGGCGAAGACCACGGCCATGAGGATGCCGCCGATCACCGCAAGGGACGAGAGCACCACGCCCACGACCGCGAGCGCCGGGGACTCCCGGCGGGACTTGCGCATCTTGACCAGGCCCACGATGCCGAGCACCAGACCCACGAGCCCGATCAGGCCACCCAGACCGCCGAACCAGAAGGTCAGGATGCCCAGGATGCCCAGGACCAGCGATGCGATGGCCAGGCCCTTGCCCGGCGTCGGAGCCGTGTTCTGGCCGTACGGATCCTGCCCGTTGTAGGGCTGCTGGCCGTACGGCTGCTGGGAGTAGCCGTCCTGGTAGTGCGTGGGATAGCCGTCCGAGTTCTGGGAGTCGTAGCCCTGCTGCACCCCGTAGCCCTGGGTGCCGTAGCCCTGGGTGCCGTACCCCTGGGTGCCGTACTGCTGCCCGCCGTAGCCCTGGTTCCCCGGGTCCTGCACACCGTACTGCTGCCCGGAGTAGCCGTGGCCCCCACCGGACTGCTGGCCGTACTGGCCGCCGACACCGTACTGGGAGTCACCGTACTGGGAGTCGCCGTAGCCGCCGTACCCCGAGCCACCGTGCTGCGAGCCCGAGGACGCGGAGTCGCCGTAGCCGGCCGCGCCGAAGCCCTCCTGTCCCGCGCCCGTGGCCTGTGCCGAGGAGTCCTGGCCGTACCGGTCCTGCCCGGCCGCAGAGGTCTGAGCCCGGTCCGCCGAGTACTGGCCGTACTGCGGCTGCTCGCCGTTCGAGGCCGAGGAGGAACCCGAGTTCTCGGGGAAACGCTCGCTCATGGAGGCGCCTGCCTTTCGGTCGTGGTGAATCGTGTCGTGAGCCAGTCTCCCACACGAGCTGCACCCGCTTCTCGGCGGTCCCTCCGCGGCCCGCACCGGGCGAGGCATGAAAAAACACCCCGGACCGCAGGGTCCGAGGTGTTCTCGATGTCCGTGGACATCACGGGTGGAGATGGGGGGAATTGAACCCCCGTCCGATGCAGCATTGTCAGGGCTTCTCCGGGCGCAGTGTGCTTGCAGGTTTCTCAGTCCCGGCCATCTCGCACACGAGTGGCCGCCGGACTCAGTCACGTAGAAGTCCCCTGGACGTCCGTGACGTACGTCCAGAGCAGTGACCTTCTAGCTGATGTCAGATTCCAGGTCGAAGGTGAACCTGGGCTGACAGACTGCTCGGGCTACTTACGCAGCGAGAGCGAAGTCAGTGCGCTTGGATTTGGCACTTATATTTTTTGCAGAGAGCGTTGACGAGATGACTCTGCATCCTCGGCCCGCTTCCCCTGTCTCAACTCACATCGTCGAAACCGATCATCCCCGTATTCATTTTTCAATGAGCACCACGTCACCGCGCAGCGCGCCGTGTCGTAGACACACAAGACTACGTCCGCACGTCCTCGCGCGTCAACAGCACACGGCCTCGCCGCAGGGCCGTGCCGACGATCCCGGAGGAGCAGGGCCGAGCGGAACGGCGCCGGTGGTGCGGTCCTCGGTGGACCAGCCCTTGTCCTCCCCCGTCCAGTGCCCTACGGTGGGGGCCATGTCCCGATGAGTCCTTCCTGAATCCCCGCGTCCGAGGCCGCTGCCCGGCGGGGACCGCGACCATCAGAGGACCTTCGTGAACCCCTCCCCCATCCCCTTCCCCGCGTCCGCGCGCGCAAGCACAGCGTTCAGCACGTCCGGCGCCACGGGCACCCACGTGACGGTGGACGGGGTATCCGCCTCGTTCGGCACCCACCGCGTCCTCACGGACATCACCTTCACCGTCACCACGGGCCGCCCCGCCGGGCTGATCGGCGAGAACGGCTCCGGCAAGAGCACCCTGCTGCGCATTCTGGCGGGTCTGCGCGCACCCGATGCCGGCACCGTGCGCGCCGTCGGTCCCGGCGGTGGGCCCGTCCGCGTGGGCCTGCTCCACCAGGAACCGCCCTTCGCACCGCAGGACACCGTGGCCCAGGCCGTGGCGGCAGCGGTGCGCCCCGTACGGGACGCGGCCCGCGCCGTGGACGACGCCGCCCGCGCCCTGGCCGCCGCCCCGCACGATGAGCGCGCGGGCACCCGCTACGCCGACGCGCTGGAGACCGCGGAACGCACCGGCGCGTGGGACGTGGACACGGCGATCGGTGCCACGCTGGACGGCCTCGGGCTGGGCGGCGTCGCCCGCGACCGGCGCACCGCGGAGCTCTCCGGTGGCCAGCGGGCCTGCTTGTCCCTCGCGTGGACCCTGCTCCGTGCTCCGGACGTGCTGCTGCTGGACGAGCCCACGAACCACCTGGACGACTCCGCCCTCGACTTCGTGTCAGCCACGCTGCGTTCGTGGCACGGACCGGTGCTGCTCGCGAGCCACGACCGGGCGTTCCTGGACGCCACGGTCGGATCGCTCGTGGACCTCGACCCGGCCCCACGCCCCCATGCCGCCACCGCGGACCTCGTGGCCGACGGCACGGGCACCGGAATCGGCGTGACCCGCTTCAGCGGCACCTACTCGCAGTACGTGCTGGCCGGGCTGGACGCTCGCGAGCGCTGGGAGCGCACCTACCGGGACGAGCAGGAGCAGCTGAAGAAGCTGCGGGCCACGGTCCAGGAGCAGCAGAGCGTCGGGCACTCGGGCAGGGCCCCACGGACGGAGGCGCGGGCGGCGAAGAAGTTCTACGCGGACCGCAACGCCACCGTGGTCTCCCGCCGCGTCAACGACGCCCGGACGCGCCTGGCCACCCTCGAGCGGGAGCAGGTGCGCAAGCCCACGCAGGAGCTGTTCTTCCGCGGTCTGACGGCCGCGGACCACGACGCCGCGCGCTGCCTCCGTGCCTCCGGCCCGGTGCTCACCGCTTCCCGCGCCACCGTGGAGCACCGCCTCGCCCCGGTCTCCCTGACCGTGGGGGCGGGTGAGAAGTGGCTGCTCACCGGGCCGAACGGTGCGGGCAAGTCCACCCTGCTGAACCTCCTGGCGGGCCGTGCGGAGCCCACGGGCCGCAGCGTGCACCGGGCCCCGGGAGTGCGCGTGGGACTGCTCGGCCAGGAGGACTCCGTGGCCCACGCGGACCCGGAGCGCACCGCAGTGAGGGTCTACCTGGACCTCGTGGGTGAGGAACTCGCGGAGACGGTGCCGCTGGGCACGTTCGGGCTGCTCGCGGGGCGGGACGAGAACCGGCGCGTGGGTGAGCTCAGCGTGGGCCAGCGGCGTCGGCTGGCCCTGGCCGCCCTGCTCGCGGACCCGCCCCACGTGCTGCTGCTGGACGAGCCCACCAACCACGTGTCCCTGGTGCTGGCCACGCAGCTCGAGGCGGCCGTGCCCGAGTACCCGGGGAGCGTCGTCGTCGCCTCCCACGACCGCTGGCTGCGACGGAACTGGAACGGCCGGCACCTCCGTGTGGAGGCGCCGGCCGTGTGAGGCACGCGGAGCTCAGCCGCGCATGTTGCGGTAGCGCATGGCGCGCTGGGCCTCGCGGTTGTCCTGCTTCTCGCGCAGGGTCTGGCGCTTGTCGTACTCGCGCTTGCCGCGGGCCACCGCGATCTCCACCTTCACGCGCTTGCCGTCCACGAAGTACAGCGACAGCGGGATGATGGTGTAGCCAGCCTCGCGCGTCTTGCCCGCGATCTTGTCCAGCTCCGCGCGGTGCAGCAGCAGCTTGCGGCGGCGCCGGGCCGAGTGGTTGGTCCACGAGCCCTGCAGGTACTCCGGGATGTGGGCGTGCTCGAGCCACAGCTCACCGCGGCTGTCGAACTGGCAGAACGCGTCCACCAGGGACGCCCGCCCCATGCGCAGGGACTTCACCTCGGTGCCCATGAGCGCCAGTCCGGCCTCGTAGGTGTCCAGGATGGCGTAGTCGTGCCGCGCCTTCTTGTTGTTGGCCACGATCTGGCGGCCGTCGTCAGCGTTCTTCTTGGCCATCGGCCTGTTCTTCCCTCACTGCTGCCCCGCTCTCCCGGCGCCACCGTGGGTGGGCCGGGCGGTGCGGTGCAGACTCAGTTCTCGTCGTCGCGGCGCGCCCCGGCGCGCCAGCGGATGCCTTCGTCGATGAAGGAGTCGATCCCGCCGTCGAACACGGAGCTGGGATTGCCCTCCTCGTAGTTGGTGCGCAGATCCTTGACCATCTGGTACGGGTTCAGCACGTACGAGCGCATCTGGTCGCCCCAGGACGCCTTGACGTCCCCCGCCATCTCCTTCTTCTTGGCGTCGGCCTCCTCCTGGCGCTGCAGGAGCAGCCGGGACTGCAGGACGCGCAGCGCGGCGGCGCGGTTCTGGATCTGGGACTTCTCGTTCTGCATGGACACCACGATGCCCGTGGGGATGTGGGTCATGCGCACCGCGGAGTCCGTGGTGTTCACGGACTGGCCACCGGGACCGGAGGAACGGAACACGTCCACCTTGAGCTCGGACTCCGGGATCTCCACGGTGTCGTCCGACTCGATGAGCGGGATGACCTCCACTGCCGCGAACGAGGTCTGGCGCCGCCCCTGGTTGTCGAACGGCGAGATCCGCACCAGGCGGTGGGTGCCCGCCTCCACGGACAGCGTGCCGAACGCGTACGGAGCCTTGACCTCGAACGTGGCGGACTTCAGCCCGGCCTCCTCCGCGTAGGAGGTGTCCAACACCTTGGTGGGGTAGCCGTGGCGCTCGGCCCAGCGCAGGTACATGCGCATGAGGATCTCCGCGAAGTCCGCGGCGTCCACGCCACCGGCACCGGAACGGATGGTGACCACGGCCTCGCGCTCGTCGTACTCGCCGGCCAGCAGGGTCTGGATCTCCAGCTCGGACAGAGCTTTCTGGATGGACGTCAGCTCCGTGGCGGAGGCGTCCCGGGTCTCCTGGTCGTCCTCGTCCTCGGCGAGCTCCACCATGACCTCGAGGTCGTCGATCCGGCTCTCGATCTTGCGCAGCCGGTCCACCTTGGACTGCTTGTGGGAGAGCTGGGACGTGACCTTCTGGGCCTCGTCCGGGTTGTCCCACAGGTCCGGCGCGGCGGCCTGCTGCTCGAGCTCCGTGATCTCCTTCAGCAGCGTCTCGGCGTCGCTGACCGCGGCCACCGAGTCGTAGGTGGCGCGGAGGGCACGGATTTCTGCAGCGTAGTCAATGGTGGCCATGACAGACCACTTTACGTCATGGTCTCCCGGCCCCGTGAGCCGCTAAACTCGGTGGAACCCACGAACACCAAGGAGACTGACGATGCAGCGCCCCACCGTCCTCGCACTGGTCCTGGCAGGGGGCAAGGGCTCGCGCCTGGGAGCCCTCACCGACACCGTGGTCAAGCCGGCCCTGCCCGTGGGCGGCACCTACCGGCTGATTGACATCTCGCTGTCCAACCTGGCGCACTCCCACGTCCCGGACGTGTGGATGGTGCAGCAGTACCTGCCCCACGACCTCAACTTCTACATGGCCAACGGGCGGCCCTGGGACCTGGACCGCTCCCACGGCGGGCTGCACATCCTGCCCCCGTACCAGGGCGCGGAGGGCGAGGGCTTCGCCTCCGGGAACTCGGACTCCATCTTCCGCCAGGCGGAGCTGATCCGGGAGGCGAACCCTGACCTGGTGCTCGTGCTCTCCGCGGACCATCTCTACACCATCGACTTCCGCAGCGTGATCGACACCCATCTCACCAGGCGCGCGGACCTCACCATGGTCACCACGGAGGTCTCCGAGGACGCCTCCCGGTACAGCGTCGTGGAAACCAGCGAGTCCGGTGAGGTCACCGGCTTCGAGTACAAGCCCGAGCACCCGCGCAGCAACCTGGTGGCCGGGGAGATGTTCCTGTTCTCCACGGCGGTGCTCCTGGACGCGCTGAACCACCTGCAGGACACTCTGGGCGAACTGGGGGACTACGGCGAGGACCTCATCCCCCACGTCCTGGAGCACCACACCGTGGTGGAGCACCGTCACCTGGGGTACTGGATGGACCTCGGCACCATCCAGTCCTACTGGACCGCGCAGCAGCAGCTGCTGGACGGGGACGGCGCCACCCTGGACGATCCCGCGTGGCCCATCTGGAGCGGCCAGGCGCCCCTGCTGCCCGCGTTCATCGCTGACGACGCCGCCGTGTCCCGTTCCCTGGTGGCCCCCGGTTCGCGCGTGGCCGGCACCGTGGAGCACTCCGTGATCGGCGAGAACGTGACGGTCGAGGCCGGCGCGGTGGTGCGCAACTGCGTGCTGCTCGACGGCGTGCACGTGGGCTCCGGGGTGGAGCTGCTCAACGTGGTCGCGGATTCGGACGCCCACATCACGGGCGGCTCCCGGCGGGGATCGCCCCAGCACGTCACCGTGATCGACCGCCACGGCGTGGTGAGCGAACGGGAACCGTTCGACACCTCCGCGGTGCTACCCCGAGACTGGGAACAGTACTGACCAGTCTCCACCTGGAACCCACCCCCATCCGAAAGGACCGATCCACCATGTCCCGCTCGTCCCGCAAGACCCTGGGCCCCGTGCTGCGCGCCGAACTGTGGCGCGCCGTGCGCCACGTCGGAGCCCGCAAGGCGTTCCGCCTCCTGCTGCTCCTCCCCCCGTTCCGGTGGGCCAACCGGGCACTTCGTACCCTGCGGCTGGTGCGCGGGCACTGATCCGCGCCACGTGAGAAGGCCGGGGGCGGCGTCGTGGATGCACTGATCCGCCCCCGGCTTTCTTCGTGCCTGTTCCGGCCCGGTCGAGCACCGGTGGTCAGCCGTCCCGTCAAGTTTCGGACGGCGCGCCCTGCCGGCGGGTTTGGTCGGAGGCATTGTTCGCCCGTTGCGCTGCCCGGGACGGTGCCGAGCCACCATGAACCCGGCCGCGCGGATCTCTGGCGGTCCACCGGTGGTCACCGGCGCATCACGGCGCGGGCGTCCCCGGTGGCGCTGATGGGCACCCCGGCCGGGACGATCACGTTGACCACGGGAGGGTGAACCACCGCCGTGAGGGTGACCTGCGCCGTCGTGCCGTCGGGTGAACCAGTGGGGGTGCCGACGGACAATCCGCTGACGTCCTGGAACGCTCCCACCGTGCCCAGGTAGCTCGCGGCGGAGGTCGCCACCGCGTCGTCCGTCAGGATCGCCGTGGGAGGCCCATCACCGGAGCGGTCCACCGTGGTGAAGGTGTCCGCGGCGGCGCCGGCGGCCCGGTCCGCGAGCGACTGCAGCTGTCTCTGCCCCACGTAGACGCTCGTGATCGCCAGGACAGTGACCACGAGCAGCAGGGTGACCAGGGCGAAGCCGATCAGCACGATGGTGGTCTGACCGCCGTCCGGATCAGCATCACCGTCTGCCGCCGCGGACCGTCGTGCGGCCACGTGACTCATGATCCTTCCCACCGAGCCGCAGCCGGCGTGGACCGGTGCACGGAACGAGGTCTTTCCTCGAGTGGGACGCACGCTGCGAGCACCTCTGGCGCACGCGGAAATCCGTGGCGTCACGAGTACCTCCCGGAGACCACCGTGACGTCGGAGGTCAGGGTGGCGACCGTGGCCGTGAGGAACCCCGGCATGCCGGGCAGCTGGACGGTCAGGCTGGCATGGACGGTGGTCACCGCGCCCGGGGACGCACACGAGCCATCCGAGCACGAGACGGTGACCGCGAGGTCCTGCGGCGCAAAACCGTGGTCCTGGGCGGCCACGGCCGCGAGGTCGTGGACCCCGGCGCGGTCGAGGTCCTCGGCTTCCGCCACGCTGATGGCCTGTCCGGCCTGTTCCGCGGCGGCCACCACCGCGAAGGAACCCGCCTGGACACGGGACACCGTGATGACGAGGTAGATGATCGGGATCAGCAGCAGCAGACCCAGACCGATGAACTCGATCACCGCGCTGCCCCGATCCGGGTCCTCCGGCTGCCCGTGGTCGGGAGACCCGTCAGGCGTCCATGTCCACCGCATGCCCGCTCACCTCCAGAGCATCGGATGGGCCGAACGTGGCCACCACGGGCAGCGGTGCAACAACGTGCACCTCGATGGCCGGCAGCTCTCCCACCCCCGTGCGGGACACCGTGATGTCCTGTGCGTACCCCGCTCCCACGGCGTCCGTGATGATCGCCCGGGTGCGCTCGGCTCCGTCCGCGTCCGTGCGGTCGGCCAGGCTCGCGTACCGGGCGCCGGCGGCCGCAGCGTCGATGAGCGTGTTGCGCACGTGCAGCGTGAAGCCGAGCTGCAGGATCATGCCGAAGAGCACGACCGCCAGGGCCAGCACCATGACGTACTCGGCCACCGCGTTGCCCGCGTCCGGATCGCAGGAGACCTCAGAGTCCCGAGACGCGGTTGATGGCATCTTGGAACAGTCCCTCCAGCGCCGGCCGGGCAATCAGCAGCAGCCCGGCCACGAGGACCGCGGACATCAGGGTGAGCATGACCCAGCCGGGGACGTCCCCGCGGTCGGGGTCGTCCTCGGTGGGGGCCAGTCGCGCGGGAACGGCAACGGTCAGCAGCCACAGCAGTCCTGTGTGGCAGCGCATCAGGTGTTTCATGGTCGTCTCCTTCTCGGGGTGGATTCGTGGGGTGGGAAGCATGGGACGTCAAAAGCCGAGGTTGAGCACGGCGAGTCCGGGGAACACCGCGAACACGACGCTCAGCGGCAGGATGAAGAAGACCACGGGAACCAGCATGGCGATCTCCTTCTTGCCCGCGACCTCCATGAGCACGCGCTTGTCGTGGTCACGGACGTCCTGGGCCTGGGCACGCAGCACGTCCGCCAGCGGCGTCCCGCGTTCGATGGCCACGACGATGCCGTCCACGAACCGGCCGAGGGCCACCACATCGGTGCGGGCGGAGAAGTCCTGCAGCGCTGTGCTCAGCCCGGCACCCGCCCGGGTCTGGGCGAGAACTGCGCGGAACTCCCCGGCCAGTTCCCCCTCGGCCACACGGCACACGCGCTCGAGCGCTCCCACCGCGCTCTCTCCCGCACCCACGGCGAGTGCCATGAGCTCGGCCACCGCTGGGAACTCGGCGAGCATCAGCTTCTCCCGCCGGTGGATGCTGCGCGTCAGCCACTGGTTGCGCGCCCAGATCCCCGACCCGCCTCCCAGGACAGCGGCAATCGGCACCACGGCCGGGTGGACGTCGGCCCGTACGGCCAGCGCGAGTCCGGAGGCGACTCCCGCCACAGCTCCGACGACGCCGCACAGCACCTGCTCGGCGCGATAGTCCATGAGGTCCTTGCGCGACCCGTCCCGCACCAGTCGCCGCGCCAGGATCTCCGCGTCGGAGAACAGCGGGGCCGCGCGTTCCAGGATCCAGGCCATCACGTGGCTGCCCGCGGTGCCGGTGAGCGCTCTTCCCTGCCTGCGGGGCGCGCCCCACGCAGTGGCGTGGATCCCGCCGCCGAGCTCCACGGCCCGGAGCTGCGGCGCGATCCGGTCCGCGAAGCTCGGCGCTCCTGCGGCCTTCACGGCCACCCACACGAGCCAGAGGCCCCACGCCAGGACAAGTCCCAGGATTCCTGAGGTCACGGGGATGTTCATCGCAGCACCCGCTGTTCCTCGGGGAGCGCGCCGAGGCGCAGCATGAGCTGATAGGCCACCACGGACACGACCAGTCCTCCCAGCAGCACCACGGCACCGGCGGCCGTGTTGTAGGCCTGCACGGCGGCGGGCTGCGTGGCCATGAGAGCCAGGATGAGCCACGGGGCCGCCACCGAGAGCCGCGCGGCGTTGACGGTCCAGGACTGGCGTGCCTCGAGCTCGCTGCGCGTTCGTTCGTTCTCCCGCAGGAACTCCGACAGCGTGCCGAGCAGCTTGCCCAGGTCCGTGCCACCCACCTCGCGCGTGACGCGCAGCGCCTCCACGATGTTGTCCGCTACGGGATCCGCCAGGCGCTGCTTGAGCAGGGTCAGGGAGCCGTGCAGCTGGCCGCTGGCCCGGTAGTCCGCCGCAAACTGCGCGAAGGCGGGCCGCAACGGTTCGGGCCCGCGGTACTGCAGCTGCATGAGGGCCTCGGGCAGGCCCATGCCCGCGCGGATGGCAGACCTCAGGTGGTCCACGACGTCCGGCCACACCTCCCGCAGGACGGCCGTGCGGCGTCGCGCGCGGCGTCGTACGAGCCAGAGCGGGACGCCGAGTGCGACGACGAAGACGCACAGCCCGAACACCACCGCGGAGGTCACGGCGAAGGTGAGCAGCCCCGCGACACCGGCCAGCGCCAGGCTGAGAGCCGCGAAGGTGGCCGGCGCCACCCCCGGCAGCCCTGCCTGCAGCAGGACCGTGCGAAATTTTCCGGCTCCGGCGTGCCTCGTTCTCGTCCCCGTGGGCCGTGTCCAGCACGACCACCACACGAGGAACACCCCCGCGCCCAGCAGGGCACCCACCAGGGCGCTCACGAGGATTTCCTCCGCGACTGCCCGCCGCGGGTGCTCCCGCGATGTCCCGCACGCGTTCTGCCGGACCCGGTGCGGCTCTGCGCCCCGCGGTCGGCCACGCGACCCGTTCCACGGGGCGCAGAAGGTTCCACCGCAGTGGCAGACGCTTCCGGCCCGTCCTCGACCATCCCCGGGGAGGGCGGCGGTGCGTCGTCGCGGATGAGTGCGGCGGGCGCGTACCCCGCGCGCACGAACTTCTCCGAGGACGGGACCTCGGAGGCGACCGCGCGCAGGACCCCGTCCTCGAGCCGGAAGACCGGATAGGTCTCGATGACGCCGTTCTCCACCCTGTTGCCCACCGCCAGGATCTCCGCCACACGCCGGTGGCCCGTGGCGTCTCGCTGACAGTGGACCACCAGGTCGAAGCACGACGCCACGGTGGGGAGCACGAAGGCGCTGCTGATGTTGTCCCCGGCGAGCAAGGGCAGGGTGCAGATCTTGGTGACGGCGTCCCGTGCGGAGTTGGCGTGTAGCGAGCACATCCCCGGCAGGCCCGCGTTCAGGGCGATGAGCATGTCCAGGCTCTCGGCCTCCCGCACCTCCCCCACCACGAGCCGGTCCGGGCGCATGCGCAGCGCCTCCTTCACGAGCCGGCGCAGCGGGATCTCGCCCGTACCCTCGAGGTTCGCCTGGCGGCACTGCATGGCCACGACGTCGCGCAACGCCACCTTGAGCTCGAAGACCTCCTCGACCGTGACCACCCGCTCCCGCGGGCCGATGGCCGCGCACAGGCAATTGAGCATGGTGGTCTTCCCGGCCTGCGTGGCACCGGAGACGAGGATGTTGAGTCCCGAGTCCACCGCGGCGTGCAGGAAGTCGGCCGCCTGCGTGGTGAGCGAGCCCAGCGCGACCAGGTCCTGCAGCCTGCGCGCACGCGCCACGAACTTGCGGATGTTCACGGCCCAGTGGGCGCGGGTCACGTCCGGGATGACCACGTGCAGCCGGGAGCCGTCCGGCAGGGAGGCGTCCACGAAGGGGGAACTCAGGTCCAGGCGGCGCCCGGAGGACTTCAGCATCCGCTCCACGAGCGTGCGGACGTGGGACTCGCTCAATGCCAGACTCGTGAGCTCGGACTCGCCGCCGCGGGCCACGTAGATCTCGGTGGGGCCGTTGATCCAGATCTCCTCGACCTCGGGGTCGTCCAGGTACGGCTGCAGCGGCCCGTAGCCCGCCACGAGGTCCAGCACGGTCTTGCGGGTGGCGTCCAGGTCCTGGATCCGGGGCAGCCCGGCACGGGCGGAGCGGACGTCGTAGTCGGAGACCACCGAGGCCACGATCCGGCGGGTGGGCTCCACCTCGTGCAGCGGGTCCAGTCCGCTGCGGCGGATCTGCTCGCGCACGTCCGCCTCGATCAGTCCGATCGCGTCCTCGGTGACACCCGTGGCCATGGCTCCCCCTGGGGTTCCCCCGAACCCGTTACTGGCTGGTCATCTCTGGAGGGAACGCTAGGGCAAATCAGGCGCGGCGGACACGGTCGCCGACGCGTTCTGTGGATAACCGCGCTGACCTGCACGAATGGAACGCCCTCGGCACGTCATGCTCGGTCGCAGAATGCATCCACATGAATCGTGACACGCGTCACGGTGACGAGCGCGAGGTCAGACCGCCGTGGAACCACCCCGGGCGGCGTCGTGACCGGCGTCCGGCTGGGCGGAGCCCGCACCCGGGCCTGCCGGGCCTGTGTGCGGCTCCTCCGCCGGGCGGGACGTGGGGGACGCCGCGGCGAAGGTGAGCACCGAGGCGCGGTCCACGTGGGCGGCGTCGGGCGCCCAGGGGCGCTCCGCCTCCGAGATGGCGATGTGCCGCGCCAGGCGCGTGATGTTGACCTCGTCCACCCGGCGGCGCTGGGCGGAGGTGTACTGGGTGATCATGAAGAGCACCACGAGCCCATAGAGCACCAGGTCCGTGCCGCGGCCGATGCCGAGGAACCGGGCTGCCTGAGACACCAGGTCCGGGACCAGGATCGATATGGCGGCGAAGAAGAAGAAGGCGACCGCCGCCAGACGGCGGATGGCCTGGTGCTTGGCGTTGGCACCTCCGCGCACGAGCGTGAGTGCGCCGTAGGCCACGGCCAGGATCAGGGCGATCTGAATCAGAATGGTCATCGGTGCGTCTCGCTACTTCACGAACAGTTCGGCCAGGATGTTCACGCCGTTGAGCAGGGACTGGCCCTTGCCGCGTGAGTAGTCGGTGTAGATGATCTCCACGGGGTGCTCCACCCACCGGGGCTTGAGCTCCGCGAACCGGTTGACGATCTCCGAGGCGTGCGCCATGCGGTTCTGCTGCAGGTGCAGCTTGGCGACGGTGGAGCGGTCGATCGCACGCAGCCCGTTGTGGGCGTCGGAGAGGTCCATGCCGCTCGTGAACTTTGACACGAAAGCGGCCGTGCGCAGCACCAGGCGCTTGAGTTTGGACACCTGGGTGCGGTCGTCCAGGAAGCGCGAGCCCAGGACCACCTCGGCCTCGCCGGTGCGGATGCGCTGAACCATGTCGTACGCATCCACCACGCGGTGCTGGCCGTCCGAGTCGAACGTGACCACGCAGTCCATCTCCGGGTCCTGCAGCGCGTACTCGAAGCCCGTCTGCAGCGCGGCACCCTGCCCCAGGTTGATGGGGTGCTGGACCACCACGGCTCCGGCGTCCCGGCAGATCTGTGCGGAGTCGTCCGTGGAGCCGTCGTCAACGCACACCACGTGCGGGAAGGTCCTCCGGAGATTCTCCAGGACCTCACCCACCACCTCGGCCTCGTTGTACACGGGCATCACTATCCACGCTCGACTCACGGGGACCATTGTTCCACAGCGTGCGGCGGCAACCACTCCCCCTCGGATGGCCGGAGCCCTTGCAGAATTCTGCGAGTTCCACCGCGGACCCCGTCCGGGTGCTCGCACCCCGTCCACTAAACTTCCCACGTACCCGCCCCCCGCTGTCTGGAGTCATGGATCCCGTGAGCTGGCTAGAAGCACTTCCCTCGTACGCGCTGGTGGGGATCCTGATGGTCCTTCCGGGCGCGCTGCTCAGCGTGGCCCTCGGTCTGCGCGGGCTCGCCCGCAGCGCGGCGGTGATCCCGCTGTCCGTCGCGGGGTTCAGCGCCTCAGCCGTGATCTTCGGGCTCGCGGGGGTGCCGTGGAACCCTCTCACGGTCGCCCTCGCGTTCGTCGTGGTGGCGCTCGTGCTGTGGCTGGCACTGCTCCCCGCTCGACGCCGCCTCATGGCCGGACCGTGGGTGGGCGCCACCCCCTGGCGGGAGCGCATCACCACATCCCTCGTGGGGCTGTGGTGCGCGGCGGCACTCGGCATCGGCATCGTGGTGCAGCGCCTGCACCTCATCATGCAAACTCCAGACGCCTACTCGCAGACGTACGACGCGAACTTCCACTACAACGCTGTGCGCTACATCCAGGAGACCGGACAGGCCTCCTCACTCACGCTGGGCGGACTGGGAGTGGTAGAACCGACCTTCTACCCGGCGGCGTGGCACGACACCGCAGCGTTCGTGACACAGGTGACTGGCCTTCCGGTGGTCCTCACGGGGAACGCCATGACCATGATGATTAGCGGCGTAGTTTGGGTTCTGGGCTGCCTCTACTTCACCACCCGATTGCTCGGTTCCCGACCCACGGTGTCCGTGGCCGCGGGCTTGATGGCCTCGAGTTTTCCTGCATTCCCCTACCTGCTGAGCTTCTACGGCAACTTGTTCCCCAACGCCATGTCCATCGCCTTCCTCCCTGTATGGCTGGGCCTGCTCACGGACGCGCTGGGCCTCTCTCGGGAGCCATATCTCCGGTCCAAGGCCGCCCTCTGGGTCACGATCCTGGCCGTCACCGGGGCCATGGGACTTGCTCACCCATCCTCGGTGGTGGTGGGTCTGGCCCTGCTGTGGATCATGCTCCTCACGGCGTGGTGGCGCATGGTGCGCCACACCAGACCGTGGTGGTTCAAGGTCCTCACCGGAGTGGGCCTGGTGGCCTGGCTGCCCATCCTGCAGCAAATTTGGTTCGCGGCTCGGGCCAGCCAGACGGCTTCCTCGTGGAAGCCCCATGTCACGGAGGCCCAGGCCCTTGGCGAGGCCCTGGCGACCGTGCACCCCAATGCCCCGCACCTTCCCTGGGCCCTCGTCATCGTGGTGCTCCTGGGCGCGGGCACCCTGTTGCGCCACCGCTCCCGGTGGGTTGTGGGGGCCTGGGCATTCCTGGTGTGGCTCTACGTGCTCGTGGCCTCTTCCAGGAATGCGGAACTGCGCTACGACTGGGGCGGCATCTGGTACAACGACGTGCACCGCATCCTGGCCCTGATCCCCGTGGTGGCCGTTCCCATGGCTAGCGCCGGGGCCGTAGCCCTGGTGCACTGGGTGGTGTCTCGGGCCCGGCGCACGGCGGCCCGGGCTGCCCGCAGCCCGCGGGCGACCCAAGGAGTGCGCGCTGCGGCTACGCGACTCTTGTCCCTGATGCGTTCTCGCGGCACCGCGGTGATCGGCGGCGCGCTGGCCGTCCTTCTCGGATGGCAGCTGCTGCAGGCCCAGGCCATGACGGATGTGGTGAATTACGGCAAAAACCTGTACGCGGGAGCCGGCGACTACCCGTACGCCCTGGTGTCCCCGGAAGAACTCGCCCTACTCGAGGAACTGCCCGAGTACGTGCCCTCCGATGCGGTGGTCTACGGCAACCCGCTCACCGGAACGTCCCAGGCCTACGCGGTCTCGGGCACCGAGGTGCTCATCCCCCACAACGGGCTGGTGGCGGACCCGGGCGTGTCGGTGATCATCCACCACCTGGACGAGTTGACCACGGACCCCGCGGTCTGCCCTGCTCTGAGGGAGCACAATGTCCAGTATGTCTTGGACTTCGGCACTCGGCGGGTGAACCTCTTCGCAGAATTCGACACCACCGGTTACGACCAGCTCACCCCGCAGAACGGCTTCGAACTCGTGGCACAAACCGGCCCTGAGGCCAAGCTCTACAAGATCACCGGGTGCGGGTGACCCCCGCGCCAGAACGACGGCGCCGCGAGAGCAGGACTCTCGCGGCGCCGTCGTTCTCTCACCCGGGCGCGGACCGGGCCCGCTCAACCCGCCAGGGGGCCGTCCAGATCGGGATCGTACTGGGGCACGAAGTCTTCCCCCCGCTCGGCGGCCTCCCGCGCCTGCCACTCCCGCTTCCGGCGCTTTTCCTCCAACGCCCGTTCCAGTCCTTCGACGTGTTCGCGACGGACGTCTTCCTCTGGTTGATTTCGCATGTGCGCCACGGCTCCGTACACGCTGCCGTCGAAGACCTTGGAACCGTGGTCCATGACAATGCCGCGCTCACAGATGTCCATGACCAGGTTGAGGTCATGGCTGACCACCACGAGTGTCTTGCCCCGGCGCACCAGGTCCTTGATGCGGCCGATGCACTTCTTCTGGAACGGCTCGTCGCCCACCGAGAGGATCTCGTCCACGAGGAACACCTCTGGATCGGTGTGGATGGCCACGGAGAACGCCAGACGCAGGTACATGCCCGAGCTGTAGAACTTCACCTCGGTGTCGATGAACTCAGCGATCTCCGAGAACGCCACGATGTCGTCGAACTTGGCATCGATCTCCTCCTTGGTCATGCCCAGGATGGCGCCGTTGAGGTAGACGTTGTCGCGCCCCGTGAGGTCAGGGTGGAAGCCTGCGCCCACCTCGATGAGCCCGGCGACTTTCTCCCGGGTGAGAATCTCCCCCGAGTCCGGGTTCATCACCCCGGAGATCATCTTGAGGGTCGTGGACTTGCCGGAGCCGTTGAACCCCAGAAGGGCCACGGTCTCGCCGTCGTGAATGTCGAAAGAGACGTCGTTGAGCGCGGTGAATTTCGCGGTCAGGTCCCCCTTGCGCCCTTTCACCAGCCACACGAAGGCCTCCTTCATGGAGCGCGTGTGGCGCAGCACGAATTCCTTGGTCATGTGGCTGACACTGATGGCGAGCTCTGCATCCGCGTGTGCGGGTGTGTGCTGAGTGGATGAACTAGACATGATTCACAGCTCCTGCGCGAAGTTGCCCTCTTGGGAGCGGAACAGCTTGTCCGCGAGGAAGTAGAGGATGAGGCTGGTCACGATGGCCACAGGGGTCCACCCCGTGAGGAGGTGGGGCGGCACGTGCCAGGACTGAGGCGTCTCTGTCGTGGAAAACCAGAATCCGTAGTGGAACAGCTCGACCGCCACGGTCAACGGGTTCAGCATGTACACGTAGTACACCCAGCTCCACAGCTTGTCCTGCACCATGGTCCACATGTAGAGCACGGGCGATGCCCAGGTGGACACCATGATGACCAGGTCCACGATGTTTTCTGCATCCCGGAAGAAAACGTTGAACGTGGCAAAAAGCATGCCAAGCGCCAGCGAGAAGAGCGAGATGATGAGCGTGCCGACGATCACGGCCAGAAGCTGCTTTATCCCTGGGCTCCAGCCCGTGAGCAGGCACGCCAGCAACAGGATGACCAGCTGGGGCACGAAGTGCACGAACGCCACCAGCAAATTGGACACTGGAAACAGTTGGCGAGGCAGATAGATCTTCTTGAGCAGTCCACCGTTCGCCACCACGGAGCGCGAGGCGTTGCCAAAGACTTCCCCGAAGAGGTTCATCACCACAATGCCGGAGAACAGGTACACCGCGAAATTCTCAATACCCCGGTTGAGGTCCAGGAACACTCCCATGGCGATGTAGAACACCAAGAACTGCACACCCGGTTTGAGGTAGGACCACAGCAAACCCAGCACGGTCCCGCGATAGCGGATCTGGATCTCCTTGTCCACGATGAGCTTGAGCAGGAACCTGTTCGCGAACACGTCGCGCAGACCACGATCCTGCCCCGGCGGCCGCAAGTGCGTGGGGGGAGTTTGAGTTTCCATCTGCCGTCCTTTCCTGGCACAGTTCGTCCTCCGCGTAGCCGCTTCGGACGCGCCGACGCCGCACACCCAACTGAGCGTGCGGCGTCGAGCGGGTGCGAATTACTGCTCGGAGCCATTCTCCGCGAATGTCCGGGCCCACGCCTCCACCGACGTGATCTCCGGGAGAGCAGCGCGGTACTGCTCGCTCAGGGAGTCCCAGCGCGAGAGCAGCTCGGCGTGAAGCTTCACACTTTCGGCCATGAGCTCCCGGACCTGCGCGGGATCACGGCGGTACCAGGATGCTCCTGTGCCGTCTGCGTTGGAGACCACGGCAGAGTCCAGCGTCGCCAGGTACGACCAGTGCCCATCCATGTGCGCCACGCTGGCCTCGGGGTACTCCTTGGCCATGCTGCGCACCGGACGCAAGGTCTGCTTGAGCACGGTGCGGACGGCCCACGGGATCAGCTGTGCCTTGGTCGGGGACTTCGGCGCCTCCATGGTCTTCGGCGGCTTGGCCCGCCGTACAGGCGGCAGTTCAGAGGGGTCCTGGACCACACGAGCATCCGAGTACTCGTCCTTCATGGCGCGAATCTGGGGCATGCGGGTGGGCAGCATCTCGTGGAGCCGGTCGGGGCCGTCCAGTACGTCCTGGATGGCGAGCAGCACGGATTTCGCCGGGTAGTACTGCATGGAGACGACGTGCTTGGTGTCCGTCGTGAGAGACTCCCGCAGCATGCGACCACCCTTGGCGAACGGCGAGTGCAGCAGGGCGGCGATCAGCCGGTTGCGCTCGTGGAAGTAGGCCTGCCAGTCCACGGCGTCGTCCTTGTCCGCCCAGGAGACGTGCCACACCGCAGCGCCCGGCAGAGAAATCGTGGGATGGCCGGCTGCCTTGGCTCGCAACGAGTACTCGGAGTCATCCCACTTGATGAACACCGGCAGGGACAGCCCGATCTCCTCGAGGATCACGCGCGGGATGAGGCACATCCACCAGCCGTTGTAGTCCGCGTCCCAACGGCGGTGCAGTTTGGGGCGGGAACGCAGACCCCGTTCCGCGAAGTCCACGGCCCCCAGACCCTCAACCGGGCCCCAGAGGAAGCGGTAAGGATTCACGACCTCGGCGTACGCGTTGAGCAGCGGCTTGTTGTACATGTCGAACATGTGCCCGCCCACGATCGACGGGGTGTGGCACATGTCCGCGAATGCGGCCGCCCGCAGGACACCTTCGGACTCCAAAAGGATGTCGTCGTCCAGGATGAGAACATAGTCTGACTTCTCGACTCCTTGCGGAGTCTGTCGGCCTTCCACGACCTCGAACATGTTGCGCGCGAACCCGCCCGAACCACCCATGTTGCCCTGGCGGATCATGCGCAGCTTTCCGCGCATGGCCTTCTGCGCCTCCGGGAAGTCCTGCTCGTCCTGGACCAGCTTGTTGCCCTGGTCCACGATGATCAGCTCGTCCAGGACCTCGTCCAGCCCGTCCGCCTGTGCAATGGTCTTGATCGTGTTCACGCAGTAGTCGGGACGGTTGAACGTGGTCACGCCCAGCGTCACACGACCCACGGGACGGCCGTGGGAAGGCACGAGCCAGGACGCCGAGTCCAGGACCATGCCCTCCTCGTCGGAAATCAAGTCGAACCAGTACCAGCCACCGTCGCCGAACGGTGCGAGGGTGAGTTCGAACTCGCACGTGGTGGACCCGTTCACGCGTCGATCCTCCACGCGTTGGGACACCCCACGGGCATTCGAGCGGTAGACGATCAGGGAACCGGCCCCTGAAGTCCGGACCCGCAGTGTGACGGAATCCGCCACGGTCCAGCGCCTCCAGTAGGAAGCGGGAAACGCATTGAAGTACGAGCCGAAGGACACGCGACGTCCCGGCCGGATGCGGACCGAGCGACGGGAAATGATGTCGTCCGGGTGCTGATTGGCAGTGTCTGCGCCCACGGAGGAGGGGCCCTCCACGTTGATGGGGCCGTCAATGTAGAGCGGCAGGGCGTCCAGGTCCTTGTCCGCAGGGAACACAACGCGTGCCACCTCGCGTAGATCCTTGTCTCCGCGGGGTTGCGTGTTGATCTTGGCGAGATATTCCTGGCCTTCGCCGGACGAGGTCTGAGCCTTCTCCGCCTGGTTGGCGCGCTCCATGCTCATGCGTCCACTCCTCCGCTGGTCAGGGGCGCACCCGAGGTGAAGTGCGGTGCGATCTTGTTGTCCACCATGGACAGCGCCGAGCCGATGGCCATGTGCATGTCCAGGTACTTGTAGGTTCCCAGGCGCCCGCCGAAAAGCACGGAGGACTCGCCCTGCGCGAGGTCACGGTAGGCCAGCAGCTTCTCGCGGTCCTCGGAGGTGTTCACCGGGTAGTAGGGCTCGTCGCCCTTCTCCGCGAAACGGGAGAACTCCCGCATGATCACGGTCGCGTCCTTGGTGTAGTCCCGCTCGGGGTGGAAGTGGCGGAACTCGTGGATGCGGGTGTAGGGGACGTCCGCGTCCGGGTAGTTCATCACGGAGGTGCCCTGGAAGTCCTCGATGTCCAGGACCTCCTCCTCCAGATCGATCGTGCGCCACGAGAGGTCGCCCTCGGCGTAGTCGAAGTAGCGGTCCACGGGGCCCGTGTAGATCACGGGGACCTGGCCCACCACGTTGGACTTGGAGAACTCCTGCGAGTCGTCGAAGAAGTCGGTGTCCAGGCGGACGTCGATGTTCGGGTGGTCCGCCATGCGCTCGAGCCACGCGGTGTACCCGTCCACGGGCAGGCCCTCGTGGGTGTCGTTGAAGTAGCGGTTGTCGTACGTGTAGCGCACGGGCAGCCGGGAGATGATCGACGCGGGCAGGTCCTTGGGGTCCGTCTGCCACTGCTTGCCGGTGTAGTGCTTGATGAACGCCTCGTAGAGGGGGCGCCCGATCAGCTGGATGCCCTTGTCGTTGAGGTTCTGCGGATCGGTGCCCGCCAGCTCACCGGCCTGCTCGCGGATCAGCTCGCGGGCCTCGCCGGGCGAGTACGCGGCACGGAAGAACTGGTTGATCGTGCCCAGGTTGATGGGCATGGGGTACACCTCGCCCTGGTGGCGGGTGTACACGCGGTGCACGTAGTTGGTGAACTGGGTGAACCGGTTCACGTACTCCCACACGCGCTCGTTGGAGGTGTGGAACAGGTGCGCGCCGTAGCGGTGCACCTCGATCCCGGTTCGCTCCTCGTTCTCGCTGTAGGCGTTGCCGCCCAGGTGGGGCCGCCGGTCGATCATGGTGACCTTCAAACCCAATTCGCGTGCCGCTCGTTCTGCCACGGTCAAACCGAACAGTCCCGAGCCCACGACCACCAGATCAGTGTTCATGTGTCCCTCCTAGGGTTCTCCGTGATCCATGCACGGACATCGTCCTGCCTAAAAATACCGGACGCCGCTGGCTCCACCCCGTGTGACGCGCACTGCGCGCCAGCGTGGGAAGCATCACGGCCGTCGGACGGCCCCGGTCCGGGGAGCACCCAGCCCTGACCCTGGACCACCGGCCCCAACCTCGACTGCCCCGCGAGAGTCTGCCGCGCGGGAGGTCTCAGTGAGCAGAGCGTTCGAATCCGCTGAGCACCCATGCCGCAGCGGCACGCCCGGAGGCCGCGAGAGATGCGTGCTGGCGGGCCCACTCGCTGACACGGTCGCTCGTCGTCCGACGGTCCTCGCTGCGGGCCGCGGCGAGCGCGTCCTCCATGGCTCGGGCAACGGCCTCCGGTGTGAAGTCCACAGGCGTCCCGAGCTGGTGGTCGCGCACCATCTCGGCGGCGGCACCCACGCCCGCGTAGATGGACGGCGCACCGCACGCTGCCGCGGCGTAGAGCTTGGTGGGCTTGGAGAAGTCGTAGCCCTTGTACGGAATCACGGAGGCTAGAGATGCCACGGAACCGCGCAGGAACGATGCTGTGCGTGCCGGGCTCTGCACGCCGTGGAACACCACGTTCTGCGGGGTCAGGCGCGCGGCGACCTCCTGGACCCGGTTCAGGTCGGGTCCGCGTCCCAGCACGTGCAGTGTCACTTCCGGGTGACGGGGCAGAATCTGGGCAAGGGCCTCGACGAACACGTCCACGCCCTGCCACTCCGAGATCGAGCCCGTGTACACGAAGTACGGCGCAGGCTCGTCTGCCGCCGGGCCGTCGGGCGTGAAGGTGTCGGTGTCGATGCCGTTCTCCGCCACGAACATCCTGCTCCACGGAGTTCCGGTCACACGATGCAGTTCTTCGCCCATGGACTCCGACACGGTGATCACTCCCCCGGCACGGCGGGACGCGATGGTCTCCGCCGCTCGCATCAGCTGTGTGACGACACCGGGGACATCCATGTTGACCGTCGCCGAGGTCCACACGTCCGGGTTGTACCAGATGTAGGGACGACGCCTCAGGGCGCTCGAGAGCCACACGGCGAGTCCCGTGGTGGGCGGCGGCTCGCTGACCACGATGTCCGCGTCCATGACGAGAAGGCGTGCGAACGCCTGGACGTCGAAGCTCAGGTACTGCACCACGCCCCGCACATAGTCCTCGCTGTTGCGAAGCACGGGAACACGCACGATGTCGTACGGCTCCTTCACCGAGTCCGCGTCCATGGCCTTGGGTGGACGCGTGGTGAGGACGGTGACCTGTGCCCCTTCTGCGGCGAAGCCGCGTGCGAGCGCCGCCAGACGAAATGACGCGGCGGCTGGTTCGGGCAGGAAAATGCGACTGACGATCACGACCTTGCGGGGTTTCATGTCCCACACTGTCTCACGAACGTGCCACGGAGGCTCGCTCGTGCGAGATCCGCGGAGGTGGGGCCGTTCCGTCGCGGGGGGAGCTCCCGCGGGGGCACCGGGGCCGCGCACGGCAATCCCCCTGCACCACCTCCCCTCAATGGGCCTTGGACAGCCGACATCCCACGCCACCCGCCCGACGTCCTCCTGGGCCCTGACCCGCACGGTGTACTGCCGCCATGCACCTGACTCTGCACATCGTCTGGAGCGGGACGCGCACCACCCACACCGCGACCGTCACCGCCGCCCCCGCCAGCGACGGCGCGCAGCTGGCTGCCGAGCTTGCCCGGCTGGTCGGCACCGAGCACCGCGCCACGGTTGAGGGCCGCGACCTGGCCCGGCTGACGGTCGGGGCCACCCCGCTGGTGGACGGCGCCACGGTCGTGCTGCTTCCCGTGACGGACGACCGGGATACCGCCGCCACCGGGCGGCCGGAGGGAGTCGCACGGTGGCACGGACCTCTGTCCACGGTGTCGCCCGGTGCCTCGGACACGGCCACCACGACGCCGGGTGGCGGCGAAAACACGACCACGGTCGAGGTCGTCGAGGGCACCGGGGCGGGCACCCGCTTCTTCCTGACCAGGGGCCGCTGCGACATCGTCCTCCAGGACGACGGGCCGGTCCTGCTGCCCCCGGGCAGCCGCGCCACCTCCGGAGCCGATCTCTCCCTGCTGCTCGACGGCACCGGTCTCAGTGTTCTTCCCACCGGGACCCGCCTCGATTCCGGGGACCGGGTGCGGCTGCGCCGCGGTGGTCGTCTCAGCTGGCTCCGGGTGGAACTGCCCGGAGCGCCGGGGAGCTCGCCGTCCTGGCCCGGGGAGCAGCAACTGCCCCCGGGCATCACCGCGCGGGAGGCGGATCCAGCCCGTCCTCTGACCGTGGACGCCCCGTCCCGCCGCCGTGCCAGGCTCACCATGATCACGGGTGCGCTGCCCCTGCTCGCGGGGATCGGCATTGCGGTGGTCACCCACTGGTGGTTCTTCCTGGTGTTCAGCGCGCTCGGGGCCGTCACGACCGTCGTGGGATGGGTGGGCGAACGGGGCGTTCGCAGGGACACGGGGAACCGGCTGCGGGCCGCACTGGACCGCGATCTCCGCCGGTGCGCGCACGCCGCGCCCTCGGCCGCCGAGGTCCTCCACCGCTGCCGCGCGCTCGCTCCAGACCGTCGTTCCTCGCCAGCAGCCCCCACCGGCTCCGTCACGGGAGGCGCGTTCGCGCCTCGAAGGGCGCCAGGACCCGTGGTGCCCGGCGCCGCCACGGGGGCGGGACACCCGGTGAGCAGTCGTCCGATAGGAGAGCCGGACCGGGCGGCCGCGGCACGCTGGGTCCGCCTGGGTCACGGGGCGCGGGCCGGCAACGTGTCCCGGGCGCAGGGTGTACGCGTGCGGGAGGTGTGGCACCCCAGCGCACCCGTGATCGTGGACCTCGCGGCGCTCCCGTCACTCACCCTCGCCCTGGAGCACCCACGGGCCGTGGGGGTGCTCAACGCCCTGGCGGTCCAGCTGTTCACCGGCCCCGGTGCGTTGGGCCGCCTCGTCGTGTCCCCGGGCCTCGGCTGGCAGGCCCCTCTACGAGCGGAGACTCCTGCCGAGTCGGATTCCCCGCCGCAGGACGACCCACCGGGCACCGCAGGCCTGGAGGTGCTCACGGCGGACGACGCCCGCACGCGCCCGCAGCACCCCGATCTGCTGCGCGTGGTCGTGGCCCGCGCGAGCGCGCACGACGACGGGGAAGCCGTCCTCGCCGGAGCAGGTGCGCAGCTGCGCCTCACCACCCGCAGGTGCGACGCCGTGCCGGGGCTGTCCGGGGAGGACCAGCGGTTCAGCATCGATCTCGTCCCGGACACGGTGGGCTGCGAGCAGGCCGCCCGCGCGGTGGCCGCCTGGAGTCGCGTGTCGAGCGCGGGGGCCGGAACGGCTGGCGGCCGGTTGCCCCGCCGTCTCGGATCGCACGAGCTCCTGGCTCTCACGAACGACGCCGCCACCCTCCCGGCGCCGCGCGGCTCGGTGCCGCACGGATCGGTGCCGCACAGCCCGGGCGCGCAGCGTGGCGCCCAGACGCACCCCCTGGGCTCGGACGAGTCGCACGACGCTGTCTCCGCGAACACCTCGTGCACGAGGGCGGGGCGCTCGCTGGCGGCGGCACGCCCGGCGAACGTGCTGGGAACCGCTTTCGGTGTGTCCAGAGCGGGGGTCGAGCGCATCCAGCTGAGCGATGAGCACCCCCACATGCTGATCGCCGGAACCACGGGATGCGGAAAGTCCGAGGTGCTGCGCACGATCGTGGTCGGCCTCGCCGCGCAGTGCCCACCGCACCGGTTGGAGTTCGTCTTCATCGACTTCAAGGGCGGCGCCGCCCTGGCACCCCTCACCGGGCTGCCCCACCTCACCACACTGCTCACGGACCTGGGTGCGGACGAGATCCGGCGGGCGCTCGTGTTCCTGCGCTCCGAGCTGCGACGCCGCGAGCTGGTCCTCGCAGCGCACGGGCTGCGGGACATGGCCGAGGTGCTGGGGCGGGGCGCCGACACCCCGGCGATCCGGGAGCTGGTCGTGGTGGTGGACGAGGCCAAGATGCTGACGGATGCGTTTCCGGAAGCGGCACAGGAACTCGCGGTCGTCGCGACCGTGGGACGGTCCCTGGGGGTCCACCTGGTGCTGGCCACGCAGCGACCCCAGGGTGCCCTGCCCGCGGACGTCCGCGCCAACGTCACCCAGGCGCTCTGCCTGCGCGTGCGCACGGAGCAGGAGTCCGTGGACGTCATCGGGGGCACCCAGGCGGCCCGCATCCCGTCCGGGCTGCCCGGCCGGGGATACCTCGACCGCGGAGACGGACCCGCTGTCGAGGTGCAGGCAGCCGTGCTGACTCGAATGCGGCCACCCGCTCCCCAACCCCCTGTGATCACGTTCACGGCCTCGGCGCCCGACCACGGGCCGCCGCAGGTGGCTCAGCCTGCGAGTCCTGCAGCCTCCGGGCCGGCTCCGGATGTGGCGGCAGCAGTGCGTGACGTGGCCGATTCCTGGGCCTCGGCGAGCGCGGACGGGGCACTGGCGCACCTGCCCGACGATCCGCAGGGTGCTCCAGGCGGCAGCCGCGCGGTGCCACCGACCCTGCCCGCGACCGCGAACGCGCTCCCCAGCGGCGTCGGTGACGCCGTGGACCTGGGTCCGGCGGAGGACCCCGCGGAGCACTGGAGCGGGCGCGCCGCGTGGCGGCCGTGGGAGGACGGGGCCCTCGCGCTCATCGGCCGTCCTGCCGCCGTGCACGGCTGGTTCTCGGCTCTGCTCCGGCGCTGCGCCGCGCTCGCTCTGCCCGGCGCCTCCGCTGCGCACCCCGTGGCGCTGTACGTCATCACGGCGTCGGATCAGGCGCTGTACGGGGTGGCCAGCGCGGAGGGCGTGGCCGCGCACCCGGCGCTGCGGGGATGGGCACGAGCGGACGAGCCGGGTGACGTGGCGCACCTGCTCGAGATGCTCCGCGCCGGGCTGGGCGGGCAGCACGGATGCGTCCCGGGCACCCGGCCCCGCGCCGTGCTGGCCGTGGAGGACTGGGACCGCTGCTGCCAGCACTTCCGGGCGGGGTCCTGGGCGCATCTGGAGGACGACGTCCTCGCCCTCGTCTCCACCGGCACGGCCCGAGGGCTCTCCGCACTGGTCACCGGCGACCGGGCCCTCGCGGCGGGCAGGGCCTCCCACGTCGGCCCCAACCGGCTGCACCTGCCGGAGGGGCAGAGTCCGGATGCGCTGCTGCACTGGCCGCGCCTGCCGCCGTTCTCGGCGCGTCCGGGACGCGCCGCACTGAGCGGGCCGGTCGCGGACCGGTGTGCGCCGGGGTCCGCTGCTCCCCGCGCGGAGCGGATGGCCGTGGTGCAGCTTGCCGGTGGCGACGACGCCGCATCGGCCGGTCCCGCACGACGACCGGATCCGCGCCCGACGACGACCGCGGCGTCGGACCCCGCCCTGGCGGTCGAGCCACCTGGCGCTTCCCACCCGTGGCCGGCCGCGTTCCCGCTGCCGAGCTCGTGGACCCCTCCCGTCCCGCGTTCCACGGGTCTCGTGCTGGGCGTCACCCGCGACGGGTCCCCGCGCTGCCATCCGTGGGGCCCGGGGTCCACGCTCGTCGTCGCGGGCCCGGCGCGCAGCGGACGCAGCAGCTTCCTGGCCGCCGCCCACGCGCACCTGGACCCGGACACCGCGGACGCCGGGGCCGCGCACCACCGACCGAGCACGTTGCGCCACGACGTGCTGCGCCCGGTGCTGCACAGCGCGGAGGACGTCCATGCCCTGCTGCGTCGCCTGGAGGGGGTGCGGGGCCCGACCACCGTGGTCCTGGACGACGCCGACCGCCTGGCACCCGACGTCGTGCGGGCGCTCGCGGCGGCATGGACAGGGAGACCCGACACTGGCTCCGCGTCCCGAAAGGCTCACCCGGCACCGTCGAGACCCACGGCAACGGCTCCCCGTGCGGAGGCATCCGGTTCCGGCGGATCCGCACGAAGTTCCCGCGCGGCGGAGGCTGACGGGGACGGCCTCCCGCTCCACGGTGCGGACTCCGCGCCCCCTCCCGCCGAGGAGGCCTGGCTGCTTCCGGGTGTGCGGCTGATCGTGGGCATCCAGCTCACGGACTCCCCCGCGACCACGTTCCCACCGCTGCTGACGTGGCGGCACAACGCAGACGCCCTGGTCCTGAGACCCCGCCGCAGCTTTGACGGGGACACGTTCGGGGCCTCCTTCACCGGACAGTCCTTGGGTGGGCCGCCGGGACGGGGGTTCTGGGTGCACCGGGGCACCGTGACCCCCCTGCAGTGCCCCCTGCCGCCAACCGGTTCTTGAGTGAGGGGGCGCACCTCCGACTCTTCCCGGTGACGACGCGGGCCGGACGAACGTCGTGGCGTGCCACCACGTCGTGCCCGGCGGACCTGGGGCGGTGACTCACCAGCGCCATCCGGCAGCTGGGGCGGCACCCAGCCCCGGACAGCCCGGTGGGCAGGCACCGACAATCGCGGACGGGGGATGCGACCCTGGCCGCGCACCGGGATCTCAGCGGGCGGCGTCGTCCCGGGTGCGGTGCATGAACGCGACGGTGGGCGGGGCGAACAGGCACAGGATCGTGACCACGGCCACCACCGCGAGCGCGATGCCCCACCCGCCCAGTGCCACCTGCAGCAAGGACAGCCCCACGACGAGCAGGAATGCCTGGGAGACCAGGACGGCCGCGCGCGGCCAGCGCAGACCGCCGAGCACCCCGCGTGCCGCCGCGGCGAGCCACAATGCTCCACCCACCAGGACCACGGACGCGAAGACGATGCCGGCAACCGGCAGGACGTGGCCCGTGAAGAGCGACACGACGAGACCCACCGCCATCACGAGCAGCGCGAGCGACTCCAGCGCCACCAGCACGGCGATGACCGTCGCGGTCCAGGGTCGGGGGCCGGGTGCCTGTGTGGTGGAGCGGGACACCGGGGGGTTCATGGCGGGCCTTTCGGAAGGGGAGCTGGACACGTCCACTGTAGTGAGAGCACCCCCACCGGTGCCCCGGCATGCCCCGGGCAGCCACGGAACCGGGCGGATACGGGCCCCGGGTGTGATGTAGCGCTCAGACTCTTGTTTACGCTGTGTTTACGTGGGAAAGTAGTGACAGATCCCCAAAGGCCCGATCTCACGGGCCTTTTCTGTGTCATGGCCAGGTTCCCCCACGCGGCTGGTCGCCGCGCTCCCCCCGGGTTCCCGCGGACCGGCACACCACGAATTCCTGAAAGGAGCGGTGTCATCGTCATGGACTGGCGTAGTCGCGCAGCTTGCCTGGAGAAAGACCCCGAACTGTTCTTCCCCGTGGGAAACACGGGCCCTGCCCTCCTGCAGATCGAGGAGGCCAAGGCCGTGTGCCGCACCTGCGAGGTCATGGACACGTGCCTGCAGTGGGCCCTGGAGTCCGGTCAGGACGCCGGTGTGTGGGGCGGGATGAGCGAGGACGAGCGCCGGGCGCTCAAGCGCCGCGCCGCCCGCGCCCGTCGCGCTTCCTGAGGTCCGCACGCACGTCCAACGGCCCGTGATCCGCCACCCGGTGGAACACGGGCCGTTCGCGTATCCGGCCGCAGGTGGGCCCCGTCATCTCCGCCCGGACGCTGGCTGGCGGAACCGGGCCGTGATGACCACACTCGTTCCGCCCTGCTCCGCGGACTGCCACCGGATGCTGCCGCGCAGCTCACTGGCCACGAGGGTCCGCACGATCTGCATGCCCAGCCCCTCGCCCTCGGCAGGGGGACGATAGGCGCTCACGCCGGACTCCTCGATGACGGTGGCCCCCATTCCGCTGCCGTCGTCCTCGATGGCGATATCCAGCACGCGATCGGTCTCCCCCGTCTCCGTGGTCTCGTCCTCGAGGTGGCGCACGGACAGCGCCACGGTGCCGTCCCGGTCCCTGAGCCCGTGCTCCACGGCGTTGGCCACGAGTTCGTTGACCACGAGGGCCACGGACGTCGCGCTCTTCGAGGGCAGGCGGCCGAACGAGCCGTGGACCTCCGTGCGCACGCGCTGGCCCGCGGAGGCCGTCTCCACCGCGAGCTTCACCTGGTGGCGCATGAGCTCGTCGAAGTCCACGTCCTCGGAGATCTCGTGGGAGAGGGATTCGTGCACCCGGGCGATCGAACTGACCCGGCGCATCGCCTGCTGGAGCCCGTTGCGTCCCTCCTCCGAGTGCATGCGGCGCGACTGCAGCCGCAGCAGTGCTGAGACCGTCTGCAGGTTGTTCTTCACCCGGTGGTGGATCTCACGGATGGTGGCGTCCTTGGACACGAGCTGCAGGTCTCGCCGACGCAGCTCGGTGACGTCCCGGCACAGCAGCAGCGCCCCCGTGCGCTCCGAGCCCTGGCGCAGGGGGATGGCACGCAGGGTCGCCGAGGCCTTGACCCCCGAGAGCTCTGCCCGCCACGGCATGGTGCCCGCCAGCACGGGCGCCAGGGTCTCGTCCACCCCGGGGGCCGTGAGCGGGAGCTGACGAGCGACCCCCAGCAGGTTCTGCCCGGTGAGGTCTCCGCGAAAGCCCAGGCGCCGGAACGTGGAGAGACCGTTGGGTGAGCAGAACTCCACCACTCCGGAGGCGTTCAGCCGCAGCATGCCGTCCCCCACGCGCGGGGCTCCCCTGCGGGAGTCGCTGCGCACCGCGAAGTCCGGCCACGTCCCCTGGTTCGCCATGCGCAGCAGGTCGGCGGCCGATTCCCGGTAGACCAGCTCCATGCGGGAGGGCAGCCGTTCACGCTGCGGATCCGTGGTCAGGCTGACCACGGCGATCGTCCGCTTGTTGCGCACCAGTGGGACCAGCGTGACGGAGCGGGAAGCGAGGTTCGACCACTCCGAGGGCCCGGTGCGCTCGATCCGCCGGTCGATCCACGCCCGGCGCAGGGTGCCCGCCGCCGGCCCGTCCACGAGCTCCCCGACCAGGTCCTTCTGGTAGGCGGTGGGTCCCGTGGTCGGTCGGGCGTGGGCGAGCACCAGGAAGTCCGTGCCCTCCTTGGGGATCGGCTGGCCCGTGGGGCTCTGAGCGGCGGCCACCACCTCCTGGGGGAAGCAGAGCAGCAGATCCCCGAAGCCCAGGTCCGCGACGAGCTGCCAGTCCCCCACGAGCAGGTGGAGCCACTCGGCGTCACCGGCGTCGAAGTCCGCCACGCAGCGCAGCGGATCGGTGAATGCCATGTGCGGCCGCCTCTTCTCTCAGTCCCGGCGCAACCACGCGCCCATCCGACGCCCCAGCCTAGTGCCCGTCCCACCGGAGGTCGCCGCGCCCGATGACGCGGCGGACACGGTCTCGCCCCGGCGCACCGCGAGCGCGAGCGCGGTGATCTCCTGGCGCAGTGCACTGCGGGGCGCCGTCTCGGCGAGCACGGCTCCCGCAAGCAGGGCGGCGTCGCACACCGCGGGGTCCCACGGCAGCGTGTGGGCGATCGGGTGCCCCGGGGAGAAGCGCTCCCACGCCTCGGTCACGGCGGCGCGGGCGGCGCGCCCGGTGGCCGCGGGACGCAGCTTGTTCATCACCACCAGCACCGCCGCCTCGGGTGCCGCATCCTCGAGGTCCGGGAGGGCCTTCACCAGGCGGGGGACCCCGAGGGCGTCGGCCGCGCCCAGGGCGAGAACCGTGTCCGCCGCCGCCACGGCACTCAGCGCCCCGGCATTGCGGCGCGGAGCCAGGAAGTCGGTGCTGATCTCCTCGTCCGCCTCCAGCGGGGAGGAGACGTCCACGACCACGAGGTCCCAGACCTGGCGGGCGCGTTCGAGCACGAGCTCGAGCGCCGACGCCCTCAGCTCGGGCCACCGGTCATGGCGCGTGAGACCGCTCAGCACCGCCACGGATCCGCCGGCCACGGAGACCGGGGTGGCGCAGCGGCGCAGGGCGTCGGCGTCGAGCCTCCCCTGGTCCGCGAGCCGGCAGGCCTGTGCGAGCCCCGCGGCCTCGTCGAGCATGCCCAGACTCGCGGCCACCGACGCCGCGTAGGTGTCCGCGTCGACGAGCAGCACGCGCGCGCCGTGCAGGGCAGCCTCGGCCGCGAGGTTGATCGAGACCACGGTGCGCCCCGGCGCCCCGGCGGGTCCCCACACCACCACGAGGCGTGGCTCCTCCTCGTCGTCGCCCGGCGCCGCACCCGGGTCCCCCGCCGGGTGCCACGGCTCGCTCTCCCCGCCGTCGTCGGCGCTCTCCTCGGCACCGTCAATGGCGGTGGGCGGCACCGGACCGGTCCCGCGACCGGCTCCCTCGGCGTGGCCCCGGGATCCCCGGGCGCGGGCGACGTCGCCCTGCCGCACCTCCACGGTCCGCGCGTCCTTCCCACCCGGTCCTGCGGTCCGGGACCCGTCCGCGGCACCGGGGTGTCTCGGCGGCTCCGAGCCGGGAGCGCCCGCTTCGTCCCGGGCCTCGTCCCGGAGCTCTTTCCGGCCGCGGGGCCGCGGTGGGTCCTGCATGGCCCCGAGGATCCGTGCCGTCAGCTCGGACCCCGTGACCACCGCGGGCACGGACCCCACGCCGAGCTGGGACAGCCGCAGGTCGTCGTGGCCCTCCACCACCAGTACCCGCAGGCCGCTGCTCGCGAGCTGGTCGAGCAGCGACGCCGTGAGGTCCTCGGCGCCCTCCGCCACGAGCGCCAGCTGCGCCATGCCCGTGTGCGCGCACGCGAGCAGCTCGGAGAGCTCGAGGCAGCGCCGGACCACGGTCACCTCCCCGTGCAGCCGCTCGAGCCGCTCCACCAGCTCCCACGTGCCGGACCCGAGGGTCACCACGGAGATGCTCACGAGCCGCTCCCCGCGGTGTTGGGCACCAGGGTCACCTTCGCGTCGTTGCCGAGGGCGTCCACGAGCGGTGCCACCTGCGACGGGGTGACGAGCACGTGCACGGTGACGCCCCCGGAGCCGCCCAGTGCGGTGTCGGTCGTCTCGACGCGCGCGATCTCCGCCGCGGTGACGAGCTTCTTCGGCTCCACGTACCCGCGTCCGCTGGGCTTGGGCTTGGCCACCCAGACGTCCACGTGCGCCCCCGGATCGGCCTGGGACGGAAGCGGAGTCTGCAGGGCGATGCCCACGGAGGTCCGGTCCAGGTGGTCGGCCGTGCCGATGGATGCGGCGGGGACCAGCTGCCCCCGCGACACCCGCTGGGTGACCACCGCGTCCTCGTGCAACGGCTGCGTTCCCGGGATGTACTGGGAGGAGGTCTCCTGCAGGTGCGCGTCCACGGTGGTGAGATCATCGGCGGTGACCCGCTGGCCCACGGCAAGGTCGGTCGCGGCGGCGTAGTAGGGCTCGTTGCGGTTGGCGGCGGCCACCAGGAGGATCACCCCCAGCACGGAGAGCAGCACCAGCAGCATCCCCACCAGAAGCCTGGGATCCCGCCACGACGGCTTGCGGAAACGGGCGGCCGACGCACTCGAGTGCGCGGACCGCTCCGGTGTTGCCTGACGTCCCATGCTCCGTGTCCTTCCCCGTGCCCGGCCCCGCCGGTTACCCACGAGTGTGCCGCGCCGGGGCCTCGGGCAGAAGCATGACGCGCGTCATGTGGACACAGGAGGCCACGGCTCCATTCCTCGCTCCACATGTTGACAAGCAGCTCCTGCCCTCATCTCGTGGGACACTGGGAAGGGTAACCACCTCATCTCGCAGTATCCCGCCCCAAAGGACGTGAAGCACGACCATGTCGCAACAACGATTCCTCACCCTCGCGGACGTGGCCGAGATCCTGTGCATCTCCGTTCCGCAGGCCAGGGCCATGGTGCGCTCCGGAGAGCTGCCCGCCATCCAGGTGGGTGGCCGCGGCCAGTGGCGCGTGGAGAAGGCCAAGCTGGAGGAGTACATCCAGCAGGGGTACGAGCGCACCCAGCACGCCGTCCGAGAGGGCACTCTGCAGTGACGACCTCAGCCCGGGTCCACTGACGAGACCAGTGCCACGGCCTGGAACGGGACGGTCCGCACTCCCGTGACCGCCGTCCGGCGGCGGAACTGGTCCTCGGGGTGCACCGCCAGGTCGAAGAAGTCCTGGCCCACCGCGTCCACCGTGCCCTCGAGCTCGCCCTGGCTGCCCCGTTCCCGCAGCGCCACCCGCACGTGCACGCGAGCGGTGCTCAGGGCCCGCAGCACGTGACCCATGCCGAGCCGGCGGACGGTGGACTTTTCGGGGAGCACCTCGAACCGTCGCGGCAGCCCTTCCCACCACACCACCGAGTGCAGCGGCACCAGGTGCTGCTGGTGGCGTTCGCGCACCACGGCCCAGCCCGCGCCGACGTCCACGAGCTCGCCCTCGAGCGTCTCCCCGTGGGCCGGGCGCAGCCGCACCGTGGATTCACGGTGCGCGGCCAGGCGCTCCAGCAGACTGAGCCTGGCCAGCTCGGCGCGCGCCGTTTCCACGGCCTCCTGCTCCACCTGGCTCATCCGGGCCCGTTCCAGCTGCGACTCCATGTCCTGGAACAGCTCGTCCCACCGCATGCTGATCTCCTTCCCATGGCCGCCGTGGGCGGCGCTCGGTGAGCTCTCGCGAACCGGCATCGCACCGGCGACTCGCCCGCGAGCTGCGCCATCGCCCCGATTCCGAGGCTCTGCCGGCACCGCGCCACACACTACGGGGGCGTGACGTCGCCCCACAGCCGCACTCCGGCCGGGTTGCATCCGTATTCATGGGTCATTGACTCGAGGCCTCGGGCACCGGATGATCTAAAAATGTCAAACGACATCAAACAACACGTTTCGGAGTCAAATATGAGACTTCATTCCCTCAGCCCCTCCACGACCTCCCGCCGGTCAGCCGTTCTGTGGTCCGGCGTTCCCGTGCTGGCCGCCGTCACGGGTGTGCTGGGGCTGCGCTGGAGCGCGCAGCTGAGCGCCGCCGGGGCCCTCGATGCGCAGGAACTGTCCCTGGCCGTCACCGCGGCGGCAGCCTGCCTCGCGGTGGCCGCCTGGTGGCTCGGTGGTCTGGTCATGGCCGGGGTGGCCCTGGTGGCGCACCGGCTCCGGTGGCGGGGCGCGGAGCGCTGGGCGCGGCGCCTCACCCCCGCGCTCATCGCCCGCACCACCGCCGCCCTCGTGGGGGTCCAGCTGGTCACGGTCGTCCCCGCCCACGCCGCAGACGCCCCCGTGGACCCGTTCTGGGGTCCACCGACCACGGGCACGGAGCAGCTCGCGCCGGTCGACGACGTCGTGCCCGCACCGGGCGACGCCGCCGTGCAGCCGGACGTCCCCCCGGTCCCGCAGCCCGAGTCGGCCAGCGGAGCCCCGGGCAGCCCCGATACCGGTGCGGAGGGTCCGGGCTCCTCCGGGTTTCCACACTCGCCGCACCCCCCGCGCACGACGACGCCCGCTCCCCTGCCGGAGCGCGCACCTGCACCGGAGCGGGTGGTCGACGGCTCCGTCACCGTGGTCCGCGGCGACACCCTGTGGGACCTCACGGAGCAGCTGCTGGGTGCGCGGGCCACGGACGAGGACGTGTGCCGGCACCTGGGCTCCTGGCTGGAGCTCAACGTCCTGGAAGCAGACGGGGACCTGATCCGTCCCGGGCAGCAGCTGCGGGTACCACCGCAGCTGCTGGGAAGCGCGGGAGTTCCCGGATGACCGCTTACCCCGCAGCCCCGGGGTCCGGGCAGCGCCGCCGCGTGCCGCCCCGCTCCGTCCCAGCCGCCCGCGAGATCCCGGGCCGACAGCCGGGGCACTCCGACCTCTCGACCGAATGCACCGCCCCACCCACCAAGGAGCACGCCATGAGCATCACCGTCCCCGCATCGACACCCCGCACCTCACCGGGCGGCTACACGTGGCGGCAGGACCGTTCGGCCGCCGCTCTCACCGGGCGCAGCGAGAGCGAGCGCGTGGGCGCGATCGCCCGCAGCATCGGTCAGGCCGCGGTGGAGATCCTGGCCGGAACCCGGCCCGCTTCCCAGTTGTCCCGGTGGACCGAACCCAACGTGGTCGAGCGGTTCACGCAGCGTGCCGCAATGCTGAAGCTCGTGCAGGAGCAGTGCCCCGAGCGGCGGGACCTCTTCGAGGTGCACCGTGCCGCCCGCGTCCGCCGGGTCCGCGTGTGCAGCCCGGCCCCCGGCTGCTACGAGGCGTCGCTCGTGGTGGAGGAGTCCACCCGCGCTCGGGCCGTGGCGCTGCGCATCGAGCGCTCGGCACGGCAGTGGCGGGTCACCCACCTCGAGGTGGGGTGACCCGCCACGGCGGCACCGGTCTCAGCGGCGCTTGCCGCGCCTGGCCTTGGAGCTGCTCTTCGCCGATTTCCCGCGACGCTGCGCCCGGTTGGAGGCAACCTCCTCGGAGTTCTCCGAGATAGCCGCGGTCGCGGTCTCGCCCTCCGCCGCCGCGGAGCCTGCGTCGTCCACGGAGTCCGCGTCGTCCTGCGAGCCGGTGGCGTTCGAGGAACCGGCACCGAGAGAGCCTTCCCGCTCCACGGCTGCCGTGGGCGTGCCGTCCTCGTCCGGGGCGGTGTACTTCAGGAACGCCGGGCGCTGGGGGGCGCTCAGCTGCACGGCCCCACCGTCCGCTCCCGTGCGCTGCTTGCGGACCTCCAGGTGGAACAGAGTCACCACCGTCTGCTCACGGATGGCTGCCATGACGTCCTGGAACATCGCGTGGCCCTCCCGCTGGTACTCCACCAGGGGGTCGCGCTGGGCCATGGCCCGCAACCCGATACCCTCCTTGAGGTAGTCCATCTCGTAGAGGTGCTCGGGCCAGCGCTGGCCGATGACCGACAGCAGCACCCGGCGCTCCAGGTTGCGCATGGCCTCGGAGCCGAGTTCCTCCTCGCGCTCCTGGTACATCACCCTGGCGTCCGAGAGGATCTGCTCCTGCAGGAACTCCGTGGTCAGTCGCGGGAGCCCACCCGCCTCCTCCGTGACCTCCTCGGGGCTCAGGGACACGGGGTAGATGGCCCGCAGTGCCTCCCAGAGGCCGTCCAGGTCCCAGTCCTCGGGGTGGCCCTTGCCGGTGCGCTCCAGGACCACGGAGGAGATGACCTCCTCCGTGAACTGTCGGATCTGGTCCTCGATGTCGTCGCCCATGAGGATCCGCTTGCGATCCTTGTAGACCACCTCGCGCTGGCGGTTCAGGACGTCGTCGTACTTCAGCACGTTCTTGCGCTGCTCGGCGTTGCGCCCCTCCACCTGGTTCTGGGCGTTCGCGATCCCGGAGGTGATGAGCCGCCCCGTGACGGGGACGTCGTCCGGTGCGATCGCCATGAGCCGCTGGGCGGCACCGGGGTTGAACAGGCGCATGAGGTCGTCGGACAGCGACAGGTAGAACCGGGACTCCCCCGGGTCACCCTGACGCCCGGAGCGCCCGCGGAGCTGGTTGTCGATGCGGCGGGACTCGTGGCGCTCGGTGCCCAGGACGTAGAGCCCACCGGCCTCCAGAACCTCGTCGTGCTCGGTCCGGGTGGCCTCCTCGCAGGCCTCGAGCACCTCGGGCCACCGCGCCTCGTACTCCTCGGCGTCCCGCTCCGGGTCCAGTCCCAGCTCCGCCATCTTCTCCACGGCGTTGAACTCCGCGTTGCCGCCGAGCATGATGTCGGTGCCGCGCCCCGCCATGTTGGTGGCCACGGTGACCGCGCCCTTGCGCCCTGCCTGGGCCACGATCGCGGCCTCCCGGGCGTGGTTCTTGGCGTTGAGCACCTCGTGGCGCACTCCGCGCTTGGCGAGCAGCCGGGAGAGGTACTCGGACTTCTCCACCGAGGCCGTGCCCACGAGCACGGGCTGGCCCTTGCCGTGGCGCTCCTCGATGTCGCGCACCACGGCCGCGTACTTGGTGGCCTCGTTCTTGTAGACCACGTCCCGCTTGTCCTCGCGCGCGATGCCACGGTGCGGGGGGATGGCCACCACGCCGATCTCGTACGTGTTCATGAACTCCGCGGCCTCGGTCTGGGCGGTGCCCGTCATGCCGGAGAGCTTGTCGTACAGGCGGAAGTAGTTCTGCAGGGTGATGGTGGCCATCGTCTGGTTCTCGGGCTTGATGTCCACGCCCTCCTTGGCCTCGATGGCCTGGTGGACGCCCTCGTTGTAGCGCCGCCCGGCGAGCACACGCCCCGTGTGCTCGTCCACGATCTTCACCTCGCCGCCCGAGACGATGTAGTCCTTGTTGTTGCGGAACAGCTCCTTGGCCTTGATCGCGTTGTTGAGGAAACCGATCAGCGGGGTGTTCCGGGACTCGTACAGGTTGTCGATGCCGAGCCAGTCCTCGACCTTCTCGATGCCCGGTTCGAGCACACCCACCGTGCGCTTCTTCTCGTCCACCTCGTAGTCGGTCTCCGGGGAGAGGGTCTTCACCACGGTCGCGAACTCGCGGTACCAGCGGTTGGCCTCCCCCGAGGCGGGGCCGGAGATGATGAGCGGGGTGCGGGCCTCGTCGATGAGGATGGAGTCCACCTCGTCCACGATCGCGAAGTGGTGGCCCCGCTGGACGAGCTCGTCCTTGGTCCACGCCATGTTGTCACGCAGGTAGTCGAAGCCGAACTCGTTGTTGGTGCCGTAGGTAATGTCCGCGGCGTACTGCTCGCGGCGCACCGAGGGTTCCTGACCTCCCAGGATCACCCCGGTCTCCAGGCCCAGGAAACGGTAGACGCGGCCCATGAGGTTGGCCTGGTACTCCGCCAGGTAGTCGTTGACCGTCACCACGTGGACGCCCTTGCCGGAGAGCGCGTTGAGGTACGCCGGGGCCGTGGCCACCAGGGTCTTGCCCTCACCGGTCTTCATCTCCGCGATGTAGCCGAGGTGCAGCGCCGCGCCGCCCATGATCTGCACGTCGAAGTGGCGCTGGCCCAGGGTCCGGGACGCCGCCTCGCGCACAGCGGCGAACGCCTCGGGCAGCAGCCGGTCGAGCGACTCGCCGTCCGCGATGCGCTCCCGGAACGCGTCCGTCTCTGCCCGCAGCTCCGCGTCCGTGAGCTCCTTGAACCCGTCCTCGAGGCTGTTCACGGCGTCCGCGTACGTCCTCAGTCGCTTCAGGACGCGCTTGTCGCCCGTGCGGAGAACCGTTTCCAGGAATGACGCCACGTGTGTTCGCTCCTCAGAGATCATTGGTGGGCACCGGGCAGAACTGAGGGTGCACCGCCGAACAGTGTACGTGAGGGAGTCCGAGCGGTCCCTCACAGCGGAGCGGGCCCCGCGACGTGGTAGCAGGGCCCGCTCGTGACTTGGTGCGCGTGTGGACGCGCGTCAGGGGTGGCTCAGGAGTCCGCGGTGGAGGTCTCGGACTGGTAGGCCCGGACCTTCTCCTCCTCGGCCCGTCCGTCCTGGCTCAGGCTGATCACACCGTACTCCCAGCCCTTGCGGCGGTAGACGGCGGACGGTTCCCGGGTCTCCCTGTCCACGAACAGGAAGAAGTCGTGGCCCACCAGCTCCATCTGGTCCACGGCCTCGTCCACCGTGATCTGGTGGGCGGGGAAGCGCTTGCGGCGGATCTCCACGGGGGTGGGGGTGTCGCTCAGGGGGTACTCGGTGTCGAAGGCCTCGTCCTCCGCGGCGGACAGCGCCTGCGGGGACTCGAAGCCCGTGAACGATCCGGTGGTGGGAACCACGGGCAGCGATCCCGTGGCCTCGTGCACCGCGACCGGCTTCTGGTGCCCGGCGCGGTGGATCTTGCGGCGGTCCCGGGCCCGCCTCAGCTGCTCCACGAGCTTGCCGTAGGCCTCGTCGAACGCGGCGAACTTGTCGTCACTGCGGGCCTCGGCCCGCAGCACCGGTCCGCGGCCGACCACGGTGATCTCCACGCGCATGCCCTGGTGGCCGGAGGCGCCGTTGTCCTTGGTGACTTTGACCTCGATGGATTGGACCTTGTCGCCGAGCTGCTGGAAACGCTCGCTCTTCTCCTCGGCGTACTCCTTGAATCGGTCCGGCAAAGTGACGTTGCGGCCCTGGATGTTCAGTTCCATGAGACCCTCCACATCTTGAGGATGACGCGGGATGTGCTGCTCTCCCACACGGGACACCTTCATTGCTTCCCGTGGTCCAACGCTAGATGAAACCTCAGGGAAATTCACGGACAACGGTGTCCGACGTCTGGGAGTTCTCCCGGGGTGAACGCCCGGCCCGCACCCCGGCGAGCGTGACCACCGCGGGCACGTGCGCGCCGGCCCGGGTGAGGCACCGGACGGCTTCTGCCATGGTGGCTCCCGTGGTGAGGACGTCGTCCACGACCACGCAGGTGCGTCCCCGCACGTCCCGGGCGCGCATCGAACCCCTCACGGCCCGCGCCCGCTGCCTCCTCCCCCTGCCCTTCTGCGGTCCTGCCGCACCGCGAACCGCGCGTCCCCTGTGGCGCAGCGCGTGGCGCACGCGGGTTCCGGGAGGCAGCGCGGCGGCGTCGAGCAGGCAGGCCACGGGGTCGAACCACCGACGACGACGCGCGCGGGCACTCGTGGGCACGGGCACCCACAGCAGCGGGCCCCGGCCCGGCTCCGCCACGTCCCGCGCCGCGGTGGCGAGGACCGCCCCGAGCACAACCCCGAGGACGGGCGCCAGATCGGTGCGACCACCGTTCTTGTACGCCAGCAGGCACGCCGCGAGTTCGTGCTCGTACTCCCCCGCCGCGAAGACTCTCACTCCCCGCTCCCGCAGCACCTCCGGCGCCGTGACCCGCCCGGGGGTGGCGGTGCAGCGGCGCAGCACGAGACGGCACGGTCGGCACAGGGTGCGACCGGGCTCCCCGCACACCGCGCACGAGACGGGCAGGAACAGTTCCACGGCCTGCGCGCACCAGTCGCCGAGGCGGGCGGCCACGGCGTCCCAGCGCGCCCGGGTGTCGGCGGTGAACCACTGCGGTGCAACGGCCCCGCCCCACCTGCCCGGCCGGGCGGCGTCGGCGGCTTGACGTGGTCGCGCGGGCTGCCGACGTGGAACGGGAACCGGCGGCGAATCGGAATCGTGCGGGTGAGCGAGTCCCTGCGGCCGACGAGGGCCCGGAGGTGGCGCCGGGCGGTGAGAACGCACCGGCTCGCTCCCCGCGGCCCCGCACCCCTCGCGGCCCGAGGGAACGGGACGGGGCAGGGGTGCCCGAGACGGGCCGGAGGGCATCGTCGGCGACGATTGGCGGACGCGGTCGGCTGTCATCCGTCCATTCCAGCTCGTGGGCCCCGAAGCCGCGACCCCGGGCCGGTGCTGGGCAGTGCCCAGCGCACGGTGGCGCCGGTGGTGTCCCGGGGGCGCGGCACGCCGCGCGGAGACCCGCCCGCGCACGGCGGCGCCGTGCCGCAGCGGACCCCGACGGAGGGCGCCCGGTGCAGAGGTGGGAGGGAGCACCGTTCCGGGCCCTCGGGGGCCCGCCCGCCCAGGGTCGTCAGCCGGGCACCCGAGCGCGTCCCGGCGACACCGGGCCCGGCGTCGGTGCGCTCACCCCGCGAAGGAGGTGTCCGTGACGTCCTCGCTCTGCAGGGCCCACGAGCTGCCGGTCAGCATGTAGAGCTTGCCGTCCGATGCTCCGTAGACGGCCGTGGGTCCGTTGCCACCCGTGATGGACGTGACGCCGGTGAGGGAGGGCAGGTCCTCGTAGGTTCCCGCCACCGAGTACCGGCGGGGCTGGGCGTTGCTGTCCTGGTTCAGCGCCGTGGTCACGAACTCGTCCGAGCCGATCCACTGCGCCGTGTTCACGTCCACGTCCGCCGCCACGGGGTTGCCCTTCTTCAGCTCAACCGGCTGGCCGGAGTCATCGCGCACCACGCCGGAGATCCAGAGGGTGGAGCGCTGGGCGGACTCGTCGGTGGTGACCACCAGGGCGCGGTTGCCCTCCCGGGAGATGCGCAGTGACGCCACGTGCTGGTTCTTCAACCAGTCCGCGGTGACGGTGCGCCCGGCGCCCTCCGCGGCCGTCGGCGCGGCGTGGACCGTGCCGGAGCGGTCGGATCCCCAGACCCAGCCCTGCCGGTCGAAGCTGGGGCGGGTGAGCGAGGCGCCCGTCCAGCGGCGCTGCGCCTGCTCACCGGAGGACACCGTGTACATCGCACTGCTCGCGGAGTCCACGAACCCGAAGGTCGAGGCCTCGGTGTCCATCCCCGGCTTGGTGACCTTGGCCCCTTCCGGCAGGGAGACACCGGGAACGAGCTCCGTCTGTCCCCCCTGGTAGAACGCCAGCTGGTTGTCCGAGACGCCGATCTGGCGGTTGGGCACGGTCACGGACCGCGTGGGATCGGCTCCCTCCCGCCCGGAGGTGTCCACGGGTGCGTCGTTGACCGTGAGGTCCACGTCCTCCACGGACGGCACGGACTGCAGGGTGGCGCGCAGCTGCTGGTCCATCCGCTGGGCCTGCTCCACGTCCGCGGGATCGAAACCGGACATGCTGAGGTCCACGGCCGCGGTCCCACCGGACACCGGGACCGAGGACTTGGACAGGGTGGCACTCTGCGGGAGCGCGCTGGAGACGGCGTCCTCAAGGTAGGACGCGGGTCCGCTCAGCAGCGCGCGCACCGCGGCCGTGGACGCCGTGGGCCGCTTGGCGAACCAGCGCGGATCGGGGACCAGGGTGGTGCTGTCGTTGGCCGAGTAGAAGTACAGGTCCACTGGTGAGAAGATCTGCTCGAAGTCCGTGTCCGGGATGATCACGCCGTCCGGGGCCTGCGAGATGCGCCACTGGCCGTCCACCGAGGTCAGCGCGAAGTCCAGCACGCGTGTGCTCCCCCGGGGCTGAGCCGTGCGCACACCCTCGGCGTCCAGGATGGCACCCACTTCGATCGTGGTGCGGAACTCCCCCTCGTTCAGCCGCGGCACCGTGGTGGGCTCACCCGAGTGGATCAGCACCCGGGCATCCGGCTTCCACGTGGTCGCCAGCTGCGGGGTGAGGTACTGGCGCGCCACCGAGTAGTCGTCCTGAGCACCCACGCCCGCCGCCAGGAAGCCCTCAACGACCTCCTGGGCGGACGCCCCGGGGCGGGGAGCCTGCGGGTTGTACGCCATGGCACTCTGCTGGGACTGCTCGGTGGGTTCCACGACCTTGTGCACCGGCCCGGAACGGGGCATGGCCCCGCACGCGGACAGCGTCAGCGACAGCCCCACCGCGAGAGCGGCCGCAGCGCAGCGCCGACGGCGCGGGCGACGAGGCGCCGTGGCGCCGCCCGTGGTCCGAGACTGTCGGGATGCTCTCCACCGATGGTTCATGGTTTCTCCGTCCCGTCGCGGCGGACCGCCGAGGTTGAGCCGGTCCGCCGGGCGTCGTCGTCCTGACCGCCGTCCACTCCCTGCTCGCCCCCGGCCCCGAGCGGCGTCGGCTGTGCGCTCGCGGAACCGGCACCACCTGCCGGGGCGGAGGGGAACGCGATGAGCATCTGCCCCGTGTCGGGTTCCATGGCGGGCTGCACGGGCGGGGCGGTCAGCTGCAGCGAGCCCGTGTCGGTGACCCGGGCGGTGGACTCGGTGAAGCTCTCGGCGGGCGGCATGTCCAGCGGGTTGGCCAGCTCCGGGTCCAGGGGTTGGGCACGCAGCAGCGGCAGCGTGAGCCGGAAGCACGCCCCGTTGTCGGGCTCGGCCCACACCTCCAGCCGGCCGCCGTGCAGCCGGGTGTCCTCCGTGGCGATCGCGAGCCCCAGACCGGTGCCACCCACGGTGCGCGCCCGCGCGGGGTCCCCGCGCCAGAACCTGTTGAACACCTTGGCGGTCTGCTCCTCGGTCATCCCGATGCCGTGGTCCCGCACCGCGACCGCCACGCAGTTCTCGTTGGCGGCCACGAAGATGTCCACGGGTCGGCTCTCCCCGTGCTCCAGGGCGTTGGTCACCAGGTTGCGCAGGATCCGGTCGATGCGGCGCTGGTCCATCTGCACCATGCACCGGGTGAGGGTGGAACGCACCGTGAGCTCGGACCCGGACCTCAGCACGATGGGGGCCGCGGCCTCCACCACGTCGTAGATGACGGAGAAGATGTCGGTGGAGGCCATGTCCAGGCGGGCGGCGCCGGCGTCGAAGCGGGAGATCTCGAGCAGGTCCGAGAGCATGGAGTCGAACCGGTCCACCTGGTTGTGCAGCAGCTCCGCGGAGCGGCGGTTGACGGGGTCGAAGTCCTCGCGTGCGTTGTAGAGCACCTCCGCGGCCATCTTCACGGTGGTCAGCGGCGTGCGCAGCTCGTGGGAGACGTCCGAGACGAAGGTCTGCTGCATCGAGGACAGCTGTTCCAGCTGCGTGATCTGGGTCTGGATGGAGTCCGCCATGCGGTTGAAGGAGCGGCTCAGCTGCGCCACCTCGTTGGTCCCGCGCACCTGCATGCGCACGTCGAGGTCGCCCTCGGACAGCCGCTGGGACACGCGTGCCGTGTTGGACACGGGGCGGACCACTTCACGGGTGACGTACCAGACGATGGTGCCCACGAGCAGCAGCAGCGCCACCATGGACAGCAGCAGCACCGCGTGGATCGAGTCCAGCGTGGCCTGCGGATCCGAGAAGTCGTACACGAAGTACAGCCCGTAGCGCGAGTTCTGGTTCAGCTGCACCACGTCCCCCACCACGATGACGGGCTGCTCGGGGCCGTTCTCCGTCATGCGGGCCGAGGCGGGCTGCCAGTAGGTGCCGTCCGCGTTGGCCACGCGCTGCTGCAGCTGCTGGGGGACGGTGGCGGAGGTCATCCAGGAACTCTCCGCCTGGACCCCCACGAAGGACTGGCCCGAGCCCTGGTCCAGGGGAATCAGGATCCACCGGTGGTCGGTGGAGTCCGTGTCCTGGCTCAGGCTCCCCATGGTCGAGTTGATCAGCGCCTGCACCTCGGTGCGGTCCGACGCGTCGGAGGCGTCGAAGCTCGCCTGGGCAATGCCGATGTCCGTGCGCGCTTCCTCGAGCACCTGGTTGAGCCGGTCCGTGAACAGCCGGTCCGCAATCTGGTGGGACAGGAAGCTGCCCGTGGCGAGGAACGCCACGGAGGTCAGCGTGAGGGCGATCGCGATGGCGCGGAACTGCAGCGACTGCCGCCAGCGCCGGAACAGCACGCGGCGCCCCAGGCGGATCCTGCGGAACCGTCTGGGGCGGCGGCGCGGTGCCGGTGTCGACGCCGGCGGTGCTGCGCTCGCCGTCATTTATGCGGGTGCCCGCCGGCCTTGTACCCGATGCCGCGCACCGTGAGCACCACCTCGGGGTTCTCGGGGTCGCGCTCCACCTTGGAGCGCAGCCGCTGCACGTGCACGTTGACCAGCCGGTTGTCCGCCGCGTGGGGATAGCCCCACACGTCCCGCAGCAGCTCGTCGCGACTGAAGACCTGGTGCGGCGAGCGCGCGAGGGTGGCGAGCAGGTCGAACTCCAGCGGCGTGAGGGAGATTTCCTCCCCGTCCCGGGTCACGGTGTGACCGGTGACGTCGATGACGATGTCACCGAGCGTGATCTCCTGGGTGGCGCCGCGGTCCATGGGACGCAGCCGTGCCTTGACGCGCGCCACGAGCTCGGCGGGCTTGAAGGGTTTGGGGACGTAGTCGTCCGCGCCGGCCTCGAGCCCGCGCACCACGTCGGCGGTGTCGGACTTGGCAGTCAGCATCACCACGGGCACGTCCGACTCCGCGCGGATCTGCTGGCACACCTGGATGCCGTCCAACCCGGGAAGCATGAGGTCCAGGAGGATGAGGTCCGGCTCCGAGGCCCGGAAGACCTCGCGGGCACTCGAGCCGTCGTAGCAGTACACCGGCTCGAAGTCCTCCGACGCCAGGATGATGCCGATCATCTCGGACAGCGCGGCATCGTCGTCCACCACCAGAATTCTCGCCTTCATGGCCCGCCTTCGCCCTCGTTCCTGCTCCGGGGTCGGCCGCGGCCGACGACCCGCGTCCTGTCTGCCGATTCTACGGCCTGAGCGGGGTCAACCCTCGTTGCACGCCTCCGTGAGCGCGCCGCCCGCCCCGGTCACCCGTTGCAGCGCCGCGGGCAGCTGCGGGGGTGCCAGTTCACTGATCCGGGACGACGGCGCCAGGACGGTTCCCAGCAGAGCCGCCGGTTCCATGCCCAGTTCGCACCACGGGCCGAGCAGCCGCTCGACCGCGGTTCGTGCCGGTGCGGTGGTCCCCACCGAGTCGACGCACAGCCGCAGCCCCGCCTCGCGCAGAGCCGCCAGCGGTTCCCACTCGCGCGTGCTCCCCGTGGGGAGGGGCACCACCACGGTGTCGGCGCCGCAGCGGGGCGCCCAGTGCGCCCCGGCCGCTCCGGCGTCGAGCACGACCGACGCCGCACCGGCGTCCCTGCACGCGCCGACCGCCGCGGTCAGGGCGTCGCGGACCTCGGCGCGGGGCACGGCACGCAGGGTGCGGTAGCCGCTGGCGGTGGGAATGGTGCCCTCCAGGACCCTGTCCAGCTCCGGTTCCGAGAGCACGAGCACCGCGCCGCGGCCGTCGGTGTTGCGCCGGACCGCGGCCATGAGACCGGCAATCCCCGCGCACCAGGACTCCGTGAGGTCACGCCGGGCCCCCGGGTCCGACTGCAGCTTCTCGCCGTTGCGCACGTGGACGGTGGCCGCGAGTGACACCGGCCCGAGAAGCGTGAAGACCACCGGCGCATCGTCCGCCCCGGACTCCGCGCCGAGCACGTCGGCCACCGCGTTGAGGTCGCTCGCGAGCAGCCCGCGGGCCTGGCGGGAGTCGTCCCCGGCGACGCCGGTCACGCGCCAGCCGTGCGGCTGGCGGTCCGCGTGCAGGGACTCCAGGACCGCGCACGTGCGTGCCGCGAGCTCCGCGTGCGGCCCGCGGTCCGGGAGCAGGGGCACGGCCGCGCGGTGCGGGGCTCCGAGCTCGCCCCGCAGCACCGTGAACGTCTCCACGAGGTCCGTGCCGCGCAGGGGCCGGGTCAAGGTGGCGGTGACGGCGTCCGTGGCGAAGCCGCTCATGCGTCCGTTCCGCGCTGGTGGTCCTCGGAGATGGCCTCGTGGTGGCGGATGACCTCGCTGATGATGAAGTTCAGGAACTTCTCCGCGAACTCGGGATCCAGGTGGGCGGCCACCGCCAGGCTGCGCAGCCGCTCGATCTGGGCCTTCTCCCGCTCCGGGTCCGAGGGCGGCATGTCGTTCTCCGCCTTGAGCGTGCCCACCCGCTGAGTGGCCTTGAAGCGCTCTGCGAGGAGGTGGATCAGCGCGGCGTCGATGTTGTCGATCGTGCCCCGGATCGCGTCCAGCCGCTCCTGGGCGGACGCGGTGTCACCGGGCCCCGCCCCGCCCGCGGCGGGATCGAGGGGCGCGTGGTCTGCGGGATCGGTCGCGGAACTCATGACCACCACTCTAAACGGGCTCGCGGACCCGACCCCGCGCACTCTTCGCGGAACACCCGGCACCCGCACCGGAGGCAGGGCAAGCTCTGACACGCGGCCGCGCGGCGTCGTCGCGACCGCCCCACCGGCGACGAACGGACTCCGCTCAGGCCGGCGCGTGGTGGGCGCGGTCCGCGAACGCGGCGTCGATCGTGGCCTGGCCGAGCACGCGGGTGCCCTGGTAGAGCACCATGGTCTGGCCCGGGGCCACGCCGCGCTGGGCCGTGTCCAGGCGGACGTGCAGCCGCGGGGTGCCCTGCGTGCGCGTGAGCCACGCCCGGGCCGGCGCGGGGTCCCCGTGGGCGCGGACCTGCACGGTCACTTCGAACTCCTCGGAACGGGCCTCGGGATCGTCGCCGAGGGCTGCGACCTCCCGCGGGGGCAGCCCGGCCCAGGAGGGACGGATGCCCTCCATGACGTCGATCGCGAGCAGCTGCTCGGGGCCCACCACCACCTCGTTGGTCTTGGGGCGGATCTCCAGCACGAACCGCGGCTTGCCGTCCGGAGCCGGGCGGCCGATGTGCAGGCCGCGGCGCTGACCCACGGTGTAGGCCTGCGCGCCCCGGTGCTCCCCGAGCTCATTGCCCTTGGTGTCCACGATCCGCCCGGGGTCCAGGTCCATGTGGTCAGCGAGCCAGCCGCGGGTGTCCCCGTCCGGGATGAAGCAGATGTCGTGGGAGTCGGGCTTCTTGGCCACGGACAGCCCCCGCTCCTCCGCCTCGGCCCGCACCTGCGCCTTGGAGGGGGTCTCGGCGAGCGGGAAGATCGCGTGCTCGAGCTGCTCGGCGGTGAGCACGCCCAGCACGTAGGACTGGTCCTTGGCCCAGTCCGCGGCGCGGTGCAGCTCCCTGTGGCCGTCCGCGCCCTCCACGACCTTGGCGTAGTGGCCGGTGCACACGGCGTCGAAGCCGAGCGCGAGGGCCTTCTCCAGCAGGGCGGCGAACTTGATCTTCTCGTTGCAGCGCATGCACGGGTTGGGGGTGCGCCCAGCCGCGTACTCGGCCACGAAGTCGTCCACGACATCCGCCTGGAATCGTTCGGAGAAGTCCCACACGTAGTACGGGATGCCGAGCTTCTCCGCCGCGCGCCACGCGTCCCGGGAGTCCTCGATGGTGCAGCAGCCGCGGGCTCCCGTGCGCAGCGTGCCCGGGGTCCGGGACAGGGCGAGGTGCACGCCCGTGACGTCGTGCCCGGCGGCCACCGCCCGGGCCGCGGCCACCGCGGAGTCCACACCGCCACTCATTGCTGCCAGAACGCGCACGGGGTCCCCTTCTGAAGGTTGTGGTTGTACGAGACGCTTTAACAACCCGCGTCCCGGGGCGGCTATTCCCCGCGACGGGTCGGCTCAGGACGTGAAGGACCCCGGGACGTGTCCGGACAGCCCCGCGGCGCGGGCCCGGGCGTGGACGTCCACGAGGGCGTCGAGAACGGCCTCCACGTCCTCCGGAGTGCTGGAGCGGCCCAGGGAGAAGCGCTGGGCACCGCGGGCGGTCTCCTCGTCCACACCCATGGCGAGCAGCACGTGCGAGGCGCGGGGCACCCCCGCGCTGCACGCAGAGCCCGTGGACAGGGCCACCCCCGCGGCGTCGAACAGGAAGAGCATGGAGTCGCCCTCGCAGCCGGGGAAGGTGAAGTGCGCGTTGCCGGGCAGTCGGGTGGGGTGCTCCCACTCCTCGGCAGGACTCCCGGGCTCGGGTCCGCGCAGCACCGCCTCTGGGACGCGTTCCCGGATGCCCGCCACGAGGGCGTCGCGCAGGGTGGCCCGGCGCAGGAACTCGTCCCGGAATCCTCGCTGCGCGGTCTCCACGGCCGCGCCGAAGGCCGCCGCGCCAGCGGCGTTGACGGTGCCCGAACGGACGCTGCGCTCCTGGCCGCCGCCGAAGCTCGTGGCGGCGAGACGCACGGTGCGCGGTGCGTAGAGGGCGCCCACCCCCATGGGCCCGCCGAGCTTGTGCGCGGAGACCGCGAGCGTGCTGATCCCGGACAGGTGGGCGTCCACGGCAACGGCGCAGAACGCCTGGACCGCATCCACGTGGAAGGACACCCCGGCGGCGTCGCACAGGGCGGCCAGCTCGGCCACCGGCTGCACGGTCCCCACCTCGTTGTTCGCCCACATCACGGTGACCAGCGCGATCTCGGCCGCCCGCTCGGCCAGCAGCCGTTCGAGCTGGCCGGGATCCACGCGACCCGCGGCATCCACGCGGAGCCACACGAGCTCCGCACCCTCGTGCGCGGCGAGCCATTCGGCGGCCTCGGAGACGGCGTGGTGCTCCACGGCGGACAGGGCGATCACCGTTCGCCGTGGATCCGCCTCCCGGGCGGCGCGGAACAGGCCGAGCACCGCCATGTTGTCCGCCTCCGTCCCCCCGGAGGTGAGGATGACCTCCACCGGTTCCGCGTTCAGGGCGGCCGCCACGGCGTCCCGCCCCGTCTCCAGCGCCATGCGGGCGGACCGACCGCCGGAGTGCAGGGACGCAGGGTTGCCGCCCCGCCTGGCCTGCTCCAGATAGGCCTCCACGGCCTCAGGGAGCATGTCCGTGGTGGCGGCGTGGTCCATGTAGACACGGGGTGTGGGCATGGGCCCATCCTACGACCGGCTCCGCTCCCGGGCCCCGTCCGTCAGGCACCCTCACGGGGCTGAGACCGCGGCGTCCGTAGGCGCCGACGGGGCCTAGACTCGCAGCCATGCTCCACTTCGTCTTCCACACCCCCGAGATCCCCGGCAACACCGGCAACGCCATCCGGCTCGCCGCGTGCACGGGGGCCCGCCTGCACCTCGTGGAGCCGCTCGGCTTCAACTTCGACCACGCGAACCTGCGGCGCGCGGGCCTGGACTACCACGACCTCGCGGTGATGGACGTCCACCCCACGGTGGAGGCCCTGTGGGACGCCCTCGGCGACGCGCGGGTCTTCGCGTTCACGTCCCGCTCGAGCACGCGCCACACGGACGTGGCCTACCGGGACGGTGACGTCCTGCTGTTCGGACGCGAGTCCACGGGGCTGCCGGACGAGGTGCTCGCGGACGAGCACGTCCACGAGCGGGTGCGGATTCCCATGCTCGCGGGGCGCCGTTCCCTGAACCTCGCCAACTCGGCTTCCATCGCCCTCTACGAGGCGTGGCGCCAGCTGGGCTTCCCGGACGGGGTGTGACGCACGGGGGACGACGCCGCCCGTTCCGTTCCCCGCCGCTGCGCACCGTCCCTGGCGCCGCACCTGCTGTGCCGTGAGACCTCCGGTGACGGACCGGTGGCTGCCGGCCCGTCACCGCAGTGACGCGACTACTTCTTCTGGTCCGCGGCGTTGCCCACGGTCACGGTGGCCTTCTGCTCGTCGTTGCCCCGGTTGAAGACGATCTCGGCCTCCGAACCCGCGGCGAGCTCGCGCACGCCCGCGGTCAGGGCGTCCGCGTCCGTGATCGGCTTGCCGTTGAAGGACGTGATCACGTCGTCCGTCTTCAACCCGGCGTCCGCCGCGGGGGACCCGGACTCCACCGAGCGCACCTGGGCGCCGGAGGAGAACTGGTCCGAGGTGCTGCCGGAGGGCACGTACGGGGAGACGGAAGCGCCCAGGTAGCCGTGCGTGGCCTTGCCGTCCTTGATGATCTCGTCCGCCACGCGCTTGGCCGTGTTGGACGGGATCGAGAAGCCCACGCCGATGTTGCCGGACGCCGACGACTCGCTGGAGGAACCGCCCGCGGAGGCGATCGCCACGTTGATGCCGATGACCTCACCGGCGGAGTTCACGAGCGCACCACCGGAGTTGCCGGGGTTGATGGCCGCGTCCGTCTGGATCACGTTCAGGTACACGCTGGACTTGGCGGACTGCGAGCCGGACTGGCCGTTGTCCGGGAAGTTGAAGAAGAAGTCCTGCGGACCGCCCGGGCTCTGCTGGGAGTCGTCCGGGGTGTCCTCGGCGGCCGAGGAGGCCACGGCGATGGTGCGGTTGAGCGTGGAGACGATGCCGTCCGTGACGGTTCCGCTCAGTCCCAGCGGCGCACCGATGGCGATCGCGGCATCCCCCACGTTGAGCTTGTCCGAGTCCCCGAACACAGCGGGGGTCAGACCGTTGGGGTCGATCTTGATGACCGCGAGGTCGGACTCCGGGTCCGTGCCCACCACGGTGGCCTTGCGCACGGACCCGTCAGCGGCCTGCACCTCGATCTTCGCGTCCGAGGCCGCGCCGTCCAGGGTGACCACGTGGGTGTTGGTCAGCACGTGGCCCTGGTCGTCCAGCAGCACACCGGAGCCCGTGCCGGCCTCGTTGCCGGAGGCGGCGGAGATCGTGACCACGGACGGGGAGGCCTTTTCGGTCGCGGCGGTGATCTCGTTGACGGACTCGGTGTCGTTGACGATCACGGGCGAGCTGTTGGTGCCGCCGGTGGCGTTGTCGTCGCCCAGCGCACCGGCACCGACCGCCACACCCGCACCGAGCAGCCCGGCGAGCGCCATCCCCGCGATCATGGTCCCCCCGGAGAACTTCCGCTTGGGGGCCGCGGCGCCGTCCTGAGCGGGATAGGCGCCGCCCTCCGACCCGTCCCAGCCCGGTCCACCCGCCGCGGGCGGATAGCCGGCCCCGGAGCCGTCGTCGTACCCGCCGCCGCTGTACCCGGCACCGTCGTACGGCCCGCTCCCGTAGGGGCCTCCGGCGGGCGCGCCGTCGTAGGAGGCACCACCGTACTGCGGGGAGCCCTCCCCACCCCCGGGCGGGATCGGACGGGTCTCCTGGGACTGCCACGCCGAACCGTCGTCGGGGTTCGTGGAACCGCTCTGCTGGCCCGCGCCGTACTGGCCGTACGGGGGCACCGGCCCCTGGGGATCGCCCCCGGTGCGCGGATCGTGGGAATCAGCCATGTTCTCTCCTCGTAGAGCGGGGTACCGGTGACCGGCCCGACAGGTTGCGGACTCCCAGTATGCCCGTTCCGACTGGGGCGGCGCTGGACGTCCCCCTCGACACCGCCGCGTGGGGGCGCCAGCCGACCGATTGCCCTCGTGTGACCCCGCTGACACCGACGCGTATCCTGTGAACCGGACGGCGGGTCCTTCCCCGGGCGCACCGGGCGCCGCCCGTCCACCGGGCTGACATCCGAACGGAACGAGGGTCATGACACCACGCACCGCCTGGCACCGCACGATTCCCGCCGCCCTCCTCACGGGCGCCTGCCTGGTGGCGGGCCCGGCCGCGCACGCGGAGCCGCCCTCCCGGGTGGACCCCGGCCAGCGCGTGGTGGACACCAGCGGCGCCCTCGGGGACTCGTCGGCCCTGCAGAACGACATCTCCGAGCTGGCGAACGAGCACAGCATCACCCTCTACGTGGTGTACGTGGACACCTTCACGGATCCCACGGACCCGGGTGAGTGGGTCCAGAAGTTCGCGAAGACCAACGGCTTCGGGACCAACGACGCCGTCCTGGCGGTGGCCACGCAGTCCAAGCAGGCGCGCTTCGTGGCCAACTCTTCGGGACCGCTGTCCACGTCCGAGCAGCAGGACATCTACGACGAGCACATCGCGCCCGCGCTGCGCACCGGGGACTGGGACGCTGCCGCCCAGGGCGCCGTGGACGGGATCGACCAGGAGCTCGGCGGCGCGGGCGGCGCCGTGACCGGCCTGCTGCTGGCGGGCGGGGTGGCGGCTGCCGGGGTGGGTGCCGCGACCGTGATGCGCTCGCGGCGGCGTCGTGCCCAGGGCGGTGCCCACGGCGGGCAGCCGGGCCCCGGCGGGCCGTCCGGGGGCGAGGGCCCCGGTGGCACCGCACCCCAGCGCCCGCTGGTCCCGCTGCCCGAGCTGCACAAGCAGGCCGGTTCCGCGCTCGTGGAGGCGGACAACGCCATCCAGCACTCGGAGCAGGAGCTCGCGTTCGCGCAGCTGCAGTACGGCAGCGAGCAGACGCGCCCCTTCGAGGAGGCCCTCGCGCGGGCCAAGGAGCACATGCGCGCCTCGTTCGAGCTGCAGCAGAAGCTCGAGGACCACATCCCGGACACGGAAGCGGACCAGCGCGCGTGGCTCGGGGAGATCATCGAGCGCACGCGGCAGGCCCGCGCTCCCCTGGCCGAGCAGGAGCAGAGCTTCGCCGGGCTGCGCCAGCTGGAGACGCGTGCCCCGGAGGCGCTCGAGCGCGTCCGCTCCGCGGTGGCCGCCACCGCGCCACGGCTGCAGGACGTCGAGGCCCAGCTCGTCTCGCTGCACGGCGAGTACGACGACGCCGCTCTCGCGTCCGTCCGCGACAACGGCGAGCAGGCGCGGGAGCGTCTCGACTTCGCGAAGGATGCCATCGCCCGGGCGCAGCAGCACCTGGACGCGGGGCGGATCTCCGAGGCCGTGCTGGACATCCGTGCCGCCGAGGAGGCGCAGGGCCAGGCCGCCCGGCTCGTCGACTCCGTGGACAACGCCCGCCGGGAGCTCGCCCGCGCGGAGGAGTCCCTCAAGGACGCCGTGAGCATCGCCCAGCGGGACGTCGCCGAGGCCGAGGGCCTCGTGCGGCAGGGCTCCCGCCCCGAGCTCGCCGGCGCCGCGGCAGGTGTGCGCTCCGTGCTGGAGACGGTCACCCAGCAGATGGCCACGGGCCGCTACGACCCGATCGGCTCCACCCGCCGGCTCGCGCAGGCAAAGGCCGAGCTGGACAAAGGGCTGCAGGACGTCCGCTCCGCGAACGACCGCGCCCGCTCCGCGCGGGAGACGCTCTCCCACGCCCTGGTGAGCGCCCAGGCCAGCCTGACCACCGCGTCCGACTATGTGTGGGCACGCCGCGGTGGAGTGGGGGCGCGGGCCCGCACCGAGCTCGCCGAGGCCGAGCGCCACCTCGAGATCGCCCACGAGCTGCAGAACTCCGACCCCGAGCGGGCCCTCAACGAGGCCAACCAGTCCATCCGCCTGGCCGACGCCGCCCAGCGCGCGGCGCAGCAGGACGTGGACCAGTTCACCTCCCCCATGGGCTACGGCGGCCCCGGGTACGGCGGCGCCGGCTACGGTCGCCGCAGCAACGGCATGGGCGGTGCGATGCTCGGCGGGATCCTGCTGGGCGGCATCCTCAACGGCGGGGGCGGCGGCTACGGCGGAGGCTTCGGCGGGGGCGGCGGATTCGGCGGCGGAGGAGACTTCGGCGGCGGAGGTGGCGGCTTCGACGGCGGCGTGGGCGGCAACTTCTGATCCGCCCGGGGCCCGAAGCGCCCCACAGATTTCAGCTCCAATTAAGTGACGAGAAGAGGAGAACACCATGACCAAGCAGTCCATCTTCGGCCGGATCGCCCAGCTGGCGAAGGCCAACATCAACGCCATGATCGACTCTGCGGAGGACCCGCAGAAGATGCTCGACCAGATGGTGCGCGACTACACCGAGAACATCCGGGAGGCCGAGTCCGCGGTGGCCCAGACCATCGGCAACCTGCGGCTGCTCGAGAAGGACCACGCCGAGGATCTGCAGGAGGCCCAGCAGTGGGGCTCCAAGGCGCTCGCCGCGTCCAACAAGGCGGACGAGTTCCGCGCGGCCGGCAAGGCCGGTGAGGCGCAGAAGTTCGACGACCTCGCCAAGGTGGCGATCCAGCGCCAGATCCAGTCCGAGAACGAGGCCCGCGGCGCCGAGCCCCAGATCGCGGCGCAGACCGAGACGGTCGCCAAGCTCAAGGACGGGCTGAACAGCATGCGCGGGAAGCTGCAGGAGCTCTCCGCCAAGAGGGACGAGCTCGCCGCCCGCCAGAAGACCGTCCAGGCCCAGTCCCAGGTGCAGGATGCCCTGAAGTCCTTCGACGTGATGGACCCCACGGGCGAGGTCTCCCGCTTCGAGGACAAGATCCGCCGCGAGGAGGCCCGCGTGGCCGGTCAGCAGGAACTCGCGGACTCCTCGCTGGACCGCCAGTTCGAGGCGCTGGAGTCCATGGGCCAGCAGACCGAGATCGAGGCCCGGCTGGCCGCGCTCAAGAACGGTGGCTCCCCCACCAACGGCGAGAACATCGTCTCAGCGGAGGAGGTCTGAGGATGGCTGAGGATCCCACAGGGGCGCAGAAGCAGCTCGAGGCCATCCGCTCCGGCTACGCCTCGGAGGCGCCGTGCCTCGACCTGGGCGCGGCGCTGGACGAGTCCGGTGCGCACGCGGACGCTCCCGTGCGGGTCCCGCTGGCCACCCTCAACCGCCACGGACTGGTGGCCGGGGCCACCGGCACCGGAAAGACCAAGACCCTGCAGGCGCTCGCCGAGCAGCTCAGCGCGCAGGGTGTCCCCGTCTTCCTCACGGACGTCAAGGGCGATCTCAGCGGGATCTGCCAGCCCGGGGAGGACAACCCCAAGGTGGCCGAGCGTGCGCAGTCCGTGGGCCAGACGTGGACTCCCACCGCGAGCCCCACGGAGTTCTACAGCCTGGGTGGGCAGGGACCGGGCGTGCCGGTACGCGCCACGGTGACCTCCTTCGGGCCCACGCTGCTGGCCAAGGTGCTGGGGCTCAACGCCACGCAGGAGTCCTCCCTGGGCCTGGTCTTCCACTACGCGGACTCCCACGGGCTCGCCCTGCTGGACCTCAAGGACCTGCGCGAGGTGATCGTGCACCTGACCTCCCCGGAGGGCAAGGAGGAGCTCGCGAGCATCGGCGGGCTCTCCAAGCAGACCGCAGGGGTGATCCTGCGCGAGCTCACCACGTTCGCGAACGAGGGAGCGGACGTCTTCTTCGGTGAGCCGGAGTTCGACACCGCCGAGCTGCTGCGCACCGCCGAGGACGGCCGGGGGGTCGTCTCGTGCCTCGAGCTGGCCGCGGTGCAGCAGCAGCCGCGTGTGTTCTCCACGTTCCTCATGTGGCTGCTCGCGGACCTCTTCCAGGACCTCCCGGAGGTGGGGGACGCCGAGAAGCCGAAGCTCGTGTTCTTCTTCGACGAGGCGCACCTGCTCTTCGAGGATGCCTCCAAGGAGTTCCTGGACTCCATCGAGCAGACCGTGCGGCTGATCCGCTCCAAGGGCGTGGGCATCTTCTTCGTGACACAGTCCCCCAAGGACATCCCCACGGACGTCCTGGCGCAGCTGGGCAACCGCGTGCAGCACGCCCTGCGCGCGTTCACTCCCGACGACGCCAAGGCCCTGAAGGCCGCCGCGCGCACCTACCCCCGCAGCGAGTACGACCTCGAGCAGCTGCTCACCCAGCTCGCCACGGGTGAGGCGGTGGTCACGGTGCTGTCCGAGACCGGCGCCCCGACGCCCGTGGCGTGGACCCGGATGCGGGCCCCGCAGTCCCTCATGAAGCCCGCACCGGTGGCGGACGTCGAGGCGGCCGTGAAGGCCTCGCCCCTCATGGAGACCTACGGCCAGCCCGTGGACAGGGAGTCCGCCTACGAACTGCTGCGCGCGCGCCTCGACGGGGCGCAGGCCGGCGGGGGCGCGGCCGAGGACCGCGCGGAGGAGACCCGCGCCGCAGAGCCGGACGAGCGGCGTCGGCAGGAGGCGGACCAGCCGCGCACCCGCCAGGACGAGGGCGGCTTCCTGGGCTCCGTGATGGACAATCCCGCCGTGCGCTCGATGATGCGCTCGGCGGGGACCACCCTGGGCCGGGAGATCACCCGTTCCCTCTTCGGCACCTCCCGGCGCCGCCGCTGACGGCCGGCTCCCCCGCCACCCGCGACGCCGCCGCCGCCCCACCCGGGGCACGGCGGCGTCGTGGCTGTGGAACACGGTGGCGCAGTGTCAGACCAGGAGCGGAACGCGCCCTGCACCTCCCGGGCACAACGGGCCGGGTGGACGGTGGCATCGGGGTGCGGGACTGGTCCGAGCGCGGGAACTCTCGGGCGTGAGAGGCACGGCGCCGACATGCAAGAAGCCCAGTTCCTGGAGGAACCGGGCTTCTTCGTGGTTGCGGGGGCAAGATTTGAACTTGCGACCTCTGGGTTATGAGCCCAGCGAGCTACCGAACTGCTCCACCCCGCGGCGACATCGACAACTATACGCAGGCCGTGGGGGTCGCGCAAATCGAGGGGCGACCCCCGGGAACTGGTTCCCGAGGGTCGCCCCTCGCGTGCGGTGCGGGCCGTGCTACTGCGTGGCTCCGTCCTGGGCCATCGCGTCCTCGATGGCCTGCTGCAGTCGGTCCTGAGCCTCTCCGTACTTGGCCCAGTCACCCTCCTTCATGGCCTGGTCCGAGTCCTGCATGGCCTTGTTGGCCGCGTCCAGGGACTCCTGGAGCGAGGACGAGCGCGGCGCGGGCGTGCCGGACGCCGAGGGACTCGGCGACGCGGAGTCGTCCTTCTTCCCGGTGTCGCCGCCCTGGGCGGCCTCCGCCGCCTGCTCGCTCACACCGGCTCCGGTGTCCGTGGTGGCACCGGAGTTGCCCCCGAAGACCTCGTCCAGGGCGCCGTCGAGCGTGGGCGCAAAGCCGACCTGCTCGCCGAAGCCCACGAGCACGCGGCGAAGCGTGGGGTACGCGGCGTCGCCCGAGGACTGCACGTAGACGGGTTGGACGTAGAGCATGCCACCGCCCGCCGGGAGGGTCAGCAGGTTGCCGTTGATGACCTCGGAAGCACCCTGGCGCAGCAGGTTCAGTTCCTGGGACACGTCCGTGTCCGAGTTGAACTGGTTCTGTGCCTGGCCCGGACCCGGCACCACGGACGAGCGCGGCAGCTCCAGCAGCCGGAGCTTGCCGTACTCGTCGCTCTTCTCGCCGTCCTTGCCCGTGCCGGCATCCGCGTTGGCGGAGAGGTAGCCGTACATCACGTTGCGGGTGTTGCCCGTCTCGTTCTGCTGCGGGATGAACGAGGACGTGAGTGAGAAGTTCGCCTCCTTCTCCCCCGGCATGCGCATCGACAGGTAGTACGGCGGCTGCGGGACGTCCTGGTTCTGCTGGGTGGGATCGTTCGGCACGGACCACACGTCGTCGCTCGCGTAGAAGCTGTTCGCGTCCGTCACGTGGTAGCGGTTGAGCAGCTCGCGCTGGACCTTGAACATGTCCTCGGGGTAGCGCACGTGGGCCATGAGGTCCGCGGACATCTCCGAGTACGGCTTCACGGTCTCCGGGAAGATCTTCTGCCAGGCCTTCAGGACCGGGTCCTGGTCGTCCCACGCGTAGAGGTCCACGGAACCGTCGTAGGCGTTGACCGTGGCCTTGACCGAGTTGCGGATGTAGTTCACGCGCTCGTTGGGCAGCGCCGCGGCCGTACCCTGCGCGGTCTGGGTGTCCTGCGTGGCCTCCTGGAGCACGGAGGGCGAGGAGTACGGGTAGGACGCGGCCGTGGTGTAGGCGTCCACGATCCACACGACCTCGTTGTCCACGATCGCCGGGTAGGGCTTGCCGTCAACGGTGAGGTACGGCGCGACCTTCTCCACGCGCTCCCGGGGGTTGCGGTCGTAGAGGATCTGCGACTCGGGGCGCACCGCGTCCGAGAGCAGCATGTCCGTGGACTGGAACTTGATCGAGTAGGCCAGCTTGTTGAACCAGTTGCCCACGTTGGGACCGCCGTCCCCCGTGAAGGTGGTCTTGGCGTCCGCGGCGTCGCCCTCGTTGGTCTGGGGGCGGTCCAGCTCGAGGGGTTCGTCCTCCGGGGAGCCACCCACGATGGAGTAGTTGGGGGAGTTCTCGCCGAAGTAGATCCGCGGCTCGTAGTCGTCGGAGATCTCGCCCGTGGAGGGGATGCCGGACTGCATGAACTCCGGCTTGCCGTCCTCCTGCACCCGGGAGCCGTAGGCGGCCACCACTCCGTAGCCGTGGGTGTAGACCACGGACTGGTTGTACCAGCCCTGGATCTGGTCCGGGTTCAGCTCACGAGGGGCGATCACGGTGTCCTGCATCTGGCCGTCGATCTCATACCGGTCCACCGCGAGCATCTCCGGGAACTGGTAGTACGGCCGGAACTGCTGCAGCTGGGCGAATGCGGGCGAGACCACGTTGGGGTCCAGCAGACGGATGTTGGAGGTGGTCTCCGTGTCCTGGCGCAGCGCGCCCTTCTCCGTCTGGGTCGTGGCGTCGTACGGCGTGACCTCGGTCTGGTCCAGACCGTAGGCCTGCCGGGTCATGTCGATGTTGCGCTGGATGTACTCGTTCTCGAGCGCCTGCTCGGTGGGGGTCACCTGGAAGCGCTGGATGGCCCACGGGTAGAGACCGCCGGCCACCACGGCCACGACCACCAGCATGGCCAGTCCGATCAGGGGAAGCTTCCAGCGGCCGATGATCCCGGCCACCACGAAGAGGATGGCCACGAGCAGCGCGGCCACGGCCAGGATGCCCTTGGTGGGGATCACGGCGTTGACGTCCGTGTAGAGCGCGCCGGTCCACTTGCCGGAGTCGGAGATCAGGGTGGAGTAGCGGTCCAGCCAGAAGTTCACCGCCTGCAGCGCGAGGAATGCCGCGACGATCGAGCCCAGGTGCACGCGCGCGGCGCGCGTGGTGGAGATCCCGCGCTCGTGGATGCGGATCCCGCCGTAGACGTAGTGCATCAGCAGACCGGCCACGCCGGCGAGCAGCAGCGCCGTGACCAGGAACCCGATGAGCAGCCGCAGGAACGGCAGCGTGAACACGTAGAAGGCGAGGTCCAGGTTGAACTCGGGATCGGTCTGGCCGAAGGGCTCCTGGTTGAAGAACAGCAGGACGGTCTGCCACTGCGTGGCCACCGTGGAGGCCGCGAAGAGGCCGAAGATCACGGGCACCGCGATCATCACGACCTTGCGCACCGGGTCCAGGGCCTGCTGGTACTTGCGCATGGTGTCCGTGACCTCACCGCCCCGGGGACGATTGCGGTACGCGAGCCACAGGCTGAGGAACATGAGACCCGCCACGATCAGGGCGGAGACCACGAACAGGCCGATGGCGGCGAGGTTCTGGGTGACGAACACCTTCAGGTACCCGAGCTGCTCGAACCACAGCACGTTGGTGTAGACCTGGGTGAAGGCCACGAACAGCGCGATGAGGACCACCACCGCGATCACGGTGGGCAGCAGCGCCCCGCGCTTGGGGCGGCCCGCGGCGGACCTCTCGGACGGGCGGGGAGATGTGGATCCGGCGGTCACTGCTTACCTCTGAATTTCCTGGGCGCGGACGATCACCTGAGGATGATCACAGTCAACCTTATGGTGTCGGGGACCCTGCACGCGGACATTTCAGGACCGGGGTGTCACCGCGTTCCGCAGCTGGGGAGCCCGGAGACGTTGCCCGCCGCCGCCTGCTCGACCGCGTTCACCGCCTCCCCGAGCGTGGCGACCTCGACCACCGTGAGTCCCTCCGGGACGTGCCCCGTGACCTCGGAGCAGTTCTCGGTGGGCGCCAGGAAGTACGAGGCGCCCGAGTCGGCCGCCCCTTCCAGCTTCTGGCGGATCCCTCCGATGGGTCCCACGGCGCCGTCCGCGGTGATCGTGCCGGTTCCGGCGATGTGCTCGTCCCCGGCCATGGATCCCGGGGTCAGCTCCTCGATGATCCCGAGGGCGAACATCATCCCCGCGCTGGGTCCGCCCACCTGGTCCAGCTGGAACTCCACGTCCACGGGGAAGTCGTAGCTCGGCACGAGGTACACGCCGAGCTGCCAGCTCGTGCCGTCCTCGCCGCGGGTGAGATCCACGTGCTCCGTGGTGGTGGCGCCGTCCCGGCGCACGGTGACGTCCGCCCCCTCGGAGCCCGCCTCGTCCAGACGCGAGCGCAGCTGTTCGAGGGAGGTCACCGGGCTGCCGTCCACGGACACCAGCTCGTCCCCCGCCCGGAGCGAGCCCTCCGCGGGTCCGCCCTCGACCACGGCGTGGACGGTGAGCGTGGTGGTGTACGGGGTGCCCAGGTAGTCCAGGGCGGCCGCGACCGACTCGTCCTGGGACGAGGCCATGGCCGCAGCGTTGGAGTCGTCCACCTCCTGGCCCGTGGTCTCGGGCGGGTACAGGGTGTCCTCGGGGATCACGGCGTCGGAGGGGTCCAGCCAGCCGAGCACGGCGTTGATGGAGTTGATCCGCCCGGACGGCCCGCCCGTGACGTACACGGTGGTGAGATCCAGCTGGCCGTCGCTGGGATACGTGGGGGCGCCCTGGATCTCCACGAGCTCCTTGTCCTGGTGCGCTCCCACGGTGTTGAAGGTGGGTCCGGCGGCCTCGATCACGTACGGTGCGGGCAGCACGACTCCCGCGACGAGCAGGGCCGAGGTGGCCACGAGCGAGACCGTGGGCAGGGACCACCGGCGTGGCCGTCCCTGGGCCGCCGTGGTTCCGGCCGTGGTCTTCCCTGTGCTCTGCGCGCGCTTCACGAGGGCCCAGCGTACCCGTCCCGTGACCCTGCCACGACGACGCCGAGGTGACCGGGCGGCGTCGAGCCCGGGTGACGGAACCTGAGCCATCAGCGAACTGTGGGTGTGCGGGATGGTGGGCCCCAGGGGCCGCCCGATATCCTGGACGGCAGTTCCAGCACTCCCTCTTCACGACGATTGGCGGTCCCATGCCCTCGAATCCTCCGAACGACGAGAACGGCGAGAACCCCAAGGACCCGTTCCAGGAGATGTTCGAGCGTCTGCTGGGGTCCGGGGCCATGAAGCCCGGCGACATGCCGGCCGGGATGCCCGTGGACCCGCAGACCATGTCCATGATGTTCCAGCAGATCCAGTCCATGATGAGCTCGTCGTCCTCCGGCGAGCCCGTGAACTGGGACCTGGCCAGCCAGCACGCACGGCAGGTGGCCTCCCAGAAGGGCGACCCCTCCGTGACCGAGAAGCAGAAGGGCGCCGTGAGCGACGCCATGAAGCTCGCGGACCTCTGGCTGCGGGACAACACCGCGTTCGACGAGGCGCCCGTGATGCCCGCCGCGTGGGCGCGCGCCGAGTGGATCGAGGCCACGTGGGAGACCTGGAAGGAGATGTCCGCTCCCGTGGCCGCCTCCGTCTCCCAGGCCATGTCCGAGGCGCTCACCCAGCAGCTGCCGCCCGAGCTCTCCCAGGCCATGGGGGGCGCGGACCTGTCCGGGATGCTCTCCGGGGCCGGGTCCATGATGTTCGGCATGCAGCTGGGGCAGGCCGTGGGCGGGCTGTCCTGCGAGGTGCTCTCCTCCTCGGACGTCGGCATCCCACTGGCGGCGAAGCGCACCGCGCTGGTCCCCTCCAACATCGCCGAGTTCAGCGAGGGGCTGGACCTGCCCGCCTCGGACGTGCTGCTCTACCTGGCCATCCGTGAGGCGGCGCACGCCCGTCTGTTCCATGGCGTCCCGTGGCTGCGCCAGCACGTGCTCGACCTCATCACGGCGTTCGCCTCCGAGATCCACATCGACATGGAGCGCATCGAGTCGATCGCGCGGGACCTGGACCCCACCGATCCCTCCGGCGTCCAGGACGCGCTCGCCTCCGGGGTGTTCAGCCCCGAGATGACCCCGCAGCAGGAAGTCACGCTTGCCCGGCTGGAGACGGTGCTCGCGCTCGTGGAGGGCTGGGTCAACCGGGTCACGGTGGCCTCCACCGTGAACATCCCGTCCGCCCCGGCGCTCACCGAGATGATGGCCCGACGCCGCGCGGAGGGCGGGCCCGCCGAGCGCACTTTCGGCTCCCTGGTGGGTCTCGAGCTGCGCCCGCGCCGGCTGCGCGAGGCCGCCACGTTCTGGGACTACGTGGCCGAGCAGCGCGGGATCACCGAGCGGGACAGCCTCTGGGAGTCCCCCGAGCTGCTGCCCACCAACGAGGACCTCGACGACCCCCAGGGCTTCGAGGAGCGCCGCGGTCTGCTCACCGCCAGCGACGAGGAGATGGACGCCGCACTGGAGAAGCTGCTGGCCGGCGGCTACGAGGCCGGCCAGGAACCCGGCACGGACTCCCCCGCGCAGGGCTCCCCCACGCAGGGCTCCCCCGCCCAGGGCGATGACGCCCCGCACGGGACCTCCCGGAATCCGGACGCGGACGGGAACGCCGGCCACGCGGGTGACGACGACCAGGACGACCCCGACACCACGCCCAAGGACAACTGATCCCGGTCACGAGGTCCTGACCCCGCGGGGCCCGCCCACCGGGCGCCTCACCCCCGGTCGGGATCCTCTGCCGGGTGACGCTCCGCCCACGCGACGCCGTCCAGGAACTGGGCGGCGTCGCGCGCTCGGGGGTGCCGCCGGGCCAGCTCCCAGAAGCGGTCGTTGTGGTGCGCCTCGAGAAGGTGCACGAGTTCGTGGAGCACCACGGTCTCCAGGACCCACTCGGGGGCGTCCGCGAGGCGGCGCGAGATCCTGATGCTCCCGGTGCTCGGGGTGGCCGATCCCCAGCGTGTGTGCTGACGTGTGGACCACGTGATGCTCGTGGGCCGCGCGCGGCCCTGGAGGTGGACGCGGGACAGCCGCTTGGCCATCTCCGCGAGCGCCTCGTCCGAGTGCCGGGTGCGTGCGGCCGCCTCCGCCGCCCGTCGCTTGGCCACCACGCGGGGCACCAGGGTGGCGCTCCAGTGGGCGATCTGGGCTCGGGTGGCCCGCTGCGGCACGGCGAGCACCACGGCGTCCCCGCTGAAGTGCGCGTTCACGGTCTTGGTGCGGCGGGCGCTGCGCTGCACGATGATCTCCGGCAGGTCTTCCGGGGGTTCGCTCGCTCTGGCTCGGGCTCTGGGCATGCCCCCAGTTCACCACTGCGGTCCCGCGCCAGGCGAACCGGCACCCGTGCTGTGGATTCCGGGGACCGCCCGGCGGACGGCGGCCGCGACGCGCACCCTGGGAGGATGAACCGTCCACCCGTCCAGACCTCCGTCCCGGCCGCGGCGCCGAGCCCTCCCCCCGGGCCGGGGCGCGCGGCTGCGCCCCGCGTTCCGGGTACCTCCGGGTCCCCCACCACGGGCCCGCGGCCGACAGCGCGTCAGCACCCGCCGGAGCACTGCTCCCCTCCGGCGGTCGACGAGGTGCACGTCTTCGTCTCCGGTCTGGACCCCCTCGCGGCGGCCGTGTGCCTCCGGCTCGCGGAGGCCGGGGTGTGCCTTCTCAACGTCCACGACCCCTCACCCGTGTCCGTCGCGGACATCCGCCACGGTCCGTACCCCGCGGAGTCGGAGGGTCAGCCGCGCGAGCTGGTGCTGCGCCGGGAGCTGCGTCGCCGTGCCGCCCGCTGCGTGCCGCTCAGCGCCCCAGAGCTCTTCCCCTCCGCGGCCGTCCCCGCCGCCGTCGTACTGCGCGCGGGGGCCGTGGCCGGCGATCTCGTGACCGACCTCGTGGCGCCGGAGGATCCCTCGCTCGAAGGCGCCCTGACGTCTCTGCACGTCGTGACGGACGGCGCGAGCGCCGTGACGTGGCCGGCCACGGACTGGGCCCACCGCCCGTGCTGCGGGTGCCTGGTGGCGGCCGCCCGGGAGGCACGGCGTCTGGTCCGCCGCATCACGCCCGAGGGTGCAGACCCTGTCCCGCCGGGGGCCGGCTCGGCCCTGGCCGCCATCACGCGCACCGTCGTGGCGGGAGACGTCGCCGGGCGGCTGCTCGCCCTGGCCGTCACGGACGACGCCGCTGCCGCACCGTCCCCGGCCGTGGACGGTCACGAGGACCACCCGTCGGACGCGCTCGTGCTCCGCCGGGGTCTCGCTCGAGCCCGTCTGGCGCCCGACCCGGGATGTCTGTGCTCCCTCGCCTTCATCCGTGGCTGAGATCACCGCGGGGTGCCGGCCCACAGCATCCCCGCGCGACCGCAGCGCCCACACCCGGCCACGGGAGACGGAGCCGCACGCCGCTGACCGAACCGGGCCTGGTCGGCTCGGTTCGCTTCGGTTCAGTTCGAGCCGGGTCGCTTCGGTTCGGTTCGGCTTGGGCTGGCCCGGATCGTCGCACCCGCCCGCATCCGCGGACGGATTCAGACGGACTCGCGGTCCACGATCGAGGCCCCGCCGGTGGGGGGCACCGGCGGCTCCGGATCCCCCCGCACGAGCGCGGTGACCACGGCCACGATGTGCCGGGCCGTGACGTCCGCGTCGACGGCCACCATGGTGAGTGGAGGATCCGCGAGCGCGGCGGCCGCGGAGTCGTTGACTCCCACGATGCCCAGGTCCCGGGGCGCGGCCCAGCCCAGGGCGCGCATCCCGGCCAGCACGGCGAGCGCGGCGGTGGTGTCGTGCGCGCACACCCCGGAGGCCACGGGGTCCTCGGCCCGCCAGGCCCGCAGGACCTCGGCGGCGCCCCGGGGATCGGCCGGGACGGGGAGCAGCCGCGGATCGGGCAGACCCTGGGCCTCGCACTCGCGCCGCAGCACGGAGTAGCGCAGCTGGGAGACGCCGTGCATGTGGTCACGGCCGGTCACCGCGTACCCCAGGTGCTCGTGGCCGGCGGCCATGAGGCGGCCGACCTGCACCCGGGCGACGTCCTCCTCGCGCGGACCCGTGATCCACCGGCCCATGCTGTCCGAGCCGGTCCAGGAGAGCACCCCGCGCACCCCGTTGCGGCGCATCCGCTCGGCGTCGTCGTCCGCGAGGTCCCACGCGAGCACGGCGGCCGGGGTCACGGAGGACCACACGTGCGTGGCGGGGCGGCGGGTCCACGCGTGGATCACCATGGACAGGCCCGCCTCCTCGAACAGCACGGACAGCCGTTCGACGATGTCGCCGATGTCCTCCGTGAGGGAGCCCGAGGGCGGCAGGTAGACCAGCACGGACGTGGAGCGCCCGCTGCTCAGCGCGCGGGCCTCGGCGGAGGGTGCGTAGGAGAGGCTGTGGGCGGCGTCGAGGACGCGACGCCGGGTCTGCTCGGAGATGGACTGCGCGGGAGTGTCGTTGAGCACGAAGCTCACGGTGGTCCGTGAGACCCCGGCGAGACGCGCCACGTCCGCGCTCGTGGCCCGCCGTGCGGGGGTGCTGCCGCCGTCCATGCTGATGTGCTCTCCCTGTGTGTCGATGCCCACATGCTAGTGGCCGGCAGGTCGGCAGCGGCCCTGTCCGGCCGGGGATGTGAGCTGTTACACTCGGCTGTCACGACACTAACGCGCGTTAGTACTCTCCCCGAGCTCCGGCCCGGTGGGCAGGAACGGGTCGCCGGGCCGGAACCGGTCGCCGGGCAGGTGCTCGACGTGCCCACCCCGAACCTGTGGTGCGGGGCCGACGCGCGGCGGCGTCGTCGCACACCACAGCACAGGCAGTTGGAGGACGGCATGAGCACGCACGAGGTCGACGTCATCATCGTCGGCGCGGGGATCTCCGGCATCGGGGCCGCGCGGGAACTGGCCGGGACGGGCCGCACCGTGGCCGTCCTGGAGGCACGGGACGAGATCGGCGGGACGTGGGACCTCTTCCGCTACCCCGGCATCCGCTCCGACTCGGACATGGCCACGTTCGGCTACCGCAGCCGCCCGTGGACCGGCGAGCGCAGCCTGGCCACGGGGGACACCATCCTGGAGTACGTCCGTGCCTCCGCTGCGGAGGCCGGCGTCCTGGAGGACATCCGGTTCGGGCAGCGTGCGCGGCGGGCCGAGTGGTCCTCCGCCACCCACACCTGGACCGTGACGCACGAGGACGTCCACACGGGCGAGGTCTCCCGGCTGCGCGGGCGGTGGCTGTTCATGGCCACCGGCTACTACCGCTACGACGAGGGCTTCACTCCGGACTGGCCCACCCTCCCCGAGTTCCGGGGCACGGTCGTCCACCCGCAGCACTGGCCCGAGGACCTGGACGTGACCGGCAAGCGTGTGGTGGTCATCGGCAGCGGCGCCACGGCCATCACCCTGGTCCCCTCGCTCGTGGACCGCGGTGCCCGGGTGAGCATGCTCCAGCGCTCCCCCTCGTACGTGGCCTCGGTGCCGGGCCGGGACGAGGCGGGCATCAGGCTGCGACGCCGCCTGCCTCCCCGCCTGGCCGGCGCGGCCAACCGCTGGCGCAACATCGCCCGCGGCATGGCGGTCTACGAGTTCAGCCGACGCCGCCCGCAGGCCATGCGCGAGCTGCTGCACCGCGGTGCGGTGAAGCACCTGGGCCCCACCTTCCCGGTGGACGAGCACTTCACGCCGGAGTACGACCCGTGGGACCAGCGGCTGTGCGCCGCGCCGGACGGGGACTTCTTCCGCGCCGTCCGCGGGGAGGACGCCGAGGTCGTGACGGACACCATCGAGCGCTTCACGCCGGACGGGATCCAGCTGGCATCCGGGCGCCACCTGGACGCGGACGTGATCGTGACCGCCACGGGCCTGAACGTGCAGTTCCTCGGGAACACGGACCTCGTGGTGGACGGCGAGACCGTGGACCCGGCGGAGCGCGTGAGCTACCGGGGCATGATGCTGGACGGGGTGCCCAACATGGCCTTCGCCATCGGCTACACGAACTCCTCGTGGACGCTGCGCGTGGACCTCGTGACCGAGTACTTCCACCGCGTGCTGGACCGCATGGACCGAGCGGGGGCGGTGGCCGTGACGCCCCGGTACTCGGGGCCGAGGACCGGGCTGCGCCCGCTCATCGACCTCGCCTCGGGGTACATCCAGCGCGGTGCGCACCTGCTCCCCCGCCAGGGTTCCGACGGTGCCTGGAACGTGCGGCAGAACTACCTGCGGGACAAGGTCCTGTTCCGCCCCGGCGCCGAGCGGGACGACCAGCTGGAGTTCACGCACGCGTCCGACGAGGTCCACGACCAGCCCGACCTGCGGCACTGGAACGGGCTGCAGTACCGGGAGACCGGTGCGGGAACCCCCGTGCTCCTGATCCACGGCATCGGCCGCAGCCTGAAGGACTGGGACGAGCAGCACGAGCTGCTGAGCGCCGGGCACCGCGTGGTGAGCGTGGACCTCCCGGGCTTCGGCGGCTCCGAGGTCCCGCCCGAGGGGATGCGGCTGGAGCACCTGGCCGAGCGGGTGGCCGGGCTCGTGGAGACCCTCGGGATGGCACCGGCGCACGTGGTCGGCAACTCGCTGGGCGGGGCCGTGGCCATGCAGCTCACCGCGGACCGCCCCGACCTCGTGCGCAGCCTCCTGCTGGTCGACTCGGCGGGCTTCGGACGCGGCGTGAGTCCCGCCCTGCGGCTCGCGAGCATCCCCGGCGTGGGCGAGCGGGCCCTTGCACCCAGCCGCAAGGGCGCCCTGCGCTCCGAGCGGGCCATGTACCACGACCCGCGCTTCGCGACCCCTGAACGGGTGGCGCACAACCACCGGCTGTCGCAGCGGCCCGGGGGTGCTGCGGCGATGCTCGAGATGCTGCGCTCCGTGGGCACGCCCGCGGGCGTCAGGAGCGGGTGGCGCGCGGCGCTGGTGCCTCGTGTGCGCGCCACGGGAGTGCCGGTGTTCATCGTGTGGGGCGACAAGGACACCGTGCTGCCCTTCCGCCACCTCGCCCGCGGCGCACAGACCCTCGGCGCGCGCACCCACCGCTTCCGGAACACGGGTCACGGACCCATGATCGAGCGCGCGGACGAGTTCGCCGCCCTGGCCTCCGACTTCTGGGCCCAGGTAAACCGCAGCTGACGACGCCGCACGGCCCGGGCGTGCTCGACGGTCAGCGCAGGCCGCGGCGTCGTGCCGGGGTGCGCGGCTCCGGCGGCAGAACGGCGTCGAGGAACCGCGAGCGCGAGCGGCTGGGGCGCCCGCCCGGCGTGCGCGAGAGCGACCACGAGAACACGAGGTGCTCCCGCGCGCGGGTGATCCCCACGTAGAGCAGGCGCCGCTCCTCGTCCATGGCGTCCGGGGTGTCCGCGAAGGAGATGGGCATGAGCCCCTCGGAGAGTCCCACCAGGAACACGGCGTCCCACTCGAGGCCCTTGGCCGAGTGCAGGGAGGCCAGGGTGACGCCGTCCACCACCGGCGCCTCCTGGGTGGCGGCGCGGCGCTCGATCTCCTGGGCGAACCCCGCGAGCGAGAGCGTCTCGCCGTCCTCCGCCGCGCGGCGGGCCATGGTGTCCGCGAGCGAGACGAGCGCGCGCAGGGACTCCCACTTGGCGCGGGTGGCGCTGTCGGAGCGCGGTGCCCGCTCGGTGTAGCCCAGGGAGCCGAGCATGTCACGCACCTGCTGGGGCACGTCCGCGCGGTCCGCGCCCGCCGTGCGCGCGGCGGAGCGGATCTGCACGATGGCCTGGCGGATCTCCGGTCGGTTGAAGAACCGCTCCGAGCCGCGCAGCTGGAAGCCGATGTTCGCGTCCGCGAGCGCCGCCTCGAAGGCCTGCGACTGGCCGTTGGTACGGAACAGGACGGCGATCTCGTGCGGGGCAACACCGTCGTCGATCAGGTCCTGGATGCGCACGGCCACGCCCGCGGCCTCGGCCTCGTCGTCCGGGTACTCGTTCCAGGCGGGTTCCGGGCCCGCGGGCCGCTGGGAGACCAGCCGCAGCGGGGTGGCCCACGTGTCCGGGGTGGAGCCGAGGGAGGGGCGGCGCGCGGCCAGCAGCCGGTTGGCGGTGTTCACCACCTGCGGGGTGGAGCGGTAGTCGCGGATCAGCTCGACCACCGAGGCCCCCGGGTAGCGCGCGGGGAAGTCCAGCAGGTGGCGGGACGTGGCGCCCGTGAAGGAGTAGATGGTCTGGGAGGCGTCCCCGACCACGCAGAGATCGTCCCGCGAGCCGAGCCACGCGTCCAGCAGCCGCTGCTGCAGGGGTGAGACGTCCTGGTACTCGTCCACCACGAAGTGCCGGTACTGGGCGTGGACCGCCGCCGCGATCCGCTCGTCCTCCTCCAGGATGCCCACGGTGATGAGCAGGACGTCCTCGAAGTCGATCAGGTGCCGGTCCGCCTTGAGGTCCTCGTAGGACTGGTAGAGCCGCTGCATGGTGCGCGCGTCCCAGCCCGCGGGCATGTCCCGCTTCTGCGCGGCCTGGACGTAGGTGTCCGGGGTGAGCATGGAGACCTTGGCCCACTCGATCTCGGCGGCCACGTCCCGGACCGTGGCCCGGTCCGTGGACAGGCGCATGGCCTGGCCCGCCTCCGTGATCAGCCGCGCCTTGTGGTTCACCAGCCCGGGCGGGGGCCCGCCGACGGCCTGCGGCCAGAAGTACTGCAGCTGGCGCAGGGCCGCGGAGTGGAAGGTCCGCGCCTGCACGCCGGGGGCGCCGAGCGCGCGCAGGCGCTGGCGCATCTCGTTGGCGGCACGCGCGGTGAAGGTCAGCGCGAGGGTCTTCTGCGGGGTGTAGACCCCCGAGGCGATGCCCCACGCGATGCGGTGGGTGATGGCCCGGGTCTTGCCGGTGCCCGCCCCCGCGCGCACGCACACCGGGCCGCGCAGCGTGGTGGCCACCACCCGCTGCTCGGGGTCCAGTCCCCCGAGGATCCGCTCCTCCGCGGTCTGCTCCCCCGCCGCGTCCGCGCTCACCAGGCCGTCTCCGGCAGCTCCTGGCCCAGCCAGCTGGCGATCAGCGCGTGGGCGATGGACACCCGGCTCGGCAGGATGAGATCACCCTGACGGGCCGCGTGGAGCAGCTGCTCGCGGGTGAACCACTGCACGTCCAGGATCTCCTCGCCGTCCGCGCGCACCGTCGCGGTGTGGGCCACCGCGCGGTAGCCCAGCATGAGAGAGCGGGGGAACGGCCACGGCTGCGATCCCTGGTACTGGACGGTGTCCACGACGACCCCGGCCTCCTCACCCACCTCCCGCACCACGGCCTGTTCCGCGGACTCACCGGGCTCCACGAATCCGGCGAACGTGGAGTAGCGGTTGCCGCTCCACAAGGACGAGCGTCCCAGCAGGATCCGCTGCCGGGCGGGGTCCGGGTGGTCGTCCACCACGGCCACGATGATTGCGGGATCGGTGCGGGGGAAGTGCAGGGACTCGTCCTCCGGGCACCGGCGGGCCCAACCCGAGCGCACCACCTCCGTGAGGGCACCGCACCGGGGGCACCGGGGGTGGTCGCGGTGCCACAGCGCGATGGCCTGGCCCGTGACCAGCAGCGCTGTCAGCTCCGGGTCCACGGTGGTGGCCAGGCTGCTCAGCCCTTGCCACTGCACGGCCTCGAACCCGGACAGCTGGGCGTGCTCCGGGAAGGTCCGCAGAACCACCCGGGTCCCGTCCCCGGTGCGGCCCAGGTACACGTCCGGCCGCGCCGGCTCCCCCGTGGCGTCCGGGACCTCGGTGAGCAGTGGCAGGAACGGCCCGTTCACCGTGGTGGGCACCTGGGACCCCCGGAGCACGAGGACCCGCGCGGAGCCCGACTGCCCGGCCGCGGCCACGAGGTCCCGGTGCTCGCGCTCCACTGCATCCCGGTCGAACGGCCGACCGGCGAAGGGCAGGTCCTCGGGGCCGAGCTGCGGCGCGGGCGGGGTGGCAGGGTCCTGGGATGAGATCACCGCACCACTGTAGACCCGGCCCCGGACACCCACACGGGCCGTGTGGACAGCCCCCGCCAAGGGCTCGGGCGGTAGGGTGGACGGGGTGAGAACGACCCCCGAATTGCTAGCCGCCATTGCCGCCGCAGCCGTGCCCGGAGTGGCCCCCGTGGCCACCGGTCCTTCTCCCGACGACGCCGCGGACTTCCGGTCCTGCGTGGTCCAGGACGCCGCCGGGAAGCGCTGGCGCGTCCGCAGTCCCCTGACCACCGAGGCGAGCATGCGCCTGGAGACCGAGCACCTGGTGCTGCAGGCCTTCACGCCCTCCATCCGCTCCCACCTGCCGTTCCACCTGCCCTCCGTGGCCGGCTCCGTGGCCCGGGGAGAGCTGCGGACGTTCGTCTACTCGCACCTGCCCGGCTCCACGCTCAGCCTGCCGGAGCTGCAGCGGCAGAACACCCACCCCGAGCCGCCCCTGCACGCCCCGTCCCCGAGTGCCACGCCGCGAGCGCCGATCGCCGTGCAGATCGGCCGGGCCCTGGGTGCGCTGCACTCGCTGCCCCGCGCACTCGTGATGGACGCGGACCTGCCCGCCTACAGCGCCGAGCAGTGCCGCAAGCGCATGCTCCACGACCTCGACCGCGCCGCCACGACCGGTCAGATCCCCGGCCAGCTGCTGCGTCGCTGGGAGGAGGCCATGGAGGACACGACCCTGTGGCAGTTCTCCACCCGTGTGGTGCACGGGGACCTGCACGAGGACAACATCACGGTGGACCACGGTTCCCTGGCCTCCTTCACCGGGTGGAGCGACCTGCACGTGGGGGATCCCGCCGAGGACTTCTCGTGGCTCGTGGGCATGAGCGACGCCACGTTCGCGGACACCGTGCTGGAGGCCTACTCCGTGGCCGCCGTCCAGCCGCCCGACCGCCACCTGCTGCGCCGAGCGCACCTCAAGGCCGAGTTCGCACTGGCCGAGTGGCTGGTGCGCGGCGTGGACCGGGACATCCCGTCCATGGTGGACAACGCGCGCCGGATGCTGGACACGCTCGCGCGCGACGTCCGCGCGAGCGAGTCCCCCTCCCCGGGAGTCCCCGGCCCGGTCGACGAACCCGTCCCGTCCGGGGCCGGCTCGAGCGCCCTGGACTCGCCGCAGACCGGCATGCATGCACCCACCGACGAGACCGGGCCCGCAGAGGAAGCCACCGGTGAAGGGACCACCGGCGCGGAGGCCACCACCGAGGAGGCCATGAGCGACACGGCCTCGAGCGAGGAGGCCTCTGAGGTGGAGGGCTCAGCCCACGGTCACGGGGACTCGGACGACCCGTCCGCCGAGGGCGCTGCCCCCCGACGGTAGAGGGACGCCACGATGCGCTCGAGCTGTGCCTCGTCCGCGAGGTCGTGGGGGCGCACCACACGGTCCTCGGCCACGTAGTAGAACGCCGCCGAGACCCGTTCCACCGGGACGCCCTGCCAGCGCGCGAACGCGAGCCGGTAGAGGGCCAGCTGGCCGGACTTCTGCCGCAGGTCCCGGCCGTGCGGCACCCGCCCGGTCTTCCAGTCCACGAGTTCCCATCCGTCCTGGGTGCTGAACACGGCGTCGATGCGACCCCGCACCGTGAGCGAACCCACGGGGGTCTCCACCGGCAGCTCGATCGCGAAGGGCTGCAGCGTGGCCCACGGACTCGCCCGGAACGTCTCCGTCAGTCGCGGAAGGTCGAGGTCCTCGTCCACGTGGTCGTCCGCACCGGGCAGCTCGTCCAGGTCGAAGATGGCGGCGTCCCCGTAGAAGTTCTCCACCCACGTGTGGAACGCAGTCCCCGCCCGGGCCGCTGATCCCGGTTTCCGGGGCATCGGCCGGCGCAGCCCACTGATGAACCCCTCGGGATCGCTGTCCATGGCCACGAGCGCGGACGCCGAAACGTGCGAGGGCATGTGCACCGTGCGCGGACGGTCGGGGTCGGCGCGTCGCGCGAGGAGCAGCTCGGCCTCGTGCCGCCACCGCCGCACGGTGGCGCCCTCGGGGCCAGAGGCAAGCTCCTCTTGCGAGAGCTCGCGCAGCTCCGGGAAGCCGCCCTCCCGCACGGCCCGCGCGGCCGCCTCCGCCCGAGCGCGACGGCCCGCGTGGGCCGGTGGCAGAACTGTTTCGGTCAATCTGCCGTCCGCGTCTCGTGACGTGCGGGTGATCGTGGGGCCCTCCAGGGGGTCGTAGGGCCACAGGGCGCTGACCCGGGTGTCGAGCTGGGGGTTGCCGTCCGCCTCTGAGCCGTCGGCCCACGGCCCTTCTTCGAGCCCCGGGGTGGCGGCCTCCGCCATGTCCCGGGCCTCCTGCAGGAACGGCGAGGCCGCCTTGGACTTCTTGCCGGTGCCGCGGTACACCGAACCGGAGAGTTCCAGCAGCGTCTTGGCCCGGGTGAAGGCCACGTAGGCGAGGCGGCGTTCCTCCCCCAGGTCGTGCTCGGCCACGTCCTCGGTGAACTCCGCGAACGACGCCTCGAGTTCCCGCACGTCGTCCACCCGCGGTGCCCATTCGGGCAGCTGCGACGCGTCGCCGCGCAGCGGCCAGGGAAGCTTGGCGGCATCCCCCGTCCACGCGGAGGAGTTCTTGGAGGGGAAGTCGTCCTGGTTCAGTCCCGGAACGTAGACGTGGTCCCACTCCAGGCCCTTGGACGCGTGCACCGTGAGCAGCTGGACGGCGTCGTGCCGGGTGTGGGAGGGCGGCAGGTCCAGCCCGTTCTCCTCCCGGGACGCGGCCTCGAGCCAGGCGAGGAACGCCGCGACGTCGTGGGTGCGCGTGGTGGCCGAGAACTGCACCGCCTGGTCCGTGAAGGCGTCCAGGTTGCGCCGCGCGGTCGCGGGGTCCTCCCCGGGCAGCGCGGCCAGCTCGATGTCCAGCCCGAGCACCGTCTCGACCTCGTGGATCACGGTGGTCAGCTCGTCCCCGAGCACCTCCCGCAGGGCCTTGACGTCCGCCAGCAGTGACCGGAGCCGATGCATGCCGTCGGGGGTGATGCTGCGGCCCCGCGAGGACACCCAGCCGTCACGCGGGAGAGTCTCGAGGGCCTCGATCAGGCTGGAGCCGTCCACGGCATCGGCCATCACCACGTCGGCGGCGACCTCGCCCGTGGGGGTGTCCCGGGTTCCCGGGGCCTCGGACTCTGAATAGGTGGGCTGCTCGCCCCGCGCGGCACGTTCGTGCCGCCGTTCCAGCTCGGCCGCCCAGTCCCCCAGCGCGGCGAGGTCCCGCGCGCCGAGACGCCAGCGCGCCCCCGCGAGCAGCCGGGCCAGGGCGTCCGAACGGCCCGGGTCCGTGAGCACGTGCAGCATGGCCACCACGTCGCTGACCTCCGGGGTGTGCAGCAGCCCGCCCAGCCCCACGACCTCGTACGGGATGTCGAGGGCCTCGAGCTCCAGCCTGAGGGGCTCGAACTGCGCCCTGCGGCGGCACAGCACGGCCATGGTGGGCATCTCCTCGAGAGTCTGGCCCTCGTGGGCGGCCCGCTGCTCGTGGATGAGCCCAGCGGTGGCCTGGGCCTCCTCCGTGTCCGTGAGGTAGCGGCTCACCCGCACGCGACCGCGGACCGCTCCGGGGGCGGGGTCCAGCGGCGGCACGTCCACGGACGCGGCGGACCGGCTCCAGGACGGTGCCGTGCGCAGCGGTGCGGCGACGGCGTTGGCCACGTCCAGGACGGACAGGCTGTTGCGCCACGCGGTGGTGAGGAAGCTCGTGGGGGCGTACTGGGAGTGACCGTCCGCCCCGCGGAGCGGGAAGTTCTCCACGAAACTGAACAGCTGCCCGGACGAGGCTCCGCGGAAGCCGTAGATGGACTGTTGCGGATCGCCCACGGCCATGACGCAGTGCCCGTCCCCGTAGAGACCGGAGAACAGCGCCAGCTGCGCGTGCGAGGTGTCCTGGAACTCGTCCAGCAGCACGACCTTGAAGCGGTCTCGCTCCACGGTGCGCGCGTGGGGGTCCACCCGGACGATGCGTGCCGCGAGGGAGAGCAGGTCGCCGTAGTCCAGCGCCGACTCCTGACGCTTGACCGCGTGGAAGCGTTCCACCAGCTGCGCGAGGACGTCCGTCTGCTCCATCCGGGACAGGGCCTTCACCACCTTGTCCCCGGGGGACTTCTTGCGGCCGTCCGGCGGGACGTCCTGGCACGCCAGGCGGAAGCGCTGGACGAACTCGCGGATCCGGTGGGCGTCCACCAGGTGCTCGGAGGCCTCCGAGGACAGCGTGATGAGTCCCCCGGTCAGGGTGTCCACGGCGGGGACAGACTCGGGCAGGGGACCGTCCCAGCCGCGCACGAGGTCGCTCGCCAGCTGCCACGTCTGGGCCTGCCCGAGCAGCACGGTGTCCGACTCGATGCCCAGGCGCAGGCCGTAGCTGCGCACCAGGGAGTTCGCGTAGGAGTGGTAGGTGCTCACGGTGGGCTCCTGCACGGCCCCCGGAGCGTCCTCGTCCTCCTCGGGCTCGGTGAGCAGGCCCGTGCTGCGCAGCATGCGGAGCTTCTTCGCGATGCGCTGCGAGAGTTCTCCGGCGGCCTTCCGGGTGAAGGTGACGCCCAGGATCTCCTCGGGTTGCACCAGCCCGTTGGCCACCAGCCAGGTGACGCGGTCGGACATGGTGGTGGTCTTGCCGGAGCCTGCACCGGCCACCACGAGCCGCGGCGTGAGGGGCGAGGCGATGACCTCGGCCTGCTGCTCCGTGGGCGGGTGATCCCCGAGGGCCTCGGCGATGTCCTGCGGGGAGAACCTGATGTCCTCCGGGGTGAAGTCCTGCATGGTCATTTCTCCGTCACCTGTCTGCCCTGCGCGCACAACGGGCACAACCACGGCACCGCGCACGATCTGCCGTGGCCGCCGTTCTCCTGCTCCGCGATGTGGCGGGCCTCGAACCGGGTCCCGGCCATCAGCAGCGCCGCCTGGGCGATGAGCTCCCGGGCCCACTGGTGGTCCTCGTCCAGCGGATCCTGCTGCTGGACGCCGGGCTTGGCCGTGGCGTCGCCGAGCTGGACGAGCAGCGCTCCTCCCGGCCGTGTGAGCACGGTGCCCTCGGGCAGCTCGATCCGCTCGGGGCGGTCCGTGCCGTGCAGGTCCTCGCTCTGAACGCTGTCCTGCATGGCCTGCCCGGCACCGGCCTGGAGGGCCACCTGGTAGGCGGCGAGCTGCGGGTGCTCGGGGATGTCGTCCTTGGTGGGCTTGTGCTTGCCGGTCTTCAGGTCCACCACCACGTGGCGGCCGTGGGCGTCCACCTCCAAGCGGTCCACCCGCCCCGTCAGCAGTGCGTCCCGCGCCGAGTTCCGCACGAGGACCTGGAAACTCCCCTCCACCGCGACCAGCTCCCGCTCGTGCTGCGTGCGCATCTCCCGGGCGTACTGCGCGAACTTCCGCAGCATGGTCTCGGCGCGTTCGAGCTCCCGCGCACCGGTCCATCCCTCTGGCATCCCGAGGGAGGGCCACCGGCGACGCAGCTCCGCGATCAGCTCCACGGCGTCCGCGTCCGGCATGTGCTCGGCGATGTCGTGCACGAGCGTGCCCAGCCCGCGCTTGAGGTCCGTGGTCTCCGTGGCGCGGGCCTCGGACACGAACCAGTCGAGGGGCGAGCGGTGCACGGTCTCGATCTTGGAGGGCGACACGCGGACGGCCTCCTCGGGGTCGAACAGCGCCTCCTCCGTGGTCAGGGGGTTCACTCCCCACCACTGATCGGGGGCGGCACCCGCCACGGGGTCCTCGGCCGTGGCGAACTCGTGGAGCAGCCGTGCGGCCGCCTCACGGTGGATCGTGGGCGCGTCCTCCGCGTGGAGGGTCCGTCGCAGGGTGCCGGTCAGCTGGCGCAGGGTGAGCGGTTCCGGAGCGTCGAGCTCCTCGACGGCGATGCCTGTGTCCTCACCGCGGCCCAGCGCCACGAGGTCCACGAACTCTGACGGCTGCTCGTCCTGGGTGGCCACCGCCGTGACGGTGAGGCTCGTGCGGGCGCGGGAGACGGCCGTGGCGAACTGCCGCAGCTCGTCGAAGCGCACCTGGCGCAGCCGGTCCACGGCGCCGAGCCGGGTGGCCTGTTCGGGGCCGTGGTCCAGCGCGTCCGTGAGGACCTCCGTGCCGAGCAGCTGCCCACGCAGGGCGGTGTTGGGCCACACCCCCTGCTGAACTCCGGCCACGACCACGTGCGCCCACTCCCGCCCCGCGGCTCCGGCGGGGGTGGTGACGGACACGTTGTCCTCCGCGGGTGCCCTGGCCGCGAGGGTGTCCATGGGCAGCTCCTGGTGGTCCATGTAGTCCATGAACGCCCGGGCGGTGGCCCCGGGAACCTGGTCCACGAAGCGCTCGGCGGCCTCGAACAGCCCGACCACCGCGTCCAGGTCCCGGTCCGCCCGCACGGACTCCGCTCCCCCGGCCAGCGCACGACGCCGCCAGCGCGGCCCCACACCCGAGGCCTCCCACAGCGCCCACAGCACGGACTCCGCGGTGGCACCGGGTGCGTCCAGTGCGGCCTGGCCTGCCTCGAGCATGTCGGCGACCCGGGCGGCGGCGTCGGAGCGGACCTCGGCGAGCTCCAGGAGGAGTCCGTCCCCGAGGGCCTGGACGAGGAGGTCGTCGCTCGTGCGCCCCCCGCCCGTGCGCAGCTCGTAGCCGCGCAGCCGCTGCCGGATGCGGCGCACCTCCATGGGGGACGCGCCGCCGATCCGCGAGGTCAGCAGCGAGACCGCCGTGGCGGCGGTGAGCACGGTGCGCGGGCTGGGCTGCTCGTCGCGGACGGCTGTGTCCTCGTCCGGGGTCTCCCCGTCCAGGGTCTGGTCCGTGCGTTCCGCTGGTGAGTCGTCCGTCGCCTCGGACGGCGACGTGCCGGCGGCCTGGTCCTGGCCGCCGGACAGCTCCTGCGCCGCCAGGAGGAGCCGGAGGGCGTCCAGCAGGGGGATCACCGAGGGTTCGTCCCGCAACGGCGTCTCCGCGGCGGACGTGGTGGTGGGCACCCCCAGGGACGAGAGCTGCCGGGTGAGCGCGGACAGCTGCGGGCCGCTGCGCACGATCACCGCCATGTCCCGGTAGGGGACGCCGTGCAGCACGTGGAGCCGCAGGAAGTGGTCCGCGCACCAGCGCGACTGGGCCGTGGGCGACTCGAAGGTGGCCACCCGCCCCCCGCCCGGCGCGAGCGCGGGTTCGGCGCCCCCGGGACGGGCCACGGATGCGGTGAGTCCGGTGGTGTGCTCATGCGGGTGGTCAGCGGGGGGATCGGCAGTGGGTTCGGCAGAGGGTTCGGCGTCCGAGCCGGCCGGCGCTCCCGGTGCTCTGTCGATGCGCGCTCCCGCGACCACGGGAACGGCCCGCGCCACACGCTGCCAGGCCTCGTTGACGGCACGGGACATGCGGTGGCTCGTGCGCAGGTGCAGGCGCTGGACCGGGCGAGCGGGTGTTCCCACACGGTCCTCCAGGGTGCGCAGCGCCTCGGGGCGTGCCCCGCGGAAGCCCTGCACGGTGGTGTCCGGATTGGCAGTGAACACCGCGTCCTGACCGCGGCACAGCACACCGATCAGCCGGTGCACGGAGCGGGTGGCCTCCTGCAGGTCGTCCACCATGACCACGTCCAGGCGCTGCTGCTCCCGCGCGAGGAACTCGGGGTTCTCCTCGAGGACACGGGCGGCCCGGTCCACCAGTTCGGAGGGGTCGAAGACGTTGGGCATGCGCAGCGCCCGGACCTGTTGGTACTCGGTGCGGAACGCGGCCGCGGTGCGCCACTCCGGGTGGCCGAGGGGCTCGGCCCATGCGACGAGCTGCTCGGGTTCCACGCGGTACTCGTTCATGCGGTCGAACAGCTCCCGCAGCTGACCGCGGAATCCCCGCGTGCCGAGCGCGTCCTGGAGGTCCGCGGGCCACACCACGGAGCCACCGAGACCAGCGGCGTGACCGCGCATCATGTCCGCGAGGAACGCATCCTGTTCCGGCCCGGACAGCAGCACGGGGGGGAGGTCGATGCCCGGCATGAGCCCCTCCGACTGCGCGCGCCGCAGGACGTCGAAGGCGTAGGCCTGCCAGGCCCGCACCAGCGGGGTGCTGATGGTGGCCGCGGCCCGGCGGCTCACGAGGTCCCGCAGCGTGGCCGCGGACTCGCGTGAGGGAGTCAGCACGAGGATCCGCTGGGGGTCCGTGCCCGCGGCGATCCGGCGCGCCACCCCCTCGACGACCACGGTGCTGCGCCCCGTACCGGGGGCTCCGATCACCAGGACGGGGCCGTGCCCGGCCGGCAGGTCCACCACCGTCCGCTGCGCGGGGTCCAGCTCCACAGGCGCCTGGTCGGTGTCCGTGCCGCGGGGCGGGAGGACACGCCAGGAGGCTTCTCGCTGCGTTCGCATGGGCTCATCCCACCATGCGCCTCCGACACGCATAAGGGCGCGGGTCACACCCAGTACCGTGGTGCCATGTCCTCCCCGAACCACTCCGACGACGCCGCCCAGCCCGCCCTTTTCGACGCCCCGGAACCGCCCGCCGGGCCGGGTACCGCCGCGCGCGCCGAACCCGTGCCCGAGCAGCCCTCGCTCTTCGATCCGGTCCCCGGAACCGCCGAGGTGCCCCGCGACGGATCGACCGGGCCGGCGTCACAGGGGGCGGGATCAACCGGGTCGGGGTCGACAGGGCCGGGTGCGGCCCCCGCATCCTCGGAGACGCCCACGTCCTCGGAGACCGTGACGCGAGCGGCACCGGCTCCGCGGCGGACCGTTCCTGACGCCTCTCCCACCGGGGCCCAAGTGCCGGGCTCCGCGAACGGCGGGGCCACGACCGGCGAGGTCACGAACGGTGCCGCCGCGGGCGGCGTCGTGGCGCCCGACGCCCCGTGGCACCAGGGCCCCCGCGTGTGCTTCGACCTGGAGACCACCGGGCGCGACCCCCAGGAGGCGCGCATCGTGACGGCCTCCGTGGTGCTGGTCTCCCCCGCGGGAGAGGTTCAGCAGGAGTGGGAGTGGCTCGCCGATCCGGGCATCGAGATCCCGGAGGAGGCCGCGGCCGTCCACGGGGTCAGCACGGAACGGGCTCGCGCGGAGGGCCGCCCGGCGGCCGAGGTCACGGCCGAGCTGGGCGAGGTCCTGGCCGGGTTCTGGCGTACCGGGGTCCCCGTGCTGGCGTTCAACGCCGCGTACGACCTCACGGTGCTCACGCGCGAGGCCGAGCGCCACGGCCTGCCCGCCCCCGAGCCGTTCCCCGTGCTGGACCCGTTCGTGCTCAACAAGCAGGTGCACCGCTACCGGCGCGGCAAGCGCACCCTGGGCTCACTGTGCGAGGAGTACGGCGTGGTGCTCGACGCCGCCCACACCTCCGCAGCGGACGCCCTGGCCACCGAGCGGCTCGCCGCAGCCCTGGCCGAGCGCTTCGCGGAACTCCGGCAGCCCGCCACCGCGCTGCACGAGGCGCAGATCGGGTGGGCCGCCGAACAGGCCGCGTCCCTGCAGGAGTACTTCCGCCGCAAGGACCCCGCCGCGGTCGTGGACGGCACGTGGCCCGTCCACCCACGCCCGTAGCCGTTCCCGCCCGCGGCCGGCCGCGGAGCGTCATGCCGGGCAGCATGCCCCGCCCAGGACGACGCCGCAGGGTCGCCCTGGCACGGAGCTCCGCCCCCGCGGGCACAGCCTCCGTCCGTGGGGAGTCCCGCGTGGGGACGACAGCGCGACGGCGCGACACCCCTGCGAGGGTGCCGCGCCGTCGTGGTCGTGCAATTGCGGGTCCTGCCACTGGGAACGGGGCGGGAACCGCGACGGCGGGTCAGACCTGCGGGGGCTGGGCCTCCGCGGCGGCCTGGGCGGCGGCCGGCAGCGCCGAGAGGATCCGGTCCATCGCCGAGTCGTCGTGCGCCGCGGAGAGGAACCACGCCTCGAACACCGAGGGCGGCAGGTAGACGCCGGCGTCCAGCATGGCGTGGAAGAACGGGGTGTACCGGAAGGCCTCCTGGCCCTTGGCGTCCGCGTAGTCGTGCACGCCCGTGGCCCGGGTGCCGAAGGCGACCGAGAACAGGTTGCCCGCCTCCTGGATGGAGTAGTCCACCCCGGCGGCGTCGAGGGCCTCGCGCAGTCCGGCGCGCAGCTGCTCGGAGCGGCGGTCGATGGTCTGGTAGGCCACCGCGTCCGCGCACTTGAGCGTGGCGAGACCGGCGGCCATCGCCACCGGGTTCCCGGACAGGGTTCCCGCCTGGTACACGGGACCGGTGGGAGCCAGGTGCTCCATGATGTCCCGACGGCCGCCGAGGGCAGCCGTGGGCAGCCCGCCGCCGATGACCTTGCCGAACGTGAAGAGGTCCGGCGCCCAGCTCTCGCCCGCGGCGTTGCTCAGACCCCAGTACCCGGCCTCATGGACGCGGAAACCGGTGAGCACCTCGTCCAGGATCATGAGCGCGCCGTCCGCCTGCGTGATGCGGCGGATCGCGGCGTTGAAGCCGTCCTCGGGGGTCACCACGCCCATGTTGCACGGTGCGGACTCGGTGATCACGGCGGCGATCTGGCCGGGGTGCTCGGCGAACGCGGTCTCGAGCGCGGCGACGTCGTTGTAGGGCAGCACCAGGGTCTGCGCGGCGGTCGCCTCGGTGACGCCCGCGGAGCCCGGCAGCGCGAGGGTGGCGAGCCCGGACCCGGCCTCGGACAGCAGCGAGTCCACGTGGCCGTGGTAGCAGCCGGCGAACTTCACCACGAGGTCACGGCCGGTGAAGCCGCGCGCGAGCCGCAGGGAGGTCATGGTGGCCTCGGTGCCCGTGGAGACCATGCGGATCTCCTCGAGCGGTGCCACACGGTCCACCACGAGCTCCGCGAGCTCGGTCTCGCCGCGCGTGGTGGCGCCGAAGCCCAGGCCGCGCTCCACGGCCTCGTGCACGGCCTCGGTGACCACGGGGTGCGCGTGCCCGATCAGGGCGGGGCCCCACGAGCACACGAGGTCCACGTACTCGCGGCCGTCCACGTCCGTGAGGTACGGGCCCTTGGCGGCCGCGATGAACGGCGGGGTGCCGCCCACGGAGTTGAACGCGCGCACGGGCGAGTTCACACCCCCGGGCATCACGCGGCGGGCACGGTCGAACAGTTCCTGGGAAACACTCATGAGATCACGTCATTCCTTTCGCCGGGACCGTGTCCCGGGCACCGCGCGGGCGCGGCGGGTGGGCAGTTACCGGCCGTTCTCCTGGCGGAGGCGGCGGGCGAGTTCAGCGGCGTAGTAGGTCAGGATCGAGTCGGCCCCGGCGCGCTTGATGGACAGCACGGACTCGCGGATCGCGGCCTCGCGGTCGATCCACCCGTTGGCGGACGCGGCCTCGATCATCGCGTACTCCCCCGAGATCTGGTACGCGGACACCGGAACCGGGGAGGCGTCCGCGACCTCGCGCAGGATGTCCAGGTAGCTCATGGCGGGCTTGACCATGACCATGTCCGCCCCCTCGGCGAGGTCCGTCTGCAGCTCGAGCAGCGCCTCACGCCGGTTCGCGGGGTCCATCTGGTAGGTCTTGCGGTCCCCGGTGAGCGTGGAGTCCACGGCCTCGCGGAACGGGCCGTAGAACGCCGAGGAGTACTTGGCGGTGTACGCGAGCACGGACACGTCCTCGCGGCCCGCGGCGTCCAGCGCGGCGCGGATCACCCCCACCTGCCCGTCCATCATCCCGGACGGGCCCAGCATGTGCGCCCCGGCCTCGGCCTGGGCCACGGCCATCCGGCCGTAGATCTCCAGGGTGCGATCGTTGTCCACACGGCCCTGGGCGTCCAGCACACCGCAGTGGCCGTGGTCCGTGAACTCGTCCAGGCACAGGTCCGCCATCACGACGACGCCGTCCCCCACCTCCTCGCGCACCGCACGGATGCCGCGGTTGAGGATCCCGTCCGGGTCCAGGGCCGCAGAGCCCTCGGCGTCCCGGGTCTCGGGCACACCGAAGATCATGAAGCCGCCCAGACCGAGCTCCACGGCCTCCGCGGCGGCGCGCCTGAGCGAGTCCATGCTGTGCTGCACCACGCCGGGCATCGAGGACAGGGGCTGGGGCTCGGTGATCTTCTCCTTGACGAACACCGGCAGGATCAGGTCGGAGGCGTCCAGCCGGGTCTCGGCCACGAACCGGCGCATGGCCGGGGTGGTGCGAAGGCGCCGGGGGCGGGACACGATGTCGTACGACACGTCGTCGTTCATCTGCAGATCTCCTGGTTCATCGAATCGTTGCGTCATGAGAAGTCGTTCTGGGAGCACTTCGGCGGTCTGCGAGGGCGTGCTCCACCGCCTCGGCGAGCGCCTCGGGCCCGGGATGCGCGGCGGTCACAGGGCTCAGGCCGCGGTCGCGCAGCGCACGGGCGGTGGGCTCACCGATCGCGATCCACGCGGTGTCCTCCGCCGCCCGGTTGCCGTCCAGCAGTTCCGCCGCCCGCGACGGCGCCGTGACCACCACCGCCGCCAGCTCACCGCAGGCGCATGCTGCCCGGGCGGCCGCACGGTCGAGTTCCGGGGCGTCGTCCGGCTCCGGCACGAGAGTGCTCAGCGGCCGGGGGGCGGGTGCGGGCACCATGTCGTAGGCGCGGACCCGGCAGACACGGTACCCCGTGGCCCGCAGGCCGTCCTCGAGCGTGGTGGAGGCCAGCGCGGACACGGGCAGGAGGGCTCGGGGGGCGTCACCCGGCGACCCGGCACCCGCGGTGGAACCGCTGTGCTCGGTGCCGCTGGCGACCCCGCGGGTGCCGGCACCGGACGATCGGGGGTCCGTCTCCGTCGCGTCCTGACCGCCGGAGCGGTGTGCGGCGGACGTCGTGCCCCGCACGTCGAGGGTTTCCGGCCACTCCGCGAGCATGCCCGCGGCGCTGGAGGTCTCGGCGGGCACGAAGTCCACGCCCACACCGTGCTCGGCGAGGGCCCGCGCGGTCGCGGCACCCACGGCGGCGATCCGCAGCGGGGCGGGCCGGGCGGCGTCGTCCGTGGCACACGCCGGGGCAGTGGTCCCGGGTGCGGGGGAAGACGCGGTGGCGGCACCCGTCTCCGGTCCCCCGATCCGTGCGGCGCCGGAGGCGGAGACCCCGGCAGGACGGGCGGCGGCACCGGGCGAGCGGGCGGCGTCGAGCCGGGCACCCCAGTCGGCACTGTCCGCGACCGCCGCGAGGGCGTGGACCGCGGTGGCGGAGGTCAGGCACAGCCACGTGGGCACGGTGGGTCTAGCCGCCTCGCGCAGCATCTCGCGCAGGGGCTCGGTGTCGGGGGGCAGCGCGGCCTCCAGCAGCCGGGCGGTGCACGGCTCGTACCCGCGGTCCCGCAGCAGCGCGGCCAGAGGGCGCGCGGCGGCGGGATCGCGGGTCACGAGCACGCGTCGTGTGGTCACAGGCTCAGCCGGGCCAACCGGTCGGCGCCCTGGGAGAGCAGGTCGTCCGCGATCCGGCGCCCGAAGGCCTCGGCCTCCTGGACGGACGGCACGGGCACGGACTCGCTGCGGCGCATCACCTCGGAACCGTCCGGGTTGGCCACGACCACGTCGAGCTCCAGGACGTCACCGGCCACGCGGGCGAACGTTCCCACGGGTGCGGCGCAGCCGGCTTCGAGCTGAGCGAGCACGGCCCGCTCAGCGGTGACCGCGAGGCGGGTGGGCAGGTGGTCCACGGCCTCGAGACCCCGCATGAGCGCACCGGCGGGGTCCAGCTGCGCTCGGACCTCGAGCGCGAGCGCGCCCTGGCCGGGCGCGGGCAGCATCATGTGCGGGTCCAGGTACTCGGTGATGCTGCCCTCGAGGCCCAGCCGCTTGAGGCCGGAGGCCGCGAGCACCACGGCATCGAGGTCCCCGGGGTCCGCGGGCGCCACACGGTTCAGGCGGGTGCCCACGTTGCCGCGGATGTCCACGATGCGCAGGTCCGGACGCAGGGCCCGCAGCTGGGCCACGCGGCGGGGCGAGCCCGTGCCCACGGCCGCACCCTCGGGCAGCTCGGCCAGCGTGAGGCCGTCCCGGGCGCACAGGGCGTCCCGCGGGTCCTCACGCTCGGGCAGGGCCACGATCCGCAGCCCCTCCACGGGGGCCGTGGGCAGGTCCTTGAGCGAGTGCACCGCGAGGTCCACCCGCCCGTCGAGCACCTGTGCCCGCAGGGCGGTGGCGAACACCCCGGTGCCGCCCATCTGGGACAGCGGCCCCGTGAGGACGTCCCCCTCGGTGCGCACCGTGAGGAGCTCGTGGTCGATGCCCCCGGCACGGGAGACGGCCTCGGCCGCCCACCGGCTCTGGGTCATGGCCAGCTGCGAACCGCGCGTGCCCACCCTGAACACGGCTCCACTCACCGGTGGATCACCTCGCCGTTCTCGTCGAGGCCCACGGGAATGGGCTCGCCGACGGGCCGCTGGGCGATCGTGGGGCGGGGTTCACTCTGGCCGCGCAGCACCTTCACGCAGCAGTCCGGGGCGCACGTGTCGAACCACGTGCCCTGGGCGCACGCGGAGACCCGCGGGGGCGCGGTGGGCGTGCCCAGCCGCTGCTCCACGAGGTCCGCGAGCGCGGCCACGAACTCGGGATCGGTGCCGGCGGTGGGGATGCGCTCGAACTCCAGACCGGCCTCGGCGGCGGCGTCACGGGCCTCGGTGTCGAGGTCCCACAGCACCTCCATGTGGTCCGAGACGAAGCCCAGGGGCACCACGGCCACACCGGTGACGCCCTTGCCGGGCAGCTTCTCGATGACGTCGCAGATGTCCGGCTCGAGCCACGGCACCTGCGGGGGCCCGGAGCGGGACTGGTACACGAGCTCCCACTCCACCCCGTTCATGGGCTCGCCCACCTGCTCCATGATCCAGCGTGCGGCCGCGAGGTGCTGCGCCACGTAGGCGGAGTTCCCCTCGAAGCTCATCCGCTGGGAGCCGGCCGCGTTGGCGTCCGTCATGGGCACGGAGTGGGTGGTGAACAGCACGCGCACGGGGCCATCGGTGCGCTCGCGCAGGGCGAGCAGCGAGTTCCGCAGCTTGGTGGCGTACGGGCGCAGGAAGCCCTCGGAGTCGTAGTACTGCCGGATCTTCTCCACGTGCAGCTCGTCCTGCAGCCCCGTCTCCTCCAGGCCCACGCCGTAGTCCTCGCGGTACTGGCGGCAGCTGGAGTATCCGGAGTACGCGCTGGTGGCCAGCACCAGCAGGTCCCGGTAGCCGCGCTCGTGGCTCTCACGCAGCACGTCCGCCACGTACGGATCCCAGTTGCGGTTGGCCAGCAGCACGGGCAGCTCCACCCCACGACGCCGCAGCTCGGCCTCGAGCGCATCGCGCAGCGCCCGGTTCTGGGCGTTGATGGGGCTCACGCCGCCGTTGGCACGGTAGTGGGTGGCCACCTCCTCGAGCCGCTCGTCCGGGATGCCGCGACCGCGCGTGACGTTGCGCAGGAACGGGATCACGTCCTCCTGGCCCTCCGGCCCGCCGAAGGAGGAGAGGATCAGGGCGTCGAAGCTGTGCGGCGCGTTGGCGCGCTCCGCACTCAGGGCATTGGTCTCTCGGGTGTCAGTCATCTCAGTCGAGCACCTCGGCGATCTCGTGGGTGGTGATCCGGCGCCCCGTGTAGAACGGGGTCTCCTCGCGCACGTGCAGGCGTGCCTCGGTGTTGCGGAAGTGGCGCATGATGTCCACCAGGTCCACGAGCTCCGGGGCCTCCAGTGCCAGCAGCCACTCGAAGTCGTTGAGCCCGAAGCACGCGATGGTGTTGGCGAGCACCTGCGGGTACTCGCGGGCCTTCATGCCGTGGTTCTTGAGCATCTCCCCACGGCGCTGGGGGTTCATGTAGTACCACTCGTAGGAGCGCACGAACGGGTACACGCACACCCATGCACCGGCCTCCGCCCCGCGCGCGAACGCGGGCGAGTGGTTGGACGTGAACTCCGCCTCGCGGTGCACGCCCATGGCGTTCCAGGACTGCCGGGTCCCCGCCAGCAGGGGCTGGCGGCGCAGCTCGCGGATCGCGGCCTGCAGCACCTCCGGCTCCTTGCCGGTGAGCCACACCATGAGGTCCGCGCCCTCCCGCATGCCGGAGACGTCGTACACGCCCCGTACGGTCACGTCCCGCTGCTCGAGGTCCGCCACGAGGGCCTCGAACGCCTCCCGGTTGGCCGCCGAGTCGGCGTCCTGCGGCCGCTGCTCCGTGCGCTCCAGCACCGTGTAGGCGGCCCAGTACAGGGTCTCGCCGCCCTCTCCCGCGGCGCCCTGTGCGTCTGCTGCTCCGTGCTCACTCATCGTGCACTTCCTCTCGCCGTCTTCTCTTCTTCTTCGCTGCACCCGCGCGGGTCCCGGTCACCGGCGACGGCGTCCACGACGCCGCCCGTGCCGCTCCCGTGGGCGACGTCACGTGGCGACGTCGTACCCGTGGCGGGCGAGCAGGTTCCTGACCTGTTGCCGCGTGTCCGTGACCACCGCTGCGAGCCCCGTCCCCGACAGCCACGCGCCGACCGCCACCGCGTCCGGGACGTCCTTCAGCGCGCGGCGGAAGCCCGCGGCCCGGACGCTGTGCCCCGCGTCGGTGCGGGGCAGTGCCGCGTGCCAGCGGACCACGTCCGCGCCCACCAGCTGGGCGGGCTCGATGGGCACGCCCAGCAGCGTGCTCGCGTCCCCGAGGGCCAGCGAGATCAGGTGCCGGTCCTCGAGGGCGACCTCCGGCGAGGCGCCGGTGCCCTTGGGGGCAGTGCGTCCGTAGGAGAGCCGCACCACGTGGCGGTGCTCCCCGGCCTCCCGTGCCACCCACGCCCACTTGGCGCTCGAGTGGGTGAGGGCCTTGGCGCGGACCTCGCGGACGTCGTCGCTCACGAGCACACCCGTGCCGCGCGGCGCGTCGTCCAGCGCGGGGCAGTCCAGCACCAGCGTCGCGAGCGCGATCCGCGGACCGGAGCGCGGCGTGAAGTTCTGCGCGTCCGGCACGTGCGAGCCCATGAGCCGCACGGACGTGGGGCCGTCCGCGGCCAGCACGAGCAGCTCCCCGCGGGCCACCGCGGTCTTGTCCCCGTCCGTGGGCTGGCGCTGGATGACCATCCACCCCGGTCGGCGGGGATCGCGGTCCAGGGCGATCACGTCGTAGCGGGTCACGAGCTTGACGCCCAGCCGCTCGGCGTCGTCCACGAGCCGTTCGCTCAGCAGGTTCATCCCGCCGTCGATCCCGGCCACGTTCGCCCCCGCGGGGCTCGCCTCGCGCAGGGCGCCCGCGGCGGCACCCAGGCTCCCGAGCTCCCGCATGCGCGCGCGCAGACCGGGGGCCACGGCGTCCACGTCCAGCTGGTCGGGGTGGGTGGAGTAGACGCCGGAGACGAACGGTGCCACGAGCCGGTCCACCACGCGCTGGCCCATGCGGGCCCGCACCAGGGCGCCCACGGTGCGCTCACCCGCACCCATGCGGGAGGGAAGCACCTTGTCCATCCGCGCGCGGGACACCCCGGAGCGGCCCAGGGCCTCGCGCAGCTCCGGTGCGGTGGGATCGGCGGGGATCCCGAGCACCCCGGAACGCGGTGCCGGGACCGCACCCTCGGGCAGCTGCAGCCAGGAACCCGCGGGATGGGGGGTGACCATCCGCTCCGAGAGCCCGAGCTCCGACATCAGCTCGGGCACGGCCGCGGAGCGGGTCGCGAAGGACTCCGCGCCGGAGTCCAGCACGAGCCCCGCGACCTCGTGGGCGCCCACGGCGCCTCCGAAGTGGTCCGAGGCCTCCACGAGCGTGACGCGCAGCCCGGCGGCGGCCAGGTCCCGCGCCGCCGTGAGACCAGCCACTCCCCCGCCCACCACCAGCGCGGTGCGGGGACGCCGGGAGGAGGACGGCCGTGTGTCGCGGGGGGAGGATGTCACCGGGTCTCCTTGTGGATGAAAGTCACCAGGTCGCTCAGCACGTCCGGGTCCGTGTCCGGCGGGACGCCGTGGCCCAGGTTGACCACGTGGCCCGGAGCGCTCTCGCCCCGACGCAGGACGTCTCGGGCGTGCTCGTGGAGCACATCCTGCGGCGCGCAGAGCAGAGCGGGATCGATGTTGCCCTGCACCACGGTACGCCCGCCGAGACGGCTCGAGGCCACGTCCAGCGGGATGCGGTAGTCCACTCCCACGGCGTCCGCACCGGCGTCCCGCATGGCTGCGAGCAGCTCCCCCGTGCCCGTGCCGAAGTGGATGCGGGGCACCCCGAGGTCCGCCACCGCGCCCAGCGCGTCCGCGGAGTGGCGCTGCACGTGGGCCTCGTAGTCCCCGAGCGACAGCGAGCCCGCCCAGGAGTCGAAGAGCTGCACGGCGGACGCCCCCGCCTCGACCTGAGCCCGGAGGAAAGCGCCGGAGGTGCGTGCGGCCCACTGGGCGAGAGCGTCCCAGGACGCCGGGTCAGCGTGCATCATGGTGCGCGGACGCAGGTGGTCACGGGAGGGACCGCCCTCCACCGCGTAGGCGGCAATGGTGAACGGTGCCCCGGCGAAGCCGATGAGTGGCGTGTCCCCCAGCTCCGCGACCGTGCGCTGCACGGCCTCACGGATGGGGTCCAGGGCGGAGTCGGGGAGCTCGGGCAGAGCGGCGACGTCCGCGGCGGAGCGCACGGGGTGCTCCAGCACCGGTCCGCGTCCGGCCACGATGTCCACTCCCACGCCCGCGAGCTTCATGGGCACCACGATGTCGGAGAAGAAGATGGCGGCGTCCACGCCGTGGCGGCGCACCGGCTGCAGCGTGATCTCCGCGGCGAGCGCCGGGGTCAGACACGCCTCCAGCATCCCGGTGCCCTCCCGGGCCGCCCGGTACTCGGGCAGGGAGCGGCCGGCCTGGCGCATGAACCACACGGGGCGGTGCTCCGAGGGCAGTCCGCGCAGCGTGCGCACGAGCGGCGACTCGGAGGTGCCGACGCGCAGCGGGTGGGCTTCGGGCAGGGCGGCGAGGCGGCGCTGCCACGCGGCGGCCTCGGCCTGGGGATCCAGGTCCGGTCGGGCCGCCTCGTCCGCCGTGGCGGCGGACCCTGCCGGACGGGGTTCGAAGGTCTCGGGGGTGCGCGCGTTCTGGGAAGCCATGATGGTCCCATCATGCCAAAGGAGTCCGACGCGTTTTGGTGACGATCCGTCCGCGCGGGCGGGACCGGAACCGTGCCGTGCGCCGGTGGCTATGCTGGGCGGAGCAGAACGACTTCGTCTAGGATGGCGGGATTGTGGTTCTTTTCTGTCTTGTCGCATCGCACCGCACCGTTGACCTCAACACTGTGGCCAGGTTGAGCACCGGGGCCCTCGGCGTGGCCGAGGACGCCGTGTCCCGCGGTGCGCTGGCGGGAGCCATCACCCTCTCCACGTGCAACCGGCTCGAGCTCTACGGTGAGCTGTCCGAGCACGACCCGCGCCACGTGGCCCGCGCCCAGCAGGAGCTCGCGGAGCGGATCGCGGAGCGCGCCGGCCTGGACGAGCGGTTCGTGCTCGAGACCATGGACGCGTACCAGGGTCCCGAGGTTGCCCGTCACCTGTTCACCGTGGTCTCCGGGCTGGAGTCCGCCGTGGTGGGCGAGCGCGAGATCACGGGCCAGGTCCGCCGGGCCCTCACCCAGGCCCGCCAGTCGGGCACCGCCTCGGGTCACCTCGTGCAGCTGTTCGAGGCCGCGGCCCGCACCGCCCGCGAGGTGGGCGCCCGCACGGGGCTCGGCGAACGCGGGCGCTCCATCGTGTCGGTGGCACTGGACCTCGCGGACGACGTCACCCCGGGCGACTGGCCAGGACGCCACGCCCTGGTGTTCGGCACCGGCGCGTACGCGGGCGCCACCATGGCCGCCCTGCGGGACCGCGGGTGCGCGGACATCGAGGTCTACTCCGGGTCCGGACGTGCCGAGCAGTTCACGGACCAGCGCGGAGGCTCCCCCGTGACGGACGCGGGCCTTCCTGCGGCCCTGCGCCGGGCGGACGTGATCATCGGGTGCTCCGGCGGCTCCGCTCCCATGCCCGCGGCCGCCTTCCCGGACGGGCCTCGCACCGTGGTGGACCTCGCGCTGGCCCGAGACTTCGACCCCGCCGTGGCGGACCTGCCGGGCGTGGAGCTGATCACCCTGGAGTCCGTGCGCGTGGCCGCGCCCGAGGAAACCAGTGAGTCCGTGAGCGCCGCGCGCGAGATCGTGGAGCGCGCCGCCCGCGGGTTCGAGACGGCCCAGAACGCGCGCAGCATGGACCAGGCGATCGTGGCCCTGCGCAAGCACACCATGGCGGTGCTGGACTCCGAGCTGGACAAGGTCCGCGCCCACCACGGCTGCACCGGCGCCGAGGAGCAGATCGAAATGGCCATGCGCCGGATGGTCCGTTCGCTGCTGCACACCCCCACGGTCCGGGCCCGCCAGCTCGCGGCGGAGGGCCGCGCGGACGAGTACATCACCGGCCTGGAGGCTCTCTACGGCCTGGAGGTCGCCGTTCCGGAGGCCTCCGACGCCGCGCAGGAGCCTCCCGCCGAACAGTCCCCCTCGGACGCCCCGCGCCCGCGCGCGGTCGGCTGAGACCATGTCCGACCGCTCGTCCTCGGAGGAGGGCCACGTGACAGCTTCCGACGCCGCCGGCGCTCCCGCGCGCCCCGCTCACGTCCGCGCCCGGCGCATGAGTCGGGACCAGCGCCGCGAGCAGCTGCTGGACACGGCACTGCGGGTGTTCTCCGACGGCGGCTACCACGCCACGTCCATGGACGAGATCGCGGCCGCGGCCGGTGTGTCCAAACCCGTGCTGTACCAGCACTTCCCGGGGAAGCGGGAGCTGTTCCTCGCCCTTGTCGAGCACACGCTCGCGGATCTCTCGCAGCGCATCGGCGACTCCCTGGCCACCGCGGACTCCAACCGCGCGCAGGTGCGCAACGTGATCGACACGCACTTCGAGTTCGTGCACTCGTGCCCCCAGGCCCACCGCCTGGTGTTCAGCGCGGACCTGATGTCCTTCCCCGAGGTCGCCGCGCAGCTGGACGAGTTCTACCAGGAGGTCGCCCAGACCGTGGCGGCGTTCCTCGGTCCGCGGACCGGCGCGCCCCCGGCCCAGGCCATGCTGCTGTCCCGGGGTCTGGTGCACCTGGTGGAGACCTCCGCGGTCTTCTGGACCCGGCACCCCGAGGCCGGCACGCGCGAGGAGGTCCAGGACCGGCTGTTCCGTTTAGCCTGGGGCGGAATCAAGTCCCTCAACGAGGAGCACGCGGAGGCGGCTCCTAGACTGAGCGGCGACGACCAGGACTGACCCGCCGGACGCGGACACCCCGCGCGACCGGTCCGCCGCACAGCGTTCGACCCGCGAGCACCGCGGGGAGACCACCCCCGCAGGAGGTACCCATGGAAATCAAGATCGGCATCCAGAACGTGGCCCGTGAGCTCGTGGTCCACGCCGAGATGACCGCCGACGAGGTGCAGGCCAAGGTGGCCGAGGCACTGAGCTCCGGCGCTCCCCTCGTGCTGCAGGACTCCAAGGGCGGCACGGCCGTGGTTCCGGCCGCGAGCATCGGCTACGTGGAGACCGGGCAGGAGACCAAGCGCAAGGTCGGCTTCACTCCCCTGCCGCTGGGCTGAGCCCCTCTGGGCGGGACCGCCACCGGCACTCCCGCCCACCCGCGCCGACGTCCCCGGAGCACACGCCCGGGGGCGTCGGTGCGTTTGCGGGTACACTGGGGGTGTTTCAGCAGGATGACCGGTCGTCCCAGGACACCGTCACGTTCAGTCTTCACCCGCTCCGGCACCGCGCCCGGATGGTCGTGCACCGTTCCGATGAGCGCCCGGGTGGGTACGTTCCACGATCGGCTTCCTCACACCCGCGCGGTGGCCCCCGGCCCGCGTCGAGAGCGCCCCACCGCGGCGATCCCGGCACGGGCGCCGGTGACGGTGCCCCGCGCCGACACCCGTGAAGGACCGTTTTGACAGACATCACCGCAACACCCGAGCAGGACGCCCCGGAGCTCGACGAATCTGGCGCGCAGGCCATCGAGACCGCCGAGCCGGTGGAGGAGTCCTCGTTCGCGGACTTCGGGGTCCGCCAGGACATCGTGGACGCCCTCGCGGCCCACGGCATCACCTCCCCGTTCCCCATCCAGGCCATGACTCTGCCGATCGCCCTGTCCGGGCAGGACATCATCGGCCAGGCCAAGACCGGCACCGGCAAGACCCTGGGCTTCGGCATCCCCGCGCTGCAGCGCGCCGTGGGCCGGGACGACGAGGGCTGGGCGCAGCTCAAGAAGCCGGGCGCCCCGCAGGCCCTGATCGTGGTCCCCACGCGTGAGCTCGCGGTGCAGGTGGGCAGCGACCTCTCGATCGCCGCCAAGACCCGCAACGCGCGTGTGGCCACCATCTACGGCGGACGCCCGTACGAGTCCCAGATCGCCGAGCTCGAGAAGGGCGTGGAGGTCGTGGTGGGCACCCCCGGGCGCCTGATCGACCTCAACCGCCAGCACTTCCTGGACCTGAGCCACGTGCGCATGGTCGTGCTGGACGAGGCGGACGAGATGCTGGACCTGGGCTTCCTCCCGGACGTGGAGAAGCTGCTCTCCACGGTTCCGGCCGTGCGCCAGACCATGCTGTTCTCCGCCACCATGCCTGGCCCCGTGGTCGCGATGGCCCGGCGCTACATGACCCGGCCCATGCACATCCGCGCGGCGGCCCCGGACGAGGGCACCACCAAGAAGGACATCCGCCAGGTCATCTACCGCGCCCACCACCTGGACAAGGACGAGGTGGTCGCGCGCATCCTGCAGGCCGAGGGCCGCGGGCGCAGCATCATCTTCACGCGCACCAAGCGCGCGGCCGCCAAGCTCGCGGACGAGCTGATCCACCGCGGCTTCGCGGCCGCTCCCCTGCACGGCGACCTCGGCCAGGGCGCGCGCGAGCAGGCGCTGCGCGCGTTCCGCAACTCCAAGGTGGACGTGCTCGTGGCCACGGACGTCGCGGCCCGCGGCATCGACGTGGAGGACGTCACCCACGTGATCAACTTCCAGTGCCCCGAGGACGAGAAGACCTACCTGCACCGCACCGGGCGCACCGGCCGCGCGGGCAACAAGGGCACCGCCATCACGTTCGTGGACTGGGACGACGTCCCGCGCTGGCGCCTGATCGACAAGGCCCTGGAGCTCGGCATCCCCGAGCCCGTGGAGACCTACTCCTCCTCCGACCACCTGTACTCGGACCTCAACATCCCGCGCACCGCCAAGGGCAAGCTGCCCAGGGCCCAGCGCACGCTCGAGGGCCTGGACGCCGAGGAGATGGAGGACCTCGGGGACGCCCGTCCCCGCCGCGACGACAAGCGATCCTCGGGCGGGTCCCGCAACAACTCCGGCGGACGACGCCGCTCGGGGGCCTCGGGCTCCGACGGCCGCCGTTCCGGTGGTTCCGGCTCCCGCGAGCGCTCGGGGCAGTCCTCCGAGAGCCGGGAGAACGGCCGCGAGAAGACCGCGCACGCCCCGCGTGAGAAGTCCGTGGAGACCTCGGGTGAGGGCGGCGCCAAGCGGCGCAGGCGGCGTCGTCGTCCCTCGGGGCAGAACAAGGGCGGCAGCGGGCAGAACGGCCAGCAGTCCCCCGCCGCGGGAGAGTAGGGGCGGTGGGCGTGCCGGAGCCCTTCGTGTTCGACCCGGAGGGCACCAGCGCCATCGTGCACGGTGAGAACCTCACCGTCCTGGAGTCCCTGCCGGACGAGGCGTTCTCCCTGGTGTACCTGGACCCGCCGTTCAACACGGGCAGGGACCAGGTGCGCCGCACCACCCGCTCGGTTCCCGTGGCCCACGGCGAGGGGGACCGGGTGGGGTTCGCGGGGCGATCCTACGAGACGATCATGGGCTCGTTGCGCCGCTACGAGGACTCGTTCGCGGACTACCTGGGGTTCCTGGAGCCCCGGCTGGCGCACGCCCGGCGCGTGCTGGCCCGCCACGGCACCCTGTACGTGCACCTGGACTACCGCGAGGTGCACTACGTCAAGGTGCTGCTGGACGCCATGTTCGGCCGCGAGTGCTTCCTCAACGAGATCGTCTGGGCCTACGACTTCGGCGGGCGCACCACCCGGCGCTGGCCCGCCAAGCACGACACCATCCTGGTGTACGTGAAGGACCCCACCGCGTACCACTTCAACTCGCAGGACGTGGACCGGGAACCGTACATGGCCCCGGGGCTGGTGGGACCGGAGAAGGCGGCGCGCGGGAAGCTGCCCACGGACGTGTGGTGGCACACCATCGTCTCCCCCACCGGGCGGGAGAAGACCGGCTACCCCACCCAGAAGCCCGCGGGCGTGCTGCGGCGGATCGTCACCGCGTCCTCGCGGCCCGGGGACTGGGTGCTGGACTTCTTCGCGGGCTCGGGCACCACGGGAGCGGTCAGCGCCGAGCTGGGCCGCCGGTTCGTGTGCGTGGACAGCAATCCCGAGGCCGTGGAGGTCATGCGGCTGCGTCTGCCGGACGTGCCCGTGCGCACCGTCTGAGCACCCGGCTCAGGGCCAGCGCACCTCCACGCCGGAGGTGGCCTGCTCGCAGATCCGGGTCAGTGACCGCGCGGACGTGGAGTTCTCCCCCAGCCGGTTGGGTTTGCCCTCCCCGTGGTAGTCGCTGGAGCCGGTCACGATCAGGTCGTGCTCGGCGGCCATGGTCATGAGGATCGCGCGGGACTCGTCCGGGTTGTCCCGGTGGGCCACTTCCAGCCCGCCCAGCCCGGCGTCGATCATGGCCCCGAAGTCCGCGGCACTGGCCACACGGCCCCGCAGCGGTGCCATGGGGTGCGCGCAGACCGGAACCCCGCCTGCCGCGCGCACGAGCTTGATGGCCTCCACGGGGTCCAGGGCGTCGTGGCGCACGTAGTACTTGGAGCGCCCGGACAGCAGGTCCGAGAACGCGTCCGAGCGGGTGGGAACCACGCCCAGCGCCACGAGCGCGTCCGCGATGTGCGGGCGGCCCACCGTGGCGCCGGGGCCCACCTGGGCGGTGACGTCCTGCCACGTGATGTCGTAGTCCTCCCCCAGCAGCTCCACCATGCGCCGGGCCCGGGTGAGCCGGTTGCGGCGGCACTCCTCGATCCTGTCCACGAGCGGCTGGTGCGTGGGGTCGTGCAGGTAGCTCAGCATGTGCACGGAGATGCCGTCCGAGGTGGTGCAGGTGATCTCCATGCCCGGCACGAACGCCACCCCCAGGCCCACCGCGGTGTCCCCGGCCTCCTGCCACCCGGCTGTGGTGTCGTGGTCGGTGAGCGCAAAGACACTGAGTCCGGCCGCGTGGGCCGAGCGGGCGACGTCGGCGGGGGTCTCCGTGCCGTCCGAGGCGATCGAGTGGGTGTGCAGGTCGATTCTCACCGCCCCCACGATACCCGCGGGCGTCCGCGCGGTTGACCGGCGTGACACCATGGACGGGACAGATCCCGACCCCACCGAGCGCGAGCGATCGCGCCGCGAAGGAGATGACCGCGCCCATGAGCCAGGGCTCAGAACACACCGCCGTTTCCCACCACGCGAGCGAGGACGCCGCGCAGCCCATGGACGAGCGGGTGGACAACCGCTCCCAGCGCCCGGACAGCGACCAGTTCCGCGAGTTCATGGCCTCGGGCTGGGCCCAGCCGGAGCACACGACGACGCCGCGCGCCGAGGTCGCGGAGTTCGCCGCCGCGCGCCGTGCCCGGCTGTCGCGCTTGTTCCCGGGTGAGCGCCTGGTGATCCCGGCCGGTGCCCCCAAGGTGCGCTCCAACGACACCGACTACCGCTTCCGCCCGCACTCCGCGTTCGCGCACGTCACGGGCATGGGCGTGGACCACGAGCCCGAGGCCGTGCTGGTCATGGCGCCCACCGAGCCGGGCCAGGGGGACGACGGCAGCGACCACGTGGCCACGCTGTACTTCCACCCCATGGCGGGGCGGGACACGGACGAGTTCTACGCGGATGCCAAGAACGGCGAGTTCTGGGTGGGTTCCCGCCCCACGCTCCAGCAGCTGCAGGACGAGTTCGGACTGCCCACGCAGGACCTCTCCGCGCTGGAGACGGCCGTGACCAAGGATGCCGGCAACGCCGCCCTGGGCGGATTGAGCATCCGCCTGGTGCGGGACGTGGACCTGAACATGGACGCCCTCGTGGACACCTCGCGGATCAACACGGGCGTGGACCTGGAGCAGTCGGACACCAGGGACGCCACCCTCACCGAGGCGCTCAGCGAGCTGCGCCTGGTCAAGGACGAGTACGAGATCGGGCAGCTGCGCGTGGCGGTGGACGCCACCATCCGCGGCTTCGAGGACATCGTCTCCGTGCTGCCGCGGGCGATCGGCGGCGAGCGCGGTGAGCGCGTGGTCGAGGGTGCGTTCTTCTCCCGCGCCCGCCTGGAGGGCAACGACCTGGGCTACGACACGATCGCCGCGTCCGGCAACAACGCCACCGTGCTGCACTGGATCCGCAACAACGGCTCGGTGAAGCCGGGCGAGCTGATCCTCGTGGACGCGGGCGTGGAGGCGGACTCGCTCTACACCGCGGACCTCACCCGCACCCTGCCCGTGGACGGCACCTACACCGAGGTCCAGCGCCGGATCTACCAGGCCGTGCTCGACGCCGCGGACGCCGCCTTCGAGGTGGCCGTGCCGGGCAACCGTTTCCGGGACGTCCACGCGGCCGCCATGAAGGTCCTGGCCCAGCGCCTGGACGAGTGGGGGCTGCTGCCCGTGTCCGCGGAGGTGTCCCTGTCCGAGTCCGGTCAGCACCACCGCCGCTGGATGCCCCACGGCACGAGCCACCACCTGGGGCTGGACGTGCACGACTGCGCGCAGGCCAAGCGTGAGCTGTACCTGGACGCCGTGATCGAGCCGGGCATGGTGTTCACCATCGAGCCCGGGCTGTACTTCAAGGACGAGGACCTCGCGGTCCCGGAGGAGTACCGCGGGATCGGTGTGCGCATCGAGGACGACGTGCTGATCACCGAGCAGGGCAACGAGAACCTCTCCGCCGCCCTGCCGCGGCGCCCGGAGGACGTGGAGGCCTGGATCCAGGGCATCTGGAGCCGGGACGAGAACGTGGGCCCCTCGGCGGGCCCGGCGTCCTGACCCGACCCCGCGCGTGAGAACGCCCCGCACTGCAGTGCGGGGCGTTTCTCGTGAGCGGCTGACGGCTACCGGCGGTCCTCCGGAGCGGCCGGGCCCGGAGCACCGTGCGTGTCCTGGCCGGACGGGCTGTCCTGGCCCGCCGCGTAGTCCTGGCCCGCCGCGGAGTTCTGGCCCGTGGGCCCACCGGTCTGCGTCCACGGTGCGGAGCGCTCGTCCTGCTCCGGCTCCACGCGGATGCCGTACTGGGGACGTCCGTCCGGCAGGTCCGGGAACGCCGCCGAGCGGGTGCTCTCCTGCTGCGGGGCCGCCTGCGAGGGATCGGCTCCCTGGGCGCTGCTGCCGCCCTGGGCCGCGGGGTGGGGCCGACCGGCCGCCGGTCCCTGCTGCGGGCCGGTCTGCTGCTGGCCTCCCTGCGGGTGGCCGGCACCGGGGTGCTGGCTGCTGCCCGGGGCCCACTGCTGGGCCTGCGGGGCCCCACCCTGGCCACGCGCACCCACGGGTGCACCGCCGTACTGGCCGGGCCCCTGCGGACGGGGGCCCGGGCCACCCTGCATGCCACCGAGCACCTGGCGGGCCTGACCGGCCACCTCCGGTGCCGCGAGCACCTCGTAGCTGCCCGCCACGATCCGGCTGGTGGACGTGAAGTCCCGCTTGCCGCGGGACATGGCGTAGGTGATGGTGGCCATCAGCATGAAGAACGCGCCACCCAGCAGCATGGTGGGCACGATGGAGGCGGCCATCTCCGGGCCGCCGAACATGGTCAGGATCAGGCCCAGGAACGCGCCGAAGAAGATGCCGTTGAGCGCACCCTGCAGGGCCACCCGGGGGTAGGACAGCCGCCCGGTCACCTGCTCCACGGACTTCAGGTCGCTGCCGATGATGGAGACCATGGCCACGGGGAAGTGCTCGTCGGACATGTAGTCCACGGCCTTCTGGGCCTCGGCGTACGTGCGGTAGCGGCCGACCACTTCGCCGCGTGGCATCTCGGGTGCGATGGACAACTGGGACGGGGCGCGATTCGGGGTGCTCATGCGCCCCATTGTTCCCCACCCACCCGCAAGCTCCCAGGGAGGTTCCTGAATCATCGCAGCGGGTGAACACGGTGGCTGCGGTGACCACCGCCGCGGGCGACGGGGCGTCCGGTCCGCACCGAGTGGGCCCATTGACCCCGGGTCACTAGGCTGGGCGGGTGAGCACAAACCTTTCCAAGATCTTCGTGGCCCGGCTGATCGGCCTGGACGTCTTCGACCCCCTGGGCGACCGCCTGGGGCGGCTGCGCGACGTCGTGGTGCTGCTGCGCCCCGGCAGCCGACCGTCGTTGAAGACCCGTCCCCTCGTGGTGGGGCTCGTGGTGGAGGTTCTCGGAAAGAAGCGCGTGTTCGTGCCCATGACCCGGGTGACGAGCATCGACGCGGACCAGATCATCTCCACGGGGCTCGTGAACCTGCGCCGCTTCGAGCAGCGCGGCGCGGAGACCCTCGCGGTGGGTGAGCTGTTCGACCGCACGGTGGTGCTGCTGGACGGCTCCGGCACGGCGACCATCGAGGACGTGGCCATGGAGAAGTCCAACAACCGCGGGGACTGGGTGATCTCGCAACTGTTCGTGCGCCGCTCCCAGTCCACCGGCGGGCTCATCCGGCGCCGCAACCAGACGCTCATCGTGGACTGGGAGGACACCGACGACCCCTCCAGTGCGGGCCACCAACCGGCCACGCAGTGGATCGCGCAGCACGAGGAGGACCAGGCGGCAGACCTCGCGGACGAGCTGCGGGACATGCCGGACAAGCGCAAGCTGGAGATCGCCGCCGAGCTCCAGGACGAACGGCTCGCGGACGTACTCGAGGAGCTGCCCGAGGACGACCAGGTGTTCATCCTCACGCACCTGGACAACGAGCGCGCGGTGGCGCTGCTCGAGGAGATGGACCCGGACGACGCCACGGACCTGCTCAACGAGCTGCCCGAGGCGGAGGCCGAGCGGCTGATCACCATGATGGAGCCCGAGGACGCGGAGGACGTCCGGCGGCTGCGCGAGTACGAGGAGGGCACCGCGGGCTCTCTCATGACCCCCGTCCCCATCGTGCTCTCCCCCGAGGCGACCGTGGCGGAGGCACTGGCCCACATCCGGCAGGAGGAGATCATCCCCGCTGCGGCCTCCGCCGTGCTGGTGTGCCGCCCTCCGCTGGAGACCCCCACGGGCAAGTACCTGGGCTTCGTGCACACGCAGCGGCTGCTGCGGTATCCCCCGCCCGAGGCCATCGGCAACCTGATCGACCGCTCCATCGAGCCGGTCTCGGACCAGGCATCCCTGGCGGACGTCGCACGCGAGCTGGCCACGTACGACCTCACCATCCTCCCCGTGGTCAACGACCAGGACCGGCTCGTGGGCGCCGTGACCATCGACGACGTCCTGGATGCGCTGCTGCCCGAGGACTGGCGCACGTACGACGACGGCACCCCGGTGCGGAAGGTGGGCAAGCGCTATGAGTAGCCCCCGGCAGAACTCCTCCTCGCAGTACTCCCCCGGTCCACTGGACCAGCCGCGGGAGAAGCGACAGGGGTACCTCACCAGGTTCCGCCCCAACCCGGACGCCTTCGGGCAGTCCACCGAGGCGATCGCCCGGTGGATGGGCACACCGCAGTTCCTGCTGTGGATGACCGTGTTCGTGGCGCTGTGGCTCGGCTGGAACACCCTGGCCCCGGAGGAGATCCAGTTCGATCCCCGGGCCCTGAACTTCACCCTGCTGACGCTGATGCTGTCCCTGCAGGCCTCCTACGCCGCGCCCCTGCTGCTGCTCGCGCAGAACCGGCAGGACGACCGTGACCGCGTGGTCGCCGAGGAGGACCGCAAGCGCGGCCAGCAGAACCTCGCGGACACGGAGTACCTCACCCGGGAGATCGCGTCCCTGCGCATCGCCCTGCGCGAGGTCGCCACGCGCGACTACGTCCGCTCCGAGCTGCGCAGCCTGCTCGAGGAGATCCTCGAGGCCCAGGACCGCCGCGACGAGACCTCCGAACCCGGCCCCGAGACCAGACGCTCCGACGGTGGCAGGCGGTCGGAGAGTGGCAGGCGGACCGAGGGCGGAAAGGACCAGCGACGGTGAGCGAGAACCGAATGGACCGCACCATCGACCCGCGGCTGCGCGGCGCGCTGGACAGCGTGATCGACCCCGAGCTGCGCCGCCCCGTCACGGAGCTCGGCATGATCCCCGAGGCCTCCCTGGAGGACGGCACCGCCCGGGTGTCCGTGCTGCTCACGATTTCCGGCTGCCCGTTGCGCGGAACCATCGAGGCGGATCTGCGCACGGCGCTGGGAGCGCTCCCGGAGGTCTCGGACGTGGTGGTGGACGTGGGGGTCATGACGCCTGCGCAGCGCCAGGAGCTGCAGGAGCGGCTGGGTCACCACCGCAGCAACCCCTTCGCGGATCCGAACTCGCTGACGCGCGTGCACGCGATCACGAGCGGCAAGGGAGGGGTGGGCAAGTCCAGCGTGACCGTGAACCTCGCGGCGGCGCTGGCCGCCATGGGCCGTACCGTGGGCATCGTGGACGCGGACGTGCACGGCTTCTCGGTCCCCGGGCTGCTGGGCATCACGCAGTCCCCCACCCGCGTGGGGGACATGATCCTGCCTCCCGTGGTGGAGGTTCCGGAGGGTGTGGACCACGCCTCCGGTGACGGTGCGGCCGGGAACGGTCACCGCTCCCGCGGGGTGGTCAAGGTGATCTCGATCGGCATGTTCGTGGATCCCGCCCAGCCCGTGGCGTGGCGTGGCCCCATGCTGCACCGCGCGGTGGAGCAGTTCCTCACGGACGTCCACTTCGGGGACCTCGACCACCTGCTCCTGGACCTGCCGCCGGGCACCGGGGACATCGCCATCTCGGTGGGCCAGCTGCTGCCCCGCTCCGGCGTGGTGGTGGTCTCCACCCCGCAGCACGCCGCGGTCAGCGTGGCCCAGCGCTCCGGAACCCTGGCAGAGCAGACGGAGCAGAGGGTCACGGGCGTGGTGGAGAACATGTCCGCCATGGTCATGCCGGACGGCTCCACCCTGGAGGTCTTCGGCGCGGGCGGCGGGGAGACCATCGCGGCCTCCCTCACCGAACGGCTGGGCTACGACGTCCCGCTGCTCGGCAGCGTGCCCCTGGACGTCACGGTGCGCGAGGCCTCGGACCGCGGTGTGCCCGCGGTGTGGGCCCACCCGGAGTCCCCCGCGGCCGCGCAGCTGTGGCGGATCGCCCGGGAGCTGGACCGGCAGGGCCGCGGTCTCGCCGGGAAGTCCCTGGGCATCACGCCCCGGGGCTGAGGCGCGCGGCGGGGCGGGAGCCGGCCGAGCGGCGTCGTCGGGCGGGGCAGGGACGCGGGGTCGGCTGCTGCGCTCCGTGGACGGCGCGTGCTCGCGCCCGGGACGGCGACGCCGCTCAGGTGGCCTCGGTGTCGAAGGGCGCCCGTTCCCCGCGGGCCAGGCGACGCACGGTGGGCGCCGCCACGGAGGTCACCGCGGTCGAGGCGGTCGAGCCGCTAGCCCGCTCCTGGTCGTCCTCCATGAGGGCCTCGCGCACGATCACGCGGGGGTCGTACTGCCGGGGATCCAGCTTGCGCCAGTCCATGTCGGAGAACTCCGGACCGAGGGTCTCCTTCAGGTCCTCCGTGGCGCCCGTGGCGTAGCCCCGGATGGTCTTGACCAGTTCCTTGAACTTCTGTGCGTACTCGGGAACCCGCTCGGGGCCGATGATCACCAGAGCCACGATGAGAATGATGATGGCTTCCCCGCCAGTAATCCCGAACACGGGTCGAGCCTACCAACGTCGGAGGGCACCCGGGCGGGGTGTCACCCGAACATCGCCCGAAGCCCGTCCTGCACGGTGGCCCCGAAGCTGTCGTCGGTCTCGGAGGGCAGGCTGACCCGGCCGCGGTCCTCGGCCACGATCGCGCTCACGGTCTGGGCCATCGTGGCGGGAGGAGTGTCGGAGGTGACGGTGTACACGGCGTCCGGGCGCACCATGACCGCGCGCCAGGGCTCTCCGCGCTCCACCCACAGCCGTGAGCCGGAGACCGCGGACTCGTGCATCCCCTCGGCGCTCACGGGGAGCTGGGAGACGCCGTCCACGGGATTGTCGGGGTTGACCTGGCCGCGCTGCTCCACGATCTCCACGGTGCCGTGGTCGTTGCGCAGCGTGACCGTCACGGTGGGCTGGCCCGCCGAGACCGCCTGACGGACGTCCACCACCCGGTGGCCCTCCGCCGCCAGGACGGGCACGGTCCAGCCCTGGGCGTGCAGGGCGTGGATGTCGGCCTTTAAGGCCGTGTCCATCATCGCCCGTGGCCCCGGGTTCCACGTGGCCTCCGCCTGCGCACCGGCCCGGTGCTCGTACTGCGTCTGCCGCCCCACACTCCACGCGGTGGTCGTCAGCGCGGCCACGCACAGGCACGCCGTGAACGCCGAGACGAGCCCGATGGTGCGTCGGCCCGGTCGCCGCGTCCGCCGCGCGCGGTGCTCAGTCACCCGTGTGGACACCCTGCGTCCTCTCCTCGTCGGTCCGGTTCCGCGGGCGCACCAGGGGGCGCGGTGCCGCTGTCGGCTCCATTCTGGGACAGGAGCCTGACAGCGCTCTGGGCGGCCACAGGGCGTTTCCCCCGGCCCCCTCACGGACCGCGATAGGCTGGGCCCGGAAACGACCGGCACCGCGCCGGACCCGTCAGAACGACGTCCCGGGGGCCACCGGTCCCCGGAGCGCACGGCAGCGAAGGACACCCCGCGTCCATGACCACGGACAAGACCACGAGCTGGGCCTACTGCGAGGCCTACGCCACGGAGGACGAGACGGCTCTGCGTGCCCGCGAGCGCTCCCTGGCCCTGCGGCTGGACCCCGTGACGCCCGCGGCCGCCGCGCTGCTCACGGTGCTGGTCTCCGCGGCCCGCCCGGCCACCGTGGTGGAGGTGGGCACCGGTGCAGGCGTCTCGGGCCTGGCCCTGCTGCGCGGGATGCCCTCGGACTCCGTGCTGACCACGATCGACACCGACATCCGCGCACTGCGGGCGGCGCGGGACACCTTCCGCGAGGCGGGCTTCGAGACCAAGCGCACCCGCACCATCTCCGGCGCGGCAGGTCTCGTGCTGCCCCGGCTCACGGAGAACGCCTACGACATGGTGTTCGTGGACGCGGACATCGAGAACACGGCGGACTACGTGATCGAGGGCGCCCGGCTGCTGCGCCGCGGGGGCATGCTCGTGGTCAACGACGCCCTGCACCAGGACCTCGTCCCCCAGCCCGCGCAGCGCCAGGAGGAGACCGTGATCATGCGGGAGGTCGTGCGCACCCTGCGGGACGAGCCGCGACTGTCCACCGCGCTGCTCCCCACCGGCACGGGGATGCTGCTGGCCGTGCGGCGATGACGCGCTCGGTCGTCACTGACGTGCTGCTCGTCGCCGTGGGTGGTGCCGCTGGCAGTCTTCTGCGCTGGGGTCTGGGGCACGTGCTGCCCTCCGGTTCCGTGTGGCACTGGTCCACGCTGACCGTCAACGTGGTCGGTGCCCTCCTGCTGGGCCTGCTGCTCGAGGCCCTCACCCGCCCGGGGGTCGAGTCCCGCCGTACGCACACGGCACGGTTGCTGCTGGGCACCGGGCTGCTGGGGGGCTTCACCACCTACTCCACCTTCGCCCAGGAGCTGTGGGAGCAGGTGCGCTCTGGGGACACCACCCAGGCCCTCGCCTACGCGGCCGTCACCCTGGTGGCGGGTCTGCTCGCGACCGCGGGCGGCATGGTGCTCGGAACGCGCCTGGGCACCCGACCGTCGTCGCACGCACGCGGCGTTGCGGAAGGCCCCGAGCAGTGATCGCGGCTTTCGCTGTGGCGGTGGGTGGCGGGCTGGGCGCCGCCCTGAGGTTCGTGGTGGACCGGTTCGTGACCTCGCACCGGCGGGGCTCGCTCCCCCTGGGAACGGTCCTCGTCAACGTGGTGGGGTCCTTCGGCCTCGGCGTGGTGAGCGGGCTGGGGATCCTCCTGGGCCCGGAGTGGACCCTCGCCCTGGGGACCGGCCTGTTCGGCGGTTTCACCACGTTCTCCACGGCCATGGTGGACGCGGTGCGCCTCGCCCGCGAGCACCGGGGCGGAGCCGCCGCGGCGGTGGTGCTGGGCACGCTGCTCTGGAGCCTGCTGGCGGTTGCCGCGGGCATGATGCTCGCAGCGAACTGGGCCTCCTAGCACTCGGGTCACGGGCCACGACCTCATCCCGGAACGGCGCGAGAGCCCCTCACCGGAGTGAAGGGCTCTCGCGCTGGTGGTGCGGGGACCGGGAACTACTGGGTCACGCCCGCGAGGCATTCGCGCAGCTCGGCGGCCTCGTCCGCCTTGAGCTCGACCACGAGGCGTCCGCCGCCTTCCAGGGGGACCCGCATGATCAGGCTGCGTCCTTCTTTGGTGACCTCCATGGGTCCGTCACCCGTTCTCGGCTTCATGGCCGCCATTTAAGAGCTCCTCTTCGTGTGTGCTGACCGCACCATCTTACCGAACCAGAACCCCCGGCCGTGACCCCGCCCACGCCCCCGGCTCACGGCGGGAAGTCCCCACCGCCGGGCAGCTGCTTCCAGTGCCACAGCCACCCCACCCACACGATCTGCAGGACGGCTCCCGTGACCACGAGCAGCGTGCGGTACGCCCTGGACCCGCTCACGTGCACGAGGGCCGCGGCCAGTGGCGCCCACGGCAGCAGCAGCCGGAACGTGGAGGTCTGCGGGTTGAGCACGAGCAGCAGGTAGCACCCGTAGGCGGCGATCCACACGCGCACGAAGAACGGCAGGGCCCGGCGCACGGGAGCCGAGCGCAGCATGAGCACCACCGCGACAACGAGCGCCACGGGAGCGAGCAGCCCCCCGACCGGGCCGAGCAGCACGGTGGCCTGGTGGAACCACGGGAGCACGGGAATCACGTCCGAGGCACCGCGCCACGCGGCCTCGGTCTCGGTGTACGCCGTGGGTTCACCCGTGACCGCCCACGCGATCGCCGGCCACGCGAGGGCCGCGGCGCACGCGGTCAGCGCCACGGCGAGCCAGCGGTCCGCGCAGCGGTACCAGGGACGACGCCGCGCGCGCACGTCCTGCACGCTGCGCCACAGCCACCACACGCCGAGGGCGGCCGCGAGGGCCACCCCGGTGGGACGGGTCAGGGCCTGCAGCACGGTGAACACCACGGCCCGGCCGGGCCGCTCACGCACCACGCACAGGATCGCGCTGAGCAGGAGCAGCATGCTCAGGGCCTCCGCGTACGGGGTCTGCAGCACGGGCGCCACGGGGTTGAACGCGAACACCGCCACCGTCCACAGCGCGGGCACACTCGCTCCCCCGCGGGTGCGGGGGGTGCTCATCACCGGGGCCGTGCACGTGAGGCGGTACAGCACCAGCGCCGCCCCGAACCCCGCCAGCAGGGACACCGTGGCCGCAGTGACCGCCCACCCGGTCCCGGTGACCTCCGCGATCCCGCGCACCAGCAGGGGGTGGACCGGGTAGAACGCCCAGGGGTTCTCGCTCACCGTGCCCAGGGAGTCCCGGGGCAGCTCCGTGGGATACCCCTGCTCGAAGATGGTGCGGTACCAATCGGAGTCCCACGTGGCCACGAAGTCCAGGTAGCCCAGGGCGCCGTCGCCCCACGGCCCCGGGCCCTGCTGGCCGCCGACCACGCTGAAGACCGCCCACCCCCAGACCCGGGAGAGCCCGTAGACCAGCAGCACCGCGAGCCACCACGGGCTCCGGGCCCACGCGCCACTCAGGGCAGCCCGCCACGGACGACGCCGCGCGGTGAGGGCGTCCTCGGCGGTCACCGTTCCGGCGGCGCGCGATGCGCCGAGCGCCCCGTCGTTCACGGTGGAGGGGTGCCCGGGGCCCGCCCGGTGCTCCGCGTCCGCGGGGCGCCGCGCGTCGTCCGATCCTGCGGCGGCGCCGGACCCGGGGGCCACGCCGCCGGGCGCGGCCGCGTCCCTACGGTCCCGATCCCCCGAATGCCTCCGCCCCGTGTCCCGGGACCGGCTCATGCCTCGGATCCGGGAGCGGTCTCCCCTGGGAGGTCGTGGTCCGGGGTGACGTCGGGGGAACCGGGGCGGGCCGCAGAACGGGGGACGGCGGCGTCGTCCACCGGGATCCCGGGGTCCTCGGCGTGGACGGACGTGAGGATCTCCAGGACCTCCTCGGCGGTGTCCACCACGCGCAGCAGGTCGAGGTCCGCCTCGCCCACCTTGCCGCCGGCCACGAGCGTGCCCGTGATCCAGTCCAGCAGCGGGCCCCAGTACTCGGTGCCCACCAGGACCACGGGGAAGCGGGTGATCTTGCCGGTCTGCACCAGGGTCAGCGCCTCGAACAGCTCGTCCAGGGTGCCGAAGCCACCGGGCAGCGCCACGAAGCCCTGGCTGTACTTCATGAACATGGTCTTGCGCGCGAAGAAGTACCGGAAGTTGATGCCCAGGTCCACCCAGTGGTTCAGGTGCTGCTCGTGGGGCAGCTCGATCCCGATGCCCACGGAGTGGGCGCCCACGTCCACGGCACCGCGGTTCGCGGCCTCCATGACACCGGGGCCGCCGCCCGTGATCACGGCGTAGCCCGCGGCGCCGATCTGCCGCCCGAGCTCGCGGCCCAGCTCGTACTCGGGGTGTCCGGGGGCGGTGCGCGCGGAGCCGAACACGGTGATCGCGGGGCCGAGGTTCGCGAGCGCGTCGAAGCCCTCCACGAACTCCGCCTGGATGCGCAGCACGCGCCACGGGTCCGTGCGGGTGAAGTCGTCCGGCTCCGCGGGGCGCTGGTCCAGGAAGCGCTGGTCGGAGGTGCGGCGCTGCAGCTGGCCGCGGCGCAGCACCACGGGGCCCTTGTGGCGCTCGGCGGGGCCGGCGGACGGCGTCTGGGGATCGGGGGTCGTGTGCTGGGAAGTCATGGGCTCAGGCTACGTGGCGGATCAGGACAACCACTGGGACAGGGCACGGTGGCACGCGCGCACGGCGTCGTCGACCACGTGCTCGTCGTCCGTGTGGGCCAGCAGGGCGTCCCCGGGGCCGAAGTTCACGGCGGGCACCCCCGCCTCGGAGAACCGGGCCACGTCCGTCCAGCCGTACTTGGGCATGGGCTCCTGGCCCACCGCCGCCACGAACTGCGCGGCTGCCGGGCGGTCCAGTCCGGGCCGCGCCGCCGGGGAGAGGTCCTGCCACTCGATCTCGTACCCCTCGAACACCTCACGGACGTGCTGCTGCGCCTGCTCCAGCGTCTTGTCCGGGGCGAAACGGTAGTTGACCTCCACCCACGCGGTGTCCGGGATGACGTTGCCGGCCACTCCCCCGCCGATCCGGATGGCGTTGAGCCCCTCGCGGTAGTCCAGCCCCTCCACAGTGATGGTCCGCGGTTCGTAGCGCGCCAGCCGCTCCAGCAGCTCCGCCTGCTTGTGGATCGCGTTGTCCCCGATCCACGCGCGCCCTGAGTGCGAAGCCTTGCCGTGGGTGGTGATCCGCAAGCGCATGGTGCCGTTGCACCCGCCCTCCACCGTGCCGTTGGTGGGTTCCAGCAGCACCGCGAAGTCCGCCTCGAGCAGCTGCGGCGCGTTGCGCATCACGCGCCCCAGACCGCTGGCGTCGCTGGAGACCTCCTCGTGGTCGTAGAACACGTACGTGACGTCCCGGTTCGGCTCCCTCAGCTCGTGGGCCAGCGCGAGCTGCACGGCCACCCCGCCCTTCATGTCCGTGGTGCCGCGGCCGTAGATCACGTCCCGGTCCCCTTCACGACGCCGCACGGACGGCACCGCGCCCAGGGCACCCTCCACGGTGGGCAGGGGCACGGTGTCCAGGTGCCCGGCGAGGATCACCCGCTCGTCCCGTCCCAGCTCGGTGCGCGCCACCACGGTGTCCCCGTCCCGGTGCACCGTGAGGTGCGGCAGCTCGCGCAGGGCCGCCTCCACGGCGTCGGCGAGCGGCCCCTCGTGGTCCGAGACGGACTCCACGTCCACGAGCGCGGCCGTGAGGTCCGCGGGGTCCATGCTGAGGTCCAGTACGGGTGTCTGCTGATCGGCTGCCATGGCGGCCAGCATAGTCACCGCACGGCCTCAGTCGTCCTGGAGCCTGAACGCCACGACGTCCACCTCGGCGTCTGCGGAGAGACCCGGGTAGTGGGCGTCGAGCGCCGCGTGAAGGGCGCGGAGCGAGTCGAACCCGTCCCGTTGCGCGTCTGCGTCCGTGAGGTCTGAGCGACGGGTGGACCGGACGTCGGTGACCACCGCCGGAAAGCTCACCTCGGTGCCGCGGGCGCCGTCGAACACGATCTCGGCGGGCCCCGTCCGGAAGGGGTCGTCCACGCGGATCGTCTGCCGCTTCACCCCGGACCGGATGGCGTTCTCGTATCCCTCCCACATGTAGACCCGCTGCGGGCGCTCCGCCGCGTGCTGGTCGTAGGCAAGGGGCAGGAGGTCCCGAGCGGTCCGTGTGGTCAGGCCGCCCTGGTCGCGGACCACGAAGAGGATGTCCGGGGAGAGGTCGTGGACGATCTGCCGGCACTTGCCGCACGGTGCGATGATGTCCCCCGTGGGCCCGTAGGCGGCGGCCATCACCGCAATGGGGTCCTCAGGAATGGAGCCCGCATGGCTGGACAGCACGGCGATCTCCCCGCACGGTCCGCCCAGGAAGTGGTAGGTGTTCAGCCCCAGGACCACGCGCCCCGATTCCGTCAGAGCGCCGGCCGCCACGGTGTGGGCGTCGTCGTCGTGGAACCGTTGCGCGTGGGCGATGACTTGGCGGGTGAGTTCGCGGACGTCGTCGGTGAGCATGCCTTCACCCTAGCCACCGTTGTGCACCCTCGGTCCTGCGCGGCTGCGGCACCTCTGCTGTCTCCGCCCGGCACTTAGGATGGAGCCATGACTTCAACGAGCAAGAGCACCGTCAACTCCCGCGTCGCCTCGGGCGTGGGCCTGGCCACCGTGGTGGACGCCGGCGAGCGCGCGGGGACCGTCCTGGACGTCTTCTACCCCGCCCCGGCCCTGAGCGCGAACCCGGACGCCAGCTACGAGGCGGACCTGCGCGTGGCCGCGACCACGGACCCGGACCGCAACGTGCGCTCCGAGATCGTGACCACGGTGATCGACCTCGACGAGGCCCCCCGCGACACCGCCGACGCCTACCTGCGGCTGCACCTGCTCTCCCACCGCCTCGCGCAGCCCAACACGCTCAACCTGGACGGCATCTTCGGTCTGCTCGCCAACGTGGCCTGGACCAGTCGCGGTCCGGTGCTCGCCGAGGAGCTGACCCGGTCGTTGCTGCGGCTGCGCGCCGGCGGGGCCGTCACGGTGTTCGGCGTGGACAAGTTCCCCCGCATGGTGGACTACGTGGTCCCCTCCGGTGTCCGCATCGGGGACGCGGACCGCGTGCGCCTGGGGGCGCACCTGGGCGAGGGCACCACGGTGATGCACGAGGGCTTCGTGAACTTCAACGCCGGCACCCTGGGCGCTGCCATGGTCGAGGGCCGGATCTCCGCGGGCGTGGTGGTCCACGACCACACGGACATCGGCGGCGGCGCGTCCATCATGGGCACGCTCTCCGGGGGCGGCAAGCAGCGCATCACCCTGGGCGAGCGCTGCCTCCTGGGCGCCAACGCGGGCGTGGGCATCTCCCTGGGAGACGACTGCGTGGTCGAGGCCGGGCTCTACGTCACCGCGGGCACCCGGGTCTCCCTGCTCGACGCCGCCGCGGAACCCCGCGTGGTCAAGGCCTCGGAGCTCTCGGGCGTCTCCAACCTGCTGTTCCGCCGCAACTCCACCACGGGCGCGGTGGAGGCACTGCCCCGCCGCAACGGCACCGTGGAGCTGAACGCGCAGCTGCACGCGAACTGACGCGGGCGGCGTCGTCCGCCGGCAGGTGGCCGGGTTCCCGGGAGACGGGGAGCCCGGCCACCCGTGTTTCCCGGGTGCACTGGATAGGGTGGAGCCCATGAAGATTCTTGTCACCGGGGGAACCGGCTACATCGGCTCGCACACCGTCCTCGCCCTGCTGGAGGCCGGCCACGACGTGGTCGTTCTGGACAACCTCTCCAACTCCTCCCGCGCGTCCCTGGACCGCGTGGCCGAACTGGCCGGTCGTGACGTGGCGGCATTCGAGCAGGTGGACCTGCTGGACCGCCCGGGCCTGGACACCGTGTTCCGGGACCACCGCCCGGACGCCGTGATCCACTTCGCCGGGCTCAAGGCCGTGGGCGAGTCCGCGCAGAAGCCCCTGTGGTACTACACCAACAACGTCTCCGGCACCGTGAACCTGCTGTGGGCCATGGAGGAGAACGACTGCCGCAGCATCGTGTTCTCGTCCTCCGCCACAGTGTACGGCGCGCCGGAGACCATGCCGCTGACCGAGAAGCTGTCCATGGACGCCCAGAACCCCTACGGGCGCACCAAGGAGCACATCGAGGACATGCTCGCGGACCTCGCGGCCTCGGACGAGCGCTGGTCCGTGGCGCTGCTGCGCTACTTCAACCCGGTGGGCGCCCACGAGTCCGGGCGGATCGGCGAGGACCCCTCGGGCATCCCCAACAACCTCATGCCGTTCGTGGCGCAGGTGGCCGTGGGGCGGCGCGAGAAGCTCATGGTCTTCGGCGACGACTACCCCACCCCGGACGGCACCGGCGTGCGCGACTACATCCACGTGGTGGACCTCGCGGACGGCCACCTGAAGGCCCTGGACCGCATCAGCGAGGACCCCGGGGTGCACGTGTGGAACCTGGGCACCGGCCGCGGCTACTCGGTCCTGGAGGTCCGGGAGGCGTTCCAGAAGGCCTCCGGCCGGGAGATCCCCTACGAGATCGCCCCGCGCCGTCCCGGCGACGCCGCCGTGTCCTACGCGGATCCCGCGTCCGCCCTCGCGGAGCTGGGCTGGTCCGCGGACCGGGACATCGACACCATGTGCCGGGACCACTGGAACTGGCAGAAGAACAACCCCAACGGCTACGAGGGCTGAGACCCTCCCCGGTCCCGGGCCCGACGCCGCCCGCGCGCCGGCCCGGGCAGGGGGGCCTGGACGCGCAGGAGAGCCGCACGGCACCTCTGCGACCGCCTCCGTCCCGGCGTCCGCGCCGGGCCCCACGAGAACGCCGCCCCGGCCACCGAGAAGGTGACCGGGGCGGCGTCGTACCGGCAGCGCCGGCCGGCTCAGTTGGCCGTGGGGTAGTGGCGCTCGCCCTCGCCCACGTAGAGCTGGCGGGGACGGCCGATCTTGGTCTCGGGGTCCTCGATCATCTCGCGCCACTGGGCGATCCAGCCGGGCAGGCGGCCGATCGCGAAGAGCACGGTGAACATCTTCTCCGGGAAGCCCATGGCCTTGTAGATCAGACCCGTGTAGAAGTCCACGTTCGGGTAGAGCTTGCGCTCCACGAAGTAGTCGTCCGCGAGCGCCTTCTCCTCCAGGCCGATGGCCAGGTCCAGCAGCTCGTTGTTGCCGCCCATCTTGGCCAGGACGTCGTGGGCGTAGCCCTTGATGATGCGGGCCCGGGGATCGTAGTTCTTGTAGACACGGTGCCCGAAGCCCATGAGGCGGACGCCGTCCTCCTTGTTCTTGACCTTCTCCATGAACTCGTCCGCGGACAGCCCGCGGTTCTGGATCTGGTCCAGCATGGCCAGCACGGCCTCGTTGGCGCCGCCGTGCAGCGGGCCGTAGAGGGCGTTGATGCCCGCAGAGACGGACGCGAACATGTTGGCGTGGGAGGAGCCCACCAGTCGCACGGTGGAGGTGGAGCAGTTCTGCTCGTGGTCCGCGTGCAGCATGAACAGGATGTCCAGGGTCTTGGCGACCACCGGGTCCACCTCGTAGTCCTCGGCGGGCACGCCGAAGCACATGCGCAGGAAGTTCTCCGCGTAGTTGAGGTTGTTGTGGGGGTAGAGCTGCGGCTCGCCCACGGACTTCTTGTACGCGTACGCGGCCAGGGTGGGCACCTTGGCGAGCAGGCGGATGGTGGAGATCTCCACGTGCTCCTTGTTGAACGGGTCCAGGGAGTCCGAGTAGAACGTGGACAGCGCGGAGACCGCCGAGGAGAGCACGGGCATGGGGTGCGCGGAGCGCGGGAAGCCGTTGAAGAACAGCTTGATGTCCTCGTGCACCATGGTGTGCGTGGTGATCCGGTGCTGGAAGTCCTCGTACTGCTCACGCGTGGGCAGCTCGCCGTAGATCAGCAGGTAGGCGGTCTCCAGGAAGTTGGAGTGCTCCGCGAGCTCCTCGATGGGGTAGCCCCGGTAGCGCAGGATGCCCTGGGCGCCGTCGATGTAGGTCACCGAGGAGCGGGTGTTCGCGGTGTTGACGAAACCGGGGTCGAAGCTGACGTTGCCGGTCTCCTTGAGCAGCGAGCCGATGCCGTAGCCCTTGTTGCCCTCGGTCACCTCCAGCACGGGGAGGTCCAGGGTCTTGTCCTTGTCGTAGCTCAGTTCCACCTTGCCGGTGTTCTTCTTGGCCTCTGCCATGGTGAGTCCTTCACGTTTTTCTCGGGTGTTCCGCTGATCGGTGTGTCCTCGCACGCCGCCACACCGTCGTGGCGGCGGGAGGGCACGGACACCGGGCGGGACACGGTGTGATCCTGCACCAACCTACTCGCTAGTGCGAGCGTGATTCCACTTGCCCCGGTGCGCGGGGTGCTGTCAGACCGCCCGTTCCAGGCGCTGCACGGCCGCGGCCATGCGCTCGTCCGTGGCGGTCAGGGACAGCCGGACGAAGCCGTGCCCCGCCTCGCCGTAGAACGTCCCCGGACCCACCACGATGCCGAGGCGGGCAAAGCGCTCCACGGTGGTCCAGGTGTCCTCCCCCGCCGCGCCCCACAGGTACAGCCCCGCCTCGGAGTGCTCGATGCTCAGTCCGAACGCCTCCACCACGGGCTTCAGCGCGGCACGACGCTGCCGGTACAGGCTCTTCTGCGCCGCCACGTGAGCGGTGTCCCCCAGGGCCACGCGCATGGCCTCCTGCACGGGGTAGGCCACGATCATCCCCGCGTGCTTGCGCGAGTTGATCAGGGACGGCATGAGTGCGGGATCCCCGGCCAGGAACGCGGCGCGGTAGCCCGCGAGGTTCGACTGCTTAGACAGCGAGTACGCGCTGAGCAGCAGGGACATGTCCCCGCCGCTGACCCGCGGGTCCAGCACGGACGGCACGGGCTCCCCGCCCTCCGCGGGATCCCACCGGCCCCAGCCCAGCTCCGTGTAGCACTCGTCCGAAACCACCACGGCACCCTGCGCCCGCGCCTGGTCCACGAGCTCACGCAGCGAGGCGGCGTCGCGCACGATGCCCGTGGGGTTGCCCGGGGAGTTGACCCACACCATGCGCACGCGCTCGCGCACGGACGGTTCCAGCTCGTCCAGGGAGTCGGCGGCCACGGACTCGGCGCCAGCGAGCCGCGCCCCGATGTCATAGGTGGGGTACGCCACCACGGGGCGCACCACCACGTCGCCGGGGCCGAGCCCCAGCAGCAGGGGCAACCACGCCACGAGCTCCTTGGAGCCCACGGTGGGCATCACGGCCTCCGGGTCCAGCCCGGGAACACCGCGCCGCTCGGCGTACCACGCGACCACGGCCTCCCGCAGCGCGGGCGTGCCGTGCGTGGTGGGGTAGCCGGGAGCGTCCGCGGCGGCCGCGAGGGCGTCCTGGACCACCAGTGGCGTGGGGTCCACGGGGGTCCCGATGGACAGGTCCACCACACCGTCCGGGTGCTGCTGCGCGAGCTCCCGGTACGGGGCCAGCGCGTTCCACGGGTAGTCGGGCAGGTCCAGGCCGAAGCCGCGCCGCTCGCTCACCGGATCAGTCCTGGTTCTGCGGGGGCAGTGCGGCGATCAGCGGGTGGTCCTTGTGGGTGTTGCCGAGCTTCGCGGCCCCGCCCGGGGAGCCGAGGTCGTCGAAGAACTCCACGTTGGCCTTGTAGTAGTCCGCCCACTCCTCGGGGGTGTCGTCCTCGTAGTAGATGGCCTCCACGGGGCACACCGGCTCGCACGCACCGCAGTCCACGCACTCGTCCGGGTGGATGTAGAGCGTGCGCTCACCCTCGTAGATGCAGTCCACGGGGCACTCCTCCACGCACGCCTTGTCCTTGACGTCCACGCAGGGCTGAGCAATCACGTAAGTCACGGGTGACGGACCTTTCCTTCAGTTCCCAAGTTGTCGTTCATTCTAGCGACGGGCTCCCGACGCTACCGCGCCCGCCGGCGCACGAGCCAACGGCCCGTCACAATCACGGAGCACATGACGGCCACGAAGACCACCACGAACCACAGGATCCCCACCACGCCGATCGGGGCCTGCCACGTGGTGACCACCAGTGCGGAGCCCTCTCGCAGGTACGCCCCGGCCCACGCGATCACGTAGGTCACGAGTCCGGGCACCGCCGCCGCCCACACACGCTCGGTGGACGTGCCGCACCACACGCTGGCACTCAGCAGCAGCGCACCGGAGAACACGAGTCCCCAAGGCAGCCACCAGCCGTCCAGGTACCAGATGTTCCCGTGCATGGCCGTGGCCACCGCGCCGACCAGCAGCCCCGTGAGCACGGCGGTCAGCACCGACGACGCCGTTCCCGGCCGCTCGCGGGCCGCGACGGTCTCTGCGGTGTCACCGTGCGCAACGGTTTCCGCGTCGGAGCCGACCCCGGAAGTGCGCTCGGCGGAGGTGTCGTGCGTGGACACGGATGCCACGCCGTCCACGGGCCCCGTGGCGGCACGCTCCGAGGACCCGGCGGGCGCCTCGTCAGTGGAGCCGGTGCGCGGGACGGAGGAGTTGGCCGCCCAGGGGGCAGCGCGGCGCGGGGTGCCCTGCCCGCTCATCCCCGGTCCCCTCGGAGCAGCCGGAAGGTCTCCGTGGAGTGGATCGTCTGCGGCACGCCGTTGGACATCGTGTACGAGGGATCGTCGAGGTCCTCCGCGAGCACGATCTGCGTGGCGTGCGCGGCCATGGCGGCGCGCTTGACCGCGAGGTCCCCGTGGATCGCGGCCTGGGGACGCGTATCCGTCGGGTCCACCTCGGACTCGATCCCCCAGGTCAGGGGCACGTCCCACGCGGGGTCCTCGGCGTCGTCGGACGCGGCGGCCGCCTCGACCGCGCGCACGGTGATCCGGTGGGTGGCCACGTGGTCGGGGTGGCCGTAGCCGCCGTCGTCCGCGTAGGTGATCACGGCGTGGGGACGCAGTGCACGGATCGCGGCGGCCACGTGGGCCGCGGCCTCGTCCGGGTCCGCAGCCGTCAGCGCGGCCGGGGAGACGTCCGCTGCCGGCTGGGCGAAGCCGTCGGGGCCCCAGCTCATGCCGGAGTCCACATACTTCCCCGCGCCGTTGGCGAAGCCCACAGAGGCGTCCAGGGCGGGAGGCTCTCCCGCGTAGAACCGGTCCGTGAGACCCATGGCGGCCGCGGCGGCGTCGAGCTCGGCGATCCGGTACAGCCCCAGGGCGGTGCCGTCCGTGTCCGGGCAGCCCGGCTGGCCCACCTCGAGGTGGCGCAGCGCGGGCGGGATGACCTCCCCGCGCTCGCCGCGCGTCATGGTCAGCAGCACCGTGGTGGCGCCCAGGCCGCTGTAGTGGCCCAAGGACGCGGCGGTGTTGATCGCCTCGTCGTCCGGGTGGGCGTGGACGAAGAGCAGACGCGCCCGGGCGGGGTCCACACCCGCGGGCAGCAGCGTGTCCGCCGCGCCCGCGATGGCGTGTCCCCCGCCCGGGTACTTCGGGTCGACCACGATCAGGCGCGCGCCCGCTGACGGGCGACCTTGAGCCGCTCGTTGGCGTCCAGGACCACCTTGCGGATGCGGATGGCCTCCGGGGTGACCTCCACGCACTCGTCCTCGCGGGCGAACTCGAGGCACTCCTCGAGCGTGAGCTTGCGCGGCGGGGTGAGGTTCTCGAACGTCTCCGAGGAGGCCGCACGCATGTTGGTGAGCTTCTTCTCCTTGGTGATGTTCACGTCCATGTCGTCCGCGCGCGAGTTCTCGCCCACGATCATGCCCTCGTAGACCTCGGAGGTGGGCTCCACGAAGAACGAGCCGCGCTCCTGCAGGTTGATCATGGCGAACGGGGTCACCACGCCGGCGCGGTCCGCGACCATGGAGCCGTTGGTGCGGTACTCGATCTCCCCGGCCCACGGCTCGTAGCCGTCCGCGTAGGAGGAGGCGATGCCCGCGCCGCGGGTGTCCGTGAGGAACTTGGTACGGAAGCCGATCAGACCGCGGGAGGGGACCTTGAACTCCATGCGCACCCAGCCGGTGCCGTGGTTGCTCATGCCCTCCATGCGGCCCTTGCGCCCGGCCATCAGCTGCGTGACCGCACCCAGGTACTCCTCGGGGACGTCGATGGTCATGTGCTCGTAGGGCTCGTGGACCTTGCCGTCCACGGTCTTGGTGACCACCTGGGGCTTGCCCGCGGTGAGCTCGAAGCCCTCGCGGCGCATCTGCTCCACCAGGATGGCCAGGGCCAGCTCGCCGCGGCCCTGGACCTCCCACGCGTCCGGACGCTGGGTGGGGAGGATCTTCAGCGAGACGTTGCCGATCAGCTCCTTGTCCAGGCGGTCCTTGACCTGGCGCGCGGTGACCTTGGCACCCTTGACGCGCCCGGCCAGCGGGGAGGTGTTGATGCCAATGGTCATGGAGATCGCGGGATCGTCCACGGTGATCAGGGGCAGCGGCTCCGGGTTCTCCAGGTCCGTGAGGGTCTCGCCGATGGTTATGTCCTCGATGCCCGCCACGGCCACGATCTCACCGGGGCCGGCGCTCTCCGCGGGCACGCGGTCCAGGCCTTTGGTGGCGAGCAGCTCGGAGATCCGCACGCTCTTGATGGTGCCGTCCTGGCGCGCCCAGGCCACGGTCTGGCCCTTCTTGAGGGTGCCGTTGAAGATGCGCAGCAGCGCGAGACGGCCCAGGAACGGGGAGGCGTCCAGGTTGGTCACGTGGGCCTGCAGCACGCCCTCGGGGTTGTAGGACGGCGCTGGGATGTGCTCGATGATGGTCTTGAACAGCGGCTCGAGGTCCTCGTTGTCCGGCAGCTCGCCGTTGGCGGGCTGGTCCGTGGAGGCGCGCCCGGCCTTGCCGGAGGCGTAGACCACGGGGACGTCCAGCACGGCGTCCAGGTCCAGGTCCGGGTTGTCCTCGGCGATGTCCGAGGCCAGGCCCAGCAGCAGGTCCATGGTGTCAGAGACGACCTCTTCGATGCGGGCATCGGGGCGGTCCACCTTGTTGACGACCACGATCACGGGCAGCTTGGCCTCGAGGGCCTTGCGCAGCACGAAGCGGGTCTGGGGCAGGGGGCCCTCGGAGGCGTCCACGAGCAGCACCACGCCGTCCACCATGGACAGCCCGCGCTCCACCTCGCCGCCGAAGTCCGCGTGGCCCGGGGTGTCGATCACGTTGATGGTGATGGTCTCGCCGTTCGCGGCGGGCCCGTCGTAGAACACCGTGGTGTTCTTGGCGAGGATCGTGATGCCCTTCTCGCGCTCCAGGTCGCCGGAGTCCATGACCCGCTCCTCGACCTCTCCGTGGCTGGAGAACGCGTGCGTCTGCTGGAGCATGGCGTCGACGATGGTGGTCTTGCCGTGGTCAACGTGGGCCACGATGGCCACGTTGCGCAGATCGGCGCGCTGGGCGGTGTTTTCAGACATACACGAGTCTCTCTTCGCAGGTAGAGGCAGAGGGGAATCGTAGCGATTCTACTCCCCTCCGCCCACGCACCCGCACACGCGTGACGGATCTCTCCGCTCAGCCCAGCAGCTCGGGCCGCTCCTTCTCCTGCCCCAGCACGTGCTCACCCACGAACGCGAGCACGGTCTCGTACCACGTGCGCGCGTTGGCTGGCTTGAGGATCCAGTGCCCCTCGTCCGGGTAGTACAGGAAGCGGTGCCCCTCCACCCCCGTGCGCTGCTGCAGGTCCGCCCACAGCTCGATGCCCTGGGAGATGGGCACGCGGTAGTCCTTGTCCCCGTGGATCACCAGCAGCGGCACCTCGATGTCCTCCGCGAACCGGTGCGGGGAGTAGGTGCCCGCCTGGGAGGGCCCCATGGCCTCGCGCCACAGGGTGTTGTCCGTGGTGGCGCCCATGGTGTCCAGGTTCCACAGGGACGCGTGCGTGACGATGCACCGGAACCGGTCCCCCGTGTGGGTGGCCACCCAGTTGGCCATGTACCCGCCGTAGGACCCGCCCATCAGGGCCTGCCGCTGCCGGTCGATGTCCGGGCGCGCGGTGGCGGCCTCCGTCAGGGCCATGACGTCCGTGAACGGCGCGCCACCCAGTTCCTGCTGACCGCGGTCGATCATCGTCTGTCCGTAGCCCGTGGAGATCGCTGGGTCCGGCAGCAGCACCGCGTAGCCCTGGGCCACGAACGGCCACGGGCTCCAGCGCCAGCTCCACTGGTTGTTGGAGCCCCACGGCCCGCCGTGGACGGACACGAGCAGGGGGTGCCGCGCGGCGTCGTCGGCGGGGTGCGGCAGGGCGAGCCACGCCCGGATCTCCGTGCCGTCCTCCGCCGTGGTGGTGACCTCCTCCAGGCGACCGGGGACCTCGTGCTCCGGGACGAGGCCCGCCACGGGTGCCGGCTCGGCCGAGCCGGTCGCGGCCGTCACAGGCCACCGGACGAGCTCGAAGGGGTGGGCGTAGCTCGCGCGCAGCCCCACCAGCTGGTCGCCCGCGACCTGCACCGAGGAGTAGGTCTCGTCCTGGTCCGGGCCGCCGGCGGCGGTCTCGACCACGCTCGCTCCGCCACGCGGGCAGCGCACGCGCAGCACGATGCCGCGGCCGCGGTGGTCGGCGGTGCACACGAAGGTCTCGTCGTCCACCCAGTGCGGGTCCTGCGCCCAGTGCTCGTCCGCGGGGACCACCTCGGTCTCCTCGCCGCTCGCGAGGTCGTGCACCCACACGGACACGGCCATGCTCACGCCCTCGCGCCACAGCAGCTGGCGCCCGAGCAGCGCCCGGGTGCCGTCGGGGCTGATCTCGGCGGGAGCCCACATCTGCGCCTCGTCCGTGTCGTGCAGCAGCACGGCCTCGTCACCGTGCTCCGCGGCCACCGGCAGCCGCCACAGCTGCGAACGCTGCGTGCCCTCCGGCAGCAGGGTGGACACGGTGGCCAGCAGCCACGTGCCGTCCGGGGCCACGGTGTACTGGCCCAGCCGGCCCTCGGGCAGCTCCACCCGCCGCACGGCCTCCACGGGGTCGACGCCGCCCGCCACGGCGGCGGTGTCCAGGAACCACAGCGCGTCCTGCGCGGCGGGGAGGTCGTGGTCCCAGAAGCGCATGGGCGCGCTGTCGTAGAGGATCCCGCTGACCCCCGTCTCGTCGCGGCGGTCGTGGATCTCGCGGTTGCGCGCGAACTCTTCCCGGGCCCCGCGGGCCGCGGGAAACAGGCCGGAGACGAAGAACAGCCGGTCACCGCCGAGCTCGAGGTTCGACACCCCCTCCGGGGCGTCCAGGACCATGCGCGCCTCGCCGTGCTCGGGGAGCAGCCACAGCCGGGTGCGCTTGGCGTCGTCCCCGGCCACGGGCCGGCCTGAGGTGAACCACACGGATCCCGAGGACGTGGGGCGGACCTCCTGGACTCCGTGGTCCCCGTGGGTGAGCTGCACCGGCTCTCCGTGACGGGGCACGGCCCACGCGTGCTTCACGTAGCGCTTGGCGTCGGAGGAGAGCTCCTGCCGCAGGGCCACCACGGGCCCCGCGCGGTGGGTGGCCAGACCGGAGAGCCGCGGGACGGTCACGAGCTGTTCGGGAATCGAGTAACCGGAAGTCATGTGTCGTACATTACAGACGGCCTCGGCCACCCCGGGTCCGTGACAGGGCGCCGTCCGCGCTACCGTGACCCAGGATCCCCACCGGTCAGCAGCAAGGAGTGCCCGCATGACCTCCGCGAAGGGCAGCCTCGCCTGGGCCCTGCGGGTCACCGTGCCCGTGGCCATGGGGTACCTGCCCCTGGGCATGGCCTTCGGCGCCTACTCGGTGTCCCTGGGTTTCGCGCCCTACCTCGCACCCCTCACCGCCCTGGTGGTCTTCGCAGGGTCCATCGAGTTCCTGCTCGTGGGCCTCGTGGCCGCCGGCGCGGGACTCGCACAGATCGCCGTGACCACCCTTTTGGTCAACGCCCGCCACGTGTTCTACGGCTTTTCCTACCCCACACACCTGCTGCGCACACCGTTCGCCAGGTTCTACGGCCCCTACGCGTTGACCGACGAGGCCTACGCGCTCATCACCAGCGGCGTGCGCCCCACCACCGAGCGCGAGCTGATGCTGATCCAGGGCGTCTCCCACCTGTACTGGGTGCTCGGCGCGGCCGTGGGCGCTGTGGCCGGCGGGCTCGTCCCCGCCTCGTGGGACGGATTCGACTTCGCCCTCACCGGACTCTTCTCCCTGCTGTTCATGGGCGCCATCACCGCGGCCGCGCAGCGGACCAGGATCTTGGCGGCCGCCCTCGCCTCCATCGGCGTGGGTCTGCTGCTCCCCCGGGACCTGTTCCTGCTCGGCGCCATGCTCTGCTACGCCCTGCTGTGCGTGCTCATGGTGAAGAGACCGCGCTCCGGCCACGGTGTGCCCACCCCCGAGAGCGGGGTGTGAGATGCTCGCCGCCATCGCAGTGTGCGCCGCCGTCACCTTTGCGCTGCGATTCATTCCCGTGCAGCTGGCGCACAGATACCGCGACCGCGAGGACCTGCAGGAATTGTCCGCGCTGCTTCCGGCGGGACTCATGCTCATCCTGGTAGCCTACACGCTGCTGGAGGCGGATTCCGGGGTGCAGCTGTCCCGTCTGGTGCTCGCAGCGGCGGTGTCCGTGCTGGTTAACCTGGCCTCGCGCAACTTCCTGATCGGCTTCATCGCGGGTTTCGCGGCGTACTCCCTGTCCGGTCTGGTGCTGACCTGATTAAGAAACAATGCGTTTTCCTAATCTGCTGAGTCCTGCCTGAATTTACTGGGGCAACCCACGGCGGTATTAGAAAACAATGCCGTACCCTAAGGTTTTGCTTACTAGCCGAATTCTTGGAATGCCCATATTCTTCTTTCACGACCACCGGGACGGGCACCGCCCACCCGCACCAGAAGGAGAAGATCATGGCAACTCTCACCGCTGTTTCCACCTGCACCGCCGCCGGCTGCGCCTTCAACGACAACGGCTGCACCGCCCCCGCCATCACGGTGGGCGGCCAGGGCGCCGCTGCGTCCTGCACCACGTTCATCTCCCTGGACGCCCGCGGCGGGCTCCCCACGGCCAACGGCCAGGTGGGTGCGTGCCAGCGCCTCGAGTGCACGCACAACAAGGACCTGATGTGCACGGCATCCTCCATCGAGGTCACCGCGGACGCGGACTGCAGCAGCTACGAGGCTGCGTAAGCCCCCCTCTGCGGCGGCCCATCGGCCACCGCAGCGATTCCCGGGCCGTTCCAGCGGGCACCGCGGCCCACCCACCGGAGCACGTGCACCGCGTCCGGCCCGAACCCTCACCCATGACGAAGACCGCGAGTCACCCGACTCGCGGTCTTCGTCATTCGCTGCGGGGCCGGCACCCGCTGGCGGCTCAGGCCGCGACACGCGCCCCCAGCAGCTCGCGCAGATTGTCGGTGAGATCCGCCGCTCCGGTGCACTCCGAGACGAACGGGACGAAGTAGACGCTCGTGAGCCGCGCCCCGTGGCGAAGGATGGTGACCCCCGTGAGGTCCACGTCCACCACGAAGTCGCGCTCGACCGTGTGCGCGCACCCACCCTCGGACGGCTTGCGGGTGAGCAGGTGGGACGGCACCCAGCCCTGCTCCGCGGCGTCGCACACGCTGGCCAGGTCCAGCCGGTCCACGTCCACCACCACGTCGAAACCCGCGGCCTCGATCTCCTGCGCGGTCCCGGCGCACCCGCTGCCGTGGTGCTCCAGCAGGGCGCCGTACCCGATGGGCGTCACGCCCGAGCCGTCGTGCAGCAGCACCCGCTCCACGTCCAGGACGGCGAGCATCCCGCGCGGTGCCGCGGCCACGGCGGCCACCAGCTCCGGCACCTCGCCGGTGCCCACCAGGAGCTCGGCGTCCAGGGGGTCCAGCCACTCCAGGCGGGCCAGCATGTGGGCGGTGGCGGCGACGATCCGGACCCCCGGCTCGGGAGCCACCTTGGTGATGTCCATCCGCACGTCCAGGGACTCCCCCGTGACCAGCAGCTCCGGCTCCACCGATGCGGGGTCCACGGTGGCGGCCAGCACCAGCTCCCCGCTGGCCGTGAGGCCGTGCGCCACGGAGGTCAGCACCGGCTGACCGGGCATCCGGTATGCCACCACAGTGGCCTGCCCGGCACCGGACAGCATCCGGTGGGCCAGGGACACCGCGCGGTCCGCCACGCAGGCCATCCCGTGGTGCCGCCCGCTGGTGCTTCGATCCACGACCGTCCCCGCTCACTCGACTTCAGAACTTAGGGAAGCCTAACCTCTTGAGGAGCCGAAACGGAAGCCGAAACAGCAATTTCGTCAGATGTGCATGACCTAAATGCTGTCGTGTCCGTGTGCGACCCCTCAGGGGTGGTCCCCGTCACCCGCGTTCGCGATAGCATCGCCGGATGGCCGATCTCTCCCGCCCCCGTTCATCGCCGCGGCTCGCCCTGCGGACCGGCGTTGCGGTCCTCTGCGCGGGGGCGCTCCTGCTGACGGGGTGCTCCGCGCCCCGGACGACCCCGGACCCCGGGCAGAGCGGCGGCCCCGCGGCGTCGTCGACCCCCGAGGAGACCACGTCACGGGCCACCGGACCCGGCAAGGGACCCGAGTGCCCGGAGGACACCTGCATGAGCCTGGCGGTCTCCGGTGACCTGCTGCTCCACGAGGGGCTGTGGAGCCGGTTCGCCGTGGACCCCGCCACGCACGGCGGCGCGAACTTCGACTTCGCTCCCCTGTTCGCGCAGCAGAAGCCCTACCTGGACGAGGCGGACGTGGCCGTGTGCCAGGCCGAGACCCCCGTGGCAGAAGCCGGCGGGCCGTACTCGGCCTACCCGGAGTTCAACGTGCCCCCGGAGATCCTGCGGGCCGCGAAGGACGCGGGATACGACGCCTGCACCTCTGCGAGCAACCACGCGGTGGACCAGGGGGTGGCGGGAGTGGAGCGCACCGTCTCCGCGCTGGATGCCGCCGGGCTGCAGCACACCGGGACCTACGCGAACGAGCAGGACGCCGGGCAGCCCATGATCGTGGACACCCCCACCGGGCGGATGGCGATCGTCACGGGCACCAACAGTCTCAACGAGAAGCCCCAGGACACCCCGTGGCGGATCGACCGCCTGCGGGACGGCGCGGACCCGCGCGTGGGCGAGGACACCGCAGCCCAGGACGTGGCGCACGCCGTGGCGCAGGCGGAGAAGGCCCGCGAGCAGGGTGCGGACGTGGTGGTCGCCGCAATGCACTCCATCACGGAGTACACGGACACCGCGGACGCCTACCAGCAGCGCACCGCTCACGCCCTCGCGGAGTCCGGGGCCTTCGACGCCGTGTACGGCCACGGTTCCCACAGCGTGCAGCCCATCGAGAACTACCACGGCACGTGGATCGTCTACGGAGTGGGCAACAACGTCACCGAGTCCGCACCGCCCTCGACCGAGAGCAACAACCAGGGGATCGTGGCCCGCTTCCAGTTCGCCTGCGGAGCAGACGGGCAGTGGCGGGTGAGTGACCTGGCGTGGGCGCCGAGCTCCAACACCCGGGGCGGGGCGTACACGTGGTGCCCCGTGGCCTCGGACGCCCCCGCCGGTGTGTGCCGCTCGCAGGCCGAGGACCGCGCCATTCGCGAGCGCATCGACGGGATCGTGAGCACGGACTCCACGAAGCAGCACGGGCTGCACGAGTGGAGGCTGAGCGAGGACGGGGCCTCGTGAGGCGCCGGCGCTGACCCGGACACGCAGAACGGCCCGGCCCCCGCACGGGGAGCCGGGCCGGGCCGTGGCACAGGCGCGGGCGTCAGCCCTGCACGCCGAGCTTCTCCAGGATGATCTGGCGCACGCGGCCGGCGTCCGCCTGACCGCGCGTGGCCTTCATGACGGGGCCGATCAGGGCGCCCACGGCCTGCACCTTGCCGCCCTTGATCTTCTCCACCACGTCCGGCATCTGCGCCATGGCGTCGTCCACGGCCGTGGAGAGCGCGCCGTCGTCGGAGACGACCGCCAGGCCGCGGGCCTCCACGATCTCCGACGGCGTGCCCTCGCCCTCAACGACGAAGCCCAGGACCTTCTTGGCGAGCTTGTCGTTGATCTTGCCCTCGGAGATGAGGCCATCCAGCTCCACCACGTGCGCCGCGGTGACGGGCAGCTCGGCGATCTCGACCTCGCGCTGCTTGGCGAGGCGGGCGATCTCGCCCATCCACCACTTGCGCGCGGTGGCCGGCGAGGCGCCCGCGGCGATCGTGCGCTCGATCTCGTCCAGCACGCCGGCGTTCACGACGTCCCGGAACTCCTCGTCCGAGTAGCCCCAGTCCGCCTTGAGCCGCTTGCGGCGCTCGGCGGGCGGTTCGGGCAGCGTGGCCCGGATCTCCTCGATCCAGTCCGCGGTGGTCACCACGGGCACCAGGTCCGGCTCGGGGAAGTAGCGGTAGTCGTCCGCGTCCGACTTGGGACGGCCCGCCGTGGTGGAGCGGGTGTCCTCGTGCCAGAAGCGGGTCTCCTGCGTGACCTCCTCCCCGGCGCAGAGCACCGCGGCGTGGCGCTGGATCTCGTAGCGCACGGTGCGCTCGACGGCGCGCAGCGAGTTCACGTTCTTGGTCTCCGAGCGCGTGCCGAACTGCGTGGCGCCCTTGGGCATCAGGGACACGTTCGCGTCGCAGCGCACGTTGCCGCGCTCCATGCGGGCGTCCGAGATGCCCAGGTTCTTCACGATCTCGCGGATGGCCGCCACGTAGGCGCGCGCCAGCTCCGGAGCCCGCTCCCCCGCGCCCACGATGGGCTTGGTGACGATCTCGATGAGCGGCACACCCGCCCGGTTGTAGTCCACCAGGGAGTACTGCGCGTTCTGGATGCGCCCGGCGTCACCGCCCATGTGGGTCAGCTTGCCAGCGTCCTCCTCCATGTGGGCGCGCTCGATCTCCACGCGGAACTGCGTCCCGTCCTCCAGCTCGAGGTCCAGGTGGCCGTCGAACGCGATGGGCTCGTCGAACTGCGAGGTCTGGAAGTTCTTGGGCGTGTCCGGGTAGAAGTAGTTCTTCCGGGCGAAGTGGCACTTCTCCGCGATCGAGCAGTTCAGCGCGAGCCCCAGCTTGATCGCGGACTCCACGGCCTTGCCGTTGACCACGGGCAGCACACCGGGCAGCCCCAGGGACACCGGGGTGACGTTGGTGTTGGGCTCGTCCCCGAACACGTTGGGCGCGGCGTCGAACATCTTGGTCTTCGTGTTCAGCTCCACGTGCACCTCGAACCCCAGCACGGGGTCGAAGCGCTCGAGGGCCTCCTCGAAGGACAGCACGTCCTGGCTCATCACTTGCCTCCCTGCGCGGCGGTGGCCGCAAAGTCACGAACGGTCCCGGCCACGTCCCCGCGGTGCTGCCACAGCGGGCCGCCCCACTGCTCGGCGAGCAGCCGCTCCAGCCCGGCGCCGGCGCGGTACACGCGGGCGTCCTCCCGGGCCGGTGCCATGAACTGGATGCCCACGGGCAGCCCGTCCTCGGGTGCCAGTCCACCGGGCAGCGAGATTGCGGGGATGCCCGCCAGGTTGGTGGGGATCGTGGCGATGTCGTTGAGGTACATCTGCATGGGGTCCGCGGACTCGTCCACGCCGCCGATGTCGAACGCAGTGGTGGGCGCGGTGGGAGAGATCAGCACGTCGGCCGTCTCGAACGCCGCGGCGAAGTCACGCTGCACGAGCGTGCGCACCTGCTGGGCGGAACCGTAGTAGGCGTCGTAGTACCCCGCGGACAGGGCGTAGGTGCCCAGGATGATGCGGCGCTTGACCTCGTCCCCGAAGCCCGCGGCACGCGAGGCACCCATGACCTTCTCGATGGTCGGGGTGCCCTCGGTCGTGACGCGCAGACCGAACCGGACGCCGTCGTACTTGGCCAGGTTGGAGGAGACCTCCGAGGACATGATCAGGTAGTAGGCGCCCAGCGCGTACTGGAAGTTGGGGGTCTCCACCTCCACGATCTCCGCCCCGGCGGCCCGCAGCAGCGCGAGGGACTCCTCGAAGCGCTGCTGCACACCGGCCTGGAAGCCCTCGCCCGTGAGCTGCTTGACCACGCCCACGCGCAGGCCCTTGAGCCCGCCGTCCGCGGCGCCGGCACGCGCGGCCTGCGCGTAGCCGCCCACGGGATCCGTGAGCGAGGTGGAGTCGGCGGGATCGTGGCCGCCCACGACCTCGTGGAGCAGGGCGGCGTCGAGCACGGTGCGCGAGCACGGCCCCACCTGGTCCAGCGAGGACGCCATGGCGATCACGCCGTAGCGGGAGACCGAGCCGTAGGTGGGCTTGACACCCACGGTGCCGGTCACGGCCGCGGGCTGGCGGATGGAGCCGCCGGTGTCCGTGCCCAGGGCCAGCGGGGCCTGGAAGGCGGAGACGGCCGCGGCCGAGCCGCCGCCGGAGCCGCCCGGGATCTTGGTGAGGTCCCACGGGTTGCGCGTGGGGCCGAACGCGGAGTGCTCCGTGGAGGAGCCCATCGCGAACTCGTCCAGGTTGGTCTTGCCCAGGATGGGCATCCGGGCCGCGCGCAGCTTGCGGGTCACGGTGCCGTCGTAGGGGCTCATGAAGCCCTCGAGCATGCGGGACGCCGCCGTGGTGGGCTGGCCCTTGGTGACGATCAGGTCCTTGACCGCGACCGGCACACCGGCCAGCTCGGGCAGCTCCTCGCCCCGGGCGCGGGCCTCGTCCACCTCGCGGGCCACGCGCAGCGCCTCCTCGGTGTTGCGGTGCAGGAAGGCGTTCAGCCCGTCCGTGCCGCGGGAGCGGTCGGAGGCGTCCAGCGCGGCGCCGTCCGTGGCCTCGATCTGGCCCAGGTGCGCCTGCACGGCGTCCACCGAGGACACCTCACCGGAGGCCAGCCTTGCCGCGAGATCGGCGGCGGAGAGTTCGATGATCTGCTCGCTCATGCTCACTCACCGTCCAGGATCGCGGGGACACGGAACTTGCCGTCCTGGCCGTCCGGGGCGTTCAGGAGGGCCTCCTCCTGGGTGAGCGTCTGGCCCACCACGTCCTCGCGGAAGACGTTCTGCAGCGGCAGGGGGTGGCTCGTGGCGGGGACGTCGGGTCCGGCGGCCTGGCTGACGGAGGCCACGGACGAGACGATGAGTTCGAGCTCCCCGGCCACCCGGGCCAGTTCCTCGTCCGTCATCTCGATCCGTGCGAGCTCCGCCAGGTGCGCCACCTGTTCGCGATCGATCGCAGACATGCATGCTCCTGGGATTGGCTTCAGTGGTTCCGATCCAGTCTAGCGAGCGCCTACCCTGGACTGAGCACACCCCTGTCTTCCGAAGGAGTCCTCCTCCGTGGCCCAGTCCTCCGCACACTCTTCACGACGCCGCTCCACGCCGTCCCGGGGCACGTCCCGGATGACCAGGGCGGAGGCGGCCCGCGCCCGGGCCGATCACGACAACGCCTGGCGGCAGTGGGTCTCGGACTCCGCCGTGGAGTCGGTGGACACCGCGCTGAGCCACGTGCAGGCGGTCGTGGAGGACCAGGTCTCCCAGTTCGGCGCGTTCCCGGCCTTCCTGGTCACGGGCGGCAAGGACGGCGAGTTCGAGCTCGACTCCGTGGATCCCGAGGGCCTGTCCCCCGAGGAGATCCTGGACTCCCTGCGGGCCACCGCCCGGGAGAAGGCGCCCACCATCCTGGTGGCCGCACTGGCCTACCCGGCCACCCTCCCCGACCGCTCCGGCGCCTCGGCCGTGATCGCGGAGGTCGAGCACCGCGAGCGCCTGAGCCTGGAGGTCGTGCAGGAGTACAAGGCCGTGGAGGCCAAGGGCCGCACGTTCGTGAACTTCGACGACCCCCACACGGACCGCGCCGAGCCCTGGCTGTTCGGCGTGCGCGACTGAGCGCACTCGCGCGCCGGGACACGGGACGACCCGTGCCCCGCACCGTCTGATACCAGCTGTCCGACACCACCTGGGGACGACCCCGCGACCGGGCCCGCCCGCACCGGCCCGAGGAACGAGGTCCCTCGTGAAACCCACCCTGCGCCATGTCCTGACGCCACCGGCCACCGCCCGTCTGCTGACCGGGTGGTGCGCCGTCCTGGTCCTGCAGCTCGTGGGAGACGTCCTGCTCCCGCCCGTCCCCGCCGGGCTGCTGGTCGCGGCCCTCGTGCTGATCGTGGGCGTGATCCTCGTGGCGTCCGGGGGCGTGGTCCAGCAGGCCGAGCGCCTCGCGGACCGGCTGGGTGACCCGTTCGGCTCCCTGGTGCTCACCCTGTCGATCGTGGTGATCGAGGTGGTGCTGATCTGCGCGGTGATGCTCGGCCCCGGCGAGCACGCCACGATCGCCCGGGACTCCGTCATGGCCGTGTCCATGATCATCCTGAACCTCGTGATCGGCGTGTGCCTGCTGGTGGGAGGACTGCGGCACGGCCACCTGGAGCACCACCGCACGGGAGTCTCCGTGTACCTGTGCCTGCTCACGGTGCTGGGCGCGCTCGCCTTCGTGCTGCCCGTGGCCATCGGCACGGGCGGCGCCTACCGCACCTGGCAGCAGATTCCGGTGGTCGCGCTCACCGTCGGAACCTACGCGTTCTTCCTGGTCCGCCAGACCGGCGCACAGGCGGCGGACTTCACGGAGGTGGACCCCCGTTTCCGCACGGAACCCGCCGACGCGGCGAGGGAGACGGGACGGGGAGGCTCTCCCGCCGGACCGCGCGGAGAGGTGCCCGCGCGGCTCGCGCTCCTGGTGGCGACCGCCCTGCCTGTGGTGCTGCTCTCGCACGAGATGGCCGCCCTGCTCGACGACGGTCTGGGCCGGCTGGGTGCCCCGCCCGCCCTGGCCGGGGTGCTGATCGCCGCCATCGTGTTCCTGCCCGAGTCCATCACCTCGGTGCGCGCAGCACGGGCCGGTCAGATGCAGCGGGTCAGCAACCTGTGCCACGGGGCCCTGGTCTCCACCCTGGGACTGACGATCCCGGCGGTGCTCGTGATCGGCCTGCTCACGGGCCAGCCCGTGGTGCTCGCCGAGAGCCCCGTGAACCTGATGCTGCTGGGGCTGAGCCTGCTGCTCTCCACCGTCACGTTCGCGGCACCCCGGGTCACGGCCGTCCACGGCGCGGCCCACCTGGTGCTGTTCTCGGCCTACGTGCTCACGCTGTTCTCCTGAACCGGCGTCTACCGGCCACGGATCACCACGCGGGCAGCTCCGGGAGCGGTCCCTCCGAGGAGACGCCCTGAGCGTCGCCGCGGGCCAGCCACATGATCATGCCCACCCGGTCACCGGTCACGAGCTGACCACCGTCACCGAGGATCCACTCGTCGTGCTCCGTGGTGCGCAGGGTCATGCCCGGTGCACCCTTGGCCCGCATGGCACGGACCGCGCCCTCCAGGGCGTTGAGCTGGGACTCGGGCTCCGCCTGCGCCACGGTCCACCCGGTGTTCAGATCCTGGTGGTGCAGCACGAGCTCCGAGATCCACACGGTGGGAATCCCCACGGAGGGCACGGTCTTGCCGTTGAGGTCCAGCTCCTCCACCGCGAGCGGACCCTTGAGCCGCTCGCACTGCTCGGCCAGGTACTGGCTGTTCTCCACGAAGGTCCGCAGCAGCTGCTCCGGGGGCAGCGCCGCGAGCTCGTCGGTCTCCCGGTTGCGCTCGTCCCGCGACGAGTAGATGGGCTTGGGCTCCCCCGAGGTGGCCCAGTCCACCAGGTTCACGAGGGCACGCGAGTTGGACGCGAGGTGGGCGACCACGTGGGCGCGGTCCCACTCCTCGCAGTCGGACGGACCGCGCAGCTGCTCGGGTGAGAGGGCCTGCGCGGAGGCCAGGAAGGAGTCCCGCTCGCGGAGCAGGCGGTCGAGGACGGCGGTCAGACGTGTGGTGTCAGTCATGGTGGGCAGTCTAGGTGGCGCGGCAGGGAGACGCATGGGTGCCCGGCGCAGTCCACAGTGCTCCCCGGGCGGGCGCGGCGGACGGGGCCGGTCGAGTGAACTGATCGCGCGTGGCCGGGTGGGTGCAATCCACGATGGCGCGGACATGTTAGGTCGGAACTGGCCGCGCGTGGCCGGGTGGGAGACCCGGGGCGGGCCGGGCGACAGCACGACGCGGCCCGGTCCACCCCTGGGGGCACGGACCGGGCCGCGGGGACCTGCGGTGCTCAGGACACGTGGTGGGCCATCTGCTGCCGCAGCTCGCGGCGCACACGCTGCGCCTCGGGCGAGGGCACCGGGACGGCCGCGAGCAGCCGCTTGGTGTACTCCTGCTCCGGGTGGCGCAGCACGGCCTCACGCGAGCCCTGCTCCACGATGTGCCCGTGCTGCATGACCACGATCCTGTTGGCCAGCCGGTCGATCACCGCGAGGTCGTGGGTCACGAACAGGCACGCGAAGCCCATTTCCGCCTGCAGCTCCTCGAAGAGGTCCAGCACCGTGGCCTGCACGGACACGTCCAGCGCGGAGGTCGGCTCGTCCGCCACGAGCAGCTTGGGCTTCAGGGACAGCGCCCGGGCAATGCCCACGCGCTGCTTCTGACCGCCCGAGAGCTCGTGGGGGTAGCGGTTGCGGTAGTTGCGCGGCAGGCGCACCTGGTCCAGCAGCTGCTCGATCCTGGTCTGCAGCTGCGCCCCCTTGGCCACGCCGGCCAGGTACATGGGCTCACCGATCGACTCACCGATGGGCAGGCGCGGGTTCAGGGACGAGGACGGGTCCTGGAACACCATGCCCACGTCCTTGCGCACCTTGTTGAGCGTCGAGCGCGACGCACCGGCCAGCTCCACGCCGTCCACGATCAGGGAGCCCTCGACCACCGGGAGCAGCCCCACGGCCGCGCGGCCGATCGTGGTCTTGCCCGAACCGGACTCGCCCACCAGACCCACGGTCTCGCCCGAGGCCACGGTGATGCTCACGCCCTCCACGGCACGGAACGCGGGGTTGCGCCCCTGCTTGGGGTACTCGATGGCCACGTCCTTGAGCTGCAGCACCGGGGCCACCACACGCTGGGCGAGGGTGTCCATGGACGCCTCCTCCGCGGTGCTGCGGTCCACGATGGTGGGGGACGCGATGGACTGCTCGAGCACGGCCGCCAGGTCCACGGACTCGTCCGACTCGCCGCCCTCGCCCAGGTGGGGCACCGATTCGAGCAGGGAGATCGTGTAGGGGTGCTGGGGGGAGCTGAAGATCTGCTCCGCAGAGCCCTGCTCCACGATCACGCCCTTCTGCATCACGGCGATCTTGTCCGCGAGGTCCGCCACCACGCCCATGTCGTGGGTGATGAGGATGACCGCGGAGTCCAGCTGGTCCTTGAGATTGCGGATCAGGTCCAGGATCTCGGCCTGCACGGTCACGTCCAGGGCCGTGGTGGGCTCGTCCGCGATCAGCAGCTTGGGGTCGCAGGACAGCGACTGCGCGATCATCGCGCGCTGCCGCTGACCGCCCGAGAGCTGGTGCGGGTAGGAGCGGAAGGCCTTCTCCGGGTCCGGCAGCTCCACCATGGTCAGCATCTGCATGGCGCGCTCCGTGGCCTCCGACGGCGAGAGGTCCCGGTGCAGCCGGATGGTCTCCACGATCTGCTGCCCCACGGTGTACACGGGGTTCAGCGCGGTCATGGGCTCCTGGAAGATCACGGCGATCTCCTCGCCGCGCACACGCCGCAGCCCGCTGCCGCGCAGTCCGATCAGCTCCGTGTCCCCGAGCTTGGCGGAGCCGCTCACGCGGGCGTTGGAGGGCAGCAGCCCGAGCATGGACATCGAGCTCGCGGACTTTCCGGAGCCGGACTCGCCCACGATGGCGAGCACCTCGCCCGCGGCCACGTCGTACGTGAGGTCGATCGCCGCGGGAACCCATTCCCGGTCCACACCGAAGTCCACGGACAGCCCGCGGACGCTCAGCACGGGCTCACCGCGCGCCACGGTCGTCCTGGCCTTGCTCCGCCGCGTTCCGGGCTCGCTGCGTTGGGCACGCCGGCCCCGCTTCTTCTCGGCACCCGCCGCGGTGGCCCCGGCCACGACGGCGCCCTCCCCCGTCGCGGGGGCAGCGTCCGGAGACGCCACGCGGCCGTCTCCGGCCTGCGCCCCGTTCCAGGGCGCGTTGTGCTCCGCGGCGGTGGGCTCACCGGACGCGGTCGCGGCGCCACCGGTCGACGACGCCGCCGGCCCGGCCTGCGCGCCCGCGGCCCGGGCGTCGTCGTACCCGGCCGACGCAGGGTTCTCGGGGCTGCCGTGCGGCTCGGGAGTGCCCTCGGGGATGCCGTCGGGCTGGTGCGAGGTGCTCATCGTGTGTGCTCCATCGTGTCGAGAACTGGGCGCGCGGCCGTGGCTCGCGCGCATTGCCTAGCATGGTGGCCATGCCTGAAACCGACGGACCCGCCCCTGACCACGAGACCTTCCGCGCGTCGTCGACGCCGTGGCTGACGGGATTCCTGGTGGTGCTGGGGGTGCTGGTGCTCGTGGGCGGCTGGGGCCACACCGCCGCCCAGCACGCGGGGGCGGTGTGCGGTGGTCTCGCGCTGGCGGCGCTCGCCCACGCCCTGTACTGGCGGCCCCGGCTGGAGGTGGGTGGGAGCGGGGTGCGGCTGGTCAATCCCGCGCGCACCGTGAGCATCCCGTGGGCGCGCATCGTGGACGTGCGCACCCGGTTCGCGGTGACCGTGGTGACGGACCAGGGCTCGTACTCCAGCTTCGCGCTGCCCTCCGCCGGTGCAGGGGCGGCGTTCCGCTCCGACGCCGACGCCGTGAACCGCAACCACCCCATTGCCCGCCCCGAGGGAGCGGTGCGCGTGGGTGACCTGACGTCCACTGCGTCCGGCGCGGCGGCCAATCGCATCCGCATCCAGTGGCAGCGCCGCGTGGACTCCGGAGAACTGGACGTCTTCACCCGGCAGGGTGACCCCGAGCCGATCACCACCCGCCTCGTACCGGGCCCGCTCGCGGCGGTCGCGGTGCTGACCGCCGCGAGCGTGGTCCTGTACTCGGTGTGAGCGCACGCGGGTCACTGCGCCGCCTGCGGTGACGCGGCAGGCGCTGCGCCGCGGGCGGCCCCCGTCTCACGGGCCCGCTTGGGGTTGAACTTGCGCTGGCGCGGGTCGAAGGCGTCACGCAGACCGTCACCGATGAAGTTGATGGTCAGCGCGATGGCCACGATGAACACACCCGGCCACCAGAACAGCCACGGCCGGGTGGCGAACGCCGTCTGGTTCTCGTTGATCAGCCGGCCCAGGGACCAGTCCGGGGCCTGGATGCCCAGGCCCAGGTAGGACAGCGAGGTCTCCAGCAGGATCGCCGAGGACATCAGCAGCGTGATGTTCACGGTGATCACGCCCACGGTGTTGGGCAGGATGTGCTTGAAGATGATCCGGCCGCTGGAGGCCCCCGCGAGGCGGGCGGCGTCCACGAACTCGCGCTCACGCAGGGACAGGAACTCACCGCGCACCAGGCGGGCCAGGCCGGGCCACGCGGCCAGGCCGATCAGCAGACCCAGCGCGATGACCGTGGCGAAGGACGGCAGCCCGTGGGCGCGCACCCAGGAGATCGCCATGCGGCCCAGCAGGGCGGCCATGATGACCAGCGGGATGATGATGATGACGTCCGTCAGGCGCATCAGCACGGCTTCCACCCAGCCGCGGAAGTACCCGGCCAGACCACCGATCACGGTGCCCACGATGCCGGTGATGAGACCCACCACGAGCATCACGATGAGCGAGTACTGCGTGCCCTGCATGACCATGGCGAACAGGTCGCGCCCCAGGTTGTCCTGCCCGAAGGGGTGGTCCCCCATGCTCGGAGGGAGCAGGGTCAGCGTGGGCACGCCGCCGTCCACCACGGGCCCCGTGGTGTCCGGGTCCCACTTCCACCAGCCGGGGATGGGACCGATGCCGATGGACGTGACGGACAGCAGCACGATGAACAGCAGGACGACGAGTGAGACCACCGCGCCGGTGTTGCCGAAGAAGCGCCCGCGCACCAGCTGTCCCTGGCTCTTGCCGCGCACGTCCTGGGGCTTCTGCCCGGCCTCAGGATGCTGCTCCACGGTCTGCGGGATGTCGATGGGTTGGGGCTGGCTCATGATTTCACCCTCACGCGCGGGTCGAGTACGGAGTACACCAGGTCTGCAATCAGGTTGAAGATCATGGCGACGATGCCGGTGACGAGGAAGACGCCCATCACCGGGTTGGGATCCACGTTGCGCACCGCCTGGACGAAGAGCTGCCCCATGCCGGTGAACGCGAACACGGTTTCCGTGATGATCGCGCCACCAATCAGACCGCCGATGTCGAAGGCCACCAGGGTGGCCAGCGGGATCAGCGCGTTGCGGAAGGCGTGGCGCATGACCACGGTGCGCTCGGACAGGCCCTTGGCGCGTGCCGTGCGGATGTAGTCCTGGCCCATGATCTCCAGCATCGAGGCCCGGGAGTACCGGGAGTAGGAGGCCAGCGCCAGCAGCGTCAGACAGATGGTGGGCAGCAGCAGGTGCGTGAACCGGTCCAGTCCTGTGGTCCAGAAGTCACCGGTGAAGCCCGGGGTGGCCGAGTTGGCCGTGGCGATCGGACGGCCGCGGATGTGGCTCGAGTTCACGTAGTCCGGCCAGGACTGCATGAACCGGTCCAGGACGATCAGCAGCGCCACGAAGAAGCCGGTGACACCGGCCACCCGTGCGCCCTGGCCGCGGTCGTAGCCACCAGCCAGGTACCCCGCGCCGATGCCCACACCGATCATCACCAGGGTGAGGAGCAGCACGGTCAGCAGACCGCCGTCCGCGAACAGGTACTGCACCGGGAAGTAGATGATCAGACCCACCGCCACGGTGCCCAGTGCCGCGTAGAGCGCGCGCTTGTTGCGCAGCCCGGAGATCAGCACCGTGGCGATCACCGCCACCAGGATGCCCGTGAGGGCGATCAGCGGAATGCCCAGGAACGGGTGATTGAGCCAGTTGGTGGCCAGCACGAAGTAGATGATCCCGAAGGTCACCGCGAAGCCGAGCAGGCCCATGAGCAGGCGGGTGCGCATCTGTCCGAACGAGACCAGGAACCAGATGGCTCCCGCCACGAGCGATATCAGCGCGATCGCACCCAGGGACAACACGGGATCCTGCAGGAAGTCGTTGAACTGGATGGCCACGATCTCCTTGAGCAGCACCGCGAGCCAGAAGCTCGGCAGGGAGAAGCACAGGAACGTGAAGAACGTGATGCCGTAGTCCAGCCCCGAGTACTGACGCAGGGCGGAGACGATGCCCAGGGTGATGCCCACCACGATGGCCAGGATGGTGCCCACCGTGACCAGCATGATGGTCTGGGTCATGGCGAAGGCCAGCAGTTCGGTGACCTCCTGGCCGTCACGGCTCACGCCCAGGGAACAGGTGTCCGCGAAGGGCACCAGGCACCCGGCCGCGCCGCCGAGCCACGTGAAGTAGCGCAGCACGGGTGGGGTGTCCAGGTTCAGGGCCTCCACGCGCGCCGGGATCAGCTGCTGGGCGTTGGGGTTGCCGTAGAGGTCCCACAGGGGATCTCCGGACGCCGCCGTCATGAGGTACACGATGAACGATGCACCCAGCAGGATGAGGACGGCGGTGACGAGCCGTCTGAGAATGTAAGAAATCATGTCGCAGCCTCTGTACGAGTGGTGGTCACGACACTGCGCGGGCGCAGCAGATCCGCGCCCGCGCAGTGCTCATGAGGGGAGTGCCTCGGTCAACAGGAGCTCGGCAGACCTACTTGCGGCTCCACTCGGAGACGTTCCAGAACACACCCGTCTGGTTGGGCTGGTAGGTGTCCACGCCGGCGATCTTGTCCGAGGTGGCCACGTAGCCCACGGACTGGAACAGCGGCAGACCGTACGCGTCCTCGAAGGTGTGCTTGTCGACCTCCACGATCTGGTCCACGCGGGACTCGTCGTCGAGGTTGGTGCGCGCCTCGTCCACGATCTTGTCGACGTCCTCGTTGGAGTACTTGTTGTAGTTGCCGCCGCCGCCGGTCTTGAAGATCTGCGAGAGCATCTCGGTGCCCACACCCGGAGCGACCCAGCCGAACAGGGAGGCGTCGTAGTCGCCGTCGGAGAGCTTCTCGGACCAGTTGGGGTCACCCATGTCCTGCACCTTGAAGCCGGCCTTCTCCGCGGACTCCTTCATCAGCTGGAAGGTGTCCACGCGCTGGGGGTTCTGGTTGTTGTAGAGGATCCGCACGGTGGGCGTCTTGCCGCCGAGCAGCTCCTTGGCGCCCTCGATGTCCACGTCCCCGTACATGGACTCGGCCTCGTTCTTCTCCACGGCCTTGCCGTACTCGTCCTTCTGGCTGGACACGTACATCTGGGAGTTCAGCACGGAGGCGTCCTCCTTGACCGGCTTGATGAGCTGGTCCACGATCTGCTGGCGCGGGATCGTCTTCAGGAACGCCTCACGGACCTTCTGGTCCTTGAACACGTCCGAGCCGAAGTTCAGGTCCAGGTGGTCGTACGCGAGCTGGTCGCCCTTCTGGACGTTCACGTTCTCGATCTGCTGGACCTGGTCCAGGGTGTCCTTGTTGACGTTGCCCGGCTGCATGATGTCCACTTCGCCGTTGCGCAGCGCCTGGATCTGGGCGGTGGGATCGGAGATGGTGCGCACCGTGATCTCGTCCAGCTTGCCGGGCATCTCGCCCTGGTAGTTCTCGTTCTTCTTCACCGTGACGGAGTTGTTCTCCACGATGTTCTCGATCTTGAACGGACCGCTGGAGACCAGGAGGTCCTTGTCGTCCGGCATGGAGGTGAAGTTGAAGGCGGTGTCCCAGGCCTTGCCGATCTTCTCGAGCTCGGGCTGCTTCTGGGGCTTCTTGGGATCGCCCTTCTTCTGGTTCTCGAGCACCTTGAGCAGCTCGTCCTCGGTCATGCCGGCCTTCTTGGCCACCACGTGGGCGGGCTCGGTCACGCCGCCGAAGCCGATCTCCCAGTCAGCGTTGGGCTTGCCCCACGTGATGGTCATCTTCTTGCCGTCCTCGGAGAACGTGGGCATCTCGGTGGTGCCCAGGATGTCCGTGGAGCCGGCGATCGAGAAGTAGTCCTTGCCGGTCTTGCCGTCCTCGCTGGAGTCGTTGGCGTAGCCGGAGAGCATGCTCCACTCGAGCAGCAGGTCCGCCTTGTCGATCTTGTTGCCGTCCGACCACTGCGGGTCCTTGAGCTCGTACTCCACCGTGAGCGGGTCGTCCGAGATCTTCTTGTAGGTGCCGAAGCCCTCGTTGGGCTGGATCTTCTGCTCCGTGTCCACGGTGTAGAAGCCCTCGCGGGTCATCTGGGCGATCTTGTTGTTGATGTCCAGGTTGGTCTTGACGTAGCTCGGGTTGGCGCCAGTGAACGCGTTGGTCTCCGCGACGGTCACGACGCCGCCCTCCTGGCCCGCCGCGCTGCTCTCACCGCCGCCCTCGTCCCCGCCGCCGCCCACGCTGGCGCAGCCGGTCAGAGTGAGTGCTGCAATCGCCGCGACGGACACGGCGGCCTTCCCCTTGAAGGTGTACTTGCCCATGACGTTTCCTCCTGATGTGGTGCCCATGGAATGTGCGTTGCACCCTCGGAGGTGGTCGCCCCGAGCCGTGACTGGCGTCACCGTTGATTGTGGTGCGTCACACAATGAACGAAAGGTTACCCAGCGATAACCGATTCCGTGCGACATGTCAGCAGATTGCAAGCGTGTCGTGATTTCTCGGGCGTGTCGCGCTGCTCCGCCCCGCCCCTGTGCCCGGGGCGCTGCTGGCCTACGCTGGACCCACCACCACGCGACCCCCGGGAGGCACCCAGTGAGCAACACCCCGCACGAACGTTCCGCCGCACCCCGCGTTCCCGACGACGACGCCGCTGCCGCACCCGCCGGCGCCGGCCCCGTTCCCGGGGCTCAGCCCCAGCAGGGCCGGGGGCCGGCCCGTCACGACCGCCCGGACGGCGCCCTCGACCGGCACTCGGTCACGGACGCCGACGCGTCCCGGGCAGGAGCCGCGGGCGCCGCGTCCACCGGGACCGGGCCCGCGGGAGCCGGGCGGGCGGCGTCGCCCACCGGAGGCGCTGCGCGTGGTGAGGAGACGGGAACGAGCGAGTACACGGGTACCTACGACCCCGCCCTGGACACCCCGGTCAAGCGCGGCGTCTCCGGGACGGTGTGGGCCGCGCTGATCGTGGGCGTGATCGTGCTGATCCTGCTGCTGGTCTTCATCATCCAGAACAACGTGGCCACCCAGTTCGAGTTCCTCGCCTGGACGTTCTCGCTGCCCCTGGGGGTGGCCATGCTGCTCTCCGCGATCGCGGGTGCGCTCATCATGGCCCTCGTGGGCTCCGTGCGGATGTTCACGCTGAGCCACCGGCTGCGCAAGCTCGAACGGGAGCGCGAGCGGATCAAGCACACCCTGCAGCACTGACCTTCCCCAGGGGCTGGGCTCAGAGGCTCCTCCCACCACGGCGCACGGCGACCGACCTCCGGGGCGGGGCCGTGCGCCGTCGTCATGCCTGCGGCGTGCACCGGAAGCGGCACGGCGGCGCCCGGCAGCGTGGGCCCACCCGCCGATCACGGCCCGTACCGGCAGGGTCCGCGGGGGCCCACTGCGGGTAGGCTGGAGGGCAGCCCCAGTGACCGTCGATGCAAGGAGTCATTGTCCATGCCCAAGATCATCTACACCGAGACCGACGAAGCACCCATGCTGGCCACGTACTCGTTCAAGCCCATGGTCGAGGCGTTCGCGTCCACGGCCGGGGTGGAGGTCGAGACCCGGGACATCTCCCTGGCCGCCCGCATCCTCGCGCAGTTCCCGGACCGGCTCACGGAGGAGCAGCGCGTCCCGGACACCCTCGCGGAACTCGGTGAGCTCGCGAAGACCCCGGAAGCCAACATCGTGAAGCTTCCCAACATCTCCGCCTCCATCCCGCAGCTCAAGGCCACCATCAAGGAGCTGCAGGCGGACGGCTACGACCTGCCGGACTACCCGGAGGACGCCTCCACGGACGAGGCCAAGGACATCCGCGCGCGCTACGACCGCGTCAAGGGCTCCGCCGTGAACCCCGTGCTGCGCGAGGGCAACTCGGACCGCCGGGCGCCCAAGGCCGTCAAGGAGTACGCCAAGAAGCACCCGCACACCATGGGCGCGTGGTCCAAGGACTCCAAGACCAACGTGGCCACGCTGGGCCACGACGACTTCCGCACCAACGAGCAGTCCGTGGTGATGCCGGCGGACGACACCCTCACCATCCAGCTGGTCAGCGGCGGCAAGACCACCGTGCTCAAGCAGTCGGTGCCCGTGCTCGCCGGTGAGGTGGTGGACGCCACGTTCATGAGCGCCGCCGCCCTGGACGAGTTCCTGAAGGCCCAGGTGACCCGTGCCAAGGAGGAGGGCATCCTCTTCTCCGCCCACCTCAAGGCCACCATGATGAAGGTCTCGGACCCCATCATCTTCGGCCACGTGGTCAGCGCGTTCTTCCAGGACGTCATGGAGCGCTACGGCGCGGACCTGGCCAAGGCCGGGCTCTCCCCCAACGACGGCCTGGCCGGGATCCTCTCGGGCCTCGACGCCCTGGAGAACGGCGCCGAGATCAAGGCCGCGTTCCAGGAGGCCATCGACAACGGCCCCGAGCTCGCCTACGTGAACTCGGACAAGGGCATCACCAACCTGCACGTCCCCTCGGACGTGATCGTGGACGCCTCCATGCCCGCGATGATCCGCACCTCCGGGCAGATGTGGGGCCGCGAGGGCGAGCAGAAGGACACCCTGGCCGTGCTGCCGGACTCCTCCTACGCCGGTGTGTACCAGACCGTGATCGACGACTGCCGCGAGAACGGCGCGTACGACCCCACCACCATGGGCACCGTGCCGAACGTGGGCCTCATGGCCCAGAAGGCCGAGGAGTACGGCTCCCACGACAAGACCTTCGAGATCACCGAGGCCGGCACCGTGCAGGTGGTCAACTCCGCCGGGGACGTGCTCATGTCCCACGACGTTCAGCCGGGTGACATCTGGCGTGCGTGCCAGGCCAAGGACGCCCCCATCAAGGACTGGGTGCAGCTGGCCGTGCGCCGCTCCCGCGAGTCCGGGATGCCCGCGGTGTTCTGGCTGGACGAGTCCCGCGCGCACGACCGCAACCTGATCGAGAAGGTCAACACCTACCTCGCGCAGGAGGACACCGACGGGCTGGACATCCGCATCCTCTCCCCCGTGGAGGCCACCAAGTTCACCATCGAGCGCATCCGCCGCGGCGAGGACACCATCTCGGTGACCGGCAACGTGCTGCGCGACTACCTCACGGACCTGTTCCCCATCCTGGAACTGGGCACCTCCGCGAAGATGCTGTCGATCGTGCCGCTCATGAACGGCGGCGGCCTGTTCGAGACCGGTGCCGGTGGCTCGGCTCCCAAGCACGTGCAGCAGCTGCAGGAGGAGAACCACCTCCGCTGGGACTCCCTCGGTGAGTTCCTGGCGCTCGCGGCGTCCTTCGAGCACCTGGCCACGCGCTTCGACAACGCCAAGGCCCAGGTCCTCGCGGACACCCTGGACCGGGCCACCGGCACGTTCCTGAACGAGAACAAGTCCCCGTCCCGCAAGGTCAACGAGCTGGACAACCGCGGGTCGCACTTCTACCTGGCCATGTACTGGGCCGAGGAGCTCGCCCGGCAGACCGAGGACGCCGAGCTGGCCCAGGCCTTCCAGGAGGTCGCCTCCGAGCTGCGCGCCAACGAGGACACCATCAACGCCGAGTTGCTGGGCGTGCAGGGTTCCCCCGCGGACCTGGGCGGCTACTACTGGCCCAAGCCGGAGCTGGTCTCGGGCGTCATGCGCCCGTCCGCCACGCTGAACCGGATCATGGACTCGCTCACGGCCTGATCCGCTCCGCACGCGCCGTGGTCCTCGCACCGCGCGCTCGTGTGACGACGCCGCCGCGCCCCCTTCCCGGGGACGCGGCGGCGTCGTTCTATCTGGGGTGTTACGCGCGCGGCCCGGCGCGGGCAACGAGCACGTGGGGGCAGCGCACCACGCACGGGTCAGGAGGGCGCGGGCTCAGACCCCCGGTCCCGACGCGGGAGGTGCCGGATCAGGAGAGCGCGGCCACGGCGGCGTCGTAGTCCGGCTCCTGCGAGATCTCCGGGACCAGCTGGCTGTGGACCACCTGACCGTTCTCGTCCACGACCACCACGGCGCGCGCCAGCAGGCCCTGCAGCGGGCCGTCCGTCATGCTCACGCCGTAGTCCTCACCGAAGGACGAACGGAACGCGGACGCGGTGACCACGTTGTCCAGACCCTCTGCACCGCAGAAGCGTGCCTGGGCGAACGGCAGGTCCTTGGACACGCACAGCACGGCGGTGTTCTGCAGCTCGGACGCGCGCTTGTTGAACTCGCGCACGGACTGGGCGCACACGCCGGTGTCGAGGGACGGGAAGATGTTGAGCACCATGCGCTGGCCGGTGAACTCGTCCGAGGCCACGGGCCCCAGATCGGCGCCGACCAGGTCGAAGGGGCGAACGGACGTGCCCTCGGCGGGCAGCTCGCCCACGGTGTGCACGGGATTTCCTTGCATTGCGGTTTCAGCCATGACCCCATTCTGACCGGGCGCGGCACACGCCGACAGGAGCTTCCGCCGTGCGCTGAACAGGTGCGGTTGATAGCCTCGGAGCCACCGCACCCCCGTGTGACGCACCACACAGGCGTCACCCGTTCCAGGAGGAAAACCCGTGAGCCTCACACCCGTCACCGTGGCCGTCACCGGAGCCGCCGGCCAGATCGGCTACAGCCTGCTCTTCCGGATCGCCCACGGAGACCTCCTGGGCCGAGAGCGCCCGGTGCGGCTGCGGCTGCTCGAGATCCCGTCCGCGCTGCCCGCCCTGGAGGGCACGGTCATGGAGCTGCAGGACTGCGCGTTCCCCCTGCTCGCGGACGTGGAGATCGGCTCGGACCCCCGAAAGGTGTTCGACGGCGCCCAGCTGGCCCTGCTCGTCGGGGCCCGTCCACGGTCCAAGGGCATGGAGCGCGGTGACCTGCTGGAGGCCAACGGCGCGATCTTCACCGAGCAGGGGAAGGCTCTGAACGAGGTGGCGGACCACGGCATCCGCGTGGTGGTCACCGGCAACCCCGCCAACACGAACGCTCTGATCGCCCAGCGCAACGCTCCGGACATCCCCGCCTCCCGGTTCAGCGCGCTCACCCGGCTGGACCACAACCGGGCCGTGGCCATGCTCGCGGCGCAGACCGGGGCGGCGGTGAACGACGTCAAGCACCTCTCCGTGTGGGGCAACCACTCCGCCACGCAGTACCCGGACCTGGACCACGCCAGGGTGGCTGGTCGCCCGGCCCTGGACCTGGTCACCCGCGAGTGGGTCGAGGACACGTTCATCCCCGCCGTGGCCAAGCGGGGTGCCGCGATCCTGGAGGCCCGCGGGGCGTCGTCGGCCGCGTCCGCGGCGAGTGCCACGATCGACCATGCCCGGGACCTCATGCTGGGCAACCACCGCGGTGACTGGACCTCGATGTCCGTGGTCTCGGACGGCTCCTACGGCGTGCCGGAGGGGCTGGTCAGTTCCTTCCCGGTGACCACGTCCGGCGGGGACTGGTCCATCGTGCAGGGCCTGGAGATCTCCCAGTTCTCCCGTGCGCGCATCGACGCGTCCGTGGCGGAGCTGGAGTCGGAGCGCGCCGCGGTGGAGGAGCTGGGCCTGATCTGAGCGCCCGCGAGGGCGCCGAGGTGCCGGAGCTGGGGCCGCACAGCTCGTGGACGCGGCCTCCCCCAGGAAAAAGTGCAGATTTTGCCGAAACTGGGCCGATTGTGGGCAAAAGCTGCACTTATTCCTGGGTGGTGCGTGCGCGGGGGCCCTGCAGCAGTTCCCTGCTGCTTCCCTCCGTCGTCCTCCCAGTGCAATAACTCCGCTAATGCTGATTTGCGCTCGCCCATCTGCATTTGCTTCACACGAGAGCCGGTCGACCCGTTCATGACCGCCCACGCCACCATCTGTCCTGCATGATGTCGTGGACCGAGCAAGCCAGCGGAGGGGTGCCAGGTGAGTGACCGCAGCAAGGAGCGCGCCAAGCAGCCGGAGCCTGATGAGATATTCATCCGGCCTGCGTGTCTAGCGCACGACAGGATTCTGGCCCAGATCGACCATGCCGGATGGTCCCCGCGCACCGATCCCGGTGAGCTCTGGAGTGCCGACCGGCCGTTCTTCGGAGCGCCCACGGGAACCACGGTGCAGGACGTGCTGGTCGCCTGTCGGTCCGAGAGCATCGTGGGCTACATCAAGATACGCCCGGAGTTAGGGGCGTTCGGCGACTGGTACATCGCCGGACTGGCGGTAGCTCCGGCAGCGCGCAGACAGGGAGTGGCTCGCCAGCTCGTGCGTGCGGCGTTGGATCGAGCCGCTCGGCACGACGGCCACCAGGTCTGGCTAAAGGTTCTGTCCACCAATGTCCCGGCCGTCCAGCTCTACTCGTCCCTCGGCTTCGTGGAACTTTCACGGGCCCGGGGGAGCTTCAGGCAACGACCGGCCGCAGATGACCTGCGGCTCGCACGGTCATTGCGGGGTGTTCCCACGGGTTTCGTGGGTTGAGAATCCCGCTCCCTGCGCGGTAGAGACGGCATCTCCTGCGTGGAGATCCCCGCCCATGTCAGGCGGGCCTCGGCGCGCGGGATGTCCTGGCACTCGGTGCCTTGCGGAACCCGGAGCAGCGCGTCCTTCGACTCGGTCACCGGCGCGAATGGGCTCGAAAACGGAGGACGGCACGGTACCGCCACCGCTCAGTCCCTCTTGCCGCCAGCGTCCCCAGGAAAAAGTGCAGATTTTGCCGAAACCGGGTCGATTTTCGGCAAAAGCTGCACTTAATCCTGGGTGGTGCGGGCGTGAGGGTGCCGCGCCGGGTCAGTTGTGGCTGGTGGGTAGGTTCTGTGTGGCGGGTCAGGCCCGCGCGGCGTCGAGGGCTGCCTGGAAGGCGGTTTCCGCGTCCGCCGAGAACGGGACGAACACCACCGTCTCCACCTGGGTGTCCGCGTCCAGCACCGTGTCCACCGCGATCTGCGTGGCGCTGTCCATGGGCCAGCCGTAGATGCCCGCGGAGATGGCGGGGAAGGCCACGGACGTGGCACCGATCTCGTCCGCCACGCGCAGTGACTCCCGGTAGCACGAGGCGAGGATGCCGCTCTTGTCCTTGGTCTTGGCGTAGACCGGCCCCACGGTGTGGATGACCCAGCGCGCCGGGAGCTCGTAGCCGTCCGTGGCCACGGCCTGACCCGCGGGCAGGCCGTCCTTGAGCGTGGTCTCCCGCAGCTGCCGGCACTCCGCCAACAGCTGCTTGCCCGCCGCCCGGTGGATCGCACCGTCCACTCCCCCGCCGCCGAGCAACGTGGAGTTGGCGGCGTTGACGATCGCGTCCGTCTCGACCCTGGTGATGTCGCCCTTGCGGATCTCGATGTTCATGGGGTCAACCCTACTGCGGTGTCCCGTGGAGGGAACCGACCGAACGGGTAGCGGAGCCGGGCTCACACGGGGTACAGCCGCTCACTCGTAGGCGGGGCCCACGTACATCCAGCGCTTCGCGCGCCTGGCGAACTCGGACACCTCGTGCAGCTCCAGAGACCGCCCCTCGCTCACGTGGGCCGCGGTGAACTCCACGATCCCGTGCTCGTCCTCGGGTCCGCCGTCCACCGTGCTGTCCACCCGCAGACCCATCCACCGGGTGTCGGGGTCGATGGAGACCTCCGTCGGGCGGGTCAGGGGGTGCCACGTGCGGAACAAGTGGTCCTCCGCACCCATGGCGTAGGCCGTGTACCGCGAGCGCATCAGCGCCTCAGCCGTGTCCGGCCACGCCTCATTGCTCAGTGCAGGACCGCAGCACTCGTTCAGGGACGCACCGGCGGGCAGGCCACCGCAGGGACACACGTTCATGGTCCCCGAGAGTACCCGCACCGGCTTCCGACGCAGAGCGACCGTTGCCGCCGGGCACGGACCGGCCGGCCGGGCATTTGACAGGGCGGCCGATTACCCGTGGTCGCGTCTCGGGCGGGTCCACGTGCCGGAGCACGCCCCCCCTCGGGGCCGGCGGCGGGAGACAATGGTGGGCCCCGTGCTAGGCGGGCGGCTCCGCGGCCAGGGCCAGGGCGTCGTCGAGCATCGGCTCCGTGAGCAGGCCGGTGAAGGTGTTGCGCTGGCTCACGTGGTAGCAGCCCACGAGCCGCACGTCCCGGCCGTCCGGGGTGCGCAGGGGCACGACGGCACCGTGCCCGAACTTCGGCCGCGGCCGGGGCACCTCCCAGCCCATGCGCACAGCCGCGGCGAGGACCGTCTGCCACGCGATGCCACCGAGGGCCAGGATGCCGTGGAGCTCGGTGAGCAGGCCGATCTCGCGGTCGAACCAGCCGCCGCACGCGGCCTTCTCGTCGGGGGTGGGTTTGTTGGCGGGCGGGGCGCAGCGCACGGGGGCGACCATGCGGACCCCGTGCAGGGCCTGGCCGTCGCCCGCGGTGCCCACGGTCTCGTGCTCGGCGAACCCGGCGCGGTAGAGGGCGGCGTAGATCCAGTCCCCCGCACGGTCCCCCGTGAACATGCGCCCGGTGCGGTTTCCACCGTTCGCCGCGGGGGCCAGACCGATGATCGCCACGCGTGCCTGCGGGTCCCCGTAGGACGGCACGGGCCTGCCCCAGTACGGCTCACCCGCGAACGAGGCGCGTTTCCGCGTGGCCACGTCCTCGCGCCACTCCACGAGTCGGTCGCACGCTCGGCACACGCTGGCCATGGCATTGAGCTGGCCCACGTCCGAGGCGGTGGACGCGAGATCGCGCACCCCGGCGGCGTCGTGCGCCACGGGGGCGTCCGCCGGCGCGGGGTCCTCCGGCCAGCCCGAGCCGGGCGGCACCGGGGACGGGAACGGCTGCCCGGTGAGGGGATGTGGCAGCTGGGAGGCGTTGTCCTGGATCATGTGGCGTCATCCTCGGGATTCGGTGTCTCGACTCGGTGGTTGCTCACCGGGCTGCCGTCGCGCGCGGGCCCGGGCTGCCGTCGCGCGCTCACAGCAGACCGTCCTCCCCCAACCGGCGCAGGATCTTGCGGCGCCACTGCTGCGGGAACTCGGGCGCGGACGCCAGGGCGCGGTATGCCTCCCGGTCCGCGGTCCCGGCGGCCATGATCCGCACGACATCGCCCACGGACACCGCGCCCGAGGGTCGGCTCACGAACTCGAACGCGTCCCCGGCCCCCACGTGGCCCTCCCGCAGGACCCGCAGGTAAAAGCCGGTGCGGGCGGTCCGCTCCATGTCCCGCGGCAGGTCCCAGTCCGACCAGCGGCGGGAAATGGTGTTGCAGGGGGTGCGCGGCTGGGTCACCTGGACCATTGCGCTGCCCACCTGGAACGTGTCGCCCAGGAACACGCGGTCCTCCGTGGCGCCGCGCAGGGTGAGGTTCTCCGAGAACGCACCGGGGCCGAGGTCCCGCCCCTCCGCGCGCCACGCGTCGTAGTTCTCGGCCGCGTAGCAGCACACCGCCTTGTCCGGGCCGCCGTGGTTCTTGAGATCACCCTGCTCGTCCCCGATGAACCCGGTCCCGCTCAGGAAGAGCCTCCCCGTTCGCGGTGCCTTCTCGGCGGCGGTCTCCAGCTCCCGGCCGTCCCACCGGTGAGCCCGCACCTCCCCGGTGTGCAGGGCGGTCACCGCGGCGTCGGTGACGGTGGGCTGAGGGTTCTCCACGGTGGTCTCCTCGTCTCAAGGGGGGTGACGCCGGACGCTGCCACGGTGCGTGCGACCGGCTGGTGGGTCAGGCCGCCACGGGCACGCAGTCCGTGCACCGGGTCCGGGCCCCGGTCTCCGTGCACGTCTCGCAGCACAGGAACAGCTGCCGGCACTGCTGGTTGGCGCAGTTCACGTACCAGGGTGTGGCCTCCCCGCACTGCACGCACCGCCCCAGGGACCTGGCCCCGGGTGAGAACTCCATGTGCCGACGCTCGTCGAAGACGTAGAGCGAGCCGTCCCACAGGCCGCGGTCCCCGTAGGCCTCCCCGTAGCGCACGATCCCGCCGTCCAGCTGGTACACGTCCTGGAACCCGCGGTTGCGCAGCAGCACGCTCAGCACCTCGCAACGGATCCCACCGGTGCAGTAGGTCACCAGGGCCTTGTCCTTGAGGTGGTCGTAGGCGCCGGAATCCAGCTCCCGCAGGAAGTCCCGCGTGGTCTCGGTGCGGGGGACGACGGCGCCGCGGAACCTCCCGATCTCCGCCTCCAGCTGGTTGCGGCCGTCGAAGAACACCACGTCCTCACCGCGCCGCTCCACGAGCTCGTGCACCTCGTGGGGCTTCAGGTGCGTGCCCCCACCCTCCACGCCGTTCTCGGAGACCCGGATGACGTCCGGGGCGTCGAACGTCACGAGCTCCGGGCGGACCTTCACGCTGAGCCGCGGGAAGTCGTCCCCCGCGCCGTCGGACCACTTGACGTCCGCGTGCTTGAACGGGGCGTACTCCTTGAGGCCGCGGACGTAGGCCTTCACATCCCGGATGTCCCCGCCCACGGTGGCGTTGATGCCCTGCTCCGAGACGATGATCCGACCCTTGACCCCGGTGCGCTGCGCGAGGTTCAGCTGCCACAGTTTCACGGCCTCCGGGTCCGCCAGAGGAGTGAACACGTAGAACAGCACGATCTTGGGGAGGGACATGGAACCAGACTAGGACAGCGTGAGAACCGTTACGCTACGCAAGTGACCTCCGCTCCCCCGCATGTCGAGGCCCGATCCTCCGGGCACGGGCCTCATCGCTCCATGCTGGGCCACGCTCTGGCCGGACACGACAATGCTCTGAACCTGGTGCGGCTCTTTCTGGCCGCGCTGGTGGTGTTCGGCCACAGCAGCCCGCTGGGAGGTTTCCCCTCTCACAACTGGCACGACTTCAGCGGTACGGCAGTCAACGGGTTTTTCGCCATCTCCGGCTACCTGATTGCGGGGTCACGCGTTCGCACGTCTCTGCAGGGTTTCCTGTGGCGGCGTGCTCTTCGCATCTATCCCGGTTTTTGGGTTGCTCTGATCACAACGGCGTTCATCGTGGCACCCCTTGCCGCTCTCATCGGGGGTGAGACGTGGGTCCCCCAGAGCGCTGTGGGATACGTCGTCAACAATGCCACTCTGTACATCCGGCAGTGGCACATCGAAGAGCTCCTGACGTCGGTGCCGTACCCGGGTGCCTGGAACGGATCGCTGTGGACCCTGTGGTTCGAGGGTATGGCCTACCTGATGGCCGGAGTGCTGCTGAGCTTCAGCCTGGTGCGTCGCCGTCCGCTGCCCTTTCTTGCGGGTCTGCTCCTGGTGGTGCTGGTCCTGCAGGTGCTCGCCCCAGGTGCGCTGGACATCTCGACGGGACGCTACCTCCAGGCCCTGCGCCTCGCCGGGTTCTTCTTGGCGGGGATGACCCTGTGGGCCGCGCGCGACCGGGTTCCTGCGCGGTGGTGGCTCGGGGTCCCCGCCTGCTTGGCGGTCATCGCCCTGCAGTGGACTCCGGCCCCGTGGAGCTGGGCCCTCACGGCCCTGCCCATCGCCTACGCAACTCTATGGCTCGGCGCGGCCCTCCCCACACGCATGGGAAGTCGAACCGATCTGTCCTATGGGACGTACATCTACGCCTTCCCCTTCCAGCAGCTCCTGGCTGTCCTGGGCGCACACACGGTGCTGGGCTACTGGGGATACTCGATCGCGTCCCTGCTGTGCGCCCTCGCTGCGGCGTGGGTGTCCTGGACGGTGGTGGAGAAACCTGCCATGCGCTGGAAATCCCTGGTCCGGTGACCTGCCGCAGCCGCCAGGTCAGGCGGCCACGCGGCGTCGTCGACGGCGCCGTGCCCGGCTACGAGCGCGTCACTCGCGCCGCGTGCGCCTGCCCAGGACGGGACGCAGGCGCAGCTTCTTCAGGGCGCCGGGGCTGAGGTTCGCCGGGCCGGGAAGGCGCCAGCCGAAGCGCCGCGCAGACACACTGAGCACGGCGCTGAGCACGATCGCCCCGGCCATGCCCCACGTGGGGTGCCCCAGCTCGGAGAGCAGCGCCATCAGCGCACTCGCCAGCAGGGCGCTCGTGGCGTAGAGCGTGTTGCCGCCGAAGATGGCGGGCTGCCGCCCCACGGCGATGTCCCGGATCATGCCGCCGCCCACCGCGGTCACGACCCCGAGCAGGATGGCCGGGGGCCACGCGAGGCCCGCTCCCAGCGCCTTGACGGTGCCCGTGGCGGCCCAGCAGCCCACCGACAGGCAGTCCGCGACGAACAGCGCCCGGAAGGTCCACGTGCTGTCGAACACCAGGAGGTAGGCGATCAGCGCGCCGGCGAGCGCCGTGGTGAGGTACGCCGGGTTCGTCAGTGCCACGGGAAAGCCCTGCTGCAGGAGCGTGTCCCGGAGGATGCCCCCGCCCAGGCCGGAGACGATGGCCAGCACCACGAAGCCCACGAGGTCCATGCGCAGCTGCCGGGCCACCACGCCACCCAGGATGCCGTTGGTGAGCACCCCCAGCAGGTCCACGAGGTCGAAGACCACCTCAGCCTCGATGTCCACCGGGTGCCTCCTCCTGTGCTGGGTCCGCCGAAAGTCCGGGGACCAGCATAGGGTCCGCGGGCGCGGGCCCGCCTGCTGCGCGTGTCGGACGGAGCGGTCAGACTGGTCACATGACAGATGTGCGTCCGGGATACACCCTGGTGGACTCCCCACCCTCCGTGGCCGACTACCTGTCCCTGCGTCGGGACAGCGGCATGCACCCCAAGACCGAGGAGCAGGCGGAGGCCGGGATCCACGGAGCGTGGGCTGCCATCCACGTCCGCCACGAGGGGACGGGCGCAACGGTGGGCATGGGCCGAGTGATCAGTGACGGTGGGTGGTACTTCCACGTGATCGACATGGCGGTGCTGCCCGAGCACCAGGGGCAGGGGCTGGGCACCGCGGTGCTGCAGCGGCTGCTGGACACCATCCGCGCGGACGCTCCCCCGGGCGCCTACGTGAGCCTCATGGCGGACGGTCCGGGCCAGGCCCTCTACGCCCGGCACGGATTCCAGGACAGGGCGCCGCGCACCATCGGGATGAGCATGCGCCTGGAGGACCCCCGTGGGTGAGACCTCCGGGACCGCCGGCACCACCGCGGCCGGAGCGCCCCGCTGGAACGCTCCGTGCGGAACGGTCGTCGGACGACGTGACGGGGCCGTGGACCGGGCCACCGGCATTCGGTACGCCCGTGCGAGCCGCTATGAGCGCCCGCAGCCGGTGGCCGCGGCGTCGACCCCGGTCCTGGCCACCGAGCCCGCACCCGCGTGCCCCCAGCCGCCCATGCCGTTCCTGGACGACATCGTGGGCAGCAACATCGGGGACCTGCCCCAGGACGAGGACTGCCTCCGGGTGTCGGTGACCGTTCCCGCCGGCACCCCGGGGGACGCACGGCTGCCCGTGATGGTCTGGATCCACGGCGGTTCGTACGCGGCCGGCGGCGGGGACGCACCGTTCTACGATCCCGGTGCGCTCGTGGCGGAGCAGAACGTGATCGTGGTGGCGGTGACGTACCGGCTGGGACTGCTGGGGTTCCTGGGCGACGGCACGGAGATCCCGGCAAACCTCGGCCTGCTGGACATGGTGGCCGCTCTGCGGTGGACCGGGGAGAACATCAGCGCGTTCGGCGGGGATCCCGAGAACATCACCCTGTTCGGCCAGTCCGCCGGCGGCGACGCCGTGGCACACCTCATGCTCGTCCCGCAGGCACGCGGGCTGTTCCGGCGGGCGATCATCCAGAGCGCGCCCTTCGGGCTGCTGGCCGGTCGCGCGAGGATGAGCGCCCTGATGGCGGTCACGGCGGCACCCCTCGCGCGCGATGCCCCGCTGGACGAGGTGCGCGCCATGCAGCAGCGGGTGGCCAAAGACGCTGTGCGTCACGGCCTCAAGGGCCAGATGCCCTTCGGACTGCAGTACGGCCACGATCCCCTGCCCCCGGAGAACGAGCTCGACGCGGCGTGGCAGGCGGCCGCACCCGAGGTCGAGGTCCTGGTGGGCAACACCACCCGTGAGGCCGCCCTGTTCACGGCTCGCATTCCACCCCTGCTGACCCGCATGCAGCATCCGCGCAAGGCCCGCCGTGTGGAACGGCTGGTCATCACCCCGTTCACCCAGCGCCTCTACGGCAAGGGCGCCGTGCGTTTCGCCCGGCGTCACGCGGAGACCGGTGGCACGGGGCGGCGCTACGAGTTCTCGTGGGGCGTGGGCCGCAACCCCGTGGCCGGCGCCCACATCTCCGAGCTGCCCCTGCTGTTCCCCGGTCACGACGTGTGGGAGCACACCCCGCTGGTGGACGGCCACACGTGGGCCCAGGTGGTGCACGACGGCGCCCGGTTGCGCCGCGCGTGGGCCGACTTCGCGCGTGGTCACGCCCCGGAGAGCGATGCGCAGGCCGGGCTGAGAATCTTCCCGCTGAGGTGATGCCAGTGCGGGAGATCCACCCGCTGCCCGGTCAGTCGCTCTGGGTGTCCACCACTCCGGCGGCTCGCGCGATCTCCCCGTACACCCGGGCCAGATCGTCCAGGGACGAGTGGGCGTTGAGTCCGCTCGGGTTGGGCGCCACGAACAACTCGGTGCCCGGCCACGGTGACTCCTGCCGCCCGGCTGTGGCCTTCGGACGGTCGAAGGCCGCCCGGTAGGCGGTGATCCCCAGCACTGCGACCACGGCGGGACGTTCCCGCCGGATGAGCCGGTCCAGCCGTGTCGCCCCCTCGTGCAGCTCCTCCGTGGTGAGTTCATCCGCCCGGGCGGTGGCGCGGGGGCACACGTTGCTGATCCCGATGCCCCGGTCCGTCAGCTGCGCGAGCTCCACGGGGTCGTAGCCGTCCGCGGCGTCGATCCGGGTGCTCGTGATACCCGCCCGGTGCAGCGCGGGGTAGAAGCGGTTGCCGGGGCGGGCGAAGTGCGCCCCGGTGGCCGCGGTCCACAGCCCCGGGTTGATCCCCACGAACAGCAGCCGCAGGGGGTGCGGGATCAGGTCCGGCACGGTGCGGTCCCGGTAGGAGTCCAGTTCTGCGCGTGTGAAGCCCATGGCACCCGAGGATAGGGCCTGGGACGGACACGAGCCTCGACGGCTGCCGGGTTCACGGCGCGGGCTGCGCGAGGGCCTCGGGCGGGCGAGGTGGCCGACTCCGCCCGGACCGCACGGCCGCCGCACTTGCCACGATCACGAGCGCCATGCCCGCGATCTCCCCCGGTCCCATGCCCTGTCCGAGGATCAGCCACCCCACGAGCGCGGCCACCGCGGGCGCCATGCTCACGAGGATCGAGAAGGTCTCCGCGGGAAGCCGCCGCAGCGCCGCGAGTTCGAGCGCGTACGGCAGCGCCGAGGACAGGAGCGCCACGGCCACGCCCACGAGCAGCACGTGCGGCCGCAGCAGCGCCGCGCCGCCGCTCACGATCCCGAACGGGGCCGCGAGCACCGCCCCCACCACCATGGCCAGGGCCAGTCCCTGGATGCCGGGGAACGACCGCCCCGCCTGCCGGGACAGCAGGATGTAGCACGCCCAGACCCCCGCCGCGGCGAGCGCGAACAGCACCCCCGCCAGGTCGGGGATCTCCGTCCCCGGGCCCACACCGCTGAGCAGCAGCACCCCCGCGAGCGCGAGCCCGGCCCACAGCAGTCCGCTGAGCCTGCGGGACAGCACCACGGACAGCACCAGCGGACCGAGCAGCTCGATGGTGACCGCCACCCCCAGCGGCAGCCGGGCGATGGCCTGGTAGATGAGCATGTTCATCCCGCCCAGCGCCGCCCCGAAGCCCAGCACCACACCCACGTTCTGCCGGGTCACGGCACGCAGTGGAGGGCGGACGACGGCGCCCAGCAGCACCGCGGCCAGCGCGAGTCGCAGGAACACGGCCCCCAGGGCACCGACCTCGTCGAACAGCCCCACGGCAATGGCCGCACCCGTCTGGGTGACGAAGGCCGCCGCCACCACCAGGGTCACCCCCTGCGCTGAGCCGTCAGCGCGTGGGGAGCCGTCCGGACGGGCCACGACTAGCGGTCCTTGAGCAGGAAGGTCCGCAGGGCCATGATGAACTCCTCCGGGCGGTCCGCGTGCACCCAGTGGCTGGCGCCGCGCACGGTGATCCGCACGGTCCTGGGGAACAGTGCGCGCATGGCGGGCGCGTCCTCGGCCTGGATGTAGGGCGAGTTCTCCCCCGCCACCCACAGCACGGGCCCCGTGTAGGTGCGCCCCGCGACGTCGTCCGCGGGCCACGCCCCGATGTCCCCGAGCTCGGAGTGCAGCAGGTCCAGGTTGGGCTGCCACCCGAACCCGCCGTCCCGGTGGCGCAGGTTCTGCAGGAGGAACCCGCGGACGGTGTCGTCCGGGATGTCGGCGCGCAGGGCGGCGTCGGCCTGGGAGCGGTGAGTGATGCCGGAGAGGTCCAGGCGCTTGAGGGAGCCGAGCAGGTGCTCGAAGTTGCCGCGGGAGGACGTGGTGTCCGCCTCCTGGGAGTCCACCGGGGCGATGTCCTCGATCACGAGCCGGTGCACCAGTTCGGGGTGCCGCAGTGCGAGCACCATGGCGACCTTCCCGCCCATCGAGTGCCCCACCACGTCCACGGGGCCCGCGGCGGCGAAGTCCGCGCGCAGCTGCTCGGCCACGGTGTCCGCCATGGCGGCGTAGCCGAAGGACTCCGTCCACGCGGAGTCCCCGTGGTTGGGCAGGTCCACGAGCAGGCAGCTGAACTCGGGCTGCAGCCCCTTGGCGATGTTCGTGAAGTTCTTGCCGCGTCCGAACAGCCCGTGCAGGAACACCACGCGGTGCTCCCCGGAGCCGATCAGCGTGGTCTTGAGTGTGGGTTTGGGATCCTGAGGCACGGGCGTCAATCTACTGCGCCGCACCAACCCGCACCAAAGCCGCCGACGCCGCCCGGTTCGCCCGGGCATCCCGTCTCACCGAGCCGCGGCTGGGCCTGTCTGCTCCCAGCACGCAGCAGGGTGCTGACCTGAGACGGGCGCGCTCCCGCACTCAGCGGTCCGCACCGAGAGGTGACAGGAAAAACGCCCCGCGACGGCCTGGATGTCAGGCGCGCGGGGCGTGGTTCCTGCAGCGGGGTCAGTTCGAGGAGCCCTTGAGCCGCTCGATGTGCTCCGAGGCCTGGGCCTTGGTCAGGTCTGCGGGCAGCTCCTCGCCGGCCTGCTTGGCGAGGGTGTCCAGGTAGGACTTCTGCGCGCCGGTCATGGGCTCGTCGCCGCTGATCCAGTCCGAGGGGTCCTTCTCCAGCGTGGAGTCCTGGGCGTCCCCGGTGGCGCCGATGGTCTCACCCTGCGGCGCACCGTTCTGGGGTGCGCCGTTCTGCGCGGTGCCCTGGGGCACGGAGCCGTCCGGGGTGCCGTTCTCGAGGGGAGGCTGCTCGTTCTGCATCTGGGGGTCCTGGGCGGGGGTGTCGGTCATGGTGCTCCTCCATCGTCTCCTGGGCCGGTCTGCTCCGGCCCCGGTCTCACGGGAACGCGCCGCGGAGGGCGTGCCGCGCGGTGCGGCACGGACTCGTCCGGTGCTGCGGTGCCCGATGTCGTGTCCCCGAGGCTAGTGCTCCGCGGCCGCCCCGGGGAGGGGGTTTCGCTCACGGCGCGCAGCCCGGCCGGGGTCGACGTGCCGCGCGACCGCGCCGCCACCCTGTGCCCGCGCAGCTGGCCCCGGCCGCCGAGGGTGCGGCGAACGCGGGCCGCGGGCGTCCAGCCGCAGCGTGTGCGCGTGCCACGCCCGGGGCTCGACGCCGCCCGGATCCGTTCAGCGCACGATGCTCCGGCGGGTGCCGTCCTCCCGCCGCGTCCACCCCTTGGCGTCGAGGTGCTCGAGCAGCGGGATGGCCACGCGGCGCGTGGTGCCCCACGCCTGCCGCGCCTGGCTGGTGGTGAAGGGCTGCGGCAGCCGGGCGAGCTCACGCATGGCGAGCGCGGGCGCGGTGGGCAGGAGCACGACGTCGCCCGGCAGCCTCAGCAACCTGCCGAGCCGCTGCGCCGCGGCCAGTTCGCGGGGGCCCAGCTGAAGCTCTGCCAGTTCGTAGGCTTCGGGAGCTGCGAAGGGCTCCGCACGCAGCCGCTGCTCCACCCGCGTCACCCCGGTCTCTGCGGCGCCCAGTCCGTTCTCCCGTCCCGGGGAGGTGAGGAAACCGTCCCGCTCCACCAGCCCGGCCGCGCGCACCACCGTGTCCAGGAGCTCGGCACCCGGTGCGCCGAGCACGGTTGCCGCCGCTCCCCGGGGCAGTCCCCGGGAGAGCGCGTCGCGCTCGTGGGCGGCGTCCACGGCCCGGGTCAGATCCGCGGCCCACTGCGCGAGACGCGGCGTGTGGATCCACCAGCCCTGGTCGACCACCACGTCCTCGGCGGGCGGGACGGCGGCGGTGTCGAACCCCAGCAGCCGCAGCCGGGAGACCGGGACGGCGCCAAGCTTGACCGTCTCCGCCACCGGATCCCCGGTGTCCGGGATCCCCGCGAGCCGGGCGGCCTCACGGGTGCCCGCACCGCGGCGGGTCAGGGCGGGCGGGTCGATGTCCAGCACCCGGGCGCCGCCCACGGCCACGCGGGCCCCCGGGTGGCGCAGCACCAGTCGATCCCCCGGCACCAGCGTGAGGGCGTGGTCCAGGTGGAGCCGGGCATGGTCCTCGTCCAGCGGTCGGATCCGTGCTCCCACGCCCGCCGTGCCCGCGTGCACCACGAGGTCCTCGGGGACCTCCGTGAACGGGTCCCCGCCGTGGCGTCGCGCCTCGAGGACGTCGGTGGCCGGCCAGGAGTCCGAGCTCAGCAGCACGTCACCGCGGTGGATCCTGTCCTTGCCGGTGCCGCGCAGGTTCACGGCCACCCGGTGGGTGGGTCCGATCTGCGCCACCGAGGAGTTCTGGCTCTGCAGGGACCGCACGGTGACGCTCTGCTCCCCCGCGGGCCCGCGCAGCGTCATCCGGTCCCCCACACGCAGCGTCCCCGCGGTGAGCGTTCCGGTCACCACGGTGCCCGCGCCGGAGATGGTGAACGCCCGGTCGATCCACAGCCGCACCCGCGCTTCGGGGTCCGGCGCGGGGACACGGGCCAGCACGTCGTCGAGCGCCTCACGGAACGCGTCCAGGCCGGTGCCCTCCCGCGCGGAGACGACGACGCCGGGCGCGTCCCCGAGTCCCGTGGCCGCGAGTTCCGCGCGGGCCCGGGCCAGGACCGCCTCCACGTTCTGCGGGGCACGGTCCGCCTTGGTGACCGCGATCAGACCGTGGGTGATCCCGAGGGCGGCCACGGCCTCCCGGTGGTCGTCGGACTGCTCCTGCCACCCCTCGTCCGCGGCCACCACGAACACGACCACGGGCGCGGGGCCCACCCCCGCGAGCATGTTGCCCAGGAAACGCTCGTGGCCTGGCACGTCCACGAACGCCACGTGAGCTCCTGAGGGCAGCTCGGTCCACGCGAACCCGAGGTCGATCGTGAGCCCGCGCTGCTTCTCCTCGTCCCAGCGGTCCGGTTCGATGCCCGTGAGCGCCCGGACCAGAGTGCTCTTGCCGTGGTCCACGTGACCGGCGGTCGCCACCACGTGCATCAGTGCGCCTCCGCGAGCGCCGCCGCGACGGCGTCGGTCAGCACGCCGTCCTGCGACTCGGGCACGCAGCGCAGGTCCAGCAGGCACGCGCCGTCGTGCACCCGGGGAAGCACAGCGGGATGGCCCACGCGCAGGGGGCGGGCCGTCGCCTCGGGCAGCCGGACCGCCCATCCCGGCAGGGGCACGCCCGGGGCACCACCGCCGCCCACGCGCCCCTCGTGCGGCACGACCTCCGCTCCCACCGCGGCCGCCAGCGCCTCGGTCCGCTCCCGCAACCCCTGGGGGTTGGCGTGGAGAGCCGCGGCCACCGGTGTGGTGCCGCCGCGAAGGGTTGCCTCGAGGGCCGCGAGCGTGAGCTTGTCCGCGCGCACCGCCCGGGCCAGGGGGAACCGCGCGAGGCGCTGCACCACGTCCGCCCGGCCGAGCAGCAGACCGGCCTGCGGGCCGCCGAGGAGCTTGTCCCCGCTCGCGATCACCACGTCCGCTCCGGCCTCCAGCGCCTCCGAGAGGCTCGGCTCGTCCGGGAGCGCGGGGTCCGGGCCCAGCAGACCGCTGCCCACGTCCACCACGAGAGGCACGCCGTGCTCGTCCGCGAGGCACCGCAGCTCGCGCAGCGGCACCGAGGAGGTGAACCCGTCCACCCGGAAGTTGCTGGGGTGGACCTTGAGGATGCACCCGGTCTCCGGACCCAGGGCCTCGCGGTAGTCCGCGAGGTGCGTGCGGTTGGTGGTGCCCACCTCGCACAGCCGGGCCCCCGTGGACTCCATGAGGTCCGAGAGCCGGAAGCCGGCGCCGATCTCCACGAACTCGCCGCGGCTGATGACCACTTCCCGGGCACCGGCCAGCGCGGTGGTCGCGAGCACGAGAGCGCCCGCACCGTTGTTGACGATCAGCGCGTCCTCCGCCGCGGGGCACGCCTCCAGCAGCGCCTGCCGCGCCGGGACGCCGCGCGCGGAACGACGGCCGGTGTCCAGGTCCAGCTCCACGTCCACGTAGCCGGCGGCGTCGAGCAGGCCCTGCCGCGCGGCCTCGGACAGGGGCGCGCGGCCCAGGTTGGTGTGCACCACCACGCCCGTCGCGTTGAGCACCGGGGTCAGGGAGCTCGTGCGGCGGGACGCGAGGTCGGCGGCCACGGCGTCGACCACGTCCTCCGGGGCGATCTCCCCGTTCCGCGCGCGGTCCTGGGCGGAGACGACGGCGGCCCGCACGGCGGCGTCGCCGAGATGGCCGACCGCCGCCACCACGCCAGGATCCGCGAGGACGCGATCCGTGCGGGGGATGCGGCGGCGGGGGTCCTCTGTGCTCACTGTGCTCCTCGGCAGGTTGGCGGAGGCGGACGGGAATCGAACCCGCCAGACCGAGATGCTCGGTCTCACCGGTTTTGAAGACCGGGGTGCCCACCAGGACACGGACGCCTCCGCGGCCGAATGTACCACCGCGCCCGGACGCCCTCTCCCGGCAGGCTGTCTGCGCCCGTTCCTAGACTGACCGCATGAGTGAACGCACCACGCAGAGCCCATCTCAGCAATCCGCTCCAGGTCTCGACCGTCTCACGAGCTACGCCCACGGCGGAGGTTGCGCGTGCAAGATCCCGCCGGGCGAGCTGGAGGACGCCGTCCGCGGCCTCACGGGCCAGAACGCCCCGGACGTCCTGGTGGGCCTGGACGACGGCGACGACGCCGCCGCCGTGCTCGTGCGCCCCGACCTCGCGGTGGTGTCCACGGCGGACTTCTTCACGCCCGTGGTGGACAGCGCCTACGACTGGGGGCGGATCGCCGCGGCCAATGCCCTCTCGGACGTGTACGCGATGGGCGGCACCCCGGTGGTCGCCATCAACCTGGTGGGCTGGCCGCGTGAGCTGCTGCCCATGGAGCTGATGTCCGAGGTGCTCCAGGGCGGTCTGGACGTCGCGTCGCAGGCCGGCTGCCCGGTGATCGGCGGCCACTCGATCGACGCCCCCGAGCCCACGTACGGCATGGCCGTCACGGGCACCGCGGACCCGCAGCGCCTGCTGCGCAACGACGCCGCCCGGCCCGGTCTGCCGATCACCCTGACCAAGCCGATCGGCGTTGGGCTGCTCAACAACCGGCACAAGGCCACGGGCGAGGTCTTCCCCGCGGCGGTCGACACGATGACGGCTCTCAACCGGGACGCCTCTCGCGCCGCGCTGGCGGCCGGGGTCGACGCGGCCACGGACGTCACCGGGTTCGGGCTGCTGGGTCACCTCTACAAGATGTGCCGCGCCTCGGGCGTGGGCGCCACGATCGACGCCGCCGCGGTGCCCCTCGTGGCCGGCGCCGCCGATGCCCTGCGGGACGGGTTCGTCTCGGGCGGCACCCGGCGCAACCTCGACTGGGTGCGTCCGCACCTCGCTGCGGGCCACGGCATCTCGGAGGACACCCTGCTGCTGCTCGCGGACGCCCAGACCTCGGGTGGGCTGCTCGTGGTGGGCGAGGTCCCGGGCTATCCCGTGATCGGCGAGACCACGGCGCTCCCGGAGACCACGGAAACCCTGGTCACCGTGCGCTGAACCGGTCCTGCGCACGGCGTGGCCGGGGTGGCCGTGCGCGGCCACCCCGGATCACAGCCCCGGCACGTGTCCCGGTGGATCAGCCCGCCGTGGTGATCGAGTCGTGCGTGATGCCTGCTGCGCGGCGCTTGTTCAGCCGGTTGCGCTGCGGGATCACCGTGTACTTGGGGTCCTTCACGGACTTCTTTCCGGCCCAGAACACCCCGAAGCGTGTGAGCGCGGAGGACGAGACGAGGGCGAGCCCGGAAGCCGCGGCGACCCAGCGGCGTCGTCCGCCGAACAGTGCGCCCAGCCCGCCGAGAACCGAGAGACGCTCGCTCCACTCCATCCACTGTCCGGGCCTGCCCTGCTCGAGCGGCTCCACCGTGACGGGGTCCATGGCGTCCTTCATCACGTGCATGGCCACGAGCTCCCCCGCGACTCCGGCGACCGCGAAGAACCGGGCGGGCCCGGCCTGCGCCACCGGCGTGGTGAGCATGGCCAGTCCCCCTGACGCCAGGGACGCGGAGCTGGCGAACACGAACGGCAGGTGCCCGTGCATCTCGTGCCACGTGGGGACGGCGGTGTCACTCAGGAGCATGGCGGTGTAGGTGGCCATCGGGGCCCCGAGCACGCCTGCGGCCACGCTCGTGGGCAGCTCTGCCGCGTGCAGCACCGGACGCAGCGGGCCGAGCGGCAGCCGCTCCCCCGTCATCCGGTCCACCTCCACCGCCGCGGCAACCCCCGCGTTCGTGGAGAACGAGGCGAGGACCCACGAACCGATGCTCATGGGCGAGGTCGGCTTGAACGTGCGCATCATGTGGAGGAAGCGTTCCGGGCGGCCGAGATCCGCCACCAGGAGAACCCCGCCGAGACCCGCGGCCGTGAGCGCGGACAGTCGCGCGTTGCGGCGCAGCGCGGGCTTACCGGTCAGGTACCCGCCGAGGGCGAGGATGGCCGAACCCCCGGACAGTCCGCCCAGGAACAGGTAGGAGGCGATCTTGGAGTCCCACGGCGGTGCCTTGACGATCGGGCGGCCGTAGTAGGAAGTGAACTCGGTGTCCGGCACCATGGGCATCTCGCGGGAACCGTCCCCGCCACCGCGGCGGAACGCGCCGCCGCCCGGCCCCCGGTTCCGGCGACGCCGCCTGCGCCGAGGCTCCTCGGGCGGCCGGTAGCTGTCGTACGGAGAGATGCTCATGAGCGGTCACCCGCCGTGAACGCCGCCGCGCCCAGGGCCAGCATGCCCATCACGGCCACACCCGCGCGCTTGTACATGCGGTGCAGGTCCTTGGTGGGAACCTGGGGATCCGGCGGAAGCCCGTAGACCTCCGGCTCGTCGAGCAGCAGGAAGATGGACCCGGTTCCACCCACGCCGTCCTGGGGATTGGCGCCGTACAGCCGTGCCTCGGTCCTGCCCTGCTCGTGCAGCTGGGCCACCCGCTGCTGGGCCGTGGCGAGCATGCTCTCCCGCTCCCCGTACTTGATGGACGTGGTGGGGCACGCCTGCGCGCACGCCGGGGTCTGGTCGTTCTTCATGCGGTCGTAGCACAGCGTGCACTTCTGGGCGATGCCGTCCTGCGGAACCTTGACGGTGTCCGGCATGGGAGGCGCACCCCGCTGGGTCTTCGGCTCCACCAGCCCGTCGTTGCGGCGCTCGATCACCCCGAACGGGCACCCGGCCACGCACGTGCCGCAGCCGTTGCAGATGTCCTCCTGCACCACCACGGTGCCGTACTCGGTGCGGAACAGCGCCCCCGTGGGGCACACGTCCAGGCATCCGGCGTGGGTGCAGTGCTTGCACACGTCCGAGGACATCAGCCACCGGAAGTCGGGGGTGTCCAGCACCGGGGAGTCGTCCCCACCGGTGCCTGCCACCGGAGTCGCCCCGCCACCGGACGAGCAGCCGCAGCCGCCCGCGGATCCGCAGCCCACCGGCGCGGTGACGCCCGGCGTGGACTGGGAGGAGCACGCGCCACCGGGCCCAGCGGCGTCGTGCGCCGGCTGTGCCCCGCACGCACACCCGCCGGGATCCGGCGCGGGAACGGCGGCGTCCGCCGCAGCGGGGGCGGAACCGCACGCGCACCCACCCGCGGCAGGGGCCGGCGACGCCGCCGGCGGACCCACGCGCGGCATCCCCAGGTCCACGAGAGCGCGCCCGGACTCGCGGGCCTGCTCGATGCGCTCCTGGGACTGCTCGATGAACGCCACGTGGCGCCAGGTGTCGGCGCCCAGACCACCGGTGTTGTCGTAGGAGGAGCCCAGGATCTCGTAGTCCGAGTCCACCGGGTTGCGGTTCCACTCCTTGCACGCCACCTCGCAGGCCTTGCAGCCGATGCAGATGGACGTGTCTGTGAAGAACCCGCGCCGGTGGTGCGGATGCTCCCAGGAGGTGTCGTCCGCAAAACTGGGGGTGGGTGTGAGGTTGTCCGTGCTCACTGCTCTTCTTCCTGGTCCGTCGCGGGGGTGCCCGGCCGCCAGGCCGTGGACTGTCCCGCGATGTCCCCGCTGTCGCGTCCTCGCAGCGGATCCTGGTCGAGCTCCCGCTCCGGATCCGTGATGCGCTCCATGCCCGTGCGCACGGTGAGCCCTGCCCGCAACTGGTACTCGCGCACCAGCTCCTGCCGCGCCGCGCCACGTGGCCGGCGGCCCGGGACGATGTCGCACGAACCCGTCTTGAAGTTCTGGATCTGCACGTTGGGGTCCAGCGTGATGCCCAGCAGGTCGTTGGCGCCGTCACCCGTGACCACCGCGTCCGAGCCCGCGCCCCAGTGGTACGGCAGACCGATCTGGTGGATGGTCCTGCCCGCCACGGTGAGCGGTGTCATGCGGTCCGTGACCAGCACCTTGACCTCGATCGCGGAGCGCGGCGAGATGATGGTGGCCCACCCGTACGGCTCCAGGCCCTTGAGCTCCGCGAGCTCCGGGGAGATCTCGCAGAACATCTCCGGCTGCAGCTCCGAGAGGTAGGGCAGCCACCGGCTCATGCCGCCGGCCGTGTGGTGCTCGGTCAGCCGGTACGTGGTGAACACGAACGGGTACGTCCCCGTGCCGGGTGTGTCGCCGCTGGGTGCGGAGAGGTTGTCCTTCCGCGGGAACATGATCCGGGCGGGGTTCTGCTGCTGCGCGTACAGGGTGTTGTCCACGGGGGACTCCTGCGGCTCGTAGTGCGTGGGCAGGGGCCCGTCCATCATGCCCTTGGGCGCGAACAGCCAGGCCTTGCCGTCCGCCTGCATGATGAACGGATCGTCCCCGGCCAGGGCGTCCGGTCCGGCGGCGTCCGGGCCCGGCCGCGCGGAGGGCTCACGGTCCAGTGGGAAGTCCGGGTTGTCCTTGCCCGTCCAGGCTCCCTGCTCCGGGTCCCACCACACGAGCTTCTTGCGCTCGCTCCACGGCCTGCCCTCGGGGTCCGCCGAGGCCCGGTTGTAGAGGATGCGGCGGTTCGCGGGCCACGCCCACGCCCACTGCGAGGCGATCTCGTCCTGCTGCCACCCGGGCACGCGCAGGGCCGCCCGGTTGACCCGGTCCGCGTAGATGCCCGTGTAGATCCAGCAGCCGCCGGACGTGGAGCCGTCCGCGCGCATCTGACCGTAGCTGCTGAGCGGTTCACCGGCCTGCTCCCCTGTCTCGAAGCGGCCGCTGATCTCCGCCAGCACGGACACCGCGTCCACCTCACCCTGCTCGTCCAGGGGGTAGTCCCACGTGAGGTCCAGCAGAGGCCGGTCGCGCGGATCCGTGGAGTCTGCCAACCGTTCGCGGATCCGGTTGCCCAGCTCGAAGAAGAACTCCAGCTCGCTCTGGGCGTCCCCCGGCGGTGCCACGGCCTGGTGGCGCCACTGCACCAGACGCTGGGTCTGGGTGAAGGAGCCTGACTTCTCCACATGGGTGGCCGCGGGCAGGAAGAAGACCTCGGTGTCGATGTCCTCGGTCCTCAGCTCGCCGGAGGCGATCTCCGGGCCGTCCTTCCACCACGTGGCGGACTCGATCATGTTGAGATCGCGCACCACGAGCCACTTGAGGTGGGACATGCCCATGCGCTGCATCCGCCCGTTGGCCGAGCCCACCGCGGGGTTCTGGCCCAGCAGGAAGTAGCCCTCCACCTGGTCCTCCAGCATGGACATTAGCGTCTGGTAGGTGCCGTGGGCCCCGTTGATGCGCGGAACGTAGTCGTACGCCCAGTCGTTCTGCGCGGTGGCGGCATCACCCCACCACGCCTTGAGGAGGTTGACCGAGTACGCCTCGGCGTTCGCCCAGTAGCCCTTCTGCGCGGTGGTGCGGATCCCGTCCACGTACTCCCCGAAGCTCTGCTGCGTGGCCGAGGGCATGGGCAGGTACCCGGGCAGCAGGTTGAACAGGGTGGGGATGTCCGTGGAGCCCTGGATGGTCGCGTGACCGCGCAGCGCCATGATGCCGCCGCCCGGGCGGCCCATGTTGCCCAGCAGCAGCTGCAGGATGGATGCCGTGCGGATGAACTGCGCGCCCAGGGTGTGCTGGGTCCAGCCCACCGCGTACGCGAAGCACGTGGTGCGCTCCCGCCCCGAGTTCTCCGTGACGGAACGGGCCAGGTACTCGAAGTCCTCCACCGAGATGCCGCAGGTGTCCCGCACCATCTCCGGGGTGTATCGGGAGAAGTGGCGCTTGAGGATCTGGAACACCGTGCGCGGGTGCTGCAGGGTCTCGTCCCGCACCGGCGTGCCGGCACCCACGGGGGCGCCGCCGCTGCCGTACTGCTGACCACCGGCCTGGGCACGCTCCTCGGCGCCCTTGTTGCGCTCCTCGTCCGCGCGGTGGCCCTCCCCCTCGTCCTCGGTCTGGTAGCCCCAGGACTTCAGGTGGTAGGTGCCGGTCTCGGGGTCGTAGCCCGAGAAGATGCCGTCCAGGTCCTCGGCGTCCTCGAAGTCCTCGCTGATGAGGGTGGCCGCGTTGGTGTAGTGCAGCACGTACTCGTGGAACCAGAGGTCGTTGCTCAGGACGTGGTTGATCAGCGCCCCGAGCAGCACGATGTCCGAGCCCGCCCGGATGGGCAGGTGCTTGTCGGACACCGCAGAGGTTCGCGTGAACCGCGGGTCCACGTGGATGACCCGCGCGCCGCGTGCCTTGGCCTCGGTGACCCACTGGAAGCCCACGGGATGGCACTCGGCCATGTTGGACCCCTGGATGACGATGCAGTCCGCGTTGGCCATGTCCTGCAGTGACTGCGTGGCGCCACCGCGGCCGAAGGAGGTTCCCAGACTGGGAACCGTGGCGGAGTGTCAAATCCGGGCCTGGTTCTCGATCTGCACTGCCCCCGCCGCGGTGAACAGCTTCTTGATCAGGTAGTTCTCTTCGTTGTCCAGCGTGGCACCGCCCAGGGAGGCGATGCCCATGGTGCGCCGCAGCGGACGGCCCTGCTCGTCCGCGTCCTGCCAGCCGCGGCGTCGGGACTCCAGGAAGCGGTCGGCGATCATGTCGATGGCCGTGTCGCGGGCCAGGGGCTCCCACTCGGCGGCGCCGGGCGCGCGGTACAGCACCTGCGTCTGACGGCCCGGGGAGTTGACGAGCTGCTCGCTCGCGGAGCCCTTGGGGCACAGACGCCCGCGGGAGATCGGCGAGTCCGGGTCGCCCTCGATCTGGATGACCCGTTCGTCCTTGACGTAGACCTTCTGGCCGCAACCCACCGCGCAGTAGGGGCAGATGCTCTGCACCACGCGGTCCGCCGTGGCCGTGCGCGCGGTGATCTCCCTGGTCCTGCGGGACTGCACCGCACTGCTGCGGCCGGTGGTGTCCCCGGTGCGGAGCTGGCGGATGACCGGCCACTCCAGCGGGCTGAATCGTGACATGGGATCAGAGTAGACCCGTCATCCGACAATCGCGGGGACGTCGCGCGTGCCGCCGTCAGCCCTCGGGGTCCGCGGGGTCCACGTCGACCTCCTCGAGCCCCCGGTTCACCTCACGGTCCGCCTGCGGGTCCTCCATGAGTGCCGTGACCTCGGGATCGTTCATCTCGGGGTCGGTGTCGGTGCCCGCCATCAGCGTCTCGTCGTCGGCGAGCTGACGCACGTCGGCCTCCTCGGGGTGCTTCAGCGGGTCCGCGTCCTGCCCCCACTGGGCGTCGTCCTCCTCCCAGGCGTCGTCCTCGTCGCCCGAGGTCTCGGCGAACTCGTCCTTGCCCAGGATCTGGTCCTGCACCTCGGGGTCGTCCAGCGGGTTGGGGTCGGGAATGGGCTGCGTCATGGTTGCTCCTCGCCAGGTTCTCGTCCGTCGCGCGGTCGCGCGCACGGTCAGCCTACGGCGCGTCCCGCGGCGCGCTCCACCCTCCATGCCCCTGTGCGTCGGCACCGCCCGTTCCCTCGGCTCCGAGCTCCGGGGTGGCCATCCGCGCCGCAGCCTTGCGCACCTCGTAGCTGTCCACGAACGGGATCCGGGTCCCGGTCGGGCCGATCTCCATCCAGCGCTCATGCCCCTTTCCGTAGAGGGCGATGGTGTCCTTCGGCCCCGCGAGCTCAAGTGCCACGCGAATGGCATCGCGCCGGGTGGGCGCTTCCAGGATCTCGGGCTCGGGGCGACCCGAGGCGCGCAGGTCCTCGACGGCCGCTCTGACGCCCCGCATCACTGCGGCGCGGATGGCCGCGGGCTCCTCGGACCGGGGATTGTCGTCCGTGACCAGGACGACGTCGGCGCCCGCCTCCACGACGGCGCGTCCCGTGAGCTCCCGCTTGGCCTTGTCCCGGTCGCCACCGCTGCTGGCCGTGGCGAGGAGCCGCCCCCGGGTCCGGGCCCGCAGTGCGGACACGGACTTGGCGGTGGCGTCGGGCGTGTGCGCGAAGTCCACCAGGACCGTGGGCCACCGCGGCCCCAGATCCACCCGTTCCATGCGTCCGGGAACACCTACCGGGCCGTCGAGCGCCCGGGCCACCTCCGCCATCGGGTGGCCCGCCTCCGTGAGCATGAGTGCCGCCAGAGCCGTGTTCACGCGGTTGTGCTCCCCGGGCAGCGGCGCACGCAGCCGCAGGCGACCGCGACTGCCGTGCAGCACGAACTCGTCTGCCCCCTGCTTCCCGGTGAGGTGCCACGCCGCGGCTGTCCCTGCTCGCGTGCTCAGAGTCATGGTGGGCAGTCCCCGGCGCCGGGCGAGTCTGTCGACGCGCCGTCCGGCGTCGTCGTCCACCACGATCACGGCGCGGGAGGCGAGCTGCGGGGTGAAGAGCCGGGCCTTGGCGTGGAAGTAGGACTCCATGTCCCCGTGGTAGTCCTGGTGCTCGTGGGTGATGTTCGTGAACCCCACGGAGACGAATCGGACACCGTTGACGCGGCGCTGGTCCAGCGCGTGGCTGCTGACCTCCATGACCGCGGCGTCGTTGCCCGCCTCACGCATGCGTGCGAGCAGGTCCTGGACGTGCGGTGCGGTGGGCGTGGTCATGGCGCTGGGCCGACGATCGGAGCCGATCACGGTCTCCGGTGTGCTCAGCAGACCCGGGAACCTGCCCAGCCGGCGAAGTGCGGCCTCCAGGATGTACGCCGTGGTGGTCTTGCCGTTGGTGCCCGTGATGCCGAAGACGGGCATCTCTCGCGACGGCTCCCCGTGCAGCAGGGCCGCCATCGGGCCCAACGCGGCGCTGGGATCATCGTGGGCGAGGACCGGAACGGGCAGATTCTCGCCGATCAGTCCGAGACCGCGCGCGTCCGTGAGCACGGCCACGGCACCCCTGGCAACGGCCTCCCTCGCGTGCTCGGCACCGTGACGGCGACGCCCCTGCCGCGCGACGAAGAGATCCCCCGGGCGGATGTCACCGTGGTCCTCCGTGACCCGGCACACGGTGATTTCGGTCAGTGCTGGAAACCCCTGCCGTCCCGCTCCCGGCACGGCTCCCACGCGGTGCGCCAGCTCCGCAACGGACCGTTCACGACTGCCGCTCGCGCTCATTCCTCGGTTCCCCCTCAGCGGTCCGGGCCCCGGTGCCCGTCGGTTCCTCAGACTACCGACGAACCGAGCCCCGCCTGCCGTCACCGGCACGTGTCAGGGCGGCGTGCCGGTCGCTGCGACACTGACCATGCGAAATCATGCGGTCGTTGCTTCCGTGAACGAAACCGGGCACGCTGATCAAGACCGTGAGAACACGGGTCCGCACCTGCCCCAGGAGAGCCTCCATGCCTCGATTCCGGAAACTCACAGCCGCCTCGGCACTGCTGGCTCTCGGGGTTGGATCCCTCACCGGGTGCGGGTCCGACTCCTCGGACGAACCGCAGCCCGTGGCCACCAGCGCCCAGGTGGCCGGCCCGACCTCTGGCATCCGTTCGCAGGCGGCGTCGCCGGCGCCTGAGGAGTCGTCGGAACCGGCCGAGCAGCCGACCACGGAGCGCACCAGGGAGTCCTCGCCAGAACCCACGGAAGACTCGGACGGGAACAATGCGTCGGCGAGCGCTCCGGCCGGACAGGACGAGTGCGGCGCGAGCGGCGCGGATGCTGCCGTGAGTGCACATCTGGCCGACGTGCCGGGCGTCACGGATCCGTCGGCGTGGACCGTCGAGGAGAGCGACGGCTACGATCCGTGCGCAGACCTCTCCTGGATCACCCTGAGCGGTGGCGGGACGGGTTCGTCCCCGCGGCAGCAGATGCTCTTCCACGAGGGCGACTACCTGGGAACCACCACGGCCGAACCCATTGGTTTCCATCCCGCCACGGTGCGCCTCTCCGACTCCTCCATCCAGGTGACCTACACCTACCCCGAGGACGGCGAGAGCAACGCCGAGGCCAGCGGTCGGGCGGTCTCCACGTACACGTGGAACGGGACCACGGAGTCCATCGACCACGCCGGAGAGTGGCCTCCGGGCATTGGCTGACACCCGACCACGGCGCTTCTGACGAGCCACCGTTCGGCAGTGTGACGCAGTTGTGACCCGGCGGACGACACCGGCGTGACCTGCGACGACACGACTGCCCACGACTCTCGGCCGGCACGGAAACCCACCGAATCCCGTGTTTGCTATTGCACATGACCCGATGAGGTCCCAGTGTGGAACCGGATCGCCGAACGGTGATCGTACGGAGAACACCAAGGAGTCACGTCATGGGACACCTCACCCGTCTTTCCACCCGCACCACCGCAGTGGCCGCCGGAGCCCTCCTCCTGGCCGGGGGCCTCGCCGGTCCCGCCACCGCGTCCACCCCTGTAGCGGAGCTCACACCGCAGGCCGCGTCGAACGGCTGCCCCAACGACTCGCCGGAGGACGCGCTGCGGGCTGCCGCTCCCCTGCTGACCCCGCCCTTCGGCCCGGAGGTGCCGAATGATCCCGGGTGGGCCATCGACTCCGCGGACACCTCCACCTACAACGGCTGCGCCGCTCTGTCCTGGATCGCCGTGGCGGCCAACGGCGCCACCGCGTCCTCGCCCGAGGCCATCCTGCTGTTCTCGCACGGCATCTACCTGGGCACCGCGTCCGCAACGCACTTCGGTTTCGAGCCCAAGGTGGAGCGCCTGGACGACGCCAACCTCAGGGTCACCTACCGGTACCCGCTCGAGGGGGACGCCAACGCGGCGCCCCGGGGCCAGGCCGTCTCAGAGTTCTACTACGACGAAGACTCGGGCAGCGTGGTGCACACCGGCGAGTTCCCGCCGCAGTGACTCCGCGTCCGACACCCCGGCCCAGTCGACGCGCGGGGTCGTCCACCACCTGGTGGGCGACCCCGCGCGTCGTGCTTCACCCGTGCGCGGCCTGATGATGCTGCTGGGCCCGATTTCACATCGTCACGCCTGTTCCACCACCCGGGTGTGTGGCGTGTGACACCATGGCCGCGGAGCACACGCCGTCGTGAAGGAGAGCCATGGACCCGGTGCGAACGCTCGTGACGGCCGCGGCGGCGTCGTACACGGCGAACTGCACCCTGGGCGGCTCGGTGGCCCTCGGCCTGCTCGACACCTCGAACGTGCGGTGGGTCCACCACGGCCTGTACATCGCCACCTCGTCGCTCACCGCGGCCGCGTGCGTCGCCGGGCTGAGGGCGCACTCGACGACGCCGCTCGCGCTGACCCCGGCCCTCGCTCCCCTGTTCCTGCTGCAGCGCCACGGCGCACGCCCGCTGCGGCGACACACCCGGGACGCCCTCGCGGCGGCCCCCTGCTACGTGGCCGGTCTCGTACTGGCCTGGAGGTGAATCGTGGAATTCCAGGATGTCGTGTTCAACCGGCGGACCACCAACGGCCCGTTCCGGCCGGACCCGGTGAGCCCCGAGCACCAGCAGCTGCTGATCCGTGCGGCCGCCGCGGCGCCGTCCCAGTTCAACAGCCAGCCGTGGCGGTTCGTGCTGATCGAGGACCGGGACACCATCGAGACGGTCGCCCGCATCAGTGGCGAGAGCATGACCGAGGTGATGGGTGCGGGCACGTTCTTCGACCGGTACAAGAAGTACTTCCGGTTCAGCCAGAAGGAGATGGACACCCTGCGCAGCGGCATGCTCTTCGACAAGCTGCCCGCACTGCTGCGTCCGTTCACCTCCCGGGCGTTCACACCGTCCGGGCAGGCGCTCATGAACAAGCTGCGCGTCCCGCAGACCCTGGGCGAGGAGAACCGCAAGCTCGTGGCGGGGTCACCCCTGCTGATCGGGGTGATGCTCGAACGCGGCGAGTACCGGCCGGAGGAGCTCTCCGGGTTCTACTCCGTGTTCAGCATGGGCGCGGCCATGGAGAACCTGTGGCTGACCACGGTGGAGCTGGGCATGGGCATCCAGTTCGTGTCCTTCCCCATGGAGGCCCCGCACCAGTGGCAGCGGATCGTGGACATGCTGCACGTCCCGGACGATCTGGAGCTCATGGCCGTGTACCGGCTGGGCTACGTGCCCGAGCGCACGCACCGCCCCGCGATCGACTGGTCCAGCCGCGAGCGCAAGCGCCCCTCCCAGTTCGTGTTCCGGGAGACGTGCGACACCCCGCAGCAGGGCTGGGACCAGGACACGAGACCCGGCTCCGCCTGAGTCCTGCCCGGTGGTGCCGACTACGCGCGGCTCCCGCCCCTCCGCGGCGGCCTCGCCCCCTGTGACCGGTACACCGCGAGCACCCGGAAGAACCGCTGCCGCACGGCCTGCCAGCCAGGGGGCAGAGCCGCGGCCAGCTCGGCGGGCGTGTGGCTGCGCCGGATCGAGAGCAGCCCGTCGAAGCGGACGAAGGTCCGGGCGCGGGCCAGGGGCAGCGTGGCCACCCAGTAGACGAGCCACGCCGCTCGGCTGCGGCGCAGGTCGTTGTGCACGGCCACCCCGCGTGTCAGCGCCACGGAGTCGCAGAGCACCCCGGCCAGTTCCGCGGGGGTGAGGTGGTGCAGCATGTGGTTGGAGATCACCGCGTCGTAGCTCTCCCCCGCCTCCACCAGCGCGCCACTGGCCACCGTGCGGTAGGTGATGCCGGCCCCACGGTCGTGGGCTGCGGCCCACCGGGTGGCCCGCTCGTCGGGGTCGATGCCCGTGATCCGCACGTCGAGTCCGTCCCGGTGGGCCCACCGCGCAACGGCCCGGGCGACGTCGCCGCCCCCGCACCCCACGTCCAGCACCGTGGCCGGGCACCCCTGCCGCGCGGCGGCCCGCAGGACGGGCCGCAGGTGCCGCCGGTACACCGGCCGCCAGGACGCCACGAGCGGGTTGATCACCCCGAACAACCGGTAGGTGTTGTCCAGGGCCACGGGATCGCACGCGGGGTCGTCCATGAGCTCGGGCTCGCCCACGGACCGGCGGCGCAGAAGGAGGTCCATCAGCGCTGCGCGGCGGGAGACAGCCGGAGCAGGGCGGACTCGATGCTCAGACCCGGCCCGAACGCCATGGCCGCCACGGGCCCGGGGGTCCCGGTCCGCAGCAGCCGGGCCAGGACGAAGAGGATGGTGGCGCTGCTCATGTTCCCCGCCTCCTGGAGCACCGCACGCGAGGGCGCCATCTGCTCGGCGCTCAGCCCCAGCCGGGACTCCACCTTGTCCAGGATGCTGCGTCCACCCGGGTGCACGGCCCACTGGGGGATCTCCCCCACCGGGAGACCCGTGCGCCGGAGCAGGGGCGCGAGCGCGTCGGTCACGTGGTCGTCGATGATGCGGGGCACGTAGGTTCCCAGGATCATCTCGAAGCCCTCGTCCCCCACGCTCCACGCGAGCTCGTCCTCGCCCGTGGGCGCCAGGGTGGTCTCGAAGTCCACGAGCTCCAGGGTGGGGCCGGGGACGGCGACGTCGCGCGCCGTCACCACCGCGGCCGCCGCGCCGTCCGCGAACAGGGCGTTGCCCATGACGGTGTCGGGATCGTTGCGCACGTGCAGGTGCAGCGTGCACAGTTCCACGCACACCACGAGCACCACGGCGTCCGGGTCCGCGCGACACGCGGTCGCCGCCGTCTGCAGCGCGGGAAACGCCGCGTTGCACCCCATGAACCCCAGGTGCACGCGCTTGACGTCCGCCGGCAGCCCGAGGTCCTTGGTCACGCGGACGTCCGGGCCGGGCGCGAAGAACCCCGTGCAGGACACCGTGACCACGTGGGTCACGTCCGCCGCGGTGATCCCGGGCCCGACGCCGCTCAGCGCCGCCCTGCCCGCGGCCACGAACAGCTCCCGGGCGTTCTCCGTGTAGAGCCGGTTCCTGGCGTGGGTGCCGGGTGAGAGCAGGTGCCCGGTGACGGGATCCACGAACGGCGACGCCGCGGCGTCGCCACCCGAGGTCTCCCCGCGCAGCGTCTGCCGGGGCGCCGCCGGACCGCGCTCCCGCTCGCCCGCGAGGTCCTCGTCGGGGGCGTGCGCAGCGCGCGCGGCGGCCTCCGCCAGCTCGGGGAGCACGGTGTGGCGCGCGGCCACCCCGGCGCCCCCGAACGCGGAGCGCACGAGCCGCGAGCCCAGGCGCGTCATCCCCGGCTGACCGGCGAACAGCCCGGTGACGTCCTCCTGCCGGATGACGGTCCCGGGGACCACGGTCTCGATCGACAGCATACGAACGGTCATGGCCCCATCGTAGGCACCGCACGGTCGCCACGGCCTACGGTGGGCCCATGACTGGTGAGCCCTCGTCCCCCTCCCACGCTCCCGCTCTGCTCAACGGGTCCGATGGCCAGCCGCGGAGGTGCCGCCGATACGCAGGCGTGGACCTCGCGGCGGACCCCGCGCGCACGGGCATCGCCGTGATCCGGGAGGATCACGACCGGGTGGTGGTGGAGCGGGTCGAACTCGGAGCGGCCGACGACGCTGTGCTGGCCGTGGTCCGCGACGTGCACCGAGCCGGGATAGACGTCCCGTTCGGCTGGCCCGCACCGTTCGTGGCCTACATCTGCGCCCAGGCCACCGGGCAGGTGCCCGCTCCGCCCGCGACCGATCCGGCGTGGCGACGCAGCATGGCCCAGCGCACCACGGATCTGCACGTGCGCACCCGCACCGGTCTGATCCCCCTCAGCGTCTCCACGGACCGCATCGCGTATCCGGCGCTGCGCTGGGCCGCCCTGGAGAGTCGCCTCCTCGATGGTGGGCTCCACGTGCCCCGGGACGGCTCGGGTCGCTCGTGCGAGGTGTACCCGGCGGCCGCGCTGGCCCGCTGGGGATTCCCGCACCGTGGCTACAAGGGGAGCAAGAACGCCGCCCACCGTCACCACCTGGTGACGCGCCTGGTGGCGCAGCTGCCGTGGCTCGAGTGGTCGGGGCACGAGTCGATGTGCCGGGCGGACGACAACGTGCTGGACGCCGTCGTCGCCGCCCTGGTGGCACGGGAGGTGGATCTCGGCCGGTGCGAGTCCGCGCCACCTGAGCTGGCGTCCGTCGTCGCCCGCGAAGGGTGGGTGTGGCTGCCGGCGAGCACACCGACGCCGCCGGTCGCCCACCGCTGAACGTCGGGACGCATCAGCACGCCCCGGCGCGAGAGCTGGAAACGCCGTGTGCCCCGCGCATCGGCACGGGGCACACGGTGAACCGGTCACCCGCCGGGGCGAGCGGGCGACCTGGTCAGCCGAGGACGGAGTGGGCGATGAGCTGGTCCAGGGCGACCACGTCGATGCCGCGGCCCACGTTGATCTTCATGACTCCGGCGCGGGTCCAGAGCTGGACCTCCGCGTTGAAGTCCAGGGTTCCGGCGTTCTCCGTGGACCACATGCTGATGCTGGAGTAGGGGATGGAGACCGTCTCGGTCTTCTTGCCGCGCAGGCCCTGGGCATCCCGCACGATCAGACGGCGGTTGGTGAAGGTGGCGGTGTCCCGCACGGTCTTGAACGAGGCCACGGGAACCTCACCGGCCACCAGGAACGGGGCCATCTCGGCGGGGAACTCCACGTGGGAGAGGAAGGTCCACACGCTGCTGGGGGTCGTCTCCATGATGATCGGGCTCCTCTTCTCGGCCCGTGCGGGGCCGGTCACTGGTGCGGTCGGGTGAGTGGGTCCTGTGGCTCACCCGTACGGGAATCTTCCCACGAGAGCCGGCACAGCAGCTGGGGACCAGCTGGGTGCCACCTGGTGGGGTGGCGAACCGTGGAACGGCCGCGGGCCGCGCCCGCACGGTGCGAGCGCGGCCCGGTCAGGTCCGCAACGACTCCGATGCGATCAGAGGTCCACGACCTCGTTCTCACCGTCCACGGTGTCGCCGGTGACCTTGGCCTTGATCAGGTTGGCCACCTGGGTGACCTTGCTGCCGCCCGGTGCGTCCCAGTACTCGGCGGTGTCCCCGTCGATCTCGATGAGCACGTTGTTGGGGTTCTCGGGGCCGCCCTCCAGCCAGGAACCGGTGAAGGAGCTCCACAGCTCGCGCAGCTTGTCCGTGTCGTTGACGATGCGCGCCGTGCCGCTGAACGACACCCAGGCGCCGTTGCCCGCGTAGGCCACGTTGACGTTCGGGTTCTTCTGGATGTCCATGCCCTGGTCGGAGGCGCGCTCCGCGATGAAGCGCACGGTGCCGTCGAAGTCGACCTCCTGCGTGGCCATGGGCTTGGAGACCAGGCGGCCGTTCTCGTCCACGTGCGTGAGCATGGCGATGCGCGTGCCCTTGATGATGTCGCGGACCTTCTGGATGTTCTCGTTGCTCTCTGCCATGGCACTGCCTTCCGTCGTGACCGATCAGTTGGACCGCCGCCCGCCGGGTGCTCGATCGCTCGCGCAGAACGGGGCGGCGTCGATCATCAGTCTATTGATCAGTGACCTTGCCCACGAGGAGTTGGCCGCCAGCGGAATCCTCCGCACCCTGGTCACCGCTTCCCGCCGCGCGACGACGCCGATCGGCCGGCTTTCCGCCGTCCGCCCGGCCCGCTGCGTTCCACCGCCGGCACTCACGGGCCGCTCGACCTCCCGGGCTCGGCGGTTCTAGGCTGGACGGACGGCCCACCCACCGGTGACAACGCCCCGCGAGCCGCGCGGCGTCGTCGTCCCCCGTGGGCCGGAACCCGCCGAGCCGCACCGAGAGGAATGCCGCTGTGGCCCGAACCCCTGCGCAGACCGTGGACGCGCTGCTGGACCGGCACGGCCGCACCTACGCGCAGGAGGCGGGGATCGAGCTGCGGGACACCCCCGCTCCCCTCTACCAGCTGCTCGTGCTGGCCAACCTGCTCTCCGCCCGGATCGGGGCACCCGTGGCGGTGGCCTCCGCCCGCGCGCTGTTCGACGCCGGGTTCCGCACGCCGGAGAAGATGCGCGCGGCGTCCTGGCGACAGCGGGTGAGCGCGCTGGGACGTGGCGGGTACAAGCGGTACGACGAGCGCACCTCCACCATGCTGGGCGACGGCGCGGACCTGCTCCTGGACGCCTGGGGCGGAGACCTGCGAGCGCTTCGGGACGCCTCCGACGACACCGCGGGGATCCTCCAGCGGCTGCAGGAGTTCCCCGGCATCGGACCCACCGGCGCGTCCATCTTCGCGCGCGAGGTGCAGGGCGTGTGGCCGGTGCTGGCCCCGCACGTCGACAAGAAGGCCCTCGCGGGTGCCCACCGCATCGGCCTGCCGGAGGACGCCGCCGCGCTGGCGGATCTCGTGGCCCCCGAGCAGCTGCCCGTCCTGGCCTCCGCGCTGGTGCGCGTGGCCCTGGACCGCACGAAGGGCGACCCGTTGGGATAGGCCGCGGTCTGCTCGCACGTCCCTCTGCAGATCCCTCTGAAAGGCCACCGCACCGTGTCCTGCTCCACGCCCCACCCCGCTCCGGCACCCGCGTGCCCTGACCGTCGCCCCCACCGCGCAGAAGCCTGCCCGGCCGCCCCGTTGACCGTCCTGGATCCCGCCGTGCCCTGCCCGACGCGGCCCACGCCCACTCCCGTGCTGGTTGGTCACCGCGGCGCGGCCGGCACCGCCCCCGAGAACACCGTGGCCGCGTTCCGGCAGGCCCGCTCGTCCCGCGCGGACTTCTTCGAGCTGGACGTCCAGCTCTCCGCCGACGGCGTGCCGTTCGCCTTCCACGACGACACCCCCGCGCGCACCACCGACGCGGCCCGGGTCTTCCCCGGGCGGGAGCACGACCCCGTCACCTCCTTCACGTGGGCGGAGCTGCAGCGCCTCGAGGTGGGCTCACACTTCGCGCACACCTTCCACGGTGAGAGGATCCCGCACCTGGACGATGCCGCCGCGGTCGCCGGTGACCGGATCGGGGTGTTCATCGAGGTCAAGTCGCCCGAGAACTCGCCGGGCATCGAGCAGGTCCTGGCGGACTCGCTGCAGCGCAAGCCCGTGTGGCAGTCGCTGGTGCGGGAGGGCCGGGTGGAGGTCCTGGGCTACGACGCCGCCTCCAACCGGGCGATAGCGGCACTGGCCCCGGAGATCCCCCTGCAGCAGCTGGCGGACGAGGTGCCCGCGGCTGCGGAGCTGGGGGAGATTGCCGGATACGCGCACGGAGTGGGCACCGAGTACCGGCCGCTGGACGCCGCGGCCGTGCAACGGGTCAAGGCCGCGGGCCTCAGCGTGGGCGTGTACACCGTGGACTCCCCGGATGCCTGTGACCGGATGGTCGCCCTCGGGGTGGACCGGATCACCGGGGACTTCCCCGTGCAGCTGGCCCGCCACGTGCAGGGATCCGAACCGTTCCCCCACAACGAGGGGCTGCGCGTGGTGAGCGCCAACGGCCAGGATGCGGACCAGGAGCCGCGCCGGTGCACCCGCGGGCACGTGGTCCTCCACAACACCTCGCCGCACCCGGTGGACGCCTCCGGCTACAGCATCCGGGCTTCCCGCGGCCACAGCATGACCGTGGACCGGGGCTGCGTCCTGGACCCCGGTCAGCAGCTGCACCTGCACACCGGGCCGGGCACGCGCAGCTCCGACTCCACCACCCTGCAGCCAGACGCGGACCTCCCGGACCACGTGGGTGACTCCGTGGCCCTGTGGTCACCCCAGGGCGTCCTGCAGGACACGTTCGCACACTGAGACTGGCCCACGCTCCCCGGCATGGCGCCCAGGCGCGAGCGAGCTCGTCCCAACCGGCCCCGCGGACAGCCCGAACCCGGTGGCGTTGCCCGGCGTGAGTCCGCCCGCGTGCGACCCGTTTCAGTCCGACAGGAGCAGCGAGAGCCCACGTTCAAGAGCGTCCTCGACGCCGCGACGCACGGGATCCGGCGCATTGAGGCAGTCCAGTGTCAGCCCGTTCACCAGGGCTGTGACCAGGGGCGCGGCGGTCTCCGGGCTCAGCCCGTCACGGAGCACTCCGTCCTTCTGCGCCCGGCTCAGCGCCTCGCGCACTTGTGCCTGGAACGTGCGCATCTCGTCCCAGTACAGGTCGGCCAGCCAGTCCCGCGTGGAGGCAGCGGCGCCAAAGCTGACCCAGACGGCCGCGTCCTCATCGCGCACCCCCTCCCCCGGCAGCAGCTCGCTCAGGGTACGTGTGAGTGACGCGCGGTGACCCGGTTGACCGCGAGCAGCCATGACGCGCTGCGTCTGCCGCTCCACGGAACGCTCCAGGGCCGCGACCAGGAGGTCCTTGCGGGTTCTGTAGTGGTACTGCACGGTCCCCGCGGACAGCCCGGACTCCTGGGCCACGCTGCGCACACTCACCACGTCGAACCCGCGGTGGGCGATCACCCTGATCGCCGCCTCCGCGATGCGCTGGCGACTCGGTGCACTGTCACCCGACATCAGTTGCTCCGGCATCTTCCCACCACCTCTCGTACAAGTGTATGGTCAGGGCTGTTCATACGATCGTACGAGAGGGTCGCTCATGGGTGATCTCCTGGCACTGACCGGACTGGCCCTGCTGGACAGCATGAGCCTGGGGACGCTGGTGATTCCCATCGTCCTGGTGATCTCGCGGCGGCGCGTCGACGTGGTGCCCCTGGTGTTCTACTTCGCCACCGTGGTGCTGATCTACTTCGCGCTCGGCGTGGCCATCGCCCTGGGCTTCGATCTGCTCTCCGACGTCGTTGGCAGGGTCTGGGACAGCGAACCCGCCCAGTGGTTCAAGCTCATCGCGGGCGTGGGTCTGCTCGCGTTCGGAGTCCTGGCACCCGATCCGACCACGCGGGAGACACCCCGCCAGGCCCCGCGCTCCCTGAACCCCGGAGCCATGATCGCCCTGGGTGGCGGAGCCGCGCTCACGGAGGCGGCCACGATGGTGCCGTACCTGGCCGCGAACGGAATCATCACGGCGATGCCCATCGGCTGGCCCACACGTCTCGTGCTGCTCGCGGGGTACTGCCTGGTGATGGTGCTGCCCGCCGTGCTCCTGCTCGTCGGCGCCCTCTTCCTGGGCGATCGGATCTGGCCCCGCCTGGAGAAACTCGTTCCCGTCCTCGAGCGGGAAGCGAAGATCACGCTCCTGTGGGTTGCCGCGCTCGTGGGCCTCTGGATGGCCGCGACGGGTTTCGCGGAGCTCGACCTCGGGTGGTAGACGGCGACGACGCCGCCCGGGGAACTGATCCCCCCGGGGCGGCGTCGTCGTGGCGCGCGGTGTGCTGGCCTCCCTCCCGGTGGACGGGGCCGCGGCACCACCCGGATCAGTACTCGATCACCACGCGGCCGTCGATCTTGCCGTGCTCCATCTCGTCGAAGATCGCGTTGATGTCCTCGAGCGGTCGCTTGCTGAACGTCGGGTGGATCTTGCCCGCTGCGTAGAACTCCAGAGCCTCGATCATGTCCTGGCGGGTGCCCACGATCGACCCGCGGATGGTGAGCCCCTTGAGGACGATGTCGAAGATCGGGGCGGGGAAGTCTCCCGGGGGCAGACCGTTGAAGACGATCGTCCCGCCACGCCGGGTCATGCCGATCGCCTGACCGAAAGCCTGCGGGTGCACGGCCGTGACGAGCACCCCGTGACTGCCGCCGATCGCCTCCTGGATGACGTCTGCCGGGTCCTCGGCGAAGGCGTTGACCGTGATTTCCGCGCCGTGCTTGGTGGCGAGCGCCAGCTTGTCGTCGGAGACGTCCACGGCCACCACGCGCATGCCCATGGCCACCGCGTACTGCACCGCGAGGTGCCCGAGTCCGCCGATGCCGGAGATCACCACCCACTGTCCCGGCTTGACCTCGGTCTGCTTGAGTCCCTTGTACACGGTCACGCCCGCGCACAGCACGGGTGCGATCTCGTAGGGATCCGCTCCCTCCGGGATCACGGCGGCGTAGCGGGCGTCCACCAGCATGTACTCCCCGAAGGAGCCGTCGATGCCGTAGCCGCCGTTGACCTGCTGCTCGCACAGCGTCTCCCAGCCGGTGCGGCAGTGGTCGCAGTTGCCGCACGCGGACCACAGCCACGCGTTGCCGACCATCTGTCCGACCTCGATCTCGGTGACCTCGTCACCCACTTTCTCCACGACGCCCACGCCCTCGTGTCCCGGGATCAGGGGCAGCTTGGGCTTGACGGGCCAGTCACCTCCCGCCGCGTGCAGGTCCGTGTGGCACACCCCGGAAGCGATGAGCTTCACGAGTGCCTGGTGGGGTCCGGGTTCGGGGATCTCGTGCTCGCCGACGACCAGATCTTCGCCGAAGGCCTCGACCTCTGCTGCGTTCATGCGTGCCATGACAAACTCCTCCTTGAGTTCTTCCTGCACTGTCCGCGGTGCAGCTCCGGCACACTTCGGCGATCCCCGAAACGGCCGTCCTCGCGCCGCATCTCCAGCTTATTCGGCGCACGCCGCCCGGGACAGACCTGGTTCCCGGCCCGGAGAACGATCCCTGCCGCCGTAGGGCACCCGGATGTGATGTGGCATACTCTCGGGCAGACGGCGTGAACCGACGCCCAGCCCGCGCACGGACCCCAGCTCCGGCGCCCCGGTGAAGGGGAGAAGATCCTCGGTTCCTCGAACTGCTGTCCGTCCTCGTCCCGCCGGGCGATCACGCTGGGGGTGCATGGCCCGGTCCAGGTACGAGATGACTCACCACAGCGACTTCAAACAACTGGTCCGCGCCCGCATGCGCGCCACCGGTCAGCCCTACACCGCGGCCCGCGCAGACCTCCTGCGGGAGAACGACGCCGCCGCCCCACCTCCCAGCCCCGCCCCGCCGGTTCCGGGGGCGGCCTCCGAGCAGTGGCAGCGCGCCGAGGCCGAGCACAGCAGAGCCCTCGATCGCTTCCTCCGCGACGGCCGGGTGGTCTCCGTCCCCGCCCGCCGCAAGGCCCGCGTGCACGTGCTGCTGCACCTGCTCTCCCTCTTTCCGGCGGGACGCACGTACACGGAACCCGAGGTGAACGACATCCTCCGTCCCGTGGTCGAGGACTGGGCGTTCTGGCGCCGCGAACTCGTGGAGTACGGGTACCTGCAGCGCGACGCCGGGCGCTACTGGCTCCCGGACGAGGTGCCCGAGCGGACGGCCAACCTGCGGCAGGAGGCCCCCGCGTGGGAGGCCCTCTGGCTGCCCACGCACCTGCGGGACCGCCGGACCTGAGCGCTGCGACTGGCACGTCGGCCACGGAGCGTTCCGCCCGCGTGTCAGCGGTCGCCTGCCCCCGCACGGGGGCGGGGCATCGGACCGGCACGCGGGCTGCGGCTCAGGCGCAGGACGTGGAATCATGCCCCCGAGCTGTCGGCGCACGACGTGGCCGCGCGGCGTCGTCGCGAGCGGGGGTCCACCACGCACGAGGAGAAGGGGTTTGCATGGAACAGCGCGTGTTCGACTCGCACCTGCACATCATCGACCCGGCCCACCCCCTGGTGGAGAACCGGGGGTACCTGCCCGAGCCGTTCACCGTGGCGGACTACGGGCAGCGGGTCGCCGGTCTCGGCATCGCGGGCGGGGCGGTCGTCTCCGGCTCCTTCCAGGGCTTCGACCAGGGATACCTGGTCGAAGCATTGCGAGCGCTTGGCCCCGGCTTCGTGGGCGTGACCCAGCTTCCAGCAGACGTCGACGACGCACGAATCCTCGATCTCGACCGCGCGGGAGTCCGCGCGGTGCGGTTCAACGTGGCCCGCGGCGGATCTGCCGACCTGGACGACCTCGAACGGCTGGCCCGGCGCGTCCACGACCTGGCCGGCTGGCACGCGGAGTTCTACATCGACGCGCGCAGCATCGACGAGACGCTCTCGCGGCGCATTGCCGCACTTCCTGCCGCAAGCATCGACCACCTGGGGATGCACGAGGACGGGCTGCCCGCGCTGCTGCGGCTCGTGGAGCGCGGCGTGAAGGTCAAGGCCACCGGCTTCGGCCGTGCCCACCTCGATCCGGCCGCCGTGGTGCGCGCGATCGTGGACGTGGATCCCACGGCGCTCATGGTCGGTACGGACCTGCCCTCCACCCGGGCGGAGCGGCCGTTCCGGGACGAGGATCTTCGGGTGATCGAGGGGGCTGTTCCTGCGGAGCACGCGGCGGACGTGTTCTGGGCCAACGCGGCCCGGTTCTACCTGGGCTCGGACGCCGGTGGCCACCGGGCGGAGTAGGTCTCGGCACCAGCGCTGAGCGCCGACCACTCCCGCCGCAGCGCCATGCCCGGTGCTGGATCCAGTGCCGGCCCCTGCTTCGTACCCTAAGGTAACTTCCATGCGAGACGACCAGAGCACCCCCGTGCGCACCGAGAGCCTGTCCGTTCCCGTGGGATCGGAGACCGTGGTCGGCACGGTGTGGCTTCCCGCGGAGGAGCCGAGCGGCGTCGTCGTGGTGCACCCGGCCACCGCCACCCCGGAACGGTTCTACGCGGCGTTCGCCGAGTACGTGGTGGGGCGCGGCCTGGCCGCGGTGACCTACGACTACCGGGGTACCGGGCGCTCGGGCGATCCCCGTGAGCACAGGCACCTGCGGATGCGGGACTGGATGGGCGGTGACGTGCCGGCCGTGGCCGCGTGGACCCGCGCCCGCTTCCCGGACCTGCCCGTGACGGCCGTGGGCCACAGCATCGGCGGGCACGCCATGGTGCTGGGACAGGGGCTCGAGGGCCTCGACAGGTTCGCCATCGTGTCCTCCCACGTGGCGGACACCCGAACGGTGACCCCCACGAAGGAGAAGCTGCGCGTGGCCGCGATGCTCCACGTGGTGGGGCCCGCGATCGGCCGGGCCCTCGGCTACATGCCCGGGAAGAAGCTCGGGATCGGCGAGGACATTCCGGCGGCGGCCATGATCGAGTGGGGCGCGTGGGCCCACCACCGGGGCTACTTCTTCGACGACCCCTCCATGGATGCCCCTGCCCGGGCCGCCGCCGTGACGCAGGAGGTCCTGGCCCTCGGCGCCGCGGACGACTCCTGGGCGAGCCCGGCGCAGATGACGGCGTTGACCTCTCGCCTCACCGCCGCTCGTGTGGAGCACAGGACGTTCGCCCCGGAGCAGCTGGGGGTGTCCCGGATCGGGCACCACGGCCTGTTGCGCCGCTCCGTGGGTGAGGCCGTGTGGCCCGAGCTCCTGGACTGGCTCACCGCACCACGGTCGTGAGGCGGTGAGACCGGGTCACCCGGTGGGTTCGGCCTCACCGGACATCGTGAGGGGCGCGTACCGGGGCCACGGGTCGGTCCTCAGGCGACCGTAGGTGTCCACGTCCACGCGGGCGCCGTGGATCAAGAACTTGCCGCGCTCCGTACCCTCCCTGACGAATCCGGCGGTCCGCGCAACCGCGCCGGAGGCCGGGTTGTTCACCCGGTGACCGAGTTCGAGCCTCTCGAACCCACCGGCGGACAGTGCCCAGTCAGCCACGGTGGCCGCCGCACGGGAGGCCCACCCCCGGCCACGGGCCCCCGCCGTCATCCAGTACCAGAACCAGCCGTTCCTGTTGGGCCGATCCGCAGTGATGCCGACCAGTCCCGCCAGCCCTGCTCCCACGCAGACGGTCCATGCACAGCCGGACACGGGATCGACGACGCGGCGGACGTAGGCCTCCGCCTCGTCCAGGGTGGTGACCCTCCCCTGCCGAGACATCTCCGGGTCGGAGCGGAACGCGTACAGGACCGCGGGGGCATCCGCCTCCGCGAGGGGACGCAGCTGCGGGACCGGCGGTGCGGCGTCGTCGTCCCCCGGGGCGGACGCCCCCGGGCCCGTCACTCGGCGGACGCGGAGAAGGACCACATGACGCCGTAGCGGTCGTACGCCTGGCCGTAGTAGTCACCCCAGGGGGCCTTCTCGAACGGCATGCCCACGTGGCCGCCGCCGTCCACGAGCTTCTGGATCAGACCGCGGGCCTCGTCCGCGGAGTCCGCCGTGAGAACCAGCGAGTAGGCGGTGCCGGTGATGGGATACTCCTCGTTGCCCATGGAGTCCCCCGCCGCCACCGAGCCGTAGGGCATGTCCAGCGTGGAATGGGCCACCGCCTGCGGATCCGGCTCGAACGGCATGCCCTGCAGGTCCATGTCCCCGTAGCGCAGGATGTGCAGCTCGCCACCGAAGACGTCGTGCCAGTGCTCCATGGCCTCGGCTGCGGTGCCGGGCAGGGCGATGTAGGTGGCCAGGTTCTGGGCCATGGTGGGCTCCTTCTGAGCGTGGGGGTGCGGGGGTGTGCGATGCCAGTATGACGCGCGGCGCCCACCCTGCAACAGGGCGGGCGCCGCTCGTTCGGTGTGGCGCGTGGGGTGACTCAGACCATGGTGAGCACGAACGTCCACACGCACATCACCGCGAGCATGCCCAGGCTGTACATGAGCGAGCCCCGCATGATCTCCGCCTCCCGGCCGTTGAGGCCCACAGCACCCGCGGCGATCGCGATGGACTGCGGGGAGATGACCTTGGCGGTGGTGCCGCCGGCGGTGTTGGTGCCCACCAGCAGGGCCGGGCTGGCCCCGATCCCCTCCGCGGTGGCCACCTGCAGGGGCGCGAACAGCGTGTTGTTGTTGACCACGGAGCCGGTGAGGAACACCCCGATCCAGCCGATGATGGGCGCGAACAGCGGGAAAATCGGCCCGGCCGCGGCGAGCGCGGTGCCCATGGCAGTGGAGCCGCCGGAGTAGTTGGCAATGTTCGCGAGCATGAGGATCACGGCGATCAGCGCGATGGCCGGACCCAGGGCGTTGAGCGCGCCGCGCAGCTCCTCCACGAGCTCCTTGACGTGCAGCTGCGGGGTGGTGAAGAACGTGATCAGCACGGCGATCAGGATGGCGGTGCCGGTGGCGCCGAGGATCGAGAGGGTCCAGGTGGCGTTCACCACGGTGCCCGCAGCGGTGGTCACGTGGCCGGTCAGTCCGGGCATGGGAACCTTGAGGGTGGTGAAACCGAGGGCGCCCTGGGTGAAGAGGTGCTGCACGGCCGGGATGGACCACACGAGGATCACGCCGGTGAGGATGTAGAAGGGGCTCCAGGCTCGGACCACCTCGCCGAAGGGGTGGCTGGCCTCCGCGGTCTCGGGGGCCTCCGGCGCGCGGGACACCCGGCGCGGGGACCACACGTGGCACAGCGCGAACAGGGACACCATGGCCAGCAGACCGGCGGCAAGGTCCGCGAGCTCGGGGCCCATGAACCAGAGCAGACCGCCCTGCACCAGGCAGAACACCGCGGAGGACACGAGGGCGGGCAACCAGGTCTCGCGCAGACCGCGCAGTCCGTCCACCATCCAGACCAGCAGGAACGGCACCAGGAACGTGAGGGGCTGCAGCAGGATGACCATGGCCCGGGAGAGGTCCTGGACTTCCATGCCGGTGACCTGCGCGCCCACGAGCACGGGGACTCCGATGGCGCCGTAGGCACCCGCCGCCACGTTGGCCACGAGGCACAGCACCGCGGCGCGGACGGGCGGGAAGCCCAGCTGCACGAGCAGCGCGGCACAGATCGCGATGGGCACGCCGAAGCCGGCCACGCCCTCCAGGAACGCGCCGAACGCGAAGGCGATGAGCAGCACCTGGATCCGCTGGTCAGCGGAGACCCCGGCGATGGAAGAGCGGATCACGTCGAAGCGCCCCGAACGCACGCTCAGCCGGTACAGCCACACCGCCATCACGATGATGTACGCGATGGGCCACAGCGCGGTCAGCAGGCCCAACAGGCCGGCACCGGCCACCGCGGTGGCGGGCATCTGGAACACGAACAGCGCCACCAGAACCTGCACCACCAGGGCTATGACGCCCGACTTCAGACCCGTGAGCTTGAAGATCATCATGCACGCGAGGAACACGACGATCGGGACGGCGGCCACCAGGGCGGTCAGGGGCAGGCTGCCCAGGGTGTCGAGCGATTGGGTCCACATGGCGTCCTCCACGACGTCCGGCGAGTGGGCGGGTTGCGACCCAGGCCGCCGACGACGCCGCTGGGCACCCTCGGTCGCTCACGGTCGGGCAGACGCGCCGCACGGTGCGCCGAGGGCCCCTGGGGACCCCCGGCGTCCTTGCCACGTCGTACTACCACGACGCCTTGATCACAGGCTCAACGCTAGTCCGGCGGGGGCCGATCGGACCCCGACGGCCCGGGGAAAATCGCCAAGTGTGAGGCAATACACCCGTGGGTGAGATCAGGGATGCTGCCGCGTGTCCTTCCTTAGCCGTCGAATCGGGCATGATCCGGTGAGCCAGGGAGCGGGCACGAGTCCCCCGGTCCCTGGCAGGCACCGGAACACCTGCCCCCGGGAGGTCACGGATCAGGCGTCCGCGGAAGCGGCATCCATCGTGGAAAACATCAAGCCGTCGTAGGAACCCTCGTTCCACCAGTCCTCGATCTCATCCCAGAAATCGATCTCGCTGATGTTGTAGACCTCGTAGAACGCGGCTTTGGTGACGTCTGCGCCCTGCCCGTTGTAGTAGCCGGGAGTACAGGCGCTCCAGTAGGCAACTCGCCCCTCGTTTGAGGCCCGCACCGTGGCCACCCAGCCCGCTTCGGCCTCCGGAGTGGCCTCGAAGGTGTCGACACCCTCGTCGAGGGCGTGCCGGATGACGCGGGCGGCATGCCGCGACTTGCGATCCAGCATGTAGACGAAATTGACGAAGAATGCCGTCTGGCTCAGTCCCAGGTCCATGAAATTGGGGAATCCGTGGGTGAACAGCCCATGGAGGGTCCGGGCGCCGTCAGCGAAATACTCTTTCATGGACTGCCCGTCCCGTCCGATGATGTCGTAGCCGTAGTTGCCCGCCGGTCCTGCACCGACCTCGAACCCGGTGGCGAAGATGATGCAGTCGACCTCGTATTCCTTTCCTCCCACCACGATTCCACGGGCAGTGATGCCGTCAACACCCCGGGGATCCGATGCCAGAGTCACGTTGGGCTCGTTGAAGGCATTCAAGTACTCGTCGTTGAAGCACGGGCGTTTGCATGCGTAGCCGAACCACGGCTTGAGCGCCTCGGCGGTTTCAGGGTCAGCCACCACCTGGTCCACTCGCCGGTGCGCGGACATGAGGAGTTCCATGTCAGCAAGTTCGGCAAGAAGAGCCTGATCCCCCGCAGGCAGAGTGGAGGCGTCCTGCTCGACCAGGTGGTGCCCGCTCAGCGCCGGGAAGAGGTGCGTCCAGCCGTCGTTCACCAGGTTTCCGTCGACAGGGTTGCCACCCAGGATGCCGTTGAAGTTCTGGTGGCGGTCGTGCTGCCACCCAGGACGCAGACCTGCAGCCCATTCCGGGTCGGTCTTCCGGTTGTTCCGCTCTGCCACCACACTCGGCGTGCGTTGCACCACGACGAGCTCCTTCACGTCCTTCTGCAGGTAGGGAACAACCTGCACTCCCGTGGCTCCCGTGCCGACCACGGCCACGCGCTTGTCCCGCAGGTTCTCCAGATTGCCCGCCGGAGAACCGCCCGTGTACCCGTAGTCCCAGCGGCTCGTGTGGAAGATTTTCCCGCCGAAGTCTGAGATGCCTGGCACTTTGGGCAACTGCGGTTTTGTGAGTGCGCCGTTGGAACGCAGGAGGAACCGAGCCGAGAAGCGGTCCCCACGATTGGTCTCCACGTCCCAGCGATTCGTTCTCTCATTCCATGTGGCACCGGTGGCGCGCGTCTGGAAATACGCTCGTTGGTACAAGTCGTACTGCCGCCCGATCCGCTGCGCATGCTCGAAGATCTCCGCGCCATCGGCATAGCGCTTGCTGGGCATGTAGCCCGTCTCCTCGAGAAGTGGCAGGTAGATGTAGGACTCGATGTCGCACTGCGCCCCGGGATACCGGTTCCAGTACCACGTACCGCCGAAGTCGCCTCCGAATTCGATGATCCGGAAGTCGGTCACCTCGTTCTGCATGAGGTAGGCGCCCGCGGTGAGACCGCCGAATCCCCCTCCGAGAACCAGCACATCGAGTTCCTCGGTCACTGGCTCACGCGCTATCGGCTCTGAGAAGGGATCATCGTCCGAGATCTCCAACACATCGTTCAGGCCCTGAAACTGCTCCAGCGGATCCGTTCGCAGGCGGCCCTGCCTTTCGCGCTGCAATCGATCACGGATCTCTTGCGGGTCAAAAGTGAGATCCACCGGAATGTTCGATTCGGGAAGCGTGAATGACATGGGAGCTCCTACCTCAGATGGGGCACGCGTCAGCGGTGCCGCGGCGGCCGCGCACAACCTGTGGCCGACCCGTGATCCGAGGGTAGGTAGGCAGGGTGATCTGCACAACAGGCATCCCAGTATTTGGCGGGCGTCATGACCCGCCGGCGAGGAGGGGGCCCGCGCCTCGGCGCGCGCTCACGGACGGTGCACAACGATCAGAAGACCGCTGTCCGGCACCACGAGCGCACCCCGCGGCTGGCCCGTCACACATCTCGGAGGCATCGACTCCCGTGAAATCAGGGATGCACCGGCTCCTCGCCCCGGACCGTGGGCTCCGGCAGGTACACCTGTCCCCCGGCGGCGAGGAACTCCTGGCTCTTGCGCTGCATCCCGGCAATCGCGGCCTGGTTCTCCGCGCTGCCGTAGGTGTCCCGGATGTCCTGGGAGATGCGCATGGAACAGAACTTGGGCCCGCACATCGAGCAGAAGTGCGCGGTCTTGGCGGGCTCGGCCGGCAGGGTCTCGTCGTGGTACTCCTGCGCCGTCACCGGGTCCAGGCCCAGCCCGAACTGGTCCCGCCAGCGGAACTCGAAGCGCGCCTTGGACAGCGCATCGTCGCGTTCCGTGGCGCCGGGGTGGCCCTTGGCGATGTCCGCGGCGTGCGCGGCGATCTTGTAAGTGATCACCCCGGTCTTCACGTCGTCCCGGTTGGGCAGTCCCAGGTGCTCCTTGGGGGTCACGTAGCAGAGCATCGCGGTGCCGTAGCGGGCGATCTCCGTGGCGCCGATCGCCGAGGTGATGTGGTCGTAGCCCGGCGCGATGTCCGTGGCGAGCGGGCCCAGGGTGTAGAACGGGGCGCCGTCGCACAGCTCCTGCTGGCGCTCCACGTTCTCGCGGATCTTGTGCAGCGGAATGTGCCCGGGGCCCTCCACCATCACCTGCACATCGTGCTCCCACGCGCGCTTGGTCAGCTCGGCGAGGGTGTCCAGCTCGGCGAACTGGGCGGCGTCGTTGGCGTCCGCGATGGAGCCCGGGCGCAGGCCGTCGCCCAGGGAGAACGCGACGTCGTACTGCGCGAAGATCTCGCACAGCTCGTCGAAGTGCGTGTAGAGGAAGTTCTCCTCGTGGTGGGCCAGGCACCAGCCGGCCATGATCGACCCGCCGCGCGAGACGATGCCGGTGACGCGCTCGGCGGTGAGCGGCACGTAGCGCAGCAGCACGCCCGCGTGGACGGTCATGTAGTCCACGCCCTGCTCGCACTGCTCGATCACGGTGTCCCGGTAGATCTCCCACGTGAGCGCATTCGCGTCCCCGTCCACCTTCTCGAGCGCCTGGTAGATGGGCACCGTGCCGATGGGGATGGGTGAGTTGCGCAGGATCCACTCGCGGGTGGTGTGGATGTCGTTGCCCGTGGAGAGGTCCATGAGCGTGTCCGCGCCCCACTTGGCGGCCCACTCCAGCTTGGCCACCTCTTCGCTGATGGAGCTGGTCACCGCCGAGTTGCCGATGTTCGCGTTCACCTTCACCAGGAACTTGCGCCCGATGATCATCGGCTCGGACTCCGGGTGGTTCACGTTCAGCGGGATCACCGCACGCCCGGCGGCCACTTCCTCCCGCACGAGCTCCACGTCGCACTGCTCCCGCAGCGCCACGAAACGCATCTCCGGGGTCACGACGCCGCGGCGCGCGTAGTGCATCTGGGTCACCGTCTTGCCGGGCCGGGCCCGCCGGGGTTCCGGCTTCCTCCCCCGCCACTGCTGGGACGGTGCACCGCGGCGCACGGCGCCGCGGCCGTCGTCCTCGAGCTTGCGGCCGCGGGCCTGGTGGACCTCGGTGTCCTCACGGGCCTCGATCCACTCGGCGCGCCAGGGCTCCAGCCCCTCCTCCGGGACACTGCCCGGGCCCATGGTGCGGTACACCCGAAACGGTTCGTTGGGGGTGCCGTCCGGAGCGTCCAGCTGGTGGATCTCCGTGACGGGCACACGGATGCCGTGCTCCCCGTCCTCCACCCAGCTGAGGCGGTGGGACTCGTGCTGCTCGGACTGCTGGACGGGGTTCTCCCCGGTGCGGTTCTGGGCGCCCTCCTGCGTGGAGGTCTCAGGGGCAGATGTGCTGGGGGTGTGCGAAGGCAAGGCCGTTCCTCACTTCCTACGCCGGTACGAGCCGGTTCAGGTTCGACGGTCCCGGGCAGCACTGGCCCGATCTCAGCCCCCGCGTCTGGGGCTCCCGTGTGGACGGTCACATGTCTAGCACACATCCGGCGGTGAGAGGGCGACCCCGCAGCATTCCCTTGGCTGGCCTCTTGCCGCCGTGATCGCGGCCCGTCCACGGCGCCGCCACGCCCGTGGCAGTATCGTGGCGCGCGAGGCGGGTCGTGCGGTCCTGATCGCGCCGTCCTGCCCGTGCCTCAGCATCCCCCTGACCAAAGGCTTGTCCCCCATGGCCCTGACCGTCCGCAAGAAGCGCTTCATCGGGCGCATGATCGGGCACGCCACCAACCCGGTGCGGGTGCACTGGCGGACCTGGCGCCGTCAGGAGCAGCGTCACACCATCGGTGGCGTGGAGATCGTGCTGCCACCGGAGCACAACCTCCCCTATTACCAGCGCCGGGATCCCACGTACGACGCGTACGCCATCGACCTGCTCGCCCGGCTCGCGGCCGGGAACCGGCACGTCACGGTCATCGACGTGGGAGCGAACGTGGGAGACACCGCGGCCGCCGTCCTCGCCTCGGACCCACGGAGCTCGGTGATCAGCGTCGAAGGTGATCCAATGTTCCTCGGCTACCTGGCCCGCAACCTGGCTGCGCACGCCGAGCGCGCCACCGTGGTGGAGGGGTTCGTGGGACCGGTGGGCACGCGGGTGTCCTTCAGCCGCGCCGGCTCCACGGGCGGGTTCCAGCCGGAGGAGGGCGCCGGCGGGCACGCCGTCGAGGACTGGGTCTCCCCCGCATCGCTGCTGGCCATGCCCGCCCCCGAGGACCTGGTGGTGTGGAAGAGCGACATCGACGGCTTCGACATCCACGTGTTGGTGCACCACTGGGACGCCATCGACTCCCGCTGCGACGTCCTGTGGTTCGAGTACGACTCACCGCGCACCCTGGGTGACCGCGCCGACGACGAGCGCCTGATCCGGGCCCTGGCTGCGAGCGGTCGCACGCTTCTCGTCCACGACAACCTGGGCCGCCGCATGGTGCAGCTGCCGCCCGGTGACAGCACTGGGCTGCGCACGCTCTCCCGCTGGCTGCACGAGCAGGTGGACGGTCACGTGGTGGTTCCATACCTCGACGTGTGGGCCCTGTCCCCTGAAGCGGTTCAGCTTCTCCAGTGCGACTGAATCGACGACCGAAAACGATCCCGAGAATTGCTCAGACTGCTGATAAACAGGCGCAGTGCACTGACCATTGACGCGTCGACAATTACGCGGGAAATACGCTGACCCGCCCGCCCCATTCGCCGTCTTTCGCAGCTCCCAGGAGTAGCGTGAAACACGTACCTGACGACTTCAAAGACTGCGGTTCAGGCACTGACGAGGGGCGATCATGACGGCAACTGTGCACCGAGACCACCGGACATCTTCCACACCGGGCAGACGCCTGCCGGTGTCGAACTTCGCGGCGAAAACCACGATGGCCGTCACCGGGCTCATTTTCGTGGGATTCGTGTTCGTCCACATGTACGGCAACCTGCACATCTACCGCGGGCAGGAAGAATTTGACCACTACGCGCACTGGCTGCGCGAGATCGCCATGCCGCTACTGCCCTACGAGGGCATGCTCTGGATCCTGCGGGTGGTCCTGCTGATCAGCCTGGCACTGCACCTCGGGTGCGGCCTGCTGCTGTGGACCCGCGCCCGCCGCGCCCGGGGCAAGTTCCGGCGCTCCGGCCTGACCCGCGGTGAGGCCTGGATGGCCCGATCCATGCTGGGCACCGGCATCGTGATCCTGCTGTTCGTGATCTTCCACATCCTCGACCTCACGCTGGGCGTGCAGCCCGCCGCCACGGACTCGTTCGAGGCCGGTTCCGCGTACGCCAACCTCGTGGCCAGCTTCCAGCGTCCGCTGGTGGCCGGCTTCTACATGCTCACCATGCTGGTGCTGACCGTCCACGTGGCCCACGGCACGTGGACCGCCGCCAACGACCTGGGCGCCACCGGCAAGCGGCTGCGTCAGATCGCGGCCTGGGTGGCCGGGCTGGTGGCGATCGCCATCTGCGTGGGCAACATCTCCATCCCCATCATGGTTCTTCTGGGAGTGATTCAGTGATGACGGCTTCTTCGACGCCCCAGGCCCTTCTCGACGAGCTGCGCACCGTGGGCTCCGACCTGCCCGGCCTGTCCGCAGAGGTCCCCGCCTCCGAGATCTGGGCGGACCGCCGGTTGCACTACCGCCTCGTGTCTCCCTTGAACCGGCGCAAGTTCACCGTGATCGTGGTGGGCACCGGGCTGGCCGGCGGCGGCGCGGCGGCGGCACTGGGAGAGCTGGGCTACAACGTGGAGGCCTTCACCTTCCACGACGCTCCCCGCCGCGCCCACTCCGTGGCGGCCCAGGGCGGCATCAACGCGGCCCGTGCCCGCAAGGTGGACAACGACTCCGTGGCCCGGTTCGTGAAGGACACCGTCAAGGGTGGCGACTTCCGGGGCCGCGAGGCGGACGCCTGGCGCCTGGCCGAGGAGAGCGTCCGGGTCATCGACCACATGAACGCGATCGGCGCGCCCTTCGCCCGCGAGTACGGCGGCCAGCTGGCCACCCGCTCGTTCGGTGGCGTGCAGGTCTCCCGCACCTACTACACCCGTGGGCAGACGGGCCAGCAGCTGCAGGTCGCGGCCGCCCAGGCGCTGCTGCGGCAGGTCTCCACGGGCCAGGTGAACCTGCACACCCGCACGGAGATGCTGGACCTGATCGTCGCGGACGGCCGCGCCCAGGGCATCGTGGTGCGGGACCTGGTCACCGGCACGATCTCCGCCGTCACGGCCGACGCCGTGGTGCTGGCCACCGGCGGCTACGGCAACGTGTACTTCCGCTCCACGCTCGCCAAGAACTCGAACGTCACGGCCGCGTTCCGCGCCCACCGGCGTGGTGCGCTGTTCGCCAACCCGTGCTTCATCCAGTTCCACCCCACAGCACTTCCGGTCTCCAGCGAGTGGCAGTCCAAGACCACCCTGATGAGCGAGTCCCTGCGCAACGACGGGCGGATCTGGGTCCCGGTGGAGCCCGGGGACGAGCGCGCCCCCAACGACATCCCCGAGGATGAGCGCGACTACTACCTGGAGCGCAAGTACCCGGCGTTCGGCAACCTCACGCCCCGCGACGTCGCCAGCCGTGCGGCGCGCGCAGAGATCGACTCGGGCCGCGGCGTCGGGCCCCTGAAGAACTCCGTGTACCTGGACTTCCGGGACGCGATCGAGCGGCTCGGCAAGAAGGTCATCGCGGAGCGCTACGGCAACCTCTTCGAGATGTACTCGGACGTCACGGGTGAGGACCCGTACGTGGAGCCCATGCGGATCGCCCCGGGCGCGCACTTCGCCATGGGTGGGCTGTGGAACGACTACGACATGATGACCTCCATCCCGGGGCTCTTCGTGGGCGGCGAGGCCGGCTGGGGCTACCACGGCGCGAACCGCCTGGGCGCGAACTCCCTGCTCTCGGCGTGCGTGGACGGCTGGTTCACGCTCCCCTACTCCGTGCCGAACTACCTGGCCCCGCTGCTCGGCAAGCCGCGCCTGTCGGTGGACGACGACGTCGTGCGCGCCGCGGTTGCCGAGGCCGAGGCCGACGTGCAGGCGCTGATCGACATCCGTGGCACCCAGGGCCCGGAGCGCTTCCACCGCCGCCTGGGCGACCTGCTCTACGCGAAGTGCGGTGTCACCCGCTCCGCAGAGGGTCTGGCCGAGGGCCTGGAGGGCATCCGCGCGCTGCGCGAGGAGTTCTGGAGGGACCTGCGCGTGCAGGGACGCCCGGACGCCTTCAACCAGGAGCTCGAACGGGCCGGCCGCGTGGCCGACTACCTGGACATGGCCGAGCTCATGTGCCTCGACGCGCTGGACCGGGACGAGTCCTGCGGGGCGCACTTCCGGGAGGAGCACCAGACGGAGACCGGCGAGGCTCAGCGCGACGACGCCCACTGGCTCTTCGCCTCGGCCTGGGAGCGTGTCGGGTCAGACGACGCCGCCGCGCCCGGCCCGCGCTACGTGCGCCACCAGGAGCACCTCGAATTCCCGAGCGTCACGCCCGAGACCCGCGACTACCGATGAGAGGACCATCCTCATGAAACTCACGCTGAAAGTCTGGCGACAGGAATCCGGTGCGGAGGACGGGCACTTCGTCGAGTACCCGCTGGAGGACGTCGGGCCGGAGTTCTCCCTGCTCGAAGCGCTCGACAAGCTCAACGACGACCTCGTGGCCCGCGGTGAGGACCCCGTGGCGTTCGACTCGGACTGCCGCGAGGGCATCTGCGGGGCGTGCGGGGTGACCGTGGACGGCAGGCCGCACGGCCCGCAGGCCAAGACCCCCTCGTGCCGACAGCACCTGCGCTCCTTTGAGGACGGGGCCACCGTGCAGCTCGAGCCGTTCCGCAGCGGGGCGTTCCCCGTGGTCAAGGACCTGGCCGTGAACCGCAGCGCCCTGGACCGGGTCATCGAGGCCGGGGGCTTCGTGTCCACCGCGGTGGGCACGGCCCCGGACGCGGACGCCATCCCCGTGACCCACGAGTCCGCCGAGTGGGCCCTGGACCTGGCCGCGTGCATCGGTTGTGGTGCGTGCGTGGCCGCGTGCCCCAACGGCTCCGCCCAGCTGTTCGCCGGGTCCAAGACCATGCACCTGGCCACGCTGCCCTCCAGCCAGAAGGAGCGCAGCCGTCGCGCCAAGGGCATCACGCGCGCGGCCGAGGAGGAGTTCGGCCCGTGCTCCGTGTACGGCGAGTGTGCGGAGGTGTGCCCGGCGGGCATCCCGATCACCGCGATCGCCGGGCTCAACCGGGAGAAGCTGCGGCAGGTGCTGCGCAACAAGGACGACTGACCCCCGCTCTACCGGAGACGCAGAACGAGCGCCGTGCCCCGTGCACGGCGCTCGTTCTGTGCTGCCACCCCTGACTGCCGGGTCGACGACGCTCGGCGCCCCTGGGAGGGCACCGAGCGTCGTCGTACGGGGTGGGGTTGAGGTGAGGGCTACACCGCGAAGCTGCCGAGCAGCCACATCCAGGCGCTGCCCACCACGGTCCAGATGATGATGATCGCCACGGACATGATGAAGGCGATCTTGAACCACTCGGACACCTTGACGTACCCGGAGCCGTAGACCACGCCGGACGGACCGGAGGCGTAGTGGGTGATGGCGCCGAAGAGGTTGCCGATGAAGCCGAGTGCGAGGGCCGCGAACATCGGCGGGGTGCCGGCCGCGATCGCCGCGCCCAGGAACACGCCGTACATCGCGACGATCTGCGCGGTGTTCGAGGCGAACATGTAGTGCGCGTAGAAGTACACGAGCGCGAGGATCGCGAAGGCCAGGACCCAGGGCATTCCGCCCACCAGGCCGGAGACCACGGAACCGATCCAGTCGATGACGCCCAGGTTGTTGAGGTTCTCGGCCATGCCCACGAGCACGGCGAAGAAGATGAAGGTGTTCCAGGCGGAGGCGTTCTTGGCCATGTCGTCCCAGGTGAGCACCTTGGTCAGCAGCAGGATGGCGATGCCCACGAACGCTGCGGCGGTGGCGCTGACGCCCAGGAACGTGCCGAAGACCCACAGCAGGAGCAGCAGCACGAAGGTGCAGGCCATCACGATCTCGCCGCGGGTCATGGAGCCCATGGTGTCCAGATCACGGCGCGCCATGGCCGGGGCTTCCGGAGTCTCCTTGAGCGTGGGCGGGTAGATCTTCATGAGCAGCCACGGCACGAGGGCCAGGCTGACCAGGCCGGGGACCAGGGCGGCGAGGGCCCACTGGCCCCAGGAGATCTCCACACCGAGATCGGCGGCGGCGTCCACGGCCAGCGGGTTGCCGGCCATGGCGGTGATGAACATGGCGCTGGTGATCACGTTGACGTGGGCTGCGGTGAAGGTCAGGTAGGAACCCAGGCGGCGTCGGGACTCGTCGGTGTCCGGGGTGGAGTCCTGAACCTCGGCGACGGAGCGGACGATCGGGTAGATCACACCACCCGCGCGCGCCGTGTTGGATGGCGTGGCCGGAGCGAGCAGGAGGTCCGTGACGGCCATGCCGTAGGCGATGCCCAGGGGCGACTTGCCCAGGACCGTGAGGAACATCAGGGCCACGCGGCGCCCCAGCCCGGTGAGCAGGAAGCCGTCCGCGATGAAGAACGCCGCGACGATCAGCAGCACGGCGGAGTTGGAGAACCCACTCAGGGCCTCCCCGCTCTTGACGTCCATGGCGCCGGTGATCATGGCCGTGGCCAGACCGATCAGCGCCACCGACGGGGTGGGCAGGGGCTGCAGGATGAGCCCCAGGATGGTCGCGACGAAGATGCCGAGCATGTGCATGCCACGGGGGTCCACGCCCTCCGGCGCGGGGATGAAGTAGATCACCGCCCCCACGAGGAGCATGAGCCCGAACTTCCAGAGCATGGACTTGGTTTCGTGACTCATGGATGTGGAATCAGTTGTTGGATCAACCTTCTTGCTGGGCATGACAGCCTCCGAGAATCGCCCTGGCGTGAAACACCTGTTTCACATCAATTCTAGGACTGGGGCCAGGGGAAATAGTGTTCCCTGGTCATGTGGAGGCAACCGGTCTGGTGATTCCCGTCACCGTTCGACAAGAGTCAGGGGAAGCGCGTAAAAGGCAGGGCGAGAATCGGTTTTCAGCCGCCCGTAGGTGTCGACGTCGAGGCGTTCTCCGTCCACCAGGAATTTCCCGCGTTGGGTTCCTTCCTTGACAAAACCAGCTCTTCTCGCGACGACGCCGGAGGCCGGGTTGTTGACGCGGTGGCCGAGTTCGAGGCGTTCCACTCCGCGCTCCTCGAGGGCCCACTCGGCTCATCACTCCCCTGCCGCGCGCCCGGTCTGTCATCCAGTACCAGAACCAGCCGTTCCTGTTGTCCTCGTCCACCGTGATACAGACGAGGCCGATCAGTGCGTTCGACTCGACAACGGCCCAGGGTTCATGGGGTGACCCCGGGTCCACTAGGCGGGCGACGTACGCCGACGCTTCCTCGGCCGTGGTGACCACGCTCTGACGGGCCATGTCGAGGTTGGAGGCGAAGGCCCCGAACACGGCTGAGGCGTCCGACTGTCGCAATGTACGAAGGAACAGGGCTTCATCGGGCACGGCAACATTCCTCACCAGTGAATGGTCGGGCACGCCTCGCGGGCTTCCCATAGATTCGCCTTGGATGTCGGCAACAAGGTCACCGGAACGGCTGATCCGAACAATGACAGTTCAGCCCGGCTCAGTAGTGGTAGCGAGCCTGCAAGATCACCAGATCCCCGCCAGCCACGAGGTAGACGAGCCGGTGCTCCTCGTTGATGCGCCGGGACCACGAGCCCTGCGCCCCATATTTCAGCTGCTCGGGTTTGCCGATGCCCTCGAACGGCTCGCGCAGGCAGGCATCGATGAGCAGGTTGATCCGCTTGAGAATTTTCCGGTCGGCGGTCTGCCAGTACGTGTAGTCCTCCCAGGCGGCCTCATCCCAGACCAGCCGCATTTAGACGTCCCGCGCCTGGCGGGCCGACTCGTGGGAACGGTCGAGCTCGTGGACCTGGGTCTTCCCGGCACGGGCACGATCGTAGGCGTCGAGCAGCCTGCGGGCGTTCGACGGCGACCGGAACAGGTAGGCGGTCTCCTGCCACGCCGCGTACTCGTCGGCGGGCATGAGCACCGCGTTGCCCTTCCGAGAAACGATCTCGACCGCTTCCTGGTCCCCGTTCACGCGCTCGATGAGCGGGAAGAGAGTCTTGCGGGCCTCGCTTGCGCTGATGGACATGGAGCACCTTCCCTATGCCGACTGGTACCCATTTATGGTACCAGTCGACATCATGGCGTGGTCCGCATGACGGCGATCAGGCATGAGCCTCCCTCACTGGGGACGATGCCGAGGCGAGGGAATACTACGGCCCTGGTCCTCCAGGGTTGGCCGCACGAGGCAGAGCAGGAGTCATGCAACGGCAAGAGGGGTAATCGCCGCGATTTGCTCTCCCGCGCGGTCCTCCGCGCAGTCCAACTCGCAGCGGCTCTGCAGATTGAGCCAGAACTCGGCCGATGTCCCGAAATACCGTGCCAGGCGGAGGGCTGTGTCCGCAGTGATCCCCCGCTTGCCGTGCACAATCTCATTGATCCGCCGGGGAGGCACCCCGATGGAGACGGAGAGCTTGTTCTGCGTGACGCCGAATCCTTCAATGAAGTCCTCCATCAGGACTTCTCCCGGATGGATCGGTTCGATCAGGTCAGGCACAGCAGCAGTCGATGAGTCCGACATTGTCCGCACCTCCATTAATCCGCCTCGTGCCGCGTGCCACCCACGCTACTCGATGAACGCGATTCCCCGCCGAGCCCTCAGACGATTCTGCTCAGGCCAATTCATCGCTCAGGGGCCGAACAGGGCCAAGGGCACCACGGCAATACCGTCCCTCTGCCTATCGACAGTTGGACCGGTCGTGATGATCAAACCGTCCACGAAACGCGATCCCAGCCGGTCGCGCAGCCAGCGCAGGTGCTTGCCATCGCAGTCGCTGACAGCCGCCGCGAGTTTTACCTCTACACCGACGACTCCGCCGTCGGGCCCCGCGACGACGAGGACCACCTCGTGGTCGCCGTTGCCCGTACGCAAGCGTGTGATGTCGGCCTCCGCCGCCTGCGCGGCGACACTAAGGCACAGCGTCGCCAGCGACTCGAAAAGCATCCTCAGCATGGAACCCGCCTGGGGACGAAGTGGCTCCCCCTTTCCGCCCAGCAGTGCGTCAGCGCTCAGGCCGAGGAGGCGAGCTGCTAGAGCAGGATCTGCTAGGTGGTGCTTCGGCGCCTGCCCGAGGCAAGTCAGTCGACTGCCAGCCGGGCTTAAGGCTGGCACAGGGTCTAAAAGCCACAAGGAGGCCAGCACCTGGCGGTAGGACTCGGCGGTCGCCCGTGCCGGCTTCTCACTGTGACCAGGTGTCGCGGCGTCCAGGATCTGGGAGTAGCTCGCCGTCGTCGAGCTGGCGGAAGCGTAGGCACGCAACCAGGCCATCATGGCTTCGGGTCGACGGACGGCCAGGCCCTGCTCTGGCACGTCACGCTCCACCGCGTTGCGCAGATAGGAGTCGAGCTGCAAGCCCCAGGCGCGGGGGCCCAAGCTGCTCATCCCCGGAAAACTCGAGGCAACGATCTCATCCACGTATTCAGGCAGCCCAAGCGGTGACTCGCTCTGGATCGCATAATGTCCAGCCAGAACAGCAGCCAGCCTCACGGTCGGTGTGACCAGACCACTCTCAGCGCGCGTCATCGGCCGCACGCGCAGGCGGCCAATCCGAACCGGCTCCCAAGTGCTGCACGGTTCCGTCCTGTGGACTCGCACTGCCGGTCAGAAGGAACTGCCCGCCCACGGCACTCACTGGTCCGCCGTCACGGGCTTGCCCACCGCTTTGGAGCCGTCCCGGGGGAGGGCTGCCACCTCGCAAAAAAAATTATCCAGTTCCAAATACACGATGCGACGGGTGTGCGACATGGCCGAGTCATAGCGTTGGCAGGTGGGGAACTAATCGAAACGCCTGCTCTGAAATCATCAGAACCCCGTCAAGCGGCCACGAAATCGGTCGCCTTGAACGACATCGCGCTTCGACCAGATGGGGTCGAGAACCACACACCCTGCGTTCGAGTAACTCTGGTCCCGGCTCGGTTGTGGGGACGCCCCCCCCCCGGCGGCCACTGGGCGAGCGCCGCAGCAAGCCAGCAAGGGCGGACCTCCTGAGGGGGGCGGAATTTGATCACACTCAGAAGGTTGCTCCGGTCACACGTTGAACCGGAACTTCACCACGTTACGTAGCCAAACTACCGATGTGTCTACGGGCCCGCGAGCGATTTCGGCAAGAGGCGAAACAACCATGCGACCTGGGCTTTTTAGCGACGGAGCACTGAGCAGGGAGCGCCCCATCCAAGATCACAGCGCATCAAGGACGGGGAAACGAGAAAAAGCCAAGTGGACACGGCCCAGGACGGCATCGGCAGATTGACCCGCACATCTTCCCCACCGTATGACCGGATCACAGGTTCGCTCCACCGCCAAGCACCAGTGGCACGTCCATACCAATTGCAACAGCCCGGACACCTCGGGCAGACCGGGCCGCGCGATGCCGGTGCAGTAGCGAGATACGATGCCCTCGACCATCGTGCGTGCGTCGGAGAACTCCCGGCCCGGCTTGCCCCTCGGCGCGGCAACAACTCCGCGATCTGTGGTCACTGGGCATCCGAGAGAACCCGGAAACGCGACACGCCACGATAGTTCTAGACCCGCCACCATGATTCCTCAAAAACGCTCATGGCGTCTTCGTCGCGTAAGACTCGGCGATCGGTCCCGTTGTTGGTGCCAGTAGTCGCCAAATTACTTGGTGACGCACCTCCGCGGGGGTACGGGGCGGCCAACGATGGGCCATGGAACAAGAGGCTACCCGACAAGCCAGTTGCACCTTGAGCGCGACGGAGAAACAACCTTCTTCGCGTGCTTTTCACCTTGCGGTCTCAAGAAGCAATAAGTCCGAACCCACACCGAGTCAACAGTGACCGGCCGCGGCCGGTTTCTCACTCTGGCGCCGAGCATCTGACCGGAAAATTTATAATCGCGAAGTCCAAGGCCAGACCCCAATACGAGTTTGCTCAAATCCACTTACCGGGACAGCTCATTCATTACCAGTTCAAAAAGGCGGCTTGGGTCATTCGTCGCCCCCTGACCGCCTCGGTCCTGTATGGCTCGAGCAAAATCCGACGAATCTATTCCCGAGTACACGATGAACGGTGTACTGTCGCCGCGCTGCCTCACTGCATCGAGTAAAGTGAACCCTTCCTGCGCACCCTCATCCCTTGCCATATCTGAAATGATGGCCTGGAAGTTATTTCCGGTCAGCAGTTCCAACGCACACTCAGTATTCGGAGCCCAAACCGTCGAGACGCCCGCCGCCTCTAGCATAGTTCGTTCGGCCTGGATCCAGTCCTCGTTATCGTCCACCCACAGAACGCACTTATGGTCGACCCCTGCAAATCGCCCATACACGTCTGCTAATTGCTGCCGTCGTACATCGGTAAGTTCTCGACCTGTTTTGGATTTCTGTGCGTTATTGATCTGACGCAAGAGATTGGCTCCGTCGCCCAAAATGGCGTCTACCTCAGTCGCTGGCATATTTCCGTGAGAAACTGGTCCTTCATCATCCTTGAGCTTAAGACGAAAGTTGAATTGCCTTGGTAGAGCCACCTCAGGGAGATCCAACTCCTCACGAAGGCTCTTTCTCAGACTCTCGATAACAGGCATAAGGGAGGAATTATTTCTTCCCACAAAATCTTGCTGGAATCGATTCGCGGCTCGGATTTCCTGCACGCCACCCAAAAGCATGACGTCTGCGAGCGCTCCCTCAAGATTATCTCGACGTTGCGGAGTCAGAGGATCCCGTTCTGATGCATCGATCAGTTTACGGTAAGCGTCTAGCAGAAAGGCTATCCTCTGAGTCCGTCTGGCACCAATGGCTTCCCGCAGCATTGTGAGTCTGTGAACAAAGAAACCGCCGACAAAAGCACCCAGGATTGCCGACCCTAGCGAGATCAGCGGCTCCCACCAATTCATATCTTATCTCCTGAGCCTATACGTTGAATCTAAACTCCACCACATTCCGGACAACGCTTATGCCACAGATACCCTGTTCCCGACCGGCACCCGGCGGTTCGCGCGTCTGAGACCGAGCAAGGCGGGTGGCACGACGCCAAAGCGTCGGCCCCGGTAAGCCGTTGGACCCGACCCGGGAATCAAGCCATCACCGAAGCGCGGCCCAAGTTGATCGCGCAACCAGCACAGGCGCTTGCCCTCTGAGTTGCTGGCAGCTCCCCGGGTTTCACTTCCTAGAGACATCCGGATCACAAAACACTCGCGCCCGCCTGGCCATTCACTGCACATCCAGGAACCTGGGCTCTACTAGCGGCGACCAAGCGATTTGGCGCGCTCCGAGATGTCTAAGGCAGAGGGTCCGAGCGCTGCCCGTAGATTCGAGTCGCTACGATTCGCCTGATAGGTAAGATAGGTGATGCCAGCCAAATCCGAGGGCAACCTCGTCGGCTTTTCACGTGGAAGCAACATAAAGACCCGCTCGGGGCTCAGCACTCCCATGAAGAGACCTAGTTCAAATATCACATTGTCCCGCGGCGTATCACCAACCATACCTCTAGTCACGACGACGTCGTCAGGCGAAAGTATCAGAGCGGCATAATCCGCAGATTTTGCACGGGAAATTAAATTCGTGAGGCTTGACGCTCCTGACGCAAATACACCTTGATCCCACACCGTACACTCAAGGGCTTGATCCAGTAGGGCCTGGAGGGCGCGCGCCACCGCAACCCCCTCCCCGGACGACCCTATGAATAGAGTCGGAACTCCTTCATTGGAGGCTTCGGCTCCACGGATGGGGCCGGAGATTTCGCCCCCGAGGTTCGCGCTTGCACCGTCGCCACCGACCAGTCGAAGGCGCACCAGAACTTTGTAAAGATCAACATTCTTGACAGCCCAATGCGTGCGAGAAAATTCCCAACGCTCCGCGTCAATTTGGAATGTCTCAGCATGCGCCTCGATCACAGATGTCGGAATGGGTTCTATTTCAAGGTCAGGCACGAAGGTATACTCATAGCCCTTCGCCTCCTTCCGAAGCTTAGAAACGCTGCCGACTCGCGCCACCTGCTCCACCCGAGCATTTTGAGTCTCTGGCATGAGGAGGACAGGAAGCTTGAGAAGGGCCTCCCAGTTAATGGAACTCTCGCTCGAATCAGTGCGAAAAAGTCCAACTAGGCTCTTCTCCGTATGCTCCAGAACTCGGTCGGCGTCCACTGAATCGACCAACTTCGTTGGGCCCATGATTAGACTGTACATTAGAAGATCAGTGACCCCTCATTAGTGCTTGAGTTATACATTGAATCTAAATTCAACCACGTCCCCATCCTGCATCACGTACTCCTTGCCCTCCATCCGGACCTTGCCGTGAGCCTTGGCCTCGGCCATCGACCCGGCCTCCATGAGGTCGTCGTAAGAGACGATCTCCGCCTTGATGAAGCCCCGTTCGAAGTCCGAGTGGATCACTCCAGCGGCCTTGGGGGCGGTGTCGCCCTGGTTGATGGTCCACGCGCGGGCCTCCTTGGGGCCGGCGGTGAGGTAGGTCTGCAGGCCCAGGGTGGAGAAGCCCACGCGGGCCAGCTTGTCCAGGCCGGACTCCTCCTGGCCCTCCATCTCCAGCATCTCGCGGGCCTCCTCCTCGGAGAGCTCCACCAGATCCGCCTCCAGCTTCGCGTCCAGGAACACGCACTGCGCCGGCGCCACCAGCGCCTCCAGCTCGGCCTGACGCTCCGGCGAGGACAGCACGCCCTCGTCCGCGTTGAACACGTAGATGAACGGCTTGGCCGTGAGCAGGTTCAGCTCACGCAGGTTGTCGGTGTCCAGCTTCTCGGGCCCAGCGGCCTCGAAGATCGTGCGGCCCTCCGCCAGCACCTTCTCCGCGGCCTGGTACGCCGCGAGCTGCTCCGGTGAGCCCTTCTTGATCTTGACCTGCTTCTCCAGCTTGGGGATCGCGTTCTCCAGCGTCTGCAGGTCCGCAAGGATCAGCTCGGTGTTGATGGTCTCGCGGTCCGAGGCCGGGTCGATCTTGCCGTCCACGTGGATCACGTCCGGATCGTCGAACACGCGGATGACCTGGGCGATCGCGTGCGCCTCACGGATGTTCGCCAGGAACTGGTTGCCCAGCCCCTCCCCCTCGGACGCGCCCTTCACGATGCCCGCGATGTCCACGAAGGACACCGTTGCCGGCACGATCTTCTGCGAGCCGTGCAGCTCCGCGAGCTTGTCCAGCCGCTCGTCCGGCAGGTTCACCACGCCCACGTTCGGCTCGATGGTCGCGAACGGATAGTTCGCGGCGAGCACCGTGTTGCGCGTGAGCGCGTTGAACAGGGTTGATTTTCCGACGTTCGGCAGACCGACGATTCCAATAGTAAGAGCCACGGTCCGCCATCTTACCGGGGCCGTCCGACGACGCCGCCACGCAACTCCGCGCGCCACCGCACCACCGTGCCGTCCCCACCCACGATCCCGCCCGGCGCGAGGCCCCGGCGGCCCCAGCGTGCCGTGTCCACGCAGAGCACCGGGCCCGTGCGGTTTGCGGCACCCTCCCGCACCCCCACCCCTGACACATGTCACGTCCCACTCGTGACAATCCGCAGTTCAGCGCGGCCCCGCCGCACGGGAACCTGAACCCATGAACACCACACACCCACCGCAGCCCCACTCCCCCGCCATCCAGGTGCAGGACGCCGTCAAGACCTTTCGTACACGTTCCGAGACGGTCCGCGCCGTCCAGGGTGTCTCGCTGGAGATCCCGCGCGGCGGCGTCGTCGCCCTGCTGGGGCCGAACGGCGCGGGGAAGACGACCCTGCTGGACATGGTGCTCGGCATGAGCGAGCCCACCTCCGGGGAGGTGAGCGTGTGCGGCGAGCGCCCGCGCGCGGCCGTGGCCCACGGGAAGGTGGGCGCGGTGCAGCAGGTGGGCGGGCTGCTCGCGGACCTGAGCGTGCGCGAGACCGTGACCATGATCGCGTCCCTCTACCCGGACCCCCTGCCCGTGGACGAGGCGCTGCAACGGGCGGGGGCGGCGTCGTTCGCGCGCCGGAAGGTGGCCAAGTGCTCGGGCGGACAGCAGCAGCGCGTCCGCTTCGCCCTGGCCCTGCTCCCGCGCCCCGAGCTGCTCGTGCTGGACGAGCCGACCGCGGGCATGGACGTGCAGTCCCGCACCGAGTTCTGGGACGCGATGCGCGCCGAGACGGAGCGCGGGCTCACGGTCGTGTTCGCCACGCACTACCTCCAGGAGGCGGAGGACGTCGCCGAGCGGATCGTCCTGATGGACGCCGGGCGCGTCACGTTCGACGGCTCCGTGGACGAGCTGCGCTCCACGTCCCGGCACCACACCGTCTCCTTCGTGTGGCCGGCCGGCGAACCGCTGCCCGAGTTCGCGGGCGCCACCGTCTCGCGCCGCTCGGAGTCCCGCGTGCACCTGCGCACCGAGGACGCGGACGCCCTCGCCCGCGAGCTGCTGACCCGCACCCCGGCGAGCGCCCTGGAGATCTCCCGCGGCGGTCTGGACGAGGCGTTCGCCGCGCTGGTCCAGCACGACGACGCCGCCGCGTGAGCCCGCGCGGCGCACCGCGGGCGGGGACGCACCGACGCCCCACTGGCCCGCCGCGCATTCTCAGCGGGGCACAAAGCCCCGCACTCCCCGTGCATGCGCGCGACGGAATGCGCCACCGCGGACGCGGCTCTCTCCCGCGTGCATCCGCCGTCGCGCCGCCGTCACGGCCTGCGCACCGCGAGCGCGCCGATCCGCCGCCCCGATCCCCGTTGCACCCCCTGAACCGCACCCCGACCCCGATCCATCCCGAGGAGACCGTCATGTCCCTGACCTACACCGCCCACGACGTCCTGCGGAACGTCCGCGCGATCCCCAACCTCGTGTTCGTGGCCCTGCTTCCCGCCGTGCTGTACATCCTGTTCGGCGCGGCGCAGGGCTGGTCCGACGCCCGCCTGCCCGGGGGCAACGTCTCCGCGTACGTGATGGTGTCCATGGCCGTCTACGGGGCCGTCACCGCCACCACCGCCATCTCCGCCGGCGCGGCCGTGGAACGGTTGCAGGGCTGGGGCCGGCAGCTCGCGCTGACCCCCATGGGCACGGGCGGCTACGCGGCCACCAAGGTGGTGGTGGCCCTGCTGATCGCCGTGCTGCCCGTGGTCATCGTGTTCCTGGTGGGGGCGTTCACCAACGCCTCGATGGACGACCTCTGGCGCTGGCTGCTGGCCGCCGTGCTGTGCGTGGTGGTCTCCGTGGTCTTCGCCCTCTACGGGCTGGCCGCGGGCCTGATCTTCCGCTCGGACACCGCCGTGGGTGCCGCCTCCGGCGCCCTGGTGGTCTTCGCGTTCTTCGGCAACGTGTTCATGCCGCTCTCCGGCGGGATGCTGGCCATCGCCCGGTTCACCCCCATGTATGGAATCGTGGGGATCGCCCGCTATCCCGTGACCGAAGGTGAGGTGGCCACCATGGGCGGTGCCCCGCAGACCGACAGCCTGCTGTGGCTCGTGGTCAACGCCGTGGCCTGGGCCGCCGTGTTCGGGATCATCGCGCTGCTGGCCTCCCGGACGTCCACGGCCCGCCGATGAGCACCCCCACTCGGACCGCCCCGCACCCACGCACCGAGGAGCCCGAGCACGACTGGTCCGACCTGCTGTTCGCCACCGTCTGGCTCGTGTTCCTCGTCTTTCCCGCCGCGGCCCTGCTGCAGAGCGACGAGTCGGTCTGGGCCACTGCCCTGGGACTGCTCGGACTGGTGCTCTTCGCCGGGCTCTACACGTTCTCCTGGATCCGGCAGATCCTGGTCCCGCGCCTGAGTGTGCCGGGCAACGCCGCGCTGTGGTGCCTGATCCTGCTGGTGCCGCTCACCCTGCTGCTGCCGGCCTCCCCGTGGGGCATCACCTACATGGCGCCGTTCTTCGTGGCCGTGTGCGCGTTCCGGCTGTCCCTGCGCCAGGGCATCCTGGCCGCGCTCCTGATCGAGGCGGCCGCCCTGGTTCCGCTGCTCACGCTGCTCCTCCGGGAGCAGTGGTTCTGGCCGCTGTTCGGCCTGGTCCCGTCCGCGCTGATCATCCTGATCTCCCGTTTTGCCGTGGAGCGCTCGGAGACCCACGAACGCCTGGCCCGCGAGCTCGAGGTCTCCCGCCAGCGCGAGGCCGTGGGCCGGGACGTCCACGACATCCTGGGCCACTCCCTCACGGTGATCACCGTCAAGGCCCAGCTCGCCCAGCGGCTCGTGGAGACGGACCCGCAGCGCGCCGTCGCCGAGCTGGACGACGTCCTGGCGCTGTCCCGCGAAGCCCTCACGGACGTGCGCGCCACGGTCGGCAAGCTGCGGGACCTGGACCTGGGCGTCGAGCTCGTCCAGGCGCGCGCGGCCCTGCGCGCCGCCGGGATCACCCCGCACCTGCCGTCCTCGGTCCCGCCCCTGGACGCCGCCACCCGTTCCGCGTTCGCCTGGATCCTGCGCGAGGCCGTGACCAACGTGGTCCGCCACTCGGGTGCCGCGCACTGCCGCGTGACGCTCACCGGCTCGTCCCTGCGCATCGCGGATGACGGCGCACGGGCCGGTGGTGCCTCCTCTCGCCACTCTGCGCGGACCGACACCGTCGCTCGCCCAGCCGACGCGGCGCCCTCGACCAGCCCTCCGCGCACGGACGACGCCGCAGCAGATGCGCCCCCACGGAACGGGGTGGGGCACGCAGGCCTGGACAGGCAGCGGCCGGTGCGGGCCGGGGACCGCGGCGACGCGGCGGCGTCGTTCTCCGGAGACGAGGTGAGCACGGCGGCCGGTGCCGCCGAACCGGCGCTGCGAGAGGGCAACGGCATCCGCGGCATGAAGGAACGGGCGCGTGCGGCAGGATGTGAGGTGACCGTCCGGCGGAGCCCCGAGGGCGGAACCGTGGTGGAGGTGACGCGGACATGAGCGAGATCCGGGTGCTGATCGCGGACGACCAGGCCCTCGTGCGCGCCGGGCTGGCCGCCCTGCTGGACCTGGAGCCTGACCTCACCGTGGTGGCCCAGGCCGCCGACGGCCAGGAAGCGGTGGCCCTCGCCGCAGATCTCCCCGTGGACGTGGCCCTGCTGGACATCGAGATGCCCGGGCTCACCGGCCTGGAGGCCACCAAACGGATCGTGGCCGCGGGGCGTGGGACGCGCTGCCTGATCGTCACCACGTTCGACCGTCCCGGCTACCTGCGGCGCGCGTTTGACGCCGGTGCGTCCGGTTTCGTGGTCAAGGACACCCCCGCGTCGGAGCTCGCGGAGGGCATCCGGAGGGTGCACGCCGGGCTGCGGGTGATCGACCCGGCGCTGGCCGAGAAGTCCCTGCTGGCCGGCCCCAACCCCCTGACGCCGCGGGAGCAGGACGTGCTGCGCGAGGCCTCGGGAGGTGCGTCCGCCGGGCAGATCGCCCGGGCGCTGCACCTCTCGGCGGGGACGGTGCGCAACCACCTGTCCTCCGCGATCGGCAAAACGGGCACGGCCAACCGGGCCGAGGCGGCGGCCGTGGCGGACCGGAACGGGTGGCTGTAGCGCACCGGATCAGGCACCAAGCTCCGCCGGGGTGCTTGTGCGTGTCGGACGGGATTGTCATGGTGAGCGCATGGATGCTTCGGTGATGGCTCAGGTGTGGTGGTTGTGGTCGTTGTTCGCCCTCGTGGTGGGTGTTGTCCTGGGGTACGTCCTGGCGCATCCCAAGAGGGCCGCACTGGAGACCGAGCTGGACGAGGCCCAGGCGCAGCGGCTGGGTGCGCTCCAGGAAGCGGCATCCGCGCGGGCCGCGGCCGAGCAGCTCGCGGAGCGGGTGGAGTCCCTCGAGGCCCGGGCCGTCCAGGACCAGGACGTCATGCGTGCCCTGGCGCCCCTCAACGACCAGCTCTCCTCCGTGGGTCGTCACGTGAGCCAGCTGGAGCGGGACCGTGCGCAGCAGTTCGGCGCCGTGGCCCAGGCCCTCGAGGCCGCCCGCACCACGGACCAGCAGCTGCTGCACGCCACCACGTCCCTTGAAGGCTCCCTCCGCTCCACCACCGCCCGCGGTGCCTGGGGCGAGATGCAGCTGCGCCGGGTGGTGGAGGCGGCCGGCATGACACGCCACGTGGACTTCACGGAACAGGCGGTGCGCTCCACAGACTCCGGCACCCAGCGCCCGGACATGGTGATCAACTTGCCCGGCGCGCAGACCGTGGTGGTGGATGCCAAGGCCCCCATGTCCTCCTACCTGGATGCGCAGGCCGTCCCCGCGGACGGCTCCCCCGAGAACGAGCAACGCCGCGCCCAGCTGCTCACCGCTCACGCCAAGGCTCTGAGGGCCCACGTGAACACCCTGGGCACCAAGAAGTACTGGTCCGCGGAGGAGAACTCCCCCGAACTGGTCATGTGCTTCGTCCCCGTGGAATCCGCCCTCGCCGCCGCACTGGACGCTGATGCGTCCCTGCTGGACCACGCGGCCCGGGCGAACGTGGCCCTGGTGTCCCCGGTGTCCCTGCTCGCCTCGCTCAAGGCCGTGGCATTCAGCTGGCGTCAGGCCACCCTCACGGACAACGCGCGAGAGCTGTACCGGCTGTCCCGGGAGCTCTACGACCGCATGGGCGCCGTGGGCAAGCACCTGTCCGACATGGGCGGTTCACTGCGGCGCTCGGTGGATGGCTACAACAAGCTGGTGGGATCGTTGGAGTCCCGGGTCCTGCCCTCGGCGCGGAGGATCGCCGAGCTGGACCCCACGGCCACCGACTCCGAGGCGCTGGAGACCACAACCGTGGAGTCCGTGCCGCGACCGGTCACGGCCACGGAGTTCGTGAACGACTGACGCCGCTCAGGGCAAGGTGTTGACGCCAGGACCCAGAAGAAGAACTGGTGCGAGGGCCCAGAGGGACGAGCTGGTGCCAGAGCCCAGCGCGAGGGCCTGGCGTCAACGCTCAGCGCGAGGTCGTTTTGTCAGGTCTCAGCGCGAGGGCTTGGTGCCGCGACCGCCCAGGCCGCGGGACGTGTCCCCGCCCTGGGCGAGCTTGGCGCGCAGCTCCTTGGGCAGGGAGAACAGGATGTCCTCCTGGGCGGTCACCACTTCCTCGACCTCCCCGTAGCCGTACTCCGCGAGCAGGTCCAGGACCTGCTGCACGAGCACCTCGGGCACCGAGGCTCCGGAGGTCAGCCCCACGGTGGCCACGCCCTCGAACCAGGACTCGTCCACCTGGTTGGCGAAGTCCACGCGCTCCGCGCGCTGGGCCCCGTACTCCAGGGCCACTTCCTTGAGTCGCACCGAGTTGGAGGAGTTCGCCGAGCCCACCACCAGCACCAGATCCGCCTGGGGGGCGATCTCCTTGATCGCGGCCTGGCGGTTGGAGGTGGCGTAGCAGATGTCGTCGCTGGGCGGGTCGATCATGTTGGGGAACTTGGCGCGCAGCCGGTTCACCGTCTCCATGGTCTCGTCCACGCTCAGGGTGGTCTGGGAGAGCCACACCACCTTGTCGGGGTCGTGCACCTCCAGGGTGTCCACGTCCTCCGGGGAGTTCACGATCTGGATGTGCTCGGGGGCCTCCCCGAACGTGCCCTCGACCTCTTCGTGGCCCACGTGGCCGATCAGCAGGATCTCGTAGTCGTTCTTGGCGAAGCGCACGGCCTCGCGGTGCACCTTGGTGACCAGCGGGCAGGTGGCGTCGATGGTGTTGAGGTTGCGGTCCTGCGCGGACTGCACCACGGCCGGGGACACGCCGTGGGCGGAGAACACGACCAGCGCACCCTCGGGGACCTCGTCGGTCTCCTCCACGAACACGGCCCCGCGTTCCTCCAGCGTCTGCACCACGTGCTTGTTGTGCACGATCTCCTTGCGCACGTACACCGGGGCACCGTAGTGCTCCAGGGCCTTCTCCACGGCGATCACGGCCCGGTCCACGCCCGCGCAGTAGCCGCGGGGTGCTGCCAGGAGCACCTTGCGCTCACCGGTGACCGGGGCGGCGTCGGCAATCTCCTGGGGAGTGCGACGCACCCGGGGAACGGTGGGCATGGAGAGGTCAACCACGGTGGACATGCCCACTATCGTAAGTGACCGTACGGACACGCACCACGGCGCCGATCACACCCACCGCCGCCACGACCCCCGCCCAGATCATGCCGGTGACGCCGCATTCCGTGGCGGACTCCTGCAACAGGGAGACGATCTGCTCGGTGACGAGGTGCGCCACCGGGTCCACGGCGGCGGCGTCCACCACGGCGCGTCCGCCCGCGAGCACCAGGGCGAGGACGATCCCGGTGCACACCACCCCCGCCACTCCCACTCCCGCGAGCCCGAGCCAACGGCGCGGGGACACCACCACGGCGGCGATCCCTGCCGCGCCAGCGAGCCACGGCAGGACGTAGCGCCACTGGGCCAGCTGGACCAGGGCGTCCACGACCGCTCCCGTGGGCACGCCCGGAACGGTCACGGTGAAGTTCTGCTCGTCGATCCCCGGGGAGAAGCCCACGGCATCCTCCACCTGGCGGTTCACGGCCTCCCCGAGCGCGCTGACGTCCACCACGAGCTCGTCCGGCGCGTGCCCGGCGGAGGGGGTCAGGGGGATGTTCGCGTCGTGGGTGTCGTTGAGCACCGCGAGCCACGCACCCTCCTGCTCGGGCGCGGTCAGCCAGGACTGGGCGGAGTCCACCACCGTCTGGCGGATGGACTCGATGCTCCGGTCCACGGCGTCGATGCCGGTGGCCTTGTCCTCCAGGGCGCTGAAGGTCGCCCGGTCCAGCAGGGTGCGGACCAGCTCGTCCTGGAAGCTCGTCTCCGTGATCACGGATGCGGCGGTGTCCTGGAACCCGGAGGGCGAGAGCAGGTGGTCCTGCAGCCAGGACACCCCCAACCACAGGGCGAAGCCGGCGCCGGCCAACAGAGCCAGCACGGCGGCGGCCACGCTGCGGAGGGCGTCGGAGGGGCGGGGGGACGGCGAGGAGCTCACCGCTCTACTCTAGGGAGCAGCGGCTGTGCGTGTCCGCGGCGGGTGATACTTATGTCCCATGGACACCTCGTCGTCTCCCAGCGCCGCGTTCCCCCCGGACGCCGAGCGCTCCGCCGCCCCGGCGGGTGCTCCGGCCGAGCTCCCCCGCCTGGCCCGGGACACCACTCCCGAGAACCCCTGGCCGCTGAGCAAGCTCTCCCACTCCCTGCACGGCTGGGTCCAGAAGGCCCCGGACGCGTGGGTCGAGGGCCAGGTGATCGAGGTCAACGAGCGGGCCCGGGTCTGCTACGTGACCCTGCGGGACCTCCAGGAGGAGGTCTCCGTGAGCGTGACCCTGTTCAAGAACGAGATGGCCCGGCTGGAGCGTCCCCTGGAACAGGGCTCGCGCGTGGTCGTGAGCCTCAAGGCGGACTTCTACGTCAAGACCGGGCGGCTCTCCATGCTGGGCCGGGACATCCGCCCCGTGGGTCTCGGCGACCTCCTGGAGCGCCTGGAGCGGCTGCGCCGGTCCCTCGCGGACGAGGGACTGTTCGACCAGGCCCACAAGAAGCCCCTGCCGGTGCTCCCCCACCGCGTGGGGCTGATCACCGGGCGCAACTCGGACGCGGAGAAGGACGTGGTGCGCAACGCGACCAACCGGTGGCCGGGTGTGCAGTTCGAGATTCGCGAGGTTCCCGTCCAGGGCTCGGGCTCGGCACGCGCCGTCATCGGGGCCCTGCAGGAGCTCGACGCCCTGGACGAGGTGGACGTCATCGTGATCGCCCGCGGTGGCGGTGCCTTCGAGGACCTGCTCTCGTTCAGCGACGAGTCCCTGCTGCGGGCGGTCTTCGCCGCGCGGACCCCGGTGGTCAGCGCGATCGGCCACGAGAACGACCAACCCTTGCTGGACCACGTGGCCGACGTCCGGGCCTCGACCCCCACGGACGCGGGCAAGCGCATCGTGCCGGACGTCCAGGACGAGCGGCTGCGCCTCGGCCAGGCCCGCGCCGCACTGGACCGCGCCGTGGGATCGATGATCGACCGCGAGCAGCACGGTCTGGACACCGTGCGCTCACGTCCCGTGCTCGCCCAGCCCGAGGGCATGATCCTGGTGCGCGAGGAGGACGTGGACCGGCTGCGCTCCCGCTCCTGGTCCGCCGCGAACTCCCTGGCCCTGCGGGCCCAGGACTCCGTGGTCCAGCTGCGCGCCCGGGTCCGTGCCCTGTCCCCGCAGCAGACCCTGGACCGCGGCTACGCCGTGGTGCAGACCGCGGACGGCTCCGTCCTCACGGACGCCACCCGCGCGGAGACGGGCCAGTCCCTCACCGTGCGGCTGGCCGCCGGCGAGCTCGGCGTGGACGTCACCGGCACCAGCGCCCGTCAGCCGGGCGAGCACTGAGGCGACCGCTCCCCGCCTCCGGGCGAGCCCCTCGCCCCGGGGCGCACCGCACCCGCACACCGCACACCACGCACCACCACCGGAAGGAACACCGTGGCACAGCAGAACCAGAGCACCGACTCCCACCAGGCCGCCGCGCAGGGCGCGCCGGACCTCTCCGACGTGGACCAGCTCGGCTACGAGCAGGCCCGCGAGCAGCTCGTGCAGATCGTCTCCCAGCTCGAGACGGGGGGCGCCTCCCTGGAGGAGTCCCTGCGGCTGTGGGAGCGCGGCGAGGCCCTGGCCACCCGCTGCGAGCAGTGGCTCGACGGCGCCCGGGAACGTCTCGACGCCGCCCGCGCCCGGCGGGAGAACCGGGACCAGGCGGCGTCGGACACCGAGTAGGAGCGGGAGCGGCCTACTGCTGGTAGGTCGAGAGGAACTCGCCCAGGCGGTCCAGGGCGGTGTCCAGCATGTCCACCGCGGGCAGGGTGACCAGACGGAAGTGGTCCGGCTTGCCCCAGTTGAACGCGGTGCCGTGGCTCAGCAGGATCTTCTGCTCCTTGAGCAGGTCCAGGGCGAACCGCTCGTCGTCCACGATCCCGAACTTCTCCACGTCCAGCTTGGGGAACAGGTAGAGCGCGCCGCGGGCCTGCTCGCACGTGACGCCGTCGATCTCGTTGAGCTTGCGGTGGGCGATGTCCCGCTGCGCCTTGAGCCGCCCGCCGGGCAGGATGAGGTCGTTGATCGACTGGTAGCCGCCCAGCGCGGTCTGGATGGCGTGCTGCGCGGGGACGTTCGCGCACATGCGCATGTTGGCGAGCAGCTTGATGCCCTCCAGGTAGGACTCCGCACGCCAGTTGGGGCCGGTGATCGCGAGCCACCCGGAGCGGTAGCCCGCCACGCGGTAGGCCTTGGAGAGCCCGGAGAAGGTCAGGCACAGCACGTCCTCACCGGTGAGGCTCGCGGTGTTGATCATCTCGGCGTCGTCGTACGTGATCTTCTCGTAGATCTCGTCCGAGAACAGGATGAGGTCGTGCTCCTTGGCCAGGTCCACGATCTTCTGCAGGGTCTCCTTGGAGTACACCGCACCCGTGGGGTTGTTGGGGTTGATGACCACGATGCCCTTGGTGCGCTCCGTGATCTTCGACGCCATGTCCTCGAGGTCCGGGTTCCACCCGTTCTCCTCGTCGCACTCGTAGTGCACGGGGGTGCCGCCGGACAGCGCCACGGACGCGGTCCACAGCGGGTAGTCCGGGGAGGGAATCAGCAGCTCGTCACCGGGATCGCACAGCGCCTGCAGTGCCATGGTGATCAGCTCGGAGACGCCGTTGCCCAGGTAGACGTCGTCGGTGTCCAGGTTCATGATCCCGCGCGTCTGGTAGTACTGCACCACCGCGGTGCGCGCGGAGTAGATGCCCCGGGAGTCCGAGTAGCCCTGCGCGTTGGGCAGGTTCTTGATCATGTCCACCAGGATGGCGTCCGGTGCCTCGAAGCCGAAGGGTGCGGGGTTGCCGATGTTCAGGCGCAGGATGCGCTGACCCGCGGCCTCCATCTTCTCCGCCTGCTCCAGCACGGGGCCGCGGATGTCGTAGAGGACGTTCTTCAGTTTGTCGGACTGCTTCACCTTTGCCATGGGGCCAGACTACTCGCGGGTCCCCGGCGGTTCAGCGGTGCGACGCACCTGTCCGCAGTCCCCGGATCGGTCCACAGCGTGCGCGGAGTCCCACACTGCGAAGGGGGATCAGCGGGGCTGCTCCCGGAGGTAGGTGGCGGTCTTCTCGGGGCTCATGGCGGGGTCCTCGCCCCCGGCAAGGCGGGTGATGGTGGTGAGGTCCTCGGTGGTGAGCTCCGCGGTCACGGCGTTGACGCTGGACACCGCCTGGTCGCTCATCTCCTCCGATCCCACCACCACGGCGTGCTCGGGGCTGAAGAGTCGGTTGGGGTCCTCCAGCACCACGAGCCCGTTGTCCTGGATCACCGGCTCCGAGGAGCTCAGCACCGCGGCCTGCACCTGGTCGGTGAGCAGGGCGTCCACGAGCTCGTCGGTGGTCTTGAACTCGGGCGTGGCCTTGGGGTCGCAGTCGTAGTACGCCTTCAGACCGGGTTCACCCTGGGCGCTGTCCGCGTAGTCGGCGGGCATCCCCACGGCCAGCTTGCCGCACTGCTTGCTCGCAGTGTCCAGACTCTGCAGGTCGTACTGCGCGTCCGTGGCGGCGGTGACCACCACCTGGTCCGTGCGCTGGGCGCCGGAGGAGTCCAGCACCTCCAGACCGCTGGGCATCACATCCGGCAGGGCCCGGTAGACGTCGTCCTCGGACGGGCCGGTCTCCCCCGTGATCCCCAGCAACTGGCCGAGGGAGTCCAGGAGCCCGCGCGGGGCGTCGGTGTCCGCGGACGCGCTGGGCGCCGGGCTGGGGCTCGCGCCGGAGGTCTGCGAGGCCGGCACCTCGTGCTGCCTGGCGTAGACGTAGAGGTCGCCCGTGAAGTCCGGGACCATGGTGGCCCGCCCGTCCTGCAGCGCGTCGAAGATCTCCTCGCGGGTCGATCCCACGTCCACCACGGTGGCCGGAACGCCGTCCTCGCTGAGCCGCTGCTGGTACAGGTGCGCGAGCACGCGGGTCTGGGTGTCCACGCCCGCGGCGATCTTCACGGTCTCGGGCCCGGTGGACGACGCCGCCGCGCTGGGTTCTCCACCATCGGCTCCGTTCTGCTCGTCCCCCGCGGAGCAGCCGCTCAGCAGCAGGGCACCCGTGGCGAGCACGGCCACGGCCCGGAGCCGCCCGGGGTGGGTCACCGGTCCCCGCCGGGCTCGGTGGAGACGTCCTGCTCGGCCACGTTCTCCGGCGGTGTGGCCGCCGCGTCCACCACGTCGCTCAGCCCCGCGAGGCGCAGCCCCTGGTCCACGAGGTCCAGGCGCTTGATGGAGCCGAGCTGCGAGAACGGAATCCAGGCGGCGTCGTCCGAGGAACCGTCCTGCTCCACCGCGAGCTCACCGCCGGTGATGTGCGCGGTGTAGAGCACGCGGCACGCGTGGTTGCCGCGCGTGGTGGGGTCCAGGCGCTGCTCCGCACTCATCCAGTAGCTGTGCACCCCCACGAGTCCGTCCGAGGCCACGTGGAACCCGGTCTCCTCGAAGACCTCCCGCACCATGGTCTCCTCGGGCTGCTCCCCCGGTTCCATGCCGCCGCCGGGAAGCGTCCAGGCACCCTCGAAATCGGGGTGGCGGGGGTTCCAGTGCGTGAGCAGGAGGTGCTCGTCGCGGGTGATCAGGGCGTAGGCGCCCACGCGGGAATCGAACGGCTGGCTCATGGCGGCCAGTCTAGTGGCGAGCCCCGGGCGCCACCTGGCAGGGGCGGGCGGGCCCCGGTCGCAAGTGGGCGGACAGGCCCCCGCCGCGAGTGGGCCGGTGGCCCCCGACGCCGGCGGGCGGGCCAGGTGGCACGGCCCGGTGCGCCAAGGACCCGGTCACCACGCCGGAGCCGACGGGCCGCACGCGGAGACCCCGGTGAGCGGCGCGCGGAGTCAGCCGAGCGGCGTCGTCGTGGTGCGGTGCCGGAACGGGGCGCGGTGGTGGACCCCCATAATGGGCGGGTGAGCATCGTGGAGAACGCCATCTATCGCAACGGCCGCAAGGTCGAGTCCCCGCGCTCCCTGGAGGAGACGTACCGCCTGCTGCGGCGGGTCATGGACCAGCCGGACGAGGGGGGCAGCGGTGAGGACACCGTGCTGGCGTGGATCGGGCTGTACCGCCCCGAGGCGGAGGAGATCCGCTCGCTCGCCGAGCACTTCCAGCTGCACGAGCTCGCCGTGGAGGACACCGTGCAGGCCCACCAGCGGCCCAAGATGGAGCGCTACGGGGACACCCTGTTCACCGTGATCCGCCCGGCCGTGTACCAGGACGAGACCGAGACCGTGGAGATCGGCGAGATCCACATCTTCACCGGCCCCAACTTCGTGATCACCATCCGGCACTCGGAGTCCCGCGGCGTGAGCCGGGTGCGCAAGCGCGTGGAGGCGGACTCGGAGCTGCTGTGCTTCGGCCCGGACGGGGTGCTCTACGCACTGCTGGACCAGATCGTGGACGACTACTTCCCGGTGCTCTCCGGGTTGGAGAACGACATCGACGAGATCGAGGACGCGCTGTTCGCCGGGGAGCCGAACGTGTCCCAGCGGATCTACGAGCTGGCCCGGGAGATCAACGACTTCCACCGCGGCGTGGCACCCCTGAGCACCGTGATGCAGCGGTACTTCGCGGGCTTCACCAAGTACGGCACCCACGAGGAGCTGCAGCACCGGCTGCGCGACGTCCTGGACCACGTGATCGCGGTCACCGGCAAGCTCGAGTCCATGCGCTCCTCCCTGACCGACGCCATGAGCCTGGACTCCACGCTCACCACGGCACGGCAGAACGAGGCCGCGATGGTGCAGAACGAGCAGATGAAGAAGATCTCCTCCTGGGCGGCCATCCTGTTCGCGCCGTCCATCGTGGGCTCCATCTACGGCATGAACTTCACGCACATGCCGGAGCTGGAGTGGGCCTTCGGCTACCCCATGGCGCTCGTGCTCATGGTGCTCGTGGGCGTGGCGCTGTACGTGGTGTTCAAGGTCAAGGACTGGCTGTGATCCACCGCGCCTGAGCCACCTGGGGAACGCACCGGCGCACGACGCCGCCCGTCCAGTCCCCACCCCGGCCGCACCGAGCGCTCGCCCACCCGGGGCCGATACGCTGGCCCCGATGCAAAACCTCGAATTCTGGCTCGACAAACCCGTCCGCGTCCTGGCCGTGCTGCTCGGGGCGGTCATCGTCTCCGCCCTGGTGCGGCTGGTGATCCGCAAGGTCACCCGCGGGATCGCGCGCGGCACGCAGTCGCGGATCGTCAAGCGCTTCGACCACGGGCAGGCCCGGTGGGTGCAGGACGCGGGACTCGCCTCCGAGCGGCAGGCCCTGCGGGCCAAGACCATCGGCGCGGTGCTCTCCTCCGTGACCACCATCGCGGTGTGGGCGATCGCCACGCTCATGATCATCTCGGAGCTCGGCTACGACATCGCCCCCGTGCTCGCCTCGGCGGGCATCGCCGGTGTGGCCCTGTCCTTCGGCGCGCAGTCCCTGGTGAAGGACTACCTCTCCGGCATCTTCATGGTGGCCGAGGACCAGCTGGGCATCGGCGACTCCGTGGACCTCGGTGAGGCCATCGGCACCGTGGAGAACGTGGGGCTGCGCGTGACCCAGGTGAGGGACGTCAAGGGCACCCTGTGGCACGTGCGCAACGGCGAGATCCTGCGGGTGGGCAACCAGTCCCAGGGCTGGGCCCGCTGCGTGCTGGACATTCCCGTGCCGTACGACACGAACATCGACCTGGTGGCGGACATGATCGAGCACGAGGCCCTGCTGGTGCGCGACGACCCGGACGTGGGCCCCAGCATCGTGGACGACCCCGAGGTGTGGGGCGTGGAGAACATCTCCGGGGAGAGCATCACCATCCGCCTGGCCGTCAAGACCGCCCCGCTGGAGCAGTGGGACGTGGCCCGGGTCATGCGGGTGCGGATCAAGAAGATGCTGGACCGGGACGGCCTGCGCATCCCTTTGACCAACCAGGTCACGGTGCGCACCGGCTCCGAACCGGAGACGAGTGCGGACATGCCCACCACGTCCTTCCCCGTGCCGCGCGTGCCCACCACGGGCCAGGTGCGCACCACCCCGCTGCACCCCCACGCCACGCAGGGCGGCCACACTGCTGACGGCAGAACCCCCAGCCGCGACGAGACCGGCGAGGGCACCACGTCCTCGGAGCGCCGCGGGGACGTCTGAGCCCGCGGTCCGGCCTGCGCGGCCGCCCTGTCTCAGCGGACCCACGCCCGACGCCGCACGGGCCTCTTCTCCGCCCGTGTCGCCTGACCCGGGCGGGCCGCCCCGGCTCAGCGCCGCTTCTTGGACCGGCCGTTCTTGACCTTGCGCCCGGGCTTGCGGCGCAGCCCCGGCTTCGTGCTCGCGCCGGCCTTGGCCCACCCGCCGGACTGGGGTTTGCCGCTGCGCGTTGCGGACTGCTTTTCCTGCGACTTCTCTCCGGCCGCAGGCTTCATGGTCTCCCGTGACGGCCGCCCCTCTCCCCCGGACGACGCCGCCTGGCCGGGCGCCGCGCCGTCGTCCCGGCCGCTGGACTCCTTGCGCCCGCGCACGATGCCCACGAAGCGCTGCACCGCGCCCTCCATGTCCTCGTCCAGGCCGCGGGGCCAGACGAGGAGGACGGGAACGGTCGGGGCGTCCGTGAGTTCGCGGTGGGTGACGTCCTTGCGGGCGTGCAGCCGCGCCACGGACATGGGCAGCACCACCGGACCCACACCGGCGGCCGCGAGTTCCACGGCCATGGCGGCGTCGTCGATGTCCGCGTGCGCCTGGGGCGTGGACTCTTCACGGAGCTGCGCGGTGGTGAGGCTGTCCAGGACACCCAGGACGTCGTCGGTGCTCAGCACGGCCACCTGGAGCTCGTCGTAGAGGTGCACCGCGTGGTGGGTGGTGCGGAGGTGGTCCAGGTCGGGGTCGTCGGGCGACCAGCCGAGGCGGACGAAGCACGCGGTGACGTCCCCGGCGTCCAGGGCATCCCGCCAGCCCGCGGCCGTCAGCAGCTCCTCCCGGAGGACCGGCCGCATGCGACGCTGCCGCCACCGGCCGAGCCACTTCCCCGGCATGACCCCGGGGACGTAGCCCACGGTGAAGGCGGGGCCGGCGGCGTCGTGGTCCTCACCGGGAAGGGCGTCCTCGTGAGCGGGGGCGTCCTCGCGGGTCGGAGCGGGGGCGGCGTCGTCGTGGCCCGGGGTGGGCGCAGCGGTGCCGCGCAGGTCATCGGGGCTGTCCGCAGGGTCTGCGAAGGGGAGCTGGGGCGAGGAAGGCGTGGGGTCCGCTGCGGTCATGGACCCACCCTAGAGCCAGTGCGGCGGCGCCGGTCACGGGGGCGGGGGAGTCTGTGGCCCCGCAATGTGCGAAATCCTCGCGGGGGGACTACAGTGGCTCCTGTTGTTCGGGGCCTTAGCTCAGTTGGTAGAGCGTTTCGTTCGCAATGAAAAGGTCAGGGGTTCGATTCCCCTAGGCTCCACACCCCTCCCACGGTCACGTGCTCACGTACGGAGAATCGGGGGATCACCGAGAAGGCCCTGGAACGCACCGTTCCGGGGCCTTCTCGCTACCCGGTGCATCGTGATGCGCAGGGAATGCGCGGGCCCCGTGGTCAGAGAGTGGACGGCGGCGCGGGGATACGGTGGGCCCATGAAGATCCTCGTGACAGGCTTCGAGCCCTTCGGCGGTGAGACCGAGAACGCGAGTGGCATCGCCGTCCAGCGACTCGGCGAAGGCCCCGCTCCGAACGGCGTGCATCTCGCCACGGCGATCCTCCCGGTGACGTGGTCGGGCGCCGGCCCGGCGCTGCTGCGGGCTGTCGAGACGCACCAGCCGGACGCGATTGTCGCGGTGGGAGAAGCGGGTGGCCGCGCGGTCGTCACCCCGGAGCGCTGGGCCAGGAACCTGGGGGACGGACGCATCCCGGACAACGACGGCGTGGTGCGCGATGCCGCTCCCCTGGCCCCCGGGCCCGAACGCCTCGAGTCCCGCCTCGACCCCGCCGCTCTCACCCGGGCCATCCAGGACGCGGCCATCCCCGCCGAGGTCTCCGAGGACGCCGGCGCGTTCCTGTGCAATGCCGTGTTCTGGACCGCCCTGCACCACACGAACCTGCCCGCCACGTTCATCCACGTGCCCGCGGTGAGGTCACAGGGGGCGGCGAACATCGGCGCCGAGACCGACCCGGAGCATGCGCACGCGGAGTCCGCACTGAGCTTCGACGACATCACCCAGGCCCTGGCCGCGGTGGTAAACGCCGCCGCGCGGCACGCGGGACCACCCCAGTTCTGAGCACGCCATCGGGCTGGCTGTCGTTCACCGTGCGGCTCGGGCCGGGGCAGTCCGCTCGCGGCACTGATCCGATGACCGGCGCGGGGAACTGGGCCATCCGGCCGCAAAGTGACCTCGGGTCCGCCGGTGTCGTTTCCTCCCCGGCGGAGGGCTCGCGCCTGCAGACACAGTCCCCTTTCCACCGATATCATCGCTGTATGGCGATCAGTCCCACCGACCTCCCCGCGCTCGACGAACGGGCCACCCACGCGTACGCGCACCTCTTCCAGGCCCTGGGTGAGCCCACCCGCCTGGCCGTCCTGCAGCACCTGGCCTCCGGCGAGCACCGCGTGCGAGACCTCGTGGCGCACATGGACCTCGCCCAGTCCACGGTGAGCAAGCACCTGAGCTTCCTGGCGCAGTGCGGTCTCGTCCGTGCCCGCCCCGAGGGCCGTGCCACGTGGTACTCGCTCACGCATCCCCGTGAACTGGCGGAACTCATTGCCGGGGCCGAGCAGCTGCTGCGCGCAACCGGCACACGGGCGGTGCTGTGCTCACACTTGCACCACCCACCCGTCGCGCGGATCCCTCTCCCGGACGGCCCGACCGCCGGGCTCCCTGTCGGGGACTCGGCCACGGGTGAGCAGCTCACCGGGGCCGCACCCGCGCCCACGACGCCGCGGCAGGAGTCCCTCTGATGGGCGCCGGTCACACGCACGATCACAGCGCTGGTGCGGGCGACCACCGCGGCCGGCTGTGGATCGCGTTCGGGCTGACCGCCGGAATGGTCGTCGCGCAGGCGGTGGGCTCTGTGCTCACGGGCAGCCTCGCTCTGCTCACGGACACCGTGCACGCCCTCACGGACGCACTCGGTCTGCTGGTCGCCCTGGTGGCGGCCCACCTGATGCGCCGCCCCGCGAGCTCCAAGCACACGTGGGGGTTCCGTCGTGTGGAGGTCATCGCCGCCCTCGCGCAGGCCACCCTCCTGCTGGGCGTGGGAATCTTCGCCGTGGTGGAGGGCATCCGGCGGCTGCTGGCGCCCCGGGACGTGCCGCCCACCGAGCTGCTCGTGTTCGGTGTGATCGGCCTGGCGTGCAACGTGGTCGCCATCCTGGTGCTGGCCTCCGGACGCGACGCCAACTTCAACATGCGCGCGGCATTCCTGGAGGTGGCCAACGACGCCCTGGGGTCCCTCGGCGTCATCGTGGCCGCGGTGGTCATCGCCACCACCGGCTTCCAGCAGGCGGACACCGTGGCCGCCCTGTTCATCGCGGCACTGATCCTGCCGCGGGCGGTCACCATCATGCGGGAGACCGCCGCGGTGCTCATGGAGTTCACGCCCCGGGGTCTGGACCTGGACCTGTTCCGCGAGCACATCATGGGGCTGCACCACGTGGTGGACGTGCACGACGTCCACGCCTCCACCGTCGCCACCGGCCTGCCCACCATCAGCGCCCACGTGGTCGTGGAGGACGAGTGCTTCCGGGACGGCCACGCCGCGGATCTGCTCAAGGACGTCAAGACGTGCGTGGCCGAGCACTTCGACGTCTCGGTCCACCACTCCACGTTCCAGATCGAGACCGCGGAGATCCGCGACTCCGAGTCCCACGAGGTCCTGCACGCCTGAGCCGAGTCCCCCGCCCCGGGCCCTCGCAACCGGGTGATCAGTCCCGCTGCAGGCGCCGCCACGCGAGCTCGGCGAGCGCCGCGGCCTGGGTGCCCAGCACGGCGTCGTCGAACAGGACCGTGGGCGAGTGGTTCCAGCCTGGGTTCTCCTGGTCCAGGTCCGGCGGGCTGCACTCCAGGAAGAAGAAGCAGCCCGGGACCTCCTGGAGGACGAACGAGAAGTCCTCGGAGCCCATGAGCGGGTCCGCGTCCTGGCGCACGTGCTCCTGCCCCACCAGCTCTGCGAGGGTGCTCGCCACGAACGCCGTCTCCGCGTCGTCGTTGCGGGTGAGCGGGTACAGCACGGTCCACTCCACCTCGGCGTGCACACCGTGGGCGACGGCGATGCCGTGGGCCAGCTCCCGCACGGCGGCGGGGAACGCCTCGTCGCTGGCCGCGGACAGCGTGCGCACGCTGGCTCCCAGGCTCGCGCGGTCCGGGATCACGTTGATCGCCTCGCCCGCGGAGAGCTGCGTGATGGAGGCGACCACGGGGTCGAACACGCTGAACCGCCGCGTGATCATGGTCTGCAGGGCCGTGCCGAACTCGAGCAGCGCGGGAACGGGGTCCTTGGCGGTGTGCGGCTGGGACCCGTGGCCGCCCTCGCCGTGGAACGTGACGTGGAGGTAGTTGGCGCCCGCCATCGCGGTGCCGGGGCGGTACGTGAACAGCCCGCGCTCACCGGGGAACACGTGGATCCCGTACGCGGCCACCGGCTTCGCGCCCGTGACCTCCAGCAGCCCCTCCTCGATCATGGGCTTGGCGCCGCCCGGGCCCTCCTCCCCCGGCTGGAACATGAACACCACGTTCCCAGCGAGCTCGTCCCGCCGCGCGCTCAGCAGCTGCGCGGCCCCCACAAGCCCGGCCATGTGCAGGTCGTGACCGCACGCGTGCATCGCCCCGTTGGTGGCGGCGTACTCCAGCACGGTCTGCTCGGTCACCGGCAGCCCGTCCATATCACCGCGCAGCAGGACCGTGGGCCCGGGCCTCGCGCCACGCAGCACCGCGACCACCGAGGACACCGAGCGCCCCAGGGTGATCTCCAGATCCAGTCCGTCCAGGGCCTCCACGACCCGCTGCTGGGTCCACGGAAGGTCGTTGCCCACCTCCGGGTGGGCGTGCAGCGAGCGGCGCAGGGCCACCAGCTCCGGCTGCAGGGCGGTGGCGTGGTCGAGGAACGTCATGGTGGAACTCCTTCACGGGGGAACGGGTGGGTGGGGGTCGGCGAACGGGAAAGCGCCCAGACCGGGCCGGGAAAAGTACGGGCCGCTTAGCCCCGCCGCACCCGCTCCCACGCCACCTCGGCGAGCGCGGCGGCCTGGTCCCCCAGGACGGAGTCGTCGAACAGCACCGTGGGCGAGTGGTTCCAGCCGGCATCCGCGGGGTCCACCCCGGGCGGGGTGCAGTGCAGGAAGAAGTAGCACCCGGGGACCTCGCGCAGCACGAAGGAGAAGTCCTCCGAGCCCATGCGGGGGTCCGGGTTGCGGGACACGCGCTCCGGGCCGAACACGCGGGCGAGCGTGTCGCTCACGAGGGCGGCCTCGGCGGCGTCGTTGATCGTGGGCGGGTACAGCGGCGACCAGTCCACCTCCGCGGTGAGCCCGTGGGCCGCGGCGATCCCGTCCGCGAGTTGCTGCACGAGCCGTGGGAAGCGGGCGGACGTCTCCGGCGACAGGGTGCGCACGTCCCCGGAGATCCAGGCGCTCTCCGGGATCACGTTGTTCACCTCGCCCGCGCACAGCCGGGTCATGGTGACCACCACGGGGTCGAACACGCCGAAGCGGCGGGTGACCATGGTCTGCAGCGCGGTACCGAACTCGCACACGGCCGTCACGGGATCCAGCGCGGTGTGGGGCTGCGAGCCGTGCCCACCGCGGCCGTGGAACGTCACGGTGAGGTTGTTGGCGCCGGCCATCGCGGTGCCGGGCCGGTAGCTGAACTGCCCCAGCGGCCCGGGGTTCACGTGGATGCCGTAGGCCGCCACCACGCGCTCCCCGGCGATGTCCAGCACGCCCTCCTCGATCATGGGCTTGGCGCCGCCCGGGCCCTCCTCCCCCGGCTGGAACATGAACACGATGTTCCCGGCGAGCTCGTCCCGGCGCGCGCTCAGCAGCCGGGCCGCGCCCACGAGGGCGGCGGTGTGGAGGTCGTGGCCGCACGCGTGCATCGCCCCGTTGGTCGAGGCGTAGTCCAGCCCGGTCTGCTCCACCACGGGCAGCCCGTCCATGTCACCGCGCAGCAGCACCGTGGGCCCGGGCCTCGCACCGCGCAGCACCGCGGTCACCGATGTGAGCGACTCCCCCTTGGTGAGCTCCAGCCCGTACCCCTCCAGCGCGGCGAGGACCTGATGCTGCGTCCACGGCAGGTCGGTGCCCAGTTCGGGGTTGGTGTGCAGTGTGCGGCGCAGCGCCACCAGCTCGTCGTGCATCCGGTGGGCGTCGTCCAGGAAGCTCACGTGCGGACTCCTCGGTCTCGGCGGGCGGGATCACTCCCCGTCCGCGGGCATCCCCGCGAGGTCCGGTCCCGGTGCCAGCCGGATGGGACCGCGGGCTGTACAAGGGTCCACTGTCTCACCTTTTTGGGTGACTGTGATTTCTCCCACACCGGCCATCTCCCCCGCCACGTCCCGAATCTGCGGCATGAGGTCCCGCCAGTCGTCCCCGCCCAGGGTGCGGGCCACGTCCGACGGGCAGATGGTCTTCCCCGCCCGGTGGCGCAGCAGCGCGCGGATGGTCGCGGCCTCCCGTGCGCGCAGCCCGTCCTCGGTGGGCTCCTCCCACCACGGCTCCCCGCGCTCACCCAGCGCCACTTTGGCATCCTGCACGCGGTCCCGCGCGTGCTCGTCCCTGGACTTCACGGCGCGCCGCGCGCTCATCAGCTCGGCCACGAGCTCCTTACTGAACGACTCGGGGATCCCGGTGTCCGTGGCCCGCCACTTCCGCCCGTTGACCACGATGTGGTGCCCGTCCGGGGTGCGCTCCGGGCCCGACGACGCCGCTCCGCCGCCTCCCTGCCCGTCCTCGCCCGGTCCCGCAGAACCGGTGCCGCGGTCCTTGCTCGGTCCCACAGACCCGTTCCCGCGTGCCTCGTCCATGCTCATGCGCTCAACCCCAGCCGTGCGATCAGGTGCTCGTGGCGCCGCAGCCCGGCAGCCACCACGGAGGGATGCTGCGCATACCAGCGCAGGTGCTCCGCGGCGACGTCCTGCGCGGGAACGTGCTCTCCGTGGATGATCCAGTCGTCGTGCGGCCCATCCTCCAGCTCGGCGGGGTCGTGCCCGAGGGCTTCGAGGGTGCTGGCCAGGATGGGCGCCCGGATGCCGCCCAGCAGCACGCGGCCCGGATCTGGGACCGGTGCGGACAGCCCCGCCTCGTCCAGGACCGCGGACGCCACGGCGCGCAGCACCCCGTTGCCCGGGTGGTTGATCACGTGCACCGCGTTGGGTCCGGCGGCGTCCAGCAGGGAGGCGGCGTCGAGCGTGCGGTGGGCCTCCTGGCGCAGCCGGAGCTGGGCGAGGGACTCCTCGCGGGCGGCCCGGGCGGCGTCGGCGGACGGTGGGGTGAGGTCCACGCGCTGCTCCCCCCGGGCGGCCGCGGTGAGCACCCGCAGGTCGTGGTAGGGAGCGATCGGCGGGTCCCCCACACCGGGGGCTCGCACGATCGCGAGCGTGGGCATGAGCGCGGTCCAGCGCATCACGGGCACCCGCACCACCCGGGCGTCCGCGCCGAGCAGCGGCAGGACGTCGTCGGTGCCCAGCGGCAACCCCCGGTAGCCCGCCGCGATCGGCTGCGTGACCAGCAGGGACAGCCGGGGCAGCAGGGCGTGCAGGTGCGGCAGGTCCTGCTCCAGCAGTTCGTGCACCGGGGGCATCCGCACCCCGTGCCAGTCACCGCCGAGCGCCCCGTGCAGCAGCACGCGCAGGGACTCCGCCTGGCAGTTGCCGTGCACCGCGAACAGCGGTCGGTCCGGCAGCTCGCCCAGCCCGTAGAAGTCCCCGTAGTGGGCGCGGCGGCCCTCGTCCTGCGGGTCGAATCCCAGCTCAGCCATGGTGTCCCACCCTGTCCTCAAGTCGTCGGTCGGTGTGTGCGGGGTGCACCGCGCTGTCGGCGTGCTCGTGCGGGATGCACCCCGGGGACGACTCCCCGCGGTGCACGGCGCGCACCGAGCGCACCGTGAGCAGCCCCGGCACGTCGCTCTCGCCGCGCTCGCACCACACACGCAGGGGCTCGTCCAGCGTCAGCGGAGCATGGGCGTCCGCGAGCACCAGGGCGCGCTCCAGCACCCCGGCCGGCGGCTCGCCCGTGCGCACGCGCGGGTCCGCGGCGAGTGCTGCGGGGACGTCCCGGCGGTCCACGAACCACAGCCCGGCGTCCGTGTCCCGGAGCAGGTGGCACGCGGTGAGGTAGGCCTCGGCGTCGTCCCGGTGGCCGTGCACGCGCACCACCGCCCAGGGCTGCTCGAAGACCACGCTGATCCCGCGCGTGCTCGGCAGCGGGATGCGCTGCGCGAGCGCGAGGGTCTCCGCGTCCTTCACGACGCGGGTGTCCGCGCGCCCGCCGAGGTCCGGGCCGTCGTGCCACGCGCCGGCCCCGGGCACGTGCGCGAGGTTGGCCCCGAGCTGTCGGCACCGGTGCGCGAGATCCCAGTCCTCGCCGCCGTAGCCCACGAGGGACTCGTCGAAACCGCCGCAGCGCTCGAACAGCTCCCGGTCCACGGCCAGCAGCGCACTGATGACCAGCCGGAAGTCCTCCACGCCCGCCTCGCGCAGGTTCGCGGTGCGTGCGTAGCCGTCCGCGAGCCATGCGGGGTCCTCCAGGCGCCGCGCCCCGGGGACATCCTCCCCCGCCACCCAGCGCAGCACGTCCGGGATCTCCAGCTCCGACAGCTCCGCGTGGTGGCGCGCCCCCACGGCGAGCGCCCCGTGGCCGTCGTCCGCGGCGTCGCGGCCCGCGAGCAGCGCGGTGAGGAACCCGGGCTCGGGGATCATGTCCCCGTCCAGGAACACGAGCACCGTTCCCGACGACGCCCGCGCCCCCAGGTTGCGCGCCGCACCCGCCCGGAAGCCCCGGTTCTCCTGCCGGACCACCGAGCACGCGAACGGGGTGGCGGGAAGGACGGGCGAGGTGGCAGAACCGTCGTCGGCCACGACCACCTCGATCTCGTGGGCCGCCATGTCCTGGCGGGCGAGCGCGGCGAGCAGCCGGTCCAGACCGCGCTGGTTCTCGAAGTAGGGAATCACCACGCTCACGCGGGGGCGGATTACCGGGTCCTCCCTCATGCGAGCCTTCCCGGTGCGGTGATCTGCTCCCACTGCACGGTCGCGGCCACTGCGCTGGACGGCAGGTCGCTGGTGCGCCACTCGTCCGGAGCGATCCACGTGCTCCCGGGATCCGCCAGGGCGTCGCGCAACGCGGCGGGCAGGTCGTCGGTGAGGGTGAGCGCCCACGGTGCGCGTGCGGCGAGCTCCTCGAAGAAGGGATGGAGCGTGACCAGCGGGCGGCGACCAGCGCTGATCCACCGGCCCACGGACCCGGAGGCCGAGACGTGGGCGGGGGCGACCACCGGAACGGTGACCCGCTGCGCGGCGCGGGTCAGGGCGGCGTCGTCCAGGAAGCCCGTGACGCGGAACGTGTGACCGGCGCGGCGCGCGGCGCGGTCCAGCTCTTCCACGAGGTCATCGTGACCGTCGGACGCGCGGCCGAGCGCGAGCACGTCCACCGGGAACGGCACGTCCGCCAGCGCATCCAGCACACGGTCGTGGCCCTTGCCGGGGTAGAGGAACCCCAGCATCCCCACGGTGGGCCGTGCCCCCTCGGTGGGGCGCTGCCCCGAGTCGGCGTGGCGTCGAGCGGCGTCCCACGCCCCGCGCTCCGGCGGGTCGACCGGCAGGGGCGCCACGAGCACGGGAGCGGTGCCCGGGACGTGCCGCGCCAGCTGGGCCCGCTCTGACTCGCTGCTCACGATGACGGTGCGGGCGGCGTCGGCCACCCGGGCGTAGCACGCGCGACGGGCCTCGAACGCGTGGCCGTTGGCGGGCTGCGGGAGGTCGTGGAGCGTCACGGTGACCGGGCGGACGCGCGCGATCTCGACCACCGCGTCCGCGGCGCCGGCGGGCGTGGACCCGAAGATGCGGTCCGTGAAGTGCAGATGCACCGGGGTGCGCCCGGCGAGCAGGTCCGGGCGCACACGGTCGGCGGGACCCACGACCGTGGGTGCGTGCGGAGTGTGCGCCGCGAGGTTTTCCGCGTGCATCCGCACACCGTGCTGGGCGGGCCCCACGCAGGCCAGTAAGGGTGCTGTCACACGCCCACTGTATCGGGGCTCACAGACCTGCACCGTGGGGGCCGGGGCGCTGGGACGCCGGGCGGTGTGCGGTCTCGGGCCGACCGAAAGCCGTCCGCTCCCCGCCCCGCAGGCCTCCGTTCACGGGCCGTGCCGTGCCTCCGTGAGCGGGATCATACACTCCGGGCAAACTCTGCACTTGTGCAAGTTTGCACGAGTGCATAATGTTGGCGCGTGACACATCCACAACCCTCGTTGCGTGAACGCCATCGCGTGCGCACCCTCACGGAGATCCACCGGGCCGCCCTCGAGCTGGCCGCCGGTGGCAGCTTCTCCGACACCACGGTGGACGCGATCGCGGAGAGCGCGGGCATCTCCCGGCGCACGTTCTTCAACTACTACGCGAGCAAGGAGGACGCGGTGCTGGGCATCACCCCGCCGCAGATCTCCGAGTGCGCGCACGCGCGCTACATGGACCACGAGACCGGGGACGAGTTCGCCCGCACCGTGCGGCTGTTCATGGACGTCCTGCGGGAGTCCACCGGGCCGCCCGAGTTCGTGTCCCGCCGCCGCGAGCTCGTGGAGCAGTACCCCGAGCTCAAGCGGCGCATCGGCATCCACGTCAACGCCGCCGAGAACCTCGTGGTCTCCACGGTGGCCGAACAGGCCGGGCAGGGTGCCCTGCCCCGCTCCGAGGAGACCACCCACGCCTACGTGCTGCTGGCGGGGTCCGTGATCAAGTTCGTCTTCCGCACCGACACGCACCTGGCCACCGTCTCCGACGACGCCGCCGTCCAGCACGCTCTCGACCACGCCATCGGCGTCTTCCGCACCGCTTTCAAGGAGATTGCATGACCGCCACCGCTTCCCGGGCCGCCGCCGGCCCCGCGACGGAAGAGAAAACCCCACACCTGGGACTGCTGTTCGCGAGCCTCATGATCGTCATGCTGCTCGCGTCCCTGGACCAGACCATCCTCTCCACCGCCCTGCCCACCATCGTGGGTGAGCTGGGCGGCGTGGACCACATGAGCTGGGTCATCACCGGCTACATCCTGGCCTCCACGGTGATGATGCCCGTCTACGGGCGCATCTCCGACCTCCTGGGCCGCAAGCCCGTCCTGATCGCCGCCCTGGTGCTGTTCCTCATCGGCTCCGGCATGGGCGCCGCGGCCGGAACCATGGGCTGGCTCATCGCCGCTCGTGTGGTGCAGGGCCTGGGCGGTGGCGGACTCATCATCCTCGCCCAGACCTCCATCGCGGACGTGGTCCCCGCCCGTGAGCGCGGCAAGTACATGGGCGTCATGGGCGCCGTGTTCGCCGTGTCCTCGGTGGCCGGCCCCCTGCTGGGCGGCTGGCTCACGGAGGGCCCCGGCTGGCGCTGGGCGTTCTCCCTGAACATCCCCCTCGGTCTGCTCGCGATCGCCGCCGTGGCCGTGTTCCTGCGCGTGCCGCCGCGTCCCCGCGAGGAGAACACGCGCATCGACTTCCTGGGCATGGCCCTGCTCGCCGCCACCACCACGTGCCTGATCCTGGTGTGCACGTGGGGAGGCACCCAGTACGAGTGGACCTCCCCGCAGATCCTGCTGCTCAGCGCCACCACCGTGGCCGGTGCCATCGCCTTCGTGGTGGCCGAGACCCGCGCCACGAGCCCGGTGATCCCGCTGTCCCTGTTCAAGGACCGCAACTTCACGCTGACCACCCTCACCGGCCTGGCCGTGGGCGTGGCCATGTTCGGTGCGATCGGCTACATGCCCACCTACATCCAGATGGTCAAGGGCGTGGACGCCACCCAGGCCGGTCTGCTCATGACCCCCATGATGGGCTCCCTGCTGGTTGCGTCCATCGTGTCCGGGCAGATCGTCTCCCGCACGGGACGCTACAAGCTGTTCCCCCTGGTGGGCATGACCATCATGGCCGTGGGTCTGTGGCTCATGTCCACCCTGGAGGTCTCCGACCCCACGTGGAAGATGTGCGTGTTCCTCTCCGTGTTCGGCATCGGCATCGGTCTCACCATGCAGATCCTGGTGCTGATCGTGCAGAACTCCGTGCCCAACCGGATCGTGGGCACGGCCACCGCGTCCAGCAACTTCTTCCGCCAGGTGGGCGCCACGGTGGGCTCCGCCGTGGTGGGTTCGCTGTTCATCTCCCGCCTGAAGGATCTGATGGCGGAGAACCTGCCGCCCCTGCCGCCTGAGGCCTCCGGCTCCGTGGACGCCAACTCCTTCACGCCGGAGACCGTGCACGAGCTGCCGCCGATGATCCAGGACCCCGTGATCCAGTCCTACAATGACGCGCTGCTGCCCATCTTTTTGGCCATGATCCCGCTGGCCGTGGTGGCGTTCCTGCTGCTGCTGTTCGTGGAGGAGAAGCCCCTGGCCACCCGCGTGGACCGCACCGGGACCGGCGAGATCTCCACGGTGCAGGCCACCGTCACGGAGTCCGGGGCCACGGCCGCCTCCGACGCCTCTGACGCCTCTGACGCCTCTGACAGTGTGGAAGACGCCGCGGTGTCGGCGGACACCGGAGCCACTGGTGCCGCCGAGCGTGAGCCCGAGCCCGTTGCCGCCCGGCCCGCCACCGGTGGGGCGGACACCAGCACCACCCCCGTTTCCACGGGTGAGGGATCTGGCCAGCGGACCCGCAGGTCAGGACGCCGGGCGCCGCGCCACCGCGCCTGAGCCCATCCGCTGGGCGGACACGCACGACGAAGCGCCCCGTCGACGATCACCCGTCGACGGGGCGCTTGCACACGTCACACCTGGCCACAGTCCCGGGGCCGCGGGACCAGCGGGGGTCATGCCCGCCGCTGGCCGCAGCCGGCGTCCGTCTCCACCGCAGACCACCGGAGCCCAGTGGTGACGGGCGCTGTGGCGCCCGAGCGGGTCAGTCCTGCGAGGGCAGCTCGTCCCGCAGGTCCTCCACGAGGTCCTCCAGGATCTCGGCGGCCTCCAGCATCCCGTTGCGCAGCTCGGTGAGCTCCATCCCGTGGAGCACGCCCACCGCGTAGCGGTCCTTGCCGGTGCGCTGGAACGAGCGGGCGGCGCGGGCGAGCCACTCCTCCATGACCGCGGCGTCCGTGATCACCCCGAGGTCGTCCTGGTAGTCCTTGGCCACCACGGCGGCGCGGATCCGCTTCTTCCCGGCCTTGGCGTGCGCGCGTCCCAGGGCTTCGGACACGTAGCGCGCGGACTTGGCGGCCTTGCGGGTCTCGTGCAGCACCTCGAACGCCGCCGCCGTCTGCAGGGAGTCCTTGCCGGGCAGGGCGATCCGCTCCCCCACGTCCATGGCCATCTCGCTCAGCGAGACCTCGGACCCCGGCTCGGGCGGGGTGGTGCTGGCCGTGACGACCACGCGGTTCAGCGCCGCGCCGAGCACCGCCTTGGCGAACTTCCTGTCGGACAGCGCGGCGGCCTCCTCCGTGAAGCCCTCACCGCGTCCGAGCGCGTGCAGGTCCCGGACGAGCTGGAGGTAGTCCTGGCTGTCCAGCTCCCGCCGGACCGCCCGCCCGGTGCCGGTCCCCAGGTGGCTGGCCGCCTCGCGCAGATCTTCCTTGGCGGCGCCGCTCAGCACACCCGCAGGCTGGCCGTCGAGCAGCACGTCCAGCCGCTCCAGGGCAACCTCCTGGTCCCGGGCGTCGCCGAGCACACGCGCCAGGTCCTTGAGCCGCTGCTCCATGTCCGCCACCACGTCCTCGGCCACGAATCCGCGGGACGCCTGGAGCACGCTGCGCAGCGCCCGCGAGCGCACGCGCATCTGGTGCACCGAGTCCTCGGCCCGGATGCGCACCGCGAAGTCCCAGCGCTGCAGCTGCGAGGTCAGGTGGGAGATCATCTCCGCGAGGACGTCCGCCCCCGTCCGTTCTCCCCGCTCTTCGGCGTCGGACGACGACGCCGCGTCCTTGCCCTTGGTGCGTCCGGCCTCGCCCGTGAAACCCTTGCCGTCCTTCTCGTTCTTGCCGTTCTTCGTGCCCTTGCCGCCCGTGGACGTCTTCCTCTTGGACGAGCTCTTGTCCTTCTTCTTCCCCGAGCCCTTGTCCTTCGACGAGTCCTTCCCGGACGGCTGCTCCCCCTCAGGCTCCCCCGCGCCCGGCGCGGACCCCGGAGAGGTGGCGGCCGCGGCATCGTCGGACGTGACGGCGGCGTGCTCCGGCGAGACCACGCGCACCGCGTCCCCGCCGTCCTGGCCGAGGGCCCGGGCGATCTTGGCCACCGAGGAGGACGGTTCGGCGCCCGCGGCGAACAGCACGGTCTCCACGGCCTCGAACACGGCCTTGGCCTGCTTCTCCGTGAGGTCGTCGCGCGTGAGCTCGACCTCGCACTCGGTCCACTCCCGGGACACCCCCGCTCGCTCGTCCCGCGCGGAGACGGCGTCCAGGCACAGCTCGGCGTACTGCCCGTCCTCGGCGAGGACCGGGTACAGGGTGCGCCGGGTGTCCACGGTGGCCACGGGCTTCAGGTCCTCGCCCAGGGTCAGCCCCAGCAGCACCTTGCGCAGCGCCGCCGGGAGCCGGGTCGGGGCAGTCTTGAGTGGCTCGTAGTGCAGCTCGCCGCGCACCGCGCCGGCCTCGTACTTCACGTGCCAGCCGTCGTCGCTGCCACCGGTACGACGCCGCACGGCCACCGCGGAGCGCGCGAGCAGCAGATCGGCGGTGTCGTAGTACGTGGCGCTCATGTCGTGCTCCACGGGATCGCCCACGGTGAAGTGCTCCAGCTTGTGCAGCTTGAGCTTGGGCTTCTTCTTCCCCGCGACGTCGTACTTGCGTTCGATCTCAACCTGATGCGTGACCATGGTGCTCCCTGTGTGGAACGCGCCGCGGCCCTGTTCGGGATCCGCGGCGCGCTGCTGTCGTCAAATCGGTAGGTGCTGGAGGCCTCAGGCCCGGCGTCGCTTCAGGACGTCGTCCAGGTTCAGCGCGGCGCTCTCCTGCTCGCCTGCTCGGACCGCGTCCTTGAGGGACGTGGTGGTGGCTGCCGGGCGCTGCGGCACCCGCAGCGGTTCCGGTGCGCGGCGCTGCACCACGGGCGCCTGGGTGTAGAGCGGCTTGGGCACGGGGACCGGTTCCCACGTGGCCGCGGTGGATCCCGTGGCTGCCGAGCTGCGGGCCACCTTGAGTGCCTCCGCGCGCAGCTCCGCCACGCTGTAGGTCTTCTCGGCGGCGGGGCGCTCGGGCTCCACCGTCTCGGGCAGCTGACCCTCGGCGGGCAGGTCCAGGGCGGCGTCCGCCTGCAGCTCCTGCTCCTCGCGGTCCTGGCGTGCCTGGTCCTCGTTGTCGAAGATGGCGTGCTGGGCGGGGGCCGCCTGGCGCGTGGTGGCCCGGGCCGACACGCCGGCGCGGTCGGTGACGGCGAGGTAGCGCAGACCCGCCACGCAGCCGGCTCCCAGCAGGAGCAGCACCACGGGCACGGCCCACGTGACGGCCGTGAAGGGCGCAGCGATGGCGGTGAGCACGGCGGCCAGGACGAGCGCGGCACCGGTCAGGAACACGATGGTGCGGTCCCACTTGATCCGGAGACCCGCCACGGATCCGCGGCGGACGGTGATGGCGGACGGCGCATGTGCCGAAGTGTCCATGGCTGTCGTCTCCCGTTCATGAAGCTGTACTGAGGCCGTGGCCTCCACTCTACTGGGCGTGCTGCGGACGTGCTCGCGGGGACGGTCCGCCGGGTGGAGCAACAGGTCCGGGGCCTCCACCTGGGCGCGGACCGGAACGCTGGTGCGCCTGGCCACGTGCGGTGCGAACCAGATCACGCACAGCACGATGATAGCGGCCAGAACCGCTGAACTGCTCACCCATGACAAACCCACTGTTTCAGGGTAGGGCAGGTGAGAAGGATTCCCGGGGTGGAATGAGCGTGTTGCTCACATCAATGTAATTCGATGGTCCTGGGGCGGTGTTCGAGTGCCCGTCAGCCACCCGTCGTCCGGTTCATGGCCCGGCCGTCGTGTCCCCGGGGCCGGTCGCTCGGCGGGCGCGCCCGCGCACCCGGCGGCAGGTCAGCGCAGCCCGCGCCGCACGGTGATGCCCTCGTCCTCGCCGGTGAACCGGCGCACGAGGCCTCCCGGGACCTCCTCGGCCGTGAGCGCGAAGCTGCGGTGGTCCGCCCACCGGCCGGCGATGTGCAGGAAACGCTCCCGCAGACCCTCGTCCCGGAACCCCAGTTTCTCCACGACCCGCAGGGACTTCACATTCTCGGGACGGATGTTGATCTCCATCCGGTGCAGCCGCAGGTGCTGGAAGCAGTAGTCGGTGGCCATGGCCACGGCCATCGGGGCAATCCCCCGGCCCGCCTGCGCGCCGTCCACCCAGTACCCCAGACTGGCCGAGCGGAACGATCCCAGGGTGATGCCCGAGACGGTCAGCTGCCCCACGAGCTCCTGCCGCCTGCTCACCGGGTCCAGCTCCGTGATCAGCCACGGGAGCGACTGCCCGGCCCGCGCCTGCTGCCGCATCTGCCGCACGAAGCTGCGGTACGACGGCGCTGTGCCAGCCGCCTCGGGGTTGCTCGCCTCCCAGGGCTCGAGCCACTCCCGGTTGCGGTAGCGCACCCGGTCCCACTCGCCGCGGTCACTCATGACCAGTGGGCGCAGCATCAGCTGCGCCCACTGGACGGTGACGGGCCACTCGGCTGCCGTGCTCACCCGGTGCGGGGCCTCAGGCGTCGAGGGTCTTGGCGTAGTCCGCGATCCAGGACCGCAGACCCGGGCCGAGGTCGTCGCGCTCGCACGCGAGCTCGATGTTGGCCTTGAGGTAGGAGAGCTTGTCACCGGTGTCGAAGCGGCGTCCCTTGAACACCACGCCGTACATGCCGTGGGCGTCCTCGCCACGATCCGCAACGGTCTGCATGGCGTCCGTCAGCTGGATCTCGCCGCCGCGGCCCGGTGCAGTGTTCTCGAGGATCTCGAAGATCTCCGGGTGCAGCACGTAGCGGCCGATGATCGCCAGGTTGGAGGGGGCGTCCTCCGGGGCCGGCTTCTCCACCAGACCGTTGACCCGCACGAAGTCCTCGCCCTCCACCGCGGTGACGTCGGCGCAGCCGTAGGCGCTGATGCTCTCGCGCGGCACCTCCATGAGGGCCACCACGGAGCCGCCGGTGCGCTCCTGGACCTCGATCATCCGGGAGAGCAGGTCTTCCTTCTCGTCGATCAGGTCGTCGCCGAGCAGCACCGCGAAGGGGTCCTCCCCCACGTGGATCTTGGCACGCAGCACGGCGTGGCCGAGGCCCTGGGGGTCCTGCTGGCGCAGGTAGTGGATCTCCCCGAGGTCCGAGGCGTGCTCCACCTCGGAGAGCAGGGCGTCCTTGCCCGACTCCTTCAGCTGGGCCTCGAGCGCGGGAACGCGGTCGAAGTGGTCCTCCAGGGCCCGCTTGGAGCGGCCCGTGATCATGAGGACGTCGTCCAGGCCGGCGTCCACGGCCTCCTGGACCACGTACTGGATGGCCGGGCGGTCCACGACCGGCAGCATCTCCTTGGGCATCGCCTTGGTGGCGGGCAGGAAGCGGGTGCCCAGTCCCGCGGCGGGGATGACGGCCTTGTGTACGCGCTTGGTTTCGTGAGGGCTCATGGACTTAGGGTAAACGACGAGGCATCCGCCCCCCGGTTCCAACTCTCGGATCCGAGCGGTAATGCACTCCGTGTACTCCCAAGAGCGGACAGCCAGCCAGGAGCGTGCCCATGGAACAGCCCTCAGGGGACCGCGCCGCCAAGGCGACCCTGCGCGCGCACGTGCTCGAGCGGCGCCGTCACCGCAGCGCGGGGGCACGCCGGGAGGCGCAGACGGGCCTGGGGACGCACCTCACCCGGCTTCTCGCAGAGACGGGAGCGGGCGACGTCGCCGGCTTCCTCCCGCTGCCCGACGAACCTCCGCTGCTGCCCGCGCTCGAGGACGCCCACCGGCGGGGACGGCGCGTGTGGCTGCCGGTCGTGGCCCCGCGGCGGGCGCTGGCCTGGGTGCAGTGGCGCCCCGGGGCCGCACTGGTGGACGGCGCGCTGCCCGGCCTGCGCGAACCCGCCGGCCCGCGGCACGGTCCGGAGGTGTTCGCCGCCGTCCGCGTCCTGGTGGTCCCGGTGGTGGCCGTGGACCGCGGCGGCGTGCGACTGGGTTTTGGTGGCGGCTACTACGACCGGTTCCTGGAGGCCCTCGAGACCGCCGGGCACCGGCCCCGGACCGTGGCGTGCTGCTTCGCGGACGAGGTGCTCCCCGCCGGAGAGGTCCCGGCGGAGCCCCACGACGCGGTGCTGGCCGAGGTCCTCACCGAGCACGGCGTCGTGGCGCTGGGCGGGTCCGCCTGAGCGCACCCGTGCGGGTGGGCCAGGTGGGCGTGGCCCGGGTTGGCCAGGCCCAGGTTGGCGCGGTCCAGCGGGAGCCCGCGAGTAGGATGTGACGTCGGTGAACCACCGTCCCTCCCGCTCCCGAAGGAATCATCCGTGCCCGTTTACGCCTACGCCTGCAAAGACTGCGGCCATGCTTTCGACATCCGCCAGTCCTTCTCCGACGACGCCCTGACCGTGTGCCCCGAGTGCGGGGGCGTGCTGCGCAAGAAGTTCAACTCCGTGGGCGTGGTGTTCAAGGGCTCCGGCTTCTACCGCACCGACTCCCGCTCCGGGGCGTCCGGGGATGCCGGCACCGCCTCCGGTTCCGGATCCGCTGGTGATTCCGGGGCCACCGGTGGTTCTGGAGCCTCCGGGGACAGCGCGGCCACCGGCAGCGGCTCCGGCTCCTCGGGAAGCGCCGCCTCGACCCCCTCGGCCGCGTCCTCCACGGGCTCGGGCTCCGGGAGCTGAACGTCGGGCGGTTCCGCTTCCTCCCGGTAACCCCATGGCGCGTGGGTCGACCCGATCCGCCCCCGTGCCGGTCGCTCCGGGACCGCGGCGAGCGCCCTGCACAGTCTCGGACCGGGTACGGCAGACCTGGGCGCACTGCACCGCTCACCGGGTGTCGGCCCAGTGATGCTCCGTGTCGGCCTAGCGTCCCGGTATGAGCTCACCACCCCGTCCGCACTATCCCCTGGGTCTGAGGCTGCGCACCGCGGTGCGCCGGCGCCACCGGCTCGTGGCGGCCGCCCTCTGCGCGCTGGCCCTCACGATCGTGGTCCTCCGGCTCGCTCCGCCCGGTGACCGGACCACCCCCGTGGTGACCGCCGCCCACGACGTTCCCGCGGGCACCGCCCTGACCGCGGAGGACCTCGCCGTGTCCGAGTTCCCCGTGGACCTCGCTCCGGCAGCGGCCTTCACCGGCATTCCCGAGGCGGGCGGTCAGACCACCACCGTGGCGCTCTCCCCCGGTCAGCCGGTGACCTCCACCAGTGTGCTGGGGCCAGGGGTGCTGACCGGACAGCCCCCGGGGACGACCGCCGCCACGGTTCGCGTGAACGATCCGGCGGTGCTGCGTCACATCCGCCCCGGGGACGCCGTGGACGTCGTGCACCACGCGGACGACGCCTCGGCCGCGCGCGGTCGATCGGTCGCCCGCTCGGTCACGGTGCTGTGGGCCTCGGGATCCGCGTCCGGAGGCGACACATCCCTTCTCGCTCCGGCCGGGACGGACACGGACTCCGGTCTGGTGGTGCTGGCCGCTCCCCGGGAGACCGCCGCGGATCTCGCCGTCCTGGAGGGTTCCGGCCGGGTGTCGCTCGTCCTCGTGGCACCGTGACCCTCCGAGCGGTGACCGCGCCCCGCTCGGACCGGCAGCATCCCACGCGGGGCGGCGGGGCGGACCCGTGGCGCAGCCGGTACGGAGAGTCAGCCCCAGTGCGGGGGCCGCTGCTCGCGCAGCCACTGCTCGTGCCCGCCCGAGGTCCCGGTCTCCCGGGGGTCCGGGGCGTCCGAGCCGAGCGACGGCGTGTCCTCGCCCCACACGGAGCCGCCCAGGGCGCGCTCCTGATCGGGAGCGGTCCCCCCGGTCACGCGACGGTGGGACCCGCGCCGTCGAGCGCGGGGGGTCTCATCCGTCACGGTCCGCGCTCCCCTGCGCAGCGCGCGGCGCCGGGGCGGCTGCTGCCCCGGCCTCGGCACCCGGGAGTCCCAGGTAGCGCTGCACGAGTCCGGCCACCGTCTGTGGATCGGTGAAGACCTCCACGGACCACAGGCTCACGTAGTTCCACCCCGCGCGCTCGAGGTGCTGCGGGATCAGCCGGGATCGTTCGCGCACGCTCAGGGCACGGCTGCGGTCGGAGCCGTCCGACTGCAGGGCCACGGGGATCCGGACGGGAGCGTCGTCGTCCCCGCGGTGCAGGACCGCGCCGGCGGACAGTGATTCGGCGTCCGCGTGCGCCGCCATGTCCACGGCGTGCGCGTAGCCGGTGTGCACGGTGGCTCCGGCGGCACGCAGCCGCCGCGCGAGGTCGGCCACGAGCGCATCGGTCGCGGCCCCGGGGTCGTCCGCGGGTGCCGGTGCGCGCTCGGACGTGGTCTCCTCCCCGAACAGCACCTCGAGCATGTGGTACATATCCTTGGCCCCGTGCTGCAGCCGCCGCAGCTCGGTGTCCTTGGGGTGGATGGACGTCACGATGTGCGTGTGGCGGCGCGAGCGGGTCATCCCCCGCACGAACGCCTGGCGGCCGTCCCGCTCGGACAGCGAGCCCAGCTGCGGCGTGCTGCGCCCGGACGTGGTCCGCCCGAAGCCCAGCGAGAAGATCACGGTGTCCCGTTCGATGCCGGCCGCCCGGTGCAGCTCCACCACCCGGAAGGACTCGTGGCCCGGCGCGAAGAACTCCGCGGACTCGCCGGACTCGCGCAGCCTGCGCTGCACCGCCTGCGCCACGCGCGCGGCGTGCATCGCGCTCGCGGTCACCACGGCCAGCGAGCGCTCCGGGTGGCGCGCCGCGTGGGCGAAGACCAGGTCCACGGTGCGCTGCACCTCTGCCGCCGGGGCCTGCACACCTTCGCTCCCGGCCGTGAGCACACCCACACCGTCCACCACGTACTCCGCGGAGAGACCCGTGGTGGCACCCATGAGCTCGGAGGCGTAGGGCACGCGGGTCAGCGCGCCGTCGTAGAAGGCCTCGTTGAGGTAGGAGAACAGGCGGGGGTCCATGGGGCGCCGCACCGAGGTCAGCGAGCGGGAGTCCACCACGCGGGACAGCGTCTCGTACGCGGAGTCCACCTCGGTCACGGGCTGCGGGGTGTCCTGCGCGCTCACGCGGGGAGCCACCGTGAACGGTTGCGGGCCGCCCGCGTGGGGGTCGCCGAACGCGATCACCTGCTCCGCCTTGACCACCGCGGGAAGCGTTGCGGCCAGCGGCGTGGACTCGGCGTCCAGGATCACGACGGCGTCCACGGCCTGCTCGTCGCCGAGGGTCGCCGTGAGCACGAGCGGACTGGCCGTCCACACGGGCACCAGGGAGGGCGTGAGGTGCTGGACCCGGTCCAGCTCCTCGGTGCGGACCCGTCCGCTGCGCAGCATGTCGCGCAGGGTGCGGGCCTCCCGCGGGAACCGCCTGGCGTCACGGGCCCACCGCGTGGCGAGCTCGTGCTCCAGCCGTGCCGGGGCCGCGGCGATGTGCGCGGAGTCGGCGCGCCGGAAGGCGGACTCGGTCTTGCGCAGCTGGGAACCGTCCGGCATGGCCACGAAGTCGTCACCGCTGATCATGGCCTCGAGGACGGACTGCCACCACGCCAGCTCGAGCTCGTCGTCCACCTGCTCGGCGGGCACGCCCCGCGACTCGAGGTCCGCGAGGAACTCCCCCAGCCCACGGGCCCGAAGGTCCTCGAGCAGCACGGTCCGCTCGGGCAGGGTGCTCAGGTGGGCCTCGTCGTTGATCAGCTCGTCCAGGATCGTCTGGAGCTCGTCCACGGTGGCGGTCTCCAGCCGGGCCGCCGTGGCCGAGCCCTCCAGGGCGATGGCCAGGCCCTCGAGGTCCTCGCGGAACCGGCGGTGGGTGCGCAGAGTCTCCTCTGCACGGTCGGACACGGCCGGCTGCTCCAGGGTGGTGGCCCACTGCCGCCAGCGGTCCCGCTCGGACTGCACCTTCACGAGCGCGGCGTGCAGGTCCGACAGGTGCACGCCCGGGCGGATGTACTCCTTGGCCGCCTTGCGCAGCCGCGAGCGCTGCAGTCCGCTGAGCTCGATCTCGTGGTCACGGCGCCAGGACGCGGAGGCCGTGGCGGCGATCAGGTCCGTGACGGGGCGGTCGTAGATGTCCGGGGTGAGGTGGCGCAGCGAGTTGCCCACGTCGATCACCAGCTCGAGCTGCTGCTCCCACTCCGCGATCGTGGAGCCCACCCGCAGCCCGGACACCCCCAGGACGTGACGCATGGCGGTGGACAGCGTGGTCAGTTCCAGCAGCAGGGACTTCGCGAGATCGTGCGCCTGACGGGCCTCGTCGTCGTTGACCAGGCGGGCACCGTGCCACGGGCCGGCGAGCGTGGCCGGGTCGAAGGCCCCCAGGGCGGCGGCGCGCTGCAGCTGGCGCCGCACCTCGCCGCGGTGGGACACGGCGTCGAGCACGGAGCGCCGGAAGCGCACCGTGGTCTGGGGGCCGGGGTCCCGTGCGGTCAGCTCTGCGAGGGCCTGCATGGCCTCGTAGGGGGACGCCTGCCAGCGCGGTCGGCGGGTGTGCAGCGACTCCTCGTGCACGCGCAGCTGCTCCCGGGTGCGCTGCAGCGCCTCCCGGATCGGTTCGGTGTGCGGTTCCTCCGTGCGCTCGTTGCGGGCCACCGCGCGCACGAGCCGCTCGGCGACGTCGTCCGGGCTGAGGTGGGAGCCCAGCGGGAGCACGAGCGAGTCCAGGCCCGTGCGGTTCCAGGCGCGGTTGAAGGCGGCCAGGGTGGTGCGGGACTCGCCCAGCACCAGGACGCTGCGCCCGCGGTGCACCAGGGCGCCCACGGTGGAGACCACGGTGTCCACCGCGGCGGTGCCCACGGGGGTGCCCACCACGAAGCTCTCCCCCTGCTCCGCGAGGTCCACGACCTCCTGCTGGTTCGCGTCCAGGTCCGTGAGCAGCAGCTCGTCCGCGGGATCCCGGCGGTCCAGGGCGGGGGCATCGTTCGAGAGGCTGCGCACCACGGGCAGCTTGCCCACCTCGGAGTCCTTCAGGCGTGCCAGGTCCTGCACCAGGCGGGTGCGCGCCACCACGTGCTCGTCCGCCGGACGCTCGTGCAGGTCCGCGAACGTGGAGACCACCAGCTGGTGCTCCACGTGCATCCCGGGGACCTCCACGGCGAGCTGCCGCAGGGTCTCGAGCACGGGGGTGGGGTCCAGCTTGCGGGTGCCGTACGCCAGCCGGGACATCTCCGCGGTGGCCAGCTCCACCCCGTGGTCCTCCCGCAGCCTGCGCACGAGCGCGGGGTTCAGGTGCGCCGGTCCCACGATGTGCAGTTCGAAGTCCTTGTGGTCCGGGCGCAGCTTCACGGTCACCGGCGCCAGCAGGACGGGGGCGATGAAGCGCCGCAGCCCGTCCGCCACGGGGTCCGCGAGCCAGGAGGCGGTGCCCGCCGCGAGGTAGGCGGCGTCCAGCCCGTGACCCACGGACAGCTCGTGGATCTTGGTGCGCAGCGCCCGGGCGGAGCGCACCGCACGGTCGTACGCGGGCGTGTTCTGGTGGATCATCGTGGACAGCCGCGTGGGCCGCTGCATCAGCAGCTGCGCCTGCCCCGAGGAGTTGGCCTCCGTGAGGTCGATGCACACGTTGTCCACCTGGTTGAAGTCCAGGAGGGTGTCCGGCCCCGTGTACGCGTCCATCTGCTGGGTCCACGCGCGCAGGGACACGCGGGGGTGCTCCTGGGGCCCCTGCGCGGCGTCCGTGTCCTGGGGGGTGGGTCGCGGGCTGTCCTGGGGTGTCGGCATGGTGCTCCTACTCACGAGTGCGCCGGTCCGCGCGCCACGGGGGACGTGGGGCCGACCGGCGCACCGGGACTGACGATGGCTCTCAGAGGGCGGGGATCACTCCCACTCGATGGTTCCCGGCGGCTTGGACGTCACGTCCAGGACCACGCGGTTGATCTCCTCGACCTCGTTGGTGATGCGGTTGGACACGCGGGCCAGCAGCTCGGAGGGCAGCCGGGACCAGTCGGCGGTCATGGCGTCCTCGGAGCTGACCGGGCGCAGCACGATCGGGTGGCCGTAGGTGCGGCCGTCACCCTGCACGCCCACGGAGCGGACGTCCGCGAGCAGGACCACGGGCATCTGCCAGACCTCGTCGTCCAGGCCCGCCCGGGTGAGCTCCTCACGGGCGATCGCGTCCGCGCGGCGCAGCACGTCCAGGCGCTCCTCCGTGACCTCGCCGATGATGCGGATGCCCAGACCCGGACCCGGGAAGGGCTGGCGGCCCACGATGTTCTCGGGCAGTCCGAGCTCGCGGCCCACCGCGCGCACCTCGTCCTTGAACAGGGCCCGCAGCGGCTCCACGAGCTCGAACTGCAGGTCCTCGGGGAGCCCGCCCACGTTGTGGTGGCTCTTGATGTTGGCGGCGCCCTCGCCACCGCCGGACTCGACGACGTCCGGGTAGAGGGTGCCCTGGACCAGGAACCGCACGGGCCGGCCGTCCTGGGCCTCCTCGCGCAGCACCTTCTCCTCCGCGGCCTCGAACGCGCGGATGAACTCCCGGCCGATGGCCTTGCGCTTGGTCTCGGGGTCCGTGACGCCCTGGAGCGCGTCCAGGAAGCGGTCCTGCTCGCGGGCAATGTGGAGCTTGACGCCCGTGGCGGCCACGTAGTCCTTCTCCACCTGCGCCACCTCGTCCTGGCGCATCAGTCCGTGGTCCACGAGCACGCACGTGAGGCGGTCCCCGATGGCACGCTGCACGAGGGCCGCGGCCACGGCGGAGTCCACACCGCCGGAGAGACCGCACAGCGCCTTGCCGTCACCCACCTGGGCACGGATCGCGGCCACCTGCTCCTCGATGATGTTGCCGGTGGACCACGTGGGGGTCAGCTGAGCGCCGTTGAAGAGGAAGTTCTCCAGCACGTTCTGCCCGTGGGCGGAGTGCTTGACCTCGGGGTGCCACTGCACACCGTAGAGGCGGCGCTCGCGGTTCTCGAAGGCCGCCACAGGAGCGCCCTCGGTGGTGGCGAGCGTGGTGAACCCCTCGGGGGCGGCCGTGACGGAGTCCCCGTGGCTCATCCACACCGTCTGCACGTCCGGGGTGCCGTCCAGCAGGGTGCCCACGGCGGTGTCCGGGCACGTGGCGGTGGTGGCGCCGTACTCGCGCACACCGGTGCGCTCCACGGTGCCGCCCAGGGCGTTGGCCATGACCTGGAACCCGTAACAGATGCCCAGCACGGGCACGCCGGCCTCGAACAGCTCGGCATCGCGCTGCGGCGCACCGGGCGCGTACACGGAGGCGGGGCCCCCGGAGAGGATCAGTGCGGCGGGGTTGCGCCGCAGGATCTGCTCGGTGGACCAGGTGTGCGGGACGATCTCGGAGTACACGTTCGCCTCGCGGACCCGGCGGGCGATCAGCTGCGCGTACTGCGCACCGTAATCGACCACGAGGACCGGGCGCTGCTCCAGTTCGCTCAGGGTGTCAGGGGTTTCAGTCACGCCCTCAAGTCTAGAACACGAGCAGAGTCCCACCGGTGGTGCTCAGTAGCGCTTGGCGGCCTTGGGGTTGGCCGCGAGCTCCGCCTCGGTGGAGCGGTGGATCTTGCGCTCCACGATGAACGAGAGGAACGGCACCACGCCGCCCAGCGCCATGACGATGAGCTGGGCGAACGGCCACCGCATGAGGGACCACACCCGCAGGCACGAGAGCAGGTAGATGACGTAGAACCAGCCGTGGACGATCAGGATCCACGTGGAGATGTTCACGCCGCCGGCCAGGTTCTCCAGCTCAAGGTTCTGCCAGCCCAGTGCGACGGTCTCACCCGTCACCTTGTCGGTGCCGCCCGCGATGAGGTCGTATCCCAGCCCGTAGCGGGTGATCATCTCGGCCACGAGCAGCAGCAGGAAGGTGCCGGAGATCCACGCGCACACCTTGTAGAACGTCAGCGCGCCGCGAATCTGCGCCTCGGTGCCGCCGAAGCGGCGTCGGGGCTTGAGCGCGGCGGCCTTGGCGCGCACGCTGTCCGGCACGGTGGCGCGCTCGGGGCTGGCGTCCTCGGGTGCGCTCACCCGCACGCCGTCGGTGCGGCGGACCGGGCGGGGCTGCGGATCGGAGTGCGGCGTGGGGTCAGTCATCAGTGGCTCCGTTGTCGGATCGCGGGGTGGCGCGGGGCCCGGCGGTGCGGTCCGCCCCGGCCACCGCGGGCTGGTCGTCGAAGTAGTAGTAGCGCTGGTCCTGGGCGTCCCAGTAGTAGTAGGACTGCTCGGACTCGTCCCAGAAGTAGTCGCCGTCGAAGTAGAAGTACTGCTCGGGGTTCTGGCGCCGCAGGTACTCGTCCCGCACGTAGCGCCACCACAGGAACACCGCGAAGCCCGCGAACACGACCCACTCCACGGCGTAGAAGAGGTTCAGGGCGTGGACGGACGTGTCCGTGGGCTGCTGGTCGATCTGCAGCTCCGCGAGCCCCTCCCCCATGGGAGCGGCCGACGCCGCCAGGGTGCCCTCCGGGGTCACGGGCGCCGGCTGCGCGGCAGGATTCTCCGAGAACGAGGCCACGTACCCGGCGTACACGGGCGCGTCCCACAGGTTGCTCAGCTGCGCCGAGGCCACGGTGGCCACCTGGTCGGCGGGCAGGGCCTCGCTCGGCATGGGCGACTCCGTGGGCATGAGCCTGCCGATCACCCGGACCTCGCCCGACGGCGCGGCGGGCACCTCGTCCGGGGACGCCACCCACCCGCGGGCCACGGCGATGGAGAGGTCTTCGTCCGCGGCGTCCCAGCGGTCCTGCGAACCGGGGATCACGAGCTGCGAGACCACCCAGTACCCCGAGTCGCCATCGTGCAGACGTCCGGGTACCAGGACCGTGGAGTCGGGGACATAGCGCCCCACCACGGAGACCACGTGGTCCGCCTGCTGGGCCGAGGTCGGCTCGCCGGGGGCCGTCACGGTCTCCAGCGCCGAGACACGGTCCTTGGCCGGGTCCGCCACGGTGGCCGCGCTGCGGGACGCGTTCAGCTGCCACGCGCTCAGTCCCACGAACAGGGACGCCACGAGCAGCGCCACGGCCAGGAAGGCCAGTGAACGGGGGCGCAACGCGGTTTTGAGCACGACCCAACACTACTGGCCCGCCCTGGGCGTTCTCCAAACCCCCGGCGCCCGCTCAGCTGCGGATGACCACCTCGGCGCGCTGGAACTCCTTGAGGTCCGAGTAGCCGGTGGTGGCCATGGCACGGCGCAGCGCGCCCATCACGTTGGAGGAGCCGTCCACGTGGCGTGAGGGCCCGTTGAGCAGCTCGTCCAGGGGGCCCACCGTGCCCACGTGGGTGCGCACGCCGCGGGGGGAGTGCGGGTTGTGCGCCTCCGCGCCCCACAGCCAGCCCTGCCCGGGGGCCTCCTCCGCCCGGGCGAGCAGGGTGCCGAGCATGACGGCGTCCGCGCCCATGGCGATGGCCTTGACGATGTCGCCCGAGGTGCCCAGACCGCCGTCGGCGATCACGTGGACGTAGCGCCCACCGGACTCGTCGAGGTAGTCGCGGCGGGCTGCGGCCACGTCCGAGATGGCCGAGGCCATCGCGGCGTGGATGCCCAGGATGGATTCCGTGCGCAGGGACGCTCCCCCTCCGAAGCCCACGAGCACACCGGCCGCACCCGTGCGCATCAGGTGCAGCGCAGGGGTGTAGCCCGCCGCGCCGCCCACGATCACGGGAACGTCGAGGTCGTAGATGAACTGCTTGAGGTCCAGCGGGTCCTGCGTCCTGGACACGTGCTCCGCGGAGACCGTGGTGCCGCGGATCACGAACAGGTCCACGCCCGCCTCGAGCACCGTGCGGTAGTGCTCCACCACGCGCTGCGGGGACAGCGAGCCGGAGACGATCACCCCGGCCTCGCGGATTTCCGCCAGCCGGGCGGTGATCAGCCCGGGTTGGACCGGTGCGGAGTAGAGCTCCTGCATGCGGCGGGTGGCCTGCGGCAGGTTCTCCGAGCTGAGGTCGGCGATCTCGTCCAGAACCGGCTGCGGGTCCTCGTAGCGGGTCCAGAGACCCTCGAGGTCCAGCACACCCAGCCCGCCGGCGCGGCCCAGGTCGATCGCGGTGGCCGGGGACATCACCGAGTCCATGGGCGCACCCACCACGGGGATGTCGAACTGGTAGGCGTCGATCTGCCACGCCGTGCTCACGTCCCGGGGATCGCGCGTGCGCCGGGAGGGCACCAGGGCGATCTCGTCCAGGCTGAACGTGCGGCGTGCGCGCTTGGAGCGCCCGATTTCGATGTCGTAGCTCACGAGGAGTCCTTTCACGGCGCACAGTGGGCGCCGAGGGTGTGCGGCGCGGGTCAGCGCTGGTAGTTGGGGGCTTCCACCGTCATGGTGATGTCGTGCGGGTGGGACTCCTTGAGTCCGGCCGGGGTGATCCGCACGAAGCGTCCCTTGTGCTTGAGCTCTGCCACGTCGTGCGCTCCCACGTAGAACATGGTCTGGCGCAGCCCGCCGTCCAGCTGGTGCAGCACCGAGGCCAGCGGACCACGGTAGGGCACCTGGCCCTCGATGCCCTCGGGGATGAGCTTCTCGTCGTCGTTGACGTCCGCCTGGAAGTAGCGGTCCTTGGAGTAGGACGTGTTCTTGCCGCGGGACTGCATGGCGCCCAGCGAGCCCATGCCCCGGTAGGCCTTGTACTGCTTGCCGGAGACGAAGACGAGCTCCCCCGGGGACTCGTCGCAGCCGGCCAGCAGGGAGCCGAGCATCACGGAGTCCGCCCCTGCCACGAGGGCCTTGCCAATGTCGCCGGAGTGCTGCAGTCCGCCGTCCGCGATCAGCGGAACACCGGCGGGGATGGTCACCTGGGCGGCCTCGTTGATGGCCGTCACCTGGGGCACGCCCACGCCCGCGATGATGCGGGTGGTGCAGATGGAGCCCGGGCCCACCCCCACCTTCACGGCGTCCGCGCCGGCGTCCACGAGCGCCTGGGCCCCGGCACGCGTGGCCGCCTGGCCCCCGATCACGTCCACGTGGTCTGCGGCGGGCTCCTTCTTGAGCCGGGCAATCATGTCCAGCACACCCTGGGAGTGGCCGTTGGCGGTGTCGATGAACAGCGCGTCCACACCGGCCTCCACGAGCGTCATGGCCCGCTCCCAGCCGTCGCCGAAGAAGCCCACGGCCGCACCCACGCGAAGCCGCCCCTCGTCGTCCTTGGTGGCCAGCGGGTACTGCTCCGCCTTGGTGAAGTCCTTCACGGTGATGAGCCCGGTCAGTCGGTCCTGCTCGTCCACCAGGGGCAGCTTCTCGATCTTGTGCTGGGCGAGCAGCGCGTGGGCCTCGTCCTTGCCCATGCCCACCTTGCCCGTGACGAGCGGCATGGGCGTCATCACGTCCCGCACCAGGCGGGTGTCGAAGTCGCTCTCCGGCAGGTAGCGCGTGTCGCGGTTGGTGATGATGCCCAGCAGCCGCTGGTCCTCGTCCACCACGGGCAGACCGGAGACCTTGAAGTAGCCGCACAGCCGGTCCAGCTCGGCGAGCGTGGCGTCCGGGGACACCGTCACGGGGTTCGTGATCATCCCGGACTCGCTGCGCTTCACGCGGTCCACGTGGTCCGCCTGGTCCTGGACGGACAGGTTGCGGTGGATCACACCCATGCCACCCTGACGGGCCATGGAGATGGCCATGGCGGACTCGGTCACGGTGTCCATGGCAGCGGAGAGGACGGGCGCCTGCAGCGTGATGCGCCGCGAGAGCCGCGTGCTGGTGGAGGCCTCCGAGGGGATCACGTCCGTGTTGCCGGGGAGCAGCAGGACGTCGTCGTAGGTCAGTCCGGTGAAGCCGAACGGATCGTCCATGAGTGCCGTGGGCACGTTGTCAGACACGGGTAGTCCCTTCCACGCGAGAATGTCGCCCCCAGTCTACGGGCCGGACCGTGCGCTCCCCTCGCCTGGGTGCCGCAGAGATCCCGGGTACGTCCGACGACGACGCCGCCGGCCTCGTGCGCTCCCCGTGCACGGAAGTCATTCGACCTCTCGCACCCCGGTGTAGCCGTCCTGCAGCAGTGCCTCTGCCACGCGCTCCGAGAACTGCGGTGCCGCAGACTTCGAGTAGGTCTTCGTGATGTGGTCGTCGTCCATGTAGACGAAGACATTGCCGACGACCGGGTGGCACTGTCCCTGCGGGCAGATCACGTCCGTCATGTCCACCGTGCTGAATCCCTCCAGCTCCTGCGCCAGGGGCTCCTGAGGATTGGGCGTGCCCAGCATGGAGTGGGTGGTCACGCAGTCGGCGGCATCTTCACCGTGCTCGAGCGCGCAGTCGGACAGCGATTCCTCGAACCGCGGCACGTCTCTGATGCCCACCACCTGAATACCCTGGGCCACCAGCTCTCGAACGCGTGTCTCCATTCCTGGTTTCCAGCTCTCCTGGTTGACGTCTGTGAACGTACCCTGCATGAACACGAGGTCCGGATCCACCGCGTCAACCATCGGCTGGGTACCGCTGAACCAGGAGTCGCACGTCTGTGATCCGGGTTGCTCGGACGCCACCGTGTAGAAGCACCCCGGTTGGATGTAGGTGAGAACCCGCCAGTCATTGGCCTCGGCCAGCGCCGTGATGGCCGGGAGCCAGTGCTGGACGTGGCTGTTGCCCGCCACCAGAACCGTGGCGGCAGGCTCCTCGTTGGCCACCGCCTCGTGGCAGAACCGCGCCGTGTCACCGGGCAGCTCGATGTCTGCAGGGCACTCCGTCCCCAGGGACGCCGCATCGGACGTGATGTTCTGGGCCAGCGGCAACGACGCGGCGTCTGGATCCCCGGCATACTCGAAACCCGGTTCCAGTGCCCGCGCACCAGGATTGTTGAGCTCCGCCTGCGCCTCGAGCCGCGCCTCCCGCTGCCGCTCCACACCCGCCCAGGACCCCGCCACGGCCAGCACCAAACTCATGCACACCACGATCACCAGCCCCAGCCGCCAGTTCCTCGCCTCCGGCCACGCCCAGTTCTTCAACGGCGTCTCCACCACACGGGTCAGCAGCAGCGCCAGCAGCACCGAGACCACCACGATCACCACACCCGAACGCGGCCCCGCCACGGGACGATCACGGATCACCAGATACGTGATCAGCAACGGCCAGTGCACCAGGTACAGCGCGTAGGCCGAATCACCCATCCGCACCACCGGCCCCCACGAGAGGAAACGATCGAAACCCCACCGCGAACCCGACTGCCCAGCCACGATGATCGCCGCCGCCGAGAGCAGCGGCCACAACGCGATCCACCCCGGGAACGCACCCTGAACGTCCACGAGGATGCCCACGGACACCATGCTCACGAACCCCGCCCACCCGAGGAGAACCCGCAGCCCACGGCTCGGCCGCAGATACGGGATCGCCAGAGCCACCAGGGACCCCAACGCGAACTCCCACAACCGGGCCCGGGTGTCGAAGTACGCAAACGCCTGCTGGGTGTTCGTGGTGATCACCGAGAACGTCAACGAGACCACGAACACCGCCCCGAAGCACACCGCCAGAACGGGCACGCTGCTGCGCCCCGTGCACCGTTTCACCCACCACGCGAACGCGAAGATCAACGGCCAGACCAGGAACACCTGACCCTGCACCGACAGCGACCAGAAGTGCTGGAACGGAGACGCACTGGAATGATCCGCCGCGTAGTAGTCCACCGCGTTGAACGCCAACGACCAGTTCTCCACGTACAGGATCGAGGCCACACCCTCGGAGCGGAAGGACGCCGCGTCCTGCGCCGGGTAGAACAACCACAGCAGCACGAACGTCCCCAGGATCACCAGCGTGGCCAGAGGCAGCAGCCGCTTGAACGTGTGCAACCAGTACCGCCCCAGCGCAAGCGGACGCCCACCCTCGATCTTGCGCACGAACGACAACGTCATGAAGAACGCGGAGATGAACAGGAAGATGTCCACACCACCGGAGACCCGGCCCATGAACACGTGGTAGACCACCACCAGCAGCACGGCCACCGCGCGCAGACCCTGCACCTCCGGACGGAACCCCGAATACCGGGACACCCGGTCCGAAGGTGAAGACCCCCGGCACGGCCGTCATCCCGATCTCCAGCCTCCCAAGGAGAGGTCTTCGCGGACTCAGGAACCGGGGCCGGGGGGAAGCGCATCGCATCAGATTAGGCCGGGGGCACAAGCAGGTCCAACCAGGACTCCCACCCGGGAAGGACCCCCGGAGATCGACTCGTTCAGGACCTGGGCCTCCCCCGGATCGCTGTGGATCCCGTGACCACGAGGCACCGTGTGTCCCAGCTCACCTCACGGCTCGGAATTCACGGCCGCCACGAGATCGTCCCGAAGCAGCGGCGCCATGCTGCGCGCGTAGTCCCACGTGAGGTGGTGGAAGTCCAGCCACACGTTCACGTTGCCGATCACGGGAGCGCACACGCTCTGCGGGCAGATCAGGGGGGTGGGGTCGATGCCCGTGTAGCCCGGGATGGATTCAAGAGACTGGGACGGGTTCTCGGGCGCCAGCACGGTGTCCTGGGAAGTGGTGCAGGACGGATCCTCCCGCCCCTTCTCCGCGACGCACCGGGTGGGGTCGTAGCCAAGACGGGGGTTGTCCCGGAACCCCACCACCGCGGTGCCGTCCGCAGTGAGGTCCCGGACGATCGGCTCCAGTCCGGCCACGGTGTGCTCGGCTCCACCGTCCATGAGTTCGGCCCGCGTGGAGGTGGTCAGGACGGCATCGGGCTGCAGCTGGTCGAGGTACTCCAGCACCGCCTCGTTGCCCTTCTGGCACTCCGGGGTCTGGCCCTCCACGCCCAGTCCGCACCCGGGTTGCAGCACGGAGACCAGCTGCCAGTTCTCCTCCTCGGCCACCGGGATCACGGCTCCCATGTACTGCTCCATGTGGGAGTTGCCCACCACGGCGACCACCTTGGTGGGGTTCTCCACCGGCTCGGTCTGGCGGCAGAAGTCCTGCGCCACCGGGTTCTGGGACGCGAACTCCCCGCTGCACGGCTCGGGCAGCCCCACCCACTGGTCCGCCATGGAGGTGGGCAGTGCCGGCGCCTCGGGGTCCCCCTGGAACTCGAAACCTGGTTCCAGTGCCCGCGCCCCAGGATTGTTGAGCTCCGCCTGCGCCTCGAGCCGCGCCTCCCGCTGCCGCTCCACACCCGCCCAGGACCCCGCCACGGCCAGCACCAAACTCATGCACACCACGATCACCAGCCCCAGCCGCCAGTTCCTCGCCTCCGGCCACGCCCAGTTCTTCAACGGCGTCTCCACCACACGGGTCAGCAGCAGCGCCAGCAGCACCGAGACCACCACGATCACCACACCCGAACGCGGCCCCGCCACGGGACGATCACGGATCACCAGATACGTGATCAGCAACGGCCAGTGCACCAGGTACAGCGCGTAGGCCGAATCACCCATCCGCACCACCGGCCCCCACGAGAGGAAACGATCGAAACCCCACCGCGAACCCGACTGCCCAGCCACGATGATCGCCGCCGCCGAGAGCAGCGGCCACAACGCGATCCACCCCGGGAACGCACCCTGAACGTCCACGAGGATGCCCACGGACACCATGCTCACGAACCCCGCCCACCCGAGGAGAACCCGCAGCCCACGGCTCGGCCGCAGATACGGGATCGCCAGAGCCACCAGGGACCCCAACGCGAACTCCCACAACCGGGCCCGGGTGTCGAAGTACGCAAACGCCTGCTGGGTGTTCGTGGTGATCACCGAGAACGTCAACGAGACCACGAACACCGCCCCGAAGCACACCGCCAGAACGGGCACGCTGCTGCGCCCCGTGCACCGTTTCACCCACCACGCGAACGCGAAGATCAACGGCCAGACCAGGAACACCTGACCCTGCACCGACAGCGACCAGAAGTGCTGGAACGGAGACGCACTGGAATGATCCGCCGCGTAGTAGTCCACCGCGTTGAACGCCAACGACCAGTTCTCCACGTACAGGATCGAGGCCACACCCTCGGAGCGGAAGGACGCCGCGTCCTGCGCCGGGTAGAACAACCACAGCAGCACGAACGTCCCCAGGATCACCAGCGTGGCCAGAGGCAGCAGCCGCTTGAACGTGTGCAACCAGTACCGCCCCAGCGCAAGCGGACGCCCACCCTCGATCTTGCGCACGAACGACAACGTCATGAAGAACGCGGAGATGAACAGGAAGATGTCCACACCACCGGAGACCCGGCCCATGAACACGTGGTAGACCACCACCAGCAGCACGGCCACCGCGCGCAGACCCTGCACCTCCGGACGGAACCCCGAATACCGGGACACCCGGTCCGAAGGTGAAGACCCCCCGGCACGGCCGTCATCCCGATCTCCAGCCTCCCAAGGAGAGGTCTTCGCGGACTCAGGAACCGGGGCCGGGGGGAAGCGCATCGCATCAGATTAGGCCGGGGGCACAAGCAGGTCCAACCAGGACTCCCACCCGCGCGGCCTTCGGTTGGGCCGCGCCGATCCCCCGACAACACCACGACGGCCCCCTCCCGCAGGAGGAGGCCGTCGTGGCGATCGCTGGTCCGGCCCGTGGCGCCCGCCGCAGGGGGCCGGGCGCTCACGGGAGCGACGAGGGGTGGTCAGTCCTCGTCCTGGTCCTTCTTCTCGGCCACCAGGGTCTCGGTGGTGAGCACCAGGGCCGCGATGGACGCCGCGTTCTGCAGGGCGGAACGGGTGACCTTCACGGGGTCGATGATGCCCGCCGAGAGCAGGTTCTCGTACTCGCCGGTCAGGGCGTTGTACCCGTTGCCGGGCTCCATCTCGGCCACGCGGGATGCCACCACGTTGCCGTCCTGGCCCGCGTTCTCCGCGATCCAGCGCAGGGGCTGCGTGAGGGCGCGGCGCACGATGTTCACGGCCGTGGCGGCGTCGCCGTCCAGACCGAGGTCCGTGCCGTCCAGGGACTTGGAGGCGTGGACCAGCGCGGAACCGCCGCCGGCCACGATGCCCTCCTCGAGCGCGGCACGCGTGGAGGACACGGCGTCCTCGATGCGGTGCTTGCGCTCCTTCTGCTCCACCTCGGTGGCGGCGCCGACCTTGATCACGGAGATGCCGCCGGCGAGGCGCGCGAGGCGCTCCTGGAGCTTCTCGCGGTCCCACTCGGAGTCCGTGCGGGCGATCTCGGAGCGGATCTCCGCGACGCGATCGGCCACAGCGTCGGAGGAGCCCGCGCCGTCCACCAGGGTGGTCTGGTTCTTGGTCACGGTGATCCGGCGGGCGGAGCCCAGCTGGCTCAGGTCCACGGCCTCGAGGGAGATGCCGAGCTCCGGGGTGGTCACGGTGGCGTCCGTGAGCACCGCGAGGTCCTGCATGATCGCCTTGCGGCGGTCTCCGAAACCGGGCGCCTTGAGGGCCACGACGTCCAGCGTGCCGCGCAGCTTGTTGACCACCAGGGTGGACAGGGCCTCGCCCTCGACGTCCTCCGCGATGATGGTCAGCGGCTTCTTGGCCTGCAGCACCTTCTCCAGCACCGGCATGAGGTCCTGGATCGAGGAGATCTTGCCCTGGAACAGCAGCACGTAGGTGTCGTCCAGGACGGCCTCCTGGCGCTCCTGGTCGGTGATGAAGGACGGGGACAGGTAGCCCTTGTCGAACTGCATGCCCTCGGTGACGTCCAGCTCCACCTCGGTGGAGGAGCCGTCCTCGATGGTGATGACGCCGTCCGTGCCCACGGTCTCGAAGGCGCGGGCGATCAGCTCGCCGATCTCCTCGGACTGGGCGGAGATCGCGGCCACGTGGGCCACGTCCTTGCCCTCCACGGGGCGGGCGTTGTCCAGCAGGCGCTGGGACACGGTGGCCACGGCGGCCTCGACCCCGCGCTTGATGTCGCTGGGGGCGGCGCCCGCGGCAACGTTGCGCAGGCCCTCCTTCACGATCGCCTGCGCGAGCACGGTGGCGGTGGTGGTGCCGTCACCGGCGACGTCGTTGGTCTTGGTGGCCACTTCCTTGGCCAGCTGGGCGCCGAGGTTCTCGTACGGGTCCTCGAGCTCCACCTCACGGGCGATGGTCACGCCGTCGTTGGTGATGGTGGGTGCGCCCCACTTCTTGTCCAGGACCACGTTGCGGCCGCGGGGGCCGAGGGTGACCTTGACGGTGTCGGCCAGGCGGTTCACGCCGGCTTCGAGCGCTTTGCGAGCGGTGTCGTCGAACACCAACTGCTTGGGCATGTGAGTTGCTCCTTAGGGAACCGGGAAGACTGCGGAGACGACGCACGCGGTGCCCGCGGCCCGTTCCCGGGCGGGCGGGCACCGCGTACGAAAGGGTGTGGAGAAGTTACTTCTCGATGACGGCCAGCACGTCGCGCGCCGGGAGCACCAGGTACTCCTCGCCGTTGTACTTGACCTCGGTCCCGCCGTACTTGGAGAAGATGACCAGGTCACCCTCGTTGACGTCCACGGGGATGCGGTTGCCCTTGTCGTCCACGCGGCCCGGGCCCACGGCCAGGACGGTGCCCTCCTGGGGCTTCTCCTTGGCGGTGTCCGGGATGACCAGACCGGAGGCGGTGGTCTGTTCAGCGGCCAGCGGCTGAACCACGATGCGATCCTCGAGGGGCTTAATGGAGACCGACACGATCTCTCCCTTTCTTCTAGGCGTGTGAGACGGTGTGCGTCCGCCGCGTGCCATGGGGTCCCATGACGGCGAGCGCCACAGGCCAGTTGGCGTGCCAACCGTCGTCGCGGTGCCGATTGAGCGCCTGGCCTTTAGCACCCTCCATGGGAGAGTGCTAATAGCACTGTAGGGACGCGGGCCGCGCCCGGTCAAGACGCGCCCACGCCACTCCCCTGTGGGCTGAACAGGCTGGTCCGGCACACCCCACGACGACGCCGCCCGGCCCCGTCGACGGCCTCGACGCACCATCCCCGGGGTGGCGCCGGCACGGGCCCCGAGCGCTGCCGCCGCATCCGCACCCCGGGCGGCCGGAGCCCGCTCCACGCCCGTGGAAGGCGGGCTCGAGCACCCGCGGCAGGAGCGGCGTCGTCGCGCTCAGTAGTAGACCGCGAGCCGCCCGCTGGGGCCCTCGTGGCACGTGACCGGGGTGTCGAACACGCGGGTGAGGGTCTCGTCCGTCATGATCTGGGTGGGCGTGCCGAACTCCACGACCCGCCCGTCCTTGACCGCGCAGATCCGGTCCGCGTAGTGGCTCGCGAAGTTGATGTCGTGCAGCACGATCACCACGGTGCGCCCCAACTCGTCCGCCACGCGGCGCAGGTGCTGCATCATGTGCACGGAGTGCCGCATGTCCAGGTTGTTCAGCGGCTCGTCCAGCAGCAGGTACCCGGTCTCCTGGCACAGCACCATGGCCACGTAGGCGCGCTGGCGCTGGCCGCCCGAGAGCTGGTCCAGGTAGCGGTCCTGGAGCGGGCCCAGGTCGAAGAACTCGATGGACTCGGAGATGATCCTCTCGTCCTCCCGGTTGATCCGCCCGCGCGTGTAGGGGAAGCGGCCCAGGCCCACGAGCTGGCGCACCGTGAGCCGCGCCGTGAAGTGGTTCTCCTGGCGCAGCGTGGACACCACCGTGGCGAGCGTGCGCGGCGGGGTGGTGGTGACGTCGTGGCCACCGACCACCACGGTGCCGGCGTCCGGGCCGAGCAGACGGCCCATCATGGTCAGCAGCGTGGACTTGCCCGCGCCGTTGGGACCCACGAGCGCGGTGATCCCACCCTCGGGGATCTCCAGGTCCACCGGCCCGATGGCGGTGTCCGTCCCGTACTGCTTGCTCAGTCCGTCCAGCCGGATCACAGTCTGCCCTTCCTCAGGATCACCACGAGGAACACGGTTCCGCCCACCAGTTCGATGATGATGGACACCGCGCCCTCCGCGTAGAAGACGTTCTTCAGGATGAAATAGGCCCCGGAGAGCACCGCGAAGCCCAGCAGCGCCGCCATGGGGAACACGTAGCGGTGGTCGTGGGTGTCCGAGAACTGGTACGCCAGGGTGGCCACCAGGAAGCCCAGGAACGTCATGGGACCGATCAGCGAGGTGGTCACGGCCATGAGCACGGACACCCAGAACAGGGTGAGCATGAGCTCGCGGCGGTGCCGCAGCCCCAGGTTGGTGGCCACGTCCTGCCCCAGCGCCATGACGTTGAGCCTCCGGGAGCGCAGGTACAGGGCGGCCGTTCCCAGCAGGCACAGCGGGATGGCCAGGGGGAAGTACTCGGGGTTCGCGTTGGACACCGAGCCGAAGAGCCGGGCGCTCAGCACGTCGAACTCGCTGGGCGATAGCAGCCGCTGCATGAACGTGGACACCGCCCCCAGGCCACCGCCCAGCACGATCCCGATCAGCAGCATGACCTGCACGTTCGCGTGCCTGCCGGACAGCAGCCAGCCGTACAGGGCCAGGGCGAAGAGCACCATGACCGTCACCTGCGCCGCGTACTGCGGCAGACCCTGCACCGCGGTGACCCCCACGGCACCCAGGAAGTAGACCGCCGAGGTCTGCACCAGCACGTAGAGGGACTCGAATCCCATGATGGACGGGGTGATGATCCGGTTGTTCGCCGCGGTCTGGAACGCCACGGTGGCCATGGCCTGGCACAGCGCCACCACCGCGATCACCACCACGGAGGTGGCACGGGTCCCGGCGACCCGCCAGAAGCCCGGCGTGCCGGCCGGCAGCGGGTTGTCCCACGCCAGGATCCCCGCGCAGCACAGGGCCCCCACCACGGCCAGTGCCACGGTGATCCACCAGTAGCGGCGCCGGTGGGCGGCGGAGGTGAACGCGCCGGAGCCCACGGCGGGCCGGCGGGTGCGGGACTCAGACACGGCGGCGGCTCCCCAGCAGCAGGGCGATGAACACGGCCGCTCCCACGACCCCCAGGATGAGCGAGACCGGGACCTCGAAGGGCATGATGACCGTCCGCCCGATGAGGTCGCACACCGTGACCAGCCCGACCCCCAGCAGGCACACCCAGGGCAGGTTGGAGCGCAGGTCGTCCCCGCGGAACAGCGAGACCACGTTGGGCACGATTAGCCCCAGGAACGGCAGGTTTCCCACCACCACGGTGACCACCCCCGTGGCCACGGCCACGAGACCCGTGCCGAGCAGGATGATGCGGTCGTAGTTCAGCCCCACGTTGGTGGCGACGTCCTCCCCGAGCCCCGCCACGGTGAGCCGGTCCGCGGCGACGAACACCAGCACGGCCACGGCGGCCACGATCCACAGGGTCTCGTACTGGCCCTTGAGCACGGACGTGAAGCTGCCCGCGAACCACACCCCCAGGTTCTGCAGCCTGTCCGTGACCAGCGCCAGGTAGGTGGACGCGGACCCCACCACGGCCCCCAGCATGATGCCCACGATCGGCACGATCAGCGAGGAGCGCAGGGTGATCCGCCGCAGGAACGCGAAGAACACCATGGTTCCCACGAAGGCCGCCACCACGGCCCCGAGCATCCGAGCGGTCAGCCCGGCGTCCGGGGCCACGACCATCATGACCAGCAGACCCAGCCCGGCCCACTCCGTGGTGCCCGTGGTGGTGGGCTCCACGAAGCGGTTCTGGGTGAGCAGCTGCATGACCAGCCCGGACATGGCCATGGCCGCACCCGCGAGGACCAGAGCCACGGTGCGCGGGATCCGGGTCAGCGCGAGGAACTGCCCGCCCTCCTCGGGGTCGGAGAGGTCCGCGACCCCCGTGAGCACGGAGGCCACCAGCAGCCCCGCGACCACGGCGCAGGCCACCCAGAAGGTCCAGTCCCTGAGCACCCCCCTGGGTGCGGGACGGGACGTCGGGACCGTGGCTGTGGTGGCCATCTTCACCTGTGTGCTTCCGTGTGCTCGTGACGTGGCCCCGCGGGACGTCCCCGCGGGGCCACGGTGTGGGTCCGGGACGGGCCGGTCAGTTCTTGGCGTCCGCCTCGAGCTTGTCCGCCAGTGCGTTGAGGATCTCCGTGTAGGTCTGGATGCCCTCGTTGGTGTAGGTGTCCGCGGGGAGGTAGACCACGTTGCCGTTCTTCACCGCGGGAACGTCCTTGAGGGCCTCGGACTTCTCGATCACCTCGGAGGCCGGGGTGGATCCCTTCTCCGACTTCAGGGCGGCGTCCCGGTCCATGACGATCAGCAGCTCCGGCTTGGCCTTGGCGATCGCCTCCACCGAGATGTCGTCACCCTGGTGGTCCTCCGAGCCGGAGACCTCCAGGGCGGGTTTGAGACCCACCATGTCGAACAGCGGGCCGATCGTGCGCCCCGTGCTGGGCACCACGTACCCCATGTCCCCGCCGGAGACGATGAGGCCCATGGTGGACTGCCCCGCGTAGGCGTCCTTGGCGCGCTGCTCGGCCTTGTCGAGGCCCTCGTTCAGCGCCTTGGCGTCCTCCTGCCTGCCGAAGACCTCGCCCATGGCGGTGGTCTGGCGCTGCAGCTCGGAGTCCAGGGGCTGGTCGTCCCGCGGGTCCAGCTCGAGCATGGTGGCGTCCGGGACGAGCTTGTGGATGTCGTCGTAGTGCTGCGCGAAGCGCTGCCCGTTGACCACGAGGTCGGGATCCACACCGGCAATGGCCTCCAGGTCCGGCTCGCGGTGCGAGCCGAGGTCCACCACGCTCTCGTCGTTGGCGTAGGAGATGGTCTCGGGGATCAGCTTCTTGGGGGCGGCGGCGAGCTGCACGTCCCAGTCCGCGAGGGTCTCGAACAGGCGGTTGTCGGTGGCCACCACGGTCTTGGGAGGCACGGTGACGTCCTGGGTGCCCTTGTTGTCCTCGATGCTCACGGTGCTGGAGGAGGCGCTGGAGCTCGCGGTGGAGTCCCCGGATTCAGCGGAGGAACCGCACCCCACGAGGGTCAGCGCGGCAACGGTGCACAGTGCCGCGCCGGGCAGCAGGCGGTGGGAGAGCATGGGTGTCTCACATTCTGATGGAGCGGTCAGGGAACGGGCGGCCGGCCACCAGGTGAGCCTAACCTAATTAGGTATGACTTATAGTTCGTAATTCGAGATGTGTCGCTCGTGATGTGATGGACAGGTGACTGCACCCACCGCACCGAACGACGCCGAGGCCCGGGGACTGGCCCGCCTCCTCACTCCCGAGGGCCGCCACCTGCTCGACTCCCTGCCCCCGTACGACGCCGCGGCCTCGCTCGCGCTGAACCAGTCCCTGCGCACCCAGGGCCACGACCCCGAGCTCGTGGCCGCCGCCCTCACCCAGTCCCGGCTGCGGGAGAAGGCCCGTACGAAGTTCGGGGACTTCGCGCGGCAGCTGGTCTTCACGCGCGACGGCGTGGAGCAGGCCACCCGGTGGTCCGTGGCCGCCCTGCACGCCCAGCGCTTCGCCCAGGCGGGCGCGGCGCACGTGGTGGACCTCGGCTGCGGCATCGGCGCGGACTCGCTGGCGCTCGCGGCCCTGGACCGCACGGTCACCGCGGTCGAGCGGGACCCCCTCACCGCAGCGGCCGCCACCGTGAACCTCACGGGCTGGCCCCGTGCCCGCGTGCTGTGCGCGGACGCACAGGAGCTGGATCTCTCCGCGCTCGAGAACGGCCCCGTCCACGGGGTGTGGCTGGACCCGGCCCGCCGCGTCTCGGGCGGTGGCCGCACCCGCAGGATCTTCGACCCCGAGGCCTTTTCCCCTCCCCTGTCCTTCGTCGCGTCGCTCGCGGAGGCCGGACTCGCCGTGGGCGCGAAGATCGGACCCGGGATCCCCCACGAGCACGTGCCCGAGGGCGCGGAGGCCCAGTGGATCTCCGACCGCGGGGACGTGGTGGAGGCCGTCCTGTGGTTCGGTGCCGTGCGCCGCCCGGACGTGGTGCGCTCCGCGCTCGTGCTGGGCGGCGGTGGGGAACCCGGCTCCGCGGCGTCGTCGGCGGCGGAACTGACCTCCGGCTCCTGGGACTCCCCCGCGCCCGAGGGGCCGCTGCTGGGGCCCGTGGGCCGCTACCTCTACGAGCCCGACGGCGCCGTGATCCGCGCGGGGCTCGTCACCGACCTCGCGCAGCGGCTCGGGGCGCACCTGATGCACCCGGACATCGCGTACCTCTCCTCGGAGACCCTGGTGCAGACCCCCCTGGCGCGCGCGTACGAGGTGCGCGAGGTGCTGCCCCACACGGTCAAGGTGCTGCGCCGGTGGGTGCGGGAGCAGGACGTGGGCACCCTGGACGTCAAGAAGCGAGGCACCGATGTGACCCCGGAGCAGCTGCGCCACCAACTCGCGCCGCGCGGCACGCAGCGCGCCACCCTGGTGATGACACGCGTGGCCGAGCCCGGCGGGGAGCGTCGTGTGGTGCTGGCTGTTAACCCCCTACACTGAGAGACCCTGTGTGAGGACCGCGCGCCGCGGCCACGCTCCAGGACGCAGCAGCCGCTCCCGGCGAACCCATGAGAGGACCACGCCGTGCACATTGACTTCGAGATCTCCGACAACTCCACCCTGGGTGTCGAGTGGGAGGTCGCCCTGGTGGACCGGGACTCCGGAGAGCTCGCGCAGCGGGCGCAGGAGGTCCTCGAGGCCGTGGTGTCCGAGTACCCGGAGCTCGGTGAGGAGGGGGACCACCCCCAGGTCACGGGCGAGTTCCTGCAGAACACCGTGGAGATGGTCACGGGCGTGTGCCAGAACGTGCCCGAGGCCCTGGCGCACCTGTCCGATACCCAGGACAGGCTCCGGGAGGTCACGGACCCGCGCGGACTCGAGATCTTCGCGGCCGGCACCCACCCGTTCTCTGACTGGGCGGACCAGCCGGTGGTGGACGCGGAGCGCTACTACAAGGTGCTGGACCGCGCGCAGTACTGGGGCCGTCAGATGGTGATCTTTGGGCTGCACGTCCACGTGGGGGTCGACCACCGGGACAAGGCGCTGCCCGTGCTGGACGGGCTCATGAACTACTACCCGCACCTGCTGGCGCTGTCCGCCAACTCGCCGTACTGGTGCGGCCACGACACCGGCTACGCCTCGCAGCGAGCGCAGCTGTTCCAGCAGCTCTCCACGGCCGGGCTGCCCTTCCACTTCGACTCGTGGGACGAGTACGAGGCCTACGTGGCGGACCTGATCGCCACGGACGTGATCGAGGAGACCTCCGAGAACCGCTGGGACATCCGCCCCGTCCCCCGCTTTGGCACGGTGGAGATGCGCGTGTGCGACGGCCCCTCCAACCTTCGTGAGGTGGGTGCGCTGACGGCCCTGACCCAGTGCCTCGTGGAGTCCTTCTCCCGCACGCTGGACCAGGGCGGAAGCATTCCCGTGATGCCGCCGTGGCACCACCAGGAGAACAAGTGGCGTGCCGCCCGCTACGGGCTGGACGCCGTGGTCATCCGGGACGCGCAGAACCACCAGGAGCCCCTCGCCGAGGACCTCACCGAGGTGCTGAACCGCCTGGAGCCGCTCGCCGAGGAGCTCGGTTGCGCCCGGGAGCTGGCCTACGTGGAGACCATGCTGACCGGTGAAGCCGGCTACCTCCGCCAGCGCCGGATCGCCCAGGAGAACGGCGGGGACCTGCGGGCCGTGGTGCGGGACATCGTGGCGCAGAACCGCGAGATCCGCTGACCCCGGGGCCGGTCCGGAACACCCAGCGCGCCTCCGGGCGGGCGCCGGAGCGCGGTTGCTCCACACCGCTCGGGCTCCCTACCGTCGGACCCGGACCGCGCGTACCGGGCGGGCCGCACGCGCCGGTCACACCGCCTCAACCGGCACACGCCGGCTGAGGCGGACTCAGGCCGGGGCGGGCACCGACACCGTGGTCACGGGCAGTCCCGGATCCGCGGTGAACTCGATGCCCGTGGGCGCCACGCCCCGCGTGACGAGGCGGGCGCCGAGGGCCGCCACCATGGCCCCGTTGTCCGTGCACAGCGACAGCGGCGGGACCACCACACGGATCCCGTGCTCCGCGCAGCGCCCCGTCACGACCTCCCGCAGCCGGGAGTTCGCGGCCACTCCGCCGCCCATGAGCAGGGTGGTGATCCCGTGCTCGGTGCAGGCCAGCACGGTCTTGCGGGAGATCACGTCCACCACGGACTCCTGGAAGCTCGCGGCCACGTCCGCCACGGGCACGGGCTGACCAGCGGCCTCGAACGCCTCCACCACGCGGGCCACCGCGGTCTTGAGCCCCGAGAAGGACATGTCGTAGCGGTGCCGGCCGGGGTTCTCCGCCGAACCCATGTACTTGCCCGCGCTCAGCCCGCGCGGGAACCGGAACGCCTCGGGGTTCCCGTCCTTCGCGGCCCGGTCGATCGCCGGTCCCCCGGGGTAGGCGAGTCCGAGCAGGCGGGCCACCTTGTCGTAGGCTTCGCCGGCGGCGTCGTCGATCGTGGCACCGAGCAGCCGGACGTCCTCGGTGATCTCTCCCACCGCAAGGACCTCGGTGTGCCCGCCGGAGACGAGCAGCGCTCCCAGGTTCTCGGGGAGGCTGCCGTCCCCGTCCAGCAGGCCAACGCCCACGTGGGCCACGAGGTGGTTGATCGCGTACAGGGGCGTCCCCGTGGCCACCGCGAGCGCCTTGGCCGCGGCCACGCCCACCATGAGCGCGCCCGCGAGTCCGGGCCCGGAGGTCACGGCGATCGCGTCCACGTCCGCGAGCGTCACGTCCGCCGCGGCGAGCGCCTCGCGCACCGTGGGCACGAACGCCTCGAGGTGCGCGCGGGAGGCGATCTCGGGGATCACCCCGCCGAAGCGCACGTGCTGCTCCATGGAGGAGGACACGGTGTTGGTCAGCAGCTCGGTGCCGCGCACGATGCCCACTCCGGTCTCGTCGCACGAGGACTCGATGCCCAGCACGAGGGGCTCAGCGGTGCTCATGGATGGTCCTTCCGTCCGCGCTGCGCTGCTGCGGCCCGGGCGGGACCAGCTCGCAGCGCATGATGAGTGCGTCGTGTCCCGGACCGTAGTAGTGGGCCCGGGTGTGGATGTGCTCGTAGCCGAAGCGCCGGTACAGGGCCTGGGCGCGGGGGTTGTCCGCGCGCACCTCGAGCATCATCTCGGTGGCCCCGGCGCGCACGGCGGCCTCGTGCAGCACGCGCAGCAGGGCGCTCCCCAGACCCTTGCCCTCGTGGGCCGCGGCCACGGCGATCGTCTGGACGTCCCCCACCGGAGGGATGCACATCATCCCCGCGTACGCCACGATCTCCCCGTCACGGGTGACCACCCAGTACTGGCGGGTGGGGTGCGCCAGCTCCTCGTCGAACATGGGCCGGGGCCAGGCGTCCTCGGGGAACAGCGCGGTCTCCAGGGCGTGCACGGCGTCCAGGTCCCCGGGCTGCATGGGCCGCAGGGCGTGTCCCGCGGGGATCGACGACGCCGCCGCACTCGCCGCGCCGTGCCCCTCCCGCGGGTGCGCGGTGACTTCCGCGGCCCGTCCCTGCCGGTCTGCGGGGCCGTGCTGCCCGCCGGGTCCGGCAGGGGGTCTCGCGGTGGCGTTGTCGTCGGGATCCGACGCGGTGTTCTCGGCGCCCGTCATGAGGTGACCCGTTTGAGCGATGCGGGCACCTTGGCGTCGGACTCGCGCAGGTACAGCGGGGAGGTGTCGGTGCTGAGGGGCGTGCCGCGGCTCGTCAGCGCCCAGGCCGCGCGGGCGAGGTCCGCGGCCGTGGGGTGCAGCTCTTGGCTCCCGGTCAGGGGCCGCGCGATCCGGTCGGGGTACAGACCCGCGCCGGGTCCCGCGCACGGCAGGTCCGGGAGCTCCTCCGGGGCGCCCACCTGCGGGGCGGCCACGGGCACGGCACAGGTGCCGGCGGCGTCGTCGTGCACCCGGTAGCGGCGCCAGTAGAGCTCCTTGCGGCGGGCGTCGATGGCCACCAGGTACTCCGGGTGCCCGGCGGAGCGGGCGGTCGGGGCCACGCGGTGGGCCACGGCGTCCAGGGAGCACAGCCCGTGCACGGGCACGTCCCACGCGAAGCCGAGCGCCCACGCCGTGGCGAGACCCGCGCGCAGACCCGTGAACGGGCCGGGCCCCGTGCCCACGAGCAGCGCGTCCAGCTCGGCGCCCGTGACCCCCTGCGCGGACAGCAGGTCACGCACCGCCGGGGCCAGCGCCTCCGCGTGGGAGCGCGTGTCCGTGGTGGCGAACTCCCGCATCACCTCACCGTTGCGGGACAGTGCCACGGAGGCGATCGAGGAGGAATCCAGACTCAGCACAAGCACCCGGACAGTCTATGCCCGCAACGCGGCAGACCCTCCGTCCCGGTTCCGCGAGGGGAACGGGGCGGAGGGGCTGCGGTGCGCGGCGCGGGAAGCTACGCCTGCGTGGTCAGCTGCTGGGCGGCCCGGGCGTCGCTGCGCTCGATCAGCCCGAACAGCACGCGGTAGGCCACCAGGCCCAGCAGGGTGATGCCCACGAGCAGCCACAGGATGGTCGCGAAGTAGTCGCCCTCGGGCGTGGTGCCCACGCTGAGCCCGCTGAACCAGGTGGGCTTGCCGGACATCAGCGTGGCGGTGTACGCCACGCCGATCGGGGAGGCCACGTTGATCACCAGGTTGTAGAAGCCCACGGCCACGCCGGACTTGGAGGCCGGCATGAGCAGCAGCGCGCTGGACATCAGCGGCGCGTACAGCAGGCCGAAGCCCACCGAGAACATGGCCATCGCGATCACCATGGCCACCACGGAGACGTTGATGAACACCCCCGCGACCGCGAGGGACAGCGCCAGCAGGCACAGCGCCAGCGTCACGGCCTGCTTGGAGTCGAGCCGCTTGCTGACCCCCCCGGACATGGCCGCCGTGGAGGCGCCCAGGATGTAGCCGGGGATGGTGAGCAGCGAGACCTTGTCCATGGCCATGTCGTGCACACCGTGGATCGCGAAGGGGAACAGGAAGACGAACGCCAGGTTCACCGAGTAGATGATGAACACGACCACCAGGGCGCTGATGTACGGGCGGTTGGTGAAGAAGGACGCGTCCACCAGGGCCTTGGGGTTGGTGCGCACGTGGATCACGAACAGCACGGTGGCCACGACCACGGGGATCCACCACCACCACACGAACTCCTGCATGAACATGATCAGTCCGGTCGCGATCACGCCCACCAGGAACAGCCCGTAGACGTCCACCCCGGAGCTGCTCTGCTGGACCTCGTCCGGCACGCGGGTCTTGATGAACGGCAGGGACAGCAGGATGATCAGCGGGATCAGGAACATCCAGGTCCAGGACACGTACGTGGCCAGGAAGCCGGAGATCAGGGTGCCGATCAGCGAGGCCAGCTGGAAGGACATGTTGGAGAAGCCCAGGTACTTCTTGAGCTCCACGCCCTCGAAGTGCTTGGTCACGTACACCACGTAGAGGGTCTCCGCCGCGGCCAGGCCGGCCGTCTGGATCACGCGGCCCACGAGCACCACGGGGAAGGACGCGGAGCCCACGAAGCCGATCACCGAGCCCACCACGATCAGCCCGATGCTCAGGTACAGCAGCTTGCGGATGGCCACGGAGTCCGCGAGCGCGGAGTACACCACGGCACCGATGCCGATGAGCACACCGGTGAGCGTGGCCTGCAGGCTCACCGTGGACTCGCTGAGGTTCAGCGCCTCCGCCATGGGCTGGGACGTGAACTTGAAGCCCTGGTCGATCACCAGGCAGAAGATGAAGAGGAACAGCAGCACGGGCACGGCCCGGCGCGGGTTCACACCGCTCGTGGTGCGGGCCCCGGCGGCACCGGTGGCCGTGGCGGGCACGGCGGCCGCGGGCGTGGAGGCCGCGCTCTGGGGTCCCGCCTCGGAGGGCGGGACGGGGTTCTGGTTCTCGGGGTTCATGTCGTTCACAGCTCCGTCACGGTTGCGGCCAGCTCGATCATCTGTGCGAACCCCGTCTGGCGCTGCTCGGGGCTCATCTCCTCGTGAGTCACGAGGTTGTCGGAGACGGTGAACATGCCCAGCGCCTCCACTCCGGCGGCGGCCGCGTTGGCGTACAGCCCCGCGGTCTCCATCTCCACGGCGAGCACGCCCATCCGGGCCCAGCGCTGCGTGGTGTCGTCCTGCGCGTGGTAGAAGGTGTCGGAGGAGACCACGTTGCCCGCGTGGGCGGTGATCCCGCGCTCGGCGGCGCCGCGGTACACGTGGTCCAGCAGCCGGAAGGAACCGGTGGGGGCCCACGTGCCGGGCAGGTCGAACTGCGCCAGGTAGTTGGAGTCCGTGGACGCGGCCTGCGCGAGCACGATGTCGTTGAGGGCCAGGTTCCTGGTGAGCCCGCCGCACGAGCCCACGCGCACCAGCTTGCGGCAGCCGAACTCGTGGATCAGCTCCCAGCTGTAGAGCGCGATGGACGGGATGCCCATGCCCGTGCCCATGACGGACAGCTCCCGGCCGTTGAACCTTCCGGTGTAGCCGAGCATGTTGCGCACGGAGTTGAACTGCACCACGTCCTCGAGGAACGTCTCCGCGATGTACTTGGCGCGCAGCGGGTCACCGGGCAGCAGGATGGTCTCGGCGATGGGTGCGCCATCGGGTTTGATGTGGGGTGTCGATGTCCGCGGCATGCGGTTCTCCTCGGGTCGGTGCGCGCAGGCGGCCGAGTGCCCATGGAACGACGACGCCGTCGGGGTCCCCCTGGGGTCTCACCGTCTGCGGTGGACGTGCAGGTGTCCGCCCTCATTGTGTCACGCAGCCGGGCCCTTTCCCGGTCTGACCGGGCGTGATCCGCGACGCACCCCGACCCCCTCGGACCGGCACCCGAGTGGTCACGGGAACTGGTTCTCGCCCCACCCGTGCTTCGGACCTCGCGGCCCCGTCACCACCGCGGGCACCGGGCCCAGCGCGGGCCGATCCCCCGCAGCGTCACCCGGCGCGCCTCGTCGGCGGTGTCCTCGTCCTGCCACTGGGCGCCCAGGTCCGCGAGCACCCCGGCCAGGTCCGTGTCCGGCTGCTCGGGAACCGCCTCGGCGCCTCGGGCCCGCTCGATGTCGACCACGAGCCGCGAGCCGCTGAGGTGCTCCACCTTGCCGGTGCCCCACTCCACCACGGTCACGCACGTGTCCAGCGTGTCCTCCAGGTCGATGCTCTCGACGTCCTCGGCCGTGGTCAGCCGGTACGCGTCCACGTGCACGAGGTCCGGCCCACCCGGTCGGGGGCCGTCCACCACGTTCGGGTGGCGGCGCGCGAGCACGAACGTGGGCGAGATGATCCCCTTGCGCACGCCCAGCCCCTCGCCGAGCCCCTGGGTGAAGGTCGTCTTGCCCGCGCCCAGCTCGCCGTTGAGCAGCACCAGGTCTCCCGCCCGCAGGTGCGGTGCGAGGGCGCGCGCCAGCTCGCGGGTCTCCTCCGCGGTCCCGAGCTCCCGGGTGAGGCTCCAGTTCTCCCCCGCCGCGGCCCCCTCCCCGGGACCGTCCTGCGCGTCCTGCCCGGGCACGACGCCGCCCGGCCCGGTGTCCGACCCGCGGTCGCGGTCCGCGCGGGGGGCCTCCACGGAATCCGTGGTGGGCGCCTCGCCGGTCTCCGCACCGGGGTGCCCACTGGCCCGCGCGTTCCGGTCCCGGCCGTTCGCGCGCTGCGGTTCCACCCCCACGTACTCGCGGGGGACGCGCGGCGAGATCCGGGTGACGATCTCGTAGTTGATGGTCCCGGCGGCGTCGGCCCACTCCACGACGGAGGGGTCCGTCCCGGCGCCGAAGAGAACGGCCTCGTCCCCGATCCGCACAGGGGGCTCCCCCGTCCCGGCGCCCACGGGCCGCCCCAGGGACAGGTCCACGACGCACTGGTCCATTGCGATCCGACCCACCACCGGGTAGATCCGGTCCCCGATCCGCACGGGTGCCCCCGTGGCCACCCGGGGGACGCCGTCGGCGTAGCCCAGCGGAACCAGCGCGAGCCGGGTGGGCCCCTCGGTGCGGTAGGTGAGTCCGTAGGACACCCCGGCACCGGCCGGCACGTCCTTGACGTTGGCCACCCGGGTCCGCAGGGTCATCGCGGGCACCAGCCCGAACTCCTGCGGGGTGCGGTCCGCGAACGGGCTCAGGCCGTACAGCCCCAGGCCCACGCGCACGGCGTCGAGCAGCATGGCGTCCGGGTCCGGAAGATCGGCCGCGGACAGCAGCCCCGGGGTGTTGGCGGCGTGGACCAGCGTGGGGTGCAGGCCCGCCTCCCGGGCGGCACGCACCGCGTCCTGGAACGCGGCGAGCTGCTCGGCCGTCTCCGGGCGGGTGGGCTCGTCCGCGACGGCCAGGTGCGTGAAGACGCCCTCCACCGTGAGCAGCCCCTCGCACTCGGCGCGGCGGACGCGCTCCAGCAGCCGCGGCCACTGCGCGGGAGTGGCGCCGTTGCGGCCCAGCCCGGAGTCGAACTTGAGGTGGACCACCGCGGGTCTGCCGGTCTTCCGGGCGGCGTCCAGGACGAGGTCCAGCTCCCCGCCGCTGAGGCCCAGGCGGACGTCCTGGCTCACCGCGGCGTTGAAGTCCGTGGCCGCGGTGTGCAGCCACGCCAGCACGGGGGCCGTGATGCCCTGCGCGCGCAGGGCCAGTGCTTCCGCCACGTGGGCCGTGCCGAGCATGTGCGCACCGGCCGCGAGCGCCGCCCGCGCCACCTGAGGTGCACCGTGGCCGTACGCGTCCGCTTTGACCACGGCGATCAGCGTGCGGCCCCGGGCGAGATCGAGCAGCCGCCCCACGTTGTGCTGCACCGCGGCGAGGTCCACCACCGCGCTGCGCTCGCTGGGTCCGTCTGCCTGCCGGTTCTGCTCCGAGGTCATCTCACTCACGCCCCCCATTGTGCCCCGTGGCCGCCGGTAGGCTGGGCGCGTGCCTCCCGCCTGCCCCGACCGCGTGCTGCTGCTCAGCATGCACACCTCCCCCGTGGACCAGCCGGGCTCCGGGGACGCCGGGGGCATGAACGTCTACGTGTGGCACCTCGCGCGCGCCCTGGCCCAGGCCGGGTGGCTCGTGGACATGGCCACCCTGGACCGAGTCCCCTCCCACGCCGAGGGCGTGCACCCCTCGGACCTCGCACCCGGCATCCGGCTGCTCGCGGTGTCGCTGCCCGGCGCGGGTTCAGCCCCCAAACAGGACCTGCCGCGCTTCGCCGAGCCCTTCGGCCGCGCCCTCGCGCACTTCTACGACGGCCACGACGCCGCGCCGCGCGTGCTGCACGCCCACTACTGGCTGTCCGCGGTGGCGGGGCTCGAGCTCGCCGGGCACCTGCACGCTCCCCTGGTGCTCACCCTGCACACCTCTGCGGCCGCGAAGAACCTGCGCGCCGGAGCGGACGAGGCCCCCGAGCCGCGGGAGCGCGAGGACGCCGAGCGGCACATCATCTCCCGCGCGTGCCGCACGGTGGTCAACACCCCGGCGGAGAAGCGTCAGCTCGTGGAGCTGTACGGCGCGGACCCGGCGCGGATCGAGGTGATCCCGCCGGGGGTGGACCCGACCGTGTTCCGCCCCGCGAGCCAGGACCGGACCCCGCGGTCCACCCCGCCCACGGCCGTGCCCCGCGGCGGGGAGCACCCAGCCGGCGGGCCGGTCTCCGCAGTGCGCGCTCGTGCGCAGTCCCCGGGCCAGCCGGAGCCCTTCACCGTGCTGTGCGCGGGACGGATGCAGCCACTCAAAGGGCAGCAGGTGCTCGTGCGTGCGCTTGGTCGGCTGCGCCGCGCCCACCCGGAGACCCCTGTGCGGCTGGTCCTGGCCGGAACGGGTTCGCGGGAGTTCCTGAACCACCTGCGCGAGCTGGCGCGTGCGGAGGGGGTCGCGGGCGACGTCGTGCTCCGCGGGTCCCTGCCCCGCCCGGAGCTCGCCCGGCTCATGGGCTCGGTGGACGCGGTGGCCGTGCCGTCCTCGTCGGAGACCTTCGGGCTCGTGGCCGTGGAGGCTCAGGCGTGCGGCACCCCCGTGCTCGCCACGGACGTGGACGGACTGCGCTACGCGGTGCGGGACGGCGAGACCGGCCGGCTCGTGCCCGGCAGGGACCCGGACGTGTGGGCCGAGGCCCTGCACCGCGCGGCCGCGGACCCCACCGCGTGGAGAGCGATGTCACAGGCGGCGGCTCGGCGGGCGCGCGAACTGACCTGGGACGACGTCGCCGCGCAGCACTCCCGCGCGTACCTCGCGTGTGCGGGTGACGGGTCCACCGCCTAAACTCGCGACTGTGACCACCGCGTACCTGAGCCGTGACTCCCTCGCCCGATACCTGGACCGCTCCCGGATCACCGGAGCCGTCGCGACCCCGCGCGAGGCCAACCTCCGCAACATCCAGGGGTTCCTGGACGGGGACCAGCACCAGCACATGGGGGTCGAGCGGACCCGGGAGTGGGACTTCGACTCCGTCTTCGAACTCATGCGGGACCGCGTGGGCATCAACGACGACCCCGCCTACGTGAGCGGTCAGGACTCCATCTCCGCGCAGCTGTGCGTGGCCAGGCTGGACGAGTACGCGGACATCTTCAGCCGGGCGGTGCGGGGCCGCAAGCGTCTGCTCTTCGCCACGGGCCACCCCTCCGGGCTCGCGCCGGTGTACGCCCGCATGGCTCGGGTGGCACGCGCCTCCGGGGCGCGCGTGATCCGGTTCGACGAGGCCCTGCCCTTCGAGGACGGGGACGTCCGGCAGATCGAGGACGTGGTGATGGTGGAGCAGTACGGCGGGCTGCGCCACACCCACTTCCCCGACCCCATGCGGCTCGTGCTCGAGCACTTGGCGGAGCAGGGTCGGCAGGCACCGGACCTCGTGGTCTCCGACCACGGCATGGCGGGCTGGGCCGGGTCCCGCGCCGGGTTGCCCACCATTGCGATGGGCGACTGCAACGACCCCGGGATCTTCGTGGCGGAGGCCCAGAACCAGGTGGACGTGGTGGTGCCCCTGGACGACAACGTGGCCCCGCACCTCTACGACCCCCTGGTGGACTACATCATCTCCCGCGCGGGGCTCGCCGGGCAGGACCGCCCCTGAACCACCCGTCCCGCCGCGGGCGCATCCCGGACGTGCGACGGCGCCCGGCACCGAGCAGATCGGCGCCGGGCGCCGTCGTCGGTCCCGGGGAGCGGGCTCCGCTCAGCGCTCCACCTCGCCGCGGATGAACTTCTCCACGTTCTCGCGGGCGGTGTCGTCGTCGAACTGCTCCGGCGGGGACTTCATGAAGTAGGAGGACGCCGAGGTCAGCGGCCCGCCGATGCCGCGGTCCAGACCGATCTTGGCCGCGCGGATGGCGTCGATGATCACGCCCGCAGAGTTCGGCGAGTCCCACACCTCGAGCTTGTACTCCAGGGAGATGGGGGCGTTGCCGAAGCCGTGGCCCTCCAGGCGCACGAACGCGAACTTGCGGTCGTCCAGCCAGCCCACGTAGTCGGACGGGCCGATGTGGACGTCCTTGGCGCGCATCTCGTGCGGCACGTTGGAGGTCACCGCCTGGGTCTTGGAGATCTTCTTGGACTCCAGCCGGGAGCGCTCCAGCATGTTCTTGAAGTCCATGTTGCCGCCCACGTTGAGCTGGTAGGTGCGGTCCAGCACGTAGCCGCGGTCCTCCAGCAGCTTGGCGAGCACGCGGTGGGTGATGGTGGCGCCCACCTGGGACTTGATGTCGTCACCCACGATCGGCAGCCCGGCGTCCGTGAACTTCTGCGCCCACTCGTCCGTGCCCGCGATGAACACGGGCAGCGCGTTGACGAACGCCGCGCCCGCGTCGATCGCCGCCTGCGCGTAGAAGCGGTCCGCCTCCTCGGAGCCCACGGGCAGGTAGGACACGAGCACGTCCACCTCGCGCTCGCGCAGCACCTGCGCCACGTCCACGGGCTCGGCGTCGGACTCCGTGATGGTCTCGCGGTAGTACTGGCCCAGCCCGTCCAGGGTGGGGCCGCGGTCCACGGTCACGTCCAGCGGCGGGACCTTGGCGATCTCCATCGTGTTGTTCTCACCGGCCAGGATGGCCTGGGACAGGTCCAGCCCCACCTTGGCGGCGTCCACGTCGAACGCGGCCACGAACTGGACGTCCCGCACGTGGTAGTCGCCGAACTGCACGTGCATGAGCCCGGGAACGGCATCGGAGGGATCGGCGTCACGGTAGAAGTGCACGCCCTGGATGAGCGATGTGGCGCAGTTGCCCACGCCGGCAACGGCCACGCGGATGGGATGTTCGGACACGGTTCTCCTCGACTCGGCGGATGACGGCCCGCGCACGTCTCGCGCGCGCTCGTGCGGCCACGGAGTCACCACCGTGCCACGCCGCACTCGACCGACTTCACAGTGTAACCAGGCTCACCACCGGTTCCACCCCGTGCGCGGACGACGACGCCGCCCGGCCCCGCGGGTGCCCCGCCGCCAGGGGCGGTGTCCCGCCCGATGGCTCCGATTGTTCCCGGCCGAGCAGCGGGGCGTGGGAGCGGCGGATCGTGGGAGCACCAGCACGGTGGCGGTGCGTCAGCACGCCGTCGGTGCGTCAGCACGCCGTCGGTGCGTCAGCACGCTGTCGGAGCGTCATCCGGGTGCCGGAGCCCCACCGGGGTGTCACAGCGTCAGCAGGGCCTCCACGAGCAGCCCCACGGCCACGAGGGCGAAGACCACGCCGGAGACGATCTCGACCTCCGCGGTGCGGGCCTGGAACCGGCGGGCCAGGGCGGGGATGGACCCGGCCCAGGCCACGGCGAGGAACCAGGCGAGACCCACGGCCACCATCATGCCCAGTACCGCGAGGGCCTCCCACCAGAGGATCCCTGCGGGGACCACCGAGCCGAACAGCGCCACGAAGAACACCACGGCCTTGGCGTTGGCGAGGTTCGTGACGGTGCCCTGGGCCAGGGCCCGTCCGGGAGTGAGGTCCTCCGGGCCGAGGAACCGGCCCCGGCGGGCACCGGCGGAGAGCTCCGCGACGACCGCGGCGTCGTCGGCACGCAGCGGATCCGTGGCGAGACCCGTCCGGACGGGCTCCGCGGCGGCGGCGTGCGCCACGGGATCCTGCGCGGTGGACCCGGTGCCGCCCGGACCGCGCCCGGGGGCGCCGCCCTGGACCGAGTGGGCACCGTCTGCGTCCTGTGCCTCGTGGACCACGGGGCCCAGGGTGGCGCGCCGCCGGGCCGCCCGGCCCTCGAGCCCCGAGCGCAGGGAGCCGTAGCCCATGCGCAGCAGGAACAGGGCACCGCCGATCTGCACCGCGAGCTTCAGCACGTGGTTGTCGCTGATGAACACCGTGACACCCGCGAGGGACAGCGCGATCCAGGCGAAGTTCCCGACCATCACGCCCAGGGCGGTGAACACCGCGCTGCGCCGCGAGGACAGGAACGCGTTGCGCAGGATGATGAAGATGTCCGGGCCGGGGACCACGATCCCCGCGACCCACAGTCCCAGCAGCGCCCCGTACTGCGCCGTGGTCATGCGTGCTTGGACTCGGTGGCCGCACCCCAGATGTTCACGCCGGCGTCCGTGACGAGCTCGTCGATCCGGCGCAGCTCGTCCGCGGAGAACTCCAGGTTGGCCACGGCCCGGGCGGAGTCCTCGATCTGCTGCGCGGAGGACGCCCCCACCAGTGCGGAGGTGACCTGCCCGGAGTCCTGCGGGCGCAGGGTCCACGCGATCGCCATCTGGGCCAGGGTCTGGCCGCGCTCCTGCGCCATGGTGTTGAGCTCACGGATCTGCTCCAGCGTCTGCTCGCTGAGCCAGGACGGGTCCAGGGACTTGTTCTCCGCCGCGCGGGAGCCCTCGGGCACACCGTGCAGGTACTTGTCCGTGAGCATGCCCTGAGCCAGCGGGGTGAAGCAGATGGAGCCCATGCCCGTCTCGGTCAGCGCACCCAGCAGGTTCTTCCCGCCCGCGCGCTCGTTGGGCTGCTCGATCCAGCGGTTGAGCATCGAGTAGGAGGGCTGGTGGATCACCAGCGGGGTGCCCAGCTCGCGCATGATCCGCTGTGCCTCGAGCGTGAGGTCCGCGCCGTAGGAGGAGACGCCCACGTACGTGGCGCGGCCGGAGCGCACGATGTGGTCCAGCGCCCGCATGGTCTCCTCGAGCGGCGTCTCGGGATCCGGGCGGTGGTGGTAGAACACGTCCACGTGGTCCAGGCCCATGCGCTCCAGGGACTGGTCCAGGGAGGTGACCAGGTACTGGCGGGAACCGCCCACGTCACCGTACGGGCCGGGCCACATGTCCCACCCGGCCTTGGAGGAGATCACGAGCTCGTGGCGGTGCCCCGCGAAGTCCTCTTTAAGGATGCGGCCGAAGTTGATCTCCGCCGATCCCGCGGGCGGGCCGTAGTTGTTGGCCAGGTCGAAGTGGGTGATGCCCAGGTCGAACGCGCGGCGCAGCGTGGCGCGCATCCCGGCCACGGGCTTGTCGTCCCCGAAGTTGTGCCACAGCCCCAGGGAGACGGCGGGCAGCTTGAGCCCGGACTCCCCCACACGCCGGTACGGCATGGTCTCGTAGCGGTTCTCGGCAGGGGTCCACACGGTGTCGTCGCCATAGATCAGCATGGGCACCAGTCTGCCACCGCTCGGCTCCGCGCACCGCACCGCATGACGGCGCACGACGCCGCCGGGCGCGCTCGTGCCTCCGTCCGGCAGCGTCGTGCTGGTTCGTCGGAGCGGCGTCCTGCGGGTCCGGCGGCACCGCGCCGCCTTGGGGGCCGGTTGCGCCGCGGCGCCTGGGAGGCCAGGTGACGTCGTGGCGGCGGGGCGGCTGGGCTGCGCGACTGGGCCGGGGCAGGCAGACGGGGCCCGGCCCAGCGGCAGTCTCAGACCCGCAGCACCACGGCGGTTTCCGGGGCCACGCGCACCGTGCCCTCGGAGCCCGGCTCGGGGGCCGCGCCGCTCGTGAACAGCAGCTGGGGTTCGTCCCCGCCCATGAGCGGCAGGTTGCGGGGTTCGCCGCCCAGGTTGATGGCCACGACGACGCCGTGCACGGACTCCGGCTCGCTCATCCGCTTGAGCACGAACCACTGCTCGTCGTCGCTGGCCTGGGTGGCCACGGTGTCCCAGCGCTGGTCCGTGAGCTCGGGGGTGCCCAGGCGCAGGGCGATGAGGTCCCGGTAGGCCCGGTAGATCCGCTCGTGGTCACCCTCGTGGACCTCGGACCAGTTGAGCTTGGAGCGCTCGAAGGTCTGCGGGTCCTGGGGGTCCGGCACGGTGGCGTGGTCCCAGTCCATCTGCGCGAACTCGGCCTTGCGGCCCTTGGCCACGGCCTCACCCAGCTCGGGCTCGGGGTGCGCGGTGAAGAACTGCCACGGCGTGCTGGCCCCGTACTCCTCCCCCATGAACAGCATGGGCGTGAAGGGCTGGGTCATGAGCCACGTGGCCGCCGCGACCGCCCGGTCCACGCTCATGGACTGGTTCATCCGGTCACCGGCGGCACGGTTGCCCACCTGGTCGTGGTTCTGCAGGAACGTGACGAACTGGAACGGACGCTGCTCGGCGGCGTCGATCTCCCGGCCGTGGGAACGGCCCCGGAACGTGGAGTACGTCCCGTTGTGGAAGTACGCGGTGTGCATGGTCTTCTCCAGGGCGTGCAGGGACGCGAAGTCCCCGTAGTAGCCGTGGGTCTCACCCGTGAAGGCCGTGTGCGCGGCGTGGTGGACGTCGTCGAGCCACTGGGCGTCCATGCCCAGACCATGGCGGTCGGTGGCAGCCACCATGCGGGGGTCGTTGAGGTCGGACTCCGCGATGGTCACCAGGTCCTTGCCCGTGCGTGCGGATTCCTCGGCCACGCGCTCGGCGATCTCCTCCAGGATGTGCGTGGCGCGCGAGTCCGCGAGCGCGTGCACGGCGTCCAGGCGGAAGCCGTCCACGTGGTACTCGCGCAGCCACATGGTCACGTTGTCCAGGATGTACTCGCGCACCCCGTCCGCGCCCCAGCCGTCCAGGTTGATGAGGTCACCCCAGCTGGAGGCGCCCGGCTTGAAGTAGTCCGCGAACAGCGGCAGGTAGTTCCCGCTGGGGCCCAGGTGGTTGTACACCACGTCCTGGATCACGGACAGACCCTTGGCGTGGCACGCGTCCACGAAGCGCTGGTAGGCCTCCGGCCCGCCGTAGGGCTCGGCCACGGTGTACCAGGCCACGCCGTCGTAGCCCCAGTTGTGCTCGCCGTTGAAGCCGTTGACCGGCAGCAGCTCCACCGCGGTGACACCCAGGTCCACCAGGTGGTCCAGCTTGCCGATGGCGGCGTCCAGCGTGCCCTCCGGGGTGAACGTTCCGGGGTGCAGCTCGTACAGCACGGAGTCCTGCAGCGGGCGGGGGCGGAAGTCGGCGTCGTGCCACTCGAAGGCGTCGGCGTCGAACGTGCACGAGAGCTCGTGGACGCCCTGCGGCTGGCGGCGCGAGCGCGGGTCCGGGAGCACGTCCGAGACCTGCTCGCGCTCCTTGGGCGTGCCCTCGTCGAAGGTCTTGGTCAGGATGTAGCCGTAGCGCACGGTGCCCTGCGGGGCGGCGTCGCCGGCGGGAAGCGTCCACCAGCCGGGACGGTCCGCCAGGCCCTCCATGGGGTGGTCCTCGCCCTCGATGCGGACGGTGACCTTGCGGGCGTGGGGCGCCCAGACGTCGAAGCGGTGGTCGGAGTTCATGGTTCAGCCGTCCTTCCGGCGCAGGATCGCCACGGGGTAGGTGTCGAGGATCTGGGAGAGGGCCACTCCGGCGTCTGTCGCCGTGACCTCGCGGAGGGTCAGGACGTCCTGCCACGTGCCGGGGGCCAGCGCCACGGTCTCGTCCGTGAAACCGCCCTCGGCGGCGAGCGTGGCGGGGAAGCGGGTGACCACGGTGGCCACGCCGCCGCGGTCGAAGCCCAGCGCGTGCTCCGCGAGCGCACCCGTGACCTGCAGCGGGGTGTAGTCCGTGAAGAGCTCGGGGTGCTCACGGCGCAGCCGCAGGGCGCGGGAGGTCAGCAGCATCCGGGCCGCACCCGTCTCGTCCACCGCGGGGGTGGCCGCTGCGGAGCCCGGCGCGGCGGCGTCGAGCTCGGAGAGCATGGCGTCACGCGCGGTGAAGTCCACGGGACGGCGGTTGTCCGGGTCCACCAGGGAGGGTTCCCACAGCTCCTGCCCCTGGTAGACGTCCGGAACACCCGGCAGGGTCAGCTGCAGCGCGGTGGCGGCCAGCGCGTTGGCCCAGCCCGGCTCGCTCACGCGGGCCACGCAGCCTTCCACGACGCCGCGGGCGCGCGGATTCGTGAACAGGAAGTCGATGAAGCGGGTGAGCTCCCGCTCGAAGTCCTCGTCCCCGTCCACCCACGCGGTGGACACGGAGGCCTCCCGCACGGCCTTCATGGCGTAGTCGACGGCGCGGTCCCGCTCCAGGGGCCACGCGCCCACCACGGCCTGCAGCACGAGGTTCACGGCGGGCCCGTCCGTGAGCGAGATCCCGGCGTCCTTCGCGCGGCCCACGAGCGTGGAGACGGTCTCCGACCACACGCGCGGCAGCTCGGAGAGCACCGTGATCCGCGCGCGGACCGCGGCGGAGCGCTTGGTGTCGTGGGTCGTCAGCGCGTTCATCGTCGCCGGGGACTCCCGCTGGCGCCTCGCGGCCTCGACGTGGAACTGCTCCGGGGCCAGGGAGAAGACCGAGGGGTCGCCGCCCACCTCCGTGAGGGACGTGAGCTTGGTGTACCGGTAGAACGCGGTGTCCTCCACGCCCTTGGCCATGATCATGCCGGAGGTCTGCTGGAACCGCCGGGCCATCTCCGCCAGGTCCGCCCCCCGGGAGGCATCGGCACCCAGGGCACGGGCGAGGTCCGTGAGCACGCCGTCGAGGTCCGCTCGCCGCTCCCGTGCCGCGGCCACGGCCTCCCGCAGGTGCTCCGCACCCTCGGGCAGGTAGGTGCGGTACACCGGGAAGTTGGCGGCGATCTCCGCCAGCCCGTCGTATGAGGCGTCCGTGCCGTGCGGGAAATCTTCGGGCAGCTCCCGCACCAGGCGGTGGATCTCCGCGGAGAGGCCCTCGTCCGCCATGCGGCGCTTGGTCTCGTGGATCAGGTCGTCCCAGCGCACGGGTGTGCCACCGCGCAGCTTGGTGTCCAGGGAGGCGAGCTCGTAGTGGCCCCGCGCGTCGGTCAGCACCCGGTCGATCCACCCCAGGGAGTCGTAGCCCGTGGTGCCCGCCGTGCGCCAGTCGGAGGGCAGGTACTCCCCCGGTTCCAGGATCTTCTCCACCACGGTCCAGGCCCCGTCCGTGACCTCGCCGAGCATCTCCAGGTAGCCGCGCGGGTCCCGGACCCCGTCCGGGTGGTCGATGCGCAGGCCGTCCACGAGGCCCTCGCGGAACCAGCGGGAGACCTCCGCGTGGGACTCGTCGAAGACCGCACGGTCCTCCACACGCACGCCGGCCAGGGTGGCCACGGTGAAGAACCGGCGGTAGTTGAGCTCCGAGTCCCCTCGGCGCCAGTTGACCAGCTCGTAGTGCTGGCGCGCGTGCACCTCGGCGGGGTCGTCGCCCTCGGACCACGTGCCTTCGGCGAGCGGGTAGACGTTCTCGTAGTAGCGCAGCGTGCCGTCCTGGACGGTGAGTGCCGAGAGGTCCTCGTCCCCATCCCCCAGCACCGGGATCAGCACCTTGCCGTCGCCGGCCTCCCAGTCCACGTCGAACGCGTCCGCGTAGCGGCTCTCGCGCCCCTCGGAGAGCAGCGACCACCACCACGGGTTCTGCTGCGGCTCGGCCACGCCCTGGTGGTTGGGGACGATGTCCACCACCACGCCCAGCCCCGCGGCGTGCGCGGCCTCGGAAAGGGCCCGGAGCCCCTCGGAGCCACCGCGCTCGGGGTCCACCTCGGTGGGGTCCACCACGTCGTAGCCGTGGTCGGAGCCGCTCGTGGCCCGGAGGACCGGTGAGAGGTACACCCAGTCCGCCCCGAGGCGCTGGATGTACGGGACCAGCTCCGCGGCGCGGTGGAGGTCCTGCTGGGAGGTGATCTGGAGGCGGTACGTGGAAGTGGGAGTCAGCACCCCTCCAGTCTCGCGGAGTGCGCGCGCTCGTGCCAGTCCATCCGCCCAGGGCGAGCACCCCGCACCGGACACGACGAACGCGCCACCCCCGGGAGGGTGGCGCGTTCGTCACGGGCGCTCAGCGGCGTCGTGAGGCCGCTGGGCCGAGGCGACCGGCGCTCAGGCCCCGTCCTCCGCGTAGACCGCGACCGACGCCGCCACGGATGCGGCCACCGAGGCGTCCGGCTCCTCCTCGGGCTCCTCCCACGCGCGCAGCAGCACCGTGGACTTGCCCTCCATCTGCAGCACACTGGAGTGCTCGCGCACCTCGCCGTCCGAGTGCCGGCCCGCGGTGTCCAGAATCTCCTCCCACTTCATCCCGTACTGCGCGGGCGGAAGGGTCACCTCCACGGTCTCCGGGTTGGAGTTGAAGTAGATGATGAAGTTGTCGTCCGTGATGCGGCGGCCACGCATGTCCACCCCGGCGATGCCCTGGCCGTTGAGCCACATCCCCACCGAGCGGGCCAGCGGCTCGTCCCAGTCGGACGGGACCATGGGCGTGCCGTCGGTGTCGAGCCACGCGATGTCCGGCATGGGGTCGCCCTCGGCGCGCTCGCCCATGTCCACGGGGCGGCCGTCGAAGAACTGCGAGCGCCGGAACGTGGGGTGCTCGTGGCGCAGCCGGGTGATGGCTGCCGTGAACTCGATCAGCGGCCCGTCCACCTTCTCCCAGTTGATCCACGTGAGCTCGTTGTCCTGGCAGTACGTGTTGTTGTTGCCCTTCTGGGTGCGTCCCAGCTCGTCCCCGTGCAGCAGCATGGGCGTGCCCTGGGAGAGCATCAGGGTGGCCAGGAAGTTGCGCTGCTGGCGGGCGCGCAGGGCCAGCACCTCGGAGTCGTCGGTGGGGCCCTCCTCGCCGCAGTTCCACGAGCGGTTGTGGGACTCGCCGTCGTTGTTGTCCTCGCCGTTGGCGTCGTTGTGCTTCTCGTTGTAGGAGACCAGGTCCCGCAGCGTGAAGCCGTCGTGCGCGGTCACGAAGTTCACCGAGGCGAACGGGCGGCGGCCGCTGTTCTCGTAGAGGTCCGCCGAGCCGGTGACGCGGGAGGCGAACTCCCCGAGCGTGGCGGGCTCGCCGCGCCAGAAGTCGCGCACGGTGTCCCGGTACTTGCCGTTCCACTCCGTCCACTGCGGCGGGAAGTTGCCCACCTGGTAGCCGCCGGGGCCGATGTCCCAGGGCTCCGCGATGAGCTTGACCTGCGAGACGATCGGGTCCTGCTGCACGAGCTCGAAGAAGGTGGAGAGCTTGTCCACGTCGTAGAACTCGCGGGCCAGGGTGGCGGCGAGGTCGAAGCGGAAGCCGTCCACGTGCATCTCGGTGACCCAGTAGCGCAGCGAGTCCATGATCAGCTGCAGCGAGTGCGGGTGGCGCACGTTGAGCGAGTTCCCGGTGCCCGTGTAGTCCATGTAGAACTTGTGGTCGTCGTCCACGGTGCGGTAGTACGCGTTGTTGTCGATGCCCTTCATGGACAGCGTGGGGCCCATGTGGTTGCCCTCGGCCGTGTGGTTGTAGACCACGTCCAGGATGACCTCGATGTCCGCCTGGTGCAGGGCGCGGACCATGGCCTTGAACTCCTGCACCTGGCTGCCCAGGTGGGAGGCCGCGCTGTACTCGTTGTGCGGGGCGAAGAACGCGATGGTGTTGTAGCCCCAGTAGTTGCGCAGGTCCTTCTCCAGCAGCGTGGAGTCCTGCACGAACTGGTGCACGGGCATGAGCTCCACCGCGGTGACGCCGAGCTTCTTGAGGTGGGCGATCACGGACGGGTGGGAGACCCCGGCGTAGGTGCCGCGCTGCTCCTCGGGGACCTCGGGATGCTGCTCGGTGAGGCCCTTGACGTGGGCCTCGTAGATCACGGACTTGTGGTACGGCGTGTGGGGGGTGCGGTCACCCTCCCAGTCGAAGAACGGGTTGATCACCACGGCCTTCATCATGTGCGGCGCGGAGTCCTGGTGGTTCTCGGAGTCCTCGTCGCCGAAGTTGTAGGAGAACAGGGACTCGTCCCAGTCGATCCCGCCCTCCACGGCCTTGGCGTAGGGGTCCAGCAGCAGCTTGTCCGGGTTGCAGCGCAGCCCCTGGGACGGATCCCACGGGCCGTGCACGCGGTAGCCGTAGCGCTGACCGGGCTGGACCGCCGGGAGGTAGCAGTGCCACACGTAGCTGTCCACGGCGGTGACCTCCACGCGGGTCTCGGCGCCGTCCTCGTCGAACAGGCACAGCTCCACGCGGTCCGCGACCTCGGAGAAGATCGCGAAATTGGTCCCCGTGCCGTCGAACGTGGCGCCCAGTGGATAGGGGTGTCCGGGCCAAACTTCCATGTGGTTCTCCTCAAAGGTGTGGTGGGGCCGAGGGCGGGTCTCCCGCCCTCGGCCAACGTCCAACCATAGCCGCTCCGGGTGCGGCTCACGGACGGGTCAGCACCGCGCGGACGTTCTCGGCGAGCACGGACGGCGGCACGGGCCCCTCTCCGTGGACGCGCGAGGCGAGCGCGTGCAGGCCGGCTCCGAGCGCCGCGGCCGCGGCCCACCGGCCGTCTCCGCGCGCCCACGGGCCCAGGTGGGAGAGGGCATCCGGGTGCTCGGCCACGTGGGCGAGCACGGTGCCCAGGATCCCCGCGAGAGTGTCCCCGGACCCGGCGGTCGCGAGCCACGGGCTGGCCCCGCCCACGCTGAGGCACAGGCACTCGCGGTCCTCGTGGCATCCCGTGACGCCCACCGGCGAGGCGATCACGGTGGTGGCGCCCTTGAGCAGCACGGTGGCCCCGGTCAGCCGGGCGGCTTCCCTGGCCCAGTGCAGGGGGTTCGCCTCGATCACCGTGCGCTCGACCCCCGTCTCGCACAGCCCGAAGCCGTGCAGCCACTCGAAGATCTGGGACAGCTCCCCCGCGTGCGGGGTGAGGATCTTGTGCGGGCCCAGCCGGGCGTCCGCGACCGAACGGGCGGCGGCGTCGAGCGCCCCGGCATCCAGGACGGCCGGCTCCGCGGCCTCGATCACGGCCTCCACGCGCGCCGCCTGGGCCTCGTCCCCCACCACGCCGGGGCCCGCGAGCCACGCCTGGACGTGCACGTCCCACGGCTGGTCGTCGGAGCACACCACCTCCGGGCTGCGGGCGAGCACCATGGCGCGCGCCGTGGAGTCCCCCAGGAAGCGGACCATGCCCGCGCCGGCGTTCACCGCGGCCTGGGTGCACATGATGGCCGCACCCGGATAGCTCGGCGCCCCGGCCACCACGCCCAGCACCCCGCGCGTGTACTTGGTGTCGGTGGCCCCGGGTCGCGGCCACGCGGCGAGGACGTCTCGGGCTTCGAGCCTGCGCACCGCCGCAGAGCCCAGCAGGTCCTCGATCCCGATCGGCACCACCGTGAGCGATCCCGCGGCCTGTTCCCCCGGGGAGACCACGTGTCCGGTCTTCGCGCCACCGAACGTCACGGTGGCGTCCGCAGCCAGCACCGGCTCCGGCGCCTCACCGGTGTCCGCCGAGACGCCCGAGACGATGTCGCACGCCACCACCCGGGGGCGGCTGCGCTCCCCGCGCGTGTCCACGTCCCGTTGCTCGGCGAACGCCCGCACCAGGTCCGCGACCGGCCCGCGGAGCCCGCCGCTCGCACCGGTGCCGAGGACGGCGTCCAGGACGAGGTCCCCCGAACGCAGCAGCGCCGCCGCCTCGGTCACGCCGAGGGGATCCGCCGCGGCCACCGTGTCCTCAGTGGCTCCCGCCGACTCCGAATGCTCGTCCTCGACCAGCCGCGTGACGACGCCGCCCGCCCGGGTGAACGCCGCCAGACCCGCCTCGTGCGCGCGTGAACCCGTGAGCACGGCCACCACCGACACCCCGCGGCGGCGCAGGAACGTCCCGGCCCACAGTCCGTCCCCGCCGTTGTTGCCGGGGCCGACGAGCACCACCGCGCTGCTCCCCGCGAGTGCGCCCCGGCGGGTTTGCCCGCGCAGCTGCCGCTCGCACTCGCGCGCGAGGCCCAGCGCCGCGCGGCGCATCAGCTCGTCCCCCCGCCCCGCGTCCAGCAGCGGCTGCTCCGCCGCGCGGACGACGGCCCCGGAAAATCCCTCAATCATGGTTCGTTCCTCCCTGCCCCTCCGCCACGACGAACGCCACGGCCATGCCGCCGTCGTGGGAGATGCTCACGTGCCAGGTCTGCACGCCGCGTGCGTGCTGCTGCCGTTCCACGGTGCCCGTGGTGTGCAGCCGGGGCGCTCCGTGGGGGTCGTTGGTGACCCAGCAGTCCTGCCAGATCATGCCCGGCGGTGCGTTCAGCGCCTTGGCCGCGGCCTCCTTGACGGCGAACCGCGCCGCGAGGGACCGCGGGGCGAGCTCCCGCTCGTGCGGCACGAACAGTCGTTCCCGCAAGCGGGGAGTGCGCTCGAGCTGGCGCTCGAAGCGCGCGATGTCCACGATGTCCACGCCGGTGCCCACAATCATGCCGCCAGCCTAGCCCCGGCCTCCGACCCCTGGAGGTGCTGCGCACGGCGGGGCCCGACCCGCAGGGGCGGCCCCTCCCCCGACGGTGTGGGTACTGGTGAGACGAGGGCTGCGGGGGGGTGTCCCTATGTTCCGAGTCAAGCCGCGAGAGCGGTTGGCTCGGGGGTTGGGGTGGGTGGTTGGTAGTAGGTGCCGTTGCGGAGCATCGCGAAGATGACGTTGCAACGACGACGGGCCAGGCAGATCACGGCGGCGTTGTGTCGTTTACCTTCGGCTCGTTTGCGATCGTAGTAGGCCTTCGAGATCGGGTCGCGATTCGAGGCGATCCACGCGGAGTAGAACAGTGCGTTCTTCAATCGTTTGTTGCCCGAACGGGCGGGGAACTCACCACGGATCGACGTCCCTGATCGTCGTGTGACCGGGGCGATGCCCGCATACGCGGCCAGGTGGCCCGCGGTCTCGAACCCGGTGCCATCACCGATCGCGAGGAGGATCTGGGCGGCGGTCTTGATGCCGATCCCCGGCATGCTCATCAAGACCGAGGCGAGAGGGAAGTCCTCCAGCATGGCCTCGACTTCGTGGGCGACCGTTTCCCGTTGCGCTTTCAACTCCCTGACCTGCCCGGCCACCCTGGGGATCACGAGCTCGACCGCCGCGGTCGCCGGCACTGTCACGGTCTGCTCGCCCAGCGCCGTGAAGATCTTCTCGACCAGCGCTGAGGGATCGCGGCGAGAATGGGAACGAGCGAACCTCAGAACCCGTCCCCGCCCAGCGGAGGTGAACCCGGTGGGGCCTCCGAACTTCTCTAGCAGCTCCAGCACGAGGTCGGTGGAGAGGGTCCCGCCGGGGAAGACACGTTCTAGTGCGGGGTGGATCTGGGTGAGCAGCGAACGGATCCGGTTCAACGCCCTGGTGGTCTCGTGGGCGAGGTCCTCGTCGAACCCGGCGAGGACTTTCAGCGCGGAGAGGACCTCGTTGTCATGGTCGACCTGCCGCAGCGTGTGGGGCATGGTGCGGGCGGTGTCGGCGATGATGAACGCGTCTCTGGCGTCGGTCTTCGATCTTCCCGGATACAGGTCTGCTGCCTTTCGCATAGCCAGCCCGGGAAGATAAGCCACAGCGCAGCCGGTGTCTCTGGCCACCGCGATCGGCAACGCCCCGATGGTGTTGGGCTGGTCCACGACCATCAGCACCTCACCACGCTCCTGCAAGCTGGTGAACAACTCACGCAGCTGGGTCTCGTCCTGCGGGAGGGGTTTGTCGAACAGTCTGTGCCCGGTCGCATCCAGCGCGCACCCGTGGTGGGCGGTCTTGCCCACATCCAGGCCGATGATCACCGCGAAACGGTTCTCCATGATGAGCCTCCTTGGCACACCATCGCTGGTCGCAGTCTTGACACCCGATGCCGGCACCCACGTTACGAAGAGACCTCGCCACCACGGCGGCGGGCCGTGTCCCTATCAGCGGTCAACGCGTGTCTCTCGACCGGGCGGCAACACCCCCCGGACCATCAATGGCAGGGCAACAAAGCCATACCCGGCCGAGCGACCAGACCCCCGACCATCGGAGGCACTCACAAGGTAACGGGCGAGACGCACGAGGGCCCGTCTTCCGCGCGGCGACTGCGCGGCGTCGTCGTGCCACCGCCCTGCCGGCCGCTCCACGGCGTGGCCCCGAGCTGCCGACGCCGACACGCCGCGTTCCGGCCTCCGGAGCTCTCGTGGCCGCCCGGCCGTGGAGCGCGGGCCCGCGGCCACCGTTCCGGGAACGACGACGGCGGGTGGCGCCCCCGGGAAGGGGCACCACCCGCCGTGTGCTGCAGCCGGGTGCGACTACTCGACCGTGACGGACTTGGCCAGGTTGCGCGGCTGGTCCACGTCGTAGCCCTTGGCTCCCGCGAGCTCGCACGCGAAGATCTGCAGGGGCACCGTGGCCACGAGCGGCTGCATGAGCGTGGGGGCCTCGGGGACGTAGAACACGTGGTTGGCGAACTCGCGCACGGCCTCGTCGCCCTCCTCGGCGATCACGATGGTCTCGGCGCCGCGGGCGCGGATCTCCTGGATGTTGGAGACCACCTTGGCGTGCAGCGAGTCCCGGCCGTTCGGAGAGGGCACGATCACGATGACGGGCTGGCCCTGGTCGATCAGGGCGATGGGACCGTGCTTGAGCTCGCCCGCGGCGAAGCCCTCCGCGTGGATGTAGGCGATCTCCTTGAGCTTGAGAGCGCCCTCCATGGCCACGGGGAAGCCCACGTGACGCCCCAGGAACAGCACGGACCCGGCGTCCTTCATGCTCGTGGCGAGCTCCTTGACCTGCGGCTCCACCTCGTCCAGCACCCGCTGGATCTTCCCCGGCATGGCTTCCAGCTCGGACAGCAGCGTGGCGATCTCGTCCTTGAACTTGTTGCCCCGCAGCTGCGCGAGGTACAGGCCCAGCAGGTAGGCGGCCGTGATCTGTGCCAGGAACGCCTTGGTGGAGGCCACGGCGATCTCGGGACCGGCGTGCGTGTAGAGCACGGCGTCCGCCTCACGCGGGATCGTGGAGCCGTTGGTGTTGCAGATGGCCACGACCTTCGCGCCCTGCTCCTGGGCATGGCGCACGGCCATGAGGGTGTCCATGGTCTCCCCGGACTGCGACACGGCAACCACAAGGGTCTTCTCGTTCACGATCGGGTCCCGGTAGCGGAACTCGTGGGCCAGCTCCACCTCGGTGGGGATCCGGCACCAGTGCTCGATGGCGTAGCGCGCCACCTGGCCGGCGTAGGCCGCCGTGCCGCACGCGATCACCACGATCTTGTCGATCGAGCGCAGCAGGGACTCGTCGATCTTGATCTCGTCCAGCGTGAGACGGCCGTTCTCGTCCAGACGCCCGAGGAGGGTGTCCGCCACGGCGGAGGGCTGGTCGTGGATCTCCTTCTCCATGAAAGAGGGATAGCCGTCCTTCTCGGCGGCGGCGGCATCCCACTCGATGTCGAAGGGCTTGCCCTCGGCGGGGTTGCCGTGGAAGTCCACGATCGCGTAGTCCTCAGCGGTGATGGTGACGATCTGGTCCTGGCCCATCTCCACGGCACGCCTGGTGTAGTCGATGAACCCGGAGACGTCCGAGCCCAGGAAGTTCTCGTGCTCGCCCAGGCCGATCACGAGCGGGGAGTTGCGGCGGGCCGCGACCACGCGGTCCGGGAGGTCCGCATGGACGGCCAGCAGGGTGAAGGCACCCTCCAGCCGGCGGCACGTGTCCTGCATGGCGACCGTGAGGTCCTTGTGCTCGGGGTCCTGCGCGTCATAGGTGCGTGCCAGCAGCGCTGCGGCCACCTCGGTGTCCGTCTCGGACACGAAGGTCTCGCCCTGGGCGGCCAGCTCGCGCTTGATCTCGCTGAAGTTCTCGATGATGCCGTTGTGGATCATGGCGAGCTTGCCGCCGTCCACCACGTGGGGGTGTGCATTGACGTCCGAGGGGCCGCCGTGGGTGGCCCACCGGGTGTGCCCGATCCCGATGGTCGACTCGGGCAGCGGATCCGCCTCGAGTTCGCCGATCAGGTTGCTGAGCTTGCCCGCCTTCTTGCGGTACTCGACCTTGTCGTCCGCGATCACGGCGACACCGGCGGAGTCGTACCCGCGGTACTCGAGGCGGCGGAGCCCCTCGAGAATGACGTCCAGTGCGCCGTGCGACCGCCCGTCAACGCCCTTTGAGCCCACATATCCCACAATTCCACACATGAAGATGCATTCTACCGGAAACGCCACCCGGCATGTGCGTGCCACCACCACCTCGGGCCTACACTGGTCCGAGCATGAGCACCCAGCCCTCCACCCAGCGCGTCTCTCCCTTCGTGGAGCTGGACCGACAGACGTGGTCCAGACTCTCGCACGAGATCGACGTCCCCCTCACCGCGCAGGAGATCGAGAACCTGCGCGGTCTCGGCGACCGTCTGGACGTGGACGAGGTGCGGGAGGTCTACCTTCCGCTCTCCCGCCTGCTCACGCTCTACGACATGTCCTCCACCCAGCTCAACGCCGCGACGAACTCGTTCCTGGGTGAGCACCACGCACGAACACCCTTCGTGATCGGGATCGCGGGCTCCGTGGCGGCGGGCAAGTCCACCACCGCGCGTCTGCTGCGCGAGATGCTTTCCCGGTGGCCCTCCACCCCCAACGTGCAGCTCGTGACCACCGACGGCTTCCTCCACCCCAACGCCGAGCTGCGGCGCCGCGGGCTGATGGACCGCAAGGGCTTCCCCGAGTCCTACGACCGGCGCGCCCTGCTGCGCTTCGTGGCGGAGATCAAGTCCGGGGCCGCCGAGGTCCGAGCACCCAAGTACTCCCACGTCACCTACGACATCCTCCCGGAGGAGGAGGTGGTGGTGACCCGCCCCGACGTGGTGATCGTGGAAGGGCTCAACGTGCTCGCACCCGCCAAGCTGGAGAGCGGCAACCGCACCGCACTGGCGCTGAGCGACTTCTTCGACTTCAGCATCTACGTGGACGCCCGCACCAGTGACATCGAGCGCTGGTACGTGGAGCGCTTCCAGGCCCTGCGGTCCTCGGCGTTCGCCGATCCCGACTCCTACTTCCACCGCTACGCGAACCTCACCGACGACGAGGCGCGGGACGTGGCCACGGACATCTGGCACCGGATCAACGAGCCCAACCTGGAGCAGAACGTTCGCCCCACCCGGGGGCGGGCCCGCCTGATCCTCTCTAAGGACCACGACCACAAGATCCGACGGGTGCTGCTGCGCAAGAACTGACCGCCCCGCGCCGGAACCCGGTTCGCTCGCCCTCCGCAGTGCAACCGTGATGTTCGCCGTGTGTCACCTACTGATTTTCCCCTCATCGAAACCTGTGTGTACGCTGAGCGGCATGTTCAATGGTTTCAAGGAATTCATCATGAAGGGCAACGTGATGGATCTCGCCGTTGCCGTCATCATCGGCGCGGCCTTCTCCCAGATCGTCAACGCCCTCGTGGAGAGCGTGCTCATGCCCGCCATCTCCGCTCTCGTCGGCTCCCCCAACTTCGACGACTTCGCCGTGGTCACGCTCAACGGCAACGACCTCAAGTTCGGTGTGCTGCTCACCGCGATCGTCAACTTCCTGCTCATCGCCGCCGCAGTGTACTTCTGCATCGTGATGCCCATGAACAAGATGATCGAGCGCCGCAACCGTCGTCTGGGCATCGAGCCCGCCGCGGAACCGGCCGATCCCCACACGGTGCTGCTCACCGAGATCCGCGACGCCCTGACCGCCAAGCCTGGCACCGCGGGCACCGAGGGCCGCCACTCCGGCCCCGCCGTCTGATCCACCCGTCCCAGCTGCGAACGAGGGCCCCGCATCCGTCACGGATGCGGGGCCCTCGTTCATCTCGGATCTCGGCACGCGCCGCGCTGGGCTCTCAGCCCTGCAGGTTCAGGTGCTCCTCGACCACGGCCACCAGCTGCTCCGCTTCGCGCTGGGCGTCCTCGTGGGTGGCGGCCTCCACCATGACCCGGACCACCGGCTCGGTGCCGGACGGGCGCAGCAGGACACGCCCCTCCGCCCCGAGCCGTCCCTCGGTGCGGGCCACGGCATCGAGGACCGGCTCACTGGTCCTGGCCGCGGCCTTGTCCACGTTCTTCACGTTGATCATCACCTGCGGCATCCGCGTCATGGTCGTGGCGAGCTCCTGCAGCGGCATGCCCGTCTGCGCCACGCGGGAGGCCAGCATAAGCCCCGTGAGCAGACCGTCACCCGTGGTGGCGTAGTCCGCCATGATCACGTGGCCGGACTGCTCGCCGCCCAGGTTGTAGCCGTTGGCCACCATGGACTCCAGCACGTAGCGGTCCCCCACCGAGGCCCGCACCAGGGTGATCCCGGCCTCGTCCAGGGCGAGCTGCAGACCCAGGTTGCTCATCACCGTGGCCACCAGGGTGTCCTGGTTCAACCGCCCGGCCTCCTTCATGGCGATCGCCAGGATGCACATGATCTGGTCGCCGTCCACCTCCGTGCCCGTGTGGTCCACCGCGAGGCAGCGGTCGGCGTCGCCGTCGTGGGCGATGCCGAGGTCCGCCCCGAGCTCCCGAACCGTCTGCTTCAGTGGACCCAGGTGGGTGGAGCCCACGCCGTCGTTGATGTTCAGCCCGTCCGGTTCCGCGCCGATGACGTGCACCTTGGCGCCCGCGTCGCGGAACGCGTCCGGGGACGCCCCCGACGCCGCACCGTGCGCGCAGTCCAGCACGATCGAGAGGCCGTCCAGCCTGTGGGGAATGGCTCCCACCAGGTGCAGGATGTAGCGGTCCTCGGCATCGGACAGCCGTGTCACGCGGCCGACGTCGGCACCCGTGGGGCGCACGAAGTCCTTGGCCTCGTACACCTGCTGGATGGTGTCCTCCACGGCGTCCGGCAGCTTCTTGCCCCCGTGGGCCAGGAACTTGATGCCGTTGTCCGGCGCCGGGTTGTGGGACGCGGAGATCATCACGCCGAAGTCGGCGTCGATGTCGCCCACCAGGTAGGCCGCGGCCGGGGTGGGCAGCACGCCGGCGTCGTACACGTCCACGCCGGAGCTCGCGAGCCCCGCTGTGACGGCGGCGCCGATGAACTCTCCGCTCGCGCGGCCGTCCCGTGCCACCACCGCGGTGGGCCGCTTGCCCTCGGGCGCGTGGCGGTGTCCCAGGACGATTGCCGCGGCCTGCGACAGCTCCATGGCCAGTTCAGCTGTGAGGAGGCCGTTCGCGAGACCGCGGACGCCGTCCGTTCCAAAGATTCTAGACATCGCAGATCATCCTACGACCATCCGGCCGGTTGCAGCCGCACCCCGTCAGTCCTTCCCGGGGCGGACCACGGGAAAGCCGTCGGGGTTGGTGCCGTTGTCGTCGGTGAAGTCCGTGGCCCCGCCCACGATCTTGGAGTCCACGTCCCCCACGAGCGCGCGGTCCTTGTTGGGGTAGTCGAACTGCGTCAGGACGTGGCGCATGGCCTCCAGGCGGGCCCGCTTCTTGTCGTTGGACTTGATCACGGTCCACGGCGCGTCGCCGGTGTCCGTGTAGAAGAACATGGCTTCCTTCGCCTCGGTGTAGTCGTCCCACTTGTCCAGCGAGGCCACGTCCGTGGGCGAGAGTTTCCACTGGCGCACCGGGTCCGTGCGGCGGGACTGGAACCGTGCGAGCTGCTCGGCCCGGGTCACGGAGAACCAGAACTTGATCAGGTGGGTTCCGGAGTTCACGAGCATCCGCTCGAACTCGGGCGCCTGGCGCATGAACTCGTAGTACTCCTGGGAGGTGCAGTAGCCCATGACGCGCTCCACGCCCGCGCGGTTGTACCAGGAGCGGTCCATGAGCACGATCTCTCCCCCGGACGGCAGGTGCTGCACGTAGCGCTGGAAGTACCACTGCGTCTGCTCGATGTCCGTGGGCTTCTCGAGTGCCACCACCCGCGCCCCGCGGGGGTTCAGGTGCTCCGTGAAGCGCTTGATCGCGCCGCCCTTGCCGGCGGCGTCACGGCCTTCGAAGATGATGAGCAGCTTCTGCCCGGTCTCCTTGATCCAGAGCTGGAGCTTGAGGAGCTCGATCTGCAGCGCGCGCTTGGTGCGCTCGTAGTCCTTGCGGGACAGCTTCTCGTCGTACGGGTAGCCGATCTTCCAGGCCTGGGACTCCTCCGCACCGCTCTTCTTGTGGAGCTTCCTGTCCAGTTCGGAGATCTCGTCCAGCTCTGCCGCGTAGTCCTCCACCACAGATACCCGGTGCTGCTCCTTCTTGAGCGCCTCGTCCACCGCGCTGTCCTGCTCGGCGTGCCTCGCCGCCTCGTCCTCTGCCTTCGCGATGATCGCGTTCTCCTGCTGCTGGTCCGGTTGCTTGCTCATGCGGGCCCTCTCCGTGACGGTGCGGTGGGAGCGGCGGTGCTCCACCTCACACTTTACGCCCGCGTCATGCGCCGGTTACCCACGCAACACCGGGCACGACGACGCCGCGTCCGCCCCCGCGCGCCCCGCTTCTCCCATGGTCTGGCAGTTCCAGGACGTAAAAAATGCAGGGCCCCGGGCCTCGGCCGAACCCGAGGTACGGGACCCTGCGACACGGAACCCGGCCACGGCCTGGGCGGCGTCGTGCAGCGCGCGGGGAGCCAAACGCCAAACGGCGCAGGGCCCCGGGCCTCGGCCAAATCCGAGGTACGGGGCCCTGCGAGACGTAACCCGGCCGAGGCCTGGGTGGCGTCGTTTAGCGCTTGGAGTACTGCGGAGCCTTGCGCGCCTTCTTGAGGCCGGCCTTCTTGCGCTCGATGACGCGGGCGTCACGAGTCAGGAAGCCTGCCTTCTTGAGGGCGGGGCGGTTGTGCTCGGCGTCGATCTCGTTGAGCGCGCGAGCCACGCCCAGGCGCAGTGCACCGGCCTGGCCGGAGGGGCCGCCGCCGGAGATGCGGGCGATGACGTCGTAGCCGCCCTGCAGCTCGAGGAGGGTGAACGGATCGTTCACCTCTTGCTGGTGCAGCTTGTTGGGGAAGTACTCCTCCAGGCTGCGGCCGTTGACGGTCCACTTGCCGGAGCCGGGGATGAGGCGCACGCGGGCAACAGCCTGCTTGCGGCGGCCCACGGCCTGGCCGGGGACGGTCAGGGCGGGGCGCTCCGACATGGCGGCGCCGCCGGCCAAGGACTCGGTGGACTCGGAGGTGTAGCTGGTCAGCTCCACGTCCTCGGTGATCTGCTCTTCAGTGTTCTGAGCCACGATTCTCCTTATGTGTTCTTCGTTGGCCCGAATTACTGGGCGACCTGCGTGAATTCGTAGGGCTTGGGCTGCTGGGCCTGGTGCGGGTGCTCGGCACCGGCGTAGACCTTGAGCTTGGACAGCTGCTGGGCTGCCAGCTTGTTCTTGGGCAGCATGCCCTTGACGGCCTTCTCCACGGCGCGCGTGGGGTTCTTCTCGAGCAGCTCGGCGTAGCTGGTGGACTTGAGTCCGCCCGGGTAGCCGGAGTGACGGTAGGCGCGCTTCTTCTGGAGCTTGGAGCCGGTGAGGGCCACCTTCTCCGCGTTGATGATGATGACGAAATCGCCGGTGTCCACGTGGGGAGCGAAGGTCGGCTTGTGCTTCCCGCGCAGCAGTGTTGCGGTCTGGCTGGCAAGACGACCCAGGACGACGTCGGTGGCGTCGATGACGTGCCACTGACGCTGGACGTCACCGGGCTTCGGAGTGTACGTACGCACGTTGATCTGCCTTCGTTTGTCTGGTGAAGACACGATTACTCGTGTCGATCGGTTCTGCTGTGCTTCGGGGCCCGGGTGAGATCCGGGCGGCATCCGTGCGTCCGCAACCCGGTGCACCGCACGGCCCTGCGCTCTGCAACATGAGCGACCGCTGCGGGTACACGTGAACCGGGGCAGAACACGCACAACAGCGTTCGATGATACCGGATCCCCGCTCCGCCCGCCACTCGCGGCCGGAGCCGCCAGGGAAGCACCCGAGCACTCCCCCCCTCGTCAGTCGGCGCCGCGCCGGGCCCGGGTCACGCGGGCTCGCTCGGCGAGTCCCCACGCATCGGGATAGTGCACCGCGTCCAGGACCAGGCCGTGGGCCGGGGCCATCACCACGGTGGCGTCCCGGACCCGGGCTTCGAGCCGCTGAGCCGGCCACGCGGCGTCGTGCCGCCCCTGCCCCACGCGCACCACCGCGCCCACGATCGAGCGCACCATGTGGTGGCAGAAGGCGTCGGCGGTGAGTGCCACCGTGATCGTGCCGTCCGCCCCGCGCGTGACGGACGCGCGTTGCAGCTCGCGCACCGTGGTGGCGCCCGTGCGCGGCTTGCAGAAGCTCAGGAAGTCGTGCAGACCCAGGAGGACTCGCACCGCCCGGTCCATCGCGGCCACATCGAGTTCCTCGTCCACCCACCACGAGTACGTGCGCGCCAGGGGGTCGTGGCCCGTCACGGCGTCCGCCACGCGGTAGAGGTAGCCGCGGGACAGCGCCGAGAAGCGCGCGTCGAAGCCCACCTCGGCCACGGATACGTCCCGCACCACCACGGCGCCCACGGCGGACGCCCAGCCCTCCGCGGCCCGGTCCTTGCCGAGCACCCTGTTCAGCGCCCCGTTCAGACGCCGCGTCAGCTCCGGCACGGGCGCGCCCGCCTCCGTGTCCCCGGCGTCGTGCTGCGCGGGCACGGTGCCGGGGACGACGCCGCGTGCCACGTCACGCCGCCTGCTCTGCTGCTCCCAGCGCTGCCGGGGCACATCCACGTGCACGGTCTGGTGCCGGGCGTGCACTCCCGTGTCGGTGCGTCCGGCCACCACGGTGAAGCACCGCTCACGGAAGATCAGGGAGAGCGCGTCCTCCAGGGCCGCCTGCACGCTCGGCAGACCCGGCTGCCGCGCCCACCCCCTGAACGGAGCGCCGTCGTACGCCAGGTCGATCCGCAGCCTGATCTGCTCCTGCCCCACGTTCCTGCCTTTCTCACCCCGGACACGACGACGCCGCCGCAGGTTGCCTGCGGCGGCGTCGTCGTGTCCGTCCGGACGGAGATTCCGAGACTACTCGGAGATCTTCTGCGCGGCGGCGCCGCCCGCGGGCTGGAAGCCGGCGGCCTCGGCGTTGGCCGGGGAGTCGAACCAGATCTCCGCGGTGGTGCCGGAGTACCAGCGCGAACCGGGCACGTGGTACTTCATGGAGTTGCGGTTGCCCTTGACCGAGAAGCCCTCGGGGGCCTCACCGGACTCGAGCGGAGCGTGCGAACCCGGGAACTCGGCGTCCGAGTTCTCGGCGGCGACCTCAGCGGCCTCCTCCGAGCCCACGGCGGGAGCCTGCTCCTCGGCCGGGATCTCCTTCTCCTGGACGTCCGCGGTGGTGGAACCGGCGGGGGTGTCCACGGGAGCAGCGGGAGCCGGGGCGGCCTTGGCCGTGGCGCGCTCGGCCTCGGACACGGTCGCCTTGGAGGCCACGGGCTCCATCACGAGCTCGATGACGGCCATGGGGGCGTTGTCGCCCTTGCGGTTGCCGATCTTGGTGATGCGGGTGTAGCCGCCGTCGCGACCCTCCATGGCCGGCGCGATGCTGGTGAACAGCTCGTGGACCACGGACTTGTCGGTCAGCTGGCGCATGACGCGACGGCGGGAGGACAGGTCACCGCGCTTGGCGAAGGTGATGAGCCGCTCCGCCACCGGACGCAGACGCTTGGCCTTGGTCACGGTGGTGGTGATCCGCTTGTGCTCGAACAGCTGCTGGGACATGTTCGAGAGGATCATGCGCTCGTGGGTCGGCCCGGCGCCGAGACGGGGTCCCTTGGTAGGGGTAGGCATAGTAGATCTCCTGGTGATCGGTCCCGCGCGGGCAACTCATCGCCCGCGGGGCACGGAAAGTGGTGTGGGCGTCAGTCGAGATCGACGTCGAACGGGTTGTTGTTGTCGTCCTCGTCCTCGAGCGACGCCGCGTGGGCGGCGAGGTCGTAGCCCGGAGGGGAGTCCTTGAGGGCCAGACCGAGCTCGCCGAGCTTGTCCTTGACCTCGTCGATGGACTTGGCACCGAAGTTGCGGATGTCCATCAGATCGGCCTCGGAACGGCCCACGAGCTCACCCACGCTGTGGATGCCCTCGCGCTTGAGGCAGTTGTAGGACCGGACCGACAGCTCGAGGTCCTCGATGGGCAGCGCCATGTCCGCGGCGGCGGCCGCATCCGTGGGCGAAGGACCGATCTCGATGCCTTCCGCCGCGGAGTTCAGCTCGCGAGCCAGTCCGAACAGCTCCACCAGCGTGGTGCCGGCCGACGCCACCGCGTCGCGCGGGGAGATGGCCTCCTTGGTCTCCACGTCGAGGACGAGCTTGTCGAAGTCGGTGCGCTGCTCCACACGGGTGGCCTCCACGCGGAAGGTCACCTTGAGCACGGGAGAGTAGATCGAATCCACGGGGATCCGACCGACCTCCGCGTCACCGGACTTGTTCTGGGACGCCGAGACGTAGCCTCGGCCGCGCTCGATGGTCAGCTCGATCTCGAGCTGGCCCTTCGAGTTCAGGGTCGCGATGTGCAGCTCGGGGTTGTGCACCTCGACACCGGCCGGAGCCGAGATGTCGGCCGCGGTGACCTCACCCGGGCCCTGCTTGCGCAGCCACGCGGTGACGGGCTCGTCCTCCTCGGAGGACAGCGAGAGCTTCTTGATGTTCAGGATGAGCTCGGTGACGTCCTCCTTGACGCCCTCCACGGTGGAGAACTCGTGCAGCACGCCGTCGATGCGGATGCTGGTCACGGAGGCCCCGGGGATGGAGGACAGGAGCGTGCGGCGCAGGGAGTTGCCGAGGGTGTACCCGAAACCCGGCTCGAGGGGTTCGATCACGAACCGGGAGCGGTTCTCGGCCACAGCCTCTTCCGTGAGGGTGGGGCGCTGTGCGATGAGCACTGATGTTTCCTTTCAGCGTGCCTCCGCCATATGACGCACGCAGGTGGTGGAAAACAAAATGGGTGGATGCCGCGGTGAGCAGGCGAGGTCACCGCGTCGACGCGTGGTCACCGGACTCGTGGGAGCCCGGTGACCACGCGACACGAGTCAGACGCGGCGGCGCTTGGGGGGACGGCAGCCGTTGTGCGCGGACGGGGTCACGTCCTGGATGGAGCCGACCTCCAGCCCGGTGGCCTGCAGAGCGCGGATCGCGGTCTCGCGCCCCGAGCCCGGTCCCTTGACGAACACATCCACCTTGCGCATGCCGTGCTCCTGGGCGCCCTTCGCTGCGGCCTCGGCGGCCTGCTGCGCGGCGAACGGAGTGGACTTGCGCGAGCCCTTGAAGCCCATGCCGCCGGCCGAGGCCCACGACAGGACCGCACCCGAGGGATCGGTGATGGACACGATGGTGTTGTTGAACGTGGACTTGATGTGAGCCTGACCTTGGGTCACATTCTTGTTCACCTTGCGACGCGGCTTGCGAGCGGCCGTCGCGCGAGTTTTCTGGGCCATGGATTCTCCTACAAAGATCTTCGACGTCGGTCAGCCGTCCACTGGACGGCCGCCGCGATTACTTCTTCTTACCGGCGACCGTGCGCTTAGGACCCTTGCGGGTGCGTGCGTTGGTCTTGGTGCGCTGGCCGTGGACGGGCAGACCCCGACGGTGACGCAGGCCCTGGTAGCTGCCGATCTCGACCTTGCGGCGGATGTCAGCGGCCACCTCACGGCGAAGATCGCCTTCGACCTTGTAGTTGCCTTCGATGTAGTCACGCAGCTCCACGAGCTGCGGATCGGTGAGATCCTTGACGCGCACGTCCCCGGAGATGCCCGTGGCTTCCAGGGTTTCGAGTGCGCGGGTGCGGCCCACGCCGTAGATGTAGGTCAGCGCAACTTCCAGCCGCTTTTCACGGGGAAGATCGACGCCTGCGAGACGAGCCATAGTGGCGGTTCTCCTTGATGTTCCGGAGGTCTTGAACACCGCGTCCCGATCGTGCTCCGATCGGTCTCCGGCCTCCGTGCCGGGGGTTGCCGCGCCCGGGGGCGGCGGCTGCGGTGTCCGTTCTTGTCAATCCACTTGCGTGGGCGGGAGCGTTCCCGTCAGCCCTGGCGCTGCTTGTGCCGGGGGTTCTCGCAGATCACCATGACCCGCCCGTTGCGGCGGATCACCTTGCACTTGTCGCAGATCTGCTTGACGCTCGGTTGGACCTTCATCGCATTCCTTCGCGTACTAGTAATGGCGTGTGCACTCCGACCCCTGCCGTGCGGGCGCTGGTTGCGCGAGCACGGGGCCGTGGATGCTACTTGTAGCGGTAGACGATCCGGCCTCGGGAGAGGTCGTAGGGGCTGAGCTCCACCACCACGCGGTCCTCGGGGAGGATCCGGATGTAGTGCTGGCGCATCTTGCCAGAGATGTGGGCGAGCACCTTGTGCCCGTTGGTCAGCTCCACACGGAACGACGCATTGGGCAGTGCCTCGACCACAGTGCCTTCGATCTCGATGACTCCGTCTTTCTTGGCCATATCCTCCGCTAACTTCTCGAGGGGTCCGGGTGTCTATCCGGACGGCGGTGCCCGCTTCCAGCTCCCCAGATGAACAACCCCGCGCCGCACGTGGCAACGAGGGGGTGGGTTCCGGGCATGACTCGATCTGCGAGCACAAACAACCAACCGACGACACTACGCGGTTCTGCTTGTTTGCGCAAGCGATGGCGCGGCGGTGCCGCCGCTGTCAGACGTCCGTGGCCAGCTGCCCGCACGCGCCGTCGATGTCCGAGCCGCGGGTGTCCCGCACCGTGGTGGGGATGCCGTGGGCACGAAGGCGTTCCACGAAGTTCTGCTCCACGCCCGGACGGGACGCGGTCCACTTGGAGCCCGGCGTGGGATTGAGCGGAATGGGGTTCACGTGCACCCAGCCGCCCCCGCGCTTGTTGAGCTTCTCCCCCAGCAGATCGGCGCGCCAGCCCTGGTCGTTGATGTCGCGGATCAGGGCGTACTCGATCGACACGCGCCGGCCCGTGGCGTCGTAGTAGTCCCGGGCGGCATCGAGGGCCTCGTCCACCTTCCAGCGGGTGTTGATCGGGATGAGCTCGTCACGCAGCTCGTCGTCCGGGGCGTGGAGGGACAGCGCGAGCGTGATGGGCAGCTTCTCGAGCGTGAACTTCCGGATCCCGGGAACCAGCCCCACCGTGGACATGGTGAGACCGCGTGCCGAGATGCCCAGCCCGTCCGGCGAGGGGTCGATGATGCGGTGGACCGCCCCCATGGTGGCCTTGTAGTTCGCGAGGGCCTCCCCCATGCCCATGAACACGATGTTCGACACCCGCTGGGGCGCCTCCTCGGGGTCCCCCACGGCGCCGTCCCGCAGCGCGCGGACACCCTGGACCACCTGGTCCACGATCTCCGCGGCGGAGAGGTTGCGGGTGAGGCCCGACTGTCCCGTGGCGCAGAACGGGCAGTTCATGCCGCAGCCCGCCTGGGAGGAGATGCACATGGTGACCCGCTTGTCATAGCGCATCAGCACGGACTCGACCATGGCGTTGTCGAAGAGGCGGTGCACGGACTTGACCGTCATGCCCTCGTCCGCGCGCAGCTGCCGCACGGTCCGCAGCAGCGGGGGCATGGCCTTGGCCACCAGCTCCTCGCGCTGGTCCGCCGGCAGGTCAGTCATGGCCTCGGGGTCCGCCTCGAACCTCTCGAAGTAGTGCTTGGACAGCTGGGAGGCCCGGAAGGCGGGGTACCCCGCATCCTTGAGGAACGTCTTGCGTCCGGCCATGTCGAAGTCCGCGATGTGCAGCGGGGGCTTGCCGCGACGGGCGGGCTTGAACACGAGCTGGCCGGCTTCCGGCCGCGGGGTGATCTCAACGGGTTGCGTGGTCATTGCTGTCCTCTCCCTGCGAGTGTCCCAGGGTCGTGGTGGTTGCCGGTCTCAGGTGCCGGGGATGGGCACCGGGTGGACTCCCAGGGGCGCGAGCTCCGCAGCTCCGCCGTCCTCGGCGGTCAGCACCCAGAGCCCCTGGCTGTGCAGGCACACGCTGTGCTCCCACTGGCTCGCTCGGGAACCGTCCACGGTGACCACCGTCCAGTCGTCGTCGAGGACGCGGGTCTCGATGTCCCCGCGCACCAGCATCGGCTCGATCGCCAGTGCCATCCCGGTGGTCAGGCGTGGCCCACGGTGCTTGATCGCGAAGTTGGGGACGTCCGGTGCCATGTGCATCTCCGTGCCGATGCCGTGGCCCACGTAGTCCTCGAGGATGCCCAGCCGGGCCCCCACCGTGGCCCGCACGTGGTTCTCCACGGCGAGGCCGATGTCCCCCACGTGCGTGCCCGTGGCCATCGCGGCGATGCCCCGCCACATGGCGGCCCGGGTGACGTCGGAGAGCTGCTGGTCCGCGGGATCGTGCGTGGCGCCCACCAGGACCGTGCGCGCGGAGTCACCGTGCCAGCCCGCGACCACGGCACCGCCGTCGATCGAGACGATGTCCCCGTCCCGCAGCACGCGCTCCCCCGGGATGCCGTGCACCACCTCGTCGTTCACGGACGTGCACACCGTGGCGGGATACCCGTGGTAGCCCAGGAAGTTCGAGCTCGCCCCGTGCTCGTCCAGGACGGTGCGGAAGGCCGTGTCCAGGTCTGCGGTGGTGGCCCCGGGCACGGCGGCCGCCACGGCGGCGTCGAGCGCCAGGGATGTCACCACGCCCGCGCGTGACATGGCCGCCAGCTCGGCGTCGGACTTCAACTGGATCCTGCGGCGTCCGAACACTGTGCTCGGCTCCTCCCGTGTGGTGTCGATCGCACCGCACCCGGGTTCCCGGTGCGGTGGGCGGACGAGCCCCCGAACCGGTGCTCGCGCACCGCCTCGGGGGCCCGGAAATGGTGGATCTGTTGTCATGGACCGCGCCGCGGCACCCGTGCGGTGCACGACGCCGCTCCGCATGGTCAGCGGGGCAGGACTGCCATGATGCGCTCGGTGACCTCGTCGATGCTGCCCAGGCCGTCCACCCGGACCACGATGCCGCGGTCCTCGTAGACGCCCACCACGGGCGCGGTCTGCTCGTCGTATACGTCGAGCCGGTGCCGGATGACGTCCTCGGTGTCGTCGGTGCGGCCCTGCTCCTGCGCCCTGCCCAGCAGACGGGACACGAGCTCGTCGTTGTCCGCCGTGAGCAGGAGGACCACGTCGAGGGAGACCTGGTTGTCCTCGAGGATCCTGTCCAGCTCCTGGACCTGTGCCGTGTTGCGGGGGTAGCCGTCCAGCAGGAAGCCCTCCGCGGTGTCGGACTGGGACAACCGGTCCCGCACCATGTTGTTCGTCACGGAGTCCGGCACCAGGTTCCCGGCGTCCGTGTAGCGCTGCGCCTCGCGGCCCAGCTCCGTCTGGTCCTTGATGTTCGCTCGGAAGATGTCCCCGGTGGAGATGGCGGGAACGCCCAGCCGCTCGCAGATTCGGGCGGCCTGCGTGCCCTTGCCTGCACCGGGCGGTCCGATGATCAACATGCGGGTCATGTTCTCTCCTTGCGTCGTCGTGAACGTGGACTCCAGTCTAACGGTCCGCGAACACGCGGCCCCGGTCTCCCGGCGACCGGCTCAGGTGCGCAGCAGTCCCTCGTAGTGGCGCTGCTGCAGCTGCGCGTCGATCTGCTTGACGGTGTCCAGGCCCACGCCCACCACGATCAGCAGGGAGGGTCCGCCGAACGGGAAGTTCTGGTTGGCGTCGAACAGCACCAGGGCGACCAGCGGGATCAACGACAGGATGCCCAGGTACAGCGCACCGGGAAGCGTGATGCGCGTGAGCACGTAGCGCAGGTAGTTCTCCGTGGGGCGGCCCGCGCGGATGCCGGGGATGAAACCGCCGTAGCGCTTCATGTTGTTGGAGACCTCTTCCGGGTTGAACGTGATCGACACGTAGAAGTACGTGAACGCCACGATCAGCAGGAAGTAGGTGACCATGTAGACCGGGTGGTCGCCGCCGGCCAGGTAGGTGTTGATCCAGTCCACCCACCCGGGGGCGGGGCTGCCGTCGTCCGGCATGGCGAACTGCGCGAGCATCGTGGGCAGCGTGAGCATGGAGGACGCGAAGATGATGGGGATCACGCCGGCCATGTTGACCTTGAGCGGGATGTAGGTGCTGGTGCCGCCGATCGTGCGGCGGCCCACCATGCGCTTGGCGTACTGCACGGGGATCCGTCGCTGCGACTGCTCCACGAAGACCACGCACGTGATCACCACGAGGCCGATCGCGCAGACACCCAGGAACACTCCCCAGCCGCGGGACTTGAGGATGTCGCCGAGAGCCGAGGGGAACGTGGCCGCGATGGAGGTGAAGATCAGCAGGGACATGCCGTTGCCCACGCCGCGGTCGGTGATGCGCTCGCCCAACCACATGATCACGGTGGTACCGGCCGTCATGGTGATGATCATGATGATGATGACCATGATGGAGTCGTCGGGGATCACCGGCAGGGGGCAGTTGCCGAGCAGATTGCCGGAGCGGGCCAGGGACACCACCGTGGTGGCGTTCAGGGCGGCCAGGCCGATCGTGAGGTAGCGCGTGTACTGGGTGAGTTTCGTCTGACCCTGTGCGCCCTCGTCGTGGAGCTCCTGGAACCGCGGAATGACCACGCGCAGCAGCTGCACGATGATGCTCGCCGTGATGTACGGCATCACGCCCAGGGCGAAGATCGACAGCTGCAGCAGCGCTCCCCCGCTGAAGAGGTTGATCAGGTCGTACGCTCCACCCGTGGTGTTGCCCATGGCGAGACACTGCTGCACGTTGCCGTAGTCCACGCCCGGCGCGGGGATGAACGTCCCCAGCCGGTAGATCACGATGATCGCGAGCGTGAACAGCAGCTTGTTGCGCAGCTCCGGCGTGGTGAACGCCCGCGCGAAAGCACTGAGCACTGGTCCTCCTCCAAAACGTGGTGGCCCGGTGGGTTCCGACCCCGGGCAAGTCTAGCGAAGGATGTGCCGCGACCCTCCCGGCCCGCGTGCGCACATCCCGGCAAAAACAGCGGGCCCCGTGCCGGTGATCCGGCACGGGGCCCGCTTCCAGTTCAGGGATTCACCCTACAACCGAATGCTGGAAACTTCTCACGCGTTCTGCGTGGAGCCGCCAGCCGCGGCGATCTTCTCGGCCGCGGAGGCCGAGAACTTGTCCGCGGTGATGTTCAGGGCCACGGAGATCTCCCCGCTGCCCAGCACCTTCACCGGCTGGTTCTTGCGCACTGCACCCTTGGACACGAGGTCCGCGACGGTGACGGTGCCACCCTCCGGGAACAGCTCCGCGAGACGGTCCAGGTTCACCACCTGGTACTCCACGCGGAACGGGTTCTTGAACCCGCGCAGCTTCGGCAGACGCATGTGCAGCGGCAGCTGCCCGCCAGCGAAACCGGCCTTGACCTGGTAGCGCGCCTTGGTGCCCTTGGTACCGCGGCCCGCCGTCTTGCCCTTGGAGGCCTCACCGCGGCCAAGACGGGTCTTGGCCTGGTGCGATCCGGGAGCCGGACGCAGGTGGTGAACCTTCAGAGCGTGGCGCTTGTTCTGGGTGTTCTCAGCCATGCTCAAGCCTCCTCAACCTCTACGAGATGGGTCACCGTGTTGATCATGCCCACGGTGGCCGCATCGGCCTTGCGCTCCACGACCTGGCCGGGGCGCTTGAGACCCAGCGAACGCAGCGTGTCGCGCATGTTCTGCTTCTGACCGACCACGGAGCGGACCTGCTTCACGCGCAGGGTCGCGCCGGTGGCCTGGATGCGCTTTCCGTTCATCAGGCACCTGCCTTCTGGATGTCACGCAGCAACGGCGCCGGGACGACCTCGTCCATGGGCAGGCCACGGCGGGCTGCCACGGACGCGGGCTCCTCGAGCTCACGCAGCGCCTGGATGGTCGCGTGCACGATGTTGATCTGGTTGGAGGAACCGAGGGACTTGGAGAGCACGTCGTGGATGCCCGCGCACTCCAGGACCGCACGCACCGGACCACCGGCGATCACGCCGGTACCCGGGGTGGCCGGGCGCAGCATGACGACGCCGGCCGCGGCCTCACCCTGCACACGGTGCGGGATGGTGCGGTCCTCCACGCGGGGAACCCGGAAGAAGTTCTTCTTGGCCTCCTCGACACCCTTGGAGATGGCCGCGGGAACTTCCTTGGCCTTGCCGTAGCCCACGCCGACCATGCCGTTGCCGTCGCCGACGACCACGAGAGCGGTGAAGCTGAAGCGACGACCACCCTTCACGACCTTGGAGACGCGGTTGATGGTCACGACGCGCTCGAGGAACTTGTCCTTCTCCTCGTCACGGCCGCCGCGGCCACCACGGCCGCCACGGTCGTTGCGGGAGCCGCGCTCGTTGCGCCCACCGCGGTCGTTGCGACCGCCGCGGCCACCGCGGTTCTCGTCGGAACCACGCTGCGAGGCGTTCGCCTCAGCCGTCTCGTTGGAACCGTTGGTGGCTTCGCTCACCTGAGTTTCCTTCTCGTTCTTCTGCTCGCTCACAGCGCCAGACCTCCTTCACGGGCACCCTCGGCCACCGCGGCCACACGGCCGTGGTACTTGTTGCCGCCGCGGTCGAACACGACGGTCTCGATCCCCGCAGCCTTGGCGCGCTCGGCGATCAGCTCACCGATGCGCTTGGCCTTGGCGGTCTTGTCGTCGGACGACGCACGCAGGTCGTTCTCCATGGTGGACGCGGAGACCAGGGTGAAGCCCTTGTCGTCGTCGATCACCTGGGCGACCATGTGGCGGGTGGAACGCGTGACCACCAGACGGGGGCGCAGCGCGGTTCCGGCGATGTGCTTGCGGACGCGGCGGTGACGCCGTGCGCGCTGAGCAGCCTTCGACTTTCCCTTGATTACGAGAGCCATGATTACTTACCAGCCTTTCCGGCCTTGCGGCGGATCTGCTCGCCCGCGTAGCGGACGCCCTTGCCCTTGTAGGGGTCGGGCAGACGCAGGGAGCGGATCTTCGCGGCGACCTGGCCAACCTGCTGCTTGTCGATACCGGAAACGGTGACCTTGTTGTTCCCCTCGACGGACAGCGTGATGCCGTCCGGCGCGTTGAAGGGAACCGGGTGGCTGTAGCCCAGAGCGAACTCCAGGTTGGCCCCCTTGGCCTGCACGCGGTAACCCGTGCCCACGATCTCCAGCTGCTTGGTGTATCCCTCGGACACACCCTGGATCATGTTGGCGATCAGGGAACGCGTGAGACCGTGCAAGGAGCGGGACTCGCGCTCGTCGTTGGGACGGGACACCTGCACGGTGCCGTCCTCGACGACCACCGTGATGGGTGCCGCGACGGTGTGGGTCAGCGTGCCCTTGGGGCCCTTGACCGACACTGCGGAACCGTCCACGGAAACCTCCACACCGGCGGGCACAGAGATCGGGAGACGTCCAATACGTGACATGTCTTCTTCCTTTCTTCTTCTGTGCTACCGGTTACCAGACGTACGCGAGGACTTCCCCGCCCACGCCCTTCTTGCCGGCCTGCTTGTCAGTGAGCAGCCCGGAGGACGTGGAGAGGATCGCGATGCCGAGGCCACCGAACACCTTGGGGAGGTTGGTGGACTTCGCGTACACGCGAAGACCCGGCTTGGAGATGCGGCGGACACCGGCGATGGAGCGCTCCCGGTTGGAGCCGTACTTCAGCGACATGGTCAGGGTCTTGCCGACCCGGGCCGGCTCCTCGGACCAGTCCGCGATGTAGCCCTCGGCCTTCAGGATCTCCGCGATGCGGGCCTTCAGCTTGGAGTACGGCATGCTCACGGTGTCGTGGTAGGCGGAGTTCGCGTTGCGCAGACGCGTCAGCATGTCTGCGACGGGATCTGTCATTGTCATGTGGGCTTCAGCCCTTCCTCGTCACGGTTTCCCTGCCGGTTGCAGCCCGCAGGGACCTTTTGACGTCGATGGAATCAGTTGGTCTTGAACGGGAAGCCGAGCGCCTTGAGCAGGGCACGGCCTTCGTCGTCGGTCTTGGCGGTGGTGACCACCGTGATGTCCATGCCGCGCACGCGATCGATCTTGTCCTGGTCGATCTCGTGGAACATGGACTGCTCGGTGAGACCGAACGTGTAGTTGCCGTTGCCGTCGAAGTGGCGGTCGGACAGACCACGGAAGTCGCGGATGCGGGGCAGCGCCAGGGTGACCAGACGGTCCAGGAACTCCCACATGCGGTCGCCGCGCATGGTCACGTGCGCGCCGATCGGCATGCCTTCACGCAGCTTGAACTGCGCGATGGACTTCTTGGCTCGGTTGATCACGGGCTTCTGGCCGGTGATGGCGGTGAGATCCTTGATGGCGTTGTCCACCAGCTTGGAGTCCTTGGCCGCCTCGCCCAGACCCATGTTGACCACGACCTTGACCACGCGCGGCATCTCCATGACGTTCGCGTAGCCGAACTGCTCCTGCAGAGCCGGAGCAACGGTCTCCTGGTACTTGGTCTTGAACCGGGGGGTGAACTTGGTTTCGGTCGTTTCGCTCATCACAGATCCTTGCCGGTGCTCTTGGACACGCGAACGCGGACGGTCTTCTGCTTGCCGTCGCGCTCCACGGTCTCGGTGCGGTAGCCCACACGGGTCGGCTTGCCGGTCTCCGGGTCCACGAGCATCACGTTGGAGATGTGGATCGGAGCCTCGGACTTGACGAGGCCGCCGGCTTCGCCCTGGGCGTTGGCGCGCTTGTGCTTGGTCACGACGTTCACGCCCTCGACCACCACGCGGGAGGTCTCGGTGAACACGCGCAGAACCTTGCCCTGCTCGCCCTTGTTCTTGCCGGTGATGACCTGCACGAGGTCGCCGGTCTTGATCTTGAATTTAGCCATGTCAGAGCACCTCCGGAGCCAGCGAGACGATCTTCATGAACTTCTTGTCGCGCAGCTCGCGGCCCACGGGGCCGAAGATGCGCGTGCCGCGGGGGTCCCCGTCGTTCTTCAAGATCACTGCGGCGTTCTCGTCGAAACGGATGTAGGAACCGTCGGGACGGCGCCTCTGCTTCTTGGTACGGACCACAACCGCCTTGACCACGTCGCCCTTCTTGACGTTGCCGCCGGGGATGGCGTCCTTGACGGTGGCGACGATGACGTCACCAATGCCTGCGTAGCGGCGTCCGGATCCACCGAGCACACGGATGGTGAGAATTTCCTTCGCACCCGTGTTGTCGGCAACCCGCAGCCGCGATTCCTGCTGAATCACTGAATACTCCTGTCGTCGCGCCGGTTCTCATCCAAACCTGCTGAATGTCGAGCCTTGCGGAACGGTGGTCGTGTGAACGCTTCGCGCCACGGTCTTCCCCGAGGCCGTAGGAGGGGCCCGGGGCGCTGCGCGAAGTTTGCACGCGGTGATCTCGCACGTGTGGACGAGGGAACTCGTCCTGCTGCCCTGCCCGGATTCGTGACTGAGCGCAGAATCAACGGGCAAGTTCTCGCAGCGTTCCCACCGAGCGGGTGGGTCGCCTTCCGCGGCGGAGCGCGGGACTTGCCGCCGGCCCGTGGACGCACCGCGGGGGCACGAGGGTCGGCTGTGGATTCCGGCTCAGCAGGGTCGAAGCCAGAGGGCACACGTGTGTCGACACGCGTACCGGCCTACTCTACCGCGTCGGGACGCCGATCTCCAATCGCTGGCATGCGGACATGCAGCAGGCCCCCGCCCGGAGCACCGGACGGGGGCCTGCCATCGAGACCTGCGGGGAAGGACCTACTTGGCCTTCTCGATGATCTCCACGATCCGCCAGTTCTTGTTGGCGGACAGCGGACGCGTCTCGACGATGCGCACGAGGTCGCCGACGCCGCAGGAGTTCTGCTCGTCGTGCGCCTTCACGCGCTTGGACTTGCGCAGCACCTTGCCGTAGAGCGCGTGCTTGACGCGGTCCTCGACCTGGACCACCACGGTCTTGTCCATCTTGTCGGAGACCACGTAGCCCTGGCGGGACTTGCGGTCACCGCGCTCGGCCGTGGCCGTCTCGTTGTTGACCTGCTCGCTCACTTGGCATCACCCTCAGACTTGGCAGCCTTCTTCGAGGCCTTCTTCTCGGTCTTCGCTGCGGCCAGCGCCACGTCCTCGCGGATACCGAGCTCGCGCTCACGCAGCACGGTGTAGATCCGCGCGATGTCGCGCTTGACGGACTTCAGACGCGAGTTGCTCTCGAGCTGACCGGTTGCCGCCTGGAAGCGCAGGTTGAACAGCTCTTCCTTGGACTTGCGCAGCTGGTCGGTGAGGGCACCGGTGTCAAGAGCCGCGAGGTTGTCCATGTTCAGATCCTTGGATCCAATAGCCATTGATCATTCACCGCCTTCGCGACGCACGATGCGTGCCTTCATCGGGAGCTTGTGGATTGCCAGACGCAGCGCCTCACGCGCCACCTCTTCGCTCACGCCCGAGATCTCGAACATGACCCGTCCGGGCTTGACGTTGGCGACCCACCACTCGGGGGAACCCTTACCGGAACCCATGCGGGTCTCGGCGGGCTTCTTGGTCAGGGGACGGTCCGGGTAGATGTTGATCCAGACCTTGCCGCCACGCTTGATGTGGCGGGTCATGGCGATACGCGCGGCCTCGATCTGACGGTTCGTGACGTACGCCGGGCTCATCGCCTGGATGCCCCACTCGCCGAACGTGACCTGGGTTCCGCCCTTGGCCTGACCCCGACGACGCGGGTGGTGCTGCTTGCGGAACTTCACACGACGTGGGATAAGCATTACTTACCACCCTCTGCGTTGTTGGCCTCCGCAGCGCTGTTCTGCTGGGGGGCTGCGGCGGAGTCGCGCTCACGGCGCCCGCCACGGTCGTTACGGTCATTCGGGCGACGACGCCGCTCGCCACCGCCGCCGCCGCGACGGTCGTTGCGACCACGCGAGGACGGAGCAGCCGCCTGCTGGGCAGCCAGTTCCTTGTCGGTCAGGTCACCCTTGTAGATCCAGACCTTCACGCCGATGCGGCCGAAGGTGGTCTTCGCCTCGAAGAAGCCGTAGTCGATGTTCGCGCGCAGGGTGTGCAGGGGCACACGGCCTTCGCGGTAGAACTCCGAGCGGGACATCTCCGCACCGCCAAGACGGCCGGCGCACTGGATCCGGATGCCCTTGGCGCCAGCACGCTGCGCGGACTGGATGGCCTTCTTCATGGCGCGACGGAACGCGACACGGGAGGCCAGCTGCTCGGCGACACCCTGGGCGACGAGCTGCGCGTCGATCTCCGGGTTCTTCACCTCGAGGATGTTGAGCTGGATCTGCTTGCCGGTGAGCTTCTCGAGCTCACCGCGGATGCGGTCCGCCTCGGCGCCGCGGCGGCCGATCACGATGCCCGGACGCGCCGTGTGGATGTCCACGCGGACGCGGTCGCGGGTGCGCTCGATCTCGACCTTGGAGATGCCGGCGCGGTCCATCCCCTTGGACATGAGCTCGCGGATCTTGACGTCCTCGCGAATGTAGTCCTTGTAGCGCTGACCCGGCTGGTTGGAGTCGGCGTACCAGTGCGAGACGTGGTCGGTGGTGATACCCAGACGGAATCCGTTGGGGTTGATTTTCTGTCCCACTTAGCGGACCTCCTCCTTCTCCGGGGTCGCCACGACCACGGTCACGTGGCTCGTGCGCTTGTTGATGCGGAACGCACGGCCCTGGGCACGCGGCTGGAACCGCTTCATGGTGGGTCCCTCGTCCACGAAGGCCGCGGAGACCACGAGGTCTTCCGGCTTGAACGCGAGTCCCTCGCGGTCGGCCTTCTGCCGGGCGTTCGCCACGGCGGATTCGAGAACCTTGAACACCGGCTCGGAAGCTGCCTGGGGGGCAAACTTCAGAATCGCCAATGCCTCATTCGCCTGCTGGCCACGAATCAGGTTGACGACGCGCCGGGCCTTCATAGGCGTCACGCGGATGTAGCGCGCAGATGCCTTGGCTTCCATTGCTTTCCTTCTCTCGTCTTGTCGAAGAAGTGCAGCGTGTTGACCCGTGGGGTCAGCGACGCTTGCCCTTCTTGTCGTCCTTCACATGGCCGCGGAACGTGCGGGTGGGAGCGAATTCGCCGAGCTTGTGCCCGACCATCGACTCCGTGACGAACACGGGAACGTGCTTGCGCCCGTCGTGCACGGCAATGGTGTGGCCGAGCATGTCGGGGATGATCATGGAACGGCGGGACCACGTCTTGATGACGTTCTTGGTGCCCTTCTCGTTCTCCTTGGCGACCTTCACGAAGAGGTGCTGATCAACGAAAGGGCCCTTTTTGAGACTGCGTGGCATTGTTCAGGCTCCTCAGCGCTTGTTCTTGCCGGTACGACGACGACGCACGATGAGCTTGTCGCTTTCCTTGTTGGGGCGACGGGTGCGTCCCTCGGGCTTGCCGTTGGGGTTGACCGGGTGACGACCACCGGAGGTCTTGCCCTCGCCACCACCGTGCGGGTGGTCCACGGGGTTCATGACCACACCGCGGACGGTCGGGCGGATGCCCTTCCAGCGGTTGCGGCCGGCCTTGCCCCAGTTGATGTTCGACTGCTCGGCGTTGCCGACCTCGCCGATGGTCGCGCGGCAACGCACGTCCACGTTGCGGATCTCACCGGAGGGCAGGCGCAGCTGGCCGTACTTGCCCTCACGGGCCACCAGCTGGACCGAGGCACCGGCGGAGCGGGCGAGCTTGGCTCCCCCACCCGGACGCAGCTCCACGGCGTGCAGGACGGTGCCCACGGGGATGTTGCGCAGCGGCAGGTTGTTGCCGGGCTTGATGTCCGCGGTGGGACCGGACTCCACGACGTCACCCTGCTTGAGGCGGTTCGGCGCGATGATGTAGCGCTTGGTGCCGTCCACGTAGTGCAGCAGGGCGATGCGAGCCGTGCGGTTCGGGTCGTACTCGATGTGCGCGACCTTGGCGTCCACGCCGTCCTTGTCGTGACGACGGAAGTCGATCACGCGGTACTGGCGCTTGTGGCCACCACCCTTGTGACGGGTGGTGATGCGGCCCGTGTTGTTGCGTCCGCCCTTCTTGGGCAGCGGACGCACCAGGGACTTCTCGGGCGTGGTGCGCGTGATTTCTACGAAGTCCGCAACCGACGAGCCACGACGGCCCGGGGTTGTCGGCTTGTGCTTACGGATAGCCATGTTTTGAGTTCCTCGTTAAAGTGGTCTCCGCTCAGGAGAGCGGACCGCCGAAGATGTCGATGGAGCCTTCCCGAAGGGACACGACGGCACGCTTGGTGGCCTTTCGCTGTCCCCAGCCGAAGCGAGTGCGCTTGCGCTTGCCGGGACGGTTGAGGGTGTTGATGGACGCAACCTTCACACCGAAGATCTGCTCGATTGCGTACTTGATCTCGGTCTTGTTGGACGAGGGGTCCACCTGGAAGGTGTACTTGCCCTCGTCGATCAGGCCGTAGGACTTCTCGGAGACCACGGGACGGATGATGACGTCGCGCGGGTCCTTGTTGTAGATGGCGCTCACTTGGCGTCCTCCTGCTTGCTACCGGACGCGGCTGCCACGAACGACTCGTAAGCGGCCTTGGTGAAGACCACGTCGTCCGAGACGAGCACGTCGTACGTGTTGAGCTGATCGGCGTACACGGCGTGCACGTTGACCAGGTTGCGCACGGACAGCGCGGCGTTGTCCTCGCCGCGGCCCAGCACGACCAGCAGGTTCTTGCGCTCGGAGATCGAGCGCAGCGCCTGCTTGGCGGCCTTCGTGGACGGCTCGGCGCCGCTCACCAGGTCCGCGACCACGTGGATGCGGCCGTTGCGCGCCCGGTCGGAGAGGGCGCCGCGCAGCGCAGCGGCCTTCATCTTCTTGGGGGTGCGCTGGGAGTAGTCACGCGGCGTCGGGCCGTGGACCACGCCACCACCGGTCATGTGCGGGGCGCGGATGGAGCCCTGACGAGCGCGGCCGGTGCCCTTCTGCTTGAACGGCTTGCGGCCGGCGCCGGAGACCTCTGCGCGGGTCTTGGTCTTGTGCGTGCCCTGACGCGCGGCGGCCAGCTGGGCGACGACGACCTGGTGCAGCAGCGCCACATTGGTCTGCGCGTCGAAGATCTCAGCGGGCAGCTCGACGTTGACGGTTTCAGTTGCCATGGATATCAAGCTCCCTTCACGGTGGAACGGACGAGGACGACCGATCCCTTGGGGCCCGGCAGGGCGCCCTTGATGAGCAGCAGGGAGTTCTCGGCGTCAACCGCGTGCACGGTCAGGTTCATGGTGGTGTGACGGGCGTTGCCCATCCGACCGGCCATGCGCATGCCCTTGAACACGCGTGCGGGGTACGACGCGCCGCCGATGGAGCCCGGCTTGCGGTGGTTCTTGTGCGCACCGTGGGAGGCGCCGACGCCGGAGAAGCCGTGACGCTTCATCACACCGGCCGTGCCCTTGCCCTTGGTGGTGCCGACCACGTCAACCTTGGCGCCGGCCTCGAAGAGCTCGACGGACAGTTCCTGTCCCAGCTCGTACTCGGCGGCGTCGGAAGTACGGAGTTCGACGACGTGGCGACGGGGCGTCACGCCTGCAGCGGCGAAGTGACCGGCCAGCGGCTTGGTCACCTTGCGGGGATCGATCGCACCGAAGCCGATCTGCACGGCGTTGTAGCCGTCCTTGTCCTCGTTGCGCAGCTGCGTCACGACGTTGGAGTCGGCCTTGACCACGGTCACCGGCACGAACTTCCCGTTCTCGTCCCAGACCTGGGTCATGCCGAGCTTCGTGCCCAGCAGGCCCTTCACCTGGCGTTCGAAAGTGGTAGTCATTGGGGTGCGATCCTTTTTACAGCTTGATTTCGATGTTCACGTCAGCGGGCAGGTCGAGACGCATGAGCGAGTCGACGGCCTTGGGCGTGGGGTCGATGATGTCGATCAGCCGCTTGTGCGTGCGCATCTCGAAGTGCTCGCGGCTGTCCTTGTACTTGTGCGGCGACCGGATGACGCAGTACACATTCTTCTCGGTGGGCAGCGGAACGGGTCCCACCACCGTGGCGCCTGCGCGCGTCACCGTCTCAACGATCTTCCGGGCCGAGACGTCGATGACCTCGTGGTCATAGGACTTCAGCCGGATGCGGATTTTCTGTCCCGCCATGGCGTCGTGACTCTCTTTCTTCAAGTACTTCCCTGTATGGAGCTCAGGGCTCCTTGTGTCCGGCGGCCTCTGCCGCCACCCCGCACAGACTGAATCCGGACGCTTCCGGGTTCCTCACCCTGTCGGGGCTCCGGCACCCGAACTCGGGCGTGTCGCGGTGGACGACGCTCTCGAACTCGCACAATGACATGGTGCCGGTGATGAGTGGTTGTCCGCGGCGCGGCCGCGCGGTGCTGCGTCCATTACGAGTGCTTCGGCTGCACAACTGCATTGCACCCGGTTCCTGCGACGGACGTGGCGTTCGTGCCAACGCGCGTGAAGCACACGCCGCTGAGCGAACAACAGCGACCATTCTGCCAGAGACAGCAGTATCGGCGCAACCTGCGGGTCCGCACCTGGCACGGTCAGCCAGGCCGGGCGGCGTCGCCCTGCCCCACCCGGCAGCGGGAGGTAAGACTGCCGCAACCGGCACGCGTCGGCATCACCCCGGCACCGGGGCTCACGGCGACGTCAGCGACCGCCCGCCGGCTGCGGCACCGTTCCGTGGTACCGGGTACCCCGGGCGGAGCTTCCGGGTACGACGAAGCCCCGTGGTTCCTCAGGAACCACGGGGCTTCGCGAGGGATCGGTTCAGAACCTCTCCCCGATCATCACATGATCACTTGATGATCTTGGTCACACGACCCGAGCCAACGGTGCGGCCACCCTCACGGATGGCGAAGCCGAGGCCGTCCTCCATGGCGATCGGCTGGATGAGCTCGACCGTCATCTCGGTGTTGTCGCCGGGCATGACCATCTCGGTGCCCTCGGGCAGCGTGATGACGCCGGTGACGTCGGTGGTGCGGAAGTAGAACTGCGGACGGTAGTTCGAGTAGAACGGGTTGTGACGCCCGCCCTCTTCCTTGGACAGGATGTAGACGTTGGCCTCGAAGTCGGTGTGCGGGGTGATGGAACCCGGCTTGCACACGACCTGGCCGCGCTCGACGTCGTCACGCTTGAGACCGCGCAGCAGCAGGCCGCAGTTCTCGCCCGCCATGGCCTCGTCCATCTGCTTGTGGAACATCTCGATGCCGGTGACCGTGGTCTTCTGCACGGGGCGGATGCCCACGATCTCGACCTCGGAGTTGATCGGCAGGGTGCCGCGCTCGGCGCGACCCGTCACCACGGTGCCACGACCGGTGATGGTGAAGACGTCCTCGATGGGCATGAGGAAGGGCTTGTCGGTGTCGCGGATGGGATCCGGCACGTTCTCGTCCACGGCCTCCATGAGGTCCTCGACGGACTTGACCCACTGGGCGTCGCCCTCGAGAGCCTTCAGAGCGGAGACGCGCACCACGGGGGCGTTGTCACCGTCGAAGCCCTGGTCCGACAGCAGCTCGCGGACCTCCATCTCGACGAGGTCGAGCAGCTCTTCGTCGTCCACCATGTCGGACTTGTTCAGCGCGACCAGCAGGTAGGGCACGCCCACCTGGCGGGCGAGCAGCACGTGCTCGCGGGTCTGCGCCATGGGGCCGTCGGTGGCGGCGACCACGAGGATCGCGCCGTCCATCTGAGCCGCACCGGTGATCATGTTCTTCACGTAGTCGGCGTGACCCGGGGCGTCCACGTGGGCGTAGTGGCGCTTGTCGGTCTGGTACTCGATGTGCGCGATGTTGATCGTGATGCCGCGCTGCTTCTCCTCCGGAGCGGAGTCGATGGCACCGAAGTCGCGCTGCTCGTTGACGTCCGGGTACTTGTCAGCCAGGACCTTGGAGATTGCAGCGGTGAGCGTGGTCTTGCCGTGGTCAACGTGGCCAATGGTGCCAATGTTGAGGTGCGGCTTGGTGCGCTCGAACTTGGCCTTCGCCATGATGTGTTCCTCCTAGAACATTGAGGTGAGACTTGCTCGACTGCTCCGGGCACCGGAGCATGTGACCACAGCGCATCGGCGCTGAGCGTGTCGAAACCTGTGCAAGTCTACTTCTGGATTACGAATTTACTGAAATCTCGGGGCGAACCCCGATGGCTCACTCGCCGCGGTTCTTCTGGATGATCTCCTCGGCCACGGCCTTGGGAACCTCTGAGTAGCTGTCGAACTGCATCGAGTACACGGCACGACCCTGCGTCTTGGAACGCAGGTCGCCGATGTAGCCGAACATCTCCGACAGGGGCACCAGAGCCTGCACGAGCTTGACGCCCGTGACGTCCTCCATGGACTGGATCTGGCCACGGCGGGAGTTCAGGTCGCCGATGACGTCGCCCATGTACTCCTCGGGCGTGCGCACCTCGACGGCCATGAGCGGCTCGAGCAGCACCGGATTGGCACGGCGCGCGCCCTCCTTGAAGACCATGGAGCCGGCGATCTTGAACGCCATCTCGGAGGAGTCGACGTCGTGGTAGGCGCCGTCCACCAGCGTGGCCTTGACGCCCACGACCGGGTAGCCGGCCAGGATGCCGAGCTGCATGGCGTCCTGGATGCCGTGGTCCACGGAGGGGATGTACTCGCGCGGCACGCGACCACCGGTCACGGCGTTGTCGAACTCGTAGAGCTCCTCGGCGTCCAGGGGCAGCGGCTCGAAGGAGACCTGCACCTTGGCGAACTGGCCGGAGCCACCCGTCTGCTTCTTGTGGGTGTAGTCGACCTTCTCGACAGCCTTCTTGATGGTCTCGCGGTAGGCCACCTGGGGCTTGCCCACGTTGGCCTCCACGCGGAACTCGCGCTTCATGCGGTCCACCAGGATGTCCAGGTGCAGCTCGCCCATGCCGCCGATCTCGGTCTGGCCGGTCTCGTCGTTGAGGGACACCGTGAAGGTGGGATCCTCGGCGGAGAGCTTCTGGATGGCGGTGGAGAGCTTCTCCTGGTCGCCCTTGGTCTTGGGCTCGATCGCCACGAAGATCACGGGCTTGGGGAAGCTCATGGACTCCAGCACGATCGGGTTGGAGGAGTCGCACAGGGTGTCACCCGTGGTGGTGTCCTTCAGACCGATGGCCGCGTAGATGTGACCGGCGGAGATCTCCTCCACCGGGTTCTCCTTGTTGGAGTGCATCTGGAAGAGCTTGCCGATGCGCTCGCGCTTGCCCTTGGTGGAGTTCATGACCTGCTCGCCGGCCTTGGCCTTGCCGGAGTACACGCGAATGTACGTGAGCTGGCCGTAGAACGGGTGCGAGGCGACCTTGAACGCCAGCGCGGCGAACGGGCCGTCGGCGTCGGCGGTGCGGGTGAGCACCTCTTCCTCGTCGTTCACGGCGTGACCCTGCACGTCCTCCACGTCGAGCGGGGAGGGCAGGTAGTCCACCACGGCGTCGAGCATGGGCTGCACACCGCGGTTCTTGAACGCGGAGCCGCACAGCACGGGGTACGCGGCGGAGGAGATGGTCAGCTTGCGGATGCCCAGCTTGATCTCGTCCTCGGTGAGCTCCTCGCCGCCGAGGTACTTCTCCATGAGGTCGTCGTCGGCCTCGGCCACGGCCTCGACCAGCTGGTTGCGGTACTCCGCGGCGCGGTCCTGGAGGTCCTCGGGGATCTCGCGGGTCTCGTACTTGGCACCCAGGGAGACGTCACCCTTGGAGTCGCCCTCCCAGACCAGGGCCTTCATGGTGATGAGGTCGACCACGCCCACGAAGTCGTTCTCCGCGCCGATCGGCAGCTGCAGCACGAGCGGGGTGGCACCCAGACGGGACTTGATGGTGTCCACGGTGAAGTAGAAGTCCGCGCCCAGCTTGTCCATCTTGTTGACGAAGCAGATGCGGGGCACTTCGTACTTGTCGGCCTGGCGCCACACGGTCTCGGACTGGGGCTCCACACCCTCCTTGCCGTCGAAGACCGCCACGGCGCCGTCGAGCACGCGCAGGGAGCGCTCGACCTCGACCGTGAAGTCCACGTGACCCGGGGTGTCGATGATGTTGATCTGGTAGTCGTGCCAGTAGCACGACGTCGCGGCGGAGGTGATGGTGATGCCGCGTTCCTGCTCCTGGGCCATCCAGTCCATCGTGGAGGCACCGTCGTGCGTCTCGCCGAGCTTGTGGTTGATGCCCGTGTAGAACAGGATGCGTTCGGTGGTCGTGGTCTTACCGGCATCGATGTGAGCCATGATGCCGATATTGCGGACCTTGTTGAGGTCGGTAAGCACGTCGAGTGCCACGATGGTTCCCTTCGTAAAAGGTGGTGCCGGGCCCTGGAAGTCGGCCCCGCGGATCCGCGGGGCCGACAGGACTACCGAATTTTACCAGCGGTAGTGGGCGAAGGCCTTGTTGGACTCGGCCATCTTGTGGGTGTCCTCGCGGCGCTTGACAGCGGCGCCGAGGCCGTTGGAGGCGTCGAGGATCTCGTTCTGCAGGCGCTCGGTCATGGTGTTCTCACGACGGGCCTTGGAGTACCCCACGAGCCAGCGCAGGGACAGCGCCTGGGCACGGCCGGCCTTGACCTCGACGGGCACCTGGTAGGTGGCGCCGCCGACGCGGCGGGAGCGGACCTCGAGGGCCGGCTTCACGTTCTCCAGGGCCTTCTTCAGGGTGGCCACGGGATCGGAGTTGGTCTTGTTGCGCACGCCCTCGAGCGCGCCGTAGACGATGCGCTCGGCGGTGGACTTCTTGCCGTCCTGCAGGACCTTGTTGATCAGCTGCGTGACCACGGGCGAGCCGTAGACGGGATCGACGACGAGGGGGCGCTTGGGAGCGGGACCTTTACGAGGCATTACTTCTTCTCCTTCTTGGCGCCGTAGCGGGAGCGGGCCTGCTGGCGGCCCTTGACACCCTGGGTGTCGAGCGCGCCGCGCACGATCTTGTAGCGGACACCGGGGAGGTCCTTCACACGACCGCCGCGCACGAGCACGATGGAGTGCTCCTGCAGGTTGTGGCCCTCGCCGGGGATGTAGGCGGTGACTTCCACGCCGCCGTTGAGCTTCACACGGGCCACCTTGCGCAGCGCCGAGTTCGGCTTCTTGGGGGTGGTGGTGAACACGCGGGTGCAGACGCCGCGCTTCATGGGGTTCCCCTTGAGCGCGGGAGCCTTGGTCTTCACGACCTTGGAGTGCCGGCCCTTGCGGACCAGTTGCTGGATAGTTGGCACTGTGCCTCCTGTTGGAGCGGAGTCCGGTGGTTGCCGGGCCCGCCGGTGACGGAACATTGATCCCGGGGTGCTCGTGAACAGGTTCCGCGTTGCGGACCCGCCCGTGAGCATGACGAAAGATGGCATCTGGGTACAAGCTGCGTACCACTGGACAGGGTCCAATTTGCCATCTCATTGCAGAATGCCCGGAATCGAGCAATTCTGCCCCATCGTATCAGACCCGTCCGGCCCGGGAAACCGGGGCGGGTCGTCCTGGGAATGCCCACGAGCTGTCCTCGCCGCACGTGTGTGCGTCCCGCCGGCCAGCAGTTCGTGCGGCTGCCCGCCCGTCGACGCCCGCTGGTCCGGACAACTGTTTTCGTTTGTCTGTCGGACTGGCAGTGGGACCCTGAAGCCCAGTCAACTGGATGCGTTTGTCCAGTGATCGTGGCTTTCGTGGAGGCGCTCCCCTCCCCCGCGGCCGACCGCATCCGGAGCAGCGGCAGATGCCAGGACACGACGAAGCCCGGGTGGGTCCCCTCGTGCGGGGACCCACCCGGGCCGGATCGGAGCTCAGGCGCTCCTCACCACGCAGTCACCGCGCCCGTGGCGCGGGACCGGCAGTGCGGACGACTCAGTTGCCGAAGTCGTAGTCGTCCAGCGGGATGGCCTGGAACTCGGAGCCGAGTCCGCCGGCGTTCTCCTCCGCGTAGCTGAAGTCGGCGAACGCGGACGGGTCCGTGAACATCTGGGCCTTCGCCTCCTCGGTGGGCTCCACGTCCACGCTGTTGTACCGGTCCAGACCGGTACCGGCGGGGATGAGCTTGCCGATGATGACGTTCTCCTTGAGACCCAGCAGCGGATCCGACTTGCCCTCCATGGCGGCCTGCGTGAGCACACGCGTGGTCTCCTGGAAGGACGCGGCGGACAGCCACGAGTCCGTGGCCAGCGAGGCCTTGGTGATGCCCATGAGCTCCGGACGGCCGGCGGCGGGACGATTGCCCTCCGCCACCGCGCCGCGGTTGGCCTCGAGGAAGCGCACGTTGTCCACCAGCTCACCCGGCAGCAGCGCGGTGTCACCGGACTCGATGATGGTCACGCGGCGCAGCATCTGCCGGACGATGACCTCCACGTGCTTGTCGTGGATGCCCACACCCTGCGAGCGGTACACGCCCTGGACCTCGTCCACGAGGTGCTTCTGCGCCTCGCGGGGACCGCGGATGCGCAGCACCTCCTTGGGATCCACCGCGCCCGTGACGAGCTGCTGGCCCACGTCCACGTGGTCGCCGTCCGCCACGAGCAGCTTGGCGCGGCGCAGCACGGGGTAGGCGAACTCCTCGTCGCCGTTGTCCGGGACCACCACGATCTTGAGCGACTTGTCGGTGTCCTCGATGCGGATCCGACCGGCCACCTCCGAGATCGGGGCCACACCCTTGGGGGTGCGGGCCTCGAAGAGCTCCTGGATACGGGGCAGACCCTGCGTGATGTCACCGTCCGAGGACGCCACACCACCGGTGTGGAAGGTACGCATGGTCAGCTGGGTACCGGGCTCACCGATGGACTGCGCGGCCACGATGCCCACGGCCTCGCCGATGTCCACCAGCTGGTTGGTGGCCAGCGACCGGCCGTAGCACGCGGCGCACACGCCCACGGCGGACTCGCAGGTCAGCACCGAGCGCACGCGCACCTGGTCCACACCGGCGTTGTAGAGCTTCTCGATCATGGCGTCGGACATGTCCGCACCGGCCTCGGCCAGCACCTCGCCGTTCTCGTCCGCCACGGCGCTGGCCAGCACGCGGCCGTGCACCGTGTTCTCCACGTCCTCGCCCAGGGTGCGCACACCGGTGTCCGTGATGTCCGACAGCGGCAGCGTCAGACCGCGCACGGTCTGGCAGTCCGACTCGCGCACGATCACGTCCTGTGACACGTCCACCAGACGACGGGTCAGGTAGCCCGAGTTGGCAGTACGCAGCGCGGTGTCCGCGAGACCCTTGCGGGCACCGTGGGTCGCGATGAAGTACTCCAGCACCGACAGGCCCTCACGGTAGGAGGACTTGATCGGGCGGGGCATGATCTCGCCCTTGGGGTTGGCCACGAGGCCACGGATGCCGGCGATCTGGCGGACCTGCATCCAGTTGCCTCGAGCACCCGAGGACACCATGCGGTTGATGGTGTTGGTGGGCTCCAGGTTGTCGCGCATGGCCTGCGCGACCTCGTCGGTGGCCTTGGACCAGATGTCGATGAGCTCCGAGCGGCGCTCGTCGTCGTCGATCAGACCCTTGTCGTACTGGCCCTGGATGCGCGCGGCCTGCGCCTCGTAGCCCTCCATGATGGCGGGCTTCTCCGGCGGGGTCGCGATGTCCGAGATGGCCACCGTGACACCCGAGCGCGACGCCCAGTGGAAGCCGGCGTCCTTGAGGTTGTCCAGCGTCCTGGCCACGCGGGTCATCGGGTAGCGCTCCGCGAGGTCGTTCACGAGCGCGGACAGGTGCTTCTTGTCCGCGACGTTCTCGTCCCACGGGTAGTCCTCGGGCAGCGTCTCGTTGAACAGCACGCGTCCCAGGGTGGTCTCCACGACGGCGGGCTGACCCGGCTCCCAGCCCTCGGGGGCTTCCCAGCCCGCGTAGGGCACGAAGTCCTCGAGGCGGATCTTGCACTTGGCGTTGAGGTGCAGCTCTCCGGAGTCGTTGGCCATGATGGCCTCGGCCACGGAGGAGTAGCTGTTGCCCTCCCCCGCCCAGCCCTCACGCACGGTGGTGAGGTGGTACAGGCCGATGATCATGTCCTGCGAGGGCAGGGCGATCGGCTTGCCGTCCGAGGGCTTGAGGATGTTGTTCGAGGACAGCATCAGCACGCGCGCCTCGGCCTGGGCCTCCGGGGACAGCGGCAGGTGCACCGCCATCTGGTCACCGTCGAAGTCGGCGTTGAACGCACCGCACACGAGCGGGTGCAGCTGGATGGCCTTGCCCTCCACCAGCTGCGGCTCGAACGCCTGGATGCCCAGACGGTGCAGGGTGGGAGCACGGTTCAGCAGCACCGGGTGCTCGGTGATGACCTCTTCCAGCACGTCCCACACCTGGGGGCGGTAGCGCTCCACCATGCGCTTGGCGGACTTGATGTTCTGCGCGTGGTTCAGGTCCACCAGACGCTTCATCACGAACGGCTTGAACAGCTCCAGCGCCATCTGCTTGGGCAGACCGCACTGGTGCAGCTTCAGCTGCGGGCCCACCACGATCACGGAACGACCGGAGTAGTCCACGCGCTTGCCCAGCAGGTTCTGACGAAATCGTCCCTGCTTGCCCTTGAGCATGTCGGACAGCGACTTCAGGGCACGGTTTCCCGGGCCCGTGACGGGACGACCGCGGCGACCGTTGTCGAACAGCGAGTCCACGGCCTCCTGCAGCATGCGCTTCTCGTTGTTCACGATGATCTCGGGGGCACCGAGGTCCAGCAGACGCTTCAGGCGGTTGTTGCGGTTGATCACGCGACGGTAGAGGTCGTTGAGGTCGGAGGTCGCGAACCGGCCACCGTCCAGCTGCACCATGGGACGCAGCTCCGGCGGGATCACCGGGACGGCGTCCAGGACCATGCCCAGCGGGGAGTTGTCCGTGGTGAGGAACGCGTTGACCACCTTGAGGCGCTTCAGGGCGCGGGTCTTGCGCTGGCCCTTGCCCGTGGCGATGGTCTCGCGCAGCGCCTCGGCCTCGGCCGCGAGGTCGAAGGTCTCCAGGCGCTTCTTGATGGACTCGGCGCCCATGGAGCCCTCGAAGTACATGCCGTAGCGGTCCACCATCTGGCGGTACAGGGCCTCGTCGCCCTCGAGGTCGTTGACCTTGAGGTTCTTGAAGCGGTCCCAGACCTTCTCGAGGTAGTCGATCTCGCGGTCGGCGCGCTTGCGCACGTTGGCCATCTGGCGGTCGGCGGAGTCGCGCAGCTTGCGCTTCTCGGCGGCCTTGCCGCCCTCCTCCTCGACGCGTGCGAGGTCGTTCTCGAGATCACGCGCGATCGCGTTGATGTCCGCGTCCCGGGTGTCCTCGAGCTGCTTCTTCTCGCGGTCGATCGCGGCCTGCAGGTTGGGCAGGTCGTCGTGACGGGCCTGCTCGTCCACGGACGTGATCATGTACGCCGCGAAGTAGATGACCTTCTCGAGGTCCTTGGGCGCGAGGTCCAGCAGGTAGCCCAAGCGCGAGGGAACGCCCTTGAAGTACCAGATGTGGGTCACGGGAGCGGCGAGCTCGATGTGGCCCATGCGCTCACGCCGCACCTTGGCACGCGTGACCTCCACGCCGCAGCGCTCGCAGATGATGCCCTTGTAGCGCACACGCTTGTACTTGCCGCAGTAGCACTCCCAGTCCCGGGTGGGACCGAAGATCTTCTCGCAGAACAAGCCGTCCTTCTCGGGCTTGAGCGTGCGGTAGTTGATGGTTTCCGGCTTCTTGACCTCGCCGTAGGACCAGCCGCGGATCTGATCCGCGGTGGCCAGGCCGATCTGCATGAGACCCAGTGAAGAATCGTTGGACATAAGGTCCTGTCCCTCTTTCGTAAAATCCTGAAGTGTGACGAGCTGATCTGTGGACGAGCGGGGTCTCAGACCTCTTCGACCGAGCTGGGCTCGGAGTGGGAGAGGTCGATGCCGAGCTCGTCGGCAGCCCGGAAGCTGTCGTCCTCGGAATCACGCATTTCCACTGCGTTGCCGTCCGCGGAGAGGACCTCCACGTTCAGGCACAGGGACTGCATCTCCTTGATGAGCACCTTGAAGGACTCGGGCACACCCGGTTCGGGGATGTTCTCGCCCTTGACGATGGCCTCGTACACCTTCACGCGGCCGTGGACGTCGTCGGACTTCACGGTGAGCAGCTCCTGGAGCGTGTAGGCGGCGCCGTACGCCTCGAGCGCCCACACCTCCATCTCGCCGAAGCGCTGACCGCCGAACTGCGCCTTACCGCCCAGCGGCTGCTGGGTGATCATGGAGTACGGGCCGGTGGAGCGGGCGTGGATCTTGTCGTCCACCAGGTGGTGGAGCTTCAAGATGTACTGGTAGCCCACGGAGACCGGGTCCGGGAACGGCTGACCGGAGCGGCCGTCGAACAGCCGGGCCTTGCCGGAGCGCCCGATCAGGCGCTGACCGTCCCGCGTGGGGTTGGTGTGGTCCAGCAGGTCGAAGATCTCGTCCTCGCGGGCGCCGTCGAACACCGGGGTGGCCACGTTGGTGGGACCGGAGCTCTTGGGGAAGTTGCTGAGCCCCTTGAGCCACTCGGGGTCGCCCTCGATGTTCCAGCCCTGCTTGGCCAGCCAGCCGGTGTGGACCTCGAGCACCTGGCCCAGGTTCATGCGCCCGGGCACGCCCAGCGGGTTCAGGATGACGTCCACCGGGGTGCCGTCCTCCATGAACGGCATGTCCTCGACGGGCAGGATCTTGGAGATGACGCCCTTGTTGCCGTGGCGTCCGGCGAGCTTGTCGCCGTCCGTGATCTTGCGCTTCTGCGCCACGTAGACGCGCACCACCTGGTTGACGCCGGCGGGCAGGTCGTCGTCCTCGTCCTCGCGGTCGAAGACGCGCACGCCGATCACGGTGCCGGACTCGCCGTGGGGCACCTTGAGGGAGGTGTCGCGCACCTCGCGGGACTTCTCGCCGAAGATGGCGCGCAGCAGGCGCTCCTCCGGGGTCAGCTCGGTCTCGCCCTTGGGCGTGACCTTGCCCACGAGGATGTCGCCGGCCTGGACCTCGGCACCGATGTGGATGATGCCGCGCTCGTCCAGTGCGGAGAGCACCTCCTCCGACACGTTCGGGATGTCACGGGTGATCTCCTCGGCACCGAGCTTGGTGTCGCGGGCGTCGATCTCGTGCTCCTCGATGTGGATGGACGTGAGGACGTCCTCGGAGACCATGCGCTGGGAGAGGATGATGGCGTCCTCGTAGTTGAGGCCCTCCCAGGACATGTACGCGATCAGCAGGTTCTTGCCCAGTGCGAGCTCGCCGTGGTCCGTGGAGGGACCGTCGGCGATCACCGTGCGGGGCTCCACGCGCTGGCCCTCGGACACGATCACGCGCTGGTTGTACGTGTTGCCAGGGTTGGAGCGCACGAACTTGTTGATCGGGTAGAGCTTGGTGGTGCCGTCGTCGTTGAGCACCGTGACGAGGTCCGCGGAGACCTCCTCGACCACGCCCGGCTTGGTGGCCAGAACGGAGTCGCCGGCGTCGAGCGCGGCGTAGCGCTCCATGCCGGTGCCCACCAGGGGCGCCTCGGAGGTGAGCAGCGGCACGGCCTGACGCTGCATGTTGGCACCCATGAGCGCGCGGTTGGCGTCGTCGTGCTCGAGGTACGGGATCAGGGCGGTGGCCACCGACACCATCTGGCGCGGGGAGACGTCCATGAACTCGATGTCGGTGGGCTCCACCAGCACGGCCTCGCCGGAGCCGTCGGAGGCACGCGCGAGGACGGCGTCCTCGGCGAAGTGCCCGTCTTCGGTCAGGGGCGCGTTGGCCTGCGCGATGGTGAGCCCGCGCTCGTCGTCCGCGGTGAGGTAGACGACGTCGTCGGTGACGGTGCCGTCCACGACCTTGCGGTAGGGCGTCTCGATGAACCCGAACGGGTTGATGCGCGCGTAGGTCGCGAGCGAGCCGATCAGACCGATGTTGGAGCCCTCAGGGGTCTCGATCGGGCACATGCGGCCGTAGTGCGAGGGGTGGACGTCACGGACCTCCATGCCCGCGCGGTCGCGCGAGAGGCCACCGGGGCCCAGCGCGGACAGGCGGCGCTTGTGGGTCAGACCCGCGAGCGGGTTGTTCTGGTCCATGAACTGCGACAGCTGGGAGGTTCCGAAGAACTCCTTGATCGCGGCCACCACGGGGCGGATGTTGATCAGGGTCTGGGGCGTGATCGCCTCGACGTCCTGGGTGGTCATCCGCTCGCGCACCACGCGCTCCATGCGGGAGAGGCCGGTGCGGATCTGGTTCTCGATCAGCTCGCCCACGGCGCGGATGCGACGGTTGCCGAAGTGGTCGATGTCGTCCACGTCCACGTGGATCTCGCGGGCCTCGCCGTCGCGGGTGCCGGGCATGGTGGAGCCGCCGTCGTGCAGGGTGACGAGGTAGCGGATCATGGCCACGATGTCGTCCAGGGACAGCACGGAGGCGTCCGGGTCCGAGAACGGCTTGTCCAGACCCAGCTTGCGGTTGAGCTTGTAGCGGCCCACCTTCGCGAGGTCGTAGCGCTTGGGGTTGAAGTACATGTTGTCCAGCAGGGACTGCGCGGCGTCGACCGTGGGCGGCTCCCCCGGACGCAGCTTGCGGTAGATGTCCAGCAGGGCGTCCTCGCGGGACTCCGTGGTGTCCTTCTCCAGGGTGGCGCGGATGGAGTCGAACTCGCCGAACTCCTCCAGGATCTTGGCCTCGCTCCAGCCCAGCGCCTTGAGCAGCACCGTGACGGACTGCTTGCGCTTGCGGTCCAGACGGACGCCCACCTGGTCGCGCTTGTCGATCTCGAGCTCGAACCACGCACCGCGCGAGGGGATGATCTTGGCGGAGTAGATGTCCTTGTCGGACGTCCGGTCCTGGCCCTTCTCGAAGTAGGCACCCGGGGAACGCACCAGCTGGGACACGACGACGCGCTCGGACCCGTTGATCACGAACGTGCCCTTCTCCGTCATCAGCGGGAAGTCGCCCATGAACACGGTCTGCTGCTTGATCTCGCCCGTGTTGTTGTTCATGAACTCGGCCTTGACGTACAGCGGCGCCGAGTACGTGGCGTCGCGGTCCTTGCACTCGTCCATGGTGTACTTCGGGTCGTAGAACTCCGGCTCGGAGAACGAGAGGGACATGGTCCCCTGGAAGTCCTCGATCGGGGAGATCTCCTCGAAGATGTCCGAGAGCCCGGACGTGGTGGACACGCTGGTGTCACCGGTCTCCTGGGCCTCGACCACGCGGGCCTGCCAGCGCTCGTTGCCCACCAGGCGGTCGAAGCTGTCGGTCTGCAGCGCGAGCAGGTTGGGGACGTCCAGCGGTTCGTGGATCTTCGCGAAGGAGATGCGACGCGGAATGTTGTCGCTCGTGGGGTGGTTGGCGGAGACGTTCGTATCGGTGCTCGAGGCGACCAAGATGTGATCCTTCCACAGACATGCAGTGAATACGCGAGGTTCCCGGGGAGAGAGAAAGGGGCCGGTGACGACGAGTGTCGCGGACCGCCCCTGCGGCGCCCACCGCTATATGAAGGCACGCATGTATAAGGGACAACGCAAAGCACTAGCTTAGGCGAACCGCCGGAGCTTGTCCACACCCTTGCTGGACGAAACCCCACCCGGGCCGTAAGATGCCCGGCCGTCCCTCAGGCGACGCCGTTAGCGCGCGCCTCCGACGCCGCCCGGACCGCCCCGAGCCGCCACGGATCTCCGTGACCGGGCAGCACCAGGGCCGCGCCGGTGTCCGCGATCGCAGCGAGGGAGTCCAGGGCCATGTCCGCATCCGCGGTGGCGGCGCCGGCCACGATGCGCGGCCCGGTCAGACCGGTGTAGGGGTCGAGGGTCACGAGGGCGTCGCCCGTGATCACCGCGTCGGAGTCCGGCAGGTGCAGCGCACAGTGTCCCCAGGTGTGCCCCGCGGTGGCCACCACCCGGGGGCTGCCCGGGACGGGAACGATCTGCCCCGCGGTGAGCTCCCGGGTGACGGCCACCCCGCGCACGGCGGCGGCCCCGCCCGCGAGCATGGATCCCAGGACGGGAACGGCCCGGGGATGGCGCAGCGGGTACAGCGCGGTGGGTCGTTCGTGGGCGTAGGAGTAGGGGTGCGCCGCGAGGTGGCGCTCGTTCACGTGGGCGTGCACGGGGATCCCCAGGCGCCGCACGAGCCTGGCTGCGACCCCCACGTGGTCGAAGTGCGCGTGGGTCAGCACGAGAGCCCGGATGTCCTGCGGCGTCCTCCCGAGCTCGCGCACCGCCCACCCCAGCTCGTTCCACACCCGCGGCAGTCCCGCATCCACGAGCGTCAGCCCGCGCGAGTCCTCCAGCAGGTAGCAGTTGACGTGGTGGTTCTGGATCATGTGGATCCCGGGGGCGACGTCTCGCAGGAACACGGTGTCTCCTTCTCCGCCCGCCCCGCTCACGCGCGGCGGGCCTCTCCCGGCCCGCACGGTGGTCGGGTGTCACACGACGGAGCGGGCCTGCCAGGAGGCTACTCCCGACAGGCCCGCTCGTGGCACCACCCCTGGGGGTCGTGCGCGGTGCGATCAGCCCCGCTTGTAGAACGGCATTCCGGTCTGCGCGACCTCGACGCCGCGGCCGCGGGCGTCCTGGACGCTCACGTTCCCGGCCTCGATCTCGGCGAGCGCGTCCGTGGCCACGAGGGCCATGGCCACGGGCTTGCCCAGCGTGGGCGAGGGCAGGCCGCTCGTGACCTCACCGACGGTCTGCTCCCCCGCCAGCACCGTGTACCCCGCACGGATGGGCTTGCGTCCGAGGCCCTCCAGCCCGATCAGGGTGCGCTCGGGGGCGTTCTGCAGCATGGCGGCGAGGGCGTCGTGGCCCACGGTGCGGGTCCCGGCCTCGTCCTTCTTGCGCAGGGCGATCTCCACGAGCTTGCCCAGTCCAGCCTCCACGGGCGTGATCTCGGTCGAGAGCTCGTGCCCGTACAGCGGCATGCCCGCCTCCAGGCGCAGGGAGTCCCGCGCCGCCAGTCCCGCCGGCTGCACGGGTGCGTCCTCGGTGCCGAGCTCCTCGGCGGTCGCGAGCAGGGCGTTCCACAGGGTTTCCGCGTCGGCGTTCGCGCAGTACAGCTCGAAGCCGTCCTCGCCGGTGTAGCCCGTGCGGGCGGCCAGCACGTCCACACCGCCGCAGCGGGCGACGGCGCACGCGTAGTACTTCAGGCCGGCCACCTCCTCGGCGGGGTCCAGACCGGTGGCCCGGAGCACCTCGAGCGCCCGGGGGCCCTGCACGGCGATCAGGGACGTCTCCGGCCCCTGGTTCTGCACCGTGACGTCGAAGCCCTCGGCCCGCTGCTGCAGCGCCTCGACCACCGTGTCCTGGTTGCCGGCGTTCGGCACCACGAGGTAGCGGTCCTCGCCCAGGCGGTAGGTGATGAGGTCGTCCAGCACGCGGCCGTCCTCGTCCACGATCACCGAGTACTTGGCCCGACCCACGCCGATGCCGGAGAGCACACCCACGAGGGCGTGGTCCAGGAAGGCCCCGGCCTGCGGCCCGGTCACCTCCACCTCGCCCATGTGGGAGAGGTCGAAGATCCCGGCGCCGCGGCGCACGGCGTGGTGCTCGGCGGTGTCACTCGCGTAGCGCACGGGCATGGACCAGCCGCCGAAGTCCGTGAACCGGGCCTCCAGACGCTCGTGGGCCGCGTGCAGTGCGGTCTGACGCTCGCTCATCACTTCTCCTCTCCGGACGCGGCGGCGTGCGCGGCGTCGAACGCTTCGATCGGCGGGCACTCGCACACCAGGTTCCTGTCACCGGCGGCGTTGTCGATGCGACCCACGGGGGGCCAGTACTTCACACGGCGCAGCCCCGACACGGGGTAGCCGGCCTGGCTGCGGGAGTAGGAACGGTCCCACTCGTCCGCGGTGAGCACCTGCGCGGTGTGCGGCGCGTGGCGAATCACGGACTCCTCCAGGGAGACCTTCCCGTCCGCGATCTCCTGCATCTCCGCGTGGATGGTCCGCATGGCCTCGATGAAGCGGTCCAGCTCCTCGATCCCCTCGGACTCGGTGGGCTCCACCATGAGGGTGCCCGCCACGGGGAACGCCAGCGTGGGCGCGTGGAAGCCGAAGTCCACGAGCCGCTTGCACACGTCCTCGGCCGTGATGCCCGAGACCTTGGTCATGGGACGCAGGTCCAGGATGCACTCGTGGGCCACCAGCCCGCCGTCCCCCGTGTAGAGCGTGGGGAACACGTCCGAGAGCCGGCGGGAGATGTAGTTCGCACCCAGCACGGCCGTGCGGGAGGACTCGGTGAGCCCCTGTGCCCCGGTCATGGCGATGTACATCCACGTGATGGGCAGGACGCCCGCGGAGCCGTGCGGCGCCTGGGCCACGGGGAAGCCCGCGCCGCGCTCGTCCAGATCCGCCGTGGCCGGGTTGCCGGGCAGGTACGGCACGAGGTGCTCGGCCACGGCCACGGGGCCCACGCCGGGTCCGCCGCCGCCGTGCGGAATGCAGAACGTCTTGTGCAGGTTCAGGTGGGACACGTCCCCGCCGAAGCGGCCGGGACGTGCGAGGCCCATGAGCGCGTTCAGGTTGGCGCCGTCCACGTAGACCTGCCCACCGGCGTCGTGCACCGCGGCGCAGACCTCGGTGATGTCGGTGTCGTACACGCCGTGGGTGGAGGGGTAGGTGACCATGATGCCGGCCAGCTCGTCACCCACGGTGTCGATCTTCGCCCGGAGGTCGTCCTGGTCGATCGTGCCGTCCTGGGCGGTGGCCACCACCACGACCTTGAGGTCGGCGAGCACCGCGGACGCCGCGTTGGTGCCGTGCGCCGAGGAGGGGATCAGGATGGTCTTGCGCTGGTGCTCGCCGCGGTCCACCTGGTAGCGGCGGATGGCCAGCAGACCGGCCAGCTCGCCCTGGGAGCCCGCGTTCGGCTGCACGGAGACCGCGGCGTAGCCGGTGATCTCCGCGAGCCAGTCCTGCAGCTGCTCGATGAGCTCGGTCCACCCGCGGGTCTGGTCCTCGGGGGCCAGGGGGTGGATGCTCGCGAACTCGGGCCACGAGATGGGCTCCATCTCCGCGGCCGCGTTGAGCTTCATGGTGCACGAGCCCAGCGGGATCATGGTGCGGTCCAGCGCGAGGTCCTTGTCCGACAGCTCGCGCAGCCAGCGCATGAGCGAGGTCTCCGAGCGGTGGGTGTGGAACACCGGATGGGTCAGGTACTCGTCCGTGCGCAGCAGCGTCTCCGGCAGCTCGTACGCGGAGCCGTCCGCGGCGGACTCGCCCTCGGACGCGCCGCACGCCTCGGTCACCGCGGTGAGCACCTCCGCGACGTCCCGGTCCGTGTGCGGCTCGCCGAAGCTCACGCCCACGGTGTCCCCGTCAACGCGGCGCAGGTTGTACCCGCGGTCCGCGGCGGCGGCCACGACGGCGTCGGCCTGGCCGGGCACGGAGAAGGTCACCGTGTCGAAGAAGCGCTCGTGGGCCACCTCGATGCCACGGGCCCGCAGTCCTGCCGCGAGGTCCGCGGCCATGCCGTGCAGCCGCTCGGCCAGGGCGCGCAGCGCCACCGGGCCGTGGTGCACCGCGTACGCCGCGGCCACGATGGCCAGCAGCGCCTGGGCGGTGCAGATGTTGGAGGTGGCCTTCTCGCGGCGGATGTGCTGCTCGCGCGTCTGCAGCGCCAGGCGGTAGGCGGGGGCACCGGACGAGTCTGTGGACACGCCCACGATGCGCCCGGGCAGGGAGCGCTCCGTGCCCTTGCGGGACGCCAGGAACGCCGCGTGGGGGCCGCCGAAGAACAGGGGCACACCGAAGCGCTGGGCGGAGCCCACCGCGATGTCCGCGCCCATCTCCCCCGGGCTGCGCAGCATGGTCAGGGCGAGCAGGTCCGTGCTCACGCTCACGAGCGCTCCGGCCTCGTGGGCGGCCTCGATCACGGCGGTGGGATCGGTGACGTCCCCGTCCGCGCCGATCTGCGCGACGACGACGCCGAAGAAGTCACCCTCCGAGATCGCCTGCGCGGCGGCCTGGGGATCCCCGAGGTCCGCGAGCACCAGTTCGATGCCCGCGGCGCGCGTGCGTCCGGTGAGCACCGCCAGCGTCTGCGGCAGGCTGCGGCTGTCCACGAGGACACGCATGCTCTTGGAACGGCGGTTGGCGCGGCGCATCATGAGCACCGCCTCGGCCACGGCGGAGGACTCGTCCAGCAGGGACGCGTTCGCGACCTCCAGGCCGGTGAGGTCGATGACCGCGTTCTGGAAGGTCAGCAGCAGCTCCAGGCGGCCCTGGGAGATCTCCGGCTGGTACGGCGTGTAGGACGTGTAGAAGCCCGGGTTCTCCAGGATGTTGCGGCGGATCGCGGCGGGCGTCACGGTGTCGTGGTAGCCCTGGCCGATCATCTGGCGCATCACGGTGTTGCGGGAGGCGATCCGGCGCAGCGCGGACAGCGCCTCGGGCTCGTCCAGGGGCTCGGGCAGGTCGAGCGACTCGCGCATCCGGATGCTCTCCGGGACGGCGCGGTCGATCAGCTGGTCCAGGCTCTCGGCACCCACGGCGCCGAGCATGGTGGTGAGGTCATCGGCGTCGGGACCGATGTGGCGTGACAGGAAGGACATGCGAAAGTCTCCTGGGCTGCTCGTGGGCACGGCGTGCCCGATGAGTCCTCCCCGCTCTGTTCCATGACCTGAGAGATTTCGCCGGGGCCGCCCGCGGCGTGCCACCGACCTGCCCCGCCGGTGCTCCCCGGCCCGCAGGACGGTGAGCTCTTCAGAGTGGCCTGGTGCGGCGGTACGGGTGCCTGAGAGATTCCCGGGGAGGGTTTGCTCCTTCGGCGATGGCGCGGTCCCGGACGGTTCCCCGCCCCCGACCCGCCACGCTCTCCCGCCGCACTGTGACGGCCGAATGGTCAGGAGACAGTTTCGCACATCACACCGACGACGTGAACGCCCCCGGCCGAGGAGCGGCCCACGAGACCCGGAACGCACAGAACCCCGCACCGTGCGGTGCGGGGTTCTGCAGGGAGCCGGTCGGGCGGCGTCAGAGAACGCTCGCTCGGGCGCGGCAGGCGCGCGAGGCGCCGGGAATCACTTGACGGTGACGGTGGCGCCGGCGCCCTCGAGGGCTTCCTTCGCCTTGTCAGCGGCTTCCTTGGTGGCGCCTTCGAGGACGGCCTTGGGGGCGCTGTCCACGAGGTCCTTGGCTTCCTTCAGGCCCAGGGAGGTCAGGCCGCGAACTTCCTTGATGACCTGGATCTTCTTGTCACCGGCGGACTCGAGGACGACGTCGAACTCGGTCTTCTCCTCCTCGGCGGCACCGGCGTCGCCGCCGGCGGGGGCTGCACCGGCCACGGCCACGGGGGCGGCAGCGGTGACGTCGAAGGTCTCCTCGAAGGCCTTCACGAAGTCGGACAGCTCGATGAGGGACAGTTCCTTGAAGGCCTCGATGAGCTCTTCGGTGGTCAGCTTAGCCATGGTGTTGGCTCCTTACTTGTACGTGGTGCCGGAGCGGGTGGCTCCGACGAGGTGTGCGTGGGAAGAACACGGGTCTGTGCGGGACGGGGCCCGACCACCCGGAACCTGGGGTTCCCCGGAGGGGATCAGGCAGCGCTCTCGCCCTGCTCGTCCAGCTTGGCGCGCAGCGCATCCGCGGTGCGCACAGTCTTGGACAGCGGGGCCTGGAACAGCGCGGCGGCCTTGGACATCGACGCCTTGGCGGCACCGGCGACCTTGGCCAGCAGAACCTCGCGGGACTCGAGGTCCGCAAGCTTCTTGATCTCGTTCTCGTCCATTGCGACGCCGTCCAGGTAACCGCCCTTGACGACCAGCTGGGGGTTGTCCTTGGCGAAGTCACGCAGGCTCTTGGCGGCCTCGACGGCGTCACCGGACACGAAGGCGATGGCCGAGGGGCCGGTGAGCTGGCCCTCGAACGCCTCGATGCCCGATTCACGCGCGGCAATGGCGGTGAGCGTGTTCTTCACCACGGCGTATTCGGCGTTCTCACCGAGTGCACGGCGCAGCGTCTTCAGCTGAGCCACGGTGAGCCCGCGGTACTCCGTCAGGACGGCAGCGTGCGAGTTGGAGAACAAGTCCTTCAACTCTGCAACCGCGGCAGCCTTTTCAGGATTCGCCATGGTGCTCCTTCCTTACATGTGGATGCCGGCTCCGTGTCCGCCGGAGGCTGACACGACAAAAGCCCCGCGCAGATGCCCGGGGCTCGACCATGCTCGGATTCACACACGTGAGTACGTGTTCCGATGAAGGATTCGTGCTGGTTCACCTGCGCTGGACGGTCCTCGTTGCCGAGAACCTCTTAGACCACGCGCACCGAGGTGCGCATGATGACCGGCGGTCTTTGGTACCACCACCGTACCCCAGGGGCGTGGGCCCACGCAATTTCCCGCGGTCACCGCCCACCCGGGGCGTGGTCGTGAGCACGGGTGGGGTCGGGAGCGGCCCCTCCCCGCGGCGCGACGGTTGCGCTGCGTCGGCCGCCCGGCGGAGTGACCGCCCAGCGAGGTGACGGCGCGTCTTGACGGTCGCGCGGGTCATCGTCCCGTGATGCGCTCCGCAAGGGTGTAGACGTTGCACCGGCCCCGGCGGTTGAAACCCACCACGGTGACACCGCGCTCGCGCCCCGCACTGACGGCGAGCGCCGAGGGCGCGCTGACGGCCGAGAGCACGGGGATCCCGGCCATGGCCGCCTTCCCCACGAGCTCGAAGGATGCTCGTGCGGAGACCTGCAGCACCACCTCGTCCAGGGGGAGCAGCTCTCGTTGAACGGCCCACCCGACCACCTTGTCCACGGCGTTGTGGCGACCCACGTCCTCCCGGACCACGAGGGGCTCGTCCCGCCCCACGGGGAAGAGGGCCGCGGCGTGGACTCCCCCGGTGGCGTCGAAGATCCGCTGGTGCCCGCGCAGCTCATCCGGCAGGGAGACGAGCCGTGCCGCGCTCACGAGGGGGCGGGGCGGGGCCACCGGGTGGGCGCTCGGCTTCGCCACGGAGTCCAGGGACGGCGTGCCGCACACCCCGCACGAGGAGCTCGTGAACACCTGGCGCCGCGCACCGCGGTCCGGGCCCGGAGCGCGGGGGGAGAGCCGCACGTCCACCACGTTGTACGTGCGGTGCCCGTCCTGGTCCACACCGGAGCGGTAGTCCATCTTGAGCACGTGGGCGATCTCGGTGATCACGGCCTCGCTCAGCAGCAGGCCGGTCACGAGCTCGAAGTCGTCCCCGGGGGTGCGCATGGTCACGGTGAACGGCTCACCGTCCAGGCGGATCTCCATCGGCTCCTCCCCCGCGAGCCGGTCCGGCCCAGCGGCGACCTCCCCCGAGGCGTCGAAGCTCCGCACGCGGGCGGGGACGATTCTGCGCGCCACCATCTCAGGCGTCCAGTCCCACCCAGGTGTGCCGCCCGTCCTCGAAGCTCTCCCGCTTCCAGATGGGCACGCACTCCTTGATGCGGTCCACCAGCCGGGAGCACGCCGCGAAGGCCTCCGCTCGGTGGGCCGCGGCCACGGCGACCTCCAGGGCGCTGTCCCCCACGGCGAGCGCCCCGATGCGGTGCTCGGCCCACAGCCGGACCCCCGGGTGCTCACGGGCGACCTCCCGCACCGTGTCCGTCATGACCTGCTGGGCCGCGGGGTGCGCACTGTACTCGAGCCCCGTCACACCGCTCCTGCCGCCGTCGTGGTCGCGGATCACCCCGCTGAAGCCGACCACCGCACCGCAGCCGGGGTCGGCCACCTCGCGCCGGGCGAGGTCCCCGTCGAGCGGTTCCTCCGTGATCCGAGCCCGGAGCACGTGGTCTGCCGCCTCCGACCCGCTGCACGGGTCACCGCCACCCGGGGACGACGCCGCCGCGTCCGGGTCCGCGGCCCGGGCGGCGTCGTGCGCCGGCCCGGGCCCGGAGGCGACCGTGCTGCCGGCCGCCACCTGGGCGTCCGCCCCGGCCGGGTGGGAGTCGCCCTCGGCGGCGGGGAGAACCTCGTCCCCGGAGCGGGTCACCGAGCGGTCCTCCCCGTGGCCGTGGACGTCCTCCAGCTGGGCGCTGATGTGGTCGATGAGGGGATCCAGCACCGCCATCCCGTCCTTGACCCCGCCGCGCGAGCCCGGGAGGTTCACCACGAACGTCCGCCCCACCTGACCGGCCACGCCGCGGCTCATCGCGGCGGTGGGAGTCTTCTGAAGTCCCTGCGCCCACAGCGCGTGCACGATGCCCGGGGACTGCCGTTCCAGCACCGCGGCGGTGGCCTCGGGAGTGACGTCGTCCGAGTTCAGCCCCGTCCCCCCAGAGGTGACCACGAACCGCGGCCCCTCCTCCGTGTGGGAGTGCGCAGTGAGACGCCGCAGTGCGGCAAGCACCTCCGGTCCGTCCGGAACCACGTGCACCCGGCTCCGCAGGCCCCTTCCCTCGAGCCAGTCCCGCAGCACAGGTCCGCACAGGTCCTGCGCCGTTCCCGCGGCCGCGGAACTGGAGACGATCACGACCTCCGCCCGGCGTCCCACCAGGTGGAAGTCGCCGATCTCGTCCCGGTGGGCCGGACGCCGGGCGCCCACGTGCCGCTCGCCGTGTCCGCTCACGATGCGCTCCAGTCACCGCTCTTGCCGCCCGACTTGGCCAGCACCCGGGTGTCCTCGATGCTGGCGGCCTTGTCCACGGCCTTGACCATGTCGTACAGCGTGAGAGCCGCCACGCTCGCGGCGGTCAGCGCCTCCATCTCCACACCGGTGACACCGCGGGTGCGCACAGTGGCCTGCACGACCACCCTGTCCCGCTGCGGCTCGAGGTCCACGGTCACCTTGCTCAGTGGCAACGGATGGCACAGGGGCACCAGTTCCGGCGTGCGCTTGGCCGCCATGATGCCCGCGATCCGAGCCACGGCCAGGGCGTCACCCTTGGGCAGGTCCCCGTTCGCGAGCAGCTCGACCACGTCCGGGCGCGTGACGAGCACTGCCTGGGCCGTGGCCTCCCGGGACGTCACGGCCTTCTCGCTGACATCCACCATGTGCGCCGTGCCGTCCTCGCGCACGTGCGTGAGACGCTGCCGCGTCCTGTCCTCGGGCTGATCGCTCACTGTTCTCCTTGTGGTCGTGGGCCGTGGGGCGCCGTGCGTGGTGTGGCGCGGGCGGGCGGGCGGGCGGGCATGCGTTCCGGGTTCAGGGTCCGTTCCGGGCTCTGCGAGGTGCCCCGGCCGCCGCGTCCGAGGTTTCCGAGCGACAGGCCATCGCTCCGGTCGCCGCGTTCGAGGTCTCCGGGTTCCGGGCCACCACCCCGCCGTCGAGGAGGAGCACGTCCACCTCGGTCCCCCGGGGCAGGGTACCGGTGCCGGGCGGGATGCCGACGAGCACGTCCGCCCGGGCGGCCGCGGTCAGCAGGTGGGAGGACGCGCCGCCCACCAGCGCGACCCGCGGCGGAGCGCTGGGCAGCAGCGTGCCCCGACGCAGCTGGGTGCGGGACTCCAAGGGCTCCACCGGGGCGTCCAGCCGGGCAGAGCTCCAGCGCGCGGGCGGGCAGCAGGCCCACACGTCCGCGAGCGCGGCGCGCACGAACACCTCGCACGAGACCCACGTGCTCACGGGATTGCCCGGCAGGCACAGCACGGGTGTCCCCCAGAGCAGCCCGCAGCCCTGCGGACCGCCGGGCTGCATGTCCACGTGGCCGAACCACATCTGCGTGCCCGCCCGTTCGAGGCCCTGACGCACCACCTCGAAAGCACCCGCGCTGATGCCTCCGCTCGTGACCACGAGGTCCGCGCGTGACTCCTCCAGTCCCGCACGAAGAGCCGTGAGGAGCGCGTGGGGGTCGTCGTCCACGCGCAGCCGGCTCACGTGCTCGGCACCGTGGCCGGTGAGCCACGCCTCGAGCAGCGGCCCGTTCGCGTCGTACACGGACCCCGTGGGCAGCGGTCTGCCGGCGGGAACCACCTCGTCCCCGCCGCTGACCACGAGCACGCGCGGCCCGCGGTGCACCGGCACCGGATCCTCCCCCGTGAGCCCGAGCGCCGCGCACGCGCCCAGCGCGGCGGTCCCGAGCACCGTTCCGGCGGGCAGGGCCACGTCCCCCCGGGCGACGTCGCTGCCGGCCTCCCGCACGAAGCTGCCCTCCCGGGGGACGTCGGCGGCGGCGACCGTGACGGTGGGGGTGTCGAAGCGCGGGGGCTGGACGCGCTCCACGGGGATCACGGCATCGGCTCCCTCGGGGAGCACCGCCCCGGTCATCACGGCGGTCGCGGTACCGGGGACGTGGGGTGCCGGGGCGGCCCCGGCGGCGCGGGTGCCGTGCACGGGGAGCGTGACCTCCCCTGCCCCGGGCGCGGGGGCGAGGTCCGCGACCCGCACCGCGAAGCCGTCCATCTGCGAGTTGGTGTGGGGAGGCAGGTCCAGAGGGGCCACGAGATCCTCCGCGAGCACGCACCCGTGGGCCGCCGCCAGCGGAACCGGCCGTGCGGCGTCGTCCTCCCGGTCCCGGGAGCGGGCGCGGCCGAGCAGGGCCCGGACCGCGTCCCGGTGCTCGGGGATGGTGCGGTGCGCGGACGGGGTGCGGGACATGGCTCCAGGGTAGTCACCCTCCCGGGGGCGGCGAGGGTGTCGGGGCGGAGTCCTACACTGGGGCGCATGTCCGTTTTCCTCGGCAACCCCCGCGTGCTTCCCACGCGGGGAGTGCCCAGGCAGGGACCGTTGACGGACCGTTTCGGACGAACCGCCACGGACCTGCGCATCTCCATCACCGACAAGTGCAACCTGCGGTGCACCTACTGCATGCCCGCGGAGGGCATGCAGTGGCTCCCCCGGGAGTCCCTGCTGACGGTCGAGGAGATCGTGCGGCTCGCGCGCATCGCCGTGACCGAGTTCGGGGTGCGCGAGATCCGCCTCACCGGGGGCGAACCCCTCATCAGGCCGGACCTCGAGCAGCTGGTGCAGGCCCTGCACACCGCGCTGCCGGGCGTGCCCGTGTCCATGACGAGTAACGGGATCGGCCTGGCCGCCCGGGCGCCGGGACTCGCGGACGCGGGGATGACGCGCGTGAACATCTCCCTGGACACCCTGTGCGCGGAGACCTACGAACGCCTCGCTCGCCGTGGGCGGCTCGCCGAGGCGCTGGACGGCGTGGCCGCGGCCCGCCGCGCGGGCATGAGCCCCGTGAAGATCAATGCCGTGCTGATGCGGGGCGTCAACGATCACGAGGCGCCCGGGCTGCTGCACTGGGCGCTCGAGAACGCGTGCGACCTGCGGTTCATCGAGCAGATGCCCCTGGACGCGGACCACGGCTGGACCCGGGAGAACATGGTGACCGCCGCGCAGATCCGTGAGAGCCTCTCCCGGGACTTCGACCTCACCCCGGACACCGCACCACGGGCCGGCGCGCCCGCCGAGAAGTACCTCGTGCGCCGGAAGGCCGAGGACCGGGTGGTGGGCACCGTGGGCATCATCGCCTCGGTGACCGAGCCGTTCTGCGAGGACTGCACGCGCACCCGCATCACCGCCGAGGGCCACGTGCGCTCGTGCCTGTTCTCCCACCACGAGACCGACCTCATGCACCTTCTGCGCTCCGGCGCCACCGACGCCCAGGTCACCCAGCGCTGGCGCGAGGCCATGTGGGTCAAACCCAGGGCGCACGGGATGGACCACACCGGGCTGGACTCCGGGGACTACATCCAGCCGGACCGCAGCATGAGCGCGATCGGGGGCTGACGAGGTGCGCGTGAGGTATTTCGCCGCGGCCGCCGCCGCCGCAGGCACCGAGGAGGAGCACGTGGCCACACCGGCGGCGCTGAGCCGCACCGACCTCGCACAGTTGCTCGTGAGCCTGCACCCCGTGGCTCCGCCCGGTGAGCCCACCCTCGCACAGGTGCTCCCCCGCTGCTCGTGGCTCGTGGACGGGATCGCCGCCAAGGATCCGTTCTCGCCCGTGGCTCCCGGCGCCACCGTGGACGTCCTGCCACCCTTCGCCGGTGGCTGAGCCCGTGCCCACCCCAGCGGATCCCCCGTGGGCCTGCGGTCTCCCGGTGCGACGTCACGCGGGGCGGGACGACGCGCGGGACCTCGCCCACCGCGTCGGAGCCGCCCTCGCCCACCGCGCCGGAGCCGCCCCGGCCACCGGGCGGCGTGGGTCGGCCGCCGGCCCCGGAGGGGTGCCCACCGAGCAGGTACCACTGTCACGGGCGTCCGGACGGGTCCTGGCCGAGGACGTGAGGGCCGCCTGCGCTGTACCGCACTACGCCTCCAGTGCCATGGACGGCTACGCCGTCAGGGGACCTGGTCCGTGGGAGCTGGTGACCAGTGGCTCACCGTCCGCCCACACGGGGCCCGGTGCCACGGTGCATCTTCCCAGCGCGGCCTCCGCGGTGGTCCTCGCACCGGGCACTGCCGTCCCGGTGGTCACGGGTGGCGTGGTTCCCGCGGGCACCACGAGCGTGGTCCGGGAGGAGTTCTCGTGCCGCTCCGGCTCCAGCGTGCGCCCGGCGCCGGGCGCCCCACCCTCCGAGCTGGAGGGCCGCCACATCCGCGCGGCGGGCACGGAGTGCCAGGCCCACGAGGTGCTGTTCCACGCCGGCCGGGTGCTGTCCCCCGCGGACGCCGCCTTCGCCGCCGTGGCCGGGCTGGACCACCTCCCCGTCCGGCGGGCACCCCGGGTCGCCCTGCTGCTCACGGGCTCCGAGGTGCGCACGAGCGGTGTGCCCGGGCCCGGTCTGGTGCGCGACGCGTTCAGCATGTCCCTGCCCCACGTGGTCACCGCGTACGGAGCCGTGCCGGGCACCGTGCACCGGGTGGACGACGATCCGGTGTCCCTGGCCGCTGCGTTCCGGGCCGCGTGTGCAGAGCACGACGTGGTGCTCACCACCGGGGGCACGTCCCGCTCCGGGGCGGACCACGTCCGCCCGCTGCTGGAGCGGGAGACCCGGGTGCTCGTGGACCAGCTCGACCTGCAGCCAGGGCACCCCGCCCTGCTGGGTGCGGCAGAGCGCAGTACGGTGCTGGCCCTGCCCGGCAACCCCCTGGCGGCGCTCACGGTGCTGCTGCTCGTGGGAGGGCCGCTGCTCGCCGGCTTCGCGGGGCACCCCGCAGCGCAGCTCGTTCCCGTCACCGTGGGCGCGGACGCGGCGGGCGGACGGCGGGAGAAGCTCGTGCCCGCACGACGCCGCGGGGACGCGTGGGAGCCGTGCCGCGCCGTCTCCTCCAACATGCTGCGCGGTCTGAGCGAAGCGCAGGGGCTGCTGAGCGTACCGCGCGCGGGGCTCGCGCCAGGGGACAGCTCCGTGGTCCTGCCGTTGCCCTGGTGACACCCGGCGGAGTGCCCCGCGTGGGCGGCACGTCCCCCGGAGCGGTCAGACGACGCTGAAGTCCTGCTCCCAGATCGCGGACTGTCCGGCCTCCTGGAACCCGAGCTGCGCGTTCACCCAGTTCATGCGGTCGTTGCCGCTGTGGGTCCACGAGTACACGGTGGTGACCTCCGGCGCCACGGCCGCGAGCTGCTCCAGATTCGCCAGCTTGAGACGCATGCCCAGGCGGTGGCCGCGGTGCTCCCGCACCACGAGCGTCTCGTCCTGCAGCGCCAGCACGGGGCGGTGCTGCGCGAGGATCAGCTCGGTCATGCCCACCAGCTCACCGGTGCGCAGGTCCTGGACCACGGCCATGAGCGAGCGGTCGCCGTCCTCCTGGCGCAGCTGCTCGGTGCGGCGCACCCGGTCCCCGTCCCACGGATCGGGATCCGCCACGATGGGGCGCACGAACGAGTCCGTGGGGATCTTCGCGTGCAGCTGCGCGAGCGGGGCGAGCAGCTCCTCGGGGGCCTCTCCCACCCACGTGTGCATGCGGTAGTGCTCCGCGAACGGGGTGGAGCTCAGGGACTCCTGGATGCGCTGCAGCCGGGACTCCGCCAGAGGAACGGGCAGCAGGGCGAAGCTGCTCACCGTGCGCAGGCCGTAGCCCGCGTGCTGCGCGAACCGGGTCTGGCGGTGGCTGGCCGGCAGCCGGCCCGAGCCGTCCGCGGCTTCCAGCCACGGCACCGGCGTGGCCGGGTCGCCGGACGGCTCCTCGCCGTCGGAGCTGCCGTCCACGCTGCCGTCCCCGGGGCCCGCTGGATCCCGGGCCTCGGATGCGGGGTGCTCGGTGACGAGCCGGACCAGGCGGCGTGACTCCCCGTGGGCCAGCTGCTCAGCAGCACCCAGGAGGCCGCGTCCAATGCCCTCCGACGTCTCGTCCGGGTCCACGTGCACCACGATCTGCGCCATCCCGGTGTCCGCGATCAGCGGCATCCGCACCTCGGCGCGCCCCACCAGGCGCTCGTCAAGGAAGGCGCACAGGATGTTGACGCGCTCGTAGGGGTCCTTGAGGTCCCGGAAGATGTCGTGGGCCTCGTTGCTCAGCTGGTCCGTGCCCCACACGTGGCGTCGGGAGGACTGCACCAGGGCCGCCACGTCCCCCAGCTGCTGCTGGGCGTCCGCGTCGAACGCATCGGGGATGCGCAAGAGCTCGATACGTACCGGTGACGACTGCGTCACTGTGTTCTCCTTCCGTGCCGTCCACAGCCCGGACGACACCCCGGTGGCGGATCCCCGCGGGGATTCCACCTCCAGTACATCATGGAACGCCCACCGCGATCCGGCCCCGAACATGGCAGTAGGGCCCGGCCTGGGACGGCACGGACCCTACTGTCACTCCTGCGCCGTGGGTCCTGCAGGGCCCCACGGCGAGCCGGGATCACGCCTGGGCGGTCACCTCGGTGGCGTTCGGGTCCACGGGGATGCCCGGGCCGAACGTGGTGGCCACGGTGGCCTTGGTGATGTAGCGACCCTTGGAGGCGGAGGGCTTCAGACGAAGCACCTCCTCCAGGGCTGCACCGTAGTTCTCGGCGAGCTTCTGCGCGTCGAAGGACGCCTTGCCGATGATGAAGTGCAGGTTGGAGTGCTTGTCGACGCGGAAGTCGATCTTGCCGCCCTTGATGTCGTTGACGGCCTTGGCCACGTCCATGGTCACGGTGCCGGTCTTGGGGTTCGGCATGAGGTTGCGGGGACCCAGGATCTTGCCCAGGCGGCCCACCTTGCCCATCATGTCCGGGGTGGCCACGGCGGCGTCGAAGTCCGTCCAGCCGCCCTGGATCTTGGCGATCAGGTCGTCGTTGCCCACGAAGTCGGCGCCGGCGGCCTCGGCCGCGGCGGCCTTGTCACCGGTGGCGAAGACGACCACGCGGGCGGTCTTGCCGGTGCCGTTGGGCAGGTTCACGGTGCCGCGGACCATCTGGTCCGCCTTGCGGGGATCCACGCCGAGACGCATGGAGACCTCCACGGTGGGGTCGGACTTGCTGCCCTCGGCCAGTTCCTTGGCCAGGGCGACCGCCTCGGCGGGAGCGTAGAACTTGCCCGCCTCGATCTTCTCGGCAGCTGCCCGGTATGCCTTGCTGCGCTGTGCCATCTGCTTCTTCTCCTTGTGCAGTTGTGGTCTGCGGACCGCGCTCGGCCCTGCCACGATGAAGTGTGTTGCTGGTGAGTCGAAAGGACTCAGTTGACCTCGATGCCCATGGAGCGGGCGGTGCCGGCGATGATCTTCGCGGCGGCGTCGATGTCGTTGGCGTTGAGGTCTTCCTTCTTGGTCTCGGCGATCTCACGGACCTGGTCCATGGTGATCTTGCCCACCTTGGTGGTGTGGGGGACGCCGGAACCCTTGGCGACGCCGGCGGCCTTCTTGATCAGCTGCGCGGCGGGCGGGGTCTTGGTGACGAACGAGAACGAGCGGTCCTCGTAGACGGTGATCTCCACCGGCACGATGTTGCCGCGCTGGGATTCCGTGGCCGCGTTGTAGGCCTTGCAGAACTCCATGATGTTGACGCCGTGCTGACCCAGCGCCGGACCCACGGGAGGAGCCGGGTTGGCGGCGCCTGCCTGGATCTGCAGCTTGATCAGGCCTGCGACCTTCTTCTTCTTGGGAGCCATGTGATGGTCCTCTTTCTGGCTGTGCGTACCGCCGCACAGGAGCGTACGACGGCGGGTGGTCGCCGTGGCGCGGCGACCGGACGGAGAAGCCCCGGACCAAAGCGCATCCGGGGAACTCCGAAGTCTGGGGTGCTAGATCTTGGTGACCTGGTTGAAGCCCAGGGTCACGGGGGTCTCGCGCTCGAAGATGGAGACCAGCACCACGAGCTGCTGGGATTCCACCTTGATCTCGGAGATCGTGGCCGGGAGGGTCTCGAACGGGCCCTCCTTCACGATCACGGACTCGCCGACCTCGAAGTCCACGGTGACCTGCTGGGCGGCGGCGCCCTGCGATCCGGCTCCGGAACCGGCGGTCTCGCCGAGGCCCTTGGCCTTGTCCGGGGTCTCGAACGTGGGTGCGAGCATGTCGAACACCTCGTCGAGGCGCAGCGGCGCGGGGTTGTAGGCGTCCTGGCCCACGAAGCCCGTGACGCCCGGGGTGTGGCGCACCGCGCCCCAGGAGGCGTCGGTGAGGTTCATGCGGACCAGCACGTACCCGGGGATGCGCACGCGGCGCACGGTCTTGCGCTGGGAGTTCTTGATCTCCACGACCTCTTCCATGGGCACCTCGATCTGGAAGATGTCCTCTTCCATGTTGAGGGACTGGATGCGGGTCTCGAGGTTGGTCTTCACGCGGTTCTCGTAGCCGGCGTAGGTGTGGATGACGAACCAGTCGCCCTCCTGGCGGCGCAGGTTGGCCTTGAACTCGGCCACGGGATCCACCTGGTCCTCGGCGGCCTCCTCGGTGACCTCGACCTCCACGAGCGGCACCGGGGTGGCCTCGCCGTTGCCCTCGGCGACGTCGAGGTCCGCCTCCTGGACGGCCTTCTCGTCCGTGACGTCCTGCGAGTCCGTGGGCTCGGCGGACGCGACAGTGTCGGACACGCTCTCCGCCGACTCCTCGCGCGCAGCGTCCCCGGACGGGGTGTCGAGCTGCGCGGGCTGAGTGTCGTCGTTCTCGAGCTCGTGATCGGTCACTGGCTTCTCCTGCTTTCTGTGGACGGCTGGACGTGCTGCGCGGTCTTACTGGGCCTGGTCGCCGTTACCGAAGAGCCAGAGGGCCAGCTGCCCGAAGGCCAGGTCCAGCAGGGAGATCAGCACCATCATGAAAGCGACGAACACCAGCACGACCAGGACGTAGTTGACGAGTTCCCGCCGGGACGGGGTGACGACCTTCTTGAGCTCCCCCACGACCTGGCGGATGAACAGCCAGATCCGTCCGAAGAAGCCGCGCTTGCGCTCCGAACCGGCGGGTTGACCCGGGGTCTGTCCTGTGACGGTGTGCGACATCGGCTCTCCCCTGCGTGAAGCAGCTTCTCGGCGGTGGTGTTCGTGCCGTGGTGGGTCGTGAAGCAGGGCAGACAGGACTCGAACCTGCAACCTGCGGTTTTGGAGACCGCTGCGCTACCAATTGCGCCACTGCCCTTCATCTGCCGCGTCGAGACAACCACGACCGCGGCAACGGTGCCCGAGCCTATCACCGGCTCGTGTCACCCGGATCCGTTCCGCCGTGGGGGCAACGGGGTCCCGGGTGGCGGCACCAACCAACTATGGTACGCGGCCGTCTCGTTCCGTGCAAAGCCGGGGGCGCGGCACCTAAGCTGGGAGACCAGCGCCCGGGTTCCGCCGCGGGCGACGCCAGCCAGCCCAGGAGAGATGATCCCCATGTCACCAGCGCAGCAGCGCATCTCGCACCGGATCGCGGCGATCGCGGAGTCCGCGACCCTCGCGGTGGACGCGAAGGCCAAGGCCCTCAAGGCCGAGGGCCGTCCCGTGATCGGCTTCGGCGCGGGCGAACCGGACTTCTCCACGCCCGACGACATCGTGGCGGCGGCGGCCGAGGCCCTGCGGGACCCGGCGAACTTCCGCTACTCCCCCGCCGCCGGTCAGCCGAAGCTGCGCGAGGCGATCGCCCGGGCCACCTCGCGGGACAGCGGCTGGGACGTGACGAGCTCGCAGGTGCTCGTGACCAACGGCGGCAAGCAGGCCGTCTACCAGGCCTTCCAGACCGTGGTGGACGACGGCGACGACGTCCTGCTCCCCGCCCCGTACTGGACCACCTACCCCGAGGCCATCCGCCTGGCCGGCGGCAACCCCGTGGAGGTCTTCGCCGGGGCGGAGAACAACTACAGGCTCACCCCCGAGCAGCTGGAGGCCGCCTGCACCCCCGCCACCAAGGCGCTGCTGTTCTGCTCGCCGTCCAACCCCACGGGCTCCGTGTACACCGCGGAGGAGACCCGCGCGATCGGCGAGTGGGCCGCGGCCAAGGGCATCTTCGTGATCAGCGACGAGATCTACCAGCACCTCACCTACGACGACGTGCAGTTTGTGTCCATGGCCCAGGCCGTCCCCGCGCTGCACGAGCACCTGATCCTGCTCAACGGTGTGGCCAAGACCTACGCCATGACGGGGTGGCGCGTGGGCTGGATGGTCGGCCCCGAGGACGTGGTCAAGGCCGCCACCAACCTGCAGTCCCACCTCACGTCCAACGTGAACAACGTGGCACAGGCCGCCGCACTCGCCGCCCTGGAGGGCCCCATGGACAAGGTGGCCGAGATGCGGGAGGCGTTCGACCGGCGTCGTCGGACGATCGTGGACGGGCTGAACGCGATCGAGGGCGTGAACTGCCCCGTACCCACGGGCGCCTTCTACGCGTACCCGGACGTGACCGCCCTGCTCGGACGCGAGTTCGACGGCGTCACGCCGCAGACCTCCGCCGAGCTCGCGGAGCTGATCCTCGAGAAGGCCGAGGTGGCCGTGGTCCCGGGCGAGGCGTTCGGCCCGTCCGGCTACCTGCGGCTGTCCTACGCGCTGGGCGACGACGACCTCGCCGAGGGACTCTCCCGGCTGCAGGCGTTCCTGGGAGGGAAGAACTGACATGGCCACCACCGACACCGTGAAGACCCTGGACGCGCACCTGCCGTCCCCCGTGGCCGTGCCGAGCGCGGTCCTCGTGGGCGCCGGGCTGATCGGCGGCTACGGCATCGCGCGCGTCACCGGCGTGCGCGCCCTGGGCGGCGTGGTCCTCGCGGCGTGCGGCGCCGCAGCGGGCCGCACGTGGCTCGCGTCCGCGGGCCCCACGACCGCCACGAGCCTGGGGATGCTCTACGGCGGGAGCTTCGGCGCGTCCCACCCGCTGGCCAAGAAGATGGGCGCGTGGCCCTCGGTGCTCACGGTGGCCGCGGTCAACGCCGCTGCATCCTGGGCGCTCGTGGACCGTCACAACTTCGGGCCCGACGCCGCCTGAGCCCGTTCCGAACGCACGCGCACCCCGGTGGCCGAGCCGCCGGGGTGCGCGTGCGTGCTGGAGCCGTCAGTCGTCCACGGCGTCCCGGCCGCGGCGCACGATCAGCGGGTCCGGCGGGTACACCACGGAGGTGTCCTTGTCCTCGTAGTCGAACTGGTTGAGGAAGAAGCGGATGGCGTTCAGGCGCGCACGCTTCTTGTCGTTGGACTTGATGGTGATCCACGGGGCGTGGTCCGTGTCCGTGCGACGGAAGGTCTCCTCCTTGGCCACGGTGTAGTCCTCCCAGCGGTCCAGGGACGCGAGGTCCATGGGCGAGAGCTTCCAGCGGCGCACGGGGTCGATCTGGCGGATCGCGAAGCGGGTGCGCTGCTCGTGCTGCGTCACGGAGAACCAGAACTTGGTGAGGTGGATCCCGGAGTCCACGAGCATCTTCTCGAAGACCGGCGCCTGCAGCATGAACTCCTCGTACTGCTCGTCCGTGCAGAAGCCCATGACGCGCTCCACGTTGCCGCGGTTGTACCACGAGCGGTCGAACAGCACGATCTCCCCGTTGGTGGGCAGGTGCTGGATGTAGCGCTGGAAGTACCACTGCCCCTGTTCCCGGTCCGAGGGCTTGTTCAGCGCCACCACGCGGGCGGCTCGCGGGTTCAGGTGCTCCGTGAAGCGCTTGATGGTGCCGCCCTTGCCCGCGGCGTCCCTACCCTCGAAGACCACCACGTGCTTGAGGTCGTTGTCCTGGCCCCAGTACTGGAACTTCAGCAGCTCGATCTGCAGCTGGTACTTCTCCAGCTCGTAGTCCTCCCGGGACATCCGCTCGTCGTACGGGTAGCCCTCGCGCCACGTCTCCACGGCGCTTCCGCCCGGATCGATCAGGTCCGGGTCCGGGGACTGCCCGTCCCGCACCGTGTACCCCTGGTCCACGAGCTTGTCGATGAACTCGCGCAGGTTCTCACGGGCCGGTTCTTGCTGGGCGGTCATCTGATCCTCCTGGTGGCCTGACATCGCGAACGGCGTGTTCACAGTTCTCGGCTCCGATCTTAGTTCCCCGCATTAACCCCGGGTGAATGTCCGGGGCGTGCCGTGGCGGGAACGTTCACGGAACCCGTCAGTGTGCGGGGGCGTCGCCCGCCCCGCGCGGACCCCCGGTCACTAGGATGGAGGGTGTCAGATCGACCACGACACCACAGAGGAGCACTGACCCCATCATGCGAATCGGGCTTATGACCAGCGGCGGCGACTGCCCCGGGCTCAACGCGGTGATCCGCGGGGCGGTGCTGCACGGCATCAAATCCTTCGGCCACGAGTTCGTGGGCTTCCGCGACGGCTGGCGCGGCGTGGTGGAGGGCGACATCATGGAGCTGCCCCGCCAGAGCGTGCGCGGCCTGGCCCGCGAGGGCGGCACCATCCTGGGCACCTCCCGCACCAACCCGTTCGACGGTCCCCACGGCGGGCCGGAGAACATCGCCAAGGTCCTCGAGAGCAACGGCATCGACGCCGTGATCGCGATCGGCGGCGAGGGCACCCTGGCCGGGGCCAAGCGCCTCGCGGACGCCGGGCTCCCGGTGGTGGGTGTGCCCAAGACCATCGACAACGACCTCCAGGCCACGGACTACACGTTCGGCTTCGACACCGCGGTGTCCATCGCCACGGACGCCATGGACCGGATCCGCACCACCGGCGAGTCCCACCACCGCTGCATGGTGGCCGAGGTGATGGGCCGCCACGTGGGCTGGATCGCACTGCACTCCGGCATGGCCGCCGGCGCCCACGCGATCCTCATCCCCGAGTTCCGGGAGTCCATGGAACAGGTCTCCGAGTGGGTCCGCGAGGTCCACGACCGCGGCCGGTCCCCGCTGGTGGTCGTGGCCGAGGGCTTCATCCCGGACGATCGCGAGGAGGCCATTGCGGGCAAGGGCGTGGAGGCCTCGGGCCGACCGCGTCTGGGAGGCATCGGCGAGTTCGTCACCCAGGAGATCGAGAGCATCACGGGCATCGAGACCCGCAACACGATCCTGGGCCACATCCAGCGCGGTGGTGCCCCCACGGGCTTCGACCGCGTGCTGGCCACGCGCCTGGGGATCGCGGCGGTGACCATGGTGACGGATCAGGAGTGGGGCAAGATGTGCGCCCTGCACGGCACCGACGTGGTCCGCGTGGACTTCTCCGCTGCCCTCGACGGCCTCAAGGCCGTTCCCCGGGACCGCTACGACGAGGCCAAGGAGCTCTTCGGCCGCTGAGTCCCGTCCAACGACCGCGGGTCCTCGCAGGGACTGCCTCCGAGGACCCGCGTGTTCGTTGTGCCGCAGTCAGTCCGCGTGGACGCCGTGGCTCCCGGCCCCGACGCCGCGCGGCTCAGATCCGCATGCCTCCACCGCGCGGTCCGCGCATGAGTCCACCCGCACGGCCGACCACCGAGCCGGCCTCCGGCGGGACCACCACGGTCTGTGCGGCCGCCCACTGCTCCGCGGCGGGAGCAACCCCGTCGGAGCCCTCCGCGCCGGGGTCGTTGCTCGCCTCCCGCACCGTGAGGACCGCTTCCGGATCCACCGAACGCTTGAGCACGGCGAGGGCAATGGGCCCCGCCTCGTGGTGCAGCTGGGCCGCGGTCACACGACCCACGACCCGCCCGGACAGCTCCACCGCCGCCCCCGCCTCCGGCAGGGTGTGCTGGGAGCCGTCGAGGTCCAGGAAGGTGAGCCTGCGGGGCGGGTGCCCCAGGTTGTGCACGCGCGCCACGGTCTCCTGCCCGCGGTAGCATCCCTTGGACAGGTGGACAGCCGTGCGCATCCAGTCGAGCTCGTGGGGAATGGTCTTCTCGTCCGTGTCCACGCCCCAGCGGGGGCGCCAGGACTCGATCCGCAGGGCTTCTGCGGCCCACGATCCCGCGAGCTGGAAACCCTCCCCTTCGAGGCCCTCGACCACGGACGCCAGGGCATCCCTCGACACGAGGTGCTCGAACCAGGTGCGGCCGCTACCGGGGTGGTCCTGCTCAGCGGCGTACCCGTGACCGCCCGTGGCGATCCCGGGCCAGGGATCGTGCCACACCGCGGCCACCGCGGGGCCCGGCAGGTCCGGGAGCAGAGCGGAGATCCGGGCGGAGAGATCCTGCGTGGCGGCCAGCACGGCCCACTGCGCGCAGACGTCCTGCACCTCCACCCGCAGCGCGAAGCGCATGGAGCTGAGCCAGTCCACGAGACCGGAGGTTTCGGCGGCCTCGGTGATGAGCCAGGTGGTGGCGCCGTCGTCCACGACGTGGGGTGCGTACTCCACGCGCCCCTGCACGCTGAGGAACAGGGCCTCGGTGCTGCGGCCGGGTTCCAGGGAGGTCAGCACCTGGGAGGAGAGCGTTGTGAGCCAGGTCAGGCGGTCCGGGCCGGTCACGGTCACCACGCCGCGCTGGGACTGGTCCACCACCGCACGCCCGCGCGCGAGGGCCCGCTGCTCCGGAACGGGGTCGCCGTAGTGGGCGGGCACCCCGGCGTCGAAGCCCTGGGCGGGTACTGCGCCGTGGCGTCCCAGCAGCACGGACGAGTGCACCGGAGCTGCTCCGCTCACGACTGCTGGTCGGCCGCCGGCTCGACCTTGGTGAGCTCGGCGGAGGCGTGGGTGGCCAGCTCCCGCCCCTGGGCGGCCATGTCCCAGGCCCACATGAGGTGGTTGTTCACGAGTCCGTAGAGGCGCGTGCCGGACTGGTACTCCTTGGCGCCCTGGGCGCGGATCACGGCGTCGGTGCGCAGGTCCACACGGGGACCCTTGATCTGCCCGAGGTACAGCTCCGCCACGCCACCCGGCTGGAGGATGCTCACGGAGATGTCGAAGCCGCCGTCCGCGTTGCGCAACGCCTCGACGTCCTGCGCGGACGTGAGAACCGGCACGGGATCCGGCGGCAGCATGCCGGGACCGATGTCCCCGTCCTCGCGGGGACGCGCGAGCTCCCAGAAGCCCTGCTCGTACGTGGCCTCGCGCTGCGGCTCGCCCTCTTCGTCGAGGAGCGTGGTCTGCGCGCGGTAGATCACGAACGGTAGGCCGGTCTGCTCGAACGTGACGCGCTGGCGGAAAGCACGCTGCTCGGCGTCGCCGTACCCCATGAAGCCGTTGCCCTCCCACGTGCCCAGGAGCCACGAGAAGGGAACGAGCTCGGGTGTCAGGTCAGAGGGGATCTCGATGGGCACGAGCTACATCTGCCCCTTGAAGAGGCTGAACACGACCTTCGCGCCGATTCCGAGGATGGCGAGGGTCGCGAGACCCAGGAGGACCAGGTAGAAGATTTCGAGTGCAAGCATGGCTTCACGCTACCACGGCGGCCAGGACCTGACTGGCGAAAACGGCCACCATTCCGAGCAGCGCCACGGGGGTCACGCCGAGGGTGATCATCCCCCTGCGCCGGAGGTTCTCGGGGGCCGCGGAGATCACCCGGGCCCCCGCGACCACGAGGATCACGGTCAGCGGCGCACCCACACCGGCCACGGTGAGCCACCCGCTGAGACCCTGCTCGTGGGCCACGGTGGAGAACGCGATCCACCCGGAGGCGGCCACGGCCGCGAGCACGCCCGTGACGGACGCCAGGGTGGACTCCAGCCGGTACTTCGCACCCTCACCGCGCACGAGCTCGGCCACGCACACGGCCATGAACGAGACACCGATGACGGCGGGCAGCCACACGAGACGCTGCGACGGCACGAGCTGCACGAGCAGGCACGCCAGGGTGCCGGCCGAGGCGATGAGCACGTTGTGGCGGCGTCGGGCCTGGATGCCCGCCGCGGCGGGCCACCCCACGCCGATCGTGACCGCCATGCCCACGGAGACCACGAACGGCGCCCAGCCCCCCACGAGGCCGGCCGTGAGCGCGAGGACCAGCGCCACCACGGCGGCGATGATGATGCGCGCGTACTTCATGGGGAGGTTCCTCCGGGCCGACCTGCGGGCGGTGATCTGTTCTGCGCCCTGGTGCCAGGGTAACCGCCGCGCGTCCCCCGCCGGGCCCCGGCCACCCGCTGGACGCGGTGCAGGGCGGTGGTCAGGACCGCACCACCGCAGGGCCGGGCCCCGGTGGGGTGCCCCGCGGCGTCGGCGCGCCCCCGCCTATACTGGCCCGGTCATCGGCCGGGCCCGCTCGGGGCCGGCCCCCCACGCGTCCGAGCGGAGCACGCCGTGTCCCACCTCGCCCTGCTCAGCCCCGCCCCCGGTGCGGTGGACACCGCGCTGCCCGCCCTCGAGCTGCTCACCCACACGGTCTCGGTCCATCCTCTGACGGCCACCGGGGGGCTCACGGGGCCGAACCGGCCGGACGTCGTGGTGCTGGACGGCACCGCGGATCTCGTGGGCGCCCGCAACGCGGCGCAGACGCTCTCCGCCGCCCCGCGCCCCCTGCCCGTGCTGCTGAGCGTGACGGAGGGCGGAATGGCGGCCGTGGCGGCGTCGTGGTGCGTGGACGACGTGGTGCTGAACACCGCGGGGCCCGCCGAGGTGGAGGCCAGGCTGCGACTCGTGAGCGCGGGCGGCGCCGCCCCGGAACCGGAGCCCGAGGGGAGCGTGCTGCGCGCGGGCTCGCTGAGCATCGACGAGGACTCCTACACGGTGAAGCTCTCGGGGCGGGCCCTGAACCTCACGTTCAAGGAGTTCGAGCTGCTGCGGTTCCTGGTCCAGCACGTGGGCCGGGTGTTCACCCGCAGCCAGCTGCTGTCCGAGGTGTGGGGCTACGACTACTACGGCGGCACCCGCACCGTGGACGTGCACATCCGGCGGCTGCGCGCCAAGCTCGGCTCGGACCACGAGCACCTGATCACCACGGTGCGTAACGTGGGGTACAGCTTCGCGGCAGGCAGGGAGACCTCTGCCTGAGCACCGCGCCGACGACCGCCGAGGAGGCACTGCCATGTCCGTCACCGTGACCCCGTACGACAGCATCCCGTTCCCCGAGGACCTGGTGGCCCTCGCGGAGCGCTCCCGCGCACACGACGGCGAGCCGCCGTTCTCGGACCAGACGCTCGTGGAGCTGCGCTCCGGCCGGGCGGGGGTCACGTGCGTGGCCGCCACCGACGGCGAGGATCTGGTGGGAGCCGCCGTGGTGATGCCCCAGCCTGACGCCGCCTCCACGTTCACCGTGGAGCTCACCGTGGACCCGGAGCACCGCGACCGGGGCGTGGCCACGGCCATCGCGGGCCAGCTGCGCGGTCTCGTGGACGGCACCGTGGAGGCCTGGGCGCACGGTGACCAGCCCGCGGCGCGGCGGCTCGCCGAGCTGCACGGACTCACCGCGGTGCGCGACCTGCTGCAGCTCAGGCGCACCGTCACAGACGCCCAGGACGTGCCCCTCGACGTGTCGCTGCCGGAGGGTGTGGAGATCCGCGCGTTCGAGGTGGGCCGGGACGAGCAGTCCTGGCTGCGGGTCAACTCCCGCGCCTTCGCCCAGCACCCTGAACAGGGCCGCCTGACACTGTCCGACCTGCAGCAGCGCGAGGGCGAGTCCTGGTTCGACCCCGCCGGGTTCCTCCTGGCGGTGACCACCGAGGACCCGGACCGGGTGGTGGGCTTCCACTGGACCAAGGTGCACCCGGGCGGCGAGGGCGCCGCGGCCCTGGGCGAGGTCTACGCCGTGGGCGTGGACCCCGATCAGCAGGGCGGCGGCCTGGGCCGGGCACTCACGGCCGCGGGCATCAACCACCTGGCCGGCGAGGGGCTCGGGGAGGTCATGCTGTACGTGGACGCGGACAACACGGCGGCCGTCTCCCTCTACGGGTCCCTGGGCTTCGAGCGCTGGCACGTGGACGTCATGTACCGCGGCTGAGCCCCGCTACCATCGGTACGGGATCCCCGCCCCCTCCCCGCGGGCGGGACATGAGTTTCCGAGCACGGAGAGCAGACCATGGCGAAGAGCAGCACCCTGAGCACGTACGACATCCTCGCCGCGGGGTGTCTCTGCTGGCGGGTGGTGGACAACGAGCTCCAGGTGCTGGTCATCCACCGTCCCCGATACGACGACTGGTCCTGGCCCAAGGGCAAGCAGGACGACGGTGAGACGCTGCCGGAGACGGCCGTGCGCGAGCTGCGCGAGGAGACGGGGCTGCGCATCACCCTGGGGGTCCACCTGGGCGACTCCGCGTACAAGGTCCGCGGCAACGACAAGCTCGTGCGCTACTGGGCCGCGGAGGTCTCCCCCACCGCGCAGACGGCCCCGGAGGACGACGAGGTGGACGAGATGCGGTGGGTCACACCCGCCCGCGCCCACGAGATGCTCAGCAACAAGGACGACCGCGCACCGCTGGAGCGGCTCACCCGGCTCTACTCGCAGGGCCTGCTGCCCACCCGTCCCGTGATCGTGATCCGCCACGCCAAGGCGAAGCCCCGCTCGTCCTGGCAGCGGGCCGAGGGGGACCGTCCGCTGGCCGCGACCGGCAAGCGACAGGCCCTCGCCGTGACCCGGCTGCTCGCGGCGTGGCAGCCGGAGCGCGTGGTCACCTCCCCGTGGCTGCGCTGCATGTCCACCGTGGTCCCCTACGCCACCAAGCACAACGTGAAGGTCAAGGAGCGTCCGCAGCTCACCGAGGCCACCCACAAGCGTCACCCCAAGCGGGCCGCGCAGGTCACCGAGCAGCTCTTCGACAGCGAGCGCCCCGTGGTGCTGTGCACCCACCGCCCCGTGCTCCCCACCGTGCTCAAGGTGCTCGCGGCGCACATGCCCTCCGGGATGGCCAAGGGGCTGCCGGACTCGGACCCCTACCTGAGCCCGGGGCAGATGATCGTGATGCACATGCCGCGCGGTTCCCAGCGCTCCCGCGCCGTGGCGTTCGAAATCATCTCCCCCTTCGACGACTGACCGTCCCGCGGCGGCGCCGCCGCGACCCCCGCAAGCAGAGAGGACGACGCGCGCGTGCGGCGTCGTGAGAGGAGAGCCATGAGCGAGATCCCCACACCGTACGAGGACCTGCTGCGGGACGTCCTGGAGAACGGGACGCCCAAGACGGACCGCACCGGGACCGGGACGCTGTCGGTGTTCGGCCGCCAGATCCGATACGACCTGGGCGCCTCCTTCCCCCTGCTGACCACCAAGCGCGTGCACTTCCGCTCCGTGGCGCTCGAGCTGCTGTGGTTCCTCTCCGGCTCCTCCAACGTGCGCTGGCTGCAGGAGCGCGGCGTGAGCATCTGGGACGAGTGGGCGGACGAGAACGGCGACCTGGGTCCGGTGTACGGCGTGCAGTGGCGCAGCTGGCCCGCCGGGCACGGGGAGACGATCGACCAGATCGCGCGCGTGGTCGAGTCCATCCGCACCACCCCGGACTCCCGGCGGCACATGGTCACCGCGTGGAACCCCGCGGAGGTGGACCGGATGGCGCTGCCCCCGTGCCACGCGCTGTTCCAGTTCTACGTGCAGCCGCGCGCGGACGGCCCGGACGCCCTGAGCTGCCAGCTCTACCAGCGCTCGGCGGACCTGTTCCTGGGGGTGCCGTTCAACATCGCCTCCTACGCGCTGCTCACCGTGATGGTGGCCCAGCAGTGCGACCTGGTGCCCGGCGAGTTCGTGTGGACCGGAGGGGACTGCCACATCTACACCAACCACCTGGAGCAGGTGCGCACGCAGCTCGCGCGCGAGCCCTACCCGTACCCCACGCTGCGGCTCACGCGCCGCCCGGAGACCATCTTCGACTACGCGTTCGAGGACTTCGCGGTGGAGGGCTACCAGCACCACCCCGGGATCAAGGCGCCGGTGGCGGTGTGAGCGTGGACCGTTTCCCTGCCCCGCACCCCGCGCAGCCCCCGGCGGACGACGACGCCGCTCACGCCCCGTCCGCGACCGACACCGGGCCGGGCGACGTCGTGGTGGGCAGCGTCGTGGTGGGGGGCATCTGGGCGCAGAACCCGGACGGTGTGATCGGGGTGGACGGCGGGATCCCGTGGCACCTGTCCGAGGACCTGAAGTTCTTCGCGCGCACCACCATCGGGCACCCCGTGGTCATGGGGCGGCGCACGTGGGAGTCCTTCCCGGAGAGGTTCCGACCGTTGCCGGGGCGACCGAACATCGTGATCACCTCCCGCCCGGAGTCCGTGCCCGCGGACGGCGAGCGCGTGTGGGCCGTGGGCTCCTACGCCGAGGCGCTGGACCTCGCCGTGTCCCTGCTCCCCGCACCCGGGACTGAGCAGGAGGACACCGCCCGTGAGGTGTGGGTGATCGGCGGCCCGGGAGTGTGGCGCGAGGCCGCGGCACACCGTCCCCTGCCGCTCACCCGCGCCCTGGTGACCACCGTGGACCTGGACGTGCCCGGTGACACCCACGCCCCCGTACTGGGCGGCTCGTGGTCCCGCCGGGAGGTCGCGGACTGGGCCGAGTCGCGCAACGGAACCCGGTTCCGGATCGACGAGTGGACCCGCACTCCCGTGGGATAGCGTGAGGTGACACACACCGAGCCGGAGGAGCCCCCCGTGAGCGATGAGAGCACACCGAGCACCATCACGAGTCCCGAGCTGAGGATCGTGCCCAACCACGACAACTCCCGCTACGAGCTGTGGGACGGCGGGCAGTACATCGGCTTCCTGGGGGTCGAGGTGCTCCCGGACGCCACCGTGGACCTGCAGCACACCATCATCTCCGAGGCCTTCGGCCGCCAGGGCTACGCCCGCACGCTCGTGACCCGCGTGCTGGACGAGTACCGCGAGCGCGGCACGAAGGTGCGGGCCACGTGCAGCTACGTGCGGGACTTCATGGACCGCTTCCCGGCCTACCGGGATCTGCTGGCCACCACGCCGGACCCGCGCGCCGAGGGCTGAGCCGCGGGAGCGCGCTCCGCACCCTGACTGCCTGCACCGGCCGCCACCGCACGGCCCCTGGCTAGACTGGCCCGCATGACTTCACACCCCACCGCCGTAGGTTTCGTCGGCTGGCGCGGCATGGTCGGCTCCGTCCTCATGGACCGCCTGCGCGCCGAGAACGACTTCGCCGAGCTGGACCCCGTGTTCTTCTCCACGTCCGACGCCGGGGGGTCGGCTCCCGCGATCGACTGCCTCGGCGACACCGGCACGCTGCAGGACGCCCACGACCTCGAGGCGCTCGCCAAGCTCCCGGTGCTGGTCACCACGCAGGGCGGGGACTACACCACCGCCGTCCACGGGAAGCTGCGCGCCGCCGGCTGGGACGGCATCTGGATCGACGCCGCCTCCACGCTGCGCATGGACGACGACGCCGTGATCGTGCTGGACCCCGTCAACCGGGACGTCATCGACGCCGCCCTGGACCGCGGCGTCAAGGACTTCGTGGGTGGCAACTGCACCGTCTCGTGCATGCTCATGGGCCTGGGAGGGCTGTTCCGCAACGGGCTGGTGGAGTGGGCCACCTCCATGACCTACCAGGCGGCCTCCGGCGGCGGGGCCCGCCACATGCGCGAGGTGCTCCGGCAGTTCGGGGACCTCAACAACACCGTGGCCGAGCAGCTGGCCGATCCGGCGTCCGCGATCCTCGAGATCGACCGCGCCGTGCTGGCCGCCCAGCGCGGCGGGGAGCTGGACACCACCCAGTTCGGGGTGCCGCTCGCAGGTTCCCTGATTCCGTGGATCGACGCGGACCTCGGCAACGGGCAGTCGCGCGAGGAGTGGAAGGCGCAGGCGGAGACCAACAAGATCCTGGGCCGCTCCGGTGACACCACCATCCCCGTGGACGGACTGTGCGTGCGGATCGCCGCCATGCGCTCCCACTCCCAGGCGCTCACCCTCAAGCTGCGCGAGGAGATCCCCGTGCCCGAGATCGAGCGGCTCCTGGACGAGGACAACGAGTGGGCCACTGTGGTGCCCAACACCAGGGAGGACACCATGAGGGACCTCACCCCCGTGGCCGCCTCCGGTTCGCTGCACATCCCCGTGGGGCGCATCCGCACCCTGTCCATGGGACCGCAGCACATCTCCGCGTTCACCGTGGGGGACCAGCTGCTGTGGGGCGCGGCCGAACCGGTGCGCCGGATGCTCAAGATCGCCCTCGGGACGCTCTGAGATCAGCTAGTCGGGGTCGGGGGTCGCGCGCATGTGCCGCGGCCCCTGCTCCCACCCGTGCGGCTTGTCCCGCGCCCGCCGGTAGCGCCACTCGGCCACGAGGTTGGACCACCAGCGCCACATCCGCAGCGCCGCCCGCTTGATGCGCATGTTGAGCCGGTGCGCCCACTCGAACTCCGTGCTCCAGATGCCCAGCCCCAGGAAGATGAACAGCCACCCGGGCCCCGGGGTCACGAGCATCACGAGGCCCGCGAGCGCGAACACACCGCCGAGCACGATCACGATGCCCTTGTGGAGGACGCGGAGCACGGGGTGCCGCTCGGACCAGGCCCGCAGCCGCAGGACGGCGTCGTGCACCCGCCCGCCACGTTCCCCGCGCTCGATCTCCTCGTGGAGCTCAGAACTCACGCCAGCACCGCCCGGGACGCGGAGAACGACGCCGCCGCGGGGCGCACGCGTGTCACAGGGACAGCCCCAGCAGCACCGGTTCCGGCTCCAGGTGCACCCCGAAGACCTGTTCCACACCGCGCTGCACCGCACGGGCCACGGCCGCGACGTCCTCCCCGGACGCCCCACCGCGGTTGGTCATGGCCAGGGTGTGCTTGCCGGACAGGGACGCCCGCCCTCCGGCGACGTCCTCCCCTGCCAGGTCCAGCAGCTCGTTGCGTGTGCCGGGCAGCCCGAAGCCCTTGCCGAAGCCCGCGTGGTCGATCAGCCACGCCGCGGAGAGCTTGACCGCGCCCTCCACGGTGCGGCCCCGGGCGTCCAGAACCGGGTACCGGGGGGCGTCCGCGGGAATCCGGTCCGTGAGCTCGTGCTCGGGCACCACGGGGTTCGTGAAGAAGGAGCCCGTGCTGTAGGTGTCGCGGTCCGCGGGGTCCAGCACCATGCCCTTGCCGGCGCGCAGCCGCAGCACGGTGTCCCGCACGGTGCTCAACGGGGCGCGCTCCCCCACCTCGACACCCAGTGCGGTGGCCAGCTGCGCATAGCGCACGGGAGTGGAGTCCTCGCGCCGCTCCAGCCGGAACGTCACGGAGAGCACCACGTGACGCGGTGAGCCGTGGTCCGTGCTGCGCTTGAGCAGGGAGTCACGGTAGGAGAACTCGAGGTCCTCGAACGAGAACGTGCGGTGCCGCTGCTCCTGCCGGTCCCACACGCGCACCCGCACGATGTTCTGCGAGACCTCCGAGCCGTACGCGCCCACGTTCTGCACCGGGGTGGCACCCGTGGTTCCGGGAATCCCCGCAAGGGTCTCCAGCCCGGCGAGCCCGTGCTCCACGGTTTCCCGCACGAGGTCGTCCCACGGGTGTCCGGCGGCGGCCTCCACGAGCACGGAGCGCTCATCCGCGGCGTCGCCCCCGGTGCTGCCCCCGGGCTCGGTCCATGTCTGTGCCTCGGTTGCGGTCCCGGTCTCGGTCTCGGTGCCACCGGCGGCCCGGGGCAGACACCGGGCGGTGCCGTGGTGGGTCCCGCCGTGGGGAGATGCTCCGGCCGGCTCGCGGGCGACGTCGTCAGGTGCGGCGCCCGCCGCGCGGCGCGGTTCCGTGACCGTGAACCCGCGCGTGCCCACGAGCACCACCGTGCCGTCGAACGCCTCGTCCGAGGCGAGGATGTTGGACCCCCCGCCCACGATCAGCACGCGCTCCCCCGCCTGGTCGGCGCGCGAGACCGCCGCGACGAGCTCCTCCTCCGTGCCGGCCTCCACGCAGCGGGACACGGGGCCGCCCACGGCAGTGGACGTGAGCTGGGAGAGGCACGGTGCAGTCATGGTGGTCAATCCTAGTGCGGGAACCTCACGACGGCCTGGGCCTTGACGAGCACCTTGAGCGCCGTGGCGGTGTCCGGCTGCGCCTCCGGGTCCGAGAGGTCCGGGGCGGTCACCGTGAGGTCCACGCGCGCGGTGCGGGCCTGCGGATCCACGGCCCCGATCACGCCGCTCACCGACAGCGCGGTGCTCGGCTCGACCTCCGTGCCGTACGCGTTGGGGACGACTACGGGCTTGGTGAACCGCGTCTGGTAGTCCACCACGGCACCCGGGTCGCCGACCCACTCCGTCACCAGTCCCACGGCGGCACCCATGGTGAACATCCCGTGGGCGATCACGTTGGGCAGCCCCACCGACCGGGCGAAGTCCTCGTTCCAGTGGATGGGGTTCATGTCCCCCGAGGCTCCCGCGTAGGCCACGAGGTCCGCCCGTGACACCTCGACCCGCCGCTCACCGATCTTCTGGCCCTTCTCCAGGCTCTCGAACTCCACGGTCACTGGTCCTCTCCTCGCACGAGCAGCGACGACACGGTGGTCGCCACCTTCTCCCCGTCCACCGTGGTGATCTCCACGCGTGACGTCACCATGGCTCCCGATCCCAGCGGTCGCACGGCGTCCACCGTGACCGCCGCCGTCAGCTCGTCCCCCGCCACGATGGGCCGGTGGTGCGTGAAGCGCTGGTCCGCGTGGACCACGCGCGAGAAGTCGATCCCGGCCTCGGGATCGTTGACCAGGGCGGCGTCGGCCCGCTGGGACACGACGATCGCGAAGGTGGGCGGGGCCACGAGGTCCGGGTGGCCGGCGGCCTGCGCCGCTGCGACGTCGTGGTGCACGGGATCCGTGGCCTTCACGGCCGTGGCGAACTCGCGGATCGTCTCGCGGCCCACCTGGTACGCGGGGATGGACGGGTAGGTGGTGCCCACCACGTCAGGGGATACGGCCATGGTCTCCTCGATTCGACGGACGGCTTTCCGCCCAGCCTATCGGCCCCTCTCACCTCCGGTCCGCCGACGACGCGTGGCCGCCGGGGCGGTGCACACGCGCCTGTCACGTCCGGGCCCGGCCGACGACGCCGCCGCACCGGATACTGGGGCGGATGGCACGGGTTCTCCCCACCGGCATCCACATGGGCACACGTGCGCCGGTCCACCAGGGCGTGGGAGCAGCGGCGGGGCCGGGCACGGAAAAGGCGCCGCTCCCCGAGGGGAACGGCGCCTGAACGGTAGCGGTGGACGGGCTCGATCCGTCGACCTCACGATTATGAGTCGTGCGCTCTAACCAGCTGAGCTACACCGCCACGTCATGGATGAAACCCACGGTTCACAAGGTCCCGCAGGTTGTCATCATGAGAGCCCCGACCGGGAATCGATCCCGGGACCTCCATCTTACCAAGATGGCGCTCTACCACTGAGCTATCGGGGCAACGCGGAACACTCTAACAGCATCCCCGCGCGATGCACAAAACGGCTCAGACCCCTGAATCACGCGACGGGCGCCCGCCACGGCGCCGGTGAATCGGCCCGCGCAGGGGTGGGCGGCCGCGGCGGGGAGTGGCTGGCGCGGGGGCTGGCTGGCGCAGATGCTGTGAAGTGGAGCAAATGCAGCACAGAGCCCCGATTTCTGCACTAACGGAGCAAATGCACGCCCCCGGGGGCCCGGGGACGACCGAGCACCCCGGGGACGACCGAGCACCCCGGGGTCGGTGGACGCCCGGCCGCCCGGTCCCCCGAACGACGCGCGGCCCCTCACCCCACCGGGGATCCTCCGAGGATCCGCCGGGGCGTGAGAGGCCGCGCGTGAGTGGTGGCTGGATCAGCGTCCGGAGTAGCCGCCGTTGGTGCGGCCGTAGCTCTTCTTGCGGGGCCGGTCCTGGTAGGAGGAACCGCCGCCACGGGGACGCCCGCCACCGCGATCGTCACGGTAGCCGCCACGGTCACCGCGGTCGTCCCGGTAGCCACCTCGGTCACCGCGGTACCCGCCGCGGTCGCCACGGTCGGTGCGGGGCCCGCGGTCACGGTCCCCGCCGCGGAACCGGTTGCCACCGCCGCTGCGGGCGCCACCCGGTCCACGGTCCTCCTGGATGCGGATGGGAGCGCCGTTGATCTGGGTGTTGGAGAGCTTGTCGAGCGTGCCCGCGGGCAGGTTCTCGGACAGGCCCACCAGGGTGAAGGTGGGGCGGATGTCGATCGCGCCGATCTGCGAGCCGTTGAGTCCGCCCTCGTGCGTGAGCGCACCCACCACGGCACCGGGGACCACGCGGTCGCGGTGACCCACGGCCAGCTTGTAGGTCTTCATGCCGGCCTCGTCGCCCGGGGAACGCCGGTTGCGGGGGCCGTCCCCGTCCTTGCGCTCGCGGTCGCGCTTGCGCTGCGGCACCTCGGGGAGGTCCTCCACCAGGAACGGACGGCCGTTCTGGGCGATCACGGCCAGGGCCGCGGCGATCTCCACGGCGTCCACGTCGTGCTCGGCCTCGTAGCGCTCGACCATCTCGCGGAACAGTCCGAGGTCCTCGGACTCGATGGTCTCCTCGATCTGCTGCGCGAAGTTGTCCTTGCGGGTCTGGTTGACCTCGTCCGTGGTGGGCACGCGCATCTGCTCCACGGGCTGGCGGGTGGCCTTCTCGATGGCGCGCAGCAGGTACTTCTCGCGCGGCGTCATGAAGAGGATGGCCTCACCCTTGCGCCCGGCGCGGCCGGTGCGCCCGATGCGGTGCACGTAGGACTCGGTGTCGTGGGGGATGTCGTAGTTGACCACCAGGGAGATCCGCTCGACGTCCAGACCGCGCGCTGCCACGTCCGTGGCCACGAGGATGTCGATCTTGCCCTCGCGCAGGGAGTCCACGGTGCGTTCGCGCAGGTTCTGCGGAATGTCGCCGTTGATCGCCGCGGCGGTGTAGCCGCGGGCCTTGAGCTTGTCCGCGATCTCCTCCGTGGCGGCCTTGGTGCGCACGAAGACGATCACGCCGTCGTAGTCCTCGACCTCGAGCACGCGGGTCATGGCGTCCAGCTTGTGGGGGCCCATGACCTGCATGTAGCGCTGACGGGTGTTGGTGCCCGTGGTGGTCTTGGCCTTGACCGTGATCTCCTTGGGGTCGCGCAGGTACTGCTGCGCGATCCGGCGGATGGCCTTGGGCATGGTGGCGGAGAACAGCGCGACCTGCTTCTCCTCCGGGGTCTGGGCCAGGATCTTCTCCACGTCCTCGGAGAAGCCCATGCGCAGCATCTCGTCGGCCTCGTCCAGCACTACGTACGCGATGTCGTCGAGCTTCAGCGAGCCCTTGGAGAGGTGGTCGATCACGCGACCGGGCGTGCCCACGACCACCTGCGCGCCGCGCTTGAGCCCGGCCAGCTGCGGGCCGTAGGAGGAGCCGCCGTACACGGGCAGGACGGTGAAGTCCTCCAGGTGCGTGGCGTAGGAGCCGAACGCCTCGGCCACCTGCAGCGCGAGCTCACGGGTGGGGGCCAGCACGAGCACGCGGGTGCTGCGCTGCGGGCCGTGCAGGTCGGAGAGCTCCGCGAGCTTGGACAGCGCGGGCACCGCGAACGCGGCGGTCTTGCCGGTGCCGGTCTGGGCCAGGCCCACGACGTCCCGGCCGCTCAGCAGCGCGGGGATGGTGGCCGCCTGGATGGGCGAGGGGTACTCGTAGCCCACCTCGTCCAGGGCTGCCAGCACTCGGCCGTCCACGCCGAGCTCGGCGAACGTGGGCAGCTGGGGCTCGTCGGAGGGTGCCTGCGCCGCCTGCGCGGACGAGCTGTCGACGGCGCCCGGCTCGGTGGCGGGCGTCGCGTCCTGGCTCGCGGCGGCGTCGTCGGCGACGACCTGGGTCTCGCCCGGAGCGCTCGCGGGGGCAACGGTCTGGGCGGTCGTGTGGTCTTCGGGGGTGGATTCAGTGGGCACGGAAGAACCTCGCTTCGGTGGAATGGAGTGACTGACACCGGTGCGAGCGGAACCTCCGCCGAAGTCCTGGACCGACATGCCGGAGCGGCGAAACGGTGGATTGAGGACATGAGACCGGGATGATGACACTCCAGCCTACCGCACGGTGTCCCCGGATCAGCCCTCCAGACGGGCCACCACGATGTTCTGCTCGTCACTCACCACGCTGTACCGGGCGCCGTAGACCTGGCCCGCGTACGCGGCGACGTCCTCCGGCGGCGTGGTCCCCCAGGTGGCGCCGGAACGGTCCAGCACCACGTACTGGGGGTCGGGATCGTCCCCGTTGCCGATCCAGTGCACGTCCGCGCGGCTCACGAGGGCGTTCATGAGCGAGAGGTCCGTGGCCACGCTCGCGCCGGCGGGAATCTCGGCCACCGCGGCGCTCTTCGCATCCGCCCGGGGGTCGGGTCGCCACGCCTCGGGAGAGGCCAGCTGCGCGAGCGGCAGCTGCGTCCCCACCACGAGAGCGACCAGCAGGGCGCACCACGGGGCGGCCGTGGCCATGGCCCACAGCACGGTGGCCTCCGCCCGGCCGCTGCGTCCCGACCGCGCGGTCCCCGCGACCACGCGCTCCTGCGCCCTCGCGGAGTCCCTCCGCAGCCGAACCACCGCGTCCACGAGCGCCACGAACACCACCGGCATCAGGACCGCGCTGTAGTGCCACCCCGCACCCCAGTAGCCGTCGTTGGGTGAGAGCATGCGCCACGCCAGGGTGGGCAGCGCCACGAGCGCAATGGGCGAACGGACCGCCACCACCGCTCCCGCGAGCAGCAGCAGCGCCCACGTGCCGAGCTTCTGCGCGGGCACCACCTGCAGGATCACGGCGCTCGCCGGGTCCCGCAGCAGGCCCGCCAGGTCCAGCTTGTCCGCGTACGCGAACTCGCCCGCGGGGTTCAGCGCGGGCAGCACCACCCCCACCGCGAGCGCCGACACCAGCACACCCCACACCACGAGCGCGGCACCGCACACCACGGCCGGGTCACGCAGCGACATCCGCTCCCCGCTCACTCGCTCCCGGCGTGGCGGGGACGACGCCGCCGGGCCCGGTTCCGCCGCAACCCGGGACGATCCCGGGCGGGAGGGCCGCGTGCAGAAGGCGTCCCAGCGGCGTCGTAGTTCCGAAGCCCAGGGCCGCACTACGGGGCGTGCCGCGTGGCCGAGCATGAGCGCTCCCACCGCGGCCACCGTGAGCCCCAGGTCCTCCTTGACGAGCGCCACCGGCGCGCACCACAGGGTGGCGGCGAGCCAGCGGCGCTCCCGCAGGGCCCAGAGACCCGTGGCGAGCAGGGGCACGGCGAGCGCGATCTCGTGGAACTGCACCGCCACCGCGTTCTGCAGGCCGAAGCTCAGCGCGTACGCCACCCCGATGGCGGCCGCGGGAGCCGGGTGCACCACCCGGACAGCGCAGCGGGTGATGACGGCCGCGGACGCCCCGAACAGGACGTCCTGCACGATCATGGGGGTCAGCGCGGACGGGAACAGCGCGTACACCGGGGTCAGGACGATCAGCAGCGGGTGGAAGTGGTCACCCAGGAGGTTGAAGCCGTCCCCCTTGATGTCCACCACGGGACCCTCGCCGGCCGCGTAGGAGGACAGCAGCTGCGTGAAGATCGCGTTGTCCCACGAGGGCACGTCCCAGCGGATCCACTGGCTCCAGGACAGCGCGCAGTACAGCGCGGTGGCCACCGAGCCCACCAGAACGGGGAGCAGCCACGCCCAGTACGAGCCCCGCGCGCCGGGAACGGGAGGTTCGACCGCCGGGGCTGCGCAATTCTGGCGGTCCACGGTCCTCCGTCCGGGGGTAGGGGGCGCGGCCCGTGGGGGACGGGGCAGGCAGGGCAGGCGGGGCAATGACGCTGCCGGGCCCCGCTGTCGCTGGGCCGCGTGGAACGGCGCCGAGACCGTGCCCGGGTCGCATCGCACGTAAACGGCCGGGGACGGCGGTCGTCGGAGCCTGTCACGCAGACTACCGGCAGCCGGGACCGCGCACGGTGTGGGTGTCGGAACCCGCTGACATCATCGCTGCATGACCACGGAGGTGACCACGCGCGGCACGGGGACGGACCACGCGCCCGCCCGGTGGCGCTGGTCCCCGCGGGGACCGCTCCACCTGGGGCAGACACTGCGCGTGCTCGGGCGCGGTGCGGAGGATCCCACGTGCCGGGTGCTCGGTGAGAACTGCGTGTGGATCACCACCCGGTGGAACCGCCTGCCCGTGAGCGCACGCTTCACCCGGCCGGCCGGTGTGACCGGAACGAATCCCCTGGACCGCGACGTCCTGGTGGAGGCCTGGGGTCCCGGCGCCGAGGGCTGGCTGTCCACCGCTCCCCGCTGGGTGGGGCACGAGGACTCCTGGGAGGACTTCGACTCCTCGGCCGCGTTCTCCGAGCTGCCGCACCCACTGATCCGTGCCCGGCACGAGCACCCCGGTCTGCGGCTCCCGGCCACCGGGAACCTGCTGGAGCGGGCCGTGGTGGCGATTCTCGAGCAGCGGGTCACGGCCATGGAAGCCGTGCGGGCGTACCGGGCGCTGCTGCGCTGGAACGCCGAGCCCGCACCCGGGCCCGTCCCGCACGGGATGCGCGTTCCGCCCACGCCGGAGCAGTGGCGGCGCACACCGTCCTGGCAGTGGCACCGCGCGGGGGTGGACCCTGCGCGCTCGGCCACGGTCATGCGCACGATGCACCGGGCCGCGGCGCTCGAACGGCTCGCGCTCGATCCCGATCCGGCGCGGGTGCGCACGGCGCTGCAGAGCATCCCGGGCATCGGCCCGTGGACGGCCGCGGAGATCACGCAGTGCACCCACGGGGACCCGGACGGGGTGAGTGTGTTCGACTACCACCTGGCGGACTACGTGTGCTGGTTCTTCGACCGGGCACCGGGCTCGGACCAGCGGATGCTCGAGCTGCTCGAACCCTGGCGTGGACACCGCCAGCGCGTGGTGCGGCTCATCAAGGCCAGCGGCCACCGCAAACCGTCCTTCGGGCCGCGACTGAGCCCGCAGGACCACCGGCACCACTGACGCCACCCGGGCGTTTCACCGGGCGGCCACCTGCCCCGTGCCGTGGGCTCCCGGGCGACGAGCGCCCACGGTGGCACCCGGCTGAGGTGTGCCTGCCCTGCGTGGAAGTGCGCGCGAATCCGGCGCACACTACTCGCATGACAGAGCACACCATGGCAGAACCCCATGCCGAGAAGTCCGGGGACCGACTCAACAAGCTGCGCGCCGCGGTCCTGGGCGCCAACGACGGCATCGTGTCCGTGGCGGCCACGGTGGTGGGCGTGGCCGGTGCCACCGCGGCCACCGGCCCGATCCTCGTGGCGGGTTCCGCGGCCGTGATCGGCGGGGCGCTGTCCATGGCGCTGGGCGAGTACGTGTCCGTGTCCAGCCAGAAGGACTCCGAGGAAGCTCTCATCGAGAAGGAGAAGCGGGAGCTGCAGGAGATGCCGGAGGCGGAGCTCGACGAGCTCGCGGAGCTCTACCGGGAGCGTGGCCTGAGCGAGGCCACCGCCCGGCAGGTGGCCATCGAGCTGTCCGAGAAGGACGTCCTGCGAGCGCACCTGGACGCCGAGCTGGGCATCGACCCGGACGACATCGTGAACCCGTGGTCCGCTGCGATCTCCTCCGCCCTGGCGTTCTTCCTGGGGTCCCTGCTGCCCATGCTCGCCATTCTGCTGCCGCCCCCGGAGTGGCGGATCCCGGTGACGTTCGCCGCCGTGCTCGTGGCGCTGGGCCTCACGGGCACGCTCGGCGCCCGGCTCGGGGGGACACCCCACGTGGCGCGTGCCGCCGTCCGCGTGGTCGTGGGCGGTGCCATCGCGCTGGGCGCCACGTTCCTGATCGGCTCTCTGCTGGGCGTCTCGGCAGCCTGACGCGCGCGCCGCACGACGCCGCCAGGGCCCGCAGTGCCCCGGCGCAGGACGAGGGCGGTTCCCCGTGGTGGGGAACCGCCCTCGTCGTGTCCGTGCCCCGCGTCCGCGGGGCGGGATCCGCGCAGTGGTGCGCGGACCCGGATCAGTTCTGCGGAGCCTCGGGCTCGGCGGCGGCCTCAGCCTGCGCCGCCTGCTTCTCGACCTCTGCCCGGACCTCGTTCATGTCGAGGTTCTTGACCGCGGTGATGACCTCCTCGAGCGAAGAGGCGGGCAGTGCTCCCGGCTGGGAGAACACGAGGATGCCCTCGCGGAACGCCATGAGGGTGGGGATCGAGGAGATCTGGGCGGCGGCGGCCAGGCCCTGCTCGGCCTCGGTGTCCACCTTGCCGAACACGATCTCCGGGTTCTTCTCGGAGGCGGCCTCGTAGGTGGGCGCGAACTGCTTGCAGGGTCCGCACCAGTCTGCCCACCAGTCCAGCAACACGATGTCGTTGTCGGAAATGGTCTGGCCCAGGGTGTCCTGGGTGATGTCAACGGTAGCCATGCCCTCCACCATAGGAGCCGCCCCCGAGCGTCTCCAGACCGTTCACTGGTGGCACAAGGAACGCCTCCCGGGCGTGTTGGCAGAGGCAAGCGCCGTCCCCTGCCGGCTCGTGCGGGAGAGGCGGCCTCGCGCACCACCGGTGGCACGCCCCGCCCGAGCTCACGGGTCCGCCCGCCACCCGCCGATGCTCCTGGGACGCCCTCCCGGCACGACGAAGGGGCTCCCCGGATCCAGTGATCCGGAAAGCCCCTTCGTGATGTCCAGGACATCGTCCTCGGTGGCAGGTGAGGGATTCGAACCCCCGTAGGCGTTGCCAGCTGATTTACAGTCAGCCCCCTTTGGCCGCTCGGGTAACCTGCCGAGACGCCCTGCGCACGCGGTGGCACCGCGCGGCGAAGCACCTCAACAGTACACGGCGAGCGGGGCGGGCCCAAAATCGCGGGTAACGGGCCTACCGGCGCACCGACCCGGGTGCCGGGTAGCGTGACCGAGCACTGACCCGTACCAGGAAGGCGGAACACCATGCACGACACCACCTCGACATCCCGCGCCATCGTCCTCGGCGGCGGTGGTTCCGCCGGCATCGCGTGGGAGAGCGGTCTGCTGGCCGGGTTCCTGGAGGCCGGGGCGGACCTGGGAGCAGCGGACCTCGTGGTCGGCACCTCCGCGGGCTCCGCGGTGGCCGTGCAGCTGCGCGCCGGCGGGCTCCACCTCGATGCCCTGCGCGCCGAGATGAGCCACGAGGCGGACGGTCAGCAGTCCGCCCCCGACGACGCCGCTCCGGCCTTCGACGCAGAACAGTTCATGCAGCTGATGGGCGAGGCCGCACAGGGCGCCACCACGCCCGAGGCGGGACGCGCGGCGATCGGGGCGCGGGCGGCGTCGACCTCCCCTGCCCTGACCGAGGAGGCGTGGCTCGCTCGCATCGGGGGCATGCTGCCCGGGCAGTGGCCGGCGGGGCGCCTCGCGCTGACCGCGGTGGATGCCGGCAGCGGTGAGTTCGTGGTGTTCCACGCGGACAGCGGTGTGCCGCTCGTGCAGGCCGTGGCCGCGAGCTGCGCCGTCCCCATGGTCTTCCCGCTCGTGCACGTCGGGGACCGCGCCCTCATGGACGGCGGCATGCGCTCGGCCACCAACGCGGACCTGGCCGCAGGGTTCGACCGGGTGCTCGTGGTCTCGTGCAACCCCGAGCCGCCCACGAGCCCGTTCGGCCCCACCCTGGACGAGTCCCTGCGGCTGATCGGGGAGACGGGCACTGCCCTGCACGTCACCGCGGACCAGGCCAGCCACCGGGCGTTCGGGATGAACCCGCTGGATCCGGCGCGTCGGATACCCTCGTTCGAGGCCGGTCTCGCGCAGGCGCGTCAGCTCGCGGACCGGGTCACAGAGTTCTGGAACGCGTGAGCGCACGGCCTCGCGCGCTCCGCCGATCGCACCGGAACAGCCGAGGAGCAGAGCATGGCATCAGAGTCGTCGTTCGACGTGGTCAGCAAGGTCGACAAGCAGGAAGTGGCGAACGCCCTGAACCAGGCGCAGAAGGAAGTGGCCCAGCGCTACGACTTCCGCGGCGTGGGCGCGGACATCGACTTCTCCGGCGAGAAGATCCTCATCAAGGCCAACTCCGAGGAGCGTGCGCAGGCCGTGCTGGACGTGTTCCAGTCCAAGCTGGTCAAGCGCGGGATCTCCCTGAAGTCCCTGGACGCGGGTGACCCGTACGCCTCCGGCAAGGAGTACCGGATCGAGGCCTCCATCAAGGAGGGCATCGCCCAGGACCAGGCCAAGAAGATCACCAAACTCATCCGGGACGAGGGCCCCAAGGGCGTCAAGGCCACCATCCAGGGCGACGAGCTGCGCGTGTCCTCCAAGTCCCGCGACGACCTGCAGGACATCATCTCCCTGCTCAAGGGCTCGGACCTCGAGGTCGACCTGCAGTTCGTGAACTACCGCTGATGTCACACGCGAGGGGCCGGGACGGATTCCTCCGTCCCGGCCCCTCGTGCGTTGCCGGGTGCGCGCTCCCGGCCCCGCTCCTACGCGGGCGGGGGTGCCGCCGGACCCGCTGCGCGCCGGGTGCGAACTCACGACGACGCCGCACCGCACCGGGGGCGCGGAGGCTCAGCGTCCGCCCGGTCGCCCGCCGTTGCGGGCCATGTTCTCGAGCCGCGCCACGCGGTCGTCCGTGGCGGGGTGGGTGCGGAAGAGCCCGGTGACCGAGCCGCCGCGGAAGGGGTTGGCGATCATCAGGTGGGACGTGTTGACCACTTTCTGGTCGGCCGGGTTCATGGGCCGCTGCGAGGCGCCGCCCTCGATCTTGCGCAGGGCCGACGCAAGCGCCAGAGGGTCGCCGGTGAGCTTCGACCCGTCCTCGTCCGCGTCGTACTCACGGGTGCGGGAGATGGCCAGCTGGATCACGGTGGCGGCCAACGGTGCCAGGAACGCCATGAGCAGACCCACCAGCGGGTTGCCGCGGTTCTCGCCGCCGCGCCCGCCGAAGATCGCGGCGAACTGCAGCATCTGGGCCGCGGACGTGATCAGACCGGCCACCGCGGCCGCCACCGACGAGGTCAGGATGTCCCTGTTGTAGACGTGCATCAGCTCGTGGCCCAGCACGCCGCGCAGCTCACGCTCGTCCAGCAGCTGCAGGATGCCCTCCGTGCAGCACACCGCGGCGTTCTCCGGGTTGCGGCCCGTGGCAAAGGCGTTGGGGCTCATGGTCGGGGCGATGTACAGCCGGGGCATGGGCTGCCCTGCCTTCTGGGACAGCTCGTGCACGATCCGGTACATGGCCGGGGCCTGCTGCGGGGTCACCGGGACCGCGCGCATGGAGCGGATCGCGAGCTTGTCCGAGTTCCAGTAGCTGATCGCGGTGCCGAGCAGACCCATCACCGCGAACACCATGATGAACACGGAGTTGCGGGTGGCCCCGGAGATGGCCCAGCCGATTCCCAGCAGGACCGCCCACATCCCGCCCAGGAGCAGGACGGTTTTCAGGCCGTTGAAGTGACGGTGCATCAGGTGGTTCTCCTCAGTGTCGGGGGTCTCTGGATCGTGGGGGACGGATCAGCCGCTGATCCAGGGGAAGCAGATCTCGATGCCGCCCGGGCCCACCACCCAGTCGCAGTCATCACTGGGAACGGGCGCCGGGGTGGCCGGCGGAGCCGTGTTCCCGGAGGACGGTGCGGGGTCTGCGGTCGTGTCGGAGCCGGAGCTCGGTTCACCGCCGCCCTGGGTGGTGTCGGGGGTCGGGTCGGAGGTCGTGGCGGTCGTGGGGTCGATCACCGGCAGGCTGCGCACGGGGCCGGGCAGGGAGGGCTCCTGTCCGGGCAGGAAGGGCGCGGGGGCCACCGGGTTCTCGGGACGCGGCACCGCAGCCTCCGGAACGCCGGGCTCGTCATCCGCTCCGGGCTGCACCTCGTCCCGGGCCTCGCCCTCAGGTTCCACGGCACCCGCCGGCCCGGAGGCCCCCACCGACCCGGGGGCGCTCGGGGAGGGCCCGTCCGGTGCGGTGCCGGCGGAGCCGGACGCGGCGGGGGGACGGGCGCTGCGCCCGACACCGTCCGACGCCGAGACGCTCGCGGCGACCGGGCCCGCTTCCTGCGAGGCATTCGTCCAGGCCACCAGGCCCACCGCCGAGGCCGCGAGCACGAGGGCCGATCCCACCGCGACCACGAGACCCGTACCTGAGCCCACGAATGCCGCCACGCCTCCCCCGGTGGCCGTCGCGCCACCCGAGGAACCGTTCGCCGCGACCGCTGCCGGGGCAGCCGCGGACCCACTGGCCGCACCGAGCTCCACCGTGGCGGGTGCGCCCGCACCGGGAGCTGCGGCGGCGGCGTCGTGCGTGCCGAGTTGAACGCTCCCGTCCGGGGGAGTGCCGATCTGGGCTGCCGCACCCGAGGACGCACCGAGCAGGGGAAGTCCGCCCAGCAAGTCCGCGAGGCGGCTTCCCGCGCCGCTCCACAGCGGCAGCGCGGCGAGCACGGGAAGCACCCAGGCGCGGATCCCCAGACCCAGATCCTGCAGCTGCAGGTACTCGGCGGTGCAGCGGCAGCACTGGTCCAGGTGCTGCTGGACGGCGCGCGTGCGCGCGGGCGTCAAGGAGCCCCGGGTGAAGGCGCCCAGCTGCGACGAGTACTGGTGGCAGTCCTCAAGTGCCTGTGCGGAGACGTGCTCCTGCACGTACGCGGCGCGCAGACCTTCACGGGCACGCTTGCCCAGCGCGGACACCGCGTTCGGCTGCACGCCCACCACGGGCGCCACCTGACGGGGCCGGCGCTGCTCCACCTCGAGGTACCACAGCACCTCCTGCCACCGCTCGGGCAGGGAGGCGAAGGCTCGGGCCACCACGGCGGCGTCGACCTGGCGCACCACGGTGTCGTCGAAGAGCTCCACGCGGTCCAGCGGCCCGTTCGGCTGCGGGTCCTCGGGACGCGTGCGGGTGAGGTCGTTGGCGCGGTCCGCGGCCAGCCGCGACACCGCCGTGACCACGTAGGCCCGCAGGAACTCGCGCGGGCCCCGACCCTCCCGCAGCAGCGCGAGCACACGGGTGAAGGCCTCCGAGACCAGGTCCTGGGCATCGGGGTCGTTGCGGGAGTGCATGCGCGCGACCGCCAGGGCAGCACCGCGGTGGCGTTCGTAGAGCTCGCCGAAGGCCGCGGTGTTCCCCTCGCGCACGGCGCTGAGCAGCTGCTCGTCGCTCGCGGGCTCAGTGCCCTGGGGCGAGGGACGTCCAAAATCCGGGTCTGCTCTGTGGGGCATGACTCTCTCTGACGACGCGTGGTAGATGTCCCCATTGTGACAGTCGCTGCTGAGAAGCAGCAGACCGTCGCCTGCATGACAGATGGGGCGCCGTGCAGTGTCGCGGTCGGGGGCGGGGTCGGCTCCCCCGCCGACCTCGCCCCCGTCTCCTAGCACCGCTCCCTCTCCCCCGTGCCGGGCAGCCCACCCGGCGAAGAGACGCTCTCGCCCGCCGTGTGCCGCGTAATGCGTCCCCGTACTGACCGTGGCACCGGCTCGTCGGTCCCAGAGCGATCGGACCGTCCGGAATCCCGCGCAGCCCGCGCCGGATTCACTGTGTAGACACCCGGTTCCACAGATCGTGACGCGAGAACACGACAAAAGTTTTCCGGTCCTCGCGGGGCCACTGCACGACCCCTCGGAGTCGTCCGGCACGCGTGGTGCCGGCCGCCGCGCCACGGTGGCGCATCCCCCCGCCGTGGCGCGGCGGACCGAGGGTAAGGGTGGGCTAACTATTGTGAATCGCTCAGAATAAGACTAGAGTCGTGGGCATGGAGACCGCCGCCGAGATCGCACCGCATCCCTCACGGGACGCGTGGACCTCGCATCTGCGCTCGCACGGGCGCAGGGTCACCAAGCAGCGTCTCGCGGTGCTCGACGCCGTGGACGCCGTGCCGCACGCCACTGCGGAGGAGACGGTCAGGCAGGTCCGTTCGGTCCTGCCGAACATGTCCGTCCAGTCCGTCTACGTGGTCCTCGCGGACCTCGCGGCCATCGGCATGGTGTCCAAGTTCGAACCGCCCGGATCCCCGGCACGGTACGAGATCCGCACCGGGGACAACCATCACCACGCGTACTGCATCCGTTGCGGCGTCATCCGCGACGTGCCGTGCGCCGTGGGACACGCGCCGTGTCTCACGCCCTCGCAGGACCACGGCTTCGAGCTGCTGTCCGCCGAGGTGGTGTACCGGGGCGTCTGCCCGCAGTGCCGACAGAATGCGGCGGCGGACCTCGAGGCGTAGCACATCACCACTTCCCGTCGGATCCCATCCATCACCCAGGAGGAATCATGTCTGACACCACTCCCCATGAACGCGGACTGCGCAAGACCGGTTCGTTCACCACCACTCAGGAGGGCCTGCCGGTCCCCACGAACGCCGACGCCCACTCGCTGAGCGTGGGCGCGGACGGCCCGATCGTCCTGCACGATTCCTACCTCGTCGAGAAGCTCGCCGCGTTCGACCGTGAGCGCGTGCCGGAGCGCGTGGTGCACGCCAAGGGCGCCGGTGCCTTCGGCGAGCTCGAGATCACCGAGGACGTCTCCCAGTACACCAAGGCCGCCGTGTTCCAGCCGGGCACCAAGACTCCCATGCTGGCGCGCTTCTCCACCGTGGCCGGAGAGCAGGGCTCCCCGGACACCTGGCGCGACCCCCGCGGCTTCGCGCTGAAGTTCTACACCACCGAGGGCAACCTGGACATCGTGGGCAACAACACCCCGATCTTCTTCGTGCGCGACGGCATCAAGTTCCCGGACTTCATCCACTCGCAGAAGCGCCTTCCCGGCTCGGGCATGCGTGACAACACCATGCAGTGGGACTTCTGGACCCAGTCCCCGGAGTCCGCACACCAGGTGACCTACCTCATGGGCCCCCGCGGCATCCCGAAGACCTACCGCCACATGAACGGCTACGGCTCCCACACCTACCAGTGGAGCAACGAGGCCGGCGAGCGCTTCTGGATCAAGTACCACTTCGTCTCCGACCAGGGCGCCGAGGGCCTGACCGGCCCGGAGGCCGAGGAGATCGCGGGCAAGGACGCGGATGCGCACCGCCGCGACCTCTACGACTCGATCGAGAAGGGCGACTTCCCGTCCTGGACCATGTACGTGCAGGTCATGCCGTACGAGGACGCCAAGACCTACCGCTTCAACCCGTTCGACGTCACCAAGACGATCTCCAAGAAGGACTACCCGCGCATCAAGGTGGGCAAGTTCACGCTGAACCAGAACCCGCTGAACTACTTCGCGCAGATCGAGCAGGCGGCGTTCTCCCCCGGCAACACCGTGCCCGGTGTGGAGATCTCCCCGGACAAGATGCTGATGACCCGCGTGTTCTCCTACCCGGACACGCACCGTCACCGCATCGGTGCGAACTTCGCGGACCTTCCCGTGAACTTCCCGTACCGCTCGGAGCAGAACTCGTACTCGCAGGACGGCCCCATGCGGTACACGTTCAAGCACCCGAACCAGCCGGTGTACGCGCCCAACACCCAGGGCGGCCCCGTGGCCGGTGCCGGTTCCGCCGTGGCGGACAACATGCGCTGGGAGTCCGACGGCGATCTGCTGCGCACCGCCGCCACCCTGCACTCCGAGGACGACGACTTCGGTCAGGCCGGCACCCTCTACCGTGAGGTCTTCTCCGACGAGGAGAAGGCGGAGACGGTGGAGAACATCGCCGGTCACGTGGGCGACGTGATGGACGAGACCATCAAGGAGGCCGCGTTCCAGTACTGGGAGAAGGTCGATCCCGAGCTGGGCCGCCGCGTCCGCGAGGCCGAGGCCCGCAACTCCGGTTCGGACGCCTACGGCATCTGATCCGTTCGGGTGACCCGGCGCCGCGGCGCCGCTGATCCCCAGGCCCCGTTCCCGCTCCGGCGGGGACGGGCCTGTTGCGTGCCCCGGCTCTACTCGGAGTCCTGGCCCCCTGCGCGCTCCTCCTCGCGCTGCGTCACGAGCTCGAGCATCTCCTTGAGCTGCTCGGTGGGCAGGGTGGCCACGGGGGCCATGGCGTTGAGGCACACGGCCGCAGCGCCGCAGTCCACCGCGAACTGCAGGATCTGGCGGGCCGGTGCGGAGCGCACCGTCAGGGCGGGGTCCAGCGCGGCGACCTCCGCGGCGGAGGTGAACACCAGGAGGGTGTCGGGTGCCGCGCCCTCCTGCTCGGGCTGGACCATCACGGGCACGGCGTCCTCACCGTGGTCCCGGGTGCCGAGCATCAGGTGGGCGTCCGGATTGAACAGCGCACCCAGCACGTTGGCCATGTTGCCGCTGATCAGGGCCTGCTTGAGGGGCTCGTTGTGCGGGGAGCTGCCCACCCACTCGACCTGCTGCCGGGAGATCCGGGTGGCGTGCGCGGAGGCCGGGTCCACCACGATCTCGTCGTACTGCCCGTCCTGGACCACCATCTGCACCATGGCACTGGCCCGCTGGCGCAGCAGCACCGGTTCCTGCAGGTCCTCGTTCCGGTTGCTGCGTGTGAACATCTCACGGGCCTGGTCCGCGCTGGTGTAGACGGCCAGCGCGCGGGAGCCGTCCGGCTGGTTCACGGTCTGCACGCGGATGTGGGAGTCCGGGCCGATGGGCTGGCCGTCCTCACCCGGGACCATGTCGGAGCCGGAGACGTCCAGCAGCACCGTGCCCGCGAGCGCCTCCCGCAGCACTCCCGCGAGCGACCGGTCCCCCGGTGCGTCCACGTGTGCCTGCGCTGCGGCCCGCAGCCGGGGGTGCACGTCCCCGTGGGTCTCGTCCTGGCCGGGATCCGCGAACGGGAGACTGAGACCCGCGGCGTCCGCGAGCTCCACGGCCCACAGCGGCACGTGCTCCTGGGTGCGGGGGAACTCCGTCAGCTGGGTGAGGACGTCCTGGGCGGTGTAGGAGCCCTCCTGCGCGTAGGTGGCGGGCATCCGCTCGAAGTCGTAGGTGGCGTTCGTGCGCAGGGTGGGCTCGGGCCAGCCCTGCGCGGCGATCATGAGGGACATCGAGAACCAGCTGCCGCGCCCGGCCGACCAGCAGCTGCGCTGCAGCTGCGAGAGCAGCTCCAGCACGGGACTCTGCTCCTTGATGGGCCCGGCGGCACCCGGGATCACGGCGCCCTCCCGGTTCTCGATGACCCGCAGGTGCACGCGCCCGCCCTGCGGTTTGAACTCCACGAGCATGGAGTCCCAGCCCGGATCAGTGCGCAGCACGGACATCACCCACTCGCCCACCTGGGCCACGAGCTCGCGCTCGGTGCGGGTCGGAGGGGTCGGGCCGGACTCGGGTGCGGAGCTCATGTTCTCGTCAGTGTCCCTTCGGCCCGGTGTCCCCGGGCCAGTCTCGTCTCGGGCGTGCGCGGAGGCCCCCGGTCGGTGGTCCGGGCCGCGTGGCCCCAGCCTAGCCAACGTGCGCGGCGTCACCTCGGCGCAGGGGTGCGTTGCGCCCCCGGTGCGTCTGAGCGGTGTGTCCCCCCGTGCGACCGGGCCCGGCCCCGCTGGTGGCCACCCCGCACGACGACGCCGCTGTGCCCGGCGCGCACGCCGCGCACCGCCCGCGCGTGGCCCGGCTCCCCGACCCCGTGCGGTGCGCACCCGGCATTGCGGCAGGGCGGGCCGGGCGGTGGGACCCCGCACCAGTTGTTAGCCTGGGAACATGACGAAAACTTTGCAGGAGCTGATCGACGCGTCGATCTTCATCTCCACCGAGTACCAGGCAGTGCTGGCCGAGCTGTCGCAGGGTGCGGATTGGGACGTGGACTTCTCCGCGCCGTCGTTCACCCTGCAGACCAGCCCTCCGGTCACCCTCACGCCCTACCTGCTGGGCACCGAGTCCGCGTCCCGCGGGTCCTTCGTGTGGTGCTGGCAGGAGCTGGGCCACTTCAACCCGCAGGTGGTCTCCGCCGCGGTGCAGGCCAAGCAGGCCGGGGAGCGCCACGAGGTCGCGGAGCTGAGCACGGCCGAGCTGCCGCTGCAGGAGGGCCTCGCCCGCCGGGTGACCCTCGCGGCCAAGGCCGTGACCGGCCTCTACGCCCACTACCCCGCGCGTGCCGGGGGCAACATCACGGCGTGGCTGCTGCTGGACGGCCAGCAGTTCGAGCTCCCGCGGCTCACCGAGCAGCGGATGATGCAGGTGATCGGGGAGTCCCTCACCACGGACACCGCCGTGGACCACAATCTGGCCGTGGCCAGCTACGCCAAGCTGCGTGGCGCCCACGTGGCGTGGGACACGGACGCCACCTGCGTGGTCACGGTCCACGACGGCGCCCAGCGCTTCTGGTTCGACGACCACCAGATCACCGGTGTGGAACCGGCCGAGCCCTCCGTGGGCGAGGACGAGCTGCGGGAGCTCGAGCGTCAGGCGCAGACCCACCGCGAGGCTCTGGTCCAGGACCGTCAGGCCGCCGTGGCCCAGGCGGAGCGCCTGGGCGAGCAGCAGCGCGCGGAGGCCGCGGAGCGCAAGCGCCGCGAGCGGGAGGAGGCCGCCGCGGCGGCGTCGTCCGCCCCCGCGGCCCAGCCCACGGACGAGGAGCCGCTGCCCACCGAGCTGTCCCCCGAGGACATCGAGGCGCCCGAGCCCGAGCAGCCCGCCGGGGACGTGGCCGTGCCCGCGAGCCAGGTGCGGGACGCGGACGCGCCGTTCGACCAGGAGCCCACCGGGCCCGCCGAGCCCGGACGCGTGGAGACCACCGTGCTGCCCGGCCACCAGGAGGAGACCCTCACCGCCGGACCGCAGGCCTCCCCGCACCCGGACACCACCGCCATGTCCCGGATCCCGGATCCGGATCTCGCGGCCGGCCAGCCCGGGACCGCCGAGGAGGAGACCCGCGCCGGGCTCGCCCGCGAGGAGGACGTGCGCACCGAGCGCGAGAGCGTCACTGTCTCCGAGGAGCGCGTGGTGCGCGAGGACGTCTCCCCCGCCGGCACGCGTGAGGCCCACGTGGAGCGCGAGGCCGTGGTGGCCCGCGAGACCGTGGCAGGGCCCGAGGCCGCGGACGACGACATCTCCGCCCCCGCCGTGGTGGACGGCGAAGAGGTCGAGACCAACGAGCAGGCGGAGCGCAAGGGCAAGAAGAAGCGCGGCTTCCTCAGCCGATTCTTCGACCTGTAGGCCCTCCCTGCGCGTCCTGCGCGCCCGCCCACCGGCGGTAGGATGCTCCGGTGAGTGATGAGATGACACCCGGCCCGGGACCCGACCAGCACGGTCGGGCCCGGGCCGGAGTCGGCTACGGGTTCGGCGCCTACGCGATCTGGGGGCTGCTGCCGCTGTACTTCGTGCTGCTGGCGCCCGCCACGCCCTTCGAGATCGTGGCCATGCGGGTGGTCTTCTCGCTGCTCTTCTGCCTGGTCCTGCTCGCGGTGACGGGCGGGCTGCGGCAGTACCTGCGGGTCTTCCGCGACCGCCGTGCCGTCCTGGCCCTGAGCGCGGCGGGTGTGCTGATTGCCGGGAACTGGCTGCTCTACACCGTGGCCGCCACCACCGGGCACACGCTCGAGGCGTCCCTGGGGTACTTCATCAATCCCATCGTGGCCATCCTGCTGGGTGTGCTCGTGCTGCACGAGAAGCTGCGGCCCCTGCAGTGGGCCGCGATCGCCGTGGGTGTGGTCGCCGTGCTGGTGATGTCCGTGTTCTACGGATCCGTGCCGTGGCTGTCCCTGGGACTCGCGTTCTCCTTCGGCTTCTACGGGCTCGTGAAGTCCCGGCTGGGGTCGCGGTACCCCGCCCTCGTCACGCTGGCCGCGGAGACCACCATGATCACCCCGCTGGCCCTGGTGGCCGTGGCGGTGCTCGGGGTGCAGGGGCAGATCACGCTCGTCTCGGAGGGCGCCGGTCACTTCCTGCTGCTGCTCTCCGCGGGCGTGATCACCGCGGTGCCCCTGCTGCTGTTCGGCGCCGCCGCCTCCCGCCTGCCCCTGAGCACCGTGGGCATGATCCAGTACGTGGCTCCCATCGGGCAGTTCATCCTGGCCACGGCCGTGTTCCACGAGGCCATGCCCCCGGAGCGCTGGGCCGGTTTCGTGCTCGTGTGGATCGCGGTGGTGCTGCTCGTGCTCGACGCCGTGCGCGCACCGCGGGCTCCACGGCTGCCCCGCCGCTGAGCCCGCGCCGCTGAGCCCCCGCCGGACGACGGCGCTCCGGCACCGTTGCCAGCCCCATGGCGCGCCGCGGCCCGTGGACGACGAAGGCCACTCCCGGAGATCTCCGGGAGTGGCCTTCGCGCGCGGGGCGGGTCAGAGGTGGCGACCGGTGGTCTGCTCGGGAGCCTGGGACCCCTCGGCCGGTGCACCCGAACGGCCCGGTGCGTCGTCGACGCCGCCGTGGTGCGCCTCCACGAGGTCACCCTCGTCCTCGGCGGGAGTGTCGATCTCGTCCTCCAGCTCGGGAGAGCGCTTGATGTTGATCAGCGCCAGGATGAGACCGCCCCACACCAGGGTCATGGCCACGACCATCATGACGATTGCGCTGCCGTTCATCGGTTGTCTCCTTCAGTGGGGCGGGACGCGCTGCCCGCAGGGGTGGTCTCACGGGTGCCGCGCTCGGCGTTCGAGCGTGACCACGGCATCCTGCGCCGGACCACGGTGCCGCGGTAGATGGCGCGCAGGGAGAAGTCCTGGCCCAGTGCCGGGGTGCGCCCGGCGGTGTCCGGGTAGTGGGTCAGGGACTCCTGGGTCTCCAGCGCCTTGCGGTCCAGGTAGGCGTCCTGCACCGAGGGGGCAGGACTCGTGAAGGCCTCCGACGTGCGCCTGCTCCACGGCAGCCGGGAGATCAGGAAGGAGATCACGATGAGCCCGACCGCCATGCCCCAGCCGAACACGTTCACGAACCACTGCGGCATGTCGTTGTAGCCCTCGGCCACGGTCTGCGTGAGCTGGTCGATGAGGATGTAGCCCAGGATCACCGGGGTCACACCGCCGGCCAGGATCATCCAGGTGCGCCCCAGCTTGAAGGACGAGACCGAGTTGATGTGGTCGCGCAGCGTGGGCAGCGCGGTGAACCCGGAGGTGAGCAGCAGCACCGAGACCAGTGCGGCGGTGACGATGCCGAAGTTGTTCACGAACGCGTCCACCACGTCCAGCAGGTTCAGCCCCGTGGTGGTGGGGAAGAACAGCAGGGAGACGGCCGCGAGCGGGAGGACCACCGTGGCCACGGCCGCCTTGCGGGAGAGCCCGAGCTTGTCGCGCACGCCGGCCACGATGACCTCCACGATGGAGATCAGGGACGTGAAGCCCGCGAAGGACAGCGCACCGAAGAAGAGGACACCCAGGGCGGTGCCGAACGGTGCCTCGGAGATGATGGCGGGGAACGCGATGAACGCCAGACCGATGCCGGACGTGGCCACCTCGTCCACGCCCACGCCGGAGGCCGTGGCCATGAAGCCCAGGGCGGCGAACACGCCGATGCCGGCGAGAATCTCGAACGAGGAGTTCGCGAAGCCCACCACCAGGGCCGAGCCGGAGAGGTCCGAGCGGGGCTTGAGGTATGACGCGTAGGTGACCATGATGCCGAAGCCCACGGAGAGCGAGAAGAAGATCTGCCCGTAGGCGGCCACCCACACGGAGGAGTCACCCAGGGCCGCCCAGTTGGGGGTGAACAGCGCGTTGAGCCCCGCGGAGGCGCCGGGCAGCGTGACGGCCATGACCACCATGATGAGGAACATGACCACGAGCAGCGGCAGGAGCACCAGGTTGAGCTTGCCGATGCCGTTCTGCACGCCCATCATCAGCACCACCAGCAGCACGAGCCAGGCGATCGCGGTCACCAGGAACACGGGCCAGATGTAGTCGAAGCCGATGGTCACCTCGTCCGAGACCTGCATGTAGTCCGACATGAAGAAGGAGGCGGGATCATCCCCCCACGCCTTGGTGAAGGAGAACACGGTGTACTGCATGGCCCAGCCGATGATCAGCGCGTAGTAGACCGCAATGACCACGCAGATCCCGAGCTGCCACCAGCCGATGGTCTCGAGCTTGGGGTGCAGCCGCCGGAAGGACAGCGGGGCGGAACCGCGGTAGCGGTGCCCGATCGCGTAGTCCAGCATGAGCAGGGGGATGCCAGCGGTGAGCAGTGCCACCAGGTAGGGGATGATGAAGGCGCCGCCGCCGTTCTCGTAGGCGACGTACGGGAAGCGCCAGATGTTGCCCAGGCCCACGGCGGAGCCGATGGCGGCGAGGATGAACATGGTGCGGCCGGAGAAGGCTTCCTTCGCGGCGCCACCCTGTTGCTTGTCAGTGGTCATGTGTGAACCTCACGGGGGAATTCGTCCCATAGACGCGGCCACCGGGGTCCCGGGGCACGCAAGCGGATCGTGAATGCCCCAAGGATACTGACAACTCAGCCGGTTCTGTGGACCACGGCGTGAGCGAATTCACAGAGTGCGGACTTGGCCACGGAATCGGGCAGGGGTGCGAGCGCCGCCACGGCCTCGTCCGCCCACTGGTTGGCGATCCGCCAGGCCTCTGCAGAGACCGGGTGCTCGGACACGGCGTCCACGGCGCGGGCGAGTGCCGCGTCCTCGGAGAGGTCCCCGTCCACGAGGGCGAGCACCTCGCGTGCCGTGGCGGCCGCCTGCGTGTCGGTTCCCGCGGCCTCGCGGCGCAGCAGCAGCACGGGCAGCGTGTCCACGCCCTCGCGCAGGTCCGTGCCGCGGGTCTTGCCGGAGACGTCCGGGTGGCCGGTGAGGTCGATGATGTCGTCCGCGAGCTGGAACGCGAGCCCCAGCTTCTCGCCGTAGACCACCATGAGGTCCACCACGGGGGCGGGGGCACCACCGAGCAGGGCTCCGTACTGGCCGCTCGCGGCGATCAGCGAGCCGGTCTTGCCCGCGATCACGTCCAGGTAGTGCGCCACGGGGTCTTCGCTCTCGGCCGGCCCGGCCGTCTCGCGCAGCTGGCCGATGACCAGACGCTCGAAGGTGCGGGCCTGGATCATGAGGGATTCCTGGCCGAGCTCGGACACCATGGACGAGGCCCGCGCGAAGATCATGTCCCCGGTGAGGATGGCCACCGTGTTGCCCCACACGGTGTGCGCGGTCTCCACGCCCCGGCGCATGGGGGCGGAGTCCATGACGTCGTCGTGGTAGAGGGAGGCCAGGTGGGTCAGTTCCACCACCACCGCAGCCTCGACGACGTCCTCGTTCACGGACCCGGCCACTTCCGCCGCGAGCAGCGCGAGCAGGGGTCGGATGCGCTTGCCGCCGGCCTTGAGCAGGTGGCGCGCGGTGACGTCCGCCAGCTGGTCCGTGGAGCGCACCGATTCACCCAGGCGCTGCTCCACGCGCTCGAGCGAGCGCAGCATGAGGGGACCCAGACGAGGGTCCTGGGCGATGAGTTCGAACCCCGCGGGCAGGCGCGGGGAGGCCTCGGGGCGGCTGGGATCAGTCACGGTCCACCACTCTATCGACAATTCAGCGCGCGGGCGTCAGCGCGTCCAGCACCGCGATGGCGCGGTCCGTCAGGGTCCGGGCGGGGTGGTCGGAGAGCTCGGTCATCACCTGCACGGCAAAGCGCGTCAGCGCGGGCACGTGCATCCCGGCGCGCACCGCCGCGGAGAGCACTGCGGGGTGGCCGATGAGCTCGGCCAGCGCCCTGCCCTGCGTGAAGTGCGAACCCCACTCGTCGCGCACCAGCTGCGGGTAGCGCGCCAGGGCGTTCTCGCGCTGCTGCACCCCGTTGGCACCGGCGGCGTCCAGGATGCAGGACGCGGCGAAGAGCCCGGACTCCATGGCGTTGGAGATCCCCTCACCGTTGAACGGGGAGACCAGCCCGGCGGCGTCGCCCAGGAGCATCAGGCCGGGGACGTAGTGGGGGGTGCGGTTGCCTGCCATGGGCAGGGCCGCGGAGCCGATGCGTCCCACCTGGTGCTCGGGGTCGAAGGTCCACTCCGCGGGCATGGAGGCCACCCAGTCGCGCAGCACCGCGCGGTAGTCCAGGGTGCCGAAGGCGGGGGAGGTGTCCAGGATGCCGAGGCCCACGTTCGCGGTGCCGTCCCCCACGCCGAACACCCAGCCGTAGCCGGGCAGCAGCGAGCGCTGCGGGGAGGTGCCGTCCTGCAGCTCCAGCCAGCCCTCCATCCAGTCCAGCTCCGAGCGCGGGGAGCGGTAGTAGGTGCGCACGGCCACGCCCATGGGCCGGTCGGTGCGCCGGTGCAGGCCCGCGGCCACGGCCGTGCGGGTGGAGTTCCCGTCCGCGGCAAGCACGAGGTCCGCGGTGTGCTCCTCGGTCTCTGCGGTGCGGCGGCCGGTGGCGGGGTCCATCACGGTGGCGCGCACGCCCACCACGCGGCCGGTGCCGTCCCGCAGCACGTCCTTCACGGCACGGTGCTCGACCACGTGCGCCCCGGCCCGCTGCGCGTGGTGGATCAGGTCCTCGTCGAAGCCCGCGCGGGTGCGGACCAGACCGTAGGAGGGGAAGTCGGTGAGCTCCGGCCAGGCGAACTCCACGGTGCGCCCGGCCGCGACGAGCCGCAGCCCGCGGTTGTGCGTGTAGCCCTCGGCCTCGCCGTGGGGCAGTCCCATGAGCCGCATCTGCTGCACGGCGCGCGGGGTGAGCCCGTCCCCGCAGACCTTCTCCCGCGGGTAGCCCGTCTTCTCCAGGACGGTCACGGGAATGCCCTGGCTCGCGAGCCAGTACGCCGCCGTGGCGCCGGCGGGACCGCCCCCGCTGATCAGAACCTTCACTGCGCCGCAGCCCTCCGCGTCCTCGTGCACCCGGGCGCGCGCCGGCCGGCGCGCGTGAGCCCTGGAATCCACGGACCATTGTGTCACTGCCCGCCGACGCCGCCCGCCCACCCGTCGTCCCCCGGCGCCCCGCGCGTCCTATGCTGGTGGGCGATGACACCAGAGTTCCCCGCGCCCCGTCTGAGCGCGCTCACCCTCCCCCTCTCGGACGTCCCCGCCGCCTCGGACTTCGCGCGCGACCCGGACGTCCGCCGCCTGCTCGGCAGCGAGGACCCCGCCACGTGGATCGTGCGCGGTCAGGGCCTCGTGGGCCTCGGGCGCACCGCCGCCTACCGGGTGCGCGGCGGCACGCGGTTCACGTCCGCGCGCGTGTGGTGGGACGCCGTGCGGGAGGCCGCTCGGGTCACGGACGAGGTGCGGCTGCCGGGCACCGGGCTGCTGGCCTTCGGCGCGTTCGCGTTCGCCCCGTCCTCCACCGTGGACTCCGGGCTCATGGTGCCCGAGCTCGTGGTCGGCACCAGCGGTGACACCGCGTGGCTCACGCTCGTCACCACCGACCCCTCCCCCACGGTCTCGGACCTCGACGCCGCCTGGCGCCGCCTCGCACGCGTGGCCCCGACCGGGCACGCTGCCCCCAACGGGCACGACGCCGCCGCGGCGCCCCGCGCGGACGCCGGCCGTGCGGCGGCGTCGCACCCCACGGCGGTGCCCGGTGCGCTGGACGAGGAACGCTGGATGGCGGCGGTGGCGGACGGCGTGGGCATGATCCGCGCCGGAGAGCTGGACAAGCTCGTGCTCGCGCGGGACGTGGTGGTGGACACCGGCGCGGACATCGACCTGGGCGGGGTGCTCGGGCGGCTGAGCGAGCGCTTCGACACGTGCTGGACCTACTGCGTGCGCCTGGGCGAGGAGGTCTCGCCGTGCGCGGGGCGGCTGCTCGGCGCCACGCCGGAGATGCTGATCCGCGTGCACCGCGGCACCGCGACGGCCCGTGTGCTCGCGGGGACGCTGGACCGCCAGGACCTCCCGGAGGGCGCGAACCCGGAGGACTTCGCGGGCACCGAGCTGGGCGGGTCCGAGAAGCAGCAGCGCGAGCACCGCTTTGCCGTGGACTCCCTGGTGGCGGGGCTGTCCCCGTACGCGGACGAGGTCTCCGGCGGCGAGCACCCGTTCATCCTGGCCCTGCCCAACGTGTGGCACCTGGCCTCGGACGTCACCGCGCAGCTGCGCACCGGTGTGGACGGCACCCTGCCCTCCGCGCTGGAGCTCGCGGAGGCCGTGCACCCCACCGCCGCGGTGTGCGGGACCCCCACCGAGACCGCGGGCGCGGTCATCGAGGACCTCGAGCGCATGGACCGCGGCCTCTACGCGGGGCCCGTGGGCTGGCTCGACGGCGCCGGCAACGGCGAGTGGGGCATCGCCCTGCGCGGGGCGGTCCAGCTGGACGCACACCGGGCACGGGTGAGCGCGGGCTGCGGAATCGTGGCGGAGTCCGACCCGCGGGCCGAGCTCGCCGAGACGTGGGCCAAGCTGCGTCCCATGCTGGAGTCGCTGCCCGCGCGGCACGAACCCTGACCCGGCCCCTAAGGATGCGCCGGGGTCCGTGTCGGGCAGCGCCGGGGTTTCTCCGGGACCCTCGGCGAGAACGCGGCAGGGCCTCGCCGGGGCCGCGTCAGGGCGACCTGCGGTGCCACCGCGGGCCATCACCGGCCGGACGCCGGGACCGCTGCGCGCCGGTCACGGGCCGAGAAACGGGCTGGATGTGATCTGCGGCATAGTACGATCGCCAGCAAGCACCACCCGATCCGCCCCACTCGATGAGGAGTCCCCATGCCTTCCCTGCGCCAGCTCGTCCCCGCGCTCGCCGTCGTCTCCGTGGCGGGACTGGCCCTGACCGGGTGCGAGTCCACCTCCGGCGGGGACTCCGAGGCCAGCGGCGGATCCGGCACCTTCACCGTGTGCACCAATTCCCCCTACGCCCCGTTCGAGTTCGAGAAGGACGGTGAGATCGTGGGCTTCGACATGTCGCTCGCGGACGAGATCGCCAAGGACCTGGGCAAGGAGAAGAAGGTGGTCCAGGCGAACTTCGAGACCCTGGAGTCCGGGGCCGCCCTGGACACCGACCAGTGCGACGCCGCGATCTCCGGGATCACCATCACGGACGCGCGCAAGGAGTCCGTGGACTTCTCCAAGCCGTACTTCAACGACCAGATCGCCCTGCTGACCACCAAGGACTCCGGGATCACCGGCTTCGACGGCGTGGGGGGCAAGACCGTGGGCGTTCAGCAGGCCACCTCCGGTGAGCAGTACGCCAAGGACAAGGGCCTCAAGACCCAGCAGTTCGAGGACGTGGAGCTCATGTTCCAGGCCCTCGAGTCCGGCGGCGTGCAGGCCGTGTCCGGCAACATCTCCACCCTGTCCAAGCGCGCGAGCGAGAACCCGGACCTGGAGGTCGTGCAGTCCGTGGACACCAACGAGAACCTCGGGGTGGCCGTGAAGAAGGGCAACACGGAGCTGCTCGACTCCGTGAACAAGACCTTGGACCGCATCACCGGCGACGGCACCGTGGACAAGATGAAGGAAGAGTGGATGGGCCTGTAGGCCCCGCCGACGAACACCCGTGCCGGGCGGTGACCACCGCCCGGCACGCACATGTGGACCACCCACGGACAGGGAGACACCGATGGCCATGACCACTCGGCAGCGGGCCAGGCTGTCACGCGGCATCCAGTACGCCGTGCTCGTGATCGCACTGATCGCCTTCGTGGTGCTCGCGGACTGGGAGGTGCTCTACCAGAAGGTCTTCAACCCGGAGGTGGCGCTGGCCCAGTTCCCGGAGATCATCACGGTGGCACTGAAGAACACCCTGATCTACACGGTGCTGGGCTTCGTGGTGGGCCTGACCCTGGGCGTGCTGCTCGCGCTCATGAAGCTCTCCTCCGTGGCGCCGTACCGGTGGCTGGCCACCCTCTACATCGAGTTCTTCCGCGGGGTTCCCGCGCTGCTGGTCTTCCTGGCGCTGGGCTACGGCATCCCGCTGGCGTTCGGCTTCCGCTTCAACCACTACGTGACCGTGATGATCGCGCTGGGCCTGGTGGCCGCGGCGTACATCGCCGAGTCCCTGCGCGCCGGCCTGCAGGCCGTGCCGCCGGGCCAGTACGAGGCGGCCCGTTCCCTGGGCATGTCCCACAGCAGGGCCATGATCACCATCGTGATCCCGCAGGCACTGCGGATCGTGCTCCCGCCGCTGACCAACGAGGTCATCCTGCTCACCAAGGACTCCTCCCTGGTGTACCTGCTGGGCATGAGCGTGGAGCAGTACGAGCTCACCAAGTACGGCCGCGAGGGCATCTCCGACGCCGGCGCCGGGCTCACCCCGCTCGTGGTCGCGGGCGTCTGCTACCTGATCATCACGGTGCCGCTGGGGCTGCTGTCCCGCCACTTCGAACACAAGACCGACCGGGTCACACAGTCCTAGGAGCCCCCGTGTCCACTTCCGCAGCATCCCCCACGCCCGGTCCCGGTCGCCCCGCCCCCGGTACGTCCACCGGAGCGGACCGCGCGGCGGCGTCGTCCGCCACTGCCACCCCCGGCAGCGAGACAGCGCCGGGAGCGACGACGCCGCCCACACCCGCCGCGCGCACCGACCGCGAGCAGCCCGGCACAGCCCAGGGCACCGCCTCCCCCGAGCGCAGCGGCACCGCCGTGCGCGTGCGGGAGCTGCACAAGTCCTACGGGGAGCTGGAGGTGCTGCGCGGGATCGACCTGGACGTGGAGACCGGCGAGGTGGTGTGCCTGATCGGGCCCTCGGGCTCCGGCAAGTCCACCCTGCTGCGCTGCCTCAACCTCCTGGAGACCCCGCAGTCCGGGAGCATCACCGTGGACGGCTTCGACGTGATGGACCCGGACCTGGAGGTGGACGCCATGCGCCGGCGCGTGGGCATGGTGTTCCAGCAGTTCAACCTGTTCCCGCACCTGAGCGTGCTGGAGAACTGCACCGTGTCCCAGGTCAAGGTGCTCAAGCGCTCCAAGGCCGAGGCCCAGCGCGTGGCCCTGGCCAACCTGGAGCGCGTGGGGCTGGGGAGCAAGGCGAACAACCGCCCCGCCCAGCTCTCGGGAGGTCAGCAGCAGCGCGTGGGGATCGCCCGGGCCCTGTCCATGGACCCGGACCTGATGCTCTTCGACGAACCCACCTCCGCCCTGGACCCGGAGACCGTGGGGGACGTGCTCGCCATCATGCGCGGGCTCGCCGCGGACGGGATGACCATGCTCGTGGTGACCCACGAGATGTCCTTCGCGCGCGACGTCGCCGACCGCGTGGTCTTCATGGACGGCGGCGTGGTCGTGGAGCAGGGACCGTCCCGGGACGTGATCGGCTCACCGCAGCACCAGCGCACCCGGTCGTTCCTCTCCCGCGTACTGAACCCCACCACGGTGGAGGCGCCGGAAGCCCCGCCCGCCGGCGTCTGAGGCACGGAGGTACGGGGCGGCTGAAGGGGCTGGTTGCGTCGGGGAGGCACACCCCGCGGTCGGTCCCGCGGGCGCCGGGTGGAGAACCCGGGCCCCGCGGCCCCGGACCCGGCACGGAGCCTGAACGCGGCTCCGGGCCGCCGGGATCCACGTCCCGGTGGTGCTCAGCGCATCCCGGAGGGGCGCACGGAGATGACCTCCACCTCGGAGGTGCGCTCGGCGTCCACCGCCATGCGGACCGCGGCCGCGATCTGCTCGGGCTGGATCCACTCCTCCGGGCGGTACTGCTGGCCCATGTACTCGTGCAGCTGCTCCTGCATGTCCGTGGCCACGCGGCCCGGGTGCACCGAGGACACGCGCACACCGTGCTCGCGCTCCTCCTCCCGCAGCGCGTCCGTGAGGGCCCGCAGCGCGAACTTGGTGCCGGAGTACAGCGCGGAGGACGCGCGGGACGTGAACCCGGAGCCGGAGTTGATGGCCACCACGTCCCCCTGCGCCGCGCGCAGCTCGGGCAGGGTGAGCCGGGTCAGCTGCGCCACGGAGATCACGTTGACGTCGAAGATCTGCTCCCACATCTCGCGCGGTGCGTCCGCCACGAGGGACTGCGGGGCGATGCCCGCCGAGTGCACCAGGACGTTCAGCGCACCGAACTCCTCACGCAGGGGCGCCCATGCGGCGGCCACCTGCTCGTCGTCGGTCACGTCCGCCACGAACGGGCGGGTCCCGGGTCCGGTGCCGGCGAGCTCGGCGCGCAGGCGCTCGACGTCCTCCTCGGAGCGCCCGCCCACGAACACCACGTGGTCCGCGGCGAGGGCTCGGGCGATCGCCCGGCCGATGCCGCGGGTCGCGCCCGTGACCAGGGCTGTGCGAGGGGTTCTCTGCTGTGCGGTCTGTTCACTCATGACGCCATGCTAACGAGCGGCCCCACACCTCGGGCCAGCGGGGTCAACGTGCTGCGAGGTGCTCCTGCGCCGCCCGCGCTCCCGCCTGCCGCGCGGCCGCGTTGACGTCCCGCAGGGTCTCCCGGGACACCGGCACCTCGATGACCCGGCGACCCACCACGGGTGCCGCGAGCGCGGCGGCCAGTTCCACGGCCGTCTCCGCGCGCACGTGCTCCACGCCGTGGGCCGCGCACAGGTCCGCGATTCCCGCCCGGTGCGGGGTCCCGAAGAACCGCTCCACCGCGGCGGTGTAGCGCTCGTCCAGGCCCAGCCCGCCGTGCTCGAGCGTCTGGAAAATGCCCCCGCCGGAGTCGTTGACCACCACCAGGTGCGCGTCCGGGACCTGCTCCCCCGGGCCCACGAGCAGTCCCCCGGCATCGTGCAGGAACGTGAGGTCGCCCATGACCGCGCGCACCGGGCGGCCGGTGCCCAGCCCCACGCCGAACGCGGTGGCCACCGTGCCGTCGATCCCGGCCAGGCCGCGGTTCGCGATCACGGGCACGGGCGAGTCCGCCCGCGCCACGAGATCCACGTCCCGCACCACCGTGGACGAGCCCACCACCAGCACGGCGCCGTCCCGGCAGCTCGCGTCCCAGACCGCGCGTGCCACGTGCAGGCGGGTCAGCTCCTCCTGGGTGTCCGCGTAGCGCAGCACGGCGGCGTCGGCGGCGTCCCCCGCCTCGCGCCACGCATCGAGCCAGCTCTCCGCCACGGGCCCGACGGCGCTCGCGGCTTCCGCGAAGCCGCGCACCTCGGTCTCAGAACGGCGCCCCGGCTCGAACCACGGTGCAGGGTGCGGGCGCACCGCAGTGACCCTGACCCCGGGACGCTTGAGCAGGGCGGAGACCGCGCGGCTCAGGGTGGGCCGCCCCACGAGGACCACGGTGTCGATCTGGTGCCCGAGCGTGGTGTCCAGGAGGCTCTCGTAGGAGGCGATCGCCTCCCCCTCTCGTGCGTTCGAGGAGGGCTCCGCGAGCAGGGGGAGGCCGCGCTCCCGGGCGAATCGGGCGGCGGCCCGCCCGGCGCCGTCGCCAGCGAAGACCACGGGGTGCGACGGCGCTGGGATCGTGGTCGTGTCAGGGAGCGGTGCGGTCGGGGCGTTGGTCGGCGCGCCATCTGTCGAGGCGTCATCAGTGGGCGCCCCGGCGGACAGGAACGGCTCGGGCAGCACGGACCACGGGTGGGCCGTGAGATCCGACGGTTCCTCGGACCGGGTGCGGCGCAGCTCTCCGGCCAGTTCCCCGGCCCAGTCCTTCAGGTGCTCGTGGTCCTCCTCCGACACCGGGTAGAGGGGGTCCCGCAGCGCGATGTTGAGCTGCACCGGACCCGGCGCGGTGTCCCGGTCACCGGCGAGCGCGGCGAGCGGTGCCTGCAGGGCGGCGTCCACCTCGGCGCACTGCTCGGCCTCGGTCCCGGTGCCGTCCGGGGGCAGCACGTCCACCTCCGCGCGGACGAAGGTGCTGAACATTCCGGGCTGGCGGGTGGTCTGGTTGGCGCCGGTGCCGCGCAGCTCGGGCGGGCGGTCCGCGCTGAGCACCACCACGGGCACGCCCGCGTGGGAGGCCTCCATCACGGCGGGCAGCAGCTCTCCCACGGCGGTGCCGCTCGTGGTGAGCACGGCGCACGGGTGGCCCGTGGACCGGGAGATCCCCAGGGCGGTGAACGCCGCGTCCCGCTCGTCGATCCGCACGTGCACGCTCAGCGCGCCGCTCGCGTGGGCGGCGGCCGCGGCGTAGGCCAGCGGTGCGGAACGGGAGCCCGGGGACACCACCAGGTGCCGCATCCCGCGCACCGCGAGCGCGCGCAGAACCGTGGTGGCCGTGAGGATGCTGGGGGTGATCACCCTCCCGAGGGTACTCAGCCGCACCGACGCCGGCGGACCGGTCGACGGCACCGGGCACGGCTCCCGCCCGACGGCACCGCGGAACCGGACCGGGCGGCGCGACCGTCTCCCGCGGGCGCGACGGCGCCGGGCACGGTACCCGCCCAGCGACCCTGCGGAACCGGACCGGGCGGCGTCGTCAGGCGGGAATCAGATGGCCCACTCCCCCGCGTCCGCGCGGAGGCTGCCGAGCACGCCGGGGGTGTGGACGCTGTCGTCCTGGACCATGCCCGCGGCCTGGGTGCGTCCGGACTGCGGGTCGATCAGCAGGAACGAGCCGAGCGCGTGGGAGGCCGTGTACGCGGTGGTGAACAGGGGTTCGGCCACGCGGATGCTCACGCGCCCGATGTCGTTGAGCTCGAACGCGCCCACCGACTCCGCCGCGAGGCTCTCCAGGTTCAGGCGCCCGTTCAGCGAACCGACGATGCCGCGGACCACGCGCGTGGTGTGCTTGAGCAGCACGCGCTGGCCCTCGCGCAGGGGGTTCGTATCATCCAGCCAGCACACCACGGCGTCCACGGTCTTGGAGCCCTGCGGCGACTCGGCAGGGGCCGCGATCAGGTCGCCGCGGCTGATGTCGATCTGGTCCGCGAGACTCAGCGTGACGGACTGCCCGGCCACGGCGTGCTCGGCGGGAGCGCCTGCCACGTCGATGCGGGTGACCGTGGTGGTGCGCCCCGCGGGCTGCACCGTCACGGAGTCCCCCACGGACACGGACCCGGAGGCGATCTGACCCGCGTAGCCGCGGTAGTCCGTGAACTCCGGTGACACCGCTGCGGACTGCGGGCGGATCACGGTCTGCACGGGCAGCGCGAGGGGCTCGGAACGCGTGAGCTGCGAGGAGTCCGGGAGGTTCTCCAGCCAGCCCAGCAGGGACGGTCCCGCGTACCAGGGCGTGGCCCCGGACGGCTCCACCACGTTGTCCCCGCGCAGCGCGGAGACGGGGATGGTCTGCAGGTTCAGCACCCCCAGCTCGTCCGCGAGCGCGTGCAGGTCCCGTTCCAGCGTCTCGAAGGCGTCCTGGGCGTCCGGGACCAGGTCGATCTTGTTGACCGCCACGATCAGGTGCGGCACGCCCAGCAGCGCGGCCACGGCCAGGTGGCGGCGGGTCTGCTCCACGATCCCGTGGGTCACGTCCACCAGCACGATCAGCGCGTCCGCCGTGGAGGCGCCGGTGACCGTGTTGCGGGTGTACTGCACGTGCCCGGGGCAGTCGGCCAGGATGAAGCTGCGCGCGGGCGTCGCGAAGTAGCGGTAGGCCACGTCGATAGTGATGCCCTGCTCGCGCTCCGCCCGCAGCCCGTCGGTCAGCAGGGCCAGGTCCGCGGAGCTCAGCCCGCGGGACTCGCTGACCCGCTCGATGGCCTCCAGCTGGTCCACCAGGATGTTCTTGGTGTCGTGCAGCAGCCGCCCCACCAGGGTGGACTTGCCGTCGTCCACGCTGCCGGCCGTGGCGATCCGCAGCAGGCTCGCTTGGTTCTCGGTGCTCATCTCTAGAAGTAGCCCTCTCGCTTGCGGTCCTCCATGGCGGCCTCGGACACGCGGTCGTCCGCGCGGGTGGCCCCGCGCTCGGTGAGCGTGCTGGTCCGGACCTCGGCCAGCACGTCCTGCGCGGTGGCGGCCGGGGACTCGACGGCGCCCGTGCAGCTCATGTCCCCCACCGTCCGGTAGCGCACGGTGCGGGTCTGCACGGTCTCGTTCTCGCGCGGGCTCACGTGCTCTCCCACGGCCAGCCACATGCCGTCCCGGCTCACCACGTCCCGCTCGTGGGCGTAGTAGAGGGAGGGCAACTCGATGCCCTGCTCGGTGATGTAGGACCAGATGTCCAGCTCGGTCCAGTTGGACAGCGGAAACACCCGCACGTGCTCCCCGGGGCGGTGGCGCGTGTTGTACAGGCTCCACAGCTCCGGGCGCTGGTTGCGGGGGTCCCACTGGCCGAACTCGTCCCGCAGACTGATGATCCGCTCCTTGGCGCGGGCCTTCTCCTCGTCCCGCCGGGCGCCGCCGTAGACCACGTCGTGACGGCCCTTCGTGATGGCGTCCAGCAGGGGCACGGTCTGCAGCTGGTTGCGGGTGCCGTCTGGGCGCTCGGTGAGGCGGCCATCGTCGATGTAGTCCTGCACCTTTGCGACCTCCAGGCGGATGTGCAGCTCCTCCACCGTGCGGTCCCGGAACTCCAGGACCTCCGGGAAGTTGTGCCCGGTGTCCACGTGCAGCACGGGGAACGGGATGGGTGCGGGCCAGAAGGCCTTAGCAACCAGGTGCAGCATGACCACGGAGTCCTTGCCGCCGGAGAACAGCAGCACGGGGCGCTCGCCCTCCGCCGCGGTCTCGCGGAAGATGTGGATGGACTCGGCCTCGAGCCGCTGCAGCTGGGTCAGTGCCGTGGGGGCAGTCGTGGTGCTCACAGGTGGATCCCGCATTCTGTCTTGCCCGCACCGGACCAGCGTCCGGCGCGGGGGTCTTCTCCGGGGGCAACTTTGCGCGTGCACGGGGCGCACCCGATGGAGGGGTAGCCCTGGCTCAGCAGCGGGTTGACCACCACCAGGTTCTGCTCGGCGTACTGGACCACGTGGTCGAAGGTCCAGTCCACGATGGCGTTGATCTTGACCATCTGGTGGTGCTCGTCCCACTCCACGGGTGCGGCGTTCGCGCGGTGCGGCGTCTCTTCACGACGCAGCCCGGTCACCCACGCCTCGTAGCCCGCCAGCGCCTTGTCCAGCGGCGCGACCTTGCGCATTCCACAGCACAGGCCGGGGTCGCGGTCGTGGAGCTTCGCGCCGTACGTCGCGTCCTGCTCCGGGACGGTGAGCTCGGGCAGCAGGGTGCGCACGTTCACGGGCCAGTCCCGGGCGAACTCGTCGCGGGTCTGCAGGGTCTCGGGGAAGTGGTAGCCGGTCTCCAGGAACAGCACGTCCACGTTCTTCAGGTGCGTGCTGACCAGGGCGGGCACCACGGTGTCCGAGGCCATGGAGCACGCGACCGCGAGCTTCTGCCCGAACGTCTCCGCGGCCCACGCGAGCACCTCGTCCGGGTCCGCGTCCCGCGCGCCGAAGCGCTGCTGCGCCTCCGCCACGAGGGCCCTGAGTTCCTCGGTGGAGCGGGTGCGCCCGGGGGATGCCGTCACGTCGGTGGCTGTCATCGCAGGGAGTCCTCCTCGGCGCTCAGCGCCCATTCGGCAAAGCTCTGGTTGTCCTGGCGCTCCCGCAGGAACGTGCGGGTCACGCGCTCCACGTAGTCCGAGAGGTCGTCCGCGGTGACCTTGAGCCCGCGCACGGTGCGGCCCAGGCCGCCCTCCTCCCGGTCGGTGGAGGCCAGCCCGCCGCCCAGGTGGACCTGGAACACGTACTCCTCCCCGATGTACTGGCCCTTGAGCCCGATGTCCGCGGTCTGGATGCGGGCGCACGAGTTGGGGCAGCCGTTGATGTGCAGGGAGATGGGCGTGGGGATCTCCACGTCCGTCAGGCGCTGCTCCATGTCGTCGACCACCCGGGCGGCCAGGCCCTTGGTCTCCACGAACGCGAGCTTGCAGAACTCGATGCCCGTGCACGCAATGGTCGAGCGGCGGAACGGGCTGGGCTTGGCGTGCAGTCCCAGCGGCTGCACGGCCTCGATCAACCCGTTGACGTTTTCCTCGGGGACGTCCAGCACCAGCACCTTCTGGTGCGGGGTCAGGCGGATGCGCCGGGAACCGGCGGCCTCGGCGGCGTCGGCCAGGGCCACCAGTGCGTCCCCGGAGAGCCGGCCCGCGGTGAGCGCGAAGCCCACGTACCGGTTGCCGTCCACCTGCTCGTGCACGCCCACGTGGTCCGCGTGGCCCACTGCGCGCTCCGGGGCGGGACCGTCCGGCAGCTCGAAGCCCAGGTACTCGTCCTGCAGCACCTGGCGGAACCGCTCCGGGCCCCACTCGGCCAGGAGGAACTTCAGGCGGGCCTTGGTGCGCTGCTTGCGGTAGCCGTAGTCGCGGAAGATCCCGCACACCCCGGCCCACACGGGCACCACGTTCTCGCGGGACACGAACGCGCCCAGGCGCTCGCCGAGCCGCGGCGCCACGGACAGCGCCCCGCCCACCCACAGGTCGTAGCCGGGGCCCAGCTCGGGGTGGTTCACGCCCACGAAGCTGACGTCGTTGATCTCGTGGACCACGTCCAGCGTGGGACTGCCGGTGATCGCGGTCTTGAACTTGCGCGGCAGGTTCACGTACTCGGGGTTGCCGATGAACTCCTCGCGCAGCGCGGCGAGCTCCGGGGAGGGGTCGATGACGGCGTTCTTCTCCACGCCCGCCACCGGGCTGCCCAGGAACACGCGCGGGGTGTCCCCGCACGCCTCCAAAGTGGTCAGGCCCACGGCCTCCAGGCGCTCCCAGATCTCGGGGACCTCCTCGATGCGGATCCAGTGCAGCTGGATGTTCTGCCGGTCCGAGACGTCCGCGGTGCCGCGCGCGAACTCCCGGGAGATCTCCCCCAGCACACGCGCCTGCATGGTGCTCAGCTGCCCGCCGTCCAGGCGGATGCGCTGCATGAAGTACTCGTCCGAGAGGGACTCGGCATCCAGCTTGGAGGTGCTGGCACCCTCCACGCCCTGCTTGCGCTGCGTGTAGAGGCCCAGCCAGCGGAACCGGCCGTGGACGTCGTCCGCGGGGATCGAGGCGTAGCCGGTCTTCGAGTACTCCTCGATGATCCGCCGCTGCACGCTGAGCGAGTTCTCCTCCGCCTTGAACTCCTCGTTGTGGTTCAGGGGCGTGCGCCCGCTGACCTTCCACTGGCCCAGATCGGTGCCCTTGCGAGGTCCGCGCACGCGTCCGGATGAGGCCGCGGGGGCTGCCTCCCGGGTGTCTGCGGAGGTGGTCATGGGGTGCTCCTTGGGTGAGGGCCGGTCGAGTCGTTCCAACGTACAGACCGGCTGGTAACCCCCACGAACCCCCGTCACAAACACGTCACATATCCGGTGTCCTCCCACGTCACAGGCTGCTTCGGTGGCACGACGACGCCGCTCCGCCGGCTTCCCGGCGGGCCGCACCGGAATGGCGGCGCGCGGGCGGCGTCGTCGGCCGGGCATGGAAAAGCGGGCGGGACCGCGGATGTCCGCGATCCCGCCCACCTGGTCAGGCCGAGCCGGAGAGTCTCAGCTCTCGTAGCTCTTGGGGGCCTGCTTGGCGCGCTGCTGCAGCTCCGGGGTGGGCTTCTCGTCGTAGCCGCGGTACTGCGGACCGGTGGCGCCGTTCTTGCGCTTCTTGTCCTGGTTGGCGGTCTGACCGGGCTGATCGCTCACACCGCCCGGGAACTGGGGCTGGTTCTTCTTGTTCTTGCGGAAGACCTGCACCACCGCGGGGCGCGGCATGGAGAACTCACCGGGCTTGACCCGCGTGGGCAGCGCGTAGTCCGGGAAGTACGAGCGCGGCTGCTCGAACGTGCCGTCCTCGCCCGGGTGCTGCACGGAGATGTAGACCATGCCCTCGGTGTCGTGGATCACCGGGCCGCAGGTCTCGGCGTCCTGCGGGACGGAGAGGAACTGCTGCACGCGGCCGCGCTCGGAGCCGTTGAGGGTCACCTTGAACAGGCCGTCGTTGTAGCCGATCTTGGAGGGCGCACCGTCCGTGGAGATCCACAGGTTGCCGGCCTTGTCGAACGCCACGTTGTCGGGGCAGGAGATCGGGGAGACCTTCTCCTTGGGGAACCCACCGAAGTACGTGCCGGAGTCCTTGGTGGGGTCGCCGCACACCAGCAGCAGGTTCCAGTCGAAGCGCGTGGCCTGCGGCAGGTCGTGGCGCTCGGTGAGCTCCAGGACGTAGCCGTCCCGGTTGCCGGTCTTCGGGTTGGCCTCGTCCACGCCCGCCTTGCCCTTGGACCCGCGGTCCGAGTTGTTGGTCAGCGCTGCGTACACCTTGCCGGTGTGGGGGCTGGGCTCCACGTCCTCCGGGCGGTCCATCTTGGTGGCGCCGGCCTTGTCCGCGGCCAGGCGGGTGTAGACGAGCACCTCCTCCACGGACATGCCCTTGATCTTGGACTTGCCGTCCTTGACCAGCGGCAGCCACTCGCCGGAGCCGTCGAACTCTCCGTCCTTGGGCAGGGTGCCGTCACCGGTGATCTGCTTCTTGGGCGAGTTGCCCTTGAGCCTGGCCACGTAGAGGTCGCCCTGGGACAGGAGGGTCATGTTGTGCTTCTTGTCGCCCTCCTTGTACTTCTTGGCGGAGACGAACTTGTAGATGTACTCGAACTTCTCGTCGTCGCCGGAGTAGGCCACCACGGTGCCGTCGTCCCCCACGCGCACGTTGGCGCCCTCGTGCTTGAAGCGGCCCATCGCGGTGTGCTTGAGCGGAGCGGAGTTGGGGTTCTGGGGGTCGATCTCCACCACCCAGCCGAAGCGGTTGGGCTCGTTCTTGTACCCGGGGATGCGGGCGTCGAAGCGCTTCTCCACCTCGGGCCAGCGGCGGGAGGGCATGGTGGTGGGGAACCCGTAGCGCTTCTCCTCGGCAGTGCCGGAGGTGATGAAGTACTGGTGGATGTTCTCCTCGCCGGAAAGCACGGTGCCCCACGGGGTCACGCCACCGGAGCAGTTGTTCTGGGTGCCCAGCACGCGCTTGCCCGTGGGATCGTCCTGCGTCTTCAGCAGGTCCGAGCCGGCCGCAGGGCCGTCTACCACGAACGGGGTGGTCAGGGTGATGCGCCGGTTGCGGGCACCGCCGCGCACGTACGTCCAGGGCTCCCCCACCTTGGTGCGGGTGAGCTCCACGACCGCCATGCCGTGGGCCTGGATGGCCGTCTTGACCATGTTGGTCAGGTTGGTCTTCTCGTACCCCGTGGGGAACATGGTGTTCTCGTTGGTGTACTCGTGGTTGTTCACCAGCACGCCCGTGAGACCGTTCGGGTCCGGGATGATGTCCAGGTAGTCGGAGTTGTAGCCGAACTGCTTGGCCTGAGCCTCCGGGGTCTGGTTCTTGGGGTCGAACTCCGGGGAGTCGTAGAACAGGGGGTCACCCCAGCGGATGATGGGCGACCAGTCGTAGCCCTTGGGGACGTTGAGATCGTCCACCGTCATGTTCACCGGCTTGATGGGGGTGAAGTCCAGGCGGGACTTGCCCTTGCCCCAGTAGCCGTAGGTGGCCTCCGCGGGCTGGGCGGTGGCGGCCACCAGACCCACCGTGACGGCTCCGGCGGCACCGAGCCCGAGCGCGGCACGGCGGCTCATCGCGGCGGAGATGACGTCTTGCACGTACTCGTTGCCGGAGGTGTTGGTGTCCGGGGTGGTGCACTGGCTGCCGCACTTGAGCTCGCACGTGAGCGGGCTGCGCTTGCCGTTCACGTGGCCCAGCATGGGCAGGAGACGGCGGCGTTCGGGTGCTTGGGTCATGGAGTGGCTCCCTGGGTGAGACATGCGTCCGTGCATGTCAGCGAGTGATTCCGTGGTCCACCTCACCACCCGGGCGTGATCATCACGCGACCTGGAAGCGAACTGCGGGTTAACCCGGGACTGCGCCACCGGCAGGTGCATGCACACGCACAGAGGCCCGTCACACGCGGCTCGCCGCCCACGCCGTCCACGCACAGCGAGCCGCGTGTGCGCGGCGACCGACCGGCGTCGTTCCGGGTGTCGCTACTGCCCCGCCCGCAGCGCGTGCGTGCGGCGCACCCGGTCCAGCCACCAGTCCCGGCGCTCACCGGTGACGGCGTGCTCGGTGAGCAGCGCCTCGTCCACGGCGACATCCCGCACCGGCAGGAACCCGTCCACGGGGCGCAGGGGGTCGGCGGTCACGTCCGCCGCCATGAGCGAGAGCGTGCCCAGCCCGCACGCGTACGGCAGCTCGGGAAGTGCCGCGGCCAGGGCGACACCCGCGCGGATCCCCACGGAGGAGTCGATGGCCGAGCTGACGACGGCGGGCAGTCCCGCCTGCGCCACGATCTCCAGGGCGCGGCGCACTCCTCCGAGCGGCGCGACTTTCACGACGATCAGGTCCGCGGCACCCGCGCGCGCCACCGCCAGCGGGTCCTCGGCCTTGCGCACGGACTCGTCCGCGGCAATCAGCGTGCCCACGCCGTTGTCCCGCAGCCGACGCCGCACGCTCGCCAGGCCCTCGATGCTCGCCACGGGCTGCTCGGCGTAGGCGAGCTGGAACTCGCTGAGCGCACTCAGGGCGGCCACGGCGGCGTCGTGATCCCAGCCCGCGTTGGCGTCCACCCGCAGCTCGGCGTCCGGGAGGAGGTGGCGGACGGCGGCGACGCGGGCGACGTCGTCCGCGAGACTCTGGCCACGCTCGGCCACCTTGATCTTCACGGCGTGGACTTGCCCGGAGTAGCCGCCGAGGACGTCCGCGACGCGCTCGGCCGGGACCGCGGGGACGGTGGCGTTGACCGGGATGCGGTCACGGAGGGGTTCCGGGAAGCCCTGCCACGCGGCCTCGATTCCCGCGCGCAGCCACGTGGCGGCTTCGGTGTCCCCGTACTCGGGGAACGGGCCGAACTCGCCCCACCCGGCGGGGCCGCGAAAGACGACGGCCTCGCGTTCGGTGACGCCGCGGAACGTGACGCGCATGGGGAGGGAGACCACGTGGGCGGAGTCGAGGAGGTCCGGGAGCGGGGGGAGGGTGAGGTGCGGGGTGGGCATGGGTCTAGGGTAGAGCGGCACCAGCAGAGGATGCGTCTGACGCGGAGGCCATTGGGAGCTCGAACGCGTACAATAGTGAGCGATAGGAGGTGCCATGCAACTGCAGAATCCGCTTCGGGCGCTGTGCCCCACCCTGGAATCGGAGATCCTTCTGGCGCTCGCTCAGGAAGATGGCCTCACCCCGGGCCAGCTGGTACGGAGCAAAGGCATCGCGGGATCCGTCTCGGGCGCCCGGAGGTGCCTGGAACGGCTCACCAGTGGGGGTCTGGTCCGTGAACACTCGGTCGGGAACCGACGGGAATATTCGCTCAACAAGGAGCACCTTCTGGCCGGAGTGGTGAGCCAGGCAGTAAACGCTCGCGCCCAGTTCTTGTCCGAACTGCAGTCCCGGATCGCCCGGTGGAGCACCAACCCCGTGCAGGTCACACTGTTCGGTTCCGCAGCTCGCGGAGACATGAGGGACGACTCCGACATCGACCTCCTCGTCATTGTGGAGGACGACCCGGACGACGAGTTCTTCGAGGACCTGAACGACCTCGCCATCCATGCCAACGCGCTGACCGGGAACGATGTTCGCCCTCTGGTCTACGAAATCTCCGAGGTCCTACCCGCACCGATCTTCGACTCGATCTTGCGGGACGGTGTCCACGTGTACGGAGACCAGCAGTGGCTGCGGCAGCGAGTGGGCCTGACGGTGGCAGCCTGATGTCCGCTCGATCGGATGCACTCGCTCGCCTGGCAGATGCCCAGGCGTTTCTCGACGCCGCTGAGACCATCATGGTGATGCACCCTCAGGTCGAGTACGCGGATGTCGTGGCTACCAACGCCATACATGCTGGGATCGCAGCCTCGGATGCCCTCTGCCTCATCACCCTGGGAGGGCATTCCAAGGCAGGCAACGACGTTGACGCCGTACGGTACCTCCGCTCTGCTGGCGGTGACCACACCACCCTTGGTCGCCTGCTCACCCTGAAGACACGCGCCGGGTACGGAGTCCAGAGTCTGACAGTGGCGAACGCGACGAGGTGCATCGAGTGGGCGAAGAAACTGGTGGCTGCTGCCGAAACGAAGGTTTCCCCGCCGTGAGTCAGCGAGAGTCCTGCGTCAAGAACGTGGCGCGACCCCATCGACATACAGACACCTCACGGCCTCAGCGAACTGGTCCAGACGTAGCCGCATGTGGCCCCGCCGCACCGGGGCGCGAAGGCCCAGGTCAGCTTTCCTGTAGTCCACATTGTGCAGCGGCACCAGGCGAGGGCGGGTTCTGTTGATCCAGGGCCAGCGTTCGATGGCGTCGTCATTTCGCACCTGACCTCGGAACAGGGGAATGTCCGTCTTCCACTCCGCCTCACCTGTTATCTCCACGATGGCGTAGCAGTCGTTGGTATCTCCCGCGCAGATCAACACCAGATCGCCAGCCCTGAACCCCGGGCGACCGCTTTTGGGGCTCGCAAAGAAGTACGGAGCCAACCATGCCTCTGGCTTTGGCTCCCCGTACTCGACCTTGATCCACAGCTCTCGTTCCCCACTCTGCGCATCCAGGAGCACTTGCTCGGCCGCGCGGCGCAATTCAGTAGGGTCGGCTGGGTCCGGCATCCGCCCCGGCATGGGGGCGACGCTCCGCGCCCTCTGCTCCAAATCATCCAGGTCTGCGTCGGAAACCACGTGGGCGGGCCAGCCTTCGATGGTGGCTCGCAGAGCTGCCACCTGATCGGGTGCCAGCTCCACACCGATTTCGCGATTCGGCTCGGCGGCGTATCCCAGGCCAGCGCCCGTGAGATTTCCGGAACCCACGAGTCCCTGCTCCCCCACCAGGAAGCACTTGGCGTGCAACCGCTTCACGTGGCGCAGCTCCACCCCCGCGGCGGCAAGCCTTCTCAAGCCCTCCACCGAAAGGTACCCCTGGGCCGCCGCGAAGGGGTCCAGGACGGTGCAGAGGATGATCTCCCGAGTGGATTCCTGCGCGGCGCGCGCCACCCGTGCGCACTCTGTGAAGGACAGGTACGGGCTGGTCAGCAGCACGTCGCCCTCATCGGACTGCAGGGCATTCTCAAGCCAGAGGCCCGCATGCTCAACGACCGTTCCATTCGTGTGCATGGAACCATCTTAATGATGAAAACCACGAGCCGGCAGACTCCACTCCGAGCTGGCTGCCCTGCCTTCAACCAGGAGTGCTCCTGATCTGTCCCCTCAGTTGATCAGCAGGCTTCCGAAAAATTATGAGCAACTGAGTTACTCATAAAAATGCGACGGCACATTATGAGTTACGCACCCACAGCGGCACCCCGGCGCCTCCACCCAAAGGCTCGCACGACGCTGCTCCCCCGGCTTCCGCGCCCCGGCACCCGCGCGCCTTACACTCGCAGTACCCGTTACCTTGTGAGTGCCTCCGATGGTCGGGGGTCTGGTCGCTCGGCCGGGTATGGCTTTGTTGCCCTGCCATTGATGGTCCGGGGGGTGTTGCCGCCCGGTCGAGAGACACGCGTTGACCGCTGATAGGGACACGGCCCGCCGCCGTGGTGGCGAGGTCTCTTCGTAACGTGGGTGCCGGCATCGGGTGTCAAGACTGCGACCAGCGATGGTGTGCCAAGGAGGCTCATCATGGAGAACCGTTTCGCGGTGATCATCGGCCTGGATGTGGGCAAGACCGCCCACCACGGGTGCGCGCTGGATGCGACCGGGCACAGACTGTTCGACAAACCCCTCCCGCAGGACGAGACCCAGCTGCGTGAGTTGTTCACCAGCTTGCAGGAGCGTGGTGAGGTGCTGATGGTCGTGGACCAGCCCAACACCATCGGGGCGTTGCCGATCGCGGTGGCCAGAGACACCGGCTGCGCTGTGGCTTATCTTCCCGGGTTAGCTATGCGAAAGGCAGCAGACCTGTATCCGGGAAGATCGAAGACCGACGCCAGAGACGCGTTCATCATCGCCGACACCGCCCGCACCATGCCCCACACGCTGCGGCAGGTCGACCATGACAACGAGGTCCTCTCCGCGCTGAAAGTCCTCGCCGGGTTCGACGAGGACCTCGCCCACGAGACCACCAGGGCGTTGAACCGGATCCGTTCGCTGCTCACCCAGATCCACCCCGCACTAGAACGTGTCTTCCCCGGCGGGACCCTCTCCACCGACCTCGTGCTGGAGCTGCTAGAGAAGTTCGGAGGCCCCACCGGGTTCACGTCCGCTGGGCGGGGGCGGGTTTTGAGGTTCGCTCGTTCCCATTCTCGCCGCGATCCCTCTGCGCTGGTCGAGAAGATCTTCACGGCGCTGAGCGAGCAGACCGTGACAGTGCCGGCGACCGCGGCGGTCGAGCTCGTGATCCCCAGGGTGGCCGGGCAGGTCAAGGAGTTGAAAGCGCAACGGGCCACGGTCGCCCACGAAGTCGAGGCCATGCTGGAGGACTTCCCTCTCGCCTCGGTCTTGATGAGCATGCCGGGGATCGGCATCAAGACCGCAGCCCAGATCCTCCTCGCGATCGGCGATGGCACCGGGTTCGAGACCGCGGGCCACCTGGCCGCGTATGCGGGCATCGCCCCGATCACACGGCGATCAGGGACGTCGATCCGTGGTGAGTTCCCCGCTCGTTCGGGCAACAAACGATTGAAGAACGCACTGTTCTACTCCGCGTGGATCGCCTCGAATCGCGACCCGATCTCGAAGGCCTACTACGATCGCAAACGAGCCGAAGGAAAACGACACAACGCCGCCGTGATCTGCCTGGCCCGTCGTCGTTGCAACGTCATCTTCGCGATGCTCCGCAACGGCACCTACTACCAACCACCCACCGCCCCTACCCCCGAACCAACCGCTCTCGCGGCTTGACTCGGAACATAGGGACACCCCCCGATCACCACGTAAGGCCCCACAAGTGTTCAACCACGCATCCTTCATCTGGGGTGCCGCGGACATCCTCCGCGGCACCTACAAGCAGCACGAGTACGGGGATGTGATCCTGCCGTTCACGGTCCTCTTCCGCCTGGATGCGGTGCTGGCCCCCACGAAAGAGGCGGTGCTGGAGGCCATCGGCCCCATGTACGTGGGGGTGGAGCCGCCCATCGCCATGCTCCGCAACCGCGCGGGCCACACCTACAGCTTCTTCAACCGCTCGCAGCACGACCTCAAGTCCATGCAGGGCGATCCGGACAACCTGGAGGAGAACCTCCGGGACTACGTGAACGCGTTCTCCCCGAACGTTCGCGAAATTTTCCAGAAGTACCGGTTCGAGGACACCATCGTGGACCTCGCCAATCACGACCTGCTGCTGCAGATCCTCCAGCACTTCTCCAAGGCCAACCTCCACCCGGACGCGGTCAGCAACGACCAGATGGGCCACATCTTCGAGGAGCTGATCCGCAAGTTCGCGGAGGCCTCCAACGAGACCGCGGGTGAGCACTTCACCCCGCGCGAGGTCATCGACCTCATGGTCACCCTGCTGCTCACGGACGACGCGGACCTCACCGTCCCCGGCCTGATCCGCGAGGTGTACGACCCCACGGCCGGCACCGGCGGCATGCTCTCCGTGGCGGACGACAAGATCACCGCCCTGAACCCGTCCGCGCAGGTGAACCTGCTGGGCCAGGAGATCAACCCCGCGTCCTACGCCATCTGCAAGGCGGACATGGTGGTCAAGGGCCAGCCGATCGACAACATCGTGCTGGGCAACACCCTCACCGAGCCCGCGTTCCGGGGCCGCACGTTCCACTACTGCCTCTCCAACCCGCCGTTCGGGGTGGACTGGAAGCAGAACCGCAAGGAGGTGGAGCGCGAGCACACGGTCGCGGGCTTCGGCGGCCGTTTTGGCCCCGGCCTGCCCCGCGTCTCGGACGGCTCGCTGCTGTTCCTCATGCACATGATCTCCAAGATGCGCGAGCCGGGCTCCGCAGACGAGAACCAGGCGGCCGGCCGCGCGGCCATCGTGCTCAACGGCTCCCCGCTGTTCACCGGCGGCGCGGGCTCCGGCGAGTCGAACATCCGCAAGTGGGTCCTGGAGAACGACTACCTGGAGGCCATCATCGGCCTGCCCACGGACATGTTCTACAACACGGGCATCTCCACGTACGTGTGGCTGCTGTCCAAGGACAAGCCCGAGGAGCGCCGCGGCAAGGTCCAGCTGATCGACGCCACGGACATGTTCGTGAAGATGCGCAAATCGGTGGGCTCCAAGCGCAAGCAGCTCTCCGTGGAGAACATCGCGGAGATCGCCCAGCTCTACCGGGACTTCACGGAGACCAAATGCTCCAAGATCTTCCGCACCGAGGACTTCTTCTACCGCACCATTACGGTGGAGCGCCCGCTCAAGCTCAACTTCGCGTGCACGCCCGAGCGCATCGAGCGCGTCATGGCCGCCAAGCAGGTCTCCAAGCTCCCTGACGACGACGCCGCTGCGCTCCGTTCCGCACTCACCGGCCTGTCCCAGCGTGGAGACGGCACGGTCGGCACCAACCGCGCGCGGTTCACCAATGAGTTCATGGAAGCCGCCACCGAAGCAGGCCTGCGGTTGAAGCCGGCCCTGGTGAAGGTGATCGTGAACGAGCTGAGCGAGCGGGACGAGGACGGCGAGCTGCAGACCGGTCGCCTCAACCAGCCCGAGGCCGACTCCACGCTGCGGGACACCGAAAACGTCCCCTGGGACGAGGACATCCACGAGTACCTGGAGCGCGAGGTCAAGCCCTTCGTTCCGGACGCGTGGATTGACGAGTCCAAGACCAAGGAGGGCGCGGAGATCCCCTTCACCCGCCACTTCTACGAGTACGTCCCACCCCGCCCGCTGGAGGAGATCGACCGAGACCTGGACGAGGTCCTGGGCCGCATCCACGCGCGACTGGAGGAGGTCAAGAGGTGATGACTACCAGCTTCAACGAATCTGTCACAACGCTTGCAACCCACCGCGGGTGGGCCACCACGCCGTTGAAATTCCTATTTCGGCGCAGCAAAAAATTGGGAGACGGGTCCGAGCAACTGTTGTCAATCTACCGTGACCATGGCGTCATCCCCAAGAACAGCCGTTCCGACAACTTCAACAAGGCATCAGACGACCTCAGCAAGTACCAGAAGGTCGATATGGGCGATCTAGTCGTCAACAAGATGAAAGCCTGGCAAGGCTCGGTTGCCATCTCAGATCATGCTGGCATCATCAGCCCCGCCTATTTCGTCTACCGCCCTGCACTCACGGCAGGCATGAACACTAGGTATTTACACTATCTACTACGTTCGGGCCTTTTTTTCCAGCACTACGGCAGTATCTCGACGGGCGTGCGGCCCAACCAATGGGACCTAGATCCTGCCGCTTTCGAGCGCACCCTCCTGTTCCGACCGCCCATCGCCTCACAGGACGCGATCGCGGACTACCTCGACCACGAGACCGCCGAAATCGACAAACTCATCGCGGATCTTCAGTCATTCGACACCATTTACACAGAGCGGCAAATGGCGCAGGTTTCCGACCTCATTGCATACCCGGCTGATCTCAGCACGTCCCACGGGTGCGCTTCTGGCATCGTGAAAGCTAAGTACCTGGGGGACATCGCCCTGGGGAAGATGCTCGACGCGCGGCAGGAAGACGCGGATTCCACCACGCACCCCTATTTGCGAGCAGCCAACGTGCAGCCAATGGGGAAGCTGGCCCTCGAAGACATCAAGCACATGCGCTTCACCCATCGCGAGGCTGCGCATTTGACTATCAAAGGTGGGGACGTACTTGTCGTAGAGGGTGGCGTCGGTGGTTACGGTCGGGCTGCGTATGTTTCTGAGGATATTCCTGAAACTGGCTTTCAAAACTCGATCCTCCGACTAAGGCCCAATGCCCACGCAGATGGCAGGTTCATCACATATGCACTTCTTCTTCTACGTCACCGGGGATACATGAAGATGGCCGCGTCAGTGACGTCCATGCCGCATTTCACCGTGGACAAACTTGCGAACACTCCTATCCCACTCATGGACCTCACACGGCAGACCGAAATCGCCGACGAACTTGATGCTATGTGGCAACGCGTGGACGCAGTGCGGGACGAGGGGAAGCGAGCCATCGCCCTCGCCCGCCAGCGCCGCGCCGCCCTCATCACGGCGGCGGTCACGGGTCAGATCGACGTCACCGCACGGAACAAGCCCGCCGCGGAGCAGCTGGAAGACGACATCGCACAGGGTCTGCACAGGGAGAACTAGGGAGAGCCCATGAGTCAGCAGCACCAGGAGAAGAAGCTCCAGCAGGAGATCGCCACCTACCTCGCGGAGCACGGGTGGCTCCACTCCCCCAGCTCGGAGGGGTACGACAAGGAGCGCGCGATCTTCCCCGAGGACGTCCTGGGCTGGCTCGAGGACACGGACCCGGAGAACTTCGCCAAGGTCGTCCCACCCCACTGTGACGATGCCGCCCGGGCCAAGGGCGAGCGTCGCATCCTGGACCGGCTCGCCAGTCAGCTCTCCCAGCCCGAGCGGGATGGCGGCGGGGTGCTGAACGTGCTCCGCAAGGGGTTCCTGGTGCCCGGTGCCCGCCGCTTCAAGATGCTGCAGATGCCTCCGGCGGATGACCGCAACCCCCAGATTGCCGCTCGCTACGCGCAGAACCGGCTGCGCGTGGTCCAGGAGGTCGTGTACTCCACCCGCAAGGCGGACCGGATCGACCTGGTGTTCTTCCTCAACGGCCTGCCCGTGGCCACGGTGGAGATCAAGACCGACTTCACCCAGTCGCTCCAAGCCGCGATCAAGCAGTACGAGAACGACCGCACGCCCGCCGGTGAGCCCCTGCTGACCCCGTTCCGGGGCGCGCTCGTGCACTTCGCGCTCACGGACCACGACGTCTACATGACCACCGAGCTGAAGGGCCCGGGGACCTCGTTCCTGCCCTTCAACCGCGGCCACCACAACGGCGCGGGCAACCCGCCCAACCCGCACGGTGCGCGCTCCTCGTACTTCTGGGAGGAGACCCTGCAGCGGGACACGTGGCTGAGCATCCTCACCAAGTTCGTGTACGTGAACCACCAGAAGAAGGTGGATCCGCGCACGGGTGCGGAGATCGACCTTGCTCAGATCCGCTTCCCCCGCTACCACCAGTGGCGCGCGGTCAGCCGGCTCACCGCCGCCGCCCGGGAGGACGGCCCGGGCCACAAGTACCTCATCCAGCACTCCGCCGGTTCCGGCAAGACGGACTCCATTGCGTGGACCGCCCATCGCATGGCCACCCTCCACACCGCGGCGGGCGAGAAGGTGTTCGACACCGTCTTCGTGATCGCTGACCGCCAGGTGCTGGACCGCCAGCTCCAGGACGCCGTGGACCAGCTGGTCAACAGCACGGGACAGTTCCAGCCCATCACCTCGGGCTCGGAGGGTTCCAAGACCGGGCAGCTCATCGAGGCGCTCTCGGCGGGGGTGCCCATCATCGGAGTGACCCTGCAGACCTTCCCCTATGCACTCTCCAAGATCCAGGAGGAGGGCGGCTCGTTCGCAGGTAAGCGCTTTGCGGTGATCGCGGACGAGGCCCACTCCTCGCAGTCCGGCAACGCGGCCAGCGCGGTCAAGGAGCTGCTGTACCTCAACGACCCCACCGCGGCCACGGGCACAGACTCCCCCGCAGTGGACGAGAACGGCGAGCTGGAACCGGGCGCCGATCAGGACGCCCTGGTCCGCATGGCCGCCCAGGCGGACGACGGCCACCGGATCAGCTACTTCGCGTTCACCGCGACCCCCAAGGCCAAGACCATCGAGCTCTTCGGCACCCCCAACGAGGCCGGCAAGAAGGAGCCGTTCGACCTCTACTCCATGAAGCAGGCCATCCAGGAAGGCTTCATCCTGGACGTGCTGAAGAACTACACCACCTACGAGCGCGTGGCCAAGATCGCGCTTCGGGGTTCGGACCCCGCGAACGTGCCCGGCGGGAACGGGACGAACGGCGGGGAGGGCGCGGGAGCGGCGTCGTCGTCCGGGGAGAATGCGGATGGCGGCGAGGTGGACGTGCGCCGGGGCACGCGCGCGTACATCGGGTTCGTGGAGCTGCACCCCACGAACGTGAGCTCCAAGGTGGACGTGATCGTCAAGCACTACCTCACCACTGTGCAGCCCGCGCTGAACGGGCGCGGCAAGGCCATGGTGGTCACCGGCTCGCGCGCGGCCGCGGTGCAGTACCAGCGCGCGTTCCAGCGCCACATCGAGCGCGAGAACCTGCCGCTGAAGACCCTGGTGGCGTTCTCCGGCGCGCTGCCGGACCCGGACGTGGCGGTGATCGGGGACGGCGAGCGCCCCGAGGTGACCGAGGCGTCCATGAACCCGGACGTGCGCGGGCGGGACCTCGCGGCGGTGTTCAACCAGGACGACCAGAACATCCTGATCGTCGCGAACAAGTACCAGACCGGCTTCGATCAACCCCTGCTGGTTGGCATGTACGTGGACAAGCAGCTCTCCGGCATCGCCGCCGTGCAGACGCTGTCCCGGCTCAACCGCCGCATGGACGGCAAGACGGACACGTACGTGCTGGACTTCGTGAACGACCCGGACCAGATCCTCGCCGCGTTCCAGGAGTACTACGAGGACGCCGAGATCAAGACTCCCTCGGACCTGGACCTGGTGATCAAGCAGCTGGAGAAGCTCAAGGCCGCCGCCATCTTCACGGAGGCGGAGGTCGATCAGGTGTGGCAGGCGTGGAACCACGTCCACGGCCGCCACACCGCGCTGCTCCCGGGCCTGGACCCCGCCGTCTCCCGTTTCATGGACCGCTGGGACCGCGCGGGCGACGACGCCGCAGAGCGGGACACGCTTGAGGAGTTCCGTTCCCTGCTGGGCCAGTACGTGACGTCCTACGCGTTCTTCTCGCAGATCCTCAACTTCGGGGACCCGGAGTTCATCAAGCTCTCCGTGTTCGCGGACCTGCTGGGGCGCCAGCTCAACGCCAGGCTGGACACCGAGATCCCCGAGACGGTCACCGCGGAGGACGTGGTGCTCACGCACTACCACCTGGAGAAGCAGCGCGAAGAAGACTTGAAATTACAGGAAGACCAGGCCGAGGGGCTGCGCGGGCTCACCGAGGTGGGCATGAGCAAGCAGGCGGAGCGCGAACGTGCCGCCAAGGCCGAGCTGGTGGAGAAGGTCAACAAGTACCTGGGCGGGCTGGATGCCTCGGACGAGTACAAGGTCACCTCCGTGGAGCTGTGGCTCACCCCGGCCCAGGAGAACGAGAACCTCCGCCAGCAGGCCCGCAACAACACGCCAGCGGACTTCGCCCGCTCCCCCGAGCTGCGGGTGGTGCTGGAGGACAGCGTGTGGCGGCACAACGACCTCTCCGAGAAGTTCGCGAAGCTCCTGCAGGACATGCCCACCGACGAGCTGGTGTCCCTGGCCATGGCGGCGGGGTTCTACGAGCGGCTGCGGGGGCAGGCGGGGTAGGGCGCGGAGGCCTCCGTGGTGCCTGGGCCTCCGTGGTGTCTGGCGACCATGTGCTGGCCGTCTTCTCGGCAGACCTCTCGGCTGAGGGCAGGCGGGGGCGCGGCAGACGGCCAACGGCCGGGGAGAGTGGCCGTTCGGCTGATGCGCTGTCCGCTCGGGTCTGTCAGCGTGGAGGAAGACCAGCCCACGCCTCGCGCCATGCGGGGCCAGCACCCGAGGAGCGCCCGTGAACCAGATCGAGAAATTCCTGCCCGGGATCATCTCCCTGCTGTGCGTGGTGGTTGCGCTGCTCCTGCAATTCGTGTGGCACGAGAGCACCTGGGCGCTCATGGTGGGTCTGCTGGGGCTCATGATCGGGCAGATTCCAGCACCGGGCACGGCGGCCCGAAAGCGGGCGGCGCAGGAGGCCGCGCGAAACCGTGAGGAGCGCAGGGTCCGGGACCAGCGGCGTCGTCTGCTGGCGGATGTGCAGGCCTATCGCCACACCGTGGCAGAAGGGGAGGCCACAGATGCACGGCACTGACACCGAGCGCGATGAGTCGAGACGCCATCCAACCGCTGATCAGCCTCGAACGGGGGAACTACAGCCTCAGACGCCGCGGGCGGAGGATCTCTGCCAGGCGCCCGTCGAATCTACGATGAAGACATGAACGAGACGTTCCCCTGGATGCAGGACCTCTCCCCGCAGGGGCGGGCGGACTGCGCACATGACATTCTGCAGGCCGCACGGCTGTCGTCCTCAACCGGGCAGCCGCACCTGGCCGTCGCCGAACTCACCTCGTGGAAAGAAACGGCCACCGCCCTGGCCGCCGGCCTTCGCAACGACCCCGTGGAGTGGCTGGACGACGACGAACCCGTCGAGCGGCCCACCAAGGGGTGAGGATCTCCGGCCTTTTCCCGCAGGTGCATGCACGGAAGAGTGCCTGAGGCCCATCCCAGTGGCTGGGCCTGACCCTTTCGCGCCGCGCCACGAGCGCACTTCCTGAGAGCGCCAACGGCACTCACCCGTGTCGCAACCCGGCGCGGCGTTGTCCACCCCAACCACCACTGATACCCGTTACGCATAAAACTCGCGAGTAAGTGTCGTGGATCACTCCATGGCTGTATGAATGAGAACCTCCGGTTCCCCTGGCCGCACCCTCTGGGCGGGAAGCAGGGCCCGGTTGATCCGTCGGACCAGTTCAGTGGAGGCACCATGCCGCGTACCCTCAACCGCCGCGCGCTCCTGGCCGCAGCGGCGTCGTTACCCGTGCTGGCCGGCGTGGCCGGGTGCTCGGGCGGCTCGACGGCCGCCGGGGGCTCCCAGCAGCTCGTGTGGTCCACGTTCGGGGTGGGCACGGGCACGTACAACGACCTCGCCGCGGTGGCCAACACCTTGACTCAGAAGACGGGCCGGCAGATCCGGCTGATGACCTCGGACACCGGCATCGGGCGCCTGGCGCCGCTGATCAACGGGACGGCGCAGTACTCGCGCACGGGGGACGAGTACTACTACGCGTTCGAGGGCAACGACGAGTACTGCTCCGAGCAGTGGGGTCCGCAGGCCGTGCGTCTGGTGTGGACTCCCCCGGGCAACTACGGGGTGCTGGTGCGCAAGGACAGCGGCATCGAGACCGTGGCGGACCTCAAGGGCCGGAAGTTCCCCAAGCTGATCGCGAGCACGTCCATCAACCGCAAGATGGAGGCGATCCTCAACTTCGGCGGCCTCACGGGCAAGGACGTCCAGATGGTGGATGTGACATACAGCGGCCAGATCGAGGCGCTGAAGACCGGGCAGATCGACACCCTGTATCAGAACGTGGTGGGCGCCAACGTGTCCGAGCTGGCGTCCCAGTACCCCATCCGCTGGCTGGACCTGGGCGGGGGCACACCCTCCCAGTACGCCACGTGGAAGGAGCTCGCCCCCATGGTCAAGCCCGGCGAGTTCTCCAAGGGCGCGGGCCTGGCCGAGGGCGAGACGGCGGTGAACATGCAGTACACCATCCCGATGGTGGCCCGGGCGGACCGGCCCCACGAGGAAGTTGCCTCTCTGGTGGCTGACATGGACCGCTACTACCCCGACTACAAGGACACCACCCCGGACGCCCACCGCTTCGGCGCGGACCAGATCCAGCTCACACCCCTGGTGATCCCGTTCCACGACGCCATGGTGGAGTTCCTCGAGCGCAAGGGCCGCTGGAGCAAGGAGCTGCAGACCCGCCAGGACGCCCTGCTGGAGCGCGAGCGCGACATGCACGAGGCCTGGCCCGCGTTCTGGCAGGACCACAAGGACCAGGAGGACCCCAAGGCCGCGCGCAAGGAGTGGGTGGACTGGAAGAAGTCCAACCTCCCCGAACTCCCGGAGACCCCCGGCACCCTGCCCGGCACGTCCTCCACCACCGCACCCTCCGGAGGCCACGCATGAGCACCCCCTACCAGGCTGGCGACGCCGCCGGCCCCACCAGTGCCGCGGGTCCCGCTGGCACCGCTGGCCCCATCACCGCCCCCGGGCCGGCCATCGACCCCCGCACCGGCGCTGAGATCACCGCCACGCGCCTGCACCCGCACGCCGCGGGCGCTGGCAGCTCCGCGTCCGCCGCCGCCTCCGGGGACGACGCCGCCCAGCCCACCATGCCCTCGGACGTCTCCCTGCACGACGCGAGCCCGCGCCTGACGCCGTTCTGGCGCAGCCTGGTGATCGTGCTGACCGTGGTGGGCGTGCTGCTGACCATGAACCAGGTGTTCTTCTGGAACGTGGGCGGGGTGACCATGCCCACCAACTCGTTCCTGTACCTGCTGATCGCGGTGTTCGTGCCGATCGTGTTCATCGTGACGCCCCTGCGCAAGCGATCCCCCGGGTCCGCCGCTCGGCAGCGCCGGGGTGTGCCGTGGTACGACGTCCTGCTGCTGCTGGCCGTGATGGGCACGTGCGGGTACTTCGCGGTGCACGGCATCGAGATCCAGGAGTACGGCTGGCAGTACATGGCCCCCACCCTGGCCACCGTGCTGAGCTTCGTGTTCTGGGCCCTGATCCTGGAGACCCTGCGCCGTGCCGCCGGTCTGGTGGTGCTGGTCATCGCGTTCCTGTTCTCCGTGTACCCGCTGTTCGCGGGGATGATCCCGCTGTCCTTCCTGCAGGGCATCTCCTACGACCTGCCCACCCTGGCCCAGGTGCACACCATGGGCGTGGACAGTGTCCTGGGCCTGCCCCTGCAGACCGCGGGCACCATCCTGGTGGGCTTCCTGCTCTTCGGCGTGGTGCTGCAGCACACCGGCGGCGCGGACTTCTTCCACGAGCTGTCCATGGCCGTGTTCGGCCGCTACCGCGGCGGTTCCGCCAAGGTGGCCGTGGCGAGCTCTGCCGCCATGGGCATGATGAGCGGCTCGGCGGTGTCCAACGTGCTGACCACGGGGCCCATGACCATCCCCGCCATGAAGCGCTCCGGATTCAGCGCCCGGGTGGCCGGCGCCGTGGAGGCCACCGCGTCCTCCGGCGGCTCCATCACCCCGCCCATCATGGGCACTGCCGCGTTCCTCATGGTCTCCTTCGTGGGCGTGCCCTACACCTCCATCCTGGTGGCGGCCACGATCCCCGCGATCCTCTACTACCTGGGGATCTTCCTGCAGATCGACGGCTACGCCGCCCAGCGCGGGCTGCGGGGCACGCCCAAGAACCTGCTCCCCCGCGCCCGCCATGCCCTGGCCATGGGCTGGCCGTACCTGGGTGCGCTGGCCGTGCTCACGGTGCTGCTGTTCACCACGGACTCCGAGGCCCAGGTGCCCTACTGGGTGGTGGCCATCCTGCTGCTGATCGCCCTGATCAAACCGAGCGTCACGTTCGGCCCCCGCCAGTGGGTGGACATGGGCGTGGACGTGGGCAAGACCCTTGCTCAGATCGTGGGGATCATCGCGGGTGTGGGCCTGATCCTGGGCGGGCTCACCGCCACGGGCGTGGCGCTGTCCCTGTCCCGCGATCTGGTGGCCCTGGTGGGCGACAACGTGGTGCTCATCCTGATCGCCGGCGCCGTGGTGTGCTTCGTGCTCGGCATGGGGCTCACGATCTCCGCCGCGTACGTGTTCCTGGCCATCGTGATGGTCCCGGCCGTCACGGCCCTGGGTGTGGACCCGATCGCCGCGCACCTGTTCGTCATCTACTGGGCCTCGGTCTCCTACATCACCCCGCCCGTGGGGCTCGCGGCGTTCGCGGCAGCCGGCATCTCCAAGGCCTCCCCCATGGCCACGTGCTTCTCCGCCATGAAGCTCGGCGCGGTGAAGTACGTGGTGCCGTTCGGGTTCGCGCTCAACCCCGCGCTGGTGGCCCAGGGGGAGCCGATGCACATCGTGCTGGCCTTCCTCTCCAGCCTGGTGGCGGTCTACGCCATCGCCGGGGCCATGGGCGGGTGGCTCACGTTCGTGGAGCGGCAGCTGCCCCTGTACCTGCGGGTCGTTCTCGCCGTGGGCGGATTCATGATGTTCCTGCCCGGCGTGCTCGTCACGGTCATCGGGCTGGCCCTCGTGGTCGCCGCGGCCGCGCTGGCGCGCCTCAGGAAGCCTCGGCCCGTCGTCGACCCCGAGACCGGGGAGATCACCCGGGTTCCCCAGGGCGCGTGACCGGCTGCCGAGCGCAACCCCCGAGCGCGTTGCCCGCACCGCACCGGATTGATGCCGGATCGGAATGAATCCCCCACGAGTGCGGCCCGCGTCACCTTCGCGCGGTATGAAAGAAGGTGACGACGAGCGCGGGCCGCACGATCCCGCACGAGCACAGCAAGGAGAACGCCCCATGAGCACAGAGAACACCGACGTCCTGACCGTGGACGTCACGGACGGGATCGCCCTGGTCACCGTGAACCGGCCGGAGGTGCGCAACGCGATCAACGCCACCGTGCTGCGGGCCATCACCGAGACCCTCGCGCAGCTCGCGGAGGACGACGGCATGCAGGTTCTGGTCTTCACGGGCGCCGGGGACAAGGCGTTCGTGGCGGGCGCGGACATCAACGAGCTTGCGGTGCGCACGCCCAAGGACGGGCTGAAGGCCACCATGCAGGGCGTGTACGAGCAGGTGGAGCAGTTCCCCAAGCCCACCATCGCGGCCGTGAACGGCTACGCGTTCGGCGGCGGGCACGAGCTGGCCCTGGCGTGCGACATCCGCGTGGCCTCCACGAACGCGCAGTTCGCGCTGCCCGAGACCGGGCTGGGCATCATGCCCGCCGCGGGCGGCACGCAGCGCCTGGCCAAGCTCGTGGGCCTGGGCCGGGCCACCGAGATCGTGCTGACCGGGCGCCGGGTGAAGGCCGAGGACGCCCTGGCCATGGGCCTCGTGACCCAGGTGGTGGAGCCGGACCAGCTGCTGGACACCGCCCGCGAGACGGCGCAGGCCATCATGGCCAAGGGCCCGCTGGCCATCCAGCTGGCCAAGACCGTGATCCGCCACGGCTTCGACGTGGACCACCAGACCGGGATCCTGCTGGAGCGCCTGGCCCAGTCCGTGCTCTACAGCAGCGCGGAGAAGGCCGAGGGAACCACCGCGTTCCTGGAGAAGCGCACCCCGGATTTCCGCACCGCGGCACAGAAGGACGCGCCGCAGCAGACGCCGCAGAACGTACAGAAGGACGTGAGCAAGTGAGCGAGAACCCGTTGCAGGACATCCGGCACATCACCGTGGTCGGCGCCGGGGCCATGGGCTCCCAGATCGCCATGGTGTGCGCCCTGGCCGGCTACGACACGGACGTGGTGGACATCAAGCAGGAGGCCGTGGACAAGGCGTCCGAGCAGCTGCGCTCCCGCATGGACCGGGACGTCAGCAAGGGCCGGCGCACCCAGCAGGACGTGGACGCGGCGTTCGAGCGCCTGACGTTCTCCACGGACCGGGACGCGTGCGCCGCGCAGGCGGACTTCGTGATCGAGGCCGCGGTGGAGGACCTCACCATCAAGCGCCAGGTCTTCGCGGAGCTGGACGCGGTGTGCCCCGAGCACACCATCCTGGCCACGAACTCCTCCAACATCGTGTCCTCGCGGGTGGCGGATGCCACCAACCGCCCGGAGAAGGTGTGCAACGTGCACTTCTTCAATCCGGCGCTGGTGATGAAGTGCGTGGAGGTGGTCCCCCACGAGGCCACCTCCCGCGAGACCGTGGAGACCGCCATGGAGCTGGCCCGCTCGATCGGCAAGGCCCCCGTGGAGCTCAAGAAGGAGGTCCCGGGCTTCGTGGCCAACCGCCTGCTGGGTGCGCTGCGCTCCGAGGCGCTGAAGCTCTACGAGGACGGCGTGGCGGACTACAAGGACATCGACGTGGCGGCCAAGACCGCCCTGAACCACCCCATGGGCCCGTTCGAGCTCATGGACATGGTGGGCATCGACGTGGTCTACCTGATCCGCCTGGCCGAGTACGAGCAGACGGGTGATCCCGCGAGCCTGCCCGCGGAGTCCGTCAGGGAGAAGTACGAGGCCGGTGACTACGGCCGCAAGACCGGCCACGGCTGGTACGACTACGAGTAGGACCCGTCAGCTCCCGGGGACCTCTGCGGCCTGGCCGCGGGGGTCCCCGTAGAGGTTCTGGGCCAGGCGCACCACGGCGCGCAGTGCAGGGTTCGGATCCGCGGCGCGCCACACGAGCTGCACGTCCAGCGGCCGCTGCGGCTGCACCAGGGGCAGGAACACCACGCCGTCCGAGGACACGTTGTCCCGCACGGTGTCCAGGCTCAGGGCGCAGCCGATCTGGGCGGCCACGAGCACCACCAGGGTCCACGAGTCCGGCGCCACCTGCGCCACGCGCGGCACGAACCCCGCAGCGGTGGCCAGGGAGGTGAGCCTGTTCTGCAGGGCCGCTCCGGGGCCCGCGGGCAGCACCACCCACGACTCCTCGGACAGCTGGGCCATGTCCACGCGGGCGGAATCGGCCAGAGGGTGGTTGCTGGGCAGCACCACCATGACCTCCTCGTGGCCCAGCACGGAGCAGCGCAGCTCCGAGGGGATGAAGTCCCAGCGCCCGATGGCCACGTCCAGGGAGCCGTCCAGCACCTTCTGCATGGCCGTGTGGGAGAACTGCGAGCCGTGCAGCTCCAGGTGCACCCCGGGGCGGTGGGTGCGCACGTGGCGCGCCAGCTCCGCGACCTTGCGGTTGATCGAGGCGCCCGCGAACCCCAGGCGCACCCGCCCGGTCTCCCCCGTGACGGACTTGGCGACGGCGCGGCGCGCGTTCTCGGACGCCGCCACCAGGTCGCGCGCGGGATCCAGCAGGGCCTGCCCGGCCGGGGTCAGTGAGACCTGCCGGGTGCTGCGCTCGAACAGCTGAGCTCCGAGGGACTTCTCGATGCTCTTGATGAGCCGGCTCAGGGGCGGTTGCGCGATCCGCAGCCGGGCGGCGGCCCGACCGAAGTGCAGCTCCTCGGCAACGGCCAGGAACGCCTTGGCCTCGTGGACTTCCATGCCCCGAGCCTACGTGATTGTTACCACAGGGGCATCACTGAGGGGCTTTTCTTGTATTGGACAGAACCCAATGCCGGTGGTTGTGTGTGGTGTAACACAGTCACCGTCCCAGTGGAGCGTTCATGTCCCCCATTCAGGAGTCGACCCCCGGGCCGCTCAGCGGAATCGTCGTCGCGGACTTCTCCCGCGTGCTGGCGGGCCCGTACTGCACCATGCTGCTCGCGGACATGGGTGCCACCGTCATCAAGGTGGAGGGCCCCGCGGGGGACGACACCCGCGGGTTCAAGCCGCCCAGCCGGGACGGGGTGGGCACCTACTACCTGTCCGTCAACCGCAACAAGCACTCCATCGTGCTGGACCTGGGCGACCCCGCGGACCTGGAGACCGCGTACGAGATCATCGATGCCGCGGACGTGTTCATCGAGAACTTCAAACCCGGCGGACTGGCCCGCTTCGGCCTGGACCCCGAGTCCGTGGCCGAACGCTGGCCCGCCCTCATCCACACGAGCATCACGGGCTTCGGCACGGCGGGCGGCTCGCACCTGCCCGGCTACGACCTGCTGGTGCAGGGGGTCTCGGGCTTCATGACCGTGACCGGCTCCCCGGACGGCCCGCCCCAGCGCGCTGGGGTGGCCATGTTCGACGTCCTCACCGGCCTGCACGCCGCCGTGGCCATCCTGGGTGCCCTGCACGAGCGGGACTCCTCCGGGAAGGGGCAGCACATCCACCTGGACCTGCTCTCCTCCGCACTGTCCTCCCTGGTCAACCAGACCACGGGCTACGCCGCGTGCGGCAACGACCCCCAGCGCATGGGCAACGAGCACCCCAGTCTCTTCCCGTACGGCCCCTTCCCCACCGCGGACAAGGAGCTGATCCTCACGGTGGGCAACAACCCGCAGTTCGTCCGCCTGGTCACGGTGCTGGGCCTGCCCGAGCTGGGCGAGGACCCCCGCTTCGACACCGTGGAGAAGCGCAACAACCACCGCGAGGAGCTGCGTCCGCTGCTCAACGCCGCGCTGGCCACGGACACCGCCGAGTCCTGGGCGTCCCGGCTGCAGGCCGAGGGCCTGCCGTGCGCCCCCATCCTCACCATCCCGGAGGGCGTGGAGTACGCCGCGTCCCTGGGCCTGGAGCCCGTGGTCCAGGTGGGCGAGGGCGACGAGGCCGTGCCCCTGATCAAGAACCCCGTGACCTTCAGCCGTACCCCGGTGCGCTACGACAAGGCCCCGCCGGCCCTCGGCGCGGACCGCGCGGAGGTCGTGGACTGGCTCCGCTCCCACCGAAAGGACCCGTCATGAGCGAACTGCTCGAGAACCCCGATTTCTTCCTCCTGGACCAGGAGCTCTCCGCCGAGGAGACCGCCCTGCGCGACCGCGTGCGGGCCTACGGCCGGGAGCACGTGCTGCCCACCATCAACGAGGCGTGGGAGGCCGGTGAGCATCCCCTGCCCGTGTTCCAGGGCCTCGCGGACCTGGGCATCGTGGGCACGTTCATCAAGGGCTACGGCTGCCCGGGGCTTTCCCGCCAGGCGGCCGGTCTGGTGGCCCGGGAGATGGGTCGGATCGACGGCTCCGTCAACACGTTCTTCGGCGTGCACTCCAACCTGTGCATGGGCAGCATCTACATGCTCGGCAACGAGGAGCAGCGCCAGCGGTGGCTTCCCACCATGGCCACCATGGAGAAGACCGGGGCCTTCGCCCTCACCGAGCCCACCCACGGCTCCGACTCGGTGTCCCTGGAGACCTCCGCGCGCCGGGACGGAGACCACTGGGTGCTCAACGGGCACAAGCGGTGGATCGGCAACGGCCACGCCGCGGACGTCACCGTGCTCTACGCCCGGGACGAGGCGGACGGGCAGGTCAAGTGCTTCGTGGTGGAGAAGCAGGCGGACGGCCAGTACCCGCAGGGCTACCGCCCCGAGGTCATCGCCGGCAAGATCGGCAAGCGCGCCATCAACCAGGCGGACATCGTGATCGAGGACCTGCGGCTCGCGGACGAGAACCGCCTGGAGAACTGCCACAGCTTCAAGGACGTCAACAAGGTCCTCAAGGCCACGCGTGGCGGTGCGTCCTGGGAAGCCGTGGGCCACGGCATGGCGGCATTCGAGATCGCCGCGAACTACGCCCTGCAGCGCGAGCAGTTCGGCATGCCGATCGCCAACTACCAGCTGGTGCAGGAGCGCCTGGCCACCATGCTCTCGGACCTGACTTCCCTGCAGCTGATGTGCACCCGCATGGCCCAGCTGCAGGAGAACGACCAGCTCACGGACGCCATGGCCTCCCTGGTGAAGATGACCACGTCCCGCAAGGCCCTGGACATGTGCCGCACCGCCCGGGACATGCTGGGTGGCAACGGGCTGCTGCTGGAGAACCACATCGGCCGCCACCTCACGGACATGGAGGTGGTTTCCACTTACGAGGGCACGGACTCCGTCCAGGCGCTCATCGTGGGTCGCGCCATCACGGGGGTCTCCGCGTTCACGCGCTCCCGCCGCTGATCCCGGGGCCCGGGGCCCGGTTCGCTCCGAGCGGGCATCCAGCACGGTGACGTGCGGCTCACAGCCGGGTCCCGGCGGATCGTGTCACCATGGAGGGCCGGGTCCACCATCTCCGAGGGGACCCGCCCGCTGTCTTCCGATGAGGTCCGCCGCCCGTGTCCCACACCCCGTACCCCCCTGGCTCCGACCCCTACCGCCCCGGCCCCCAGCACGGTGACCCGTACCGCGGCGGCCAGTACCGCGCGCCCGCCTACAGCGGTGGCGGCTACGGCGGCTACGGCGCCCCCGCTCCACTTCCCGGCTCCCCGGGTCGCGTGCCCGTGCCCCCGGCCAGGCCGCTGAGCGCGGGAACCGTGGTGGGCGCGGCGCTGTCCGTGGCCCTGCTGTGGGGGCTCGTGCTGCTCGTGGCCCAGGCCGGGCTGAACACGGTGACCGGTCAGGCCCTGGACGAGACCGCCCTGCAGCAGGCCAAGGCGGACCGCAACACCTTCTTCCCGTCCTTCGTGCTCGTGGCCGCCCAGTTCCTGCCCGAGGTGGTGGCGGTGGCCGCCGGGATCCTGGCGCTGGTCTGGGCCGTGCGCTACCGCCGGTGGGTGGCCGCCCCGTGCGCGGCGGTGGCCGTGGTCGCCGCCAATGTGACCACCCAGTTCCTCAAGCACGGCGTCCTCGACAAGCCGGACCTGGGCGTGCAGCAGATCACCTCCAACTCGTTCCCCTCCGGCCACACCACCGCGGCCGCCTCCCTTCTCATGGCCGCGCTGCTCGTGGCCCCGCCGCACCGCCGGGCCCGCGCCGGGCGGTGGGGTGCGTTCCTCGCGGCCGTGGTGGGCATGACCACCGTGCTCAACGGCTGGCACCGCCCCACGGATGCCGTGGCCGCCCTGCTCATCGTGGGCGGCTGGGGTGTGCTGGCGGCGCTGGCCACACAGCTGATCGACGCCGCCGTGGCACGTGCCCGCCTCCGCACCGGAAGCACCCCGGCCGGCAGCTACCGCCGGTTCATGGACGAGCGCTCCCACCGCCGCCAGACACGCGCGTGGAGCGAGGACCGCGGGGACAGCGCCTACGTTCCGCCCGCGCACGAACGGCAGGCCCGGGAACTGGAGCGGGCGGCGTCGGCGGCGAGGGACGCGGAGCGCCGGAACCAGCCGCGGGCACCGCGCGCGGCGTGGGACCCGCAGCCCTACGGGTACCGGGGCGCCACCGTGCGCGTTCCCGCGAGGCCGCGGCTGGGCACCGCCATCACGCTGATCGTGTTCACGGGAGTGCTGCTGGCCGTGGCGGTGTGGTGGCCCTATCCCGCGGTGGCGGGGACGTTCGGCGGACGGGTCACACTGACGGCGGGGTATCTGGGGATTGCGGCCGCAGCTGCTCTGGGATGGTCGATGGTGGCACGTCGGCTGCGTTCTGCGACTCGATGAGCGCCCAGCGGTCCAGGAACACCCGGGCCACGCCGGCCTGGTAGGGCAGGCGGTACATCGCCGCGGTGGAGGGGCCCTCCTCCGTGACCTGCACGTCGCGGGCGCGGCGGATCGCGAGCTCCATGGTGTCGGCCTGCTGGGAGACGAAGTTGACGGTCACGGGAGTCCCGTGGCCGGGCACGAACGCGGTGTAGCGCTCCAGGGTGGCCAGCGCGCGCAGGGACTCCACCCAGCGCTGGGGGAAGGCGTCCTCGAAGTTGGGGTCCGCGCCCTCCTCCACGAGGTCCCCGCAGAACACGACGTCGTCCACGCCCACGCAGACGTCGTTGTCCGTGTGGCCGGGGCCCAGGAAGAACAGGGTCACGGGCCGCTCGCCCAGGTCGATGCGGGTGAGGGACGGGCGCAGGCCTGTGCCGGGCAGGGTGTTGGTGGGCAGCACCAGGCGGGTGTCGATCCCCTCGCCCGCGCCCATCTCCGGCTCCTGCGTGCTCACGAAGCTGCGCTGGTACTCCCCCACCTCAGCCATCGCGCTCGCGCAGGCCTTGTGCGCCCAGAACTCGGTGGCGCCGGCGCGCGCGAACACGGCGTTGCCCATGAAGTGGTCGTAGTGCGCGTGGGTGTTCACCACGGTCAGCGGAAGATCCGTGATCTCGCGGACGGCGGCCAGGATCTCCCGGCCCTGACGCGGTCCGGCGCCCGTGTCCACCACCAGGGCGCGCTGAGTGCCCAGCACCAGACCGGAGTTCAGTCTCCAGTTGTCGGTGCCGATCACGTAGACGCCGGGGCGCAGCTCCTGGGTGCGTGCCATGCGCTTCACTCTATCCGTAACGCACTACCGGTCCCGCATCGGGAAGGGCCCCGCGGAGCCTGGGGACGGGGGCACAGCAGTCGTGGTGCGGGCCACGCGCTGCGCGGGCGGGGACGGGAGCGCAGCCTTCTCGGCCCCGCCCGCATCCATCCGGTGCGCTGACCCCCGGTGCTACTGTCTCTCGCGTGATTCCCCGCCACCCCGAGACCGTCCCCGCCCCCGCGGGCCGCTTCGCGCCGTCGCCCTCCGGGGACCTGCACCTGGGCAACCTGCGCACCGCCCTGGCCGCGTGGGGATTCGCGCGTGCCACCGGCCGCCGGTTCCTGCTGCGCGTGGAGGACCTGGACCGGGTGAAGCAGGGCGCCACCGAGCGCAACGTGGCAGACCTGCGGGCCATCGGCCTGGACTGGGACGGCCCCGTGGACCTGCAGTCGCGGCGCATCCCCCTGTTCCTGGAGCGCGTGCGCACCCTCACGCACGCCGGGCTCACCTACGAGTGCTTCTGCACGCGCAGGGAGATCCACGCGGCGGCCTCCGCGCCCCACGGCATCCCGGGCGCATACCCGGGCACGTGCCGGAACCTGACCGACGAGCAGCGGGCACGACGCCGCAGGGAGCGTCCTCCCGCCGTGCGGCTGCGCGCGGGGGTGCGTGAGTTCACGGTGCACGACCGCTTCGCGGGCGAGTTCACGGGTGCCGTGGACGACATGGTGCTCGTGCGCAACGACGGCACCCCCGCGTACAACCTGGCCGTGGTGGTGGACGACGCCGAGCAGGGCGTGGACCAGGTGGTGCGCGGGGACGACCTGCTGCCCTCCGCTCCCCGGCAGGCCTACCTGGCGGGGCTCATGGGCTACGGCGTCCCGGAGTACGCGCACGTTCCCCTGGTGCTGGGCCCCTCCGGGGAGCGGCTGGCCAAACGGGACGGCGCGGTGACCCTGCGGGAGCTGCAGGAGCTCGGGCACACGGCGCAGGACGTGGTGGGGTGGCTGGCCCGCTCGCTGGGGATCACCCACCCCGTGCGCACGGCCGCCGAGGTGCTGGAGCACTGGGATCCCTCCAGCTGGACCAGGGAACCCACGGTGTTCGAGCCGTGGGATGCGGCTCAGGTCTGACCCGCAGATGAGCGGATTCCGCACGAGTCAAACGAATTAAACGAAGAACCCCCAGGACCAATCTGCCCTGGGGGAAACTCCATGTAGTGAACGAGGGACCTTGTCCTCGTGTTGACCCACAGTCTACCCCAGGACCCTTTTCTGTCACAGAATCAGAGAATGGCTCAACGGTCCTCCCTCCTGCAGATTGCGCACACGCTGCACTCGGCCAGAATGGCCACCTACCTGGGCTCCACCCACAACGACGTCGCCCGCGCACTTGACCTGTACCGGTGGAACCTCCAGCTGGGAGCGGCATTCCAGGAAGTTCTCGCCGTGACAGAAATCACCCTCCGCAACGCGGTGGACCACGCGCTGCGCACATGGAACGCGGGGCAACCACGCCCCGATGGTGAAGGACTGCACTCCCCGCACTGGCTCCAGGACCCCGCCCGCCCGCTCGCCTCACTGACCCGCAGGACGCGGGACAATGCACGTCGACAGGCCGAAGCTGCACGCTCCGCCCGGCCTCAGAACCACCCCAGGAAGTTCGCGCCCATCACGCACGACGACATACTCGCCCAGCTGACCTTCGGCGCGTTCGTGAAGCTGCTACCCACCCCGGATGAGGATGCCCCCACGTACCGCGCGCGCCACATCCTGTGGAGCGAGGCCATGAGAACTGCGTTCCCGCACAACGACAGTCACGACCCCCTGGGGATCGTTCTCGCTGACCGCGTGGGGCGCCTGCACGCACTGCGCAACCGGGTCTCCCACCTGGAACCGTTGCTGACCGTCAACGTGTCGGCACGTCACACGGATGTTCTTCGCGTCATAGCCGCTGTCAGCCCAGCCACCAGGGACTGGTGCGCCGGTATGAGCAGAGTCAAGGAGACCAACCAGCGTCGCCCCAGCTGAGGACCCGGCGGCGTACCCTTGTGCTCTGCCTCACTTCATGCAACCGGGAACCATTTCATCCCCCTATACAGTGGGCGCAGTCCAACGACCCCGTACCGGAAGGCACGCGTATGTCCGATCAGGCGTACCAATTCGTGGCAATCCTGGCGTACTTCATCGCCATGATCTGCATCGGCCTGTGGGCCAACAGCAAGACCAAGAACCTCGACGACTACATGCTGGGCGGGCGCAACCTCAAGCCCGGCGTGGCCGCGCTCTCCGCGGGAGCGTCGGACATGTCCGGGTGGCTGCTCATGGGCCTGCCCGGTGCGGTGTACCTCTCCGGCCTGGTGGAGGCATGGCTCGCGATCGGCCTGACCGCCGGTGCGTGGGTGAACTGGAAGATCGTGGCGCCGCGGCTGCGCGCGTACACGGAGGTCTCACACAACTCCATCACCATCCCGTCCTTCCTGGACAACCGCCTCAAGGGCAACACCCGGGTGCTGCGCGTGATCTCCGGCGTGATCATCCTGATGTTCTTCACGTTCTACGTGTCCTCCGGCATGGTGGCCGGCGGTGTGTTCTTCCAGTCCTCGTTCGGCACGAGCTACCAGGCCGGCATGCTCCTGGTGGCCGGCGTGACCGTGCTCTACACCTTCTTCGGCGGGTTCCTGGGTGCGTCCTACACGGACCTCTTCCAGGGCGTGCTCATGCTGGCGGCGCTGATCCTGGTGCCCATCGTGGGAGTCATCATGGTAGGCGGCCCGGCGGAGATGGTGGACCGTATCGAGGCCGTGAACCCGGATGCCCTCTCGCTCTTCGCGGGCGGCACCGCGGTGGGCATCATCTCGTCCCTCGCGTGGGGTCTGGGCTACTTCGGCCAGCCCCACATCATCGTGCGCTTCATGGCGCTGCGCACCCCCGCGGACGCCAAGGCCGGGCGCCGGATCGGCATCGGGTGGATGGCGCTGAGCGTGCTGGGCGCGATCGGCACCGCCCTGGTGGGTCTGGCCTACTACGGCAACCGCCCCGGCGAGGAGCCCACGGACCCCGAGGCCATCTTCCTGGACATGTCCCAGGTGCTGTTCCACCCCCTGGTGGCCGGGTTCGTGCTGGCCGCGGTGCTCGCCGCGATCATGTCCACCATCTCCTCCCAGCTGATCGTCTCCTCCTCCGCCCTGGTGGAGGACCTCTACAACCTGGCCGCCAAGCGCACCCCGTCCCCCAAGGCCCAGGTGTGGCTGGGCCGCGGCGGCGTGCTGCTCGTGGCCGTGGTGGCCGCCGCCCTGGCGTGGGAGCAGAACTCCACCATCCTGGACCTCGTGGGCTTCGCGTGGGCCGGATTCGGCGCCGCCTTCGGTCCCGTGGTGCTCATGAGCCTGTTCTGGCGCAAGCTCACCAACGCGGGTGCCATCTCCGCCATGGTGGTGGGCGCCGCCACGGTGTTCCTGTGGCAGTACACCCCGTGGAGCGACCTCTACGAGATCATCCCCGGCTTCATCCTGGGTGGCCTGGTGGGCATCGTCGTCTCCCTGATCACCTACCGGGACAACCCGGAGATCGACCGCGAGTTCGACGAGACCCTGCGCCTGGTCAACCACCCCGAGGAGGCTGACCCCGCTGCCGCCGCCAAGGCCGCTGCCGGTGAGGCTCCCGCCGGGACCGTCTGAGCAGACACGGCGCCCCGGCGCTGACACGGCAGAACGCCCTCGCACCATCCGGTGCGAGGGCGTTCTCACGTCCACGGCAGTGGCGGTCCTGCCGCGACCGGGATCAGAACCCCAGGTCGCGCAGGGACGTGCGCATGGTCTCTGCGGAGGCGCGCAGCTGCTCCTTCTCCGGCTCACCCATGGGGATGCGCAGACGCTGGCCCACACCGGTGCCGCCCACCACGGACGGCACGGACAGGGCCACACCGCTCACGCCGTAGTAGTCGTCCAGCACCGTGGACACGGACAGCACCGACTGCTGGTCCTTGAGCACGGCCTCGGCGATCCGCACACCGGCCAGACCGATCGCGTAGTTGGTGGCACCCTTGCCCTCGATCACACGGTAGGCGGCGTTGACCACCTGGTCCTTGAGCTCCACCAGGCGCTCCGGGGTGAAGGGGCGGCGCCCGTCCACCTCCCACTCGCTGACCGGCACCTGGCCGATGCTCGCGGAGGACCACACGGGGAACTCGCTGTCCCCGTGCTCGCCGATGATGTACGCGTGCACGCTGCTGGTGTTGACCTGCGCCTCGTTGCCGATCAGCCAGCGCAGGCGGGAGGTGTCCAGCACCGTGCCGGAGCTCATGATCCGCTGGTACGGCAGTCCGGTGATCTGCTGGGCCACCACGGTGAGCACGTCGCAGGGGTTGGTGACCAGCACGAAGACCGCCTGCGGGGCCTGCTCCAGCAGCTGCGGCATGAGGGACTTCAGGATCGCGGTGTTGGCGCCGGCCAGGTCCAGGCGGGTCTGCCCGGGCTTCTGCTTGGCGCCGGCGGTCACGAACACGATGTCCGCGTCCTTGAGCACGGCGACGTCGTCCGAGCCCTCCACCCGGACACCCGGGGCGAACATCTGCCCGTGGGAGAGGTCCAGGGCCTCGGCCTGGACCTTGGCGGTCTGCAGGTCGTAGAGCGCGATGTCGGTGGACGTTCCGCGGATCATCGCGGCGTAGGCCAGCGAGGTTCCCACGGACCCCGCTCCCACGATTCCGATCTTGGTACGGCGGACGGTCGTTTCGTTGGACGGGCTCACGGTGTCACTGCTCCATTCGACGCGGACTGCCCGGCCACGCCCGGCCGCCTGGGCGGCACGGACACGGTCCGGCTGGCGGGAACGCCTCCCGGTTCCGCGTTCCGCGCCCGGCCGAGGCCGGATACAGGTGGCACCGAAATGCGTTCCCACCACCATCTTCCGCCGTCACCCCGCCCCGGGCAATGACGCAGCCCACTCCGCAGCGGCGTGTCTCTATCAAGGCCCGCCCACGGGCCGGGAGCCCTCCGTCACGGCCCCACCGCGGCCGTCCCGACGGTGCGGGGATGCGCGGGTGCCCGACGGCGCGGGAAAGTGCGGGCACCAGGTGGCGCGGGAAGGCGAGATCACGGGACAGCGGAGGGGACGTGCGCGCACGAGACGGCGCGACGGCGTCGCCATCCGGGGATGACGACGCCGCCGCGCCGGGTTCCGCACGAACGCCCGGGTGGGGCGCCGCGCGCTCAGCAGTGGTAGGTGTCCGTGGGGGCCTCGAAGTGCATGTCGTAGCCCTCGGGCAGGCGCATGCCGAACGCCGTGGCCAGGCCCAGCACCTTGCGGGCACGGGCCAGGCGCGGGAGGTCGGAGCCGTTGCGGATCTGGCCGCCGTCCTCCTCGAACTCCTGCAGGAACTCGTTGGCCCAGGACAGCTCGCTGAGGGACGGGGACAGACCCTCGTTGACCGTGGCGGTCTGCTCGGGCATGAGGCACAGCTTGCCGGTCATGCCGAACTCGTCCGTGACGCCGGTGGCCTCGGCGAGCTTGGCGCCGAGCGCGCCCACCGCGGGGCCATCGATGGGACCGGGGAGGTTCGCGGCGCGGGACGCGATGGTGAACTGCGAGCGCGTGTACGCGAGCGCCATGGGGTTCTCACCGAAGCCGGTGTCGCGGCGGTAGTCGCCGATGCCGAACGCCAGGCGGTACGTGGAGCGGGCGGTGGCGATGTCCTGCAGGTTCTGCACCCCGCGGGCTGTCTCCACCAGGGCCACGATCCGGGTGCCGCGCAGCAGCTCCGCGGTGCGGGTGACGTGCTCGGGGGACTCGGTCATGGCGAGCATCACGCCGTCCAGGCCGGGGACGTCCCGCAACGCCTGGAGGTCCTCCTCCCACCACGCGGTGCCGAAGCCGTTGATGCGCACCCACGCGCGGTTGACCTGGCCGTCCTGGTTGCGGGAGCCGAGCCACGCGATCACGTTCTCGCGGGCCTGGGCCTTGTCCGCGGGTGCCACGGAGTCCTCGACGTCCAGCACCACGGCGTCCGCGGCGCTCTGGGCGGCCTGGTCGAAGCGGGAGACGTGCGAGCCGTTGACGAGCAGCCACGAACGGGCGAGCTCGGGGCCCACGGCGGGGATCTCGGTGGGGTCGATGGTCATGGCGGTTTCCGCAGTGGTGGTGGTCATGAAAGTCACTTCGCGATCTGTGTCTGAGAACGGACACGCCCCCTGGTCCCCCGATCCCGGTGAACGTCCGGACGGTGTGCGGCACCGAGCGCGTGCTCCGTGGTCGCCCACCGGCCCGTCCGCGCGGTGGAACGGGTGAGGCGGGATGGCGCGGGTCAGCCGAGCACTCGGACCAGCCTGGATGATGGGGCGGCTGGTGCGGGTCGTCTGCCAGTCGTGCTGCCCGGGCCCCACCCGTGAGGTGAACGGGCAGGCCCACGACGCACGTGGTGGTGCGCCCCGGGGATCGGGCGAAACTTCACAGTAACCCAGGTCACATTCGATCTCAAACGGGGTGTCCGCGGCCGTCCCGCCGCAGGGCCCGCGAGGTCTTGGCGGTGGCCACCGCGTTCCAGGGGTCCTCGGGCCAGGGGTGCTTGGGGTAGCGCCCGCGCATCTCCGCGCGCACCTGGGCGTACGGCCCGGACCAGAAGGAGGCGAGATCCTCGGTGATGGCCAGGGTGGCCTTCCCCGGGGAGAGCAGGTGGAACTGCACGGGCACGCGCCCGTCCACCACGCGCGGGGTCTCCGCCCAGCCGAAGCACTCCTGCAGCTTCACGGCCACCACGGGGGGTCGCGCGGGCTCCTCCTCGTCCCAGACTTCCGGGTAGTCGATCCGGGCGGAGTTCCCGCTGGGCACGTCCAGCCGCCGCGGGACCAGCTCGTCCAGGCGGGCAGCCTCGGGCCACGGCAGCAGCCGGCGCAGCGCATCCGCCACGTGCACTGACCGCAGGGAGGCACCGCGCGCCACGTCCCGCAGCTCGATACTGAGCCACTCGTCCGCGCGGGCGAGCAGGGCGGCGTCGTCCACCGCGGGCCACGGGTCCCCCAGGTGGCGGTGCAGCATGGCGAGGCGGGCGCGCAGCCCGCGGGCGGCGTCGTCCCAGGGCAGCAGGTCCAGGCCCTCGGCGGCGAGCGCGGCGCGGATGGCGGGCACGGCCGTGTCCGGGTCCGCGCGCACGGGCGTGGCCGAGAGCTCGATCGCGCCCACCGCCCGCACCTCGCGGGTGCTCACGCGGCCGTTCGAGAAGCTTGCGCGCGTCTCGGTGCGGGCGAGCGGGCCCGCCACGAGCTGCGCGTGCGCCAGGTCCAGGGGTGCCGCCGCGCGGATCACCGCGCCCGTGCCCGCGGCGGCTCGTCCCGCGGCCCGGCTGAGGTCAGCGACCGCGAGCCACTCGTGGTGCCGCAGGGGACTCCCGGCCTCCAGCCCCGCGCGCGTGCCGGAGGCGAGCAGCCACTGGTCGCCGTGGGCGTCCACACGCTGGGCAATCCACTCGGGCCGCGCCAGGCCCACGACGACGCCCTCCCGGACGCCGGCGGGCACGTCCGGTTCCGTTCCGCGGGGCGGCGCATCCGCGTTCTCCTCGGCCCCGTTCGCCGCTTCCTCGACCGCGAGCGCGGGGTGCGCCGCCATCCGTTCCAGGCGCTGCACCTCCTGGCGCCACCGGGCGGACTCGCCGCCGCGGGAGGAGCGCAGACCGCGCACGAGGGCGAGGATGTCCGCGGCGGGCACGCGGGCGGCGTCGGACACCGCGGCGATGACCTCCGCCGCCGTTCTGGTGCCCACGAGATCCGCGCCGTCCAGCAGGGCGCGGCCCCACCGGGGTTCCACCGGCAGGGAGACCAGCAGGCGCCCAAGGTCGGTGGCGCGGCCGTCCTCGGCCACGGCGCCGAGGCGCGTCAGCTCGGCCTCCGCGTCCGCGCGGGCGCGGGGAGGCAACGGGTCCGGCAGGGCCATGCCCTCACCACCCGGGGAACCCCACACGGCGAGCGCGAGGCACGCGGAGGTGAGGTCCGCGGTGCGCACCTCGGGAACGGTGTGGGCAGGCATGGCGCCCCAGGCGGCGTCGTCGTAGCAGCGCACCACCGTGCCCGGGCCCTGGCGGGCGGCGCGGCCCGCGCGCTGCTCGGCTGACGCCTTGGACGCGGAGACCGTGACGAGCCCGGAGATCCCGCGCCCGGCGTCCCGGCGGGGCTGGCGGGCCAGGCCGGAGTCCACCACCAGGCGCACGCCGTTGACCGTGAGCGAGGACTCCGCGAGGGACGTGGTGACCACGATGCGCGGACGCTCCCCCGGCGAGCGGCCCGCCACGGCGCGGTCCTGCTCGCGCGGGGGAAGCTGGCCGTGCAGCTCCAGGACCTCGGCGTCGGTGAGACCCCGCAGCTCGGCCGCCACGCGGGACACTTCCCGGGCCCCGGGGAGGAACACGAGGGCATCCACTGACGGGTCCGCGGCCACGGCGCGGGCGTGGGCAGCCGCGGCGGTGCGCGCCACGTGGCGGAGGAAAGCAGGGGTGACGCCGCGCTCATCGAGGCGTTGCGGGCCCGGCGTCCACTCCACGGCGAGCGGGTGCAGCGCGGACGGACAGTCCACCACCGGGGCGGGCGCGTCCCCGCCCAGCAGGGCGGCAAACCGCTCCGCCTCCACCGTGGCGGACATCGCCACGAGCACCAGGTCATCCCGCAGCTGCCGCAGCTCCGCGAGCATGCTCACGAGCAGGTCCGACTCCACGCCGCGCTCGTGCACCTCGTCCAGCACCACCGCCGCGATCCCGGTCAGTTCCGGGTCCCGCAGCAGTCGGCGCAGCAGGATCCCGGGGGTCACGAACTCCACGCGGGTGGCCCTCGACGTCCTGCGCTCGCCCCGCACGGTCCAGCCCACGACGCCGCCCGGCTCCGTCCCCGTGAGCGCGGCCAGCCGGCGCGCGGCGGCACGGGCGGCGACCCGGCGGGGCTGGACGACGACGACGCGGCCAGCCTCCTTTGTGTCGCCGTCGTGCACCAGGTTGACCACGAGCGGCGGGACCACCGTGGTCTTGCCCGTGCCCGGAGGGGCCTGGACCACGGCGGCCCGGCCGACGAGCGCCTGCTCAAGCCGCGGGAGGGCCCGCGCAAACGGCAGACCCCGGCCGATGCGGTTCAGGTCGAAGGATGGGGAAGCCATGGCCTCACCCTAAGTGCGTCCTTCCTGAATTGGCGGCTCTGCGTTGCATGGGCCGCAGACAGCAGAAGCACGGTGGGGGTGGCGCGGTGCACCACCATGCCGTGCCCTGAGTCTCGCTACAGGGAACCCGCTAAGAATGTTCAGATCCGAATGCATGGAGGGACGTGGTGGACAAGACCGTTATGGCAGCAGGTGTGGGGCGGTGGCCGGGATCTGGATCAGGTCATTGCGGCGTTAGAGCATACGGCGCTGGGCCCAGTCGATCGCCTGCAGCACGTCGGCGCCGGTGATGTCGTAGACCGTGGTCCAGCCGCCGGTCTCGGAGTGGATCCCTTTGTGGGAGGAGACCCGGAACCACGGATCATGGTCCTCCCCATAGCGGTCGCCCTCCCACACAAACTCCACCCGGATGTTTCGATCAAGGTGGTCCTGGTGGGGCGTACGGTGGCCGAGTGACCAGATTCGTCATCGATGCTCTTACGCTGATCCATCTCGTCTCGGAACGGGTCGAGGTCCACGCGGCTCATCGGCTGGTGGCGCCCAATGCCATCCGCTCACAAGCGTTGATGCTGCTGCTGGAAGCGGTACGTGATGGCCGGATGGCCGAGAAGGAGGCCCTCGCGATCGAGGACCGGATGACGGAGGTCAAGATGCGGCTTCTCGGCGATCGGGTCTCGCGGCGTACGGCGTGGCGGATAGCCCGGGAACAGGACTGGGGCGACTTGGTCGAGGCAGAGTACGCCGCCGTCACCCGCCTGCAGGCAGACGCTCTGGTCTCCGTCGACACGGGCTTTTTGCGCCGGCTGCAGTCTCTCGTGCCCGTCGAGCCGGTCGAGGCGCTGAGCCTCCCCTGACACGAGAGGCGTCGGCGTGACCCGGCGACGACCTCTAACGCTCGACGGCCCTGTAGCTCACATGACCACGTGCGCACCTCTCTGGCATGAGCGCTTGAAAACATCCCAAAATCTTGGATAGACCTGGCACATGAGCAACTATCCGTGTCGTCATGCCCTGGGGCGGATCGATGTCATCGCCCTCGACGACCTCCCGGCACTGAGCCGGGACGTTCCTTTCAACCTTCCGAGCATCCAGACCGGGTGGCCTGACTTCGAGCATGGGTTCGACTCTCTGAAGGGGCGGCGCATGATGGGTCTCGTCTACGGAACATCGCAGATCTACCGCATGTGCTCGACACGCTTGGACCGCGACGCCGGCAACCCTCTCGGATTGGACGAGACGGTGATCCCAGGCGGGTCGTACCTGCGCCTGCGCCTTCGAGGTGAGGTGCCAGCAGTGTACGAGCAGATCGGTGAAGCGTTCGAAGTTCTTTTCACGTGCGCGGAGCATGACTCGACACGCCCGCAGATTGAGAACTACCGCCGCGAGGGTGAGATCGACTGTCTTGTACCGATCCTTGCGTAGCTCCACAGGCCATTTTTCTTTGCCGCCGGCAGAGCAGGAGAGGAACCGCACCACTTCATGAGTGCAATAGGTCAGCTCGCCACAGGAACACTGGAGTCCCATGACCACTCCTCCAGTCGGGGATGCTCATCCAGGGGCGCTCGGCCACAGCAGTAAAGAAATACAGCGGTGGGGTCACCGTCGGGCGAACAGGGGAAAAGCCGACTCAGTAGCGGTGCGCACAGGGTTGCGGGCGGCCTCCACTCCAGACCCAGGCCACGGGCTATGTCATAGGTGTGAACCAGGACCTCTACCGCGCCCATCGCAGCAAACCCGGGGCCGTCTGAGACACCGTAAGGGTGCCAGCCCCTGACCTCAGGGAGGGCGTTCTCAACGGCCTGTTCAAGCATTCGGCCACACATGCCGATTGCCTCAAGAATCTGGCAGTTGGTTGCGTTTTGATCCACCACCACGTCGATGGGCAGATAGTTGTCCTGGGGTTGAGCGATCACCTGAGACGCGTAGGAAAACAGGTCGTCTGCCACGTGCACCGCCGTGTCCCGGCAGGACCACTCCAGGTCGCCGGCGGGGGCCGCCCACGAGAGGTCAGCGACGGCACCCAGCACTGACCGCATCTGCACGACCGAGTCGCTGAGCACCTGCGTCATCGAGTCCACGGCTGCATCCTAGTGCCGCCACATCAGACCAGAAGGTACAGCGCCCCCAGCACCGTCACCACGATCACGGCGGTGTCGAACACCCGCTGCCGGATGCGGGTGATCGCCCACCTCCCCGCGAACGCGCCGAGCACCACACCGGGAACCAGCAAGGCGTCGAGCACGAGAGTCTGCGTGGTGATGAGCCCCAGTCCCACGGACACCGGGACCTTCAAAAGGTTCATCACCGCGAAGAACCACGCGGCGGTCCCCAGGAACGCGTGCTTGGGGAAGCGCGCGGCCAGGAAGTACATGGACATCACCGGACCCCCGGCATTCGCGACCATGGTGGTGAACCCACCCAGCGAGCCGTACCCCGCGGCCACGGCGCGAGAGGCAGGGGCGGGCGGGGCGGCGTCGTCGTCCCGGGGTGCAGAGTCCCGGTGACGCTGCCAGAGCGTGAGAGCCATGAGCATCAGCAGCATCACGCCGATCACGCGGCGGACCAGCGAGTCCCCCGCGAACGCGAGGAACACCGCACCCAGCCCGAGACCCACCAGAACCGCCGGGAGCATGCGGATCAGCGTGGGCCAGTGGGCGTGCTTGCGGTAGGTCCACAGCGCGAACATGTCCCCCACGATCAGCAGCAGGAGCAGCGCGCCGGTGGAGGGCTTGGCGGGGAGCACCGCGGCGAAGATCGCGACGGCCAGGGTGTTGATGCCCGGCAGCGCCGTCTTGGAGAACCCCACGAGCACCGCGCTCACCGCCAGGGCGGCCCAGGCGAGGGTGCTCAGATCCGGGAGCAGGGTCATGGGAGGTCCTTTCCGCGTGACGGGCGGAGAACATCCCCGGCGCTCCGCACAATCTAGTGAAGCAAAGACAGCCCAACGGCCCGACATCTGCACCAACGGAGCAAATGCAGGCGCTCGGGCGGGGGTGGGTGGTGCGGGCCACCGAGGGCACGCGGGGGCACCGCCCGCCCCGTCCTACAGTGGTACCCATGACCAACGCGCAGCTTCCCGACCGAGTGTCCGAGATCTTCGACCCGCAGCAGTGGCGCCCCGTGGAGGGTTTCACCGACCTGCAGGACATCACCTACCACCGCGGCGTGGAGCGGGATGCCAGTGGTGCCGTGGTGAAGGACCTCCCGTGGGTGCGCATCGCCTTCGACCGCCCCGAGGTGCGCAACGCCTTCCGCCCGGGCACCGTGGACGAGCTGTACCGCACGCTGGACCACGCCCGGATGTCCTCGGACGTGGGCGCTGTGATCCTCACCGGCAACGGCCCCTCCGCCAAGGACGGCGGCTGGGCGTTCTGCTCCGGCGGGGACCAGCGCATCCGCGGGCGGGACGGCTACCACTACGCGGAGGGTGAGACCGCAGACTCCATCGACCCCGCCCGCGCCGGGCGCCTGCACATCCTGGAGGTGCAGCGTCTGATCCGCACCATGCCCAAGGTGGTCATCGCCGCGGTCTCGGGCTGGGCCGCCGGGGGCGGGCACTCGCTGCACGTGGTGTGCGACCTCACGATTGCCTCCGCCGAGCACGGCAAGTTCAAGCAGACGGACGCCACCGTGGGCTCCTTCGACGCCGGCTACGGCTCCGCTCTGCTCGCCCGCCAGGTGGGTCAGAAATTCGCCCGGGAGATCTTCTTCCTGGCCGATGAGTATTCCGCTGAGGACATGCACCGCATGGGCGCCGTGAACCGCGTGGTCCCCCATGCCGAACTCGAGTCCACCGCCTTGGAGTGGGCCCGGAAGATCGCGGCACAGTCCCCGCAGGCCGTGCGCATGCTCAAGTACGCGTTCAATCTCCCGGACGACGGCATGGTCGGTCAGCAGGTCTTCGCCGGGGAGGCCACCCGCATGGGCTACATGACGGACGAGGCCGTGGAGGGCCGGGACGCGTTCCTGCAGAAGCGGGACCCAGACTGGTCCGCGTTCCCCTACTACTTCTGAGCCGCCGCGTGAGCCCCCACGGTTCCACCCCTCCGCACGACGACGCCGCTCCCGCCCACCGCGGGCCGCGCACCCCCGCTCCCGGTCCGGGAGCCGGTGCCACGTCACCCGCCACGGAACCGGTTGTCCCCTCCCCCGGAGCTGACCCGCGGGTCGCCCCGTCCGGGCCGGGCACCTCCGCGTCCGGAACGGAGCTCGGCCACCCACTCGAGGCGCCGCGGGCCGCGGAGCTGCCGAGCGACGTCGTCATGCTGGACGGCCCCGTGGCGGGCGACCCGGTCGAGCTGCTCCCCCGGCTGCGGGCGGCGCTGTCCCGGCCGGGGCCCGCGGTGGTCGTGGCCACCTCCGGGTCCACGGGACGCCCCAAGAAGACCGTGCTGAGCACAGAGGCGCTGACCGCCTCCGGGCGGGCAACCGAGCGCGCGACCTCCGGACCCGGCCAGTGGCTGCTGTGCCTTCCCGCGCACTACGTGGCCGGGGTGCAGGTGCTCGCCCGCTCGGTCCTCGCGGGCACCACCCCCGTGGTCATGACCGGCGAGCACTTCACCCCCGGGGCATTCGCAGATGTCGCTGCAGGCATGGACCACCCCGTGCGGTACGTGTCCGTGGTGCCCACCCAGCTGCAGCGCATCCTGGACCCGGCCGACGGCTCCCCGGACCCCCGCGCGGTGGCGGCGCTCGCGCGCTTCGACGCCGTGCTCGTGGGCGGCTCGCCCTTGTCCCCGGCGCTGGCAACCCTGGCCGACGTCGCCGGCGTGCGCGTGGTCCGCACGTACGGCATGTCGGAGACGTGCGGGGGCTGCGTCTACAACGGCGCCCCGCTGGACACTGTCACCGTCCGCATCCTGCCCGACGACGCCGCTCCCCACCTCGCGGACGCCCCCGCACCGAGCGCGCCGCCCGCCGAGGAGGCGTCTGCGCGAACTTGGTCCGCCGAGGAGGGGTCCACAGGAACCTCGTCTGCCGTGGAGGTGCCCGTGGGAACCCTGCCTGCAGAGGCAGGAACGGCGGAGGCTCCCTCCGTCGCGGCAGGTTCTGCAGGTGAACCGGCCCCGGTGGCACCGGCCGAGGGCCGGATCTGGCTGGGCGGCGAGGTGGTCGCCTCGGGCTACCTGGACGATCCCGCGCAGACCGCCGCCCACTTCCGGGTCTTCGAGGGGCGACGCTGGTACCGCACCGACGACCTCGGATCGATGGACGAGCACGGCCGCCTCACCGTGCTGGGCCGCACGGACGACGTGATCAACACCGGCGGTGTGAAGGTCTCCGCGGGCCGGGTGGCCGAGGTCCTCCTGGACCACGACCGGGTGCGACAGGCGCTCGTGCTCCCTGTGGCCCACCCGGAGTGGGGCCAGGAGGTGGCCGCGGTGGTGGCCGTGCGGCGGCCCATGCACGACGAGCCCGTCCCGGACGACCACCATTCCGACTGCGGTCCCGACCTCGACCCCTTCCTTGAACAAGAGCTGGCCCAGTCGGTGCGCGAACGCCTCGGAGCGCCCGCCGTTCCCAAGCGGTGGCGCCGAGTGGACCGCCTCCCCCTGCTCGCCACGGGCAAGCCCGACCGCCAGGCGACCGCCGCGCTGTTCACCGGGGAATCGGGAGCGAGCTCCGGTGCGGTGCTGGGCCCGCACCCCGGCAAACGCTGAACGACGGAGCGGAGAAACCGTGCCCCTGCACTCCCTGGACCTCGTTCTCGCCCCGGGCGACGACGCCCTCGTCCGTGCCCGGTGGGATGCCCTGAACCGTGCGGGACTGCCGAGCCAGGCCCGCCACCGCAGCTCGTCCAACGCCCCGCACATCACTGTGGTCTCCGCCCCGGGCTTCCCCGAGGCGGTGCTGCGGCGGGCCAGGGAGCTGTTCGGTGCGCTGCTGCCGTGTGCCGTTCCCGTCACCGGGCTCACGGTCCTGGGCACAGGCCCGTACGTGCTGGCCGAGTCGCTCGCGGTTCCGCCCGCGGTGCTCGGCGCCGTGGCGGAACTGCGGGGCCTGCTGCCGGAGCAGCGCACCCCGTCCGATCCCTGGGTTCCCCACGTCACCCTCGGCACACGCCTGGACGCCCCCGCCGTGGGCCGGGCGCTGGAGGTGCTGAGCGACGTCGCCCCACCCCGCTCGCTGGACGTCACCGCGCTGCGGCGCTGGGACCCGGACGCACGAGAGGTCACGGTGGAGGTGCCCTGAGCCCCGCCCCGCCCCGCGCTCGGAGCGCTCCGAGGCCGCCCGCGCCGGCGTCGTCCGCAGGTCATGTGCACCTGCACAGAGCATGAAACAATGACGGAACGTCCTCGTCCGTTCACGAAAGGTTGCACCGTGGCCACACCAGCTCAGTGGGTCGAGGGGGCACGTCTGCGCACGCTGCCCATGGCCGCGGCCCCGGTGATCGCCGGCACGGCCGCCGCGCAGACCATGTACGAGGCCCGCGTGGTGCCCGCACTGCTGGCCCTGGTGGTCGCGCTCGCGCTGCAGATCGGTGTGAACTACGCCAACGACTACTCGGACGGCGTGCGCGGCACGGACGACGAGCGCGTGGGCCCCTTGCGCCTGACCGGTTCCGGCGCCGCCACCCCGCGGGAGGTGAAGACCGCCGCGTTCGCGTGCTTCGGCATCGCAGCGGTGGCGGGTGCCGCCCTCGTGGTGCTCTCGCAGCAGTGGTGGCTCGCCCTCGTGGGGCTGCTGGCCATCGCAGCGGCCTGGGGCTACACGGGCGGAAAGAAGCCGTACGGCTACATGGGCCTCGGGGACCTGTTCGTGTTCCTGTTCTTCGGACTGGTGGCCACCCTGGGCACCACGATCACCCAGGCCGGCCGGCTGAACATGGACGCCTGGGTCATGGCGGTGTCCACCGGGCTCTTCGCGTGCGCCCTGCTCATGGCCAACAACATCCGGGACATTCCCGGGGACCGTGAGGTGGGCAAGCAGACGCTGGCCGTGCGGCTCGGGGATCCCAAGGCCAGGCTCGCGTTCACCGCGGAGCTGTTCGTGGGCATGGTCCTGCCGCTGCTGCTGGTCCCCGGCAACCCGTGGGTGCTGCTGGTCTACGCCATGACGCCCCTGGCCGTGAACGCGGGCTCCACGGTGCTCAAGACCCCCGAGCGGCGCGAGCTGATCCCCGTGCTCAAGATGTGCGGCTTCATCAACCTCGGCGTCACCGTGCTCTACGCGGTGGCGGTGTTCGTGCAGCAGTACGTGGGCTGAGCCCGCTCAGAGCTCCCGGCGGGACTCGGCATCCGTGTACGAGTCCTCGATCTCCTGGTCCTCGAGCTCCACGCGGTTGGTGGGCTTGGGCGAGCGCGCGATGAAGCGGTGGAAGTCCTGACCCGCGGCGTAGTGCAGCTTGGGGAAGAAGATGTAGCAGATGGCGAACGCGGCCACCACGGCCGCGATCCCGGAGAACACCAGTCCCAGCCCCAGGAGCATGAACAGCAGGAACAGGGCCACCAGGATGCCCAGGCGCAGCAGGGAGTACTTCAAGAAGTTCACGGGCCCATTCTAGGTGGTCTCGCTGTGCACACCCCGGGCGCGGCGCTGCACACCCGCGGCCATGAACACGGTGGCGCCGGCGCACTCCCCTAGGATGATCGGCATGGGCAGAGCCATTCTCATCATCGGGTCCGGCGCACTGGCAGTGGGCCTCGTCATCTATGCGCTGATCGAGTGCGCACAGTCGGAGAGGTACCGGGTGCGTGCCGTCCCCAAGGGCGCGTGGCTGCTCATCATCCTGCTGCTGCCCGTGGTCGGGGCCGTGCTGTGGCTCTTCTTCGGCCGTCCCCGCACGGACGACGCCGCCCGGGACGCCGCCCGCGGCCGCGGCCCGGACGACGATCCCCAGTTCCTGCGCAACCTCGAGGAGCGCCGCAAGCAGCAGGAGCAGGCACGCAAGCTGCAGGAGTGGGAGAACGAGCTCAAGCGCACCGGTAGGGCACCGGGAGCCAAGCCGCAGGTGGACGAGCCGCTGGACCCCTCCGACCCGCGCTGGACGGAGCCCACCACCGGTTCACACGCCGTGGACGACTCGCACGGCGGCGGGAACACGGACCCGGGCAGTGGACGGAGCACCGCCGGGGACCACCACACGGACGAGACCCCGGACGGCGACGGCACCGGCCCCGGTCGCCCCGAGGGAGAGCCTCCCCGCCACGACTGACCTCCGTCCGGGACACGGTCGCTGAACAGCCACACGCGGACGGTCCTGGCGCCCGGCCACCGCGCGCCCCGGTGTCCCCCTGCACCCGGGCACCCCGCCCCCCCCTCGTGTGCCCCGAAGCACCCCGCAGCCAGCACCTCATGACAGAGCCCGCCTCCGCAGCAGCGGAGGCGGGCTCGTTCGTGGAAGGCGGTGGGCGGCGTCATGATGTCTGTGGACGCCGCCCCGCGCGTCACAGGCCGGAGTAGGAGTGCAGGCCCGGGAACAGCGTGTTGACCACGGTGAAGTTGAAGACCACGCACATGTAGCCGGCGATCGACAGCCACGCGGAGCGGTTGCCGTTCCAGCCGCGGGTCACGCGGGCGTGCATGTAGGCGGCGTAGACGGTCCACACCACGAAGGTCCAGACCTCCTTGGTGTCCCAGCCCCAGAAGCGGCCCCAGGCCTGGTCGGCCCAGATGGCGCCGGCGGCCAGGGTGAAGGTCCAGAACACGAAGCCCACCGAGTTCAGGCGGAACGCGAAGTTCTCCAGCGTGACCGAGTCCGGCACAGCGCGGAGGAAGCCCATGCGGGACTCCTGCCCGGAGGCCAGCAGCCGCTCGCGGCGGGACTGCATGAGCTGCAGCACGGCCATGGCGAACGTGATGGTGAAGACGCCGGACGCCGCCACCGCGATGGAGACGTGGATGATCAGCCAGTAGGACTGCAGGGCGGGCTGCAGCGGGGACACCGGGGTGGGGAACGCGATGGTGGCCAGGCACAGCATGGTGAGCACCAGGCCGGAGACCATGGGGCCCACGAAGCGCAGGTCCTTGAAGATCAGCGTGACCAGGTACACGCCGGAGACCACCAGGGCACCCGTGCTGCAGAACTCGTACATGTTGGCCCACGGCACACGGTCCGCGGCGATCCCGCGGGAGACCACGGCGAAGGCGTGGAGCACGAACGCAATGACCATGAGGGCCACGGCCACGCGCGCCGCCGGGCGGCGGGTGTTGTGCTTGTAGTTCAGCGCCTCGAACTCGCCGGCACCCTTGGTGGTGTTCTGCGCGGAGGTGCGGAACTCGTCGGAGACCGTTCCGCCCCCGTCCGTTGCCGCGGTGGACGGGCCGCTGGCGCCCGACGCCGCCGGGCCGGAGACCGTGTCCACGGAACCTGCCGCGGAGGAACCGCCCGCAGCAGCCGCGCCGGCGCCCACGAGCTGCTCGGACTTCCGCTCGGCCGCGGCCTGCTTGGCGGCCCGCGAGCGCTCCTTGACCGCGAGGGTCTTGGAGTGGGTGGCCATGTCCCACACGAAAGCCACGAACGCCACCATGTAGGTCATGGCGGCCAGGAGCATGAACCACTCGCTCCAGTTGCCCAAAGTCACATTGATGTCGCTACCCATTGTTTTGCGCCTTATCCGACGAATCCAGGTGGAACTCCCGCACGCCGCGGTCCTCCCACAATGACGTCCACAGAGCTGTCAGTTTTTCGGCTTCCGCACCCAGGCGGTGGTCCTCGCCACGCGCCAGCAGGCCGTACTCCAGAACAGTACACCGCACCCCGTGGGCGTCCTCGGTCTCCACGGCCCGCACCCACGCCCGGCGGCGCGCGATGAACAGGCTCATGATGAGCCCGGTGAACGCCACCAGGAACGAGATGAAGGCCGGGATCCGCCCCGGGTCGTAGTGCACGTCCAGGCCCACGTAGCGCTTGACGTCCACGAACTCCACGCTGCCCTTGCCCTCGGGCAGGGTGGCCGTGCGGTGCTGGCCGTCCAGCACGATGGGCCCGTTGGGCGAGCTCATGGAGTTGAGCTCCTCCAGGTTCTGGGTGTCCAGCACGTACACGTTCTGCGGCTGGCCGCTGTCCAGTCCCAGGTCACCGCTGAACGAGGAGAGCAGCAGTGCGGGGTTGTTCAGCGCCGGGTCCACCGACTGCGGGATCTGCCCGTCCTGGGAGACCGCCGTGGGCAGCAGGAGACCCACGAAGCCCAGCTGGTCCGGAGCGGCGTCGGGCACCTTGAGGGTCAGGGAGGAGGTGTAGACCGAGTCGGAGGGCACCGTGACCACGGGCCCCTCGTAGGCCACGTTGCCCTCGCCGTCCTTCACGCGCAGCACGGGGGCGTAGCCGTTGCCCACCAGGTACACCTTGGTGCCGTCCACGTTCAGCGGCTTGTTGACCTCCAGCTGGACGTCCTCCGGCTCGGCCCCGGGTTCCTCCGTGACGGTGAGGTCCGCGTTGAAGTCCGTGGGCTGTCCGTAGTGCTCGGGGTCCGAGGTGTCACGGTTGAAGGTGGCCTCGAACGAGTCCAGCTGCAGGGAGAACGGGTTGAGGGAGTCCTCGTCGAAGTTGTTGCCCGGCTCGAAGGAGTCGTAGGCCACCAGGGTGTTCACGAAGGACTCGCCCTCCACCACGACCTTCTGCCCCTTGTACCCGTACAGGGATCCGATGGCCACGGAGATCAGCACGGCCAGCAGCGCCACGTGGAAGAGGATGTTGCCCACTTCCTTGAGCATGCCCCGCTCGGCCGCGACCGACGGCGCCGCGGAGCCCAGGTCCTGGACCTGCACACGGTAGCCGCGCTTCTTCAGCGCCGCCTCCGCCTGTTCGATCGCCTCGTCCGGGGTGGGGCCCTCGCCGCCGTCCCGGCCGCCCAGCATGACCTTGCGGTACTGGGGCATCCGGGTGAGCCGCTTGGGCGTGCGGGGCGGCTTGGAGCGCCAGGCCTTGAAGTGCTGGATGGCACGCGGGATCACGCAGCCCACGAGCGAGATGAAGAGCAGGATGTAGATCGCCGAGAACCAGTAGGACTGGTAGACGTCGAAGAGCTGCAGGGTGTCCAGCACCGGCCCGATCGTGGGGTTGGCCTCGATGTAGCTGGTGACGGCCTCAGGGTCCTGCACCCGCTGCGGGAACAGGGAACCGGGCACCGCGGCGATCGCCAGGAGCAGCAGCAGCACCAGCGCCGTGGACATCTTGGTCAGCTGCCGCCACGCCCAGCGCAGCATGCCGATGAACCCGAGTGCCGGGACCTCCACATCGGGGCGCTTCGGCTTCCGCTCACGCGGAGTGCGCGCTGTCGTCATATCGGCATCACCCAATCGGTTACGAATTCGGACTGGATCCAGGAGACCAGTGCGGACCAGACGCCCGTGGCCATGGCCAGGCCGATGAGTACGAGCACCACGCCGCCCACACGCTGCAGGGTGAGGCGGTGGCGGCGGAAGAAGGACATGGCCCCCATCCCCCGGCGCATGGCCAGGGCGATGAGGATGAACGGGACGCCGAGTCCCAGGCAGTAGGCGGTGGTCAGCACCACGGCCTTGCCCGTGGAGGCACCGTCCACGTAGGCCAGCGCCTGCACGGCCGCGAAGGTGGGTCCGATGCACGGCGCCCACCCGAGCCCGAAGGTCATGCCCAGCACGGGCGCTCCCCACAGGCCAGGAGGTGGCCGGCGTTCGATCTTGCGGTCCCGCTGGAACCACGAGAACCCGCCCAGGAACACCACGCCCATGACCATCACCAGGATCCCGAGCACCACCATGATCCACTCCTGGCCCCGGAACCACGCGAAGGCCCCGAGCTGGGCGAGCACCACGGACATGAGCACGAACACCAGGGAGAAGCCCAGGACGAAGAGCAGGACCCCCCAGAAGATGCGGCCGCGGCGCTGCTCGCGCAGGTCCGCCCCGGTGAGCCCGGTGATGTACCCCAGGTAGCCCGGGATCAGCGGCAGCACGCACGGGGAGGCGAAGGAGACGAAGCCCGCCAGCAGTGCCACGGGCAGCGCGGCAATCAGTGAGCCGTCGAGGATGACCTCGGCGAAGGGATTGCCGTTCATGCGGACTCGGCCACCGTGTCCTTGATGAGCGCGTCCAGGGTGGACTTGTCCGCCTTGCCGAGGATCCGGGCGGCCACCCGGCCCTCCGAGTCCAGCACCAGGGTGGTGGGCACCGCCTGCGGGGGCACGTACTCGCTCAGGGCCAGCAGCACCTCACCGTTGAGGTCCGTGGCGGAGGGGTACTCCACGCCGAAGGTGCGCTCGAACGCCTCGGCGGTGGCCTGCTGGTCCCGCAGGTTCACGCCCATGAACTGGGCCTGGTCCCCGTACTCCTCGTGCAGCGCCACGAGGTCCGGGGCCTCCGCACGGCACGGGGCGCACCCGGCGTACCAGAAGTTGAGCACCACGGGCTTGCCGCGCAGGCTCTCTGCGGAGACGGTGGAGCCGTCGTACATGGCGGCGTCGAAGGACACCGGCTCGCCGCGCTGCTCCGGTGCGTACTCGCTCACGGAACCGTCCCCGGCCACGTACCCCTTGTCCCCGCCGGAGTTCGCCTGGTCCGCGAGGTCGTCGGAGGACGCCGAGCAGCCCGTGAGTGCGAGGCCCGCCGCGGCCACCACGGCGATCAGCCCCGTGCGCACACGCGTGCGGGCGCGCGGACGCCGGGCGGAGGAGGGCTGTGGGGTCACGGAGTCATCACCTGAAGACGTGAGGGGGTGCAGTGGGACATCGATTATGAGCCGGGAAGCTGGTTGACACCTGGATAGAGGTGGGCGGCCGGTTCCCGGTAGTGCAGCTGCGGGACCTCGGCCGCGTCCACGTCACGGAACGTCAGGGAGGTCAGCGACGCGAGGTTGCACTGCCGGCGCCGCGGATCGTGCGGCAGGGGGCGTCCCTCCACCGAGCGGCGGGTCAGCCAGATGGGCAGCTGGTGGGACACGGCCACGGCCTGGGCGCCGTCGCCCCCGATCTGCACGGCTTCCCGGGCGAGCTCCCGCACGGCCTGGGCCATGCGCTCCACCTGCTGACGGTACGGCTCGCCCCACGAGGGGCGCAGGGGGTTGAGCAGGTGCGGCCAGTGCTTGGGCCTGGCCAGCTCCCGGCCGGACACGTGCAGGCCCTCGAAGTGGTTGGCGGGCTCGATCAGCCGCTCGTCCGTGCGGACGTCCAGGCCCAGTTCACGGGCCACCGGTGCGGCCGTCTCCCGGGTGCGGGTCAGCGGGGAGCATGCGAGGAGCACGATGTTCTCCCCCTCCTGCACGCGCTGCGCGAGGTCCGCCGCGGCGGCCTCCGCCATGCGGGCGCCCTTCTCGGAGAGGTGGTAGTCCGGCAGGCGACCGTAGACCACGTGCTCGGGGTTGTGGACCTCGCCGTGGCGCAGGAGGTGAACGGTAGCTGAAGGCATGGCCCCAGTGTCTCAAACCCCGCCGGGAGGCCCCAATCCGAGGTCCAGGCTCCGAGGTTCAGGCGAGCACCGCGCGCAGCCGCTCGCCGTCGATCCGCCAGCGGTCCCAGGCCGCGCCGTCCACGAACACCACGGGCACGAACTCGGCGTAGTCCCGGACGAGGGCGGGGTCCCCGGTGATGTCCTGCTCGCGCAGCTCGGTGCCGGTCTGTGCGCAGACCCGTTCCACGACGTCCCGGGCGTCGTCGCACAGGTGGCACCCAGGCTTGGTCAGCAGCGTGACCTCGTGCCGCGGACGCGTACGGGTCCAGTCCACACCGGACAGTAGCCCACCCGTGCGCCCGGACGAGCCCGGGCCGGTGCCGGCGGGGGCCTGCGCAGATCGGGGCTGATCGGTCATGGCGACCATGCTACGCACATGGCAAGGCCCCGCTCCCCCAACGGGGAACGGGGCCTGGCACGCGCGCTGCCTACTTCTTGTTGCGGCGCTGGTGGCGGGTCTTGCGAAGCAGCTTGCGGTGCTTCTTCTTGGACATGCGCTTGCGGCGCTTCTTGATGACCGAACCCATAGGATCCCTCACAATTCTCTGGACAGTGTGTTTGCTGGGGGCTGCGAGTCAACGCCACCCCGCCCCATCGAACTCAGGGGCAACATCCGATTAACGGCAAACTACGCCATAGCCTACCGCGTGACCCCGCCTCGCCTGAAAACGGGGGCCGGGCTCACGCGCTCGCGCGGGGCGCGGTGGAGAGCTCGTCGTCCTCGGTGGCCCGGTCCGGCGACGCCGCCGCGTCGCCCAGGGCACGCGGGTCCGCCGCGGTGCTGCGGGCCTGGTCCGGGTCCACGCCGGCCTCCTCGTACTGGTACTCGATGTGCTCGCGCACCAGACGGGCCGCGAGGGTGCGGTCCCCCGCGTCCAGGGCCCCGACGATCGCCCGGTGCTCCGCGCGGATGCGGCTGGACGTGGTGGACCACAGCGGGACGTGACCCACCAGCGCCATCGTGTACTCGTAGATCGAGTCGCGCAGCGCGGTGAACAGCGCCGTGCTGACCGCGTTGCCGCAGGACTTCACCAGGGCGATGTGGAAGCTCACGTAGAGGTCGTGGAACTGCTTGAGCCCCAGGTCCTCGCGGTCCATCTCCGTCATGATCCCCTGCAGCTCGTCCCGGGGGATCCAGCGCTGCTCGGAGGCGTGCAGGGCGGAGGTCTCCAGCAGCACCCGGGTCTGGACGATGTCCCGGAGGGGGTGCTCGGAGGTGGCCATGTGCAGCTGCAGCGCCGGACCGGCGGACGCGGCGGGCTCCCGCACCAGGATGGGCAGGATGCTGCGGTGGGGGCCCTCGAAGAGCTTGACGATCCCCTGCGCCTCGAGGATCTTCAGGGCCTCGCGCATGGAGTTGCGGGACACGCGGAAGATCGCGGCCATGTCCTTGTCAGTGGGCAGCCGCTGCCCCAGCACCAGGTGTCCGTCGAACAGCTCGTTCTCGAGCCACTGCAGAACCTCTCGATGCGTTGCCATAGTCTCCACCCTAATCTCGACGGGTGACCAACCGCTGGATGCGGCGGCCGGTCACCGTCGCGAGCCCCCGTATTCTCGTGCTCTCTGCTCTCGTGCGCGGTCTCAGATGATGCCCTGGGCCACCATGGCGCGCGCCACCTTGATGAACCCGGAGATGTTCGCACCGGCCACGTAGTTGCCGGGCATGCCGTACTCCTCGGCGGTCGCGGCGCAGGTCTCGTGGATGCCGCGCATGATCTCCTGCAGCCGGTCCTGCGTGTGCTCGAAGCTCCACGAGTCCCGCGAGGCGTTCTGCTGCATCTCCAGGGCGGAGGTGGCCACACCGCCGGCGTTCGCGGCCTTGCCCGGCGCGAACAGCACGTCCGACTCCTGGAAGAGGTGCACGGCGTCCGTGGTGCAGGGCATGTTCGCGCCCTCGGCCACGGCCACCACGCCGTTCTCCAGCAGGGTCTTGGCCTGGCGGCCGTTGAGCTCGTTCTGGGTGGCGCACGGCAGGGCCACGGAACCCGGGACGTCCCACACGGAACCGCCGGCCACGTAGGTGGCGGAGGAGCCGCGGCGCTCGGCGTAGTCGCTCATGCGCCCGCGCTCCACCTCCTTGACCTGCTTGAGCAGCTCCAGGTCGATGCCGTCCTTGTCCACCACGTAGCCGCCCGAGTCCGAGGCGGTGAGGGCCTTGGCCCCGAGGGACTGGGCGCGCTCGATCGCGTAGATGGCCACGTTTCCGGAACCGGAGACGACCACGTCCCGGCCGTCGAAGCTCTTGCCCTGCGTCTTGAGCATCTCCTCGGCGAACATCACCGCGCCGTAGCCGGTGGCCTCGGTGCGCACGAGTGAGCCGCCCCAGGACAGGCCCTTGCCCGTGAGCACCCCGGACTCGTAGCGGTTGGTGATCCGCTTGTACTGCCCGAACAGGTAGCCGATCTCCCGGCCGCCCACGCCGATGTCACCGGCGGGAACGTCCGTGTACTCGCCGATGTGGCGGTACAGCTCGGTCATGAAGGACTGGCAGAAGCGCATGATCTCGGCGTCGCTGCGCCCGGAGGGGTCGAAGTCCGAGCCGCCCTTGCCGCCGCCGATGGGCATGCCCGTGAGCGCGTTCTTGAAGATCTGCTCGAAGCCCAGGAACTTGACGATGCCCAGGTACACCGAGGGGTGGAAGCGCAGCCCACCCTTGTACGGGCCCAGGGCGGAGTTGAACTCCACGCGGAAACCGCGGTTGATGTGCACCTCGCCCTGGTCGTCCACCCACGGCACACGGAAGATGATCTGCCGCTCGGGCTCGCAGATCCGCTCCACGATCGCGGAGTCCAGCACCTCCGGGTGCCGCGCCACCACGGGTCCCAGGGACTCGAAGACCTCGTCCACGGCCTGGTGGAACTCGGACTCTCCCGGGTTGCGTGCCGTGATGATCTGCCGGATGGGGATCAGTTTCTCGTGCATGGCTCTCCTGCCGTCTCGTGGTGTCGGTGGGTGGGGCCCTCAGTCGCGGCGTGTGCCGCGGCCACGGCGCCGGAACCCCGTCAGAGTGGACAGCAGACCGCTCTGACGACGATGCGCCCCACCGCGCGGACGCAGCAGCTCCGCGCTCTCGGACGGGTCGGGCCCTGCAAGATCGCGGGGGCCGGCCTCGCGCACGGCACCGGACTGCGCGCGTGCGTCGGCGGGGACATCGTTGTCCACCTTAGCCGCTGTGACCGGGGCCTCCTCCTCGGGGAGGGTCTCGACCCAGTGCTCCACGGCGGTTTCGAGGTCCTCGCTCTCGCGGTCGGCGGCGGGGTCCGGCTCCCCCAACCCGGCGCGGTGCTCCGCAGCCTCGTCCTGGGCGTCGGACACGGCAGGCGCCCCGGACTCGTGGTCCGCCACACCGGCCCCGGGCGCGTCATCCACGGCAGCCGGTACGACGCCGGTCCCGGACTCCTCGTCCTCCGTCACCTCGGTGACCTCCGCGGTGAACCACGGCACGGACCGCTCGGGGGCGGATTCGGCGGCCGGGGAGCGGTCTCCCTCCTCGGCATCGTCCGACGCGATCGGCGGGACGGGCTCCGAGGCCGGCGCGGGCGGCGTCGTCCCCTGTGCGGGATCCGCGGCGGCGACGACGAGCTCACCCAGCCAGGCCACGACCTCCTCGAGGGGTTCGGGGGCGATGCTGTAGAAGCGCTTCTGCCCCTGCGCCCGGGTGCTCACCATGCGGGCGTCACGCAGCACCTTGAGGTGCTTGGACACCGTGGGCTGGGAGACCTCCAGCTCGGTGACGAGCTCGCCCACCGGCCGCGCACCGTCCTGCAGGGCCGCGAGGATGCGGCGTCGTGTGGGATCGGAGAGCGCGGAATATGCATCGTGGGACATGGGAAACAGCCTAGTGGGAGCGCGCGCGTCCACCCCAATCCGCTGCCCGGTGCGCCCCGCCCGGCAGGCGTGTCAGTCGTACCAGGGGTCCAGCCCCCAGTGGGGGAAGACCTCCTTGCGGGTGGCCATGATGCTGCGGTCGGTCTCGTCGTTGGGGTCGTAGCCGATCTCCCAGGACCGCCACCACAGGTCCACGTCGTCACCCATGACCTCGGGAGGCCGGCCGCCGTACGTCTCGCTCATGTAGTCCCGCCAGGACTGCGGCACCCTGGTGGTCACGGCCACGGGGTGGCCCGATGCGACGCCCACCAGGTGCGCCCAGGAACGCGGCACGGCGTCGTGGACGTCGTAGCCGCCGCCGCCCGTGGCGAGCCAGCGGCCCTCGCAGACCTCGTCCGCGAGGTCACGCACGGCGAGCGCCACCTGACGCTGGCCGTCCACGCTCACACGCAGGTGGGTCAGCTCGTCCTGGAAGTGGGAGTCGCAGCCGTGCTGGGAGACGATCACCTCGGGGGCGAACTCCCGCGTGATCGGGGGGACCACGGCGTCGAACGCGCGCAGCCACTGGGCGTCGTCGGAGCGCGTGGGCATGGCCACGTTGACCACCGTCCCGGCGGCCTCGCCCTCGCCGATCTCGTTGGCGAAGCCCGAGCCCGGGAACAGGGAGAGCCCCGTCTCGTGCAGGGAGATGGTCATGACGCGGGGCTCGTCGTAGAAGATGGACTGCGTGCCGTCCCCGTGGTGGCCGTCCACGTCCACGTAGAGCACGCGCTGCACGCCGTTGTCCAGCAGGTGCTGGATGGCCACGGCGCAGTCGTTGTACACGCAGAAGCCCGAGGCCCTGTCCGCGGCCGCGTGGTGCATGCCGCCGCTGAAGTTGACGGCGTGGACCACCTTCCCGCTCAGCAGGTCCATGGCCCCCTGGTAGCTGCCGCCCACCAGCCGCGCACTGGACTCGTGGATGCCCGAGTAGCCGGGGGTGTCCTCCGTACCCAGGCCGCACTCCGGGATCTCACGGGTGGGGTCCTCGGAGACCGCGCGCACGGACTGCACGTACTCCGGGGTGTGCACGAGCTCCAGGACGGCGTCCTCCGGGACCTCCGGCACCGTGACCCGCACGTTCTCCGCCGTGTCCAGGCCCAGGTCCTGCACCAGGCGCATGGTCGCGTCCAGCCGCGTGGGACTCATGGGGTGGTAGTCCCCGAAGTTGTACTGCAGCAGCTGCGGGTCCCAGTAGACGCTGGTGGGGTGCTGGGCGTCGTTGCCCTTTGTCACGGAGCTCACAAACCCATTAGACCACTCGGGTTGCGGGGCTGTCGCCGCACCGCACCGGGACAGGGAATACTGGAGGACGTTGCGCCCAGCAACTCCCGGGATCCGCGCCGCGCACCCCGGTTCACCCCGTGACCGCCCGAGGAGGTGCCGTGAGCGAGCTCGAACAGCCCAGCGCCGTGGAGGAGCAGGATGCCGACGCCTCCGCCACAGAACCTCTGACCACGCGCACTGCGCGCGGGATCCGCGACTTCGTGGACCGGATCGCGGACTCCTCCCCCGCGCGGCTGGCCGTGATCGTGTTCGTGATCGTGGACCTCGGTTTCGCGCTGCTGCTGTGGCTGCCGGTCTCCGCGCAGCCCGGTCGGCACACGGACTTCGCCGATGCCGTGTTCACCGCCACCTCCGCCGTGACCGTGACGGGGCTGACCACCGTGTCCACTGCCGCGCAGTGGTCCCTGTTCGGGCAGGTGGTCATTCTGGTGGCCATCCAGGTGGGCGGCCTGGGCACCCTGACCATGACCTCCATCCTGGCCCTGGCCATCGGGCGGAAACTGGGGCTGAAGTCCAAGCTCATCACGCAGGAGGCGCTGAACATCGGGCGCCTGGGCGAGGTGGGCTCGCTGCTGCAGATCATCGTGATCACCTCCATCACCATCGAGGCCGCACTGGCCGTGGTGCTCTCCGTGGGCTTCCTGGCAGAGGGCGAGCCCCTGGGCACCGCTCTGTGGCACGGCGTGTTCTACGCGGTCTCCAGCTTCAACAACGCCGGCTTCACCCCGCACACGGACGGGCTGGTGCCCTACGACCACGCCGGGCCCACGGTGTGGCTCATCCTGCTGCCGGTGTGCGTGGGCGTGATCATGGGCTCCCTGGGCTTCCCCGTGATCCTGGTGCTGCGCCAGGTGGGCTTCCGCTTCAACCGCTGGAACCTCAACGCCAAGCTCACCGTGGTGACCACGGCCATCCTGCTGCTGCTCGCGTGGGTGCTGTTCCTGGCCGTGGAGTGGAACAACCCGGAGACCCTGGGCGGGAAGTCCGTCCCGGAGCGGATCTTCCAGGGGTTCTTCGCGTCCGTGATGATGCGCTCCGGCGGCTTCAACCTGGTGGACATGCCGGACACCTCCCAGGTCACGCTGCTGCTCACGGACGCCATGATGTTCGCCGGGGGCGGCTCCGCGTCCACCGCGGGCGGGATCAAGGTGACGACGCTCGCCGTCGTGTTCCTGGCGATCCTCGCGGAGGCGCGCGGCGACCAGTCCGTGATCGCGTTCTTCCGCACCATCCCGGACTCGGTGCTGCGCATCGCGATCTCCGTGATCATGATGGGTGCGTCCGTGGTGCTGGCCGGCTCCGCCGTGATGGTCGCGCTCACGCACCTGCCCCTGGACCACGTGCTGTTCGAGGTCATCTCCGCGTACGCCACGTGCGGGCTGAGCACGGGTGTCTCTGCGGCGTCCCCGGACGCCGGGAAGTACGTGCTGTCCGTCATCATGCTGGTGGGGCGCATCGGCACCACCACGGTGGCCACCGCCCTGGCGCTGCGCTCCCGCCGTCGTCTGTACTCCTACCCGGAAGAGAGGCCGATCATTGGCTAAGAACTCCTCCCACGCCGCCCCCGTCCTGGTGGTCGGGCTAGGCCGGTTCGGTGCCGCCACGGCGCTGCAGCTCATCCAGCAGGGCCGCGAGGTGCTCGGCGTGGAGCGCGATGCGAGCCTCGTGCAGAAGATGGCCGGGCAGCTCACCCACGTGGTGGAGGCCGAGGCCACGGACATGGACGCCCTGCGCCAGATCGGTGCCGCGGAGTTCTCCTCCGCGGTGGTGGGCGTGGGCACGTCCATCGAGTCCTCGGTGCTGATCACCGCCAACCTGGTGGACCTGGGCATCGACCGGATCTGGGCCAAGGCCATCTCCCCCGCCCACGGCAAGATCCTGGCGCGCATCGGCGCGCACCACGTGATCTTCCCGGAGGCGGACGCCGGACGGCGCACCGCCCACCTGGTCTCCGGGCGCCTGCTGGACTACATCGAGTTCGACGACGACTTCGCGATCGTCAAGATGTACCCGCCCCGCGAGACCCAGGGCTTCACGCTGGGCGAGTCCGACATCCGCTCCAAGTACGGCGTGACCGTGGTGGGCGTGAAGTCCCCCGGCGAGGACTTCACCTACGCCCGCCCCGAGACCACGGTCTCCTCGCGGGACCTGCTGATCGTCTCCGGGCACGTGGACCTCATCGAGCGCTTCGCCGCCCGCCCGTAGCACGACGCCGCACGGTCGCCTCCCGGGCGTCCTTCACCCGCCGGAGGTCGGCGGCCGTCCCGGCCCGCGGGAGAAGACGCGCAACGGCACCCGCGGGTGCGGCGGCGTCGTACCGGCCCGCACACGCGTGAACGCCGCAGCGCAACCGTGCGCGGTTCCCCGGCTCAGGCGCGCGGGTCCGCCGTCATCGCCTGCGTGGCCATGTCCATGAGCCCGGGGATCCCGGCGCGGGCGAACGCGCGGCGCTGCCGGATGGCGCCGTTGCCGCGCGCCACGATCCGGCGCACGCCGGTCTCCGCGAACTCCCGGTCCGCGGCCGTGGGGTGGTAGTCCCGCGCCCGTTCCAGCAGCGTGTCCACGAGGGTCTCCCCGGGGACGAGCTCCGCGGCCACAGGGTCCAGGACGCGACCGCTCAGACCCCACCGGGCCGCCTGCCACAGGGCGATGTCCAGGTACTCCTGGCTCAGCTCCACGGTGGGCGGCACGTCCACGGCGTAGTCCGCGAGCGCGCGGATCAGCACCGCGATGGCCACGGAGTCCTGGGCCTCCAGCTGGACGTCGCACGCCCGGATCTCCAGGGTGCCGTGCCTGTGGGAGAGCCGGGCCAGCCAGCTCAGGGTGGAGGGGCTCTCCATCACGTCGAACGCGCTGAGCACGGCCACACGCTGCTCGTGGTCCGCGAGATCCTTGAAGTGCGGCGGGATGTCGTTCGCGATCCACCGGCGGTAGTGGATGGAGCGCCAGGACTCGAAGCCGGACTCCGCGCCCCGCCACAGGGGCGAGTTGGCGCCGATCGCCACGAGGGCGGGCAGCCAGCCGCGCAGCCCGTTCAGGGCCCGCACGGCGTCCTCCATGTCCGGGAAGCCCAGGTGCACGTGCATGCCGCTGATGTACTGGTCCGCGGCGATCGCGGGCGTGTACCCGGCGAGGCGCTGGTAGCGCTCGTTCACCGTGATGTCCGCGGGCTCGGGGCGGATGTCCGGGGCGGCGGCCACGCCCACCACGTCCATGCCCATGGCGTCCGTGGCCTCGTGCAGCGTGGTGCGGAAGTCCACGAGCGAGGCCACGGCCCCGGCGGCGTCGTGGAAGATCGGGGAGGTCTCCTCCACCTGGCACGAGAGCCACTCGGGCGTGGCCGCGCCGCCGCCCGCCTCCAGGGAGACCAGCTGCGCGGACTGCTCGGGGGTGGGGCGGGCGGGAAGCCTGTCCCCGCGGTCGATCAGGAGGAACTCCTCCTCGATGCCGAACGTGCTCATGGTGTACCGCCTTGTTGGTCTCGTGGGGTGGGCGTGGGAGCGGGCGTCACTGCCCGTCGTACTCCTTCTCCATCTCGTCGCCCTTGGTCGCGGAGGCCTCCGCTCCTGCGGCGACGATGTCCCGCAGACCCTTCTCGTCGAACGTGGTGATGGCCTGCTCGGTGGTGCCGCCCGGGCTGGTGACGGCCCGGCGCAGATCCGCGGGATCGGCGTCGTCCGGGGCGAGCAGCTCTCCCGCACCCGAGACCGTCTCCTTGGCGAGCACGCGCGCGGTCTCCGGGTCCAGGCCCAGCTTCTCGCCGGCCTGCTGCATGGCCTCGGCCAGGTAGAACACGTAGGCGGGGCCCGAGCCGGAGACGCCGGTGACCGCGCGGATCAGATGCTCGGGGACCTCCACCACGGTGCCCACCGTGGCGAGGACGTCCTTGACCTGCGCGAGCTGCTCGGCCGAGGTGTGCTCCCCCGGCGTCACGGACAGCGCCCCGCGGCCCACGCTGGAGGGCGTGTTGGGCATGCAGCGCACCACGGGCTGGCCGTCCGGCAGGGCCCGCTGCAGCGCGTCCAGGGTGACGCCCGCGGCCACGGAGACCACCACGGTGGAGGGGTCCAGCGCGGGCGCGACCTCACGGGCCAGGTCCAGGATGGCGTAGGGCTTCACGCCCAGCAGCACGACGTCCGCGCCGGCCACGGCCTTCCGGTTGGCCTCCGGGTCCGACTCCCCGGCGAAGACCTCCACGCCGGTCTCCCGGTGCAGGTCCTCCGCGGACGACGCCGAACGGGTCGTCGCGCGCACGCCGCCCGCCTCCGTGCCCGCGGCCAGCACGCCGCGCAGGATGGAGCCGTTCATGGAACCGGCTCCGAGGAACGTCAGTGTCAGCTCAGCCATGGTGTCTCATCCTCTCGGGCCCCGCGGGCACGCCGGGTGGCGCCGTTCACGGGCTGTGGTGGTCGGGAAGCTCCCCCGACGGTACCGCGCCGCCCCGGGGGCCCGCGACTGGGGGCCCGGCGGCCCGTGGGAGTGTGCGGGGCCCAGGGAGGACCCAGGGAGGACGGTCCCGTTCGCGCGGGGCACACCGGGGGCGTTCGCGGGACCCGTGGGAGGCGTTCGTGGGACCCACCGGAAGTGTTCCTGGGCCCGCCGGAGGCGTTCACCGGGCCCACGGAACGGCAGGCACTCCGGGGACACAGCGGGGGCGTTCGCGGATTGCCCGATTAGGGTTGGGCCCAGCACACCACGCATCGAGTCAGGAGCCCGCGTGTCCTCTTCCCTCCACCGTGCCTCGCGGCGGTGCCCTCGCGTCCGGCTCCCCGAGCGGAGCCCGTCCACCGCGTCCACGAGCGCCGCGCGGCGTCCGCTCGTGGCGGCTCACCATCCGCGGGTGGTCCGCGGAGTGGCACTGCGCCCACGGGTGGTTCCCGTAGCACCCCTGCACCCCCGGGCGGCCCGCCCGGCGGCTCAGCATCCGCTGACGGGACAGGAGGTGCGCGATGTCCTCGGAGCCCGCTGAGACCCAGACACCGACCCGCGTGCAGCGTGGTTCCCACGGGCGCGGGTGGACCAGTTCGATCCGCCCCCTCCGGGCCCTGGTCGGTCTGCTCGCGGTGACCGTCACGTACTACGCGATCCCCCTGGACCCGGACAGAGACCTCGGTGGACGCATCATCGCCTCACTGCTGGGGCTGACCGTGGTGGGTGCCGTGATCATCCGCCACCTGCGCCGCGGGGACGATCCCGTGGGCCGGCTGTTCCTGCTGCTGATGGTGGCGGTGGCCGTGATCGCGCTGTCGTTCCACGCGGTGTCCATGATCCCCGGCCAGTTCGAGGGGCTGGAGACGCGCACCGACGCGCTGTACTTCACGGTGGTCACCCTGGCCACGATCGGCTACGGGGACATCCACCCCGTGGGGCAGACGGCCCGCGCACTCGTGGTCGTGGCCATGGGCTTCCACGTGGTCTTCCTGACGTTCCTCGTCTCCGCCATCTCCCGGCGGCTCGGGGAGCGACTGCCCGGGTAGGTTCGCACCCGCGGGGCCGTCCCCGCGCGCGGTGCCAGCCCGGCGACGTCGCCCGGATGCGTCCTCTGCCGCGCCGCCGGTGCGAGCGCGCGGCTCGCCGGGTGACAGTGCCCGTGCCGGGGCGGCCGCCTCAGCCCTGGACCGTCATGTGGCGGCGGGCGAAGTCCAGGGACTCCGCGAGCCACTCGTCGCGCTGGTCCGGGGTCTCGCACTTGCGCGTGGAGACCTCCACGCCCACCACGCACTGCCAGCGCTGGTCGCGCAGGTACTCGAGCGTCTGCGCGACAGGCTGCACGCCGTGGCCCGGGAGCAGGTGCTCGTCCGCGAGCGTCTCCCCGGAACCGTCCGTGAGGTGCACGTGGCCCAGCCGGGAGCCGAGCTCCTGCACGGCCGCGAGGGAGTCCATCGTGGCCGTGGCGGCGTGGGAGAAGTCCCACGTGACCCAGTCGTAGTCCTGGCCCAGCGGGCTGTAGTGCGGGGAGTAGACCACCGCTTCCCGTCCGGCCACGCGCCACGGGTACATGTTCTCCACGGAGATCTTGGTGTCCGTCATGCGGGAGACCTCCCGGACCCCCGCCACGAAGTTCCGGGCGTACTTGCGCTGCCACCGGAACGGCGGGTGGGCCACCACCACCTCGGCGCCCACCTGGTGGGTGAGCTTCGCGGCCATCTGGATCTTGGTCCAGGACTTGCCCCACACCTGCTGGGTGAACAGCAGCGTGGGCGCGTGGATGGTGGAGATGGGGATCTGGTACTTCTGCACGCTGTCCAGCAGCTGGTGGGTCAGCTGGCTCATGCGCTCGTGGGTCACGAGCACCTCCACGCTGTCGTAGCCCAGGCGGGTGGCGGCCTCGAAGGTCTCCGGGACGCCCTGGGGGTACAGCGAGCTCGTGGACAGCGCCACGTGGGGCCGGTAGACGGCAGGGGTCTCGCTCATCGGCGGTTCACCAGGTCCTTAGGGTTGACGGTCTCGCTCGTGGCGTCCCGGACCAGGCGGTCCATGCGGCGCAGGATCAGGCCCTCGCGCAGCGCCCACGGGGAGATCTGCACGGTGTCCACCGCGAGCATGTCCATCGCGGTCTCCGCGACGATCGCCCCAGCCACCACCTGGGCGGCCCGGTGCTCGGAGACGCCCGGCAGGTCCGCGCGCTCCACCACGCTCATGGCCTCCATGCGACGGGTCCACAGCCGCAGGTCCTCCAGGTGCATGAGCCGCTCCACGTACGGTCCCTGTGCGGAGGGCGCCGCCCCGCAGATCCTGGCGAGGGAGCGGAAGGTCTTGGAGGTGCCTGCCACGAGGTTCGGGTGCCCGCCCCCGGCGATCCGGTCCACGGCCGGGCGCAGCGTGGTGCGCACGTGCTTGCGCAGAGCTTTGAACTGGGCGGGAGAGGCGACGTCGGACCCCGCCAGGTAGGTCCGGTACAACCGGCCCGCTCCCAGCGGCACGGAGGTGGCCACCGTGGGCAGCGCATTGGTGCCGATCGCCATCTCGAACGAGCCGCCACCGATGTCGAAGTCCAGGATCCGGCCCGCACTCCACCCGAACCAGCGGCGCACGGCCGAGAACGTGATGGCGGCCTCCTGGTCCCCGGACAGCTCCGTGAGCGTCACCCCCGAGGTGGACTGCACGTGCTCCAGGACGTCGTTGCCGTTCGTGGCCTCACGGATGGCCGAGGTGGCGAACGCCAGCAGGTCCTCCGCACGGTGCTCCACCGCGAAGTCCCGGGCCTCCACCACGAAGGACGTGAGCAGGTCCCGGCCCTCGTCCGTGATCCGCCCGTCCGCGTCCTGGTGGTCCACCAGCCGCAGCGCCACCTTGTGGGACGCGTACGGCTCCGGGCGGGAGCCGGGGTAGACGTCCAGCAGGAGCAGGTGCACCGTGTTGGAGCCGACGTCCAGGACGGAGAGCCTCATGGGAGTTCCTTACTTTCGCAGACGTGCGGTGCCCGGCCCGGCCCAGCTCGGGGGCGCGAGCCGGTCGGTTGACCCCCAGGGGTGCCGGGCCGAGGGTGGACCCTACTTCGCGGTGGTCTTGGTGGTGGCCGTCTTCCGGGCCGCCGGCTTCCTGGCGGCGGGCTTCTTCGCGGCCGGCTTCTTGGCCGCGGGCTTCTTGGCGGTGGAGCTCTTGGCCCGCGAGCGCGCCGGGGCCTTGGCCGGGGCGGGGCCCTTGGCGCGCTTCTCCGCGAGCAGCTGGGAGGCCCGGGCCGCGGTGATCTGCTCGATCGCCTCGGCGCGCGGCACGGTCACGTTGGTCTCGCCGTCCGTGATGTACGCGCCGAAGCGGCCCTCCTTGATGACCATGCGCTTCTCCGTGAGGGGGTCCGCGCCCAGGTCCGCGAGCGGCGGCCGCGCGGCCTGGCGGCCACGCTGCTTGGGCTGCGCGTAGATGGTCTTGGCCTCCTCCAGGGTGATCGTGAAGATCTGGTCCTCGGAGGAGATCGAGCGGGAGTCTGAGCCCTTCTTGAGGTACGGCCCGTAGCGGCCGTTCTGCACCGTGATGGTCTCACCGTCCGTGTCCTGGCCGAGCTCGCGCGGCAGGGACAGCAGCTTCAGGGCGTCCTCCAGTGTGATGTCCTGCAGGTTCATGGACGAGAACAGCGAGGCCGTGTTCGGCTTGGGCTTCTCGATCTTCTTGGGCTTGGGGTTGCCGTTCTTGTAGTACTCGGTGGGGATCGCGTCGAGCTCCTCCTGCGTGGGCTCGGGCACGATCTCGGTGACGTAGGGACCGTAGCGTCCGTCCTTGGCCACGATGGTGCGGCCGTTCTCCGGGTTCACGCCCAGCTCACGGCCGTCCGCCTTGCCGATCTCCATGAGCTCCTGCGCCTTCTCGGGTGTGAGCTCGTCCGGGGCGAGGTCCAGGGGGACGTTTGCGCGCACGGGATCCGTGATCTCCCCGGTCTCCGGGTCCAGGGTGCCGCCGGACTCCAGGTAGGGGCCGTACTTGCCCACGCGCAGGGTGATCTCGTCCGTGATCGGAATGGAGTTCACGGCCCGGGCGTCGATCTCCCCGAGGTCCTCCACGATGGGCTTGAGGCCGGGATCGGACGGGTTCTCCCCGAAGTAGAAGCCCGAGAGCCACTTCACGCGCTCGGCCTCGCCGCGCGAGATCCGGTCCAGGTCCTCCTCGAGCTCCGCCGTGAAGTCGTAGTCCACGTAGTCCGAGAAGTGGTCCTCCAGCAGCCGCACCACGGAGAACGCGAGCCAGGACGGGATCAGGGCGGAACCGCGCACCTGCACGTAGCCGCGGTCCATGATCGTGGAGATCGTGGCGGCGTAGGTGGAGGGGCGGCCGATGCCTAGCTCGTCCAGGGTCTTCACCAGGGAGGCTTCGGTGTAGCGGGCCGGCGGGGTGGTGGTGTGCCCGTCCGCGGTGACCTCGGAGGCGTCCAGTGCATCGCCCTCGGCCATCACGGGCAGGCGCTTGTCCTCGTCCTTGGCGCCCTTCTTGCCGGAGTCCGCGGTGAGGTCCGGGTTCACGTCCCGGCCCTCCTCGTACGCGGCCAGGAACCCCCGGAAGGTGATGACGGTTCCGGAGGCCGAGAACTCGGCGTCGGCCCCGGCGTGCTCACCGGCCGCGGAGGTGGCCGTGGCGCCCAGGCGCACCGTGGCGGTGTCGCCCTTGGCGTCCTGCATCTGGGAGGCCACGGTGCGCTTCCAGATCAGCTCGTAGAGCTTGAACTCGTCCACGGACAGCTGCGAGCGCACCTGGGAGGGCGTGCGGAAGGTGTCCCCGGCGGGGCGCACGGCCTCGTGGGCCTCCTGCGCGTTCTTGGACTTGGAGGCGTACACGCGCTTGGAGGACGGCACGAACTCCGGGCCGTAGAGCTCCTTGGCCTGTGCGCGGGCGGCGTTGACGGCCTGGTCGGACAAGGCCACCGAGTCCGTTCGCATGTACGTGATGTAGCCGTTCTCGTACAGCCGCTGCGCCACACGCATGGTGGTGCGGGACGTGAAGCGCAGCTTGCGCGCGGCCTCCTGCTGCAGCGTGGACGTGGTGAACGGTGCCGCGGGCCGGCGCGTGTAGGGCTTGGTCTCCAGGGAACGGACCGAGAAGGGCGCGTCCTGCAGGCCGGCCGCGAGCGCCGTGGCCACGGTCTCGTCCAGCGTGACCGGTGCGTTGCCGGAGGACGGGGACTTGAGCTGGCCGCGGTCGTCGAAGTCCTTGCCCGTGGCCACGCGGCGGCCGTTGACCGAGCTCAGGCGCGCGGAGAACGCACGTCCGGCGTCCTGGCCCTCGGGGCGGGAGAACTGGCCCGTGAGGTCCCAGTAGTCGGCGGGGACGAACGCGATCCGCTCGCGCTCGCGCTGGACCACCAGGCGGGTGGCCACGGACTGCACACGGCCGGCGGAGAGACCCGAGGACACCTTGCGCCACAGCACCGGGGAGATCTCGTAGCCGTAGAGCCGGTCCAGGATGCGGCGGGTCTCCTGCGCGTCCACGAGGTCCTGGTCGATGTCCCGCAGCTGGCCGAAGCCGCGCTCGATGGCCTCCTTGGTGATCTCGGGGAACGTCAGGCGGTAGACGGGCACCTTGGGCTTGAGCACCTGCAGCAGGTGCCACGCGATGGCCTCGCCCTCGCGGTCCCCATCAGTGGCGAGGTAGAGGGCGTCCGCGTCCTTGAGCTTGCGCTTGAGCTCGGTGACCTTCTTCTTCTTGTCCGGGTTCACCACGTAGTACGGGTCGAACTCGTGCTCCACGTCCACCGCGAACTTGCCGTACGGGCCCTTCTTCATGTCCGTGGGCAGCTCGGAGGGCTGCGGCAGGTCACGGATGTGTCCCATGGAGGACTCCACCTCGTAGGCGTCCCCCAGGTAGCCCGCGATCGTCTTCACCTTGGACGGTGACTCCACGATCAGCAGGCTCTTGCCCGTGCCGGCGGTCTTGGTGGCCTTCGGTGCCAAAGGTGCTCCTCGTCGTGACCCGTGCTTGCGGGGCGGGTCTGTTGCTGGTGGTCGCCGTTCAGCGTAGGCGACGGCGCCCGGTCTGGTGCTCGTGGTGTGTCTCGTCCCGCGTCTGAGACGTCAGCGTACGTCACGCGGCTCACCGGCTCCGCCGAGCCTCGTGACTGTGCAGGCGTTCACACCCGGTGCGCGGCCGTGGTCCGGATCAGGATCACGGGCTCGCCCACGGGGTCAGTCTGACACCTCCAGCAGGAACCCGTGCGCGATGAGACCTGCAATCTCGGCCACCAGCTGCTCCGACGGGCCCTCCTGCCACCCCAGCAGCACACCCAGGGCGGTGAGGATCTGCTGGGCACGGAGCTCGCCGTCGCACACCCCGGCGAAACCCGCGGCCTCACTGGAGAGGATCACGGTGCGCCGCAGCCCCGCGCCCTGTCGCAGCAGGATCAGGGACGGGTCCTCCGCGCCCGGGGTGCCGTGTCGCTCCTCGGTGACATCCGGCGCCACGGTGAGACGACGCTCCAGCCACGCGGGCTGGCCGGGGGCACCGCTCTCGGCGTCCACCGCCTCCCTGTTGAGCCACACCGTCCGCTCCCACTCCGCGGCCAGGGCGGGGGCGATCGGCTGCTGGATCGGGTGCGGGACGGTCTCGAAGATCCGCGGCAGGGGGAACGACGCCGCACGGCCGGGTTCTGCGCTCCCGCTCGCCGCGCGCTCGGCGCCCGGCCCGGCGAGGGCGGACACATCAGACTGGGAGCAGACGTGCGCAGGGCTCGGGGCGACGGCGGCGTCGTCCGCGCTGAGGGCGCCGTCGTGGGGCTCAGCCGTGCGCTCGCTGCCCTCGGGGCGCTGCAGCCACACCATGCCGAAGCCGATCGCGGCCACGTCCCGGGAGGCGAAGTCGTCCAGGTAGGCGGCGTAGGCGCGGTCGAATGCCTGCGGATCGCGCTGCTGGGAGGCGTCCTGCAACCAGGTCTCGGCGTACTCGCACGGGTCCTGCAGCTCGCGCTGGATGATCCACGCCCCGGTACCCGCGGGGATCCAGGACTCCGGCCCCCGGGACCATGTGGACTCGGGCTCGCCCTGGGGATCGCGGGGGATCTCCCAGTTGGCGAGCAGGTGCGCGGTGCCACCCGGGGTGAGCACCGAGGGCAGCTCCGCGAGCAGGTCCCGCACGATCCGGTCCCCGGGCAGGCCGCCGTCCCGGTAGGTGAAGCGCTCGGCGTCCGTCTCCTGCGGGGTGCGCGGGGTGATCACGAACGGCGGGTTGGACACCACCATCTCGAAGTGCTGCCCGGCCACCGGCTCCAGCATGCTGCCCAGCTCCAGGCTCACCCGGTCCTTCAGGTGCTCCGGGTCCAGGCCCAGGGCCGGGGCGTTGAGCACCAGGTTGAAGCGCGTGGTGGCCAGGGCACGCTCGGAGATGTCCGTGGCGGTGACGTGCTCGGCGTGGGCCAGCAGGTGGAACGTCTGGATCCCGCAGCCCGTGCCGAGGTCCAGGGCCGTGGCCACCGGGCGGCGCGGGGTGGACTGCACCAGGGTGGTGGAGGCGCCGCCGATGCCCAGCACGTGGTCGTGGCGCAACACGCCCGGGCGCTGGAAGGCACCCAGGTCGCTCGCCACCCAGAGCTCCTCGGAGGAGTCCGTGGCGTAGGGGCGCAGGTCCATGGCGGCGCTCAGCAACGGGTCGGTGCCTGCACCGGTGGCCGTGCCGCTGCCCGTGTGCTCGGTGGTGTCCTCCACCAGCCCGAGGCGCGCCAGCCCGGAGGCACCCACGGTGGGCAGGGCGGCGTCGAGCGCGGAGGACTGAACGGGATCGCCCAGGAGGAAGAACGCCGTCAGGGTGCTCAGCACAGGATCCTGCGATCCGCACTCGTGCAGCGCGCGCCGGGCGGGCACCGCCTGGTCCCGCGACCACGCGGACATGGCCTCCGGGCCCACCAGGTCCGTGACACGGTCCACTGTGAAGCCCGCCGCCGTGAAATCCGCGCGCAGGGCGGCGACCAGGGCGGCGTCGTCGGAACGGGGTGCGTCCGGGACGGTGCTGAACGGGGCGGGACCGGAGGCAGCAGCGGCCACGCTCAGTGACCCAGCCGGAACGCGCGGCCGGTGATGCGGGTGGGGGTGATCTCCACGAACTCGATCTTCTCCGTGTTCAGCCACGGACGCAGCCCGAGCTCCTCCACGCGCTTGATCTCGTCCGCGTCCGTGATCATGGCCGCGGTGCCGCGGACCACCACGGAGTGCGCCTCGGAACCGGCGGTGCGGTCGATCTCCAGGGCCACGTTCGGGTTCAGCTGCAGGTGCAGCACCTTGGTGCCCTTGGCGGAGCGGAAGTAGATCTTCTCGCCGTCGGCCACGATGTTCAGGGGCGTGATGTCGATCTCGTCCCCGTCGCGGGTGGCCAGCCGGGCGAAGCGGGCCTGCCGGAGCAGCTCCCAGCTCTGCTCCTCGCTGAGCTCCGAGATGGGCGAGCCCTGCGGGGCGTCCTCGTGCTCTCCGGAGATGTTCATGGGGTGGGGATGTGCGTCGTTGCTCATGCCCCCATGATTCCACGCACGTGCGCGCGGTGGGTGAGGGTGGCCGGAGGCGTCGTCGGCACCCCGACCCCGAGGCAGGCGAGTGGGAGACCAGCAGGGCCGGGTCGGGCGACGCCGCCGGTTCGCCGTGGGGCCGAGGTGAGGTACGGCCGAGGTGCGATGTGGCCGGGGCGCGGCACGGCCGGGGCGTGGGGCAGCGGCGATGCGGTGCGGGCCGCCTTCTGCCCCCGGGGCCCGGGCAGCTCGTTCGTGGCCCCTCACCGGGTGGGTGACAATGACGGGATGACGACCTCCCAGGAGATGGTGGACCTGCTCGGCCGCGGACCGCGCCCCGAGCAGGTCCGTCACGTCCGGGAGATCCCGGAGCGGGCGCCCGTGCACGCGCCCTGGCCGGACTGGCTGCACCCGGACGTGGTGGCCGCCTACGAGCGGCTGGGCATCCACGAGCCCTACGCCCATCAGGTGGCCGCACTGACCGCCCCGCGGCACGCGATCGTGGCCACCGGTACGGCCTCCGGCAAGTCGCTCGTCTACCAGACCCTCGTGGTGGACGCCGTGCACCGCGGTCGCCTGGCCCTGGCCGAGCGCCCCGGGATGCTCCACCACCCGGACGAGGCCACCGCGCTCTACCTCTCCCCCACCAAGGCACTCGCCGCGGACCAGCTCACGTCCCTGCGCGCCCTGGGGTTCGACGACGTCCGGGCCGCCACGTACGACGGCGACACCGATCCCGGGGAACGTCGCTGGATCCGCGAGCACGCGGACGTGATCCTGTGCAACCCGGACATGCTCCACCACGGGGTCCTGCCGAACCACGCCGGGTGGTCCCGGTTCCTGCGGCGGCTGCGCTACGTGATCATCGACGAGGCCCACTCCTACCGCGGGGTCTTCGGCTCGCACGTGGCGGTGGTGCTGCGCCGCCTCGCGCGGATCGCGGCGCACTACGGGGCGTCCCCGCGGTTCATCGGGGCCTCCGCAACGAGTGCGTCCCCGCAGGAGTCGTTCGCCAAGCTCATCGGCTGCCCTCCCGAGGACGTCACGGCGGTCACCGAGGACACCTCGCCCCACGGTTCGCGCACGGTGGTGCTGTGGGAGCCGGAGCAGTCCCCCGGCGGCTCGGACAACGGCGCCCCACGACGCCGCACGGTCACCGCCGAGGCCTCGGACATGCTCACGGACCTGGTGCTGCGCCAGGTCCGCACCATCGCGTTCATCCGTTCCCGGCGCGGGGCCGAAACGATTGCCCAGGCCGCCCACCGGCAACTGGAGGAGGTTGACCCCTCGCTCGGCCACCGGGTGGCGGCGTACCGCTCCGGCTTCCTCCCGGAGGAGCGGCGAGAGCTGGAGCAGCAGCTGCGGGACGGCCGGCTGCTCGGGGTGGCCAGCACCTCCGCGCTGGAGCTGGGGATCGACATCGCGGGCCTCGACGCCGTGCTCGTGGCCGGGTGGCCGGGCACCCGGGCCTCATTCCTGCAGCAGATCGGGCGGGCCGGGCGCTCGGGGCAGCACGCCCTGGCGGCGCTGATCGCCGGGGACGACCCGCTGGACGGGTACCTGGTGAACCATCCGGAGGCAATCTTCGACGTCCCTGTGGAGGCCACCGTGTTCGAGGCCTCCAACCCCTACGTGCTGGCACCCCACCTGTGCGCGGCGGCCGCGGAGCTGCCGCTGCGGCCCGAGGAGCTGGAACGCTTCGGTCCCACGGCCCGCGACGTGGTGGACTCCCTCTCCACGGCGGGCCACCTGCGACGCCGCCCGTCCGGGTGGTTCTGGACCCGCGCCGAACAGCCCGCGGGCATGGTCTCGATCCGTTCCGGGGACGGCGGACCGGTGCAGATCATCGACTCGGACACGGGCACCGTGCTGGGCACCATGGGAGCGCCGCAGTCCCACTACCAGGCGCACCCGGGGGCGGTGTACGTGCACCAGGGCAGGACCTACCTGGTGGACGAGCTGGACGAGGAGCTGCACGTGGCAGCCGTGCGGCGGGCGTTCCCGGACTTCTACACCGTGGCGCGGGACGTGACCGAGGTGCGGGTGGACTCGGTCGCGGACTCCATGCAGTGGGGTCCCGTGACCATTCACCGCGGTGCCGTGGACGTGACCACGCAGGTGATCAGCTACCAGCGCAAGCTCGTGGCCTCCAACGAAGTGGCGGGCGAGGAACCCCTGGAGCTGCCACCCCGGCAGCTGTCCACGGTGGCCACGTGGTTCACGGTGTCCGGGCCTCAACTGGCCGCCATGGGCATCGAGGAGCCGGACATCCCCGGCGCCCTGCACGCCGCGGAGCACGCCATGATCGGGCTGCTGCCCCTGCTGGCCTCGTGCGACCGGTGGGACGTGGGCGGGCTGTCCACCGCGCTGCACGTGGACACCGAGCTGCCCACGATCTTCGTGCACGACGGCCACCCCGGCGGCGCGGGCTTCGCCGAACGCGGCTACGACATGTTCCGCACGTGGCTGGCCGCCACCCGGGACGCGATCGCCCAGTGCGAGTGCGAGTCCGGCTGCCCGTCCTGCGTGCAGTCTCCCAAGTGCGGCAACCGCAACAATCCGCTGGACAAGGCCGGAGCGCTGAAGCTGCTCAACGGGGTGCTGCGCTTCGCACCCTGAGCGGCCTCCGCGCGGACGAGGGCAGGCGAGGTGCCCACCCTCCACGGGGTGGGCGCCTCGTGCGGTCTCCGTGCGGGCGAGGGCGGACGGGGACTCCTGCCGCCGGCGGCCCTCCTTCCGCGACGCCGGCCCGTTCCATCCGTGTCCACCCGACCCCGGAGATCCTGAGCGCTTCCCCCGGGTCGTGGCCATCACGTCTCCCCCGGTGGCGGACCTGCGCGGGACACCCCGCGCGCGGGTCCGAGCGGGGTCAGCGGGGGCGGCAGATCGATGGTCGCGGTGACGTCCACCGTGGTGTTCTCCGGAGCCAGCACCGCGCACTCGACAGCGTCCGCCCCGTTCTCCCGGGCCACCGCCTGAGCGGTCTCGCACGGGATGCCAGAGGTGAGTCCGCGGGCGACGTCCGCGGCCGCGAGCGCCGCCAGGTCCGCGGCCTTGGCGGCCCGGTGAGTGGCGATCCCCGCCTGCGCCACGAGGAGCAGCGCGATCAGCAGCGTGCACAGCACCGCCGCGAGGGTCAGTCCGTGCACCGTCCCCGAGCCCTCGTCACGGTCCTCCATCACCGGCTCCGTCCTTGTCTGTGGTGGGCCCGGTCCCACCGGCGTGGTTCGTGGCGCCCTCCAGTTCGCGCTCCCCGGCTCCGCCCTGCCCGTCATCCGACGGCGCGCCCGCGCCTCTCTCCACCGCCGCACTCGCGTTCGCGTCGAGACGCCAGTCGCTCCACTGCCCCAGGATTCCGGGGGCGGGGCCGCTGACGGCCACCGTCACACGACCGGCCGCGGCCCCGACGTCGACGCTCGCGGACTCACCCGCGATCTCCCGCGCGGTGCGCTCCACCACCGCCGTGTTCTCACCGCGCGCAGCAGCACGGGCGGACGCCCGCGCCGCTTCCTCGTACCGGACGGTGGTCATCCCGGCGGCGGCCGCGGCGAGCAGCACCGCCAGCAGCAGCACGAGGGCGGGCATGATGACGGCGGTCTCCACGGTCACCGCGCCCCGGTCCGGGTCGGTGTGGTCTGGACGAGCTCTGGTCCGGTCGATCATGGTTCCTCCTGACGGGTGGTGGGTGACTCGGCAGCCCGGTCTCCGCTGCACCGGCCCACCGGGGTGCGGGACGCTCATTCGCTGGGACGAGCGCCCCGCACCCCGCGGATCCGGTGGGCATCTCAGATGGCCAGGGCCTTCTGGATGATCCCGAGCAGCATCCCGGACACGGAGTCCGAGGACAGCACCGCGGCCATGACCCCGCCGAACGCGGCGGCGGCCAGCACGATGACCGCGTACTCCGCGGTGGACGCCCCGAGGTCGGGGTCGTCCTGGTCCAGGGAGGCGAGGTCGGAGGCGTCCGGGTTCGCGGCATCTCCCGCGTCCTCGACCGGGTGATGCGACGGGTCCGTGGCCTCGGCGGGAACCTCGGTACCCTCGCCGACGGACGGCTCGGTGACCGGCACGGCCCGGGGCGGCAGGTCAGCGAGGCGGGTGGCGTCGTCGTGCGCGGGAGTTGAGGCATCGGGGGTGGCGGAAGGGCAGGTGAGCGTGGACATGTGGGTCTCCTTCGGTGGGTGGAACTGTGGTGTGGAATGCGTGGTGTGAAAAGGGGTGTGGTGGGCGCGCGCACGCACACGAGCGGGCGGTCCCCGGACCCGAGAAACCTGGTGGATGCGCCGGGCGGTCATGAGCCGAACGCCCTGGGCAGCAGGCTCATGAGCACGGGCACCACGCCCCAGCACATGAACGCGGGCAGTAAGCACAGTCCCAGCGGGAGGACGAGCTGCACAGCGAGGGCTTCGGCGGCACGCTCCGCCCGGCGGTACTCGGCGCGGCGCACCAGCTCCGCCTGCCCGCGCAGCACGGAGGCGGACGCCGTGGCCGAGGTGGCCGTGAACTCGAGGGCGTCGCGGTAGTCCTGGATCTCCTGCGGCAGCGCCTTCTCGTGCGGCCAGGCCGCCTCCCAGGAGAGACCGAGCCGCAGGGCGGCGGCTGCCCGGGACAGTGCCGGGTACGGGCGCCCCGCGCTGCTGTCCGCCAGGACCCCCACGGCCTCGGCGAGCGGCAGCCCGGCATCCAGCTGGCAGGCCGTGAGCTCGACGAGAGCCGCAGCGGGGAGGGCGGGGAATGCAGACTTTTCAGCCTCCGGTGGAGCGGTGAGCGGGGCAGCGTGGCCGGCTGCGCGGCGTCGTCGGCCCGGAACGTGTGGGCCGGCCCCGGGCATGCCCGGTGACACCCACAGCAGCAGGGCTGCGGCGGCGAGCAGACCCGCGAGGGCGGCGGCCATCATGATCCGTTCACCGCCTCGGCGCGGTGCAGGAGGCGGCGCGTCCACAGGCGGCCCGCGATGCTCAGACCGGCTCCCGCGGCGAGCGCGATCTGCCCCCACCCTGTGGTGAGCAGGGTGGTCACCGGGTCCGTGCCCATGAGCATGCCGAGTGCCAGGGCAAGGACGGGCAGCCAGGACAGGGTGCGGACGGTGACGCGCGGCCCGGCCAGGGCGCTCTCGCGGGCGGCCTGGGCGTCCAGCTGCGATTCGAGGGACTCCGCCACCCCGGAGAGAGTGTGGGCCAGCGACGATCCGGAACGTTCCGAGATCTCCCAGCACGCCGCGAGCTGCGCGCACACCGAGCGGGCCGTGGCGCCGAGCATGCGGTCACCCACACTGGCGGGCCGGCGGGCGAACCGCCCGAGCGTGGTCGAGACCGGGATGCCCACGAGTACCGCGGCGTGCACCTCCTGGCACACCCGCGTGATCCACCGGGAGGTGGGATCGGTCGCGGAGGCCCCGGGAGTGATTTCTGCAAACACCGTGGACGGCGCCCGCCCAGCGTGCAGCAGCGCGGCCAGGCGGCGCACCGTGGTGACCCAGCGCATGGCCTCGGTGGCCCGGTCCCGGCGCCGCCACGTCCTGAGCAGGCGCGAGCGCGGCGTCTCACCCTCGCGTCGTGGGGACAGAGCCCCCACCGACCTCAACCGGCCGGCAGGCGCAGCGGCACCGGAGCCGATCAGCAGAGCGGCGAGCACCAGACCGCCCGCGAGCACGGTGGCCGTCACGACAGCTCCCGTCCGCGCGCAAGAAGCTGTGCCAGCCGGGGCCATCCGGGGCCCTGGACCGGGTGGCCGTCCGTGGTGTTCAGTGCGGGCAGGGTGCGCAGCGCACCGGCCTCCAGGGCGAGGACGCACACCTCGGTCAATCGCCGACCGGCGGGCGTGCGGTCCACGTGGGCCACGAGGTCCAGCGCGCTGGACGCCTGCAGGTCCACGGCCTCCCGGCTGAGCCCCGCCAGGGATCCGAGCGCGGCGAGCCGCGCGGGTACCGCTCGCGCCGAGTTCGCGTGCACCGTGCCTGCTCCGCAGTGCCCGGTGTTCAGCGCCGTCAGGAGGTCCCGCACCTCCGCCCCGCGGCACTCCCCCACCACGAGCCAGTCCGGTCGCATCCGCAGGGCTTGGCGCACGAGCTCCGAGAGGTCCACGGAGCCGGCGCCCTCCACGTTCTCCTGGCGGGACTGCAGACCCACCACGTGCGGGTGCTCGGGGTTCAACTCCGCGGCGTCCTCCACCAGCACGATCCGCTGCTCGGGCGGGCACTGGGACAGCAGTGCGGAGAGCACCGTGGTCTTACCGGAGCCGGTGGCCCCGCTGATCATGAGGTTTGCCCCGGCCGCCATGGCATCGGTGAGCACGTCCGCGACGAAGGGGTGCACGGTGCCGGAGGCCACGAGGTCCGCCAGGGACAGCCGCTGCGGCGCCCTGAACCGTATGGACAGCAGCGTTCCCCCGGTGGACACGGGCGGGATCACGGCGTGCACGCGCAGTCCGGCGGCGGTCTGCACGTCCACGCAGGGGTGGCCGTCGTCCAGTCGCCGCCCCGCGGCCGTCACGAGCCGCACGGCAAGCGCCCGCAGCTGCGCCTCGCTCGTGAACGGGGAGGCCACCCGCTGGATCCCCTCCAGGGTCTCCACGAACACGTTCTCGTGGCCGTTGACGTAGACGTCGCTCAGCCCGGAGGCGGGCAGCAGGGGTTCGAGCGGGCCCAGGCCGGTCAGCTGCGCCTTGACGTGCTGGGCCGCGCGCACCGAGCCCACGGCGCCGAGCACCCGTCCGGTCTCCCGCACGGCGGTGGCGATCCGGGTGTCCGTGATGGCGCCTCCCTCGGCGAGCAGCCGTTCACGCACCTGCTCCACGAACGCGTCGTCGAGCTCGGTGGCGCTCCCGGCGGCGTCGGTGGCCGTGGCACGGTCGTGGCTCGCACGGCTGGACACGGCAGTCACGACAGCTCCTCCAGGGCCCGGGCGAGCACCGCAACCGTCTTGGCGTGCTTGGCGGTCCGGCCGCGGCGCAGCACCGTGCCGTCGTCCAGGTGCTGGGGCACGCGCGCATCGAAGGCAATCGTGGCGGCGCAGGGCACCCCGGTGGCGTCGGCGAGGACGCGCGGTTCAAGGTCCGCCACGTTGATCCCTGTCAGTGCGGTGAGCACGGGCACCGCACCGCAGCGGGCCACGGCGTGCTCGGCCGCGAGCACACCTCGCACCGTGCGCGGGGTCAGCACCAGCACGGCGTCGCACCACCGCGCCTGCCGCTCGAGATCGCCGCGGGAGAGATCCACGACCTGGACCGCGGCCGCCCCGCGCAGGGCCGCGACGACCGCGGCCGCGGGAACCGTCTCCGCGTGCGTGGCGCGACGGTCCCACGAGAGGTAGCGCAGCGTCTCCACGCGCGGCATGGCGGCCCACAGCTGATCTGCGGCCACGGCGCCGGAGAACTGGTTCAGCTCGGGCCAGCGCAGTCCGTCCGTGCCCTCCTCGCCGAGCACGAGGTCCAGCCCGACACCCAACGGGTCACCGTCCACCAGGGCGGTCTCGCGACCCTGCGCGGCGAAGTACCCCGCGAGCCAGCTCGCCACGGTGGACGCGCCAATCCCTCCGGTGGCCCCGACGACGCCGTACACGCGCCCCAGCGCCCGCGGCACCTCCGCGTCCACGGAGCGGGAAATCAGTTCGGCCAGCCACGCGGCGGCCTGCGGCAGCACCACCACGGCGGACGCCCTGTGCCGTGCGGCGACGTCCCACGCGTCACCGTGCTCGGCGAGCGCCACGACCACCGCCCCCGGAGGCACGGCCTCGCCTGGCCAGGAGGCGTCCACGAGCACCACGTCCGACGACGCCGCCCGTGCCCCCGAATCCCCCACCACGAGCGGTACCCCGGCACCGATGCACACGGCCTCCACGGCTTCCGTGAGCTCCGCGGAGATGGTGAGCAGCCGAACGCCCCGCCCACGGTCCGACCGTTCCGAGGCCGGGGCGGGGGCAGAGGCAGGGGACGACCCCGGGCGGGTGCGCCCCCACTGGCGGGGTGCGATGGGCCCGTCCCACGAGGCGGGCCCGCCCGGGTGGCTCCCCGTCCGGACGCCGACGGGCCCTCGGGGCGAGGTCGGTCCGTCGGCCTGCGACGGCTGGCCCGCGGCGCGACGAGCGCGGCGCGGGCTGTCTGCGGCGGGGGCGACCGGGGCGGTCGTGGGTGCTGTGGTCATGGCCCCACGGTGACGGTCCCGCCACGCCCACCGGCCGGGCGGTCTCGGGATTGTGGAGCACCGCCGGTGTCCGTTCCGAGCAGATTCGGCTGTGCAGTGACTCCGCCGCGCGCCGTGGACTCTGGCCGAAGGTCCATTGCTTCCGCCGGCTCGGACGGCGACCATGAGGTGATGGACATCAGGCCCGTCACCCGCGCGTCAGTCGCCGGCGCCCTCGCCCTCTGGTTCATCTATGTGGGGCTCGTGGTGCTCCTTTTCCGCTGGGCCAGCGGCGAGTTCGCCCCGATCGTCGTGGCCGGGGCCGTGGTGGCGGGCGTGTCGGCGGCCATCTTCAGTGTGGTGTCCTGGCGCCCCGGCGTCCGCCGGGACGAGGGGTGGGAACTCACGGTCCACGGCGCCCGCTGCCAGGGCCGGGCCCATCTGGATGTCCCCGCCGAGGACGTGCCGGCACTGGTGGAGCGGGTGTGTCAGGGCAATGAAGAGCTGGGGTTGCGGACACTCGCGGCCCACGGCGGCACGGCAGCAACGGGGCCCTCGTTCCGGACGTGGGGCGAGCGTCTGCGCTTCGCCATCCGCCCGTCCTCGGACGGTGGCTCCGAGGTGGAGGCCACGTGCCGTCCGGTGGTCCCGTTCGTGGTCTCGGACTGGGGCCGCAGCGAAACGATCCTCCGCGAGTTCCTGCGCGACCTGCACCGGGAATCCCTCCAGCCACAGGCCCCGTCCCACACCGCCGGGCCGCCTCACACCGTGTGAGAGGCACTCCCCTCACGCGGTGAGGGGGATTCCCCCTCACCACCACGCCCGGGTGGTGTCCGTGGGCCCGTCCAGCTCGGTCAGCCCGGAGTCCGTGACCGTCACCGCCCGCCGCTCCTCGGCCCATTCCCGCACCGAGGGGAAGACCACCCGCACGCGGTAGTCGTCCACACGCCAGCGTTCCCGCACGTCGGCGGGCATGTCCTCCCACGCGAGCTGCGCGGCGTGACCGCACTGCGCGGCGAGCTTGCCGCTGGAGATCCCCAACCCGGGCGCCACCTCCACGGTCACCACCGCATCCACGTTCCGGGACGCGCCGCCCGCCGGGAACTGCGTTCCGGACACCTGCAGCTTGTGCAGCTCCTTCGGCAGGGGGCGCACCGGGGCCGGGACGAACGCGCGCACGGCGGCCGCGGCGGCGTCGTCCGTGGCGGCATGCACCACCGTGACGCCGGGCAGGGACTGGACGTCCTCCCAGCGCTTGCCGTCCGCCCGGCGCACGAGTTTGCGGATCTGCACGTCCCGCCAGGTCCGCACGGCCTCGTGCCAGGGCCCGCCCGGGGCACTGCGCTCATCGGCCAGCAGGGTGACGACGGCGCTCGCGGCCGCCTCCGCCACGTCCACCTCGCGTGCCGGGAGGGCCTTGTCCCGGTGCACGACCAGCTGCATGGCCCAGGGAACGTCCTGCTCCTCGCTCGGTTCGCTCGTCATGCCTCCCAGTCTCCCACCGGCACCGCGGAGCACGACGCCGCCCGCGCCCCGGCGCCGCGCGGCCGGCGGTGTCGGAACCGGTCCGCATAATGAACCCCATGCACATCGTGGTGGCCGCCGCCGAGCCCGGGACCTGGGTCCTGCAGGTGGTCTCCGCCAACGGCGAGCGCGCGGGGCAGGAACTCACGGTCTCGGACGCGGAGCTGCCCCGCGTCGTCGCCCAGCGGGAGGAGGCGGCGGCCCGCGCGGGTGTGCAGCCCCCGGTGTGGACCTGGCAGGACACCTCCGTGCCCGCCGCGCTGCTGTGCGCCGCGGGGGTGTGGGTCACGCGGTGCCGGGACCTGGGACTGTGCGCCACCATCCTCGCCACGGCCTCCACCGCGCCGGGCTCAGGCGCGCCCGACGACGCCGGGGAACCCCGCCCCCTCGCCTACCGTCCCGTCCTCGAACCGGCGGACCCCCGGCACGTTCCAGGGCCCCGGCCCCTGGCACCGGCGAGCAACCAGGGATCGCTGTTCGCGGTGGCAGAGGAGCATGGGCCGGGCGTGACGGATTTGATCGAAGAGCTCGCGGCCCAGACCAGCGCGTGCGCCACGGCCCGGAATCCGCAGCGCCTCGAACGGCTGCTGAGCCTCGAGTCCCAGGGGGCGCTCGTGGCCGCGGACATGCGCCACCGGGGCATTCCGTGGAACCCCACGGTGCACGAGCAGATCCTGGAGGACAAGCTCGGCCCGCGCCCGGCGGGAGAGGAGCGCCCCGCACGCATGCAGGAGCTCGCACAGGAGGTCCGCACCGCGCTGGCCGCTCCCACCCTGAACCCGGACTCGCCCGTGGAGCTGCTCAAGGCCCTGCGCAACGCCGGGGTGGACGTGGACACCACCCGCGCGTTCAAGCTCCAGGAGTGGACGCTCGTCAACGGTCAGCCGCAGGAGCAGCGCGTGGCCACCGTGGCCCCGGTGCTGGAGTACAAGAAGCTCTCCCGGGTCTTCTCCGCCACCGGGTGGCACTGGCTGGACACCTGGGTGCACGAGGGCCGCTTCCACCCCGAGTACGTGGTGGGCGGCGTCGTCACCGGCCGGTGGGCGGCGCGCGGCGGGGGTGCCCTGCAGATCCCCAAGTACATCCGGGACGCGGTGCGTGCAGATCCCGGGCACGCGCTCGTGGTCGCGGACGCCGCCCAGCTCGAGCCCCGCGTGCTCGCCATCCTCGCGCGCGACGGCGCCCTGGCCGAGGCCTCGCGCGGCCGCGACCTCTACACCGCCATCGCGGAGCAGGGCCAGGCCCGCGGTTCCGAGCTCACGGAGCGCTCCCACGCGAAGCTCGCGCTGCTCGGGGCCATGTACGGCGCCACGTCCGGGGCGGGTGGGCGGTTCATGCCGCAGCTGACCCGCATGTTCCCGCGGGCCGTGGGCTACGTGGAGCACGCCGCGCGCGTGGGCGAGCTCGGCCAGCAGGTGTGCACCTACCTGGGCCGCTGGTCCCCCGCGCCGGGCCCGGAGTGGTTCGAGGTGCAGCGCGCCACGGACACGCAGGCCGGCGAGCGCCGCGCCGCGCAGGCGTCCCGCAGCCACGGGCGGTTCTCCCGCAACTTCGTGGTTCAGGGATCGGCGGCGGAGTGGGCCCTCGCGTGGCTCGGCCACATCCGGCAGGGCCTCCACAGCGCGGATGTGGACGCGGAGCTCGTGTTCTTCCTCCACGACGAGGTCATGGTGCACTGCGCCGAGCAGCACGCGGACCGGGTGCAGCAGATCGTGGAGCATGCCGCGGAGCAGGCGGTGCACACGGTGTTCGGCACGGTGCCGGTGGAGGTCCCGGTGGCCACCACTGTGGTGACGTCCTACGCGGACGCGAAGTGAGCTGCAGCACACACCGGTGCTATGTTGAGGCGTCCCGCTCCCAGCAGCAAAGGCCCCGCAGCGCACAGTGGTGAAGTCCCGCAACCCGTTCCGTCATCCGTCCTACCGACGGTGGTTCGGGGCCACCACGTTCTTGACGGTGTCGTCCAGCACCAACCTGGCGGTTTCCCTGGCCATCATCGACGCCACCGGGAATGTCGCTGTTGCCGGCGTGGCAGCGGGCTGCCTCACGGCACTCGAACTGGTGGCAGGGATCGTGGGCGGTGGGCTCGCGGACCTGAGGTCGCGTCGTACGCTCCTGAACCGGGCCGTCCTGGCGCTGTGCGCCGCCGACGTCGCTCTGGCCGTCCTGCTCGTGGGCGTCACCCTGGCGGGTGCGGGGCCTTCCTGGGGCTTCACGGCGACGCTCGTCGCTCTCACTGCGGTGGCCTCGGCCGCCTCCGGCCTGTCGGATCCGGCGCTGGATGGATCCCTCAAGACGCTGATCACGCCCGTCGAGTACCCCCGGGCCGTGAGTGCAGGACACGCACGAAGCGCAACACTCTCCATCGTCGGGTCCCCCGCATCAGGAGCCCTCTACGGCGTTCTCCCGGGGCTGCCGTTCATTCTGCGCTGCATGTGCGATGCCGGATTCCTGCTGTGCCTGCGTCCCATCACCGTCGACCTGGGCCCTCCGCCCACTCTCGGTGCGGACGCCCGGAAACGCATGCTGCCCCGCCAGATCAGCAGCGGATATCGCGAGAGTCTGCGCTACCTCGCCAGTGAAGCCGCGTTGCTCCGGGTGCTGATCAGCGCGCCACTGGTGAACCTCATGGTGTTCACCGCCACCACCTGGGCCGTGTTCTCCCTGCGCGCCGAAGGGATGCCTGCGTTCCAGATCGGGCTGGTCATGGCCGGGTTCGCGGTGGGAGGCATCCTCGGCAGCGCCATCACCCCGGTCATCACCGACCATGTTCACGCCGGCTGGACCGCCATCCTCGGCCTGGGTTTCATGGTGGTGGCGTTCGGAGCGTTCTTCGCGGCACCACCCCACCCCGTGCTCATGTTCGTGATCGCGGTGGTGTGCATGCTGCCCTCCCCCGCTCTCAACGGCGGGCTGTTCGGCTACGTCTTCGCCCGCACCGCATCCGGCATGCAGGGACGCGTGCTCGCCACCTTTGGACTGGTAGGCGGACTGGCATCCGTGGTGGCCCCGGTGCTCTCCGGCGCCGCTGTGTCCGCCGGGCTGAGCGCCATCTTGGGCGTGGGCGTGTGCCTCGTGGGACTCGTGGGTGTCCTGCTGCTGGTGACGTCACGACCCGTCCGCGCCATGCGCCTCGACGAGAGCTGAGGGGAAGTCTCCGACAGGGGTCTGCGACCGGGTACGAAAACGCCCCGCACCGCCCCGTCGGAGTGCACACGCGGTCGGCCGCGTCTTCCGAGGCCAGCACGTGAGGCTTCCGTGCAGCGGTTTCAAGTCAGCGGCGTTCCCTGGTGGTAGACCTGTTGCCAGTTGCCGCCGCTGCGCCGCCACAAGGATGTCCGGCGAGCCCGTCGTTCCCCTCGTCGAGATTCCCAGAACACCTGAACGACATCGGGGCCCAAAGTGCGTGCCGACAAACCGACCATCTCGATTTCCGTGCTGTCAGGTGCGCTCAATTCCTTGTTCAAGAGACCAAGGATCGTCTCCAAGTCCCACTGGCGACCGGAAGCACTAATTTCGACGAAATCCGGCGCGAGTAGTTCACGGAGACGCGCCACATCACCTCGAGTGGAATGTGACTGCAGGTCGCGCTCCAGTTCCAGGACCCGGCCGATCTCTGACTGCCACATCATCATGCGGTTGAGTCTCCCACGCGGTCCAGGATGACTCCGGGGAAGCCCCGCTGGGCATCGGCGTGTGCCTCGCGGATCGTGAAGAAGCCCTGGTCCTGGTGACGTCCCGGGGCGTCTGTGGTGATGCGGCTCTGGCCGGCCCGGTGGACGGGCCCCGAGTCAGTCGGTGAAGCGCGCGCGGGCATTCAGGCGCGCCGCGCCGGTCACGGTGCCGATCACCATGGCCATGACGCACCCCGCTGAGGCCACTCCCACGACCGTCCAAGGCACGGTCACGGCGGCTGGTTCGGGGAACAGTGCCCACACTGCGGCTGTGGCGGCTACCCCCACGAGGATGCCCCCGGCCGCGGGAAGCCCGAGAAGGATCACCATCTGGGCGAGCACGACCCGCCGCAGCATGGACGGCCCCACCCCCACGGCGTAGAGACCACCGAGGTAGGGCTGGAGCACCCTGGCCTGTGCCCGGGCCAGCAGAGCCGCGATCAGGACCACGACGCCGACCATGACCCACGAGGTGATGATCCACGCGGGAGGGGTCTCGAACATCACCGGTGGTTCCTGGGTCCGGACCCAGGACGGGTCGAAGCCCAGTTCCAGGGGTGCGGCACGAGCTCGTTCGATCTGCTGGGGTGTCAACCCGGTGTAGACGTAGTACGTGGCTTCCATCGGCAGCTTGGCCACGGCCTGGGAGGCAACGAAACCGGCGGTGGCTTCCCGGTATTCCGGCGGCACCTGGCTCAGGGCGTCGAGTGCGAAGGTAGCTGATGGCCCCTGTGTAGAACTGAGTTCCACCCGGTCCACGGTCACGGGTTTGGTGGTGAGGATCTTCCCGGCCGTGAAGCTCTGCTGCTCGTCAGCGGTCAGTGCCCGGCCCAGGACGCGTTCCAGAGCGGCCGGTGACGCCACTGCTGTGGGGAGTCCGCTCATGGCTGGTTCCGCCCCGTCTCCAGGATCAGAGGAGGCGAGCACCGTGCGCAGGTCCACCGGATCGGTGAGTCCGGTGTGGTCCTCGAACTGGTGGTGCACCGTGGCCGGCACCCCGCCCCTGGAAGCGGTGGAGTACCCAAGGTCGACCTGGTCAGCGGGCACGGCGGAGACAATCGTGCTGTTGATCACCTGCGCTTCGGTGGCCGTGGTGGTGGCCAGCGCCACCGGCACCGCGACCACCAACGCCAGGGTTGCCGCCGTGACCATGGTGGTGATTGCGGTGCGACGCAGACGCCGCAGCGCCAGGGCGGACACGGGACCACCGGTGGGCAGCATCACCGCCCCGCGGACCAGCAGTCCCACGGCCAGAGCCAGAGCGATGCACAGCACCACGGTGGTGCGTGTGGCGGCAGCGGTGGAGGCAAGACCTTGTGTGACAGCACTCCACGCCGCCCAGGACAACCCGGCGCAGGCCAGGGCTGTGAGGACGACCAGCACGGTGTCCACCATCCTCGCCCGGGATGACTGACCGTCGGCCGCGTTTCCCGGCCGGGCACTTCCTGCTGGTCGACGACCCAGGCCACCCACGAGAAGGGCGCCCGTTGCCCCGGCGGCTGCAGAGACGACCACGAGCAGCACGGCAGGGGCCGGGTCCGCAAAGGGACTCAGGGCGTGATCGGAGAGGCGGTCCACGGCCGGGCGCAGCACCCATGCCGCCCCAGCCCCGAGAAGACCACCGGTCAAACCTGCTCCGCCCACGGCGACGAGCACAGCCAACCACCCGGCGACGGCGCTGGTGCGCGAATCCACACCGATCCGCCACATGCTCAGCCGTGAACGCCGGATGAGACGCGTGAGCAGCAGCGCCCCCAGCCCACCGACCGTCACCGGAACCACGGTCAGAGGCACCACCCCGATCAGCGCAGGCACTGTCGCCAGCCCCGGTGCAGGCGAGGTGAGGAAATCTTCCCGGGAGTAGAAGGAGAAAGACGTCAGCTCCCCCGGGGCCGCGTCTCCACCCCCGTGCTCGGCAGATATCGCTGACTGCACAGCCGTGCCATCGCCACCGTTCCAGCGCACCATGGTCCGTGCCTCGTCGGCGTCATAGCGGGCAGGTCCCGTGCTCGCGTACTGGACAACGCGGTCCCACCCGCCGGGGGCCGCCAGCACGAGAGACCCCTTCCTCTGCAAGTCGTCGTGGACGATTCCGACGACAGTGAACTTCACCCCGCCAGAGAACAGCGAGACCTGGTCTCCCACCGGATACGAGGTGGCCAGGGTGTCCTGCACCACCACATCCCTGTCGGAGTCCGGCCACTGCCCCTCGGTCAGGGAGAAACGCTCGGGATAGGGGTTCTCGGACCAGTCTCCTTCCCACAGCGTCACCTGCTCAGATGATTCATCCAGGTCCAGGAACGAGACCACCTGGCCCATGCTGGCCACGGTGCCCCCAGCGCCAGTCACGGCAGCCCCGAGACGGTCCTCTTCATCGTGGAGGGCCCGGATGCTGCCTGACGGAGTCGGAACCTCCGCGGCGTACTGCGCATCCCCGAGATATTGTGCCGCCTGCTGCGGCCCGTCCAGACGCAGAGCTGCCGCCGTCTGGAAAGCTGCCACCACCGCGAAGGACGCGATGAAGCACATCACCACGATGCTGCGGACAACGCGTGAGCGCAGGTAGAAACCCACCAGGTGGGCAACGGGATGCTTCACCGTCCACTCACCGGCGCCCCGTGGGCGGGCCGGTCCTCGACGAGGTGGCCGTCGCGAAGCACAAGGATTCGGTCGGCGTATTCCTCGATCAGGCTGTCGTGGGTGGCCACCACCACCGTCACGCCGGTACTGGCCAGCTCGGCGAAGAGACCTAAGATCGCCCGGGAGTTCTCGGTGTCCAACGCACCGGTGGGCTCATCCGCCAAAAGTACCTGCCGACCGCCCACCAGGGCCCGGGCGACACCCACCCGCTGCTGCTGACCACCGGAGAGTTGACCGGGAACCCTGTCGCCAAGGTCCCAGAGACCGAGGACACCCAGCATCTCATCGGCCTCGGCGTGTGCGTCCCTGCGCCGGACCCCGCCCATGATCAGTGGAAGGGCGACGTTCTCCCGTGCCGTGAACTCCTGGATGAGGTTGTTGTCCTGGAACACGACACCAATGTCTTCACGGCGCAACCGGGCCCGCTCCGTCGAGCTGAGCGCACCCATGTCGTGTCCAGCAACGGTGACCACACCCACCGTGGCATTCTCCAACCCGGCCAGCACATTGACGAAGGTCGTCTTGCCTGACCCACTGGCCCCCAGGAGCCCCACGAACTCCCCCTCCGCGAAGGAGACGTCGAGCCCGTTCACAGCGCGGACGGTCTCCACGGGAGTGACGAACTCCACCTGAAGACCGCCCACACTGATGATCCGTTGTGATCGCATGACCGCTCTTCTCGCATGAGGACACCGCTGTGGATAGCTCGGAGATTAGCAGTCAGGTGGTCTACCTCACACGAATTATTTTCTGGGCTGGCGCAGAGCGCGCCTCAGCCTGGCCCTAGTCCTTCGGCCCCATCCCCGGCGCCGGCCGCTTCACCGAGCGGTCCCACTCCACGGACCACCCGAGCCACTCGAGCACCCGGTCCAGCACCACGCCCGTGAAGCCCCACACGGTCACGGTCTCGGGGACACCGGCCACCCGCACGTCGAACGCCGGGGACTTGTAGGTCTGGTTCCCCCGGGTCACGGTGGCGTAGTAGCGGTGCGCGGGGTTGATGAGGTCCAGCACGGGCACGCGGAACACCAGGGAGGACTCGGCGTGGTCCACCACGTCCACGGGCGACTGGCTGCGCCACCACCCGATCACGGGGGTCACCAGGTGGTTGCTCACGGGCAGCGGCACCTCGTGCAGTGCACCGAGCACCTCCACCCCGTCCGGGTCCACCCCGGTCTCCTCATGGGCCTCACGCCGCGCCGCGCGCACGTGCGGGGCGCTCACGGTCCCACCGGGGACCTCCAGCGTGGTGCCCAGCTCCCCGTCCGGCGGGTCGAGGCGCCCGCCCGGAAAGGCCACCTGGCCGGGGTGCGCCCGCAAGGTGGAGGCGCGCTGCACCAGCAGCACGTCCAGGTCCCGCCCGGGGCCCTCCGCGTGCTCGGCGTAGGCGGAGGGCACGCTGTCCAGCGCGCCGAAGAGGATGAGCACCGCCGAGTGCCGGAAGTTCTCGTCCAGCTGCCCGATCCGCCACGGCTCGCGGTCCTGCATCATCACGGACGAGCCGTGGCGCGCGAGCTCCACGAGCTGCTCGCGCGGGCTGCCCGGCTGGGCCTGGGAAGTGGTCATCGTCCGTCCTCTCACGCGCTGAGCGTGTGTCCCTCGGCGCGCAGCTGCCGCCGGGTGCGTCCCGCCATGAACCCGGCCAGCAGGTCCTCGCGGCCGGGTTTCAGTTCGTAGCCGAGCAGCGTCCGCGCCGCCTCCGGGTCCGTGGGGCCCTCGCCGTAGGAGGGGCACAGGTCCGCCACGGGGCACACCCCGCACGCGGGCCTGCGGGAGTGGCAGATCCGCCGCCCGTGGTAGATCAGCTCGTGGGACAGCTCGGTCCACAGCGCGGACGGGAACAGTGCGGCCACGTCCGCCTCGACCCTCACCGGATCGTCCTGGGTGCTCCACCCCAGCCTGCGGGCGAGCCGTCCGAAGTGGGTGTCCACGGTGATCCCGGGCACCCCGAACGCGTTGCCGAGCACCACGTTCGCCGTCTTGCGCCCCACGCCGGGCAGGGTCACGAGCTCCGCGAGCGTGCCGGGCACGGCGCCGTCGTACTCGTCCACGATGCGCGTGGCCAGGGCCTGGATGGACCGTGCCTTGGAACGGTAGAAGCCGAGCGAGCGCACCATCTCCTGGACGTCCTCGGCGGGCGCCTCGGCCAGCTCGCGCGGGCCCGGGTACGCGGCGAAAAGCCCCGGCGTGACCGCGTTGACGCGGATGTCGGTGGTCTGCGCGGACAGGACGGTGGCCACGAGCAGCTGCCAGGCGTCGTCGAAGTCCAGCTCCGCCACGGCGTAGGGGTACGTCTGCGCGAGGATCCGCTGGATGCGCCGTGCGCGCCGCGTCCTGGACAGGGCCGTCTCGCTCCCGGCACGACGACGCCGCGCGGCCGCCTGCTCCGCCTGCCGCGCCGGGACGAAACGCACGTGCTCGGCTGCGGCGGGGGTCTCCATGCCCTCGATCATGCTGTGCCCCGTGACGGGGGTCAAACCCGCCCGGGCGCTGTGCCACGGGCCCGACATGCGCCCGCACGCGATGGAGCGGGCCCGCGCGGTTCCACTAGGCTGGACGGGAGAATGTGAACTGCACCACGCGCCCGCGCGAGCGGCGCGCACCGGCCCCAGTGAAGGAGCACCATGACCCCGGATCCCGCAGCCCAGCCGAAGACCTTCGCCCCGAGCGAGGAGTTCGCCGCCCAGGCCAACGCCACCGCGGAGCTGTACACGCGGGCCGAGGAGCAGGGCGAGGAGTTCTGGGCGAACCAGGCCCGCGAGCTGCTCACGTGGTCCACCCCGTTCACCGAGGTGCTGGACTGGTCCAACCCGCCGTTCGCCAAGTGGTTCCAGGACGGCACCCTCAACGCCGCGTACAACGCCGTGGACCGCCACGTGGAGGCCGGCAACGGTGACCGCGTGGCCCTGTACTTCGAGGGCGAGCCCGGGGACAGCGCGTCCTACACGTACGCGCAGCTCAAGGACGAGGTCTCCAGGGCCGCGAACGCGTTCGAGGCGCTCGGCGTGGGCAAGGGAGACCGCGTGGCCGTCTACCTGCCCATGATCGCGGAGGCCGTGATCACCATGCTCGCGTGCGCGCGCATCGGCGCGATCCACTCGGTGGTCTTCGGCGGCTTCTCCGCGGACGCCCTCCGCTCGCGCATCGAGGACGGCGAGGCCAAGCTCGTGGTCACCGCGGACGGCTCCTACCGCCGCGGCAAGCCCACCACGCTGAAGCCCGCCGTGGACGCCGCCCTGGAGAAGGGTGGCAGCTCCGTCCAGCACGTGGTGGTGGTCAAGCGCAACGGCGAGGACGTCGCGTTCCAGGACGGCCGTGACGTGTGGTGGCACGAGGTCACCGAGAACGCTTCCACCGAGCACACGCCCTCGGAGCAGAACGCCGAGGACCCCCTGTTCATCCTGTACACCTCCGGCACCACCGGCAAGCCCAAGGGCATCCTGCACACCACCGGCGGCTACCTCACCCAGGCCGCGTTCACCCACAAGAACGTGTTCGACCTCAAGCCGGAGACGGACGTCTACTGGTGCACCGCGGACGTCGGGTGGGTCACCGGCCACACCTACATCGCCTACGCGCCGCTCGTGAACGGCGCCACCCAGGTGATCTACGAGGGCACCCCGGACTCCCCGCACCGCGGCCGGTTCTGGGAGATCGTGCAGAAGTACGGCGTGAGCATCCTCTACACCTCCCCTACGGCCATCCGCACCATGATGAAGTGGGGCGAGGAGATCCCCGGCGAGTGGGACCTCAGCTCCCTGCGCCTGCTGGGCACCGTGGGCGAGGCCATCAACCCCGAGGCGTGGACCTGGTTCCACCGCGTGATCGGCGGCGGGCGCTGCCCCATCGTGGACACCTGGTGGCAGACCGAGACCGGCGCCATGATGATCTCCCCGCTGCCCGGTGTCACCACCGCCAAGCCGGGCTCCGCGCAGGTGCCGCTGCCGGGCATCGCCGTGGACGTGGTGGACGACGCCGGCACCTCGCTTCCCAACGAGACGGACGGCTTCCTGGTGGTCCGCAAGCCGTGGCCCTCCATGCTGCGCACCATCTGGGGTGACGACGAGCGCTTCGTGAACACCTACTGGGGCCAGTTCGGGGACAAGTACTTCGCCGGTGACGGCGCCAAGCGGGACGCGGACGGGGACGTGTGGATCCTGGGCCGCGTGGACGACGTCATGAACGTCTCCGGCCACCGCCTGTCCACCCCCGAGATCGAGTCCGCCCTGGTCTCCCACCCGTCCGTGGCCGAGGCCGCCGTGGTGGGCGCCAAGGACGAGACCACGGGCCAGGCGGTCTTCGCGTTCGTGATCCTCTCGGACCAGGCCACCGCCGAGAACCGGGACGCCGCCGAGCTCGCCGAGGAGATCCGGGCGCACGTGGGCCGGGAGATCTCCCCGATCGCGAAGCCCAAGAAGGTGCTGATCGTCCCCGAGCTGCCCAAGACCCGCTCGGGCAAGATCATGCGCCGCCTGCTCAAGGACGTCGCGGAGGACCGCCCCGTGGGGGACGTCTCCACGCTCGCGGACCAGACGGTCATGCAGCAGATCGTGGACTCCCTGGGCGCCAAGTAGCCCACCCGCACGCTCCACCCACGACGCCGCCGCGGCGCCTTCCCCACGGGAGGCACCGCGGCGGCGTCGTCCGTGCCGAGGGCCGGCGCGGCGGAGACCGCCGGATGCCCGGGCGGCGCCACCCGCCGGAGGAACGGCCCGCACGATCTGCCCGGGAGGGGCACCGCGGCGGCGCGCGTCCGTGGCACGGTGGGCGGTGCCGATGCGCTTGAATGGGGGCATGAGCGAGCTGCCGATCCACGTCCTCAACGGCCCCAACCTGAACACGCTGGGCACCCGCAAGCCCGAGATCTACGGGAGCACCACGCTCGCGGACGTGGAGACGAACGTGCGCGCCAGGGCGCAGGGCTACGGCCTGGAGGTCGTGTTCGAGCAGTCCAACTGGGAGGGCCAGATCGTGGACTGGATCCAGCGGGCGCGCACGGAGGCCTGCGGGATCGTGATCAACCCCGCCGCCCTGACCCACTACTCGGTGGCCATTCACGACGCGCTGGAGATGTGCGAGATGCCGGTCGTGGAGGTGCACATCTCCAACGTGCACCGGCGGGAGGGGTTCCGGCACACCTCGTTCGTCTCGCCGCAGGCCACGGCCGTGATCGCCGGGGCGGGCGTGCTCGGGTACGAGCTCGCGGTGGACGTGGTGGCCCGTAACCTCGGGATCGGCTGAAACACCCGGTGCGCCACCCCGCGGCGGCGTGCTCGGTGCGTCCGGTCCGTCCACGGCCCCGGGCAGAGGGTCAGCCCGCCACGCACTGGCCCGTGGGCACGGGGACCGTGGAGTCCCCGGTGGTGGCGAGGATCTCGGTGACCCGCTCCACGGGAATCGCGTACCCGGCCTCACCCTCCACCGCCTTGGCGAACACGACGCCCACCACCTGGCCGTTGGCGTTGAGCAGCGGACCACCCGAGTTGCCCTGCTCCACGTTGCCGGCGATCTGGATGATGCTGCGAGTCTGGGTCTCACCCGTGGTCACGTTCTGCACGGGTGCCACCGCCTCACCCTGGATGGTGGCCGGACGCAGGGTGTAGGGACCGCCCAGGGGGTATCCCGCGAAGGACACGGACTCCCCCGGGCTCACCTCGCTCTGCATGGGGAGCGGGGCCTCCGGCAGGTCGGGGACGCGCAGCACGGCGAGGTCCGAGGCGGCGTCGTACTGCACCGTTTGGGCCTGGTAGACCCGACCGTCGCGCGTCTCCACCACCGGCTGGTCCACCCCGGCCACCACGTGCGCGTTGGTGACCACGGTGCCTGGCTGCGCCACGAACCCTGAGCCCGTCTGGTTCTGCGCGCACTGTGCGGCCGTGCCGTAGACCTGCACCACGGACTGCCCGGCATCCGCGACCACCTGGGAGTCGGGGGTGTCCTGGGGATCCGGTGCCGCCTCCGTGGGGAAGAGCAGCTCGTCCAGCTGACGGATGCCCTGCGCGCCGCTGATCGCGTTGCGTGTCTGTGTCATGGCGTGGCGCACCGCGTCCGGCGTGAGCCGCTCGATGCCCCGCAGCACCTGTGAGGACGCCACCTGCTGGGACAGCGCGGGCAGACCGAACTGGCCCACCAGGGAACCGAGCAGGGAGATGACCAGTGCCGCCACCGCCACGTTGAGCACCGCGCCGCCGAGCCGGTCCAGCAGCCCCACGCCAGACTTCTCCAGCAGCCCCGACAGCGTCCGGCCCAGCAGGGTGCCCAGGTACTCGCCGAGCGCCAGCAGCACGAGCACCGTGAGCAGCACGGCGGGAATCTGCCACTGCGGGTCCACGTACGAGGCCACCACGGGGCCGGCCCAGAACGCCAGCACCGCCCCCAGGACCAGCCCCAGGATCGCGGCCAGGGACCGGAAGAACCCCCGGCGGTATCCGGCCACCAGGTACGCCAGGAGCACGACGATCAGCAGCACGTCCAGGAGGTTCAGGGCCAGGGTCATGGAGGTCCTCTAAAGGTGGGGGGCCACGCGGGAGCTGGTGCGTGTCGGGTCGAGCATACGGTGGGTGACGGGGCAGACCATGAATCCCGGCTCCGCGCAATGGGCCCGGACCTGGAACCCGATAATTCCCTGAACGTTCACTCTGAGCACCACCCGAGGGCTGGACCCGGACCGTGTGAAATTCGTTACGATGGAACGTCATCTAGCACGTGGCCCCCACACGGGCTCACCCTTCTTCGTGAGGAGATCTACCTTGGATACCGACGTCCTGCGCCGCGCTCCGCTTTTCGCTTCCCTGGACGACGAGGCGTTCGCCGCTCTGACCAAGGAGATCACCGAGGTGGATCTCTCCCGCGGCGCCACCTTGTTCCACGAGGGCGATCCCGGCGACCAGCTCTACTTCATCGTCTCCGGCAAGATCAAGCTCGGCCGCACCGCGAGCGACGGCCGTGAGAACCTCGTGGCCGTGATGGGCCCGGGCGAGATCTTCGGCGAGATGGCTCTGTTCGACCCCAGTCCCCGTTCCACCTCCGCCACCGCGGTCTCCGAGACCCGCCTGGCCGGGCTCAAGCACGAGAACCTGCGCAAGGTCATCCAGCACTCCCCCGAGGTCTCCGCCCAGCTGCTCCAGGCCCTGGCCCGCCGGCTGCGCCGCACCAACGAGAACCTCGCGGACCTCGTGTTCTCGGACGTCCCCGGCCGCGTGGCCAAGGCCCTGCTGGACCTCGCGGACCGCTTCGGCCGCCCCGCCACAGACGGCATCCTGGTGGCCCACGAGCTCACCCAGGAGGAGCTCGCACAGCTGGTCGGCGCCTCCCGCGAGACCGTGAACAAGGCGCTGGCGGAGTTCGTCCAGCGCGGCTGGATCCGCCTCGAGGCCCGCGCCGTGGTCATCCTGGACCTGCAGCGCCTCAAGCAGCGCTCGCGCTGATCCGTTCCCCGGATCACGACGACGCCCGCGGCACGTGCCGCGGCACGTGCCGCGGGCGTCTCGCGTTCTGCACCGCACGCAGGGTGCGGGCGGGTCTCAGCCGTCGAGCACGAGGACGGGTTCACCGTCCCGCAGGTCCAGCCGCGGCCGTTTGACGCGCATGTCCCGCCGAGCCGCCAGGAAGGCCACCGCCGAGGACGCCTCGGCCACGGCCTCCACCGCGCACCGCACGCCCGGTGTGGTGAGCTCCTCCAGGTCGAAGTGCCAGGGGTCGTCGCTGCGCGCGGAGTCCTCCGCCTGCTGCCGGAACGTCTCGGGCACGTCCGTTGACCAGGGGTCCTCGAGCAGCGCGCGGGCATCCACCCATCCCAGCCAGGCCCGACCGCGCTGGGTGGCCAGCGCGCAGTGGCGCTGCCCCACGGGCACCGCGGCCGCGAAGAACAGCAGGTCCAGCCGCTGGTGCACGAAGTCCGACGTGGCCCAGTGGGACAGGGGCCGCAGGCACTCGCTGTGGAACGCCATGCTGCGCTTGGCCAGCAGGTCCGCGAACGAGATGTCCTCCGTGGCCAGCAGCTCCCGCGAGCGCATCCAGTCCACGCCCTCCACGTTCTCCGCCACCCCGTGCATGGGGGTTCCCGCGAACAGGATCCCCGCCTCCACGAACGTCTTGCGGGCCGCCGCCACGAGGCTGCGCCGGGCCAGGCCGATGTCTTCGGACAGCAGCTTGTGGGCCCACTCCGCCGAGGACGGCCCGCGCCAGTCGAGTGGCTCGTCGTCGCTGGCCTCCGTGATGCCGCCGGGGAACGACAGCGTGCCCATGGCCTGCCGCCCGGGGCGGTGCAGCATGAGCGTCTCCACCCCGCGCTGCCCGTCCCTCACGAAGACGGTGGCCGCCCCGTGGCGCGGCGAGGAACCGTTGAGCCCGATCCCGCGGTCCAGCCACGCCCGGGCCGCCTTGGCGTGGGCGGGGGGCACGGCGAAGATCCGCTCCCCGCCGCGGTGACCGGACATGCTCAGGCGAACTCGACGATCAGCTCGACCTCCACCGGGGAGTTCAGCGGCAGGACGCTGACACCCACGGCGGAGCGGGCGTGCACACCGGCGCCCGCGAAGACCCTGCCCAGCAGGGTGGACGCGCCGTCCACCACGGCCGGCTGGCCGTAGAAGTCCGGGGCGCTGGCCACGAAGCCCGTGACCTTCACGATGCGCTGGATCCGGTCCAGGTCCTCGATCTGCGACTTCACGGCCGCGATGGCGTTGAGCGCGCAGCGTTCGGCGAGCTCGGCGGCGCGCTCGGGGGACACGGTGCCCTCCGCGCCGGTGTCGCTCACCACGCCGGTGGCCGGCAACGAACCGGACACGAGGGGCAGCTGCCCCGCCGTGTAGACGTGGTTGCCGCTCACCACGGCCGGAGCGTACGCCGCCAGGGGCTTGGCCACCTCGGGCAGCTGCAGGCCGAGCCGCGCAATCCTGGCTTCGACTTCCTCACTCATGGCGTGATCCTCCTCGCGCTCAGTTCTTGGGGCGCTTGAAGTAGGCGATCGGGTTGGTCTGCACGGGCGCCGTCATGTTGCCCGCGGGGGTGTCCGCGGCCTGGGTGCCGGGCAGCACGGTGACGAGCTCCCACCCGTCCTCCCCCCAGTTGTCGAGGATCTGCTTGGTGGCGTGGATCATGAGCGGAACGGTTGCGTATTCCCATGTGGTCATGGCCACCACACTACTTGCCGTGACGTGCTCGCGCGCGGGAGCAGCCTGCCGGGGAAATCACAGCCGGACCGCACCTCGGGTGGAACGCAGCGGTCGGACCCGGCTTGTAGACTGGCGCA